>CAWJLY010000008.1:0-487155 GCA_963843805.1 uncultured beta proteobacterium
TTCCGGCAAGAAGACGGCGACGCAGGTCAACCCCAAGCTGGGCCTCATCTTCGGCCCCTGGCGCCAAACCGAGTACTACCTGAACCTCGGCGGCGGCTTCCACAGCAACGACGCGCGCGGCGCAACGATCGCCATCGACCCCAAGACCGGGGACGAGGCGCAGAAAGTCCCCTTGCTGGCGCGCTCCAAGGGCGTTGAAGCTGGGCGTGCGGACCTCTCTGATTCCGGGCCTGCAGACGGCGTTTTCCGTCTACCGGCTCGACAACGGCTCTGAGCTTACCTTCGCGGGTGACGCCGGAACGACCGAGGCCGGCCGCGCTAGCCGCCGCAAAGGCTTCGAGCTGGCCAACTACTACAAGCTGTCGGACTGGCTGACGGTGGATGCGGACCTGGCCTTCGCACGCGCCCGGTTCCGCGACAGCGACCCGGACAGGGTGGGTGCGCGAATACCGGGCGCTGTCGAGGGGGTGGCGTCCATGGCTCTTGCGTTCGACAACGTGGGCCGCTGGTTCGGCGCGGTGCAGCTCCGTTATTTCGGCCCACGGCCGCTGATTGAAGACAACAGCGTGCGCTCCAGCATCACGAACACGCTCAACGGCCGCATCGGCTACAGGGTCAATCCGAAGACACGCATCGAGCTGGAGGGTTTCAATTTGAGCAACCGGCAAGCCTCCGCGATTGACTACTATTACGCTCTCGGCTGCAGGGCGAGGCAGCAGGCGGACGCAACGACGTCCACTTTCACCCGATCGAGTCGCGGTCATTCCGCGTGACCTTGTCGACCGCGTTTTAGCGAGCTTCAGGTGGTGCAGTCTCAGTGTCTGTGCTCGCCGCCATCGCCTGGACGAGCTTTGGGCACCTGAACCACCACCTTGACTTCGGTGGTTCCGCCCCTTTCGAACTCCAGCGTCATCGGAAAGCTGTCGCCTTCCCTCAACGGCTGCTTCAGGCCGATCAACATGATGTGCAGGCCACCGCCCGGCCGCATGTTGACCGGTTCTCCGGGCTGCAACGCGATGTCGGCGACCTCCCGCATTCGCATGACGCCGCCGGAATCGACGGTCATCGAGTGCAGTTCGGTGCGTTCGGCTGCAGGCGTGCGCGCGAAGCAGGCGATCGGGTGATTTGCCGGTGTTCTCCGAGCGTCACGATGTAGGCCGCGCCGGTGGTGACGCAGCCGGCGTCGGGATCGCGAAGGGGTGAGTGATCTCCACCTCACCCGCACGCCCACCGTGGGCCTGAACCGAGAGGGCGATCGAGGCCAGCAGTGCGGCGAAGGCACGACGTTGAATCAAGTGGCGCGGCTCATAGGTCGAACTTCAGTTCGGCGCTGTAGGTGCGCTGCGGGTAGGGGTGGAAGTTCCAGTACCGGTCGTTGTTCAGGTTGTCGATGCCGAAGGCGGCCGACCACTGGCGGTCGATCTGCTAGCGCACCCGGACGTCGGTGGTGAAGTAGTGGCTGACGCCCTGGTAGGTGAAGCCGTTGACGTCGGCGTTGTTCAGCGTGCGGAACTGCGGGCCGCTGTAGCGCGCGCCGAGCGAGGCCGTCCAGTGCTCGTCGAAGCGGTAGCTGGCCAGCGCGGTGGCGCGCCACCTCGGGATGTTGGGCTGGCGCTTGCCGATCGTGTCGCCCGGCATCGACGACGAAGCCGGCGTTGGCCTTGATCACCGAGTCGGCATAGGTCAGGCTGCCGCTGAGGTCGAGGCCCTTGACGCAGCACGTCGCTGCCGTTGAAGGCGGCCTCCAGGCCCGTGGTCCGGATGCGGCCGACGTTCTGCACGCGGCTGATGTTGCGGTTGGCCAGCGGATCGAAGGTGGTCTGCGAATACAGCGAGTCGCGCGTGTTCTCGTTGAAGAGGTCAGGCGCAGCAGCGCCGTTGCCCAGGTCCTTCTCGGCCGTCAGCTCGGTGGTCCACGAGCGTTCGGGCCTGCAGGTTGGGGTCGTTGATGTACTGCGAGTTGGTGGTCGAGGTGGCGCCGTACAGCTCGCTCACGGTGGGCATGCGCACGGCGCGGCCGGCCGAGGCCTTCAGCACCAGGTCGGGCCGCGCCTGGCACGACAGCGCGGCCTTGGGCGAGAGATAGCGTCTCGCTGCGCGACGGCGTAGGCCAGCGCGCTGCGTGGCCGAGAAGGCGGTCTGCCGTCCGTCGGCGCGCCAGTGTTCGGCGCGCAGGCCGAGCACGGTCTTCCAGCGCGGCGCGAAGCGCCAGGCGTCTTGCGCATACACGCTGCGCAGCCGGGTCTTGCCGCCCACGTCGCTGGCCAGCGCGCCCGGCCGCATCGGCGAGCCAGTTGCCGGCGATGGTCGACGTGCAGGTAGCGCAGCGTGTAGCTGTCGTGCTGGACGCCGAAGTCGACGATGTGCGCGCCGCCGGATGCCGCTCGGGCCGCCAGATGCCCTTGCGCGCCAGGTTGTTCCAGCCGGTGCCGCTGCCGTCGGCCAGCGTGCCGGCGCCGCCGGCCGCGGCGCCGGGCAGCGTGTTGCCGGCGCCGTTCTGGCGCTTGTCGTCCTTGCGGTAGTCGTACAGGCTGGCCGCGAGCTCCCAGTCCCAGCACGCCCTGGGTGTGGCTCTTGACGCGAGAGGCCGTGCATGAAGTGCGTCAGGCTCTCGTCGGTCGGCCGCGAAGTCGCCGCCGGTCAGCGCCTGCGAAGTGACGCGGCCGTCGATGTTGATCGCGCCGCTGTAGACCGGCTGGCCCGCCGCGTTGCGCAGGTAGGAGGCCGGCCGGCTCTCGACGTGTTCTGCCAGACGCCCAGCAGGTAGTTGGCGCGCACGGTGGGCGTGATGTCGTAGGCCAGCCTTGGCCTTGAGGTGGTCCTGCTGGGTGCGGTATTCGGTGCCGGTGCCCAGCACGTACCACGGGCTGGCCGGCGTTGTTGGCGTCCGGGCACCGCGCCGGTGACCGGCGTGCCGGCGGCGCCGCGCGTGCCGGTGCTCACCAGCCGGGTCGCGAAGGTCAGCGGCTGGCCGTGGCTGTCGGTGTGGTTGACGTTGAGCCACCAGGACAAGTCGCCGCTCCGGTTGCCGACCGAGGCGCTGGTCTGCCAGGCGCGATAGGTGGCGTCGGTGCTGTACAGCTCGAACGGCTGGCTGCGTGTAGCCGACCTTGGCGTGGGCCTCGAACGCCTTGGGCATGCGCGTCATGAAGTCCACCACCGCGCCCACCGAGTTGCCCGGGATAGGCGGCCGAGAACGGGCCGTACATCACGTCGACCCGCTCGATCTCCTCCGGCGTGACCAGGCCCCAGCGCGGCGGAAAGCTCAGGCCGCCGACGCCGTTGCCCAGGTAGTTGGACAGCAGGATGCCGTCGGCATACACCGCCGAGCGCGCGCTGTTGCCGGTGCCCGAGGCGCGGCTGGACAGCACGGCGTGGTTGTAGTCGCCGATGTAGCGCTTGCGCACCAGCAGGCTGGGCAAGTACTTCAGCGCGTCCTCGCTGTCGGTGGCGTTGACGGTGCGCTCGATCTGCTCGCGCGTCACGCCCTCCATCGTGGTCGGGATCTGCGTCGGCAGCGAGGTCGGCTGGCCGCTGCCGGTGATGGTGACGACGCCGAGGACTTTGACGGGCGCCGGGCTGTCTTGCGGGCCCGCGGTCGGCCGGCGGTGCAGCAGCGGTCTGCGCATGCAGCGGGAGTGAAAAAGGGAACGCGGCGGCAAGCGCCAGAGCCACGCGCGACTTTTGTCGCGTGGCCACAGAGAAATGGACATGACGATTTCCTGAACGGCCGGCTGCAGAGGCGCCGGCCATGAACGTGGCGACCGTGCACGGCGCCTGTCGACGCGACGGCCCTGGCCAGTCGGCGAACGGTGGGTTCAGGAGTGAGTGGGTGGCCCGTGCTTGAGACGCGCCGCCCAAGTGGCGCAAGCATCCGGCGGGCGGGCCGAAGATCGGACGACGGGCGGGGCAGCGGCCAGGCGCCGAGACCCGGAAAGCCCGATCGGCGCCGCGCCGGGTGTGGCCAGCGCAGTCATCGCGGTCAGCGCGCAATGGTCGTCAGCACTGGCGCCGGCAGCCATGCTCGGCTGCCTTGGTTCAGTACTCCGTCCAATGGCACCAGCGACACGCCGTAGACGGTGCAAACCTCGACCAGCGCCTTGCCTTGCATCTTTGCAGATGCGTTCGCGAGAAGCGGCATTGCCGATTTCAGCAGCAACGCCGCGACAAAGAGCCAGAGGGCCCAGCGCGGGGCGTGCTGACGGCGGTTCACGCCTGAATTGTGCACGAGCAGCGGCCGCTTCGAAACTCGCATGTACGGTCAAGGCAGGGTCCGGAACAGCGAGTGGACAGCAACTGCAAACCCTGGTCATCGCCACCGCCTGGATGCGTCTGCCAGCCCGAATTCGCACGGACCGAACACCTGCTCGGGCCGGACCAGCTGCTCGTCATGGTCGGGGTGTGGGTGCATGGTCGAGGTTCGCGCCGTCTGCACGCATCCAGACATGCCCGAACGACGTAACCCTCACCACATGCTGCACTGACCAATTGATCCGACCATGCTCGGCCCACTGCGCTTCCACGTCAATCGATCGGTTCGACGGCTGATCGTCTGGTGCCTGCTCGTGTCGGTCCCGTTTTATGGGTTCAGCGGGAGCTTGATCACCTTGCTCGGCAGCACGCACGTGCACGCTACAGGCGTTCAAATCAGTGCGCTCGTCGACCAGCAACGCGCGGCTGCCACGCTTAAATCAGCTCATGGCGGCTCATGGCTCGTCCTCTGAAGATTCAGGCGTTCTCGTCTCCAGGCCCACAGGCCCCGCACATGCACGGCCATTCCGCCTTCGAACGTCACCACCACGGTGTCGACGACTCGACAGTGATCTCGCTGGACGGCGGACACCATGATGGCGCCAGTTTCGACGAAGGCGGCGCCTCGACCACCCTTGCCCATGTTCTGGCGCTGAGCGCCATCGCCGCCTTCGTCATGCCCCCGCTGCCCGCATTTGTCTGGTCGGCCCCAGCTGGCTCCGCCGTCGCCCCCTGGATGGCCGAAGGCTTGGAACGGCCGCCCAAGGCCTGACGCTGCTTCGCCGGGCCTGCGGGCCGGGCTGGCCGTTCAGCTCACGCATCGTCTGCCTTCCTGCGCGCCCAGCGCTGTGACGGCGCACCGGCGCTGATGCCGACGTCAAGTCCGACCCATTGCCGCCTGGCTGACACGCCCATGATGGCAAATTCGCGCACGGCACACGCTGTCCGGCACGTCCGATCTGCGCGCCCTCTTCTGCGAGTCCATCGGCATGCCCTCCTTTGCCTTCACGGTTGGAGATTGGCGTCGCGGTGGCACCCTGGCCGCACAAGGTTCGGTCAGTTGGAGCGAACCATGGAACAAGTCCCTTCTGCCGACCGCGTCGACATCGGACGCGCGATCGGTCACGACCTCTATTGCCGCAGCCGGAGTGCTGCACGCGAAACCTGGCCACCACCGGTGCGCGAAGGGTTTGTCGCCGCCCGCGCTGGAGGCCCTGCCCGGCAACTGCCCGACCGATATGTGCGCAAGTGGCTGCAGTTGCGCCTCGGCGCCTTTGATCGCGACCGCTTCATCAACGACGACGTGACGCCCGAGCTGCTGCGGCAGATCGACGTCGAACACTGTCCGGTGACCCGCACGACGCTGACCCACGGTGAACTGACGTGCAGCGACTGGTCGGTCGACCGACTCAACAACGACGGGGCCTATGCCGCCAACAACTTGTGTGTGATGAGCACGCGGGCCAACCGCGCCAAAGGCGCACTGAGCTATGACGACGTGTTCGCCCGGTCCCAATGCGCGGCGTCGACCGACGGGCTGACGCCAGTGGAATGGCTACGGCTCGCCGCCCTGATGCTCGGGCCCTGTTTCGCGACCCGGCCGGCTGCGGTTCCGGTAATCCCGTTGGCGGCGCCGATCCGAACCGGTCGCTGCGCCCCGCGGTGCAGCAGATCCAGCATGTTTTCACCCGATCTGCACGCCAACAGTCGGGCAAGAACGCGCTGATCAAGCTGTTCAAGCCCGCGGCGTCGGCCCCAAACTCTTTGCTGCGGCTGCGCATGTTCAGCGAGGCCATGCACCAGGGGCTCAAGGGACTGGATCACTGCCACGACGTGTGGCTGGTGCCGGATGTGATGACCGCGTTTTTGGCCTGGCGCGTGACGCTCGATGACGCGTCCTGGGCTTTGGCTGCAGAGATATCGCGTCAACTGGCAGGCGGGCAAGTGGTGCCCCCGGCCGCATCGACTCTTGGCATCTGGCCGGCCGTGGCTATCGAGCTTGAAATTGCAACCGCGGCACGTCACACCGACAGCGACCAAATCCGCCTCTTCTGGTGCATCACTGCGGCATTTTGAGATTGGCCTGTAGAAACAAAAAACGGGCCGCGAAGGCCCGTATTTGCTTGTCTCTTGGCGGAGCCGGAGGGATTCGAACCCTCGAAGCAGGTTTTGCCCGCTTACTCCCTTAGCAGGGGAGCACCTTCGGCCACTCGGTCACAGCTCCAGCACGACTCACATTCTAACCCGACGCAATGGCGTGTCGACCTGATGTGGGCGGTCGACGAAACGCATGCTTCACTCGGCAGGCTGATCCAGATCGAAGGCCTTGTGCAGCGCGCGCACGGCGAGCTCCATGTACTTCTCGTCGATGACGACGCTGGTCTTGATTTCGCTGGTCGAGATCATCTGGATGTTGATGCCCTCCTCGGCCAGCACGCGGAACATCTTGCTGGCCACGCCGACATGGGAGCGCATGCCGATGCCGACGATGCTGACCTTGCAGATCTTGGCGTCGCCGGTCAGTTCGGCGGCGCCGGTGGCCGGCATCACGGTGGTCTTCAGCAGATCGATCGTGCGCTGGTAATCGTTGCGGTGCACGGTGAACGAGAAATCGGTACGGCCATCGTGCGAGACGTTCTGGATGATCACGTCGATGTCGATATTGGCATCGGCCACCGGGCCGAGGATCTGGTACGCAATGCCCGGCTTGTCGGGCACGCCGAGCAGGCTGACCTTGGCTTCGTCGCGGTTGAAGGCGATTCCGGATACGACGGCTTGTTCCATTTTTTCATCTTCCTCGAATGTGATCAGCGTGCCCGATGCGGCTTCTTCGGCGATGTCGATATCCCACGGTGTGAAGCTCGACAACACCCGCAACGGCACGCGGTATTTGCCGGCAAATTCGACCGAACGGATCTGCAGCACCTTCGAGCCGAGGCTGGCCATCTCGAGCATTTCCTCGAAGCTGATGGTGTGCAGCCGCCGCGCCTCGGCAACGATTCGCGGGTCGGTGGTGTAGACGCCGTCGACGTCGGTATAGATCAGGCATTCGGCGGCCTTCATCGCGGCCGCAACGGCCACCGCCGAGGTATCCGAGCCGCCACGGCCCAGCGTCGTCACGTTGCCGAGCGTCATCGACACCCTGAAAGCCGGTGATGACCACCACCTTGCCGGCGGCCAGATCGGCGCGCACGCTGGCGTCGTCGATGCTCTGGATTCTGGCCTTGGTATAGGCGCTGTCGGTGCGGATCGGCACTTGCCAGCCGGCATAACTGACGGCCTGCATGCCTTCGGCCTGCAGCGCAATCGACAGCAGGCCGACCGAAACCTGCTCGCCGGTCGACGCGATCATGTCGAGTTCGCGCTGCAGCGCTGGTGTTGCGCGCTCTGGCGACAATTCCTTGGCAAGGCCGAGCAGGCGATTGGTTTCGCCACTCATTGCCGACGGCACGACCACCATCTGATGGCCGGCGCGCGCCCATTTGGCGACGCGTTTGGCGACATTGCGGATTCGCTCGGGCGAACCCATCGAGGTGCCGCCATATTTGTGAACGATGAGTGCCATGGTGCAGATCAAGGACGAGGATGCATTGCCGCCGACCATGCCGACCGCCGCGCAAAGCCCACGATTTTAGCTGGCGGCGTCGGGCGCTGTTAGCGGCTGCTACCGGTGTGCCCCGATTGCCAGCGCAAGGTCACGCGGACGGGCCCGTTGCCTTCGGCGACTCAGCGCTCGCGAATCGAGCCGAGGCCGGCACAAAAACCAGTCGATCGTCGGCATAGAACAACGGCCCGTCGCGCGCCCATGCCGGCACGTCGGCGGCCTGAAACTGCTTTTTCAGGCTGCGCGGCGGGCGGCGCGGGCCAGCCTGAAAACGCTCGCCGCCCTGACGCGGCGCGAAGTTCGACCGACGCCAGGTCGGGCCAGCGCGATGCCGCCGGTCGCGAACGATTCGACGAGCAGGCTGCCGCGCCAACCTGGCAGCGGATAGCGGCCGGGGCGGGTGATTTCAAGCCGGGTGGCCATTCGATTGCGAGCGGGCGGCGGTGCTGCGGAATGCTCGCGGCGCCGCGCATGAACGTCAGACGGCCGCCCGCGGCTGCGATGCGGTCGGCCGCCCAATCCCAGATCCGTCCGCCGCGCGGCGCGGCCGCTGCTGGCCCGGCCATTGATGATCAATCGATCGACCAGCGCCGCCGGTGCCGGCCGCCCGGCGCGATCGCTGCAGCCAGCGCGCGCAAGGCATTGCGTCGACGCGCGGGCGACAGACCGGGCCAGCGCTCGAGCATCAGCCGCTCGGCTCGGCAATCTGGGCGAGGTCGATATCGGCCAGTTCATCGCAGGCAGGCTGCGGCAAAACGCCGGCCCAGCGCGCCGCATCGCCGAGCACCGGTTCGGCCTGCGGAAAGGCCTGCGTCAGCACCGGCCAGACCTGCTGGCGCAACCGGTTGCGGGCCCAGCGAGGGATCGGCATTGCTGGCGTCGTCAACGAAGCTCAGCCGGTGCCGTTCGATATAGGCGTCGATCGCCGTCACGTGGCTGCTGCAAGCCACGGTCGCAGCCAGTGGACGCCGTCGCGTCGAGCGGCCGCGGGCATGCCGGCAATGCCGGCGACGCCGCCGCCGCGCAAGCGCCTGCAGCAAGAAGGTTTCGGCCTGGTCGCGGCGGTGATGCGCCAGCAGCACCGTATCGCAGCCGGCTGCCAGCGCCATGCGGCGCAGCGCGCCATAGCGCACCCGCCTGGCCCAGGCCTCGACGCTGTCGCCGGCCGGCGGTTGCTCGTCGATTCGTTCGCAGATCAGCCGCAATGGCGCGCCACGTCGGCGCCCAGGCCGCGCAGCGCTGGTGCAGATCGCGTTGCCACTCGATCGGCCTGCGGCATCAGGCCATGATTGACATGCAACGCCAGCACCTGCAGGCCGAGGTCGGCGGCGCTGCGCATGGTGCAGTGAAGCAAGGCGATCGAATCGCGGCCGCCGCTGACGGCGACGCAATGCGCCGCTCGCCATCGGCGCGGTGGGTTGCTGCCGGCTGCGCTGCAATCGCCTGCGGCGCTCGCTCTCAGCGCTCGGTGGTATCGTTGAAGCGGCCGTAGGCCTGCAGTCGCTCGTAGCGGCGTTGCAGCAGTTCCTTGGGCTTGAGGTCGCTGACCTGGCGCAGTGCATCGGCCAAGGCGCGTTTCAGGTACGAGGCCATCTGCTTGATGTCGCGATGGGCACCGCCGACCGGCTCGTTGACGATCTTGTCGACCAGGCCGAGTGCCTTCAGCCGATGCGCGGTGATGCCCAGCGCCTCGGCGGCCTCGGGCGGCACGTTCGGCGGTTTTCCAGAGAATCGATGCGCAGCCTTCGGGCGAGATCACCGAATACACCGCGTATTGCAGGATCAGCGTCTGGTCGCCGACCCCGATCGCCAGTGCGCCGCCCGAGCCGCCTTCGCCGATGATGGTGCAGATGATCGGCACCTCGAGTTGCGCCATCTCGAAGATGTTGCGGCCGATGGCCTCCGACTGGCCGCGCTCTTCGGCGCCGATACCGGGATAGGCGCCCGGCGTATCGACGAAGGTGAATACCGGCAGGCCGAATTTTTCGGCCAGCTTCATCAGCCGCAAGCGCCTTGCGATAACCCTCGGGGCGCGACATGCCGAAATTGCGCAGCCCGCGCTCCTTCGTGTCGCGGCCCTTCTGATGGCCGATCACCATGCAGGGCTGGCCATTGAAGCGCGCCATGCCGCCGATGATCGACTGGTCGTCGGCAAAATGACGGTCGCCGTGCAGCTCCTGGAAATCGGTGAAGGCTTCGGCAACGTAATCGAGCGTATAGGGCCGCTGCGGATGGCGCGCAATCTGCGTCACCTGCCAGGGGGTCAGTTTCGAATAGACATCCTTGGTCAGCAGCAGGCTCTTCTTGCCCAGCCGGTCGATCTCTTCCGAAATATCGACCGCCGATTCGTTCTGCACGTAACGCAGTTCCTCGATCTTGGTTTCGAGTTCGGCAACCCCTTGTTCGAAATCGAGGAAATGTCTTTTGCTCATGTGCAATCCTGATACGCCGCGAACTGCGCCGGCGTGAGTCCACTCGAGCGGAAGCTCCGGAGCCGGCTTTGCCGGGCCGGCAAGGCTGTCGAAGCCGCTACGGGGTTGGGTCATTGCGTCAATAGTCTACCGGCAGCGGATCGAGGCTGCGCCAGATATACCAGGTGGCAACCGAGCGAAACGGCGCCCAGGTTTCGCCGACTTCGCGTACTTCGGCGCGCGATACCGGCTCGCCACTGAAATAGCTGACGCTGATGCCCTTGATCAGGCCGATATCGTCGAGTGGCAACACATTCGGCCGCATCAGGTGAAAGATCAGAAACATCTCGGCCGTCCAGCGGCCGATGCCACGAATCGCCACCAGCTCGTCGATGATGGCATCGTCGTCCATCGACATCCACTGGTCGACGTGCACCGAGCCACCATCGAAATGGCGCGCCAGATCGCTCAGGTATTCGACCTTGCGCATCGACAAGCCGGCGCCGCGCATCGCCAGCGGGTCGAGTGCGGCAACCTGCGCCGGGTCGATGCGGTGGGCCTGCGCCGGCACCAGTGCGATGAACTTGTTCCACACCGATTGAGCGGCCTTGACCGAGATCTGCTGGCCGACGATCGAACGCGCCAACGTCGTAAACGCATCGCCGCGCGACTGCAGCCGCGCCTCGCTGAATCGCGGGATCAGCTTGCGCATCACGCGGTCCCGTTTGGCCAGGTGTTTGCAGGCCTCGTCCCAGTAGGCGGGCGCCGCCGGCACAGGCGGATCGCCGCCGCCGTTCACGCCTTGACCCATTGCGTGCCTTGTGCGGAATCCTGCAACTCGATGCCTTGCTCGAGCAGCTGCTGGCGGATCGCATCGGCACGCGCAAAGTCGCGGGCCTGCTTGGCCTGCGCGCGCTCGATGATCAGCCGATCGATCTGCGCCTCGTCGACCTCGTTGCCGGTGCGCAGGAACACGCGCGGCGGCTGCTGCAGGATGCCCAGCGTGGCGCCGAGCGCCTTCAACAGCCCGGCCGTTTGCGCCGAGCGGCTGCGATTGACATCGCCGGCCAGCTCGAACAGCTGCGCCACCGCAACCGGCGTATTGAAATCGTCGTTCATCGCGGCGCGGAATGCCGCTGCCTGCGGCTGAGCCCAGTCGATCTCGATCGGCTCGGCCGTCGACCGCACGCCAGCGCGGTATAGAGCCGGCGCAATGCGCTGCGCGCGTCGTCGAGATTGGCGTCGCTGAAATTGAAGGCGCTGCGGTAGTGGGTGCGCAGCATGAAATAGCGCAGCGTCTCGCCGTCGTAGCGCTGCAGCACATCGCGGATCGTAAAAAAATTGCCGATCGATTTCGACATCTTCTCGTTGTCGACATTCAGGAAGCCGTTGTGCAACCAGTAGTTGACGAAGCGCGTGCCGTTGGCGCCTTCGCTTTGCGCAATTTCGTTCTCGTGGTGCGGAAACTGCAAGTCCATGCCGCCGCCATGAATATCGAAATGTCGGCCCGAGCAAGGCGCAACTCATCGCCGAGCATTCGATATGCCAGCCCGGCCGGCCCTGACCATAAGAGGCCGTCCCATTTCGCATCTTCGGGTTCACTTTCCTTGGCCGCTTTCCACAAAACGAAATCGAGCGGATCATCCTTGCCATCTTGCACCGCCACGCGCTCGCCGGCGCGCAGCTGGTCGAGCGACTTGCCCGACAACTTGCCATAACCGTCGAACTTGCGGACTGAAAAATTCACATCGCCGTCCGATGCCCGATAGGCCAGGCCTTTTTGCTCGAGCGCGCCGATCATCTCGCAGCATCTGCGGCACGTGCGTCGGTGGCGCGCGGCTCGGCAGCTCGGCGACGCGATGCCCAACGCGGCGATGTCGCTGATGCATCGCCGCGGTCATCTCGCGGGTCAGCTGAGCGATCGGAATGCCGCGCTCGAGCGCGCGTCGGATGATCTTGTCGTCGATATCGGTGATGTTGCGCACATAGACGACCTCGATAACCCAGCACCTTCAGCCAGCGGTAGACGATGTCGAACGCCATCAGGAAACGCGCATGGCCGACATGGCACAGGTCGTAGATCGTCATGCCGCACACATACATGCCGACATGACCGGGCTTGATCGGAACGAAGTCCTCCAGCCGACGGCTCAGGGTATTGAAAATGCGCAGCGTCATGGTGCCGACGGCAAGAGAATGGCCTGTTGGGAAGAAGGGAACGGTGGATTGCAGCGGGCCCCGGATCAAGGTTGCCTGACGGCGTGCATCGAGTCAATCATCGGACTTCAAAGGCGATGCGGACCATGGGGCTGCACTACAATCGAGGAAGTATAGCGGCGGCGCATGCCGGCGCTGCAAACCTCGGTTTGATACTTTCGCTACCACACCGATGCCTCATTCTGGCTTGTTTCCAATCATGGCCGGACCCTGCACCGGCAGGCAACTGCTGCGCCACCTCGGCAAAACGCACATGCCGTCGGCACCATCGTGGCATCGTCGCCCTCACCGCGTCTCGTTTGCTGCGCCGCCTTCGGCTGTGCGTTCGCGATCGCTCGGCTTTGTCGCTGCTGGTCGTGGCGCCCGCGGTGTCGGCCCAGACCGTGATGTTGAGCACCTCGATGGGCGACATCGTGATCCAGCTCGATGCGGCCAAGGCGCCCAAGTCGGTCGAGAATTTTCTGCAATACGTGAAGGCGGGGCATTACAACGGCACCGTTTTTCATCGGGTGATTCCCGACTTCATGGTGCAGGGTGGCGGCATGAACCCCGACCTGTCGCAAAAGCCGACGCGCCCGCCGATTCCGCTCGAAAGCAAGAACGGGCTCGATAACAAGCGTGGCACGGTTGCGATGGCGCGCACCGGTGTGCCCGATTCGGCCACCTCGCAGTTCTTCATCAATCTGAAGAGCAACGACTTCCTCAACTCGGCCAATTCGCGCGACGGCAACGGTTATGCGGTGTTCGGGCGCGTGCTGTCGGGGATGGATGTGGTCGACAAGATCGCCGCAGTGGCCACCCAGGCCAAGGGCAGCCACCAGAATGTTCCCTTGCAGCCGGTGACCATCATCGAGGCCGTGGTGCAGCAGTGAGGCGCCCTTCCAACCTCAGGCAACTGTCGGCGGTATTGGCCGGGCTCGCATTGGTATCGCCGCTGCTTGCCAATGTGCCTTCGCCGGCGCTCGGCGAGATTCAGGATCTGGTCAGTTCGGGACGCAGTGCCGAAGCCTTGCGCAAGATCGACGGCTTGATCGCGCGCAATCCCGAAGATCCGCAATTGCGCTTCCAGAAAGGCATTCTGCTGGTCGATCAGAAACGCACGGCCGAGGCCATTGCCCTGTTCGAGCGGATGAGCCGCGACTTCCCGACCCTGCCCGAGCCGATGAACAACCTGGCGGTGCTGTATGCCGAGCAAGGTCAGATCGACAAGGCGCGCGCCGCGCTCGAGTCGGCCGTGCGCAGCCGGCCAAGCTACAACACGGCCTACGAAAACCTGTCGTCGCTCAATGTCAGGCTGGCCAGCCGTGCCTATGCGCGCGCGCTGCAGATCGACGACAGTGCCGGCACGCCGAAGTTGTCGCTGCTGAAGACGCTGGCGGGCAGCCGGCAGGATGCAACTCCGGTCGTCGTCGCTGCTGCGCCGCCGCCTCCGCCACCCGCCCCGTTGACGATGCCACCTGTCGCCGCGCCAATGGCTGCAGCCGCCAGTGCCGGTCGAGGCACCGAGGCCTGCACCCCCACCTCCCCCGCCGGCGCCCGAGCCGACACCGCCCGCCAAACTGCCAGCCCCCGAGGCGCCGGCTGACAATGGCAGCAATGCGTCGAAGGTTCGCCCGGCGACCGCCAATGCCGCGCAGCGACGCTCTGCCGATGAGGCGCGCGACGTGCAATCGGCGGTCAGCGCGTGGGCCACGGCCTGGGAGCGCAAGGACATGAATGCGTATTACGCGGCCTATGTGCCGGGATTCTCCGGTGGCGAGGGCTCGGCATCGCGTTGGCAGGAGGGCCGGCGGGTGCGCATCGTCAACAAGACCCGCATCTCGGTCGAGTTGTCGGGTGTTACCGTCGAAATGGTCGGCGACGGCGTCGCCAAGGTCAATTTCAGGCAGGACTATTCAGCCGATCAGCTGAAGGTGACTGGGCAGAAGGAACTCGAAATGGTCAAGCGAAACGGAAACTGGTTGATCCGCAAGGAGTCGGTGGGTTCTTGATGACAATGACTTCGAAGATGAACCGTCCACACCCGCGTCCGATAGCGCCGCTGCAGAGGTGGTTTGCGGGCGTTGCCTGCGCGGCCGGCCTGGCGAGCCCGGCGCTGGCAATCGATTTCGGCACCCTGCGTCTGTATACGCCGCCCGGCCAGGCGGCCTATGCCGAGATCACGCTGACCGACAAGGCGGCGCTCGATCCCGCCGATATCCGCGCCCGCATCGCCACCCGCGACGCGTATGGCGTGGCGGGCATGCGGTATCTGCCGGCCTTGCAACAGGTCAGCATCACGCCGCAAAGCGGTCCCAATGGCCAGGTTGTGCTGCGGCTCGAGCGGCTGCCCGATGCCGCTGCGGCCGCCGAAATCGACCTGCTGCTGCTGGTCGGTGACCGGATGTCGCTGTCGCTGGGTGAGTACCGTGTCAGCATGAATGGCAGCAGCCGCGAATTTGCCGCTGCTCCGGCCGGTTCGCGGGTTGCCGCGACGGCTCCGCCGCCGAGCAGCACGGCGACCACCGGCGCAACCACCGCGGCGACCACCAACGCCGTGACCAGCGGTACAGCCAGCCCGGTGCCCACTGCGCCGGTGGCCGCGGCCGGCTGCGCGCATCGTCATTTGCCGAAGTGCAGTCGGCTCTCGACGCCTGGGCGGCGGCCTGGAGCCAGCGCGACATGGACGCCTATGTGGCGGCATACACGCCCGACTTCGCAGGCCGCGACAAGAACGCTTCGCACAGCGACTGGGTCGAGCAACGGCGCGCTCGAATCATGCCGCGGAAAAAGATCTCGGTCGAGATCGACAAGCCGCAGTTCGTGGCCCGCGGTGACAAGATCGTTGCCACCTTCACGCAGCGTTATCGGGGTGACGCGTTCTCGGAATCGAGCCGCAAGCGGATGGTGATGGTGCGCGGTGGTTCGGGTTGGCTGATTCAGGAAGAGGATGAATTGCCGTGACCGAAGACACGCCCGAGCCAGCCAGCACCGCTTCGACCGGCCTCGCGCCGCCGAGCGCGCTGCCGTCGGGCGACAGTCGATCACGACTGGGCCTGCTGCGCAATCGGCTTGCTCGTGGCGGCGGTTGTCGGCTTCGGCATGTGGAAGGCGCCGACGGCATTCGGCGGCGGATCGAATCGCAGTGCGATGGCGGCCGCACAAGCCGCACCCAATCCTGATGTGGTGGCCGATATCGCCGTGTCGCCGGCAGCCAATGCGCGCGTGCTCGATGCCTTGCAGCCGGTCTATGCCAAAGGTGATGAATTGCTGGCGGCGGCTGGCGGGACCGGTTCACCTGCCGATGCGCGCCTGTTGCGCATCTATGGATTGATCGCCACATCGCAGGCCAGGCTGGCGCTCGAAGAGTCTGCCAAGCTGGCCGAAGACATGCCGAATTTCGGCCTGGCGCAACTTGTCTACGCCGATCTGCTGACCACGCTGACCGCGCCGACCGACGAATTCGCGGCTGTCAACCAACCGCTGCGCAGCGACGCCAGCGAGCGCCTGCGCGAGCTGGTGGCCGAAGCACGGGCCCGCGTCGTCGCCGCCGGGCAACGGCCGCCGGCCGGCTCGGTGCCGGCGCAGTTTGTCCAGCTCGATCCGTCGGTGCGCCACGCCATCGCGGTCGACGTCTCGAAATCGCGCCTGTATGTGTTTGCCAACACGCCGGCGGGCCTGGTCTTGCGCCGCGACTATTACAGTTCGGTCGGCAAGCTCGGGCTGGCCAAGCGAGCCGAAGGCGATCTGCGCACGCCGATCGGCGTCTATTTCGGCACCGGCCGGATCTCCGACGCGCGGCTGCGCGATCCGTCGCTCGAAGATCGCTATGGGGCGGCGGCGATTGCGCTGAACTACCCGAACCAGTATGACCAGCTGAAGGGGCGCACCGGCAGCGGTATCTGGTTGCATGGTGTTCCGACTGTCGCTGTTCAGCCGGGCACCGCTCGCAACCGACGGCTGCGTGGCGGTTTCCAACCCCGACATGCTCGAGTTGACGCAGATCGTCGAACGCCAGGAGACGCCGATCCTGATCGCCGAGAAAATCGAATGGGTCAGCCCGCAGGCGGCGGTGCAGCGGCGTTCGGAATTTCTGCAGACCTTCGCTGCCTGGAAATCGGCACGCTCCGGCAAGCAACGCGAGGCACTGCAGCCGTTTTATGCCGCAGGCACCACCGAGAGCAGTGGCCGCAGCGAGCGCAAACGCAGTTTGGTCGGCGGCGCCGCGCCTGTGATGTCGCAGCTGCCGGCAACGATCGATGCCATATCGGTGGTGTGGTGGCGCGATGATCGCGAAGTGGTGGTTGTCACGTACACCGAAACCACCTCGGCGCAGCTTCGTCCACGCCTGAAGCGCCAATACTGGCTGCGCAACGAAGGCAGCTGGCAGGTCATCTTCGAAGGCAATCTGGCCTGAACGGCGACGGCCTGCCGCCGCCTTTTTTTCCATTTCCTCTACCTCCTCTCCGACGCGAGACCAACCAGACATGAGCACCCAAGTCGACCTGCACACCTCACCACGGACTGATCCGCATCGAACTCGCCGAAACCGAGGCTCCGAACAGCAGCAGCAATTTCCTCGGATCTGGTGCGCAGCGGTCACTACGACGGCACGGTGTTTCACCGGGTGATCAAGGGCTTCATGATCCAGGGCGGCGGCTTTGACGCCGACATGAAGCAGAAACCCACCGGCGAGCCGATCGCCAACGAGGCCGATAACGGCCTGAAGAACGAGCGCTACACGCTGGCGATGGCGCGCACCTCCGATCCCGATTCGGCCACCGCGCAGTTCTTCATCAATGCGTCGGACAACGACTTCCTGAACCACACCGCCAAGACCTCGAGCGGCTGGGGATATGCCGTGTTCGGCAAGGTTGTCGATGGCACCGATGTGGTCGATGCGATCGAGCAGAGCAAGACCGGACGCAAGGGCTTCATGGACGACGTGCCGGTCGACCGAGTGGTCATCGAACGCGCCAGCGTCGTCGAGTGAGCCGCGCCGCTGGCGCGATGACGATGGCCGGCCGCAGGCAAGCGACGCTGACGTCATCGCGATTGCCGCGGTTCTGGGAGTTCGCCGCGCCGGCCGACGTGGCAGCGGATCGATTTCATCAGCGATCTGCACCTGGCGGCGGACCGACCGCGCAGACCTTCGACGCGTTCGCCGCGCACCTGCGCCACACGCCGGCCGACGCGGTTTTCATCCTCGGCGACCTGTTCGACCTCTGGGTCGGCGACGATTCGCGCAGCGGCCGGTTCGAGGCGCACTGCGTCGAAATGCATCGCCGATGCGGCGGCGCGGCGCGGCGATCGCCTTCATGGCCGGCAACCGCGATTTTCTGGTCGGCGACGCGATGCTGCAAGGCCTGCGGCGCGATGGCGCTGGCCGACCCGACTGTGTTGGTCGCTTTCGGCCAGCGCGTGTTGTTGAGCCATGGCGACGCCTTGTGCATCGGCGATACCGGCCTACCAGCGGTTTCGCGTCCGAAGTCCGCAGTCCGGCCTGGCAAGCGGCGTTTCTGGCGCAGCCGATCGAGGCTCGGCTCGAGCAGGCGATGGCGATCCGCCAGCAAAGCGAGCAGCGCAAGCGCTCGACCAGCCGCGTCGACTGGGTCGACGTCGATCCGGCGTCGGCGGTGCGCTGGATGCACGAGGCAGGGGCCAGCGTGCTGGTCCACGGCCATACCCATTGCCCCGGCAGCGAGCCGCTGGCGCCGGGGATGCTTCGTCATGTGCTTGAGCGATTGGGAACTCGACGACGCGACGGGTGCCGATCGGGCCGAGGTGCTGAGCTGGACCGCCGGACGTTTTGCGCGCGTCGCCCCGTCGACTGCAGCCAGCGGTGTGCGCGCTGACGTGTGACGCCGCCGGCATGGTCGCTGATCGCTCGCATCAGGCCGGCCTGGCACGGCTGGCGTGAGCGACCGAATACTCGGCAAGCGGCCGATTCCCGATCACCTGTGGTTGGCGACGCTGGCGCGTTATCCGTTCATTGCCGGCCGCAGTGCCGACGACTCTGGCCGGTCTGCGCCGCCTGTGCACGCTGTTTCTGGCTGACAAGGAATTCAGCGGTGCCGGCGGCCTGGTGGCCACCGACGAGATCGCGGTGGCCATCGCGATGCAGGCCTGCCTGCCGATATTGCACCTCGGGCTCGGCGTGTTACGACGATTTCGTCGGCATCGTTGTTCATCCGGACGAAGTGATCGCCGAGCGCGAGGTCATCGATGACGACGGCATCGTCCACCAGTTCGAAGAGACGCTCAGCGGCGAGGCGATGTCGGGCGGGCCGGTGATGTTGTCATGGCGCGATGTGGCCGACGCTGGCGAGACCGCCGAGCAGGGCTACAACGTCGTGATCCATGAGTTTGTCCATGTGCTGGACATGCGCGACGGGCTGGCCGATGGCGTGCCGCTGCTGCCCACGCGCGAGGCTCGGCTGCAATGGACATCAGGTGCTCGATCGCGAATACCGGCAATTCTGCGAGCAGATCGACGACGACCCGTATCCGGTCATCGACCCTTACGGCGCCGAAGCGCCGGAAGAGTTTTTTGCGGTCGCCGCCGAGGCCTTTTTTGTCAACCCACAGGCGTTGCTCGACGCCCATCCCGCCGTCTACCGGCTGTTGCAGGGCTATTTCAAGCAGGATCCGGCAACTGCCATCGCGCTGAACTCGATCAGGCGGTAGCCGGTTCGGCTTTCGGCTTGTCGATTTTTTTCAGCGGCTGGATATCGAGTTCGACCTTGTCGTCGGCGTCAAGGTCGACCGTCAGGCGACCGCCGTCGACCAGCCGGCCAAACAGCAGCTCGTCGGCCAGTGCGCGACGGATCGTGTCCTGGATCAGACGCTGCATCGGCCGCGCTCCCATCAGCGGATCGAAACCTTTCTTGGCCAGGAAGCTGCGCAGCTTGTCGCTGAAGGTGACTTCGACCTTCTTCTCGGTCAGCTGGCTTTCGAGCTGCAGCAGGAACTTGTCGACCACCCGCATGATGATTTCGGGATCGAGCGCACGGAAACTGACCACCGCATCGAGCCGGTTGCGGAACTCGGGCGTGAACAGCCGCTTGATATCGGCCATCTCGTCACCCTGCTCGCGCGCCGGTGGTGAAACCGATCGTCGACTTGTTGATCGTCTCGGCGCCGGCGTTGGTCGTCATCACGATGATCACGTTGCGGAAATCGGCCTTGCGCCCGTTGTTGTCGGTCAACGTGCCGTGGTCCATCACCTGCAGCAGCACGTTGAAGACATCCGGGTGCGCCTTCTCGATCTCGTCGAGCAGCAGCACCGCATGCGGCTTCTTGGTGATCGCCTCGGTCAGCAGACCGCCCTGATCGAAACCGACATAACCCGGCGGCGCGCCGATCAGCCGGCTGACCGCATGGCGCTCCATGTATTCGCTCATGTCGAAGCGGATCAGCTCGATGCCCAGCACATAGGCCAGCTGCTTGGCGACCTCGGTCTTGCCGACACCGGTCGGGCCGGAGAACAGGAACGAGCCGATCGGCTTGTCGGGCTTGCCGAGGCCCGAACGCGCCATCTTGATCGCCGAAGCCAGCGCGTCGATCGCCGGCTCCTGGCCGAAGACGACGCTGTTCAGGTCGCGGTCGAGGCTCTTCAGCTTCGAGCGGTCGTCGTTGGAGACGCTGGCCGGCGGAATGCGCGCGATCTTGGCGACGATCTCTTCGACCTCGCTGCGGGTGATCGTCTTCTTCTGCTTGTTCTTCGGCAACACGCGCTGCGCCGCACCGGCCTCGTCGATGACATCGATCGCCTTGTCGGGCAAATGACGGTCGTTGATGAACTTGGCCGACAGCTCGGCAGCGGCCTGCAGTGCACCCAGCGCATATTTGACGCTGTGGTGCTCTTCGAAGCGTGACTTCAGGCCTTTCAGGATCTCGATCGTCTGCTCGACCGACGGCTCGACGACATCGATTTTCTGGAAGCGCCGCGACAGCGCCGCATCCTTCTCGAAGATGCCGCGGTATTCGGTGAAGGTGGTCGCACCGATGCACTTCATCGCCCCCGAGCTGAGCGCGGGTTTGAGCAGGTTGCTGGCGTCGAGCGTGCCGCCGGAAGCCGCACCGGCGCCGATCAGCGTATGGATCTCGTCGATGAACAACACCGCGTGTGGTTGGTCCTTCAGGTTTTTCAGCACGCCTTTCAGGCGCTGCTCGAAATCGCCGCGGTATTTGGTGCCGGCCAGCAGCGCGCCCATGTCGAGCGAGTAGACGGTGGCATCGGCCAGCACATCGGGCACTTCGCCTTGCGTGATGCGCCAGGCCAGGCCTTCGGCAATCGCGGTCTTGCCGACGCCGGCCTCGCCGACCAGCAACGGGTTGTTCTTGCGCCGGCGGCACAGGATCTGCACCACGCGCTCGACTTCGAGCTCACGGCCGATCAAGGGATCGATCTTGCCGTCGCGCGCCAGCGCATTCAGGTTTTGCGTGAATTGCTCGAGCGGCGAACCCTTGCCGTCGCCCTCTTCCTTGTCCGCCTCGGGACTGCCACCTTCGCTCGGCTTGGCTGGCTCGGGTGGGTCGCTCTTCTTGATGCCGTGGGCGATGAAATTGACGACGTCGAGGCGGGTCACACCTTGCTGATGCAGGTAATAGACGGCGTGTGAATCCTTCTCGCCGAAGATCGCGACCAGCACGTTGGCACCGGTGACTTCTTTCTTGCCCGAGCCGGTGGACTGCACGTGCATGATGGCGCGCTGAATCACGCGCTGGAAACCCAGCGTCGGTTGGGTATCGACCTCGTCGGAGCCGCCGACGGTCGGCGTGTTCTCCTTGATGAAGCCGACCAGGCTCTTGCGCAGGTCGTCGATATTGGCGGTACAGGCGCGCAACACCTCGGCCGCCGACGGGTTGTCGAGCAGCGCCATCAGCAGATGCTCGACGGTGATGAATTCATGCCGCTGTTGGCGCGCCTCGACAAACGCCATGTGCAAACTGACTTCCAATTCTTGCGCAATCATGCGGCCTCCAGAATACATTGCAGAGGGTGTCCGCCGCGCCGTGCGGCGGCCAGCACCAGTTCAACCTTCGTGGCTGCGACGTCTTTCGTGTAGACGCCGCAAACGCCACGGCCCTCATGATGAATCTTCAGCATGATCTGGGTCGCGGTTTCGAGGTCGCGTTGGAAATATTCCTGCAGCACCATCACGACGAACTCCATCGGGGTGTAGTCGTCGTTGAGCATGAGAACCTGGTACATCTTCGGCGGTTCTGTCTTGGCAGTCTGCCGCTCGGCCACGACCGCGCCCTGACCGTCGCCGGGGGGCGGCAAACCGGGTGGCGGATCAGGTGGCTTGACGGGGTCTGCAGGCATGGGTCGATTCTATCGAGTTGCGGTCTGTGGTCATACCTGGGTCATATGCAGACAGTTCGGGCAAAAGCAAGTTCCGCTCGCCGGCCAGGCGTTGCACGCAGTGATCGGCAACCGGCCGCGGTCGCATGCGATCGCCGGCAACTCGGCGTGCCGGCCTGCGCCTTGACAGCCGAGGAGCCGGCTACCAGAATTCCGCACGGGAACTGACGGAGGTGGAGCATGGCGGTCGGAACAGTCAAATGGTTCAACGATGCCAAGGGCTTCGGATTCATCGAGCCCGATGGTGGCGGCGCAGACGTATTTGCCCATTTTTCAGCGGTGCAAATGGAGGGATTTCGAACCCTCAAGCAGGGCGGCGGGTCCGCTTCGATGTCGAGCAGGGGCCGAAAGGCCAACTGGCGCAGAATATCGCGCCGCTCGACGGCGCTGCGGTGAGCCCGGCCGAAGTGGCACCGGCCGCACACACCGCCGCCGGCTGAGCCGGTCAGTGCACCTTCGTTAGTCGATACGAGCCGCGCGGCTATGGCGCGCTTGCGCTGAACCGGTTACGGCCAAATTGCCGCCCGGCCATCCGCTTATTTGGCTTTCTTTGCCGCTTTGCGAGCGGTGCCCCGCGGGTCGACCGCGGCCTTGAATGTCGTGCCCGGAGTGAACTTGGGCAGTTTGGCGGCGGCAATCTTGATCTTGGCGCCGGTCGACGGGTTGACGCCGTTGCGTGCTGCCCGGGCATGTTGCTTGAATGATCCGAATCCAGGAATCACCACCGAACCCCCCTTGCGCACCGTATTGACAACGGCGTCGAGCAACGTTTGCAAGATGCGCGCCGACTCGGCCTTCGTCATCTCATGTTCGGTGGCGAGGTGTTCGATCAATTCTGCCTTGTTCATTCAGTTTTCTCAGGTTGCGGCCACACGCCGTGGCTGCAATCATTGTCACGCATCTGCCGATATCCGCGCGGCTGCCGATCGATCAAACAGCGTACGGTGCGGGGCCCGCAACCCGCTTCAAGCCATGCGCTGCAGCCGCGCCGCCTCCTCGAACCGCGCATCCTCGATCTCGCGCAACACCGCCGACAGGTCCACGGCGCCCGGCTGTCGGCTCGATAGCGCCCGGTCAGCGGCATGTCGGGCACGCAGCAGGCCGCCCGCATACAGCGCCCAGATCTCCGGCCCGTATTGCGTCGTCCAGCAGCGCCGGTGCGTGCTGGCCGAAGAAGTTGCGCAGGTTGTCGACGTCGCGCATCAGCATGCGCGGCGCATGGTTGTTGCCGGCGGCGTCCACCGCCTGCGGCAGGTCGATGATCACCGGCCCGTCGGCGGCCAGCAGGATGTTGAACTCGGACAGGTCGCCATGGATCACGCCGGCGCACAGCATGCGCACCACCTCGTCGATCAGCGTGGCGTGGTGCTGCAGCGCTTCGGCGGCGCTGAACGGCAGATCGTTCAGCCGCGGCGCGGCATTGCCGTCGGCGTCGGCCACCAGCTCCATCAGCAGCACGCCGTCATGGAAGTTGATCGGCCGCGGCACGCGAACGCCGGCTGCGGCCAGCCGGTGCAGCGCATCGACCTCGGCGCTCTGCCACGCCGCCTCCTGCTGCTCGCGGCCGAACTTCGTGCCCTTGGCCATCGCGCGCGCCTGGCGGCTGTTGCGCACCTTGCGGTTCTCGGTGTAGTCGACCGCCTGGCGGAAGCTGCGCTGCTGCGCCTCCTTGTAGACCTTGGCGGCGAGCGTTTCCGTCACCGCTGACGCACGACGAAGACGTCGGCCTCCTTGCCGCTCTTGAGCTGGCGAACGACGGTGTCGATCAATGCCTTCATCGATCAGGGCCTGCAGGCGGGCGGGAGCTTTCATCGCTCGATTCTGGGGCCTGGGCGCGTTCCGAATCGCAACGGTCGGGCTTGACCGCAGCAATTGCAACCCTTCTGCACCGATGACAGCAACTTGTCACTGGTGACCCCTTGCCCATCTAACCTAGGGTTTTCCCTTATCATCACGCATGCGCTGATTTCGAAGGCCCGTCTGCGAACGCGCACGAGACAGACCATGGATATTCGACCCGTCAATTTCCGGACGTTCGACCTGAACCTCCTGCGAGTGTTCGACACGGTCATGGTCGAACGCAATGTGACTCGGGCAGCGCGGCGGCTCTCGATGACCCAACCCGCGGTCAGCAACGCCTTGCGCCGCTTGCGCCAGGCGACGCGCGAAGAGTTGTTCATCGCCAGCTCGACTGGCGTGGCGCCGACTGCCCATGCGATGGGTCTGTGGCCGGTCGTCAGGCAGGCACTGAACAACCTGCAGCAGGCGTTCGAGCCGCAGGGCTTCGATGCTGGCAGCGAGGATCGGCAATTCATCATCGCGATGGCCGACGCCACCGCTGCGTTGTTCGTTCCGATTCTGCTCGGCGCCCTGAGCGAGCAACGATCGCCGGTGCGATTGAAGGTGGTCGGGTTGACATCGCGTGATCCGCGCGACCTGCTCGAACAAGGTGAAATCGATGTCGCCATCGGCTTTTTTCCCGACGTGGCGGCGCTGCTCAACGGGCAGGCCGATACCAGCTTGACCGGCCTGGCGAGCTTGTATACCTGCAGCTACCAGTGTGTGATGCGCCGCGGCCATCCGCTGGCCGGGATGGTGCGCTGACGCTCGATGCCTATTGCGCGGCGGACCACCTGCGGGTCAATTTTGCCGGTCGGCCGCACGGTTTCGTCGACGAGGAACTGGCCCGCCTGGGCCGCAGCCGCCGGGTGGCGATCTCGGTCGACCAGTTTGCGACAGCCGGCCCGGCCGTTCTCGCCTCTGATCTGTTGACCGTGTTGCCACGCAGTTATGTCCCGGCCACTGGCCTGGTGCCGCGGCTGGCTTGCCGGCCACTGCCCTTCGAGCTGCCGGCGATCGACGTCGGCCTGTTGTGGCACCGTCGCCACGAGCAGGACACGGCACAGCGGTGGCTGCGCGATACGGTGCAGCGGGCCGGCGCCGAGGTCGCCCTGCAATTGCAGACGCGTGATGGGGCAGGCTGCGGCCGGACGTCGGCCGGTCGGCGAGACGCAGCCGACGCAGGTCGAGCATTCACCAGCGTGATGGGCCCATGTCGACTCGCAATTTCCAAAGCATCAGTAGAAACCCTAGTATCTGAATCACCGGGGCCAACGGGGCACCGACCAGACGAGGGCATGACCATGCTAGTCACTCACTCCGAGACGCTGAACTCGCCAGCGCACATCGCTTCTCGCCGCGGCAAAGCCAAGACCGCTGGTCAGGCCGGATCGCTGCTCGGCCGAGTCGGCACCGCAATCTGGCGTTATCTCGAAGATGTGGGCCATGCTCGCGCCCAACGCGAGTTGCGCCTGCTGTCGGCGCGCTGGGCCGTCACCGACCCTGAAATGGCGGGCCAGATTCGTGCGGCAAGCCGCTTCGACGCCAGGTCTGGCGCGCCCGCTGCCGGATCCGATCTGCGCCACGCCCCCGCCAAGGGCTCGACCGGAGTTCGTACATGAACGCGATCGCGACCCTCTTCGCCTGGCTGCCACTTGGCACGGGTTTGCTTGGCGTTCGCTCAAACCACGGGCAGCGCGGCCGGCGCAGGTTCGAACAAGCCGCCCGGCCGCTCGGCCCAGCTCGCCAGAGAGGCCGCGCAGACGCGCGAACTGGCCTGGCGACACCGCAAAACCGACCCCGGCTTTGCCGCCGACCTGCTGGCCGCGGCCGACCGCCATGAACTCGAATCGACCGACGAGGTGACATCATGAATACCCATACCCATACCCATACCCATAGCCTGAGCCTGCTCGGCAACCTGCGTGGGCTGGCGCGTCGCGTCGGTCCCTGGACGCTGATCACCCAGCTGCGTCACGCGGCGGTTGCCGTACTGCGTGAAGTGTGGGAGATCATCAACGCCGCCACCACCGTGCGCGGCGAACTGCGCCGCATGGCCGACGAATGTGAAGCAAGCCGGCCCGAGTACGCAGCCCGGCTGCGCAAGGTGGCCTGTTCCGACTGGCTCGATTGACGACGCTGTCTGGCCCAGACCTGCCAAGCTGCCGGCGCTCGGCAGCGGCAGGCAGGTCAACTGCCAGCAGCCGGGTCGTCGCTGACTTGGCCACGTACCTGGCCGAGCGCCTCGCTCAGCGTCGCCTGGCCGCCGCGCATCGACGACACCGTCCGGTCACATGTGATCGATCATCACCTGCCCGAAAGCCGAGCAAGACACCTGGGTGGCGCCCTCCATCAGTCGCGCAAAATCATAGGTCACCTGCTTGCTGGCGATGGCTCGTTCCATCGACGCGAGAATCAGGTCGGCGGCCTCGATCCAGCCCATGTGGCGCAGCATCATCTCGGCCGACAGGATTTCAGAGCCGGGATTGACGTAGTCTTTGCCGGCGTATTTCGGTGCCGTGCCGTGGGTGGCCTCGAAACAGGCCACCGAATCGGACATGTTGGCACCCGGCGCAATGCCGATGCCGCCGACTTGCGCAGCCAAGGCATCCGAGATGTAGTCGCCGTTCAGGTTCAATGTCGCGATCACTGAATATTCGGCCGGGCGTAACAGGATCTGCTGCAAAAAGGCGTCGGCGATCGAATCCTTGACGATGATCTCGCTGCCGGTCTTCGGGTTCTTGAACTTGCACCACGGGCCGCCGTCGATCGGCTCGGCACCGAACTCGGTCTGCGCGAGCTTGTAGGCCCAGTCACGAAAGCCCCCTTCGGTGAATTTCATGATGTTGCCCTTGTGCACGATGGTCACACTGGGCTTGTTGTTGTCGACAGCGTATTGCAGCGCCTTGCGGACCAGCCGCTCGGTGCCCTCGCGAGAGACCGGCTTGATGCCGATCCCCGAAGTATTCGGGAAGCGGATCTTCTTGACGCCCATTTCCTCCTGCAAGAACTTGATCAGCTTCTTCGCCTTGTCGCTTTCGGCCTCGTATTCGATGCCGGCGTAGATGTCTTCCGAGTTCTCGCGGAAGATCACCATGTCGATCTTCTCGGGCTCCTTGACCGGCGATGGCACGCCCTTGAAATACTGCACCGGACGCAGGCAGACGTACAGGTCGAGTTCCTGGCGCAACGCCACATTGAGTGAACGAATGCCGCCGCCAACCGGCGTCGTCAGCGGGCCCTTGATCGATACCACGTACTCGCGCAGGATCGCCAGTGTCTCCTCCGGGAGCCAGACATCGGGGCCGTACACCTTGGTGGCTTTTTCGCCGGCGTAGATCTCCATCCAGTGGATTTTCTTGTTGCCGCCATAGGCCTTTGCGACCGCCGCGTCGACCACCTTGATCATCACCGGCGTGATGTCGACGCCGGTGCCGTCGCCTTCGATGAAAGGGATGATCGGCTGATCCGGAACGTTCAGTGAATAGTCGGCATTGACGCTGATCGGCTGGCCGGCTTGCGGTCGCTTGATATGGGGTGACATGGCAGGTGGACTCCGCGCAATCGTTGATCGCCGCATGGGGACGGGGCATCGATTTTAGGCCGTTGCCCAAGGCCAGCACCAATGCAGCGGCTTCGCGATGGCGGCGCCGAAGCCCTGCCGGGCTCAAGCGCAGAAAGCATCGAATGCCGGACCCAACACGCCGTGCCAGACGGCCCAAGCTGACCCGGCGGCCAGCAGCAATCCGGCCAGTCGGGTGGCCTGGACAGGGCCGAAGGTGTACAGCCGGCGCCATCCGCGCTGCGGCGATACAGCCGCCGGCACCCGACGGGTCAGCCTGAGCCACAGACTCGGACCGAGCCACAGGCTGATGCCCGATCCGATCGCAAAAAATGCCATCACCGCAGCGCCGTCCAGCGCGGTCGATCCAAGTGCTGCCGTCAGCAACGCCGCATGCAGCAGGCCGCACGGCAGCGCGATCCAGGCCAGCCCGGCGGCACCCGCCTGCCACCAGCGGTCGACGGCAGGTCGCGGCATGGTCGCCACGGAAGGGGCCATCGGAAGGCCGCCGCGGCCGCCGCCGACATGGCCGGCGGCCATCCGGCCGGGTCCGTCGACGAGTGCCCAAGCCAGTGTCGGTCGCGTCGGCGGTGCCGGCTCGGCTTCGCGGGTGAACCGGTCGCTTGGTGCCGCGCCGCCGAGCCAGGTCGGCACGCGCCCCCGCCACGCCATCTGGAGGCCCAGCGCCAGCGCCGCCAGATGCAACATCACCCACCACGGTCGCAGCCACGCCAGCTCGCGACCCCAGTCACCGAGTACCGCCACACTGCTGGCAACCACGGCGCCCGCACCCGCATAGGCCACCAGCCTGCCGAGTTGCCAGGCCAGCAACGCCTTGCGAGGGCGGCGCTCGCCGCAACGGCTGGTCAACGCGGTGCACGCGCCACCACACATGGCCAGGCAATGGGGTCCACCCAGCAACCCCATCAGCAACCCGCTGAACCACAAGCTCGTGCTCATCGGATCGCGGGTGCAGACTGCAGCCGGAGCTGAATCGACATCGTCAGACGATCCGCGACAACGGCGCACGCTGCCGATCGGCCTGCGCGTGCCGGTCAAACACCATCGCAATCGACACCTCAGCGCCCGGTGTCCGGGCATGCGGCTGCAACTGGGTTCGTTCGACGACCGTCATCGTTCGAGACTGTGCCCTGCCAAGTGAACGAGCGGCTTGACCTTTGTCAAGCGATTCGAAGAGACTTGGCCGCATCGCCGATAATCGGCGCATGCAAGCCGTCATCCAAGTTCGCGCTGACACCGTCAAGGCGGCTTGTTCGAATTGCAATCTGCGAGAGCTGTGTCTGCCCCTGGGCCTGTCGGCCAAGGAGCTCGCAGAACTCGATCTGCTGGTCAGCGTGCGTCGCAAAATCGCCCGCGGTGATCCGTTGTTCAGGATCGGTGACCCGTTTGCGTCCTTGTACGCGGTGCGTACCGGGTTCTTCAAGACCAGTGTCAGCTCCGAGGACGGCCGTGAGCAGGTCACCGGTTTCCAGATGGCGGGCGAACTGCTCGGTCTGGACGGCATCAGCCTCGATCGTCATGCGTGCGATGCGATCGCGCTGGAGGATTCGCAGGTCTGCGTGATCCCGTTCCAGGATCTGGAAGAACTGTCGATCCGTTTCAGCGAGTTGCAGCGGCAGTTCCACAAGATCATGAGCCGCGAAATCGTCCGCGATCAAGGTGTGATGTTGTTGCTGGGCAGCATGCGAGCCGAGGAGCGGCTGGCCGCGTTTCTGCTCAATCTGACACAGCGTCTGCATTCGCGCGGTTTTTCGGCCAGTTCGCTGGTCTTGCGAATGACACGCAGCGAAATCGGCAGCTACCTCGGTCTCAAGCTCGAAACCGTCAGCCGAAGTTTTTCGAAATTTCACGACGACGGCCTGCTCGAGGTGAAGCAGCGGCAGATCCGCGTGCTCGACGAAGAAGGCCTGCAGGCAGATCGTCAACAGCAACACCTGCTGAATCCCGCGATTCGTCGACTGCGGCGCTGCGGTCCAGCTGCCTATCGGCGCTCGGCGGGCCTGCATCCGGTCCGGTCTCGGCGCGCAACATCATGGCGGTCAGCCAGCTCGACACGCTCATCAAGCGCCCAGATGATCAGGAAGGTGACCGTATAGACGGCAGTGACCGACAAGCCGAGCGCCGGTCCGCCGAACCAGCGCAGTTCGCGCCGGATCGACGACGACGAACAACAAGGCCTCCAGCACGCCGGCGAGCAGGAAGGCCGGCCACAGCACGCGTCATCGCCAGCTGCGCGGAACCGGCTCGGCGCCGGTCTCGCGCATCAGTGCGCTTCCGGTGCGCCTTCGAGGTCGGCGCTGTGGTTGCGCGCCTGCACCGCCGGGGCCAGCGGATCGTTCGGATCGGCCGGCGTGCTGGCGTCGTCGCCGGCACGGCCGATCACGCGGCCACTGCCCGCATCGACGATCACCGGGTCGATGTGGCGCCAGGCGATCACCGCGGTCAGCAGGCTGGCGATCACCACCGACAGCGGGCCGGCGATCACCACCCAGACCATCGGCACCCGCCACCACGCGGGGTGTGCGGTCGCCGGCATGCGG
This sequence comes from uncultured beta proteobacterium, assembly GCA_963843805.1. GTDB lineage: Bacteria > Pseudomonadota > Gammaproteobacteria > Burkholderiales > Burkholderiaceae_C > Ideonella_A. Next base: position 29,795 of record CAWJLY010000008.1, read on the forward strand.
TGCGGCATCGGCAGCGCCCGGCCGCGTTGCTGCCGAGTGCCGCGTCGCAGCAATCATGCGGAGACAGGTTCATGAAAATCGCCTGGCAATCTCGACTGGCGCCTGACGACGGATGCGGTGCTCATCGCGGCACCACGAAGGTCGACTTTTCGCTCAGACCGACGCTGCGGCCCGCCTCGTCGACCGAACTGATGTCGAACTGCATCGGATGGGCACCCGGGCCGAGGCGGCGCGCCGACTCCGGCGGCACCCGCACGCTGACCGCCACCCAGCGCGCCTGCGCGGCAGCCGACCTCGACCGATTGCACCGGCTCGGGCGAAATCCGGATGCCCGGCTGGCCGGCGACGCCGATCAGGTAGCGCTGCGGCTGCTCGGTGGCGTTCATCAGCTGCAGGCGGTAGACGTTCTCGAGCTGGCCGTCCTCGACACGCGCGCCAGCGCGCCGCGGTCGCGCACCACGTCGACCCGGAACGGCGTGCGCAGCGCCAGGCTGGCGACGAAGCCGACCGAGATCAGCAGCAGGATCGCGCTGTAGACCAGCACCCGCGGCCGCAACACGCGGCGCCAGACGATCGCCGCGGCTCCAGCCGTTGTCCATGCCGTTCTGCGTGGCGTAGCGGATCAGGCCGCGCGGGTAGCTCATCTTGTCCATCACGCCGTCGCAGACGTCGATGCAGGCGGCGCAGCCGATGCACTCGTACTGCAGGCCCTTGCGGATGTCGATGCCGGTCGGGCAGACCTGCACGCACAGCGCTGCAGTCGATGCAGTCGCCCAGGCCCTGCGCGGCCTGCGCGTCGGCGCCGCGCGCGGCCGCGAGCCGCGCGGCTCGCCGCGCTGCGGCGTCGTAGCTGATGATCAGCGTGTCGCTGGTCGAACATCGCGCTCTGGAAGCGCGCATACGGGCACATGTACTTGCAGACCTGCTCGCGCATGAAGCCGGCGTTGCCGTAGGTCGCGAAGCCGTAGAACAGCACCCAGAACCATTCCCACGGGCCGAAGCGCGAGCGTGCAGCGCCTCGGCGCCAAGCTCGCGGATCGGCGTGAAGTAGCCGACGAAGGTGAAGCCGGTCCACAGGCCGATGCGCGATCCACGACCAGCGTGCTTGGCCGCTCTTGCGCAGCAGCTTGTCGGTCGTCCACGGCGCCGGCATCGCAGCTTCATGCGGGCGATGCGGTCGCCTTCGATCTTGCGCTCGACCCACATGAAGATCTCGGTGTAGACCGTCTGCGGGCAGGCAAAGCCGCACCACAGCCGCCCGGCCACCGCGGTGAACAGGAACAGCGCGTAGGCGCGAGATGATCAGCAGCGCCGGTCAGGTAGATGAAGTCCTGCGGGTACAGCACCAGCGGCCGAAGATGTAGAAGCGCCGCGCCGCCAGGTCGAACAGCACCGCCTGGCCGGCCGTTCCAGCTCAGCCACGGCAGGCCGTAGAACACGAGCTGCGTCAGCCCAGACCAGCGCCCAGCGCCAGCCGGCGAACCAGCCGTGCACCGAGCGCGGCGTAGATCTTCGGCTGCTTCGCGTAGAGCGAGACGATCTTCGGCGGCGGCGTCGCTGCGACGGCGATGATCGGTATCGTCGCGCGCCGCGGGCTCGCTCATTGCGCGGCGCCACGCTTGCTGCGGCTGCGACAGGCTCCAGACATAGGCGGCCAGCACGTGGATCTGCTCGTCGCTCAGCCGGCCGGCCTGCGCCGGCATCACGTTGGTCTTGCCGTCGTTGACCATCGCGACGATCGCGTCCTCGCCCCAGCCGTGCAGCCAGATCTTGTCGGTCAGGTTGCGGCGCGCCGAGCGCCGTGGTTGCCCTTGCCGTCGGCGCCGTGGCAGGCCGCGCAGGCGGTGAACTTGCTGCGGCCGAGCTGCGCCGACAACGAGTCGTGCGGGCTGCCCGACAGGCTCAGCACATAGTTGCGCGACGTTGCGCACGTCGTCGGCGTTGCCGACCGCCGCGGCCATCGGCGGCATCATGCCCTGGCGGCCCTAGCGTGATGGTCTCCTTGATCTTGTCGGGCGTGCCGCCGTGCAGCCAGTCGTTGTCGGTCAGATTGGGAAAGCCCTTGCTGCCGCGCGCGTCGGAGCCGTGGCAGGTGCGCGCAGTTGTTGATGAACAGGCGCTCGCCGATGCCCATCGCCTGCGGTGTCCTGCGCCAGCGCTTCGGCGTCCATGCGCCGTGAAGCGCGGCGTAGACCGGCGCCATCGTCGGCGATCGCTCGCGCCTGTCTCGTCTGTCGTACTGGCCGCTGCTGCGTCCAGTCGAGCGTGCCCCGTGCGCTGCCCAGGCCCGGGATAGAAGGCCAGGTAGCAGCGCCGAAGAACACGCGTGATCACGAACAGCCCCATCCACCAGCGCGGCAGCGGGTTGTTCATCTCGCGCAGGTCTTCGTCCCAGACATGGCCGGTCGTGTTGTCATCGGCCATCTTGGTGCGGCGGCTGGCGACCAGCAGCAGCCACAGGCAGGCGAGCAGGCCGAGGATGGTCAGCAGCGGCGATCGCGATCGACCAGCCTGGCGAAGTGAAGTCACTCATCGCGCGGCTCCGCTCGACTGCGCAGTGCCGCGCCGCTCGGTGCGCTGCCTCGTCGACGAACGGCAGCTGCGCCGCTTCGTCGAAGCCGCGCTGGTTGCGCCGCGCCAGCGCCCAGGCGACGATGCCGAGGAAGGTGACGAACGACAGCAGCGTCACCGCGACGCGCAGTGTCATTGATGTCCATGCGCATCGCGGCTCCTTACTTGACCGCGGTGCCGAGCACCTGCAGGTAGGCGATCAGCGCGTCCATCTCGGTCTTGCCCTTGACCGCCGCGGCCGGCGTCGGCGATCTCGGCGTCGGTGTACGGCACGCCGAGCGTGCGCAGCGCGCGTCATGCTTGCGTCGGCATGTCGCTCGGCGTCGACCGGCGTCGTTCTCGCAGCCACGGATAGGCCGGCATGTTCGACTCGGGCACCAGGTCGCGCGGGTTGTTCAGGTGGATGCGGTGCCACTCGTCGCTGTACTTGCCGCCGACGCGGTGCAGGTCGGGGCCGGTGCGCTTGCTGCCCCACTGGAACGGGTGGTCGTAGACGAACTCGCCGGCCACCGAGTAGTGGCCGTAGCGCAGCGTCTCGGCGCGGAACGGGCGGATCATCTGCGAGTGGCAGTTGTAGCAACCCTCGCGGACGTAGATGTCGCGGCCGGCGAGCTGCAGCGCGGTGTAGGGCTTCAGCCCGGCGACCGGCTCGGTCGGTCGAGCGCTGGAAGAACAGCGGCACGATCTCGACCAGGCCGCCGACGGCGACGACCAGCAGGATCAGCACGATCATCAGGAAGTTGCTGGTCTCGATCTTCTCGTGCGAGAAGCCGGCTCGGATGTGTGGTGTTCTCTGTGGTCATGTCGGTTCTCGGCTTCAGGCGTGCGCACGTGCACGGCGTCGCGGAATGCCGCGCGGCCGCAGGCGCCCGGCTGCGCGCGGTCATCACGACGTTCCAGGCCATCAGCAGCATGCCGCCGAGGTACAGCAGCCCGCCGAGCAGGCGCACCACGTAGAACGGGAAGGTCGCCTTGACGCTCTCGACGAAGCTGTAGATCAGCGTGCCGTCGGGGTTGATCGCGCGCCACATCAGGCCCTGCATCACGCCGGCGATCCACATCGCGGCGATGTAGAGCACGATGCCGATGGTGGCGATCCAGAAGTGCAGCTCGATCGCCGCGACGCTGTACATCTCGGTGCGGCCGAACATGCGCGGGATCAGGTAGTACAGCGAGCCCATCGTGATGAAGCCGACCCAGCCGAGCGCGCCGGAGTGCACGTGGCCGATGGTCCAGTCGGTGTAGTGCGACAGCGCGTTGACGGTCTTGATCGACATCATCGGCCCCTCGAAGGTCGCACATGCCGTAGAACGACAGCGCGACGATCAGGAACTTCAGGATCGGGTCGTCGCGCAGCTTGTGCCAGGCGCCCGCTCAAGCGTCATGATGCCGTTGATCATGCCGCCCCAGCTCGGCGCCAGCAGCATCAGCGAGAACACCATGCCGACGCACTGCGCCCAGTCGGGCAGCGCGGTGTAGTGCAGGTGGTGCGGGCCGGCCCACATGTAGGTGAAGATCAGCGCCCAGAAGTGCACGATCGACAGCCGGTAGCGAGTAGACCGGCCGCTCGGCCTGCTTCGGGATGAAGTAATACATCATCCCGAGGAAGCCGGCGGTCAGGAAGAAGCCGACCGCGTTGTGGCCGTACCACCACTGCACCATCGCGTCCTGCACGCCGGCGTAGGCCGAGTAGCTCTTCATCAAGCTGACCGGCATCGCCGCGCTGTTGACGATGTGCAGCAGCGCGACGGTCGAGGATGAAGGCGCCGAAGAACCAGTTGGCGACATAGATGTGGCGCACCTTGCGGATGCCGATGGTGCCGAAGAAGACGATCGCGTAGGCGACCCAGACGACGGCGATCAGGAGGTCGATCGGCCATTCGAGCTCGGCGTATTCCTTGCCCTGCGTGATAGCCCAGCGGCAGCGTGATGGCCGCCGCGACGATCACCAGCCTGCCAGCCCCAGAACGTGAACGCGGCCAGCTTGCGGCGAGAACAGCGGCACCTGGCAGGTGCGCTGCACGACGTAGTAGCTGGTGGCGAACAGCGCGCAGCCGCCGAAGGCGAAGATCACCGCATTGGTGTGCAGCGGCCGCAGCCGGCCGTAGCTGAGCCAGGGGATGCCGAAGTTGAGTTCGCGGCCAGGTCAGCTGCGCGGCGATGATCACGCCGACCAGCATGCCGACCACGCCCCAGACCACGGCCGCCAGCGCGAACTGGCGCACGACGGTGTCGTTGTAGACGGGGCCGGCCTGCGTCGATCGCCGGGCTTGCGTGCTGCCATTGCTTGTGCTCCACGGTTCGGCCTCGCAGGCCATCCGCAGCAGTGTCCGGCGCGAGCTTCGGCTTGCGCGGTTTGATCGCGTCAAGCCGGTCCGTCATCGGCTTCGAAGATGCGTTCGCCTTCGCGCTCGAGATCGTCGAACTGCCCCGAATGAGACGGCCCAGGCGAAGACGACGATGATCGCGAGCACCAGCACCACCGACAGCGGGATCAGCAGGAAGAGGATGTCCATCAGCTGGCTTGTCGCGTCTAAACCGCTGCGCCGCGGCCGTGCGCAGCTGCGGCGACCGGCAGCTCGCCGCCAACGGTCGGCCGATCGTCGTGCGCGGCGACGTTGGCGACGATCGGCTGGCAGGCGACCGGCGCGCAAGTGCGTTGAGCACCACCACCAGCGAACTCGCCGCCATGCCGGCGCCGGCGGCCCAGGGCGGCAGCCAGCCGACCAGCGCCAGCGGGATGCAGACCAGGTTGTAGAGCACTGCCCAGACCAGGTTCTGGCGAATCACGCGCCGGCGCGCGTAGCGCGAGCAGGCGGGCGTCGGCAATCGACGTCGAGACGGGCCGACAGCAACACCGCGTCGGACTGCAGCTGGCTCAGATGCGCAGCCATGGCCGAGCGCGATCGAGACATCGGCCTGCGCCAGCACCGGCGCATCGTTGATGCCGTCGCCGACCATCAGCACACAGCTGCCCTGCGGCCTGCGCGCGCTGCGAGCAGCGCCAGCTTGTGTTCGGGCCGCAGCGCCGCCGCTGGCATCGCTCGATGCCGAGCCGGCGCGCCAGCGCGGCCACGCTTGGCCGGCTGGTCGCCCGACGCAATCGTCAGGTGCAGACGCCGTCGCGCTGCAGCCGGCGCACCGCCATCGGCGGCATCGGCTGCGCAGCGTTTCGGCGAGCTCGAAGCGCGATCCACGCTGCGCCGATCGGCGCCGAAGCAGACTGCGGTCGCCGTCGCGTCGTCGGCCGACTGCGCGCGCCGACCCAGCTGCGTGCCGCCCGCAGTCTGAACCAGCGCCGACCGGCGCCATCGTCGCGCCTGCACGCCCTGCGCCCGGCATCTCGTCGATGTCGAACCAGCGCCGCTGGTCGCATCGGGCTGCGCCGTCGCCGACGGCGGCCACCGCGCGCGAGCGCCGGGATGCGTCGACCAGGCGCGCCAAGCGCTGCGCGGCCATGCGCTGCAGCGCCGAGTCGTCGAATCAGCCGGCGCCGCCAGGCGTCGTCGCTGCGCTGCGACGCTCAGCGCTGTCGTCGGTCAAGCGTGCCGGTCTTGTCGAAGACGACGGTGTCGATGCGGGCCAGCGTCTCGATGCGCGCCGAGGCTGCGCAGCAGCACGCCCGGCGCGCCAAAGCGCCGCCGGCCGCCAGCAGCGCCGACGGCGTCGCCAGCGACAGCGCGCACGGGCAGGTGACGATCAGCACCGAGACCGCCACCCAGACGCACGCGACGGGTCGATGAACGCACCAGGCCGACGGCCGCGCCGGCAGCCAGCAGCCAGCACCACCCACAGGAACGGGCGCGGCCAGGCGGTCGACGCTGCGCACCGACGCCGGGCCGCTCGGTCGCAGCCTGCGCATCAGCGCGACGATCGCCGCCTGCCGCGTGTCGGTCGCCGACCTGCTCGACCCGCATCACCACCGGCGAGCTGCAGGTTGACGCTGCCGGCGATCAGCGCGTCGCCGGCCGCCTTCGCAACCGGCTGCCGACTCGCCGCTGAGCAGCGATTCGTCGGCCTGGGTGCGCGCCCTCGATCAGACGCCGTCGGCGGGAAACGCCTGGCCGACCGCCACCCGGACACGATCGCCGGGGCGCAGCCGCCGCACGCTGACCGTTCGACTGCGGCCGTCGGCGAGCAGGCGCTCGACCTGTCGGGCAAGGTGCCGCAGCGCCGCCTCCAGCGCGCCGGCAGCGCGATGGCGCGCGCGCAGTTCGAGGCTGCGCGCACCGAGCAGCAGAAAGACGAACATCGTCAGCGAATCGAAGCAGACCTCGTGGCCGAAGACGCCGCCGGGATCGAAGGTGGCGCCCTGAACTGGCGACGAAGGTGATCAGCAGGCCGAGTGCGACCGGCACGTCCATCGCGATGCGGCGCTGCCGCAGGCTGCGCCAGGCACCGACGAACAGCGGCCCGGCCGAGAACAGCAGCACCGGCAGGGTCAGCAGCCAGCCGGCCCATTGCAGCAGCCGCAACTGGTCGGCCGGCATCTCGCCCGGCGCGGCGAGGTAGACCGGCGTGGCATACATCATCACCTGCATCATGCAGAAGCCGGCGACGAACAGGCGCCACGCCGCCTGCCGCGCGCTTCGCTGGCGCAGCAGGCGCGCGCCGGCGCGGCGAGATCGGGTGCGGCGTCGTAGCCGGCCCCGCGGACGGCCTCGATCAGCGCCGACGGCCGGGTCTGCTCCGCCGACCAGGTCACCTCGGCGCGGGCACTGGCTGCATTGACACGGGCATCGAGGACGCCGGCGCAGCGACGCAAGGCCGCTTCGATCGCGCCGGCACAGGCGACGCAAACCATGCCGGCGATGCGCAACTGCGATACGCCGACCCGGCTGCCGTCAGGTCGTTGCTGCCACCGGGTGAACTGCGACACCTCGTCGAGATCGTCGACCGCCAGCCGAGTCGGATCAAGCGGGCGCTGATCTGGCAGATCGGCGTGACGGGGAGCGGCGGAAGGCAAAATCATCGTGGGGCAGAGGGTCGGCCGACTTGGCCGTTGCACGCGGCATGGGTTGCCAACCGATAATCTAGCCCGAGCTACCCACCCGCCCCATGACATATATCAACGCCACCTCGATCAGCCAGTACCCGAGGACTCGAACTGTGCTGCTGGCGGTGCTGGCGGTGGCGTCGATGAGCGTCGCGCTGGCGCAGTCGACCGGTGTCGCCCAGGATCTGCCGACGGTTCAGCTCAGCGCCGGCATCCACAACATCAAGGCCATGCTGGCCCGCTCGCCGGACGAGCGCAGCATCGGGTTGATGTTTCGCACCGAGATGGCGGCCAACGACGGCATGTTGTTCGTCTTCGAAGCGCCGACGCAGCAATGTTTCTGGATGCGCAACACGCCGTTGCCGCTGTCGGCTGCATTTGTGCAGGATGACGGCACAGTGGCCAATATCGAGGACATGAAGCCGTTCACCCTCGACTCGCACTGCTCGGCGAAACCGGTACGCTATGTGCTCGAGATGCACAAGGGCTGGTTCGCCAAGCGCGGCGTCAAGGCCGGCAGCAAGCTCAGCGGCGCGCCGTTCAGTCGGCAATAGCGAAACAGCGAGGCGCTTGCGAAATCGCGGCTCAAGCCGCTCGTCCCAATGCGCGCTCCGTGCCGGGTAAATGCCGGAGCGGCATCAGACCAGGCACGATCGCCTTCGCTGCAAACCGCGCGCCGGCATGCCCTGACCGCCAGCCCGGATCAGGCGAAATTCTGCTCGGCGAAATCCCAGTTGGCCAGCGAAGTGAGGAAGGTCTCGACCCACTTCGGGCGCTGGTTGCGGTAGTCGATGTAGTAGGCGTGCTCCCAGACGTCGATCGTCAGCAGCGCCTTGTCGCCAGTGGTCAACGGCGTGCCGGCGGCACCCATGTTGACGATGTCGACGCTGCCGTCGGACTTCTTGACCAGCCAGGTCCAGCCAGAGCCGAAATTGCCGACTGCGCTTTTTGTGAAGGCTTCCTTGAAGGCGGCATGGTCGCCGAATTTGGCCTTGATCGCGTCGGCCAACGCGCCTTTCGGCTCACCGCCACCCGACGGCTTCATGCAGTTCCAGAAGAAGGTGTGGTTCCAGACCTGCGCCGAATTGTTGTAGATGCCGCCGCTCGACTTCTTGACGATCGACTCGAGATCCATGTTCTCGAACTCGGTGCCTTTCTGCAGATTGTTCAGGTTCACGACATAGGCGTTGTGGTGCTTGCCGTGGTGGTACTCGAGGGTTTCCTTGCTCAGGTGGGGGGCCAGGGCGTCGATCGCGTAGGGCAGCGGGGGCAGGGTATGTTCCATGGTCATCCTTGGTAGGTCGGTTGCAGGTCGGGCGCGGCTCGCGCGTTCTGGCTCGGCGCGCACTGCGCCTGAGCAACGAAAAGCCGTTCGGTACATTGTAGGCAGTGTGCCTGGCCAGCGCCGGACCGCGGCGATCGCTGGTCAGCACGGCGGCGCGGCTGGCTCGATCGACTCGACACGCACGCCGGCGGCGCCATCTGCAAATACGGCGCGCAGGCCGTCACCGACTTGCAGTGAATCAGCCGTTGTCACCGGACGGCCGCCGCCATCGCTGAGCCAGACAAATCCACGCCTGCAGCACCCGCGCCGGATCGAGCGCGGCGAGGCCGGCCGCCAAGCGGCTGAGGCGCAGGTCTTGCGCGGCGATCCGGCCAGCCAGCGCACGACCGAGCCGTTCCTGCAGCCGCGGCAAGGCCTGGCGCGGCCCATCGATACAGCGCACGCGCGCCGGCATCGAGGCGAGACATCAATTGATCGAGGCGGCGCTGCTCGCGGTGCAGCAACTCGGACGGCCTGGCCAGTCGCAAGCGCTGCGCGGTCGAGCCGCTGGGCCTGACTGTCGAGCTGGCGCTGCATCTGGCGACCGATCTGTCGTGCCAGGCCATCAAGCGCCAAGCAGGCAATCGGCGGATGCCGGCGCGGCGAGTTCGGCCGCAGCGGTGGGTGTCGGCGCGCGCAAGTCGGCAGCGAAGTCGCACAGGCTGACATCGGTTTCATGCCCGACACCGCAGATCAACGGCAGGCTGCATGCGGCTACCGCACGCACCGAGCGTTCGTCGTTGAAGGCCCACAAATCCTCCAGCGAGCCGCCGCCACGGCACAACAGCAGCAGGTCGACCTCGTTGCGAGCGCAGGCCACCGCAATCGCCGCAACCACGATGGCGGCGCCTCCGGGCCCTGCACCAGACACGGATAGACGATCAATTCGACATGCGGCGCACGACGCTTCAGTGCGCTGACCACGTCATGCAGGGCCGCCGCACCCAGCGAGCTGACGACGCCGATGCGGCGCGGGAAAGCCGGCAAGGCCTTTTTGCGAGCGGCAGCAAACAGCCCTTCGGCCTCTAGCCGGGCCTTCAAGCGCAAGAATTGCTCGAACAAGGCGCCCTCGCCGGCCGGCTGCATCGCCTCGACGACAAACTGCAGTTCGCCGCGCGGCTCGTAGACCGTCAGACGGCCGCGCAAGGTCACCAGTTGTCCGTTGCGTGGCGCGAAATCGAGCAGACCCGCAGCACGCTTGAACATCGCGCAGCGCAGCAGTCCGTCGGCACCGTCGGCGTCTTTCAAGCTGAAATAACAGTGGCCGCTGGCCGCCCGCGACCAGCCCGAAATTTCGCCTTGCACGCTGCAGGCGGCGAATCGTGCGGCCAGGGTGTCGGCCACCGCATGGACCAGCGCCGCCACCGACCAGACCTGGCGAGCCCCGATCAGCGCTGCATTTGGCGAATCAATCACCGGCAAACCCAGGGCTGGCGCGGCGGTAGAACTCCACAGCCGCGCCAGTCAAGGCGCTGCGCGGTGTTTTGGCTGTCACGGAACCGTCACAGATGTGCAAGTGGTTGATTTGCAATGAATTCTTTCTGATCAAAATTGTGGCAAATTGACCTGTTACCAGATATATGGCGCCTTTCACGGCCAACATCGCGCCTTACCCACAAAGTTATCCACATATTCGGGGGATGACCAACGACCGGCTGCCAAGGCGCCACTCGGTTTCCCCAATGCCCGAGCAACAGCCGACGCCAGCCCTGTTTGGGCTCGGCGATAATCGCCTTGCGACGCCGCGATCGGCGTTCGACGCGCCGACGGCGCAGCCGCTTTTTCAGTAGAACTCCCCGAGGATCCGACTTGATTTCGATCATACAAGCCGCCGGCTGGCCGATCTGGCCGTTGATCCTGTGTTCGATTGCGGCGCTGGCGCTGGTCGTCGAACGCCTGATCAGCCTGCGCACAAGCCGGGTTGCTCCGCCGCGGCTGCTCGACGAGGTGTTGAGCGTGACGCAGACCCAATTGCCGTCGGCCGACGTGATCGGCCAGCTGGCGCGCAGCTCGGTGCTCGGCACGGTGCTCGCCAGCGGCGTGCGCGCGGTCAGCGTCGATCCCCGGATCAACGAGGATTCACTTCGAAAGGTGTTCGAATCGGCCGGCCGGGCAGCCGTGCACCGCCTCGAGCGCTACCTGAACAGCCTGGGCACGATCGCGTCGGCGGCACCCCTGTTGGGCTTGCTGGGCACGGTGATCGGCATGATCGAGATCTTCGGCTCGCAGGCGCCAACCGGTGGCAACAATCCGGCGATGATGGCTCACGGCATCTCGATCGCGCTGTACAACACCGCATTCGGTCTGATCATCGCGATCCCGGCACTCATGCTCTACCGGTACTTTCGCGGCCGGGTCGACGCCTACACCATCGACATGGAGCAAGCTGCCGACCGGCTGCTGCCGCACTTGCTTCGATTTGCTCTTGCGGCGCCTCCGACAACGGCCAAGGCCGCCGCCATGACCCGCCAAGCGGCCTGACCGTGGCGCTCAATTTTCGCCGCGCGCGTCGCGATGAACCGGAAATCAATCTGATCCCGTTCATTGACGTGTTGCTCGTCGTGCTGATTTTTCTGATGCTGACGACCACCTATTCGCGCTATTCCGAATTGCAGATCACCTTGCCGGTTGCCGACGCCGACAAGCCGATCGACCGGCCGCACGAGATTCTCGTCTCGATCACCGCGGACGGCCTGTATTCGATCGACCGCAAACCGCTGCAAGGCCGCGCTGTCGAGCAACTCACCGCTGCATTGATCGGCGCCGCTGCCAAATCGCCGAACAGCATCGTGATCGTCTCGGCCGACGCCTCGGCAGCCCACCAATCGGTTGTCAACGTGATGGATGCGGCGCGGCGCGCCAACTTGCCGAGGCTGACCTTCGCCACCCAGACATCGAGCGGTGGCGCAGCCAACTGAGCAGCCGACGCCTGCTGGCGCAGCAGGCGATGGCTGGGCAAGCCGGCTGCAGGAGAGCTGGAACCGGCGCGGCGCGTTGGCGCGCCTGCTCTGGCCGTTGTCGCTCTTGATGCGCGGTCTGGTGCGCACTCGCCGGCTGCTGTATCGCCTGGGCCTGCTGCCCAGCCGGCGCCTGCCGGTTCCGGTTGTGGTGGTTGGCAATCTGATCGTCGGCGGTGCCGGCAAGACACCGACCGTGATGGCAGTTGCGGCGCTGCTGCAGGCACAGGGGCATCGGCCGGCGATCGTTTCGCGCGGTTATGGGCGTGCACAGGCGGCGCCGTTGCTGGTCGATGCGGCGACACCTGCCGCGATCGTGCGGCGATGAGCCGCTGCTGCTGCATCTTCGATGCGGGCTGCCGGTTGCCGTCGGCGCGAATCGCGTCGCAGCCGCGCTAGCGGTTCTGCAGGCGAATCCGCAATCGACGGTGATCATCAGCGATGACGGCTTGCAGCACCTGGCGCTGGCGCGCGATGTCCAGCTGCTGGTCTTCGACGAGCGCGGCGCCGGCAACGGCTGGCTGCTGCCGGCCGGCCCGCTGCGCGAACCGCTGCCTGCCAAAGGCACCCAGCCGAACGGCGTCGCGACACTGGTCGTCTACAACGCCGCGCGGCAGACCACACCACTGGCCGGCAGCCTGGCGCGCAGCCGGCTGAGCGGTGCGGTCGAACTGTCGGCCTGGTGGCGTGGCGAGCCGGCATCCGTTGCGCAGCTGAGCGCACTGCGCGGCCGGCCCGTTATCGCGATGGCCGGTGTGGCGCGTCCCCAGCGCTTTTTCTCGATGCTGCGCGCGGCCGGCATCGAGGTCGGTCGAGCGGCCGCTGCCCGACCATTTCGACTTCGCCACGCTGCCATGGCCGAGTGCGACGACCGAGCTGCTGCTGACCGAAAAGGATGCGATCAAGCTCGACCCTCGCCGATTGCCCGACTGCACGGCCTGGGTGGTGCCGCTAGACTTGCAACTCGACCCGCAAGTGGCAGACGCCATGCGGCGCCTGCTGCCCCTCCCGGCTTCGCCTGCGTAAAAATCCTCCGAGCGCCATGGACATCCGATTGCTTGAACTGATGGTCTGCCCGATCTGCAAAGGCCCGCTGCAACACCTGCGGCCACCACAGCAGCCGCAACAGGAATTGGTCTGCAACGCCGATCGGCTGGCGTTTCCGGTCCGCGATGGCATCCCGGTGATGCTCGAATCCGAGGCGCGCACGCTTGAACCACCACATTCCGATCCGCCAGCACCCGCTTCGACGCCGACCTGACGCAACGGCATGGGATTCACCGTTCTGATCCCGGCCCGGCTGCGTTCGACCCGGCTGCCGCGCAAACCGCTGGCCGATATCGCCGGGCTGCCGATGGTGGTCCATGTAGCGCGACGTTCGGCGATGTCGTCTGCCAGTGCAGTGGTCGTCGCAGCCGACGCGGCTGAAATTGTCGATGCATGTGCCAAGCATGGCGTTCGGGCGATGCTGACTCGCGACGATCACCCGACCGGCAGCGACCGCCTGGCCGAAGTCTGTGAGCAACTGGGCCTCGATGGCGACGACATCGTCGTCAATGTGCAGGGTGACGAGCCGCTGATCGAGCCGGCGCTGATCGACGCCTGCGCGACGGCATTGAATGATCATCGCGACTGCGTGATGAGTACCGCCGCGCATCAGATCGACGACCTGCACGAGTACCTCGATCCGAATGTGGTCAAGGTGGTGTGCGATGCAGCCGGTCGGGCGCTTGTATTTTTCGCGCGCGCCGATTGCCTGGCAGCGCGATGGCGGCAGCGCCGGTCAGCCCGTCTTGCCCGACCCGCTGCCACTGCGCCATATCGGCATCTATGCCTATCACGCCGGCTTACCTGCGCCGGTTTTGTGGCCTTGCGCAAAGTCCGCTCGAGCATTGCGAATCACTCGAACAATTGCGCGTGCTTGTGGCACGGTGATCGATCGCCGTGCACCTGAGTTCGATGCGCCCCGGCCCTGGGGTCGATACCGCCGAGGACCTGGCGCGGGTCCGTGAACTGCTGACTCGTCGAGCCTGAAAAGGCTGTCGACGGCCACCGCGAAGCCACGGGTTTTCACGAGCCGGCGGCGCAAGCGTTGCGCAAGAGGCACATGCTATTCTCGACTCGACAATGGGCAGCAGCGCCAATGCAGCCGCTGCACCGACGATTGCAAATCACGAGGACCCCCATGCGAATCATCTTGTTGGGTGCGCCGGGAGCCGGCAAGGGCACCCAGGCCACTTTTTTGTGCCAGCGCTACGGCGATCCCGCAGATCTCGACCGGCGACATGTTGCGCGCAGCCGTCAAGGCCGGCACCCCGCTGGGCATCAAGGCCAAGCAGGTGATGGATTCGGGGGCATTGGTCAGCGACGACATCATCATCGGTCTGGTCAAGGAACGCATCAGTCAGCCCGACTGCGCCAACGGCTTCCTGTTCGACGGTTTTCCGCGCACCATTCCGCAGGCCGATGCGATGAAGGCGGCCGGGGTGAAGATCGATGCCGTGCTCGAAATCGACGTACCCGACCAGGCCATCATCGAACGCATGAGCGGACGCCGCGTGCATCCCGGCATCGGGCCGCACCTATCACGTCAGATTCAACCCGCCCAAAGTCGAAGGCATCGACGACCAGACGGGCGAGGCGTTGATCCAGCGTGACGACGACAAGGAAGAAACCGTGCGCAAGCGGCTGCAGGTGTACCAGGACCAGACCATGCCGTTGATTGCGTATTACGCGAAGTGGCAGGCCAGCGGCGAAGCCGGTGCACCGCGTTGCGTGAAGATCAACGGCAGCGGCAGCGTCGACGAGATCACCGCCCGCGCAACCGCCGCGCTGGGCTGACGAAGGGACCGCGACATGGACATCAACGGCAAGGTTTTCATCGTCACCGGCGGCGCCTCCGGGCTCGGCGAAGGCACAGCGCGGATGCTCGTCGCACGCGGCGGCAAGGTCGTGATCGCCGATCTGCAGGCCGACAAGGGCGAGGCGCTGGCGGCCGAACTCGGCGCCGACAGCGCCGCCTTCGTCCGCTGTGATGTCAGCCAGGAGGCCGATGGCTCAGGCCGCGGTCGATCGAGCCACTGCGATGGGCAAGTTGATGGGACTGGTCAACTGCGCCGGCATTGCGCCGGCTGCAAAGACAGTCGGCAAGGACGGTGCCCATTCGCTGGCGCCGTTCAGCAAGGTGATCACGCGTCAACCTGATCGGCAGCTTCAACATGATTCGCCTGGCCGCCGCCGCGATGAGCCGCAACGAGCCCGAACCGACCGGCGAGCGCGGCGTGCTGATCTCGACCGCCAGCGTCGCCGCATTCGATGGCCAGATCGGCCAGGCGGCCTACTCGGCGTCGAAGGGCGGCATCGTCGGCATGACATTGCCGATCGCCCGCGACCTGGCGCGCAACGGCATCCGCAACATGACGATCGCGCCGGGCATCTTCGGCACGCCGATGCTGTTCTCGATGCCGCAGGAGGTGCAGGACGCACTGGCCGCCGGCGTGCCGTTCCCGAGCCGGCTCGGCACCCCGCAGGACTACGCCAAGCTGGTGCAACAGATCATCACCAACGAGATGCTCAACGGCGAAGTGATCCGCCTCGACGGCGCGATCCGGCTGGCGCCGAAATAGGATGTCGGGTTTTCTTGTGAAGGAGCGGCTTCTGCCGCGCTTCAGGTTTCAGGAAGGCCGCTGAAGCGCGGCTGAGGCCGCTCTTATAGCCCCCGAGCGCCCCAGCCCCAGGCGTGGTCGATTCTCCGACGGGTCTTATTTCTTGCGCGCCTGCAGCGCCCACAGGCGCGCCAGGTCGGCCGAGCCATCCTTGCCTTTGACTGCACGCAACGTCGTCTGCGCCTTGCGCACCCTGCCCTGCCATCGCCTGCGCGATGCCCAGGTGCAACTGCGCATCATCGGGACGCTTCAGACCGCCCTTGGCGATGCCCTGCTGCATCAGATCCAGACCCTTGGCGCCTGCCCGTTGACGACCAGGTTGTAGCCGACATCGACCAGCGCGTTGCCGTCCTTGGCTGCATCTGGCCTCGGCTTCATCAGCGGCCATCGCGGCCTTGTTTTCGTCCAGCCGCTTGGCGACCAGATCACGCAGGCGCTGATGGCGTCCGGCCTGGTCGCCAACCCCGAGCACACCAGCGGCATAACCCTTGTCGAGCACACTTTTGCCTTCGGCCGGAAAGCCGGCCTGCACCGCGAGCTGCGCCATTTCCATGTAGTCGTTGGCACGATCCATCACGCCGGTGGCAAGCGACAGGCGGTAGACGTCGAGCGCGAAGCGATCGCTGAAACTCTGCTTGCGCTGCAGGCGGCTCAGCAGGTCGGCCCAATAGGCCTTCTTCGGATAGTGCGTGATCAGCCGCTCGATCACATACACCGTCAGGTCGGCATCGCCCAGTTTTTGCGCCGCATTGAACAGCAGCGTCAGGCGGTCTTCGTCGGGTGCGCGGCCGGCCTTTTCGGTGGCCTGCACCTCGGCCGTCAGCTGTTTGGCCGCGCCGGCAAAATCGCCCGACAGATACTGCGCCTGGATCAGCAGCGTGCGGATGCTCGAGTTGCTGCCGCCTTCGTTCAGATAACGCTGGCCCCATTGCATCGTCTTGCCGTAGTCCTTGGCGCGGTAGGCCATGCCGGTCAGCGACTCGAGCATGCGCAGTTTCTCGGCTGCCCCGACCCGCCCGGACTTGTCGATCACGTCGTAGGCCCGGCCGGCGGCATTGACGTCGCCGGCGCCCGATGCCGCGGCCAGCCGCATCCGCTCGATCAGATAGTTTTCGTAGGCTGTCTGCGAGCCGACCTTGTCGGCACTTTCGACCTGACCGAGCGCTTCGCGGTATTTGCCCTTCTTGATCAGATCCTGCGCCGCCTGCAGCGGCTTGCCGATATCGGGCCGCACGGTATCGGCGGCCATCACTCCCGACGCCGCGAAAACGCAGCGCGCAACCGGCCAGCGACGCCAACTCGGCGCAGGCGCATCGATACACTGCCTCGAACGGCTCCGCGGCTCCGATCCTGACGCTTCAGCATACTGCATCGGCTTGCGCTCACTTGACGAATTGTTCATTGCCGACGATGCCGAGCTTGGTCACGCCCAGCCGCTGCGCACTGGCCATCACCATCGCGACCGCCTTGTATTCGACCAGCTTGTTCGGCCGCAGGTGCACTTCGGGCTGATCGGGCTCGGCGGCCGTGCGCACCAGCTTGTCCTCAAGCGCGGCCCGGTCGGCCAGCACCTCGCCATTCCACAAGCATCGTGCCGTCGAAATCGACGTCGATCGTCACCACCACCGGATCCCGCGTCGGCGGCGGCGGCGTGCCGGTCGGCATGTTCAGGTTGACCGAATGCAGCTGGATCGGAATCGTGATGATCAGCATGATGATCAGCACCAGCATCACGTCGATCAGCGGCGTGGTGTTGATGTCCATCATCACCTCCGGATCACCCGACCCACTGCCCGATCCGATATTCATTCCCATCACAACTCCTCAACGCACCAGAACCACCACTAGCTCCACCATCACCACGTCCGTCCCCGGCAAGCGCAGCGAAGCCGCCATCAAGCAACTCGCGCCTCACGGGTCCCCCGGGAGGCCGCGAGGCGCCCCCTCGGGGGGCAGGAGCGCAGCGACGTGGGGGCTAACCTTTCGGCGGCGGCTCGGTGATGAAACTGACCTTCAGGATATTCGCCCGCTGGCACTGGTACATCACGCGGCCGATCGATTCATAGCGCGCGTTCTGGTCGCCGCGGATATGCACCTCGGGCTGCGGATTGAGCACCGCGATCTCCTTCAGCTTTTCGAACAGCGCATTGTTGTCCGGCACCAGCCTGGCATTCCAGAAGATGTCGCCGTCCTTGTTGACGGCGATCTCGACGTTCTCGGGCTTGGTCTGCAGCGGGATGTTGGTTTCGCTCGGCAGCTTGACCGGAACGGTCTGGATGACGACCGGAATGGTGATCAGAAAGATGATCAGCAAGACCAGCATCACGTCGACCAGCGGCGTGGTGTTGATGGTCGAGACGACTTCGTCTTCGTCGCCGCTCGATCCGATGTTCATTCCCATGTGGGTGCTTCCTGGGTTGGCGCGTTCAGGCTGTTGGCTGTCGTTGCCGGGATTTCAGCGGGTCTGCTTGGCGCCCATCAGCACACCGTGCAGGTCGGCACTGAAGCCGCGCACTGCGTCGAGCGTGACCTTGTTGCGGCGCACCAGCCAGTTGTAGCCGAGCACCGCCGGCACCGCGACGGCCAGACCGATGGCGGTCATGATCAGCGCCTCGCCGACCGGGCCGGCCACCTTGTCGATCGACGCCTGCCCGGCGATGCCGATCGCGGTCAGCGCGTGGTAGATGCCCCAGACGGTGCCGAACAGGCCGATGAACGGCGCGGTCGATCCGACCGTCGCGAGGAACGCCAGGCCGTCCTGCAGGCGCGACTGCACATCGGCAACGGCGCGCTCGACACTCATCGTGACCCAGGTGTTGCGGTCGATGTTCGCGGTCAGCTCGCCCTCATGGTGCTCGCCGGCGGCGATTCCGGTGTCGGCGATGAAGCGGAAGGCCGAGCCTTCCTTCAGGCTGGCCGCGCCCTCCTGCAGGCTGGACGCCTTGAAGAAGCTGCCGCGCGCGGCCTTGGCCTGGCTGCTGATCTTCAGGCTCTCCCAGAGCTTGGTGATCAGGATGTACCAGCTGCCCATGCTCATGATGACGAGGATCAGCAGCGTGCCCTTGGAAACGAAGTCGCCCTGCTCCCACAACGCGGCCAGTCCGTAGGGGTTGTCGACGGTTTCCTTCACTGAAGCGGGAGCGGCCATCGGCGGTTGCGGCGTCGGCCGGTCGCCGGTTTCGAGCCGGCGCCGAGGCCGCCGGCGCTGCCGATGCGGCATCGGTCGCTTGGGCCTGTACCAGCGCGGAATTGAGCAGCAGGCCGGCGGCAAGGGCGGCCGCAGCGGCGAAGGAGTTCAGGCGGTTGGTCATCATGAGAAATTCCTGCGGGTAGCAATGGAGGATGGAGAAAGCGATTCGCCGGGCCAGTCGGCCAGACGATGCAGTCGACGAGCAGCCGTGCGAACCTCAGGCCGTGGCGGCATTGCGACAAACGTGATCGGCACTATTTGATGTCGAAGAAGAACTCCTGGCGGATCTGCACGGCATCGCCGGCACAGACATAGCCCTCCTTCATCGACCGTTTCGACCGCATCGCGGAAGCGCGTTTGGTGCGGCGTTGACGCCACGCAGCGTGTCACGCTCGAATTCGACCTCGACGACCCGGCCGGCCTTCAACGTGGCCAGGACGAATATGCTGCCCTGCACCTCGAAATTGACCGCCGGCGGTTCGGGCGGCGGCATCTTGCTGCACGCAATGCCGGCGGCCACCGGACCAGCCGGCTTGGGCTTGGCGGCGGTGCCGGCGGCGCGGGCGGCGCGGGCGGCGGTGCCGGCGCGGGCGGCGCAGCGACGACCGGCGGCGGCGCCGGAGCGATCACAACCGGTGCCGGCGGCGGCGTCGGCGTCACCGCGGTGATGGTGGGCACCGGCGGCGGCGGTGCGGTGATCTGCACCTCAGGCGGCGGAATGAACGGCGGCGGCGGCGCCTCGAGCTTGGGCGGCGGCGGGACGACGATCTCGGGCGGCGGCGGCGGCTTGCGCACCTCCTCCGATCACCTTGGTCTCGATCGGCGCGATCACGACCTCGACGACCTTTTTCGCTAGCCCGGTGACCAGCGCATAGACGATCAGCGCGTGGAACAGAATGACAAACGTGATGCCTGCAAGGTGCTTGCGAGGGTCCGCCTGTCGCTGGGAAAAATCCATCCTGGGGTCTCCAGTGGCGAGAAGTAAGTGTCGGGGCGCGGGTAGCGTACGACGGGGTGATTCTAGGCATAACGCAGGAGCACTTCAGGAGACGCGCAAGTTGACGCGAGAAGCCCGAGTCATGTGCACCTCACGGCGCGATCAGCCAGCCGGTGATAGCGAAGCGGTCGGCGCCAGCGAAAGGCGGCACATAAGACACGAAGTGGGTTTGCGGCACCGTGAACAGCGAGACCGAGTTGAAATGCGGGTAGAAGCTGTCGATCACATTGCCCTGAGCATCCGTGAAATGGAGCAGACCGCCCCAGTCCGGCCGCCAGTTACGGGTCAGGTTGATAACGTAGGCGATCCGCCGGTCCTCGGTCTCGACGTGGTCGTCATGGGCCAGCAGGAAACTGCCGCGTGAATACATCGTCGCCTGGGCATAGACTCTGCCGATGTCGTCGATTCCGCTCAGCCGGCGCATCAGCGATAAAAAAGGCTCGTCGGCCATCCAACGCACGAAACGAGCCAGCAGGTCGACATCGCCCCGCTCAGCCGAATGCACCATCGAGTGCGTGAAGAAAGAAAACTGGAACTCGCGCTCGGCGCCAGCATGGATACCCTGACTGAGGATGGCACGCTGCTGGCTGCTCAAGCTGCGCAACTGCTGCCCGGTGAGCATGCGATCGCCCTCGGCATCTCTGTAACTGAGTGCCCAATCGATTGCGTCGACCGCGCGGGACAATGCCTCAACCACTTCGGGCTCGAAGAAATCGCGCGCCAACACACGGCCGTCACGCGCCATGCAACGACAGATTTCGTCCGCATCGAGGCGGGCATTGATGTACTGCATGGAACCGATGAGACTGTGCGTGGCACGTGCGACAGGCAGGCCCGAGGGCCCGCCGTCGGCTGGGTACGGCCAGCCCCGATCAGAACTTGTACGTCAAGCGCACGTAGAAGGTCCGTCCTTTGACATCGGCATAAGTCGGGTCATAGCCCACCTGGAAATAGTCTTCCTGGACCGACGACGGCGGCTTTCGATCCATCAAATTGCGCACACCCGCTACCAGGGTCAGATTTTTCACTCCCTTGTAGCTCGCCTGAAGGTCAACCAACTCGTATGAACCGACGGTGTTGACCTCGTCGTAGTCCTGGTATTTGCTTTGCCAGAAATAGCGCACGCCAGCGCCCCAGGCGCCTTGCTCCCAGTCGAGCGCGACGGTTTGCTTCAAACGAGGGACCGGACCGCCCAAGGTGTACTTGCCCAGGTTGTTGACCACGTCGCCCGACACGATATTCGACTTCTCGCTCTTGGTGAGATAGGTCGCCTCCCAGGCCGGACTGAAGGTGCCGACGGCGGTGCGCATGCGGTACTTCGCGCTGAGGTCGAAGCCGGCGGCGCGCAAGGATGCGACATTCTCCACCGATGAGCGGACAAAGTTCAGGTAGCCAGTGGCCGGATCGCGGATGAGTCGGTTCGCATACACCGAGCTGCTGGTCGTGGGCCCGGTCTGGTTCTTGAACCAGTCGCGCAGAATCACATCCGCGGTCAGGGTGTCGATACCGTTATTGATCTTGATGTCGAAGTAGTCGACGCCGATCGACAGGTCGTTCACCGGCTCAAGCACCAGACCCAGGGAGAGGGTCTTGGACTTCTCGGGCTTCAAATTGGGGTTGCTGAAGTTTGTCGCGGTCAGTTGCGTGTTGCAATAGTCGGTGTTCGGAAAGGCCGTACAGCCCTTGATCGAATCGTAGTACGGGTCGGTGAAGTTGCCTCCGGTGTTGGTGCCTGCCGCCGGTGCGAACATGTCGTTCAACGCCGGTGCGCGGAACCCTCGCCCAACCGATCCACGCACCAGAACTTGCTTCGCAGGCACCCAGCGCAGGCTGATCTTCGGACTTGTCGACGACACGTTCGGCGAGGTAAATGAGCCGTCGCGCGACTCGCCCTTGGTGCCACTGTAGCGATCGCTGCGCACTGCGGCTGTCAGGTCGAGTCCTTTGATCAGCGGGACGTTCAACTCGCCGAACAGACCCGTCACGTCGCGCTCGCCGGAAACCCTGCCGGCATTGCCGGAACCACCGACGATGTCGCCCGATCCCG
Organism: uncultured beta proteobacterium; assembly: GCA_963843805.1. Classification (GTDB taxonomy): domain Bacteria; phylum Pseudomonadota; class Gammaproteobacteria; order Burkholderiales; family Burkholderiaceae_C; genus Ideonella_A. Next base: position 51,542 of record CAWJLY010000008.1, read on the forward strand.
CCACAGCAGAATATCCGTCAAGGTAATTCTCCTTGCGGTAGTCGACCCCCAAAGCAACTGCCGCCGACCCGGCCGGCAATTTGTAGATTTCGCGTGTCGCCTGGGCATCGAAGCCCTTCGCGGTGAACTTCGACGACCGGTTGTTGCCGCTCAGCTCGGCCGATTTGAGCAATGCCAGGCCGGCTGCATCGTTGGGACCGAATGGATTGACATTGCCGGTTGCCAGCGCCTTGACCAGCGCCGTGTCGGAGAAGATCCCGCTCACATAGTCGTCCCTTGCTTTCGACTCGGCCGACACAATGGCTGTCTTGTAGTCCCAGCCTGCCAACGCCCCTTCTGCGCCGACAACGAGACGAGTCACTTCGTTGGTCACCTTGTTGGTCCGCGGGCCGCCGTCCACGATCCGCCATGACAGGCGCAGGTCACCTCGATAACCTGGCTGCACTGCGTCGACCGCAGCAGTCGGGTAGTACTTGCCACCGCCCGGGTAGAGGTACGGGGGCTTGCCAGTGGTCGTCGAGGGCGTTTGCGAAGATGCGAAGGTGATCTCGTTCTTCGTATAGGAGGCTTCCCCAAACAATTGGTGGTCAGCGTTCAGCTGGAAGGTGCCGCGCACCAAGCCACCGAGACGTTCCGACTTCGGAATCAGATCGACGTAGTGGCTGTAGTCGTAGCGGCAATTCTGTGTGGTGCCGTCGTTAAAACTGTCCGGCGGGGCGCATGTCGGGAATTTCGAGGTTCCGGGCACAAACTTGCCGGTAGTCGCAATGAACCCGTTGGCCGGAAAGTGTTGCCGGACGTCTTGACAACGCCGATGTCTGGGCGATTGCCGGTGGTCGAGAAGCTTCGCTGGCTGGCAGCGAGCTGATCGTATTTCTGGAAATTGAAAGAACCCAGAATGTTGTAGCGATCACTGGCCAAGTCGCCGAAGCCCAAGCCGCCGGAAATCGTCGACACCTTGCCGCCCGACTTGGAAGGTGCCTCGTGTTCGACCGTGATTTCGCCGCCTTTGTAATTGCGGCGCGTGATGAAGTTGATGACGCCACCGATGGCGTCCGAGCCATATGTCGCCGAGGCACCGTCTCGCAGAATTTCAATGCGCTCGATCGCTGCCAAGGGGATGGCATTCAGGTCCACACCCTGGCCAGAGAATGGATAAGGTGTCAGCCGGCGGCCATTCAGAAGAACGAGTGTGCGTTCGCGACCAAGACCGCGCAGCGAAGCGCCTGACTGTCCGGTGGCGGTTGAGTCGCCAACCGATTGCGCCAACGAGATACCGCCACCACTGTTCGAACTCAATCGATCAACCAATTCCTGCGCATTGACTGCGCCCGACTTCGCGATGTCTTCGCGCCTGATCACAGTCACCGGCAACGCGGTTTCGGCGTCGATGCGCTTGATCGATGAGCCCGTGATCTCTACCCGCTGCAAGTCCTGTTGCGCTACGGCAGAACCTGAACCAAGTATCAACCCGCTCCCAACGCAAGCAGTACGCCATTGCAGACTTTGGTCCGTTTGAACATAGAGACTCCCTCGAAAGCGGTTTGGATTTGTGGACGATGGTGGGGGATCCGCGGCGGCCAAGCCCCTTTGTTTTGTCAAACAGGTCGCGCCGTCAACAACTTGTCACCTATTTTCTTGAAGTTGACGGCGGGTGATTCCCGGGTATTCCAGAGTCGGCGCGTCGTAACAATCGCCTCACCATGCTGGGCCATGCCCTGCCGCTGCGCGAAATAACGATCCGCCCATCAGGCTGTAGTCATTTAGCGACAGTTCGGCCAGGCAGGTGCCGCCGCCGCGGATCAACCATGGCTGGGTCAAGGGCGCGCTGAGCATGCTTTGAAGAGACCGTTTGGTTAAAAACCACGTTTTCGAATTCGTTTTGCGCTTTTTAAGCGGCAGCGCTCTACGTTGACGCAACACTTCTACACAATTCAGTCACATTTGCCGAGTCCGAACGCCTGAAGAGCGATGGACCACCCCTTTCATTGAATCCATCCGCAGGAGCAACCATGTTCAAAAAGACAAAACTTTCACGCAGCCTGCTGCTCGCCTTCGGCGGGTCGGCGCTAGTTGCTTGCGGAACCGCTCTCGCGCAGGGTCAGCAGCTGGAACGCGTCGAAGTGACCGGCAGCCGCATCCTGTCACTCAACGCTGAATCGCCCGCACCGGTTCAGGTCATCACTGCGGCTGAAATTGCTGCATCGGGCGCTGTCAATCTTCAAGAGCTTCTGCTCAAGAGCCCGGTATTCGGGACTCCGACCATCAGTCGCACCAACTCCAACTTCCAGACTGCCAGCGTCGGCGTTGCAACGGTCGATCTGCGTAACCTCGGTTCGGACCGCACGTTGGTGTTGGTCAACGGGCGCCGCTTTGTTGCCGGCATCTCGGGTACTTCCACCGTCGACCTGAACACCATCCCGACCGACTTCATCGAACGTGTCGAAATCCTGACTGGTGGCGCCTCCGCCAGCTACGGCTCCGACGCGGTTGGCGGTGTCGTGAACATCATTCTCAAGCGGAGCATTTCAGGCGTGTTGGTCGATGCCTCGGTCGGCCAGAGCCAGGAAAGCGACGACAAGCTCAAGAAGTTCAGCAGCACATTCGGAACCACGTCGGGGGATGGCAAGACGCGCCTGATGGGCCACTTCTCAGTGAGCCAGCAAGGGGCTGTCTATTCACGCGACCGCCCCAATTCCGCAATCGACGGTTTTTCGTCCTACCTTGGCGGCTTCTCGGACAACCCAGCGGATGTTCTGACCAACGTCACACCGTTTTATTCGAGTTTTGCGCCTCAGGGCCGCTTTTTCTACGGTGGCGGCAATCGAACGCTGGATGCCAACGGCAACGTGATTCCTTTCAGTACCAATGGCCCCGCTGGTGACGGCGTGGGTGCCACCGGATTCAACCGCAATGGCGTCCGCACCATCGCGGTGCCAACGGACAGAATGCTTTTCGCAGCAAATGGCGAACATCAGATCAGCGATGCCGTCAATCTGTTTTTCGAAGGTACATACGCCTCGACCAAAACCAAATCCAGGCTGGAGCCCTACCCTGTCGATTCAACGGGTGGTGCCAATCCGATTTTCGCTGGCGGCGGCTTTGTCCCCGCCGAAACGCGAGTCAATGGCGTTGCCGTCAAGAATCCGTTCATTCCGAGTGCGCTGTTCAATCTGATGACCGATCGCGATGGCGATGGTTTGAAGGATTACAACTTCACCCGGCGCCTGTCGGATGTCGGCAACCGAGGCAACACGGCGGAACGCGATACGTTCAGGGTTCTGTTCGGTACCAAGGGCGAGTTGTCGCCGACGTGGAGCTACGACGCCTATATCTCGTACGGGTCTACCAAGGAGAACCAGAACGGGCAGGGACAGGTCAACGGAGCCAATTTCCGGTCGGGCTTGTCGGTGATTCCGGACGCCAATGGGAATCCGGTGTGTGCTGACCCGACGGCCCGCGCTGCGGGTTGTGTACCGGTCAATGTATTCGGTGCCAACTCGATCACGCCGGCAGCGGCCAAGTGGATTGCCGCACCGTCGAATCTTTCAACCAAGGTGACGCAGAAGTTTGCCGGGGCAACCCTTTCTGGCGAGCCATTCAAACTTCCGGCTGGGTCGGTCGGTACGGCATTTGGCGTTGAATACCGGAAGGAATCATCCAGCGACGTCGCCGACGCCCTGACCCAGTCTGGTGGAAACCTCGGCAACGCCCGGCCTTCGACGGAGGGAAGCTTCGACGTCAAGGAAGTGTTCGCAGAGGTTCGTGTACCCGTTTTGAAAGGTCTTCCCGCAGTCAAGTCGCTTGACCTGACCGCCGCAGTTCGTCAGGGCAAATATTCTTCCGTCGGAAACACCACCAGTTGGAACCTGGGTGCAGACTGGGCCATCAACTCGTTGGTCCGGTTTCGTGCCACCAGCGCCGTGTCGACACGGGCACCGAACATTGGTGAGCTGTTCCAAGGTGCAAGTCAGACCTTTCCACCTGGCTTGGCTGACCCTTGCGTCGGCGTCACGGCAACGTCGGCCGGAGCCGTCTCCGATGCTTGTCGTCGCGACCCCGGCGTGGCTGCAAATATTGCCGCGAACGGCAAGTTCACACTGACTCAAGCCGACCTTCAGGGGATCAGCGGCTTCGATAGCGGCAATCCCGCCCTCGAGGCTGAAAAGGGCAAGTCGCTGACCGTCGGCCTGGTATTCACCCCTGTGTTGCCGCAAGGATTCGGAAATACCTCGTTTACCGTCGACTATTACAAGATTCGCATCAGCGATGCCATCAACCTGCCGGGGCGTCAATTCCAGCTCAACCAATGTTATGGCGGCGATCCGGCATTCTGCAGCGACATCACGAGGCGCCAGACGGCGGTTGGTGGCAACAGCGTCGGAGCGCTCGCAATCATCAACTCAAGCGTCAAAAACACCGGTGGGCAATTCGACGAAGGGGTTGACCTGACTGCAAACTACGCGACCAAAATTGCAGGTGGTCAATTCGCCAGCCGGCTGTCTTATACATACTTGAAGAAGGCCTGGGTACGCCCGACTCCGGATGCTGAAATCGACTATTCCACCGGCGAGCTTGGTGCAGCTCGCAATCGCTGGGCCCTGGGCCTGAGCTACGGAATCGGAAAATTCGGGTTCAAGTCGACGGTCACCTATATCGGCAGTTCCTACCTCGATGACCAATTCCTGACGTCCAATGAAATCCCCAGGGAATTCGGAAAGATTTCGGCGAAGACTTACACCGACGCTCAGGTCACGTACAACTTGGGCAAAGGCGAAATCTACTTCGGAATCAACAACCTGTTGAATACCAAAGCACCGCTGCTCCCATCCGGCGTGTCAGGTAACAACACAGGCGTTGAAACCGACGCTGGCACTTACGACGCCATCGGCCGTCGTTATTACGTGGGCCTTCGCTACAAGTTCTGATCCAGAAGTTCGCGCTCAGACTTGCGTGACTGAACTGCGGCCGCAGGCAACTGCGCCGCAGTTTTTGCCTGGGCAATCCGGTGTTGTGTGTTACCGGCGCGGACGTTGGACCTGGCTCGTCAAGCGTTTGGCGCAGTGATCCGCGGCACCGCCGCGAGCAGTTCGCGGGTGTAAGCCGACTGCGGGCTGCTCGAGCACCTGCTCGGCCGGCCCGATCTCCTCGAGCCGACCGCGGTTCATCACCGCGATCTGGTCGGCGAGGTAGTCGACCACGCCGATGTTGTGGGTGATGAACAGGTAGGACACCGCCAGTTCGTGCTGCAGCTCGCGCAGCAGGTTGAGGATCTGCGCCTGCACCGACACGTCGAGCGCCGAGGTCGGCTCGTCGCAGACGATCAGCCGCGGCTCGACCGCCAGCGCGCGGGCGATCGCGATGCGCTGCCGCTGGCCGCCGGAGAACTCGTGCGGATAGCGCTCCAGCGCATCCTGGCGCAGGCCGACCTGCTCGACCATCGCCTGCAAGCGCTGCGCGGCGCTCGCCGGCGTCGAGTTCGGGCTGCAGCGACAGCAGGCCTTCCTCGAGGATGTCGAGCACGCGCATGCGCGGGTTCAGCGACGCGAACGGATCCTGGAAGATGATCTGGACCGCGCTGCGCGCGCGCTGCAGCGCCGCGCCGTCGAGCGCGAACAGGTCCTCGCCGTCGAGCAGCGCCTGGCCTTCGATCGTCGCCTGCCGCGCAGCAGCTGCACGATGGCCTTGCCGGTGGTCGTCTTGCCGCAGCCCGATTCGCCGACCAGCGCCAGCGTCTGCCCGGCCTGCGATGTCGAACGAGACGCCGTCGACCGCGACGAAGCCGCTCGTCGCGCGCTGCAGCAAGCCCGTGCGGATCGGAAAGCGCACGCGCAGGTCCTTGACCTGCAGCAGCGGCGTCGACGCGCTGCGGCCGCTTGTCGGATCGCCGCCGGCGCTGTCATGGCCATCGGTGCGACCGGCACGGCGCCTTCGGGTGGAGCAGCCAGACCAGTCGACGGCGCAGCAACCGCCGGGTCGTACAGGAAGCAGCGCACGCTGCGCCGCGGTCGCATCGGCAGCGGCGATCAAGTCCGGCGGCGTCGTCGCGGCAGTGCGTCGAAGACCCGGTCGCAGCGCGGCGCGAAGCGGCAGCCGGTGAACGGCTGCGTCAGCGCCGGCACCGTGCCGGCGATCGCCGCCAGCGACGCGCCGCGCTTGTGCGCGTCGGGCAGCGCCTGCAGCAGCAGCCGCGCATACGGATGCTTCGGCGCGGCGAAGAACTCGGCCGCGCTGGCCACCTCGATGATCTGGCCGGCATACATCAGCGCCACGCGGTCGGCCATGCCGGAGACCACGGCCAGGTCGTGCGTGATCAGCAGCAGGCCCATGCCCTGCTCGTGCTGCAGCGTTCGCAGCAGATCGAGGATCTGCGCCTGGATCGTGACGTCGAGCGCCGTGGTCGGCTCGTCGGCGATCAGGAAGTCGGGCTCGGCGGCCAGCGTCATCGCGATCATCACGCGCTGCTTCTGGCCGCCGCTGAGGCGGAACGGATAGTCGTCGATGCGCCGCTCGGGCTCGGGGATGCCGACCCGGCCCAGCCACTCGATCGCCTTGGCGCGCGCCGCCGCGCCGCGCAGCGCGGTGTGCGCCTCGATCGCCTCGACGATCTGGTCGCCGACCCGCATCACCGGGTTCAGGCTGGTCGCCGGCTCCTGGAAGATCATGCCGATGCGGCCGCCGCGGATCGCGCGCATCTGCGATTCGGGCAGCGACAAGCACGTCGTCGCCTTCGACTTCGAGCCGCCCTGCGGTGACGCGGCCGTTTTCGGGCAGCAGGCGCATCAGCGCCAGCGCGGTCATGCTCTTGCCGCAGCCCGATTCGCCGACCAGCGCGAAGGTCTCGCCGCGGCTGATCGCCAGGCTCAGGCCGTCGATCGCGCTGACGATGCCGGCTTCGGCGTCGAGCGCCACTTTGAGGTCGGTGATTCTCAGCATCGCGGCACTGATCAGGCGATCAGCGGTGGTCATTCGGCCGTCATACGGCGCTCGCCGCGCGCCGGGCAGGGCAATGCGGCGCGGCCGGAACGCGCGGGCGCGCGGATCGAAGGCGTCGCGCACGCCGTCGGCGAACAGGTTGGCCGCCAGCACCAGCGTCACCATGAAGCCGAACGCCGCGGCGAACGACCACCAGACGACCGGGTCGCGGCTCATCTCGTTGCGCGCCAGGTTGATCATGCCGCCGAAGCTGTTCATCGACGGATCGACGCCGACGCCGACATACGACAGCACCGCCTCGTAGAGGATCAGCGACGAGAACTCGAGCACGGTGACGATCAGCATCAGGTGCGCGACGTTCGGGAAGATGTGGCGCACCATGATGCGGCCGTCGCCGACGCCGAAGGCGTTGGCGGCCTGCACGTATTCGAGCTCGCGCAGCTTCAGCGTCTCGCCGCGCAGCAGCCGGCACAGCCCGGCCCAGCCGGTCAGGCCGAGCACCGCGCACAGCAGGAACAGCTTCAGGTCGGCGCGCTCGGCGCCGGTCTCGAACAGGTCGGGGTTCTTGTCGAGGAAGACCTGCACCATCAGCACGCAGGCGGCGATCAGCAGCACGTTGGGCACCGACGACAGCACCGTGTAGAGGTACTGGATGACCTCGTCGACCCAGCCGCGGAAGTAGCCGGCCATGATGCCGAGCACCACCGCCAGCGGCAGCGTCGCCACGGTCGCCAGCGTGCCGATGACGAACGCGGTGCGGATGCTCTTCAGCGCCTGGTACAGCACGTCGTTGCCGGTCAGGTCGGTGCCGAGCACGTGGTAGTGGCCCATCAGCGTCGACCGCCGGCCCGATCAGCAGCGCCGAGCGCGCACAGCGTCACAGACGCGACCCGCCACGGAATCTGCCCTTCGCCGCGCCAGATCGCCGCCGCAGCGGCTCGCGCCAGCGGCGCGCGCTGCGCTGCGGGCGATCAGCGCCGACCAGCAGCCGCCGACAGCAGCGCCGCCACCAGCGCGCCGCCGAGCAGCCCGGCGCCGGCGCGGCGCGCGACGTCGCCGGCCCATTCGCGGTCCGGATCCTTCAGGTGCGCGCCGCCATGCACCAGCCGCGGCGCGACACGCGCGGCGACTCGCCGTCGACGCACCAGCGTCTCCTTGGTGAAGCCGACATAGGCCAGCGGCCGCGAATAGGTCGCCTCGCGCGACTCGATCAGCGCGCGCCAGCATCGCATCGAGCAGCGAGCGGGTGCGCGTGTCGTAGGCGAGCGCGTCTGCGCACCGGCGACCTGCGACCAGGCAGCGGCCGGTAGTGCACGCTGTCGAGCAGCGTGACGCAGCAGGCACAGCAGCAGGACCACCGACGAGGCCAGCGCCGGCGCGTCGCGGAACACCTTGCGCCAGTTGGCCGCCAGCCCGGGCTGCGCAGCACGTACGATGCGCATAGGCGAGCAGCGCGACCAGCAGCAGCCAGATCGACGCATCGGTCCAGAGCAGCACGAACTTGGGCATGTCGTTGCAGTGCTTCAGCTCAGGCCGCAGCCGCACCCGCGGATCGGCCCAGGTGTAGGCGACGTCGATCAGGACGTAGGTCGCGATGTAGAGCAGCGAGCCGAGGAAGACCATCGTGCGCACGATCGCGAAGTCCTGCTTGCCGATCGCCTCGATCACATAGGCGCCGAGGCCCGGCAGGCCGAAGAAGCTCTCGAACACCAGGCTGCCGAGGAAGACATACGGCAGGTAGCTGCCGGCGCTGGTGATGATCGGGATCAGCGCGTTGCGCAGCACATGGCGGAACAGCACCGCGATCTCGGCCAGGCCCTTGGCGCGCGCGGTGCGCACGTAGTCCTTGCCGATCTCCTCGAGGAACATCGCGCGGTACAGCCGCGCCTCGCCGCCCAGCCGCGCGAGCAGCGACAGCGCGATCGGCAGGACCAGGAACTTGACCGCGTCGAGCCCCGGCGCATAGCCCGAGATCGGCGCCAGCTTGAGCACCCGCGAGAACAGGAACTGGCCGACGATGATGTAGAACAGGCTGGAGATCGACAGCATCAGCACGCAGGCGACGACGCCCCAGAAGTCGAGCCGCGTGTTGCGGAACATCACCAGCAGCAGCGCAAAGCGGTGCTGGCGATCACCTGCAGGATGAACAGCGGCAGCGCCAGCTGCAGGCTGACCCACATGCGGGTCGCGACCTCGTGGCCGATGTCGCCGGCGCTTTCGCGAGTCGGCGCGGCCGAAGTCAGCGTGAACAGCGAGACCGAGCGCTCCCAGAAGATCGTGTCGGTGAATCGCTCGCTGCCGCTGCGCTGTTCGTTGACAGTACAGCGGCTTGTCGTAGCCGCGCTCGGCCTTCCACTTCTCGATCACCTCCTGCGTCACGCGCTTGCCGCCGATGTTCAGCCGCGCCATGTCGTCGGGCGTGTTGACCGTGAAGAACAGGAAGAAGGTCGCCAGGTTGACGCCGAGCAGGACCAGCGCGCCGTAGGCGATGCGGCGTAATCAGGTAGGAAATCATGGGCCTGTCGAGAATCGCGGTCGATCAGGCGGCAGCCACTTCGCCGCGCGCGTTCATGCCGCTCGCGCCGCGCGCAGGCTGCGCCCGGCGACGACCAGCAGCAGCAAGCGCCAGCGACGCCGAGCAGGATCATCGGCCACCAGACCGGCTGGTTCCATTCGTGCTGCGTTCTGCACGCGCTCGGCGACGTCGAGGCGCAGGTAGCGGCCCTGGTCGCGGACCAGGATCGCCGGCTTGGAGTTGTGGACCCAGTGCTGCACCGCCGCCGAGGCATACGGGAAGAAGCCGAAGGTCCACGGCGCGTCCTGCTGCACGATCGCCACCATCTGGTCGATCACCGCCTGCTTCTCGGGCCCGTCGTCGAGCATCTTCAGCTGCTGGAACAGCCGGTCGTATTCGGGGTTGGCGTAGTTCGCGGTGTTCTCGCCGTCGAACTTGGTCTTGCCGTTCGGGCCGTAGAGCAGGAACAGGAAGTTCTCGGCGTCGGGGTAGTCGGCGTTCCAGCCCAGCCAGAAGACCTGGTACTTGCCCTTGCGCACCTTGTCCTGGAACTGGTTGTTGTCGGTCGCGCGCACCTCGAGCTGGATGTCGAGCTTGGCGAACTGGCGCACCACCCAGTCGATCTCGGGCTTGCGCTCGGGCGTGGCCGGCGCATAGAAGTCGTAGTTGATGACCAGCGGCTTGCCGGTCTTCGCGTCGCGGCCGTCCGGGTAGCCGGCCTCGGCCAGCAGCTGCTTCGCCTCGTCGATCGAGCGCGCGCACGACCTTGCCGTCGACCACCTTGTGCGTCACCGGGTTGACGCCTTCGAGCGTGCCGTTCGCGCGAGCCCTCGATGCCGGCCGGCAGCGGGCTCATCGCGGTGTCGCCGGCCTTCTTCGGGAAGATCTTCGAGTATTCCTCCCAGTCGATCGCGATCGAGATCGCCTGGCGCAGCTTGCGGTTGCGCTCGCGTCTGCTCGGGCGTGTCGCCCTAGCCGATGCACCGGGTCGAGCATGTTGAAGCCGATGAAATAGCTGTTGACGTCGGACGACTGCGTCGAGCCTGAAGCCCTTGTCGAGGTATTCGCTGGCGCACCTCTTCCGAATCCTGCATCGTCGACCCGGTAGTCCATGCCGGTGTCGGTGCGCTCGAAGACCTCGCAGGTCGTAGTAGCCCTGGCGGAACTTGCCGCGCCGCGGCACCGCTTCGCGTTCGACGGTCGAGACCAGCGTGTCGATGAACGGCGTCGGCTTGCCGCAGTCGTCGAGCAGGCCGGCCGCCTTGTCGCCCGGCATGCCTTCGCACGGATACGGCTCGCCGCGGTAGTTCGGGTTGCGCTTCATCACGTGGCGCCGGTCCTTCACGTACTCGATCATCATGTAGGGCCCGGTGCCGACCGGCCAGGTGTCCAGCGTCAGGCCGACCTCGGCCATGCCCGGCTGGGCATAGAAGGCATCGGCCTCCCACGGCACCGGCGCCATGAAGGTCATCTGCATCCAGTAGCTCCACTGCGGATATTTGCCCTTGATGCGGATGCGCAGCAGGTGCTTCTCGGGCGCCGTGGCACCGGCCAGCGGCCAGCGGCGGAAGTCGAGGAAGGGCTTGTCGAGGCTGGCCGGGTCGAGGCCGGCGCGCAGCTTGCGTCTTCGGCCTTGATCAGCGGGCCGTATTCCTTCAGGCCGACCACGTATTCGGCGAAGATGCCGGATAGATCGGCGTCGTGATGCGGGTCGTCGCGTGGCGCTTGATCGCGTAGACGAAGTCGTCGGCGACCAGCTCGCGGGTGCCGGTGCTGCTCGAAGTCGCAGCGGCGTGCGCCGGTTGCCGAGGTCGCCCGGCTTCATCGCGTGGTAGGCGTAGCGGCCCTGCGTCGTCCTTGGCGAAGGCCGGGATGCGGCTGGAACAGGATGCCCGGCTTGATCGGGACGTCGTAGACGCTCTCGGCGACCTGTTCGCCGGCGCGTCGTCGGGCAGCGGCTTGCCGTCCTTGTCGAGGTATTGCGGCTTGACGACCTCGGCTGCCGTCTTCGGCACCAGCACGAACGGCCGCTTCAGGTAGTGATAGCCGTACAGCGGCTCGTAGATCTGGTAGGTGATACGGCGTGTCGTTGCTCCAGTACGAGGCCGTCGGGTCGAGGTGCCGCGGCGAGTTCTCGATGACGGCGCTGAACAGCGTGTTGGCTTGTCGCCGCGTCGTCGGGCCAGGGATTGTTGTTGCACGCCGCCAGAGCCAGCAAGGCGACAGGCGCCCAGCCCACGCAGCGCCGTTCCAATCCAGCGGCGTGCGCGATGCCGCTGCAAGCTCTGACAACATCCTGAATCCCCTTTAGCCGTCGCCACCGCAGCGCCGTCGTGCAGTGCACTCACCAAACAATGTGCCCCCGGCCAAGCCGGCTTTTGACCGGGCAGCCGTGAGGCACGGATACATGATAAGCGCCACCTGCGGCGCGCGCCCCGCCGGCCGACAAGCCGCGTCTCCGCGAAAACGGAAACCGCTGCATCGTCTACCAGCCGATCAGCACGTCGCGCCGTCGACCAGCAGTTGCACGCGCGCGCCGACCGGCAGGCACACCTTGGTCGGCACGTGGCCGAACGGCAGGCCGGTCAGGATCGGCGTCGAGGTGACGCTGCGCAGCTGCGCCAGCATGGTCTTCAGCGAATAGCCGCGGTCGAGCGGCGACTTCTTCCAGCCGGTGAAGCCGCCGAGCAGCACCGCCTTCTGCGCGTCGAGCACGCCGCATTGCTGCAATTGCAGCAGGCTGCGTTCGACCCGGTAGGGATGTTCGTTGACATCCTCGAGAAACAGGATGCCGCCCTTGATGACATCGGCCCGCGGCCAGTGCCGCGTGCCGAGCAGCGAATTGACGATCGCCAGGTTGCCGCCCCACAGCGTGCCGCGCACCTGCAGGCCGTCGAAGCCCGGCTCGGTGCGAAAGCCGACCGCTTCGAGCTCGCCGCTCATCGCCTCGACGAAGCAGTCGCGCGTGACCTCGTCGACGCCACCCTCGGCATCGTCGCGGCCGAAATCGTCGCACGCCATCGGCCCGGCCCAGCTGCGTCCTGCTGCGCGGCCGAGGTGCGCCAGCAGGCCGAGCTGCAGCGCGGTCAGGTCGCTGTGGCCGACCCAGCGCGTGCCGCGCTCGATGCTGCGCCCGAGCAGCGGCCAGTCGATCCGGTCGAGCAGCCGCGTCAGGCCGTAGCCGCCGCGCGCTGGCCATCGCGATATCGGGCGCCGCGTCGGCGACGCGGTGCAGCGCGGCCAGCCGGCAATCGTCGTCGCCGGCAAAACGCTGGATGCGCCCAAGCGCCGCCGCGTCGATCCTGACGTCGAAGCCGAGGCGGCCGAGCCGGCGTGCCGCCAGCCTGCAGCGATGGCCGGCTTGGCAATCACGCCCGCCGGGCTGAACAGGTGCAGGCTGCTCATCGCTCGCGACTGTCAAACGGCCCGTCAAGCGGCAGCTCATGAACCTCGAGCGCTTCGCCGGCCGGAATCGGCCTCGCCACTCGACCCGACCGGCCTGGCCACGCGCCTCGGCCGTCGCAGGCCGCCCGGCACTGCCGCGGCGTTGCCGGAAACGGTCGCGCCGCTCGGCAAAGAAGTCGCGCAGCAACTGGGCACTGTCGGCCGCCAGCACGCCGCCCAGCAAGCGGCTGTGGTGGTTCAGCTGCGGCGAATCGAACAGGTTGATCACCGAGCCGGCGGCGCCGGTCTTCGGGTCGGCGGCGCCGAAGACGACCCGCCTGATCCGCGCATGCATCATCGCCATCGCGCACATCGCGCACGGCTCCAGCGTCACATACAAGGTCAGCTCGGGCAGCCGGTAGTTGCCCAGCAGATGGGCGGCGTGGCGCAGCGCGACGATTTCGGCATGCGCGGTCGGGTCGTGCTCGGTGATCGGCCGGTTGTAGCCGGTCGCGATCACCTGCGGACCGTCGGCCGTCGGCCGCACGATCACCGCGCCGACCGGCACCTCGCCGACCAGCCAGGCGTTGCGCGCCTGGTCGAGCGCCTGGCGCATCGCCCATTCATCGGCAGCCGGATTGGGCTGGTCGGGCTGATTGGCGTGCGCTGTTCTCATGGCGCATCCACTGTAGCGGATCAAGGCTGCCGGGTTTGCCGTTTGCCATGCCTTTTGCTTCGCGAATGGTGGCAGGTGTTCAGGCGCGGAGCTTGCGTGTCTGCTCCGCTTTGCCGGCGCAACCAACAAACCCTAGCCAAGCGGCCATCGAATCAGGCACAATCATCGATTATGATAGATACAAATGTTGTTTCGCAAAGCCGGTTCGGTGAAACCGATCTTCACCTGTTCCGTGAGGGCACCCATGCGCGCTTGTACGAACAAATGGGCTGTCACCTGGTCGACGACGGCGCCCGCTTTGCGGTGTGGGCGCCGAATGCCGAATCGGTGTCGGTGGTCGGCGATTTCAACGGCTGGAATTCGCAGTCGAATCCGGCTGAGTCGCGCGACGATGGCTCGGGAATCTGGGAGGTCGGCATCGCCGGCGTCGAAGCAGGCCATCGCTACAAATACTCGATCCGCAGCCGCAACGGCCAGCACCTCGAAAAAGCCGATCCATTCGCCCGCTATGCCGAAACGGCGCCAGCCACCGCGTCGATCGCCTGGCGCGCCGACGATTATGCGTGGGGTGACGAGGCCTGGATGAAAAACCGGGCAGCTCGCAATTCGCTTGCCGCGCCGATTTCAGTCTACGAGGTGCACCTGGGCTCGTGGCGCCGCGGTGCCAACGGCGAGATGCTCGACTACCGCAGCATGGCCCATCTGCTGGCCGACTATGTCTGCCGGCTCGGCTTCACGCATGTCGAATTGCTGCCGATCATGGAGCATCCGTTCTACGGCTCGTGGGGTTATCAGACAACCGGCTATTTCGCGCCGACCTCGCGCTTCGGCCCGCCGCAGGATTTCAAATACCTTGTCGATATCCTGCACCAGGCCGGCATCGGCGTGATCCTCGACTGGGTGCCGTCACATTTTCCGAACGACGCCCACGGACTCGACCGCTTCGACGGCACGGCGTTGTTCGAGCACGAAGATCCACGCCAGGGATTTCATCCCGAATGGAAATCGTCGATCTTCAACCTCGGCCGCAACGAGGTTCGCGCCTTCCTGCTGTCGAGTGCGATGTTCTGGCTCGATGAATTCCATGCCGACGGGCTGCGGGTCGATGCGGTCGCTTCGATGTTGTATCTCGACTACGCACGCAAGGATGGCGAGTGGATCCCGAACCGCTACGGCGGCCGGGAAAACCTCGAAGCCGTCTCGTTCCTGCGCATGCTGAACGAGTCGGTGTACCGCGAATACCCCGACGTGCAGGTGATCGCCGAAGAATCGACCGCCTGGCCGCAGGTCTCGCGGCCGACCGACGGCGGCGGCCTCGGCTTCGGCATGAAGTGGAACATGGGCTGGATGCACGACACCCTGAAATACATGGCGGAGGATCCGATCCACCGCCGCTGGCACCACGGCGGGCTGACCTTCTCGCTGATCTATGCGTTCAACGAGAATTTCATGCTGCCGTTGTCCCACGACGAGGTGGTGCACGGCAAAGGGTCGCTGATCAACAAGATGCCGGGCGACAACTGGCAGCAGTTCGCCAACCTGCGGCTGCTGCTCGGCCACATGTGGACCCATCCGGGCAAGAAACTGCTGTTCATGGGCTGCGAGTTCGGCCAGCGTCGCGAATGGAACCACGACGATGCGCTCGAATGGTGGGTGCTGCCCGATGAGCGCCACGGCGGCGCTGCAGCGCTGGGTCGAAGATCTCAACCGCATCTATCGCAGCGAGCCGGCATTGCATCAACTCGACTTCGAGTCGGCCGGCTTTCAATGGCTCGAGAGCAACGACGCCGACAACAGCGTGTTGAGCTTTCTGCGCAAGGCGCGCGACGGCTCCTCGATCCTGGTGGTGGCCAATTTCACCCCTGCGCCGCGCGACAACTATATGGTCGGCGTGCCGCAAGCGGGCTTGTGGATCGAGCGCCTGAACAGCGATGCCACGCTTTATGGCGGCAGCGGCGTCGGCAACCAGGGAGGCGTGCACAGCGTACCGGTCAACGCCCACGGCCAATACCAGGCGCTCAACCTTCGGCTGCCTCCGCTGGGCATGCTGGTCCTGCAATCGGAAAGGAAGGCTTCGTGAGCATCGCCAAGAATATCGTCCCGGTCAATGTGGGCGATGGCCGCATTCGGGTCGTCATCGAAGGGATCAAGCCGAACGTCGACGATGGGCGCTTCGCCGTCAAATGTGTGGCGGGTGATGCTGTCGAGGTCGAGGCCGATGTTTTTGCCGACGGCCATGATGTGGTTGCCTGCGAGCTGTTGTGGCGGCGCAGCGGCGAAGCAGACTGGCAACGATGCCCGATGAGCGCGCTCGGCAACGATCACTGGTCGGCCGCCTTCATCCCCGACACCATCGGCGCCTGGCAATATACGGTGCGCGGCTGGGTCGACCCGTTTCTGTCCTGGCGCCACGACTACATGCGCCGGGTCGATCCGGAGGATGTGCGAATTGCCGCACTGACCGGTGCCGAGTTGATCGCTGCGGCGGCCAAACGAGCCGGCAAGAGTGCCGATGCCAAGCCTCTGCTGGCCTGGTCACGCGAACTGGCCCGGGCGGCGAAGTCTCCCGAAAAGGGCCAGTCGGCCGCCGATGAACTGAAGCGGGTCGGCCTCGACGAGACGCTGGCCGAAGCTGCGCAACGCCATCCCGATCTCAGCCACGCCTGGACCCATGAACGGGTCTTCCCGTTGACGGTCGAGCGCGAACGCGCCCGGTTCTCGAGCTGGTATGAATTCTTTCCGCGTTCGGCGTCCGACGATCCGACGCGCCACGGCACCTTCGCCGACTGCGAAAGATGGCTGCCCTATATCGAGAAAATGGGTTTCGACGTGCTGTATTTCCCGCCGATCCATCCGATCGGGCGCAGCCGGCGCAAAGGTCGCAACAACTCCCTCGACGCTGGCGCAGACGATGTGGGCAGCCCATGGGCGATCGGCGCTGCCGAAGGTGGCCACGAGGCGATTCTGGGCGAACTCGGCACCTTGAAAGATTTCAAGCACCTGCTGAAGCGCGCATCCGAACATGGCATCGAAGTGGCACTCGATATCGCTTTCCAGTGCGCACCTGACCATCCCTGGGTCAAGCAGCATCCCGAGTGGTTTCGCAAACGTGCCGATGGCAGCATCCAGTACGCCGAGAACCCGCCCAAGAAATACCAGGATATCTATCCCTTCGACTTCGAAAGCAGCGATTGGCGCGCCATGTGGGCGGCGCTGGCTGGGGTCTTCGAATACTGGGCCGAACAAGGGGTGCGCATCTTCCGGGTCGACAACCCGCACACCAAGGCCTATCCGTTCTGGGAATGGGCGATCACCCATGTGCGCAAGCGCTATCCCGACCTGATCTTCCTGTCCGAAGCGTTCACCCGCCCGCGCGTGATGCATCGCCTGGCCAAGGTCGGTTTCAGCCAGTCGTATACCTACTACACCTGGCGCAATACCAAGTCCGAACTGACCCAATATTTCACCGAACTGAGCCAGGGGCCGGGTCGAGATTATTTTCGTCCGAACGTCTGGCCGAATACGCCCGATATCCTGCCGGCCGCCTTGCAACAGGGGTCGCGCGCCGTCTTCATGGCGAGGCTGGCGATGGCGGCAACCCTGTCGGCCAACTGGGGCCTGTATGGGCCGGCCTATGAACTGCTCGAATTCAAGCCTTTGCGCGAAGGCGGCGAGGAATACCTCGATTCGGAGAAGTTCGAACGCAAAGTGTGGGATCGCTCGCGCGCCGATTCACTGGCTGGTTTCATCGGCGTTCTCAACGGCGTACGGCGTGCGCATGCGGCGCTGCAGAACGATTCGAGCTTGCGCTTTTTGCCGATCGACAACGACAACCTGATCGCCTACTCGAAGCAGAGCACCGACGGCAGCGACGTGATCGTCTGCGTCGTCAACCTCGATCCGCACCACGTGCACAGCGGCTGGCTGGAGCTTGACCTGGGCAAACTGGGCATCGAGGGCGATCAGCCCTACCAGATGCACGATCTGATCACCGATGCCCACTTTCTTTGGCAAGGTTCGCGCAACTTTGTGCAGCTTGATCCGCACCGCTGCCCGGCCCATGTGATGCACCTGCGGGCGCGGGTCACGCGTGAGAACGATTTCGACTATTTCGAATGAACAATGCCGAAAAACGCCACACGAACGTCTGAGACCCATCTGTGAAATCCGATCTCGAAATCGCCCACACCACCCCTGTCACCGCGGCCGCCGATGCAGCCGATCCGCTTTGGTACAAGGATGCGGTCATCTACGAATTGCACATCAAGGCCTATGCCGACGGCAACGGCGACGGCATCGGCGATTTCCGTGGCCTGACCGAGCGCCTCGATCATGTGCAATCGCTGGGCGTCAACACGATCTGGCTGTTGCCGTTCTACCCGTCACCGCAGCGCGATGATGGTTACGACGTCGCCGACTACGAAGACGTCAATCCGAACTACGGCACGCTCGACGATTTTCGCGCCTTCCTGATCGAGGCGCATCGGCGCGGTCTGCGCGTGATCACCGAGCTGGTCGTCAACCACACCTCGGACCAGCATCCGTGGTTCCAGGCTGCGCGCAATGCGCCCAAGGGGTCGCCCGAACGCGATTTCTACGTCTGGACCGACGATCCGACGCTGTACAGCGGCACCCGCATCATCTTCACCGATACCGAGAAGTCGAACTGGACCTATGACGAGGTCGCCAAGCAATATTTCTGGCACCGCTTCTTCAGCCATCAGCCCGACCTCAACTTCGACAACCCGCTGGTCATCGAGGCGGTGCTGAAGACGATGGAGTTCTGGCTCGAGATGGGCGTCGACGGCTTCCGTCTCGACGCGATTCCGTATCTGATCGAGCGCGACGGCACCAGCAACGAGAACCTGCGCGAAACACACGACGTGATCAAGCAGATCCGCCGCCGCGTCGAGGAGAAATATCCCGGCCGATTGCTGCTCGCCGAAGCCAACATGTGGCCCGAGGACGTGCGCGAATATTTCGGCGACGGTGATGAGTGCCAGATGGCCTATCACTTTCCGCTGATGCCGCGCATGTACATGGCGATCGCGCAGGAAGACCGCCATCCGGTGGTCGAGATCCTGGCGCAGACGCCCGACATCCCTGCCAATTGCCAGTGGGCCGTGTTCCTGCGCAATCACGACGAGCTGACGCTGGAGATGGTGACCAGCAAGGAACGCGACTACATGTACAACATGTATGCCGCCGACAAGCGCGCCCGCATCAACCTCGGCATCCGCCGCCGCCTTGCGCCGCTGCTCGAAAACGACGCGGACCGCATCAAGTTGATGAATGGCCTGCTGTTGTCGATGCCCGGCACGCCGGTGCTGTATTACGGCGACGAGATCGGCATGGGCGACAACATCTTTCTGGGCGATCGCGACGGCGTGCGAACGCCGATGCAATGGACCAGCGACCGCAACGGCGGCTTTTCGCGCGCCGATCCGCAGCGCCTGTATCTGCCGCCGATCCAGGACCCGATCTACGGCTTCGAGGCGGTCAACGTCGAGGCGCAATCGCGCGAGGCCTCGTCGCTGTTGTCGTGGACGCGGCGGTTGCTGACGGTTCGCAGCGGCAGCCAGGCTTTTGGTCGCGGCCGCTTCACGATGCTGCATCCGGGTAACCGCAAGGTGCTGGCCTATGTGCGCGAGTACGGCGACGATGTCATCTTGTGTGTCTCCAACGTCAGCCGCACGGCGCAGCCGGTCGAGCTCGAGCTTGGCCAATGGAAGGCACGGGTGCCGGTCGAATTGATGGGACGCAACTCCTTTCCTCCGATCGGCGAGTTGCCCTACCAGTTGACCCTCGCCGGTTACGGCTTTTTCTGGTTCCGGCTGGCAACCGATGCGGCTCCGCCGAGCTGGCACGCCGAGCGCTTGCCGATCGAGGATCTGCAGGTGCTGGTGTTGTTCGACGACTGGAACAGCTTCTTCCGCAGCAAGGTCGTCCCGTGGCGAATCGGCCTGGCCGAAAAGATCCGCAATCAGCTCGAAACCGAACTGTTGCCGCGTTTCATGCTGCGCCAGCGCTGGTATGCGGCAAAGAACGAAACCCCCGCCCGAACCCGGCTGATCGACCAAGGCCTGCTCGGCAAGGGGCGCTTCGAATGGCTGTTGTCGATGGTCGACATCGAAGGCGGCAGCAAGCCGGCGCGTTATTTCGTTCCGCTGTCGATTGCCTACGACGACGACGATGAAGAGCGCACGCGCGCGCTGGCACCGCTCGCGGTTTCCAAGGTCAGGCAGCAGGCAAAGATGGGCGTGCTCGCCGATGCGATGGCCGACGAATCGTTCTGCCGTACCGTGGTCGAGGCGATCGGTCAACAGCATGAGACCAAGGCCGAACAGGGCAAGTTTCTGTTCCGCCGCGGTGCCCATTATTCCGACTTGGTCGGCGACGCGCTGAGTGAGGGCCAGCTGCCGCTGCATCGACTGACCAACAGCAGCAATTCGATTTCCTTGCTCGGCGACAAGCTGTTTCTGAAGGCCTACCGACGCATGCAACCGGGCGTCGGACTCGAACTCGAGATGGGCCGCCATCTGACTGACGTCGTCCACTTCCCGCATTGCGTCCCGGTCGCCGGAAGCGTGCAATATATCGATGCCGACGGTTCGTTGTGGACGGTGGCCTTGCTGCAGGCGCAGGTCTCGAATCAGGGCGATGCCTGGCAGTTTGCCGTCGACCAACTCAACCGGCTGCTCGAAGCCACGCCCGCCGCCGATGGTGAATCCAGCGACGGCGCATTGCCGATGGTCGAGCGGATGCAGGTGCTGGCCAGCCGCATTGCCGAGTTGCACGTCGCGCTGGCCCGGCGTACGGGCAACCTCGATTTCGATCCCGAGCCGGTCCGGCAGGCCGACCTGCAACGCTGGAGCGCCGCCATCCGCGCCGAGGCCACCGACACGTTGCAGTTGCTGGACAAGGCGCAGGCCGATTGGCCGCCGGCTGTCGCCTCGATGGCGCAGCAGATTCTCGATGCTCGTGAGCCCCTGCTGGCCCGCATCGATGCCCTGGCAGCTGCCGCTCCGGTTGGTTTGCTGAGCCGCCTGCATGGTGACTTGCATCTGGGCCAGGTGTTGATTGCCCGCGACGATTTCGTCTTGATCGATTTCGAGGGTGAGCCGACCCGCACGTTGGAGGAGCGGCGCACCAAACAGAGCGCGTTGCGCGACGTGGCCGGCATGCTGCGCTCGTTCGACTATGCGCGACACTCCGCCTTGCAGCAATCTGCCAAATCGGGCCCTGAGCGCGAACGCATGGCGCCAGTGGCACGCGACTGGGAGCATCGCGTTCGCAAGGGCTTCTTGCAACGCTACCGCGAGGTCGCGGTAGCTGGCGGGCTTTATGCGGACGAAGGTCAATTCGACGCGGCCAGCGCCATGCTCGACCTGTTCGAGCTGGAAAAGGCCTTGTACGAATTGCGCTACGAAATCGACAACCGGCCCGATTGGGTCGAAGTGCCGCTGGCCGGCATTGCCGCGCTGCTCGGCCTGACAACCTGAACGAGAGAATCTACCCATGCAAAATTTCGATGTCATGCTCGATCCGCTGCGCGGCTTCCTGCTGCAGATCGGCGCGTTCGTGCCCCGGCTGGCAATTGCCATCGGCATCCTGCTGGTTGGCTGGCTGCTGGCCAAGGCGTTCCGCCTCGGTGTCGTCAAGGCCTTGCGCGCGCTCAACTTCCACGTGCTGACCGAGCGTTCGGGAATCGACGGCTTCTTGCAGCAAGGTGGCTCGCGCAAGGATGCCACCGACCTGTTCGGCTGGATTGCCTATGCGCTGATCATCCTGGCGTCGCTGATCATCGCCTTCAACGGCCTCGGGCTGAGCCAGGTGACCGATCTGCTGGGCAAGGTGATGTTGTTCGTTCCTCGCCTGCTGGTGGCCTTGCTGGTGCTGGTGTTCGGTAGCTATTTCGCGCGCTTTGCCGGCAACGCAGTGCAAGGGTATTGCCAGGCAGCCGGCATCGGCGACGCCGATCTGCTGGGCCACCTGATGCGCTACGGTGTGATGGTCTTCGTCATCCTGCTGGCCGTCGACCATCTGGACATCGGTGGCGGGCTGATCCAGCAGACATTCCTGATCCTGCTCGGCGGCGTGGTGTTTGCATTGGCCTTGTCCTTCGGTCTGGGCGGACGGCACCGCGCATCGACGCTGCTCGAACGGTGGTTTCCGCGCGATCGCGACGAGAAACTTCGTTGAGGGGATTTGCCATGAATATCCAACACGAGATGCCTTTCGGCAGCCGCGTCGAGCCCGATGGCACGGCGACGTTCCGCCTATGGGCGCCGGGCGCTGATCGCGTCGACCTGATGCTGCGCCATGCCGGAGCCGACCGAGAAGTGCCGATGCAGGCCCTGCCCGACGGCTGGCATGAAACGGTTGTCGATGCAGCCGAAGGAAGCCGCTATTCCTATCGGATCAATGGCGATCTGCTGGTGCCCGATCCCGCCTCGCGAAGCAACCCCGACGATGTGACCGGCGCCAGTTGCCTGACCGATCCGCTGGCCTTCGCGTGGCCCCGCCAGGCCTGGACGGGCCGGCCCTGGCACGAAGCGGTGATCTATGAGCTGCATGTGGGCTGCTTCACGACCGAAGGCACCTTCGCCGCGGCGATCGACCGGCTCGATGATCTGCAAGCGCTCGGTGTCACCGCAATCGAGTTGATGCCGGTGGCCGATTTTCCGGGTAGCCGCGGCTGGGGTTATGACGGTGTCCTGCCGTTCGCGCCCGACGCCAGCTACGGCACGCCAGACGATCTGAAACGGCTGGTGGTGGCGGCCCATCAGCGCGGGCTGATGATCCTGCTCGACGTCGTCTACAACCACTTCGGTCCCGACGGCAATTTTCTGCATGCCTACGCACCCACGTTCTTCAACGCCGACGTGCAGACGCCGTGGGGCGCGGCGATCAATTTCGACGCTGCGCACAATGCCACCGTGCGCAGCTTTTTCATACACAACGCCTTGTATTGGCTTGAAGAATTCCAGTTCGACGGTTTGCGCCTCGATGCCGTGCATGCCATGCACGACCGCTCGCCGACCCACTTCATCGACGAGCTGGCACAGGCGGTGCGCGCCGGCCCGGGCAGCCAGCGCCATGTGCATCTGATTCTCGAGAACGATCTGAACGACGCGTCGCGGCTGCTGCGCAGCGGCGACGGCTCGCCGCAGCTGTCCGACGCGCAGTGGAACGATGACGTTCATCACACGGTCCATGTGCTGGCCACCGGTGAAAGCGATGGCTACTACATCGACTACGCGAGCGAACCGGTTCGGCTGTTCGGACGTGCACTTGCCGAAGGCTTTGCCTATCAGGGCGATCCGTCGGTGTTTCGTGATGGCGAACTGCGTGGCAGCGGCTCGGCCCATCTGCCGCCGCTCGCGTTTGTCAATTCGATGCAGACCCACGACCAGGTCGGCAACCGCGCCTTCGGCGAACGAATCGCGATGCTGGCGAAGGCGGCCGGCAACGACGACGCATTGCGCGCGTTGCTGGCGTGTGTGTTGCTCGCACCTTCACCGCCGATGCTGTTCATGGGTGAAGAATATGCGGCAGCCACGCCGTTCCAGTATTTCTGTAATTTCGAAGGCGATCTCGCCAAGGCCGTCACTGAAGGGAGGCGCGCCGAATTCGGCAAATTTGCCCGCTTTGCCGACCCCGCGGTTCGCGATCAGATCCCTGATCCGAATGCGGAATCGACATTCGTTGCGAGCAAGCTCGACTGGAGCGAACGCAAGCGCCAGCCGCACGCTGGCTGGCTCGCCTTGTACACGACGCTGTTGCAGCTGCGTGCGGCCCATCTGGTGCCATGGCTGGCCGGTGCGCGAAGCGGCCGGTTCGACCTGTTCGGCGATGGCTGGCCTGCGCATCGTCTGGCCCCTTGACGGTGGCCGGCATTGGCACCTGCTGGCACAACTGAGCGCCGCCGCCGCAGGCGAACCTGAAGTCCTGCTTTCGCTGCCCGGCAGCGCCGTCTATCGCAGCCACCCTGAAACCTCGACACTGCCAGCGTGGTCAGTCGCGGTCAACATCGAGCACCCGTGACTCCTTCGCCCATGATCGACCCGACCGGTACACGCCGGCGCCCGCCCCGTGCCACCTATCGCGTGCAACTGCACGCCGCCTATCGGTTCGCCGACGCCACCGCGCTGGTGCCTTATCTGGCCGAGCTGGGCATCAGCCACCTGTATATCTCGCCACCGTTGCGCGCCCGTCCGGGCAGCATGCACGGCTACGACGTGATCGATCACGGCGAGCTGAACCCGGAGCTCGGCACCCGCGACGATTTCGACCAGATGGTCGCCACGCTGCACCAGCACGGCATGGGGCTGGTGGTCGATATCGTGCCCAATCACATGGGTGTGCTCAGCGGCGACAACGCCTGGTGGCTCGATGTGCTCGAAAACGGCTCGTTGTCGGCATTCGCTTCGTACTTCGATATCGACTGGTTTTCCGCTGATCCGGCCTTGACCGGCAAGGTGTTGTTGCCAGTCCTCGGCGATCAGTACGGTGTGGTGCTCGAACGCGGCGAACTCAAGCTCGGATTCGATTCCCAGCGCGGCTATTTCACGCTCAGCTATTTCGAGCATCAATTGCCCGTCGATCCGGCTTCGTATGGCGGCCTGATCCGCCAGGCGAGCAGCGACAAGCGCTTGCGTGCCAGCCAGGCCGCATTGAAGTCGCTGGCTGACGCCTTCGACGACCTTCCTTCCCACAGCACCGCGGACCCGGCCGCCGCGCCGCGGCGGCAACGCGACAAGACGAAGCTGAAAGCGCAACTGGCCGAGCTGGCCAGCCGCGAACCGGCGCTGCGGTTGGTGCTCGAATCGATCATCGCCAAGATCAATGGCCGCGCCGGTGATCGAGCCAGCTTCGATGCGCTGGACAAGCTGATCGACGCCCAGGCGTATCGATTGGCGCAGTGGCGGGTGGCCGCCGACGAAATCAACTATCGCCGCTTCTTCGACATCAACGAGCTGGCTGCATTGCGGATGGAATCGAACGACGTGTTCGAGGCCACTCACCGACTGATTCTCGATCTGGCCGCGGCCGGCGCCATCGATGGCCTGCGCGTCGATCATCCCGACGGCCTGGCCGATCCGGCACGTTATTTCAGGCAGCTGCAGGAACGTTATGCCGAACTGGCCGGGTTGCCGGCGCCAGCGCCAGCCAGTACGGACAGCGGGCCGGACATGCCGCTGTATGTCGTGGTCGAAAAAATTGTCGCGCCGCATGAGCAGGTGCCGCGCGACTGGTCGGTGCACGGCACCACCGGCTACCGCTTCGCGAACCTGATCAACGGCCTGTTGATCGACGGCAGCGCCAAGTCGCGGCTCGACCGCGCATGGCGGGCCTTCGCTCGCGACGAAGCCGTCGATTTCGACACCCTGGCCTGGCATTGCCGGCATGTGGTGATGGACGGCACGCTCGCAGGCGAACTGACGGTGCTCAGCAACGCCTTGCTGCGCCTGGCCCGCGAGGATCGGCGCACCCGCGATTTCACGCTCAACTCCCTGCGCAAGGGCCTCTCCGAGGTGGTGGCGTGTTTTCCGGTCTATCGCACCTACATCGTCGACAAGGCCAGTGCGCAGGATCGCAAATTTGTCGACTGGGCGATCGGCAAGGCGCGGCGGCGCAGCATGGCAGCCGATGCCAGCGTCTTCGATTTCTTGCGCCAGGTCCTGCTGGGCAAACCGATGCCGGGTGCGGCCCCCGGGCTTGCCGAACGTTACCGTGCCTTCGCCAGACGGTTGCAGCAATATACGGCGCCGGTCGCGGCCAAAGGCATCGAAGATACCGCGTTGTATCGGCACCAGCGGCTGATTTCGGTCAACGATGTCGGCGGTGAGCCGGATGTCTTCGGCACCTCGGTGGCCGCCTTTCATGCGGCAACCCGTGAACGCGCGCAGAACCGCCCCTTCACGATGCTGGCGACCTCCACCCACGACGCCAAACGGTCGGAGGACGTCCGCGCGCGCATCGATGTGATCAGTGAGCTGCCAGCCGCCTGGCGCCTGACGGTGCGCCGCTGGAGCCGTCTCAATCGCAGCCACAAACGAACCGTCGACGGTGAAACGGCGCCGACCCGAAACGATGAATACCTGCTGTACCAGACACTGGTCGGCAGCCTGCCCGCGGGCCCGCTCGACGATGCAGCGCTGGCCGCCTACCGCAGCCGCATCGATGCGGCGATGCTCAAGTCGGTTCGCGAGGCCAAGCTGGTCACCAGCTGGATGAATCCCAATGCGGGCTATGAGGCGGCGCTCGCCGGCTTCATCGAAGCGCTGCTGACGCGCCGCGAGAATTCGCTGTTTCTCGACGATCTGCAAGCCAATGCAGCCGTCTTTGCCTGGTACGGTGCCCTCAACGGCTTGAGCCTGGCGGCGGTCAAGGGTTTGTCGCCGGGCGTACCCGACTATTACCAGGGCCACGAGGCGATCGAGTTGTCGCTGGTCGATCCCGACAATCGGCGGCCGATCGACTTCGACGCGCGCCGCGAGCAGCTCGCCCAGGCCCGCCAGTTGGCCGCGCTGCCGGACCGGCGCGACGCCCTGCGCCAACTGCTGGCCAGCGGCGTCGATGGTCGAGCCAAATTTTTTACCACCTGGTGTGCACTGCAACTGCGCCGCCGCTGCGACGGTCTGTTGCGCGACTCCCGATATCAGCCGCTCGATCTGGTCGGTGAACGCGCCGACCACTTGATTGCATTTGCGCGAATCGATGCGCAATGTTGTGTGGTGGTCGTGGCAGCGCGGCTGTATGCGTCGCTCGATCTGGAAGTGGGTGACGTACCGATCGGCGAGGTCTGGGCGAATACCGAACTGGTTTGGCCCGAAGGAGTCGAGTGGCCTGACATCGACCTGGTCGACGAGATCAGCGGCCTCCGTCACCGATTCAGCAACGGCCGGCTTCGCGTGGCCGACGTATTGCGCGATTTTCCGGTCGCAACGCTTGGTGGCGGGATTCCCGCTGCCTGATTCGCCCCGTCGGCGACGCTGACCGGTCATGCAGCAACTGCTTGCCAGCCCGGCCGCCAGCGTCTTGCTGGCGGTCATTCTCGTGGCCAGTCTGATCGGCTTGTACAGCCGACCGGATCTGCTCGAGCGAAATCTGTTTCGCCCGTTCTGGTTCCTGCAGCGCCGCGAGTACCTGAGCGCCATCAGCAGCGGCTTTCTGCATGCCGATCTGCCTCATCTGCTGTTCAACGGCATCACGCTGTGGGCATTTGCCTTTCCGCTGGAGCGCGTGATCGGGTCAGCCAAGCTGCTGGCACTGTATTTCTTCGGCCTGCTGGCCAGCGACTTCGGCACCTGGCTCAACCATCGGCGTGACCCGGCCTATCGGTGTCTCGGCGCCTCGGGTGCGATCCTGGCTGTGCTGTTTGCGTCGATCGTCTACGTGCCCAGCGCGTCGATCTTCATTCTGCCGATCCCGGTGCCGATACCGGCGCCGTTGTTTGCAGTGCTGTATCTGGCCTACACCTGGTGGGCGTCGCGCAGCGCCCGAGGGCGGATCAATCATGATGCGCACCTGGCGGGCGCGCTGGCCGGGATCGCCTTCGTTGCGATCGTCGATACACGCGTGCACTGCTCGGCGCCGTGAGCTACCTGTTCAGCTGAGCGAACAAGCAACCGGCATCGATCAACAGGACGCACAACATGCGCAAGAGCACGACCGGCGGACTGGTCTACTCCACCGACAGCGGCCGCACCTGCCCGGTCTGCCGGCAGGCGATCGCCGATTGCCGCTGCGCGGCGGCGAAATCGACGCTGGCGGGTGACGGCGTGATCCGGGTCAGCCGCGAAACCAAGGGCCGTGGCGGCAAGACTGTGACCGTGGTCCGTGGTGCCGCCGGCGACGCGGCGGAACTGGGGGCCCTCGGCAAACAGTTGCGCAGCGCGTGTGGCAGTGGCGGCACCGTCAAGGACGGCGTGATCGAGATCCAGGGCGACCACGCCGAACGCGTCGTCATCCTGTTGCAGACACAGGGCAAGCAAGTCAAGCGCGCCGGTGGCTGATGCGGTCTGCGCGTTGCGTCGCTGGCCAGCCAACCCGATGTGGGCCGAAACGATGACTGTTCACGCATCTCGGGCCTTCGACCGCCAAGCCTGAAAGCGATCCCTGCGGTGCGGACGACGACCAGGGTCAATCGTCGTCGCGAACCTTGTTCTCCGCCACCAGTTGCGCCTGCAGGCTGGGCGGCACGGCTTCGTAATGCGACAGCTTGATCATGTAGCGCCCCTGCCCGCTGGTCATGGCGTTCAGGCGTGACTGGTAGCTCGCCAGCTCGGACAAGGGCACCTGGCCGCGGACCAGCACATGGCCGCCGGGTTCGTTGTCGGTGCCGGTGACGATGCCGCGTTTGGCCGACAGGTCACCGGTGATGTCGCCCATCGACACGCTCGGTGTATCGATTTCGATCTCCACGATCGGCTCGAGAACGATCGGGTTGGCCTCGCGAATGGCGGCCATGAATGCCTTGCGTCCGGCGATCACGAAGGCGATCTCCTTGCTGTCGACGCTGTGGTGTTTGCCGTCGTAGACGATGACGCGCACATCGACCACCGGGTAGCCGGCAATCACGCCATGCTCGAGCACCTCGCGGACGCCCTTCTCGACCGCCGGGATGAACTGCCCGGGAATCGTCCCGCCCTTGACCTGATCGATGAATTCGAAACCGGCCCCGCGCGCCAGCGGTTCGATTTTCAGATAGACCTCGCCGAACTGACCGGCCCCGCCACTTTGCTTCTTGTGGCGGAAGTGGCCCTCCGATGGCGACGTGACGGTTTCGCGGAATGCGATGCGCGGCGGCCGGGTGTTGACCTCGAAGTGATAGACCTCGCGCAGGCGATCGAGCAGAACCCGCAGATGGACCTCACCCAGGCCGTAGACAACGGTCTCGTTGGTGGCCGCCACATGTTCCACCTTCAGGCAGGGATCTTCGTCAACCAGTTTGCCAAGGATGTCCCACATGCGCTGCTCGTCGCCGTGGCGCTTCGGCTCGATCGCCAGGCCATGAACCGGCCTTGGAAAATCGAGCGGTTTCAGGTGGATGTGGTCGTCTTCGGCGGCGTCGTGCAAGACCGCATCGAACTGGATGTCGTCGACCTTGGCGACCGCCACGATATCGCCGGGGATCGCCCGCGAGACCTCGACATGGTCCTTGCCCTGCAGCATGAACAGGTGGCCGACCTTGAACGGCTTGCGCGCATCGCCGACATACAGCTGGCTGTCGCGCTGGACAGTCCCTTGATGGACGCGAAAGATCCCCATCTTGCCGATGAACGGATCAACCGTCACCTTGAAGACATGCGCCAGTACGTGTTTTGCCGGATCGGGTTGCGCATGCATCGGCTTGGCGCCCGGGCCTTCGCCATTCAGAAAGTCGGGCGGATTGGCCTCGGTCGGGTC
The DNA here is from genome assembly GCA_963843805.1 of uncultured beta proteobacterium. GTDB lineage: Bacteria > Pseudomonadota > Gammaproteobacteria > Burkholderiales > Burkholderiaceae_C > Ideonella_A. The sequence goes on from CAWJLY010000008.1 coordinate 80,467, forward strand.
CGGCAGCAACCTGACGATCACATCCAGCAATTCGGCAACCCCGGCGCCGGTTCGAGCCGATACGAAGCAGACCGGAATCAGGTGGCCTTCACGCAGCGCCTGCTCCAGCGGTGCATGCAGTTCGGATGCATCGATGTCGCCATCGTTCAGGTACCGATCGACAAAATCAGCGTCGACCTCGACGACTTGCTCGACCAGCGCCCGGTGCGCCGCATCGACCGAGCCGAAATCACTGTTGCCCGCACGCCTGAAAAAGCAGTCGACCACATCGGCACCGCTGTTGGCAGGCAGGTTCAATGGCAGGCAGACCTTGCCGAAAGTGGCCTGGATCTGGGCCAGCAATGCTTCCAGGTCGACGCCCTGCGCGTCGATCTTGTTGACGATGATGATGCGGTCGAGCTGGCGCTCCTCGGCATACGCCATCATGCGGATCGCCATCGGCTCGATTCCGGTGCTGGCGTTGATCACGATGGCCGCGGTTTCCACCGCCTCGAGTGCGGGCATGCTCTGGCCGAGAAAGTCGGGCCCACCCGGGGTATCGATGAAGTGGATCCGCCTTGCATCGTGAACCATGTGCATGACTGACGCATTCAGCGAATGCTGCAAACGACGCTCCATCGGGTCGTGATCGCTGACGGTCGAACCGCGCTCCAGGCTGCCCTGTGCCCCGATGGCACCGGCCTTGAACAACAGGGCCTCGGCGAGGCAGGTCTTGCCGCTCGCCGCAGCGCCTACCAGCGCCAGCGTGCGAACCGCAGCAATATCTTCGGCCGCGAGGCCGGTCGATCGGCTTGACATGGGCAGTCTCCTTCGAATGCTCGCCGCGAGGCAGACCAGCCAGGCCCGAACAGCAGCGCTGGTGGACACCTGCCCAGCGTACGGGATTGCGCGCGCCTGTACAAGCCGAAGAAACCAGCCCGCACCGGCGACCTGAGCGAGCTGGCGGCCTGACCCGGCGCCAGCGCGCAGGACGCCGATAATCGCCGGATCGCCACCCTTGCGCCACTTCCATTTGTCCGACTCCGGTTTTTTGCCTGCCTTTGTGTCCGCTGCGCGCACTGCTGATCAACTGGTTGGTGGTGCTGATGGCCGGCTTCGCCACCGCCAGCCACGCCCAGAGCGCCCTCGGCGGTTCAGCCGCCGGCCAAACGCCGGCTGGTCAGTCGGCCGGTCAGTCGACGAGAGGCGTTGCGGAGTCGCTGCAGGGATTTCTGGGCAGTTCGCGTTCGCAGCAAGAGCTGCTGCCACCTGACGAGGCGTTCAAGATCGAGATGCGCTCAGGTGCACCCGGCAAACTGACCGCCCGGCTGATTCCGGCGCCCGACTACTACCTGTACCGCGACCGCATCAGTTTCAGCATCCGGCAGCCGGCGACGGTGTCGATTGCAGATATGCAGTTGCCCAAGGGCGAGCCGAAGCAGGATCCGACTTTCGGCGCGGTGGAGGTCTACCACCAGCCGTTCGACGTCGAGATCAGCCTGGCCGGTGCGACTGGTTCGGCCGCGTCGATCGAGCTGCTGGCGAGTTTCCAGGGCTGCAACGATCCGGTGGGCGTGTGTTATCCGCCGATCGAAAAAATCCTGACCGTGGCACTGCCGGCCGCCGTCGTGACCGGCAGTGCACAGCAGCCGACCAGCCAAGCGGTTTCTCTGCCGCCAGCGGCCCGTGGCGCGGTGCTCGACGATGAAAACAGCCGCATCGGTGCGCTGTTTGCAGGCACCAGCAAATGGGCGCTGGTGCTGGCGTTTTTCGGCTTCGGCATCCTGCTGGCCTTCACTCCGTGCATGTTGCCGATGATCCCGATCCTGTCGGGCATCATTGTCGGCCATGGTGCGGCCATGACCAGGCGTCATGCACTGGGCCTGTCGGCGGTTTATGTGCTGGCGATGGCGATTACCTATGCAATGGCCGGCGTCGCCGCCGGTCTGGCCGGCACGATGTTGTCGGCCTGGTTGCAAAACCCCTGGGTACTCGGCAGCTTTGCGGCCATTTTTGTCTTGTTGTCGCTGTCGATGTTCGGGCTGTATGAGCTGCAGCTGCCGGCTGCCCTGCAGAGCCGCTTGTCGGTCGCCGGGCGCAAGCTGCGCGGCGGGCGTGTAGCTGGCGCGTTCCTGATGGGCGTGTTGTCGGCAATCATCGTCGGGCCGTGTGTGGCCGCGCCGTTGGCCGGTGCGCTGCTTTATATCGGCCAGACGCGCGATGTCGTGCTCGGCGGCACCGCCTTGTTTGCGATGGCGCTGGGCATGGGTGTGCCCTTGATGCTGGTCGGCGCAACCGCCGGTTCGCTGCTGCCGAAGGCCGGGCCGTGGATGGAGTCGGTCAAACGGGTCTTCGGTGTCACGATGCTGGCGGTGGCGATCTGGATGATCACCCCGGTGATCCCGCTGGTCGCCCAGCAATTGCTGTGGGCCGCGCTGTTGATCGTGCCGGCGATCTATCTGCATGCGCTCGATCCGCTGCCGCCGCAATCACCGGGGTACCGGCGGCTGTTCAAGGGTGTCGGCGTGATGTCATTGCTGCTCGGCGCGGCCTTGATGGTCGGGGCGTTGTCGGGCAGCCGCGAATTGCTGCAACCCTTGGCGGGCCTGCGCGGCGGTGGCACGGCGGTGGCGGGCAACGAGCTGGTCTTTCAGGAAGTCGGCAGCATCGCCGAGCTCGATCAGCGGATCAGGTCGGCGCAAGGCCGACCGGTGATGCTCGACTTCTGGGCTGAATGGTGTGTCTCGTGCAAGGAAATGGAACACTTCACGTTCAACGATCCGCGCGTGCAGGCCCGCCTGAAAAACAGCCTGCTGCTGCGCGCCGACGTCACCGCCAACAACGCCGAGCACCAGGCGTTGCTGGCACGCTTCGCGTTGTTCGGCCCGCCCGGCATCATCTTTTTCGACAAGGCCGGACAGCAGCTGCCATTGCGCGTGATCGGGTATCAATCGGCCGACCGGTTCATCGATTCGCTCGATCGTGTCTCGACCTTGATGCAATCGCCTTGAAGCGCAGCGCCGGGCTGCGCGCGCTGCAGTTGCAGTCACCAAGATGGGTTCGGCGCGCCGGAGCTGCCGTGTCTGGTTGAGCGTTCGCGACCGATGTCGGCGCAGCGGCTCGACCGCGGAATTCACCCTAGTGACACACTGATGTATCAGCGGTCCAATGCGAGGATGTCGACATTCGAGTCTCCGTCACGTGATCCGTTGCCGAGAAATTGCCTGATGAGCAGGCGGCCCTACGAGTCCTTGCGCAGTTCGCGTTGGTTTGCGCCCGACGATTTGCGATCCTTCGGCCACCGCTCACGGGCGATGCAGATGGGTTATGCCCCCGAGGAGTGGGAAGGACGACCGGTGATTGCAATCATCAATACCTGGTCCGATCTGAATCCCTGCCACACCCATTTCAAGCAGCGCGTCGACGATGTCAAACGCGGCGTGCTGCAGGCCGGTGGCTTCCCGGTCGAACTGCCGGCATTGTCGGTCTCCGAAAACATGGTCAAGCCGACCACCATGTTGTATCGCAACATGCTGGCGATGGAGACCGAAGAGCTGCTGCGCAGCCACCCGGTCGACGGTTCGGTGCTGATGGGCGGCTGCGACAAATCGACGCCTGGTCTGCTGATGGGCGCCATCAGCGCAGGTTATCCATGCATCTATCTGCCCGCAGGACCGATGCTGCGCGGCAACTGGCGGGGCCAGGTACTCGGTTCCGGATCGGATGCCTGGAAATTCTGGGACGACCGCCGCGCCGGCAAGATCAGCAAGACCGAATGGATCGGCGTCGAAGGCGGCATTGCACGCAGCCACGGCACCTGCATGACGATGGGTACCGCCAGCACGATGACGGCAATCGCCGAGACCATCGGCATGTGCCTGCCGGGCGCCTCGTCGATACCGGCCGCCGATGCCGGGCATATCCGCATGTCGTCGCAATGCGGGCGCCGGATCGTCGAGATGGTGTGGGACGATCTGACGCCAGCCCGAATATTCAGCCGTGACTCGTTCACCAACGCGATCGCGGTCGCGATGGCAATGGGCTGCTCGACCAATGCGGTCATCCACCTGATCGCGATGGCCCGCCGGGCGGGCTTCGACATCGGCCTCGACGATTTCGATCAGGCCAGCCGTGACGTGCCGGTGATCGCCAATATCAGGCCCAGCGGTGAGCAGTATCTGATGGAGGATTTTTTCTACGCGGGCGGCCTGCCCGCATTGATGAGCCGGCTGACCACCCATCTGCAACTCGATGCGATGACGGTGACGGGTCGATCACTCGGCGACAACATCGCCGGCGCCGCGGTGTTCAACGACGACGTGATCCGCCCGATCGACAAGCCGATCTACGCCGAAGGTGCGCTGGCGGTGCTGCGTGGCAACCTGGCGCCCGGCGGCTGCGTGATCAAGCCCAGCGCCTGCGCGGCACGTTATCTGCGCCATACCGGGCCGGCGATTGTCTTCGACGACTATCCGGCGATGAAGGCGGCGATCGACGACGACGACCTCGATGTCACCGCCGACCATGTGCTGGTGCTGCGCAATGCCGGCCCGCAAGGCGGTCCGGGCATGCCCGAATGGGGCATGTTGCCGATCCCGACCAAACTCGTCAGGCAGGGGGTGCGCGACATGCTGCGCCTGTCCGATGCACGAATGAGCGGCACCAGCTACGGCGCCTGTATCTTGCACGTGGCACCGGAGTCCTATATCGGCGGCCCGCTGGCGCTGGTGCGCACCGGCGACCTGATCTCTGTCGACGTCGCCCGGCGCAGCATCCAGCTCGAAGTCAGCGACGCCGAGCTGCAACGCCGCCGCGATGAGTGGAAACCGCAGTCCAGGCGCTACGAACGTGGTTATGGTTGGATGTTTTCACGCCATATCCAGCAGGCCGACCAGGGCTGCGATTTCGATTTTCTGCAAACCCAGTTTGGCGCACCCGTTGCAGAGCCCGACATCTATTGACCGTTCCCCTGCCGATTCAATCTCACGCCTCGGCAGCGGCCTCTTCACTTGCCGTTCCGGCAGGCCCAGCCGGCTCCGACCTTGTCCAGCCGGACCCATCCACCAGAAGGAGTTGAACATGAACCGCTTTCCCTGTCGCACCCCGATCGTCATCGCCGCCATGCTGTGTGGCGCAGCCGGCGCCCAGGCCCAGCAGGTCAAGCTGATGACCGGACCACAAGGCGGATCCTGGTATCCGCTGGGCGGCGCCATCGCCAACATCGCCGACAAGGCGGGCATGAAGGTGCAGGTGCTGCCCGGCGCCGGCATCGCCAATGTCAAAGCCATCGAGGGCGGCAAGGCCGACATGGGTTTCGCCAACTCGATATCGACCGTTGACGGCATTGCCGGACGTGCCCCATTCGATACGCCGACCAAAAATGTCTGCAACGTCGCCACCCTGTACCCGCAGTATTACCAGGTGGTGGTCAACGCCGATTCCAATATCAACAGCCTGGGTGATCTGAAAGGAAAGTCGCTCGCCGTGCAGCCGAAAGGCAATACCGCCGAGTTCATCAGCATGCAGTCGCTCGAGGTCTACGGCCTGAAGTACCAGGACATGGGCCGCGTCAGCTACGTGTCGTATACCGATGCGGTTTCGCTGATGAAGGACAACAACGCGCAGGCCTTCACGCTCGGCACCACGGTTCCGGCCTCGGCGATCATGGATCTGGCGTCGGCTCGTGACATCAAGATCATTGCCATTCCCGAAGACAAGTTCCAGGCGATGCGCAAGCTCAACCCCGGCTACACCAAGTTGATCATCCCCGCGGGCAGCTATCCGAAGCAGACTGCCGACGTGCAGACCATCGGTTATGCAACCCATGTGATCGCCCGCTGCGACCTCGACGAGGCGGTTGTCTACAAGATGCTCAAGGGCATGGTCGACAACAAGGCCGACCTGGCATCGATCACCAAGGACATGAGCAAGACCACGCCGAAAATGATGGCCGAGGATATCGGCGTGCCGCTGCACAAGGGTGCCACCCGCTTCTACAAGGAAGTCGGCGCCATCTGACAACCCCGGCTGCACGCCAGCCGATGCAGCCGGCGTGAGATTGGAACGCTGAAACCCTCACACGATTCCGGCTTCACGCCGGAATCGTGCCGCAGCCAGCCGGAGCATCCTCGATGATGTCGATACCCGAAAAAGCCGGCCGTCACCTGATCACCGCGGTGGCGGTATCGATGTCGGTGTTCCATCTCTACGTGGCTTTTGTCGGCCCCCCGAACGCCTACGTGATCCGCGGCTCGCACCTGGCATTTGCGCTGGTGCTCGCCTTCCTGATCATGCCGGGCCTGAACGGCAAGTCGGACAAGGTGGGCTGGCTCGATCTGGTCCTGGTGGCGCTGGCGGCGGCGGCGGCGATGTACCCGAGCGTGATGCTCGATTACATCCAGAACCGCATCTACTATGTCGATGATCCGCGGATTGTCCGACTATGTGTTCGGCGGCCTGCTGATCGTGATGATCATGGAGGCGACGCGACGAGCGACCGGCCTCGCCCTGCCGGTCACCGCACTGATCTTCATGATCTATGGCGTGACCTGGGGCAACCAGTCGTTCGGCATCATGCTCGATCAGTTGTTCCTGACCACCGAGGGAATCTTCGGCATTCCACTGTATGTGTCGGCCACCTACGTGATGCTGTTCATCCTGTTCGGCGCCTTCGTCGAGCGCAGCGGCGCCGGCCAGTTGTTCATGGACTTTGCGCTGGCACTGGCCGGTCACAGCTCCGGCGGGCCTGCCAAGGTTGCCGTCATCACCAGCAGCCTGTTCGGCACCGTATCGGGAAGCGCGGTCGCCAACGTGATGACGACCGGCACCTTCACCATTCCACTGATGATGCGCACCGGCTACCGGCCGGCTTTTGCCGGCGCCGTCGAGGCGGTGGCGTCGACCGGTGGCCAGTTGATGCCGCCGATCATGGGTGCTGCGGCCTTCGTGATGGCTGAATTTCTCGGCGTGTCCTACCTGACCGTTGCCGCGTTCGCCATCCTGCCGGCCATCCTGTATTACGTGGCCGTCTTCATGGCGGTGCATTTCGAAGCCAAACGGATCGGCCTGGTCGGCCTGCCAAAGGCCGATCTGCCGCGGCTGAAGGGCGTGCTGCTCGAACGCGGCCACCTGTTCCTGCCACTGGTGGTCATCATTGCCGTGCTGCTGGCCGGCTACAGCGCCGCCTTTTCAGCGCTGTGTGGCATCGGCTCGGTGATCCCGACGACCTGGCTGCGCGCCAGCACCCGCAAGACCTTCACGCCGACAGCGATCATCGAAGCGCTGGAAAGCGGTGCGCGCAATACGCTGGTTGTTGCGCTCGCCTGCGCCAGCGCGGGCATCGTCATCGGCACCATCACCTTGACCGGCCTTGGCCTGAGCTTTACGGGCATCGTGCTGGCGCTGTCACAGAACTCGCTGATCCTGGCACTGTTCCTGACCATGCTGGCCGGTATTCTGCTCGGCATGGGACTGCCCACCACGCCGGCCTATATCGTGCAGGTGGCGCTGCTGGTTCCGGCGCTGGTCAAGCTTGGCGTGCAGGTCGAAGCGGCCCATTTGTTCGTGCTGTATTTCGCGGTGTTGTCGGCGATCACGCCGCCGGTCGCGATGGCGGTCTATGCGGCCAACGGCATCTCGCGTGGCACCTTGATGAGCACCAGCTGGGCGGCGGTCAAACTCGGCCTGACCGGCTACATCATCCCGTTCATGTTCGTCTTCGCACCGTCGTTGTTGCTGATCGGTGATCCGTTGACGATCGGATTGGCGGCGGTAACCGCCACCGTCGGTGTCATCTGCCTGGCCGGCGGTCTGCACGAATATTTCTTCTTCGGGCCAGCCCGCTGGTGGGAGCGGCTCTTGTTGCTGGTGGCCGCACTGACCTTGATCAAGCCCGGCCTGATGACCGACCTGATCGGCGTCGGCCTGATCGCGCTGACGGTTGCCAGCCAATTGTTGCTGCGGCCGCAACGTCGCACGGCGACGCCCAACGAGCCGGCCTGAAAGCCAGCGCCGCGTCAACGCCAGGGCTTGGCGGCGTCCTGCTGATGGCGGGGCCGTCTGCTGATGGCGAAAAATGAGCCGAGCAAACAACATCCGCCGGGGTTCAGCGTCGATCTCTGGCTGATAATCGGTCGCTTACATGCTGTTGCATACAACCATCACCGATATCAGGCGATTGTTGCCTGTTGGCGCGCCCCTCGCGCCGATGTCCCCGGGCGTTCGCCACCGGCTGCGCCTCGGATTGCCATGAGCGCAACTGGCGCGGCGGCGCTTGTCGTCGTCATCCTCGGCGCCGTCGCGCTGGCGGCGCTGGCCCATCACCTGTCGGGCTTGCTTGCCCATTTCGAGTCGACACAGCCCCAGGGCATACCGTTTCTGGGCGGCCATGCGCCGACGACCCACGCCTGGCAGCGTTATCACCTTCGTTATTACCCGATGCTGCTGCTGTTCATCACCTTCGAGATGGAAATGATGTTCATGTACCCATGGGCGGTGGTGTTCGTCGAGCAGGGGCTGAAGGCGCTGGTCGAGATGGGCATGTTTCTGGCCATCTTGTCGATCGGCTTGTTGTACGCCTGGCGCGAAGGGGTGTTCGATTGGCAGTGATCGACATCTTGAGCCAGTTCGCCGCCGATGGTGTGGCGCCGGTTTTTGCGGTGGTCGGCCCGGGACTTCGTGAGCGGGTCGAGGATCTGCAAGCGGTAGCGGCGATCGAGTTGGTCGCCAGTCCGCGCCAGGCCAGCGTCTTGCTGGTGGCCGGCGAGATGAACGAGGACGATCTGCTTGCCTTGCAGCAGATCCATGACATGTTGCCGCAGCCGCGTGGCACGGTCTGGTGGTCGTCGCAACAATCGGCTCCGTTCATCCCCGACGCGTGGCCCGTGGCCGGCAGCGCCGACCCGACGGCGGCGATCCTGGCAATGCACCGCGGCCTGTTCAAGGGCGGCATCGTCAACTCGTTGCCGCTGCTGCCTGACCTGCCCGCCTCTGACTGGCGCGGCATCGGTCCCCATCGGCAGGGCGGCAAAGGCATGATGGGCGGCAAACCGTATGGCCGGCCGATGGCGATGACGGCCGACGATATCCGCGATGGCCTGAAGCTGGACGAAACAACGGTTCGCCTGGGGCCTTTCATCTCGCTGCTGCCGCCGGGGCTGGTGCTCGATTTCGTGTTGCAGGGCGATCTGATCCAGCGCGCCAGCTTGATCCGTCCGCCCCATCCAGGGCCAACCGCTGACGAAACCAAACCGGCAGCGCGCGTCGCGCACCATCTGCGCCTGGTCGGTCGGCTGCTGGCCGTGCTCGATCTGGCCGCGCTCGGCGAACGCTGCCTGCGAATGGCTCATCGGGCGGGCCGGTTGAAGCCGGTCGAACTCGCGGCGCTGATCCGGCAGATCCGTCGCACGGGCGCGGTGCAGGCGATTGCGCCTGGCCTGGGCCGGGTCGATCGGCCTGGGTCGCTTGCAGTCGACACCCGCGGCGGTGAACCGCAGCCCGCTGTGGTCGCGACATCCGATGTGCGTCAGCGTCTGCTCGGCTGGCTCGACGCCCTGCGGGTCGCGCCGCCGACCGGTGAGGCATCGCACGACACAGCCACGCCCGCCACCGCTCTTGACAACGATGCCCCGGCTGAACCGGCCGTCGATCCCACACCGGAGGACTCGGTCCCAGCCGCCACCGAAGGCGCAAGCGAGGCCGCACCCGCACCCGCAATCGAAAACGAAATCGAAATTGAAATCGAAAAGGCAAGCACGGCCAGTCAACCCTCGGCTGGGCACTTGGTCGACTTGCTGGCCGGGCTCGAATGGCAGCAGGCAATGCTGGTGATCAACAGTTTTGATCTGCCGGACTTGCTGCAGCTCTGTGCCACCGGGACAGCCGCGCCACCGGACGGGGATGCGCCAGCAGAGCCGGGTGATGAAGCGGCCGGGAAAGCGGCTGAAACAGTGGTCGGTGAAACCAGCGCAGCCTCGACCGAAACAGCTGACTTGCCGGCGAACGCGGGGGCAGACATCCAGACGGACGAATCTTCCCAACCGCAATCCGAAGCCGAGGCAGATCAGCCGGCCGACAACCATCAGCACGGGAGCGCCACGTGACCGCCTGGCTGGTCCCCGTCGGGCTGGTCTTGCTGCTGGCCGGCATCTGGGCCGCGGCAGCGATTGACGCGATGGTCGGCGCACGAACAGCCGGCCGCTCGGTCGGCAACCCGGCCCTCGTACCCTTGCGCTTCTTTTCCCGGCTTGTGCTGCAGCAGGCGGTCGTCACCGAACACCCCGACCTGATCAACCGTCGCGTCGCACCGGCGCTGTACCTCGGCCTCGCCTTGATCGGCCTGGCGCCGCTGCCGTTGGCTGTGGGGGTCGCCATCGTCGACCCGCCGGCCGGCATCGTGCTGTGGGGTGCGGTCGAAGCGATGATGGTGATCGCCGTTTTTCTGCAGGGCTGGTCGGCCAATTCCCAACTGCCGCTGATCGGGGCCTATCGTTTCGTCGCGACCGGCGTGCCGATCATGCTGATCAGCATGTTCGTGCTGATTGCCGCCGTTTTGCCGGCACAGTCGCTGGCATTCTCGGCGCTGGTCGAATCGCAACGCGGCGTCTGGAATGTGCTGCGTCAGCCGCTGGGTCTGCCGCTGTTCCTGTTGGTCGGACTGTCGCTGACGCTGCGCGGCCCGTTCGACTATGCCGACAGCGCCGATCTGGCCGGTGGTACATCGGCTGAAACCTCGGGCGCCGATCGGGCTATCTGGCAATTGGCCCGGCTGGCAATGCTGGTGTCGTTCTCTGCGGTCGCCAGTACCGCCTTTCTCGGCGGACCGCTCGGGCCGTGGCTGCCCGGTCCGCTGTGGCTGATCGTCAAAACCGTGGTCGTGATGCTGCTGCTGATCGTGATCGGCCATCAGTTTGCCCGCACACCGGTGGCGACCATGATGAAGCTGATCTGGATCGTCGCCACACCGCTGGCGTTCATCGACCTGTTGTGGGCCGGGATCGGGGCCTTGAAATGAGCTTGACCGATGGCTGCCGCACGACCCGCTGCCGAGGGCTGCACTGATGCTCGGCATCGCCCTCGATATCGTTTTCGGGCTGCTCGGCGCCACCGCGGTGGTTGCCGGCTGGCGGGTCTTCACCACCCACTCGATGGTGCGCTCGGCGTTTCTGTTGCTGCTGTCGTTTGTCGCCACGGCCGGCATGATGCTGCTGCTCGCCGCGCCTTATCTGGGCGTGGCGACCCTGTTCATGATGGCCGTCGAGATGCTGGCAATGGCGGTGTTCATGGTCATGTTCATGATGAACCCGGCCGGGCTCAATCCGATGTCGATGGTGCATCAGCACCGGTTCTCGCTGATCGCCGGCATCGTCACATTCGTCGGGCTGGCGGCAGCCGTGCTGCTCGGCGATTTTCCGACCAACCCGGTAGCCGCCGGACGCCCGGTGATCCACGATCTGGGGATCGAACTGCTCGGCGATTCGATGCTGATTTTCGAATCGGCCGGAGTCACTTTGCTGGCGGCCATGATCGGTGTGGTCGTGTTGTCGGCGCGCAGTGGCCGCTACGGCGTTTCCGACTTCGGCTCGGCACCGCCAGCTTTGGTGCCCGAGGCTCAAGCGGCCGGCAGCGAGGTCGACGAATCGCCCGCGCAAAGGCGTCGTCAGCGTCGACAGAAAAAGCGCAGTCACGAGCCGGAAGACGAGCCGGTGGTGCAGTTGGAGCTCGAGCTGGAGCCGCCGGCGCAATCAGCGACCGAGACCTTTCATTTGCACCACGATGCGCAGCATGACGAAGGGCAGGCGCTGGCCGCAAAGGCTGTCGAGCACGCCGATTCGAACGGGGCAACAGCGATCATCGGCTCACCCGCAACTGATCACGATCATCACGCCGCGTCGAGCGCGGTCGTCACCGACGCTGCTGCCGATGCCGAACCGGCTGCCGAGCCAGCGCACGACCCGCCGCGACCGCCGGCAGTTGCCGATCGGCCGGCCGAGCCGGACCACGATGCTGCCGGGCCGCAGCCGCAGCCGATGCCAGCTTCGGAGCCGGACCCGGGGTCCACGGCGGACCCGGACGCCTTGGCGCCACCAACAACCAAGAAGGAGGATCTGCCTTGAATCTCGACATCCTGCTGCTGGTGGCGGCCGCGTTGATCGGCATCGGCGTCTACGGCGCACTGTCGCAGCAATCGTTCGTGATGTTGATGATGGGGTTTGAATTGATGCTCAGCGGCGTGCTGCTGGCCACCGTCGGTTTCTGGTCGCTATCGGCGGGCGGTGAACCGAAGGGCCAGTTGCTGGCGATCATCGTCATGGCGGTGATGGCGGTCGAGATGGCGATCGGTTTCGCGCTGATCACCGCGGTCTACCGGAAGCGACAGGCCGATACCACCGAGGCCCTGACTTCGATGAAAAACTGATGCTCTGGCTGCTTGCCCTCCTGCCGATGGGTGCGGGCCTGCTTGCGGGCCTGCTTGCAAGCCTGTTTCCAGGCCGGCTTGCGCTGCCGTCGTTCGGATCGCTGGCTGCCTTGTCACCGGCGCTGGCGCGCAGGATGGCGCGCCGCAGCCAGGCGCCGCAGCAAACGGACTTCCGCACCCGAGTCGGGCTCGCCGCGGTGGCGGTGATGGCGCTGCTCGGCACGCTGCTGGTTGCTCTGATCGCGATCGCCGAAGGCTGGACCGCCCATCTGCCGTGGGGCCAATGGTTGCAGTTGAACGCCGCGTTGGCGCCGCTGTCAGCGGTGGTTGCGGTCACGGTGATCGTGGTGGCGCTGCCGGTGCTGGTCTTCGCCTGCTTCCACCAATCGATCGACGGGCTGCATCGCCTGATCGGCTTGCTGCTGCTGTTTGTCGGTGCCATGGAGCTGCTGGTCATCGCCGATGACCTGCTGCTGTTGCTGATCGGTTGGGAGGCTGTAGGCGCGTGTTCGTGGGCGCTGATCAGCCAGCATTGGCGCGACCCGCAGGCACCCCGATCGGCCGCTTACGCCTTTTTGATGACTCGTGCCGCTGATCTCGGCTTGTTTGTCGCCGCGATCGCCGCATTGACGGCCGGCGGCTCGTTGACATTCGGCAACCTGGCCAACCTGCCACGGCCCGCGCTCGATCTGGTTGCCGGCGGCCTGATCGTCGCGGCCGCTGCCAAATCCGGCCAGTTGCCGTTCTCGCCCTGGCTGTTTCGAGCGATGGCGGGCCCGACTTCGGTATCGGCGCTGCTGCATGCGGCGACGATGGTCACCGCCGGCGCCTACATCCTGGCGCGTCTGCAGCCCCAGCTTTCGGTATTGCCGTGGTTTGCGCCGGTTGTCATGGCGATCGGGCTGACAACGGCGCTCGGCGCCGGCGTGGTCGCGCTGCTGCAACCACATGCCAAGAAGCTGCTCGCAGCGTCGACCTCAGCCCATTTCGGCATGATGTTCGCGGCGATTGCCGGTGGTTATCCCGCGGTGGCGATTGCCCATCTGGTCGCCCATGCCTTCTTCAAGGCGCAGCTGTTCTGCTGTGCCGGCATTGCCGGGAAAGCCGCCGATGGCTACGGCTTGTCGACCATGCAACTCGGGCGAAGACTGCCGCTGGTTGCCGTGTCAAGTCTGATCGCGGCGTCGGCGATGGCGGGCCTACCGCTTTTCGGTGCCGCCTGGACCAAAGAGGCGATGGTTGCTGCAGCCGGCGCCATGAGCCACTGGGCAGCCTTCGGCGTGGTCGCAGCCGGCGCACTCAGCGCCGCCTGCGCCGCACGTTTTCAGTTGCTCGCGTTCGGACTCTCGCCCAACGCTGACGAGTCGCCCGTCGGGCCTTCGCCGTCCGATCCCGCGCCGCTTCCGCCCGATCCGCGGCGTCGCTCGAGGCGGCAGTCGGCGCGGCTGCTGAAGCTGGCCATCGGCGCGCTGGCGCTGGCCACCCTGCTGTTGTCGGTTCTGTGGCTGCCTGACGTGCACACGCTGATCAGCACATCGATGCGTCTGCCGTTGATCGAGCCATCAAGCTGGCAGGGCACCGCCGCCATCGTCGGCGCGGTGTTCGGCGTGCTTGCCGGACGCTGGTTGGTCTTGCAACGTCGCCAACTCGGCGAAGACGGCGTGGCGGCGCGGCTGTCTGACTGGTTCGGCCTGCCGCGGCTGATCGAGCGCGCCGTCATTGCCCCGATGGCTGTCGTTGTCGCTGTCTGCGACCGCGTCGACGGCGTCATCGACCAGTTGCCGACCCGCCTGTCGCGCATGTTTGTTACCGGGGCTCGCCAGCTTTCGCGCATCGATCGGGCCTGGGTCGATCGCAGCGTTCGCGCAGCGGCGACAATGACCCGCTCGCTGGCCGGATTCGGCAACCGCTTCGGCGAGTGGCTGGCCGATGGCCTGCCGCAATTCAGCGCGAGCCTCGTCTCGCAGAGCGCCCGCGATGCGGCCCGCCTGCACACCGGCTTGTCACATCATCAGTTCGCCTTCGTGGCCATCGGCGCGGTGCTGCTCACCGCCTTGCTCATTGCGGCTCATTGACATGTTGGCGTTAACCATTCTGCTTCCCCTGATCGGCTCGTTGGTGCTGATCTCGCATCGCTGGAACGAAACCCATGCGCGGCTCATCGCCAGCGCGATCGCGTTGATTCCATTTCTGCTGCTGATTGCCGTCTGGACCCAGTTCGATACCAACAACAAGCTCGGCGGCTTTCAGCAAGTGGAAGAGCTGCCATGGATTCCGTCACTCGGCGTCGGTTGGCGGCTGGGCGTCGACGGTATCGCGTTGCCGATCGCGCTGATGAGCGCGTTGCTGTTCTTCGCCGCGACCGCCTGGCCGGCCGAGACCGCCGGTCGGCACCGCACCTATTACGCCTGGTTCCTGTTTCTCGAGTCGGTCTCGCTGGGCGTCTTTCTGACCCTCGACCTGCTGCTGTTCTATGTCTTTTTCGACCTCGCCCTGGTCGGCATGTATTTTCTGCTCGGTCGATTCGGCCATGGCAATGCCCGCCAGTCGGCACTCAAGTTTTTCATCTATACGCTGGTCGGCTCGCTGGCGATCCTGCTGTCGATCATTGCGCTGGCGCTCGGTACCAATCCGCTGAGCTTCGACATGCGCGACTTGATCGCCCAGCAGCCGATCGCACCGGCCGATGCGCGCGCGGGCATCGTGTTGCTCGGCTTCATCTTCGGCTTTGCGGTGAAGACGCCGCTGTTTCCGTTCCATACCTGGCTGCCGTCGGCCCACGTCGACGCACCGGGGCCGGTATCGGCCATCCTGGCCGGCGTGTTGCTGAAGATGGGTGTCTACGGCCTGATCCGCATTCCGATGTCGATGATGTCGCAGACCTTCGCCAGATATGCGCTGGCGTTGGCGGTGCTCGCGGTGATCTCGATCCTGTGGGGCTCGCTGGTTGCGCTGGCGCAGAACAACCTGAAACGACGCATTGCCTACACGTCGATCAACCACATGGGCTATGCGGTACTCGGCGTCGCCGCGGCCGGCGCGCTGCTCGGCGGCAACGAGGTGGCACAACGCCTGGCGATGACCGGCGCGGTGCTCGAGTTGATCGCCCATGGCCTGATCACCGGCGCGCTGTTTCTGATCGCCGGCACCTTCTGGCAACGTGGCAACGAATATTCCCTCGATGCTTACGGCGGTCTGGCAAAGCTTGCACCGCGGTTGACCATCCTGACAACGGTTGCTGTGTTCGCCAGCCTCGGCCTACCCGGTCTGGCCGGCTTCGTCGCCGAGTTCCAGATCTTCGCCGGCACCTTTGCAATCTATCCATGGCTGACAGCCATCGCATTGATCGGCATCGTGATCACCGCCGCGCTGTTCCTGAACATGCTGCAGCGGCTTTTCTTCGGCGAGAGCAAACCGCGGTGGAGCGAATTCAAGGATCTCGGCCATACCGAACTGGCGTTGCTGGCACTGCTGCTCGGGCTGGTGCTGCTGATCGGCATCTACCCGGGTCCGCTGCTGCGGCTGATCGATTCGGCCGCACCGATTCTGACCTCGCCAGGCTGAGATGCGGATGACCGAACGCGCCCCGCCGCGCAGCGCCCCGGTGCAGCCGGGTCGCCGTGCCATCTGCCAGCGCTGCGAAAGGTTCCATGTCGATCGTTGACCTGGCTCCGGAGATCGCACTGCTGCTCGGTGCCATCGTCGTGCTGTTGACAGCGGCCTTCATCCCGCAGCGCTGGCATTGGGTCTGCGCGGTGATGGCGCTGCTGGCGCTTGCCGCCAGCGCCGCGTTGTGTGCGCGGCAACTCGGCAATCCGGCCATCCTGAGCTTTGCCGGCAGCTGGGCGATCGACGACGTCAGTATCCGTGGCCGGCTGCTGATTCTCGCGGCCAGCGGTTTCGCAGTAGCGATGAGTCCGGACTGGTTTCGCAGCGACCGCCGCCACGGCGAGTTCTACTGCCTGCTGCTGCTGTCCACCGTTGGCGTGATGCTGATGGCTGGCGCGGCCGACATCATGCAATTGGTCGTCGCCATGCTGCTGTCGTCGATCACCGGCTACACGCTGGCGGCCTACCACCGCGACTGGGCGCTGTCGCTCGAGGCTGGGGTCAAATATTTTCTGGTCGGTGCGTTCGCCAATGCAGTCTTGCTGGTCGGTGTTGTTTTGCTGTACGGCTTGGTTGGCCATACCACCTATGTGAAGATCGCCGCCGTCGCCGCCAGCGGGCCGCCGACCTTTCTGCTCAACCTGGCGCTCGCCTTGATCGTCGTGGGGATCGGCTTCAAGCTGGGCGCGGCACCGGCGCACAGCTGGGTTGCGGATGTGGCGCAAGGGGCGCCGGCCCCGGCGGCAGCCTATCTGACCGTGGTGCCGAAGATCGGCGGCGCCATCGCGCTGGCGCGTCTGGTCGAACTGTTTTCGCCAGCCACGCTGGCCTGGCCGAGCCTGATCGCTGCCATTGCAGTGACCACCATGACGGTGGGCAATCTCGCCGCGTTATGGCAGCGCGATCTGCGTCGTCTGCTGGGCTGGTCGTCAGTGGCGCAGGCCGGCTATCTGATGATGGCGATCGCGGTGCTCGGCAGTACGCCGCAGGCGCTGCCGGCGCTGTTGTTCTTCATTGCCACCTATGCGGTGTCGCACCTGCTGGCATTTGCCGTGGTGACGCAGCTGCGCGGCCGAACAGCCCTCGACGACTATCGCGGGCTGGGCAGCAAGCAGCCGCTGCTCGCCGCATTGCTCGTGATCAGCCTGCTGTCGCTGGTAGGGATCCCGCCGCTGGCCGGCTTTGCCGGCAAATTGGCGCTGTTCATCGCAGCAGTCGACGGCTCGCTGAGCTGGCTGGCGGTGGTTGCCATCATCAATACCGTGGTCTCGCTTTTCTACTATCTGCGTGTCATCAGCCGGCTCTATTTCGACCCGCCAGCCGACGCTGCCGAGGTTCACTTGCTGGGCGGCTGGGCCGGCGCCGCGGCCTGGCTGGCGGCGGCGCTGACGCTGCTGCTCGGCCTTGCCGCAGAACCTGTAATGCTGGCGTTGCAGGGCTCGACACTGATCCATTGAGCGTGCTGTGGCGGTGGCCGCGGGGCATCGGTCGGCGCTGTCGACGCCCAAGGGAGGCGCGGGCTTTCGGCTTGCCACGGAACCTCAACCGGCGGTCCGACTCGAACCGGACCCGCTCATTCCGCCCGCGGCGCAGCGATTGCCGATGCTGGCGCCCGCGTACCCGCTCACTCACTCACTCGCGAAAGCAAGCAATGAAAAAGATTCTGATGGTGCTGACTTCCCACGAAAAACTCGGCAATACCGGCAAGAAAACCGGTTTCTGGCTTGAGGAATTTGCTGCGCCCTACTACGTATTCAAGGATGCAGGGATGGCGGTGACGCTTGCTTCACCCCGCGGCGGCCAACCGCCGCTCGATCCGAAAAGCGATGAGGAAGATGCGCAGACCGACGCGACGCGTCGATTCAAGCAAGATGAGCAGGCCGGCCGCGAACTCGCCAACACACTCAAGCTGACCGACATCAATCCGGAAGAATTCGCTGCCGTTTTTTATCCCGGTGGTCATGGACCGTTGTGGGATCTTGCCGAAGATGCCGCATCGATTGCGATCGTCGAGCGACTGCTGGCCGCTGGCAAGCCCGTGGCGGCGGTCTGCCATGCACCTGCGGTGCTTCGCCATCCGAAAGGCGAGGACGGCAAACCGGTGGTTGCCGGCAAGACAAGTGACCGGCTTCACCAATTCGGAAGAAAAGGCGTCTGGGCTGACCGACGTCGTACCCTTCCTCGTCGAGGACATGCTGAAGGAGCAAGGCGGACGCTATTCGAAGGCAGGCGATTGGCAGCCCCACGTGGTCAGCGATGGCTTGCTGATCACCGGGCAGAACCCGGCTTCGTCGGCGCCCGCCGCCAAGGCCTTGCTCGATTTGCTCAAATAGCCCGCGTCAGCCATCGAAACGCGTCAGCAACTCGCCAGCCAGCGGCAGCTCGTCGAGCAGACCGTCGGAGTCGGCGAGTTGTTGACCGTTGACCCAGACGCCGTGCACACCGATCGCATCGGTGGTCAGCCGCGGCGCGCCGCCGGGCAGGTCGAACACGCGGCGCTTCGGCCCGCGGCCGACCGTTGCCGGGTCGAACAACAACAGGTCGGCCGCGTAGCCTTCGCGCAGCAGGCCACGATCGGCGATGCCCAGCACACTGGCCGGATGAGACGTCAATCGGCGTACCGCTTCGGCGATCGGCATCACGCAGCGGTCGCGGGCCCAATGGCCGATCAGGTGCAGGCCGAACCCGGCATCGTTGAAAAAAGTCAGATGGGCGCCGGCATCGCTCAAGCTGACGATGCTGTGCGGATGGTTCAACATCCGGCCGACCGCCGCCTCATCGCTGTTCAGCAATTGCGCGGTGAAGACGGTCTGCAGATCTTCATCCAGCGCCAGGTCGAGCATCACGTCCAGCGGGTCGCGATTTTCCATGCTCGCGATCTCGGCAACCGACCGCTGCTCGAAACGCGCGTTGTCGGGCTTGGCCACCTCGACCACCTGCACCTTGTCCCACTCACCGTTGAAAAGCCGGAACGTGGTCGGCGCGGCCAGTTCGGCCCGCACCCCATCGCGGAACTGCTGATCGGACAGCAACTGCCGCAGTCCATCGCCGCGCAACGACAAGGCTGCCTGCCAGCTGACCAATCCTTCCACCGGATAGGGCGACGCCAGCGTGAAGTCCATCGTCAGTGGGCAACACGAAACCTGTCCGATCAAGTGGTGCCCGCGCTGGTTGGCGTCGCTGATGGCATCCAGATCCTTGAACACGGCAGCCGGGTTGGTGCTGTTGTGCAGCAGCGCGGCGATCATCACCGGCCGTTGGCTGCGCGCGGCCAGCGACTCGAGAAACGGCACCGGCGTCTGTCCGCCTTTGGTCAACATGAAGACGCCACCGCCGGCCTCGCCCATCGCCTCGACCAAGGCAGTCAATTCGCGATCATCGGCCAGCCGCGACGGCATCGGCAAGCCGCCTTCGCCGTTGTGCGCCGGGCTGGTGCTGCTGGCAAAACCGACTGCACCCGCCGCCATGCCGGCTCGCACGATGGCCTGCATGGCCGCGATCTCGTCGTCGCTGGCGG
Organism: uncultured beta proteobacterium; assembly: GCA_963843805.1. Taxonomy (GTDB): domain Bacteria; phylum Pseudomonadota; class Gammaproteobacteria; order Burkholderiales; family Burkholderiaceae_C; genus Ideonella_A. The sequence continues at coordinate 99,987 of CAWJLY010000008.1, forward strand.
GTCGGCGCGACGCATCGGCACCCATCACGTAGGTGCGCACCGACGAATGGCCGATATAGGCCGCCACATTGACCGCACTGCCCTGGGCACGCAGTTGCTGCAGATAGTCGCCGAAGGTCTCGAAGCCCCAATCGATGCCCTGCCGCAGCACATCGAGCGACATGCCTTCGACCTGGGTCAGGTTGCGCATCGTCTGCTCGCGGTCGGCCGGCCTGCATGGCGCAATCGTGAAGCCGCAATTGCCGATGACGGCCGTGGTGACTCCCAGCGACGGTGACGGGCGCAGCGTCGGATCCCAGGTGATCTGCGCGTCGAAATGGGTGTGGCTGTCGATGATGCCCGGCATCAAGGCGAGGCCCCGGCCATCGACCTCTTGCCTGGCCTCGGTGTCGAGATGCGCCGCCATCGCGGCGATGCGGCCATCCTTGACGGCGAGATCTCCGACAAAAGGCTCGGCGCCGCTGCCATCGTGAATCAGCGCGTTCCGGATCAACAGGTCCGGACTGTCCATGGCATCGGGCGATGCCATGTTCAGGCCGACATCAGCTGCGGCACCGCCATCAAACGCTCCATCTCGCGGCGCAGCTTGTAGGCATCGGTGGTCGCGTCGATCGCCACATCGGCCCATGACAGGCTCTGACCTTTCTTGACCGGGCGCAGCACCTTCACATCGTGCGCCAGGCCGAGCGGCAGGCCACCCATGGCGGCCGAGGTTTCGGCCGGCAGCAGCTTGCCCCAGACGGTATGGCCGCCCTCGCCGTCGAGCATGTCACCCGGCAGCAGATCGCGCTTGGCCGTGGCAACGACATCGGCATTCCAGCATTGCGCCACACCGGTGGCCTCGCCGCGCAAGGCCACACTGGCGACCGACATGCCGACCTCCAGGCCGATCAGGTGCCAGCGCTTGTACAAGGTGAAATAACGGCCGCTCGGATCGGTGTGGGCGTTGTATTCCTCGAAGCAGTTCTTGATGTAGTCGGTCTCGGCCTCGACGGTGACCCAGACACCCATCCGGATGTCGTAGTCGATCGGCGTGCCGTCGGTCTGCAACGACGAGATCACCTCGACCATGCCTTTGCGTTCGAGCACCCCGCCTTCGGCGATCGGCCGCGTCACCGACGGAATATCGGCGATGCTGGCCGGCGGATACAACAGGCCATTGCTCGGCACGAACAGGCCGGTGGCGTTGGCGACAGCGGTTGATTCGATCGACGGCTTCGAGCCGTCGAGAAAGCTGTTGAACATTTTCGGGTTCAGGCCGCCCCGTCTGGCCTGTTCAGGCGTCAGGCCGTAGTTGCCCCACACCGTCTCGGGCGTCGACTCGCAGAAATGCGGCAGCCATTTGTGACCGCGCCCCGCCGCAACCACCGGAAAGCCGCAGGTGCGCGCCCAGTCGACCAGATCGCAGATCAGCGCCGGCTGATCGCCAAACGCCAGCGAATAGACCACCCCGGCAGCAGCGGCTCGCTGTGCCAGCAAGGGCCCGCAAAAGGCATCGGCTTCGACGGTGACGTTGACAACATGTTTGACATGGTCGAAGGCGCGCAGGCAATGTTCGACGGCGGCAATCGGATGGCCGGTGCACTCGACAACGATATCGACCGCCGGGTGGCTGACCAGCGCCTGCCAGTCGTCGCCGATGTGGGTGCTGCCGGTGCGCACCGCATCGTCGAGGCTGGCTGCTTGCGTGCGCTCGGCTTTCCAGCCGACACGCGCGAGATTGGCGCGGGCGCCGTCGGGCGACAGATCGGCAATGCCGACCAGATGAACACCGGGCGTGCGCGGAATCTGCGCCAGGTACATCGAGCCGAATTTGCCGGCACCGATCAGGCCGATGCGGATCGGCCGTTTGTCGGCCGCACGTTGACGAAGCTGGTTGTACAGACTCATTGGACGACCCTCCGCGCCATGCGCTTCGGGATTCGCCCTTGGGAGCGGCCCGGCGCGCTCATGCTGCCTTCCTTTCATCGTCAGCCGACGTGATCAGCGCGGTGGCCGGCAGGCCATCCTTCCACGGCAGGTCGACCGGGTAGTCGCGCAGCAGGCAATCGTCGGGCAGGCAATCGATCGGCGTGAAGTCGCGGTGGGCAATGAACTCGGGGCGCTTGAAGCGGCGGATGTGGTTGCTGACCGCACACAGGCTCAGGTAGACCGCCACCCGGTTGAACGGCGACAGGTTCGATCCCGACGCATGCACCAGGCAACTGTGGAACAGGATCATCGAGCCGGCGGGGCCCTTCGGCGAGACGATGCCGCCCGGAACATGGCGACCGTCGGCGTCGAAGCCGCCGGGGCCCCCGGCCCGCTCGACCAGTTGGCCGATCAGCTGGTTGTCGACCGTCCACAAGGGATAACTGGTGGTCGTCAGGTCGTGTCTGGCATCGACGACGCCTTTCTTGTGGCTGCCGGGAATGAACATCAACGGGCCGTTGTATTCGGTGACGTCGTCGAGAAAGATCGCGACGTTCATCGCGCGTTCGGTGGGCATCTGATCGTCGTTGAGCCAGGTGCCGTAGTCCTGGTGCCATTGCCAGACATCACCCTCGAACGCCATCTTGCCGTTGATCTTGAACTGGTGCATGTACAGCGCCTCACCGAGCAGTTCCTGCACCGGCTCGATCATCCGCGGGTGGCGCGCCAGCTTGGCAAACGGCTCGCTGATCAGGTGTGCGGCAAAGTTGGTGCGCACCGCGTCCTTGCCTTTTTCGCGAACGTTGTAGGCCTCACGCCGGCTGTACAGCTCCGGGACGGCATCGGTGAGCGTGCGGGTTTCTTCGGCGCTGAACCGGCCGGGGAAGAACAGATAACCGTCGCGGTCGAACTGTTCGAGCTGTGCTGCGCTGAGTTTCATGGGGTGGCTTTCGACAAATCGGCGAGTACATGGGAAAGCAGGCCAAGCAGGTTCTCGCGCGCCTGCCGGCCGTGTCGCTCGATCAGAGCAACGGATTGTTCGATGTCGCCAGCCGCAATCGCCTCGGCAATGGCCTGGTGTTCGTCCCAGATGGCTTCGCGTTGCGGCGCCGCCTGCAAGACCGCACCCATCACCCGCTTCAGGTGCACCCAGTGCAGCGAGGCACTCTGCTCGATCAGCGGGTTGCCGGAGGCTGCGTAGATGGCGTTGTGGAAGGCCAGATCGATGTCGATCATCGCCTTGATGCTGCGCCCGCGCGCCGCCTTGCGGCCGCGTTCGAGCAAGCGTAAATCGATCTTTGCGTGGCGTGCTGCGGCAAGCCTCGCCGCCAGCGCATCGAGCGCACCGCGTACGTCATAGACATGGCTGATCAATCCCGCATCGAGCGGCGCGACCAGCAAACCGCGACCCGGCGCATCGAGCACCAGACCGTCTTTCTTCAAGATCCGCAAGGCCTGCAGCACGGGTTGACGCGACACCGCGAAGCGTTCGGCCAGATCTTCCTGGGTGATGCGTGAACCCGGCGCCAGGCTGCCGTCGCTGATCGCGTCGAGCAAGGCGCTGTAGACCTGATCGACCAGGTCGGGAGATGTCTGCAGTTTGATTAGCTGGGCTGACATGATTTCGGAATTCTGTATACAGTACTCCAACTTCGCAATCGCGGCACTCGGGGATACCCTGGCGGAGGCTGGCGCGGCATCGGCATCGATTCGCAAGCAGGAGTCGGAATGCGTCGTACGATGAGGCCGCAGACACACCGGATTCAACCCACTTCGAACACGCCTCGTGACGACACCGGACATCCCATCCGGGCATCATCTTTCATGACGCAACCTGAACGGCCGGCGCAGTTGGCGCTGTTCGCAGAAGCAGCCGAAAATGGTCGCCGGCTGGATCTTCAGACCGGTGCGGTGGTGCTCAGGTCCTTCGCGGTCGACGAGGCGCCCGGCCTGCTCGCAGCGATCGATCAGGTCACGCAGACGTCTCCGTGGCGCCACATGATGACCGCTCGCGGCTGGCGAATGTCCGTCGCGATGACGAATTGCGGTGAGGCGGGTTGGCTCAGCGCCGGCAGCGGCTACCGCTACGACGCGATCGATCCGCTGACGAGTCGTCCCTGGCCGGCCATGCCCGACGTGTTCGCCGACCTGGCCGCACGCGCCGCGCATGCGGCCGGCTTCGGGCCGTTCGCGCCGGACGCCTGCCTGATCAACCGCTACGAGCCCGGCGCTCGCCTGTCACTTCACCAGGATCGCGACGAACGGGACTTCAACCAGCCCATCGTGTCGGTTTCGCTCGGCGTGCCAGCCAGATTTCTGTGGGGCGGCCGCACCCGCACGGAACGACCGCGCAGATTGCTCCTGGAACACGGCGACATCGTTGTCTGGGGCGGCCCGGCCCGCTTGAATTTTCACGGGGTCGATGCGCTGAAGACTTGTTCGCATGAATTGACCGGCAGCGTTCGCTTCAACCTGACGCTTCGCCGGGCGCGATGACAACCGGCGACCGCCTCCTGCAGCGGCGGTGGCAATTCGTCGCTCGGCCCAGCCTTCAGACATTCGCTGTGCTGGCGTCAGCGTCGCTTCAGCCCCGCCACGGACAAACATGATCGTGGTCCGTGCGCGGGCTGCGGCGGGCCGCGCAGGTTGGCGACTTGCACAGGCGCTGCCGGCGGACCGCTAAGATGAGCAAAAAAAGGCTCTCATGGAACTGGAAATACCGGAACAGGTGGCGGCCGCCTTGCTGGCGACTGTCGACCAGCAGTCGCCGTTGTCGCGCCACCTCACAGACAATGCATCGGGTCGCGGGACCCGGCTGATATCGAGTCGGCATCTGGATGCCGACGCGCTGGATACCTTGAGTGAGTTGGGCCGGGCCGCTGGCGAACGCGGGCTGATGATCCAGTTGCTCGCGCTCGACAACCTGGGCAACGAGACCCAGTCGCGTCCGATCGCCAGCCTCGAACTGCTGATTCCGGCGCTCGTCACCTGGCTGGCACGTGATCGCATCGACGGTTGGCTGTATCGGCGCGGCAGCGACGGCGTGTTGCTGCCGTGGCTGGTGCATTCGGTGCGGCATGTGCAGCCGAGCGACGGCGCGTCGTACGTGGTGGTTGGTCTGCTGGCCAACACGATGCAGGCGGCCAGTCAAGACGCACCGGCCGATCCGCGGTTGCGCTTCACGAACATGACCTACGGCATCAGCTTCTACGCCGAAGATCTGCCCGGCCGCACACTGGCCGGGCTGTTCGCCGACGAGGGATTCTTCAAGGAATGCCCTGAATTCAAGCGTGAACACGAGATCGACCTGCAGCGTTTCCACGACATGCAGCCGAAGTTCGGCGCCCAGTTCACGGCCCATGGCCGCTGCTACATGGCCAGCGAAGGCCCGCGTCCGGTGCTTGAGGTGGTGCGACTGCCGGCAGGCAGCCGTGTGCGCTGCGTCAACGACGAAGAACTGCTCGATCGCCGCTTCGACCTGACGGCAGACCCGCAATACTGGCGCGACGCCGGTGTCGCCAGCGGCTTCGAGCGGATTCCGCAGCACGCCTACCTGCACCTGTTTCATCTGGATCTGCACCGCCACATGTGGGTTCATGTGCAGCAGCTCGACGACTATCACTACCGGCCCGAGTTGCGCGACAAGCTGGTATTGCCGCAGGCGCACCGCGACCTGGTCGACATCCTGACGGCCGATCGCAGCTTTCTGGTCGAAGACATGGTGCCGGGCAAGTCGAGTGGCACCACGATCCTGTGCAAAGGCGCGCCGGGGCTGGGCAAGACGCTGACCGCCGAGGTCTATGCCGAGGTGGTCGGCAAGCCGCTGTACCGGGTTCACTCGGGCCAGCTCGGCGTCACCGCCGGATCGGTCGAGAGCAGCCTGTCGCAAATCCTGCGCCGCGCCGCGCGCTGGGACTGCGTGCTGCTGCTCGACGAGGCCGATGTCTACATCCGCCGCCGCGACAACGATCTGCAGCACAACGCGATCGTTGCAGAGTTCCTGCGCTCGCTCGAATACTTCAGCGGCCTGCTGTTCATGACGACCAACCGGGTCGCCGACATCGACGATGCAATCCTGTCGCGCTGCATCGCGGTGATCGCCTACGACACACCATGCGCCGCCGACGCCGCGCGGCTTTGGACCTCCATGGCAAAGCAGGTCGGCGCCGATTTGCCAGCCGAACTGGTCAGCGCCCTGGTGGCCACCTACCCACGTGCCAGCGGCCGCGACATCAAGCAGTTGCTGCTGCTGACCACCAAGTTCTGCCGCCGCAAACACATCGCGCTGGACAAGCAGGCATTCGCGCAGTGCGCGGTGTTCCGCGGCCTCGACATCGAAGCGGGGGCCCGCCCGTGATCGATCCGTCGTTGCTCGGTTCCTTGACCGGTCGCCTGGCGTTCAGGCCCGGTGCCGAACCAACGGCAGCCGCACTGCCTGCCGGTCGCCACACGCTGGCATTCGACGAGGGACGCGAGGCGGTGCTGGTGGTGCCCGACGCACTGGACACCAGCCGTCCGCTGCCGCTGCTGGTGATGTTCCATGGGGCCGGCGGCTCGGCCAACAAGGTCCTGCCCTACCTGGTGCCATGGCTGCGCGCCCGCCGCTTCCTGCTGCTGGCGCCGCAGTCGACGTATCCGACCTGGGACATCGTGGTCGGCGGCCATGGGCCAGACCTGGCGCACCTCGACCGCGCGCTCGGTTGGGTGGCGTCCCATTTCGCGCTCGACCCGGCGCGGCTGGGAATGGCCGGCTTTTCCGATGGCGGCAGTTATGCCTTGTCGGTCGGCTTGACCAACGGCGATGTGGCCAGCCACGTGATCGGCTTGTCTGCCGGTTTCATCAACAGCTTCAACCAGGACGGCGCACCGCGGATATTCCTGGCGCATGGCCGCGCCGATTCGCAACTGCCGTTCGAGACCAGTGCCCGGCCTCACGCGCAGCGCTTGCTCGAGGCCGGCCACGACCTGACACTGCTGCCATTCGATGGCGACCATGTGATCGTGCCCTGGGTGATCGAGCGCGCGGTTCAGTTCTTCATGGGGCCGCATCCGGCTGAGGGCGCTTCGACACCTTGATCAGGTCGACCCGGTCCCTCGATCGACCGGCAGGGCCCGCCTTCCGGGCCACGGCTGTTGCCGACAACGAGACATGACCGCCAGCGGCAAACCGGCCGCCATTGCGCGGTGTCCCCGATCGATCCTGTCTATGGCGCGGCCGCAGCAATGGCCTTCAAGGCGGCCTCGCGGACCGGTGCCGGCAGGAATGAATGCTGCGCGGCCTGCTTGGCCATCTCGACCAGGTCGGCAGCGGTCAGCGGCGTGTCGCGCAGCAGTGCGGCAGCTTCCTGGCTGTGGGTGACGCAGCTGATCAGCCGGTTGTCGGTGTGATAACTCAACGACACGCCGGCACGCCACAGGGCGGTGATCGGGTGGCTGGCAATCGAGGCCGCGGCGCCGGTATGCACATTGCTGGTCGGACAGATCTCCAGGTGCAGGTCGAGCGCCCGCGCTTCGTCGATCAGAAGGCGCTGCCCGGGGTCGTTCAGGGCGTCGACCAGGCGCACGCCATGTCCGATGCGGCGCGCGCCCAGTCGCCCTGCTTCGAGCACCCGTTGCGCGCTGTCGGCTTCGCCCGCATGCAGCGTGATCGGCATGCCGGCGTCGCGCAGCTGCCGCAACGCCTCGGCGTGCACATCGGGCGGAAAACCCGCCTCGGGTCCGGCGAGGTCGAAGCCGACCACGCCCTGCCCCTGATAGCTGATGGCCAGGGATGCCGCGCGCACGGTCTGTTCCGGCGGCAGGTGGCGCATCGCGCAGACGATCAGACCGCTGGGCAGGGTGCTGTCGCGCAGGCCTTGCAGCAGCGCTTCGACCGCCGCCTCGCCAGCCATGCCGTGGGCTTCGAACAGCAGCGGCGCGATGCGGAACTCGGCCAGCACCGCGCCGTCGGCACGTGCGTCCTCGGCCGCTTCGAACGCCACGCGGCGCAGCGCAAGCGGGTCGGCCATCGCGGCGACCGTCAAGGCGAAACCATTCAAGTAGCGTTCCAGGCTGCCGGCATGGGCGTTGGCTTCGAACCACGCCGACAGCGCGGCGACATCGCTCGCCGGCGACGGCAGCCGGCGTTGCTGCAGCAGTTCGAGCAGCGTCGCCACACGCAGGCCGCCGTCCAGGTGTTCGTGCAACAGCACCTTGGGCAGCCGACGCGCCATGGTCATCGACTCGGGGTCGGCGGTGACAGCAGTCGTCGCGTTCATCGCCCGATGCTAAGGCGACGCTGAAGAAGTCCCCGCGAGGGACTTGTTCAGCGTTGCCCTGAGGCGGCGCATGTCTGCCTGTCGTGTTGATGATCCCGATATCGGCGACAGCCGCGGCCGGTCTTGTTATCCTGCCGTCACCCACACCCCGGAGGCGCCGCGCCATGACTTTCAGGACCACCATGCTTGCAGCCGCCTTGTTGACCGGCAGCCTGGCCCACGCCGAACCGGCCGTGATCTACGACATGGGCGGCAAGTTCGACAAATCCTTCAACCAGGCCGCCTACGACGGCGCCGAGCGCTGGAAGAAGGAGACCGGCAAGCCCTACCTCGAATTCGAGATCAGCAACCCGACCGCAGCGCGAGCAGGCCAAGCGCCGCATGGCCGAACGCGGCGCCGACCCGATCGTCGGCCATCGGCTTCAGCCAGGGCAGCAGCATGGAGAAGGTGGCCAAGGACTTTCCCGAAGCTGAAATTCGCGATCATCGACAGCGTCGTCGATCTGCCCAACGTGCAGAGCATCGTCTTCAAGGAGCACGAAGGCAGCTTCCTGGTCGGCATGATGGCGGCGCTGGCCAGCAAGACCGGCAAGGTCGGTTTCGTCGGCGGCATGGACATCCCGCTGATCCGCAAGTTCCAGTGCGGCTACGAGCAGGGCGCCGAGTACGCCAACCCGAAGGTCGCAGGTCAGCTGCCAACATGACCGGCACCACGCCCGCGGCCTGGAACGACCCGGCGCGCGGCGCCGAACTTGCCAAGGCGCAGTTCGCTGCGCGGCGTCGACGTGGTCTTCGCCGCCGCCGGCGGCACCGGCATCGGCGTCTACCAGGCGGCCAAGGACGCCGGCAAGCTGGCCATCGGCGTCGACAGCAACCAGAACCACCTGCAGCCCGGCACCATGCTGACCAGCATGGTCAAGCGCGTCGACGTCGCCGTCTACAACGCCTTCAAGGCCGTCAAGCCCGGCGTCACCGCGCTGGGCCTGAAGGAAGGCGGCGTCGACTCGCGCTGGACGAGCAACAACGCCAAGCTGGTCAGCGCCGACATGAAGAAGAAGGTCGACGCGGCCAAGGCCGACATCATCAGCGGCAAGATCAAGGTCATCGACTACATGGTGGGATCGGCATGCAAGTGAAGCTGCGCAACTGACCGCCGGCATGCAAGCCGCGCCGGCTGCCGCTGCCCCGCTGGCGGTGGCAATGCATCAAATTGACAAACGCTTCGGCGCCGTGCAGGCCAACCGCGATGTCAACCTGGCCGTGGCGGCCGGCACGGTGCACGGCATCGTCGGCGAGAACGGCGCCGGCAAGAGCACGCTGATGTCGATCCTCTACGGCTTCTACCAGGCCGACAGCGGCGCCATCGAGATCGAAGGCCGGCCGGTGCAGATCACCGGCAGCCGCGAAGCGATCGCGCTGGGCATCGGCATGGTCCATCAGCATTTCATGCTGGTCGACACGCTCAGCGCACTCGACAACGTGATGCTCGGCGCCGAGCCCGGCTGGCGCTTGCGCCCGGCACGCGCGCAGGTGCGCGCGGCGCTCGGCTGCGCTGATGCGCGACACCGGGCTGCTGGTCGACCTCGACGCGCGGGTCGCCGATCTGCCGGTCGGCGAGCGCCAGCGGCTGGAAATCCTGAAGGCGCTTGTACCGCGGCGCTCGCATCCTGATCCTCGACGAGCCGACCGCGGTGCTGACGCCGCAGGAGACCGAGCAGCTGTTCGCCACGCTGCGCGGCCTGCGCGCGCGCGGCACCACGATCCTGCTGATCACCCACAAGCTGAAGGAGATCATGGCGCTGTGCGACGCCGTGACCGTGATGCGCGCCGGCCAGGTGGTGCTGGACGCGGCCATCGCCGACACCAGCATCGATGGGCTGGCCGAGGCGATGGTCGGGCGCCGCGTCAACCTCGGCCGCGAGGCCCGTGCCGGCACAGCCCGGGCGCCGTGCTGCTGCAGGCGCAGGGTTTGTCATGGGTCGACGCACATGGGCGTGCCGCGCCTGGCCGATGTCTCGCTGACGTTGCGCAGCGGCGAGATCGTCGGCATCGCCGGCGTCTCGGGCAACGGCCAGAGCGAGCTGCTCGACGCGCCTCAGCGGCCTGCTGCTGCCGACCGGGGCACGCTGCATGGTCGGCAGCCGCATCACTTCACGCCACGCGCACTGGATCGACACCGCGGCAGGCGCGCGACCTGCGGCTTGCACACGTGCCCGAAGACCGCCACCGCCGCGGCCTGGTGCTGCCTTTCGAGGCCTGGGAGTCGGCCGTGCTCGGCTACCAGCGCCGGCCGCGCTACAGCCTGCGCGGCTGGATGCGCCGACGCCGCATGATGCGCCGACTGCGCCGACGATGATGGAACGCTACGACGTGCGGCCGCGCAACCCCAGGCTGCGGCTCGTCGACAGTTCAGCGGCGGCAACCAGCAGAAGCTGGTGCTGGCGCGCGAGGCCGGCACAGCAACCGCAGCGTGCTGCTGGTCGGCCAGCCGACCCGCGGCGTCGACATCGGCGCCATCGAGTTCATCCACGGCCGCCTGCGCGCGATGCGCGACGCCGGCGGCGCGGTGCTGGTGGTGTCGTCCGAACTCGACGAGATCCTGGCCCTCGCCGACCGCGTGATCGTGATGAACGGCGGGCGCATCGCGGGCGAGTTGCCGATCGCGGAGTGCACGGAGGCGGCGCTGGGGCGGCTGATGGGCGGGGCAGAGTCCATGATGGCAGCTGATTGACATGAGCCAGGCCATCGAACTCCCGCGCTGGATGGACGTTGCTCGTCCTGCCGGCCGTCAACCTGGCGCTGGCGCTGCTGGTGGCCGGCGGCGTGGTGCTGCTGGTCGGGTTCAAGCCCGGCGCAGGTGCTGGCGCTGCTGGTCAAGGGCGCCTTCGGCTCGCAAGGCCGGCATCAGCTACACGCTGTACTACGCGACCACCTTCGTCTTCACCGGCCTGGCGGTGGCGGTGGCTTTCCACGGCGGGCTGTTCAACATCGGCGGCGAAGGCCAGGCCATGATGGGCGGGCTGGGTGCCGGCCTGGCCGCGCTGGCGTTGTCGGCGCAGCTGCCGGGCTGGTTGATGCTGCCGCTGATGGTGCTGGCGGCGGCGCTGTTCGGCATGGTCTGGGGCGCCGATGCCCGGCGCGCTGCAGGCCTGGCGCGGCAGCCACACGGTGATCACCACCATCATGTTCAACTTCATCGCCGCGGCGCTGCTCGGCTACCTGCTGGTCGGCGTGCTGAAGGAGCCGGGCAACATGTCGCCCGAGAGCCGCGCCTTCGCGGCTTCGGCGCGGGTGCCGGGCATGCACGAGGCGCTGGCCTGGGTCGGCATCGACTGGCCGCGCACGCCGCTGAACCTGAGCGTGCTGCTGGCCGCCGCTGCGGCGTTGGCGGCCTGGCTGGTGCTGTGGAAAAGCCGCGGCGGCTATGCGCTGCGCGCCGTGGGTTTCGCGCCCGATGCGCGCTGTACGCCGGCATCAAGCCGCAAGCGCGCTGGTCGTCTGGTCGATGGCGGCGTCGGGCGCGCTGGCCGGGCTGGTCGGCGTCAACGAGATCGCCGGCGTGCACGGCCGGCTGCTGCCCGATTTCGTCGCCGGCGCCGGCTTTGCCGGCATCGCCGTCAGCCTGATCGGCCGCAACCACCCGCTGGGCATCGTGCTGGCGTCGCTGCTGTTCGGCGCGCTGTACCAGGGCGGCAGCGAACTGGTGTTCGAGATCAACGGCTTCAGCCGCGACATGGTGTTCATGCTGCAGGGGCTGATCGTGCTGTTCGCCGGCGCCATGTCGCAGGTGGCCGCGCCGCCGCTGTTCACGGCCTGGCAACTTGCGGGTGGGGCGGGGCTGTACCCGCCGCGGAGGGGCCGGTCGCAATGGATGAGGTCTTCGTCGGCACCATCGTGGCCAGCACGCTGCGCGTCAGCGTGCCGCTGATCCTGTGCGCGCTGGCCGGCGTGCTGAGCGAGCGTGCCGGGCGTCATCGACCTCGGGCTGGAAGGCAAGATGCTGCTCACCGCCTTCGCCACCGCCGCCGTCGGCGTCGTCGACCGGTTCGCTGGCGCTGGCGCTGGCCGCGGCGCTGGCGGTCGGCGTGGCGCTGTCGATGCTGCACGGCTTCGCCTGCGTCAGCCACGGCGGCGACCAGGTGGTGCTGGGCATGGCGATCACGATGACCGCCGCCGGCCTGACCGTGGTGCTGGGCATCGCCTGGTTCGCGCAGGGCGGGCAGACGCCGCCGGTTCCCGAGAGTGTTCGCTTGTCGGGCTGGTTCGGCGGCGCCGGCCAGGTGGTGGCGCAGCTGCCGCTTGTCGGTCCGGTGCTTGCGCTGGCATTGTTCGGCCACAACCTGATGGTCTACGGATCGCTTGCTGCTGGTGGTGCTGGTCTGGTGGCTGCTGTACCGAACGCGCTTCGGCCTGCGCCTGCGTGCCGCGGGTGAGAACCCGGCCATGGTCGACGCTGCCGGCGTCAGCGTCAAGGCGCTGCGCTACCAGGCGCTGGCGCTCAACGGCGGCTTGTCCGCGCTGGCCGGCGCCTACCTGGTGCTGGCGCAGAGCCCCAGCTTCATCCCGAACATGACCGCCGGCCGCGGCTACATGGCGCTGGCAGCGATGATCTTCGGCAAATGGCATCCGGTGGGCGCGCTGTGGGCCTGCTTGCTGTTCGGCTTTCTCGACGCGGCATCGATCCGCATGCAGGGCGCGCAGCTGCCGTTCATCGGCGCGGTGCCGGTGCAGGCGATCCAGGCCCTGCCCTACGTGATGACGGTGGTGCTGCTGGCCGGGTTTATCGGCAAGTCGGTGGCCCGGGCGCTGGGCCGGCCTATGTCAAGGAACGCTGGGAAGGCCTTATGTCGGAAGGAGCGTTGACGACAGCCATTGCAGCCCGACCAACGCCACGTACTGATCGCCGCCGCGCGTGCGGTGCGCCAGCACGCTTACGCACCGTATTCGAAATTCGCCGTCGGCGCCGCGCGTGCTCGACGAGCAGGGCCGCATCCACGCCGGCTGCAACGTCGAGAACGCCGCCTACCCGCAGGGCTGGTGCGCCGAGGCTTCGGCGCTGGCGGTGATGGTCGCGGCCGGCGGCAAGCGCGTGCTGGCGGTGGCGGTGTGCGGCGTCGCCGACGATCCGGTCACGCCGTGCGGCGGCTGCCGGCAGAAGCTGCGCGAGTTTGCTGCTGCCGACTGCCCGGTCTGGGTCGCCGACGACCACAAGCTGCGCGAATCGTTCACACTGGGCGCCCTGCTGCCGCACAGCTTCGGCCCTCACCATCTCAAACTTTGAATTCAATGCGGACTGACCAAGAGGCGATCGATGCCAGCGCCGTCGCGCTGCGCCAGCGTCTGGGCAACCGCGCACCCAGGGTTGCGGTGCTGCTGGGGTCGGGCTGGGCGCGTTTTGCCGACGAGGTGCAGGATGCCGTCGAGCTGCCCTACGCCGACTTGCCGGCGTTTCCGCAGCTGGCCATCGCGGGCCACAGCGGCGTGGTCAAAGTGGGACGCGTCGGCGGTGTCGAGGTTGCTGTGCTGGCCGGCCGCCAACACGCCTACGAAACCGGTGAGGCCGATGGCATGAAGGGCGCCATCCGCACGCTGGCTGCGCTGGGCGTCCAGGTGCTGGTGCAGACCAACGCGGCCGGCAGCATCGACGCGACGATGCGCCCGGGCGAGCTGATGCTGATCAGCGACCACCTGAACATCGCGCAGCGATCGCCGCTGATCGACGAGCCGGGCGACAGCCGGTTCATCGACATGGTTGCGGCCTACTGCCCTCGCCTGCGCGCTCAGGCGCAAGCCGCCGCGCAGGCCGCCGGCGCCACGCTGCACGAAGGCGTCTACGCCTGGGTGATCGGGCCGCAGTTCGAGACGCCGGCCGAGATCCGCATGCTGCGCGCCCTCGGTGCGCAGGCGGTCGGCATGAGCACCGTTCCCGAGACCATCCTGGCGCGCCATGCCGGCATGCGCGTGCTGGCCTTGTCGATGCTGACCAACATGGCCGCCGGCATGGAGGTCGAGACACTGAGCCACGCGCACACCCTGGCAACGGCCGGCGCCGCACAGCGCGTCGGCTGTGCACACCTTGTCCGCCATCGTGCAGGCTGTCGAGATCTGAACGCGATGGACGAACTGGAAGTAACCGCGCGACAAGCCCTGGCCTGCCTGGATCTGACCAGCCTCGCCGATGGTCACGACCTTGCAGGCGGCGAAGCCGACATCGAGCAGTTGTGTTTGCGCGCGATCGGCCCGGCCTGGCGCAACGGTGCGACGGCGGCCGTCTGCGTCTGGCCGCGCCAGGCCGCGCTGGCGCGCTCGCTGCTGCCGGCGGCGATCCGGGTCGCCGCGGTGGCCAATTTTCCCGATGGCGGCAGCGACATCGCAAGAGCGCAGCGCGACACCGCGCAGATCGTCGCCGCTGGCGCGCAGGAGGTCGACGTTGTTTTGCCCTACCGCGACCTGGCCACCGCGCCGGCGCTGCTGGCGGCGGTGCGTCGCGAGTGCGCCGGACTGACACTGAAGGTGATCCTGGAAACCGGCGAGATTGCCGACGACTTGCAGATTCGACAGGCTGCGCGAATCGCGCTGCAGGCCGGTGCCGATTTCCTGAAGACCAGCACCGGCAAACGACCGGTGGCGGCCACGCCGGCGGCTGCCCGGCTGCTGCTGGCGGCCATCGCCGACGATCCGACGGCCAGCCAACGTGTCGGCTTCAAGCCAGCTGGCGGCATCCGCACGGTGGCCGATGCAGCGCTGTACATCGCAGCTGACGGCCGAGCTGCTCGGTGCAGCGGCCATCGCGCCGGCTCGTTTTCGCATCGGTGCCAGCGGCCTGCTCGACGACATCGAAGCCGTGTTGTCCGGCACCGGGCGCCCGGCAGCCGGCAACGTCTATTGAGTTCCAACCAACGGAGTCCGATTCCATGCGCAACCTGTATACCCTCGGTCTCGTCGCGGCGACCTTGCTCGCCGGCTGCGCCACGCCCGACACCCCTGTCGGCACCGAGCCGGTGAAGGTCCGTGTGCTGGCGATCAACGATTTCCACGGCAACCTGCAACCGCCGCGCGGCGGCATCCGCGTCGCCGACCCGGCCAACCCGGGCAAGACCATCAACGTCGACGCCGGCGGCGCCGAACACCTGGCCACCGCGATCGCCGAACTGCGCCGCGGACATCCCAACAACGTGCTGGTCGCGGCAGGTGACCTGATCGGCGCCTCGCCGCTGCTGTCGGCGCTGTTCCACGACGAGCCGACGATCGAGAGCATGGGCCTGATGGGGATGGAGATCGCGGCGGTGGGCAACCACGAATTCGACAAGGGCGCCGACGAGTTGCTGCGTTTGCAGCGCGGCGGCTGTCATCCCACCGACGGCTGCAAGGGCCCCGCGGCCTTCAAGGGCGCCGCCTTCCAGTACCTGGCGGCCAGCACGGTGGTCGAACAATCCGGCCAGACGCTGTTGCCGGCCTACAAGGTCAAGACCTTCCAGGGCATCCCGGTGGCCTTCATCGGGCTGACGCTGGAAGCGCACGCCGTCGATCGTCGTGCCGGCCGGTGTGGCGGGCCTGAAATTCCGCAACGAAGCCGAAACCGTCAACCAGCTGGTGCCGCAGCTGCGCCAGCAGGGCATCGAGGCGATCGTGGTGCTGATCCACGAAGGCGGCTTGCCGACCGGCGGCTACAACGAGTGCCCGGCCATCAGCGGCCCGATCGTCGATATCGTCAAGAAGCTCGACAAGGCCGTCGACGTGGTGATCAGCGGCCACACGCACCGCGCCTACAACTGCCGCATCGACGGCCGGCTGGTGACCAGCGCCGACAAATACGGCACCGTGGTCAGCGCCATCGACCTGGTGCTCGACCCGAAGACGCGCGACATCACCAGCGCCAGCGCCGACAACGTGATCGCGCGCACCAGCCTATGCGAAGGAGCCGCGGCAGACAGCGCTGATCGAGCAATACGACAAGCTCGCCGTGCCGTTGGCCAAACGCGTGGTCGGCCGCATCGGCGGCGCGCTGACCGCGCGATGCCAGCCCGCGCCGGCGAGAGTCCGCTCGGCCAGGTCATCGCCGACGCGCAACTGGCCGCCACCCAGTGGCCCGAGGACGGCGGCGCGCAGATCGCCTTGATGAACCCGGGCGGCATCCGCGCCGCGCTGGCGCAGCCGACCGATGGGCAGGTGCGCTACGAAGACCTGTTCTCGGTGCAACCCTTCTACAACAACCTGGTCACGCTGACGCTCAGCGGCGCGCAGTTGCTGGAGTTGCTGGAGCAGCAGTGGAAGGGCCAGGCACCGGACGGCCGCGTGCTCAGTGTCAGCCGCGGCTTCAGCTACAGCTGGGACGCCAGCAAGCCGGTCGGGCAGCGCATCGTCCCGGGCAGCGTGCGCCTGGACGGGCGGGCCGATCGAGCCGGCGGACACGCTGCGCGTGATGGTCAATTCCTTCCTCGCCAGCGGCGGGGACAACTTCGTCGTCTTCAAGCAGGGGCAGCGACGCCCGCACCGGCATGATGGACGTCGATGCGTTCGAGATGTTCATCGCCAACAACCCGGGGGTGCGGCCCGGGACGCTGGACCGCATCGTGCGGCTGAACTGAACGCTGTCCCGCAGACGCTTCGCCACGATTCCGTGCTGCCCAGCCAGATCATCCGCATCAAGCGCGACGGCGGTGTACTCGATGCGGCGCAGCTGCAGTGTTTCGTCGACGGACTGACCAACGGCGACTGGGCCGACAGCCAGGTCGCCGCGCTGGCGATGGCCATCGTGCTGCGCGGCATGGCGAGCGCCGAGACGGTGGCGCTGACGGCGGCGATGACGCGGTCGGGCGACATGCTGCGGTGGAGTCGATGCCGACCTGCCGGGTCCGATCCTCGACAAGCATTCAACCGGCGGCGTCGGCGACAAGATCAGCCTGATGCTGGCGCCGATCGTCGCGGCCTGCGGCGGCGTGGTGCCGATGATCAGCGGCCGCGGGCTCGGCCATACCGGCGGCACGCTCGACAAGCTCGAGGCGCTGCCCGGCTACTGCATCGACCGTCGATCGACAGCGGCTGCTGGCCACGCTGCGCGGCGCCGGCTGCGCGATCGTCGGCGCCAGTGCACAGCTGGCGCCGGCCGACCGGCGCCTGTACGCGATCCGCGATGTCACCGCAACGGTCGAAAGCGTGCCGCTGATCACCGCCAGCATCCTGAGCAAGAAACTCGCCGCCGGCCTGCACGGCCTGGTGCTCGACGTCAAGCTGGGCAGCGGCGCCTTCACGCCGACGTTGGAGCAGGCGCGCGAACTGGCGCGAAGCCTGGTGAGCACCGCGGCGGCGCCGGGCTGCCGGCGCGGGCGCTGATCACCGAACATGAACGCCGGTGCTGGGCCACACGGCCGGCAACGCACTCGAAGTGCAGGAGGCCGATCGCCTTCCTGAAAAACGAGCCCGGCTGCACGCGGCTGCGCGCCGTCACGATGGCCTTGTGCGCCGAACTGCTGCAGCTGGGCGGTCTGAGCGACAGCCTGGAAGCCGCGCATGCGCTGGCGGAACAGCGCACTCGCACTCCGGCGCTGCGGCCGAGCGGTTTGCGCGAATGGTCGCCTTGCTCGGCGGGCCGCGCGATGTGCTGCGCGACGCCAGGCTGGCCATCGCCCCGGTGCAACGGGCGGTGCCGGCGACGGCGCGACGGCTTTGTCGCCGCCATCGACGTGCGTGCGCGTCGGGCTTGCGGTCGTCGGCCTGGGCGGCGGCCGTCGCAAGCCGGGTGATGTCGTCGACCCGCGGGTCGGCCTGGCACAGGTTCTGGCGCCGGGCGACTGCGGTTCGTGCCGGCGAGCCGCTGGCCATCGTCCATGCGGCCGACAGCGCCGCGGCCGACCAGGCGGTGCTCGCGGTGCAGCGGGCTTTTACGCTTGGCCGATGCGGCAGCCGGACGCTGCGTCCTGTGTGGTCGAGACGGTAAGCGTGTAACGCAGCAACGCGGCTTGTACACGGGATATCGCATCAGCAGGGTGGCTCGCCCGACTGGCCGGTCATCGGGGTCGTCCTGCCCGTCGAATGCGCGACGACGGCGGACGACGCGTCAGGTGAACGCGTCGTCCGCACCGGCGATCCTCAGCTCGCCGCCTGGGCGATCTCGACGGCCAGCTGACGGATTGCTGTCAATGCGCGATCGATGTCGGCCGGGTCGTGCCACAGGTGGGTCGACATGCGGATCGGGAACACGGTCTGTTGCGTGCCGGCGCCGGTGATGCGCGGCGTCGAGGTGTTGCGCACGATGATGTTGTGCTCGGCGAGCACACGCGCAACCAGGTTGCTCGATGGTGACTGCGCGATCGTGCCATTGGTTGCCGTGCTGCGGGCGATCAGGTTCTTTGCACCGTCGAGCCCATGGAACGGGTTGAACGAGGTCAGCGCCGACAACAGTCCCGCGTCACGCGGCGAGTAGAGCGCGTGCGGCCGAGCCCCAGATCTCGATGATGCGTTCCTTGGTGTAGCTCGACAGGCCGAGCACATAGGTCTCGACCTTCTTGCGGCCGATCGAATCCCAGTCCGCACAGGCTTGTGCAACCGCATTGAACGCCGGCACGTTCATCGAGCCGATGCTCTGGATCACCGAGGCGAGGTCATAGTCACCGCGTTGCGTCCACGGCACCTGCCCGCCACCGCTGGTCCGCGTTGGCCGCGTGCCGAAGGTGCCGGCCTGCTGGGTGGCGCTGCTGGTGATGACGGGGTAGTACGGTGGCAGCGTGGCTGCGGCGTTGGCACGCGCCTTGTTTCTGACGATCAGGATGCCGGTGCCGCCCGGCGCACATTGCCACTTGTGGCCGGCGCCGGCCATGAAGTCGACGCCGAAGTTGGCGTAGTTGTAGGCCATCATGCCCGGCAGGTGCGCGCCGTCACAAATCGAGATCAGATTGAATTCCTTGCAGACCTGCATGATTTCCGGGATCGGCAGCATGATGCCGGTCAGGTAGGTCGGCGACGACCACATGATTGCGCGCACCCGCTGGCCGGCGGAGCGAGCTGCAAGCACCTCGTTGCGGAACAGGGTCCGGTACAACGCCGGATTGTGCGGCGCGGTGCTGCCGTCGATCAATTTGACGTCGCCATCGCCGGTCGGCAACGTGACACGGCGCACGATCACCCCGTAGCGCTCGACCGCGATACCCAGCGGCACATACCCGCCCGGGTGTTCGTGATCGGTCGTGATCACCACGTCGCCCGCTTGCCATGGGATGCCGAGGATCGCCTTGGACATGCCGTCCGAGGTGTTGCCACTGATCACCAGTTCATCGGGATCGACGCCAAATCCCGGTGCCATCGCCGTGCGTTGCGTCAGGAAGTTGCTGTAGCCGTTCTGCGAATCGCGAGCGTAGACGATGTTCTCGGCGTTGTAGCGCTCGACCACCGATCGCGGCATCGAGCCGGCGGTTCCGATGTTCATGAACAGTTTGGTGCTGTCCAGCGTGAAGCGGCTTTGCACCTGGGTCCAGAACGCTTCGTCGGCGAGCAGGGTCGCGCGCAGATTGTCGGTAGCGGTGTTGGCGCTGGCGCCGCCGCAGCCCACCAGGCCGCCGGCTGCCAAGCTACCTGCACCGACCCCGAGCACGCGCATGAAATCACGCCGCTTGGGTGACCAGGCGGCAAGCTTGTCTGCATCGAAGGACGTGATCGAGGTGGATTCGACGGGTGAAGACGGATTTGACATGCGAGTTCCTTTGAGCAATCGAAGTGAGGAAAAACGCGCGGGAGCGCGCGAGCGAAACAAGCCCTCTGGCGTGGACCAGGCCACGCAGGACGACTCGAAAACGTCTGGAAACAGCTGCGCCGCGGAGCGACGCGCCACCGATTTACCGGGTCGCGATGACCGCGATCTCGATCTTCACGTCACGTGGCAGGCGAGCGACCTCGACCGTTGCGCGGCTGGGCGGCCGGTTCTTGAAAAACTCGCCGTAGACGGCGTTCATCTTTGCGAATTCGTTCAGGTCCTTCATGTACACGTTGGACATCACGACGTTGTCGTGGCTCATGCCTTGCGCCTTCAGAACCTCACCGATGTAGGTCAGCACCAGGCGTGTCTGCTCTTCGATCGTCGTGCCCTCGATGCCGTTGCCCGCCTTGTTGAGCGGGATCACGCCCGAGAGGTAATAGGTATTGCCAGACTGCACCATCTGCGAATAAGGACCGATCGCCGGATAGACGTTGCCGGTGGTGTGGATCTGCTTTCCAGCGGTGGCGCAGCCACCCAGCATGGCGACACCCAACACGGCAGCAATCAGGGGCAGGCGGGAGGTCTTCTTCATCGTGGATCCTTTGGTTGAGTGGGCGGACAAACGGGGTGGCAGGTGATCGGAAAGCTTGCGACGCCAGGTCGATGTCACTTTGGCAATCGTTTTTATTATGACAACGAGTTAGCCAGAGCGGCCAACCATGCTCTCAGTGCTTACCCGCCCATCGAACCCGCCAAGCACCCGTCACGCACTGCGCACACCGAGTCTGTCAGCGCGAAGACACAACTAGAATTCAGCGATCGCTCGCCACCGCGACCGACCCGTTGCAACCGACATGTCTCTCACTTATCTGCGGTTTCTCAATCTGGCGCAGGCGATTCGTGATCTGCCGTCGATACCTGCGCTCGACCCGGTGGAGGAGCGGCTGCTGAACGCGCTTGCCGCGATGTTGGCGGCCGGCGAACCAGTCACTGTCTTGCAGGCGATGAACTCGGCGCCGGAGACCTCGCCTTCGACGGTGCATCGGC
The DNA here is from genome assembly GCA_963843805.1 of uncultured beta proteobacterium. GTDB lineage: Bacteria > Pseudomonadota > Gammaproteobacteria > Burkholderiales > Burkholderiaceae_C > Ideonella_A. The sequence goes on from CAWJLY010000008.1 coordinate 120,891, forward strand.
GGCTGAAGTCGCTGCACGGGATGGGTCTGATCAGCTATGCGGAAAAGGCCGGCGACCAGCGAGCCAAACACATCGAGTTGACGCCGGTGGCGCAGCAATATTTCGCTGCGCTGGGTCGATGCATGGACAAAGCGGCTGGACACTGAGCCTCGCTTCCGGATCTGAAGATGCACCTTTTGCTCGGCTCGTCTCGCGCCGCTCCGCTCGCCACACTGATGCTGGTCCCGGCGCTGGCCTGGATCAGCCTGTATGTTTGCAACGAATGGATGTTCTCTACGACCAGTTGGTCCGACGGCATCAACTGGGTCTTTCTGCCGGCTGCAGTGCGCCTGCTGTCGGTGCTGGTGTGCGGGCCGCTGGGGGCGTTGGGCCTGTTTCTGGGCGGCCTGTTCACGATGATGATCGTCGAAGGTGCGCCGATCGAAAAGGCGTTGCCGGTCGCCGCCGCCTCTGCGATTGCCCCGCTGCTGGCGGTCAGCATCCTGCTGCCTCGGCTGCACATGCAGCCAACGCTGATGGGCATGAGCAGCACGCAACTGGCTGCGCTTGCCGCCGGCAGCGCAGCCGCCAGCGTCGCGCTGCACAACCTCTACTACTGGATCAGCGACCACCGCGACGATCCGGTCAGCGGACTGCTGCCGATGTTCATCGGCGACCTGATCGGCACGGTGCTGGTTCTGTACCTGCTGCGCTGCTTGCTGCGCATGCATGTGCGCTTGCGGTCGCCGCGGTCGCGCTGAGCGAAACGATCACCAACGATGCGTCGCCGATTCCGAAGGCTTGCGCAGAACCAACGGCGACACCGCGCTCGACGAATGTCGGGCGGCCCGCGATCAGCGCCGCCGCAACGCCGCCAGAATGGCGTCGTTGCCGATGGACTCGGCGTGATCGAGCGCCGACCGGCCCAGCCGGTCCGGCAGGCGACTGTCGGCGCCGGCCGCCAACAGCAGCTCGACCGCTGGCAGATTCGATCGCAGCACGGCGTGCGCCAAGGCGCTCCGCCCGGCGGCATCTCTTTCGGCATCTGCATCCGCTGATTGCAGTTGCTGCCGGATGCGCGCCAAGTTGCCCGCTTCCACCGCAGCGATCAGACCATCGGGCGGCCACGGCGGTGAACCGGCAGCTTTGGCCTGGCCGCTGCGCGCCAGACCCGACGGCACTGCGAGTGCCGGTGCTGGTGATTGCGCAGTCGCAGCGGACGGCGCGGCACGCGGGACGCCCAGTGCCGGGGCTCGCAAGCCGGGCTCCATCATGCCGTCAGCGGCATCAGCGGCGGCGGGCGGCGCGGCGCCTGAGGGCAACAGTTCGGCGCGTTCGGCTGCAGCATCGGGCCTCGAGGTTACCGCGGGTGCAGCTTGTCGGCCGGATTCAGCTGCCCGCCCGACTGGCGCCGACAGTGCAGCCTCAGGGAAGGCGCGCGGCACGATCGCTGGCTCGACCTGCGGGCGAGGCGGTACAACCGGAGCTGCCACCCATGCGGGATTGGTCTCGGGTGCACGCACCACCGCCGGTGGTGACAGCGGCGCGGCCCGATCACGCTCAGCGGGCGCCTTCGTTGGCGCAGGCAGCACCGAGGGCGCGGGCGTGAGTGAAGGCTCGGCCACAGCTGGTGGCGCGATGGCCCCTTGATCGGCCGTCGGTACGGGCGGCGCTGCGTTCGCAGCTTTCGCCGGCTCCCGTTGCCGCCGTTCGGCCAGGTTGCCAACATCGGCTTCGCGCTCGGCGACATCCGGCGGCGACACATCGTTGACACGAAGTACCAGCAGGCTGCACAGGCCGATCACACAAGCCGCAGCCAGGCCGTTCCACCAGGTGGCTCGCGAACGCCGGTGGCCACTGGCCGGCAACATCGGCTTGACAGCGCGGGCAGCCTGGCGGCCGGCGGCGGCGACGCCTTCGCAGCAACCACTGCTGCGAAAACAGCAGTGCGGCGGCTGCGCACCGCGGCGTCGTCCGCCAATGCGTCGGCCGCCGCTGCATAAGCGGTGTCGATATCGAGCAGATCCCGGTCGTCAGACATGATCGTGTTTCCAGTCGCCGAGCTTGCGGCTCAGCGTCTTGCGCGCATAACGAAGCCGGCTCTTGGCGGTTTCGGCGCCGACGCCGGTAATCTGCGCAACTTCGTCGAGGCTCAATTCATGATGGGCGAACAACACGAAGGTTTCGCGCTGCGCCAGTGGCAAGGCCTCGACCTCATTGACGATGGCCGCCGCCAGCTGGTGGTTGTGGGCGATCCGTTCGGGCGACAGGTCGTGCCAATCTTCGATCGCCTCGGCCGCATCGTCCGCTGCGGCGCCGGCCAGCTGGACAATCGCCACGCTGCGGCGAAAATGATCCATCACCTTGTTGCGCGCAATCGTGAACAGCCAGGTCACGAAGCGCGATCGCGCAGGGTCGAACGACCCTGCCGATCGGGCCACGGCCAGCCACACCTCCTGGTGCAGGTCCTCGGCCTCGGCGTCGTTGCGGCCCGCCAGCATGCGGCGGACAAACTGAAAGCTGCGCCGGTCGTAGCCATCGTAAAGACGCTCGAAGGCCGCCACGTCGCCTGCCACAAAGGCTTCGATCAGCTCATCGGCGCTGTTCTCGGCGGGCTGCATGGCCGCAGATATTACGACCGCGCAACAGCCGGCCCGATGCTGCGCACACCAACACGTCGCGAGATCGGCCTCATCGAGGCGGCGGGTCGGCAACAAAGCGACGACCCGCATCACTTTGGGGAAACGGGCGAGGCTCCACCTGGGCCACATCCGAACGAATGACACCGGCCGCCAGCAGATTCGAGTAGCTGTCGTAGGCAATTTCCACCACCGATTGCGGTGTCGTGCTGAGCCGCTCGAAGCGCGGTTTGCGTGGCGACCGACCATTCCCGTTGACCATGCGCCGTGCCCAGTCGTTCGGCCGGTGCGGGCAGCGCAGCCGCTGCGGCCGATGCGTTGTCCGCCAGACTGCTGCCGGTGCTTTCGCTGCGCCGCTCGGCCTGCGTCTTGGCCGCGCCGGGCGACGCGGCGTCGGCCAGAAGCTGCGGCTGTGGCTGCGGCCTCGCCATCGCGACCGGCGGCCGGTTTCTCGGCAAATACGGCCATGCCAATCACGCCGACGTGATCGGGCCGGCCGGTTCGCGCTGCATAGGAATCACGCAGTGCGGCGAACTCGAATGCTGCGATTGCGGTGTTGCTCTTGCGCCAGCCGGCGATGTCGAAACTCTGCCAGGCTCGAGCACGTAGCCGGTCTGGCTCCAGCCGGCGGTCTCGCCGGAGATCACATTGACGCCATCGACCGACAGCACAACCAGTTGGCGGCCCGCTGTGCGATTGGTCAGCCGCAATGCATACCGTGTGCCCGGCGATCCGGCGACATAGCTGCGGCCAGCGTGCCGGTGCACCGGCAAGGTCTGGCCCGACATCGCGATCGACGATCGACAGGTCGACCGTCGGCGGGCCGCGGCCACGACCTCGCTCGCACAACCCGCGGCGAAGGGCAACAGGCAGAAAATGGCCGACGCCATGACGACGCGTCGGCGCTGCAGGCTGGGTGACAGTTTCATGGCGGGCTCCGGTGAGTGGTACCTGCTTGTACGCAGCATGTCGGCAAACGGGGTTGAATCGATCGGAATTCGATTGCTGATGCCGACATGGGCCCGCAAGCAGGGCCGCGGTAAACTGGCTTCCTTCTTGCTGCAGTCGAACAATTCCAGAAGGGGTGCGAGCGTGGCAAAAATTCCGGCCGGGGTGGGCCCGCGATTTCCGCAGGTCGTCGTGCTGTTCGGCGCCACCGGTGACCTGGCGCGCCGCAAGCTGCTGCCCGGACTGTTCCACCTGGTCAGCGGCGGCTTCATTCCCGGCTGCCGGATCGTGGGGGTGTCACTCGACGAGATCGGCGTCGATGATTTCCGGGCGCAGGCGCGATCGGCCATCGACGAATTTTTTACCCGCAAGGTCAGCGCCGAAGATTGGCAGGCCTTTGCTGCGACGCTCGATTACCTGCCGTTGTCGGCCGGGCCGGAGGCATTGAAGTCGGCGGTTGATCGGGCGGAGCAGTCGCTTGGCAGCGAAAACCGGCGGCTGCACTATCTCAGCGTGCCGCCCAACGCAGCGCTTGCCGCGGTGCAGATGCTGGGTCAGGCCGGGCTGGTCGATCGATCGCGGATCGTGATGGAGAAGCCGTTCGGCACCGATCTGGCCAGCGCGGTCGAGCCTGAACGCGAAGCTGCACGAGGTGTTCGACGAGCAGCAGATCTACCGCATCGATCACTTCCTTGGCAAGGAGCCGGCGCAGAACATCCTCGCCTTCCGTTTTGCCAACGGCCTGTTCGAGCCGATCTGGAACCGCAACTTCATCGACCACGTGCAAATCGACGTTCCCGAAACGCTCGGGCTCGGCACACGTGCCGGCTTCTACGAGGCGACCGGCGCATTTCGCGACATGGTGGTCACCCACCTGTTCCAGATCCTTGCCTTCATGGCGATGGAGCCACCCACCTCGCTGGAACCGGCACCGATCAGCGAAGAAAAGAACAAGGTCTTTCGCAGCATGCTGCCGATCCGGCCGGCCGACGTGGTGCGCGGCCAATATACCGGCTACCGATCGCAGGAAGGCGTATCGCAGCGAATCCGAAACCGAAACCTTCATCGCGCTGAAATGCACCATCGACAACTGGCGCTGGGCCGGCGTGCCGTTTTATCTGCGCACCGGCAAACGCCTGGCGGAGGGCCAGCGCATCATCTCGATCGCCTTTCGCGAACCGCCCAAAAGCATGTTTCCCGCCGGCTCGGGCGTCGGCGCCCAGGGGCCGGATCACCTGACATTCGATCTGGCCGATGCGTCGAAGATGTCGCTTTCCTTCTATGGCAAGCGGCCCGGCCCCGGCATGCGGCTCGACAAGCTGAGCCTGCAATTCGCGATGCGCGATACCGGCCTGATCGGCGACGTGCTCGAGGCCTACGAGCGGTTGATCCTCGATGCGATGCGCGGCGACCGCACGCTTGTTCACCACCGCCGAAGGCATCGAGCGGCTGTGGCAGGTGTCAACCGAGCTGCTCGAGTCACCGCCGCCGGTGCGCCTGTACGCACCCGGCTCGTGGGGCCCGAACGCCATCCATCAATTGATCGCACCTCGCGCCTGGCGGCTGCCGTTCGAGCGGGTCTGGCGCGATCCGAACGGTCAGAGCAGCTGATTGGCCGGATTGGGCGCGGCCTGATCAGCCAACGCAGGCCGGCAGACGGGACCGGCGTCGGCCGCGCACCCCTGCGGCGAGCCATGTTGCGGATCGGCGTGGCCGCTTCGGCTGCGCGATCACGCAGCGTCGAAGCCAGCAGCTCGTCGATCATCCCGGCTGCCATCGGACGCGCAAACAGGTAGCCCTGCCCGATGTCGCAACCGAGGGCGCGCAATTCGTCGCGCTGGGCGGTGGTCTCGATCCCTTCGGCGATCACCTGCTTGCCCAGCGACGTGCCGAGCAGCACGATGGCGCGGATCACGGCAGCCTCTTTCGAGTCGGCCTCCAGATTGCGCACGAACGAGCGGTCGATCTTCAGACAATCGAGCGGCAGGCTCGACAAGTGACTGAGCGACGAGTAGCCGGTGCCGAAGTCGTCGATGCTCAGCCCGACACCGAGCTGGTGCAGTTCTTCGAGGCGGCCGATCGCCGATTCGAGCTGCTCCATCAGGATGTTCTCGGTCAGTTCGATCGACAGGTGCTCTGGCTCGACGCGAGCGGCTGACCAGCGCCAGTGCAACCCGCGACACCAGGTTGTGGGTTGCCAGGTCGTTGCCGGCAATGTTGACGTGCATCTTCAAGCCGGCGAAGCTGGCGTCGAGTCGCTTGCCAGCGTTTCAACTGCGGGCAGGCGCCGTACGCAGCACGAAGTCGGTCAGCTGGATGATCAGGCCCGATTCCTCGGCGATCGGGATGAAGGCGTCCGGGCGTGATGCCACGCCGAGCTCGGGATGGTACCAGCGCGCCAGCGCCTCGAATCCGCACAGCCGCCCGGACTGCAGGTCGAACAGCGGCTGGTAGTGCACCGACAGCGCGTTGCTCGGCCAGCGCCCGGCGCAGTTCGCCTTCGATGCGCAGGCGGCTCGCCACCTTCTCGTGCAGCCCGACGTCGAACACCGCAATAACGCGCCTTGCCGGCAGCCTTCGCCTTGTACATCGCGATGTCGGCGTCGCGCAGCACCGCTTCCGGCGTCGTCGTAGCCGAACGAGCTGAAGGTGATGCCGATGCTCGCGCTGGTCGTGATCTCGGTGCCGCTGACCTGGAACGGCCGGCACAGCGCCTGCTGCAGCCGCTCGGCGAGCTGGAAGCACGAAGTCGGTGCCGCCGCTGGTCCTCGGCGAGGATCGCGAACTCGTCGCCGCCCAGGCGCGCCACCACATCGCCGAGCGCACGTTGCTCCTCGATGCGCCGCGCGGCCTGGACCAGGAACTCATCGCCGACCCTGTGGCCGAGGCTGTCGTTGATCAGCTTGAAGCGGTCGAAATCGAGAAACATCACGCCGAAGCGGCGCTGCGGTCGACGACGCGAGCGCACGAGCGCAGCGCGACAGCTGCTCGTTGAAGCGGTGCCGGTTCGGCAGCCCGGTCAGGCCGTCGTGGAAGGCGATGTGGTGCAGGTCGGCTTCGGCCGCTTGCGCGGCGATGATGTCCTGCAGCTGCAGGATCAGGCACGGTTCGACGAGCCCGGCTCGGAGAAGAAGCTGCCGTTGACCGCCACCCAGACCTCGCTGCCGTCGCGATGCATGCAGCGCAGTTCGGCCGACAGGCTTGCTGCTGCTCGCCGGCGATCAGCGGCGCAATCAGATGGCTGGCCAGCGTGGTCCTGCCGTCGGTCGCGAACGAAGTGGTCGAAGTCGAGCCGGCCGGCCGCTGTCGCTCGGCAGGCCGAGCAGCTCGCGCAGCGCTGCGTTGGTCTGCCGGATCGTGCCGTCGAGCGAGATCAGCGCCATGCCGATCGACGCATGCGTGAACGCGCTGTGGAAGCGCAGCTCGCTGGCCTGCGAGCTCGAGCACGTGCTGGCGGGCGCGCTCGGCATTCGGCCGCCTGCGATGCGCGCAGCGCCTCGTCGGCCTCCTTGCGGCGGAAAAAGTAATGGCCGCTGGTCAGCAGCACCGCGATCACCGGCGCCGCCGCGATCACCGCCGCGTAGCCCGATCTGCCGGAAGCTCAGGTACAGGAAGGTCGCCACCGTCGCGTTGGCCGCATAGGCCATGCCGAGCCAGCCGAACGAACGCGATCAGCTCGCACCACGCGCAGCGGCTCGCGGCGCTTCAGCCGCGGCACCATCGTGACCAGCAAGCGTGTTGATGAAGAAATAGGCCAGCGCGAAGCAGATCGCGGCCACCGGCAGCAGGCCGTCGCCGAGCGGGCCCATGCGATCCGAGCGAGCCGCGCAATATCTCCAGCAGCGAGCCCGGGACGAACAGCGCGATCGCCGCCATCGCCGGGCTGGCGATGCGGCTGGTCCAGCGCTTGGACGTTCGCCACGAGCCGACCAGCGGCCTCGCACGCGCAGGCCAGCGTCGCCGCCTCGACACCGCTCAGCAGCAGCAGCAGGAAGATGAAGATCTCGCCGGCGGTGAACGAATTGTTCGACCCGGCAACGCGGACCGGCACGAAGCCGGCGAGCATCGCCATCGCGATGCAGAGACCGATCTGCAGCCACAGGTCCTGCGACGCCCCGGCCAGCCGGAAAGCCGACCAGCCGATCACGGCCGCTGCCCAGTGGCACGACCGTCCACCAGTAGGCCGGCCGGCCGGTTGTAGTCCGGCATCAGGCGGGCGTGGACATTCCACCAACCCGGCGCGTGCGCGGCATGAATCATGGTTTGCATGGCGTGCGTGGCTGCGCGATCAGATGGCTTTCAAGGCTCGCCGAGGACGGTCGGCGCATCCTTGCTGGTCGTGACACCGAGCTGGCCGGTCTCGCTGAGGACCAGACCCTCGCTGAGCACCAGACCCTCGCTGAGCACCAGGCCTTCGCTGAGCACCAGCCCTTCACTGAGGACGAGTCCTTCGCTGAGCACCAGCCCTTCGCTGAGCACCAGTCCCTCGCTGTTCACGATGTCGCGCGACAAGGTCTTGCCGCTGCCCGAAATGGCCCAGGCGGACAAGGTGCTGACCGGTATGAAGACACCGGTGCGGCCGATCAATGAGCTGGTGCCGGCCAGTTTGACCAGGCTCACGAGCTCACGCGTGGCAACAACCTGGTTGCCGGCCGGCCCTTCGATGAAGGCCATCGGAACACTGCTGGCGCCAACTGCGCCAGTGGCTGCCGGCCAATTGACCATCGTGATGCGGCGCAGCCACACCGTTGACCCATACCAGCGTCGGATCGAAGAACGGCTGGTACTTGGAGAGCAGCGCACTGCCGGTCAGGACGTGGCTGCCACCGGCGAAGATCAGCTGGCTCCAGGCGATGGTCTGCCCGTTCAGCACCGATACCGGCTTGGGCATTTTCTTGCCCTTGACCAGCATCGTATCCCCCGCCTTCAACGCTGCGAGATCACTGCGCAGCGCCGAGGCCAGCTGCATCGCGCCATCGACATTGAGCAAGCCGGCGCCCTGCTGCAGCAGGTTGGCGCCGCTCAGCGGCTGCGCCGAATACTGCAGCATGGCCTTGATCAGCGGCGGCGTCAGGCCCGGATTGGCCTGCAGCATCAGCGCCACCGCACCGCTGACCACCGGCGCCGCGATCGAGGTGCCGCTCAGGTTGAACAGCTTCTGCAGGTTCGGCTGGTGCTTGCCGCCGAACGGCAGCGACAATGCCGGATAGGTCAGCGCCAGGTAGTTGTCGGTGTAGCGTGGTCCTCTTCAGACCCTCGGACCTGCGCACCGACGATGCGGTTGCCCGGCGCCACCAGATCGGGCTTGAGCAGGTTGTCGAAGCGAACCTGGCCACTTGCCGGGTCGATCGAGGTGCCGCGCGTCGGGCCGCGCGAGCTGAACAGATTGACGCTGTCGTCGTCGCGCGCGACGCGTGCCGCGGCTGTTGGAGGAGCCGACGGTGATCACCGACGGCTCGATGCCGGGCGATCCGATCGAGCCGTAGACCTCGCCGCCGGTCGACTTGCCGTAGTTGCCCGCCGCGACGCACCGACCGTGATGCCGGCCGCCACCGCACTGCGCGCGGCGCGGCACAGCGGATCGGTCAGGTAGCTCTCGGTCGAGTCGGACGCACAGGCTCAGGTTGATGACGCGGATGTTGTATCTGCTTCGCGTTCGCAATCACCCAGTCGATGCCGGCAAGGACATCGCCGACCTGGCCGTAGCCGTTGGCGTCGAGCACCTGCACGTCGATCAGCTTGGCGTTCGGCGCGACGCCGGTCGCATCGATGGATCGGAACCCGCCGCTGCCGGCGGCGATGCTGGCGACGTGCGTGCCATGGCCATATGAATCAGGCGTCGCCAGCGCGTCGGCGGCAATCGACTGCTCGAGCGTGATCGAGGCGGCGCTGCCCGGCGTCAGCAATGCCGCGACATCGATGCCGACGGTCCAGTCCTTGCCACCGACCGCGGTGTCGCCGACCTTCTGCACGTTGACCGCGCGAACGACCCGGCTGCGCCCGGCGGCATCGTTCATGCTGGCGTGGTTCCAGGCAATGCCCGAATCGAGCATCGCGATGCCGATGCCGCTGCCGTCGAGCCGGACGATGCCGCTGGCCCCGCGCACCGCCGCGGCGCCGGTGATCAGCTCGAGCTCGCTCTGGGTTCGCGAGGTGATCCGGTTCGGCGAGATCGACTGCACATCGGGCAGGCTGGCGATCGCGGTGACCTTGTCGAGCGGCAGCAGCGCCGATAGCGCGCTGACGGATGTATAGCGGTAGTAGACCGAACCGCCGGCGTCGAGCACGCTGCGGCGCAGGGTGGCCAGATCGGGCTCTCCCGAAGCGGAGACGATCAGCACCTTGACCAGCGGCCTGCCGGATACCTGCTTGTACCAATTGGTTTTCGGATCAGATGGCTTGGCGATGACCTTCAGCAGGTCGCTGGCAATCTTCGAACCCCCGGTCGTCTGGGCCGACAGCGGCTGCCACGGCAGGGACAAGGCGATGGTGACCGCCGCGGCCAGCCACCAGGTTGCCCGCCAGATCCGTTGCCTCGACTCGATCAGCACCACGTAGAAGTTTCTGGTCACGATGTTTCTTCTTTCATAGATGGGTCTGCCCTGGGGAACAGGGCCATACCGGTTCGATCAAGCGTTTCGACGGCTGCCGCCGCCTCCTCTGAGCGGGCGTCGTCAACGTCAATTTCGGATCAATCGAACGCGCCTTGAGGACCTTCTGAGGCTCGGATTCCCTTGGGGACAGACCCCCTGGCCCGGGCTGCAAGCCAGGATTCAGCGGACGAGGCAACCTCTGCAGGAGCCGGTCCGTCAGCGGACCCATGGCCCGCGAGCAGCCGCCGGGCCCCGCTCGCGTCTCGTGCAGGCTCAGCCCGCCGCCTGACGAGCCACGTCGACCGGCCCGGCTGCCGGGGCGGCCGGAGCCGTAGCGGGCGATTCGCCGGACCGGCCGGCGCCGTCGGGCTGCAGGTGCACGGTGCGGGTCGGAAACGCGATCTCGGCGCCGTGGCCGGCGATGATCTCGCCGATCTTCAGCAGCACGTCCTGCTTGACGTCGTGGAACTCGACCCAGACCACCGTCTTGGTGAAGGTGTAGATCATCAGGTCGAGCGACGAGGCGCCGTACTCGTTGAAAGTTGACGATCAGCGTCGGCGTCGGCATCGATTGCCGGGATGCTGCCGACAGCATCGCCTTGATATCGGCAACGATCGGCGCCACGACTGCGAAATCGTCGTAGCGCAGGCCGATCGTCGTCTTGATGCGCCGATGGCTCATGCGCGACGGGTTCTCGACCACGATATTGGTGAACAGCGCATTGGGCACATAGATCGGGTTCTTGTTGAAGCCGCGAATCCGGGTGTGCCGCCAGCTGATGTATTCGACCGTGCCTTCGATCGCCTTGTCGGGCGAGCGGATCCACTCGCCGACGACGAATGGCCGGTCGAGGTAGATCGTCAGCCCGCCAAAGAAATTGGCGAGCAGATCCTTGGCGGCGAAACCCACCGCGATGCCGCCGACACCGCCCAGCGCCAGCAGGCCGGTGATCTGGAAGCCGAGCGTCTGCGCCGTCATCAGCACCGCCACGATCAGCGTCACCAGGCGCGCCAGTTTGCCCAACGCGTCGATGGTGGTGTGGTCGACAACCTCGCCCCGCGCTGCCCGCGCGGCAATGATGTTGCGACAGACCTTGCCGATGAAGCGCAGCAGAAACCAGGTCACGCAGACGATCAGCGCCACATCGCGAAGCGCCAGCACTTCGTCGATGAACGACTCCTCGACCTGGCGTTGCAACACCCGCGCCATGTAGCCCAGCCCGATCACCCACATCGCCGTCAGCAGCGGCCGGCTGGCCGTTTGCACCAGCGCATCGTCCCAGACGGTGGCCGTGCGTCGCGGTTACTCCGCGCGGCTCGGCGCAGCAGCAGGTGGGCGAGCTGGTTGGGAGCAATCGTCACCAACGCGATTGCGATCAGCGACGCCACCCACGGCTCGATGCCGATGTGCTGGCTGAGAAAGCTGCTGAGTCGGTTCATGAGAGGCAACTGTAGCGGGCCGCGTCGCCACGCAGCGGCCGGCGCGCCGGCGACAGCTCGTGCTGAGCGCCGCCCGTCGGCTGCCGCGCGGTCGTTGCTCACACGGAAACCTCGCCCGGTTGCCTGGTGCCGATACGCAACCCGGCAGCGATCCGGCGCTCCAGCGCAGTCAGGGTGGCTGCTGCTTCGGCAATCGCCGCGTGATCATCGGTGGCCACTGCCACTTCGAGCGCCTTCGACGGCTCGAACAACAGGTCGTAGCCGACGCTGCCGCCACCGCCCTTGATCGCGTGCGCCAGCCGCGCGATCTCGGGCAAGTCGTCGTGCTCGATGGCGTGGTGGATCTGGCCGATCTGTTGCGCCAACTGCAAGGCGAACCGGTCGGCGATCGGCTTCAGTCGCGGATTGCCGGCCAGCCGTGAGACGATCGGTGCGTCGACCGTTGTCGAAGCAGCCGCCTCCTTCTGTGCGACCGGCCTGGCAGACGCATCGCCGGCGCTGGCTTCGGCTCGCTTGCCGCCCAGCCGTACGGCCAGATCGGCCAGCAGGCTGGCGATATCGATCGGCTTGGTCATGAACCCGCTGAAACCCGCTTGCTCGATCTCGTTCTCGAAACCCTTCATCGCATTGGCCGTCAAGGCGACGATCGGCAAGCTGCACCCCTGCGCCCGCAACGGCGTGTCGCGGCCACACCATCGAGGACCGGCATCTGCATGTCCATGAAGACAAGATCGACATGGCCTTCGGCGATCCGCTCGATCGCCACCTGGCCGTTCTCGGCTTCGACGACCTGCAGCCCGACCTCTTCGAGCACGATCCGCAACAGCTGCCGATTCTCGGCACCGTCGTCGACGACGAGTATCCGTGCCGGCGGAAACTGCCAGCGCACGTCATCGGTCAGTGCGTCGACGCGGGTGGCATGCATGGCCAGTTCGTGCCGCGACAACAGCTGCGCCTCGGCCAGCTCACCGGCATCGAGCCAGACGTGGAAGGTCGTGCCCTGGCCATAGACACTGCTGGCGCGGATATCGCCGCCCATCGCGCGGGCGAAGCCGCGGCTGATGGTCAGTCCCAGACCGGTGCCGCCAAAACGCCGCGTGGTCGATGATTCGGCTTGCACGAAGGGTTCGAATACCGCGTCCAGTTTGTCCGCCGGGATGCCGATTCCCGAATCGGTGACATCGATGCAATAACGCGGCTGCCGGCCTGCCGCTACCTCTCGATCGAGGCGCATGCAGACTTCGACGCCGCCGCGTTCGGTGAACTTGATCGCGTTGCCGATCAGGTTGGTCAGGATCTGGCGCAGGCGCGCCGGATCGCCGACGATCGCGGCGGGCAGCGCTGCGGGGAATTTCAGTTCGAGCTTCAGGCCCTTCTCGAGCGCACGAACATTCATCGTCTCGACCACTTCGTGGGCCACCCGATGCGGTGCGAAGCTGACCTGTCTCGGCCTCGAGCCGCCCGGCTTCGACCTTCGACAGATCGAGGATGTCGTTGATCAGCGTCAGCAGATGGCGCCCGCTCGAATGGATGATGTCCAGATGGCGTCCCGCATCGGTCGGCATTGCGCAGCCCGCCGCGCCGCAGCACGTCGGTGAAGCCGAGAATCGCATTCATCGGCGTGCGGATCTCATGGCTCATGTTGGCCAGAAACTGGCTCTTCGCCTGGTTGGCGTTGTCGGCCTCGACCTTTGCCGCCTGCAAGGCGACGCCCCGTTGCTCGAGCTCGGTCACATCCTGCAGGCTGACCAGCACCCCCTGCTGCTTGCCGGTCGGGCCGAGAATCGGCGTGCAGTTGGCGCGAAAGGTCGACTGCCGACCCGACACGCCGGTGACCAGCAACTGGACGTTGCGCTGGATCTGCCCTTCGCGTATGGCGATTTCCCACGGCAGCTGTTCGCGCCGCGGCAGGCTGCCGTCGGCGAAGCACCCAGGCGATGTTCGCAGCCGACTGGCCGATCAATGCATCCGAATCGGTGCCCAGCACGTCGCTCAGCGACTGGTTGGCCAGCATGATCACGCCATCGGCGTCGAGTACCAGCAACCCTTCGGTCAGCGAGTCGAGCGCATAACGAACCCGGCTCGGAATGGTTCGCGCAGGATCGAGATGGCGCAGCATTCGCTTGAGGTAGAACATGAACACCAGCACGCCGCAGGCGAACATGAAGGCACTGAGCTGCATCAATGGATCCTGCAGCTCGCCCCACCACTGGCCCGAGCGCAGCGGCTTGAAGCCGAATTCGATCTCGCCCCACGGCTGCCCCTGCTGCCAGACCGGTACCACCACCTCGCTGTCGGTCGAATGGGTTCGCGCGCCGGGCACCCATTTGGCCGCATGGCCGTTGATGTCGATCAGCAGCTGACCGCTGTCGGCCCGCACACCGATCGATCGCAGATCCCGGGTGCGGCCCTGGATCACGCCGAGCAGTGCGCGCAGACCCTCCGGCTGCGACTCGTCGAGCATGCCCGAGGCGATGACGGCGACCGATTGGGCCAGCTCCGACCGATGTTGCCGCGACTGCGCCTCGCCATCCGGCACCAGGCCGAGATAGGCGGCGACCAGCAACAAGGTGACGGTCAGCGACGCCAGCCCGAGCGCCAGATAGACGCGGGTCGTCAACCAGCGAAAGATGCGAGGGCGTCTGATCACGGCAGCAATCGAATCATGGGTGGGCGGCCTGGCCGGCTGCGGGGCTCGTCATTGAGGTTATCGGCATCAGGGCGGCAGACTGTGGCGCAATCGGATCGAGCGCGGCAGGCGGGCGCCGACGGTCACTGAACATCCGCTCGACTTCCTCGTCGTCTTCTTCTTGCTCGTCGTCGCCGCGGGCAGCACCGCCACGCCCAGACGACAGCACCGGCAGCGGATCGATCATCTGCCACGCCGGCATCGTCGACAACAACGAGCTCAGCAGCAGACCGCCGCGCACCAGCCACACCACATATCCCACCGAGAGCCCGGTGGTGACGGCAATCGACGAAGCGATGGCGGTCTGGTGGCTGCTGGCCTGCCCTTCGATCTGCCGCTGCAATTCTTCCAGACGGCGCAACAGCTCGCCGCCGTTCAACGAGTCGACCAGCGCCGACATCTGCAACGCACCGAACTCGGCAGTCAGTGCCTGCGCCAGCACCTGGTCGGCGATCGAACCGATGCTGTTGCGGCGCATCGGCTGCGCTGTCTGCTGCTGACTGTCGCGCAGCGATGGCGCCGGCTCCGCAGCTGCATCGACCGGCGCTTCCGCCACCGCCTGCGGTGTCAGCACGACAATTCGCGTCTCGGCGACGGCAATGGTCTGTCGCACTGTCGCCACCTCGGCCGGTGCTTGTCTGGGGGTCTCGGCAACCGGCAGCACGTCCGGCGCAATCGTCGGCCTTACCTGAAGATGCAATTCGAAGCTGGCCACCGCGGCCGCGCCGTTCGAATCGGCTGCGATGACCGAAACGCTGAGGATGCGCGCCGTACCGCCAGGCGCAGTCCCCGAAAATATCAGTCGCTCGGCGTCGAATTTCAACCAGGCCGGCAGCGGCGAGCCGTCGGCCAGCATCGCCGTGAACCGCAGGCGATCGTTCACATCGGCATCGGCGAAGGTCGGCGTCGGGACAACAAAGCTGAAGCTGTCGCCCATCGTGACCTCCTGATCGATGGCGGCGGCGGTCACGGTCGGTGCATTGTTGGTACCGGTGATCGTCACGTCGATGCGGTGGGTGACGCTCGCTCCGTGCTCGTCGACGATGATGATGTCGAAACGGTCGACCCGCGTCTGGCCGGCTCCGAGGTAGACAACTGCCGCCGGATCGACTTGATAGATCCAGGCCAATCGGCCTTCATCGGCGGCGGCCGGGACAACCGGATCGCGCACCACGCTCAAGCTGCCGAGCACCTGATCGGCCGGTTTGACACTGAAGCTGAGCCGCGGCGCATCGCGCAGGTCGGCATCACGGTAGACGATCAGGCCGCTGTCGGTCAGCGGGGTGCCCAGATTGGACGATTCGGTCACCGCGCCGCCGGGGGCGGCAGCCACAATGACCGGCGCGTCGTTGCTGCCGAGAATCGTCACCTCGATCGGCTGCTCGAAGCGCCTCCCGTTCTGATCGACCAGCTCGAGCATGAATTGCTCGACCTTGCTGTCGCCTTGTGCCAGCCAGGCCACGGCCGACGAATCGACGCGATAGGTCCAGCGCAGTTCGCCGCTTTGGCCGGCGCCGGAGCTGTCACGCAACCGGTCGAGTTCGACCGATCCCAGCACCGCGCCGATTGCCCGGGCGGTCGGCACCACGCTGTGAACGTCGTCGCGATCCACATCGCTGAAAACAATGCTGCCGCTGCTGCTCAGGACGGCCGCCGGGCTCGCGCGATCGACCACCTGGCCGACCACCTGCCCGGACTCGAACACCGCCGCGTCGTCGGTGCCGGTGATGGTGATCGCGATGCTGCGGGTAACCGAGCCGCCACGCCCATCGTCGACGATGAAGCTGAATTGATCGACGATCGTCTGGCCGGCGGACAGGAATTCGACTGCAGCGGCATCGACCTGGTAAATCCAATCGATTCGACCGCTGTGCGCTGCATTGTCGGTATCCGCGGCCAGCACCAGCGACAGTCGACCCAGCGTGTCGCCGAGCGCAATGCCGTCGGCGGTGACGCGGTGTCGATCACTCAGATCGGCATCGCTGAAGGTGATGCTGCCGTCGCTGCTGAGCAGCCCCGCAGGCGTGGCCATCTCGACCACCGCGCCATCGAAGCGGCCGCTGCTGATCACGACTGCGTCGTTGCTGCCCTTGATCACGATGTCGATCCGACGGCTGACCACGCCGCCATGGGTGTCGTCCAGCGTGAGGTCGAAAGATTCGGTCCGGCTTTCGTCGGCGGCCAGGAAATGGAGCGCGGTGGAGTCGACCGAGTAGGTCCAGCGCACTTGGCCACCGGTGCCGCTGCCGGTGGTATCGCTGGCGAGCTCGACCTCGAGCCTGCCGAGCACCGTGTCAGTCATCGATGCCGCTGCGGTTGCCGAGACGAGGTGGAAATCGCTGTGATTCACATCGTTGAAACCGACCAGGCCGGCGGCCTGTTGAATCTCGCCGAAGCGCGTTGCTGCGACGATTTCGCCAGTCAGCGTTTCGGCGGTAATGACCGGAGCCGCATTGGGGCCGCTGATCGTGACGTCGATCCGCCGTGTGATCGTGCTGCCGTTGCTGTCGGACAATTCGATCGAAAAGCTGTCGACGCGGGATTCGCCGGCGGCGAGGTAGTCGACATCTTCGGTGCGCACCCGGTAGTTCCAGATCAGTTCGCCGCCGCTGCCGGCGCCGCCGATGGCGGTCTGCTGACTGACTTCGAGTTCGCCCAGCGCGCTGCCGATCGGCGTTCCGCGATTCGAGGCCACATGAACATCGATGGCATCCACATCCGTGTAGTCGATGCTGCCCCGGGTCCGCAGGTCGCCTGTCAGTTCCTCGTAGTTGAAGACCGCGCCTTGCAATTGCGCCGAGCTGATGACGATCGCATCGTTGGTGCCGGTGATCGTCACGTCGATCTGTTTGGTGACGAGGCTGCCCTTCTCGTCGATACAGCGTGATCGTGAAGCTCTCGACCCGGGTCTCGCCGGCAGCCAGGTATTCGACGGCCGAAGCGGCAACGCTGTAGGTCCAGGTCAACTGGCCGCCGCTGCCGGTGCCGGTGGTGTCGGTATTCTTCACCGCGGTCAAGCTGCCGAGCACGTTGCCAATCGCGGTGCCGGTTGGCGAGACCAGGTGCACATCGCTCAGGTCACGGTCGGTGAAGCTGATGGAGCCGCTGTCGCTCAGGTTGCCGACCGGCGTCACCGCTTCGGTCACCGCACCGGTCAGTTGTTCGGCGGTGACAACGATCGCATCGTTGGTGCCGGTGAGGGTCACATCGATGCGTTTGGTGATCAGGCTGCCGTTCTGGTCATTGAGCGTGATGTCGAAGCTCTCGACCTTGGTCTGGCCGGCTGCCAGATATTCGACCGCCGAGGCCGCCACCGTATACGTCCAGGTCAGTTTGCCACCGCCACCGCTGCCGGTGGTGTCGGCGTCTTTCACCGCGCTGAGGCTGCCGAGAACGCTGCCGATCGGTGAGCCGGTTGGCGAGACCAGGTGCACGTCGGTCAGGTCGACATCGATGAAGTCGATGCTGCCGCTGTCGATCAGGTTGCCCACAGCGGTGACCAGCTCGGTCACTGCGCCGGTCAGTTGTTCGGCGGTGATGATCGGCGCATCGTTGGTGCCGGTGATCGTCACATCGATCTGTTTGCTGACGAGGCTGCCGTTCTGGTCGGATACGTTGATCGTGAAGCTCTCGACCTTGGTCTGGCCTGCTGCGAGGTACTCGACTGCCGAGGCCGCCACCGTATAAGTCCAGGTCAGCTTGCCGCCGGTGCCGCTTCCGGTGGTGTCGGTATTCTTGATGGCGCTCAGCGATCCCAGCACGCTGCCGATCGCGGTGCCGGTTGGCGAGACGATGTGCACGTCGTTGAAGTCGCGGTCGCTGAAATTGATCGCCCCGCTGTCGCTCAGGTTGCCAGTTGGGGTGATCGCTTCGGTCACGCCGCCAGTGAGCTGCTCGCTGGTGATGACGATCGCATCGTTGGTACCGGTGATGGTCACGTCGATGCGTCTGGTGGTGATGCTGCCCTTCTGGTCGTTCAGCGTGATGTTGAAGCTCTCGACCTTGGTCTGGCCGGCAGCCAAGTATTCGACCGCAGAAGCTGCAACGCTGTAGGTCCAGCTCAGGCGGCCGCCGGTTCCCGTGCCGGTGGTGTCGGTGTTCTTCACCGCGGTGAGGCTACCCAGCACGCTGCCGATCGGTGAGCCGGTCGGTGAGACCAGGTGCACGTCGGTCAGGTCGACATCGCTGAAGTCGATGCTGCCGCTGTCACTCAGGTTGCCCACCGGGGTGACCAGCTCGGTCACTGCCCCGGTCAGTTGTTCGGCGGTGATGATCGGTGCATCGTTGGTGCCGGTGATCGTCACATCGATCTGTTTGCTGACGAGGCTGCCGTTCTGGTCGGATACGTTGATCGTGAAGCTCTCGACCTTGGTCTGGCCTGCTGCCAGGTATTCGACAGCCGAGGCCGCCACCGTATAGGTCCAGGTCAGCTTGCCGCCGGTGCCGCTTCCGGTGGTGTCGGTATTCTTGGTGGCGGTCAGCGACCCCAGCACGCTGCCGATCGCGGTGCCGGTGGGCGAGACGATGTGCACGTCGTTGAAGTCGCGGTCGCTGAAATTGATCGCCCCGCTGTCGGTCAGGTTGCCGCTGGGGGTGACCGCTTCGATCACGCCGCCAGTGAGCTGCTCGCTGGTGATGACGATCGCATCGTTGGTGCCGGTGATGGTCACGTCGATGCGTCTGGTGGTGATGCTGCCCTTCTGGTCGTTCAGCGTGATGTTGAAGCTCTCGACCTTGGTCTGGCCGGCAGCCAGGTACTCGACTGCCGAGGCGGCGACGGTGTAGGTCCAGCTCAGGCGGCCGCCGGTTCCCGTGCCGGTCGTGTCGGTATTCTTCACCGCGGTCAACGATCCCAGCACGCTGCCGATTGCCGTGCCGGTTGGTGAGACCAGGTGCACGTCGGTCAGGTCGACATCGCTGAAGTCGATGCTGCCGCTGTCGCTCAGGTTGCCCACAGCAGTGACCAGCTCGGTCACTGCCCCGGTCAATTGTTCGGCGGTGATGACCGGTGCATCGTTGGTGCCGGTGATCGTCACGTCGATTCGCTTGACCAGCACACTGCCGTTGCCATCGGCCACGCTGATATCGAAGCTCTCGACCTTGGTCTGTCCGGCAGCCAGGTATTCGACCGCCGATGCAGCGACGCTGTACGTCCAGGTCAGCTGCCCGCCGCTGCCGCTGCCGGTGGTATCGGAATTTTTTACCGCACTCAGGCTGCCGAGCACGCTGCCCACCGCGGTGCCGGTGGGCGTCACCGTGTGCACGTCAGTGAGGTCGACATCACTGAAGGTGATGGTGCCGGTATCGCTCAGATTGCCCGACGGCGTCACCTGCTCGGTGATTGCGCCGGTGAGCTTCTGCGTATTGACGACGATCGCATCGTTGGTGCCGGTGATCGTCACGTCGATCTGTTTGGTGACGAGGCTGCCCTTCTGGTCGCTCACGGTGATCGTGAAGCTCTCGACCCGGGTCTCGCCGATAGCCAGGTATTCGACCGCCGAAGCGGCAACGGTATAGGTCCAGGTCAACTGGCCGCCGCTGCCGGTGCCGGTGGTGTCGGTATTCTTGACCGCGGTCAAGCTGCCGAGCACATTGCCGATCGCGGTTCCGGTCGGCGACACCAGGTGCACATCGCTCAAGTCGACATCGCTGAAGAAGATCGACGCATTCGTGCTCAGGTTGCCGACCGGCGTCACCGCTTCGGTCACCGCACCGGTCAGTTGCTCGGCGGTGACAACGATCGCATCGTTGGTGCCGGTGAGGGTGACATCGATGCGTTTGGTGATCAGGCTGCCGTTCTGGTCATTGAGCGTGATGTCGAAGCTCTCGATCCGCGTCTGGCCGGCTGCCAGATATTCAACCGCCGAGGCCGCCACCGTATACGTCCAGGTCAGTTTGCCGCCGCCACCGCTGCCGGTGGTGTCGGCATCCTTCACTGCGCTGAGGCTGCCGAGAACGCTGCCGATCGGTGAGCCGGTTGGCGAGACCAGGTGCATGTCGGTCAAGTCGACGTCGATGAATTCGATGCTGCCGCCGTCGCTCAGGTTGCCCACCGGGGTGACCAGCTCGGTCACCGCGCCGGTCAATTGTTCGGCCGTGATGACCGGCGCATCGTTGGTGCCGGTGATCGTCACATCGATCTGTTTGCTGACGAGGCTGCCGTTCTGGTCGGATACGTTGATCGTGAAGCTCTCGAGCTTGGTCTGGCCTGCTGCCAGGTATTCGACTGCCGAGGCCGCCACCGTATAGGTCCAGGTCAGCTTGCCGCCGGTGCCGCTTCCGGTGGTGTCGGTATTCTTGATGGCCGTCAGCGATCCCAGCACGCTGCCGATCGCGGTGCCGGTCGGCGAGACGATGTGCACGTCGTTGAAGTCGCGGTCGCTGAAATTGATTGCCCCGCTGTCGCTCAGGTTGCCGCTCGGGGTGATCGCTTCGGTGACGCCACCAGTGAGCTGCTCGCTGGTGATGACAATCGCATCGTTGGTGCCGGTGATGGTCACGTCGATGCGTCTGGTGGTGATGCTGCCCTTCTGGTCGTTCAGCGTGATGTTGAAGCTCTCGACCTTGGTCTGGCCGGCAGCGAGGTATTCGACTGCCGAGGCGGCGACGGTATAAGTCCAGGTCAGGCGACCGCCGTTGCCGTTACCGGTGGTGTCGGTGTTCTTCACCGCGGTCAACGACCCCAGCACACTGCCGATCGCCGTGCCGGTCGGCGAGACCAGGTGCACGTCGGTCAGGTCGACATCGCTGAAGTCGATGCTGCCGCTGTCACTCAGGTTGCCGACCGGGGTGACCAGCTCGGTGACCGCGCCGGTCAATTGTTCGGCGGTGATGACCGGCGCATCGTTGGTGCCGGTGATCGTCACGTCGATTCGCTTGACCAACACACTGCCGTTGCCGTCGTCAATGCCGATATCGAAGCTCTCGACCTTGGTCTGGCCCGCGGCCAGATACTCGACCGCAGAAGCTGCGACCGTATAAGTCCAGGTCAGCTTGCCGCCGGCTCCGCTGCCGGTCGTGTCGTTATCCTTGACGGCGCTCAGCGAGCCGAGCACTGCGCCGGTGGGTGTGCCGGTGGGTGTCACCCCATGCACATCGGTCAGGTCGACATCGATGAAGCGGATCACGCCGCTGTCGATCAGGTTGCCGGCTGGCGTGACAGCCTCGGTCACGCCGCCGGTCAATTGCTCGGAGCTGATGAGGATCGCATCATTGGTGCCGGTAATCGTCACATCGATCTGTTTGGTGACGAGGCTGCCCTTCTGGTCCGATACGGTGATCGTGAAGCTCTCGACCCGGGTCTCGCCGATAGCCAGGTATTCGACCGCCGAAGCGGCAACGTTGTAGGTCCAGGTCAACTGGCCGCCGGAGCCGGTGCCGGTGGTGTCGGTATTCTTCACCGCGGTCAAGCTGCCCAGCACACTGCCGATCGCGGTTCCGGTCGGCGAGACCAGGTGCACATCGCTCAAGTCCCGGTCGGTGAAGCTGATCGAGCCGCTGTCGCTCAGGTTGCCGACCGGCGTCACCGCTTCAGTCACCGCACCGGTCAGTTGCTCGGCGGTGACAACGATCGCATCGTTGGTGCCGGTGAGGGTCACGTCGATGCGTCTGGTGATCAGGCTGCCGTTCTGGTCATTGAGCGTGATGTCGAAGCTCTCGATCCGCGTCTGGCCGGCTGCCAGATATTCGACCGCCGAGGCCGCCACCGTATACGTCCAGGTCAGTTTGCCACCGCCACCGCTGCCGGTGGTGTCGGCATCCTTCACCGCGCTGAGGCTGCCGAGAACGCTGCCGATCGGTGAGCCGGTTGGCGAGACCAGGTGCACGTCGGTCAGGTCGACATCGATGAATTCGATGCTGCCGCCGTCGCTCAGGTTGCCCACCGGGGTGACCAGCTCGGTGACCGCGCCGGTCAATTGTTCGGCGGTGATGACCGGCGCATCGTTGGTGCCGGTGATCGTCACATCGATCTGTTTGCTGACGAGGCTGCCGTTCTGGTCGGATACGTTGATCGTGAAGCTCTCGACCTTGGTCTGGCCTGCTGCCAGGTATTCGACTGCCGAGGCCGCCACCGTATAGGTCCAGGTCAGCTTGCCGCCGGTGCCGCTTCCGGTGGTGTCGGTATTCTTGATGGCGCTCAGCGACCCCAGCACGCTGCCGATCGCGGTGCCGGTCGGCGAGACGATGTGCACGTCGTTGAAGTCGCGGTCGCTGAAATTGATCGCCCCGCTGTCGCTCAGGTTGCCGCTCGGGGTGATCGCTTCGGTGACGCCGCCAGTGAGCTGCTCGCTGGTGATGACGATCGCATCGTTGGTGCCGGTGATGGTCACGTCGATGCGTCTGGTGGTGATGCTGCCCTTCTGGTCGTTCAGCGTGATGTTGAAGCTCTCGACCTTGGTCTGGCCGGCAGCCAAGTATTCGACTGCCGAGGCGGCGACGGTGTAGGTCCAGCTCAGGCGGCCGCCGGTTCCCGTGCCGGTGGTGTCGGTGTTCTTCACCGCGGTGAACGGCTACCCAGCACGCTGCCGATCGCCGTGCCGGTCGGTGAGACCAGGTGCACGTCGGTCAGGTCGACATCGCTGAAGTCGATGCTGCCGCTGTCACTCAGGTTGCCCACCGGGGTGACCAGCTCGGTCACCGCGCCGGTCAGTTGTTCGGCGGTGATGATCGGCGCATCGTTGGTGCCGGTGATCGTCACATCGATCTGTTTGCTGACGAGGCTGCCGTTCTGGTCGGATACGTTGATCGTGAAGCTCTCGAGCCTTGGTCTGGCCTGCTGCCAGGTATTCGACTGCCGAGGCCGCCACCGTATAGGTCCAGGTCAGCTTGCCGCCGGTGCCGCTTCCGGTGGTGTCGGTATTCTTGGTGGCGGTCAGCGACCCCAGCACGCTGCCGATCGCGGTGCCGGTGGGCGAGACGATGTGCACGTCGTTGAAGTCGCGGTCGCTGAAATTGATCGCCCCGCTGTCGGTCAGGTTGCCGCTGGGGGTGACCGCTTCGGTCACGCCGCCAGTGAGCTGCTCGCTGGTGATGACAATCGCATCGTTGGTGCCGGTGATGGTCACGTCGATGCGTCTGGTGGTGATGCTGCCCTTCTGGTCGTTCAGCGTGATGTTGAAGCTCTCGACCTTGGTCTGGCCGGCAGCCAGGTACTCGACTGCCGAGGCGGCGACGGTGTAAGTCCAGGTCAGGCGGCCGCCGGTTCCCGTGCCGGTGGTGTCGGTATTCTTCACCGCGGTCAACGATCCCAGCACGCTGCCGATTGCCGTGCCGGTCGGCGAGACCAGGTGCACGTCGGTCAGGTCGACATCGCTGAAGTCGATGCTGCCGCTGTCACTCAGGTTGCCCACAGCAGTGACCAGCTCGGTCACTGCCCCGGTCAATTGTTCGGCGGTGATGACCGGTGCATCGTTGGTGCCGGTGATCGTCACGTCGATTCGCTTGACCAGCACACTGCCGTTGCCATCGGCCACGCTGATATCGAAGCTCTCGACCTTGGTCTGTCCGGCAGCCAGGTATTCGACCGCCGATGCGGCGACGCTGTACGTCCAGGTCAGCTGCCCGCCGCTGCCGCTGCCGGTGGTATCGGAATTTTTTACCGCGCTCAGGCTGCCGAGCACGCTGCCCACCGCGGTGCCGGTGGGCGTCACCGTGTGCACGTCAGTGAGGTCGACATCACTGAAGGTGATGGTGCCGGTATCGCTCAGATTGCCCGACGGCGTCACCTGCTCGGTGATTGCGCCGGTGAGCTTCTGCGTATTGACGACGATCGCATCGTTGGTGCCGGTGATCGTCACGTCGATCTGCTTGTTGACGAGACTGCCCTTCTGGTCGCTCACGGTGATCGTGAAGCTCTCGACCCGGGTCTCGCCGATAGCCAGGTATTCGACGGCCGAAGCGGCCACCGTATAAGTCCAGGTGAGCCGCCCACCGGAGCCGGTGCCGGTGGTGTCGGTATTCTTGACCGCCGTCAAGCTGCCGAGCACACTGCCGATCGCGGTTCCGGTCGGCGAGACCAGGTGCACATCGCTCAAGTCGACATCGCTGAAGAAGATCGACGCGTTCGTGCTCAGATTGCCCACTGGCGTCACCGACTCGGTGATCGACCCCGTCAGCGTCTCGGCCGTCACCACGATCGGGTCGTTCGTGCCGTTGATCGTGGCGGTGACCACGCGGCTGATCAGGCTGCCATTGCCGTCGTCGATCGTCAGCGTGAAGCTTTCGTTTTTGGTCTGCCCGGCAGCCAGGTACTCGACAGCCGATGCCGCTACCGAATAGGTCCAGGTCAGCTGGCCACCGGTTCCGCTGCCGGTCGTATCGCTGTTCTTCACTGCGGTGACCGAGCCCAGCACTCCGCCGACCGGCGCGCCGGTGGGCGACACGCCATGTACATCGGTCAGGTCGAGGTCGGCGAAGGTGATCGTGTTGCTGTTGCTCAGCGAGCCGACCGGCGGCGTCGCCAGTTCGGTCACCGAGGTGGTCAGATTTGCCACCGGCGTGGTCACCCCATCGTTGATACCGGTGATCGTGAAAGTGATGTTGCTGCTCGAGGTCAACCCGCCGGAGTCGCGAACCGTATAGCTGAAGGTCTCGACCGCCGTCTGGTTCTTGGCAAGCGCCTTTGCCGCGTCCGTCGACGGCAGGTAGGTATAGCTGCCATCGGATTTCAGGTTGAAGGTGCCGTAGACACCGTTCAGCGGCGAGTTGACGGCACCCGGCGTGCCGCCGTAGGCCACTGCAGACACCACCTGGGTATCGCCGGCGTCGACATCGGTATCGTTGGCCAATACGCCGGTGCCCGAACCGACACTGCGAGTCGAATCCTGCGTTGCGCTGCCCGTATCCGGGTTGGCCACCGGTGCTTCGTTGACGTTGACGACGCGAACGATGATCAATTGTTCGGCCGCCGCGCCAGCGGTGTCGGTGGCGCGTACCTGAACGTAGTAGTAGTTGTTGCCGGTGGCATCCAACGGCGTCTCGAAGTCGGGTGCGCTGCTGAATTGCAGCTGATTCGAGCCGTTGATCAAGAACAAGGCGCGGTCGACACCGCCGACGATGCTGTAGACGAACGGTCCGCCTTCCGGATCGGTCGCGGTCAGATTGGCGACAAAACTGGTGTTCTCGTTGATCGTCGGCAACGGCGAGGAGGTGATTTTCGGTGGCGTATTGCTCGGCAGCGTCGTCGTTGCGACCGTGAAGCCGCCGAAATTCTTTTCCGAGTTGTTGGTCAATCCGATGTCCGACCCGTCGAACAGCTTCGCGCCAGTGGCCACCGAGCCAGGCGAGGCATCCTGCTGCGTCTTGCTGACCGCCAATGCGACGATGTCGAGGTTGGTGATCGATGTACCACCCACCGTATTGGTCGAATCGATACCGAGCAGCAACGTCCCCTTGGCCAGCAACGTGTCGTTGAAGGCGGTATCGTGCGTCAGCAGGTGCAATCCCTGCACCCTGGCACCGATGCCGAGCGACGATCCCAGCAGCAGCAGCTGCCGATCGTCGGTTCTCGTCAATGATCCAAGCCCAGTGCTGCGCGCCCGCACCGTATAGATGTTGCTGTCTTCCGAGCCGCCCTCGTGAGCGACCAGGAAGGTTCCGGCCGCAATCGTCGTTCCGCCGACCAAGGTGTCGGCCTCGACCAGTGCAAACGCGAAAATGTCGCGATCCGAACCTGAACGGTGGACAGCATCATTCAGCAGCATCGACCAACTGCCGCTCGAGTAGTTGCCTGCAACCGTCGGCCGGAAGACAACGATATCCTTCTTGTCAGCCGTGAAATCGTTGAACGCGTTGCCATCGCTGCCGTTCAGATCGACGTTGTCGTCGTTGAAGACAATCAGCAGATCACCCGGGTTCAAGGTGAACTGGTTGTTGGTCCCACCGTCGCCGATCGTCAGCTTCGTTTCGACATAGTGCAAGCCACGAATCTTGTCGGGCGCGACAAAGCCGGCCAGCTTTGTCAAGGTTCCCGACGTTGCCGCGCCGTTGATGTCGAAATAATCGTCGGCGGATCCGAACTGCAGCACTTCGCGTTCGCTGAACGAGATGCCGCCAGCGGTGCCCGGATCGGTGGTCGCAAACCAGACCACGCCGGAAGGCTGACCGGGCACGCCATAAACATCGGTCACGTTGATCGCCAGCGCCTGGGTCGCGAACGCGGCGGACGAGTCGGTGGCCCGAACCGTCACGTTGTAGACATTGTCGGCACCGACATCCGATGGCGCCTCCCAGTTCGGCGCCACCTTGAACGTCAACACGCCGGTGCTCGCGTTGATGTTGAACAAGCTGGCGTCGGCGCCGCCGCTGATGCTGTACGTCAACACATTGCCGTCGACGTCGGTGGCCGCCACCGTGGTCACCGCAAGCGTGTTCTCAGGCACCGAAAAGGCCGCGTTTGCAGCACCGCCATTGCTGACGATCACCGGTGCGTCGTTGACCGGCGTGATGGTCAGCGTGAAGGCTGTCTGCGTGACCAGATCACCGTCGGACACGCTGACTGTCACGGTCACCACGCCATTTGCATTGGCGACCGGGTTCAGCGTCAGCGTCCGGTTGCTGCCACTGCCGCCCAACGTGATGCCGGCGCTGGCCAACAGCGCCAGATTGCTCGATACCGCGAGCACGCTGAGCCCGCTCGCCGCCGACTCGCCATCGCCGATGGTGAAAGCGATCGGCCCGAGCAGGGTATCTTCGGCGGTGGTCTGGTTGGCGATCGCACTCACCGTCGGCGCGCTGTTCTGCTGCTCGAAGGCGCCGATATCCGGCGCCATGTAGCGCGCCAAACCGCGCTGATCGAGCGCCGGTGCGGCCGGATCGCCCGCATTGATCGCCACCGATCCGTTGACCAGCGCCAGCGTCGGCGCATAACCGCCGTTGCCGGCCAGCGAGCCGACCGCGACCAGCCCGGCCGACACCGGATGCAGGTCGCTTGCCAGGTTCAGACCGGCGCTGCTGTCGGTGTCGAGGTTGTAGCCTTGCGACAGTTGCGCCTGGTTGCTGTTGCCGCCGGTGTTGGCCGCCAGGATCGTGTTCTTGATCGACACCTGCAGCACGCCGCTGCTGAACACCCCGCCGCCGGTCAGCGCGCTGTTGTAGGCGATGGTCGAATTGGCGATGGTATAGCCAGCGCTGTTGATGTAGACCCCGCCGCCTGCGTTGGCTGCGCTGTTGTTGGTGATCGTGCTGTTGCCGATGCTCAGGCTGCCGCCACTGACGTAGAGCCCGCCGCCGTTGACCGAAGCGGTGTTCTGCGACAAGGTCGAGTTGCTCAAGCCGAGGACGCCCGTACCCAGGCTGTAGATGCCGGCGCCGGAGGCAGCGCTGTTCGATTTGACCCAGACGCCGGTGAGGCTGGCCGAGCCGGCATTGCGCAGGCCGCCGCCGTCGCCGGTTGCGCTGTTTCCGCTCAGCGTGACCTGGTTCAGTGTCAGGCTGCCGAGGTTGTAGATGCCGGCGCCACTGCTCGCCGAATTGCCACTGACCACGACATTCGTCAGGCTGACGTTGGCACCTGCGGCGACCTGGATGCCGCCGCCCTGCGCCACCCCAGCGCCGCCCTGGATCGTCAGATCCTGAAACTGCACCGTGCCGCTGAGCACATCGAAGACGCGGTCGTTGCCGAGCAGCGCTGCGCTGACGGTGGTCGTGCCCACGCCGGCGCCGATGAAGGTGACGCTGTCGGTGATGTCGAGATCACCGAAGGCATTCAGATTTTCTTGCAGGCCGACTGTGGTGAGGTTGTGGCTGCCGGCCAGCAGGGTGATGGTGTCGGCACCGGGATTCGAATTGGCCGAATTGATCGCCGCGCGCAGGGAGCCCGCCAAGCCGTCGGCGACCGCCGGATTGGCGTTGTAGTTGGCCAATACGCCGGTCCACTGCAAGCGGGCGGCCAGGCTCGGCGCCAATGCCGTTTCGATCACGCCGGGGTGATATTCGAGCACCCAGTTGCCGCCGGCATCGGCACTGCCGGTCAGGTCGCTGCTGGCTGCCACATCGGCGCCGGTCAACGCGGCAATGGCATCGAGCAGCGCCTGTCCGGCTTCGGTGGCCGCCAGATCGCAGCCATAAAACAGCAGGTCGGCGTCGTCGCTCAGCGCAGCACGCCAGGATGACAAGGCGTCGGCGCGTGCGCCCAGGCCAGCCGCATCGAGACGGGCAGCGCCGATCTGCAAGCCCTGGCTGCTGCCGTGACTCAGCACATGCACCGCGGTGATGCCGCTGCGTCCCAGCAGCGCGCTGCCGATGCGGGCAAAACCGTCGTCGTCGGCAGCAATGCGCAACACTTCGATGGCACGGCCCGCGTCGCGCTGTGCCAGCAGATCGTCGACCATCAGATCGGCATCAGGGATCGACAGGTCGACGACCACCAGTTCGGTAACGGGTGCCGCCCCAACCAGCGGCGGCAGCGACGCAGGCGCGCCCTGCGGCAACCAGTTGACCACCGCCCCGGTCAGTGCCTCGACATCGCGGCCAAATTGGCGCACCGCGTCGCCACCGCCGTGCAGCGTGATCTCGGCTGTCTGGCCCAATGCCGACGACCAACCGGCAGTCACTGCCGCGCGCGGCAGCAGTTGCGCCACGTCGATCACGCTTCGCCCGAGCACGGCCGTGCCGTCGACCTCGCCGAGCATCAGATGCAGGCCGGCCAGTCCGGCGCGCTGCTGCAACTCGGTCTCGATTCGCGCGTAGCCGTCTTCGCGGGGCGCGACCATCATCACGTCGATCACTTGCCCGCCTTCTTCGGCGGCCGCGGCCAGAAAAGCGTCGATTCCTGCGGCGCGCGAGTCGATGAACGCCAGTTCGCCGCTCGACGCCAAGGCACAGGAGCTGGCCGGATCGGCGAGTTGCTGCTCAAGCGCGGCCGGCTCGACCAACAGGGTCAGCGGCATCAGGTCGGCCGAATGGAGGATGCGCTCCTCCATCGCCTCGACCGCCGGTCGGGCCGGACGGACATCTCTGGCGTTGCGGCCAGCCGGCGCGCTCATCGGGTCGACGCCGCGCAACGGCTGCGCCCCGCAATGGTCACGCGATTGGCTGGCATCGGTGCTTCGTTTTCATGTCGATCGGCCACGCAGGAAACATCACCACACGTTATCGGCCACTGCGACGGAAGATTGAGCGATGAATGCGGCAATCCGGGGCGTGCTCGCCCGATAGGTAAACTTCCTCAGATCGGATCAGCGCCTCGTACGGCAAGCCCCTGTCGCACGACGTTGCCTGGCTGTCGAGAGGCCGGCGATGC
This sequence comes from uncultured beta proteobacterium, assembly GCA_963843805.1. GTDB lineage: Bacteria > Pseudomonadota > Gammaproteobacteria > Burkholderiales > Burkholderiaceae_C > Ideonella_A. The sequence goes on from CAWJLY010000008.1 coordinate 150,420, forward strand.
AGCAAAATAGCTCGCGTGCACCGAGCCGGGACAACGCTCGGCGTGATTCGGTCCGAAACAGCATGAGGATGAGCATTACCGAGCCTGACACCGCCCCGACCGATCGGCGTTTCGAGATGTTGTTCGAGCAGGCGCCTGTCAGCATCCAGGTGCTGGCCCCGAACGGACGCACCTTGCGCGTCAACAAGGCCTGGGAGAAGCTGTGGCAGGCGACTGCCGACAACGGCCTGCTTCGCCATGTGCTCGACGAATACAACGTGCTCGACGATCCGCAGCTGGTCAGCAAGGGCATCACGCCGTTTCTGCAGCGCGCGATGGCTGGCGAATCGGTGCAGATGCCGGCGATTGCCTATCACCCTGCCGACAGCGGCCGCTCCGAGGAACCGCGCTGGGTGAAGGCGCAGGCGCATCCGGTGAAGGATGAATCGGGAGCGGTTCGCGAGGTGATGCTGATCCACGAGGACATCACCGCCAGCGTGCAGGCCGAGCAGGCGATGTTGGCCAGCGAACTGCGGCTGAAGGAACTGGCCAATACGATTCCGCACCTGGCCTGGATGGCCAACCCGGACGGTTTCATCCACTGGTACAACGACCGCTGGTACGACTACACCGGCACCACACCGGAACAGATGGTCGGCAAGGGCTGGTACGCCGTGCACGATCCAACCGTCTTGCCGACGGTGATCGAGCGCTTCAACCAATCGATCGTTAGCGGCGAGGCATTCCAGATGACCTTCCCGCTGCGCGGCAAGGACGGCCGATTCAGGCCCTTCCTGACCTTGACCGCGCCGTTGCGCGACGAAGCCGGCCAAGTGGTGCAATGGTTCGGCAGCAATACCGATGTGTCGGCGCTGCACGACGCCGAACAAAACCTGCGCCAGGCCGAGGAACGGCTGCGGCTGGCGACGCTGGCGGGCAACATCGGCATCTGGGAATGGGAGCTGGCGACCGACCGGGTGACATGGTCAGACCAGGTCTATTCGCTGCATGGCAAGGCCCCGGGCAGCTTCGGCGGACGCTCGTCCGATTTTTCAGCGCTGCTGCACCCGGACGATGTCGATGCCGTCTGGCAGAAGCTGCGCCAGGCGATCGACGGCGACGCCGTCTTCTCGGCCGAGTTTCGCGTGTTGCTTCCCGACGGCAACAGCCGCTGGCTGTCGACCTGGGCGCAGGTCGCGCGCGACGACGGTGGCAGGGCCACTCGTCTGATCGGTGCGACCATCAGCATCGATCCTTACAAGCAGGCAGAAGCGGCGCTGCGCGATGGTGATCGTCGCAAGGACGAATTTCTGGCCATGCTGGCGCATGAATTGCGCAATCCGCTGGCTGCCATCAGCGCGGCATCGCAGCTCCAGCGCTTGCGCTTGGCCAATCCCGAACAGTCCGCTCGCGCCAGCGCGATCATCTCGCGCCAGGTCACGCACATGACCGAACTGGTCGACGATCTGCTCGACGTCTCGCGCGTCACCCGCGGCATGATCGAACTGAACAACAGGGTGGTCGATCTGGCGCCGATCATCCAGATGGCGATCGAGCAGAGCCGGCCGATCATCGACGCCCGCGGCCATTCGTTGACGGTCCGGATCGAGCCTTCGTCGGCGTGGGTTCGCGGCGACAGCGCTCGCCTGGCACAGGCAGTCGCCAACTTCTTGACCAACGCCGCCAAATACACGCCACCCGGCGGCCAGATCAAGGTGGAGCTGTTGGCGCGTGGCAGCGAGCTTGAACTCAGCGTGACCGACAACGGTGTCGGTATCGAGCCGGCGCTGCTGCCGCAGTTGTTCCAGTTGTTCGTTCAGGGTGCGCGCAATGCGGGGCGGGCCGAGGGCGGACTCGGCATCGGTTTGGCGCTGGTCAAGGGCATTGTCGATTTGCACGGCGGGCGCGTCGAAGCGGCCAGTGGCGGCCCCGGCAGCGGCAGCCGGTTCACCATCAGCTTGCCGAGCAGTCGACAGCCGGAAGCCGTCGCAGCCACCATGGCGGTCGCGCCAGCGAGCACGGCCAAAGCGCTGCGCATCCTGCTCGTCGACGACAACCGCGACGCGGCGGACATGGTACGGGACCTGCTCGAAACCGCAGGGCACGAGATTGCCGTCTTCAACGACGGAACCACCGCGCTGAGCAGCGTCGGCGGCCAGCCGCAGCAGATTTTCATCCTCGATATCGGGCTGCCCGACATGGACGGCTACGAACTGGCGACGCGCCTGCGCGAGCGCGCTGCAAACGCCACCTTCATTGCGCTGACCGGTTATGGGCAGGCGCAGGATCGGCAGCGCTCGGCGGCCGCCGGCTTCGACCACCATCTGGTCAAACCGGTCGATGCGCAGGCACTGCTTACCCTGCTTGCCAGCCTGGCGCCGGATTGACGGTTCAAGTCCGTATTCAAATCGCAGCAGCCGAAAGATGATGACATGACCCCGTCCGACTCCTCCCATCTGCCCCAGTATGTGATCGATCGGGTGATGAAAAAGCGCGGCCGTTTGAGAATCTTCGAGCGCTTCGAGCCGCGCGAGAGCGCGCTGGTGGTGGTCGACATGCAGGACTTCTACGTTCGCGACGTGCCGACTGCGCTGGCCATCATGCCGGCCATCAACCGCCTGGCGCGCGCATTTCGCGAGCGTGGCGGGCGCGTGGCCTGGGTCAACATGGTTGCCGGCGAGAACGGGCGCAGCCTGTGGCCGCTGTATCACGACCATTTCTTCACGCCTGAGAATGCCGCCCGCCATCGCGACAATCTGAGCAAGGGCAGCCCCGGGCAACTGCTGCATGCGGGCCTGGATGCGCTGCCCGACGACATCCACGCGGAAAAGCAGCGTTTCAGTGCCTTCATCGAGAAGTACTCGACGTTGCCTGGCCCAGCTCGACGCCGCCGGCGTCCGCAATGTTGCCATCGTCGGCATGTTGACCAACTTCTGCTGCGAAACATCGGCGCGCGATGCAATGATGCTCGACTATCACGTTGCCATGGTGTCCGATGCCAATGCGGCGCGGTTCGAAGACGATCACAAGGTCGGTTTCCAAACGGTATTCCAGAGTTTTGGCGATGTGGTGACGGTCGACCAGATGCTGGACGAGATGCTGCTCCCGGCCGATCCGAAAGCGTCCGATGCATGAGGTTGCCGGATCGGCAGCCCTGCCAGGGACAGACCGATGAAAACCCAAGTCGCCATCATCGGCGCCGGTCCTGCCGGGCTGTTCCTGGCCCATCTGCTGCAACGCCAGGGCATCGACACCGTGGTCCTCGAATCGCGCAGCCGCGACCATGTCGAGGCTCGCGTGCGAGCCGGCGTGCTTGAATCCGGCACCGTCGATACGCTGCACCGGCTCGGCCTCGGCCAACGCATGATGCGCGACGGCATGGTCGACAACGCGCTCGACATGCGTTTTCGCGGCCGCACCATTCACCTCGATCTGACGGCACTGACCGGACGCAGCGTGCAGATCTATGGCCAGCAGGAGGTCGTCAAGGATCTGGTTGCAGCCAGGGTCGCCAATGGCGACCCGTTGCTGTTCGAGGCCGAGGTGACGCGACTCGACGGCTTGCAGAGCATCTCACCGCGCGTGCACTATCGCCATGACGGGCAGGACCAGACGCTGGACTGTGAAATCATCGCCGGCTGCGACGGTTTTCACGGCGTGTCGCGCGATGCGGTGCCGGCTGGCGTGATCAAGACCTGGACGCGCCACTACGACTTTGCGTGGCTCGGCATCCTGGTCAAGGCACCACCCCTGGCCGACATGACCTATACCCTTCACGACCATGGCTTCGCCTTGTGCAGCCGCCGCTCGCCGAGCGTGTCGCGGCTGTACCTGCAGGTGCCGGCGCAGACCGATGCGGCCAGCTGGAGCGAAACCCGCATCTGGGACGAACTGCACACCCGCATGTTCGACGACGACCGCAGCGAGATCAAGGAAGGCGAGATCTTCCAGCGCGACATGGCCCATTTGCGTGCGCTGATTGCCAGCCCGATGCAGTTCGGTCAGCTGTTTCTGGCCGGTGACGCGGTCCACATCGTGCCGCCCACCGGCGCCAAGGGCCTCAACATGGCCGTCGCCGATGCCCGCGTGCTGGCGCGCGGCCTGGTGGCCTGGTTCCGCCAGGGCTCGCGCGTCGAGCTCGACCGCTACAGCGAAGAATGTGGTTTGCGGGTCTGGAAGACGATCCGCTATTCGTCATACATGACCTCGCTGCTTCATCGGTTTGCCGAACACGACGAATTCGATCGCGGCCTGCAGCTGACCGAACTCGAATTCATCGCGCAGTCCGAAGCCGCGCAGCGATCGATCGCCGAGCAGTATGTGATGTTGTCGGATGTGGCCGACTGACGACTCGCCCCACGGCCGCCGTCAATGGCTGGCCGCACCTTCGGGCGCTTCGATGCGCGGAATCTCGACGCTGAACGTCGTGCCATCGACGGGGCACGAGCTGACGGCGATGGTTCCCCGGTGTGCCTCGGCAATTGCGCGTGCAATGAACAGACCCAATCCGACACTGTGGCTGCGGTTCGAGCCGGCGTGCCCCCTCGTCATCGGATCGAACAGCGTCGGCAACATCTCGGCAGAGATGATCGGGCCGTGGTTCTGGACATTGACGGCACACTGGGTGGCATCAATGGCGGAGGTCACCAGCACCGGCCGATCGACGGCACCATAGGTCATGGCGTTGGCGACCAGATTTCCGATCAACTGCACGATGCGGTCGCTGCTGCCGACGATCAGGCCACTGCCAATCCGGCGGTGTACAAGCAGCCGCCCGGGAAATGACAGCCTCAGGTCTTCAAGCCCTTCGGCGACAACCTCATGCAGGTCCATCGCAGCCATGTTCATCTGCAGGCCCATGGTGGTTCGGGCCTGGCTGAAATCCAGCACGTCGGTGATGAGGCGGGCGGCTCGCTCATTCGAGCTGATCAGCCGTGCCAGGGCTCGCTGCTGGGCCTGAGTCAGGTCGCCGTTGCCGATCGAGTGCGCGCTCATGCGGATTGCGCTGAGCGGATTGCGCAAGTCGTGGCTCACGATGGCCACCATCTGTTCGGCAAACATCGCACGGTCCTCGGCGAGCGCCTTGACCCGACCCAGTTCGTCCTGGGCCAGCCGCAACTCCTGCCGGGCCTGCTGCTCGTTACGCAGCAGTTCCTCCGCGCGCCGCCTGGCTTCGAGCAGTTCATGCTCGTATTTGTGGCGGTCCACGGCGATGAACAGCGCCAGTTCATGGCTGACCACACCGTCGTCGACCCGGCGCAAGGCGTTCAGCACAAAGGGAATCTTGTGTCCGTCGTGATGGAAGATATCCAGCTTGACCTCCGACACCGAACCCTGCAGCTGCAACAAGGGCAACCAATGGGTCTGGTGGAAGATGCGCGCGCCCACCGTCATCAAGTCCTGAATCCTGACGCCGCCCAGCAGCTCGCTCAGTTCACGGCCGAGCCAGTGGCAAAGCGTCCGGTTGGCATGCGTGATGACCCCCGCCTCGGTGGTCAGGCACAAACCGCAAGGCGCCTCTTCGTAGCGACGCGACGCAGATGACAAGGCCGGCGCTGGTTCTCCGGACATCTCAGAGTTGGTGTGTCGTGAGAAACGCCCGTATGGCCTGTGCGCTGGCGCTCGGCGCACTGAGGTGCGGGCAATGCCCGGTGTTGTCGATCAAGCACAGCGTGGCGTTGGGTAGCACCTTGGCCATGTATTCCCCGACCGTCCGCGGCGCGATCATGTCATCGGTGCATTGAAGAATCAGGGTCGGGGTCGACAAGCGCGGCAGGTCTTCACGGTTGTCGGATAAAAAGGTCACCCGGGCGAAATGTTTGGCAATGTCCGGGTCGGTGCGGCAGAAGCTGTTGGTGAGTTCCACCCCCAGCTCGGGCTGCCCAGGCGAGCCCATGATGGCCGGCGCCATCGTGCTCGACCAGCCGAGGTAGTTGCTCTCGAGGGTTTCGAGCAGCGAATCGATGTCGTCGCGCGTGAAACCGCCAACATAGTCACCGTCGTTGATGTAACAAGGCGATGGGCCGATCATCACCTGTGCGGTGATCCTGCCCGGATCCTTCAGATCGGCCAACATGCCGATCATCGCGCTGACCGAGTGCCCGACGAAGATCACCGGCCCGCTGGCCTCGCAGGCGTCGAGGATCTCCAGCACGTCGTCGGCGTAGCCTTGTAGTGTTCCGTACTTTTCGCGGTCATAGGCATCGAGGCGAGACATGCCGCCACCGACCAGGTCGAACAGGATGATCCGGTACTCGTGCGAGAACGCCGGTGCGAGAAGCCGCCACATGTTCTGGTCGCAGCCGAATCCGTGCGCAAAAATCACCGTGACCCGGCCCGTTCCCGTCGCGTGGACGTTGTTTCTCTCCTGAACATTCATCGCCGGATCCAGTCAGCACCAAAGCAGGAACTGTACCGCCAAGTCGGGCAATCGATTCGCCCGGCTGATATCCTGAAACACATGAACGAACAAGCAACCCAACATGGCAACGGCGCCGAGAGCCTGGTGCGCACGCTGGTCGGCAACGGCGTCGAAGTCTGTTTTACCAATCCGGGGACGTCGGAAATGCATTTCGTCGCGGCGCTCGATCGCATCGATGGCATGCGCTGTGTGCTCGGCTTGTTCGAGGGGGTTGTGACTGGCGCGGCTGACGGTTATTACCGGATGGCGGGCAAACCCGCTTCGACGCTGCTGCACCTGGGGCCCGGCCTGGGCAACGGCCTGGCCAACCTGCACAACGCCAGGAAGGCCGGTTCGGGGATCGTCAATATCGTCGGCGAACATGCCCGTTATCACCTGGCCTTGGATGCGCCGTTGACCACCGATATCGAGGCGATCGCCGCGCCGATGTCGCATTGGGTGCGCACATCGCTCAGCTCGCAGGCCGTTGCCGAGGATGGTGCGGCTGCCATCACCGAGGCTCGTCAGCCACCCGGCCGCATCGCCACTTTGGTATTGCCGGCCGACACCGCCTGGGGTGAAGGCGGTGCGGTCGCGCACGCCGCGGAGCCTGCTGCACGGCGAATCGTCGACGAGTCGGCGATCGGTCAGGCGGCGGACGCGCTGACCAATGGCCGCCCGGCCGCCCTGCTGCTCGGCGACCTGGCCGTCCGCGAGGAGGCGCTTCAGCTGGCGGGCCGCATCGCCGCCAAGACCGGCTGCCGGATCTTGTCGGAGTACGCGCTGCCGCGCCTGCAGCGCGGCGCGGGCCGAGTGCAGACCGAGCGCGTGCCCTACCCCGTCGATGGATCGCTCGCGCTGCTGAAAGATATCGGCGAGCTGGTGCTCGTCGGCGCAAAGATTCCGGTCGCGTTCTTCGCCTATCCAGGCAAACCCGGCGTCCTGGTGCCTGAGACATGCCGCGTCAGCACGCTGGCTGAGCGGGCCGATGACCAACTGGCGGCGCTGCAGGCCTTGGTCGAACGGCTCGGGGCGATGGCCACCGCGCCCGCACACATTGCCGCGGCTCAGCGGCCGGCGCTACCCAGCGGGGCGATCACTGCCGAAGGCATCGGTGCGGTGCTTGGCGCGATGCTTCCCGAACATGCGATCGTCATCGACGAGGCGGTCACCACCGGCCGCGGCTTCGGCCAGCCGACTGCCGGCGCGCCGCCACACGACTGGCTCAGCATCGTCGGCGGATCGATCGGATTCGGCCTGCCCGCCGCCACCGGTGCAGCAATCGCCTCGCCTGGGCGGCCGGTGATCGCGCTCGAAGGCGACGGCAGCGCGATGTATACCTTGCAGGCCTTGTGGACGATGGCGCGCGAGAGCCTCGACGTGAAAGTGCTGGTCTTCGCCAATCGCCGCTACCAGATCCTGCAGGGTGAGCTGACCAATGTCGGTGCCGGAATGCCGGGCCGCAAGGCCAGCGGCATGTTGAGCCTCGACCGGCCCAATCTCGATTGGGTATCGCTGGCCCGCGGCCATGGCCTCCCCGCCTCACGCGTCGACGATCTCGACGGCCTGGCCAAAGCATTCGGCCGTGCCCTCTCGACCCCCGGGCCCTGTCTGATCGAGGTGATCTGTTGATGCATGGCATTGCAATGTCCGTCGATCAGAGACATTTGCATTGAAGCTTCCGAGGTAACCCGCACCGCCCGGCAAGGCGCGCTGATCCAGGCCCCGGCTCTGCCGGCATGCTGGCGGCACGAAGCGAAGTCGACGATTCTGAACGCTCGACCCGACACCGTCGAAACGCAGTGCCCGGTGCCAGTGCCAGCGGAATGGGCGTGCCGGTTCAGCGGTCGCTCGTAGACAGCAATCGACTCGTCGACGTCGTTTGCCGCGGATTCCCCCGGGCATCGGGCGGAGCGTGAGCGTTGCAGCGGGGTGTCCTGTTCCGTTCATGTCCCCCGGGGCCGAATCACCCTGCGCGATTGGTCCAGGGTCGAACGTCCCCTCCTCCTCTACTTCACTCCACAGGGCACCCCGCCGCAGCGCTCTGGCCACCGCTGTGCGTGTTGAAGACCGCCGCGCGCGCAAGCGACTCAAGCGACAGCGCACAGTGCACGATCGGCGGTCTCATCCAGGCCAACCGGCGACGGCCGGCCCTCGAAACTGCCCGACCCAAATTGGCCGGACGAATCTGTCTCGTACGTCAGCAAGGTGGTGTCGAATTCACCTGCAAGGACCTGCTATCGGCCATCAGTTGCCGGTGGCGACAGGCAGCTTCCTGGCAGCCCGTCTTATCGAAGTCGCGGCGCAAGCAACGAAGCAACCGCATGCGGGCCCGCAGAACGGGGCCCCGCAGAGGGAGGCGCACACAGGCAGGCAGCACTCTGAGCAATTGAGACGAGACGCGCGACTTGAGACCGTCCGAGGCCATCACCTCTGGAGCCTCGCGTGCAAGCCATCGGCCGGCAGCCCCAGCGGGCGCCGGATGGCGCCCCTGTCCACTACGAGCGCCACCGCCCGGAACAGACCACGCTGCACCCCTGGTGCAACACGCCGCAACCATCTTCGCCCAGGCCGAAGACGCTGCCGGCGCCGACCTGCCGCGGTTCGTCAAAGACGAGTTCGCGCCTTCTTCGAACGTGGCATCCTGGCGCATGGCTCCTTGGCCTGCACTGCGGCGACTGCGGCCACGACAAACTTGTGGCGTTCAGCTGCAAACGACGCGGGTTTTGCCCGTCGTGCGGAGCTCGGTGCATTGGCGCAGGCGGCGGCGCACCGGGCCGACCATGTCATCCCGCACGTGCCGGTGCGCCAGTGGGTGCGATCGCTGCCGATCCCCTGCGCCTGCTGCTGGCCGCACAGCCCAAGCTGGTGGCGTCGGTGCTGCAGGTGGCGCGTGATCACGCGCCACCTGCTCGGCCAGCCGGGCTCAAGTCTAAGGACGCCGTGAGGTGAGAAGCTACTTCTTGACGCGCGGATCGTCCGCCTGATTGACGTAGGTGATGGTCCAGGGTCCGACGCCATGGAGCTGGAGCACGGTCTCGCCCTTGTTCCACGCGAAGTGGCGCATCTCGGCCGGCCAGTGACCGAATGTTCCCGCGGGCATCTCGCGAGTCTTCGACGCGTCGAAGGTTTCGCCCATGCCTAGGTTGAAAATCCCCGAGATGACCGTGATTCGCTCCACCTTCGGATGGGTATGGGGCGCGATCCTGAAGCCGTCTGGAAACCACAGCCGCATGACGAACGGGCCTTCCTTGGCAGGATCGCCTTCCAGCACCGCAAACTTCGCGCCGGGCTGCAGCGAACCGGGGCCATCCCGCCACTTGATCTCGGCAGGCGGATAAAGGGCCATGTCCTGGCCAAAGGTTGGAGCGGCAAACATCATGACTACAGACAACAGAACGAATGAGCGCATGGGGTTCCTCCTGGGATAATCGAATCTAAGAAGCGGACGCGACGCCGACGTTGGGCAACTCAATTTAGACCTCCAGACACTGCGGCCAGGAAATCCGGTTCTGCAAGAGCTCCGACGGCATCGATCTCGCAGTGACAATGGGGCCGGTGTGGCCTACGTCGAGGCGGGCCAAGACACACCGGTCGTGTCTTGAGAACGACGGCGGCGCAGGATCGGCTATGCATCATTTGTGCTCCCGACGATGTTGCTCCGTGCGGTCTTGCCTCGCCGACCGGGCAAGACGAGAATTCTCCAGGCCGACCAACGAGCCACACAGAGACGAGTTGCCGCGTTCGACGGCGGAAAAGAATGAGCCGGGTCATCTCTGATCTCCTCTTGATTGCAAGCACGCTTCAGTTGCGCATGAAGTTCGTGTGACAGGCGACGCACGCGGGGGTGACCAAGACATAGGCCGCCTTGACCTGTTCCAGCGAGCCGCTCTGGGCCGCTGCCACTAGACCGGCGATGGACCGGCGCGACGCCTCGGCGCGCTGCTGGAACACCTCGGGTTGCGTCCATATTTCGGGCTTCGCCTTCGATTCCGCACTGCCCGATCCAGGCGGGAAGACGTCGTAGGCAGTGGCAGCCACGCGCGCCAAATCGTCTGCGGCCTGGCGCGCATCGTCCGGGCGCCACGGTGCCATGCCGTAGACCATCATCTCGATCCGGTGCGCGTTACGGACCAACGCTCCCATGACGGCTCGCCGGTCGTCGATGGCCTTCTTGGCTTCCTCAACTGAAAGCTGGCGGACCTGTGCCCAGGCGATCGGAACGCCCGCCAACCAGGCGCAGATCCAGGTCGTTGCAGCAAGCCTTGTCGTTATCCGCATCTTTGTCCTCCGTTCGGTGCTTCGTGATCAGTGAACGTCCTGCAGAATAGGGATCAGACCTCCAGAGGTCCCGAAAGCAGACGAAATCAGCGGTAAAGCAGCCCCAAAAGGGCGTGGGGAGCGATGAGCGCATCAGTTGAACGCGTGTTGCACTTGGACGGACTGGCCTTCGACCCAGTCAGCGGCGTTCTCGACATTGGAGGGCGCACCACCACGTTGCGTCCGCGAACGGCCGCGGTCTTTGCGCACCTGCTTCGCCGCACGGGTCAGGTGGTGACAAAGGACGAGCTGCTCGCGGTCGTATGGTCCGATGTCGTTGTGACCGAGGACTCGCTGGTCCAGTGCGTCAAGGAGATTCGTAGGGCCTTGGGCGACACGGGGCGCGACTGGATCCGAACCCTGCCGAGGCAGGGCTACGCGATGGTCGGGCAAACTCCAGCCTCCACTCGTGAAGCACGGGCGGCATCAGCGGCGGCATCGGCGAGAAGTCCGAGATGGTGGACGCTGCCAGTCCTATGGATGCGCTTGGCTCTCGTCGGTGCGCTTGCAATCGCGGTCGCCTGGCTCGTCATGCGGCCTTCCCCGACGACGAGCGGCCCGCCGTCGATGTCCGTGGTTGTGCTGCCACTGCAGATCACCGGTGGCGATTCCCGACAGGACTATGTTGCCGACGCGCTGACGGACGACATCACGGTAGACGTGTCGCGCATCACCGGGAGCTTCGTAATCGGGCGCAGCACAGCCGCGCGGTACCGCGGGCGCGCTGTCGATGCCCGCGACGTGGGTCGCGAACTCGGCGTGCGCTACGTGCTGGAAGGCCGTCTCGACCGGCGCGGGGACGACGTGCAACTGGCGATGCAACTTGTGGAGGCCTCCAGCGGGCGGGCAGTCTGGAACGAACGTTTCAACGGTCGGCTCGGAGACCTCGCGAGCCTGCACCGGCAAGTGACCGGCACCGTAGCGCGCTCGCTGCAGTTGCGCATGGTCGAGGTGGACGGTGCGCGCGCCGTCGAGCGCGGATCCCAGGGCGCCGCCGCCGCGGATCTGGCGCTGCAGGCCTCTTGGTACATCCGCCGCCACACCGGCGAGGACATCGCGACCGCCCGAGAATTGTTGCAGTTCGCTGTCGAACAGGATCCGCAGTCGGTGCTCGCGTGGACGCTGCTTGCGCAGACCTACGCGCACGACGTGGCGCTGCGGCGCAACTCGCTGCGTGGTGCATCACGCGACGAGACGCTGCGCCTGGGTCTGGAGGCCGCGGAGCGGGCCTACATGCTCGACCCCAGCCACACCGGCGCGATCGGTGCACGGGCGCGCATCCTGTCGTATCTGGGGCGGACCGACGAGTCTTTGCAAATGCTGGAAAAGCTTCTGTCGCTGAACCCGAACGATGCCGCCGCGTGGTTCATGCGCAGCTACACCTACGTGACGCTCGGGTCGCAGGAAGAGGCGATCAGGGCCGGCCTCGAAGCCGTGCGAATCAGCCCCAGGGACCACGAGTTGGCCGGTTTCTACGTCGTGCTGGCGGCTGCCAATCTCTACTTGGGTCGCGACGACCAGGCCTTGCACTGGGCCAGCAAGTCCGCCCTGGAGCACCCGAAGTTCAGCATCGCGCACTCTTGGATCGCCAGCGCTGCGGCGTTGGGGGGTGACACCGCCATGGCCAAGACCGCACTGGCAGAATTCCGCCGGCTGCAGCCGGACTACACCATCGCGTCGCTGCGCGGCGAACGACTGTGCGCCAATGATGTCTGTCGTGCACAGCGCGAGCGCTACTACGAAGGGCTAGCCAAGGCTGGACTGGCGCAGTAGCCGACCGGGTGCCCCGCTGCAGGGGTAGCGCAAAGGACGTGCTGGAAGGCTACGACGTTTCATCGATGTTCGTTGGAGCCGGCGGCCAATGCAAGCCGACCAGACCACCGTACGAGCTCCGAATGTCCCTTAGTGGCCGGGGGCCGGTACCCACGAGTGGCAGCTGGCGGCACGACGCTTCGCGCCCGACGCCCCAGGCGTAACCGGAAGCGGCTGCTGCCCAGCGCCTTGCTATCGCTCCGGTCTGCCTGAAAGGGGCCTTCTCCGAACCGGCTCCCACCTCCTCGCGCGGAATCGCTCGCTGAGCGGCCGCTTTCGGACATCCAATTAAGCCGAAGCCTGGACCGCTCCGGGTCGGCAGCGTGAGTTCCCTCGGGCCTGCCGCAGACGCCGCGCCGTGGCATCGCACGGGCACATGTTGGACAAACCTTGACGCTTTACGTCAATCGTTTCCGCTTCGCCACACACGTCCGGCGGCGCGCAAGCGCTGAGTCGTCCACGCGCCTGTCGAAGGCCCAGGCAAACAACAGCGCTGACAAGCTCGGGGTGGTGGGGTGCTGGCTGACCGGAAGTAGAGGAGGAGGGCCGGATCGGGTTGACCCGGGGCGCGCGGTGAGTGAACCGGCCCGGGGGACATGGAGGTCAGCCAGTGCCCCACCGCCCCGAGCCCTCTCCGCGCTCAGCACAAGAACAGCGATCGGCAGATCGGTAGTCCGATGCCGCGGTCGACGATTTCTGCCGCAATCCGCGCTCGAACAAAAGCACCAACGAGTGCAGAATCCACTGCGTTGGCCCGAAACGCTGCAGACGGTTCAACTCATCTGCCGAATCGCGCCAGGCTCAGTTGACGCGCCCGGGCGGCGACTTCTTCGCGCGAGCGCGGTTGCGCGCTGGTCACCAGTGATCCGATCAACACACGCGCCGATGCGGCGACCTGGTCAACCGCCTGCTCGAATGCCGCCTCGTTGGCTTTCGATGGCACATTGAATCCGCTCAGCTTGCGAACGAACTGCAAGGCGGCATCGCGAATCTCCAGTTCGCTGGCCGGCGGTTCGAAGTTGAACAGGGTCCGGATATTTCTGCACATGCGGATTGGCCTCGACCGGGCGTGATTGTTGAAGAAACCTGGCAACTGTTGGCGGCCGCCATCGTCCAGCGGGTGCGCCGCAACGCTTCTGTCGATGCGGTCGGGCCGATCGTAGCCGTTTCCAACGGCGGTTGGCGTTCCCGACGCGGCGACGCCAACGGCCCTTGCCAGCGTCTTGCAGCATGACGACAGATTGAACTCCGGTCAGCGGTCGAGCTCCAATCCTGCGCGCTGCGCAATGACGCCCGCTCGCTGTTCACTGCGATGCAGTCGCTTCGAAAAATCAACCGGGGACCTTTCCATGGATCATTCGCAAAACCGCTTGCAGGGCCAGATTGCCCTGGTCACCGGCGCCACCTCCGGAATCGGCGCCGGTGTTGCCGTTGCACTGGCAGCGGCCGGCGCGATTGTCGCGGTCAATCACCGGGGCTCGGCTGACAAGGCGGCGGATGTGCTGCGCCGCATCGAGTTGGCCGGCGGCGTGGCGCTGCCGGTCAGGGCCGATGTGTCGGTCGAGGCCGATGTGGTGCAGATGTTCGACGAAGTCGTGCGCCGGCATGGTCGCATCGATATCGTGGTTGCCAATGCCGGGGTGCAAAAGGACTCCGCGCTGGCCGAAATGAGCCTGCGCCAATGGCAAGCGGTGATCGATATCAACCTGACCGGGCAGTTTCTCTGCGCGCGCGAGGCGGTACGGCATTTTCTGAAGCAGGACGCCTCGCCGGCATCGCGGTCGCGCGGCAAGATCATCTGCATGAGTTCGGTGCATGAGCTGATCCCCTGGGCCGGCCACGTCAACTATGCGGCGTCGAAAGGCGGCGTCATGCAGCTGATGAAAAGCCTGGCCCTCGAAGTGGCCGATCGCGGCATCCGGGTCAACGGCATCGCGCCCGGCGCCATCCGCACATCGATCAACGAAGCCGCGTGGTCGGACCAAGATGCACTGGCCGCCTTGCTGAAACTGATTCCCTATGGCCGCATTGGTGAATCCGACGATATCGCGCGCGCCGCTGTCTGGCTGGCATCCGACGAGGCCGACTACATCACCGGAACCACACTGTTCGTCGATGGTGGCATGAGCCTGTACCCGGGGTTCAAGGACAACGGCTGACGGTCGCTGCTGCTCACTCGGTGCCGCCACTGGCGCCCGGCAGACCTGCTGCAGCGCGAGGCCGGTGTGCCAGCACCGCCGGCCGAAACGGCGACAATCCGGCGATGAGTCCCCCTGCTTTCGACCGTTACCAATTGCCCGACGCTGCGATCAGCGGCGCGACAGCCTTGCCCGTTTCCGGATGATCTTGGTGAAAAAGCCGCCTTGCGGCCTGACTGGCACGATTTCGACCATCGACGGCCCGATCGTTCGTCTGTCCGACGCATGAGTTCGATGCAAGGGGCCAGCCTGCTGCTGTTGGTGCTGGCTGCGGGGTTGGCCAGCCAGTGGCTGGCCTGGCGAATCCGCCTGCCTGCAATCGTCGTGCTGATCGCGATCGGCCTGCTGCTGGGGCCAGTGACCGGTGTCATCGACATCGACATGGCGAGCGGCGAACTGGGCGAGTTGATCGGCCTTGGCGTTGCGATCATCCTGTTCGAAGGCGGTATGGACCTGAAGTTGGGCGAGTTTCGCCGCGTCGGCCATGGTGTGGGCCGCTTGACGCTGGTGGCGCCGCCGATCGCGTGGCTGCTCGGCAGTGTGGCGGCGCACTATCTCGCCGGGCTGAGCTGGCCGGTTGCCATGGTGCTCGGGGCCATTCTGGTGGTGACCGGGCCGACCGTGATCCTGCCGCTGCTGCGCCAGGCCCGGCTGAACAAGCAATCAGCGTCGCTGCTGAAATGGGAGGGCATCGTCAACGACCCGACCGGCGTTTTGCTGGCGGTGCTGACCTTCCAGTATCTGACCATCGGGGGTGGCGTCGCCAATACAGCGGCCGGCCTCGCCGCAGCCATTGCGGCGGCGGCGATCCTCGGCGGCCTGGGCGGCTGGGTGATCGGCAAGTTGTATCAGCGAGGCGCTGTTCCCGAACACCTGAAGCCACCGATCCTGATGGTGCTGGTGCTGGTCGTCTACTGGGTCAGCAATCTGGTGCAGCATGAGGCGGGCCTGTTGAGTGTCACCCTGATGGGCATGGTGATCGGCAACATGCAACTGATCGAGCGCGAATCGCTGCAGCGCTTCAAGGAAAACCTGACCGTCGTCCTGCTGTCGGTGCTGTTCATCGTCATTCCGTCGCAATTGCAGGCCAGCCAGCTCCAACTGCTCGACTGGCGCGTGCTGCTGTTCGTGCTGGCGGTCTTGCTGGTGGTGCGGCCGCTGACGATCGCGCTGGCGACCATCGGCGCGCCGATGCGCCGCGAAGACAAGATCCTGCTTGGCTGGATTGCACCGCGCGGCATCGTCGCGGCGGCCACCGCCGGCATCTTCGGGCCTGAACTGGTGGCCAGCGGTTATCCCGATGCGGACAAGCTGCTGCCGCTGACCTTCACGATCATCATCGTCACCGTGCTGGCCCATGGACTGACCATCGGCCGGCTCGCTCGTCGACTCGACTTGGCAGCCAGCAGCGAAAACGGCTTGCTGATCGTCGGATCGTCAGCGTGGGCCGTCGAACTTGCCCGGGTACTGAAGCGCCTGGAGATCGACGTGCTGATCGTCGACGGCGTTTATCGACGGCTCAAGGATGCGCGGATGGAGAGCCTGGAAACCTACTACGGCGAGATCCTGTCGGAGCATGCCGAACACACCCTGGAGGCGCAGCATCTGAACCATCTGCTGGCCGGCACCGTGAACGACTTCTACAACGCGCTGGTCTGCAAGGCGCAGGGCCGTCGGTTCGGCCATCACCGCACATTCCAGTTCGCCACGCACCAGGCTTCGGGCCCGGAACTGAAACGGCTGACGCTGCAGCAGCGTGGCCACCTCGCCTTCGGTCCCGAAGCCAGCTTCGAGATGCTGCACCAGCGCTTGTCGGAAGGCTGGAAAGTGCAGACAACCAAGCTGAGCAAAACCTACAGCTGGAGCGATTTTTCCGGCCGGCAAGGTGAAAGCGGCAAGGATTGGTTTCTGCTTGGCGGCGTCTCATCGACTGGCCAGTTGCGCCTGTATTCGTCGGAGCAGCGCTTCAAGCTGGAGGCCGGCTGGCTGGCGCTCTATTTCGCACCCGAGGGGCCGCGTGAAAACAAGGCGGCGAGCGCCGACGTGGCGAACTCGGCCACCTTGGCATAGCCGACGGGCTACCAGCCCGACATTCACGCTGCGCCGACGATCCAACCCCTTTCCTCGCAGAGGCGGCCAGCGGGGAACTTTCAACCATCAATCTTTGAAGTTTGAATCGTATCGATTCAGAATCGACTCCTACCTCGATCACGGAGACCGCATGAAAACCCTCGTCACTCTATTTTTTGCAGGCATCTTCAGCAGCACGGCGATGGCGCAGGCCTGGCCGGACAAGCCGGTGCGCGTGGTCGTTCCATGCCCGCCGGGATGTTCGCTCGACACCATCGTCAGGGTCATGAGCGACAAGCTGGCGATGCGCTGGAAGCAGCCGATCGTGGTCGACAACAAGTCGGGTGCGGGTGGCATGCTGGGCATGGATGCGGTGGCCAAGGCAGCGCCTGACGGCCACACCATCGGCATCGGCTTCAACGGCCCGATCGCGTTCGGCCCCTACATGTACAAGAAGATGCCGTACGCGCCGACCACCGATCTGCTGCCCGTCATCCTGACCACCTCGCAGCCCAATGTGCTTGCCGTCCCGGGCAACCTGCCGGTGAAGGATCTGAAGGAGTTCGTCGCCTGGTCCAAGGCTCAGGGCGACAAGCTCAGCTACGGATCGGTCGGTAACGGCAGCTCGTCGCATCTGTCGATGGAACTGTTTCTCAGTGCGGCCAACCTGAAGGCCGTGCATGTGCCTTACAAGGGCTCGCCGCCGGCCGCGATGGCCATTGCGGCCGGCGAGGTGCAGGCGCTGCTGACCGTTGCACCGGCCCTGCTGCCGCTGGTTCAGGATGGCCGGGTCAAGCTGCTGGCCGTCACCGGTACCAAGCGACTGGATTCGATGCCGACGCTGCCGACGATTGCCGAATCCGGCTACCCGGGTTTCGAAGCCCTGGCCTGGAACGGCTTCTTCGTGCCGGCCGGTACACCAACGGCGGTCATCGACCGGATCAACGCCGATGTCAACGCGATGCTGAAAGACCCGGCCGTGCAGGCATCGCTGACCCAACAGGGTCTGGTGCTCGGTGGCGGCACACCCGCCGAGTTCAGGAAGTTCATCGACAGCGAAGGCGCGAAGTGGGGCGCGATCATCAAGAAGGTCGGCATCACCGTCGATTGAGCAACAACGGGGCAGACAGATACCACATGAACGCATTGCGCAAGATCGAAGCGGCCCCTGGCGTCCACCTCGTCGCGGTGTCGCAGCCGGGGCCACCTGACGACGATGAAGTCCTGATCCGCGTGGTCGCGGCGGGCATCTGCGGCAGCGACCTGCATGTCGACGACTGGACACCGAGCTACGCCTTCGTTGCGGCCAGCCTGCCGGTCACGCTGGGGCACGAATTCGTCGGCATCGCACAGACCGGTGAATTCAGCGGTCGGCGGGTCGTGGTGCGCCCGTCGGTGACCTGCAGCATCTGCGCAGCCTGCACCAGCGGGCAGCACGACGCCTGCGATCGACGCACCGGCATCGGCATGACCCGCGACGGCGCGTTTGCGCCCTGGGTGCGCGTGCCGCAGCGCAACTGCGTGCCGGTTCCCGACGGTTTGAGCGACGAACTGGCCGCGTTGGCCGAACCGCTGTCGATCTCGATGCAGGCCATCCGCGTGGCCGGCGATCTGGCCGGACGGCGGGTACTGGTGATGGGTCCGGGCACGATCGGGCAAGGCACCGCGGTGCTGGCACGGCGCGCCGGCGCCGCACAGGTGGTGGTCAGCGGCCGCGACGATTCGGCCCGGCTCGATGCCCTGCGCGCGATGGGTTTCAAGGCATTGGTCGATGTGGCGGAACAGTCATTGGCCGACGCCACGGCGCCGTGGCGACAGGACGGTGCCTTCGACGTCGTGTTCGAAGCCACCGGGGTTCCGGAAACGATCGCCGAAGCGCTGCCGCTGCTGCGCCGCGACGGCATCGTCGTCGTGACCGGAATCCATCCACGGCCGTTGACGCTGGATCTGACGCAACTGGTGCGCCGTCAGCAGCAACTGCGCGGATCGTTCCGGCCGCCGGAATCAGACTGGCCGCAGGCACTGGCATTGATGAGCGAAATCGGTGACCAGCTCGCGCCGATGATCAGCCATGTGCTGCCGTTGTCGCGCGCCGAGGAAGGCTTCGCGCTGGCCCATGGCAAACAGGCCAGCAAGGTGCTGCTGCGGCCCGAGGCGTGCGATGGCTGAGCCGCTGGCCGGCGCACTGCTGGCGCTGTGGAACGATGTCGACGCCGAGCTGGATGCCCCATACAACGACTGGCATGCCAACGAACATGTACCCGAACGCCTGACCGTGCCGGGAATCGTCTGGGCCAGGCGCTACCGCCGGCCCACCGGCATGCTTTCGATGCCGGGCTACCTGACGCTGTACGGCCTGCGTGATGCAGCGGTGCTCGACAGCGAACCCTACCAACGCCTGCTGCGCGAGCCGACGCCCTGGAGCCTGAAGATGCGTCCGGCACTGTGCAATCTCTCACGCTGGGTCTGCGAGATTCACGACTGCGCAGACCTCGATGCCGGCTCACGGCTGGCGGTCTGGACGCTGGGCGATCAGCGAGCCGATGGCCAGCCGGACATCGCCCGATTGCTGTCGATACCGCACCTCGGGCATCTGGTCGCGAAGCGGCAGCCGCAGTCGCGCCCGCTGCCTTGGCTGCAAGCGAATCAGGCACACGCCATCGAGGGGCGATGGATCGTCTGTCTGGCGATCGATCACGATCCGGAAGCCGACCAGCCCGTCCCGATCAACGCGAACGTCTATCGCAGGTTGCCGGTCGGTTGCATCCGCTGAACGATCAGCCGCAAGTAGCGCATGCCTTCGCCGGGCCGGCAGAGTCGACCCCTGGGGCGTTCGAACCTGTCATGCCCCACTCGCCTCCCAAGCCAGTGGCGAATCCTCCAGCGCGACCAATTTGCGTGTGCGTGCCCTCCGCTTCTTCGGGCACGCCGCCCGGAGGTCGGACATGACACCAGTTAGTATTACGAATGAAAGATTTCCAAATCGGTGATGGACACGTTTCCGGCATGGATCACGAAGCGAAGAAACGCTGTTTTTTGTGCATCCAGCCCTTGGAAGTTGATTGATGTTCGGACGCAGCCGGTTGGCGGTGGGCGTCGGCGCTGGCCTGACGATCGGCTTTCTGGCGCTGATCGTGATCGTGGGCGCCACCATCTGGCTGGTGGAACGCGGCCACAGCCTGTCTGAGCAGTCGGCCTTGCAGCGCTCGATCCGCATCGTCGCGGTGGACATGCGCGATCATCTGCGCACCGCCGAGTCGAGCCAGCGCGGATTTCTTCTGACCGGCAACGAGATTTATCTGGCCCCTTACGAGACGGCCAAGACGCGAGCGCGGCAGGAGCTGGATGATCTGGGCCGGATGATCGCGCCGGATGCCCCAAACCGCGCCATGCTGCCCCGTTTGTCGGAGGCGGTGAGTGAAAAGATGGCCGAGATGGATAGCAGCATTGCGCTGAAAAGTGCCGGCCGCGATGCCGACGCCATGTCACT
This sequence comes from uncultured beta proteobacterium, assembly GCA_963843805.1. Lineage (GTDB taxonomy): Bacteria > Pseudomonadota > Gammaproteobacteria > Burkholderiales > Burkholderiaceae_C > Ideonella_A. The sequence goes on from CAWJLY010000008.1 coordinate 170,689, forward strand.
GCTCCAGAGCAATCGCGGCAAGACACTGATGGATGAGATCAATGTCTTCCTCTATGGCGCTGTATTGACCGCCGACGAGGCCGGCACGCTCAACAGCGCAGAACAGCAACGAAATGCATCGCTGCTGCGCTGGATATCAGCGGGCGCGGCCGTGGTGATCATTCTGGTGGTATTCGTGGTGGTCTTTACTGTCTACCGCAACGGGCAGGATCTGAAACTGGCGCGCGACGAAGTGCAGGCGATCAATCTGACGCTGGAAGAACGGGTGAACAGCCGCACGGCCGATCTGGCCATGGCGCGTGAACGCGCAGAGGTCCTGCTGGTCGAGGTCAATCACCGTGTGGCCAACAGTCTGCAGCTGGTGGCGGTGCTGGTGGGGATGCAATTGCGATCCGTCACCGATACGGCGGCCAAGGATGCATTGCGCGAAACGCAATCGCGGATCAGTGCGATCTCGCTGATCCACAAGAGCCTTTACACGTCGGGTGATGTGACCAACGTGGCGCTGAACGATTATCTGGGCGCCATGCTGAGCAATCTGGAAACGGCGATGAAGAAGGACGGCCATACCGCCATCCTGAAATGTTATCTGGAGCCGATTTCGCTCAGCACCGACGCCAGTGTCAGCCTGGGCGTGGCCGTACAGGAACTGGTCACCAACGCCTTCAAATATGCCTATCCCGACGAGCAGCCCGGCGAGGTGCGGGTGCGGCTGAAGCGATTGGATGACGGCAAGGCCGAACTGACGGTCGAGGATGATGGCGTGGGGTTTGCGCCGAGCGCCACGCGTGCAGGCACAGGGCTGGGCAGCAAGATCATCCAGACGATGGCGTCGGCACTGAAGACGCAAGTGGAATATGTCAACCGCGTACCGGGTACGGCGGCGCGCCTGGTGCTGACGACGGCGAATGCGTAACAGGCTCTGTGATGAAATTTCGACTGTCTGCGATGGCTTCACTGACGTGTCTCGGCAGCATTGCTTTTGCCGCTGGCGGCGCGGGGTTGAGCGTGCCGGTCAAGTTGCCCGCGTACGACGCGACACGGGCCTCTTGCAAAGCGCCAACCGGTTTGCCGAAAACCTTGGTGTTCGTGCAGGACAACAAGCGCGAATTCATGCAAGGCGCGGGCCGCGGGCTGGAAGCCGCGGCACGGGCGCGGGGCCTTGGCTACGGCGTTGCCCTCGCCAATAATGATCCTGCGCTGATGATCAAACAAGTGGGCGGCATCGGGACCGATCAAACGGGCGCGATGGTGGTGGCGCCGATCGATCCGCCGTCGCTGGCGCCAGCTCTGAAGAAGGTGATCGCGCGCGGGCGCCTATGTGGGTGCCATCGTGCCGCCGCCGGCGACGACGGTGCTGAACGCCCCGCAATATCTGACCGGCAAAGTTCTGGCGGAAGCGGCGGCCAATTACATTCGCACGCGGCTTGGCGGAAAGGCCAAGGTTGTGCTGCTGACGCATGACAGCATGCAATTCCTGGCGCCGCGTTTTACCGCCATGCGCGATACCCTGCGGACACTGCCGGGCGTGACGATCGTGGCCGACATTTCGCCCGCCACGGTCGACAAGGAAGGCGGCTATCGCACGATGAAGACGATCCTGCTGGCGCAACCGAATATCGATGTGGTGCTTGGCGCGGACACGGTGGTGCTGGGCGCGCTGGCGGCATTGCGCGAAGCGGGCAAGGCGCGGGCGGACCAGTTTCTGGGCGGTATCGACGGCGAGCAGGAAGCGGTCGTCGAAATCAAGAAAGGCGGCAGCCCCTACAAGGCGAGCATCAGCCTTGCTTCATCCATCTTCGGTTATGCGATGGGCCAGCAGGCCGCTGATTGGCTGGAAGGAAAATCCATTCCGCAGGCCATGGACATCCTGCCCAAGGCGCTCACCAGCAGCAACATCGCGGACTATGAACGCGACACGGCCAACCCCGGCGCGGTGTATGCCGATCCGTCGCGGCGCGCGTCTTATTTGAAGATGTACGGCAATATCTGTTTCGACACGCGCGAAAACTACATCAATTTCCCCTGGTCATCAGAAACCAGATAGTTCCATCGCGGTGGGCGGTCCGCACGACTCTTGCGAGGCCCCGCTGCACCTGGCTGCTCGTGCTACCCTGCCATGTCGGGCCGCCCGCATGCGCAGGCGTGCAGCGCCCCGCCGAGCCCCGCCTGCAAGCTCGCACAGAATCGAGCAGCCGCCAGCCATGACCGCCAACCCTTTCGTCATCCTCTACGTCGAAGACAACGACTTGGTCCGCGAGTCGTTCGCCGAGTTGCTCGCCACTGCCGAGCGCCGGATCGTGTGTGTGGCTGACGGCGCCGGCGCGCGCGAGGCGCTGCGCGAGCAGAACGTGAACCTGCTGATGACCGACATCAACCTGCCCGACGGCTCGGGCCTCGACGTGGCGCGCGAGGCCCTTCGGCAGAACCCGAGGCTGCCGGTGATCGTCTGCTCCGGGCATGACTTGAGGGACGTCGCCCGGTCGCTCGGCCCTACCGCTCATCCGCTGAGGAAGCCCTTCGAGCTGGACGAACTCGAGGCGCTGGTCGAGCGGCTCGCGCGATGAGCGACTTGACTGCCGCGGCCGCCGGGCGGCAGTCGCTGCCGGCGGCGCGAAGTCCGGCGCGGCAGCTTCGAGGGAGGCGTAGCACAGCGAGCGGGCGCGGCCTGGATCGCCTGCTCAGCAGGACAGATGGGCGTTGACCGGCACCAGGTGCTCGATCAGCCGGGCGCCGTCGGCGAGCAGGAAATCCTTGAAGGCCCTGGCCACGGGCGGCAGCCGTTTGTGCCGATGGTGCACGACATACCAGTTCAGCATCAGCGGAAAGCCCGGCACGTCGAGAATGGCCAGGCTGCCGGTTTTCAGTTCCTGGGCAATGGTGTGGGCCGACAGGAAACCGATTCCCATGCCGGCCATCACGGCCTGCTTGATCGTCTCGGTGCTGGTGATCTCGATGGCGATATTCAAGCGGGCAAGATGTTCGCCGAAGCCGTCCTGCATCGACTCCCAGGTATCCGAGCCTTTTTCGCGAACCACGAAACGTTCGCGCATCAGACGCTCCATCTCGATGCGGCTCTGGCCGACCAATGGATGACCCGGTGCGGCGACGACCACATAGGGATGCGGCGCGAAGGCCTCGCTGACCATGTCCGGCTCGTGTGGCGGTCGGACCATGATCGCGAGGTCGGACAGATTCGCGTTGAGATGCCCGAGCAAGCCCGTGCGGTTGTGCACCGTGAAGTTCAGCTCGACCCCCTGGTGTCGGCCAATGAATTCGACCAGCAGGCGCGGAAAAAAATAGTCGCCGGCGCTGATCACCGCGATATTGAGCCGGCCGCCCGAGACGCCCTTGAACTGCGTCATCGCCGCCTCGGCAACCTGGAACTGCTCGATGATCGTGCGGCTGATCTCGAGCAGTTCGGTACCCGCCGGAGTCAGGAATATCTTCTTGCCGAACTGCTCGAACAACGGCAGTCCGGCATGGTCTTCGAGTTTGCGGATCTGCGTCGAGACGGCTGGCTGGGTCAGGTGCAGTTCTTCGGCCGCGCGCGAAAAGCTCAGCTGCCGGGCAACCGCCTCGAATACCTTCAACTGCCGCAGCGTGGCGTGTTTCACGTCATTGCCACGATCCGGCGCAGGCGCTCAAGCGGCCTCCGCCAGCTCGCGCACCCGCACCTGCCCGCATTGATCATCCATGCTCTTGGCGAGCAGCTTGACCAGTGCATACACGGTATCGATGTGCGGCGTCGGTGTGTGGGTCAGGCGGCCGAGTTCGACCACGGTGCCGACCAGTGCATCGATTTCAGGCGCGCGCCCGGCTTCGATATCCTGCAGCATCGAGGTCTTGTGTTTGCCGACCTTCTCGGCGCCGGCGATCCGCTTTTCGAGCGAGATGCGGAATTCGATGCCGAGCTTGTGCGCAACCGCCTGCGCCTCGCGCATCATCGCCGCCGCCAGCTCGCGGGTCAGCGGAAACTGGCAGATGTCGACCAGCGTCGAATGGCTGAGGCTGCTGATCGGGTTGAAGGTGACGTTGCCCCACAGCTTGAGCCAGATCTCGGAGCGGATATCGTTGAGCACCGGGGCTTTGAAACCGGCGTTGACGAAACAGGCCGCAACGCGCCCGGCCCGCTCGGACGACGAGCCGTCGAGTTCACCGATCGGGAAACGATCGCCCTCGATGTGCCGCACGACGCCCGGCGCAACCAGTTCGGACGCCGGATAAACCACGCAACCCAACACGCGGCTGGCCGGGATCAGGCGGCCGACGATTCCCGCCGGGTCGACGCTTTCGATGCGAGTTCCCTCAAGGCCGGGCCCGCCGTGCCTGCTGAAGTACCAATACGGTATGCCGTTCTGCATGGTCACCACGACGGTGTCGGGGCCGAACAGTTTCGGCACCTCGCTGGCGACGGCTTCGAGCTGATGCGCTTTCATCGCGAGAATGACCACGTCCTGAACCCCGGCCTCGTTGTAGTCGTTGGTGGCGCGCACCTGGTCGGCGATCTGTTCGCTGCCGTCGGCCAAGATCAGTTTCATGCCGTTGGCGCGGATCGCAGCAAGGTTGGCGCCGCGCACGATGAAGGTCACGTCTTCGCCGGCGAGCGCGAGCCGCACGCCCACATAGCCGCCGATCGCCCCGGCGCCGATGATTGCCACTTTCATGATGAGTCTCCGTCGATAAAAATTTCGTGTGGCATGGCGCGCGGTGTTTCAGCCGAAGCGGTTGCGCAGCGTTCCGATGCCTTCGATCTCGACTTCGACTTCGCTGTCTGGCTTCATCGCACCGACGCCGATCGACGTGCCGCACAGGATCACGTCGCCGGGCAGCAAGCTCATGTCGGCCGAGATTGCGCTGACCAGCCGCTGCACTGAAAAGCGCATGTCGCTGATCGGATAGTTCTGCCGCTCCTTTCCGTTCAGGCGGGTCTTGACGATCAGCGTGCCCGCATCGAGTCCGGTTGCAATGGCCGGCCCGATCGGGCAGAAGTCGTCGAAACCCTTGGCGCGCACCCACTGCGCGAACGAGGGATCTCGATTCAGGATGTCGGCCTGCGTCACGTCGTTGGCGCAGGTGTAGCCGAACACGTGGTCGAGCGCATCGTCCTCGCTCACGGCAGTGGCCTTGCGGCCGATGACGATGCCGAGTTCGCCTTCGAAGACGACCTTGCCTTCACAGCGCGGCTTGCGGATCAGCTGGTCCGGGTCGGCAAACGAGTTCGGCGCCTTCAGCAGATAGAGTGGTTCTTCCGGAACGGCCAGAGCGAGTTTCTCGCCCAGGGCCTTGAAATTGTTCCAGAGGGCGATCACCTTGCTCGGCTGACAAGGCATCAAGTATCGAACCGCAGTAATCGGCAAGGTTTTGCCGGTATTTTCGGGATTGGCGAACATGTCGCCGGTATAGATCGAGACGGTTTCGCCGTCGAGAATGCCGAAACCCGCCGATCCGGCGTGAGAAAACCTGATCCAACGCTGTACCTGACTGATCACGATATTTCTCCGGTTGATATTGAACGGCGTTGCACGGCAACTCGTCAAGCTGGCACTGGCCGGAACCGGGCGCGTGTCGATTCGATGGCGTCGGCCAGAAACCGCGGGTCGTAGACGCTCAGCAGATGAGGGCTGTGGCGCTCGACATAGCTGCGAATCCGGCCCGCCGGCTCACCGATGGTCTGCAATTCGGCGTAGATGCTCGAATCCCAGAACCATTCCAGCCCCAGTTCACAAAATGCAAGGTTGTACGCGTTGCGGTCACGATCGGCTTCAGGGTGTCCGTGGACTTGGCGTGCGCTTTCGAACATGGTTTGCTCCGGTTGGTTTCGACGATGAAGTCGATTCTTCCGCAGCAGCACCATAATTAACAGTTAAAGTATTTTCAAATAATCATCAGCTATCAGTTATGGTTCCAACTTGCGGTGCCGGTCGGCCAGACGCCTCAGCGAGTCAGCACGGTCGCAGTCTGCGGTGATCAGATAACCCGTTCGGCACGCAGCTCTGCAATCTGCGCATGGCTGTAGCCGAGCTGCTCGAGCACCTCTTCGGTGTGTTCGCCCAACAGCGGCGATCGGGTCACCTTGGTCGGGCTGTCGGACATCTTGATCGGATTGCCCACCGTCAGGTATTTGCCGCGCACCGGGTGATCGACTTCGACGATGGTGCCGCTTGCGCGCAGCGCCTCGTCCTCGGCGATCTCCTTCATCGACAGGATCGGCCCGCATGGAATGTCGTATTCGTTCAGGATATCCATCGCCTCGATCTTGTCCTTCGTCATCGTCCACTGCTCGATCCGCCGGAAGATCGGCTTCAGGTGCAGCAGTCGCGCGCCCGGGGTCGCAAACGCCTCGTCGGTGATCCAGCCTTCCTCGCCGATCACCTTGCACACCGCCGGCCAGACCGCCGCCTGCGTGATGAAGTAGATGTAGGCATTCGGATCGGTTTCCCAGCCCTTGCACTTCAGGATCGAGCCTGGCTGGCCCCCGCCCGAGGCATTGCCGGCGCGCGGCACGGCATTGCCGAACTTGCCGTCCGGGTATTGCGGATACTCATGCATGGTGCCGGTGCGCTCGAGCCGCTGCTGGTCGCGCAGCTTGACGCGGCACAGGTTCAGCACCGCGTCCTGCATCGGCGCGAGCACCTTCTGGCCACGCCCGGATGACTGGCGTTGCAGCAGCGCGGCCAGGATGCCGAGCGCCAGATGCAGACCGGTACCGCTGTCGCCGATCTGCGCACCGGTGACCATCGGCGGACCATCGTCGAAACCGGTTGTCGATGCCGACCCACCCGCACATTGCGCGACGTTTTCGTAGACCTTGCAATCTTCGTATTTGCCGGGCCCGAAGCCCTTCACCGATGCGACGACCATGCGCGGATTCAGCTCGTGGATGCGCTCCCAGCTGAAACCCATTCGATCGAGCGCGCCCGGCGCGAAATTCTCGACCAGCACGTCGCATTGCTTGATCAGCGTCTCCAGCACCTGCTTGCCCTTCGGCTTCTTGGTGTCGATCGTCACCGAACGCTTGTTGTGGTTGAGCATCGTGAAATACAGGCTGTCGGCATCGGGGATATCGCGCAGCTGCCCGCGTGTTGCATCGCCCTCGCCTGCCCGCTCGACCTTGATCACGTCGGCACCGAACCATGCCAGCAGCTGGGTACAGGTCGGGCCCGATTGAACGTGGGTGAAATCGAGGATCCGGTAGCCTTCCAGTGCCTTGCTCATTGCTCTCTCCAGGGGTCTCAGATACTCGAACTATGCGTTATCGGCCGCGCACCCCCGACTCGGGCCAACCGGTCAGCCGGACACCGCTGGTGCGCCGCTCGGCCGATCCTGCGCGCGATCGAACGCCGATCGGAAACGAAAACGGCGCCTCGCGGGCGCCGGTTCCAGGACACCGAAGTGTCCAGGCAATCAGACCGTCATACGGCCTTGGCCTCGTGCATTTCCTTGATCTGCGAGTCGGAATAACCGAGTTCCTTCAGCACTTCGTCGGTGTGCTCGCCGAGCAGCGGCGACGCGGTCACTTCGGGCTTCAGGTCCGAGAACTTGATCGGGCTGCCGACGGTCCAGTAGCTGCCGCGCACCTTGTGCGGCACTTCGACGATCGAACCGCTGGCGCGCAGCGACTCGTCGTGCAGCAGTTCCTTCATCGACAGCACCGGCGAGCACGGAATATCGAACTTGCGCAGCACGTCGACCGCCTCGAACTTGGTCTTGTCCTTCAGCCAGTCTTCGATGGTGGCGAAGATATCGGTGATGTGCGGTTGGCGCGCCTTGGCCGTCGTGTAGGCCGGGTCTTCCTTCCACTCCGGCTTGCCGATGGCATCACAGATCGGCGCCCATGCGTGGCCTTGCACCGTGAAATAGATGTACGCGTTCGGGTCGGTTTCCCAGCCCTTGCACTTCAGGATCCAGCCCGGCTGGCCGCCACCGCCGGCGTTGCCGCCGCGTGGCACCACGCCACCCTTGAAGGCGTCCATCTCGTGCGGATACTGCGGGTACTCTTCCAGATAGCCGAGGTTGTCCAGGCGCAGCTGGTCGCGCATCTTGACGCGGCACAGGTTCAGCACGGCGTCTTGCATCGAGCAGGCCACCTTCTGGCCCTTGCCGGTTTTGCCGCGGCCGATGATGGCCGTCAAGATGCCGATTGCCAGGTGCATGCCGGTATTGCTGTCGCCCAGCGCGGCGGCAGAAATGGTCGGGGCCGAATTCTCGCCCTTCCACCAGCCGGTTGTCGACGCAGCGCCGCCAGCGCACTGGGCCACGTTTTCGTAGACCTTCAGGTCCTCGTAGTGGTGGCCGTCAGAGAAGCCCTTCACCGATGCGAGGATCATCCCCGGGTTCAGTTCCTGGATGCGCTCCCAGGTAAAGCCCATGCGATCAAGCGCACCAGGACCGAAGTTCTCGACCATCACGTCGGATTCGCGGATCATCTTCTCCAGCACCATCTTGCCCTCGGGCTTCTTGGTGTCCAGCGTCAACGAACGCTTGTTGCTGTTGAGCATGGTGAAATACAGGGCATCTGCATCCGGGATGTCACGCAGCTGGCTACGCGTCACGTCACCGGAACCGGGGCGCTCGACCTTGATGACGTCGGCGCCGAACCAGGCCAGCATCTGCGTACAGGCGGGGCCGGCTTGCACGTGTGTGAAGTCGATGATCTTGATGCCTTCGAGTGGTTTGGTGCTCATGTGAGTACTCCTGTTACTGGTTTGAAATTCACTTCTTCTTTGCCGCGCTGGTCGGGTTCAGACTGGTGATGCGACCGCTCTCGGTGCCGGCGGTTTCATCGATGATGGCGTTGATCAGGGTCGGTCTGCCGCTGGCCAGCGCTTCGTTCAGCGCCTTGGTCAGCTGCTCCGGATTGTCGGCCCTGACGCCGACACCGCCAAACGCCTCCATCATCAGCTCATAACGTGCATTCTTGACGAAGACCGTCGGCGCCACGTCGGTACCGCCGGCGGTATTGACGTCGGTGCCGCGATAGATTCCATTGTTATTGAAGACGACGACACAGACCGGCAGGTTGTAGCGGCAGATCGTTTCGACTTCCATGCCGCTGAAGCCGAACGCGCTGTCGCCCTCGATCGCGATCACCGGCTTGCCGGTCACCACGGCCGCGGCGACCGAGAAGCCCATGCCGATTCCCATGATGCCCCAGGTGCCGACATCGAGCCGCTTGCGCGGCTCGTACATGTCGACGATGCTGCGCGCGAAGTCGAGCGTATTGGCACCTTCGTTGACGACGATGGCATCCGGGCGCGCCTTGACGATCTGCCGGATCGCGCCGAGCGCGCTCTGGAAGCTCATCGGCGATGGATTGAGCGCCAGCGTGGCGGCCATCTTCGACTGGTTCTTGTCGCGCCGCTCGGCAATGCCGCCGGTCCAGTCGCCGGGCGCCTTGGCCCAGTTCGAACCCATCCCGGCAAGCAGTGCGCTGACGCATGAACCGATGTCACCGATCAGCGGCGCTGCGATCGCGACATTGCTGTCGGCCTCGGTCGGCGAGATGTCGATCTGGATGAACTGGCGCGAAGCGGCATTGACGCCGCCCCAGGTCTTGCCCTTGCCGTGCGACAGCAGCCAGTTCAGGCGCGCACCGACCAATACCACCACGTCGGCTTCGGCCAGCACATAAGAGCGCGCAGCCGAGGCGGATTGCGGGTGGGTATCCGGCAGCAGACCCTTGGCCATCGACATCGGCAGGTAGGGGATGCCCGATTGCTCGACAAAGGCGCGGATATCGGCGTCAGCCTGCGCATACGCCGCACCTTTGCCGAGGATGATCAACGGACGCTTGGCCGTCTTCAGCAAGTCCAGCGCACGCTTGACCGACTCTGGCGCCGGCAATTGACGCGGCGCCGCATCGACCACCTTGATCAGCGACTTCTTGCCGGCCTCGGCATCCATCGTCTGCGAAAAAAGTTTGGCCGGCAGGTCGAGATAGACCCCACCCGGGCGCCCCGACAGCGCCGAACGGATGGCGCGCGCGATGCCGACACCGATATCGGCGGCGTGCAACACGCGAAACGCGGCCTTGCACAACGGCTTGGCGATTGCCAACTGGTCCATTTCTTCATAATCACCTTGCTGCAGGTCGACGATCTCGCGCTCGCTGGAGCCGCTGATCAGAATCATCGGGAAGCAGTTGGTGGTGGCGTTGGTCAGCGCGGTCAGCCCGTTCAGAAAGCCTGGCGCCGAGACCGTCAGGCAGATGCCTGGCAGCTGGGTCAGAAAACCGGCGCCGGCAGCGGCATTGCCGGCATGTTGTTCGTGCCTGAACGAGATCACCCGCATGCCTTCGGCCTGGGCCTTGCGGGTCAGGTCGGTGATCGGGATACCGGGAACCGTGAAGATCGTATCGATGCCGTTCAGCTTCAGGCTGTCGATGACCAGATGGAAGCCGTCGGTCTGCTCGGATTGCGTGTTGTCGTCCATTGTTGAGATCTCTCGCGAGTTGTCGTCGGAAAATGCCGAGCCATGGGGCGGGAGACCGCCACGGCGCCTGGTCTCGCTCACGGCGGAGCCGCTGGAAGCGTTCCGACCCGGGTGCCTGCTGCTGCTTGCGTCAATCGTTCAGCGCGTGACGGGACTATGATTTGCGCTTCGCCAAAGGCCGTTGACCGCGGTCAACTTTCAAAAAACGAGGATGCGGGAATACACCAAGGAACTGAGCATCACCCCGCTGCGGGATCATCCTGAAACGAACATCATCCGTGTCCAGCTCAGGAAACACCCGATGCTGCAGGGCATGTTCGACGCTGACCTGCCCTTGCTCGAAAACGAGTTCGAGGTGGTCGATGCTGCCAAGGGCGATTCACTGCTCGACCAGGGCGTTCGTGAAATGGAGCAGTATTTCATCCTGGAGGGCGTGCTCAAGCGGGTTGTCAGCAACCCCGAGGGCAAGGAAATGATTCTGCGTTTTGCCGCCGAAGGCGAAATGGAGACCAGCTATGCCGCGTGGCGGCAGAAAACCCCGACGCCATACAGCATCGTCTGCGTCACCAAGGCCCGGGTCGCCAAGGTGCCGATGCCGTTCTGGGTCGATTTCATCGACCGCCATCCGAAATTCAAGAAGAGTTTCGAGTTCGAAGTGATGCAGCTGATGAGCGAGGTGATGGCCCACACCATCACCCTGCATCTGCTCGATGCGCCAGGGCGGGTGCACCGCTTCGAACGCAAGCATGCCGACCTGATTGATCGGGTGCCGCAAAAACAACTCGCTGCCTATCTGAATCTATCGGCCGAAACCCTGTCGCGCTTGCGCAAGAGCGGCAAGATCTGAGCCGGCGCGGCCGGGTCATTTATCAGGCGTGCTGGGTTTCGCGCTCCGGCTTGTTGCGCAACATCCATTTGCCGAGCGCCAGCACCAACAGGGCCCCCGCCACGCCAGCGCCGTATTTGACGCCGTCGGTGACGATCAGCTTGGGCATGGCGGAGATGATCTGCGGATCGACGATGGCCGGATCGGTAACCGCCATCGTCCCTGCGATCCAGCCGAGCAACATGCCACCGGCGGTAATGATGATCGGAAAGCGATCCATCAACTTGATCACCAGCTGGCTGCCCCAGACGATGATCGGGATGCTGACCAGCAGGCCGAAGATCACCAACGGCATCTTGTGGTCGCCACCAACACTTTCAGCCGCACCGGCGATCGCGATCACGTTGTCCAGGCTCATCACCAGGTCGGCCACGATCACCGTCTTCACCGCCGACCACAGGCGGTCACTGCCCTGGATGTTGCCGTGGCCGTCTTCGTCCTCGGGCGCCAGCAGCTTGATGCCGATCCAGACCAGCAGGATGGCGCCGACGATCTTCAGGAACGGAACCGCCAGCAGCGTCAACGCAAAGAAGATCAGCACCACGCGCAGCACGATCGCGCCAGCGGTTCCCCACAGGATGCCTTGTGTACGCTGTCTGGGCGGCAGCTTGCGGCAGGCCAGTGCGATGACCACCGCATTGTCGCCGCCGAGCAGGATGTCGATCATGATGATCTGGCCGACAGCGATCCAGAACTCCGCAGTCATGAACTGTTCCATCGTGGCAAGCTCCTGTCAGGATGTCGACTCGATCGACGGCAATATAAAGCAAGCCCGCCCGGCGTGGTGCCGAGCGGGCCCGTATCCGGCCTGTCGGCGCAGACTGAAACTCAAGTCTTTGAATAGGTGAAGCGGCTGGAACTGCGGGCGACCCGCAACTGGTTGTCGATATCGACCACACCGGGAACCGATGCCACCACGGCTTGCGTCAGGTTGCGTTCGTCATCGCTGAAAACGATGCCACTCAAAGTGACATGGCCAGCCCGGCTTTCGATCGACACCTTGACCTCGTGCGTGCGCTCATCGGCACGCAACGCCGAACGAATTCGAGCCTGCAACGCCATGTGGTCGATCTGTTCCAGCGACGCCGGGGTTTCGGCGAACTCGGGTCGCCCGGCCAGTTCGCGGATGACCGCGACACAGCTGTCGACCGACAAGCGGTCGGTATTGAGCACCAGATCGTAGAGCAGCGGGTCGCCCCAGCTGACGCCGAACAGCTCGTGCATCCGCGACGCGTGAGCGCTGTCACTGCGGTGAATTTCGTCGCGGGCAGCATCCTCGTCGTCGGCCTGCAGATGATCCATCAGCCAGGCAACCCGATTGTCGAGCGATCGCGTGACGCGCACCGTGATCACATGCGGCACCGAGCGCAACAGGCAGGTCGAGCCCCAGCCGCGCAAGACGACATTGCCCTTCTTCGCGACCTCGAGCACCTCTTCGGCGGTAAAGACCGCCATGCTGTCGCGGTCGGCACGCAGGCGCTCGATCGGCCCGGCCTTGCCTTCGCGCAGCCGGCTGACCAGACTTTTCGGCACATGCATGCGGCTGGCGATGTGGTCGATCACCTCATGGCGCGCAATCTCGAGGTTCATTTCCTCGGCCAGCTTGACGGCGACGTCCTTGGCCAGCGAACCCATTTCCTGGGTAAATGCGATGACGGGCATGTTCTTGCTCCTATTCGACGGGCTGCTCTTCGGGGAATGCTCGCTCCTTCGGCGGGCGAATCAGCGCAATTGCCTTGGAAATCAGCGGCCAGAAAAGCATCACCAGCGCCAGGGTGGTGATCGAGCCGACCAGCCAATTCGACCACATGATGCCCAGGTTGCCTTGCGAAGCCAGCATCGATTGCCGGAATGCGTTTTCTGCCTTGTCACCCAGCACCAGGGCAAGCACCAGCGGCGCCAGCGGGTAGTCAAGCTTCTTGAAGACGTAGCCCACGATACCGAAGCCGAGCATCAGCCAGACATCGAGCATCGCGTTGGCCACCGTGTAGGCACCGATCGCACAGATGACGATGATGACCGGGGCGATGATCGAGAACGGAATCCGCAGGATCGAAGCGAACAGCGGCACCGTCGACAAGACGACGATCAAGCCGACGACGTTGCCGAGGTACATGCTGGCGATCAGGCCCCAGACGAAATCCTTCTGTTCGACGAACAGCAGCGGGCCCGGCTGCAAACCCCAGATCAGCAGACCACCCAGCAGCACGGCTGCCGTTGGCGATCCCGGGATACCGAGCGCCAGCATCGGCAGCAACGCACTGGTACCGGCAGCGTGCGCCGCGGTTTCCGGAGCGATCACGCCCTCGATTTCGCCGGTACCGAACTTGTCGCCCGTGCGCGACATCTTTTTCGCCAGCCCGTAGCTCATGAACGAGGCCGGGGTGGCGCCGCCTGGCGTTATACCCATCCAGATGCCGACCAGCGAACTGCGCAGCGATGTGACCCAGAACCTGGGCAACATCTTCCAGGTCTCCCAGACCACCTTGGGATTGATCTTGGCCGACTTGCCGGAAAACTCGAGCCCTTCTTCCATCGAGAGCAGGATTTCGCCGATGCCGAACAAGCCGATCACCGCGATCAGGAAGTCGAAGCCGCGCATCAGTTCATGGAAGCCGAAAGTCAGCCGTAATTGGCCGGTCACCGTATCCATGCCGACCGAGGCCAATGCAAAGCCGAGTGCCATCGAGATCAGGATCTTGAATGGCGAGCCCTTGCCCATGCCGACGAAGCTGCAGAAGGTCAACAGGTAGACGGCAAAAAACTCCGGTGAGCCGAATTCGAGCGCGAAACTGGCCACCAGTGGCGCCAGGAAGGTGATCATCAGGACGGCAACAAACGCACCGACGAACGACGAGGTGAATGCAGCAGTCAGCGCCTGGCCCGCCAGGCCTTTTTGCGCCATCGGATAACCATCGAAGGTTGTCGCAACCGACCAGGGCTCACCCGGAATATTGAACAGAATCGACGTGATGGCGCCGCCGAACAATGCGCCCCAGTAAAGACATGACAACATCACGATGGCCGAGGTCGGCGACATCGTGAAGGTCAGTGGCAACAGGATCGCAACCCCGTTGGCGCCACCCAGACCGGGCAGCACGCCGATCAACACGCCCAGAATGATGCCGACGAACATCAGGCCGATATTTGCAGGCGTCAGAACGACTGCAAAACCGCCCATCAGTGAACCAAGTGCTTCCATTTGTCCAGCTCCCGAAATTTGGTTGGGGCCTTCACCCGAGGTGTTGGCAGATCAATAGCCCAGGAAGCCCAGGGGATCCAGGCTGCCCTTGTAAAGCGGCACCTTGAACCAGACTTCGAACAAGACGAAGAAGAAAGCGCTGACAGCCAGGCCCAGAAAGAGACTCTTGCCTTTCGGATATTTGCCCAGGATCACCATGAACAGCGTGATGTAGATCGCAGAGGCGACATACATGCCGATAAATACGATGGCAAGCACGAACACGGCAGCCGGCAGCAGAACCGACATGACCCGACCGAGTTGCACCCGATCGACAAAGACGTCCGTATCCTTCGACTTGCTGAAGACGGCCGAGTAGAAGATTCCGGCTGCCGACAGGCAGACGATCAGCCCGATGTAGAACGGAAAATAGCCCGATCCGGGGCCGTCGTCGGTCCAGCCGGCGCCCAGGCGCTGCGATTCAACAATGACCAGCATACCGACGGCAAAGACGATCACCGAAACGATGGCATCCATCGTGTTGTTCTTGATCACCGCCGGAGAATGGGAGGACTGTTCGTCTGACATGTTCTGTTCCTGAAAAATGACCTGCGGTGCCTCGAGTGGTGCTCACAGCGCGCCGCTCGCGCTCGGCAAGCACCAGACCCGACCGGCAGCCGGGCGCTATCGCCCGGCCAGCGGCCTTGTGATGTGGTGGGGTACTGCATAGGCCCCATTCAGAGCCTGCGGTGCGGGCCAACTGCGCCACACCGGAGTCGAGCTCCGAACGCACCATGCGGTGCGCCCGGACTTGTTGCTACTTCGACATGAAGCCCGCTTCAGTCATCAACTGCTTGTGGGTGGCTTCTGCGCTGGTCAGCCATTTCACATACTCGGCTCCGCTCAACGCGGTGGTATTGAATGCGCCTTTTTCCATGAACTCTTTCCAGTCAGGCGTCTCGCGAACCTTCTTCATCAGGTCGACGTAGTAGGCCACCTCTTCCGGCTTGACCCCGCCGGCCATGAAGATCCCGCGCAGCATCAGGTAGTCGGTCGGGACGCCAGACTCCTTGCAGGTCGGAATATCGCCCCACGACATGGTGTCGGTGACTTTGTCCTTGTAGGGCATGCGGTGGTCGTCGAACACGCACAGCGGACGCAGCTTGCCGGCACGCCATTGCGAGACGGCCTCGATCGGGTTGTTGACCGTCGAATTGATATGGCCGCCGACCAGCTGCACGGCAACGTCACCACCGCCCTTGAACGGGATATAGATGAACTTGGTGCCGGTCGCCTTCTCGAGGCCGACGGTAATGATCTGGTCTTCCTGCTTGGAGCCGGTGCCACCCATCTTCATCTTGCTCGGGCCTGCCGCCTTGGTCGCGTCGATATATTCCTTCGCCGTCTTGTACGGTGTATCGGCGTTGACCCACAACACGAACTGGTCGAGCGCCATCATCGAAACCGGCGTCAAGTCTTTCCAGCCGAACGGGATTCCCGTGGCCATCGGCGTCGTGAACAGATTCGACAGCGTGATGATGATCTTGTTCGGGTTGCCCTTCGACTCCTTGACGTCCATGAAGCCTTCGGCACCGGCGCCGCCCGACTTGTTGACGACGATCATCGATTCCTTCATCAGCTTGTGCTTGACGATGATGCCCTGGATCAGCCGGGCCATCTGGTCTGCACCGCCGCCGGTGCCGGCCGGAACGACAAACTCGACCGGCTTGGTCGGCTCCCACGCCATGGCGGGTGATGCAAAGGCCATGACCGCGATGGCCACCGCCGACAGAGCCGTGCCGGCGAACTTCGAGTGGAGCGAGTGAATACGACTTTTCAACATGTTGTCTCCTATTGATTACTCACAGACGGCGGATGCTGTCGTGGTCGACGGGAACAAAACCGTGGCTGACAAATCTTCAGGCCGACGGCAGCAGCGATGATTGACCGCAGTCAATTACCTGGAAATCGACCCCTGGTCATTCCCCTAGTTTTTGCCGATCCGCCGCGCCGTGTTGCCTTCGCGTTCATCAACGCTGCGGAGCGGCCCGACTATCTGCCGCCATCACTTAACGCGCGTTGACCTCGGTCAACGACTGGGGTAAACCCCCGCAACATCACAACCCGGCATCGGATCGAGCCGATTTAGGCGACTGCATGCAGCATCCCGCTGAGAGAACGGTGCAATCCTGGAAGAGAATGCAAAGGTCTTCATGGATGCTTGAAAGCCGATGCCAATGTCAACCACGACCGATAGCGCCAAGAGCGCCTTGTCTGCAGACGAAAAGCGTGCCGAACTGCGCCGCGCCGCGCTGGCGTACCACGAGTTTCCGGTGCCCGGAAAAATCGCCATCAGCGCCACCAAGCAGGTGGTCAATCAGCATGATCTGGCGCTGGCCTACTCGCCCGGTGTGGCGGCGCCGTGCGAAGAGATCGTTGCCGATCCGGTCAACGCGTTCAAATACACCGCGCGTGGCAACCTGGTCGCCGTGATCACCAATGGCACCGCCGTGCTTGGCTTGGGCGACATCGGCCCGTTGGCCGCCAAGCCGGTGATGGAAGGCAAGGCCGTGTTGTTCAAGAAGTTTGCCGGCGTCGATGTTTTCGACATCGAGATCGACGAGAAAGATCCAAAAAAGCTGGTCGAGGTCATCGCCGCGCTGGAGCCGACCTTCGGCGCCATCAATCTGGAAGACATCAAGGCCCCTGACTGCTTTTATGTCGAGCGCGAGTTGCGCAAGCGAATGAAGATTCCGGTCTTCCACGACGACCAACACGGCACCGCGATCACGGTGGCCGCCGCCATGCTCAACGGGCTGAAGGTCGCCGGCAAGAATATCGCCGACGTCAAACTGGTCGCCTCGGGCGCCGGCGCGGCTGCGCTGGCCTGTCTGAACCTGCTGCTCAAGGTGGGCCTGAGACGCGAGAACGTGTTCGTCACCGACCTGGCCGGCGTGGTCTATGAAGGCCGTACCGAATTGATGGACGATGACAAGCGCCAGTACATGCAGAACACCGACGCCCGCCACCTGCGGGAGGTGATGGTCGGCGCCGACGTCTTTCTCGGCCTGTCCGCAGGGGGCGTGCTGAAAGCCGAGATGGTGAAGACGATGGCGCCGCGCCCGGTGATCTTCGCGCTGGCCAATCCGAACCCCGAAATTGCCCCTGAAGATGCCCATGCTGTGCGCAACGATGTGATCATGGCCACCGGTCGCACCGACTATCCGAACCAGGTCAACAACGTCCTGTGCTTTCCCTACATCTTTCGTGGCGCGCTCGACTGCGGTGCAACGACGATCACCGACGAAATGGAAATCGCCGCCGTGCACGCCATCGCCGATCTGGCGCAGGCCGAACAAAGTGAACAGGTGGCGGCGGCTTATGTCGGCGAGAAGCTCAGCTTCGGCCCTGAATACCTGATTCCCAAACCCTTCGATCCACGACTGATGATGAAGATCGCGCCGGCAGTGGCCAAGGCCGCTGCGCAGAGCGGTGTCGCATTGCGGCCGATCGACGATCTCGAAGCCTACCGCGACAAGCTGCAGCGCTTCGTCTATGCGTCGGGAACGATGATGAAGCCGATCATCGATGCGGCGCGCCGCGCGCAGAAGAAGCGCGTCGCATTTGCCGAAGGTGAAGAAGAGCGCGTGCTGCGTGCCGTGCAGATCATCGTCGACGAAGGCATCGCCCGCCCGACCTTGATCGGCCGGCCGGCCATCATTGCGCAACGCATCGAGAACTTCGGCTTGCGACTGAAAGAGGAACTCGACTACGACATCGTCAATGTCGAACAAGACCATCGCTACCGCGAGTTCTGGCAGCTGTATCACCAGATGACCGAGCGCAAGGGTCACACGGTGCAGACTGCCAAGATCGAGATGCGCCGGCGGCTGACCCTGATCGGCGCGATGATGGTGCACACCGGGGGAGTCGACGGTTTGATCTGCGGCACCTGGGGGACAACCAAGGATCACCTTCGTTATATCGACCAGGTGATCGGCAAGCGCCCCGGCAACGGCGGCGATGCGCTGCAGGATGTGCCCGTCTACGCCTGCATGAACGGATTGTTGTTGCCGGGGCGCCAGGTGTTTCTGGTCGACACCCACGTCAACTACGATCCCAGCCCGCTTGAGCTCGCCAGGATCACGGTGATGGCGGCCGAGGAGATGCTCCGTTTCGGTCTGACACCGAAAGTGGCGTTGTTGTCGCATTCGAATTTCGGCAGCAGCGACCAGCCAAGCGCGTTGAAGATGCGAGCCACGCTGGATTTGCTGCGCAGCCACGCCGCATGGCTCGAAATCGATGGCGAGATGCACGGCGACGTGGCGCTCGACGGCAAACAACGCAGCAGCAGCATGCCCCGATCGACCCTGAGCGGCGACGCCAACCTGCTGGTTTTTCCGACGCTCGATGCGGCGAATATTGCCTACAACCTGCTGAAAACTGCTGCTGGCGGCAACATCGCGATCGGGCCGGTACTGCTTGGTGCCGCCAAGCCGGTGCACATCCTGACGGCCAGCGCGACCGTCAGGCGGCTGGTCAACATGACCGCGCTGACGGTGGCCGACGCCAACGCCAACCGCTGAATACCCGAGCGCCGTGCAGTGTTACAGCAATTGGTCATGATGCGCGGCGGCACCAGGCACCAACCCCAGCGAACCAACCCAGTGGGAGATTTACGATGGCGCGACTCAACGTCAATGGCCAGATGCGTGAGCACGATGCCGAGCCCGATACCCCGCTGCTGTGGGTGCTGCGCGAGCAGCTCGCGCTGACGGGAACGAAATACGGGTGCGGCATTGCGCAGTGCGGCGCCTGCACGGTGCACCTCGACGGCGCACCGGTGCGCAGTTGCGTGCTGCCGGTATCGGCGGTGCAGCCTGAGCAGAAGATCGTCACGATCGAGGGCCTGTCGCCGAACGGCGACCACCCGTTGCAGAAGGCCTGGGTCGCCAACGATGTGCCGCAATGTGGCTACTGTCAGAGCGGAATGATCATGGCAGCCGCCGCGTTGCTGAAAGACAAGCCGAAGCCGAGCGATGCCGATATCGACTCGACCATCACCAATATCTGTCGCTGCGGCACCTACAACCGGGTGCGCGCAGCCATCAAGGAGGCGGCCGGCGGCTCACGTACCGCCGGGCTCGATATCGTCCACGTCGTCAGGAGCACGTCATGAGCGCGGTTGGACCCAAGAAGCCGCCGACGGCGCATGGCGGCGGCACCGATTCCGGCTTGCTGACCCGGCGCGGATTCGTCGGTGGGGTGGCGGCCGGCTCGTTGGTGCTGGGTTTCCCGTTGACAGCTGCTGCGGCCACACGCGATGGGCATTCGGTTGCTGCCGTTGCATCGCCAGTCTCGGGCAAGACGCCGACCACCGGCAGCGGCCCCGAACTGACGGCCTGGGTGGTTGTGCAGCCCGACGAGCGGGTGATCATCCGCATCGCACGCTCTGAAATGGGCCAAGGCACGCTGACCGGACTGGCGCAACTGGTGGCCGAAGAGCTGGGTTGTGATTGGGCGCGCGTCACGACCGAATACCCGACACCGGGCGAAAACCTGGCGCGCAAACGCGCCTGGGGCAGTTATTCGACCGGCGGCAGCCGCGGCATCCGCGAATCGAACGACTATGTCCGCAAAGGCGGTGCCGCGGCCCGCATGATGCTGGTGCAGGCCGCCGCCGATGGTTGGAAGGTCCCGGTCAGCGAGTGCACGGTGAAGAGTGGCGTGATCAGCCATGCCGCGTCGGGCCGCAGCACCAGCTTCGGCAAGGTCGCAACGGCTGCCGCTGCGCTCACACCACCCACCGATGTGGCGCTGAAAGATCCGAAAGACTGGACCCTGGCCGGCAAGCGTCTGGCCCGGCTGGATACCATCGACAAGACCACCGGCCGGCAGATCTATGGTGCGGACCTGCAGATGCCGGGCCTGCTGAATGCGGCGATCGCTGCTTGCCCCGTCTTCGGCGGCAAGCTGGCCAAGTTCGATGCGAGCAAAGTGCTGGCGATGCGCGGTGTCAAGAAGGTGGTACCGGTTGGCGACGATGCGGTTGCCGTCGTCGCCGATACCTGGTGGCGCGCGAAGACCGCGCTCGACGCCTTGCCCATCGAATGGGATTTCGGCGCCAACGGCAAGATCCAGCAGGCCGATATCGATGCCATGCTGAAGGGCGGTCTGACCGCCGATCAGGCTGCGGTGGGCAACTCGCAGGGCGATGCCAAGGCCGCGTTGGCGGGTGCGGCTCGCCGCATCGAGGCGGTCTACAGCTACCCGTTCCAGAACCACGCCACGATGGAGCCGATGAACGCAACGGCCCGCTTCACGCCAGGCAGCGGCGGTGCCGAGGCGCGCTGCGAGGTCTGGACGCCAACCCAGAATGGCGAGGCGGCGCTGGCCGCCACGGCCGAGGCCGCCGGCCTGCAGCCAGCCCAGTGCGAGGTCTACAAGATCCACCTCGGCGGCGGTTTCGGCCGCCGCGGTGCGGTTCACGATTGGGTGCGCCAGGCCGTGACGATTGCCAAGGCGATGCCTGGCACGCCAGTCAAGCTGCTGTGGACTCGCGAGGAGGACATGACCCATGGCATGTACCACCCGATCACGCAATGCAAGCTGAGCGCAGGTCTCGACGAAAAAGGCGAGATGACTGCGCTGCACATGCGCATCTCCGGCCAGTCGATCCTGGCTGCGCTGTTTCCGCAAAACGTCAAGGACGGCAAGGATCCGGTCGTTTTCCAGGGCCTCAACAACGGCGGCGGCGAGGCGATGATCGGCTACAGCGTGCCCAACCTGCTGATCGACCATGCGATGCGCAACCCGCATGTGCCACCCGGCTTCTGGCGCGGCGTCAACCTGAACCAGAACACGATCTATCTCGAATGTTTTCTGGATGAGGTGGCACACGCTACCAGACAGGATCCGTTGGCGCTGCGCCGCAAGTTGATGGCCGGCCATCCGAAGCATCTGGCTGTTCTCGAAGCCGCCGCAGCGCGCGCCGGTTGGGGGCAGCCGGCACCCGACATCAACGGCCAGAAGGTCTATCGCGGCCTGGCGCAGACCCATGGTTTCGGCAGTTATGTGGCAGCTTGCGCCGAGGTGTCGGTCAGCGCCGACGGCGCACTGAGGGTGCATCGGATCGTTGCCGCCACCGACCCGGGCCATGCCGTCAACCCTCAGCAGATCGAGGCGCAGGTCGAAGGCTCGTTCGTCTATGGTCTCAGCGCGGCGCTGTATGGCTCGTGCACGGTGAAAGATGGCCGCATCGAGCAACGCAACTTCGACACCTACTCGCCAATGCGGATCGATGCCATGCCGAAAGTCGAAACCATCGTGATGCCGTCTGGCGGTTTCTGGGGCGGAGTCGGCGAGCCGACCATCGCGGTGGCGGCACCGGCGGTGCTGAACGCCATTTTTGCGGCGACCGGCAAGCGCATTCGCGAACTGCCGCTGAAGCAGCAGAGCCTGCGAGCGTGACCACGGCCGCTGCCGCTTGCAGCGAGGGCACTCGGTGATTGCAGTGGCCTTGTTGCTGGCCGCCGCAGCGACCACGGCAGCGGCCGAAGGCGCATCGCCCATCACCTTCGACGGTGCTGGCATTTCGAAGCCGCTCACCAGCAGTCCCGGCGACGCCCAGCGTGGCCGGGCGATCGTCGTCAACCGACAACTGGGGCTGTGCCTGCTCTGCCACAGCGGGCCCTTTCCCGAAGAGCCCAGCGCCGGCAATCTGGCAACCAGTCTCGACGGTGTGGGCGCACGCTGGACGCAGGCGCAGTTGCGCGCCCGCATTGTCGACGCGCGCCGGCTCGACCCGTCCAGCCTGATGCCGGCATTTCATTCCACTGCGAACCATCAGCGGGTGGCGCCCGGCTGGGCCGGCCGCCCGATTCTCGATGCGCAGCAGGTCGAGGATGTCGTGGCTTTTCTGCAGACACTGAAATGAGCCACGTGACGACCCGACGCCGTCTGCTGCGCCAGGCGATTGCCGCGCTGGCCGGCGCCAGGCTGACGCTGAGCGTTGCGCCGGCTGCGGCAACACCCGAAGCGCTGCAAGCGGCAATCGACCAGCTGGCCGGCGGCCGTCCGATCCGAAACGGCCGGGTCAATCTGCAGATTGCCGAACTGGTCGAAAACGGCAATGCGGTGCCGGTGACGATCAGCGTCGACAGCCCGATGAGCGGCGCCGACCATGTCAAACGGATCGCCCTCTTCAACGAGCGCAACCCTTTGCCCGAAGTCGCGTTGTTCGAACTGTCGCCAGCCAATGGCCGTGCTGAAGTCGGTACGCGGATTCGGCTCGCCACGTCGCAGACGGTTGTCGCGTTGGCCGAGATGAGCGATGGCAGCCTGTGGCAGCACCGGGTCGATGTGATTGTCACGCTGGCGGCCTGTATCGAGGGCGGATGATGCGATGACTCGATCGGTGATTCACTTGCCCAAGACGGCACGCGCCGGCGAAGTCATTGCGGTGCGCGTTCTGGTGCAGCATCCGATGGAGACCGGTTACCGCAGCAGCTCGGTCGGCCAGCCCTTGCTGCGCGACATCATCCGCCGGGTCGAATGCCGCTTCGAGGGCGAACGCGTCTTTGCAGCCGACCTGCACCCGGCTGTCGCCGCCAACCCGTCGCTGGCATTTTTCATGAGGGCCACTCGCAGCGGCACACTCAGCGTCGAATGGCGCGGCGACAATGGCTTTGCGCACACCGACAGTGCCTCGTTGCAGGTTGCCTGACAGCGGCTTCTGGCGAGTTGCCGCGGCGCTGTTTTTTGCCGCGTGTTGGGGCGGCGCGCTGGCCCAGCCGACCGCCGGATCGGCGAACCCGCCAGCGGCCCGGCGCTCCGGCTACGATGACATGAGTCCTGCATTGCAGGCGATGCAACGCGACGATACGCAGAACCCGGCGTGGTTGTGGCTGAAAGACGGCGAGCGAAGCTTCAGGTCAGACTGCGTTCGCTGCCACGACAGCTCCAGCTTGCGTGATGTGGCGACACGTTATCCGGCTTTCGACGAGCAATTGGGCAAGCCGGTCACGCTTGCGGCGCGAATCAACCTGTGCCGTACCCGCCACCTCGGCCGCGTCGCGCTGCCAATTCAAGGTGACGAATTGATCGGCCTCGAAAGTTATCTCGGCTGGTTAGGCCGCGGCTTGCCGATCGCGCCGCCTGCCGACTCACGGCTCGAAGCAGCAAGCAAGTTCGGCGAGCGGCTTTACAACACACGTTTCGGCCAACTCGATTTCTCATGTGCGCAGTGCCATGACCAGAACGCGGGACGCCGGCTGGCCGGCAGCCTGATCCCGCAGGCCCATCCGACCGGCTATCCGATCTATCGGCTTGAATGGCAAGGCATGGGCACATTGCAACGCCGGCTACGCGGTTGCATGAGCGCGGTGCGCGCCGAGCCGTTTGCCGATGGGAGTGACGAATTGACGGCGCTCGAGCTGTTTCTCGCCCGGCGCGCCGCCGGTATGCCGGTGGAGACCCCGGCGGTGCGGCCCTGACAATTCCGTTCGATCCACGGGCGGCTCAAGACCACGCCGCCGATCGTTTCATCGATGCATCGGTCAGGCCCCTGCCCAAAGCGCGACGCGGTAGGTGACAAACGATGCGGCATAGGCCAGTGTGAACAGGTATCCCGCCATCGCCAGCGGCATCATCCAGCCGCCGGTTTCGCGCTTGACAGTGGCCAAGCGTGCTGAGGCATTGCGGTGCAAAGACATACCAGGCAAGGAGTGACAAGGCCGTCGCCAGGCTCCAGTTCGCGGCGATCAATGGCATCAGGGCCTGCGCCGTATCGTTGCCGGCAGCCGAAAGCGCATAGACCGTGCCGAGCGAGCTGACGGCCACCTCGCGCGCCGCCAGGCCCGGTACCAGTGCAATGCTGATCTGCCAGTTGAAACCGATCGGCTCGAACAGCACGGCCAGCGCGCGACCGAGCGTTCCGGCCAGGCTGTATTCGATCGCCGCCCCAGACGCGCCCGCAGGCGGCGCCGGATAACTGGCCAGGAACCACAACACGATGGTCAGCGCCAGGATGATGCCGCCGACCCGCCTCATGAAGATCACGACTCGCTGCCAAAGTCCGATGGCAATGTTGCGCGGCGTCGGCCAGTGGTAGCTGGGGAGCTCCATCATCAACGAACGAACCTGCCCGCCACTTGTAAAGCGCTTCAGAACCCAGGCCACGGCGAGCGCGGCAGCGATGCCGGCCACATACAGCCCGAACAGCACCAGCCCCTGCAGCTCGAAGCCAGCCCAGACCTTGCGCGCCGGGATGAATGCACCGATCAGCAACGCATAGACCGGCAATCGTGCCGAACAGGTCATCAGCGGTGCGATCATGATGGTGACCAGGCGATCACGCGGGTTGGCAATCGTGCGAGCGGCCATGATCCCGGGTATGGCACAGGCAAAACTCGATAACAGCGGAATGAACGAGCGCCCGCTCAGACCGACACCGCCCATCAGCTTGTCGAGCAGAAATGCGGCGCGTGGCAGATAGCCCGACTCCTCGAGCATCAGGATGAAAAAGAACAGGATCACGATCTGCGGCAGAAAGACGACCACACCGCCCGCACCGGCGATCACCCCATCGACCACCAGGCTGCGCAGCCAGCCTGCGGGCAGCGTCGCTCCCACCGCGGCGCCGAGCCACTCGGTGGCCGCCCGGATCGCGTCCATCGGAATCTCGGCCCAGGCAAACACCGCCTGAAACACCAGAAACAGCAGCGCGGCGAGCAACAAAGGGCCGAGCAGCGGGTGCAGCACCACGCGATCGATGCGGTCGCTGGCGCTATGCGGCAGCAGCGAATCCAGCTCGAGGTGCTGGAGAATGCTCTGCACCTCGTCATGATCAGCGCGGATGGCAGCAATCGGCTGGACAAGCGGTACGGCGTCAGGCGACGCAAACCGCTGCCATGCTTGCGGCCGGTCGAGCAGCGTACGCAGCTGGTCGGCTCCTTCACTCTTGATCCCCACCGTGACCACCACCGGCAGTTGCAGGCGCGCAGCCAACTTGTCGACATCGATCGTCACGCCGCGCCTGGCTGCCAGATCGGCCATGTTCAGCGCCACCACACATGGCAGACCGAGTCGCTTGACGGCCAGCACCAGCCGCAGGTTTCGGCGCAGATTGGTCGCATCGACCACACAGACCACCAGATCGGGCCGCTTCTCGCCGACGGCGCGGCCGTACAGGACATCGCAGGTCACGCGTTCATCGGGTGAGCGCGGGTGCAGGCTGTAGGCGCCGGGCAGGTCGAGCATGCGCAAGGCCTTGCCGGCTGGCGTGACCAGTTTGCCTTCCTTGCGCTCGACCGTCACGCCGGCGTAATTGGCGACCTTCTGACGGCTGCCGGTCAGCAGGTTGAACAACGCGGTCTTGCCACAATTGGGGTTGCCGACCAGCGCCACCAGCGGGCCGCCGCGGTGCACATGAATGACCGCCTCATTCATCGCTCAGGGCTTCAGCAAGACGCAGGCGGCCTCGGCCCGCCGCAACGCAAAAGTGGACTGGCCTACCCGCACCACCAGCGGGTCCCCACCCAAGGCAGCGCGCGCCATCAGAACCACCTGCTCGCCGGGGATGAAGCCGATCTCCTCCAGCCAACGCGCCCATTCAGGCGAAGCCGAAGGGACCGCAACCGAAGCCACGACATGGCGCGCGCCGAGCACGATCTGGTCAAGAGTCAATATCGTCATGATGGAGGGCCTTCGCCGAATGCGCGTGTCAGCGCCATCAGGCGCCAATCAGACAACGGCCGGGAGCGGCCAGGCCGTCAACGTGAATCGCAGCCCACAGTCCGGGAACACGCCGTGCGATTCTAAATCGTTCGCATTCGCAGCGTGCGGTGATCACCCTTGCTGACTGAGGGCGCTCCGTTCATGATCCATCTGGCTCGGCTCGCCCAATGGGCGGTTGTGGGCCGACCGGCGCAACGGCCGCACAGGCAATCGCCAAGAAAAAAGCGGCACCGTGTGCCGCTTCGTATCCGCACCAGTGGCGGTTCAAATCTTGTCGATTCCCTTCTTGACCGATTCCTTCGCATCGCCAACCTTGGTTTGCGTCTTGCCGGCCACCTGGTCGACCTGACCTTCGGTTTTCAGACGGTCATTGCCGACCGCCTTGCCGGTGGCTTCCTTGATCTTGCCTTTGGCATCTTCGACCCGACCCTTGACCTGATCCTTGTTCATTTCGGCCCTTTCGAAACCATCGCGGGGATCGCGACGACACTTCGAGTCTGCGACATCTGAACCCCCCGGCGTGTCGGTCAATCCAGGCAGGCTGCGTAGGCGGACAAGCACACATCGGACCGGATTTTCTGACGGCAGATGACACCTGATCAGGTGCTGACCACGCGAGCCGGGTCCGACAGTTGGATCGACCAGCGGCAAATCGCCGCGTGGTTGGCAACGACATCGTGCGCCGCAACGGCGAACAGGCCGACGAGCATCATCCAGCGTACAGACCCGGCGCCTGGAGACGCGGGGGCCGTTCGAACCCGATCGATCAGTCCGCCATCGACAAACATGCCAGGTTCACCGTGCCGATGGTCGCACCGGGCGCCGCACCAAGCGCTTCGAGCGCATCTGGCGAAAGCTCGTTTTCGGCGAGCCCGTTCATCGCATCAGTGGCATGGCCCGTGACGAAGAGCACGTGGTCGATGCTGCCGTCGCGTCCGCGCAGACGTTGCTCGGCGGTCATCTCGGGCATTCGACCGGCGCGCAACGTGTGGATGCTCGAGACGCCGCGTCGTTGCATCAATTCAGGCATCAGTGTGTGTTCCAGCCGATGGCGCAGCGGTTCGTCCTGGCCCGGCCGCGGCGTATAGCGGATGGCGAGGCCGGCAGTCCCGAGCACGGTGCCGGATGACCGCTCGAGATGGCAGAAGCCGCGCGCCATGCCGCGAAAGTGCGGCATGATCGTCGTCGTCCATTCGGTGGGGTTGTTGAGGCGTTGGTTGTACGCCGCCGACGACAACACGTCGATATCGGCCACCTCATAAACGACAAAGTAGCGTGGACCCGATGAACGCGACACCCAGCGCTGTGCACGCAGGAAGCCGGGAATGCCCACGCGTTCCGGGAAGTGCTGTCGCGTGTGCCAGTCGTCGTGTTCGGCCACCTGCTCTGGAATGATGTCGTACCAGAGCAGCATGGCTGCCTTGCCGAGCAGAGCCATCGCGTGTCCTTTCGGAATCAGGTGCCGACGGTGCGGGCGATCATCGCCTCGACCGCACGCACCGCCACCGGATAGCCCTGCGGGCCGAGCCCGGCAATGACCGCGGTGGCGACCTTCGACACGAACGAGTGGTGGTAGTGCGGCTCGCGCCGGTGGATGTTGGAAATGTGCAGCTCGACGATCGGCCCCGGGAACATCTTCAAGGCATCGAGGATGGCGATGGAGGTGAACGAAAACGCAGCCGGATTGATGATGATGCCCACGCCCTCGTCGATGGCTTCGTGGATCCAGTCGATCAGCTGCGCCTCGCTGTTCGACTGGCGAAATTCGACCCGCCGCTCGCCTGCCGCACTTCGGCAATCCGCCTCGATTTCGGCGAGCGTCACCGTACCGTAGATATCGGGCTCACGCCGGCCGAGGCGATTGAGGTTCGGTCCGTTGAGAATGTAGATGGGCTTGCAGTGGGTGGTCATGGTCGGTGGACGGTTGGTCGTGGATCAGCCCTTGTAGCCAAAGTGGCGGGGTAACCAGAGCACGGTATCCGGCACGAAGGTGATGATGGTCAGCACCACGAGCGCAACCGCAATGAACGGCGCGGCTTCGCGCACGATGGCCATCAACGGCTGCCTCGTCATGTTGGCGACGACGAACAGCAGCAAACCGAACGGTGGCGTGAGCAGTCCCAGCATGATGTTGACCACCACCACCACACCAAAGTGAACCGGGTCGATGCCCAGAATCTTGGCGGTCGGGATCAGGATGGGCACGATCACCAGCAGCACGGTGGTGCCTTCCAGCAGGCAACCCAGCACCAGCAGGATCGCGTTGACGAGCAGCAGATAGCCGAACGCGGTCAGATGAAATGCGGCGATGAACTTCTGCACCGACAGCGGCACGTTCTCGATCGTCACCACATAGTTGAAGACAAGCGCACCGGCAATCAGCATCCCCACCGAGGTGGTGGCCTTGGCGCTCGAGAGCAGCACGTTGTAAAGCTGCCGCGGGCTGATCGACCGGTAGATCAGCGCCGAAGCCAGCAAGGCATACAGCGCTGCCGCCGCCGCTCCTTCGGTGGGCGTCATCACCCCGCCGTAGATGCCGAACAACAGCACCACCGGCAACATCAACGCGGGAAATGCCTCGAGCGTGATGCGTGGGATTTCCTTCATCGGCACGGGTGCTTCCACCGGATAGTTCCGGTGCCGGGCAATCAAGCGTATTCATCACCATGAACGCGACGCCCAGCATCAGGCCGGGAACAACGCCAGCCAGGAACAGGTAGCCGATCGACGTGTCGGCGACCAGCGCGTAGACCACCATCGGAATCGACGGCGGGATGATCGGCCCGATGACAGCCGCCGAGGCGGTGATGGCCGCGGCATATTGGACGGGGTACTTGCCGTCGCGCGTCATCATGCCGATGATGATGCGGCCGATGCCCACCGCGTCGGCGATTGCCGAGCCCGACATGCCTGCGAAAATGATGTTGGCCACCACGTTGACGTGACCGAGACCGCCGCGGAAGCGACCCACCAGCACCAGGCAGAACTTGAGCAGGCGATCGGTCAGGCTGCCGCTGTTCATCAGGTCGGCGGCCAGGATGAACAGCGGCACCGCCAGCAGCACATAGCTGTTGAACAGCCCGTTCAGGATCTGCTCACCCGCGGTGCCGAGGTCGAGGCCGGCGATCAGCAGGTAGAAGATCGACGCGCAGATCATCGACAGCCCGATCGGCAGTCCGAGCGCGGCCAGCGCAACCAGCGCAATGATGCAAAGAGCAAAGTTGCTGGGCATCACACGTGGTCTCCATCGGTGAGCACGCCGGGCTGCGGCAACGGCGCCCCGCGCCAGGCGTTCCATGCCATCAGCGAGTGCTTGACGATGGACGCCACCGCGAAGATGACATAGACGCAATACAGGTAGTCGAAGCGCATGCCGAGGTAGGCTGACTTCTCGCGCTTCATGAACAGCACATATTTCCAGGTGGCCGGCAACGAGATGACGAACAGGACGACCAGCGCCACACTGGCGATCACTGCAAAGACGCGGCGCGTGCGCTGCGAGACCAGACTGGTGACGATGTCGAAGCGGATCTCGTCCTTGTCAGGCAGCACGAACGACGCACCCCACAACACCAGCCACACCCAGCACAGCACCGTCACTTCGTCGGTCCAGCCAAGCGGCTGATTGAGCAGGTAGCGGAAGGCGATCTGCAGCAGAAAGGAGATGAACATCAGCGCGATCAACGCGACGATGACGTCGTCCGCCCGACGTCCCAGCCAGATCATGGCGTTGTGCCCGCTTTTCGACATCGTGGAGATCCTTCGCATTGCTCGCCCGCGTCAGCCAGGCGCGCCGACGAAAAAACAGGCGCACGCCTGCCGCGCATTGCTGGCAATGCGCCGGGACGCAGGCGGCCCGGGTGGAACGGCTTGATCTACAGCGCGTTGATGCGCTCGAGTGCGCCTTTCGGCCAATCGCTGCCGTATTTGGCGAGGTACTTTTTCTGCGCGAATGTGCGGAAGGCATTGAGGTCGGGCGTGTACACCTTCTTGCCATCGGCCTTGAAAAACTCCAGCGTTTCCTTCTCTTGCGCGCTGAACTTGACCACGTAGTCGTCGATGGCCTTTTCAGCGGCATTCTGGAATGCCGTCTGCTGTGCGGCCGACATCGCGTCCCACACCTTGGTGTTGACCGCCATCACGTCGTATCCGATCACATGTCCGGTGAGAACGAACTGGGTGGTGACTTCGTAGAACTTCATCAGACGGCTGGCCACCAGCGGGTTGTCTTGCCCATCGATGGCGCCGGTCTGCAGCGCGGTATAGACCTCGGCATAGGCCACGGGCGTCGGGTTGGCGCCGATCGATTCACCGAGAAACTGCCAGAACTCGCCCGGCGGCATGCGCAACTTGATGCCCGCCATGTCGGCCGGCGTCTTGATCACCTTGTCGGGCTTCAGATTCACATTGCGGGACCCGAAATAGACCGGCGTGATGATCTGGATGCCGAGCTGCTCGCGAGCCATCTTGATGAATTCGCGGCCGACATCGCTCTTGAAGGTTTTCTTCAGGTGGGCGGCGTCGCGGAACAGGTAGGCCGAGGTCATCAGCGACCACGCAGGAATCTGCTTCGAAATATCGGCCGGCGCGAGGTTGACCATCTCGAGGTTGCCGCGCTGCATGGCGATCAGCTCGGTACCCTGCTTGAACAGCGTGTTGCCCCAATAGGGCTCCAAGTCGAAGTTGTCCTTGATGGAGGCGGCGAGCGACTTGTAGGCTTCCGCGCGCAGGTCCTGTTCGGTGAATGCGGAGCTGAAGCGCAGTTTGGTCTTGCCTTGAGCAAGCGCATGCGGCAACTCTCCCAGCGCCAGCAGGGAAGCACCGGCAGACAGGACGGAACGGCGGGATATCTTGTTTTGCATGTCGTCTCCATGGTTCAAACAAACGGGGCTGCGGCTTGAACGGCGCCCCTGGCATTGGGTCGGGTGATCAAATTACAAGCTGATGATACGTACTTCATCGGATAATTTCAATATCATCACATCCTGGCAAATGCGCCTGGAAACGGTTACGTTCTGTGCCACAGCCGCAGCCGCTGAATGCCAACTTTCTGGAGCACCCTGCCGATGCGTCGTCTGTCCATGGCCAATCCGCCTCGCGAATCCGTCCGCGCCAGCGCGCTTCCCGGCTCGTCGGGCGCGCGACGCCCGCTGGGCAGCGGAGCCGCACTCGCAGCGGCTCCGGTCGGCGAATCGCTCTACCGCAGAGTGCGCGCCGACATCCTTCACGGTCGCCTGGCGCCGGGTCAAAAGCTCACTTTGGAGCGCATGCGCAGCGCCTACGGATCAGGCGTGGGTACCTTGCGGGAAATCTTCAACGGCCTCGCCTCCGAGGGCCTGATCACGGCCGAAGGAGCGCGCGGATTCGAGGTGGCTGGCATCTCGCCGGACAATCTGCGCGAAGTGGCGGCGATGCGCCAGTTGCTCGAATGCGATGCATTGCGCGGTTCCTTCGAAGCCGGCGATGTCGAGTGGGAGGGTCGCGTGGTTGCTGCGCACCACAAGCTCGCGTCGTTCGAAAAACGCGTGGCCGCCGGCGACCACACCGACGAAGAAGTGCTGCGCCGCTACGACTGGGAATTCCACAACGCACTCATCTCCGCCTGTGGCTCGCGGCTGCTGATCGACATGCACGCCAGCATCTACGATAAATACCTGCGCTACCTGATGCTCGCGGCCGTGTTTCGCGGCGCACCGGTGGTGGAGGAACACCAGCACCTCCTCGGCTTCGCGCTCGCCCGCGACTGGCGCGCTGCGCAGGCGGTCACCATCACGCACATCCAGGACTGTGTCGCGCAGATGGTCTGCGGGCGACTGGTGGACGAATCGATCATGAGCAAGCGTCGGGATGCGCGCCGTTCGCCGGGTTGTGCTGGCAGGATTCGAAGCCGCTACGCCTTGGTTCACAGGCGACTATTCGGCAGGACGGCGTCCCATCCCATCGCCACACCGCCGGGTCACTTGGCCGTCGGCATGACGAATTCGGCGCCCTTGGCGATGCTCGATGACCAACGTTGCATGACACTTTTCTGCTGGGTGTAGAAACGCATGCCCTCTTCGCCGTAGGCGTGCATGTCGCCGAACAGACTCTTCTTCCAGCCACCGAAACCGTGCCAGGCCATGGGAACCGGAATCGGCACGTTGATGCCGACCATGCCGACCTGAACCCGCCTTGAAAATTCCCGGGCCACATTGCCGTCACTGGTGAAGCAGGCCACGCCGTTGCCGTATTCGTTGGCATTGACGAGATCGAGCGCCGCAGCGAAATCGGCGACCCGGACACAGGCCAGCACCGGGCCAAAGATCTCGTCCTTGTAGATGCTCATGTCAGGCGTGACATGGTCGAACAAGGTGCCGCCGGTGAAGAAACCCTCTTCATGGCCGGCCACCTTGAAAGGCCCGCCACTCTGGTGATCAACCCGGCCATCGACAACCAGCGTGGCGCCTTCGGCGGCGCCTTGCGCGATATAGCCTTCGATTCGCTGCAAGGCCTGGCGGGTGACGATCGGGCCCATTTCCGCATCGGGTTCCATGCCATTCTTGATCTTCAGGGCCTTGGCGCGCTCGGCGAGCAGCGGCACGATCTTGTCGGCGACATCACCCACCAGCACCGCGACGCTGATTGCCATGCAACGCTCACCGGCCGAGCCGTAACCGGCGCCGATCAGCGCATCGACCGCCTGGTCGATATCGGCATCGGGCATGACAACCATGTGATTCTTGGCGCCACCGAGTGCCTGCACGCGTTTGCCGTGACGGGCGCCGGTCTCGTAGATGTACTGCGCAATCGGCGTCGATCCGACAAAACTCAGTGCCTTCACGTGGGGGTGGCTCAACAGGCCGTCGACTGCGACCTTGTCGCCCTGCAGGACGTTGAAGACGCCGTCAGGCAGGCCGGCCTGAGTCAGCAGTTCGGCCATGAACACGCTGCACGAGGGATCACGTTCACTGGGCTTGAGAATGAAGCTGTTGCCGGCGGCCAGCGCCACCGGGAACATCCAGCAAGGCACCATGCACGGAAAGTTGAAAGGCGTGATGCCGGCCACGACGCCCAGCGGCTGGCGGAACGTCCAATTGTCGATGCCGGTCGAGACCTGATCGGTAAAGTCCCCTTTCAGCAATTGCGGCGCGCCGCAGGCAAATTCGATGATGTCGATACCACGCGACACCTCGCCTTGCGCGTCGGTGAAGACCTTGCCGTGCTCGGCGGTGATCATCGCCGCCAACGTGTCCTTGTGCTGATTCATCAACTCCAGAAACTTGTTGAGGACGCGCGCCCGACGAATTGGCGGCAGGTCGCCCCAGGCCGGCTGCGCAGCCTGTGCTGCAGCGACGACGGCATTGACTTCGTCGATCGAGGCGAGCGCCACATGGCGCGCCACACTCCCGCTGGCCGGCTCATAGACCGCCTGGCGACGCCCGCTGCTGCTGGCAACCGTACGACCGTTGATGAAGTGTCCGACTTCGGTTGTCGCGGTAAAGGATTCGGGTGCGCCCATGATGATCTCCGTGTGATGTGCTGCCGCAGTCTAGACAGTGCAGGCGGATTGCCAATCCACCTTGACTGACTTCATTGTTCGATAAACTGAACAATCATGATTCAGCCAATCCGCCAAGCAGACTCCGGCAAGGTGTCGACCAGCCGTCCGTGCGTCGAGCAACGGATCGATCTGTTGTGGCCACAGGTCCATGCGCTGATCTTGTTGGCCCAGCTTGGCAGCTTCACCGCAGTAGCGCACCGGCTGTCGATCAGCAAGGCGGCTGTCAGCCAGCGCCTGAGCGACCTCGAGCGGGACATCGGCCAGACCCTGGTGCACCGCACGACCCGCTCGTTGCGACTGACCGAGGCTGGTGAACAGCTGGTCGCGCAAACCGCAGCCAGTTTCGCGCAGATCAGCCGCGGCGTTGCCGAAGCGCGCGACTTGGCGAGCGAGCCGCGTGGCCTGATCCGCGTCAGCGCGCCGGTGGCGCTGGGCAGACAGCAGATCGCGACCGCAATCGAATCCTTTTGCAGCGAACATGTCGACGTGCGGATCGAACTCGAGCTGTCGGACCGGCTGGTGACGCTGGGCAGTGAAGGCTTCGATCTGGCGATCCGGCATGTCACCGCACCGCCGGACAACCATGTGGCCTGGCAACTCGCCACGTCACGCTCGCTGCTGGTCGGCAGCAGCGGCTACCTGCGTCGCTACGGAACGCCGAGCCATCCCGGCGAACTGTCGCTGCATGCCTGCCTGAGTTATCTGCGACCGGGCCCGGCGTTCTGGCCATTCGAACAATCGACCACGCCGCCCGGTCAGGCTGAGCCCACACGCGTCAACGTGGCGGTTTCGGGCCCGCTGCGGGCCAACAACAGCGAAGTACTGCGGGACGCTGCACTCGCCGACCTGGGGCTGGCAGTCCTGCCGGATTTCAGTGCACGTTCAGCCCTGCGCAGCGGCAAGCTGCGCTTGTTGTTGCCCGAATGGCGGCCGGTCGGTGCGTTCGGCGAGGCGATCTGGGCGATCCGCCCGTGGAGTCCTCATACGCCCAAGGCGGTCACCGCCCTGGTCGCCCATTTGCGGGCCGTCTTCGGCGCACGGCCGGTCGGCGACTGAAACCGCGGCGGTTCAGACCGATGCGCCGCGCCCGCGCCGGTGCGGGTGCGCTGCTTCGGCTTCGCTGACGGCCCGGCCCAACTGCACCTGGCGCGCGAGCTCTGCGAGGACGATATCGATCAGGCGCGATTTCTCGCTGTCATGGCGCGACAACAGACCGAGCAGGCGAGGGGTCGACGGCGGATCGAGCGGAATGCGTTTGAGGTCGAGGGTGTGAGGCGGCGGCACGCAGCGGCGCGGCACGATCGATACGCCGAGGCCGTAGTGCACCATCAAGTCGATCGACTCGAGCGTGTCCAGCTCCATGCTCTCGTGGACTCGAAGCTTGCGCTCCGCGAGCCATGCCTCGATCTGCTGGCCGACCCACGCTCGCCGGTTGAAACGAATGAACGGGTGGTTCTGCAGCAGCGCGCAGGCGTCGTCCTCAACCGCGTCGGGCGGCGCAATGACAATCAGTTCTTCTTCGGCAAAGACCCGCCAGTACAGGTGGCCGTACAGGTTGGCCGGCCAGCTCAGAATCGCTGCATCGAGAAAGCCGCGGTCCACCTGCGGCAGCAATTCGGACGACAGCCCGGGAACGATCCGGATATGCAGCCCGGCGTAAGCCTCCCGCAGCGCCTTGACCGTCCTGGGAATCAGGCCGGTCATCGTCGTCGGCACCGCTCCGATGGTGATTTCATCGTGCAGCGTGAAATCGCCAGCCAGCGTGCCGATCATGCCTTCGTAGGCCTTGACCACATCGCGCGCCTTCGGCACCAGCGTGTAGCCCAGCGGGGTCAGTTCGGGCGTTCGCTTGTTTCGATTGAACAGTGCCACCGCGAGCTCGGTTTCCAGGGCCTTCATCTGCTGGCTGACGGCGGCCGGCGTCAGATAGACCGCCGCCGCCGCCTTCGCGAAGCTGCCCAGTTCCGCGATTGCGATGAGGGTTTTCAGTTGCCGCAGCGACATCCGGCAATCGACATCAGGTCTGCACTACCGGCAGCACGCAGCCGGGCCGCGGAGCGTGCTCCCGGAGCGGCAGCGGCCGTCACGGCCGCAGCCCGGCCAATGCGCTGGGGCGGAACGTCGTCGGACATGCCCGAAGGCGTCGATCTGCTCAGTTGAGCGACAGCTTGCGATTGGCCACCACCTTGCCCCAGCGCAGCAATTCGGCGTCCATCTGCTTGGCGAAGTCGGCCGAGCTGCTGGCTACCGGGCTCATGCCCAGCACATACAGGCGCGCTTTCATCTCGGTGCTGGCCATCACCTTGGCGGTATCACTCTGCACCTTGGCGACGATCTCGGGCGGCGTGCCCGCCGGCGCCAGCAGCCCGAACCAGCCTGCATACTCGAAACCAGGCAGCGCACTTTCAGACACCGTGGGCACGTCGGGCAGCTGCGGTGAGCGCTGCTTGCCGGTGACGGCCAGCGCACGCAGCCGACCGTTGCCGAGCAGCGCCGAGGCGGCCGCGAAGTTGCCGACCATCAGCTGAACCTGGTCGCCGATCAGATCGGTATAGCCCGGCGCCTCGCCTTTGTACGGAACGTGGCTGATGTCGATTTTGGCCGTGTCGGCAAAGCTCTCGGCAGCCAGGTGCACTTGGCTGCCCACGCCGGCCGAGCCGAAATTGAGCTTGCCGGGGTTGGCCTTGGCCATCGCGATCAGGTCTTTGATATTCTTGGCCGGCGAGTTCCAGGGCACCACCACCAGCATCGGCCCGCTGGCAACGTTGGTGATCGGCACCAGGTCCTTGAGGGTGTCGAAAGGCATCTTCTTGTAGATGTGCGGATTGATGGTGATACTGCCCGAGGCCAGCACGAGCGTATAGCCATCGGGCGCGGCCTTGGCCACCAGGTCGACGCCCAGGTTGCCACCGGCCCCGGCGCGGTTTTCGACCACGATGGTCTGGCCCCACAACAGACCCAGTTGTTGCGCCAGCATCCGGGCCACCACGTCGGTCGATCCGCCGGGCGCAAACGGCACAACCAGTCGAACCGGCTTGGACGGCCAGCTCGACTGGGCGGCGGCCGGGATGGCGGTCAGCAGTGCGAGGCTTGCAGCAGTGGCCAATGCCAAACGGCGGCTGAGGATACGGGGCTTGATCATGCGGTGGTTCCGATCGGGTCAAAGGTGGGTGGTGATCGTCGTGGTGCAGCCGGTTCAGCGAGATGGCCAGGCTGCAACTCAGCGCCAATCGATCAACTCGGCAAATCCAGTCGATGCATGAGCCCAAGGAAGGGCCGACTTCGATCAGCAGCAGACGTGGCACACCGGGACTGAGCATCGCGACAGCTTGATTGACTGCCGTTTGCCTGGCTGCGGCGAGATGCATTTGGCGCCGAAGGATAAGCTTACGCAAGCTAATATTAATCGACGACTAATCAAGAAAATGTTACGACCAGACCATCGATGCTGTCTCTGGGTGGATACCCTGCAAATCCGGCAACGCCGCTGCCTGATCAGAACATCAGCGACAAACCGGAAATCAGAAACAGCACGAGGATCATTTTGCGGAAACCGTCGTCGCTGACCCGGTGAAACAGTCTGAAGCCCCACCAGCCGCCGACCACCAATGCCGGTATACACAGCAGGACATCACGGCCGGTGCGCATGTCGAGGCCGCCGACTCCCCCGAGCCAGAACAGCGTCACCGCATGGACGATCAGGATGTAGGGCTGGAATACGCCGCGCTGCTCGGACTTGTTCCAGCCGCGCAGACCACACCAGATCGTCGGGAAAAGGCCATTGAGGCTGGTTGAACCCCCCATGAAGCCACCCAGCAGGCCGACGGCGGAGTCGGCGATGCGGCCGCCGACCGGGCTCAGTCTGACCACCGGCATGGTCGGCCGGCGCAGCATGTAGACGCTGTAGAAAAGCAGCAGCGCGCCAACGCCGCGCCGCAGCAGTTCGGGATCCATGTGCTTCAGCGAGGCCACGCCAATCGGCACACCGACCATCGCGCCGGCCAGAAATGGCCACAACAGCTTCGGCTTGAGCTCTTGCCGCAGGCGCCAGACCATTGCCAGATTCAGCAGCATCGAGCAGATCACGACCAGTGGCACGACGCGGTCAGGCGGCAGAACATGCAGCCAGATCGCCGATCCGATCAGTCCGAATGCAAATCCGCTGCTGCCCGCGACCACCGAAGCCAGCAACGCGCCGACCAGCACCACCGCAATGTCAAAGGTCAACTGGCGCGATCCGCGTTTTCGAACGGACGAGCAATGTCACCCCGAGCATCCCTGCAGCGAGCGCCTGTCTATTTTTCGCCACCGATCGGGCTGAATGGCGCGGGTATCAGGATCTTGTTCTCGATCGACATCACCAGCGGGCGCATCTTCTGCGCATAGGATTGCCAGGCGTCGCTGGCCTGCAGTTCGGCGCGGCGCCGGAACCGGTCGTCCATCGAGCTGTAGCCCCACATGTGGACGACCTGATTGAGCGGCCCGATATCGCTGTGGAAATAGCCGATCAGGT
Source organism: uncultured beta proteobacterium (assembly GCA_963843805.1). Classification (GTDB taxonomy): domain Bacteria; phylum Pseudomonadota; class Gammaproteobacteria; order Burkholderiales; family Burkholderiaceae_C; genus Ideonella_A. The sequence goes on from CAWJLY010000008.1 coordinate 208,979, forward strand.
GGCCGAGAATCCGGGTCTGCACTTCCAGACCCTCCTCCTCGTAGAGCTTCAGAAAGGTCGAGACCTTGCCGTTGTACAGGGTGTAGGTGCGTTGATCGATGAACAGCATGGCATCTTTCGGGTCGTTGGCAGGCTGTCAGGCCGGGCTTGCGGCGCGACGAGACCTGGCTTCAGATCAGCTCGTCCTTGCGGTCGTCGGTTTCGCCATAACGCTTCAGCGCCGGCGCCTTCAGACCCTCGTAGAGACGGGCGAATTCGGGATTGATGTGCTGGGCCTGCTGCTCGAACAGGCTGTTGCCGTCGATGTCGCTCTCGACCAGGAAGGGGCCGAAATTTTCGACCTCGAAGATCCACAGCGCCTGCGCCGTGCCGAGCTCCTCCGACCAGACGGCATCCCGGACCTTCTTGATGCCACGGCCGAGCAATGCACCCGTGCCATAACCGATGGTGGTCAGGTAGACGGCGCCGGCGGGAACGAACAACGCCTTGTAATCGGCTTCGGACATGCCGCCCTTGCCGATGATGACTTTCGCTCCGGAGTAGGCGAACCAGTCCTTCATCCACTTGGAGAAACGGAAACTGGCGGTCGCCGTGACACCACCGACGTTGTAGCTGCCATCGGCCTCGATCGCAGCCGCCGGTGAACAATGAAAATTGACGTTGCTGACCGATGGCAGATCGACAGGCAGCGTCTCGCCCTGTTCGAGAATCCGCTTGTAGACCCCTTCCCGACCGGTGTAGACCACGCCGTCGAGGTAGACAACGGTGCCGATCTTCAGCTTGGCAAGGTCCTCCGCCCTGACCGGCGTCTGCAGACGCACGGTGGTGAACTCATGTTTCATCATGCTGTTGCTGCTGCCGCCGTCGGTGTCCATTCGATCGTCTCCCTTCTCATGTAGGGTGTGAACCATTGCGGATCGGTGCGGAATTCCGCGCGTCCGTCAGCATGGATGCGAACCGTCGCGCGGCGCGACGACAGGCAGAAGGTGTGCACGCTCATCGGCATGCCGCCGGTGTGGGTGTAGCCGACCTCGATGTGGCAATCGGCAACCATCGATTTGCCGACAAACCCCATCGCACCCATGCCGATGTTGTTGCCGAGTTCCTGCAGCTCGAGCTCGAGTGCGGCGATCTTCGGATCGGGGTTGCGGTCGCCGACGATGCGCAGACAGGCCGCCTGCTTGCCGAGCACCATCGTCGTGTCCTTCGAGCCACCGAGGCCGATGCCGACGATGGCCGGCTGGCAAGCCAGGCCGCGCTTGCCGAACGAGACCAGCGTATCGAGCAGAAAGCGCTTGATGCCGTCGATGCCGTCACCCGGAAACAGCATCCGGTAATCGGTGCCGAACAAGCCACCCTTGTGCACGGTGGTGATGTCGATCCAGTCGACATCGGGCTCGAAACTCCAATCGATTTCAGGTGCGTTGATGCCGACGTTGTTGTTGTGGTCGGTGCGCCACAGCGGGTGCACCCGGTTCGGACGCAGCGGAATGTCGTGGGTGGCTTCGGCCGTCGCCGTGCGCAGGGCCTTCTCGAGGCCGATGAAGCCGCCCTCGATGCGGCTGTCGTTGCCGACCTTGACGTAATAGCGCGGCAGGCCGGAATCGGCACACATCGGACGGCGGTCGGCGGTGGCCGCATCCCAGTTCTGCATCATCACCTTGAGGACGAAGCGCGACAGGTCGCCCGGCTCCTTGTCGGCCATGGTGCTGACGCCGTTGCGGTAGTCGGGTGGAATGTCGATGGCGGCCTTGGCCATGATGGTCTTGGCGGCCGCGTGGATGGCTTGGTATTTGATCATCTGATCCTCATGCTGCGGCTTGAGTCATCGCCGGGATTGTTTCGTCGAGCAATGACTCGCCAGGTTTGACGATGGTGAACCTGACCTGCTCGCGCGTCACCGAAAGCACTTCATCGGCCTGACGCGTGACCGTGAAGTAGGAAGCGTTCATGTCGCCGGGTTCGAGAAAGTCCTCGCGGTAGTGTGCGCCGCGCGAGTTCTCGCGCGACAGCGCGGCCTGCGCGATGGTCTCGGACACCTCGATCAGGCTGCGGGTATTCAGCCAGTCGTGCCAGGTCAGGTTGAAGGACTTGTCGCCATCGGGCAGGCCCGTCGCCAGCAGTTCGGCCTTCAGATCGCGTACCGCGGCAAGCCCCTTGACCAGTCCGCTGGCATCACGCATCACGCCGACATCGTCCCACATCACATCCTGCAGACGTTCCCGCAGCGGGTGCACCTTGCCGGTCGGCAAACTGAACGGCAGCATGGCCCTGGCGATCTCGGCTTCGACCAAGGCCTCGTCCGGATCGATCAGCGAGCGTTGCCTGACCACATGGGCAGCCATCTCTTCGCCGGCCACACCACCAAACACAGTCGAATTGGCAACCCCGTTGCCACCCAGTCGATTCGCGCCATGCGCGCCACCGGCGTCCTCACCGGCGACAAACAGGCCGGGCAGTTCGGTTCGCGTGTCGGGCTCGCAGACCACGCCGCCCATGAAATAGTGCGCGGTCGGCACCACCTCGACCCGGCCGCCGGCGAGATCGAAACCACAATCGGCGCAGCGCTTGACCATGCCGCTGAATTTCTTGCGAACGCTGTCGGGGCCGAGGTGACCCATCGCAATGTAGACGCCGCCGTTCGGTGTGGTCCGTCCGGCCCGCATCTCGGCATAGATGCCACGGCTGACGATGTCGCGCGTCGCCCGCTCACCGGCCGGGTCGTAATCGAACATGAAGCGGCGCCCGTCGCCATCGAGCAGATGACCACCGGCACCACGCAGACCCTCTTCGAGCACGGTACCGGTCATCCGGGTGTGCTTGCCGGCCAACAGACCGGTCGGGTGGAACTGCACCATCTCCATGTCGCGCAGCGGCAAACCCAGACGCAGCGCCATCGCCAGGCCGTCCATGCTCTTGTCGCCAGACGGCGTGTTGTAGCGGTACATGGTCGGACCGCCACCGGTGGCCAGCAACACGGCTTTCGCTCGAACGAGGCGGAATACGCCGCGCCGGGTATCGATCAGCAGCACCCCGGCCAGCGCATCACGCGCCGGGTTCGGAATCAGCGCAATCGCCCGATGTTCTTCCATCCGCTCGACCGGCAGCGCAAGCACCTGCTCCATCAGCCGGTTGATGATCTCGATGCCGGTCAGGTCGCCCTTGTGCACCGTGCGGTCGAAAGTCTGGCCGGCAAACGCCTTGTGGTGCAACGAGCCGTCGGCCTGTCGATCGAAGAAGCAGCCGAGTTCGTTCTCGAGTTCCTGGACCCGGGTGACGGCGGTCTGGCAAAGCTTCCAGGCCATGTCCTGATTGGGCAACCACTTGCCGCCATGGATGGTGTCCATGAAATGGCGCTCGACCGAGTCGCCCGGCGACAGCGCGACGTTGTAGCCGCCCTGCACCATCCGGGTACAACCGCTCTTGCCCATCAATCCCTTGACCGCGACGGTGACCTTCAGCGCCGGGTTGGCCTTTTTCGCATGCAGGGCAGCGAACAGACCGGCACCGCCCGAGCCGAGGATCAGCACATCGGTGTCATGCCGTTCGAGTTTCATTGAAACGCCCTCATCAGAAAGCCGACTGCGAAGAAAAACGACACCCCGACCGCTGCCGCGGCCAAAGCCTTCTGGCGCGGATTCCAGGGCAGCAGTTCAAGCGCAAGCAGCCGCAGGCCACCGAACAGGTGCACCGCGAGCAGGAATACCAGGCCGAACTCGGACAGCTTGAAAAAGACGTTGTCGGTCCAGCTCAAGGCATTGTCCAGCGCCTCGGGGCCGGTCAGGGCCAGTCCGAGCACGTAGAAGTGCGCGGGCAGAAACAAGGCCAGCCCGAGCCCCGAAAGCCGGTGCAGCAGGTAAGCCGTCCACAACGGATGTTTGCGATGCGGCCTGATCATGATGCGACCACCGCAAACACCGCGCGACCACCGAGCACGAGCAATCCGAAACCGACCGCCAGTGTCACGATCTGCAGGGTAAGCCCCTTCAGCTTGAACCATTCTTCGGCAATCGCGCGAAAGCCGATCGCTGCGTGAATCGCGACTGCGAGGACGAACAGCCCGTAGAACAGCCCCCAACCGAGACTGCCACGCGTGCGCGACATGATTTCAGCGGCGCTCAAGCCACCTTGGATCGCATAGACGATCACGGCAAGATGGCCGAGCACCAGCGGCGCCATGATCATCGCCGTCAGACGCTGCAACAGGGAAAGGCGGACGCTGCTCATGGTGTCAGAGCTTTCCTTTGAGCGCCGCCATCAGCGTCTTGCGCTTCAGACCGGCAATCGACGCAGTCGGGTTCAGACCGACCGGGCAATAGGTCATGCAGCTCTGGTGCGAATGACAGTTGTGGCAGCCGGCATCGACGGCCACGGCGCGCAACCGGGCGTCTTGCTGTCCGTCGCGAACGTCATTGACCAGTGTCCAGGCACGGTTCAATGCTGCGGGTCCGAGATAGTCGGGCTTGGCTTCGACGACATCACAAGCCGAATAACAGACGGCGCAGTTGATGCACTCGATGCCGGCATCAGCCAGCCGACGCTCTTTCGATTCGGGTGAGATCCGCTCGATCGGCTCGTCGCGCGTCCTGGTCGGATGGAAGACGCCCTCGGCCTTGATCCACTTGGCGAAGAACTCCGACATGTCGCAGGCCAGATCCTTGATGACCGGCAGATTGCGCAGCGGCTCGATCGTCACCACATTCTCGGTGGCGACCTTCTTGATGTGGGTGCGGCAGGTCCAGCGTGGCTCGCCGTTGACCTGCATCGCGCAGGATCCGCACATGCCCACCCGACAGGCAAAGCGGTAGCTCAGTTCGGGGGCGGCATTCTGCTGAATCCAGCTCACCGCATCGAGAACGGTCTGGCTCTCCTGGGCCGGCACCTCGTAGTGGACGAAGTCCCCTCCTGTGGCATCACCACGCCAGACGCGAACATCATAGGTCGCAAGGTTCGCCACTCATCGACTCCCGGTACACGCAAGGTTGCAATGCTTGAATGAGATTGAACAACGAAAGTCAATCTTAATCAATGAAGTAATTTTTTATGGTTTGTGAATATTTGCTTACCGACGCGGGCATTCATCTTGCCAACTGTCGTTCGTCCGGCTCGGACGAAGCCCGTCGGCGAAGTGTGGCAAGCAGATCGGGCAATGTTCGCGCCCATTGCAGCGCGATGAAGCCCGCGCCGATCGGGTCGCCGCAGGCACCGACCGATGGCGGACCGATGACGCGGAGGCTGGAGCGCGCAAGGCCGTCGGTGCCGATGGCGCACAGCATGTCGTCGACCGCGTAGCCCAACCCGGCCGGACCTGGTTGCAGCCAACCTTGGTCCAGCATCCCACGCAGAAACGGGTTGCCGGTGCCGGTCGCACTGCCATCGATACCCGTGCAGTTGATCAGGGCGTCAAATGTCTCGACGATGCGAAGCGCCTGGCCCCTGGGAACATGCGCCACCTCGAGCGCATCGGCGTCGTGCGCCACGTCGATGCCTTGCACCCGCGCGGCTCGAAAGCGCACCTTGCCAGCGTGTATCGCGGCCTGCACCATGGCCTCGTTCTGCGGCGGCGACAGGAAGCGGTGGACGTCGTACCAGACCTTCAGGTGGCGCATGAAACGCCGCTTTTCGGATTCCGGCACGGTGGGCCAGAAACGCCACACACTGTCACGCAATTGCCCGAACGCGGCCAGCCAGGGCAGACCTTGGGCGGCATCCTTGCGGATGCGGTCACGAAGCGCGCGCAGCAGCGCCGGCATGCGCGGCTGCGATCCCAAATCGGCGATGAAGTCGGGCAAGTCGCCCCCCGGCGCGTCAAATGGCTGCCGATCGCTCTGCAGGGAAGGCAACTCCCGGGTGGCCGCTTGCGCGTGCGGGCGCAGGCCGCGCCGCGACACGGCAGTGATGGGCCCGGCATGGCCCACGCGCAGCAGCGTGGAGATCACGTCCAGCGCGGTCAAGCCGCTGCCCAGCACACAAACGCGGTCAGTCGGGCGAATTTCGCCGACCACGCGCGCGATGTCCATCGGGTTGCCGATCACACCATGGCGTGCGGCCGCGCGAGCGCTGACGAAGGATGGAAGGCGTGGTGTCGGGTTGCCGGTGGCCACGATCACGAGATCGGCTTCCAGCGTGTCGCCGCCAGCCGTTTGCACTCGCCAACGGCGACCGTCGGCGCTGGCACCTGTCGCTTCGCTGCGCAGGTGGCAGATGGTCGAGCCGTTGGGCAGCCTGGCGTGGGCGAGCACCGTGGCGGCCACGAAGCTGCCGAAGTCCTTGCGTCTGGGATAGCAGCGGCCGTCCGGCAACCGAGCGGCGGGGTCGCGCTCCAGCAGCGCGCTCTCTGCGATCCAGCGAGCCAGTGCCTGTGGATCGTCGGGATCCACCGTGTGCCGATCGACCGTGGCGTTGAGCCGGTGGTCGGGGTCGTCGGCCGAGTAGGCCAGGCCGCGGCCGACCTCGGCGCGCGGCTCGATGATCGTGACCTTCACTGGCTCGGTGCTGCGCCTGACAAGTTGCACCGCGGCCGTGGCACCACTGAAGCCACCGCCGACGATGACCACTTGCGCCGCCATCAGCCCGCGTACCGGCAAATTGGCGCCGATGGGAGCGGATTGCTGGCGCATCTGCCGGACCGAAGTCGCGCACCACACGCCATCACAGGTAGACATTTCATTTGATCAATCCAGCGCTGCTCACGATTGCCTGAATCGCGCAGGCTCCATCGTGGATCAACCGCAGCCAGTGCCACACCTCAGTACCCCATTTCACAAAGACGTGCACGTGATTTCATGTGAGCGTGAAATGGGTACTTGGTGTCGAGAACCGGCAACGACAAGGTCAGCCGATCACAACCGAGCAATCACAGCTTGCTCGCCTCTGAAAAACGTCGGGACCGTACCGAGCGCTGAGGCACTCGTCGGGTCCGCAAGCAGCACCTGGTGCAAACGCTTGTCTTCAAGCGAGCATAGCCCCGTCTGGGCCATCGCGATGGAGAGCTCCTGGCTCAGCACATCCCAGAGGCGGAGCAGCCCCTCTTCCCCGGCGGCCGCGATGGCGAACTGCAGGATGCGCCCGAAAAACGTGAAATCCGCTCCGAGCGCACAGGCTTTCAGCACGTCTTCTCCCGAGCGCAGCCCGCTGTCGTAGAACAGCGGGAAGTCCGCGCCGACAGCGGCCCGGATGTCGACCAGCGCAGTAATGGCAGGGGGCGCGCTTTCAAGCTGCCGCGCGCCGTGGCTCGAGACCTGGATCGCATCGACGCCCTTGGTTTTGAGATTTTGCGCGTCTTCGGCGTCCAGTACGCCTTTGACCACGAGTTTCCCCTTCCACATGGCCCGCAGCTTGTCGAGCGTTGCCCAATCGGCCTTGGCGCGGCTTTCCGTGCGGTCGAATGTGTAGCCGTCCATCAGAAAATTCGCCATTTGCGGGCGACCGTTGATGAGGCCCGCCAATGACCAGCGCGGGTGCATGGCAAAGTCGAAGAACTGGCGCGGTCCGATTCGAAACGGCATGGTGAAGCCATGGCGCAACTCGCGCGGACGACGACCCACTTCGGCCACGTCGACGGTCAGCACGATGGTTTGATAACCCGCGGCCTGGGCGCGTTGCGCCAGTTTGAAAGTGCCGCTGCCATCGCCACTGAAATAGAGTTGAAACCACGCGTGTCCCTCGGCGGTTTCAATCAACGTCTCCAGCGGGGTGGAAGCAACCGTGGAAACACCGAGCGGCACCGCATCACGCGCAGCCAGGCGTGCCAACATCAGGTCGGCGCCGGGAGCTGCCAGGTTGCACATCGCCATCGGCGAAATGCCGAAGGGTCGTTTGGTTCTCGCACCGAAGAGCGTGGTTCCGAGCGCTCTCTGGCTGACATCCGTCAGGATGCGAGGTCTCAAGCAGATCGACTCGAATGCGGCCCGCAATCGATGCAGCCCGCTTTCATTCCCCGCAGCGCCGTCGATGTAGTCGAACACCATCCACGGCAGGTTCTTTGAAGCAAGGCGCCGCGCGTCCTCGGCAGAATGAATCCGCGCAGCGCCGCCCATCAAGCCGCCACGGCTTTCATGAAGCGGTCGCGGATCACCACCGGGTCCATCGTGATCACGGGCACCTTGATGTTGCCGCTTTCGCACTTGGCGACGATGATCGTCATCTTGTCGCCGGCGAGCGCTTCTTTCAGTGCCTTGCCCGTGTCTTCGGCCTCCACTTCGACCACGTTGTCGCAACCACAGGCACGGGCCACCGCCGCCAGCGAGGTTTTCTTGCCCGCATAGGTGGGTTGATCGCCGGTGGAACCATAACTGCCGTTGTCGATGATCAGCAGGATGTAGTTGTTCGCGACGTTGTTGGCGATCGTCGGCAAGGTGCCGAGATTGGTCAGAACCGAGCCGTCTCCGTCAATCGAGATGACCTTTTTCTGCTGCGCCAATGCCAGCCCGAAGCCGATGGACGAAGACAGGCCCATCGTGCCGAGCATGTAGAAATTGCTTGGCTGGTCACCGAACATGTGCAGTTCCTGGCTGGGCAGGCCGATGTTGCACACCACCAGTTGGCCTCGCAGGATTGGTGCGATGTCTTTCAAGATTTCAGAGCGGTTCATTCTCCGTACCCTCCCCAGAAACTGGCATCGGTCAGGATGGCGACCGGTTTGTTGCACATGAACGTGTATTTCAAAATCGTGTCGAGTTCGTCGACGTCGGATTTCTTGTGAAAGTGATAGGTCGGTATGTGCAGCTGCGCGAGCAGCGCCTTGGTGTGCACGGCCATTTCAACCTGGCAGGCCACCGGTTCGCGCAGCTCGCCGCGATAGCTGATCAGCATGGGCAGCGGCATCCGGTAGAACTGGATCAGCGTCGCCAGCGTGTTGATGGTGACCCCGATCGCCGTGTTCTGCATGATGATCGCAGGCCGCTTGCCGCCCATGAACGCGCCAGCGCACAGTCCCATGCCTTCGTTTTCATTGTTGGACGGCACATGCAGAATCTGCTCGTGCCGATCGATCTCTTCGATCACGCCGGCAAGCTGTTTGCACGGCACGGTGGTCACGAACGAGATGTTGTTCGCAACAAGATCATCCGCGATCTTCTTGTTTACGCTCATTGGCTACTCCTGGTTTTAAGCATTGCACTCACGGCGGGTTGTCAGACCGCAATCTAAGCCATATCGAAAAACGGTCATGAACGAGCTCGCGCAAAAGGCGTCGGCCGTCAACTCTGAAACAGCGTTCGCGACGCCTCGCGCATCACGCGACATTCGCGTTCCTCATCTCAACAGAACGCCCGGGTTGAGTATGCCGTGGGGATCGAGCGCCTGCTTGATCGCCCGCATCGCGTTCAGCTTCGCTGCGCTGGCATAGGTCTGCAGGTCATCCACTTTCAACCGTCCGATGCCGTGTTCAGCGCTGATCGAGCCGGCGCATTGCACCGTGGCCTCGTCGATCGCGATGCGGATCGGCGTCGATGACGCCGGGGTTGGCAGCGACGAATCCGGCCTTCGCCACACCTTCGGGAGGAAAAACATTGTGGTGGATGTTGCCGTCGCCGATGTGACCGTAGCTGTTGATGCGCAGGCCGGGGTAGACCTTCGCCACCGTCTCGAGTGGCCAAGGTGATGAATGCCTCGACACGAGAAATGGCGACCGACGTGTCGCTGCTGCAGACAGCGCCTGTCAGTCGATTCGCCTCGGGTGTGTTCTCGCGCAGCGCCCAAAGCTTCATCCGCTGGCTTTCCGATTCAGCCAGCACCGCGTCGGACAGCAGACCATCCTCCATGCAGACCGCTAGCGCCTCTTCGACATCGGCGCGCAAGCCGGCGCGCCCGCTGGCCTCGACCAGCAGATACCAGGGATGGTGCTCGGCAAACGGCAGGCTCAGATCTGAAAAATGGCCGGTCACCAGTTTGATTCCGAAATCGCTCAGCAGCTCCAGCGCGCCGATGCTGCCGCCCAGCATGCGGGCGAGGCGGTGATAGAGCCGAAGTGCGTCGCCGGGCGAAGCGATGGCGCACAGCGCGGTGACGGTTTCGGGATCGACGGGCTTCACAACCAGCGTCGCCGCGGTGATGACGCCAAGCGTGCCTTCGCTGCCGATCAGCAGATGCCTCAGGTTGTAGCCGGTGTTGTCCTTGCGCAGCGGTTCAAGCTCGCTGATCACCTCGCCGTTGGCCAGCACCGCCTCGATCCCGAGACAGAGATCGCGCGCATTGCCGTGCCGCACCACCTGGATGCCGCCCGCATTGGTCGCCAGATTGCCGCCGATGGTGCAACTCCCCTTCGACGCCATGCTGAGCGGGAACATCAGGCCGTGCGCCGCCGCCGCGTTGTGCACGTCCTCCAGAATGCAGCCCGCTTCGACGGTCATGACGCCGTCTTCTGCATTGATCTGGCGCACCCGGTTCATCCGCTCCAGCGACAAGATGATCGCATGGCCGCTGTCGATCGACAGCTGGCCTGCCACCACGCCGGTCCCACCCCCGTAAGGGATGACGCTCGCACCGGCTGCAGCGCAAATCTGCAGGATCGCGGCAACCTCCTGCGTCGAGCGCGGCAGCGCCACCAGACAGGCCGAGCCGACAAAGCGGTCACGCGGATCGCTGAAATAGCGCTGCGCATCGGCCCCGGATTTCCAGCCTCGATCGCCGACAACCGCCTTGATCGCATCCAGAACCGCGGCTGCCGGCTCCCCGAAATCCGTGCTGATGACTGTCATGCGCCTTGTTCTCCGTGTGGCTGGTCTTGGCAATCCGATTGTCACGGCGGCTTCCGATGCCAGCCAGTGTGAGCGCGTGATCGCGCCCATCGTCCCGTCAAGCGTGTCAATCGTGCACTGCGCCTCTAGAGCATCCATGTTACCGGCGGTCTGACAGCTCTACCAAGCGCAGCCGAGTTTCGGAGCCAATGTAGGCAACACGCAAGAGATTGATCAAAAAGACAAAAGGGTCAGCACGCGATAACGTGCTGACCCCTGTCTTTTCTGGTGCGGCTGGCAGGATTCGAACCCACGACCCCTTGGTTCGTAGCCAAGTACTCTATCCAACTGAGCTACAGCCGCGAAGCCTCGCAGTATATCAGAATCGCCGGCATTCAGACATTCGGTCAAGCCAATCGCGCCGCTGCTTCGAGCAATTCGGCGGCCTGGGCGTGCGTCGTCCTGGTCGCGCGCAATTCGCGCCAGTTGGACCAGCGCGTCGCGCCGCGCGGCGGGTCGCCAGTTGATCATCGGCGGCAGCCTGTTCGAGCAGCCGTCGCGCCTTGCCCCACAGTTGGCGCTGCGCCAGCGCGCTGCCCACCGCATGAGCGACCGCGCCCTCGGTGGGGAATGCCTGCGCAGCAGCTTTCCAGGCGGGGCAACCAGTCGGGGCCGATGCCTGCGCTGGCTTCGGCCAGCGCACCGCTCAGCGAGGCGCGTTCGTCGGCGCCGAGTGCCGCCAGCTGATCCCAGAACGGGCGAAGCCAGCCACGCGCTTCGTCGGTTCCACCGAGCTTGACGGCGCCGCGCACGGCATGGGCGGCGATGAAGGCGTCGCGCCTTTCGGCGGGGTCGAACTGCTGCCAGATCTGCCGCAGCTGATCCATGTCGCGCGCGCCGCTGAGCGATTCGCAAGCCAGCGAGCGCAGCAGGCTTTGCGCCGCCAGTTTCGAGAAGCCCTGGTGCTTGGCGAGCAGACGCGCCGTTCGCAAGGCCTCCAGGGGTTGGCGCGCCAAGCCGGGTGGCCTGCAGTTTCAGCCGCAGCGCATGGGTTCGCCGCGACACCCCCGGCGGCAGCTCGGCCGAGCAGCGCCAGCGCGCGGTCGGCATCGCGGTCGTCGAGCGCAAATTCGGCGGCCAGCAGCCGTGCGCCCTCTTCGGCCGAGCGCGCCGCCGGGCTGCGCTGCGACAGGTCGAGCGCCTTGGCCAGTTGCTGATCGCGCTGCAGGCGGTTTTGCAGGCGGTGCGCGCTGCCGGCATGCAGCAGATGGGCCAGCACGGTGAAATCGTTGTCCTGCGCCAGCTCGGGCGTATCGGCCTGGATCGCCAGCGCGCGTTGCGCGGCGTTGGCCGAGCGGCTGTAGCGGCCACCGAAATATTGCGCCAGCGATTCGCGCAAGGCGGCCTGCGCACTGCGGTCGCGGCGCGAGGTTCGCCATTCGTGAGCGCGCTGCGGCAGACCGGTCAAGCACGCTGACGGCCTGCATCACGGTGACCAGCACGAAGCAGGTGCCGAGCAGCAGCAGGATGAACAGGTTCAGCGACATGTCGAAGCGCCAGCCACTCCAGTAGAAGCTGGCCAGGCCATCGTTGCTGCCGAGCGAGGTGGCGGCGACCACCGCGGCAACGAACAGCAGGACCAGCCAGATGACGGCGCGCATGTGTCAGGCCGCCTAGCGCCCGGCTGCCGCAGTCAGTGCAGCCAGCGTGTCGTCGGGCAGCGGAATGGCACCCTGGCGCGACTGCGCGGCGATCTGCCGCAATTGCTCGAGCGCCAGCTGGGTGCGACGCGAACTGATGTCGTAGAAACGTTCGATCGCGCCGAGAGCGGTGCGCAGATCGGCCTGCGCACTGTCGAACTGCCGGCTCAGCATCGCCAGCCGGGCGTTGAGCAGGCGAAGTTTCAGGTTCTCGCGCAGAAAATACGACTGCTCCGGCGCGATCAGCATCGCCTCCGGATGATCGACCCGGGTGACCCGCAGCAGCGCCCGCACTTCGGCCCAGATGCGTTCGCCGAGCGCGGTTCCAGGCGTCGAGGCTGGCCCAGTCGGGCCACCATCGCCGGCGCCGACGCTGCCGAAGACGGCGTGCTCGCCGCGGCGGCCGACGACTTGCCGGCGCGGGCGGCGGGCGCGACCGGCTTTGGACCGGCCGACATCCGCCGCGGCTCGGCTGACGACAACATGCGGCAATTCGTCGACCATGCGGATCACTTCGTCGAGCTTGATCAGCAAGCTGCCGATATCGGCCATGCCGACCTTGCGAATGCGATCGAGATCGCGCGCAATCGCGCGGCGCACGCCTTCGAGACGCGGCTGGTTGTAGCGAGCCAGGCGCTCTTCAGACTGGCGCAGGGTCGCCACCAGCGGCTCGGCGCTGCCGCTGAGCAGGCTTTGCTGCTGCGCCACGCGCAAGCGCCGATTCGATTTCGACGACGATATTTTCGTCGCGCGAGCGCGACAGCGAAACGATCAGATCGTCGAGCTGGCCGCGCTGCACGCCGACTTCGGACAACCGCGCCTCGAGCAGCGAGACCTTGGCAGTCGACTCGCGCAGGCCTTCGAGCGTCTGCTGCGACAGCATCCGCGCCTCGGTGGCCTGCTGCTGGATATCGCGCTGGCGCAGCACCAGTTCCTGCTCGAGCAGCCTGACCCGCTGGTCGGCACGCCAGGCCAGCGCCAGGCCGCGACGCCGACCAGCAGCGCGAGCGCGACCAGCACGATCAACGCGGCGTTCGGCCGCCGGCCGCCGCAGCGGCGGCCGCCGTCGCCGCAGGCGGCACGGCCGGCGGCACGATCGGCGACGACGACGCGCGGACTGGCGGGCTGGGATCGTGCGGTGGATGACGGGGTCGCTCACGGGGCGCGGCGCGGGGCACTGGGACAATCCAGCGGGGCCCGTGATTGTATGCAGGCGACGACATCGGCCAACCCGGGCGGCTGCGCAGCACGCTCGCAAATCCGGCGGCAACGCGCGGCCTCGGCGATTCGCGGGTGGGTGGCCAGCGCACACGATGCGGCCAACGCGCCGCGCAAGGCGTCATCCGCCGGCGCAGCTTGGCGCGCAGCAGATTGGCAACCGCTTCGCTGCTGCTGAAGAACCAGAGGTGCCCGGCCGGCTCGCGCCAGGCGCCTCGCACCAGCGTGTCGCGCACCTGCGCCGGCGAGTTGCGCCTCGCCGCGCCGATAGGCGGCCAGAAATTGCACTTCGGCGCCGGCTTCGCGCAGCCGCTCGGCCAGCCAGTTGCGCCCGCCATCGCCGCGAACGATCAGCACCCGCGCGCCGTGCCAGTCCGACCGCCGCAGCGTTGCCACAGGGCTTCCGAATCGAAGTCTTCGGCATCAGCGGCACGGCTCGATCAGCGATCGATCGGCGACGCCCTGCTGCGCGCAGGATCGCGCTGGTTCCCGGGCCTGGCGCTGCCGCGCGCAGCGACGGCCGGCCAGCGACGCCCGGCCGGCCGGCGCGCAAAAAACTGCGTCACCGCATTCGGGCGAGACGAAAACCAGCAGCGACCAATCGATCGATCGCCGGCCCACACCGCGTCGACCGCGGCCGGATCGGGCGCCGCGGCGATGCCGATCAACGGCGCGGCCACCGCATCGATGCCATGTGCGTGCAGGGCGCGAACCCAGGCCAGCGCCTGTTCGACGCGGCCGCGTCACCAATACCTGCGGCCCGCCGCGTGCGGCGTCGACGCTCGATCGTCGGCAGGCTGCACGGCCTCAACCCGCGGCCAGATAGCGGCTGGCCCCGGCGTCCTGCAAGCGCGGCTGCCGCCTGCTCGCCCGAGCCGCGAGCGGCGCTTTCGCTGTCGACCATCGCGCTGCAACGATGGCGTCAGCAACGGCGTCGCGGTCTGCTCCGGATGCCCGAGGGCGACGCGCATGTCGAGCAGCGTCGCCGTCGCCACGTGCGCATGGGCGGCCAGCGGCATGCTGCAACTGCCGCCAAGCGCGCGCGAAACCGCACGTTCGGCCTCGACCGCCAGGCGGGTCGGCCGATCGGACAACGACGCCAGCAGCTCGGCCAGATCGCCCGCGTCGCTGCGGATCTCGATGCCGAGTGCGCCCTGGCCCGCGCAGACGGCAGCATGGCATCGGTATCGAAGGCGCAGCGGATGCGGTTGCCGAGGCCAAGACGGTTCAGGCCGGCCGCGGCCAGCACGATGGCATCGTACTGACCGTCGTCGAGCTTGCGCAGGCGTGTATCCAGATTGCCGCGCAACGGTTCGACGCGCAGATCGGGGCGCAGGTTGCGCAGCTGCACGACGCGTCGCAGGCTCGACGTGCCGACCAGCGCACCACGCGGCAAGTCGTCGAGCGACGCATGTCGGTTCGACACCAACGCATCGCGCGGGTCTTCGCGCCGCAGCACGGCAGCCAGCGCAAAACCGTCGGGCAAGTCCATCGGCACGTCTTTCAGCGAATGGACCGCCAGTTCGGCGCGCCCATCCTCGAGCGCGGTTTCGAGCTCCTTGACGAACAGGCCCTTGCCGCCCACCTTCGACAGCGTGCGATCGAGGATCTGGTCGCCACGGGTGGTCATGCCGAGCAGCTCGACCTGCACGCCGAAGCGCTCGACCAGCAGGTCGCGCACATGTTCGGCCTGCCACAACGCGAGCCGGCTTTCGCGGGTGGCGATCCGCAAGGACCGGCGGCAGGCCGCTGCGCGGCTGATGGCGGACGGCGTCGGCGACGGATGCCGAGCGGCTGGAAATCGGGGTCGATGCTGGCCATCGGTCGATGCTAGCAGCGAAGTCTGACCCGTCGCGCCGACGCGTCACACAAGCTCGTGCGCGGCCCGACGTCTTGCAGCTCGACCGACGGCACCCGCCTCGATACATTTGATGATTGGTAACTAAATTACATGATTCGCGCCATGGCCACCCGCACCGCCAGCAAAACTGCCCCGATCCTGTCTGCCAAGCCTGGCAATCCGCCCGACAAGCCCAAGCCGGCAAAGACGGCAAGCGCCGAAGCGGCCGACAAGAACCGCCGGCTGGTCGAAGATATCCGGCTGCTCGGCCGCATCCTGGGTGACGTGATTCGCGAGCAGGAGGGCCAGGCGGCGTTCGATCTGGTCGAGCGGGTGCGCCAGTTGTCGGTGGCCTATCGGCTGAAAAGCGACGCGCAGGCCGGCCGCGCACTCGATCGCCTGCTGAAAAATCTGAGCGGCGATCAGACCGTCAGCGTGATCCGCGCGTTCAGCTATTTTTCGCATCTGGCCAATATCGCCGAAGACCGCCACCACGTGCGTCGGCGAGTCCACCACGAACGCCAAGGCCATCTGCAGGAAGGCTCGTTGGCGATGACGCTCGAGCGGCTGGCCGCCGCCGGTATTCGCGGCGCCGAAATCGCGCAGACGCTGCAACACGCCTATATCGCCCCGGTGCTGACCGCGCACCCGACCGAGGTACAGCGCAAGAGCATTCTCGATGCCGAGCGGGCGATCGCCGAGATGGTCGAGCAACGCGACGACCTGCCGAGCGAGCGCGAGCAGGCAGCCAACGAATCGCGCATCCGTGCCCGCGTCACGCAGCTGTGGCAGACGCGGATGTTGCGCACATCCAAGCTGACCGTCGCCGACGAGATCGAGAACGCGCTGTCGTATTACCGATCGACTTTTCTGCGCCAGATCCCGCGCATGTACCGCGACCTCGAAGCCGCACTGCCCGGCCATCCGATCGCCAGCTTCTTCCGCATGGGCAACTGGATCGGTGGCGATCGCGATGGCAACCCGAACGTCTCGGCCGAGACCCTCGAGATGGCGCTGGCCAGGCAATGCGAGACCGTGTTGCGCTTCTACCTGACCGAGGTGCACGAGCTCGGCGCCGAGATGTCGATTTCGGCCACGCTGGCGCCGATCACGCCGGCGATGCAGGCGCTGGCCGACGCCTCGCCCGACCACAGCGGCCATCGCAGCGACGAGCCCTACCGGCGCGCGCTGATCGGCATGTATGCCCGGCTGGCCGCAACCTTGCTTGAATTTACCGGCACCGAGGCGCTGCGCCATGCGGTGGCGCCGCAGCAGCCGTATGTCAGCGCCGACGCAGCTGCTGGCCGAGTTGCAGATCATCGAGGATTCGCTGCTCGCCAACCATGCAGGCGCGCTGACCGAGCCACGGCTGAAGCCCGCTGAAACGTGCGCTGCAGGTGTTCGGCTTCCATCTGGCAACGGTCGACCTGCGGCAGAGTTCGGACAAACACGAACTGGTGGTGGCCGAGTTGTTGCGCACGGCCCGGCTAGAGGCCGACTACAGCGCGCTCGACGAAGACGCCCGGCGTAGCCTGCTGCTCGGCCTGCTCAACGATGCACGGCCGCTGCGCGTTCACGGCGCCAGCTACAGCGAGCACACGCAGCACGAGCTGCCGATCTTCGAGGTGGCCGGGCGCATGCTGGCGCGCTATGGCCGCGAGGCGCTGCGCCACTACATCATCTCGCACACCGAAGCGGTCAGCGATCTGCTCGAGGTGCAGTTGCTGCTGAAGGAAACCGGCCTGCTGCGCGGCACGCTCGATGGTGAAGGCGATCGCGCCGCGGTCGGCTCGCTGATCGTCGTGCCGCTGTTCGAGACCATCGGTGACCTGCGCCAGGCCGCGCCGATCATGCGCGAGTATTTCGAGCTGCCGGGCATCAAGGGGCTGCTGCAGCGCTCAGGCTCGGAGCAGGACATCATGCTCGGCTACAGCGACAGCAACAAGGACGGCGGCAGCTTCACCAGCAACTGGGAGCTGTACTGCGCCGAGATCGCGCTGGCCGAACTGTTCGCAGTGCTCGGTGAAAGCCATCGGCATCACGCTGCGCCTGTTCCATGGCCGCGGCGGCACCGTCGGCCGCGGCGGTGGCCCGAGCTATCAGGCGATCCTGGCGCAGCCACCGGGCACCGTCAACGGCCAGATCCGGCTGACCGAACAGGGCGAAGTCATCGCCTCGAAATATGCCCACCCCGAGATCGGCCGGCGCAACCTGGAAACGCTGGTCGCGGCCACGCTGGAGGCGACGCTGCTGCATCCGACCAAGAGTGCGCCGGCCAGTTTCCTCGAAGCGGCCGCGGCCATCAGCGATGCCAGCTTCGCCGCCTATCGCAAGCTGGTCTACGAGACACCCGGCTTCACCGACTATTTTTTCAGCGCCACGCCGATCCGCGAAATTGCCGAGCTCAACCTCGGCTCGCGCCCGGCGTCTCGCAAGGCAACACGCGAGATCGAGGATCTGCGCGCGATACCGTGGAGTTTCAGCTGGGGGCAATGCCGCATCGCGCTGCCCGGCTGGTGCGGTTTCGGCTCGGCGATCGATCGAGTTTCTCGGCAGGGAGGCGACGCAACGCAAGCAGCGCCTGGCGCTGCTGCAGCGCATGCACAAGCAGTGGCCTTTTTTCCGCACCCTGATGTCGAACCTCGACATGGTGATCGCGAAAAGCGATTTTGCGATCGCCGCGCGTTATGTCGAACTGGTTCAGGACAAGAAGGCGGGCAAGAAGATCTTCGGCCTGATCAAGGCCGAATGGCAGCGTACCAACGATGCGCTGAGCCTGATCACCGGCGACGCGACCAGCGGCTGGCGTCGAACCCGGCACTGGCACGCTCGATCGAGCACCGCTTCCCCTACCTCGATCCGCTGAACCACCTGCAGGTCGAATTGCTGCGCCGCTACCGCGGCCATGTCGGCGATCGGATGAAGACGATCCGGCGTTTGCCCGCGTGCGCAGGGGCATCCACATCTCGATCAACGGCATTGCTGCCGGGCTTGCGCAATACCGGTTGAACGAGTCGATCGCGGTACGCGGTCAGGCCTTTCTGACCCGGACGGTGTAGTCGCCGACGCCGCTGCTGCGGCTGAAGTGGCGCACCTGCGACGTAATATTTGCCGGGCACCAGCGCGCCGGCGATGCGCGCATTGAAGCCGACGCCGCTGTCGTCGTCTTCGGCAATCACGTCGGTCTCGCTGTCCGGGCCGAACAGCTTCATCACGACGTCGGTCGGCCCTTTCGTATCGATCACATATTTGCCGCCATCGGTGATCGTGAACTGGTACAGGTCTTCCTCGCCGGGCTTGCCGATGGCGGCTGCCGTGCGGCGCTGACGAATTGACCTTCAGCTCGACCGCTTCGGCCACCGTCGGCGCCGCTTTCGGATAAGCCGCCGCGCTGGCGATGAAGCTCTTGTCGAGCGCCGACATCACCTCGTTGGCCTGCGTGCCGATGCCGTTGCGTTGTCCAGCTGGCCGGAAAGAAGTACAGCATGATCGACTTCGGGTCGAACTGGGTGCCGCGCATCTGGTCGACGCCGGTATTTGTTCAGCACGTTGTGGCGGATCGTCGCCTCGTCCCAGTTGTTCGGTGGGCCGGCCAGGTTCTGGAGCACCACCGGCTCGTTCCACTGGATGCCGCCGGCCGGATTCTGGTGCTCGTGGCCAAGACCGATCGCATGGCCGAACTCATGCGCTGCCGTGCCACCATCGAGAAAACCGAGGTTCATCGTCGGCTGGTTCAACGGGTATGCTGCGGTTGTCGGTGCCGATATACGACCAGGCACCGTCGTCGGCATCGAATGCGATGCGAATCTCGGCGTCGGGCGCGTTGTTGAAATCGAATTGCAGGTTGGCTACGTCGGACCACCACTTGGCCTGCTCGCGCGCCTTGGCCTGCTGCTGCGCACTGCCGCCGAGAAACGCACCCGCAAGGTGGTGCCGTTCATCCACATCTTGCTGGCCACCAGGATCGCGCGCACGCTGCCGCTGCGGCGGATCGTCGATTGAAAGCGGCGGGTTTCGGCCGGCAGCAGCCGATCGATGCAGATCTTGGGTCGGCTTTGGGCGGTGGCCATCATGATCTCCTTTCGGCTCTGCCACGCCGAAGCGCTTCGGCGCAGCCATGGAACTTACGCCGCAAACGGAGCTGCGTCCAGCCCGTCTGGCGAAACGCACGGCGGTTGGTAGGCGGCGCTGCCGGCTGACCGTGAGCCTCGGCTCTGAATGGGGCGTGACCGCCCGCCCGGAAACTGAAACGCCTGCAATTGCCCGACGCTTCAACAAGCTCTGGCGCATCCGACCCCGCCGGCGTAACATCTTTGCAACCCGATCACTGGGGCCCCCATGTTGCTGCGCTCGGTCTTGTTGCTTTGCCTTTGGCTGGCAGCCCAAGGCGTTGCAGCGCAAGGTCAGGCAGCATCCGAAGACGATGAAGAGTTGAGGCGCGGCCAAACCCGCGTCAACGTGACCGTTGTCGATGCCGACGGCAAAAAGCTGAGGGGCATCACCGTGACCGGCTCCCACCAGGGGATGCTGACCGAATACGACCCCGATTACCGTGCGGTGACGAATGACTCGGGCGTTGCAACGCTGTGGGTCAAGACGAGCCGCTATCCGACCGAGCGGCAACTCGGAACGCAACTCTGGCTCGACGCGATCGAGGATGCCGAAGGCAAGACCACGCGGCTGCGCAACACTCGCCAGCTGCTGCGGCTGAACCACCAGCAGTTGCTGTCCAACACGACGATCCTGATGCTGCCGGCCGCCGCCTCGATCGATCCGGTTCATGGCATCGCGGTTCGCTTGCGCGCGGTCGACCAGGACGGTCAACCGGTTCCCGGCGCGCTGCTCACGCTGCAAACCAGCGACATGACACGGGCGCTGGAGCGGCAGGCCGACGAGCGAGGGCTGGCACTGATGGATGCCACGGTGCTTGGGGATCGCGCCTCGGTTGAAGCGAAGGCATCGAAAGTCGATCACCAGCCTGGCAGCACCCGATTCAGGCTGACCGCATCGATGCGTAGGGACGGCAGCGTGCAGGAGCACGATATCCCGCTGCTTCGGTTGGCGCCCGAGGTCTCGCGCGCGCGCATCACGGTGTCGGTGCTGTCCACCAAAGGCGAGCGACTGCCGGATGCCGAGGTGCGACTGGCGCCAAGGGCACCGCTGCGCGGTACCCCGGCTGCAGCGCGCACCAGCGCTGAGGGCTCGGCCGTTCTGCCCGGCGGGGCGCCGGGGACATGGACGCTCGAGGTGCGGCACGGCAAGTTCGAGACCGACAGCAGTGACATCGAGATGACCAGCGCCGATGCGGTGCACACGGTGCGACTGCGCGAAAAATTGGCGGCCAGCGAGGACAGCCAGGTCATCGTGACGGTGCTGGCGTTGGACAAGAAAGGCAGCGATGGCCAGCCTGCGCCAATATCGAAAGCGATGATCAGATGGGGCCAGACCACCGCCGGCACCGACGAAAATGGCCAGGTGAAGATCGGTTTTCCCGGCCAGATGGGCATTGATCTGCGAATCGATGCCGAGGGTTATGAACCGGCGACGCTGAGTGTCCCGGGTGGCCGCTATGTGGTGATCTCCAACCTGCAACGCACGGTTCGGCTGCTGCCGAAGGACGCCGCATCCCTGGAAGACAGCCGGGTCGAGGTGACCGTACTGGCAGCCGCCAAGAACCGGCCGGGCGATGCACCCGGGCCGCTCGGCGGTGCCCGGGTCAGCAGCAGCCGCGCGACCGCGCAGACCGATGCCCAGGGCAAGGCGAGGATCGAGTACAGCGGTCTGGTCGGCGTGGAGTTGCGAATCGAGGCCGAGGGTTACGAGCCGGCCACGTTGCGGATTGCTGGCGGCGATCCGCTGCCCAATCAGCGCCGCGAAGTCAGGCTGGTGACCACCAAAGCAGCGCTGCGCGACGACAGCCAGCTCGAGCTCACGGTGGTCGCCGATCCAGCTGTCGAGGACGGCGCACGCACGCAGCCGATTACCGGCGCTCGCATCAGCGGTGGTGGACCCATAGTGACCACTGACGCGCAGGGCAAGGCAAGCCTGTCTTTCATCGGACAGTCCGGCCTGCAACTGCGGGTCGAGGCGGACGGCTTTCTGCCCGGGGCGATCAGCGTCCCGGCCGCGGCGGTTGCTGCCGACATGCAGAGGGTCCAGCACCGCCGCGAGCTGCGACTGAAAGCCGATCTGCCCGACGAAAATACGCCGGTCAGATTGCGCTTTCGCCTCACCGAGGCGGGCGGCACAGCACCTGTCAGCAGCGCCAGCGTGAAAGTCAGCGTGGCAGGCCGGGTCGTCGGCGAGGGACGCAGCGATGGCGGCGGCGTCGCACTTCTGCGCCTCGATGATGTCGGCACCCGCGCGGCTCGCCGTGGCCTCGCTTTCGAGATCGAAGCCACCGGTTATCAGATCGGCAATGGCATCATCGCAGCGTCTCGGCTCGAGCCGGCTCGTGAGCCGGTTGATCAGCCAGTGGCACTCAATGCCTTCCTGGAAGTGACCGTGCGGGTGCTCTCGGCCGCCAGCAAACAGCCGATCAGCGGGGCGAAGGTGCAACTTTTCCATGGTGCTCAGTCGATTCAGTCGGCAGCGACGGAAACCGACGACAAAGGCCAGGTGATCGTGCTGCTGACAGGCCCGGTGGTGCGGGCCGCGCAGCGCGACGGCCTGTTCACCGAAGTGAATGCGATTCCTTTTGCCAACCACCGCAGTACGGTGAACGCCGAGTTGCTGCAAAAGGCCAAGCCGCTCTATCTGGTGCAGATGGATCCCGAGTCGAATAACGACCTGGCTGCATTGGCTGGCGAAGTGGCAGGACTGGAGGCGCGCAAACGCGCCGTGCTGACCAGCACGGCGGGCTTCGTTGCCGCACTGAAACAAGTCGAAGCCGCTTTGCAGGCCGCGCGCAAACGCCAACAGATCTGGGATGGCCGCCCCGACGCGGCGGTCGGCCGGCCGAATCTCGGCGAAGCGGGCTGGTTGGGCCAAAGCCCGAGTTTTTGCACCCGGGTCATCGAAACAATTGAAAAGGCCGAACTCGACTTCTCGAATGACGCCAAGTTCGTCGTCGATCAACTGCAAGCCGGGCGCGACGCTGCTGATCGTTGCCGCGGCGCGCCATCGCCTGGCGCAATTGCCGCGGTCGAGCAGGCCGGACGCGCAGCCGCCGGCCGCTTGAGCGCCATGCAGGGTCCGCTGCAGCGCGAACAGCAGCGTGCTGCATCCTTTCTGAAGGAATACGAGACCGTAAGTCGCGCGCTGCAGTCGCCCGAAATGGTCGCCTACAGGAAGGCGGTTGCCGACGCCACGCAAGCGGCGAAGACGGCGCTGGCGTCCGGCGAAAACCTGAAGCGCGAGCGAATGGACCTGGAAAGTGCCCGCATCAAGATCGCCGCGCGGCTGACCCAGCTGAGTGCAAGCTTGCGCTCGACCACCGATTTTGCGCTGGCGGGTTCGCTGAAGACACGCATTGATGCCCTGGCCCTGCCTGAAGCCGAGATCGACGAGGCGACCGCACGCGCGACAAGCGACGCCGAGGCACTGACTAGCGATCTTCAGACCGCCGGGGAAAACCTGGCCCGATACGACGAACCGGCCTGCAAGACGATGCGTGAACGCTACCGGCGCGTCGCGGACGCCATGGACGCCGACTATTTTGCCGCCGATGCCGCAAGTCGCACCAACAACCTGCCGGCGCGGGCTGCCGATTGCCGGGCCACTTGGGAAGCCGCGAATCGGCAGCCCACGCTGGTTGCCGTGCCCGATCTGACCGGTCTGCCGCCCGGTGCTATGGCCAATATCGTCCGCAATGCGGGGCTGACCTGGGGCGGCCCGGCGGCTGCCGGCAATGCGCCTTCCCCTGCGCTCGCCGGCAAGCTGGCAAGCCAGCAACCACTGGCCTTTGCGATGGTGCCGCCCGGAACGTCGGTGGTGGCTTTGATCTGGCAGGACGCGGGTCAACCCCCGCCCCCGCAACCGCCCACGCAACCGACGAATGTCGTACCGCCCCCGGCACCGGCGACCAGCCTGGCGACGGTGCCAAACCTCGGCGGCTTGCCCAGCCGGTTGGCGATCGACATCGCGATCGTCGCCAGCGGCCTGATTCCGGCGTATCAAACCGTCACGCCAGTGCCGTATGGCATGGCAGGTCGATTCGCAGGCCAGTTGCCGAACGCCGGCGACAAGGTGCCGTACGGCAGCGTCGTGCGTTATGGCGTATACGAGGCAGCACAGGCCGCGCCAACGGCACCCGCGGCCTTGCCACCGGTGGCCATGCTGCCGGCCACACCCGCACCGAGTGGTGGCGTGCCGAGCGTGATTGGCGATTTGCTCGAGCTCGCACAAGCCAAGCTCGAGGCGGCGGGCCTGCGGGTGGGTGGCATTACCAAGGGCGATCGGCCGCCCAACGAAGCATGGGCGGGTCGCGTTTTCTATCAAGATCCGGCCGCCGGCAGTCGGGTCCGTCCAGGAAGCGGCGTGGCGCTGCGGCAGTACGGTCCGATGACGGCAGGCCCCCCGGTCGTGGCTCCGCCTCCAGTGCCACCACCGGTGGCGGGGCCGGTCTCAACCGTGCAACCGAACTGCGCCGGCAACGACGGGCCGATCGGTTGCACCGGCAGCTTTACGGGCAACGTCTACCTGGCCTGCGACGGCATCGCACCGGCCAACTACGCCAGCACCTTCACGCTTCGCGCCAACGGCAGCGCCGAATTGCAGATCGCGTCGCCCGGCGGCGACTCGCCTTTCCTGGTGGCCGGCACGATGGATCGATCGGGACGGGTCCAGGTCGATCGCCAGGAACGGGGCGTGCAGCACCGATGGGTAGCGCAGTTTGCGCGCAGTGCAGCGGCCGGGGGCGGTGGACGGCTGACCGGTTCGGGCAACTACGAGGCCCGGATCGACATCGTCGACGTCAAGATGAAACGCTGTACCGGGCAGTTCACGCTGCGATGATTCCCACCCCTGTAGCGCCTTGCCCGGCCTTGCAGGCCGCGCCGAGTCTGGTGCCCCGGCTCCTCGCCGAGCGCCAAAGGTCCACCGTACCTCCGCCGTCCGGGCTCGGCCGCCTCAAGAGGCCGGCGCCAGCGTACCGGCGAAGCCGGATCCGCGGCGTCTGCTTGATGAGGACGAATGACGCTCCTCAGGTGACTTTGCGATGAAAAACGTCGGCCGCGTCGGCGGGCTTGCCTTGCAATTGCTGCTCACCTGCGGCGCCGTGCTCGGGGCCACCGTTGCCCGGGTCGACGGCGAAATGGTCGAACTCAGCGATGCTGCCGGTGCCCGCGTGGGAGACATGGTGGACATCATGACGCGCTTGCCGGGCTTCGACGAACTCGCCAAGGTCGGGATCGGGTCGTGTGGTCTCGGTCAGGGCGGGCGGCGCGACGGCGCGCATCGGCGAACGCACCGGCGAGCTGGCCGTCGGCCAGGAGGCTCGTCTGACGCCGGCTGGCTCAGCTGCCGCCAACTCGTCGCAACAACCGACTGCACCGACCCCGCCGACAACGCCGACATCGTCGCTCGCGAACGAACTCAACGAGGCGCTGCGTCAGAACCGCTTCGAGCGCCTGACCGCCACCGTCGGACCGAGCCGCGAAATCATCTTGCGCGGTTCGGTCACCAGCGCAGCCGACAAGCGGCGTGCCCTGCAGATCGCCCGTGGCCTGGCGCCCGCGACTGCCATCAAGGACCAGGTTTTCATCGTCGACCCCTAGGAGACCCGCCATGCAAAGCCGATCCCTGCGTTTCATCGCGACCACACTGGTCATCGTGACGGGCGCTGCAGGTTGCGCCAACCCAGGTGCTGGTCAGCCGGGCGCCGCCGACAGCTCCGACACCCGGCAATCTGCCGTCATCGGCGCCTTGCTTGGCGCGGTGATCGGCGCGGCGGCCAAGAAGGGCGACCGTGGCAAAGGCGCACTGATCGGTGCGCTTGCGGGCGGTGTGGTGGGCGGAATCATCGGGCAGTATCGCGATCAGCAGACCGCGTCCCGCGCGCAGGCGGCGCAGCGCTACGGACTGCCCGATGCATCAGCCGGGCCGCGTCTGGAGCTCGACGCTGCCTACGTGGCGCCAGACGCAGCCGGCCCCGGCTCGGCAGTCGACAGCACCGTCAACTACACCACGCTGTCGGCAAGCGACGCCGGAGCAACCACCGTTCGCGAAGTGCGCACGCTGGTCGCGGCCGACAACAGCACGCTGCAACTCGGCGATCGGCAGGTCTCGCGCCTGCAGGGCAGCCACCAGTCAAACTTCCGCTTCACGATGCCGGCGGATTTTCCGCGCGGGCCGTATCGACTGGTCACCACCGTGCAATCCGGTCAGCAGATCAAGAGCATCGAGCGGCCGCTGCAGGTGATCTGACGGACATCGTGAGCGCAATCATCGCAAGCTGAACAACAAGCGTGGAGAAGCCATGAATACCAAGACTGCAATTCGTCGGTTGCTGCGCTCCTGCGCGTTGGTGCTGGCGGGCGTATTGTCGGTTGCCGCGCCTGCGGTTGCCAATCAATGGGCGGCCGAGGGCAATGTCGCCCTCAGGGGAACCAACCTCACCTATTACCCACAACCCGATCAGAACCAATGTCTGACGGCCTGCGTGAACAATGGCGGTTGCACCGGTGCCACCTGGATACAGGCCGGCACCTATAACCCGCGCGACCCAGCGATGTGTTACCTGCTTTCGGCCGTGACCGAGCGCGTCGTCGCGCGCGGCCACGTGTCGGTGGTCAAGACGGCGGCGCCAGCGCCCTCACCACCATTACCGCCGCCTGGTTGCACGCCAGGGCGCGGCTTCGAATGTGATACCGACCGCAATGGCTCCGACTACTCCGGTTTCGAACTGGCGCAAGCAAACCCGCAGCTCTGCATGGACAGATGCAGGGGCGACAACAGCTGCCGTGCCTGGACCTACGTCAAGCCCGGTGTCCAGGGTGCCCACGCACGCTGTTACTTGAAAAACCCCGCGCCGCCGGCGACTGCGAATCATTGTTGCGTCTCCGGCACCATCCCGCGCATCATCGACCAGCAGGTCTACCGGGAAGTCAACACCGACCGGTACGGCTCATACTATGCCGCTTCGAAATGCCGGTGGCCAACCCGAAGCAATGTTTCGAGCATGCCGGGGCGACAATCGTTGCGCGGCCTGGACGTTCGTGCGCCCTGGCGTGCAAGGGCCGCAGGCAGTCTGCTTCCTGAAGAATCCGGCACCGCCGCCAACGGCCAACAACTGCTGTATTTTTGGCGTGTTGCGTGGAACGACCACCTCAACCGGTGACACCACCGCCGCAGCAGCCACCACCGCCGCAACAGCCGCCGTGTTGATCACGCGCGAACGCGGCGGTCTGGTGACGATCGAGATGCGCGCCGGTCAGGGGTCTTATCCCGCAACAACACGCAACGGCATTGCGAGCCAGGGCTACGGCTCCTATTCAAAAAGCTTCGCGATAATTCGATGACATGCCGGTCGGGCGGTCTTGGCCAGTCCAGCGGTCAAGTCGTGACAAGCGGTCACTTCACGCGGTTCGCGCCTGCCGATGAGTCGGCTTCGGAAAGCGCTTCGCGAACCGCTTGCAACTGGCGTCGCGAAACAGCGAGCCACTCATCGACTTCGCCGATGCGAACCGCCCATGACTCGGCGCCGTCGGCCTCCGCATCGGCGACAACCCGCTTCTCCAGCGCTCGCACCGCGCGCCGGGCAACCAGCGCATTGCGGTGGACGCGCAGAAATGTCGGGCCGAGCCGCGCTTCCAGATCGGCCAGAGAAGCGTCGTGGACATGGGTGTGTGCAGCGGTCCGGATCGTCACGTATTTCAACTCGGCTTTCAGATACAGGACCTCGTCCAGCGGCACCCGGACGACCCGGCCTCGATCGGTGATGACGATCACGGGTTCAGCGGCGCTTTCGGCGCCGGCAAGCGCGTCCGGCACCGGCTGGCCGCGGCGCAATTCGACTTGGTCGGCAATCCGCAACAAGGTGGCGTTGAGACGTTCACGACGCACCGGCTTGGTCAGATAGTCGCTGGCCGCCAACTCGAAGGCACGCAAGGCATGTTCGGCATGCGCGGTGACAAAAATCAGGGCCGGAGCCGCCGGGCCGAGGCGGCGCAGCTCAGCCGCAAACTCCAGGCCATCCGCACCGGGCATCGCGATATCGAGCAACAACAGGTCGCATTGATTGGCGCTCAACCAGGCGCTGGCCTGGCGGGCGTCGGCTGCTTCGCCAACCACCTCGCAGGCCGGCGATCGACTGTCTTCGAGCAGATTGCGCAACCGCCAGCGGGCTGGTTCTTCATCGTCGACGATCAGCACCCGCAGTGGCGGCGCGGCGCGACAAGAAGGCTCAGGCAAGATCATGGCGCAAGCTCATCGAGTGGAATGGCCAGCTGAACGCGAAATTTCTCCGTGTCGGAATCGATTTCGAACCGTGCCGCCACGTCGTGCATGAGGTGCAGCCGTTCACGCACATTCTGCAAGGCGATGCCGTGGCCCTGGGCCAGGCCTTTGCGTGGACTCGGCGGCAATGTATTGGTGATCGACAACCAGGCTTGACCACGGCGCACGCGGCTGCTGATACGGATCACGCCGCCTTCGGCATCGGGTTCGACACCGTGCCGAACGGCGTTCTCGACCAGGGGTTGCAGCAGCAGCGGCGGCACGCGAGCGGCGGCGGCGGCCGGGTCGAGCTGCCAGATCACCTGCAGGCGGGCACCGAAGCGGATCTGCTCGATCGCCAGATAACGCCGCGCAAGCTCGATCTCGTCGCCCAGGCTGACCCGACTCGCATCGCTGGCCAGCGCAACGCGGAACAGTTCGGACAAATCCTCAAGCAGCGCCTCGGCTCGTTGCGGATCGCGGCGCACCAGGCCGAGTGCGCTGTTCAAGGTATTGAACAGGAAATGCGGTCGGATCCTCGATTGCAGCTCAGCCAGCCGGGCCGTGGTATCGGCCGGCAACATGGCGCGGTTGCGCAGCTGCAGCCAGACGGTCAATAAAGCCGCCATGAACGCGGCACCGGCGACTGGCGCGGGCCAGCCGACAACCCTGATCAAACCCAGGCTGGCCCACTGCATCGAGGCCCAGCCGATCGCCCCACAAGCCCCGCCGAGCGCCGCCGCAGCCAGCACCTGACTGGCTGGCGCAAGCCGGGCCAACTGCCGGCGCAGCGAACACGTCAATGCCAGCCAGAGCAGCACGGCAGGCAGTGCCATCGCCGAGCCCAGCGCCAGCCGCTGGGCCGCATCGGCCAGTTCATCGGCAACGAACAGAATCCCGATCGCCAGCGCCGCCTCGACAAAAAGCACGGCGCGCAGCACCAGACCGACATGGCAGACGTCGAAGACGCCGCCCGGCGCTGTCCGCACACTGCCGACTGCATCCGCCGCCTGCTGGTAGCCGCTGGGATCGAACAGGCTGGCGCGGCCCGAATCAGCCCATGCCGCAAGGCGGTCGGCAGCAGGGTGTGCCGGCTGCAGGTCAGACGGCGGATTCAACGGTGGAGGCAACGCAGGCATGAGGTGGAACGATTGATGGACCGGCGGCGTCCGGCGTCGTGAAGGGTGGGGTCGATAGAATCGGGCCGTCGCATTGTCGCCAGTGTGCAACCTGCGCGGCGTCTTGTCGCCACCCTTCCCTTTCATGCTGGTCGGCCGCCCGGCCGAGCTTTTCCGATGTCAATCAATCAACTCGACAAGAAATCGCAAGCCTGGTCGGCGCTGTTCTCCGAGCCGATGAGCGAACTTGTCAAACGCTACACCGCCAGCGTCGAATTCGACCAGCGGCTGTGGCTGGCCGATATCACCGGCAGCCTGGCACATGCCGAGATGCTGGCTGCTCAACAGATCATCAGCGCCACCGATCTGGCCGATATCGAGCGTGGCCTGGCACAGATTCGGGACGAGATCGAAACCGGCCGTTTCGAATGGAAGCTCGATCTGGAAGATGTGCACCTCAATATCGAGGCGCGCTTGACGCAACTGGTTGGCGATGCCGGCAAACGGCTGCACACCGGCCGCTCGCGCAACGATCAGGTCGCCACCGACGTGCGCCTTTGGCTGCGCGACGAGATCCGCTCGATCATCGGCCTGCTCGGCGAGCTGCAACGCGCGCTGGTCGAGGTGGCCGATGCCAACGCCGAAGTGATCCTGCCGGGCTTCACGCATCTGCAGGTGGCGCAGCCGGTCAGCTTCGGTCACCACCTGCTGGCTTATGTGGAGATGTTTGCACGTGACGCCGAACGCATGGCCGATGTCGAGCGGCGCACCAACCGCCTGCCACTGGGCGCCGCCGCATTGGCAGGCACCAGCTATCCGCTCGACCGCGAACGGGTCGCGCGCAGCCTTGGCATGGTCGACTCGCAGGGCAATGCGCGCGTCTGCCAGAACAGTCTCGATGCGGTGAGTGATCGCGACTTTGCAATCGAATTCACGGCCGCTGCCAGCCTGTGCATGATCCATTTCTCGCGCCTCAGCGAGGAGCTGGTGTTGTGGATGAGCCAGAACTTCGGCTTCATCGATCTGGCGGATCGTTTTTGCACCGGCAGCTCGATCATGCCGCAGAAAAAAAACCCGGACGTACCTGAACTCGCACGTGGCAAGACCGGCCGCGTGGTCGGCCACCTGATGGGTCTGCTGACGCTGATGAAGGGCCAGCCGCTGGCCTACAACAAGGACAACCAGGAGGACAAGGAGCCGCTGTTCGACACCGTCGACACACTGAAGGACACCTTGCGCATCTACTGCGAACTGGTCGCCGGCATCACTGTGAAACCCGAGGCGATGCAGCGCGCGGCGCTGCGCGGCTATGCCACCGCCACCGATCTGGCCGACTATCTGGTCAAGAAGGGCCTGCCCTTTCGTGACGCCCACGAAGTGGTGGCGCATGCGGTCAAGGCGGCGATTGCCGAGGGTGTCGATCTGAGCGAGTTGCCGTTGAACACGCTGCAGAGTTTCCATGCGTCGATCGATGACAGCGTGTTCGAGGTCCTGAGTCTGACCGGCTCGCTGAATGCGCGCGACGTGCTCGGCGGCACCGCGCCGTCCCAGGTCAGAGCGCAGGTGGTCCGACATCGCAGCCGGTTGGCCTGACAAACCTGTGCGGCGGGCCGCCGTCTGCTGCAGCGGGCGTGACTTTCGTCACCTGCATCCACTTTTGACGAGCCTGCGTAATCGAGGTGATGCCGCTCAAAACCATGCTGTTTCCCTTGCTGGCCGTCGCAGGTGCCGCCCTGATGGCGGCTTGCGCGCCGATGACCGCGCTGAACGCGGTGGTACCTGAGCGCAGCCTGGTCAGCGCCGACGTCGCCTACGGCAGCAACCCGCGCCAGAAGCTCGACATCTACCGCCCGGCATCTGCCGCGCCGGGTGCGGGTTATCCGATGGTGGTGTTTTTCTACGGTGGATCGTGGAATTCCGGCGATCGAGGCGACTACAAGTTTGTCGGCGAAGCACTGGCCTCGCGCGGCGTGATGGCGCTGATCGCCGACTACCGCCTGTACCCGGAAGTGAGCTATCCCGACTTTCTGCACGACAGCGCGCGTGCCCTTGCTTATGGCCTGCGCGAGGCCCGCACGCTCGGTGCCGATCCGGCGCGGGTGTTCGTGATGGGCCACAGCGCCGGCGGCTATAACGCTGCGATGCTGGCGCTCGACGACCGCTGGCTGAAGGCACAGGGCCAGGATCCGAAGCAGCTTGCCGGCTGGATCGGACTGGCTGGGCCTTACGACTTCTACCCGATCACGAATCCGGACGCCAAGCCGGTATTTCATCATCCCGACTACCCGCCGAACTCGCAGCCGATCGAATTCGCCAAGGCCGGTTCGCCACCGACCTTTCTCGGCGCTGCACAGGACGACAAGCTGGTCAATCCACGGCGCAACTCAGCACAAATGGCCGACAAGTTGCGTGCGGCCCAGGTTCCGGTGACCTTCGAGATCTACCCGCACGCCAGCCACATCACACTGGCCGGCGCGTTCGCCTGGCCGCTGCGTTTCATTGCGCCGGTGCTGGAAGATGTGGCCGGCTTCGTCGTGCGCACCGCACCACGTCAGCAGACCAGCACGGCGCTCAGCAGCGAATCGAGCCGCCACGACGCTCGGGCTTACGTGGCTGCGACGAACGGCGCGCGGTAAAGCCACACCGGCTTGCCTTCGACGGTCTCCAGACAGGCTTCGGATCGCAGCCCGGTTGCTTCGAATTCGAGACTGACCAACCAGCGGCCCGGCCGCAGTTCGGCACGGGCCTTGGCAACCGCACGGGCCATGCTTTCCGGGCGCTGAAACAGATAGACCAGGTCGTAGCCAGACCAGTCGGCGGCCCAGATATCAGCCCGCACGACATCGGCAAAACGATGGCGAATGCGGCAGGCCAGCGTCAACGGCCAGCTCCATTCGAGCCCGACAATCGACGCCTGTGGATAGGCCGCTTTCAGCTCGACCAGGCCGGCACCCAGGCCACATCCCGCATCGACGATTCGCGCGCCGCGCGGCAGCGCTGCGATTGTTGACAGACCGCACAGCGCACCGGCCGGCGTCGGAAACAACGGCGCATCGCGCCAGCTCGCCAACGGATACAGCAGCAGCAGCGCGACCAACGGCGCCAGCCAGGCCAGTGATGCCCAGCCCGTCAAGACCCCGCCCGCGACCAGCGAAACCGGAAAGCCGCCCGCAATGAACAAGCGCCGCCACCGTGTCGTCCCGCTCAGCGCAAACAGGGACGCCAGGACGATCGCAAGCAGCGCTGCAACCCCCGCCGAAACCTCGATGCCAAGCAAGGTCCGATAAGCCGTCCAAGCCGCCAGCCAACTGAGCAAAGCGGGCAACGGCCACATCGACACCAGCCGAATCGCACGCCACAGGAGGGGCTGCTGCAGCGGATCCGGCTTTGCCGGTCCGAGCACCGCGCCATTCGCAGTCCACGTTCGGTGCGCAACGCCCTCCCCGCCCCGATCAAGCGAACGCCGCGGATCCGGCTTTGCCGGTCCGAGCACCGCGCTATCCGCAGTCCACGTTCGGTGCGCAACGCCCTCCCCGCCCCGATCAAGCGAACGCCGCGGATCCGGCTTTGCCGGTCCGAGCACCGCGCTATCCGCAGTCCACGTTCGGTGTGTAGCGCTCTCCCCGCCCCGATCAAGCAAATGCCGCGGATCCGGCCTTGCCGGTCCGAGCACCGCGCTATCCGCAGTCCACGTTCGGTGAGTAGCGCTCTCCCCGCCCCGATCAAGCAGACACCGCGGATCCGGCTCCGCCGGTCCGCTGGTGTGCCCTGCAGGCCGCGCCGGGCACGGAGGCCCGGCCGCTCGCCAGGCATCAAAGGTCCGCTGGACCTTTGATGTCCGGGCTCGCCCCCCTTGAGGGGGTGCGGCGAAGCCGCTCCGGGGGTGGGTCATATTAAGCCGCTCCGGGGGGGAGCCATCAGTATTCGCGCAACTTCACCCGCAGTCGCGCAATCGATTGGCTGTGCAATTGGCAAACCCGCGATTCGGTCACCTTCAGCACTGCGGCGATTTCCTTCAGGTTCATGTCCTGCTCGTAGTACATGCTCATCACGAACTGCTCGCGCTCAGGCAGATGCTTGATCGCGGCAACCAGTGCTTCGCGCATCCGATGGTCTTGCAGCTGGGCCAGCGGATTGACATCTTCATCGGCCACATGGCGGTCGAGAAAATCGTTGTCGCCTTCGTCGCCCGACATGTCTTCGAGGTAGACCAGCTGCGTGCCCCGTACCTTGCCGAGCAACTCCTGGTATTCGAGCAGGTCGAGTCCCATTTCCTTGGCAATTTCGCTTTCGTGCGGCGCACGCCCGAGGCGCTGCTCGAGCTTGTGCACCGCCGATTCGATGCTGCGTTGCTGCTTGCGCGTACCGCGAGACAAGTAATCGTTGCCACGCAATTCGTCGAGCATGGCGCCGCGGATCCGCTGGGTGGCGAAGGTCTCGAACTGCACACCCTGGTCGGTATCGAAGCGGCTCAGCGCATCGGTCAGGCCGATCATGCCGACCTGGATCAGGTCGTCGATCTCGACATTGGCTGGCAGCTTGGCGATCATCTGATGCGCCAGCCGGCGAACCAGCGGGCTGTACTGCTTGAGCATCGTATTGACGTCGAGTCGACCTTTGGCGGTATACATGCGCAACTCCGGAAAATCAGTTCAAAACCAGCGCGGTGTCGGTGGCGTGGTACGCCATGGCGACGGCATGGGCCCACGGCCCGGGTGAAAGTCCGGCAGCAGGGATCGGATCTGCCGACGACAAGGTCACCGGCTCCATCACCTCGCCGGCCCAGCGCTGCAACTGCGCACCCGGCGCTTCGTTGGCGTGCGTAGCGGGGTCGATGCGCAGGCATTCACGCACCGCGGTACCCAGAAATTCGTCAGCGCAGCGCGCCAGTTGCTGGCCGATGCGGTCGGCGCGCCGCGATCGGTCGCCAGCACACAGCAGCAAGTCCTGCACCGGCTGGCCGGCGCGTTGCGACAACAGCTTGATGCCCGAGTAGGCGTGGGTGACGCTGGCCGGATGTTCATCGGCCAGCACCAGCGGTCGGGCGCAGCGGCGTCGATCGGCCTGGCCGAACAGGCGGCACAGATCGGACGCGCCGGCATGGATCAGCACCACATCGGCATGTGGCCGGGCATCGGCCGCCGCCTGCAAAAATCGGGTCGTCGATCCATGGGTATCGACGAAGCGCAATGGCAGGCCACGCGCGGCGAGGTAGGACACATCGGCCGACAGGCTCTCGACACAGTCGGCCAGGTCCATCACCGACCACTCCTTGGGCTGCGGTGCGCGCTCGGCGGCGTCGACAACCAGCGTGTGGCAACCAACGGCGGCCAACGCGCTGCAGATGCGTTCGAGCATCACGCCGCCGAATGCCATGTGCGGGTTCGACAACACCGGCAGGAAGCGCACCTGGGCGTGTGCAAACAAGCGCCGCAGGCCATCGGCCTGGTCCTGGACATGCTGGGCTTTGATGGTCGGATTCATGGCGTCAGCAATCAGTCGGTTGTCATCACACGGCGGCGCATCAGGCTGAGGTCGCACCAGGCGCGATGCGGCCCGGTTTGCGGGGGCCCTGGTTCTGCGGCGCCGCAAATACGAGATTGACTTCGTCGGCATCGACCTTCCAGGCCGGTGCAGCGGTCGCACGGATGGCCCGTTGCACCAATGCATGAGCCGACAGGCGATGCCAGTCCTCTGGCACGCGCTGGCCATTGGCCACCGCAATCACGGTCAGTCGGTGGCGGATCAACGCATCGAGCGCCGGGCCGAGCTTCACCGCCTCGTCGATCTTCGACAGGACGACACCGCGGGCCTGGCTGGCGCGGTATGAGACCAGCACGTCCTCGATGGTTTCGCCCTGCGACGCCGCATTGATGACCAACAGCTTCTTGATGCTGGGATGCGACAGCATCTCCAGCAGATCCTGGGTTCGGCTGTCGCGTTGCGCCATGCCGGCGGTATCGATCAGCACCATCTTTTTCGCGCTCAGCAGTTCGAGCAGATCTTCGAGCGACGCGCGGTCGTGCGCGGTGTGCACCGGCACGCCGAGGATTCGCCCATAGGCGCGCAGTTGCTCATGGGCACCGACGCGGTAAGCGTCGAGCGTGATCAGGCCGAGGTTGGACGCACCGTGGCGGGTCGCGAAGGCGGCGGCAATCTTGGCCGTCGTCGTCGTCTTGCCGACACCGGTCGGCCCGACCAGCGCAATCACGCCACCCTGATCTTCGAGCGGCGCCTCGTGTTCAGCGGTGTGCAGATTGCGCTCGAGGATGGCGCCGGCCCAGCTGGCTTCGTCGCTGACCTCGGCGCCCATGCCCTGCGCCAGCTTGCGGATCAATGCCGGCGAGAAACCACAATCGAGCAGCCGCTGGCTGAGCCGCGCCTGCGCCGGTTGGCGCTGCAGCTTTTCCATGAAGGCAAGCGCGCCGAAGCGCTCTTCGATCATGCCTTTCATCGAGCGCAGCTCGGTCATCATGTCTTGCTGTTCACGGCGCGCGGCGGCGCCGAGCAGGCCGTCATCGTGCGCAAGACGACGCTCATCGAAGCGGGAATCAGCTGGCTCCGAAGGCCGAACCTCGTCGAGCAGCACCGGCGGGTCACGGCGCTTCGACGCCGCGCCAGCCGCCGCTTCGGCGTTGCGCTTGGCGGGACCGCCAGCGACAGCGGCCGGGCGGCGTTCGGAGGCCGCGGCAGGCACCTGCGGCACCGCTGCCTCGCGCGCCTGGCCGCGCATCTCGGCATCACGCTTCTTCAACATTCGCTCGCGAACGTAATCCTGGAACGACAAGGTGCTCATCGCCAGTTGTTGCACATCGGCTTCGACCGGCGTCACGCTCGGGCGCATCGGCTCGATCCGCTCACTGGCGCGCACGGCGGCGCGCTCGGCCAGCGGCAGCTTGTTCGATCGGGCAGCAGCCGGACGTGTCGGCGGCATGCCGGCAGCCGAGACACGCTCGATGTGGGCCACACTCTCCGGCGCCATCGCCATCACCTCGACACCGTCGTCGCAAGGTTTGGTCGACAACACCACCGCATCCTCGCCGAACGCCTGCCGGACCAGATTCAATGCATCGCGCGCCGTGCGTGCGGTGAAACGTTTGACATTCATGCGGTGTCTCCGGGGCGTTCAATGCGGGATTCGAGCGCTGCGGCTGCGGTGGTTGGCAACGTCATGCCGTGCCACCGATCACCGAGCCGATGCGGATCGAATGGGTATCGGGAATTTCGCTGTGGCCGAGCACCTTCAGGCGCGGCGCAGCACGCTTGAGCAAGCGCGACATCGGCGCCCGGATCAGATCGGGGACCAGCAGACAAGCCGGCAGGCCGAGGTCTTCCTGCCGCTTGGCCGACTCGCCTGCACTGCGGCTGAGCGTTTCGGCAACTCCCGGATCGAGCGCCGCACCATGCGGCGAGTTGAGCGCCTGGGTGACCAGCCGCTCGAGTTCGGGCTCGAGCGCAATGACATCGAGCTCGCGTGTCGGGCCGTAGATCTGCTGCACGATCGCCGGCGCCATGTGAATGCGGATTCGCCGCGCCAGCTCCATCGGGTCGCTGACCGTAGCAGCCTCTTCGGCCAGGCTTTCGATGATCGAACGCATGTCGCGGATGTGCACGCCCTCTTCCAGCAAGAGCTGCAGCACTTTCTGCAAAATTGCGATGCCGACCATTTTGGGAACCACATCCTCGATCAGTTTGGGGGCCAGCCGGGTCACATGGTCGACCAGTTGCTGGGTCTCGACGCGGCCCAGCAATTTGGCCGCATGAAGCTGCATCAAGTGTGAAAGATGGGTTGCCACGACGGTCGAGCAATCAACGACCGTAAATCCGGCCATTTGGGCGCTCTCGCGCTGGCGCTCCTCGATCCAGACTGCCGGCAGGCCAAAGGCCGGGTCGGTGGTGCGGGTGCCGATCAGCTGCGTGGTGGCGCCGCCAGGGTTGATCGCCAGCAGCATGCCCGGGAAGGCCTCGCCTTCGCCGACCACGGCACCGCGCAGCGTCAGGCGATACATGCTCGGCTTCAGCTCGAGGTTGTCGCGGATATGCACCGATGGCGGCAGGAAGCCGACATCCTGGGCAAACTTCTTGCGCACGCCCTTGATGCGCGCCAGCAGGTCGCCTTCGCGTGCCTTGTCGACCAGCGAGATCAGCCGATATCCAACCTCCAGCCCCAGCGTGTCGACCGGTTGCAGATCGTCCCAGCTGGCCTCGCCGTTCGGTTCGGCGGTTGTCGAGGCCACCGGCGCCGGCGCAGCCTTGGCCAGCGCCTGGCGCTGTTGCATGCGCCACGAGGCGTAGCCCGCGCCACCGGCAATCAACAGGAAGACCACGTGGGGCATGCCCGGAATCACACCCAGCAGGCCGATCACACCGCCGGTGATCGCCAGCGATCGCGGCGAGTTGAAGACCTGTCTGGTGATCTGGCTGCCGACGTCCTGGTCCTTGCCGACCCGTGACACCACCATTGCCGCCGCGACCGAGATCAGCAGCGACGGGATCTGCGCCACCAGGGCATCGCCGACCGCCAGCAGGATATAGGTGCTGGCCGCCTCGCTGGCGCTCAGGTCGTGCTGTACGACACCGATGATGAAACCACCGACGATATTGATCAGCAGGATCAACAAACCGGCCATCGCATCGCCGCGGACATATTTGCTGGCGCCATCCATCGAGCCGAAAAACTCGGCCTCTTCGCCGACTTCGGCGCGGCGGCGCTTGGCCTCCTTGTCGTCGATCAGCCCGGCGTTCAGGTCGGCGTCGATCGCCATCTGCTTGCCTGGCATCGCGTCCAGGGTGAAACGGGCGCCCACCTCGGCGATCCGCTCGGCACCCTTGGTGATGACGATGAAGTTGATCACCACCAGAATCGCAAAAACGATCAGGCCGACCGCAAAATTGCCACCGATCAGGAAGTGGCCGAACGATTCGATCACCGCACCGGCAGCGCCCGGCCCGGTATGGCCTTCGATCAGGACCACCCGTGTCGACGCGACGTTCAACGACAGGCGCAGCAGGGTGGTCAGCAGAATCACCGTCGGGAAGACCGCAAAGTCGAGCGGGCGCACCATGTAGGCGGCGACCACCATCACCATCAGCGCCATCGCGATGTTGAAGGTGAACAGCAGATCGAGCGCGAATGGCGGCAGTGGCAGCACCATCATCGCCAGCACCATGATGATGAACAGTGGCGCCATCAGCGCACGCGCGGCGTTGCCGGTGACGCCGAACGGTCTGCAGCCTGGTCAGCAAGAAATTCATGCGGGTTGCTCCGGGGCACCATCCATCAGGTGGTGCGGGTCAAGTTCAGCGGGTACGTCGAGCGGCGGCAGATCGGGCGGCATCGCCCCGCGGCCCGACATGGCCGCACGCAATTGGTAGACATACGCGAGCACCTGGGCCACGGCACCGAACAGCGCCGCCGGAATTTCGCGGTCGATCTGGCCATGCGCGTAAAGGGCTCGGGCCAGTACCGGCGCCTGCAGCACCGGCACCTTGGAAGTCTTGGCGAGATCACGGATCGCCATCGCGATCAGGTCGGCACCCTTGGCGACAATGCGCGGCGCACCCATCTTCGCCTCGTCGTATTTCAGCGCGACCGCATAGTGGGTCGGGTTCATCACCACCAGGTCGGCGCTCGGCACCGCGGCCATCATGCGGCGCCGCGAGGCATCACGCATCATCGACTTGATCTTCGACTTGATTTCCTGGTTGCCTTCGGCCTGCTTGTGTTCCTGCTTGACCTCGTTGTGGCTCATCTTCAGCCGCGACAGGTGCAGCCACTTCTGCATCGGCGCATCGACGGCTGCGAACAGCGCGATCACCAGCAACAGAAACATCAGGCCGAACAGAATGGTGCGGGCGATGAAGGCGATCGCCGTGGGCAAGGGCATATCGAGCGTGCTCGCAAAATCGAGCACATGCGCCTTCAAGTAAAAAGCGCCAACGGTTCCAAGCAGCAACGCCAACCCGCAGGCCTTCAATGCCGTGATCAACTGCTGTTTGGCAAAGATCCGCGGCAAGCCGGCAATCGGGTTGAACTTCGAGAATTTCGGTTCGAGCGCCTTGATGCTGAAATTCCAGCCGCCGATCGAGATCGACGCCACCACCGCCACGGTGGCCATCATCAAGCCCAGCGGCACCACCACGACCAGCAGCTTGAGCACCATCTCGACCAGGCGCTCGCCCATGAAGTCGGTGCGCATCACCGACTGCGAATCGAATTGCATCGCCTCGATCAGCAGTTGCTTCAGCCAGGCCGACAACTGCGGCGCCAGCACGACCAGCGCCGAGCCCCCGGCGGTGATCGCCGCAAAATGACCGAAGTCCTGCGAACGCGGCAGGTTGCCGTCTTCCCGCGCCTTCTTGATCTTGCGCGATGACGCTGGTAGCGGTTTGTCTTCTGAACCTTGATCAGCCATGGCGAAACACCACCTCCGGGTGCACACCAATTGTTCTGCCCGGCCCGGAAAACTTGAGCGCGAAAAGCGGGGTTTGGCAGCCGCTATTCCGGTCCTTCATGCAACGCCGTTGCCGGCGGCGTGTGGGCAAACACAGCACAAACCCTGATTTCGGCGAAAATACCGGGTTTTCTCAAGCGGGTGCGGTAATGGATTCAGAGGTTACGGCGCAAAGCGCCACCCAACTGGTGATCTGGGGCGCGTTGCTGATCGGGCTGGTATTCGGCGCGACCGGTCAATGGTCACACTTTTGCGTTCGCGGTGCGATTGCCGACTGGGTACTGCAACGCAAGCCCGGTCGGCTGTCGAGCTGGATGGTCGCCGTGCTGGTCGCCACGCTGGGCACCCAATGGCTGATTGCCCAAGGCGTCTTCGATGCCAGCAGGTCCACCGCCTGGAGCGAGCGTTTTGCCTGGGCCTCCTATCTGGTTGGCGGCAGCTTGTTCGGCTACGGCATGATTCTGGCGCGAGGCTGCCCGCAGCGCAGCCTGGTCAAGGCCGGTGCCGGCGATCTGCGCGCGATCGTGACCTTGCTGGTGGTTGCGATCTCGGCGCAGATGACGCTGCGCGGGCTGTTGGCGCAACCGCGGACCCAAGGGCTGGAAAAGAGTGCGGTGCCGTTGGGGATGCCGCAGGACCTGGGCTCGCTGCTCGGCGCCGCCTCAGGGGTCGATGCCGGCACGATGCGCTGGCTGATCGCGGCGGTGCTGGTTGTTGCGCTCGGCGGGTGGTTGCTGCGCACCCGGCGCCAGATCTCCGCTGCCCAGTGGATCGGTGGCGCCGTCATCGGCTTGCTGGTTCCCGCTGCCTGGTATTTGACCGGCCACCTGGGCTTCATCGCCGAACATCCCGATACCCTCGAAGCCGCCTGGCTGGGCACCCAATCACATCGACCCGAAGCACTCAGCTTTACCGCCCCGCTGGCTGCCTCGCTCGACCTGCTCACGCTCTGGAGCGACACCAACATGCTGATCACCTTCGGTGTGATGTTGTCGCTGGGTGTGTTGCTCGGCAGCGCCTTGTCGGCATTGCTGCGCCGCGACTTCAGGGTCGAATCCTTCGAATCACCACGCCAGCTGGTCGAGCATCTCGCCGGCGCCTCGCTGATGGGCTTCGGTGGCGTCACGGCAATGGGTTGTTCGATCGGCCAGGGGCTGACCGGCGTATCGATGTTGTCGGCCGGCGCGCTGTTGGCGGTAGCCGGGATCGTGCTGGGGGCCTGGGCGGCCTTGCAAGTCCACACATCGAAAGTTGCCCGTAGCAAGGCGGCGCGGATCACCGTGGCGGCCTGACCGGGCGCACGCGTCGAGTCAGGCTTGCTCGCCAACCAACTTTCGCATCAGACGCAGGAACTCGATGCGTTCGGCCACGTCAAGACGGTCGAGCAGTTCATGCTGCAACTCGATGATGGCCGGCACCAGCGAATCGAGAATTTCCTGCCCGAGCGCGGTGAGAGACAAGCTGCGTTGACCACGAGCCAGCAGCTCGCGCACGATCCAGCCCTTGGCATCGAGCCGGGCAGCGATGTCGGCGGTGGTCGAGGTATCGAGCGCGGCTTCGCGAGCCAGCGTCACCTGATCAATCCCCGGCCGGGCCTGCAGGATTCGCAGCATCGCATACTGGATCGGCGTGACCTGCCGGCCCAGCTTGTCGTGAAATGCCGAAACGGCAATCTGGTGCGCGCGGCGGATCAGATGGCCGGGCTGGTCTTGCAGCGCAATATCGCCAAGACCGCCCTCGGCAGCCTCACTGGTTGGCGACGTCACAGATCGAGCACCAGCATCGCCGATTTCGACCGCGAGCAACACGGCGTGAACTGATCGTTGGCCGCCTGCTCTTCGGGTGTCAGGTACATGTCCTTGTGGTCGGGTTCGCCGTCCAGCACGCGGGTCAGGCAGGTGCCACAAACGCCTTGCTCACAAGAGGTAGGGATCTCGACGCCGATGGCTGCCAGCGCCTGCACCACCGTCTGATCCTTCGCAACCGTGACCAGCCTGCCCGAGCTGGCCAGTTTGAGCTTGAAACCGGCATCGGAATCCGCGGCCGTCACCTCGGCACCGAAAAACTCGTAGTGCAACTGTCCCGCCGGCCAGCCGGCCCGGCGCGCCGCCTCGAGCAGCCCGTCCATGAAGCCCTTGGGCCCGCAGACATACAGGTGAACGCCGGGCCGGACCGGCTTCAGCATGGCATCGATCTGCAGCTTCTGCTCGGGCGCAGCGTCGTCGAAATGAAACTGCACTTGCGACGCAAAGCCGGAGTTGGCGATGCGGTCACGAAAGGCGGTTCGCTCGGCTGAGCGGGTGCAGTAGTGCATCTCGAACGATGCACCGGTCACGGCCAGCCGCTCGGCCATGCACAGGATCGGCGTGATGCCGATGCCGCCGGCCAGCAGCACACTGTGGCGTGCGTCATGGGCCAGCGCAAAGTGGTTCTTCGGGGCACTGATCGACAGCAGCGCGCCATCGTCGATCAACTCGTGCATGGCCTGCGAGCCTCCTCGCGACGCGGCGTCGCGAAGCACCGCGATCAGATAACGATGCGATTCTCCGGATTCGTTGCACAGCGAATACTGACGAGTCAGGCCGTTCGGCAGCCGGACATCGATATGCGAACCGGCAGAAAACGCCGGCAGCGGACGATCGTCGACGCTGACCAGTTCGAAGCTGGCAATGTCGATCGCTTCGCTCGTCTTGCGCGCGACGCGCACTTTCAGATCGGACAGGTTCATGCGGGGTCCAGTTGACGCGCCGGACGCCGGCGCGGCGAGCGACGGGTCAGCTGGCCGGCACCGTCTGCAGCCGTTCTTGTTCGAGGATGCGATCGATCATTCGGCGGGACTGCACGCCACCCGAATCGATATTCAGTTTGAGCAGGGCCCGGTCGGGATGAGCCAGCAGATTGCGCTGCTGGCGCTCCAGCATCTCGAGGTCTTCGCTGAAGATCTTGCCCTGGCCCTCGCGGATGCTGGCGGTCAACGCCTGATCGCCCGGGTTGAAGCTGCGCGCCATGCCCCAGAAATACCAGATCGATGTCTCGGTCTCCGGAGTGATGAAATCGACCACGATGCTTGACACCTTGAACTCGGGAGCGGCCTCGTAGCCACCCCGCCCGGCGTGGGCGACGCCCACTTCGATCATCACGTGGCTGGGCGGCGTGAAGCGGCATATCTGCCATCGATCGACCGGCACATCGTCGGCCAACTGGTTGCCGCGCAAGGCCATCTTCCAAAACGGCGGCGCCTGGATGTTCTCCATGTGCCGGCTGGTCACGACGGCCTTGTCGTCGCTGACGGTCTTGGTCGGCGTCTCGTCGATTTCGGGCTGCCCGATGCTGCTGGCATGCACATAGGTCTCGTGCGTCAGGTCCATCAGGTTGTCGATCATCAGGCGGTATTCGCATTGCACGTGATACATGCCACCGCCAAACGCCCACCGGGGGTTGCCGGCCCATTCAAGATGCGGCAGTTCGGCTTCGTCGGCGAGGCTCGGGTCGCCGGGCCAGACCCAGATAAAACCATGCCGCTCGACCGCGGGAAAAGCCTGGATCGCCGGAAAGCCGCGCACCCTTTGACCGGGCATCGCGATCGTCTTCCCATCACAACCCATCTCGAGACCGTGGTAACCGCAGACGAGTCTGCCTTCAACCACCCGGCCCAGTGACAGCGGCGCGCCGCGGTGTGGGCAGAAGTCCTCAAGTGCAGCGACCTTGCCTTCCGGCCCTCGGTAGAAAACCATGGACTGGCCGCAGATCTTGCGGCCCAGCGGCTTTTCAGAGATGTCGTCTGGCAGGCAGGCCACATACCAGGCGTTTTTCACGAACATGCACAGTCCCCGGGCAAGGCAGCCTCGACGGCCGCAAGAGCAATTCGATGGTTGACGTTCAGTATACGGATCGTGCGCTGGAAGCGCTATCGGGTATACCCCGCACATCCTCCAGTCTGCCCGCACCAGAAACGAAAAAAGCTGCAGCCCGAAGGCTGCAGCTCGACAAGCAGACCGGGGTCCGGTTATTTCTTGTTGTGCATTGCCAGCGCCTTTTCGGTCGCTTCCGATTGCCACATGTTGGTTGTCACGTCGACCTTCTTGCCCTTGCCGTTTTCGAGGTCGATCTGCACCTCGTAGCTGTTGTCACCCTTGACGATCTCGTATTCAAGGTAGTCTTTTTCGGCTTCGTTGGTCGAGGTGATCTGGTAGCCCTGCTTCTTGATCAGCGCTGCATAGGCTGCCTTGTCCTGGCCGAGCGGCAACGCTTTTTCAAGCCGCTCCTTGTCGCCTGCCCATGCTTTCATCCGGGTCCGATCACTGAACCGGTCATTGGTCGCCACGTAGACGGGCGCCTGGTCAAGCTTGGTTCCACGCATCGCCGCCTTGGTGCTGTCGGCACGCCACAGGTTGCTGTCGATGTCGATTTTCTTGGCCGTGTGAGCCGTCTTGTCGAGGCTGATTTGCACCTCATACGAATGTTGGCCCTTGACCACCTCGTATTCGACATAGTCGGGCTTGTCGGCGTTGACCGAGGTGATCTGGTAGCCGTTGTCGGTCAACATCTTTGTATATGCCGCCTTGTCCTGGCCGGTTTTCAGGAGGTTTTTCAGGACGTCTTTTTCGTTCGTCCACGGCTTGGAGTTGGCGCGATCGCTGTAGACCATGCGATCTGCAGGCGCACCGGGCATCGCGGCTTTATCGGTCATCGGTTGAGCCATCACCGGCTTATCCATCTTCTTGTCATCGGCGGCCTGTCCAAGCACCGGCATCAATGCAAAGCTGGTGGCCACTGCGGCGCTGACCAGTGTGAGATTGAGTTTGCGGTTCATGTCGTGTCCTTTCATGTCAGGCACCGAGCTGACCGGTGCCGTATTTCAATCGTTGTGCCCGAATGG
The DNA here is from genome assembly GCA_963843805.1 of uncultured beta proteobacterium. Taxonomy (GTDB): domain Bacteria; phylum Pseudomonadota; class Gammaproteobacteria; order Burkholderiales; family Burkholderiaceae_C; genus Ideonella_A. The sequence goes on from CAWJLY010000008.1 coordinate 253,242, forward strand.
CGCGAACGTTGTAGACACATCTTGCGCAAGAGGCTGCCAATCGCACATCAGTCCATACCGGATCGTCGTGTGGGATGCATCCGACCGCCGAAACCGACTGATACACCGAGTACCGTACAGCGCGACCGTGATGGGGGTTGATGCCTACAACCACCCCCAGACAGCTGCCAACCATGCCGGCAGCCGCAGAGCTCGCCGAGGGGCGTAATTCTGACGATAGATGGACCGCATGACGTCTCCCGAGTACTGTATGAAACAACAGTATACCGAGGCAGCCGGGCGGCTGCAAGCGACGTGTCAACTGCCGAGCTTGTCTTGCGTGCGCGTCTCGAAATCGCCGGCATCATGGCGCTCGTGAAGCTGGCTGGCCGGCTCACCCCACGAGCGGTTGACCATTCGGCCACGTTTGACCGCCGGACGCGCTGCAATCAGTTCCGTCCAACGCTGCACATGCCGGTACTCCTGCACCTGCAGAAATTCTCCGCCTTCGTACAACAAGCCTTTTGCCAGTGCGCCGTACCACGGCCAGACGGCAATGTCGGCCACCGTGTAATCGTCGCCGGCGAGAAATTCACTTTCGGCCAACCGGCGATCCAGCACATCGAGTTGCCGTTTGGTCTCCATCGCAAAGCGATCGATCGCGTATTCGATCTTCATCGGCGCATAGGCAAAGAAATGGCCGAAGCCGCCACCCAGATACGGCGCGCTGCCCATCTGCCAGAACAGCCACGAAAGACACTCCGCGCGGCGTCCACCTGCAGCAGGAATCAAGGCGCCGAACTTGTCCGCCAGGTGCAGCAAGATGGCGCCGGATTCGAACACCCGCACCGGTTGCTCGCCACTGCAATCGAGCAGCGCCGGAATCTTCGAGTTCGGGTTGACTGACACGAACCCCGATCCGAACTGATCGCCATCGCTGATCCGGATCATCCAGGCGTCGTATTCGGCACCCGCATGGCCCAGCGCCAGCAACTCCTCGAGCATGACCGTGACCTTGACCCCGTTGGGTGTAGCCATCGAATACAGCTGCATCGGATGCTGGCCGCGCGGCAGCTCCTTGTCGTGCGTCGGCCCGGCTATCGGGCGGTTGATGTTGGCGAATTTGCCGCCGCTTTCCTTGTCCCAGGTCCAGATTTTCGGCGGCGTGTAGGGGGTCGGGTCATTCATGCGCATAGCTCCAGGATTTGAGGGGACGGCCGCGGCCGCACGACCGGATGACTTTAGGGCAACGCCTTCTCAGGCGCCTAGAGCAGGCGTTTTCGGGGCCTTGGCCTTGGATGAGCGGTCCGCCACCTTCAATGAAACGGCGTTCCCAAGCGCCGCCGCGCCGCCAGCGCGTCGCGCAGCAGCGCGGTCGTTTCGTCGCGCCAAGCCGGGTCATTGATATATTCGGCCTCCAACGCCACACGCCACGCCGACTGTGGCAAGTCGGCCGCCAACAGCGTGCGGCTGAGGTTGATCCAGGCGGGCGCACTTCGATGATTGCGCGCGGCGGTCTCGAAACTGTCTGCGGCAAGGATCGGGTCGCCGGCGGCGAAGGCGACATTGCCGACACCCATCGTCAGCGCCAGATTGCGCGGCCAGCGGCGCAATGCACTTGCATACGCCAATTGCGCCAGGCCAGGCGGCGCGACACGCTCGAAACCGATGCAGGCGTCGACCACCGCGGCCTCTTCAGCGGTTGCCGGCCACTGACCGGGCGGCGTCACGACGAACGCCCAACTGCCGGCGCGCACCCATGACAACTCGAACAGCGGCAGCGGCAGGATCTCGCGCGGATTGACCCCCGAGCGCAGCACCAACTCCTTGCGTGGCAGCGAGAAGCCGACCACCACCGCATAGTGCCAAACCGGCAGCACGTCGAGGCCGAGGTTCTGCAACACAACCACCGGACGCCCGGCAGCGACCTCACCCATGACGGCTTCCAGACTGGCCGGAAGCAGCGTCGGCACGGCGAGCTCGCGGCGCGCCCCGGCCAGCATCTCGACCTGCAGGCTGCCCTGGCGTGCAGGCACGAACACCCATCGGGTCAGCACCGCGGGGTCGGCCTTCACTCCCATCGCACCCAGGGCGGTCGCGAGTGCCGCCGGGCCGCACTGGTAGGCCGTCTGCGCGAAAAACGGGGTGGCGGCAAGCTCGATCTCAGGCGGCAGCCCGCTGGGTGTGTGGCGCAGCAAGACCTCGGTCTGCGCCGCGCAACCACCCATCCATGTCGTCGCCACGCCGAGGCCGGAACGAAGCCCGATTGCACCGGGCATGCGCCAGGCCAGGCAACCGTTGACGGCACCCGCGAGCCAGGATCGGCGTGTCTCGCTCGGCAATTCCAAATCCTTTCCTTTCATCAACCGGCCCCAGCTGCGGTCGCCCGAAGATCGACAACTGCAACGGCCGGCTCGCTGCAAATGTAGCGGCCACACGCCGCGGCGGATGTCTTGAAGGACATCAGGTTCGACCTCACAGCAAGGGCAACAAGGTCATGGCCGTATCTCGAAGTGCCGGCAACAGCTTGTCCTCGACGGCTTCGATCGACCATGCCTGAACCTGCAAAGTCATGCCCAGTGCACCCTGGCACTGGCCACGGCGATCGAGCAGGGGCACCGCGACACCCATCAGCCCCGGGTCGAGCAATTGCCGGGTGATCCAATGGTCGATGCGCCGCGATTGGTGCACAAAGCCGAGAAACGTGGCCCGGTCGGCCGGGTTGATCGATGTGAAGGCCGCAAATTCATGGTCGGCAACCCACTTTGCCAAGGCCTTGTCGCTCAACTTGGCGACCAGCACGACACCGGGGGTGACCACATGTGCCGGCACCCGCGCGCCGGCGTGAAAGCCGATCGACACCACGCGGGGGCTGTTGCTGCGCGCGATATAGACGATTTCGTGGCCGTCGAGCACGCTGACATTGACGGTTTCTCCGGTCGCCATCGACAGCCGCTGGATGAACGGCTGAACCAGACGCGGCAAGCGGGCCGCTCCCAGATAGCTCTGCCCGAGGCGCAACACGCGTGGAGCCAGCCAGAAATGTTTGCCATCGGTTTGTGCATAGCCGAAATGGCACAGGCTCAGCAGATGCCGGCGCGCAGCCGTACGCGGGATCGTCGTCCGCTGCGCCACCTCGCTGGCCGTCATCCGTGGGTGTTCATCGTCGAAGGATTCGATCACCGACAAGCCGCGGCCCAGGCCGGCAATCAAATCCGCTGGATCAATCGGAAAATCGATTCGGGGCTGTTGCGGCTGCATAGGGAGAAACGCGAGATTTGACCGATGATCGGACAGAACGGTCCGATTATCGGTGAAACCTCGATTCGCAAGCCTTGGCGGGACGCTGCCGGGTCCCTACAGTTGCGGTCATGCCAGCCTCCAGTGCGAACATCAAAAGCCATTCTGCCCGCCCGGTGGCCGTGGTCACCGGCGCGCGTCGGGGCATCGGACGCGCCATTGCGCTCGAGCTGGCTCGCAACGGCTTCGATCTGGCACTTGCCGATTTGAACGCAGGCGACGAACTGAGCGCCGTTGTTGCCGAGGCCTCGCGCCTGGGCGTGAGCGCCGTGCCATTGAGCCTCGATATCGCGGACATCGACAGCCACGCCGGCTTTTTGCAGCGCGCCCAAGCCGCTGTGGGCGACCTCGATTGCCTGGTCAACAACGCTGGCGTGTCGGTGTTGTCGCGAGGCGACCTGCTCGAGGTGACACCCGAGGCCTACGATCACTGCCTGCAGATCAACACGCGTGGCACGTTTTTCCTGACCCAGGCCTTTGCGCGTCATCTGCTGTCGCAACCCGCTGCCGGGCACCATCGCAGCATTGTCACGATTACCTCGTCGAACACCAGTGCGGTGTCGATCCTGCGAGGCGAATACTGCGTGTCCAAGGCCGCCCTGTCGATGGTGTCGTCACTGTTTGCGGTCCGGTTGGCCGAAGCAGGCATCGGCGTCTATGAAGTTGCTCCCGGACTGATCGAGACCGAAATGAGCCAGGCATCCAAGACCTACTACGACGCCAAGCTCGAAGACGGCTGGCTAGCCTTGCCACGCTGGGGTCAGCCGGCAGAAGTCGGCCGGGTCGTTGCCACCCTGGCGCTTGGCTTGTTGCCCTACACCGTCGGCCAGGCGATCAAGGTCGACGGCGGCTTGCTGATCACCCGGTACTGAACCAGCCAAAGGCTATTTGGCGCAGCTTGCGCAAGCCGTTCGCGTGTCGGCATTGTGTTTCATCACGCTTTTTCACCCCCACGGAGACAACGATGAAACTGATTCGAACAACATTCGCCACGCTGGCTTGCGGATTGGCGATTGCCGGCGCATCCGCCCAGGGCTTTCCCGAGCGCGAGCTGCGCGGCATCATTCAATGGGGCGCCGGCGGCGCCACCGACGTCGTCAGCCGTGCGCTGACACCGGGTGCCGAAGAAGCGCTCGGCAAGAAGATCGTGCTGCAGAACAAGCCCGGCGGCGTCGGCGCCATCGCCACCAACTACATCAACCAGCAGGCCAGCGACGGCTATACGCTGCTGTTCGGCGCCGAGAACCCGCAGCTGCACCCGATCCTGGGCATCAGCGAGCTCGACTACTCAAAGTTCTACGCGGTCAACATCATCGGCCGCGGCAACGTGCTGGTGGTGACCACCCCGAACAAGCCTTGGAAGACCTTCAAGGATTTGCTGGCCGACGTGCAGGCCAATCCGGGCAAGATCAAGCAGGCATCGACCGGTACCGGCGGCCTGCCGTTCACGGTCGGCGCGATGATCTCGACCGTCGCCAAGTTTCCAGTCACCTCGGTACCGTTCGATGGTGACGGCCCGGGCGTGACCGCACTGCTCGGCGGCCACGTCGACCTGATGTTCGTCGGCGCCGGCGCCGCGGCCGAACACATCAAGGCCGGCCGCCTGAAGGCGCTTGCCGCGATCGACGAGAAGCCGTTCGGCGACGTTCCGCCGATCACCAAGGACCTGCCGGCGCTTGAGAAATATCTGCCGTGGGGTCCGTTCTATGGCGTCTTCGTCAAGAAAGACACACCCGACGCCGCCAAGGCCAAGCTGACCGCTGCGTTCAAGAAGGCCGTCGACGACCCGAAGTTCAAGGAGCTGATGGTGGCGCGCGGCAATGTGGTGATGAACCTCACCGGCGCCGAGGCCGAGAGCTTCCTGAAGAAGTGGCAATCGGTGACGGCCTGGACCTACCAGGAAGTCGGCGTCGCGAAGAAGAACCCGGCCGATCTGGGCATCGCCAAGCCCTGAACGCCGACGCGCAGCCACGCCCGACGGCGACGCTCGGTCGGATCGGGCTCCGACGCAGTCCGACACGACATCGACGCGCCGTCGGGCAGCCTCGACCGAGGGAGATCTCCCATGCATACCAAGCGAAGCCGGTTGCCCGGCGAAACAGCGTTTACCGTGATCCTGTTGCTGGTCAGCGCCTTCATGCTCTGGACGGCCTACGGCATCTCGGGCTTCGAATCACTCAGTTCAGCCGGCGTCGTTTCCGATGGTCGCCACCGCGGTGATGCTGATCACCGGTCTGGTCAACGTCGTGCATACCTTGCGTGAGGCGCCGAGCCCACCGCGACCTGGCGAGTCGCTGCCGGCGCATTTCGTGCGCCAGCTCACACCGCCGGTGATGATCGGTTTCACACTGGCCATCGTGGTCTACATGCTGGTACTCGAGCAGGCCGGTTTTCTGGTCTCGTCGTATGTCTTCCTGGTCGTCTCGATGTGGCTGCTGGGCAGCCGTCGCATCGTGCTCAACCTGGTGGTGTCGGCGCTCAGCCTGGCGCCATCTACGTGATCTTCCAGACCGTGTTCTCGGTCGTGCTGCCCTCGGGCAAGCTGCTGCAGGGATTGCTGTCATGAGCGAAATCGTCGGCTTTTTCCTGATCCCCTGGCTCGATCCTTATCTGCTGATGCTGACAGCGGTCGGCACCTTCGCCGGCATCTACATCGGTGCGATTCCCGGCCTGTCGGTGACGATGGCGGTCTCGATCCTGATCTCGTTCACCTTCAAGTGGGAAGTCAACGCCGCGCTGGCGCTGATCGCCGGCATCTATTTCGGCGGCGTCTACGGCGGCTCGCGCAGCGCCATCCTGCTGAACATCCCGGGCGCGCCGTCGGCAATCGCCACTGCGCTCGACGGCTACCCGATGGCCAAGCGCGGCGAGGCCGGCCAGGCAATCGGCCTGACGACGATCGTCTCCGTCTTCGGCGGCTTCATCGGCATCATCGCGCTGGCACTGGCGGCGCCGGCAGTATCCGAGCTGGCGCTGAAATTCGCCCCACGCGACTACCTGATGCTGGCGCTGTGGGGCATCTTGCTGGTCGGCAGCCTGTCGGGCGATTCGCTGGCCAAGGGCATTTTCGCCGGGGCGCTGGGCGTGCTGATCGGCTCGGTCGGCCTCGACCCGATGACCGCCGAGCCGCGTTTCACCTTCGGCAACCTGCAGCTGACCGCCGGCATCTCGTATGTCGCGGCAATGATCGGCTTCTTCGGCGTTGCCGAGGTACTGGCGCAGCTGCACGAACTGAAGATGAAGGCGGTCAAGCAGAATGTCTCGAAGATCATTCCGTCGTGGGCGCTGGTGCGCAAGCACCTGCCGCTGGCGACGCGCACTTCGGCGATCGGCGTTGTCGTCGGCGCCCTGCCCGGTGCCGGCGGCGATATCGCCGCGCTGATGGCCTACGACCACGCCAAGCGCAGCGTAAAAAATCCCGAGGTGCCGTTCGGCGAAGGTGCGGTCGAGGGCCTGGTGGCCCCCGAATCGGCCAACAACGCAGCGATCGGCGGCGCCTACATCCCGATGATGACGCTGGGCATACCGGGCGACGCGGTGACCGCGGTGATCATCGGCGCGATGTACATCCACGGCCTGAAGCCGGGCCCGCTGTTGATGGTCGAGACACCGCACCTGTTCTGGTTCACGGTCGGCTGCCTGACGCTGGCCAACTGCTTCCTGCTGATCTTCGGGCTCACCGGCATCAAGATGTTCGCCAAGATCGTCGAGACACCCAAGCCGATCCTGCTGCCGTTGATCCTGGTGTTGTCGGCAGTCGGTGCCTACGCCATCAGCAACAACCCGGCCGATGTCTACTGGATGCTCGGCTTCGGCGTGCTCGGCTACTTCCTGAAGATGTATGGCTACCAGGTCGGTCCGGTGATCCTGGGCATCATCCTCGGCCCGCTGATGGACAAGAGCTACCGGCAGGCGATGATTTCGGCCGAAGGCCATGTCGGCCAGTTCATCGGCGAATTTTTCACCTCGCCGCTGTCGGCGATCATCCTCGCCGCGCTGGCCTTTACGATCGTCAGCCAGACCGCCTGGTGGCAGCGCCTTCGTGGCCGAAGCAGATGAATGCAAGGGGGGTGAAGATGCAAGACGCAGCAGACCAACGCGAAACCCTCGGCGAGGTGCCGAATCCTCTCGGGCTCGACGGCATCGAGTATGTCGAGTACAGCACCAGCAGGCCGCAGGCGCTCGGGCCAGGTACTGGAAACGATGGGTTTCAAGCCGGTGGCACGGCACCGTTCACGCGAAATCCTGCTGTACCGGCAAGGCAGCATGAACGTCGTTGTCAATGCGCATGCCGGCGTGATGCGCGGCAGTGCCGCCACCGATGAGGCCACACCGCGAATCCGCGCGCTGGCACTGCGGGTGCGCGATGCACGCGCGGCCTACGAACGCGCGCTCGATCTCGGCGGCTGGGACGTGCCGATGCATGCGCAGGTGATGGAGCTGAATATCCCCGGCATCCACGGCCCGGGCGGCGCGCACATCTATTTTGTCGATCGCTACCGCGAGTTCTCGATCTACAGCGTGGATTTCGTGCCGATCCCGGGCGTCGATCAGTCACCGCCGTCGGCCTGCGGCATGCACTGGTTCGGCATCGTGCAATATATCGGCCGCGACCGCACCGACGACTGGGTCGAGTTCTACGCCCGCCTGCTCGGCTTTGCACGGCTGCCCGAAGAAACCCAGTTCGGCATCCTGCCCAAGGGTACGCTGCTGCAAAGCCCGGGCGATCGGCGGCCAGCCGCTTCTACTTCCAGTTGATCGAACCCGATCCGGCTACCGTCGTCTACGACGAAGAAGAATTGTTCCATCGCGTCGGCCTGGGCACACGCGACGTGGCTGCGGCGGTCAGCGCATTGCGCCGGCAGGGTGTCGAATTCGTCGAGACCGAGCACATCCAGGTCACCGCCGATGGCGCCATCACCCGCAACATGCTGCACAGCGTCGTGTTCGAACTCGTCCACGACGAGCGACCATGAAGATCGACGAGTTCGGCATGGATACGATTTCGCTGGCCGGGCCGCTGGAGGCCAAGTTGCTGGCGATCCGCGAGGCCGGCTTTTCGCAGGTGATGCTGAGCGCGCGCGATGTCGTCGGCCATCCGCAGGGGCTCGATGCCGCCGTTGCAGCGGTACGCGGCAGCGGCCTGCGCGGAACCGGCTTTCAGGTGCTGCGCGATTTCGAGGGACTGTCAGGCGGCCTGCACGACTACAAGGTCGATATCGCCAAGTCGATGATCGAGATGTGTGCGGCGCTCGGTTGCAAGGTGATGCTGGCGTGTTCGTCGACATCCAGCCATGCCAGCGCCGACCCCGCCGTACTGGCGCGCGATCTGCGCAAGCTGGCAACCCTGGCCATTCCGCACGGCGTGAAGATCGCCTACGAGGCGCTGTCGTGGGGCCGCAACGTCAACCGCTTCATTCAGGCCTGGGAGATCATCTGTGAAGCCGATTGCGCCAATCTGGGCATCGGCATCGATTCGTTTCATATCCTCGCCGCCAAGGACAACCTCGACGATCTGGAACTGCTCGATCCACAGCGAATCTTCCTGGTCCAGCTGTCTGATTTCATGTGGCAGGAGACGCCCAGCTTCGAAGAGCGCATGACCACCGCGCGGACCTTCCGCGTCTTCCCCGGCGAGGGTGTGCACAGCGAACAACTCGCGCGGCTGGTGATCGAACTCGACCGCCTGGGCTACCGCGGCGACTACAGCTTCGAGGTCTTCAACGACGACTACCAGCAACTGCCGCTGCCGGTGGTGGCCAGGCGTGCGCGCAGGGCCGCCATCTGGCTGGCCGAAGACGTACTGCAGCGATCGGTGCCGTTGGCCGGCGCGGGAGCAACCGCAATCCGGACTGCGCGCCGAAGCGAGCTTGGTGCCTGACCACAACACGTTCCCCATCATGATCATCAGCGGCAACACGTCACTCATCGCCCACATCGGCTACCCAACCCATGCCTTCAAGGCACCGATGATCTACAACCCCTATTTCGAACAGGCCGGCATCGACTGCGTCGTGGTGCCGATGGGTTGCAAGCCAGAGGCCTATACCAGCCTGCTGCAGTCGATTTTTTCGCTCACCAACATGGTCGGCGCGCTGATCACGATGCCGCACAAGGTGGCAACCGTTGCGCTGCTCGACGAGCTGTCGCCGGCCGTGCAGATTGCCGGTGCCTGCAATGCGGTGCGACGCGATGATCAGGGCCGATTGATCGGCGATCTGTTCGACGGCGAGGGCTTTGTGCGGGGGCTGCAGCGCAAAGGCTGCGGCTTGCAAGGGGCCAATGTGCTGGTGGTCGGTGCGGGCGGCGTCGGCTCGGCCATAGCCGCGTCACTGGCCGCAGCCGGGGTTGCCGAGATGCGCTTGTACGACGCCCGCGCCGACGCCGCCAACGCCCTGGCCGCCCGTCTGCGCAGCCACTATCCTGCCATCACCGTGCACACCGGATCGAACGATCCGGCCGGTTGCGACGTTGTCGTCAATGCAACGCCGATGGGAATGAACGAGGGCGATCAACTGCCGATGGACGTGGCCCGCATCGCAGCCGGTTCGTTTGTCGGCGAGGTGGTGATGAAAAGTGAAATGACGGCGTTTCTGCAGGCCGCCAAGGCACGCGGCTGTCGTTACCAGATCGGCTCCGACATGTTGTTCGAGCAGATTCCGGCCTACCTGGAATTTTTCGGCCTGCCGACCACCACGGCGGAAAATCTGCGGTCGGTGGCCAAGCTGGAATATCAGACGGCCAACGCCTGAGGGGTCGACCTGAGCCTTGTTACAGGGCCGATCAACCTGGCTTGCGATAACCGGAGTCGATCCACGCGGCAGCACTGGCGGCATTCAGCTTGAAACTCGCAGGCACCCGGAGCATCGCCTGCTGCTCTCCGCTGCCGTCGGTGGCGGCCAGCAATGCATGCGGATCGTCGTCGTCGGGAACGATGTCGAGCGTGACGCTGACGCGGCCGCTTGCCGTATTGACCTCGACCCGCTTGTGCAGCATGGCGTGCAGATGCTGCTCGTGGCGGCGCACAACCTCCGACGCCGTCTTGACCAGGGTGTTGAACGCCGCCTTGTCCAGCGGCTTCGGGTTTTTCTTGTCGCGCCCCATCGTCCACGGGCCGACCAATGCGGGCTCGGGCTCGCCTTGCCTGATCATCTCGACTGCCCACCCTTCGTCGTCGTTGTTCTTGATCACCCGCGCCGTCCAGCCGTTGTCGCGCCACAGGCGGGGCTCCTCGATGGTGCTGTCGGCGTCGCCGTCTTTTTCTTCGATCGGATAGTTCATCGACCAAATCTTACGCTGGGCAGTCTGCGCAATCCGTCGGCAAGCAGTGAGGAATCGGTCGTGTGTGCGAGTGCAGCGGGGCCAGCCTGGCCGGCGTGGTTGCAGCAGCCTATTGCCGGCGAGCTCGCCTTGCGCGGCTGGCACGGTCGATCAGGCTTGCAACGTCGCCATCAAGGCGGGGATCTCATCGGCCAATTCTCGAGCGCAGAAGCCGAGCGGCCCGATGCGCTCGGCAAGCCTGTGTCCCGCCCGCGCATGCAAGGCGATGCTCCACACGGCAGTTTGTTGAAGGGTTGCTCCGCGCGCGGCCAGGCCCAGAGCGATCCCTGCGAGGACATCACCGGAGCCGGACGTTGCCAGGCCAGGCACCTGGGCCTCATGGCACCAGTGCAGGCCGCCCGGCTCCGCAATGACCGTGCGGGCGCCTTTCAACGCCACCACCGCATTCCATCTCGATGCCGCTGCCATCGCGGTCTGCAGCGGATCGGTCAGCACGTCGTCCTTGCTGCAGCCAACCAGGTGGGCCATTTCACCGGCATGGGGAGTCAGCAGCAGCGGGCGCGCAAGCCGTCCGATCTGCAGCATTACAGCCATCGCCGCCGCGTCGAGCAGGACTGCACACTGATCGAAGTGCGCAATCAGGTCGGCGATCAGCGGCGCACTGCCCTGCTCGTCCAGCACGCCTGGCCCTGCCAACACGGCGTCCACGCCATCAGCGAACGGACGAAGAACCTCGATTCCATCACGAGCCAGGCCACCGGACGGCAACTCCGGCATGGCCAATACCCTCGCCTCCGGCAGTTGAAGGGCAATCCCGGGTGCAACGCTGGCGGCTGTGGCGACGAGCAACTTGCCGCACCCTGCGCGCAGCGCTGCCGTGGCTGCCAGCAACGCCGCGCCAGGAATTTCGCGGCTGCCGGCGACAATCAGCACACGTCCCCGTGACTCCTTGTCTGACGATCCGTCTGGCTGAGGAAGTGGCCAGGCGCGTAAAAGAGCGTCATCGATCACCGTGACCGAGTGGCGATCGCCAGCCCCCTTTGCAGTCGTCAACATCGGTCTACGGCTTGGCAGCTGCAGGGACATCGGGCGCAGCGGTCACCGGCTGCCCGGCGACTTCGAGCGGCAGCACGAAATTCAATTCGCGCAACTGCCAGTTGAACCCCTGGCTGCGCGCTTCAGGCTGGGCCGGCTCGTACGCCGTCAGACCGCAGTTCGGTACATCGCCCCGCGCATCGATCGCAAGGATCTCGCTTTCGCTCAATCTCTCGACCAGATATCGCATGCAATTGACGACCACCTGGTGCGCCATCAACACCACCCGCTCGCCACGATGATCCAGCATCAGGGTATCCATCACACCGCGCAGTCGCAAGATGACGTCACACCAGCTTTCGCCGCCCGGTGGACGAAAATAGAACTTGCCGACATGACCCCGCTGGGCATGCAGCTCGGGATGGCGAAGCTTGATGCCGTGAACCGTCAGGCGGTCGAGAATTCCGAACTCCTTTTCGCGCAGCCGCTCATCGCAGTGCAGCGGTACCTGCCCGTGCAGGCCAGCGGCGTCGAGCATCAAGCGCGCACTGTCGAGCGCGCGCTTGTACGGAGAGCACAACACGACGGTCGGCCGCTCTGCATCGCCGAGCGACGCCAGCCACTTGCCCAAGGCCCGCGCCTGTTGTTCGCCAAGGTCGGACAATGGTGTGTCGATGTCGCGCGTGGCGATGTCGATCAGCGCGATCCCGGCCGATTCCGCCGCGTCGCGGGCAACATTGCCGGCACTCTGCCCATGGCGAATCACCCAAAGCGCGTGCGGACCTCGATGAGGATGAACATTCGACTGCGTCATCATCGGTGCTGGCTGGTACGCGGGTCGCGGCTGAAAACGATCGGCGTCGGCAAAACCTGCCCAGCCAAGGCGCTTGCGACCCAGTGACAAACGAATCTGTGCATGTAGTCCATCCTTGTTTTCGAGACCCCGCTTATCGGCAAGCGGCGTTCCCGGAAAGGATTGCACGGCGGGGTGCGACTTGGAAGTCGCGAACGCGCGCGCGGTGGCGCCTGATCAGTTCACGGACCGCTGTGGACCGTAGGTTGATCGAATCGATCGCCAACCTGTTGAAGCGGAACGAAGGTCTGGTTTCCAAGAGCGCTGGCCACCGGCACAGTTGCGCGCGTCGCTGTCGGGACCAGTCGCCTCTACCTGGCAATGGCATCGGCACCACAAGATTTCGGCACCCTCTCCTTCCGTGACCGCTTGATGGCAAGCGCCCAGGCGGGCCTAAACACTGTGACAGTCGAATCGGGTTCGAGGGTGCCCTCCCGAATCGTCATCTGAATTTGCCTCACCTGAGCAAGACAATGGCGCAGCCAATCGGTCGTTGAACTCCGAGTAAACCGGCCGTCACGATCTCACCCTGGCGACCCACAGCCGAACGTCTTCGAAACGTTTCGACTGCCTGTAATAGCCGTCGACAACCGCTTTACCCTGAGCCTTGCGCTGCACGCACCTGTAAGTGCCGGGGTCACTCGAGAAAGCCCGATGCCTCGATGCCTAGCCAAGTCCGATCCGATGAACGGTGGTCGCCGCCAGTGTGCGCGGCGAACTCACCGTTTTGACATACATGCGTCTCTGCCGGTACGTGCGCAGCCTGCAACCAGGCCCCTGGCGAAGTGTGTCTGCCGCAACGCCTGTACTGGACTGGCAATTGCGCTTCAACGTTATTCCCAGATACCATGGATTGCCACCAGAGAGGGCGGGTCATGGACAAGCTCGAAGCGTTTTCACGCGCTATCGACACGCTCAATCGCGTGATCGGCCGCGCCACGATCTGGCTCGTACTGTCGTCCATCGTTGTCAGCGCCGGCAACGCCATTACCCGCAAGTTTTTCGGCTTCACATCCAACTTCTGGCTCGAGGGCCAGTGGCACCTGTATGCGGCAGCCTTCCTGGGCGCGGGCGGCTACGTGCTGCTGGTCGACGAGCACGTGCGCGTGGACGCGCTGTCGCAACGATTCAAACCCAGACTGCGTGCCTGGCTCGACGCCGTGGTGCTGCTGTTGGTCGTGCCCATCTGCGTTGTCATGGTGTACTTGGCCGGAAAGGTCGCGTTGCGCGCCTGGCAAATCGGAGAGCTGTCGTGGCACCCGGGCGGTCCGCTCCACTGGCCCGTACTGACGTGCATCCCGATCGGCTTCGGGCTGCTGGGCCTGCAAGCGTTGTCGGAAGCCATCAAGCGCGCCAGCTTTCTCTGCGGGCGGCGCCAGAAGCCGAACCTGGTCGAAGCGGATCTGCCTGAAATTTTTGTTCAACCGGCGACGCATCGGGTCTCGCCATGACCTGGATCGCGGCGCATCTGGCGCCGCTCATGTTCGCTGGGCTGGTGGTGCTGCTGCTGACCGGCGTGCCCGTGGTGCTGGCGCTCATCACCTGCGGCATAGTGTTCGCGCTGGCGGGCATTGCGCTCGACGTGATGCCGCCGGCCTTGTTGGGAGCGTTGCCGCTGCGCGTGTTTGGCATCGTATCCAGCGAGCTCTTGCTGGCCATCCCATTCTTCACCTTCATGGGACTCGTGCTGCAGCGCTCAGGCATGGCCGAGGACCTGCTGGAAACAGTCGGCCAGGTGTTTGGTACCGTGCGTGGAGGACTGGCCATTGCGGTCGTTGCGGTCGGCGCCCTGCTCGGCGCGACGACCGGGGTGGTGGCGGCCTCGGTCATTTCGATGGGGCTGATTTCGCTGCCGGTGATGCTGCGCACGGGCTACAACCCCCGCGTTGCCTGCGGCGTGATCGCGTCATCGGGCACGCTGGCGCTGATCGTCCCGCCATCCCTGGTCTTGATTGTGGTGGCTGAACAGCTCGGCACCGGTGTCGGTGAAATGTATCGAGCAGCGCTGCTGCCGGCAGCACTGCTCACTGGCCTGTACGTCGTGCTGATTGCGGTGCTCGCACTCGGGCGCCCGCAATGGTTGCCGCCGTTGCCGGCCGAGCGGCGCATCCGGACGCAGGCCGACGGCAGTACCGGTGTGCGTTCGCTCCTGGTCCTGAGCATCGCGAGCGCCGTGGCCGCGGTGCTACTGGTGCGCGACTATCCTGCGCTGTTGCAAGCCACCGGCCGAGAGTTCGCGCCGCCAGCCGACGAGGTCGTCATGGTCGGTTTCGGCGGCACCGTGCTCGCCGCGTTCATGCTGGCGCTGCTGGATGCCGGTCTTCGCCTGGGCTGGTTGTCGCCACTGGCGCGGCGGGTCGCCTTCGTCCTGTTGCCGCCCTTGATGCTGATCTTCCTCGTGCTCGGAACCGTGTACCTCGGTGTCGCCACACCGACCGAAGCCGGGGCGCTAGGCGCTATCGGTGCCGTGTTGCTGGCGGTGGCGCGAAGGCGCCTCACCCGTCGCAATGCAACCCAGGCCCTGCTCGACACGAGCAAGTTGTCGTGCATGGTCATGTTCGTGCTGATCGGGGCGACGTTCTTCAGTCACTCTTTCCAGGCGCTCGAGGGCCGGCTGTGGATCGAGCAACTGTTCGCGCAGCTGCCCGGAGGGGCCACGGGCTTTCTTGTCGTCGTCACGGTGTTGATCTTCTTTCTGGGACTCTTCCTTGACTTCTTCGAGATCGCGTTCATTTTGCTGCCTCTGCTTGCACCGGTCGCGCAGAAGCTGGGAATCGACCTGGTCTGGTTCGGCATCCTGGTGGGCGTGAATCTGCAAGCATCCTTCATGACGCCACCCTTCGGGTTCTCGCTGTTCTTTCTGCGCGGCGCCGCGCCGCGTTCGGACACCACCGATCCGCACAACGGCAGGACCATTCGCGGCATCGGCACCAACGACATCTATATTGGCGTCCTGCCCTTCGTGGGGGTGCAGTTGCTGGTCCTTGGTTTGTTGATTGCCTGGCCGGCGATTGTCTTGCGCGAATGCCAGCGGTTGAACTGGATGACGCCGCGATTGAACGCGCACTGCAGATTCCCGCGCGTGCTGTTCCCGAGCCAAAGGCCGATCCGGGACTCATGCTGAGGGAGAGCCTGTCCCTGCCACGCTGAGCAGTAGTGAAGCCGGGCAGCGGCTTTGCAAACGTGCGCATAGTCCTTGAAGGTCTGGCCCGCCGTCCCTGAACCGGATATTCGTGGATGTCGGCTAATGGCCGAGAGCCGACAACGAACGTCGGCTCCGCGGACATCCTCCCGGACGTGCCTGGACAGAAAGGTCGATGCCGGGACTCCAAACCTGACGCTCAGCTGCAAGGCCACAGGGCACGGCAGCGCGTTGGCCTCGGCAAGGCCACCTGGTGGCCCTCAGTGGTAGTCGTCCTCTCTCTGGTGGCGTAGCGCCGAGACGGCGACTTCATGGTCGCTGATGATTTCGAACAACGCGACATAACCTGAGCCGCCAAACGGTATGACCAGCTCTCGCTCAAGCGGATTGCTGCCCACCTTGCGGCAGGTGTACGGATTGCTCTCGAGGATCCGCATCTCGCGGAGGATGGCGTCGACCGCGCGCACCGGCAGGTCGAAGTCGCCATGGTGCAACGCCAGTTCGACGAGGAACTCCTCGATGCGTTGCAGGTCTTCCATCGCCTCGCGGGTCAGGCGAACTGAATAGCTCACGTCTTCCTGGCCGCGGGCTTCTGCTGCCGGCGATGCGTCTTCATGCGCTGTTCAAGGCGAGCACGCATCCGGTCGAGCACTTCATCAGCAGGGTAGAACTCGCCAGTACGCTTCGCGTCAGCGAGTGATGCCCTGCCCCGTGCCAAGAACTCCTCCTGTGCCTTGCGTCGACGTGCAGCCTGCAGTGCGGACGCCTCGACAAATTCGGACAAGCTCTCGCCTTCGCGAAGCGCACCCTCGATCTCTTGGCGCACGGCGGGCTCAACGCGGACGGGAGGCAACTGTGCTGACTTCATCGCCGGAGTGTAGCGCAAATGCTATGCGAAGGGTGAGGGTGGCGATTCGAGCAGCACCACCTGGAACTGCCGGCACCGCGGCTCAGACGAAAGGCATTCAGCGGCAAACGACCGGGCCAGAGTGACGAAGGCTCCCAGACGCTCGGGCCTGACCTGGATTTCAGCGATCACCACATGAGAGCAGGCAGCGCTCGCCGGAGTGCCGACGCTCACCGCGCAGTCGTCGACAGACCGAGTGCGGTGCGCTCCATCTCCTGGCGCAAGGCGACGACGTCGAGATCGCGCTCGAGCACGACGTCCTCGAAGCAGACGATGGAGTCTTTCGCGACAGGCCGCTTGAGCTTGACGTTGTGCGCCAAGCCGATCGGCAATGCGCCCACCGCCATGCTCTTCGACGCCGGGATCGCGTTCGCCCAGACAGCGAAACCGCCTTCGCCGTCGAGCATCTCGCCGGGTTTCAGGTCACGCTTGGCGGTGGCGACGGCATCACCGCGGAACTCCTTGCAGGTGCCTGTCGGCTCGCCACGGAGGACGGCTGACAGCACGCTGATGCTGGTTTCCAGACCGATCATGTGGAAAGGCCGCCACATCGAGCCATACCAGCCTGATGGGTCGACCAGCAGACCATATTGCTTGAAGCAGGCCTTGGCGTACTCGTTTGGAGCCTTGAAGGTGACGAAGACGCCATAACGGATGTTGTTGAACACCTCGCGCCCATCGGGTTCCTGGCTGGCCGCGATGTCCACCAGACCGCTGCGCGACAGCCGGCCACCATCTGCCGCCGGCCTGAACACCCGCGCCAGGTCGTGCAGCCCGGCTGGCGGGAAGGCCAGCCCGTCGTCCGGGCAATCCAGGCCGGTGCCGTTGGCCACCGCCGCCATCTCGATGGCTGCCTTCGTGCCGTCGGTGAAGGAGTTGTACATCTTGGGATTGAAGTCGCCCTTGGCCACCTCTTCGTCGGTCCAGCCGAAAAAGCCCCACACCGTGTCTGGCGTCGAATAGCGGTAGCGCGGCTCGAAGTTCATGCCCTTGCCGGCCGAGGTCAGTTCGAAGCCGCAGGCACGCGCCCAGTCGACCAGTTCGCAGATGATCGCAGGCTGGTCGCCATAGGCCATGCTGTAGACCAGGTTCTTGGCACGCGCGCGGGCAGCGAGGAGCGGGCCGCACATGGCGTCGGCTTCGACGTTCACCATCACGATGTGCTTGTTGCCGTCGATGGCAGCGAGCGCGTGACGCACGCCTGCAATCGGGTGACCGGTCGCCTCGATGATGCATTCGATCTCGGCGCAGTCGGCCAGCGCAGCTGCGTTGTCAAGTACGCAGGTCTTGCCGGATTTCACAGCTTCGCCCAGGGTCTTGGCGGTGTAGCGCTCGGCCGGCCAGCCAACGCGGGCCAGCGAGGCTTGGGCCTTGGCTACGTCGAGATCGGCGACGCCGACAATGTGCATGCCCTCGATATGCTGAGCCTGCGAGAGGATCATCGAGCCGAACTTGCCGGCGCCGATCAGGCCCACTCGGACGGGGCGCCCGGCGGCGGCGCGCGCCGCCAGCATCGTGTATAGATTCATTGCATCGTCCTTCACTGATTCGTCGACCGAGGCGGTCGCCTCGGAAAAAGCGGGCACGTGGCCTCGAGCGGCAGCTCGGCGGAAACGTGGACTTTGAATACGCGGTCCAAACCGCGCATTCCGGGACGAAGTCTAGGAAGCGACCTGCATTAGTACAACTTAGATTTAAAGCTTTTCCAGTTAGTTTTTCTAATTTTATGAATCGGTACCCGAGCCCGGGCGCTGGTCCTGCCAGACCACCCGTTCGGCGCGCAGCCATTCCAGGAACAAGCGGACGTTGGCCTTGTGCAGGTGATCGAACGGACAGACGATCCACTGTGTGGTGAGCATCACCCGGGGCGGATTGCGGACCGTGCAGACCAGCTTGCCCTCGCGTAACTCGCGCCACATCATCAAGGTACTTTCAAGCGCCACGCCCAGGCCGTCGGCGGCAGCGTCGATCGCCATGTGACTGCGATCGAAGAGCAGCCTGCGCCATTCGACCTCGGGTACGGCGCCGGCCTGCGCAAACCACTGCGACCATTGCACCTGCGCCTTGACCGAATGGATCAGGCGGTGCTTCGGCAAGTCTGCAGCCGACAAGGTGGCTGCGCCGGCGTAGGCAGGCGAGCACACGGGCAGAAACGATTCCTCGGCCAGGCCTTCGACGAAGACGCCGGGCCATCGGCCCTCGCCGTGACGGATTTCCACGTCGACCGCCTCGCGGCTGAAGTCGGTCGGCTCGGTGGTGCCATTGAGACGTAGTTCGACATCGGGGTTGGCATCCAGGAACGAGCGCAGGCGCGGCAGCAGCCATTTGCTGCCCAGTGTCGGCGTCGTGCGCACCGTCAGCACCGAACGGGAGCGAAAGCCGCGGATGCGCTGCGTGGCTTCCGTGATGCGCCGCACATCGTCGGCGATCATCTCGAAATAGCGCTCGCCGGCCTCCGTTAGGGCGACGCCGCGTCCGGCCTTGCTGAGCAGCGTGGTACCCAGGTGCAGTTCCAACGCATGGATCTGCTGGCTGACCGCCGACGGGGTCACATACAACTCTGCCGCCGCCTTCGACAGGCTGCGGCAGCGCGCCACGACATCGAATACGGCGATGGCCCGCAGTGGAAGTGCCATCTCTTAACCTTTTAGTATTTCTTAAAGTTTATGCAGAATAACAGAGACATTCTATAGGGATTACTCTCGTGAGCGTTACCACTTGCCCTACTAAAGTGAGCTGACTGGACAAATCGGTCCTGCCACAAACGGAGACACCGCGATGCGCAAATTTCATACCCTGCTTCTGGGCGCCGCTCTGGCGCTCGCAGGCCAGATGGCCACCGCGGCCACCACGTTCAATCTGTCCACCCCCGACCCCGACAATGCAGAAATCACCATCGCCGCACGCAAATTCGCGGAACTGGTGGCGACCAAGAGCGGCGGTCAGGTCGAGGTGAAGGTGTTCCCCAGCGGTCAGCTCTACGGCGGTGATCCGTCGGCTGCTGTCCGCCAGCTCGCGGGGGGCTCGCTGGACATGCTGCTGCTGTCCTCGTCGCTGTACGCCAACTTCAATCCGAAGTTCACGGCGATATCAGTGCCCTACCTGTTCAACGACACCGCGCAATTGCGAAGCTACCTTGCCGGCCCCTTGGGGCAGGAACTATTGACCGACCTCAACGGGATCGGGATCCGTGGCCTTACCCTGTGGCAACGCCCGTTTCGCCAGATGACCAATTCGCGGCGTCCGATCACCGGTCCGCAGGACCTGGCTGGCATGAAGTTCCGCGTGCCGAACAACCCGCTGTGGGTGGAATTCTTCGGCAAGGCCGGCGCGGTGCCGACGCCGATGGCATTCGGTGAGGTCTACAACGCATTGCAACTCAAGGTCGTCGACGGCCAGGAGAACCCGATCAACATCCCGGTGACGGCCAAGTTCTACGAGGTGCAGAAGTTCGCCACACTGTCCAACCACATGGCTGATGCCTGGGTGCTGGGCATCAACCCGGCCAAGTTCACCGCACTGCCCGATGCACAAAAGCAGGCATTGCTGGCCGCTGCCACCGAGGCAGAGGTCTGGAAGGCTGCAAACGACGCTGCCGACCATTCCAAGTCGGTCGATTTCCTCAAGAGCAAGGGCGTGCAGGTCAACGCGCTGACGCCTGAGCAGCAGCAGAGCTTTGTAAAGCTTTCCCAAGAGCTGTACCCCCGATTCAGCTCGCTGGTGAAGGACTCGGCCTTCTTCGACAAGACGCTCACGAGCGTAGGCAAGAAATAGTCGAGGGTCGTTGACGTGACCACTTCAGACAGTGCGCTGCCAGCACCAGAGAGCAATGCGAAGCTCGGTCCGCCCTCGGGGCCGGCCCGGATATCATCGAGTGGATACTGCGTCTCACCATGGCCAGCATCGTGTTGGTGGTGCTGATGCAGATTGCAAGCCGCCTCGGCGGGCGTCCGTTCCCCTGGACTGAGGAGCTGACCCGCGCGTTGTTCATCTGGATGATCTTCATAGGCATGGCGGCCAGCATGCGCCGCGCCGACGCCGCCCGGATCACGGTCGCGTTGCAGTGGCGGGCGCTGCGGCGCATCGCGGTGCCGGTCTACATGGCAGCCTCTCTCGGTTTCTTCGCGCTGATGGCCTGGACCGGTATCAGCATGGTGCGCCAGCAGGTGATGATGAACGAAACCATCGCGACGTTGGCCTGGCCCAGCTGGGTCATCGGCTCGGTGGTACCGGTGTCGGCGCTGGTCGCGATTGCCTGTACCTTGGCGTCGCTGCGCGACAGCCGGCACATCATCGAAGCTGACGAGGAGGGCCTGTCGTGAGCATCACCTTGCTGCTGATCTTCCTGGCACTGGGGTGCCTCGGCGTGCCGCTGGCCATCGCGCTCGGCCTCGCCAGTGTGTCGGCGATCGTGGTGTTCAGCTCGACGCCGGTATCCGTGCTGTCCGAGAGCATGTTCTCGTCGATGAACTCGTTCTTGCTGGTGGCGGTGCCGTTGTTCCTGCTGGTCGGTCAGTTGATGGATCGCGGTGGCGTTGCCGACCGCATATTTGACTTTGCACAGGCCGCGGTCGGCTGGTTGCCAGGCGGCATGGGCCACGTTAACGTTGCCTCGTCTGTGGTCTTCGGCGGCATCTCGGGCTCTTCAGTGGCTGACATTGCATCGCTCGGCGCCGTCGAGATCAATGCCATGGTGAAGCATGGCTACGACAAGGGGTACGCGGTCGGCATGACGCTGGCCACCTCGACGTTGTCGTCGATCATCCCGCCGTCGATCCTGATGGTGCTGGCGGGCTCGATCGCCAGCCAGTCGATCGGTCTCCTGCTGATCGGCGGACTGGTGCCCGGCCTGTTCATCGCAGCGATGCTGATGGCCTACAACCATTTCTACAGCGTGCGCCACCGCGTCGCGCGGCCGACGCCGTTTGCTCTCGGCCGCCTCCTGCGCGCCGGGCTGCGCGCGGTGCTGCCGATGATGACGCCGGTGATCCTGATGGCCGGCATTCTCGACGGCTACTTCACGCCCACCGAGGCAGCGGTGATCGCGGTTGTCTACACCGCGGTGATTGCGGGGCTCGTCTACCGCACGATCGGCCTGGGCGACATCGGTCCCATGCTGTCCGAGACGGCGCGCACCGCTGGCAATATCCTGTTCATCGCCGCTACTGCCAAGCTAGCCGCCTGGGTCTTCGCCTTCGACGGCCTGCCAGTCAAGGTGGCTGCAGGGCTGTCGGCGCTGACTTCGAGCCCGACGGTGGTGATGGTGCTGATCTTCCTGTTCCTCATCGTGGTGGGCATGTTCATGGACGCCATCGCGGCCATGTTTATCCTGATCCCGGTGCTGCTGCCGCCCGCAATGGCGCTGGGCGTCGACCCGATCCACTTGCTGGTCGTGGTGGTCATCACGCTCACGCTCGGGCTCGTCACGCCACCCGTCGGCGTTTGCCTGTTTGCGGTTTCCAAGGTATCGGGGCTGAGCATCGAGCAGGTGGTGCGCGGCTCCAAGGGCCCGGTATCGATCCTGATGCTGGCTATCCTGGCCCTCGTCCTGTTCCCGGTGCTGGTCATCGGGCCGCTCAAGCTGATGGGCCTGTACTGACCCCTCACTTCCATCTTTCTCTCCGATCAATCGTCGTCGACAAGCAAGCGCATTCGCTTGCGCGAGACGACAACGATCGACACCAATTGTTCATGCACAGTTCAACAAACCGACGGAACGGTTCGCCTAGTACGTCCCATGCTGGTGGGTTGCGTACGCGCCATCTCATGATTTGCTCTGCTGGAATTGCGCCGTCCAAATGAACGCGAATTTGGTGGTGATGGGTGTGGCCGGCTGTGGTAAATCGGATCCCCGCGCCGCGTCTAGGCCACTTCGAGCTCCACACTCACGCGCCGGCCCAATGCCGTCGCGATGTTCACGAGTGCATCGAGCGAAAACCGCGATACCCGCCCTCGCAGCAAATCATTGATGCGCGGCTGCGTGACACCGCAACGCTCGGCCGCCTCGACCTGCTTCCAACCTTCGGCCTCGATCAACTCGGCAATCTGCCGCATCAGATCCGCCCTCGCCTGCAGGTTCGCCGCCTGCTCGGGTGTATCTGCAAGAGCGTCCCATACGCTTGCATAGGTGTTGTCACGCTTTTTCATCGGCGTCCTCTGATCAGTTCCGTGAATCGAGTCTTCGCGATTTCAATATCCTGCTTGCTGGTGGCCCGGGTCTTCTTCTGGAAGGCGTGCAACACGTAGACGGCCTCCTTCAACCGAGCCAGGTAGATCACGCGGTAGGTCCCGGCGTCGTCCCATACCCGCAACTCTTCCACGCCTTTGCCGACCGCGGCCATCGGCTTGAAATCGCTCGGCTGACTGCCACGCTGCACTTGGTCGAGCTGATAGCCGGCGTCGTGCCTCGCATCCTCCGGGAACTCGCGCAAGCGCTCCAGCGAGTTACCCAGGAAGGTGATCGGTTTCATGGCGTGACTATACTGAAACGGATATATCACTGCAAATGGCTGGGCTTGCGCTGCCCGCCCGGGCGGCGCTCAACTGCGGCGCACCAGCGTCGCCTTGTAGTGAAGGAGGTCCACCATGGACGCAACACCGTCGAATCGCTCCCATCATCGTGAGCCATGGAACAAGGGCAAGCTCATCGGCCAGAAGGCCCCGTCCAAACTGAAAGGCATTTGGGCCCTGCGCGTGCTGCTCCAACAGCAGCACCGCTCGCGCGAATTGGCGCTGCTCAATCTGGGCATACAGCAAACCGCGGGCTTGCGATCTGGCATCGCTGAGGGTGCGCGACATCACGCACGGCAACCACGTGGCCAGTCGCGCAATCCGACGCGCTCAAGATTGATCCCGATCGTGCCGTATCGGCGTCGAAGGTTCGAGCTCGGCTGGCGGCGGTCCACCAGCAAGCAACGAAACGGTCGTGAAAACATACACCGTTGTCTTCGCGCCTGAGGCGGAGGACAACCTGTTGAGCTCTATGGGTACATAGCCGATAAGGCGTCCCCGGCCATTGCAAAGCGCTACACCGACGCGATCATCGGTTCTTGCGAGAGCCTGGCGACATTTCCACATCGCGGCACGCGACGTGACGACGTCCGTCCCGGTTTGCGCATTACGAATCACCGGCGCCGCGCCGTGATTGCGTTCGAGGTGAACGATGAATCCAACACGGTTTCGATTCTCGGCATCTTCTACGGCGGCCGTGATTACGAAGGTGAACTCGGCGACCATGACTGGACGGACAACGAACCCGACGACGATTGACGGCGCAGGACTGAGATTCGCGCAAAGAATTTCCGAAAGGTGGGCTTGCGTGCCCTGATCCGCAGGGCGTGCACAACCGCGGGGCCCGCGCACCGCCTTCCCCGAAGGTGGTCCCATCATGGAATTCCAGCAAACAGCTCGCAAGCCTCGAGTGCCTTGGAACAAGGGCAAGCTCGTCGGACAGAAGGCCCCATTCAAACCAGAAGGATGTCTGGGCAATGCGAGCGCGCATGCAACAAGAGCATCGAACCCGCGACCTCGTTCTCCTGAACCTGGGCATCGACAGCAAGCTGCGCGGATGCGATCTCGTCGCATTGAAAGTGCGCGACATTCAGCACGAGGGTCGCCCGGTGCAATTCGAGATCACGCCGGCAACGCGCGCGTCCGTGGAGACCTGGATCCGAGAGGCGCGTTTGACCTCGGATGACCCGTTGTTCCCCGGCCGGATCCACAAGTCACCTCATCATCTGCACGCGGCAATACGCCCGCATGCTGCGAGGCTGGCTACGCGAAATCGGGCTCGACTGGACCGCGTACGGCACGCATTCGATGCGTCGGACCAAGGCCGCGCTGATCTATCAGAAGACCAAAAATCTGCGCGCCGTCCAACTGCTGCTTGGCCATAGCAAACTTGAAAGCACAGTCCGCTATCTGGGTGTGGATGTCCACGATGCGCTCGATATTTCTGAGCAGATCGAGGTCTGACGGAGCGATCGCCAGCCTGCGGCGTGGTCGCTGAGGACGACGATGGTCTGCAATCCAGTGCGGCGCCGCCCGCCGCTCTATACCGCTGGCGCTCCTGAGACAGCGGGTTTCGCTTGCTTGAATGCGGCCGTGGGCGCCTCAAGCGACGGGAATGCCGTAGCGGCATGGCAAGCGCTTCCGCTGTGCGGTTCGTACACGAAAGTTGCTTTGATGCTTTGACGGATGGCCGTAACATGCCCTGATGACGCTGTCCAGCGCTCCGAAGGAGTCGGCGAGCACACGATTGCAGCTGGGTAGCTGCACGCTGGAGTTAGCGGCCGGTGAACTGCTCGACGCGCACGGTGAGCTGGCAAAACTGCGCAAGCAGGCGCTCGATATCCTGCTCGTGCTCGCCCGCCGGGCGGGGGAAGTCATCAGCAAGGACGAGCTGATGAGCGAGGTGTGGCCGAACGTTGTGGTGGGTGAGGGGTCGCTGACGCAGGCGATCGCCGAAATTCGACGGGTGTTCGGTGACGATGGGCATCGGCTCGTTCGGAACGTGGCGAAGCGAGGCTACATGCTGGTGCCCGACAAGCGATCGCTGGTGACCTTCGACTCGCCATCTGCGCCGGACGGATTTACGCCCCAATCGGTTGCTGGACCGATTCCGACCCTTGCGTCCTGGCCCCGTCGTCGGCGCGCTCTGCTGGGTGGCGCGGCAGCAATTGCCTTGCTCGTCGCCGTCTGTTTGGGGCTGTGGTGGCACAACATGCCGCCACCCTGGCAGTCCCCTGCCGACATGACACGTACTCCGTCGCCACGCGATGTGCCGCCGCTGTCGGTCATCGTGCTGCCGCTTACGCTGCTGGGGGACGCGAAGGAGTCCGCGTGGCTGGCCGACGCGCTGCATGGCGACCTGGTGCTCGCCGTCGCCCAGCAGCGGAACATCATGGTGATCGCGCGCGACACGGCCAGCACCTACAAGGGCAACAACGTCGACCCGCGCCAGGTGGCGCGCGAGATGGGCGTGCGCCATGTCGTGCATGGCAGCATGCGCCAGCAGGGCAGCCGGATCCTGCTCAATCTGACGCTGACCGACGGCCAGAGCGGCGTGCAGCGCTGGGCCGGCGCTTTCGACGTCGAGCGTGCCGAGTTGGCGCAGGCGGTGGGCGACTTCGCGGTTGCGGTCGACCGTACGCTCGTCGCCGAGCTCTACCGCTCGACCGCCGAGCGCTTCGCGACGCTGTCGCCGAGCGAGATCACCGCCGACGATCTGGCGATGCAGGGCTATGCGCTGTGGTACCGCGGTGTCACGCGCGAGAACGTGCTCGCGGCAAGCGCCCTGTTCGACCGTGCGCTCCAGATGAACCCGGACTCGGCGCGGGCGTGGGGCGGCGTCAGTTTCACGATCGTCGCCATCCTGAGCAACAGCTGGACCGACGAACGGCCTGCCGCGATTCGCCGCGCCGAGGAGGCCGCCGCAAATCTCGAGCGTGTCGACCGCGACGGCAACTATACGTACAGCTCCAAGACCTTCCTGCACTACCTGAAGGGCGACTTTGCGGCGCAGCTGCGCACCACCACCGAATGGAGCGGGCGCTACCGGCTGCCGATCGCGTTCGCTGCGCACGGCGGTTCCTTGCTCTACAACGGAAGCTTTGACGAAGCCGTATTGTCGATCGAACATGCCCTGCGGTTGGGGCCGCGCGATCCTTTCCGCGCGGAGTGGCAATACCGGCTGGCGCTGGCGCACTTCGGTGCCGGCCGCTACGAACTGGCGCGGGACTGGAGCCAGACTGCTGCACAAACCAACGGCTCATTGCTGTGGCCGCCGATCCACGCCGCCGCTCTGCTGCGGCTGGGCCAGCGCGAGGCGGCGCAACAGGCCTTCGACGAGCATCTGCTTCGTCATCCGGGCTTCGTGACCGCGCAGGCCATGCGCCGGTTGCCCGGAACAGACCCCGCCCCCGACGGTCTGCGCTCGCGGCTGATCGGCAGCCTGCGCGAACTGGGAATGCGCGACCAGTGATCCCGACGAACGGAAAACTCAGGATTCCCTGCTGTCTTGAGCGCAATTTGAGAACTCTTTGAGGGTGTCTTCAAGACTTGGGTGTAGCCGGGGTCGGACAGTGAGCGGGCCGGTTCGTGCCGGTAGTCACTTCAACCTTCCAGGAGCCTTCCATGTTCCGTACCTACTACTCCCTTGGCGTACTTGCGTGTTTCGCCACGATCGCACTGGTGCTGCTGATGCGGACCGGCGAACCGGTGCGGCCCGGGTTCGCACCCGTTACTTCTACGGCTGAAACCGCCTTTGTAGAAGGCGCCCTGGTGGGTGCCGTCGCACTGGGCGACCTGGCGGCCTTGCCCACGCCAAACGGGCCGTGACCTCCTTGGCCAACCCGCGAATCGGTCGAACTGGCGACGCTGGAATGGGTGTCATGGTTTAGCCACCACCGACTGCTCGGACCGATCGGATATGTCCCGCCGGCTGAGGCTGAGGCAAACTACTATCGGCAACTCGCCGGTCAGGCCACCGCGATGGAGGTCTGACTTAAACCAACCGGCCTCCACGAAACCCGGGGCGGTTCACAATGGCCAAGGCAGTCGCTGACGCCTCCCCGGCCCTGCTCTTGCCGTGTTGATCGGCACGAACGTACGCTGACGATTTGCGAGCGCCCATGATTCGCCGAGGGAGATCACGACTCGTGTCCGCGGAGCGGACATCGGTTTCGACCCAGGGTGAACCGTGGAGCCGCGCACAGTTGACCGCTGATCATGGCCGTGACTTGGCCCTTATTGCGCGTCCCGCAATGAGCGGCCGGCAAGATAGTCGAGGCAGGACGGTAATTCCTTGTTCAGCAGGGTCATGCGGCCAACGCATGCGTGCCGCGTCCCGTGCGTTTGACTCTGTAGAGTGCGTCGTCGGCGCGGCCGATCAGCTCGGCGACTGAACCGTCTTCCGCGATGCTGCAGGCCACGCCCACGCTGGCGCCGATCTCGAAGACGTGTCCTTCAGCCGAGAACGGCCTGGCGGCCATCGCCACCACGCCGGCTGCGACCCGCTCGGCGACTTCCGAGTCGGAAACGTCGCGCATCAGAATGGCGAACTCGTCACCGCCAATCCGGGCGATCAGATCCGCCGGCCTTACCAAGTGGCGCAACTGCTGAGCGAACTGCTGCAGCAAAGCGTCGCCAACTGGGTGTCCATGCAGATCGTTGACCAGCTTGAAGCGGTCGAGGTCGATATAAAGTACCGCCAGGCCAGCACCTGCCCCCGCGGCGAAGGCATCGTTCAGGTGCAGGTCGAATCCGCGGCGGTTCAGCAACCCCGTCAATGCATCGCGTTCGCTCAACAGCGTCAGCGATGCCTCCTTGTATCGGTGCTCGCTGATGTCCTGAAGCACACCGACGAAGCCGTCGACCACATCGGCGCCTGCCCACAGCGGCACGTAGCTGACGGCGAAGTGCAAACGTTTGCCCGCAGCCTGGTAGTCGCGCTCGAAAGCCACGCGTTCGCCGGTCATCACCCTGTCGATCCAGGGCCGAACGCGGTCGTAGTCTTGGCTTCCGAGCACATCTTGGACACGACGGCCGACGATGTGCTCACGCGACGATCCGATCCAGCGCTCGAAGCCGCTGTTGACGAAGCGGTAGGTTCCGTCTTGGCCCACCACCGCGATGCAGGCGGGGACCGACTCCGCCACCGAGCGCAAGGTCGCGCCCTGGCGCATGACCTCCTGTCGCGCCTCGGCCTTGGCTGACTCGTCGCGCATGACGGCGGAGAAGCGCGCGATGCGGTTGTGCGCGTCGCGATGCGCGAGCACGAGGTGGCTGACCGGCAGCACTCGGTCGCCTGCGATTCGCACAGTCGTATCGCCGACCCAGCAGCCCTTGTCTTTCAATGCCGGTATGACCGTGGTGGCGAACAGCCCGTTCGTCTCTTCGGTGTTGAAGCTTGCGAAGTTCAGGCCGGCCAAAGGCGCATCGTCCTCCAGCTCGAGGGCGCGCCGGGCCGCTGGGTTCAGGAACGTGATGTTGCCGTCCCGGTCGGTCTGGACCACCAGGTCGTCGGTGCTTTCGAGGATGGCGGTCAAATCGCGCAGCTTCTGTTCCGCCGCCGACCGCTCGGTGATGTCGACGCCGGTCTTGAACACGCCCACCACCTGTCCGGTGTCGTCGATGTCCGGAATCATCTGGCCCTCGATGCGGCGTCGGTGCCCGCCGACAACTTCGTCGAACTCGAAGCGCTGAATGTGTCCGTCCAACGTCTGCCGGAGGGCGTTGTCGATTTCCGGCACGTGGTCACCCTTGAGTTCGTCCAGCGTGCGGCCAAGCAAGTCCTCGCGGTTGCGCCCGAAACGCCGGCAATGCGCGTCGTTGAGAAAGCGGTAACGTTGCTGCGCGTCAATGTAGGCGATCCGGACCGGCAGGCTGTCGGTCACCTTGCGCAAGAAGCGCTCGCTAACGGCCAGTCGATCCTGCAGCGCCCGCCGCTCGGTGATGTCTTGAAAGGCGCCCACCAGCCGGACGGGGGTACCCGATTCGAACTCCGCTTCGCCGACGGCGCGCACCCAGATGTGCCGACCCGTCGCGGTGACCAGTCGCAGTTCGAGGTCCCAAGGCGTCCCGTCGGCCATCGCCTTGCCGACAGCGCTCTCGATGAGCGGCCTGGCTTCGGGCGCATAGAACTTGATTGCAGTCTCCAGCAAGGGCTCGAAGTCGTCCGGCACCTCATGGATGCGCCGCGTCTGCGCCGACCACTTGAGGCGTTCCGAGACGAGGTCGAGTTGCCAGGCGCCGACCCCGGCCACTCGCCCGCTGCGGTCGAGAAAGGCCTCGCCTTCGCGCAGCGCGTCTTCGGCGGTCACCCGCTCGGTCACGTCACGCCCGACTGAGTGGAGCAGCAGCCGGCCGCTCTCGTCGATCTGAACGGCGTTGGTCCAGGCAAAATGGCGCTGCTGCCCATCGGCGCGCACGATTCGATTGTCGGCCTGGACCGGGCGCCGCGTATTGAGCACAGTGTCGACGCGGCGCCGGACCTCGGCCCGTTCCTCGGCGGGAACCTTGTCAAACAGGTTCGTGCCGATGAGTTGCGCGACCGGCACGCCATGGTGACGCGCATAGGCCGCATTCACGTACACCAGCTCTCCGCTCGGCCGCGCCAACGACACGAGTTCGCTCTGCTGCTCGACCAGATCGCGGTACCGCGCCTCGGTCGCGGCCAGCTCCGCCGCATACCGGCGGCCGGCCTCGAGCGTGCGTTCGATCAGCGACTGTCGCATCGCCAACGCATCGGATGCGATCTCCGCCAGCATCGCCAGCGTCTGCCGTTGGGCGTCGGTGATCTGGCGTGGCGTCCGATCGATCACGCACAAGGTTCCAGTCGCAGTCCCGGCCCCGAGTCGCAGCGGCGCGCCAGCATAGAAGCGGATATCCGGAGGTCCGACGACGAGTGGATTGCGGCTGAATCGATCGTCGTGCGCGGCGTCCGGGACCTCGAAAATCGTATCGCCCATCACGGCATGGGCGCAGAAAGCGTGCGCGCGGGGCGTCTCATGCACCCCAGGCAGGCCCACGTTGGCCTTGAACCATTGCCTGTCTTCATCGACCAGACTGAGCAGGGCGATCGGAACGCCACATGCCTGCGCGGCGAGCTGGACCAGACGATCGAACAGCGGCTCGGGCTCGGAGTCCAGAATCTGCAAGGCGTGCAGGCGCGCCAGGCGGGCGTGTTCGTCTGAGGGCAACGGGATAGACGGCAGGGTTTCTTCTGACATGGGGCGTTGGTTGTGCAGCGACATCATCCGACCGTTGAACCTGCGCCGATGCGTGGAGAAGCCGGCTGTCACGCACTCAAATTCGGCGAGCTACCGAAAAGCTGCCATTCCTGTCCGGTCCCCGAAATCGCCTCAACGTTTGGGCCACTTCGAACTCCACGCTCACGCGCCGGCCCGATGCCGTCGCGATGTTCACGGGCGCATCGAGCGAAACCGCGATCCCGCCCGCGTAGCAAATCGTTGATGCGCGGCTGGGTTATCCCGCGACGCCCTCCGAGGTCGTTTCCTTCGGTTGTTCGGCATTTTTGTCTTTCCTGATCGCTGGCGCGTTGCCTACCTCTGCCATGTTTTTTCTCCCCGAGTTACTCGCAGGGCGGTGGCGGATCATCGGCCACCCGTCGAACGGTCGCCGACGGTGTACTGGGGACCCGGCCACATCTCCACTCGGTGCGGCATCTCCGAAACTCCTACGAGGCCCGGGCTTGCGTGCCTACATGTCGAGGCGAACCTGGAGCGTAGCGTCTGGTGGTGTGCAGCGGCTTTGCAACTGCCGAAGTCATGCGGCAAGGCAGGGATGACGTGGCTCAGAGCGATCCACAGCAAGTTTCAACCCCCGGTGCGAGACGCGCATCGAGGCTTGCCTGCGAATCGCAGACGAGTTCCATTCGGGCCCGGACATGAAGCCCGACCGCCGTGGACAGGCCTTTAGCCGGCGCCTCCAACTGTTGATCAAGCTCGTCGTGGGGACATTGTTCCTCACGCTGCCAGCC
The DNA here is from genome assembly GCA_963843805.1 of uncultured beta proteobacterium. Classification (GTDB taxonomy): domain Bacteria; phylum Pseudomonadota; class Gammaproteobacteria; order Burkholderiales; family Burkholderiaceae_C; genus Ideonella_A. Next base: position 284,239 of record CAWJLY010000008.1, read on the forward strand.
TTGGTTGCGGTGGCCGTCTGGCGCGAAGCGGCTTACCAGGCGATCGGCGAGCCGCTTGCCCAGCCGATCCCATTCAGCCACAAGCACCATGTCGGCGACGACGGGATCGACTGCCGCTACTGCCATACGACCGTGGAAACCGAGCGCCATGCCGGGCTTGCCTTCCAGCCAGATCTGCCTGAGTTGCCATTCGCAGCTGTACCGGCACGCCGATCTGTTGGAGCCGCTTCGCAAAAGCGCAGCGAATCGGCGGCCGATCGAATGGCGCCGTGTCCACAGCCTGCCCGATTTCGTCTATTTCGATCACAGCGTTCACCTCGCGAAGGGAGTCGGCTGCGTCGAATGCCATGGCCGGGTCGACCAGATGCCGCTGACCTGGCGCGCACGGCCGATGCAGATGCAGTGGTGCCTGGACTGCCACCGCGATCCGCTGCCGCACCTGCGCCCGCACGACCAACTGTTCGACATGCGCAGCGCCACGCCGACGCCCGAGGCAGCCCACGCGACTGGCTCGCCAAGTGCACCTGGAGGACACGCGCCGCCTGACCGATTGTTCGACCTGCCACCGTTGAAAAGCCATGCACGAAGCAGACACACAGCCGCTCAATTTCCACCGCAAGCCACCCGGGCTGAGCCGGCGCGGTGCGCTGGGCGTGATGGCGGCGTCGCTGGCGCTGGCCGACCGGCGCGTGCAGCCGCGCGCCGCGCGAGCGCATCCACGCCTGGGTCGATCTGCCGGAGGCCGGGCCGGCGACACTGCCGCTGTACTACGCCAGTGCGACCTTGCGTGACGGCCACGCCCAGGGTGTGCGCATCGGCACCCAGCAGGGCCGCCCGATCAAGATCGAGGGCAACCCGCTGCATCCGTCCAGCCTCGGCGCCACCAGCGTCTTCGGCCAGGCTTCGGTGTTGCAGCTGTGGGATCCGGACCGCTCGGCAGCGGTCACCCAACGCCTGGGCGTGCGCGAGCCTTCGGCCGCAACACGCCGGCGGCTGCATCGAGCTGGTCGGCGTTCGAGACGCAATGGCGGCGCGAGGCTGCGCGCTTGCGAAACCGACGCGGCGAAGGCCTGCGGGTGCTGAGCGGTCCGATCACTTCACCGACGCTGCGCGCGCAACTGTCGGACTGGCTGGCCGCACTGCCCGGCGCCCACTGGCACCAGTATCAGCCGGGCGACGCCGGTCAATCGGCACGGGTCGGCTCGGTGGCGGCGTTCGGCCAGCCGGTCCAGAGCGTGCTGCATCTGGACCGCGCGCGCTGTGTGCTCGCGCTCGGCAGCGACCCGTTCAGCGACGGCCCGGGCGCGCTTCGTCAGGCGGCGGATTGGGCGCGGGTGCGGCAGGCCGGCAAGGCACCGGAGTTGTGGGCGCTGGAGGCCAGCCCGGTCTGTTCGGGGCGCGCGCCGATGTCCGCAGGGCGATGACGCCGGCCGCCATCGACGACCTGCTGGCGCGGCTGGCTGCGCACCTGTGCCCGGCCGGGGCCCGGCGCCGCCGTTGCTGCCGTTCGAGCAGCGCCTGCTGGCGGCGCTGCAGGCGGCCGGACCGGCTGCGCTGCTGGTGCCTGGGAACATGCTGTCGGCGACCGGCCCACGCGACGGTGCATGCGCTGCACGAGCGACTCGGCGCCACCGGCCGAACCCTGCACGCTGATCGCGCCGCTGGCGATGGCCACCGAGGCCGGCAGCTTGTCTGGACTGACGCAGGCGATGCGATGCCGGTGAAGTCGACACCCTGCTGGTGCTCGACGCGAACCCGGTCTACGACACGCCTCGCGCGCTCGGATTTGCCGAGGCCTCGGCGAAGGTGCGGCTCAGCCTGCACACCGGGCTCTATCGCGACGAGACCGCGCTCGCCTGCGACTGGCATCTGCCGCTGTCGCACCCCTACGAATCCTGGGGCGATGCGCTGGCCCACGACGGCAGCGCAACGCTGTTGCAGCCGGCGATCGCCCCGCTGTACGACAGCCGCTCGGCGGTCGAACTGCTGGCGCTGCTCGCGGGCGACGAGCGAGCGCGATGGCTACCAGCTGGTCGCGACGTCAATGGCGCGCCGCCGGCGGCGAGCGATCTTCGAAGCCTTCTGGCGCGCCAGCCTGCAGCGCGGCGTGGTCGACGGCAGCGCCGTATCAGCACTCGCGTTGCACGCGGCACCGCCGCCATTGCCGACCACGTCGCCGTCGGCGGGCGCCTCCGCCTTGACCGCGGTGTTCGCTGTCGACCCCGCGGTCGACGACGGCCGCTTCGCCAACAACGGCTGGCTGCAGGAGCTGCCGCGGCCGTTCACCAAGCTGACCTGGGACAACGCGCTGCATGCTCGGCCCGGCGATGCCGAGCAATCGGGCTTGGCGACCGGCGATCTGGTGCGGGCCAGCGTCGCCGGCCGCAGCATCGACGCTGCCGGTGTGGGTGCGCCACGGCCAGGCCGAAGGTGTCGTCGACGCTGCCGCTCGGCTATGGCCGGCGCGCGCGCCGGGCGGCGTCGGCACCGGCGTCGGCTTCGATGCCTACCGGCTGCGCCCGTCGGTGGCGCGCTGACCGCGGCGTTGCGCTTGACGCCGCTCGGCCGCGCGCCACGATTTCGCCGTGCACCCAGCACAGCATCGACCCGCACGGACGCGAGCTCGCGCGCAGCGCTCGCGCGCGGGCGAGCGCGCCGAACCGGCCGACGGCCGCAGCCGTCGCTCGTATCCGCCGAGCGCCGATACGACGGCCATGCGTGGGCGATGGCGATCGACCTCGACGCCTGCATCGGCTGCAACGCCTGCACGATCGCCTGCCAGGCCGAGAACAACATCCCGGTGGTCGGCAAGGAGCAGGTCGCGCTGGGCCGCGAGATGCACTGGATCCGCGTCGACCGCTACGCAGGCGCGCCGACGTGCGGCAGCGATCTTCCAGCCGGTGCCGTGCATGCACTGCGAAAACGCGCCATGCGAGGTGGTGTGCCCGGTCGGCGCAACGGTGCACGACAGCGAAGGCCTCAACGTGCAGGTCTACAACCGCTGCATCGGCACCCGCTTCTGCTCGAACAACTGTCCGTACAAGGTTCGGCGCTTCAATTTCCTGCAGTACAGCGACACCGAGACCGAGACGCTGAAGGCGCAGCGCAACCCGGACGTCACGGTGCGCTAGCGCGGCGTGATGGAGAAGTGCACCTATTGCCTGCAGCGCATCACGCGCGCCCGCCAGCATGCCGAGCGCACGGGTACGCCGCTTGCCGACGGTGATGTGGTGACCGCCTGCCAGGCGGTCTGCCCGACCAGCGCCATCCATTTCGGTGACCTCGACGACCCGGCCAGCGACGTGGTCGCGCCTGCGTACGCTGCCACGCCACTACGCGCTGCTCGGCGAATTGAACACGCGTCCGCGGACCACCTACCTGGCGCGGCTGCGCAATGGCAAACCCAAGGCCTGATCCGGCCTCGACAGCAAGGAGCCGTGATGACGAACAAATCCGAATCAAGCGCAACGGGCGCCGGCCCGGGGCTGACACGCCGCCGCCTGCTCGCCGCCGGCGCCGTGGTGCCGATCGCCAGCGTTGCCGCCGCCGGCGTGATCCGCCGCGAGATGCCGTGGCAAGCCGGCGAGGCGGCGGCGCCGCGCGCGGCCACCGCGCCGCACTCAGGCCGGTCTACGGCTTCTTCAACGCCGCCGAAGGCGCCTTCATCGAAGCCGCGGTGGCGCGGCTGATTCCGGCCGACGAGCTCGGCCCCGGCGCGCTCGAGGCCGGCGTGCCGAGCTTTCATCGACCGCCAGCTCGCCGGCCCCTGCGGCGCGGCGAGCGCTGGTACATGCAGGGTCCGTGGGGCGAAGGCGAATCGACACAGGGCTACCAGACGCGGATGACGCCCGCGGGGCTGTACCGCACCGCGATTCGCGAGATCGACGCCGCCGTCGGCAAGGAAGGCCGCGCCGCCGCCTTCGCGAAGCTCGGCGCCGCCGACCAGGACCGCTGGCTGCACCAGCTCGACGACGGCAAGCTGAAGCTGCCGACCGCCGACGCGAAGACCTTCTTCACGATGCTGCACCAGAACACGCTGGAGGGCTTCTGGGCCGACCCGATCTACGGCGGCAACCGCGACATGGCGGGCTGGCGAGCTGATCGGTTTTCCCGGCGCGCGCTACGACCACGGCCCCTATGTGGCTCGCCATGGCGAGCGCTACCCCCTGCCGCCGGTCGGACTGGCCGGCCGGCCGGACTGGCACCAGGAGCTGAGCCATGGCTGAAAAACTTCCCCCGGTCGACGTGGTGCTGGTCGGCTTCGGCTGGACCGGCGCCATCATGGGCCAGGAGCTCACCGATGCCGGCCTCGAACGTGCTGGCGCTCGAGCGCGGCAGCTGGCGTGATACGCCGACCGATTTCGCGCCGACATTCGCGCAGGACGAACTGCGCTACTACTGGCGGCACGAACTGTTCCAGCCGCCGGCGCACGAAACGCTGACGGTGCGCAACAACGCGCAGCAGACGGCGCTGCCGATGCGCCGGCTGGGTTCGTTCCTGCCCGGCACCAATGTCGGCGGCGCCGGCGTGCACTGGAACGGCCAGACCTGGCGCTTCTTGCCGTCGGATTTCCAGGCCCGCAGCCACAACCTGCAGCGCTACGGCCAGCAGGCGCTGCCGCCGGAGATGACGATCCAGGACTGGGGTGTCAGCTACGAAGAGCTGGAACCGCACTACGACCGCTTCGAATACCTGTGCGGCATTGGCGGCCAGGCCGGCAACCTCGGCGGCCAGGTTCAGCCGGGCGGCAACCCCTTCGAAGGGCCGCGCGCCCGCCCCTATCCGAATCCGCCGATGGACGATGGCGTATGCACCGACGCTGTTCGCGCAGGCGGCCAGCGCTGTCGGCTATCACCCGTTCCCGATGCCGTCGGCCAACATGTCGCGCGCCTATACCAATCCGCTCGGTGCGCAGATGGCGCCCTGCACCTATTGCGGCTTCTGCGAGAAATTCGGCTGCGGCAACTATTCCAAGGCCACCGCGCAGACGACCATCCTGCCGGTGCTGATGCGCAAGCCCAATTTCGGGCTGCGCACCGAGGCCGAGGTGACGAAGATCAACCTCGATTCCAGCGGCCAACGTGCGGTCAGCGTCAGCTTCGTCGACGCCGCCGGCAAGGAATTCGAGCAACCGGCCGAGCTGATCGTGCTGACCGCCTACATCCTGCACAACGTGCGGCTGCTGCTGCTGTCGGGCATCGGCAAACCCTACGACCCGGCAAGCGGCGAAGGCGTGGTCGGCAAGAATTATGCGTACCAGATCACCTCGTCGGTCAATGTCTTCTACGACGACAAGATCCTCAATCCCTTCGTCGGCGCCGGCGCACACGGCATGATCGTCGACGACTTCAACGGCGACAACTTCGACCACCAGGGGCTGGGCTTCATCGGCGGCGGCTTCATCGGCCTGGTACAGACCGGCGCGCGCCCGATCGAACACCATCCGACGCCCGAAGGCACGCCGGGCTGGGGCAGCGCATGGAAGAAGGCGGTCGCCCGCAACTACCTGAGCGCCACCACCATCGCGACCCATGGTGCGGTGATGAGCCACCGCGGCAACTACCTCGATCTCGACCCGACCTACCGCGATGTCTACGGCCGGCCACTGATGCGGATGACCTTCGACTTCACCGCCAACGAGCACCGCATGTCGGACTACCTGACCGACCGCGCAGCCGATATCGCACGCGCGATGAAGCCGCGCGAGATCAAGGTCAACCGCCGCCACGGCAGCTGGGACGTGGTGCCCTACCAGACCACGCACAACACCGGCGGCGCGATCATGGGGACCGACCCGAAGAACAGCGCCGTCAACCGCTACCTGCAGAGCTGGGACGTTGCCAACCTGTTCGTCGTCGGCGCCAGCGCCTTCCCGCAGAACCCCGGCTACAACCCGACCGGCACGGTGGCGGCACTGGCCTACTGGGCGGCCGACGCGATCCGCACGCGCTACCTGAAAGCGCCGGGGCCGCTGATCTGAAGGAGGACCGTCACATGCGCACACCCCTGCTACTGGCCGGTCTGCTGACGGCCGCGATCAGCACCAGCACCGGCGTGTCGGGCCAGCCCCGCAGCAGTCCGCAGGCGCCGCCGCCACCGGTCGCCGTTGCGTCCGACGCCACCAGCGCCCAGGTCGAACGCGGACGATACCTGGTCGCGCTCGGCGACTGCGTGGCCTGCCATACCCAGTCGGGCGGCGCCCGTTTCGCCGGTGGCCGGCCGCTGCAGACGCCGTTCGGCACCGTGTTGTCGGCCAATCTGACACCGGACCGCGACACCGGCATCGGCCGCTGGACCGCCGATCAGTTCTACCGCGCGCTGCGCGAAGGCATCGACGACAAAGGCCGGCACCTGTACCCGGCCTTCCCGTACAACTACTACACCCGGGTCACGCGCGCCGATGCCGACGCGATCTTCGCCTACCTGCGCAGCCTGCCGCCGGTACGGCATGACTTCGAGCGCAACCGGCTGCCGTTTCCGTTCAATATCCGCTCGCTGATGGTGGTCTGGAATTGGCTCTACCTCGACGAAGGCACGCTGCCTGCGCGGCCCGCGCAGTCGGCCGAATGGAACCGCGGCGCCTACCTGGTCGAAGGGCTGGGCCATTGCCAGGCCTGCCATACGCCGAAAAACCTGCTCGGTGCGCCGAAGCGCGACGAAGCCTTCCATGGCGGCAGCTTCGGCAACTGGTTCGCGCCCGACATCACGACCAACCGCCGCACCGGTCTCGGCGGCTGGACCGATGCCGAGTTGCGCGATTTTTTGCAGCGCGGCATCAATGCACACAGCGCCGCTTCCGGTGAGATGGGCGAGGTGGTCGCTTTCTCCAGCTCGCAGATGAGCGACGCCGACCTGCAGGCAGTGATGACCTATCTGCGCAGCCTGCCGGCATCACCGCCGGTGCAGATGGCCAAGCCGGTCGCCGCGGTGATGAAGCAGGGCGAAGCGCTGTGGCAGGACAACTGCGCGGCCTGCCACCGGATCGACGGCAGCGGCAGCCCCGGCTATTTCCCGCCGCTGAAGGGCAATCCCAACCTGCAGCAATCGGATCCGACGACGGTGCTGCATTTCATCCTCGCCGGCACCCGCAAGGTGCCGACCGATGCGGCGCCGACACCGCTGTCGATGCCGGCCTTCCACTGGAAGCTGGACGATGATCAGATCGCCGCGGTGGCGACCTATGCACGCAACAGCTGGGGCAATGCGGCGCCGCCGGTGAGCGCCGAACAGGTCGGCCACATCCGTGGCGAGTTGTCGCTGGCACTGCGGCAGCAACATGACCAGCCCGCTGGCGGCATGGCCCGGCCTGGCGTCAATACCCTCGCGCCGGCCGGCAGCGACAGCCGCGACAACGGCAGTCCGCAGGCCGGCAAGGTGGTTGCCGAACATGCGGTGCTGCCGGTATCCGGCGGCGGCAACGGCGTGCCAGGCGGCACGCTGGCGCCACCGGCAGCGGCATCGCGGCCTGCCGCTGCCGGCCAGCGCAACCCGCAGCGCGCCGACATGCCCGCAGGTCATCGAGCCAACGGCCCGGGCTGACATGGCCGATCGCGCCACGCCCCCGGTCTCGCGCGACATCGGCGTGCTGCGCGCCGGCTGGGGCTACGCGAGCATCGGCGACAAGATCAGCGATCTGGTGCTGACGCGGCCGGTGCGCTGGCCGTGGACCGTCGCCTTCTTCGGCACCTTCGCTGGCGCGGTGATGCTGATGGCGTCGATGGTCTGGCTGTTCGTCACCGGCGTGGGCATCTGGGGCGTCAACATTCCGGTTGCCTGGGGTTTTGCGATCGCCAATACGGTCTGGTGGATCGGCATCGGCCACGCCGGCACCTTCATCTCGGCGGTGCTGCTGCTGCTGCGCCAGCGCTGGCGCACGTCGATCAACCGCTTTGCCGAGGCGATGACGCTGCTCGCCGCGGCGATGGCGGGGCTGTTCCCGATCCTGCACCTGGGCCGGCCGTGGTTCGCCTACTGGCTCGCGCCTTACCCGGATCGAATGAACCTGTGGCCGCAGTGGCGCAGCCCGCTGGTCTGGGACTTCTTCGCGATCGCGACTTACCTGATCGTCTCCTTCCTGTTCTGGTACCTGGGCATGATGCCGGACCTGGCGACGCTGCGCGACCGGGCGCACAGCCGCTTCAAGCAGATCGCCTTCGGCCTGCTGGCGCTCGGCTGGCGCGGCGAGGCGCGCCACTGGCAGCGCCACCAGAGCGCCTACTGGCTGCTCGCCGGGCTGGCGACGCCGCTGGTGGTATCGGTGCACTCGGTGGTGTCGCTGGACTTCGCGATCGGCAATACGCCGGGCTTCCATTCGACGATCTTCCCGCCCTATTTCGTCGCCGGCGCGCTGTTCTCGGGCTTCGCGATGGTGCTGACACTGGCGATTCCGCTGCGCCGCGCGTTCGGCCTGCACGATTTCATCACCGCGGTGCACCTTGACCACGCGGCCAAGGTGCTGCTGGCAACCGGCGCGCTGGTCGCCTATGGCTACCTCAGCGAAACCTTCATGGCCTTCTACAGCGCCGATGAATTCGAGATCGCGATGACGGTCGACCGCTGGACCGGCGCCTATGCGCCGGTCTACTGGGCGATGCTGACCTGCAACGTGCTGCTGCCGCAGATCCTGTGGTGGCGGCGCGCGCGCCGCAATGTGCTGCTGCTGTTCGGACTCAGCCTGCTGATCAACGTCGGCATGTGGATGGAGCGGGTGCTGATCGTCGTGCAAAGCCTGCACCATGATTTTCTGCCGTCGTCGTGGGGGCTGTTCGTGCCGACGGTCTGGGACTGGGTGTTCCTGCTCGGCTCGATCAGCACCTTCGCCTGGCTGTTCCTGGTCTTCATCCGGCTGCTGCCGGTGTTGTCGATCTCCGAGATGCGCGAGCTGGCGCGCGAGAGCAACGAGGCGGCGCCGTGAGCAGTTCGTCCGACCGGCAGCCCTGGGGCCTGATGGCCGAATTCGACACCGCCGATGCCTTGCTGGCGGCGGCGCGCCGGGTGCACGAGGCCGGCTACCAGCAAGCCGAGGCGTATTCACCGTTCCCGATCGACGGCTTGGCCGAAGCGATCGGCTTCGCCCGCTCACGGGTGCCGCTGGCCACGCTGCTCGGTGCGCTGGCCGGCGGTGCCGGCGGCTATTTCATGCAGTGGTATTCGGCCGTGATCGACTATCCACTCGACATCGGCGGCCGGCCCCTGCACAGCTGGCCGATGTTCGTACCGGTGGCCTTCGAGCTTGCCGTGCTCGGCGGCGCGCTGGCCGCGGTGCTGGCAATGCTGATCGGCAGCGGCCTGCCGCGGCTGCGCCATCCGGTCTTCGATGCACCGGACTTCGAGCTGGCAACCCGCAATCGCTTCTTCCTGGTGCTGCGCGCCGACGATCCGGCGCTACGACGCCGCAGCAGCGGCACGGCTGCTCGACGAACTGCAGCCGTTGCGTCGTGTCGAGGTGCCGCGATGCTGACGCGCCAAGCTATTTGCCAGCTGCTAGCCGCGCTGCTGACCGCGCTGGCTGTCCTGGCCCTGGGTGGCTGCGAGCGGCAGATGCGCGACATGTACGAGCAACCGCGCTACGACCCCGGTGAAGCCAGCCCGCTGTTTGCCAACGGCATGGCCGACCGACCGCCGCCGCCCGGCAGCGTGCCGATGGCGGCCGGCGTGCTGGCGATGACGAGCAGCGGGCGCCGCGGAATCGACCTGGTCGAATCGCGCGAAGCCGCGGAGCGCGCCACCACGCCGCCGGCGCCGACAGCTGCGCTTCTGCAGCGCGGCCGCGAGCGTTACGACATCTTCTGCCTGCCCTGCCACAGCCCGCTAGGCGATGGCGACGGCCCGGTCGTGCGGCGCGGCTTTCCGCGCCCACCCAGTTACCACCAGCAGCGCCTTCGCGCGGCGCCGGATCGGCACTTCTACGACGTCATCAGCCGCGGCTACGGCGTCATGTATCCGTATGCCGACCGCGTCGCGGCGGAGGACCGCTGGGCGATCGTCGCCTATATCCGCGCGCTGCAGCTGAGTCGGCACATACCGCTGGCGCAACTGCCGCCGGCGTTGCAGGCGCGGATCGAATCCATGCCTCCGCTGGCCGGCCCGCCGGCCGCCGCAGCTTCGGAGCCGGCGCGATGAAGCGCGCATTCGCGTCGGGCATCGTGCTGCTGGCAGCGGCAGCATTGGCCGGCGCGCTGCTGGCGCCGCGGATGTTGCTGGCCTGCTGGCTGGCCGCCTGGTGGTGGTGCCTGGGGCTGGTGCTGGGCAGCTTCACCAATGCATGGATACACGGCCTGACCGGCGGCGCCTGGGGCGGCCCGGCGCGAGACAGCGCACTGGCAATGCGCCGCTGCATGCCCTGGTTGCTGGCCGGCGCACTGCCGATGTTGCTCGGCGCGGCCCAGCTTTATCCGTGGGCCGCCGATCCGCAGGGCTGGACCCGCGATTTCGCCCGTCCGGCATTTCTGCAGATCTGGTTCACGCCGCTTTTCTTCGCCGTCCGGATGGCACTTTATGCGCTGGCCTGGTGGTGGCTGGCGCGGCCGGCCACGCTGGACAGCAAACAGAGCGCCGCAGTGGCACTGCTGCTGCATACCGTGCTGACCAGCCTGGCCGCGGTGGATCTGCTGATGTCGCTGCTACCCGGCTGGTTCAGCACCGCATTCGGCCTGGTCGCGCTGTCGGCGCAGGCGCTGGCCGGCGCGGCGGCGGCCGCGCTGCAGCTGGCCATCTCAGGCCGGCCGAACAGCACCAGCGCGGGCGTGCCGCTGTCGCGCGATATCGGCAATCTGCTGCTGATGTGGTTGATGACCTGGGCTTATCTGGCGTTCATGCAGTTCCTGATCATCTGGTCGGAAAACCTGCCGCGCGAGATCGCCTGGTACGTGCCGCGGCTGCAGACCGGCTGGGCGCAGCTTGGCGTCGCGCTGGTGCTGCTGCAACTGGTCGTGCCTTTTTTCGCCCTGCTGTCGCGGCGGCTGAAGGACGAGCCGCGACGCTTGGCCTGGGTAGCATCGCTCGCGCTGCTGGCGTCGATGCTCGACGCCGCCTGGATGGTGCTGCCGTCGGTCGACCCGCACAGCCTGGATGGCTGGTGGCTGGCGCCGCCGATCTTTGCCGGCGCCGCCCTGCTGGTTGCAGCCGCCGTGCTGACACCGCGATCGCCAGCGCGCCAGCGCGACGAAAGGCTGCGCCATGTCTGAGATCCGGGTCCGCCCGATCGCCTGGGTCGCCGCCGCATTGCTGGCCACGGTGGTTGCGGTGGTCGCTGCGGTCTTTGTGCTGCTGCATCACTGGCAGCTTGCGCCCGGCGCCGACCGGATGCATCTGCCGTACACGCTGGAGCTGACCGGGCCTGCGTTGCAGAGCGCGCCGCAGCCGGAACTGGACGCCACGCTGGCCGCCCAACGGCGCGTGCTCGACAGCTACGGCTGGGTCGATGCGGCGCGGGGCATCGTCCACATTCCGATCGACGAGGCGATGCGGCTGCGGGTGCGGCAGGCCGCTGCGGCCGCCAGCGCCGGGAGCCGGCAATGAAGGCGGCCCAAGCGATGATCGCCGCGCTGCTGCTGGCCGGCGTGAACGGAGTCGTTGCTCAGCCGCTTGCGCTGCCACCGCCACCGGCTGCGTCCCTGGTGCAACAGGTCGGCGTGGCGCTGCCGTTGCCGCTGAAACTGCAGGACGACTTCGGAAGGACGGTGCAACTGGCCGACTATTTCCGGGCTGGGCGTCCGGTGCTGCTGGTGCTCGGCTACTACCGCTGTGCGCAGTTGTGTGGCCTGTTGATGCAGTCGCTGCTGCAGGGCCTGCAGCAAAGCGGTGTGCCGCGCAGCGACTGGGCGATCGTCGGCATCAGCATCGATCCGCAGGACGACCCGGCCAGCGCCCATGCGCGTCGCGCCTCGAACCTCGCCTTTGCCGCGTCGCTGGCCGGCCCGGACGGCGCTGCGGAAGCACCACAGCTCGATCTGCTGATCGCACAACCGGCAGCCATCGAGCTGCTGACCGAGCGGCTCGGCTATGCCTATGCAGCCAATGCCGATGCAGACGGCGACCCGGCCCGCGCATGGTCGCATCCGGCGACCGTCGTGGTGGCCAGCGGCGAAGGCCGCGTCTCGCGCTATATCAACGGCATCGACTTCGAGCCGGCCGAACTGCGGCTGGCACTGCGCGAAGCGGCCGGTGATCGCATCGGCGCGCTCAGCGATCGAATCGCGCTGCTGTGCGCACATTTCGACCCCCGCAGCGGCCGTTACAGCGCAGCAGTGATGGGCGGACTGCGCGCCGGCGGCTTGCTGCTGGTCATCGGCATGGCCGGCTGGTGCTGGCGTCGCCGCGGACTGCCGGATGGAGATGGTGATGGACGGTGATGTCGACGCCAGCCTGAGCGCATCGTTTCGCTTGCTTGAACAGAGTGCCTCGACCGCCGCCGAGCGCAGTGACCTGCTGTTCACCGCGATGACGCTGCTGTGCGGCACGATCGCGCTGGCCATATTCGTCGCCATGACCTGGCTGGCCGTGCGCTATCGCCAGGGTCGTGTCGCCGACCGTGGTCCGGTTCGCCGCCGGCTCGGCCTCGAGCTCGGCTGGACGCTGCTGCCGTTGCTGCTGTTCGTCGTGCTGTTCGTCTGGGCCGCCTACGATTTCAGCCGCCTCTACCAACCGCCGCCAGACGCCCTGCCGGTCTATGTGGTGGCCAAGCAGTGGATGTGGAAACTGCAGCACCGCAACGGCCGCCGCGAGATCAACGAGCTGCATGTTCCGCTTGGCCAGCCGGTGCGGCTGCTGATGACCTCGCAGGATGCGATCCACAGCTTCTCGGTGCCGGCATTCCGCCTCAAGCAGGATGTCGTGCCGGGTCGCTATACCGGCCTGTGGTTCACCGCGACGCAGCTCGGCAGCTTTCACCTGTTCTGCGCCGAATATTGCGGCTCGGAGCATTCGCAGATGATCGGGCGCATCGTCGTGATGCGGCCGGCCGACTTTGCCAAGTGGCTGGGCAGCGGCACCGAGCAGCCGGGGTTGGCGCAATACGGATTCGCGCTGTTCCGCCAGCTCGGCTGCAGCGGCTGTCATGTCGCCGGCTCGGCCGTCGACGCGCCGTCGCTGCGCGGGCTGATCGGCCGCACCGTTCATCTGCAGGACGGGCGCAGCCTGGTCGCCGACGAGAACTATGTGCGCGACTCGATCCTGCTGCCGCAGCGCGACATCGTCGCCGGTTACCAGCCGCGCATGCCCTCGTTCGCCGGGCAGGTGAGCGAGGAGGATATCCAGGCGCTGGTGGCCTTCATCGCCAGTGGGGAGGCACCGCCATGACGAGCACCGCCACCAGCTACCTCGACGACGGCCACAGTTTGCGCTCGTGGCTGTTGACCACCGACCACAAGCGGATCGCGATCCTGTACGCGATCGCGATCACCGGCTTCTTCTTCATCGGCGGCGCGGCGGCAACGCTGATCCGCCTCGAACTGGCGACGCCGGCCGGCGACCTGGTCTCGCACGACAACTACAACCGACTGTTCACCGCACACGGCACGATCATGGTCTGGCTGTTCCTGATCCCGTCGATCCCGTCGGTGCTCGGCAACTTCCTGATTCCGCTGATGATCGGCGCACGCGACCTGGCCTTTCCGCGGCTGAACCTCGCCAGCTGGTACCTCTACATCGCCGGCGGGCTGACGATCCTCGCGGCGCTCGCGCTCGGCGGCGTCGACACCGGCTGGACTTTCTATACGCCGTATTCGACGATGTTCTCCAACAGCTGGGTGGTGGTGATGCTGGTCGGCGTCTTCATCACCGGCTTCTCGTCGATCCTGACCGGATTGAACTTCATCGTCACCGTGCACACACTGCGCACGCCGGGAATGGGCTGGTTCAAGCTGCCGCTGTTCGTCTGGGCCAACTACGCGACCAGCATCATCCTGGTGCTGGCGACGCCGGTGCTGGCGATCACCACCCTGCTGGTCGTTGCCGAGCGCCTGCTGCACATCGGCGTGTTCGACCCGGCACACGGTGGCGACCCGCTGTTGTTCCAGCACCTGTTCTGGTTCTATTCGCACCCGGCGGTCTACATCATGGTGCTGCCGGCGATGGGCGTGGTCAGCGAAATCGTTCCCTGCTTCGCCCGCCAGCGCATCTTCGGCTACCGCTTCATGGCCTACGCGATCCTCGGCATTGCCGGCGTCGGCTTCCTGGTCTGGGGCCACCACATGTTCGTCAGCGGCCAGTCGCTGGCGGCCAGCCTGGTGTTCTCGGCGCTGAGCTTCATCGTCGCCGTGCCATCGGCGATCAAGGTCTTCAACTGGACCGCCACGCTGTACCGCGGCGCGATCCGCTTCGACGCGCCGATGCTGTATGCGCTCGGCTTCATCGGGCTGTTCACGATCGGCGGACTGACGGGCCTGTTCCTCGCCTCGCTGGCGCTCGACGTGCACCTGACCGATACCTATTTCGTCGTCTCGCATTTCCACTACATCATGGTCGGCGGCTCGGTGATGGCCTATTTCGGCGCGCTGCACTTCTGGTGGCCGAAGATCACCGGTCGCCTGTATCCGGAGATCTGGGCCCGCATCGCCGCGGTGCTGATCTTCGTCGGCTTCAATTGCACGTTCTTCCCGCAGTACCTTCTCGGCGTGCGAGGCATGCCGCGCCGCTATCACGCCTATCCGCCTGAGTTCCAGGTGGAGAACCTGCTGTCGTCAGCCGGCGCGGTGGTGCTGGCGATCGGCTACCTGCTGCCACTGTTTTATTTTGCCTGGTCGCTGCGCGCCGGCAAGCCGGCAGGCCGCAACCCTTTCGATGCGACCGGGCTCGAATGGACACGCCATCACCACCGCCGACCCACAACTTCGAACGCCCGCCGACGGCGCCCGATGATGTCTATGGCTACGATCCGCGCATCCCGTTGCGGGCGACGACATGAACACGCAAGCCGTCGCACAACCAGCGCCAGTCCAGGCGGGCGAAGCGGGCCGGCTGGGGATGTGGATCTTCCTCGGCTCGGAGCTGCTGTTCTTCGGCGGCCTGTTGCTCGCCTACCTGGTCGGCCGCAGCCACTGGCCCGAAGGTTTCGCGCTGGCCAGCCGCCATACCGACGTTGTGCTCGGCACCGTCAATACCGCGCTGCTGCTGACCAGCAGCGCGGCGATCGCACTGGCCGTCGGCCTGCCAATCGAACGAGCGACAACGCCGCCGGGTTGCGCCGCTGCTCTGGCTGACCGCCGCACTGGGTTTGGCCTTCCTGGCGATCAAGGCCGCCGAATACCACGCCGAATGGAACGAGCATCTGTTCCCCGGGCCGGACTTCGCGCTGGCCGCATCAGGGTGCGGCCTTGTTCTTCACGATGTACTTCGTGATGACCGGGCTGCATGCGCTGCACCTGTCGATCGGCATGGTTGGGATCGCCGCGCTTGCCTGGGGCCAGCGGCGAAGGCAGAACTGGGCGCAGGGCCGCCAGATCGAAGCCTGGGCGCTGTACTGGCACTTCGTCGACGTGATCTGGATCTTCCTCTACCCGCTGCTGTACCTGATACAGCGACACGCTTGAGAGTCGACGATGGACGACGCCGACTTCCGCCGCCACGCCCGCCGCCTGCTGCTGGCCTGGGCTGCGCTGCTGTTGCTGCTGTTGAGCAGCCTGGGCAGCGCCTATATCCCGCTGGGCTGGGGCAACCCGGCCGCGGGCATCGTGATCGCCGTCGTCAAGTCCGCAATCGTCGTGACACTTTTCATGGAGCTCACAAGAGCCAACATCGCGGCCCGCATCGCCGCAGTGGTGGCACTGGTGGTGTGGCTGCTGCTGATCGCGCTATCCGGCGTCGACTACACAACGCGACCGGACGAACCCGCCAAGTACCAGCCGCCGCAACAACTGATGACACTCACTACAACGAACGGGTTCGACCAGACATGCGCGCGGATTCGATGCCTCAGCTGTGGCACAACTTGTGGCACAAAACCGCCACAGAGGCCCACAACGGACAATGGGCTAACAGACGGTGCCTGCTAACCCATTGTTTTTAAACGATAAACTGGTCGGGACGGCGGGATTCGAACTCGCTACCCCTTGCACCCCATTCAATAGAAACTGACTCCGCATGCATTCCGTAAACATCAGGAATGTAGCAAAATACCCTTCAAAGACAACCACTTAGAGGAATTCCAGTTTCGTATGGGTCCGCATGCATACGCTTGAATCCAAGAAAACTGTGGGGGCAAACGTGGGGGCAAAAGTTAAGAACGATCGCTCGCAGCCAATCACAGTGCTGGGCCTGAAGGCACTGGGGTCAGTGGACGACGGCCGCACCATCACCTTCGGCGAATCGATGACCGGCAAGGTCCGAGTCGGACGCAATGGCGAGGTCAGCGTGCACGCGACATGGCGCTATCGATTTGGCGGCAAGATCCGGGAAATCCGCATAGGCACCTGGCGTGCCAAGGACGGCATGTCGCTGAAGGCACTGCGTGACGAGCGCGATCGCCTTGCCACCGAGGTGCGGTCCGGCGTCGATCCGATCGAGCGCAGGGCCGCTCAGCGACTCACCGCCCTGGCGGACCAAGCTGAAGCAATCCAGCAAGAGCGGCGGCGTGCCGAAATCGCCAACGCCGCAAACCTTGAGCGCCAGCGACGGTTGACTGTGCGGGAACTGTTTGAGCGCTGGACGTCGACACAACTGCAGCCTCGTATTCGCGCCGACGGCAAGCGCATCGGCCGCAAAGACGGCGGGCAGTATGTGCGCGAGCAGTTTGAGCGCCATGTGTTTTCCCGGATCGGCGACCTGGCCGTTGCGGAGGTGCGCAAGGCCGAATTGTTGGCGCTGCTCGATGTGCAGACGGCGGCCGGAAAGATGCGCACGGCCAACGTGCTGCTCGGCGACCTGAAACAGATGCTCGATTTCGCGTTCGAGCGCGACCTCATCGTCGCCAATCCGCTTGCCGCGACGAAGAAGGCCAAGATCGGCGGTGCCAGCGTGGAACGCGAACGGGTGCTGAGCGAAGGCGAAATCGGCGATCTGGCCCGGGCTGTGCCGACGGCGCGCCTGCACCCACGCAGTGCCGCAGCGATCTGGTTGACGTTGGCGACAGGCGTGCGCGTCGGCGAACTGATGGGCTCTGTATGGTCAGACGCCCTGCCCCCAGACCCGAAAGCTGCCCAGCAATTGCTTGATGCGCTGACGGCACGCGCGGATGCTGAAAACGTCAAGATTGGCGTCATCGATTTGGCGGCACGAACCTGGTATCTGCCCGACACCAAGAACCAGCGCGACCACATGATCCACTTGAGCGAATTCGCAGTGGCCCAACTTGTCGACCTGCGTGCACTTCGCGAGTCGAGCGCGTGGCTGTTCCCAGCTACCGACAGGACTCGACCGGTATGCGTCAAGAGTTTTGGCAAGCAACTCGCCGACCGGCAACGCATGCCCGAGCGGCGAATGAAGGGACGGAGCAAGGCGACCGAGGCTTTGCTGCTACCCGGCGGCAGATGGACCGCGCACGATTTGCGCAGGACAGCCGCAACGCTGATGGCCGGGCTCGGCATCAGCGGCGACGTGATCGACGAGTGCCTGAACCACATGATCGAAAGCCGCGTGCGGCGTACCTATATCCGAGATCGCCGACCGACAGAACAAGCACGCGCGTTCGACGCCTTGGGCGCAAAGCTAGGGGCGCTCATCAGCGGCGAGACATTCGCGTCCAACATCATCTCGATGCGGACGGCTTGAGCCCACTACGCGATATCGCCGCCGCCATGACCTATTACTGCCCGAGGTTCTGCCAGAACGCGATTACCTCCGAGCGCCGCCATCGCGTTGCTCGGACAGCGCGAAAGGCCGGCGCTGGTGCTCGGCCATCGCGAACAGCCGCAAACCACCAGCTCATCCCCATCGAGCCGATCGCGGCGCAGGTCTTCGCGTCGATCAATGCGGCCGCGGCGAGATCGTCAGGCAGCTGGACCGATTCTTTTGCTTTTGCCATGGCTCATCTCCCAACGTAAACCGCCGTGATCTGCTCGCGCTCGTGCCCGAGCTCGCGTGAGATGGTCAACCTCACTTCTCGATCCACTGCTTTTTGTTCGGGGCTCAGTTGCTTCGAGGTGGGTCCACCGGCTGCCGGTGATTTCCATCCGGTCAGCTCCTCGTAGCGGGTTTGCGCATACGCGTGCCGAAGCCCGTGGACATGGTCGATGCCGGCCCTCGCCGTCTGCGCCTTGAATCGGTTGAGCTGATCCCGATACGACATCTCGGCGGGGATCAGGCTGCCTTTGCCGGCGAGCGCCCTGGCTTCGTTCAATACGTCTCGCTGCGTCTCATTGGTGATCGGCACGTCCCGCTCTTTGCCGCCTTTGGTCCAGCTGGCCTTGAGGTGCAGCATGTCGCCGCGGTCCGCCCACTCCGGCCGCAGCTTGATGCTTTCCTCGCGCCGCAGCCCGAACGCTGCCTGCAGCCGCAGCGACATCGCCGTGTACGGATCTGAAATCTTCGCCAGCTTGTCGCCATCGAGCTCGGTCGCCTTCGATTCGTTGCTCACGTATCGCCGATCGGCGATGGCATACGCCGCGTTGTCGCGAGCGACGATGTTCTGCTTGTCGATCTTTTCGGCCAACCATCGCAATGCGCTCATGCGATTCTTGAAAGTGCCGGCCGAGATCTGTTCGGCGTGCCAGCGGTTGACCAGGTGCTCGATATGCTTCGTTCGAAGGCCTTGCGCTCGTAGATGTCGGAATCCACCGTCGGCCAATTGGTTGGCGACCAAGCTCAGGATGCTCTCGCGGTCGTGCTGTGTCTGGAACGAACCATCGCGGTTGCGCTGGCCCAGCTGCTTGAAGTCGTGATTGAGGTCGCGCATTGCTTGCGTCCTTTCTCGATCCGTTGGTTGTTGCGAAAAATTCGTGTGTGGTGTGAAGCGTTCAGGTAAGTGTTTCTGTCCATCCCGACCGCCGCGGCGACCGAGAATCACGAGGGACGCGGGACACCACTCCCGTTGTGTGCAATGGCTTTACAGCTCGCCGGCGTTGCACCGCCTCTTGGCACCGCGCTTCGTACCTGTAGGCACATCGCGCGCGGGGACCAGTAACCCGGGGTCCACGGGGTGTGCTTCGCACACGTCTGAGGTGATCCGATCTCGGGGATCAGCCGGCTGCCAAGGTCGA
Organism: uncultured beta proteobacterium; assembly: GCA_963843805.1. Lineage (GTDB taxonomy): Bacteria > Pseudomonadota > Gammaproteobacteria > Burkholderiales > Burkholderiaceae_C > Ideonella_A. Next base: position 303,373 of record CAWJLY010000008.1, read on the forward strand.
GCCATTGGCTGTTGCGGGGAAACGGATGCGGGTCATCGCCGCACCGCACACAGAGGGCTCAAGGCCCTGGGGAACACGGGCCGCAAAGGGCTGAGTCTCACGCGGATCAGAGCCGCGATTTGCACGTCACTTCGACGCGTCACTGCCGAGAGCACCAGCTTTCGCAAGGCCACTCAAGGTGTTAGCAGCGTCGTCACTGTCAGCGCAGCTTCCAGTGACGACGCCCAGCGCTTTGCAGCGCTGGTTCACTGCCCGGCTCTATGCTGGGCAGTGGGCGATATCTTCGCCTCTCGGACTGGCTCAGGCAATGAGCCAGTCATCCGAGGCATCGAGGCCTCGGCTCTCCTGGGGACGTGAGTCCCGTACAAAAACGCCCGTCTGCATTCGCAGATCGGTACAGCTCTCGGGCTCGCCATGTGCGAGTAGTCTCTCAGTGCAGTTAACGACTGCGGCGCCAGCGAACTGGCCTTCAGCCTGGCAAAGCAGGTGGTGAAGGTCTTGCGGACGCGATGCCCGCGGAAGAACCTTCAGTGTGGCTCGGGTTGCACCTCAATTCAAGGTGCAACCAGGTCAACGAAACATTCGCCCGCGAAATCGATGCCGAAATGCGCACTGTTTCGCAGGCGATCACTGCCAGCGTCAATGACGACGGCGACAGAACGCCGCCGTCATCGCTCGGTGAGATCAAGTCTCACGAAAACTCCAAGGCAGGTAACGACTGCGGCGGCCGACATCGGCGTGTCCCTGTTGTTGCACCCGCGATGGGCAAGGGGAAGGGGCCCCTGGGAAGAACCACCAGTCTGCGACCGGTCAGTTCACACGGCCCGTCGATATCACGGGAAAATTGGGGGGATTTCGAGATCAGCTCTGGATCTTCCGGCACGCCAGCGTGTTAACTACCGCTAACGACCCTCAGCAGCCGATGACCGAGACGGCGTGGGCGTCGGCGATGCGGCGGAAAGCTGCCGGTCGCCTCAGGACCGTTTCGGAGAACCAGAGCCACAAGATCGGCTGCCAGTCAGTGGTCGGTCGTGTGCGCCGGCAACCGACCCGCAAGCGACATTGGCTGTCTCGAGAAGCGGTCATACGGTCATGCGGCCCGTGCGCGCCGCTTCAGCCGTACACGCTCGAGATCCAGACGTCCCTAGGAAGTGACTGAAGTGACCCCTCCAAATAACCGAGTGGCACCCGGCACGGCCCTGCCTTGACCGGCTCGCCGAAGCCGGGCAGTTCAGGATCTCTCTCACGTCGCCCAGCCGCGCGACAGGCAGGTCCCGGCCTTCGACACGGCTGACCCTGGACTGCCATGGCCATGGGGGTCATCAGCCATGGCACCGCGACTTGAATTCGGAATCGCATGATCTTGCTTCACTGTGGCCTGGTCACTTTAGCGAGAACTGGCCCGTGCATCGCGTGATCCGGACATCCGTGATGTTGACTCGAGACCGGCAACGACCGCTGGCGATTCAAGAACCGGGACGACGATCAGACAATCCGCCGCTCGCACCGCCTCCGCCACCCAAGCCCGCGCCGACGATGCGAGCGCTACCGTCGAACCACGGCGCTCAAAGGAGTCCCGTTTGGATGCCGAGGGGGGGGGGCCGAAATTGGCAAGTCCGATGGCGAAAGAGAGAGACGTGCCGAGGCCGCCCTCTCAACGGCCACCGTTCGCCTTCGTGCACGCGCGCAGGCGTGCAACCGCCTTGCCCAGCGCTCCGGTGAATACCGCGCTGCCCTTGCGGCCCTGAACGGCCCAATCGAACCCGCCTGCCTTCACCATCTCGCCGACCATGTGGTCGTCCAACGGCATGTAGAGGAAGTTGCCGTCCGATGTCGGGTTGATGGGTTCCGACGCGCCTCCGACTTCAAAGTTTGCGCCCTCGTGCAAGCCCTTTCGAAGATTCTTCGCGGGCACCGCCACGAAATATTGACCGCTGGCTCGCCGCTGGATGACGACGCCTGAAGTGGGTCCGGGGGAGAAAGCGCGGCACAGCGCCGAGCCGTTGACGAAATCCTGAGTGAAGCGCCAGCCGTCGATGTCTTGCCCGAACGGTTCCTGCTGCGCAGCGGCGGATAGCGGAAGGAGGATGACCAGGGCCGTGGCCAGAGACCCGCACTGTTTCGATCGTGATGTGAAGAACATGTCTTACCCTTTGCTAAAGATGAAGCGCACCGCGCGGCTATCCGCGGCAGCACACGGTGAAACATTGACGACGAAAGGAAATCGCGCATCGGGACTGTCCAGCTGCGGGATGGAGAGACACGTGCCTGCCGACGACTGCACCAACGCGGCCTCGACGCCCGTGGCCTTGGTCGTCCAGCGCAGCGATGCCGGCTGGCAGGTCTGCACGACCAGCCGCGGCGGCTTCGATCCGCCCGACGATTCCAGATCCAGGCACAGGTCGTCGCGTTTCGAGACCCCCAGCGTACCGTCCTTGCGCTTGACGAAGATCAGATCGGTGGGGATTCGGCAGTTGTGAAGAACCAGTCTGGCGCCGGCCTTCAGCTCGCCCTCGACGCCGAGACACGACTGCGAAGCGACTTCGGGAAACAGACCCTCACCGCCGGGCTGTCTGGCCAGAGCGGCCTTTTCCGCCGCAGGCGACAAAGCCCGTGCGCAAACCTTGGCTTGTGCGCTGACCCAGCAAGCCCCTTCTCGCTTCAACGTTCCCAACGGCGTGTGAGCGTGCGTCGAGTTGGGGTCTTCATTCCAGCTTCCCTGCGCAACACCTGCCGACGTGATGTCGACATAAGCGAAGTAGTTGTTGTCGCCGAGGATCTTGAAATCCCCGCCGGACGACGAATCGAACTGGCAAGCGCCTTTGATGTAGGTCTTGCCGCGGACGGTCAGCTCACAATCGACGACCTTGCTTTCAGCCAACACGGGCCCGACAAAACCAAAGGCGATGGCAGCAGTCATGACAAAACGATGCATGGGACCTCCTCAGGTGCGAACGAATCAAAGGCAGTAAAGGCAATCCGCCGAATGATTTCGACGCGTTGGATTGCGGCCTCCGGCTGATCAAGTTCGGCGTTATATCGCAAGAAATTCGACGCCGCGATTAGGAAAACCACCCCGCTGCACCGATGTATTTTTTTTCTGACAGATCGGCCTGACCGGTGGCGTTCCGGTGAGCTCGGAGTTGCCCGTACGCTTGATGCCGATGGCAATATTTCTGTCTCTCATCAAGCAAGGACGACCGGTGCGAAACAGCAGACTGACCGCAGCATCTTGTTGTCTCTGGTTGCTGTCGACCTTGCCCGCTTTCGCAGCAGAACAGCTGCCGTCCGGCGCCTACATGCACGATCCAGTACCGGTTGGCGCATGGACCCTGCGTCGAATCACATCGGACGCGGCCGGGAAAGAGGTGCTGGCCTGCGAAGCGACCTGGACCCGCGAGTCGGACCTTCATGTCATGGCCAAGCTGGACGTCAAGCAAAAAACCTTCGCGCTTGGCGTTCCGACGTTCGGGCGTCCTCGGGGCAAGCCAGCGACGATGCGGGCGTGGTTCAACAGCGACAAGGCCGACGCTGTCGAAAGCGTGGCAACTTTCCAGTCTTTCTCCGGCAATGCAGATGACGAGGACGGCTATCTGTTGCTGGTCGAGGCGCGCGACAAGCAGGGGTTGGCCGACCGTCTCGCCAAAGCCAGGACGGTGACCTTCGCCTACCCCTTCGAAGGCAAGACCCGGATCGAGGCATTCCCTTTCAAGACCGCACAGCAAGCGATGAAGCAACTCGCGGCCTGCGCCAGCCATCGCTGAAATGGCAACGGAAATCGCGTCCGCACAGGCGTGATGCCATCACCACCAGAAACGTTCTCACCGAGGGGTCCGATGCGATACGACCGGTTTCTCCTGCTCGTCGGCCTTCTCTCGTCAGGTGCTGTGCTGGCCCAGGATCCTCCGGGCGATGCCGAGTTCTGTCAGCGGTATGCCGCCGGGGCAGCGACCGTTGCACAGGATGCGATCGGCCTGAATCCCGCCTGCCTCGACCCCGGCAAAGGCGTGCACGCCGATCGGCGATCCCATGCACAGTGGTGCGCACGAACTCCGCAGCAAGAGGTCGAAGGCGCAGCCACCCACATCCGACGTCTGGCCAGCCGCTGCACAAAAGGCGCATTGGCCGAGCCAACCGAATACGGCGGCTTTGACGTGGCAGGGGGCAACGAGCGGTTCGAGAAGCCTTATGGCGTTGCGCGGCAGTGGGAGGTCCGGGCGGCGTCGAGCGCCAATACCTTCATGTATTGCGTCGCGGTGCTCAAGAAAGGAGATCGACACGTGCGCTTGGGGTTTGACACCGATCCCCTGGGTTCCGGCCAATGGCAGTTGGCAGTCCCGGTCGCGTCCAAGAAAGACTGGGAGGGCGCGCTTGAGGTCGACGGCCGCTCGCGTTCGCTCAGCGGAAACGCTGTTCCGGGTTGGTCGATCGCCTGGTTGGGTGGCAATGGAGGTCGACGTGATGCGAAATGGACGCAATGCCATTCTCGGCGTCGGCAAGATGGACTACGACTTCAGCCTCGAAGGCGTTGCTGCCGCCGTGCTCAAGGTCGAGGAGTGCCGCTCGCGCAAGGGTGTTCTGCGATGAGAGCCACCACATGTTTTGGTCTCGACAGTGTGCGGATTGCCAGACTGGTGCGCGGCACGGACGGTATGTTGCCGCTGCGTCGATGCGCCCTGCCAACACTCGCAGTGTGGCTCGCGCTTGCCGCCGTGTCGCCCATCGCGCAGGGCGCTGCCAACAGCGTCGCATGCCCGGAGCGGGTTCGCACCATGGCCGCCACGCCAGCCGACCCGACTCGAATCGCCGGATTTTCGCCCATCATCGGCGGACCAACCTCGGCTCAGGCTTTCCTGCAGGATGTCGAGATCCACACCGGCTCGGCCTACCCAGGCACCGTGGTGAAAGGCGTGCCTCGAGGCAAGAAGTCCATCAGCTGGGCCTTCGACGGCGCAGCCGAGGTCTTCGTATCCTGCCGTTACGAGGGTGGGATCCAGCTCACGCGTTCGCTCGGTCGACCGAAACAATGCACTGCAGCCATTCTGCGCAGCAGAGACTACCCGGGGAGTGCGACGGGGTGGGGGTTGGATCGCGCCGCGCTGCGCTGCAGTTGATCGTCGCGCAACATCTTGTTTCTTGTTGTCCGGAGTCCATCATCGCCATGCGCTTGCACCTGTTGGCCCTTTTTTCAGTGCTGTTGTCCTCGCCCTTCGCGACGACTGCCCAGGCTGTGCGGAAGGATGTCAACTTCCAGATTGCATGTCCGCCAACCGTTGACCTGACCTATTCCGCCGTGGGCGAATTGAACTTCGGATCGCCCGGCGACCCGAAGTACGCCGTCGAAGGCTGGAAGCCGCACTTCACACCAGTCGCCGTTCGTCTGCTCGATGCGCAAGTCAATCCCGGTGCCGGTAAAGACGGGGAGATTGTCGGCCACATGGCAGACAACGCAACCACCGTGCAAGCCGGACAGCCGCTGATCTATACGTTCTGGGCCGAAGGCGCAAAAGCGCCTGATTTCGCTGCGCACATCCTGTGCGGCTATGAAGGCGGGTTTGCGATGCAGCAGGCGCTGCCGCCGACGACGCGAAGCTGTGCGCTGCGCACCAAGTGGCGCAAGGCTGCTTCGTCGGAGACGACGACGCGAGAATTTCTTGTTTCGGCGAATTTTTCATGCCGATGATAGTGAGCCCTACACATCTTTCCCGGGTGAGGAGTGCAGTATGAAGCGTCTGATTCTCATGGCTGGAGCCGTGATTTGCGGCGCGTCGGCTACGGCGGCGCCCGGGTCGACGGACAGGCACCCCTACGACGTTCAGGTTACGACATCTCAGAAGGCCCAGGCCAGGATGCGCGCCAAGAAGGTGACGGTGAAGGTTGCCGCCTTCTACAGCGGTCCACCCATCTCCTCGAAATTGAGCATGGCCAACGAGGTCGGTGAGATCGTCCTTGGCTATGAAGCCTCTCTGGTGCCGGTTGAGGGTGGTTCAGTGACTATGAAGGGTGCCGTGTCCCGCCAGAAGTGGGGTTGGGTTTCACCTCCAGGTGTTCTGCTCAACGTCGTCTCTTCTGGAGTCGACCACGGCGGCTCCAATCTCTTGGACTGCACGCCGTTCCAGGACAGTTTTGACGTCGCTCAGAAGCAGACGATCAAGATTCACTGCAAGCTGATCAACGAATAAGGTCCGCTTCATATTCGCGGGAGAGCGCCGGTGAAGCATGCCGTATTTGGCGGCAGTGAGTGGCGAAACGCTTTGTGCTCATCAAGTGAAGCAAGAAACCAGAGGAGATCCTCATGTTGATTCGAAATCGCAGTCTCGCCGCCTGGATTGCTCCGGCATTGCTGGCCCTGTCCGCCGCGCCTGCCGCCGCCGACGAGATCGTGCAGGAGGGCCGTGTCGGGGCCTGGAAGATATCGGCGATTGCCGACAACACCGGGCGGTTCACCCGCTGCGTGGGCGACCTGAGCAGCCCGTCCGGGATGCTGCGGCTGGCGTGGTTCGCCAGAAGCCACGAGTATTTCATCAGTTGGCCCAGCCCCGATGGCCAGGTTTTCGGCCCGGCGAACGTCACGCTCCGTTTCGATCGCGGATTTCGCACCACCGCCATGTCGAACCGGTCGAACAGACCCTCGGTCAAACTGACATCTTCGGTTGTCGACAACCTGATGCGCGCAAATGAAAACGTCTTCATTGACCAGGGTGGGAAAACCGGCGTCTGGCCGCTCAAAGGGCAGGACATGACCGATGTCTTCGTGGCGGTCGAGAACTGCGTTCACAAACACGAGCGCTGAAGCATCCGGACAACGCGATCGCGACGTCAACGGACACCAGGGGCATGGGCCGTATCCCCGCAACCACCTTCGTCGCACCGCTGTCGGCCGGCGCCGGGGCGGCGTCGGCGCAACCGAACGCCTCGTCAAGGCCGGCCGGCCCTTGGCGCGGCGCACGGGATCGCCATCAAGTGCGCAGACCAAAACCAGTGGTGCACTTCACCGAACAGCGCACGGTGAGCCATGGCGCCGTGGGGCGCACGGTCAGCTTGGTGATGACCGGTCCGGCAGGGTTCAGCGATACCGCGTTTGTCGGCGATCCGGTGCCCAATGTGCTGAGGCGATGCAGCCTCATGGCCCCATCAGGCCCGACGCCAAGTCCCTCGCAATTCGTCCCGGGACGCACCGTGAGTTGGGTGATGACCGTTTCCAGACCACTGTAGAAGGAGGAGACGTCAATGGTCCGATCATCAGCAGGGTTCCTGCTCGCCGTCGCGCTGTCAGGCTCCGCCCTGGCCCAGGGAGATGCGCGCTTCTGTGGCTCCTATGCGGCCAATGCCTCGGGGATGGGGGATGCGGCGGTCAAGAAGAACCCGGCCTGTCTCGACTATTCGCGCGGCGTGCACGGCAACTACCAGAGCCATTTCGACTGGTGCATGAAGAATCCGCGCTCCTCGGTGCATGGCGCGGAGGCCAACATCCGGCGGCTCGTCTCGGCGTGTACCGGCAATGCAGCCAGGCCGGCCACCGCGGCCGCGCCATCCGGGCGTCCGCCGCAAAGCAATGCCAATGCGGGCGCCAGCCAGCGTCCCGCATGGCTCGACGCCCAGATGAAGGCCGCCCCCGCGCTCGGAACTCCCTCACCGACACCGGCACAGTTTCTGGCGTGCAATGGGCTCGCGGGCCGCTTCAACCGTGGCGCTTCGACCATCACAGTCTCCAACGGCGACCGCGTCCATGTGACGGTCGGGCCGAAACGGCCTGCGGGAACCGGCTCGTGCAAGGGCGACAAGTTGACGGTCAACTTCCCCGACGACCGCACCATCGCGGGGACGTACGGCAACCGGTTGCTCCTCTGGGACAACGGCACCACCTGGACCAAGGACTAAGCCCTCAAACCACTGTGCAAGGAGAAGACGTCAATGATCCGATCATCAGCAAGCTTCCTGTTCGCCGCCGTGCTGTGCGGCTCCGCGCTGGCCCAGGGCGATGCGCGGTTTTGCGGTTCGTACGCGGCGAACGCGTCGGGAATGGGGGGACTGGCCGTCAAGCAGAACCCGGCCTGCCTGGACTACGGGAGGGGCGTCCACGGCAACTACCAGAGCCACTTCGACTGGTGCATGAAGAATTCGCCATCCGCGGTGCAGGGCGCGGAGGGAAACATCCGGCGCCTGGTATCCCAGTGCACCGGCAATGCGCCGAAGCCGGCCGCGGCGGCCGCGCCGGCGCCTTCGGCAGCACCGAAGCAGACGATCATCACTTCCGGGCCGACATGGGGCAACACGATGAAGGCCGCCGCGGGCCGCGTCGGCGACTTTCAGATCGTGCGCTGGTACGACCCCTCCAACAACTCGACGCAACGCTGTTCGGCAATGATGGGGAGCGGCGGCCGCGAAATCCACTTCTACCAAACCAAGGGGGATGGCTTCGGCCTCTTGTTCAGCGGCCAGCCAGGCGTCAAGGGACAGGTGGTCTCGATTTCCATCCCTGAACGCGGGAGCTTTTCGTACGACGCCGTCTGGAATGGCGGCAACTGGTACTCGGCACAGCTGCTCGGCGCCGACATGTTGCGCGAGTCCCGCTCCCCGGAGAGCATGGAAGTGCAGTTTCTAAACGGCAAGACGACCTACATGCTTTCTCGGCAGTACATGCCCGATGTGTTCGCGGCGATCGCGAAATGCCGCAAGAACTGAGCTTCATCGGGAGATATGACATGGTGCGCTTTCTGATCCTCCTGGCCGGTGCGTCGGTTTGCATCGGCCCGGCCCTCGCTGGCCCTTCCAGTTTCCAGCGAACGTGCAGCGACGTTCGTGTCGAGCTCGACAGGGACACGCTCGTGTTGTCGGGCAACTGCCGCGACAAGCGCGGGCGGGAGCGGCCCGTGGCCTTCGATCTCGATGGCTACCACGTCGTCGACGGCCGGGTCGTCTTCGATGGGCAGGGCAAGTCCACCTTCCGGCGCTCGTGTGTCGATCGGGACCTCAAGGTCAGCCCCGAACGGGTCCAGCTGGTCCTCGAATGCAAGGGCCGCCAGGGCCGGACCACGCAGACGGTCGAGCTTGAAGACATCCACAACGACGACGGCAAGCTGGTGCGGGCGGGCGGGGCCGCACAGCAGGCAGGGAACAAGTCGGCAGGCCTGAACTGGGTTCCGGGAAAGCCGGACAACATCGACCCGCGCGCCAAGGCGGTTGGGCAGATGGCAGACGGCATGCCGGTCTTCATTTGCGCCGGCGGGCACAACGGCGGATTGCATCCCGGCATGGCCGGCATCTGGCTCGAGGGTTGCTCGATCGGCTACGGTGGCCGTGCCGTCCTGCTCAAGAACCACGTGCTGCTGGCAACCCCAGGGCGATGGATGGCGGCCACACCCGGCTCATTTTTCCCCGCGAACGCGATCAGTACCGGCAACGAGGCGGATGGACGGCCCCTGTACAGCTGCCGGGTCCGGCAAGCAGGCGGCCCTCTCGTCGGCAAGACGCGCCCGGAATTCCACGGTTGCAACGTCGGCGATCAGGGGCGGGAGCAAACGTTCGAGAGCTACGAAGTCTTCGTGCGGTGATTTGGTTCGGCGCGTCCCAACATGAGCGCGCCGCGCAATGAAAGGTGTGTCATGAGTCATTCCGTCTCAGGGTGATCGGAGCCGTCCTGATCACTGCCGGCCTCGCCCAGGCCGGCACCGTCAGCGCGCTAGAAAGCCGCCCGGTCGATTGCGAACTCACGGTACGCGGCAAGACCTACATCAAGGGCGTGTGCCACGTTCGTCCGACCGCTTCGGGGCGACGAGTTCACGGCAGCGTATTTCGCTGATGGGTCGATTGCCGGCCCACGCGAGCGAATGCTGACCAGCACCTGATCTTTTGGCTTTGGTTCTCTGAAACAACCCCGAGGTGACGGGCCGCTTTCCGCCGCCTCACCGACGCCCGCGCTGTCTCGGTCACCGTCAGCTGATGGCCGAAAGCAGCCAACAAGCCAGCGTACGACCGAGCGTTGCGAAGAAGCGGTAGGTTCCCTCCCCGTACTTGCGCACGCTGCATCAATCCTGCAGACTGTGGGGGCAAACGTGGGGGCAAAAGCTGGTGGGAAGGTCAGAAATCAAAATGGGCTAGCTCCTTGTGAAAGCTAACCCATTGATTCATATGGTCGGGACGGCGGGATTCGAACTCGCGACCCCTTGCACCCCATGCAAGTGCGCTACCAGGCTGCGCTACGCCCCGACTGAGCCGACGAGTATAGCGGCTTTCGTTGCTCGCTCAGGCAGTCAGCAGGCTGCGGATCGCGAGCAGTTCGGCGCGAATCTGCAGCGAGGTCAGCGGCTCGCCGGAACCCGCGATGTGGCGATCGGTTGCCGAGCTTGTGCGATCGCTTGAACCGGACGTATCGAACGCATTGTCCGGGGACTCGCCTTCGATCTCCGTGACTTCGAGCCCCGGCAGATCGTCCCCGTGCTGGTCGGCCAGCCGATTGCGCGCACCGCTGATCGTGAAGCCCTGCTCGTACAGCAGGTCGCGGATGCGGCGGATCAGCAGGACTTCGTGATGCTGGTAGTAGCGCCGGTTGCCGCGCCGCTTCATCGGCTTGAGCTGTGTGAATTCCTGCTCCCAGTAACGCAGCACATACGGTTTGACGCCACACAGATCGCTGACTTCGCCGATCGTGAAATACCGCTTGGCGGGGATGGCTGGAAGCGATTTCTCCATTGAAATCAATGCGATTCAGGCGGGAGCTCGGACTTTACTCGAAGTCTTCGTTCGGGCAGGGGGTCGCCTTGCACCGCGCTTTTCAGTTTCTGGCTGGCGTGGAAGGTCACCACATTGCGGGCCTTGATCGGGATCGCTTCGCCGGTGCGCGGATTGCGGCCGGGCCGCGCCGCCTTGCGCCGGATGTTGAAATTGCCGAAGCCCGACAGCTTGACGTCGTCGCCCTCGACCAGCGTCGACATGGATGATGTCGAAGAAGCCGTCGACCATGTCCTTCGATTCGCGCTTGTTGAGACCCAGCCGCTCGAACAGCATCTCGGCCAGTTCGGCCTTGGTCAGCGTCGGTGTCTCGATGCTGGGCAGCACGGCGCGTGGCTGCTCGGGCGGGTCTGGCGGCCCGGGCAGCCTGTCGGTGGTCGGGCGATCGTCGTCTGGCGCGGCGTCGGTCATCGCTCTTCAACTCCTCAGGCGCACGCCCAAGCGTGTCTGCACATGGTCGAGTATCTGCGCCAGCGCGGCGTCGATGCGCTCGTCGGTCAGTGTTGCGTTGTCGTCGCGCAACTCGAGGTGGACCGCCATGCTGCGTTCGCCACCCGCCGGCGGCTTGTAGACGTCGAACAGCTGCGACCGAGCGCAGCAGCGGGTTCGGGCGTGCTGCGCAGCGCGTCGATCAAGTGCGTCGTGGCTGACCGACTCGGGCGTGATCAGCGCCAGGTCGCGGCGGATCGACTGTTGACGCGGCAGTGGCGCAAATGCCGGCACGTCGACGCTCAGCAAGCGGCCAGATCGATCTCGAACAGGACCGGCGCACTCGGCAGTTCATACGACTGGCGCCAACGCGGGTGCAGTTCACCCACCACGCCGACCGCTCGGCCATCGATCTCGATCGCGCGCGCAGCGACCAGGATGCATCGCCGGGTGCCCGGCGGCGACGAAACGCGGCCGTCTTGGGCAGCGAACAAGGCCTCGAGATCGCCCTTCACGTCGAAGAAGTCGACCGCCCTCGCCTTCTCGCCCCATTGCTCGATGTGGTTGCTGCCGAAGCCAGCCCGGCCAGGCGCATCGATCTGATCGATGCCGGCAACCTGCGTCGGCCCGTCGGCAACCGACGCGTCACGCCGATAGACACGGCCGATCTCGAAAACCCGCACCCGCGACGCCTTGCGCGCCAGGTTGGTTCGCAGCACCTGGATCAGGCTGCCGAGCAGGCTCGATCGCATCACCGCCAGCGGGCTGGCGATCGGGTTCAGCACCTTGATCGGGTCTGGCATTGCCGGCCAGTTCGGCCTCCCAGCGCGCTTCGACAAAGCTGAAGTTGATGGTCTCGATATAGCCGAGCCCCGCCGCCTGTCGGCGCAACTGGTGCACGTCGCGGCGGCCTTCGCTGCGAACCAGCGGCACGATCGCGGCCACCGGCGCCGTGTCGGGCAGGCTGCCGAAGCCGAGCACGCGGATCACTTCCTCGATCAGGTCCTCCTCGATCTGCAGGTCGAAGCGCCAGCTCGGCGGCGTCACATGCAGCACCTCGCCGTGTCAAGCCAGCCGACTCGGTGAACTGCAGGCCGAGCCGCGTCATCACCTGCCGGCACTGCTCGGCTGTGACCGGCATGCCGATCACCTTGGCGGCGCGTGCAACCCGCAAATCGACCGCCGGGCGCTGCGGCAGCGCCAGCGTCTGGTCGTCGATCGGACCGGCCTGGCCGCCGCAGATCTGCGATCACGAGCTGGCTGATGCGCTCGATGATCGTCGACGGTGCGTGCCGGGTCGACGCCGCGCTCGAAGCGGTGACCGGCATCGGTCGTGAAATTGAAGCGTCGCGAGCGACCGGCGACCGCTTCGGGCCACCAGAAGGCCGCCTCGATATAGATGTTGCGCGTGGCGTCGGATACGGCGGTCGCATCACCGCCCATGATGCCGGCCAGCGATTCGACGGCCTGAGTCGTCGGCGATGATGCCGACCTGCTCGTCGAGCGTGACGGTATTGCCGTTGAGCAGCTTCAGCGTCTCGCCGGCGCGCGCCCAGCGCACTTGCAGGCCGCCATCGATCTTGTCGAGATCGAAGATGTGCGTGGGCTGGCCATATTCGAACATCACATAGTTGGAGATGTCGACCAGCACGCTGACCGAACGCTGGCCACAGCGCGCCAGCCGGTCGACCATCCAGGCCGGGGTCGCCACCTGGGTGTCGACGCCGCGCACGATGCGGCCGGAAAAGCGCCCGCACAGGTCGGCCGCTTCGACCTTGACCGGCAGCTTGTCATCGATCGCGGCGTCGGCTGCCTCGATCTCCGGCTGACTGCAGCGGTGCACCGGTCAGCGCAGCGACTTCGCGTGCGATGCCGTAGACGCTCAGGCATGGCCGAGATTGGGCGTCAGCTTCAGCGTGAACAGCGTGTCGTCCAGGCGCAGGTGGTCGCGGATGTCCTGGCCGACACGGGCTTGCCGGATCGAGCAGCAGCAGCCCGCCGTGGTCGTCCGACAGCTTCAGTTCGCGCGCCGAGCACAGCATGCCCTGGCTTTCGACACCGCGCAGCTGGCCGAGCCTGATCTCGAACGGCTCGGCATCGGCCGCCGCATCGTCGGCCGGCGGCAGCACCGCGCCGACCAGCGCACACGGCACCTTGATGCCGACGCTGACGTTCGGTGCGCCGCAGACGATCTTCAGCAGCGCGCCGGTGCCGGCATCGACCTGGCAGACATTGAGCCGGTCGGCATTCGGATGGCGTTCGACCGCCAGCACCTCGGCGACGACGATCTTCGAGAACGGCGGCGCCACCGGGCGCAGCGTCCTCGACTTCCATGCCCGACATGGTCAGCAGATCGGCCAGTTCCTGGCTGGTGATCGGTGCGGGTTGCAGAATTCACGCAACCACGATTCGGGAAATTGCATCGCGGGCTTTCGCGGTCAGATGGGCTTGCTGGTTAGCGGGTGCGGCGACGCTGCATCAATGAAACTGCGACAGGAAGCGCAGATCGCCGTCGAAGAACAGCCGCAGGTCGCTGATGCCGTAACGCAGCATCGCCAGCCGGTCGATGCCCGAGCCGAAGGCGAAGCCGATGTAGCGCTCCGGGTCGAGGCCCATGTTGCGGATCACCTGCGGATGGACCTGGCCCGAGCCCGACACCTCGAGCCAGCGGCCGGTCAGCGGGCCGCTCTCGAACATGATGTCGATCTCGGCGCTCGGTTCGGTGAACGGGAAATAGCTCGGCCGGAAGCGCAGCTTCAGCTCGGTGGTCTCGAAGAAGGCCTGGATGAAGGCCAGGTACATCGCCTTCAGGTCCTTGAAGCTGACGTTCTCGCCGACCCACAGACCCTCGACCTGATGGAACATCGGCGAATGCGTGGCATCGCTGTCGACCCGGTAGGTGCGGCCCGGCGCGATCACGCGGATGTCGGGCATGTGCGCTTGGCCGGCATACCTTTTTCGCGTGCGCCTGCGCATAGCGGATCTGCATCGGCGAGGTGTGCGGACGCAGGTTCAGCCAGCGGCCTTCGGCATCCTTGACGTCGACATAGAACGTATCCTGCATCGAGCGCGCCGGATGGTTTTCCGGATTGTTCAGCGCGGTGAAGCTGTACCAGTCGGTCTCGATCTCGGGGCCGTCGGCGACGTCGAAACCCATCGAAGCGAAGATCGCCTCGATGCGCTCCATCGTGCGCGGCGATCGGATGCACCGCGCCGTCGCCGCGGCGGCGGCCGGGCAGCGTCACATCCAGCGCCTCGGCTTTCAGCTGCGCATCGAGCTCGGCATCGGCGAGCGCCTGGCGGCGCTGCCTGCAGCGCGGCCTCGACCTGCTGCTTGGCCGCGTTGATCAGCGCGCCGCGTGACTTCTTCTCGTCGTGCGACAGCGCGCCCAGCGCCTTCAGCTGCTCGGTCAGGCGGCCCGACTTGCCGAGGTAGCGCGCCTTGGCATTTTCCAGATCGGCGGGCGTCGCGCGTGCGCGGCGAAATCGGCCTGCGCATCGAGCACCAGTTGTTCGAGGTCATTCATGACGAAACCGTGGCACGCAAACAAAAAAGGCCGCACACGAGGTCGGCCTGGAAAAGCTCGGCCGGGCCGCGCCTTGCGGCGCAGCCGGTCTGCCAGACGGCCCGCGGCTTGCGCCACGGGCCGTTCAGGGCATTCAAGCCAGCTGGGCCTTCACCTTCTCGACGATGCTGCCGAAACGCGGCAGGATCATTGACAGCCATGTCGGCAAGCACCTTGCGATCGATCTCGATCGAGGCTTTTTTCATGCCGGCCATGAATTTGCTGTAGGTCAGGCCCAGGCCCCGGCTCGCCGCGTTGATACGGGCGATCCAGAGCTGGCGGAAAACACGCTTCTTGGTGCGGCGGTCACGGTACGCATACTGGCCGGCACGCATGACGGCCTGCTTGGCAATGCGAAACACATTCTTGCGGCGGCCACGGTAACCCTTGGCGAGTGCGAGAATTTTCTTGTGACGGGCGCGGGCTGTTACACCACGTTTGACGCGAGGCATGGTTGATCTCCTTCAGAAGCGGGTTCAAAGGCCGGCGCATCGGCAGCATCTGCGCGATGCTGGCCCATGTCGGCCTCGTGCACGTTGGTGGCGCCACGCAGGTGGCGTTTGCTCTTTCGTGGACTTCTTCGTCAGGATGTGGCGCTTGAACGCCTGACCGCGCTTGACGGTACCACCCGGGCGAACGCGGAACCGCTTCTTGGCGCTGCTCTTGGTCTTCATCTTGGGCATTGCTGCTCCTTCTTTGATTGCTGCTGCAGGCGCCGGCAAATCGACTGCCGTCTTGTAGGCCTGCAGCCGCTTCTTTTCAACCCCCCGGTGACCAGACCGAGGCAGTCGAATTCTGTTCTGACATCGCACCGATCACGACTTGCGCTTGGGCGCCAGCACCATGATCATCTGCCGGCCTTCGAGCTTGGGCATGTTCTCGACCACCGAGACATCGGCCAGATCGTCGCGGATGCGCTCGAGCAGCCGCATGCCGATGTCCTGGTGGGTGATCTCGCGTCCGCGGTAACGCAGCGTGACCTTGCCCTTGTCGCCGTCTTCGCCGATGAAGCGGCGCAGGTTGCGCATCTTGATCTGGTAGTCGCCTTCGTCGGTGCCGGGGCGGAACTTGACTTCCTTGATCTCGACGATCTTCTGCTTCGCCTTGGCTTCGGCCGCCTTCTTCTGCTCCTGATATTTCAGCTTGCCGTAGTCCATCAGACGACACACCGGCGGATCGGCCTGGGCAGCGATCTCGACCAGATCGACATCGAGGTCGCCGGCCATCTGCAACGCGTCGTTGATGTTGACGATGCCCAGGGGCTCGTTGTCTACGCCGTTCAAGCGAACTTCAGGTGCCATGATTTCCCGGTTGAGGCGGTGTTTGCGCTCGACATTGGGAGTACGGCGGTCAGCATATGTAGCGATGGTTTGAACCTTTCAACGGATTCCAAGGCAAGCGGAATCCGTCACGTCTGGATCGGTGAGCAGGCGCCGGCTACAATGCGTTGGGCGATGTCGGTGCCGACTTCTTCAGAGAAGTCGGCAATCGACATCACGCCCAGGTCAAGGTTGCCACGCGCGCGCACCGCGACGGTCCCGTTTGCCTTCTCCTTGTCGCCAACGACCAGGATGTACGGGACCTTTTGCAAGGAATGCTCGCGGATTTTATAGGTAATCTTCGCGTTCCGCAAATCGCACGATGCTCTAAGCCCTTGTTTTTGAAGCATTTTCGCCACTTCGGCGGCGTAATCGGCCTGCCGCTTCGGAGATATTGAGCACGCTCACCTGCTGCGGCGCCAGCCACGCCGGCAGCGCGCCGGCATGCTGCTCGATCAGGATGCCGATGAATCGCTCGAGGCTGCCGACGATCGCCCGGTGCAGCATCACCGGGTGCAGGCGCTCGCCCGCTCTCGGCCGACATATACCGCATCGAGCCGCTCGGCCATCGAGAAATCGACCTGCATCGTGCCGCACTGCCACTGGCCGGCCGATCGCATCCTTCAGCGTGTATTCGATCTTCGGGCCGTAGAACGCACCCTCGCCCGGCGAGATCTCGAACTCGCAGCCGCTGCGCCGCAGGCTCTCGATCAGCGCGTGTTCGGCCTTGTCCCAGACCTCGTCCGAGCCGATCCGCGCCTCGGGCCGCGTCGCCACCTTGTAGATGATGTTGGTCGAAGCCGAAATCGGCGTAGACCTTCTGCAGCAGCGCGGTGTAGGCGACACATTCGTCGAGGATCATGTCCTCGGTGCAGAAGATGTGGCCGTCGTCCTGCGTGAAGCCGCGCACCCGCATGATGCCGTGCAGGCCGCCGGTGGGCTCGTTGCGGTGGCACTGGCCGAATTCGCCGTAGCGCAAGCGGCAGGTCGCGGTAGCTCTTGATGCCCTGCTTGAAGATCAGGATGTGGCCGGGGCAGTTCATCGGCTTCAGCGCGTAGTCGCGCTTCTCCGACTCGGTCGTGAACATGTTGTCGCGGTACTTGTCCCAGTGGCCGGTCTTCTCCCACAGCCCCTGGTCGAGGATCTGCGGCCCCTTGACCTCGTGGTAGCCGTTGTCGCGGTAGACCGCGCGCATGTACTGCTCGACCTGCTGCCAGACCGTCCAGCCCTTCGGGTGCCAGAACACCAGGCCCGGCGCATGCTCGTCGATGTGGAACAGGTCGAGTTCGCGGCCCAGCTTGCGGTGGTCGCGCTTCTCGGCTTCCTCGAGCATGTGCAGGTATTGCTGCAGTTCGTCCTTGCTCGCCCAGGCCGTGCCGTAGATGCGCTGCAGCATCTCGTTGCGGTGGTCGCCGCGCCAGTAGGCGCCGGCCACCTTCATCAGCTTGAAGTGCTTCAGCTTGCCGGTGCTCGGCACGTGCGGGCCGCGGCACAGGTCCTCGAAGCTCGCCTTCGCGGTACAGCGAAACATCCTGGTCGGCCGGGATGCTGGCGATGATCTCGGCCTTGTACAACTCGCCCTGCGCCTTGAAATGCTCGACCGCCTCGTCGCGCGGCAGCACCCGGCGCTCGACCTTCTCGTCCTTGCTTCGCGAGCTCGCCCATCCTGCGCCTCGATCGCGGCCAGATCCTCGGGCGTGAACGGGCGCTTGTAGGCGAAGTCGTAGAAGAAGCCGTTCTCGATCACCGGGCCGATCGTCACCTGCGCTTCGGGAAACAGCTCCTTCACCGCATAGCGCCAGCAGGTGCGCGGTCGAATGGCGGATCAGCTCGAGGCCGGCGGGATCCTTGTCGGTGACGATCGCCAGCTCGGTGTCGCGATCGATCAGGTAGCTGGTATCGACCAGCCGCGCCGAATCGCCGCTGCCGATGCGACCGCCCAGCGCCGCCTTGGCCAGACCGCTGCCGATCGACGCCGCGACCTCGGCCACCGTGACCGGCGCCGGGAAACTGGCGTTGCGAACCATCGGGAAGCTGAATCGAAACCATGCTGACTCCAGAAACAAAAAAGCGCGGACAGAAGCCGCGCTTGGGGGACGAAAGGAAAGACAGGACGATGACGCGCGACGGTCTAGCCTCTCGGAAGACCCGGCATCGAGAGCCGGCGATCGACGGGTAGTTCGCGGTGTCATAACCGGATCGCCTTTCTCGCCCTTGTTGGTTGAAGCAGATTGATAGGATGCGGCCGAAGAACGTCAAAACCGAGCCGTCAGGAGGCGGTCAGTAGCGCATCAGCTGATCGCCCTGCACATAGACCCGTCGCCCTGCCGATGTCGACGCCGGGTTCGTAGTCGAACTGACGGGTGCCGCCGCTGGTCGAGGCGCACCTGACGCGGACGAAATCGCGCGCGGTGCCGCGGCTTTTCTCGATCTGGTTGCCGGCGATGCGCCACCGATCGCGCCGACTGCCGGTGGCCGCCGCGCGACCGGAGCCCTTGCCGATCTGGTTACCGACGACCGCGCCCAGCACGCCGCCGATGCACCGCGCCGGCGCCGCTGGTCTGGTTTTCGGCCTTGATCAGTTCGAGGCTTTCGACATGCCCGTACTGCACGCCAGATTCGTGTCGCTTGCCCATTGCCATAAGGCGAGCCGCCGCTATAGGGCGGCGGTAGCCGATGAGCGGGTCGGGCCTGGTTGGCACAGCCGCCCAATACCGCGAGGCCGAGCACGGCAGCGCCGAGCACGGAGCGTGAAGTGTCTGGAAAAAACGGGCATGGCGCTTCCTTTCGATGTTGTGGTGGCGATGATGGCTGTCGCGACGCCATCCCCTGCTTTGAAGTGCGCGGGGCGCAAATCGTTCCGCCGGCGCTACAACACCTTACAAGGGGAGCAACGCGATATCGGCGGTTCGCTCGATGAACCACAACACGCCGATCACGATGGCCACGCACGACCCGGCACGAATCACCAGCGGGCCGTACAGGCGCCGCCGGCGCGCAAGGAACAGCAGCGCGCCAGCGATCAAGCACGATGACGATCTGGCCCATTTCGAGGCCGACGTTGAACTGGAACAGGGCCCAAGCGAAATGCAGCGCCGGCAGGTCGAGCTCGGCCAGCACACCGGCAAAACCGAAGCCGTGGATCAGGCCGAACAAGAAGGTCACGAGCACCCGCCGGCCGCCGAAGATCGGCCACAGGTTGTCGACCGCGGCCAGCACGATGGTGACGGCAATGGCCGGCTCGATAAAACCCGGTCGGCAGCGACACCAGTTTCAGCGCCGCCAGCGTCAGCGTGATCGAATGCGCGACCGTGAATGCAGTGACGATACCGAAGATCGGCCAGAAAGCCTGCCCGATCCGTTCTGCACCGGCTGCCAGCCTTGCGGCGTGCGCCGCATCACCGACGGCAGCAGCAGCGCCAGCAGAAACAGCACATGGTCGTAGCCGGTGACGATATGGTGGATGCCTTCGCGGATGAATTGCAGGCGGTCGCCGGTCGAAGCGCCGGCGCCGGCCACGGCGTTGCCTCGGTCGAGACGCCGCCATTCAGTGCCGCCGGCTGACGCGGATCGAGCACGCGCAGCGGTGGTCGCCTGGCCGGGCGTTCGATCGCGACCAGGCCGCGATGCGTCGGGTCGATGTCGGCAAGCAGGGTATAGCGCATCACCGATCGCAGCCCTGAGCGGGCACGGCGGCGCGGATATTGCAGCGCCGCATAGACGCCATCGGCGCGCTTCTCGAGGGCCGGCGCCGGATGATCGAATCGGCAGCCGACGCAGCTTGCACATTGCGCTGCACATAGGCGTCGATGGCAGGCCAGGCGGCCTTGACTTCGCCCCAGGTCAGCCGGCCGTCGCCATCGCCGTCGAGGTCGAGCGCGGCGTCGAGATCGCGCAAGTGCGACATCGACGCGCAGACGGGTGCCGCCATCGGCGGTGGCAGTCGAGCTTCAGATAGGCATCGCTGGCCTTGTGTGCCCAGGCACTGCGGTGCCAGCGCCAGCAATGCAATACCGCATGTGACGACCAGCCGCTGCAACCAAGGCCAGCTGATGACCCGGCTGGCTCGACCGCCGCGGCTCAGAGCAAGGCATCGAGGCGTGCATCGCGCAGTCCCATGTCGTTGCTGATCTGGCGCGCCTGCTGCAGCGGTCGGCGTCATTGCCCGCGGCACGCGCGGCCTGCGCCAGCAGCAGCAGGTCGATCGGCTCGCGCTGCAGCTCGACATTGGTGCGCGCAAGCTGCAGCGCGCGCTGCGCGTCGGCGTCGACAAACAACGCGAACATCGCCTGCTCCCGCGCATGCGTCGTCGCCGCGTCGGGCCGCAGCGCCGCCTGCGCCATTCGCGCCCGCAATTCGGCGGTATCGACGGCGGACGGTGCTGCGCCCTGCCTCGCCGCGGCCTCGGCCAGTGCGAGGCGCAGCAGCACGGGGTCGCTGCGCACATCGTTGCGCAGCAACGGGCGAACCTCGGCTGGCGCGCCCGTTGGCGAGCAGGAAATCGGCAAAGGTCAGCCGCGTATATTCATCGGGGGCGGCGGCCAAGTGCAGAGCGAAAAGCCGACTCTGCCTCGCTGCGCCGCCCGGCGCGCATCTCGAGTTCGGCCAGACTGGTCAGCAGCCAGACTCCGCTGTGACGGCAGCAATGCCCGCATCGCGAGCAGGCGCGCAAAACTGGCGCGCGCCTCGTCGAATTGGCCTCTGAGCGCCATGTTCTCGGCCAGACACGCCTGGCTGTAGAACCCCTCACCGGTGGCTGCCAGCCCCCGGCAGCCGGCGTCGGATTGCTCGTAGCGTCCCTGCACGCGTCGGATCGTCGCCAACGTCAGCCAGGCCTGCGTCTGTGTCGGGTCGCGCTTGACCAAACCTTCCAGCAAGCCGGCCGAACCATCGAAATCATGCAGATACTGCTGCACGCGTGGCCGACATCAACACCACATCCGCCGGCGCCCGATCGAGTTGTTTCCAGTGTTGCAGAACCGCCAGCGCCCGCCCGGCAAAGCGCGGCTCACCCTGGTCTCGGGCCTGTTCGAGGTAGCGCCGCGCCAAGGCAACGGCAACTGCAGAATCATCCGGGTTGGCCGCCAGGCGTTTGCGCAAATCGCGCTCCTCGGAGCGCGCGCTGCCGGTATTGGGCAATATTTCCACAACGTCGGAATCGGTGCTGGGCCGCAGGGGCTCTGCACCAGCCAGCAAACTGGCGAACAAAAGAACCAGCGCGATCAGCGGCGCGCGCAGTTGCAGATTCGAAATCGATCGCGCAGATATGGCACTGCACTCGCAGTTCGGGTGGATGCTGTTCATCTGAGGACTTTAATTCAGTGGTGCGTTCGCCTTGCCAGTCGCGGACGTGAGTGCGGCGGCCATCCCTTGTGGGGAGGGCCGCCGCGGCTGGCGCGATCAGATGTCGGTCAGACCATCAAGGCACGCTGCGTGGTTCGGCCGTATCGCTGGTCGGCGGCGTGAACCCGTCGGCGAAAGCCAGCGGTTGAGCGGTTTCACTGCTGCTTCCGATCAAGGCGAGCACATAGTCAAACCAGGTGTCGATCGTCGAGGCGGCCGATGTCGGTACCACTGCCGGCGCAGGGGCCGGAGCGGGGGTCGGTGCCGGTGCCGGAGCTGGCGTCGGTGCCGGGGCTGGCGAATTCAGATCCGGCCCATCGTCGCCGCCGCAGGCGGCCAACATCGCCGCAGCAGCAAACATCACAGCTAGGTTCTTTTTCATCGTGGTTCCTTTACTTGCTGCCTGGCAGCGGCGTATTCAGGTAAGGGAAGCCGGGCAGCAGCGTGACGGTGGCCTGGTCGACTGCGTCATGCAGGTTGAACGAGGTGGCGCCCAGCGGCACGGCCGACGGCTTGCACTCGGCGCCGAAGCCGAGCTTGTTGGTATCGCCGTTGGCAACGCACAGGCCACCGGCAACCGCCACCAGCGAGATGTCGACGACGTCATCCTTCGGACGGCGGCCGTTCGGATAGCCGGCGTTGTCGTTGCCCTTGGCGAGGATATTGCCGACGATGCCCAGGCGGTTCTGCTGCGCAAACGGCAACCGGCGGGATGGCCGTATTCAGGCGCAGCATTTCAGATGCCGTCGACGTTGGCGGGCTGGTTCACACCCTTGATGCCGGTCAGGAAGGTCGTGACCAGATCATTGCGACCGGCATTGGTCGGCGCGATACCACCGGCCGGAGTGCCCAGCGCGATCTCAAGCAGTCGCGGCAGCGTCGGGTTGGTGACATAGGTCAGGAAGTTCGCACCGTCGTTGATCGGCTTGGAGCCGTTGAACTTGTCCTTGTCGGGCAAGCCGATCACCACTTCATTGACCAGCGGCATGCCCAGTCGCGAGACCTGGGTCCAGGCGCCGCCGCTGCGGTCGGTCGTGCTGTGGCCCGACTTCGGATTCGGATCGAGCAGACGGCCCTGGCGCAGGCTGGCCGTTGTCCAGCCGCCGATCACCGTTTCGGCGCCGGCGGTCAGGCAGCTCTGGTGCACTTCGAGCGCCAGCGTGGTGACGTTCTTGTCGGCCAGATCGTCCGTGCCGACATTGATCTTGCGTCGGGTCGGTGATCAGCGGCAACCGGTGCATTGACGAGGTCGAAAATCGTGCCGAGATTGACCGCGAACGGATCCTTGCGCTGGCCGACGAAGACCTTGGCCGGCATCGCGCAGCCCGGAATGGCCACGGTGTAGATGTGCTTGGCGGCATAACCCGGGTAGTCGGGAATCGTCTTCGGGCCGATGTTGTCGACCGGCTTGTCGAAGGTGGCCGAGCCGCCGTTGGTGATGGCGCGCGGGTGCCGGTGCGACGGTCGCCACGAACCACGTCGACCGAGAACTGCTCGTTGACGTTGAGCACTGGGCCGAATTCGCCGCCGCATTGGCACCGGCAACTGGCCGGCCTGGATCAGCGGGATCGCCACATTCTTGCCCATGATCGGCAGCGTGATGCCCTTCAGGTTGTTCTTGAAGCGGAACGCAAAGGTGATGTCTTCCTTCGCGTCACCGTTGTTGTCGACGTGGATCTCGTACAGCGCGTTCGGATCCATCGGGAAGTAGTTCGGGCCGCCGTACGGATCCTGCAGCGGCAGATAGTTGGCGATCAGCGTGACGTAGCCGTCACGGCCGGTCTCGTAGCTCTTGAACATGTAGAAGTCGGTCGCGTCGACCTTCGGGCGAGCCCGCGATGAACGGCGCTTCACGGTGGCTGGAGGCGTTTGCAACGCCGAAACCGGTGGCGGCGCAAAGCGCGGCAACCAGCGGCAGCAGGCGCAGGCTATGTTGTTTCATGAGTATTCCTCTCTTTGATCGGTGGATGATACGGGGCCGGAGCAGTGAATGCCGACACTGGGCATCACCCACCGGGTTGTGGATGGCGCCTGCCCCTCTGTTACGCGAGCTGGATGCATCCGGATGCAAAACTTTGCGAATAGACGCAAAGCGCGGGTTTACCCCAACAGGTTCAGGCCAACGGCTGAAGCTCGATGTCGATTCGACCCTCGACCCAGTCGGCGAAGGTTTCGGCAAGCCGTTCGCTTTCGGTCACCGCAATCTGCCAGATGCGAGCGCGTTGGGCAGGATCGTCTCGATAGCGTTGCAGATCGGCACGATCGGGCAGCTTGCCATTGGGCAATCCGGCAATCCAATCCGGATGCGGCGACAACAAGACCACGTTGTCGAGCCGGGCGCTGGCGCGATGGCGGTGGCGAAGTGCCTTGTCGAGCCAACCCGGAACCATGTTTGGTTGGAAATGCGGATAAAGCACCAGGCCGGCAGCGGTGTGGCTGCCGGTTTCGGCTCGATCCGGCATCCGATCGACCGGACCGGCTGCCAACGAGGCGTAATCGAGGTGGAGGTGATAGTCGGTGATGCCACCATCCCAATAGGCGCCGCGAGGTGCGCCCGGAATATCGTGCACCGCGTCGAGCCAGAACGGAATCGAGCAGCTGGCCAACAGGCTGGGCCTGAAATTGGCCGCATTCAGCTCGACGTGATGGGTGCGGAAGTCGTGCAGTTTCAGCGGCAGCGGATCGCGCGGGTCGGAAAACACCACGCGCTCAAGCCAGCCGCCCATCGCCTTGCGACTCAGCGCATTGGTCGCATACGCGCCCAGATAACCGAGCGGCGTGCGCAGCCGGCCCTGCCGGCCCAGCAGATGGCGGCCGCGGCTGGTGAACACATGCAGGCGATAGCGCGGATGGGCCAGGATCTGCGCGATCGACGGGCCGAGCTGGCGGTCGAGCTCGGCGCCGAACACCTCGCTGACATGCGAGGCCTTCGGCAGCCTGCCGGGTGCGTGCTCGTATTGCTGATGAATATATGAATCGCTCAGCTCGCGAAAACCCGCCACCGGATCGTCGAGGCAGGCGGTGGCCATTCGCCAGGCGCCGATCGACGCACCGACCAGGTGGATCGTGTGGCTGCTGCCGGCCAGCCACTGGCCGAACAGGAAGCGATCGAGCGGCCCGAGGATCAGGCCCTTCGGTCCGCCGGCGGCGCCCGGGATGATTCGCACATCATGCGGCGCAATGCGACGTTCGCGCAATTGCTTGAGCGCCGACGGGCCGGCGTGGATCTGGAGGACGTTCATGGCCGACGCGATGTTAAGGCGTTGCCTTGACGCTGGCGCATCCTGGAAGCCGATTTGCCATCGCGCGGGCGGCGCGGCATCATCGACGGATTGCTCTGACGACCCAGACGATGCACGAACCTCGACCCCCCGCACAGCCGCGACACGGCCATCACACACCATGCACGACCACAGCGAGCTCGACCCGATGACGCTGCGCGTGCGCGCGCTCGAGACCCTGCTCACCGACAAAGGTTACGTCGACCCCGCCGCACTCGACCTGCTGATCGAAACCTACGAAACCCGCATCGGCCCGCGCAACGGTGCGCAGGTGGTGGCCAGGGCATGGAGCGATGCAGGCTACTCGGATTGGCTGCGCGACGATGCCAGCGCAGCCATCGCGTCGCTGGGCTTTAGCGGCCGCCAGGGCGAACACATGGTCGCCGTGTTCAATACGCCGCAATGCCATCACATGGTGGTCTGTACCTTGTGCAGCTGTTACCCGTGGCCGGTCCTCGGTCTGCCGCCGACCTGGTACAAAAGCGCGCCCTACCGCGCCAGAGTGGTTCGCGACCCGCGCGGCGTGTTGGCCGAGTTCGGCGTCGAAGTGCCCGCAGACACCCAGATCCGCGTCTGGGATTCGACCGCCGAAGTGCGCTATCTGGTGATCCCGCAACGACCTGCCGGCAGCGACGGGCTGGACGAAGCGGCGCTCGCTGCACTGGTCACCCGCGATTCGATGATCGGCTGCGGTCTGCCGATTCAGCCGCAGCGGATTGCCCCGTGATGCCCTATCGCAGCCATGCCGATCTCGGCGGCCGGCCGATCACCGGTGTGATCGTCCCCGAGCCTGAGGGCGACCTGTTCCACGCCGTCTGGGAGCCTCGAGCGCTGGCCATCACGCTGGCGATGGGTGCCACCGGCAGCTGGACCATCGACGCCAGCCGCGCGGCCCGCGAAACGCTACCCGACTACGCCGACTTGAGCTACTACCAGATCTGGATCAAGGCGCTGGAAAAACTGATGCTCGAACGCGGCCTGGTTGAGATTGATGAGCTGGCAGCCGGCGAGCGAAAGCACCCGCCAGTTGGCGTCGCCAACGTTCTGCGCGCCGCTGCAGTAGCAGCGACACTGGCGCGCGGCAGTCCCACCTCCAGGCCGGCTGCCACGGCGGCTCGGTTCACGATCGGCCAAGCCGTCACGACCCGCGCCTCGGCGGTCGACCACCACAGCCGCTTGCCGGCTTATGTGCAGGGCAAACGCGGTGTGATCGAGCGCATCCACGGCAGCCATGTATTTGCCGAAACAAATGCCCACGGCCTGGGCGAACAGCCGCAATGGTTGTACAGCGTCGTTTTCGACGGGCGTGAGTTGTGGGGTGACCTCGCTCAAACCGGAGTGGGCGTATCGATCGATGCGTGGGAACCCACTTTGGAGTCGGCATGAACAGCCCGGCCGCTCCTGACGAACTTTTTGCCGACCAGGCGCGCAACAGCAATGGCAACCCGGTGTTCGCGCAGCCTTGGCAGGCACAGGCCTTTGCGATGACGCTCGCCCTGCACCAACGCGGCTTCTTCAACTGGACCGAATGGGCTGCCGCGCTGGCGCAGCAGATCAAGCTTGCGCAGACCGGCGGCGACGCCGATGCGGGCGATACCTATTACCACCACTGGCTGGGCGCGCTCGAATGTCTGCTCGCTGCCAAGGGGCTGGTGTCAACCGGCGAACTGATCAGTTGCGCACACGCATGGGAACAGGCTGCCGAACGCACCCCGCACGGGCAGCCGATTGTGCTGGCAGGGGCCGACTTCGAAAAATGACGACGATTGAATCGGTTCTCGATTCCAGCTCCGGGATCGTCGTCGTTCAGCCCTTGCGCTGCAGTTTTGCAAATGCCGCGGCCATCGCCGATGAGCCGCCGGCCGCTGCGGGCTCCCTTCGCCGCGCGCTGCGACCCGCCGGGTCGCTCGCCACGGGCGGCCGGCCTGAACGCGTTGTCGGTGCGCTGGCCGGCCGGCACCACCTTGGCATCGAGCTTCATCGTCAGCGCGATGCGCTTGCGCGCCAGATCGACCTCGAGCACCTTGACCTTGACCACGTCGCCGGTCTTCACCACCTCGCGCGCATCGGAGACGAACTTGTCGGCCAGCTGGCTGACATGGATCAGGCCGTCCTGGTGGACGCCCAGATCGACGAAGGCGCCGAACTGCGCCACGTTGCTGACCGTGCCTTCGAGCGTCATGCCCGGCTGCAGGTCCTTGATGTCCTCGACGCCTTCGCTGTAGCGCGCCACCTTGAAATCGGGCCGCGGATCGCGCGCCGGCTTCTCCAGTTCGGCAAGGATGTCCTTGACCGTGATCGCGCCGAATCGCTCGTCGGCAAACGCCTCGGGCTTCAAGCGCGCGGATCACGTCGCTGCGGCCCATCACCTCGGCCGCCGGGCGCTTCACCGCACCGAGGATGCGCTCGACCACGGCATAGGTTTCCGGATGCACGCCCGACTGGTCGAGCGGGTTGTCGCCGTCGCGGATGCGCAGAAAGCCGGCGCTCTGCTCGAAGGTCTTGGGCCCGAGCCCGCTGACGTCGAGCAATTGCTGGCGGTTGCGGAACGCGCCGTTCGAATCGCGCCAGCGAACGATGCTCGCAGCCACCGTCGCGCTCGAGCCCGGAGACGCGCGACAGCAGCGGCGCCGAGGCGGTATTCAGGTCGACGCCGACCGAGTTGACGCAATCCTCGATCACCGTATCCAGGCTGCGCGCCAGCTCGCTCTGGTTGACATCGTGCTGGTACTGGCCGACGCCGATGCTTTTCGGATCGATCTTCACCAGTTCGGCCAGCGGGTCCTGCAGCCGCCGCGCGATGCTGACCGCGCCGCGCAGGCTGACGTCGAGTTCGGGCAACTCCTTGCTCGCATATTCGCTCGCCGAATAGACCGACGCGCCGGCTTCGCTGACGACCACCTTCTGCATCGACGCAGCCGTCGGCGCCGCCGATCGCCTGCACCCGCTTGATCAGTTCGGCGGCGAGCTTGTCGGTCTCGCGGCTGCCGGTGCCGTTGCCGATCGCGATCAGGTCGACGCCATGGCTCGCGCACAAGCCTGGTCAACGCGGTGCAGCGACCCTTCCCAATCGCGGCGCGGCTCGAGCGGGTAGATGGTGGCGGTATCGAGCACCTTGCCGGTGGCATCGACCACGGCCACCTTGCAGCCGGTGCGGATGCCCGGGTCGAGACCCATCACGACCTTCGGGCCGGCCGGCGCGGCGAGCAGCAGGTCGCGCAGGTTGTCGGCAAACACCTTGATCGCGGTGGCTTCGGCCGCTTCGCGCAGCCGCGCGAACAGGTCGCGCTCCAGGCTCAGGCTCGAGCTTGACCTTCCAGCACCACGACGACACACTTGCGGATCAGTTCGTCGGCCGGCCGCTGCGAATGGCGCCAGCCGAGATGGCCGGCGATGCGGCCTTCGGCGAGCGTCGGCTCGCCCGGGCACCGACTTCGTCGTCGATGCACAACCTTGGCGTCGAGGAGCTCGAGCGCACGGCCACGAAAAACCGCCAGCGCGCGGTGCGACGGCACGCTGCGGATCGGCTCGGCGTAATCGAAATAGTCGCGGAACTTGGCGATCTCGGGATCGTCGGCATTTTTGCCGGCGATCAGCTTGCACTGGAAGCAGCCCCTCCTCCCACATCCATTGGCGCAGCTTGCCGATCAGTGCCGCATCCTCGGCCCAGCGTTCGGCCAGGATGTCGCGCACGCCGTCGAGCACGGCACTGCGCATCGGCAAAGCCGGCTTCGGCCAGCTTCGCGGCACCGCCCTCGTAGGCTGCGATGAACGCGGCGGCGGCGTCGAGCGGCATGCTGCGACGGGTCGGCGAACAAGGAATCGGCGAGCGGCTCGATGCCGGCTTCGCGGGCGATCATCGCCTTGGTCCGCCGCTTGACCTTGTACGGCAGATACAGATCCTCGAGCTCCTGCTTGGTCGGCGCAGCGTCGATCGCCGCGGCCAGCTCGGGCGTCAGCTTGCCCTGATCGGCAATGCTTTTCAGCACCGCGGCGCGGCGGTCTTCGAGCTCGCGCAGGTAGGCCAGGCGCAACTCCAGCTCGCGCAACTGGACATCGTCGAGTCCGTCGGTCGCCTCCTTGCGATAGCGGGCGATGAACGGAACGCTGGCGCCGCCATCGAGCAGGTCGACCGCGGCGGCCACCTGCGCCGGCCGCGCTTTCAGTTCCGAGGCAATCTGGGCGATGATCTTGTCTTGAATCAAAACGGCGCGCCGGTTGTCGGCTGTCGAAAATGGGGTGGCGGAGTTTGCCACAACGATCGATCACGATGGCGGCCCTGATTGCACGCCTGCGCGGACTGTTGCTCGATCTTCAACGCTGGCGTGTCGCGCAGAATTCGAATGTTCGCCAACAACCTCTATCGAACCTTCCGTGCTGCAGCCAAATCAATTCCAGATCAATGAGGCCTGGGTTGCCTTCAAGTTGAACGATCAGCCGATTCGTACCGACGCTGATGGCGATTTCGACTTCATCGCGCTGATGGATTCGGCGAGCGGGCAGATCCTCAGCTCGGCCGCCGTGTCGATCCGGACGGGTCAGTCGCCTGATCAAGCAGCCAAGCGTTTGCTGAACGAAGCCGGCGCGATCGCAAAGACCTTGCCGAGCACCTTGTTCATGCAGAGCGATCTGGCGGTGCCGTGGTTGACGCTTGATGCCCAGACCCAGGGCATCACAGTGGTGCCGATCACGATCGATCAGCTGCTGTTGTTCATCGGCGATGCCCGCCAGGGCTTTCGCGAACGCTTCGGCGCAGGCTAGTGAAACAAGCCATACCGCCAGGCCAGCATGGCCGACAAGCCGGCCCACATGATCAGGAAAAGCGGCGTACCCACCTTCACGAAGTCTCGGAAGCGGTAGCCACCGGCATTCATCACCAGCAGGTTGGTCTGGTAGCCCATCGGCGTTACATAACAAAGGTTGCAACCGAACAGCACCGCGAGCACGAACGGTTCGGCTTCGACGCCGAGCGATCTCGCCAGCGCGACACCCAAGGGCGTACCAATCGCCGCCGCGGCGTTGTTGGAGACGAAATTGGTCAACACACCCATCAGCCCCATCAGCAGCGTGACCACGACGGCAGCACCAAACCCTTTCAGCCCGACTGCAAGCTGGCTGGCCAACCAGTCGGTTGCGCCGCTGATCTGCAGCGCATCGCCCAAGGCAAGACTGGCGGCAACCAGCAGCACGACGCGGACCGACAGCGCCTGCGTGACGTCTTTCCATGACAGGCAGCCGCCGAACAGCAGGGCCAACGCACCCGCCAAGGCGGCCATCGAAATCGGCAATGCCTTGGTCGCTGCGAGCGCAACCACAATCGCCAGCGTGACCAGCGCGAACAGCGCCTTGTCCTGGCGCGGCAATGCAAAGCGCGAGTCAAGCAGCAGACCGATGCCATCGCGCTGAGCGGCGCGGATGGCTTCGGTTTCCCCTTGCACCAGCAGGATGTCGCCCGCTGAAATGCTGCGATCCGCCAGGTTTTGCCGCTGCCAGCCCATCTGGCCAGCCCTTGGACGCAAACCAACCAGGAAGACCCCGTAGCGCTCGGTGACCCGCTCCCTGCGGATCGATCGACCGACCAGCGGTGATTCGGGCATCACGACAAGCTGGGCAACCACCGCCGACGGCAACCGCTTCTCGTCGTCCTCGTCGTCTGCCACCTCTTCGGCAGACTCGTCCGCATCGTCCACGGGATCTGCGGATGGATCAGCGGATTTGGCCGGCGCCTTCGAAACCGCATCACTCGCAGGCAGTGAATCTGGAAAATTGTGCAGTTTGGCTTTCAGCGCACTTTCGATATCTTTCAGATTCGGCGCCGTATCACGCAACACCAGGCGATCACCGGCACGCAAGGTCACTGACGGCAGCGGCGTGACGGGGCGATCACGGCGCAACAGGGAAACCGCCTGCAGCCGGTGGCCAGCCGCTTCGAAGACCTCGCTGAGCTGACGGCCGTCCATCCAGCTGTCGGGTTCGACATGGAGTTCGGCATCGAACGCATCGTCGCTGAGGTCCTCCTTCGGCCCTTGAACCCCTGCCAGCAGCCGCGGAGCGACCAGCCACAGGTAGGCAAAGCCGGGAACTGCTGCCGCAAAAACCAGCGGAAAAAAGCTGAACAGGGAAAAAGGCCCGACGCCGAGCCCGGCCGCCAGTGCAACGACGATCAGATTGGTCGATGTGCCAATCGTGGTTGACATGCCGCCGATCAGCACCGCGTAGTTCATGGGCAACAGCACCGACGCGGCGCTCGTCTTGGCACGCCTGGAGGCGGCCAGCAACAGCGGTATCAGCAGCACCACGACCGGCGTGTCGTTGATCACGCTGCTGGTCAGCCCGGCGCCGAGCAGAATCGCCAACAGTGCCATCGATGGGCGCTCGCTGGCCCAACTGGCCAGCTTGCGAGCCACCGGTTCGAGCGCACCTGTCGCCACGATGCCTTGCCCCAGCACCATCAGGGCACAGATCGCCACCAGCGCCGGATGTCCGAAGCCGGCATAAAAGCGCAGTGGATCGACGACCTCGTTGCCATCGGCCTGCAAGGGAAACAAGGCGAAGCCGACCGGCAGCACCGTCATGATGCCCAGGCAGACTGTCGCAATTGGAAACCGGTCGATGATGAAAATGGCAAAAACCGCTGCAGCGAACAGCAGCATGGCCAGCCCATGGGGAGTCAATTCATTCATCGCTGCTCATTCGTACATCTCCGGTTCATCTTGCAAGCACCGATCATTCTGCTTGGCCGTGGGCAACCTCGCTGGCTGAGGTCATTGCGCCGCTGCCCAGCCACCGCAACACGCCGGCACCGGCGCAGCGGCCGCTGGCCAGACATGCATTCAGCAGATACCCGCCGGTCGGCGCTTCCCAATCCAGCATTTCGCCTGCGCAGAAGATGCCGGGCAAGCACCGCGCCATCAATGCATCGTCGATCGATTCCAGACGCACACCGCCAGCCGTGCTGATCGCCTCGGCGAGCGGCCGCGGCGCAATCAGATCCAGGGGCAAGGCCTTGATCGACGCCGCCAACCTGGGCGGATCGCGCAACACCTCGGCCGGCAGCAATTCATGCAGCAGCATGATTTTCTGACTGTCCAGATGGAGCCGGCTTTTCAAGTGGCTGGACAGTGATCGCGACGCCCGCGGCGCCGCAACCTCGTCGGCAACCCATCTGGCGCTGCGGTCCGGCAGCAGATCGAGAAGCGCCGTCGCACGGCCGCTCTGCGCGATCCGTTCGCGAAGCACGGCCGACAAGGCATAGACCAGACTACCCTCGATGCCGCCATCGGTGAAAACGAATTCACCACGCCGCCGGAACGTTCGGCCATCGTCTGCAGTGCAAGTCATCACGACGGTCTTCATCGGCTGTCCGGCAGCCCGGGATCGAAACAGATCGGTCCAACCGGGCAGGGTCGCCTCGCCCCCGATACCCGCATCCGCAATGACACGCGGGTCCGGGCGTCCGACATCGAATCCGCAATTGGCCGGCTTCAATGGCGCGATGTCGACACCGCGCATCTGCAGCAATGGCAGCCATGCGCCATCCGAGCCGAGCTTCGGCCAGCTTGCACCGCCCAATGCCAAGACGACCGCATCCGCTGACACTTCCTGCAGACCGCTTGGCGTTGCAAATTGCAGGGCTTGCGTACCGCTGCCCGCCGCGGGGCTCCAGCCGATCCACCGGCAACGCATGTGAAAACGAACCCCGCGGCCACGCAGCCGGTGCAGCCAGGCGCGCAGCAACGGCGCTGCTTTCATGTCGATCGGAAAAACCCGACCCGAACTGCCGACAAAGGTGTCGACGCCGAGCCCGGCTGCCCAATCACGCAGCGCGGCGGGTCCGAAATCGGCCAACCACGACGCCACCACAGATTCGCGCTCGCCGTACCGGGACAAGAATGCCGGCAGGGGTTCGCTGTGGGTGAGGTTCAGTCCGCCGATGCCAGCCAGCAGAAACTTGCGTCCGACACTCGGCATGGCGTCGTACAGATCGACTGCACAGCCGGCCTGACTGAGCACTTCCGCCGCCATCAGCCCGGCTGGACCTCCTCCGACGATGGCGACAGCCGCAGCGCGCGGCGCCACGACGAGCGGCGCTGCGCTCAGCGCGAACCCTGCCCGGCCAACCCGAAGCTGAAGACCAGCGCGACATCGATCACCGTCGAATCGACATTGCCCCGCTGCGAGCGGATCTTGCCGGCATTCACTCGAAACGACGTCGAAGGTCCCAGATCGAAGCCCACATAGGCGTTGCCCTGAACCAGCGCGCCGCCGCGCACATCGACCCCGCCACCACCGCCCGCACCGCTCAGGGCTTCGAGGCCCACATACCAGGTGGGCCCACCCGGGCCGCCGAGTGGGGTTTGCCAGCCAACACCGAACAATCCGGCTGCATACCCGCCCGCGCCGCCATCGTAGGCACTGTGGACCTGTCCGGTCACGTACAAGTTTCGGTCGATGAACCGGCTTCCCTTGAGCACGACAGCACGCAGCTGACGGGTGCTGCCGTCGCGTCGGCCGGCATCGAGTTGCTCGACACCGGCTGAAAATTCGGTGCGCGTGGTGCGCGATGGCGAAAAGACGTTGCCGGCGTCGTCGAATATCCACATCAAGCTGGCCGCGCCGAAGGTGGCCTTGAAGTTGCCTTGCGGAGCTTTCGCCACACCAAGTTCGATGGTGGCCGCCAGGTCGCGGCTGAGCCTGATGGCGGTATAGACCGAAGCCTTGCCGAGCAGGCCGCCTCCGGTGGACACATCGCCACCGCCGGCGATGCCCAATGCCAACCGCGAACCGACCGTGAAGAGCTGGTCGCCGACACCGGTCTCGACTCCGACCGTGCCCAGATATTCGGTATAGCCGGTCACGCCGCCCTTGGTGCCGGCGTTCGCCTCCAGGCCCCAGTACGAAATGCCGTTGAAAGCGCGTTCGGCGCGAACGCCGAAATAGCCGAGTGAATCGGGCAGATCGCCGCCGCTGACGCGGCCGTTGTTGCCATGTGGCTGATAGACGCCGAAAACCGCCTGGACGCGGTCGAACCCGGCGCCGGGGCGGCCGATCGACGCCACCGGAATGCCCATCCGATCGCGCGGTATGTAGCCGAATTCAGTGTTGGAGCTGAGCACCAGGCCGAATTGTCTGCTGTCGATCGGCGAACCGACGAAACGCACCCGCGACCAGCTCAGGCCAATGTTGTACGCGCCGAAGTCATACAGCAGATCCAGGTGCGGCCGCGTCACCAGGCCGTTGCTGACAGCGATGCCGCCGCCACCCCCACCACCGACATACAGGCCGGCTTCGGCGCGCAGCGGGCCGGCCAGCTGCTGCCGATAGGCGAGCTCGCCACCGAGCGAGAAGAGGCCCCCGCGATCGCCGCTGATGGCGCCGAAAACCGCCGGACCGAATGCAAATCCGGAGCCGACGTCGACCAGGTAGCTGTTGCCGATCAGGCCGAGGTGCTCGTCACCGGGCAATTTCAGTCGCTCGAGGCTGAGGCGTGCCTGTGCGGGGCGTACCACGATGCCGCCGGTGTCGACCGCGTCTTGGGCCTGGACCCCATGGCTGGCCAGCCCGGCAAGGGCAATGGCGCCCAGGCCACGCCGCAAGCGGGCCAGTTTTCGTCGGGATGGCCAACCGGGTGCGCCAGGGGAATGAACGGGGTCGTTGCGTCGATCGGACATGATCGAACGATCATAAGGGCTGAAGCGGGTCAGGACCTGCTCCGGCGTTGGCATCGGCCAACGCTTTGCTGGCCAAACCGCCGGCCGTTACGGGGATGCGTCGCGCGGCCAGACGCGTTCGAAATATTCCAGCACCAGCGTCAGCTGCTCGCCAACCGCAAAGCCGTCGCGATCGGCCTGTTCGGCAAATTGCTGACGATACGCGCTCAACCACCAGCGCAGACTGAGATCGCCTTCGCCAGCCTCGAACGCAAACTGGTCGTCAATGTCGGCGAAATAGCGCTTCTCGACATGGCTGGTTCGCACGATGGCGCTCGGCAGCCCCCGGCCATCAAGAACCACCAGATGATCGCCGGGCTGCGGCAGCGCCTCCATCGACTGCTCGAAATCATGCAACAGGCTGGCATGAGCGCGTTTGATGCCTTTGGTAATCAACTCGGCCAAGTCGTCAGCCACAGCGGCGGTCGGGCCCAGCGCAGTGGCCGAGAAGCCATCGACCTTGACGCCACATTCGCGCTGGAAATCGAGCCACATCGCCTCGATCGCCGCCACATCGCCAGCCTTTGGCGGGCGACTCATCGACTTGCCACCGGTTTGCGCAACTGCCGCCCCAATCGCTCAATCGGCATCACGCAACGCTGCCCGCAACTGTTGGCCAACTTCGGGCTTGTGCAAGAACGGATCGGTCGGATTGCGCTGCTGCATGATGTCTTCGAGCCGGGTCTGCACCGTCGACAACGCGTGCGGGTGGCTATAGATGTAGAAGGCGCCAGTCAGCACCGCATCGACAACCCGTTGCGCCACCTCCGCCGCGCTGACCTTGCCGCGAGTGACCGCCTTGTTGATCATCGCCTGGCCGATCAACTGACTGCGGCTGGGCGCGGCGTTGGCCATTTCGGCAGGCCGGTTGCGCTCGCTTTCATGGATGCCGGTCGGCACGAAGAACGGACACAACACCGATGCACTGATCTGATCGGTGACCAGCCGCAAATCCTGGTACAGCGTTTCGCTGATCGACACCACCGCGTGTTTGCTGGCGTTGTAGACACCCATGTTGGGCGCGTTGAGCAGCCCGGCCATCGATGCGGTGTTGACGATATGGCCTTCGTAGGACGGGTCGGCCTTGGCGGCAGCCAGCATCATCGGCGTGAAGACCCGAATGCCATGCGCCACACCCAACAGGTTGACGCCGATCACCCACTCCCATTCCTGCAGCGTGTTCTCCCAGATCAGCCCTCCGGCGCCGACACCTGCGTTGTTGAAGACCAGGTGTGGCGCGCCGAAACGCTCGGCGGTCGCTGCGCCGAGCGCTTCGACCTCGGCGGCCTTCGATACGTCAACGCGAACCGACAGCACCGGCGCACCGAGATCGCCGATCTCGGCCGCGGCAAGATCGAGCGCATCCTGCTGGACATCGGCCATCACGACGGCCATGCCCTGCGCGGCGGCGAGGCGACAAAGCTCGAGACCGAATCCCGACGCGGCCCCGGTGATGACCGCGGTGCGGCCTTGCAATGATTTCATCGTCAGACCAGCTGGACCAGTTGCTTGCCGAAGTTGGCGCCCTTGAGCAGGCCGAGAAAGGCCTCGGGTGCGCTCGCCAATCCATGGGCAATCGACTCGCGATACTTGATCTTGCCGCTCGCCACACCGCTGCCGAGTTCCTTCAACGCTTCGGGCCAATCCGACATGTGTTCACTGACGATGAAGCCCTCGGCGGTCAGCCGTGATTGCAGGATAAGGCCCGGATAGGCCATCGGCAGCGGATTGCCGTCGTAGCCGGAAATCAGGCCGCAGAAGGCCATGCGGCCGAATTCGTTCATCCGCAGCATCACCGCATCCAGAATGCGGCCGCCGACATTCTCGAAATAGCCGTCGATGCCATCCGGAGCGGCTTCGCGCAGCGCCGCGTTGAGCGATTTCGAATCGGCATGCGCCTTGTAATCGACGCAGGCGTCAAAGCCGAGTTCGTCGACAACGTAAGCGCATTTGTCGGGGCCCCCGGCAATGCCGACGGCCCGGCAGCCGCGCGACTTGGCGAGCTGACCGACGACCGATCCGACCGCACCACTGGCTGCGCTGACCGCGATCGTCTGGCCTGCTTTCGGCTGGCAGATCCGCATCAGGCCGTACCAGGCGGTGACGCCAGGCATGCCGACCGCGCTCAAGTACGCTGACAGTGCGATGTGAGTCGTGTCGACCTTGCGCAACGCGCCGGGCTGGCCGGCGTCGACGACCGAAAACTGCTGCCAGCCGCCCATGCCGACAACCTCGTCGCCGACTGCGAAGCCCGAGTGACGCGACTGCTCGACCACCCCGACCGTGCCACCGATCATCACCGAATCCAGCGGCTGAGGTTGGGCGTAGCTCTTGCTCTCGTTCATGCGCCCGCGCATGTACGGATCCAGGCTCAGGAAATGATGGCGCACCAGCACCTGGCCGTCGTCGAGTTGGCGGACGGCTGCCTCGACGAGCTTGAAATTGTCGACTGTGGCCTCGCCGGTCGGACGTGATACGAGGTGAATCTGCTGGTTGATCATGGTGATCCTTTGACTTGGATCGAGCCCTCACGCCTTGGCGTCGAGCACGAGTTGAGTTTGAGTGACAACCGCACACAGGCGGCCGTCGGCATTGGTGATCAGGGTCTGCCAGACCATCGTCGAGCGGCCCCGGTGCAGTGCGACGCTTTCGCCCCTGACGGTGCTGCCGAGCTTCGCACCGGCAATGAATTTGGTGCTCGAGTCGGTGGTGGTGGTCATCTTGCCGGCCGGCAGGTTGATCAAGGTGCCGACGGCCCCCAGCGTATCAGCGAAAGCCATGTAGGCACCGCCATGCATGATTGCACCGGCCGTGCAGAGATCGGGACGAACCAGCAACTCGCCGACTACCCGCTCGGGCTCGAGCGAGATCAAGCTGACTCCCATCAACCCCGGGAACAACGGGTCGATCCGCTTCTGAACGGCGGCCAGATCAATCATTCCGGTCAATCCGATGCACCGACCCGCTTGACCAGGCGACGACCGACCGGCAAGCCACGCAGGTATTTGAAGGTCCCGGTGGCACGGGCGATCAACTCGCCGTTTTCATGCAGTACCGAGCCTTCGCAGAAAGCCAGCGAACTGGTCCGATGCACAAGCTTGCCGCGTCCGATCAACCGCTTCTGACCCGGGCGCAAAAACGAAGTCTTCATCTCGATCGTCACCACGCCACGGTCATCCTTGGGCTGCCCGGGCATCGGTGCGCGCGCGGCGTGCGCCATCACGACATCGAGCAGCGTCATCGTCACGCCGCCATGCGCGACATTCCAGGTATTGAGCTGCTCCGGCCGCAAGGTGATCGCAATTTCGGCCTCGCCGGACGAAAACGTCAGCAACTCGAAACCGAGTGCTTCGGCAAAAGCATTGACTTTCGGAAGTTTCATGGATTTGTGCGACTCGCATTCCACCCGATCGGCCGATTGTTGCGTGCACCTTGCCGGTAAGCGCTGCAGCTCCGCCGATCGAGCGGATGCCCCCGATCAGGCCCCGCCGGTCGGGCGGCATCGCCGCGTTGGGTGGGCAAAGCGCGGACGTCGACGGTCCGGGGGACCTTCGGCGCCTGGCGAGGAGCCAGGCCGGCCAGCGCGGCGCGGCCGGCCCGGCCGATGCAGGCGCTCCGGGGATGGGCCAGCCTAGGCGCCATGAATTGCGGAGACGCCGCCATCGACAGCGAGGATCTGCCCGGTGATGTGTTTGCCGGCGTCCGACGCAAACAACACCGCCGCACCTTTGAGGTCGTCGTCGTCACCGATGCGGCGCAGCGGCGCTCTGCTGGCCATGTTGTCGACGCCGACCCGCTCGAGCACGCCTTTGGTCATCCTGCTCGGAAAAAAGCCTGGCGCCAGCGCATTGACGGTGATGCCGAAGCCGCCCCATTCGCCAGCCAGCGTGCGCGTGAAGTTGACCACCGCCCCCTTGCTGGTGCCGTAGGCGATGAACTTGATCTCCGGTCCCGATCCCGACAAGCCGGCGATCGATGCGATGTTGATGATGCGGCCCGAGCGGCGCGGAATCATGCTCGCCTTGGCAGCCGCCTGGCTCATCAGGAAGATGCTGCGGATATTCAGGTTCATCACCTTGTCCCAGGCATCGAGCGGATAGTCTTCGGCCGGCGCGCCCCAGGTTGCACCGGCGTTGTTGACCAGGATGTCGATCTGACCCAGCCGTTGCATGGCCTCGTCGGCGACATGCTGGATCTGCTGGGCCTGGCTCATG
The DNA here is from genome assembly GCA_963843805.1 of uncultured beta proteobacterium. Classification (GTDB taxonomy): domain Bacteria; phylum Pseudomonadota; class Gammaproteobacteria; order Burkholderiales; family Burkholderiaceae_C; genus Ideonella_A. The sequence continues at coordinate 341,967 of CAWJLY010000008.1, forward strand.
TCGGCGGCCACCCAGCGGGTGTCGATGCCCTTGCCCTGCAAGTGGGCGGTGGCTTCTTCGAGATCGGCCGCCTTGCGCGAACACAGCAGGATGCGGGCCCCTGACTCGCCAAGCGCCTCGGCGATCTGCAGGCCCAGGCCGCGCGAGCCGCCCGTGACAAGCGCGGTCTTGCCGCTGAGGTCGAACAATTTTTGGATCGGCGTGCTCATGGTTATCCTTCTGGTTGAGTGGGATCGCTGGCGGTTAGTTGCGGCTCATTGGTCGAGCCGTGAACGCAGCGCCACCAGCACGGCCCCGCTCACGATCAGCATCACGCCGATCGCGATCAGTGTCCAGCCGAGTCCGGGGGCCTCGTCGGGAAGCGACAGGCCGAAGGCGCCGATCACGATGCCGCCGAAAATCGCCGGCCAGATCAATTTGTCGAGCGTTGCAGCTTTCATCATCGCGTCAGAACCATTCCACCTGCATGTTGCGACAGGTATTGTCGCGGGCCGCCACGACGCCGAGCCATGCCGGCACCTTGGGCAGTTCGTAGCGGAAAAAATATCGCGCAGCGCAGAGCAGTCCACTGGCGACTGGATCGGCCGGATCGGCATCGAACCGGCTGCTGAGCGAGAAGCGCCACATCCAGCCAGATCCACGCCAACACGACATGACCGAAGCCCTGCAGATACGGCGTTGCATTGGCCAGCACCGGTTCGGGCTCGCCATCCGCCCAGGCGCTGCGGGTCGCGTCGACCAGTGCCTTCAGCGAGCGTTCGAGTGCACTTGATTCGTCCGCCCAGGCAGTCCGAGCGGCGGCCTGCACAGTCTGGTCGACGGTCTGCGCCAGCGCAGCCAAGCCGGCCCCACCATCCATCACCACCTTGCGCCCGAGCAGATCGAGCGCCTGGATGCCGTGGGTGCCTTCGTGGATCATGTTCAGACGGTTGTCGCGCCAATACTGCTCGACCGGATAGTCACGGGTATAACCGTAGCCACCGAGCACCTGGATTGCCAGGCTGTTGGCCTCCAGGCACCATTCACTGGGCCAGCTCTTGGCTATCGGCGTCAGCATCTCGAGCAGCAGTGCAGCTCTTTTCGCCGCTGACGGTTCGGCGGTGTGTTGCTCGTCGACCAGCCGTGCGCAATACAGGCACAAAGCCATTGCCCCTTCGCAATAACTCTTCTGCGCCAGCAACATGCGCTTGACATCGGCATGTTCGATGATCGCCACCGGCGGTCGGCTGACATCCTTTCCAGCGGAGCCGACCGGCCTGCCTTGCGGGCGCTCCTTGGCATAGGCCAGGCTGGCTTCGAAGCCGGCATATCCGATCACCGTTGCGCCCAGTCCCACAGCGATCCGCGCCTCGTTCATCATGTGGAACATGCAGCGCAGGCCCTGCCCCGGCTGGCCGACCAGATAGCCGATCGCGCCGGCACCCGGCCCTTCGCGCCCCGCATCTGCGCGCAGCGGATAACGACCTTCGCCGAAATTGAGCAGCGTATTCGGGATGCCGCGGTAGCCCAGCTTGTGGTTCAGCCCGGCCAGCGCAACATCGTTTCGCTCGCCGGTCAGACGACCATCGGCGTCGACCAGCTTTTTCGGCACGATGAACAGCGAGATGCCCTTGACACCAGGGATCAGCTTGCCATCGGCATCGGGAATCTTCGCCAGCACCAGATGGATGATGTTTTCCGCAAGTTCGTGATCGCCGTTGGAGATCCACATCTTGTTGCCGCGCAAGCGGTATCGCGGCCCCAACGGATCATCGGCATGGTCCAGGCCATCGGGTACGGCACGGGTCACGATATCGGACAGGCTGGACCCGGCCTGCGGCTCGCTCAGGCACATGGTGCCGAAGAAGCGGCCGGAAAATTCGTTCTTCGCAAATACCTCGCGCTGCAGTTCGCTGCCATGCGCCATCAGCAGATTGGCATTGCCGCTGGTCAACATGTGGCCGCCCCCGATGCCGATGCCGGCTTTCGAGAAAAAGCTGTTGGCGGCCATCTCGATCACACAAGGCAACTGCATGCCGCCGATCTCGTAATCCTGCGCGGCTGCCAGCATGCCGGTGGCGACATAAGCGCGCGCCGCCGCATGGCTGCTTTCCGGCAGATGCACCGTCTCGCCGTCGAACCACGGCTCTTCGGTATCGGCGATGCGGTTGAACGGCGCGAACTTGTCGGCAGCGAGCTTCTCGCACATGTCGAGCACCGCGTCGAAGGTTTCGCGGTTGTGCTCGGCAAAGCGCGGCCGCGCCTGCAGCGTGTCGACCTGCAGCCAGTCGTAGAGCAGGAAATCGATGGTCTGGCGAAAGCTCATATCAGGAATTCATTCAGTCCGACGCGATCCATGCCGAATCCAAGGCGATTTCGATCAAGCACAACCACGAAACCGGCGCTGTATCGGTATCGCAGTCGATGTTACCGAGCCTGGCAACGCGCGCCTCCCGCGCCGATCAAGCAAACACCGCAGATCCGGCTCCGCCGGTCTGCAGGTGTGCCTTGCAGGCCGCGCCGGTCCTTGCGGGCCGGCCGCTCGCTAGGCATCGAAGGTCCACCGGACCTTCGATGTCCAGGCTCGCCCCCCTCGAGGGGGAGGCGGCGAAGCCGCTGCGGGGGTGGCTCACAAGACTTCGAAGACGCCGGCCGCGCCCATGCCGCCGCCGATGCACATCGTCACCAGCACCCGCTTGGCGCCGCGCCGCTTGCCTTCGATCAGCGCATGACCGGTCAGCCGCTGGCCGCTGACGCCGTAGGGGTGGCCGACCGCGATCGCGCCGCCGTTGACATTGAGCTTGTCCATCGGAATGCCCAGCGTATCGGCGCAATAGAGCACCTGCACCGCGAATGCCTCGTTCAGTTCGAACAGGTCGATATCGTCGATCGTCAGGCCGAGCCGCTTCAGCACCTTCGGCACCGCGAAGACCGGGCCGATGCCCATCTCGTCGGGCTCGCAGCCGGCGACTGCAAAACCCAGGAAACGGCCCAGCGGCTTGATGCCGCGCTTTTCGGCCAGCATCTCGTCCATCAGCACGCAGGCGCCGCCGCCGTCGCTGAACTGGCTGGCATTGCCGGCGGAGATCACACCACCCGGAATCGCCGGCTTGATGCCCATGATCGCCTTCGTAGGTCGTGCCGGGGCGGATGCCTTCGTCGGCCTTGATCGTCACTTCCTTGGTCCGCAAACCCATCGTCGCGTCGGCGACACCGGCGAGCACCGTGCAGGCGACGATCTCGTCGTCGAAACAAGCCGGCTTCGAGCGCCGCGGTGGCGCGCTGCTGGCTCTGCGCGCCATAGCGATCCATGCGTTCGCGGTCGATCTTGTAGCGTTTGGCTACCTGCTCGGCGGTCTGCAGCATGTTCCAGTAGATCTCGGGCTTGTGCTCGACCAGCCACGGGTCCTGGAACATGTGGCGATTGGCCTCGTTCTGCACGCACGAGATGCTTTCGACGCCGCCGGCGACCAGCACCTCGGCACTCGCCGGCGATGATGCTGTGGGCAGCCATCGCGATCGTCTGCAGGCCGCTCGAGCAGAAGCGGTTGACGGTGACGCCGGCGGTCGTGATCGGCAAGCCGGCGCGCAGCGCGATCTGGCGCGCAATGTTGCCGCCGGTCGCTCCCTCGGGCGTCGCGCAGCCCATGATCACGTCCTCGACTTCGGCGGCGTCGATGCCGGCGCGCTCGACCGCCGCCTTGACGGCAAAGCCGCCGAGCGTCGCGCCATGGGTCATGTTGAAGGCGCCTTTCCAGCTCTTGGCCAGCGGCGTGCGGGCGGTCGAGACGATCACTGCGCGGGTCATGTGGTTTGCTCCTCTTGATATTCGGACGGTCCGAGGTCGATCGATGGTTGTTGTCAGGTGAAGGTCTTGCCTTCGGCGGCCAGGCGGGCCAGCAGCGGTGCGGGCTCCCAGAATGCCGCGTCGTCGAGCGGGTTGGCCGCAAACCGCTTCATCGCCAGCACCACCTTGTACAGGCCGACGCGTATCGGCATAGCACATCGGGCCGCCGCGGTGCAGCGGGAAACCGTAACCGGTCAGGTAGACCATGTCGATATCCGACGCGCGCATCGCGATGCCTTCTTCGAGCAAGCTTGGCACCTTCGTTGACCAGCGAAAAGACCAGCCGGTGGACGATTTCGTCGTCGCCGATCGGCGCGGCGTGACGCCGATGGTCGGCGCGGTGTTGCTCGATCATCTCGTTGACCGGCTTCGACGGCAGCGCATCGCGCTTGCCGGGCTGATAGTCGTACCAGCCGGCACCGGTCTTCTGGCCGAAGCGGCCCATCTCGCACAGCAGGTCGGCGGTCTTGCTGTAGCGCATCTCGGGCTGCTCCTGATAGCGGCGCTTGCGGATATACCAGCCGATATCGTTGCCGGCCAGATCGCCCATGCGGAACGGGCCCATCGCGAAGCCGAATTTCTCGACCGCCCGGTCGACCTGCTGCGGCGTGCAGCCTTCCTCCAGCAGAAAGCCGGCCTGCCGCGAATATTGCTCGATCATCCGGTTGCCGATGAAGCCGTCGCAGACGCCGGAGACGACGCAGGTCTTGCGGATCTTCTTGCCCAGTGCCATCACGGTGGCCAGCACATCCTTGGCGGTCTTCTCGCCGCGCACCACCTCGAGCAGCTTCATCACGTTGGCCGGGCTGAAGAAGTGGGTGCCGATCACGTCCTGCGGCCGTCTGGTGAACGATGCGATCCGGTTCAGGTCGAGCGTCGAGGTATTGCTGGCGAGGATCGCGCCGGGCTTCATCACCTCGTCGAGCGCCTGGAAGACCTGCTGCTTGACGCCGATGTCCTCGAATACCGCTTCGATCACCATGTCGGCATCGTTCAGGTCGGCGTAGTTCAGCGTCGTCGACAGCAGCGCCATCCGCTGCGTCGAGCTTGTCCTGCTTCAGCTTGCCCTGCTTGACCTGCGCTTCGTAGTTCTTGCGGATCGTCGCGACGCCGCGATCGAGCGCTTCCTGCTTGGTCTCGAGCATCACGACCGGGATGCCGGCGTTGAGGAAATTCATCGCGATGCCGCCGCCCATCGTGCCGGCGCCGATCACCGCGAGCTTGCGGATGTCGCGCAGCGGCGTATCGGCGCGGCACGTCGGGAATCTTGCTCGCCGCGCGCTCGGCAAAAAAGGCATGACGCAGCGCCTTCGACTCCGGCGTCATCATCAGGCCGATGAAGATCTCGAGTTCGCGCCGCATGCCTTCGTCGAACGACACTTCAGCGAATTGGCGACCGACATCGACGCATTTGGCCGGCGCCGGGAAATTGCGCGCCTTCGCGGCAATGCCGTTGCGCACGAACTGGAAATAGCCGTCGGCATTCGGATGCGCTACCGGCAGCTTGCGCACCAGCGGCAGCGGCCGCTGATCGGCGATTTCGCCGGCAAAAGCCAGCGCGGCGGCAGCAGATCGCCCTCGACAAGGCGGTCGAACAGTCTCTGCCCGGGCAGCGCGGCGAGCAGTTCGCTCTTCACCGGCTCGCCGCTGACGATCATGTTCAGCGCCGTCTCGACGCCGAGCACGCGCGGCAGCCGCTGCGTTCCACCGGCACCCGGGATCAGGCCGATCTTGACTTCGGGCAACGCGATCAGCGCGCCCGGCGCCGCGATCCGGTAATGGCAGCCGAGCGCCAGCTCGAGCCCGCCACCCATGCACACGCTGTGGATCGCCGCGACGACCGGTTTGCTGCTGGCTTCGAGCAACTCGATCACGGTCAGCAGATTCGGCTCGGCGGTGGCCTTCGGCGAACCGAATTCGGTGATGTCGGCGCCGCCCGAAAACGCCTTGCCGGCGCCGGTCAGCACGATCGCCTTGACCGCCGGATCGGCCTGCGCCTTCGCCAGCGCCGTGCGGCGATGCCCTGCGGGTCGCGAAAGCCGAGCCCGTTGACCGGCGGATTGTTCAGCGTGATGACGGCAATGCCGTCGCGAACTTCATAGCTGGCGGTCATCTGGGTTCCTCTGCAACAGCAAAAAAGAACAGTCGTTCGATTCTAGGCAATGCCGGCCGTGCGATGTCCCTGGCGTGACAGCGTACAGCGGCCGACTCCAGCGGATCGATACGGCCCATCAAGCGGACGCCGTGGATCAGCTCGCCGGACCACCAGCGTCGTCCCCTGAAGGCGCAGAGCCTGCGAGCCGCCGCAGGCGCTCCGGCGGGTCATCAGACTTCCAGCCATTCCTTGCGGATCTCGGCGTCGGCGCGCAGTTGGTGCCGGGCTGCCTTCGAAAACGATATGGCCGTGGCCCATCACATAGCAGCGCTCGGAAATCTCCAGCGCAATCGTCAGCTTCTGCTCGACCAGCAGCACCGAGACACCGCGGTTTTTCAGCTGCTTCAGATAGCTGCGCGACCAGTTCGACGATCTTCGGCGCCAGGCCTTCGGTCGGCTCGTCGATCATGATCAGATCCGGGTCGCCCATCAGCGTGCGGCACAGCGTCAGCATCTGCTGCTCGCCACCCGACAGCACACCGGCGGCGGTGTGCTGGCGCTCGCGCAGCCGCGGAAACATCGCATACATGTCGTCGAAGCTCCAGCGGGTTTTCTGGCCGGCCCGCTTCTCGCCGAGCATCAGGTTCTGGTGCACCGTCAGCTTCGGGAAGATGTCGCGGCTTTCGGGCACATAGCCGATGCCGCGGTGGGCGATCTCGAACGGCTTGTGGCCGATCAGCTACTGGTCGTTCCAGCTGACGTGGCCGCGCGCGTCGACCAGTCCCATGATCGCCTTGACGGTGGTCGAGCGGCCCGAGCCGTTGCGGCCGAGCAGGCTGACGATCTCGCCCGGCCTTCACGTCCATCGTGACGCCGTGCAGGATATGGCTCTTGCCGTAGAAGGCGTGGACATCGTCGAATTGCAGCATCGCGTTCAGGCCCCTGCGGTCTGTGAGGCCGGCGGCGCGCTTTCGGCTGGCGGCTGGCGTCTCGTCGTCGAGCAGCGAGCCGAGATAGGCCTCCTGGACGCGCGCATCGGCGCGCACCGCATCGGGTTCGTCGAAGGCGATCACTTCGCCGTAGACCAGCACCGCGATCTTGTCGGCCAGGCCGAACACGACGCCCATGTCGTGCTCGACCGTCAGCAGCGTCTTGCCGACCGTCACCTCGCGGATCAGTTCGATGAAGCGGCTGGTCTCGCTGCGGCTCATGCCGGCGGTCGGCTCGTCGAGCAGGACCACGCTCGGCGCCGCCGGCGATCGTGATGCCGATCTCGAGCGCGCGCTGTTCGGCATAGGTCAGGTTGGTCGCCAGCACGTCGCGCTTCAGATCGAGCTTGATCATCTGCAGGATCTCGTCGGCACGCTGGTTGGCGTCCTTCATGTCGGCGAGAAATTTCCAGAACGTATAGCGGTAGCCGAGCGACCACAGCACCGCGCAGCGGATATTCTCGAACACCGACAGCCGCACGAACAGGTTGCTGACCTGGAAGCTGCGTGCCAGCCCGAGGCGGTTGATCTCGTACGGCTTCAGCTGGTCGATGCGCTGGCCGTTCAGGCGGATCTCGCCGCTGCTCGGCCCGAAGCGGCCGCTGATCAGGTTGAACAACGTCGACTTGCCGGCGCCGTTCGGACCGATGATGGCGACCCGCTCGCCAGGCATCACCTTCAGCGAGGTGCCGCGGATGATCTCGGTCTTGCCGAAGCTCTTGCGCACGTCGATCAGCTCGACGGCTGCGGCGCCCATGCCGGTTCGCGCAGCGGATGCCGTCATGCGCCCTGCCTCCGCTTGATTTCGGCCTCGATGTCGGTCTGCACCGCACTCCAGACCACCGCAAAGCGGCGCCGCGCCCATTCGAACAGACCGAAGCCGATCGCCGCTACCGCCAGAACAGCCGAGCCAGTGGACAATCGGCTGCTGTCCAGGCCGACGCCCAGAAACGACAGCCGCGGAATCGAGCGCCGAGCCGAGCTGCAGGTGGTAGGTCATTTCGACGATCGCTGCCGCACCGACGACCAGCAGCAAAAAGGCTGCACCCAGCGCCAGATACTGCAGCCACAAGCCGCGCAGATCTGCCGAACATCGCCACCCGCACGTTCATCATGATCAGGCTGGCGATCCCGCCCGGCGCATACATCACCATCAGCATGAAGATCAGTCCCAGATACAGCAGCCAGGCGCTGCGTGAACTCACTGAACATCACCGACCGCCAGCACCATCAGCACGGCGCCGATGATCGGGCCGAAGAAGAAGGTCGCGCCGCCGAGAAAGGTGAACAGCAGGTAGGCGCCGGAACGCGCCGCGCCGACCACCTCGGCGGTGACGATCTCGAAGCTGATCGAGGCCAGCCCGCCGGCGATTCCGGCGAAGAAGCCGGCGATGATGAATGCCGTATACCGTACCCGCTGGGCGTTGTAGCCGACGAACTCGACCCGCTCGGGGTTGTCGCGAACCGCATTGAGCATCCGCCCGAGCGGCGTGCGCGTGAAGGCGATACATCGCGGCGACGCAGATGAAGGTATAGAACGCGATCAGGTAGTAGACCTGGATCTGCGGGCCGAAGGTGATGCCGAAGAACGGCATTGCCGGCGACCCGGTTGCCCGATACGCCGGCCTCGCCACCGAAGAATTCCGAGAACATCAGCGACATCGCGAAGACCAGTTCGGCCATGCCCAGCGTGATCATCGCGAAGGTCGTGCCCGACTTGCGCGTGGTCACATAGCCGAGCAGCACCGCGAAGAACAGCCCGGCGGCGCCGCCGACCAGCGGTACCAGGCTGACCGGCAGCGGCAGGCCGCCAGCTGACCATGTTCAGCGCATGGATCGCTACGTAGGCGCCGAGACCGGTATAGACCGCATGGCCGAAACTCAGCATGCCACCCTGACCGAGCAGGATGTTGAACGACAGGCAGGCGATGATCGCGATGCCCATCTGCGTCAGCATCGTGATCGACAGGTTGCCGGTGAAGACCTGCGGGTGCGATCAGCAGCACCGCGGCAAACAAGCCCCCAGATCAGCCAGCGCCCGGTATTCAGCGTCGAAACGGAATGCGGCTTGGTCATCGGCGCTCGTCATTCGCGGGTTCCGAGCAGACCGCGCGGCCGGAAGATCAGGATCAGCACCAGGAACAGATACGGCAGGATCGGCGCGACCTGCGAGATCGTCAGCGTGAGACAGCGAGTTCTGCTGCGCCGCGCTGCTCAGCTGCAGGCCGAGCGACTCGGCCAGACCGCGCCAGCGAATAGTCGAGCGCGACTGCGAAAGTCTGGATCACGCCGATCAGCATCGATGCCAGGAAGGCACCGGCCAGCGAACCCATGCCGCCGACGACGACGACGACGAAGATCACCGAGCCGACGGTCGCCGCCATCGCCGGCTCGGTGACGAAGGTGCTGCCGCCGATCACGCCGGCCAGCCCGGCCAGCCCGGAGCCGGCGCCGAAGACCAGCATGAAGACCCGCGGCACGTTGTGGCCGAGCGATTCGACCGCTTCGGGATGGGTCAGCGCGGCCTGGATCACCAGGCCGATGCGGGTGCGCGTCAGCAGCAGCCACAGCGCGACCAGCATCAGCAACGCGACCATCATCATGAAACCGCGGGTGGCCGGAAACGGCGAGCAGACGATGCGCACCGCCGCATCGGCCGACTGACACATCGCACGCGGCACCGCGCCCCAGGCCAGGCTGCAGGCCGTCGAGCGAACTCTGCACCAGCGTGAAGACCGGACCCTGCAGGATTTCCGGCGGCTGGAATTCAACCGCCGAGCGTCCCCAGACCAGTTGCACCAGCTCGAGAATCACATACGACAGGCCGAACGTGATCAGCAGTTCGGGCACATGGCCGAACTTGTGGACCCGGCGCAGACAGGTCTGTCTCGAACAGCGGCACCGAACGCCGCCGACCACCAGCGGCGCGACCACCAGCCCGGGCCAGAAGCCGACCAGCTGGGCGATCGAATAGCCGATATAGCCGCCGAGCATGTAGAAGCTGGCATGGGCGAAATTGAGCACGCCCATCATGCTGAAGATCAGCGTCAGGCCCGGAGCTGAGCATGAACAGCAGCAAGCCGTAGCTCAGGCCGTTGAGCATCGAGATGGTGAAGAACTCCATCGAGGTGTGTCTTTCGGTAGTAGGGTGCGGCAGCCGACGTCGCCGTTGCAAACAGAACGGGCCCGACTGCGGCAGATCCGTTCGGGCCCGGGCCACAGCCTGCTAAGCCGTGGCTGAGTCGGTCGCAGGCTGGTCAGGAGGCCGCTTCATCTGGCAGCTGGTCGGCGTGCTCGCCACATAGGCGTCGTAGTCTGGCACCGGGACCAGCGTCATGCCGGTATTCTCGGCCGAGTAGGCGTGCTTGGCGTCGGTCTTCTGCCAGACCGTGATGAACAGCGGCTGCTGCAGCTGGTGGTCGGTCTTGCGCATCTCGACCTCGCCGTTGAAGCTCTTGAACTTCAGCCCCTCGAGCGCTGCGGCGACCTTGACCGGATCGGTCGACTTGGCCTTGGCCATCGCCTCGCCGAGCGCGCTGTAGATCGAGATGATCGCGCCGGTGTAGAAGTCGTCGCTGAACTTGGCCTTGTACTCGTCCAGCCATTTCTGCATCTGGCCGCCCATGTTGTAGTGGTTGTACGAGACCTGGTAGACGCGGCCCGCACCGCCCGTGCCCAGCGCCGTCGGCGTGCCGGTGACGCCGGTGTAGTAGGTGAAGAACTTGCCGTTGTAGCCGCCTTCGTTGGCCGCCTTGACCATCAGCGCCAGGTCGGAGCCCCAGTTGCCGGTGATCACCGTATCGGCGCCGGAGGCCTTGATCTTCGCGATATACGGCGCGAAGTCGCGCACCTGGGCCAGCGGGTGCAGGTCTTCGCCGACCACCTCGACATTCGGCATCTTGCGCTTGATGTTCTCCTTCGCGAACTTGGCGACCTGGTGGCCGTGCGAATAGTTCTGGTTCAGCAGATAGACCTTCTTGATGCCCGGCTGGTCCTTCATGAAGGTGGTCAGCGCCTCCATCTTCATCGAGGTATCGGCGTCGAAGCGGAAATGCCAGTAGCTGCACTTGCTGTTGGTGAAGTCGGGGTCGACCGCGGCATAGTTGAGGAACAGCACTTCCTTGCCCGGATTGCGCTCGTTGTGCTTGTTGACCGCCTCGATCAGCGCGCCGGCCACCGACGAGCCCTGGCCCTGCGATGATGTAGCGAATGCCCTGGTCGAGCGCCTGCTTCAGTGCATTCAGGCTTTCGGCCGGGCTCAGCTTGTTGTCGATGCCGACCACCTCGAACTTGACGCCGGCCGGGTTGATCGCGCTGAATTTCTCGGCGAAGAACTTGAAGCCGTTCAGGCCGTTGTTGCCAACCGGCGCCATCAGGCCCGGACAGCGGGTCGATCCAGGCGACCTTGACCGTCTCGTTCAGGTTGCACCTTGGCGGCTCTGGGCAAAGGCAGCGACTGCTGCCCAGGCCGAGACCGAGTGCAAGGGCGATACTCAGCGAAGCTGCACGACGAGAAAAACGCATGGGACTCCAACTCCTGGTTGGACGGAAACGCGGACCTTAGCCGACGCGCAAGCGTTTGAGCTTCAGGGACTACCCGGTGAACCTGTCACCCGCGCGACGCGGCGCGCGCGTCCGCGGCTCAGGCCGACCGCTCGGCAATTGGTGGTCCTTGAACTGCTCGCGCAACTTGAGCTTCTGGATCTTGCCGGTCGCGGTATGCGGCAGTTCGTCGACGAACGCGACGTCGTCGGGAATCTGCCATTTGGCGATCTGGCCGTCGAAAAATGCGAGCAGCTCGGCCGCGCGTCACGGCTGGCGTCGGGCTTCTTGACGACGACCAGCAGCGGGCGCTCGTCCCACTTCGGATGCCGGCAGGCGATCGCCGCGGCCTCGTGCACCGCCGGATGCGCCATCGCGATATTCTCGAGGTCGATCGAGCTGATCCATTCGCCGCCGGACTTGATCACGTCCTTGCTGCGGTCGGTGATCTGCATGTAGGCGTCGGGGTCGATCGCCGCGACGTCGCCGGTCGGAAACCACTGCTGGCCGTCGAGCTCGATCAGCGGCGACTCCTCGCGCTGGAAATAGCTGCGGATCACCCACGGCCCGCGCACCACCAGGTTGCCCGAATCCTTGGCGTTCCACGGCAACTCCTTGCCGTCGTCGTCGATGATCGCCATGTCGACGCCGAAGATCACCTTGCCCTGCTTCTCGAGGATGCGGTGCTTGGCATCGGCGTCGAGCGATTCATGCTTGGCCTTCAGGCGCGACAAGGTGCCCAGCGGCGACATTTCGGTCATGCCCCAGGCATGGATCACCTCGATGCCGAAATCGTCTTCCAGCGTCTTCATCATCGCCGGCGGGCACGCCGAGCCGCCGATCACGGTGCGGCGCAGCGTGCTGAACTGCAGCTTGTTCTGCTTGGCATAGGTGATCAGGCCCGAGCCAGACGGTCGGCACGCCGGCGCTGAAGGTCACCCGCTCGCTTTCCATCAGCTCGTACAGCGATTTGCCGTCGAGATGCGGGCCGGGGAAGACCAGCTTGGCGCCGATCATCGGCGCCGCATACGGCACGCCCCAGGCGTTGACGTGGAACATCGGCACCACCGGCAGGATCACGTCGCGCGAGCTGACGCCCATCGCATCGGGCATCGCCAGGCCGAAACTGTGCAGCAGCGTCGAGCGGTGGCTGTAGACCGCGCCTTTCGGATTGCCGGTCGTTCCCGACGTGTAGCAGATGCTCGATGCGGTGTTTTCGTCGAACTGCGGCCACTGGTAGTTGCCGTCTTCGGCTTCGACCAGCTCGTCGTAGCAGAGCAGGCCGGGAATCGTCGTCGATGCCGGCATGTGGGCGCGGTCGGTCATCAGCACGTAATGCTGCGACGCTCGGCAGTTGCGCCACCAGCTTCTCGACCAGCGGCAGGAAATTCAGCTCGAAGCACAGCACCTTGTCGGCGGCGTCGCTGGCGATCCAGACGATCTGCTCGGGGAACAGGCGCGGATTGATCGTGTGGCAGACCAGCTGCGAGCCCGAGGTGGCGTAATAGATCTCGAAATGCCGATAGCCGTTCCAGGCCAGCGTGCCGACCCGATCGCCGGGCTCGCAACCAAGCCGGGCCAGCGCCTGCGCCAGCTTGCGCGCGCGCAGCTCGGCATCCTTGTAGGTATAGCGGTGGATATCGCCTTCGACCCGCTTCGAGACGATCTCGGTATCGGCCGAATGACGCGCCGCATGCACCAGCAGCGACGAGATCATCAGCGGCATGTCCATCATCTGACCCATCAACGGGCGCGGGCTGTTGGCGAGCAGGTTCATCTGATTTCCATCGAGTGGCTGACAGACCGGCATGATAGGAAGGTGCAGACGGCGCCGCCTCAGGTTTACCCTCGGGTACCCCTGCAGTCGATGTTGAACGGGCGTGCCATTACACTGGCTGCCGCGCGGCATCGCCGGTCGCAAGTCGTGCGGGTGCCCGATCATCGGCCGTGACCCGTCCAATTACACGAGGTGGTCAGCTCAGCATGAACGACGAAGCAGACAAGGACCGGGCGGTTCGCAGGACCGACGAGCAATGGCGCGAGCAACTCGATCCCGAACAGTACCGGGTTGCCCGCCAAGGCGGCACCGAGCGCCCGTTCAGCGGCAAATATTGGGACCACTGGGAAACTGGCGCCTACAACTGTGTCGGCTGCGGCACCCCGCTGTTCGAGGCGTCGACCAAGTTCGATGCCGGCTGCGGCTGGCCGAGCTACTTCGAGCCGGTCAATTCCGAGGTGGTCGAGCGAATCGTCGACAATAGCCACGGCATGGTGCGGGTCGAAGTTCGCTGCAACCGATGCGGCTCGCACCTCGGCCATGTCTTCCCCGACGGCCCCGAGCCGACCGGCGAGCGTTTCTGCATCAACTCGGCGTCGATCGACTTCGACCCCAACCAAATCCTGACTCGATGAAACTGCTGTTCGATTTCCTGCCGATCCTGCTGTTTTTCGTCACCTTCAAATACGCCGAAGGCAACGCCGACTGGGCGGCCGACTTCGCCAGCAGCCATTTCGGCTTTCTGGTCTCCGGCGGCGTCGTCGGTGCCGGCGAGGCGCCGGTGCTGCTGGCCACGCTGGTCGTCATCGTCGCCACCATGCTGCAGATCAGCTGGCTGGTGCTGCGTGGCAAGAAGGTCGACACGATGCTGTGGGTCAGCCTCGGGCTGGTCGTCGTGCTCGGTGGTGCAACGGTCTGGTTCCACAGCGACACCTTCATCAAGTGGAAGCCGAGCGTGCTGTACTGGGTGATGGGATCGAGCTTCTGGATCAGCCAGGTCTTTTTCCGCAAGAACCTGCTGCAGGCGCTGATGGGCCAGCAGGTCGAGTTGCCGGCATCGGTCTGGCAGCGCTTGAATTTTGCGTGGATCGCATTCTTCGGCCTGATGGGCTTGCTCAACCTGTATGTGGCCTATAGCTTCAGCACCGGCACCTGGGTCAATTTCAAGCTGTTCGGCGGCATCGGGCTGATGTTGTTGTTTACGCTGGCGCAGGGCTTATATATCAGCCGGCACATGAAACCAGATGCAGCAAGATTCCGAGCCGCCGGAACGAGTTCGCTCCTGAGCGATCGAACGGCTTTTCAACCCGGCGTCTCACAAGCGTTGCCCTTCCCGATGACCGTCAGCGCAGCTGATCTCGATACCGCCCTGCGCGTGCCGCTGCAGGTCGACAGCCTCGAGGTGCGCGACGACAGCCACCTGCACGCCGGCCATGCCGGCGCCCGCGAGGGGCGGCATTTTTCGGTGCGGGTGGTCAGCGAGCGCTTCAATGGCCTGTCGCGGGTGGCCCGGCATCGGCTCGTATATGATGCCGCCGCCGCCCTGATGGCCAACGGGATCCACGCGCTGGCGATCGATGCGCGAACCCCGGGCGAAAGCTCGAAGTAGCGATCTCGATCCGTCCGCCACGCTTGTTCTGCTTTTATCCCATGCCCGTTATTCGCGCATCGCCCAGGCGCGAGTCAGCGCCAGCCGGTAGCAACCGGACCGGCGAGCGATCTTCCAGTTTCTGACATCGAAAGGCCCTAGCCCCATGAAGAAGTTCTATCCGCTGTCCCGTGCTGCTGCCGCTGCCATGCTGGTGGTTTCCGCCGCCTTGATCGCGCCGCTTGCGGTGCAGGCGCAAAATATTGCAGTCGTCAATGGCAAGGCCGTGCCGAAGTCGCGCGTCGATGCGCTGCTGGAGCAGGCCATCAAGTCCGGCCAACCCAAATCGCCCGACCTCGAGGCGCAGGTTCGCGACGAGATCGTGCTGCGCGAGATGTTTCTGCAGGAAGCCGAGAAGCGCGGACTGGCCGCGACGCCCGACTACAAGACGCAGATGGAATTTGCGCGTCAGAGCATCCTGATTCGCGAGCTGTTCAATGATTTCCAGACCAAGAACCCGGTCAAGGAAGCCGACGTTCGTGCCGAATACGACAAATTCAAGGCGCAGAACTCGGGCATCGAAATCCGCGCCCGCCATATCCTGGTCGAGAAGGAAGACGACGCCAAGGCGCTGATCGCCAAGATCAAGGCCGGCGGCAGTTTCGAAGATTTGGCCAAGGCCAATTCGAAAGACCCCGGATCGGCGCCAACGGGGGTGATCTCGATTTCGCCAATCCGAAATCCTATGTGGCCGAATTTGCAGATGCGTTGGGCAAGCTGAAAAAAGGCGAGATGACCGAGACGCCGGTGAAGTCACAGTTCGGCTATCACATCATCAAGTTCGAAGATTCGCGGCCTGCTCAGTTCCCCGAGTTCGAAGCCGTCAAGCCGCAAATCGAGCAGCGCATGGCGCAGCAGAAGATGGCCGAATTCCGCGAATCGATTCGCAGCAAAGCCAAGACTGATTACAAATTCAGCAATTAGATTGGCCCCCAGTCGCGGCGCGGCCTGAGGTCGTTTCGTGCCTGGCCAGGAATCGGGCCCCGGTGAAGCCGGATTGCTGCCTTGGGCCTGGCTGACCCGGAGCCTTCCGGGGGAGCCTCTTCAGGCGCGATTCGTGACCAGGCTCGGATCCTCTGATGTCTCTGCCTCCTCAGCCGCCAGCCTTCCCGCCTCGATCTCAGCTGCCGATCGCATCGCTTGGCAATTTCCGGATCATGGGTGACCAGAACCAGGGTGGTGCCGGCTTCGCGGTTGAGTTCGAACATCAGTTCCATCACCCGCTCGCCGGTTGCGAAATCAAGGCTGCCGGTGGGTTCGTCGGCGAGCAGGACGGCCGGACGAACGACAAAGGCACGGGCCAGTGCCACCCGCTGCTGCTCGCCACCGGACAAGACCCGCGGGTAGTGGCCGAGCCGCTCGCCGAGGCCGACCCGATTCAGCAGCTCGGTGGCTGCGTTGCGCGCATCGCGCCGGCCCTGCAGTTCGAGCGGAAGCATCACGTTTTCAAGTGCCGTGAGGTTGCCAAGCAACTGGAAACTCTGGAAAACAAAACCCACGCTGGCCGCCCTGACGGCAGCCCGTTCGTCTTCATCGAGTGAAAACAGGTCTGCACCGGCCAGGCGAACCTTTCCGCTGCTCGGGGTATCCAACCCGGCCAGGATCGACAGCAAAGTACTTTTGCCCGATCCCGACGCACCGATGATGGCAGCCGATTGGCGAGCCGCCAGCGTGAAATTGATATCGTGAAGAATGGTCAGCGGACCGCCGCTGTCCTCGACCTGTTTGCTGACACCTTGGACTGTGATGATGGGTTCGGTCATGAAGATCGTGAAGAAATATCCGCAGCAACCTGCCGCGACATGCGCGGCAGCACGTCGCCGCTGGCTGGGGCAATGTACCGCGTTGCTCGCCGCGCTGGCCTTGCCGACGACATTGGCCTTTGCCGCAAAGCCGGCAGTTGCCGCGGCTGCGCCGGTAATTTTGGTTGTCGGTGACAGTTTGTCGGCCGAATACGGATTGCGCCGCGGTGCCGGCTGGGTGGCACTGCTCGAGCAGCGTCTGCTGCGCGACAAGATCGAGGCGCGGGTGGTCAACGCCAGCATCAGCGGCGACACCACCTCGGGCGGGCGCTCACGTCTGCCATCGCTGCTGAAGCAGCATCGGCCCAGCCATGTGGTGATCGAGCTCGGTGGCAATGATGCCCTGCGTGGCCTGCCGCTGGGAATGACCGAGGCCAATCTGCGTGCGATGGCCCGCGCTGCGGTCGATTCGGGTGCCCAGGTGTTGATTGCCGGCATGCAGGTCCCGCCCAACTACGGCCGCAAATACGCCGACTCGTTCGCCGGTCTGTTTGCCGATGTCGCCAAGGCAGAAGGGGTCAAGTTGCTGCCGTTTCTGCTGACCGGGGTCGCCGACGGCATCGATTACAGCCTGTTCCAGAGCGACCGCATCCACCCGAGCGAAGCCGCCCATCCGCGCATTCTCGACAACGTCTGGGCGGTGCTGCGGCCGATGCTCAGCTGATTGGCGGGCCGCGGCGCAGCGGCGACGCCGATCGATCCGCCTGACCGCCTTTACAGCTATTCGGTACGGTTCCTGCCGAGCCGGTTCTCGCGAGCGTTGCCGCCGCGATCGTTGTTGTCGACACGCGGTGACGGTTGCGGATTGCCAGCGGGGTCGCCGCCACGCATCCGCCGGCCACCCTGCTCGCCGGACTGCTGTTGCTCATTGCGAGGCGGTCGCATCGCCGGCTGTGCCGGCTGCTGCGGCATCCCGACCGGAGGCGGCGCCATGGCTGGCGGCTGGGGTGGCTGTGGCAATTGAGGCGGCTGAGGCGGCTGAGCCGGCTGTGCAACCGCAGCCGGTATTTGCGGCCGCTGCATGACGGCGGGTGCCGGAATCGAATCCTGACGGCCGCCGCGCTGCTCGAAGCGCTCGATGGCTCGCTCGCGACGCTCATCGCGATCGGCTCGCCCGCCACGGCGGTCGCCCCGTTCGAACGGGTGCGCAGGCGTCAACGTCGTCGTGTCTGATGGCGCTGCGACGGCGGCAGCCGGAGCCGGCGTTGGTTGTGCCGGCCGGGCATCCTGCACCGGCCCACGGCGCGAGCGATCGAGCGGGCCAATCTGCTCGTGGCTCGCCCGATTGAACGAACGGGCGCTGCGAAGCGGCTGGCGGTTGCACCGACGGCGGCAACAAGACCGGCGCTGCCGCTCGATTGGCGTCGCCATCGCGCGCTGGCCGGCCGTCTTCGCCGCGCCGCCGCTCGAAGCGCCCATCACCCCGGGTGGTGTCGCCACCAAGCTCGCGAGGCATCAACGGCCGATTCGCTTCGCGGATCGGGTTGCGTCCATCGCGGGCGTACCCGCCGTTGAGCCGCTCGGCTGAATCACGCCGCTGCCCCAGCCAGGCTGGCCGCGGCAGATCGGGCTGCGACGTGACCGGCAGGCGGTCGACGTTGCCGCGATCGATGCGGCCGCCCGATTCAACACCGATGCGCCCGCGGTTATCGCCACGATTGAATGCGTCGATCGGAATGGCGGTCGTGCCGTGGTGGAATTTGCGGTTGCGGTATTCGGCGCCGCGCCACGCCGCCGGCGTCTGGATCAGCCGCTCGACATCGCTCCGGTCATGAAAATGCGGTTGGTTGACGCCGCGCACATAACCGCGACTGACCCGATAGGGCGGCAGGTAGGCCTCGCGCGGCGCCAGCGGAAACCAGCCCACGCCGCGCCCGCCACCGATCGTCAGCGACACCCCGGCGCCACCGATCCAGCCGACCAAAGCCGGCGAATACACCGGCCTGGCGACGTAGCCGCCGGGCGCCCAGTGCCAACGGTCACGCACGACGACCCATCGGCCATAGTGGAACGGCGCAAAGCCCCACGGCGCATCATCGACCCACGACCAGCCCCATGGCGATACCCACGTCCAATGCCCGGCCGAATAAGGCGCCCAATCGGCCGCCACCCGGTTCGGTGTCCACAAGGCGCCATATTCGGCGTCGCGGGTCCAGCTGCCGTACTGACCGAGATCTTCGGCGCCGGTCATTTCGGGCGAAACGAACGTCGTTGCCGGCGCGCGCTCGGCCACCCGGTCGAGCTCGCCACTCCATGATGCAAAGCTGTCGAATTGGGGTTGACCCAGGCTGTACTGGGCCCGGCGGTTGGCGTCGATCCAGAAGGCAGCGCGCTGGCCCTGATAAACCGTCAGCGTGCTCTGCGGGCCGTTGTAGGCCGCCTGTCCCGACCAGACGGTGAGTGTGCTTGCTGCGTCACGCCGATCGAGGCGATAAGCGCCGGCGCCGAGCGGCGTGAAGCTGCCATCGTCGGTGCTCAGCAGCAGATCGCGCGCCGCATCGTCGTTGCGCAAGCGCGCCAGCAAACTGCCGTTGATCAGCCGGATGTCGATGGCTTCATCGTCGAGGCGGTCGATCTCGATATCGGTGCCACCGTCCAGACGCAGCGCACTGGAGCCGATCCGCAGTTCGAGACGAGCGCCGGCTTCGGTCGACAG
This sequence comes from uncultured beta proteobacterium, assembly GCA_963843805.1. Taxonomy (GTDB): domain Bacteria; phylum Pseudomonadota; class Gammaproteobacteria; order Burkholderiales; family Burkholderiaceae_C; genus Ideonella_A. The sequence goes on from CAWJLY010000008.1 coordinate 361,302, forward strand.
CCGGTCGCCGCTGGTCACCGGCCGGTTGCGAACCGCGCTGATCCATTCGCCCTCCTCGGGGTGAAACAGCCAGACCACGCCCTGCACGTCGCTGAGACGGCCGACCCGCCCGGGCGGATCGCCGGCGGCGCTGTCGGCAAACGACGTTGACCAATCGGTGCCTTGTGCGACTGCCAGCGTCGGCAATCCGCAGCCGACCGCGACAACGCCTGCGGCCACTGCAGCTGCCAACCAGCGCCACAGGCCATTTCGATCATCGCCTCGTTTCATCGAGCACCTCGCAGTTCCGAGCCTTCGGCGGCCCCTTGAACAAACGTCTGCCGAATTCAAGCTGCCGACGCATCTCGCCTTTCACAGGCCGGGTTTACAAGGTTTTACCTGCCAGTCAGCGGCCTGCCCTCAATCGTCGTCCTCGGCGGTCATGTCCGGGAACAACACGCTGGTAAAACCGAACTGGCTGAAATCGCGAATCCGCATCGGATACAGCTTGCCCAGCAGATGGTCACATTCGTGCTGCACAACCCGGGCGTGGAAGCCATCGGCCTCACGTTCGATGGGGCAACCCAGGGCGTCGAAACCGCTGTAGCGGATGCGCGCGATGCGAGGCACCACGCCGCGCATGCCGGGTACCGACAGGCAGCCCTCCCAGCCCGACTCCTCGTCGTCGGTGAGCGCCTCGATGCGCGGGTTCAAGAGCACCGTCCGCGGCACCTCTTCGGCCTGCGGGTAGCGCGGGTTGTCCTTGAAACCGAAGATCACCAAGGCCAGATCGACGCCGATTTGCGGCGCAGCCAGGCCCGCGCCGTTGGCCGCAGCCATGGTGTCGAACATGTCGGCGATCAAGCGAATGCAATTCGGGCGTGTCGAATTCTTCGACAGGTGGCGCCACGCGCAGCAAGCGTGGATCGCCCATTTTCAGGATCTCTCTGACGGTCATCTTTTCCCTCGCGAACGACAAGCCCCGATTCTGGCTGAGCTCAGCCGGCCTGGCCCAGCAAGGCCATCAAGCCCGCTTCGTCGAGTATGGTCAGACCCAGCGCCTGCGCCTTGTCGAGCTTGCTGCCGGCCTCGTCACCGGCCACGACATAGTCGGTCTTCTTCGAAACCGAGCCGGCTACCTTGCCGCCGAGCGCCTCGATGAGCGCGCGGGCGTCGTCACGGCTCCAGGTGGGCAACGTGCCGGTCAACACCAAGCGTCTTGCCGGCGAGCGGCTTCGGGCGGCGATCGGCGGTGCCGTCGTCTTCGGTCCACTGCACGCCGGCCGCGCGCAATTGCTCGGCGACTTCACGGTTGTGCGGCTGGTCGAAAAAGCTGCGGATGCTGCCGGCGACGATCGGGCCGACATCGGCGACCTCGAGCAGTTGCGCCGTCGCTGCTGTCCATGATGCGGTCGAGCGAGCCGAAGTGCTGTGCCAGGTCGCGCGCAGTCGCTTCGCCAACCTGCGGGATGCCCAGCGCATAGAGGAATCGTGGCAGCGTCGTTGTCTTGCTCTTGTCGAGTGCGGCCAGCAGGTTGGCGGCGCTCTTGTCGGCCATCCGGTCGAGCGCAGCGAGCTTGGCCAGGCCCAGCGTATACAGCTCGGGCAGCGTGCGGATCAGCCCGCCGTCGACCAGTTGGTCGACCAGCTTGTCACCCAGCCCTTCGATATCCATCGCCCGCCGGCCGGCAAAATGCAGCAGCGCCTGCTTGCGCTGCGCGGCGCAGAACAGCCCGCCGGTGCAACGGTAGGCGATGCCGCCCGGCTCGCGCCGGACATCGCTGCCGCAGACCGGGCACACAGTGCGGCATGCGGAAGTTGGGAACATAAGCGGTTCGCGCTGCCCGGCACCCGGCCGACCACTTCGGGGATCACGTCGCCGGCGCGGCGGACGATCACGGTGTCGCCGATCCGCACATCCTTGCGGCGCAGTTCGAACAGGTTGTGCAGCGTCGCATTGCTGACCGTCGTGCCGCCGACAAAGACCGGCTCGAGCTTGGCCACCGGCGTGAGCTTGCCGGTGCGGCCGACCTGGATCTCGATGCCGTTGAGGCGTGTCAGCTTGCTCCTGCGCCGGGTATTTGTGCGCCAGCGCCCAGCGCGGCTCGCGGGTCTTGAAGCCGAGCTGCTGCTGCAACGCGCGCGAATCGACCTTGTAGACGACGCCATCGATGTCGAACGGCAAGCCATCGCGCCGGCTGCGCCGATCGCCGCGTGGAAAGCCGCCAGACCGTCGCCGCCGTCGACCCGGCGCCGGTCCTCGTTGACCGCCAGGCCGAACGCAGCCAGCGCATCGAGCATCGCGAAATGGCTGGCCGGCGGCTCCCAGCCTTGCGATCTCGCCCAGTCCGTAGGCGAAGAAATTGAGCGGACGCGTCGCGGCCACCCGGGCATCGAGCTGGCGCACGATGCCGGCAGCCGCATTGCGCGGATTGACGAAGGTCTTGAGCCCGCCTTCGCGCTGGCGTTCGTTGATGCGCTCGAAGACGTCGCGGCGCATGTAGACCTCGCCGCGCACCTCGATCACCGCGGCCGTCGAGCCCCGCAGCCGGCGCGGAATGTCGGCGATCGTGCGGATCGTATGGGTGACGTCCTCGCCGACCTCGCCATCACCGCGCGTCGCCGCCTGCACCAGCCCGCCGCGCTTCGTAGCGCAGGTTGATCGCCAGACCGTCGAATTTCAGCTCGGCCGAGTAGCGCCACCGGCGGCTCGTCGTCGGCCAGCGCCGAGCGCCTTGCGCACGCGCGCGTCGAAGCGCAGCGCCGCGGCCGCCGAGGTATCGCGTTCGGTCTCGATCGACAGCATCGGCAGCGCATGGCGCACCGGCTGCAGCCCGTCGAGCACCGCGCCGATCACGCGCTGGGTCGGCGAATCGTCGCGTCGCAGCTCGGGCAGGCGCTCTCGAGCGCCCGCAATTCATCGAACAGGCGGTCGTATTCGGCGTCGGGAATCGTCGGCGCATCGAGCACGTAATAACTGTCGGCGTGCCGCATGCAACTGCTCGCGCAGGCTCGCTGCGCGCTGCGCTGCACGTCGCCGGCAGGACCGGCTGCTGGCTTCGGCGGCGCCTTGCTCATGCCGGCCACGGCCCGGGCTCAGCTGAAGAGCGCGCCGCGCCGCCGGCGAGCCGGCCGCCAGGTCGCGCTCGGCCAGGGCCTGCGTACAGGCGCTTCAGCTCGGTATCGATCGACGCAAAGGCCGGCGGCCCGAGCGGCTGGCCGCGATCGTCGACGATCGCGCGCGTCCATCGCCGTGCGCCAGTGCACTGGCGCGCGAATACCAGGCGGCGAACGGCTCGGCAGCGGCGTCGGTCTGCGGCACGTCGAAGCTGAGCGTCAGCTCGCGCAGCGAGGCCTGGTTGGGGTCGTCGAGCAGCGCGACTTGCGAGTCGTAGGTCAGCACCAGCATCGGCGGCGCGCCGGCATCCGCTGCCGGGCAGCACCAGCTGGCCCGGCAGCGGACCCGGCACCAGGCCCTGCAGCGCCGCCTGCTGCTGGATATAGCCGAGGCTCCAGGCCGCGCCGCGGGCACGCAGCTTGCACCGCCAGCTGCGCATCGTGCTCGCCGGCAAAGGCATCGAGTTCACGCGCGCGCGCCACGACTTCGAGCATGTCGGGAAAATCGACCTCGGCGCCGATTGCATCGGCGAAGGTCTGGATCTTCTGGATGAACTCGGAGTATTCGATTTCGTTGAGCGCGCCGCTGCGGTTGGCCATCTGCACGCCGGCCTGCAATTCGCTGTAGCGAGCGCCGGGCGCGGGCAGCTTCCCAGTCGCCGCTCTCGAGCTCAAGCCCTTCGATCGAGAACGGCTTGGTGCCGGCGCGGCGGCTCGGCGGCAGGTGGGCGAGCACGCGCTCGCCGCTAACCGGCGCATCGAGCTGCAGGGTGACCAGCACGTCGATCAAGCGCATCGAGCCGGGCCGGCGCTCGCCGTGGCAGGCGCACCCGCCGGCATGCGACAGACCGTCGAAATCGTCGCCCGGCTGCGTCGCCGGTCAGCCGATCGACGCTGCGCCGGCCTGCGCGAATGATCGCGCCTGGGTCGAGCGCACCGGTCGGCGGGGCCGGCCAGCGTCGCCGATCTCGGGCTCGCCGCTGCTCCTGCGTCGGCTGCGCGGCTGGTCGGCCCGCTTCGGCCCGGCCTTGCGGATCTGCCAACTGTTGTAGGCGACCACGCCGAGCACGGCAATGCCGCCGGCGGCTGCAAGCGCGAGGGTCAGGTCATCCATCGGATCAGGCCGCCTCGGCCAGGCTGTGGGCGGTTTCCATGTCGACCGCGACGATCCGCGACACACCTTGTTCCTGCATCGTCACTCCGATCAGTTGTTCGGCCATTTCCATCGCGATCTTGTTGTGGCTGATGAACAGGAACTGCGTGCCCTGCGCCATCTGCTGCACCAGCTTGGCATAGCGCTCGGTATTGGCATCGTCGAGCGGCGCATCGACCTCGTCGAGCAGGCAGAACGGCGCCGGATTGAGCTGGAAGATCGCAAACACCAGCGCGATCGCGGTCAAGCGCCTTTTCGCCGCCCGACAGCAGGTGGATGGTGCTGTTCTTCTTGCCCGGCGGCTGCGCCATCACCTGCACGCCGGCATCGAGGATCTCGTCGCCCGTCATCACCAGCCGCGCATTGCCGCCGCCGAACAGGCTCGGGAACATGCGGCCGAAATGTTCGTTGACCTGGTTGAAGGTGGCGCCGAGCAGCTCGCGCGTCTCCAGGTCGATCTTGTGGATCGCACCTTCCAGCGTCGCGATCGCCTCGTTCAGGTCGGCGTTCTGCGCGTCGAGGAAGCCCTTGCGCTCGCGCGATGCGGTCAGTTCGTCGAGCGCCGCCAGGTTGACCGCGCCGAGCGCAGCGATCTCGCGATTGATGCGGTCGATCTCGCCCTGCAGCCCGGCTCAGCTGACGCCGCCGGCTGGCGATACCCTGCGCCAGCGCGTGCGAGGTCGACTTCGGCGGCGGCCAGCTGCTCCAGATACTGCGCGCCGCCGAGCTGCGCCGCCTGCTCTTCGAGTTGCAGGCGGGTGATCGCGTCGCGCAGCGGCTGCAGGCTTTGCTCGTGCGACCATGCCGCTGCTCGTCGGCACGGCGCAGGCGCAGCGACAGGTCGTCGTAGTCGCTGCGCTGTGCGGCAAGCGCCGCTTCGCGCTCCAGCTTCAACGCCAGCGCAGCCTGCAGGCCGGCATCGGCCGACGCATCGGCGAGCCGTTCGAGCTCGGCGTGCAGCGATTCGACGCTCTGCTGGTCGATCGCGCGCTGCTGCGCCGCGGTATCGATGCTGCGCTGCAGTTCGGCCCGCCGCGCCGCCAAGCGCGCGCGCACTGAACTGCGCCTCCTGCGCCTGCCGCTCGACGCCGCGCAGCTGTTCGCGCGCTTCGGCTTGCCGCCGCTCGGCGGCGATCTGCGCATCTTCGAGCTCGGCATGGCGCTCCTGCGCCGTCGCCAGCTGCTGGTCGAGTTCTTCGAAGCGCGCTTCGCCGATGGCTCGCCGTTCGTTCAGCGTCTTCGAGCTGGGCGTCGATCTCGGCCAGCTCGTCGGCCAGCTGGGCGCGTCGCGAACGGGTCTGCTCGGCCTGCTGCGACAGCCGCAGCAGATCGACCTGCAGCTGGTGCGCGCGTGAGCGTGCACTCGCTGGCCTCGCGGCGCGACTGGACCAGCCGCTGCGCCGCTTCGGTGTAGGCGGCTTCGGCGCGCACCAGCGCGCTGCGCGACTCGTCGGCCATCAGCGCCTGGGCACGCAGCTGGCGCTCGAGGTTTTCGATCTCCTGCGCGCGCGCCAGCAGGCCGGCCTGTTCGCTGTCGGGTGCGTAGAAGGTCACCGCGAAGGCCGATACCGAATGGCCTTCGCGGGTCATGATCAGCCTCGCCGTGGCGCAGGCTGGGCCGTGCGGCCAGTGCGTCGTCGAGACTTGCCGCGGTGTAGATGCCTTCCAGCCAGTCGGCCAGCAGCGCCGCCAGCCCGGCCGAATCCGCCGATCCGCCCGGCCGCAGCAGATCGCTCAGCCGCGGCAGGCCGATCGGCGTGCAGGTGCCGCCGCCGGCAGCGCCGGCAGCCGACGGCGAATAGAACGCCAGCCGGGCCGGCGGCGCATCGGCGGCAAAGGCGCGCACCGTCTCGAGCCGGCCCGACTTCGAGCGCCGACAGGCGCTCGCGCAGCGCCGATTCGAGCGCCGCCTCCCAACCGGTCTCGATGTGCAGGCGGGTCCACAGGCCGGCCAGGCCGTCCAGGCCATGGCGCGCCAGCCACGGCTTGAGCTTGCCTTCGGTCTGCACCTTCTCCTGCAGCGCGCGCAGCGCCTGCAGGCGGGCGCCGAGTTCGGCCTGGCTGCGCGCTTTCGGCGTTGGCCGACTGCTGCTGGGCGCGCGGCGTGCCTCGTCGAGCTGCGGCACCTGCTCGCCGAGCTCGTGCAGCCGCGCCTCGGCCAGTTCGGCGGCTTCGTCGGCCTGCGCCGATTGCCGTCGCAGCTCGCTCGAGCCGCTCGAGATCGGGCGCGGCGAGTTGCTGCTGCTCGGCGCTCGAGCCGCTCATGGCGCTGGCGCAGCTGGCGGCGCCTGGTCGTCGACGTTGCGGCTTTCGGCGGCCAGCACCTGGATCTGCTGCTGCACCGCGCTGACCTGGCTGCGCTGCTCGTTGGCGCGCGCCTGCGCGGCGCGCAAGGCCTCGTCGAACTCGGGCAGCCGCTCGGCCTGCTCCTCGGCCTGCGCCGCCAGCACCTCGCTTGTTCGTCGGCCGCGGCGATCTGCTCGGCGACCTGCTCGAGCTCGGCCTCGGCCTGCGGCCTGGCGCTCGGCCCACTGCGCGCTGCGCTCGTTCAGTTCGGCCAGCCGCTGCTCGGCGCGCTGCGCGGCCTTCGACCACATAGCGGATGCGCTCTTCGAGCCGGCTGACCTCGAGCGCGGCCTCGGCCAGGCTGCCCTGCGCGGCGTGCAAGCGCATCGCTGGCGGCGTAATGCGCCTGGCGGATCGTCTCGAGCTCGGCCTCGCCGTGGCGCAATTCGGCCATCCGCGCTTCGAGCGCGGTGGTGGCATCGAGCACCGCCTGCGCGACGCGCTGCTGCTCGGCCGCCGCGTCGCGGTGCTTCAGAAACCACAGCTGGTGCAGCTTCAGGCTGCCGGCATTCTGCAGATCGCGGTAGCGGCTGGCGACCTCGGCCTGCTGCTCGAGCTTGTCGAGGTTGCTGTTCAGCTCGCGCAGGATGTCGTCGACCCGGGTCAGGTTCTCGCGCGTGTCCTTCAGCCGGCTTTCGGTTTCGCGACGGCGCTCCTTGTATTTGGAGACGCCGGCCGCTTCTTCCAGGAACAGCCGCAGTTCCTCGGGCTGGCTTTCGATGATCCGGCTGATCGTGCCCTGGCCGATGATCGCGTAGGCGCGCGGGCCGAGGCCGGTGCCGAGAAAGACATCCTGCACGTCGCGCCGGCGCACCGGCTGGTTGTTGATGTAGTAGCTGCTGGTGCCGTCGCGCGTCAGCACGCGCTTGACGGCGATCTCGGCAAACTGGTTCCACTGGCCGCCGGCACGCGCATCCTCGTTGCTGAAGACCAGCTCGACGCTGGCCCGGCTGGCCGGCTTGCGGTTGCCCGAGCCGTTGAAGATCACGTCCTGCATCGACTCGCCGCGCAGCTCGCTGGCCTTCGATTCGCCGAGCACCCAGCGCACCGCGTCCATGATGTTGGACTTGCCGCAGCCGTTGGGGCCGACGACGCCGACCAGCTGGCCCGGCAACTGGAAATGCGTCGGTTCGGCAAACGACTTGAAGCCGGACAGCTTGATGGAATTCAGACGCATGAATGGGCCGGTGACCGTGGCGTGCAGGTCTCGGCGAGAGCCTTGAGACGTGATGCTAAGTCGTTGATTTGATTGGGATTTGCCGCCGCTGAACGGCGTCGCGGAAGCGGCCGGATGATAACATCGCGCCATCTCCGGGCCGGCCTGCAACGTCGCCCGATTCCGTTCCAGTGACGGCATCGATCAACGCTCTATTCAAACCATGGCCAAGAAGAAATCGTCCGCCGACAGCGCGGACCCGTCAAGACCGGACAGCGCGACAAGCCCGCCAACGCCGCCGTCGGTGCCGAGCAAGCAGCTCGACGTATTTGCCAACCCGGCCCCGAGCGCGACTACCTGATCCAGTTCCAGATCCCCGAATTCACCTGCCACTGCCCGCTGACCGGCCAGCCCGACTTCGCGCATTTCACGATCGACATGATTGCCGACCAGCAGTGCGTCGAACTGAAGAGCCTGAAGATGTACATGTGGAGCTTCCGCAACGAAGGCGCGTTCCACGAAAAGGTCACCAACACCATCGTCGACGACATCGTTGCGGCGACCGCGCCGCGCTACGTGCGCATCATCGCCAAGTGGTATGTGCGCGGCGGCATCTACACCAATGTGGTCGCCGAATACCGCCAACCGGGCTGGCAGCCGGCGCCGCCGGTCGACCTGGCCAGCCTGCCGGCCTGCCGGCCGTCGGCCTGAAGCCCGATAATCGAGCCATGAATCCGCTGCTCGCCAAGCTGCACCCCTATCCGTTCGAGCGACTGCGCGAGCTGACCCGCGATATCACGCCGAATCCGGCCTGCCGACCGATCAGCCTGGGCATCGGCGAGCCGAAACATCCGACGCCCGACGCTGGTCGAGCAGGCGATCGTCGGCAACCTGGGCGGGCTGTCGTCGTATCCGGCCACCGCCGGCGAGCCGGCGCTGCGGCAGGCGATGGCCGACTGGGTGCAGCGGCGCTACGACGTGCGCTCGATCCCGCCACCCAGGTGCTGCCGGTCAACGGCTCGCGCGAGGCGCTGTTTGCGCTGGCGCAGACGGTGATCGATCCGACCCGCGACGGCGCCACCGTGGTCTGCCCGAATCCCTTCTATCAGATCTACGAAGGCGCGGCGCTGCTGGCCGGCGCGCAAACCGTGTTTGCGCCCAGCGATCCGCAGCGCAATTTTGCCGCCGACTGGTCGACGATCGCCGACGCGACCTGGCGCAAGACCCAGCTGCTGTATGTCTGCTCGCCGGGCAACCCGACCGGCGCGGTGATGCCGCTGGCCGAATGGCAGGCCTTGTTCGAATTGTCCGACCGGCACGGCTTCGTGATCGCCTCCGACGAGTGTTATTCGGAGATCTATTTCCGCGACGAGCCGCCACTCGGCTCGCTGCAGGCTGCCAAGGCGCTCGGTCGCGATGATTTTCGTCGGCTGATTGCCTTCACCAGCCTGTCCAAACGCTCGAACGTGCCCGGCATGCGCTCCGGTTTTGTCGCCGGCGATGCGGCGCTCATCCGGCAGTTTCTGCTCTACCGCACCTACCACGGCAGCGCGATGGGCCTGGTGGTGCAGCGGGCCAGCATCGCGGCCTGGAACGACGAAGCCCACGTGGTGGCCAATCGTCAGCAATACCGCGACAAGTTCGCCCAGGTCACGCCGGTTGCTCGCCGAGGTGATGGAGCTGGCGCTTGCCCGACGCCGGCTTTTATCTGTGGCCGGCGCTGCCTGCAGCATTGCTTCGGCGGCGACGACGTCGCCTTCGCGCTCGAACTGCTCGCTCAATACAATGTGGCGGTCTTGCCCGGCAGTCTGCTGGCGCGCGAGGTGGCAGGCAACAACCCGGGGCGGGGCCGGATCCGCCTTGCCTTGGTGGCGCCGGTTGCCGAATGCCTGGAGGCAGCCGAGCGTATCGCCGCCTTCGTGCGCGGACTGTCAAACCGGCTGCCGCGCTAATGACACCCTGTTGCCCTTCTTTTCGACCGATCCGCCCTGCTCCTGCCGTAATCCAATCCTGATCGTCTGCGCCCGCCGAAAGCGTCAGCAGCCGGCCGCAACCCTGCCCCGTTCCGCCATGAGCCAATCAGAACCCCAATCCATCATCGACCTCGCGTGGGACAACCGCGACGCGCTGACACCCGCCAACAGCCCGGACGTCCGCGAAGCCGTCGAACAGACGATCGCCGACCTGAATGCCGGCCGCGTCCGGGTGGCCGAACGCGAGAGCGTCGGCCAATGGAAGGTCAACCAATGGGTCAAGAAGGCGGTGCTGCTGTCGTTCCGGCTCAACGACAACCAGCTGATGCATGCCGGCGAGCTGACCTTCTTCGACAAGGTCAAGACCAAATTCAGCCACATCGATGAAGCCGAGGTGCGCGCATCGGGCGTGCGCATCGTGCCGCCGGCGGTGGCGCGGCGCGGCTCCTACCTGGGCAAGAACGTCGTGCTGATGCCGTCGTTCGTCAATATCGGCGCCTATGTCGACGAAGGCACGATGGTCGATGCCTGGGCCACCGTCGGCTCGTGCGCGCAGATCGGCAAGAACGTGCACCTGTCGGGCGGCGTCGGCATCGGCGGCGTGCTCGAGCCGCTGCAGGCCAACCCGACCATCATCGAGGACAACTGCTTCATCGGCGCGCGCTCGGAGATCGTCGAGGGCGTGATCGTCGAGGAAAACTCGGTGATCAGCATGGGCGTGTACATCGGCCAGAGCACCAAGATCTACAACCGCGCCACCGGCGAGGTCAGCTACGGCCGGATCCCGGCCGGTTCGGTCGTCGTCAGCGGCAACCTGCCGTCGGCCGACGGCAAATACAGCCTCTATTGCGCAGTGATCGTCAAGCAGGTCACCGCCGAGACCCGCGCAAGACAGCATCAACGAACTGCTGCGCGTCTAGGATCGCCAGCGTCGCTGCCGCGCAGTGGAAGGCCTGAAAGGAATCACGATGAGCGGTGGAAATCTCGAGCGGGTGCTGCGGCTGATGGCGGAGAAGGGGGCGTCGGACGTGCACCTGTCGGCGGCCACGCCGATCCTGATCAAGATCAACGGCCAGATCCTGCAGCTGAGCGACCAGCCGCTGACGCCGTCGCAGCCGCGCCAGCTGCTGGCCGAATTGCTGACGCCGCGCCAGCTCGAAGAACTCGACGATACCGGCGAGCTCAATGTCGGCGTCGGCCTGACCGGCGTCGGCAGCTTCCGCTTCAGCGCCTTCAAGCAGCGCGGCACGGTCGCCGCGGTGATCCGCTGCATTCCGCACCATCATCCCGACGCTGGAGAGCCTGGGCGTGCCGTCGATCCTGAACAACCTGATTCTCGAAAAGCGCGGCCTGATCCTGATGGTCGGCGCCACCGGAACCGGCAAGAGCACGACGCTCGCGGCGATGCTCGAGCAGCGCAACACGCAGCTGGCCGGCCACATCCTGACGATCGAGGATCCGATCGAATTCCTGTTCTCGAACAAGAAGTCGGTGGTCAACCAGCGCGAAGTCGGCCGCGATACCGCGTCGCTGCAGATCGGCCTGAAGAATGCGCTGCGCCAGGCGCCCGACTGCATCCTGATCGGCGAGATCCGCGACCGCGAGACGATGACGTCGGCGATCTCGTATGCCTTGTCGGGTCATCTGGTGGTCTCGACGATGCACGCCAACAACAGCTACCACGCGCTCGGCCGGATCCTGTCGTTCTATTCGCCCGAAGTCGCGTCCGGCGCTGCTGTCGGACCTGGCTGCCGGCCTGCGTGCGGTGGTTTCGCAGCGGCTGGTTCGCGCGGTATCGCGGCGGCCGCATGCCGGCGGTCGAGGTGATGCTCAATACCAAGCTGGTCAGCGACCTGATCGAGCAATCCGACTTCACCGGCGTTCGCGAGGCGATGGAGAAATCGATGGCCGAAGGCTCGCAGACCTTCGAGCAGGATCTGGCGCGGATGATCACCGCCGGCCTGATCACCCGCGACGAAGGCCTGGCCTACGCCGATTCGCCGACCAACCTGATGTGGCGGCTGCAGAACGACATGACGCCGATTTCGCGTCTGCAGACGCAGAAGAAGGAAGAGCCCGACGACCAGCCGAGCTTCACCGAAATCACCCTCGACGTGCGTCCCGAGGAACCGAAGAAGGTCGTCGGCGTCTACTGACGGCGCTTGTCGAATCGATGTCGCGTACCCTGCAACTGACCGAACGACTGATCGCCGCCGCCTCGGTGACGCCGCGCGACGGTGGCTGCCAGGCCATGATCGCCCAATCCCTGCAAGCGATCGGCTTCGACTGCCATTCGCTGGTCTTCGGCGACGGCGAGCAGGCGGTCAGCAACCTGTGGGCGATTCGTCGCGGCAACGACGACGGTGCACCGGTGCTCGCCTTTGCCGGCCACACCGATGTGGTACCCACCGGGCCGTTCGAGGCCTGGCACAGCGACCCCTTCGTGCCGACCCACCGCGACGGCCTGCTGTACGGGCGCGGCGCGGCCGACATGAAAACCTCGCTGGCCGCGATGGTCGTCGCCACCGAAGAGTTCGTCGCCAGCCAGCCGGCTCATGCCGGCTCGATCGCTTTCCTGATCACCAGCGACGAGGAAGGGCCCGGCGGTCGACGGCACGGTGCGGGTCTGTGAGTGGCTGCGCCAGGCGGGGCAGCGAATCGATGCCTGCATCGTCGGCGAACCGACTTCGGTCGAGCGCATCGGCGACATGATCAAGAACGGTCGCCGCGGCTCGCTGTCGGGCAAGCTGCGCGTGCAAGGGCGTGCAAGGCCATATCGCCTACCCGCATCTGGCGCGCAACCCGGTTCACCTGGCAGCGCCGGCACTGGCCGAACTGGCAGCGTCGACCTGGGACGAAGGCAACGAGTATTTCCCGCCCACCTCGTGGCAGATCTCGAATATCCACGCCGGCACCGGCGCGGGCAACGTGATCCCGGGCGAGCTGGTGGTCGATTTCAATTTCCGCTTCAGCACCGCATCGACACCGGACGGCCTGAAAACCGGCCTGCAGGCGGTGCTGGACCGCCATGGGCTGGCGACGAGCATCGACTGGACGCTGGGCGGCGAGCCGTTTCTGACGCCGGTCGGCAACCTGACCGACGCGCTGCGCCGGGCGATTGCCGACGAAACCGGCGTCGACAACCAGCCTGTCGACGACCGGCGGCACATCCGACGGCCGTTTCATCGCCAAGCATCTGCCCGCAGGTGGTCGAATTCGGCCCGATCAACGCCAGCATCCACCAGATCGACGAACATGTGCGGGTGGCCGATATCGACACCTTGAAGAATATCTACCGCAAGACGCTCGAGAATTTTGTCCGCTGATCCCTTTTTTGCATTGAACGATGTGGGAGCGCCTTGTTGCGCGATCGTCCCACCAGCTCCCCCATGACCCTGATAGACCTGATCACCGCACCAAGCCGCCCGCCTCAAACAGGCGGGCGTTTCATTTGGGCACGGCACCACCAATGCCTTCGACGAGGCGGCCTGGCTGGTGCTGTGGTCGCTCGGGATGCGAACTCGACGCGCTCGAAGGCCAGGCCAGCAAACCGGTGGCTGACGATGCCGGCAGGCCAAGGCGATCGAGCTGGTCGACCAGCGCATCGAGAGCCGCATGCCAGCCGCCTATCTGACCCGCGAGGCCTGGCTGCAGAACGTGCCGTTCTATATCGACGAGCGCAGCATCGTGCCGCGCTCGTTCATCGCCGAGCTGCTGGCCGATGGCGAAGGCCAGCGGCACGCTCGACGCCTGGTTGTCGGACAGCACCGAGCGCGTGCTCGACCTGTGCACCGGCAACGGCAGCCTGGCGGTGATTGCCGCGATGGCGTATCCGGATGTCCAGGTCGATGCCGCCGATATCGACGACGGCGCGCTCGACGATCGCGCGCATCAATGTCGACAAGCACCGGCTCGGCCAAGCGGATCCGCGTTGCTGAAGTCCGACCTGTTCGAGCAGGTCGGCGACCGCTACGACCTGATCCTGTGCAACCCGCCCTACGTCAACAGCCGCAGCATGGCCGCACTGCCGGCCGAATACCGGCATGAACCGGCGCTGGCGCTGGCCGGCGGCGACGACGGCATGGACCTGGTGCGCCGGATCATCGACGGCGCAGCGGCACGCCTCAACGACGCCGGCGTGCTGGTGCTCGAGATCGGCAACGAGCGACGCCATTTCGAGGCGGCCTTTCGTCGCCTCGAAGTGGCGTGGCTGGAAACCAGCGCCGGCGACGACCAGGTGCTGCTGGCGACGCGCGACGCGCTGCTGCGCTGGACCAAGGCGCAGGAGACGCGGCCGATGATCACGATCAACGACGTGACGCTTGCGCCGCGGCACCAAGGTGGTTCTCGATTCGACCAGCGTGACGCTGCAGCCGGGCGAAAAGATCGGCCTGGTCGGCCGCAACGGCGCCGGCAAGTCGAGCCTGTTCGCGCTGCTGACCGGCAAGCTGCAAAGCGACGGCGGCGATGTCTCGATGCCGCCGCGCTGGCTGATCGGCGAGGTGGCGCAATCGATGCCCGAGACCGACCAGCCGGCGACCGATTTCGTGCTCGAAGGCGATGTCAGGCTGATGCGCGCCCAGCAGGCGCTGATCGATGCCGAGGCAGCCGACGACGGCCATGCGATGGCCGATGCGCACCACGACATCAGCGAAGCCGGCGGCTTCGAGGCCCGGCCGCGTGCGCAGGCCTTGCTGATGGGCCTGGGTTTTCGCATCGACCAGCTCGACCAGCCGGTCAACAGCTTTTCGGGCGGCTGGCGAATGCGGCTGCAACTGGCGCGCGCCCTGATGTGCCCGGCCGACCTGATGCTGCTCGACGAGCCGACCAACCACCTCGACCTCGACGCACTGGTCTGGCTCGAAGCCTGGCTGAAGCGCTACGAAGGCACGATGATCGTGATCAGCCACGACCGCGAATTTCTCGACGCGATCACGCAGGTCACCTTGCACCTGGACGAAACCAAGCTGACCCGCTACACCGGCAACTACACCGCCTTCGAGGAAATGCGTGCCGAGCGGCTGCTGCAGGCACAGGCCAGTTTCGAGAAGCAGCGCGAGCGGATGGCGCACCTGCAGAAGTTCATCGACCGCTTCAAGGCCAAGGCCAGCAAGGCCAAGCAGGCGCAGAGCCGGGTCAAGGCGCTGGCGCGGATGGAAAAACTCGGGCCGGTGCTGACCAGCGCCGATTTCCAGTTCGAATTCCGCGAACCGTTGAGCCTGCCGAATCCGATGCTGGCGTTCTCGATGATGTCGTGCGGCTATACGGTGCCCCCGGTCGCCGGGTACGGCAACACGCCCCCCGAGGGGGCCGCAGCCGGCAAGACGGTGGTCGTCGTGCGCGACATCAACCGCTCGGTGCTGGCTGGCCAGCGCATCGGCATCCTCGGCGCCAACGGCCAGGGCAAGTCGACCGTCGTCAAGACGATCGCGCACGAGATCCCGCTGGTCGCCGGCGAGGTCACCGAGGGCAAGGGCCTGTCGATCGGCTATTTTGCGCAGCAGGAACTCGACGTGCTGCAACTCGACGACGGGCCGCTGATGCACATGGTGCGGCTGGCACGCGATGTCGGGCCGGCCGGGCGCGAGCAGGAGTTGCGCGATTTTCTCGGCTCGTTCCGCTTTGTCGGCGAGATGGTCAACCAGGCGGTCGGTTCGTTGTCGGGCGGCGAAAAAGCCCGATTGGTGCTGGCGATGCTGGTCTGGCAACGGCCCAACCTGCTGCTGCTCGACGAGCCGACCAACCACCTCGACCTGACCACCCGCGAGGCGCTCAGCATGGCGCTGAACGAATTCGAAGGCACGGTCATGCTGGTCAGCCACGACCGCGCACTGCTGCGCGAGGTGTGCGACGAGTTCTGGCTGGTCAGCGAAGGCACGATCAAGCCCTTCGACGGCGACCTCGACGACTACCAGCAATGGCTGCTCGACAACTCGCGCGAAATGGCCCGCCAGGCGAAGGAGGCTGCAAAGGGGGCGCCAAGACCCACCCACCACGGGTCGACGAAGGCAGCCGCTTCGACCACGGTGTCTGCCGGCAGTTCGGCGCGCAAGGACGATCGCAAGAGCGCAGCCGATGCGCGGGCGCAGCGGATCGAACAGCTCAAGCCGCTGCGCAAGGAGTTCAACCGGATCGACAACCGGCTTGGCGTGTTGCACAGCGAGCGCGACAAGATCGAGGCGGCGTTCGCCGCTGCCGAGCAGACGCCCGGGCAGATGGCCGACGCCGGCAAACGGCTGAAACTCGTCAACGACGAGATCGAGACGCTGGAGAGCCGCTGGCTTGAGCTGAGCACCGGGATCGACGCCTTGAGCAGCGAGCCGGCGTGAGCGCGTGCGGTCAGTCAGGCGTATAACCGCAACGGCAAAGCCGTCAGGCGTTTTGCGTCTTCGCAACTTGAAACTGGAGAATTCATGGCAGTCGAGAAAATCCTTTACACCGCCCAAGCCACCTCGACCGGTGGCCGCGCCGGCAGCAGCAAATCATCGGACGGCGCACTCGAGGTGACGCTGACCACACCGAAGGAACTCGGCGGCGACGGCGCCCAAGGGACCAATCCCGAACAACTGTTCGCCGCCGGCTATTCGGCCTGCTTCCTCGGTGCGATGAAACATGTGGCGATGGGCAAGAAGATGAGCCTGCCGGCCGACACCTCGATCACCGCCCAGGTCGGCATCGGCCCGATTCCGGCCGGTTTCGGCATCCAGGTCGACATGGACATCTCGATTCCGGGAATGGAGCGCAAACAGGCCGAAGAGCTCGTCGCCGCAGCCCACGGCGTGTGCCCGTATTCGAATGCGACGCGCGGCAATATCGACGTGACCTTGAACGTGGTTTGAGGCTGGCGGCGATCAGATCCCTGCGCCGCCTTGTGCATGAGGCGGCGTCAGCAACGACAGCATCAACTCGATGCGCGCCTGCACCGGCGTCAGGCTGCCAGTGCCCGCCATCGCAGCAATCGGCGCAGCATCATCCGCCCTCGGCAGGCCGTCGGCATCGGCACCGACCAAGGCGCCTGAGGCACACCGGGTGCTGCGCACAACCACCACGCCAGACTGAACGGCCCGTTCAAGCGGCGCCTGCCAGGCCTGGTGCACGGTGCCGTTGCCGGTCGCGGCAACCACCAGACCCTGCACCTGTCGGTCGACCAGCAGATCGATGACTCGCGGATCGGCTCCGGCATGGCTGGTCACGATCTCGACCCAAGGCCATTGAGCCGGATCGAGCCCCAGCGCCGGATGCGTCGGCGCCGCCGCCATCGCAGCCCGCAGGCCAGGCGCGGAACAGGCGCAACCGCCCTTCCTCGACCACGCCCAGCAGCCCCGCATCGCCGCTGCCGAAGGCATCCAGCCGGTAGGGATGCAGCTTGCGCAGATCGGCGCCGCCGATCAGCTTGCCGGCGATCACCGCCACCACGCCGCGGGCGCCCGGCGAGCGGGCAACCATCGCCGCATCGAGCAGGTTCTGCGGGCCGTCCGGATGCAACGCGGTGGCCGGGCGCATCGCCGCGGTCAGCACCACCGGCTTGTTGGCGGGCAACACCCGGTGCAGGAAGTAGGCGGTTTCTTCCAGCGTGTCCGTGCCGTGGGTAACGACGATCGCGCCGACTTCGCTGCGCGCCGAGTGGTGCACGATGCGCTGCGCCAGCCGCTGCCAAGTCGCATGGTCCATGTCCTTGCTGTCGATCTGTGCCACTTGTTCGCTGTCGATCGCCGTGGTGTCGATTCCCGGCAGCTTCTGCAGCAACTGTGCGATCGTCAGGCTGCCCGCGCGATAGCCCGTGTGGTCGCCGGGATCGGCCGAAGTGCCGGCAATCGTGCCACCGGTACCCAGAACGACCAGCCTGTCTGCGAATTTTTGCATTTTTTTGAATACTGGATAAAAATACAGCCTGTCTCGCCACGAGGAGCCTCATGCTTGCCGCACCGAAACTCACCGACCGACAGCAGGAAATCTACGAACTGGTGCGCAGCACCATCGAGCGCACCGGCGCTCCGCCAACCCGGGCCGAGATTGCCAATGCGCTGGGCTTTCGATCTGCCAATGCCGCCGAAGAGCACCTGCAGGCGCTGGCGCGCAAGGGTGTGATCGAACTGGTCGGCGGCACGTCGCGCGGCATTCGGCTGCAGTCTGACACACTGCGCGCGGTGCATCAGCGGCGCCAACGGCAAGCCAGCCTGCCACTGCCCGAGATCACGCAATTGATGTTGCCGCTGATCGGCCGCGTCGCGGCTGGCAGCCCGATCCTCGCTCAAGAGCATGTCGATCGAACCTACCAGGTCGAGCCCGGTCTGTTCAGCCAGCAGCCCGATTACCTGCTGAAAGTTCGCGGCATGAGCATGCGCGACGCCGGCATACTCGATGGCGACCTGCTCGCCGTCAAGCAGGCGAGCGAGGCACGCAACGGCCAGATCGTCGTCGCCCGGCTCGGCGACGACGTGACCGTCAAGCGGTACCGTCGCAATCGTCAAGGCATCGAGCTGCTGGCCGAGAACCCCGAATTCGAAACCATCCATGTGGCCGAAGGTGATCCGCAGTTTGCGCTCGAAGGCCTGGCCGTCGGCTTGATCCGCAACGGTTCGTCGCTTTGACGGTCGCCGGCATGCCGAAAACCCTGAACCGCAGCGCCGCCAAGGCCCGCCATGCCAACGAATGCGAGCAGCTCGAGCAGCTGCCCAATATCGGCCCGTCACTGGCTGCCGACTTGCGCTCGATCGGCATCGCCAGCCCGCAGCAACTGCGGGGCGCCGACGGCTTTGCGCTTTATCAACGCCTGTGCCAGGCGACCGGATCGCGGCAGGACCCGTGCGTGCTCGATACCTTTCTGGCGATCACCGACTTCATGGCTGGCGCACCGGCCAGCCCGTGGTGGCGTTACACCGCCGAACGCAAGCTCAAGTTCGGCCAGGTCTGAGCCTGTTTTTTGCAGGCGTTTGCGCCAGCAGATCGCGCCTGCCGTCAGCATTCCGCCGTCCGCCGCAGCGGATCAACGAGCTGCTGTACCTGCGAACAGCCGTCCCGAAGGCGCTCTTCTCCGCCCATCGCCCAGCCGATCTCGTCACAACAATCCTTCCCAGGAGATCGTCAGTCGCTTCTGGGGTGCAAGACCATGGGTTGGTGGTGGGACAAAAGTTCATCGGGCAGACAAGCCGGCATTCGCCGCGCCGCTTTTGCGCCGACCATACCGAGCGAGCCGGCCACATCAGGCTACGCCAGCAGCGGTCGGTCACGCTTCGAGGTTTGCCCACCCGCCTTGCTCGATGACGATTTCGAACCGACTCGCAGCGGCGTGCGGTCGCTTCTGCCTCCGCTGACAACGATCCGGCAATGGTTCCAGACCGGTTGGTATTCAACCGATCAGCCAACCCATACGCCGCGGATGTCGACGTCCGCCCGCGCCACCGCCGATTCGCTGCTGCAAGGCGCTCGACGCGCATTCGTGCAGGCCTTGGCCGACGTCGATACACCGGTGGCGACCGATCTGGCAAACCGAGCCCGCGCGGCGCATACCCTGCGCGAGCTATGGCATCTTCGCAATGCGCTGTTCACCGCGGTATCGATCGGACACTGCGAAACCATTGCCCGCGACCGTCTGGCCACCTTGAACCAGCATTTTCCGATTCGCGAACAGGGCACCCTACGCCGCCCCGCGGTCTGTCGCCCGGCAGGCAACACAGCTCGGCAACCCCGCGTCTAGGACTCTGCCCGCCGACTGCGTGGCGGCTTGCTGCCGCCGGACACACCGTGTGACTGCATGCAAATCCTCGCTGCGCCGGCCTTCCGGCGCCATGCCTGGGTGCACAATTGACGCTGCCTTCCTTTCCTACCTCCCGCCCCGGCAGCCGTGTTGTGAACATCATCATCCTCGACGATTACCAGGACGCCGTCAGAAAACTGCATTGCGCCAGCAAACTCGATCCGTTCGACGCCAAGGTCTTCACCAATACCGTCAAGGGCAATCGGTCAACTGGCGGTCAGGCTGCGCGATGCCGAAGTGCTGGTGCTGATTCGCGAGCGAACCCAGTTTCCGCGCGCGCTGCTCGAGAAGCTGCCGCGCTTGCGATTGATTTCGCAGACCGGCAAGGTCGGCTCGCACATCGATGTCGAGGCCGCCACGCGGCTGGGCATCGCGGTTGCCGAAGGCGCCAGTTCGCCGCTTGCCACCGCCGAACTCACCTGGGCCCTGATCATGGCGGCGATGCGCCGATTGCCGCAATATATCGGCAACCTCAAACACGGCGCCTGGCAGCAATCGGGGCTCAAGTCGGCGTCGATGCCGCCCAATTTCGGTATCGGCATGGTGCTCAGGGGCAAGACGCTGGGCATCTGGGGTTACGGCCGAATCGGCCAGATCGTCGCCGGCTACGGCAAGGCTTTCGGCATGCACGTCACCGTCTGGGGCAGCGAGGAGTCGCGCGCTCGCGCCACGGCAGACGGCCACATTGCGGCGCCCAGCTGCGAAGCCTTCTTCGAAGCCTGCGACGTGTTGTCGCTGCACCTGCGCCTGTCGGACAAGACGCGCGGCATGATCAAGCTCGAACACCTGTCGCTGATGAAAGCCGAACGGGCTGATCGTCAACACCTCGCGCGCCGAATTGATCGAGGAAGGCGCGCTGGTCTCGGCGCTGAACCGCGGCCGCCCCGGCATGGCAGCGGTCGATGTGTTCGAGACCGAGCCGATCCTGCAGGGCCATCCGTTGTTGCGGATCGAAAACGCGGTATGCACGCCGCACATCGGTTATGTCGAGCAGGACAACTACGAGACATTCTTCAATGCCGCGTTCGACAACGTCGTCAACTTCGTCAACGGCCAACCCAGCAACATCGTCAATCCCGAGGCCTTGAAGGTTCATCGGGGATGAGTGCGCACGAGCGCTGCAGCGCTCGCGATGGCCGCCGCCTGGCAATTCGTTCGAGTCTCGCCTGCCGGCCGCCCGCCGCGCCTTGCTGTTCGGCAATTTTGCGATCGGCTGCGGCGTGATGGTGGTTGCCGGCAGCCTCAACGATCTGGTGCGCTCGCTGCAGGTGTCGGTGGCGATCGGCGGCCAGTTGATCGCCGTCGGCGCCGCGGTGATGTGCTTGGCCGCGCCGCTGCTCGCGGGCTGGGTTTCCGGATTCGACCGTCGCCGCCTGCTGACCTGCGCGCTGCTTTGGTTTGCCATCGGGCACGCGCTGGCGGCGGCTGATGCCGAACTATGCCGCACTGCTGCCGGTGCGCGCGCTCTCGGTGCTCGGCGCGGCGGTATTCACGCCACAGGCGGCAGCGGCGATTGCCTTCATGGCGCCGCCCGAGCAGCGCGGCCGGGCCATCACCTTCATCTTTCTCGGCTGGTCGGTGGCGTCGGTGCTCGGCATGCCGATGGCGGCCTGGATCGGTGCGACCCTGGGCTGGCGCAGCGCGTTCGCGGTGGTCGCGCTGCTGTCGCTGGTCGGCGCCGTCTGGGTGGCGCGGGCCATGCCGTCGGGCGTCAAGCCCGCCGCACTGTCGCTGGCCGCCTGGAGAACGGTTTTCGGTCATCCGGTATTGATGGCGATGGTCGCCGTCACCGCATTGGTCAGTGCCGGCCAGTTCGCGCTGCTGTCGTATTTCGCGCCCTATGCGGTGACGATTCTGCAGGCCAGCCCGGGCGAAATGAGCGGCCTGTTTGCCTGGTTCGGCGCCCTGGGGCTGATGGGCACCATCACGCTGGCGCGTCATGTCGACCGTATCGGCGCGGGCCGAGCAGCGACGCTGGCGATGGCGATGTCGGCGTCGACACTCGCCTTGTGGCCGTTGGCCGATAGCGTGACGACCGGTGCCCTGCTGCTGATTCCCTGGGGGCTGGCCTGCTTCGCGTCGAACTCGGCGCAGCAGGCGCGGCTCAACGATGCCGCACCGCCACTTGCCGCCGCGCTGCTGGCGCTGAACTCATCGGCGATCTATGCTGGCCAGGCGATCGGCGCGTCGACCGGTGGCTGGATGATCGCGCATGCCGGCTATCGCAGCCTGAGCTGGTTCGCGCTGCTGTTCGTGGCGTTGGCGATCGCCACCAGCATCTGGGTCAGCCGTCGCACCCGTTCGGGGCCGGTCTGAATGACTCAGGCTGACGTGGCTGCGCAGCGCCGTGACCTGCTGCGAAAGATCGCGGCGATCGGCTGGTCGGCCACCACCGGCGCGCTCACGGCAGCGTGTGCCGCACCGGCAGCCGTCGAGCCGCGCTGGCAACACCGCCTGGCCGGCAACGCGCTGGTGCTGCTCGGCGAAGTGCATGACAACGCCGATGGACAGCAACAGCGCGCGACCACACTGCGCACGGCGCTGCTGCGCGGCTGGCGCCCGGCACTGGCGATGGAGCAATTCGACCACGCCCGTCAGCCGCAGATTGACAAGGCCCGCCGAGAACGGCCCCGCGACGCGGACTGGCTGATCGAGCAGACTGGCGATGAGGGTTGGGACTGGGCGCTTTATCGTCCGCTGGTGCAACTCGCCATCGATCATGATCTGCCGCTGCTGGCGGCCAATCTGTCCCGACCGTTGGCCAGCCGGATCATCCGTGAAGAGATAGCCAACGTGCTCGGCTCTGCACGGGCGACCAGACTGGGACTCGATGGCCCGCTGCCCATCGATTGGCTGGCCGCTCATCGGCTGGAGATTGCCTCGAGTCACTGTGGCGCCCTGCCCGAACCGATGCTGCCGGCAATGGCCCGCGCGCAGATTGCACGTGATGCGGTGATGGCCGATGTCATGGCCGGGCAGCGCAGCCGCGGCGTGGTGCTGATTGCCGGCAACGGGCACGTACGCCGCGATCTTGGCGTCGCCTGGTGGCTCGAAACCGTGCATCGTGTTGCACCGGCGCAGATCTGGACCGTGGGTTATCTCGAATCGAACCCAGGCGACCATCCGCCATTCGATGCCGTGGTGCCGATTGCGGCCAAGGCGGATCGGCCTGACCCGTGCCTGCAGTTCAGGCGCTGACTGGCAAGCGAAGGGGTCAGGCCAACGCCTGCGCAACCAGGCCGGGAAGATCGATCAGCTCACGCACCACTTCGCTGGGCAATTCTTCACCCAGGTAGGGCGCCGGCAGCAGCACCTCGACCTGTCCATCGTCGCGCAGGCGCAGGTGAACGCTCAGTGGCAAGGCGGGCCGACTCCCCTCGCCTGCCATCAAGACCGGCGTGCTGCCGTCACGCGTTGCAAAGATCAGTACGGATCGGCGCGACGCCGAGCGACCTGCTGCCGCACCATGGGTTCGCCGCGCCTCGACGCTGCCGGCGGTGGGCGCCCAGCACGCCATCACCGACAGACCGTGTCCGGGCGCACAGGCTTTCAACCGTTCGAGCGTATTCGGCATGTCGAATCGGCTGGTCTGCCAAATGCCGGGACGCGGATCGGTATCGTCGGCCCACGCATCGACCACACCGCCCAGCGCCAGCGAGACGACGGCCGCACAACCACTCATCCAGTAACGAATCGGCTTCTTCATTGCTCATCCCATCAGGTCGGATGCCAGCCATGGTGCACGCCGAAAATGAATTTTTCGTGAAGACTGGCAAGCGAACGCGGCAAGCGAACGCGACAACAGCCGAGCCACCCGCAGCGCTGAAAACAACCGATGCGCGTTATCGCCGTTGTCTCAGCGCCTCGTAAAGGCAGATGCCCGAAGCCACCGAGACATTCAAACTGCCGACCACACCCCGCATCGGCAAATGAACCAGTTCGTCACAATGTTTCGCGGTCAGCGCGCGCATGCCACTGCCTTCGGCGCCCAGTACCAGCGCCACCGGGCCGCTGAGATCGGCGTCGTACAGCGATATCGGCGCATCTTCGGCGGTGCCGACGATTCGAATATCGCGCTCTTTGAGTTCACCGATGGTCCGTGCCAGGTTGGTGACCATGAAATACGGCACCGTATCGGCCGCACCGCTGGCCACCTTCGAAACGGTGGCGTTGATGCCCACTGCATGATCCTTCGGCGCAATCACTGCATGGGCGCCGGCGCCATCGGCAACGCGCAGACAAGCGCCCAGGTTGTGCGGGTCGGTGATGCCGTCGAGCAGCAGCAACAACGCCGGTCCCCGGCCGTCGGCCTCGACCGCATCGAGCGTGTCGTCGAGCGAATGGCTCAGCGTCAGCGCATCGACTCTGGCAACCACGCCCTGGTGGCGATGGTTGCCACACAGCTTGTGCAGGCGATCGTCATCGCTGTCGATGATCCTGGCGCCCGCCTCGCGTGCCCGCTCGAGAAACTGACGCATGCGCTGGTCGCGCCGGCTGGTATCGACATGCAGCTCGCGCACTGATTGCGGGGCGCTTTTCAGGCGAACGGTGACGGCGTGGAAGCCGAACAGGATCTTGTTGCTCATGCCCTGACGCAATCGACGTAATACCGCCGCACGCCGTCGACGTCTTCTTCTTCGACCAACCCGTGTACATCGGTATCGAAGCCCGGAAATGCGGCATTGAATTCACGAGTGAAGCGCAGGTAATCGACAATCTTCTTGTTGAAGCGCTCGCCCGGAATCAGCAGCGGAATGCCTGGCGGATACGGCGTCAGCAGCGAGGTGGTGATGCGCCCTTCGAGCTGATCGATCTCGACCCGATCGGTCTGCCGGTGCGCAATATAGGCATAGGCATCGGTCGGCTTCATCGCCGGGTCGAGGTTGGACAGATACATGTCGGTGGTCAGCCGCGCGATATCGCCCTTTGCATAAGTGGCGTGGATGCTCTGGCTCAGGTCGCGCAGGCCCATGCGTTCGTAGCGCGGATACTGCGCGACGAACTCGGGCAGGATGCGCCACATCGGCACGTTGCGGTCATAGTCGTCCTTGAACTGCTGCAGCGCCGTCAACAAGGTATTCCAGCGGCCCTTGGTGATGCCGATCGTGAACATGATGAACAGCGAATAGAGGCCGGTCTTCTCGACCACCACGCCGTGCTCGGCCAGAAATTTGGTGACGATCGATGCCGGAATGCCGGTGGTCGCAAATTTGCCCGATACATCGAGACCGGGGGTCACCAAGGTGGTCTTGATCGGGTCGAGCAGGTTGAAGCCCTCGGCCAGTTCGCCGAAGCCGTGCCACTTTTCACCGGCCTTGAGCACCCAGTCGCTGCTCTTGCCGATGCCCTCGGCGGCCAGTTTCTCGGGGCCCCAGACCTTGAACCACCAGTCCTTCTTGCCGTAGTCCTTCTCGACCTTGCGCATGGCCCGGCGAAAATCCATCGCTTCGGAAATGCTTTCTTCGACCAGCGCCGGGCCGCCGGGTGCTTCCATCATGGCGGCGGCCACGTCGCAGCTCGCGATGATCGCGTACTGCGGGCTGGTGCTGGTGTGCATCAGATAGGCCTCGTTGAACAGATGCCGATCGAGCTTGCGGGTCTGCGAATCCTGGACCAGAACCTGTGAGGCCTGGCTGATGCCGGCCAGCAGCTTGTGCGTCGACTGCGTCGCGAAGACGAGCTGGTCTTTCGGCCGCGGCCGGTTCTTGCCCATCGAGTGGTAGCAGCCGTAGAACTTGTGGAAGGCCGCGTGCGGCAGCCAGGCCTCGTCGAAATGCAGCGTATCGATATAGCCATCGAGCGAATGCTTGATCGTCTCGGTGTTGTAGAGCACACCGTCGTAGGTGCTTTGCGTCAGCGTCAGGATTCGCGGCTTGACCTTCCTGGCATCGATACCCTTGAGCAGCGGGTTGGCGGCGATCTTTTTCTCGATCGCCTCGCGCGTGAACTCGCTGTCCGGAATCGGGCCGATGATGCCCAGGTGATTGCGCGTCGGCCGCAGAAATACCGGCACCGCCCCGGTCATGATGATCGCGTGCAGGATCGATTTGTGGCAGTTGCGATCGACCACCACCACATCGCCTGGGGCCACCGTGTGGTGCCAGACCATCTTGTTGCTGGTGCTGGTGCCGTTGGTGACGAAGAAACAGTGATCGGCGTTGAAGATGCGCGCCGCATTGCGCTCGCTCTGCGCCACCGGGCCGGTGTGGTCGAGCAGCTGGCCGAGCTCTTCGACCGAATTGCAGACATCGGCACGCAGCATGTTCTCGCCGAAAAACTGGTGGAACATCTGGCCGACCGGGCTTTTCAGGAACGCCACACCGCCGCTGTGGCCGGGGCAATGCCATGAATACGAGCCGTCTTGGGCGTAGTCCATCAGCGCCTTGAAGAAGGGCGGCGCCAGGCCGTCGAGGTAGCTGCGGGCCTCGCGGATGATGTGCCGCGCAACGAACTCCGGGGTGTCCTCGAACATGTGGATGAAGCCGTGCAGCTCGCGCAA
Organism: uncultured beta proteobacterium; assembly: GCA_963843805.1. GTDB lineage: Bacteria > Pseudomonadota > Gammaproteobacteria > Burkholderiales > Burkholderiaceae_C > Ideonella_A. The sequence continues at coordinate 387,282 of CAWJLY010000008.1, forward strand.
TACGTCGTTGGGCAGATGTTGCGAGGTGCGCGTCTCACCGTACAGGTAGATCGGGATGTCGGCGTTCTTGAAGCGGATTTCCTCGATGAACTTGCGCAGGTTGAGGACTGCCGGATCGAGATCGGGTCCGCCTTTGAACTCTTCATCGTCGATCGACAGGATGAACGCCGAGGCGCGGCTTTGTTGCTGGGCGAACGACGACAGGTCACCGTAGCTGGTGGCCCCGAGCACTTCGAAGCCTTCCTTGACGATGGCATCGGCGAGCGCCCGAATCCCCAGGCCGGACGTATTCTCGGAGCGGAAGTCTTCGTCGATGATGACGATCGGAAAACGAAAACGCAGCATGGCGATCCTGAGGCAACCCGGCACGGCCGGTTAGGGTTCGAAAGGGCCGCGCTTCCTCGATCCGACAAAGGACTCGGCGTCGCCCCTCGCGGGAGAACAGCCGGAAGTGTAGGTTGGCTTGACCGGGCCGGCCGAAGCCGCCCTACACTGCGGGCAATTCGGCTGCCCGTCAGGAGCGCATCGATGGATTGGAATCCGGCAACATGGTGGTGGATGGCCGCCGGCATCGCGGTGGCAGCCGAGCTCGCCAGCGGTACCTTCTATCTGCTGATGGTGGCCCTCGGCCTGGCCGCCGGCGCGCTCGCCGCCCACCTCGGGATGGGTAGCACCGCGCAGATTGCCGCCGCCGCGCTGGTCGGCGGTGGCGCCACTGCCTTGTGGTATCTGAAACGATCGCGCAGGCCCGTCTCGCTCGCGGCGCGCGAAAATCACGATGTCAACATCGACATCGGCGAAACGATTCGCGTCGACGGCTGGACACCCGAGCGGACCGCCCGCGTCGTCTACCGCGGCAGCACCTGGATTGCCCGCTTGGCGCCCGAAGCCGCCGCCGCGCCGGGGCTGCATCGGATCAGCGGCGTCGAAGGCAACTGGCTGGTGCTCAGCCCGATCGACCCTCACTGAGCTGCCCGGGCTCACGTTCATCCCTCTCAATTTTTCGAGCTACCGCCATGGAAATCGCCCTGATTCTTGCGTTCATCGCCCTGATCTTCATCGTGCGCACGTTCAAGATCGTGCCGCAGCAAAACGCCTGGGTGGTCGAGCGGCTCGGCAAATACGACCGCACCCTGACACCGGGCCTGAAGTTCGTGATCCCCTTCATCGACCGCGTGGCCTATAAACATTCACTGAAAGAAGTGCCGCTGGATGTCGCCAGCCAGATCTGCATCACCAAGGACAATACCCAGCTGCAGGTCGACGGCATTCTTTATTTCCAGGTTACCGACCCGATGCGCGCCAGCTACGGCTCGTCGGACTATATCTTCGCGATCACCCAGCTGGCGCAAACCACGCTGCGCAGCGTGATCGGCCGATGGAGCTCGACAAGACCTTCGAAGAGCGCGACCTGATCAATGCCGCGGTGGTCAATGCGCTCGACGATGCAGCCGCGACCTGGGGCGTCAAGGTGCTGCGCTACGAGATCAAGGACCTGACGCCGCCGGCCGAGATCCTGCGCTCGATGCAGGCGCAGATCACCGCCGAACGCGAGAAGCGCGCGCTGATCTTTGCGTCCGAAGGCCGCAAGCAGGAGCAGATCAATATCGCCAACGGCGAACGCGAGGCCTTCATCGCCCGCTCGGAAGGTCAGCGCCAGGCCGAGATCAACAATGCCGAGGGCGAGGCCGCCGCGATCATCGCGGTGGCCGATGCCACCGCCGATGCGATCCGCAAGATTGCCGCCGCGATCCTGCAGCCGGGCGGCGAACAGGCGGTGCAGCTGAAGGTCGCCGAACGCGCCGTCGACGCCTACGGCGAACTGGCGAAGAAGAACAATACGATGATCGTGCCGAACAACATGGGCGAAGTGTCCGGCCTGATCGCCACCGCGATGGCGCTGATCAAGCAGCCGACAACCGCCAGCTGCCTGAGGTCGATCGACGATGGCCTTGAACGTCCTCGGCACCGAACTGCTGCCCTGCTCCTACGACCCGCTGACCGGTTTCTACCGCGACGGCTGCTGCAACACCGGCCGACGACGACGTCGGCAGCCACCTGGTCTGCGTCAAGCTGACGGCCGAATTCCTGGCCTTCTCGGCCAGCCGCGGCAACGATCTGTCGACGCCCCGGCCCGAGTACCGCTTCCGCGGCCTGCGGCCCGGCGACCGCTGGTGCCTGTGCGTGCTGCGCTGGAAGGAAGCCCACGCCGCCGGCTTCGCGCCGACCGTGGTGCTGGAAGCGACCCACGAAAAGGCGCTCGACCACGTCAGCCTGGCCGAACTGAACAGCCATGCGCTGAGACCCGTCAGCTAGAATCGCCGGCTCCGGAGAGATGGATGAGCGGTTTAAGTCGCACGCCTGGAAAGCGTGTGGGGGCTAAACACCCCCCGCGGGTTCGAATCCCGCTCTCTCCGCCAAGAATCAGGTTCAAGCCGTCTCCCGACGTCTCATCGGATGAAGATGCGGACGCCGCACATCGTTCCGCTGTCGAGCCAGGCCATCGAGGTGCTGGCCACGCTGCACGCCCTCCAATCGCGACCTTGATCGCGTGAGACGCAGCCCTCGCGGCTTTGATCGTCAAGGGCCTTGAGCCCTCTGTGTGCGGTACGGCGATGACCCGCATCCGTTTCTCCGCAACAGCCAATGGCCTGACCTTGGCAGCCGGCTGATTTCCGACATCGGATCAATTCAGACGTGTGCGAAGCACACCCAGTGGACCCCGGGTTTTGGTCCCCGCGCACGATGTGCCACCAGGTACGAAGCTCGGTGCCAAGAGGCGGTGCAACGCCGGCGAGCTGTCAAGCCATTGCACGAAATGGGAGTGGTGTCCCGTGTCCTCTCGTGATTTCCACGCGCTGCGGCGCGCGGGATGGACAGAAACACTTACCCGACGAAATCACACCGCGCAGTACCGAAAACTGGATCAACGAACAAGACAACAGATCGAGAAGGGAGTCAGTCAAGCTGGTTGAGTTTCTGTTCTGCGAATTGCCACCTGCCATGCTCATCTGCTTCGTCCGCAATCGTGAGGTTTGCCACGACATCATGACCATGCACAACTCGCCGTACCCCGGCGAAACGCTGAGCGAATACGTGCTGTCGGCGCTCGGCCTCAGTGTCACCAAGGCTGCTGCGCAGTTGGGGGTGACTCGTGCTGTGTTTTCTCGCGTGCTCAACGGGCGCGCCGCCCTTTCGCCCGAGATGGCTTTGCGTCTGGAGCGTTGGCTGGGTACGGAACACCATATTGCCGCAGTCCCAAAATGGGACTAGACTTCCCCAATGCGCGTGATCGCAGTGTCGACCTTGAAGTCCTTCTGGGAGCGGGCAGCGCACAAGGACGTCGAACAAGCGCTCAAAGCCTGGGTTTCGGAGGTTCAGGCTGCCTCTTGGAGGAAGCCGTCCGACATCAAGGCGCAGTTCAGCAGTGCAAGCATCTTGAAGGGTCGACGCGTCGTCTTCAACATCAAGGGCAACAGTTACCGACTCGTCGTGGCGATTTCGTACAAATTGCAGTTGGTCTTCGTCAAGTTCGTTGGCACCCATGTCGCGTATGACGCGATCGATGCCGAAACCATCGAGCCAGACTGAGCGCAAGGAGTGGAACCATGGATATTCGACCTATTCGCAATGACGACGACTACCGCGTGGCACTGCGCGACATCTCGAAGCTGATGAACCTGGATCCCGACATCGGGACGGCAAAGGGTGATCGCCTGGATGTGCTGGCGACGCTGGTACAAGCCTATGAGGCCAGGCATTTCCCCATCGATGCGCCCGACCCCATCGAGGCGATCAAATTTCGGATCGAGCAAGGTGGTCTTTCGGTCAAGGACCTGGAGCCGATGATCGGCCGCAGCAATCGCGTCTACGAAGTTCTCTCACGCAGTCGACCCTTGACCTTGGGCATGATCCGGCGCCTCCACAAGGGCCTGGGCATTCCTGCCGAGGTGCTCATTGCCGACGGCAATGCGATGGCGGTTGAGTGATTGCGTATCAGCCTGACAAAATCCACCTCGCCGAGATCGTTTGAATCGAGGACGCGTTGCGGAGGGGCAATCCGCTCGATCCACAGCGTGGTCAATTCACTCGGCGTCACCACGACTCACAGCCGGTGGGGGACAAATTGGGGGACTTCGCCAACTTCCTATCGCCAGAACCGAGCATCCATGCGCCCTGCAGCCGATGATTCGGACGACGCTCTCGCCAGACAGCTAAGCAAATACGGGCCTTCGCGGCCCGTTTTTTGTTTTACCGATCAAAGAACCGATCAACCCGGAAGTTTGTCCAATGGAGCGTTCATGCGCTTGCTGGACCAGTCCCGCCGGCTTGTGCTGCCGATTTTTAGGTGGCGCATTGGTGCCGCGGCCCGGTGTTGTCCTACGCGCGGTCGAACGCCAGTCTGATGGCTGGCAAAACCCCTTGCCAGTTGAATTGCATGCCGGATCCCCGGTATCAGGAGAACCCGATCATGAACAAAACTCTGCTGGCATTGATCACGACCGCCGCTTTCGGCTTGTCGAGCGCGCCGCTGTTGGCTGCCGACTTTGCAGGTACGAAGGACGATGCCAAGGCCATGGAGAAAAAGGCCGATGCCGATTACAAGGCGGCCAAGGAAGTTTGCAAGCCGATGAAAGGTGACGAGGGCAAGGCTTGCATGAAGAAGGCCAAGGCCGAGCATGAGATGGCAGAAGCCCATGCCAAGGGTATTCACGAAATGGCCGAGGCCAAGACCGACAAGGAGAAAGCCAAAGTCCAGGCCAAATACGACAAGAAGATGGCCGATGAGCAGATGAAGGCCTCGAAGTAAGTCATCGTTGAAGGTGAGACCAACCTGCGGCGCGCTGCAATGGTTCGTTATGTGAGCGCTTCGCGGTCGGCATCCACCTTCTCGATCTTTCTTTCGGCGACCTCGCGATCTTCGCGGTCTGCAGAAAGACGCTCGTTCCGGCTCACGGCGCCGGGGTCGAGGTAGAGGACAGCTTCGATCGGGAAATGGTCAGAGCCGATATCGCGCAGTCTGGACATCGATACCAGGCTGAAATCGGCCGAGCAGAACACGTGATCGAGCGGCCAGCGCATGAAGGGATACCGTGCGTTGAAGGTGTTGAAGGTGCCGCGGCCGATGCGAGGGTCGAGCAGGCCGCTGATTTTCTGGAATCGAAGCGTCGTCTGCGACCACGCGACATCGTTCAGATCACCCATGACGATCACCGCGCGGGTAGGCTGGTCGAGAGAGTCGGCAACCACCAGCAACTCACCGTCACGCTCGGCCGAGGTTTCGTTTTCGGTCGGGCTGGGCGGGGCGGGGTGAAGGCAGTGCAAGCTCACGCGGCGTCCGGAGCGCAACTGCACCTCGGCATGAATCGACGGCTTGTCATCTTCGACCAGAAATTTCGTTTCGGGATCGATCAGTGGCAGGCGGGAGTAGAGGTGCATGCCGTACAGGTTGCCGAGCGGGTGCTTGACCGAGTACGGGTAGTCGACGGCAAGTGAATCGAGTTGCGCTTCCCACCAGCGGTCGGTTTCGACCGTCAGCAGGACGTCGGGCTTGCGATCGCGTACCAGGTCAAGCAGCATTTCAGACTGTCGATTGGTCGTCAGAACGTTCGACACGATCAGGTGCAACGTATCGTCCCGGCTTGGCTCGATTGCATCGCACAGCTGCTTGGCATGCAAGAACGTGTAGGGCGCAATTCGCACAATCTGAAACACGATGCAGGCTGCGAGTGCGCCAGCCAGCAGCCAGTCGAGGCTGCTGTGAAAATCGATGATGCCTATATGGGCGACCAGCGTGACCGAGCCGATGACGGCAATCTGCACACGCGGAAACTCGAACATGCGCACGGACCACGCATCGCTGCGCAGCAGTGGCAGCAAAGTCCAGATGATGACCAGACCAGCGGTCAGCGTGATCAGCCAGTGCAGCATCATGGGCTTGATCTGCGCGCTGAGCGGGCGTCGGGACGAGAACGACAAAGACGACTGGCAGGGTTCATATCGGTTGGTCCCGAATGCGTGAACGGGTCGTTGAAACGTTGAAACTGCGGGCGCGCAACGGTAACCGACACGGACGCTGGTGGTTGTAGTCATTGACCCCGCGAATCGGTCGATCACGAAGTGCCTGCCACCGGCGCCACCGGCACGTTTGGCGGCACCGGCACGGTTGCCTCGGCGCCGAGCCACTCGTCTTCACTTTGCGGCTGCGGCAATTCGCGCACCGCGCGGATCACCGGTGTGCGCCAGGCCGCCACCGCCAACAGCAAGGCGCTGCCACCGGCAAATGCCAGTGACGCACGCAGCCCGACATGTTCACCGAGCCAGCCGCCAAGCAAAGCGCCGGGTCCGGCAGGCAGCAGGATCAGCCAACGCATTGTGCTGGTCATGCGCCCGAGCAGCGGCTCGGGCGTCACCGCCTGGCGCAGCGCCAGAAAGTTGATGAAGACCAGCACGGCGCCGGCCGCAAAGAGCAGCAGCATCAGCCCGAACAGCGGCGCACCCCAGGCATTGGCGGGAACGAACGACAGCAACAGCCAGCCTGCGCCGCAAACTGCAAAACCCACCACCAGGCTGGGCCCGGGGCCGATTCGCCGGCTGATCCGGTTGCCGAATACGCTGGCGATGACCGTTCCGACTCCCATGCCCATGTAGCTCAGGCCGATGGACTGCTCGTTCATGCCCAGCGTGCGAGTGGCAAACAGGATCTGCACGACGATGGCCGCGTGATGGCACATCTGCCACACACCCACCGCGATGGCCAATGCAACCAGCAGGCGGTTGCTGGAAACGAAACGCAAGCCTGCGCGCAGGTCGCGCCAGAACCTGGCGTCGCTGCGGCGCACGCGCTGTTCGTTGACCACAACGCCGCGCAAAATCGTCGCCGAGACGATCAGCATCACGGCGTCGACCAGCAAGGCCAATGGTGCGCCGACCACCTTGATCAAGGCGCCCGCCAGGCCTGGGCCTGCCACTTCGGCGCCCGAACTTGCCAAAGCGTTCTTCGCATAGGCCTCGACCAGCCGGCCGCGCCCGACCACTTGCGTCAGTACGATCTGCGCTGCGGTGCCCGCGGTGGTGTAGACGGTACCGATGACAAAACCCGCGATATACAGCCAGGTCATCGACAGCCAGCCCATCCACCAGGCGAACGGCACGCTGGCAACCACCAAAGCCAGCGCCGATTCGCCGTAGATGTAGACCGGCAGCTTGCGGACCCGATCGAGCCAGACGCCGGACGGCAGCGAGAACAGCACGAACGGCAGGATTTCCATCGCCGTCAACAAGCCCATCTCGGTCGGGCTCGCGTGCAGCAACACGGCGGCAGTCAGCGGCAGCGCCAGCATCGTGACTTGCCCGCCGAACGAGCTGATCAGGATGGACGTCCACAGCCGGCGATAAGTCGCATTGCGCAACAGGTCGCCGGCAGGCAGGGCCAAGCCCGTCAGCCAGCGACCGTGCATCAGGTTCCTGATTTGAAGAAGCCCCGTTTTCATGGTGGCGACCCTCTTTTTCTTCTCTCTGCGGGGCCTTGTGGGCACCCTGGCGAGTCGTGTTGCGACTCAGGGCAGCGGGAGAATGGACAGGCACTTCTTCCGCTGATCTCTCAGCGGAACTTCGGGTGGAAGTTGTATGCCGAGAGGCCTAGATACCGGCGACTGCCGACGCGAACCGGGGGTTCGCAGCACCGATGACCGCACGCGCAAAACGGCACATCAGCACGCCGCCGCGTCGCGCGGTGAGTGGGGAGCTGATGGGCAGGGGTTTCATCGGGGGCTTTCGGTGACTCAGGCGCGAATCCTAGCAGCGCCCGGCCGAGGCGCGCAAGGTCGACAGCCCTCGAAGTGTGGCGCCGAATCCACTGCCGGGCTCGCCGCGCACGGAGGGTCGGGCCGCCCGTCGAGAATGCGCCAACGAGCCGCCGCCCATGCCATTGTTCGCACCAACATCCCTCAACCCCGGAGTCGGTCGACGCGAAGTCTTCGGCTGGGCAATGTACGACTTTGCCAACTCGGGCTACACCACGGTCGTGCTGACGGCGGTCTTCAATGCCTATTTCGTCAGCGTGATTGCCGGCAATGCCAGCTGGGCCACCTTCGCCTGGACGCTCGCGCTTTCGGTCTCCAGCGCAATCGTGATGGTGACGATGCCGATGATCGGCGCCTACGCCGATCTGCGCGCTGCCAAGAAGCGCCTGCTGGTGCTGAGCACCCTCGGCTGTGTCGCCGCCACCGCGGTGCTGGCGCTCGCCGGGCCGGGTGATCTGGCGCTGGCCGTCGTCGCCATCATCGTCTCCAACCTGTTCTATTCGTACGGCGAGGCCTTGATCGCCGCTTTTCTGCCCGAACTGGCGCGGCGCGAGGCCTTGGGTCGGGTGTCCGGCTGGGGCTGGAGCTTCGGCTACTTCGGCGGCATGCTGACGCTCGGCCTGAGCCTCGGCTATGTGATCTGGGCGCAGGCGCAGGGGCAACCGGCCGCACAGTTTGTTCCGGTGACGATGCTGATCACCGCTGGCATCTATCTGCTGTCATCGCTCGTCACCTTTGCGCTGCTGAAAGAGCGCGCCGCGGCCCAGCCACAAGCCTTCGCAGCCCGTGCCGGCGGCATCCACGCATCCGTGCTGCGGCTGGTTCAAACCTGGCGTGATGCGCAACGCTATCAAGATTTTGTCTGGCTGATGGCGACCGCCCTGGCTTACCAGGCCGGCATCGCGGTGGTGATTGCGCTGGCGGCTGTCTACGCCGAGCAGGTATTGGGCTTCCAGCAGCAGCAGACCATGATGCTCGTATTCCTGGTCAATATCACGGCGGCCATCGGCGCATTCGCGTTTGGTTATTGGCAGGATCGAATCGGTCACAAACCTGCGCTGGCGGTCACGCTGTGGGGCTGGGTGGTGATGACGCTGCTGGCCTATCTGGCGCAAACGGCCACGCTGTTCTGGGTGGCCGCGGTATTTGCCGGGCTGTGCATGGGTTCGAGCCAGTCGGCCGGTCGGGCATTGGCCGCGTTGTTTGCACCGGATTCGCAACGCGCCGAGTTCTTCGGGCTGTGGACTTTCGCAACCCGGCTGTCGGTGATCATCGGCCCGCTGACCTACGGGCTGATCACCTTGCTGACCGCCGGCAACCACCGTGTCGCCATCCTGTCGACCGGCGTCTTCTTTCTGATCGGCCTCGCGCTGCTGCGCCGCGTCGATGTGCAACGTGGCAGCCGCGCTGCCGACGAGGCAGCCGCGCCCCACCGTGCCGCCTAACGACAGGCCCGAAACGGCCCGCGGTCCAGGTGCAGGTGATCGGCATGGGCGGCGTTGTAGTCGGGGCTCAAAACGGCATCGAAATAAGTGCAGGCGCCGCTGCGGACAGCGCGCAGGAAGCGCGCCTCGGCGCCCTCGCCTTTCCAGTTTCGCGCCACCGTGGCGCGGCGACCGCCTGCGATCACGAAACCGGCCACGTCGATTGCATCGGCGCTGGCGTGTTGGCTGCGCCGGCCTTCGGCCCGGCCGTAGACATTGCGGCAAGCCAGACTGCCGAAATGATCGACCCGTTGCACCGGCTGCCCGAATTCGCGCTGCGCGGCCGGCAGCACCACATGGTGTTCCCACAAGGCCAGCGACACGGCCGCCCGGCACGACAGCGTCACCGCGTCGCCGATCTGCAGCGCGGTTCGACTGACGCGAACCGAGTTGCGCAATTCGCAGCCGTTGTCGGTGTCACGATCTTCCAGTCGCGTGTATTGCAGGGGGGTCGATGCCAGCAAGGCCTGGCATGAACCAGCGTCGAGGCGTTCGAGCTTGAACCGGGTCAGCCAGTTCGGTGGATCGGCAAACGCCAGCGGCAGCCACGGGTTGTACTGATCGGGAAGGTGTTGCCACGCCCACCAGCTGCCCGCGGCCAGCGCCATCCAGGCCACGACAGTGGTCATCCATGTTCGACTGCTCATGGGTGGATTCTTGCCCGACGGGGAACAAATCGCCGACCAGGGCCAGAATCGGGCGGATGAACGTTCAAACGGTTGACCCGAACCCATGCCGCCGGGGCATTTCGACAGCGCTGCTGACCGGTATCCTCGCCGGCTGCGCTGCGACACCCTCGATCGCTCCGCTGCCCCAGTTTGCCGCGCCAAGCGCGCCAAGCCTGACTGCGCCGGTCGAGACCACGCCCAAGCCATCGACAGCCCGCGAACAACCCGCCGGCTTTGCAGCCTGGGTCGACCGATTCAAGGCAACCGCCCGGGCTGCGGGCATCGACGAGGCCACGCTCGCCAGCGCTTTCGCTCATGTGCAGCAGCTGCCGCGGATCGTCGAGCAGGATCGGGCACAGCCCGAGTTCACGCGCAGCGTCTGGGACTATCTCGACCGCGCCGTCTCCGCGCAACGAATCAATCGCGGGCAAGACAAGCTGTTGCAGGTTCGCGGCACGTTCGACCGCGTTGCCGCCCGCTACGGGGTGCCGGCAGAAATTGTCGTCGCCATCTGGGGAATCGAAAGCAACTACGGCAGCAACGTCGGCGACATCCCCATCATCGATGCGCTGGCCACCTTGGCCTTCGACGGCCGGCGCGAGGAATGGGCGAGTGGCCAATTGCTGGCAGCCCTGAAGATCCTGCAGAAGCGGGATATCGACCGCGAGCGGATGATCGGTTCGTGGGCCGGCGCGATGGGGCAGACGCAGTTTCTGCCATCCAATTTTCTCGCCTATGCAGTCGATGCCGATGGCGATGGCCGGCGGGACCTGTGGGGAAGTGATGCCGATGTGATGGCGTCGACCGCCAATTTCCTGGCGCGCTCGGGCTGGCAGGCCGGACAGCCGTGGGGCGTCGAGGTGAGGTTGCCGGCAGGGTTCGATCTGAGCCGCGCCGATGGCGAATTGCGCCAGCCGGCCGCGGTCTGGCAGCTCGAAGGTCTGCGTTTGATGAATGGCGATGCACTGCCGCCAATCGGCGATGCCTCGATCCTGTTGCCAGCCGGAGCACGGGGGCCTGCTTTTCTGGTCGGTCCCAACTTCCGCACCATCTTGCGCTACAACAATTCAACCAGTTACGCGCTGGCGGTCGGACTGCTGGCCCAGCAGATCGCAGGTGGCACGGGGGTTCAGGCCGGCTGGCCGCGCGAACTGCGAGAGCTCACGCGCAGCCAATTGCTGACGCTGCAGAAGGCGCTGAACGAACGAGGCTTCAACAGCGGCACGCCCGACGGCATCATGGGGCCGGCCACACGCAACGGCATTCGCCAATACCAGCGCAGCCAGGGCCTGCCTGCCGATGGATATCCGACGCAGGAGTTGTTGCAACGCCTGCCCTGAAAGAACGACGTCGGGCCACGGACACAACGGCGAACACGGCGTCGCCGCGGAATCGCAGGCGGGGGAACCAAAAAACTGCCTGCTGCGGCTTCGCTGCCAGCGTCTGCGCAGGCGCTCGCCGTCGGCTTGCGGACCGTCATGGCCAGCGGCAGTCCGTCGCCGCGCCATGCATTTCGTCTGAATGGGACGGTCGGAGCCATCGGGTGCTCCTAAACTCCACGCCCACAAGCCTGGAGAGCTGGGTGGCGAGGGGAGACGATGAAGATGCGATGGTTGATCGGCGGCATTGCCGTGCTTGCGCTGGCGGCCACGGGTGGTGCCTGGCAAGCCGGCATCCTGAAGATTCCCGCCGGAATGCCCGGCGGCGGCGACAAGCCCAAAAAGCCCGACGTCGCGTTTGCGTTTGTTGCCGACGAGCTGGTGCGGCCGGTGTTGGCGACGATGCCCGAAGTGATCGAGTTCTCGGGTCCGCTGGTCGCGCCGTCGACGGCCGTTGTGCGCGCCAAGGCGAAGGGTCAGTCTGATCGAGCTGCGGGTCGCTGAAGGCCAGCGTGTGACCAGCGGCCAGCCGCTCGGCCGGATCGATATCGCCGACCAGGCCAGCCGGCTTGACGAGCGCCGTGCGGCCGTCGAATCGGCGCGTTCAGCGCTGGCGCAAGCCGAGCGCACCAAGGCGTCGAACGAGCGGCTGGCGGCGCAAAATTTCATCTCGCCGATTGCGCTGGAGGCTTCGCGTTCGGCGATGGACAACGCACAGGCGCAGATGACGCAGGCGCAGGCGCTGCTCGAAACCACCCGCGTTGCGATGCGCGACGCCGCACTGACGGCGCCGATTGGTGGCATCGTCGCCAAGCGCCATGTCCTGGCCGGCGAAAACCTCAGCCCCGAGCAGCCGGTGCTGACCATCGTCGACCTGGCAAGGCTCGAGCTGGCGGGCAACGTCGGTACCCATCTGGTCAGCCGCTTGTCCGCCGGGCTGCCGGTGCAAGTCAGCGTCGAAGGCAGCAGCAAGCCGGTCGACGGTCGGATTGCACGCATCGCCCCGGCCGCCGAGCCGGGCACCCGATCGATCGCGGTGACGGTCGAGCTGAAAAATCCGGGCGACATCTTTCGCGCCGGCCAGTACGCGGTCGCCCGCGTCGAGCTGGCCGATGACATCGCCCGCCTGACCTTGCCGCAGATCGCAATCGGCAACAACGGTGGCCAAGCCCATGTGTGGGTAATCGAGAACGGCGTGCTCGGTCAGCGCACGGTCACCCTGGGGCGTGTCGACCCCCGTGCCGGGCGGGTCGAGGTGCTGCAGGGCGTCGATGTGACGGCGGTCGTGCTGGCGGCCCGCTACAACGATCTGAAGGATGGCCGCAAGGCCTCGGTCGCGGACACGCGGCCGGCGTCGGTGGCGGCCAGCGCACTGCCGGCAGGCGCCAGTGCGCCGCGCCCCCAGTAGGCGCGCGAGGCCATGTGGATCACCCGCGTCTCGATCAACAACCCGGTTTTTGCGACCATGGTGATGGTCGCCCTGTGTGTGCTCGGCCTGTTTGCCTACGCCAAGCTCGGCGTCGAGCAGATGCCGGATGTGTCGCCACCGGTTGCCTTCATCGACATCGCTTACCCGGGCGCCAGCCCCGAAGCGGTCGAACGCGAAGTGACCAAGCTGGTCGAGGATTCGGTCAACAGTGTCGCCGGCGTCAAACGAATCACCTCCCGCAGCTTCGAGGGCCGCAGCCAGACCAGTGTCGAGTTCAGCCTCGATGCCGACATGTCGCGCGCTTTGCAGGAAGTACGCGACCGCGTCGCTGCGGTGCAGGCCGTATTCCCTCGCGACGCCAAGGCGCCGCTGATCGCGCGCTTCGACAACGACAACAGCCAGCCAATTGTCAATGCGGCGCTGGTCTCGAAGACCCGCAGCGCGCGCGAGTTGTCGATCATCGGTGACAACATCGTCGGCAAGCGTCTGCAACGTGTCGAAGGGGTGGCGCGGGTCGAGATCAACGGATTGGCCAGGCGCGAGCTCAGAATCGATCTCGACCCGGACCGGCTGCGCGCCTTTGCCGTGACGCCGGCGCAGATCGCCGCGGCGCTGCGCGAGGCCAACGCCGACCAGCCGGTCGGGCTGCTGTCCAATGCCAAGGAAGACACCATTGTCCGAGTCGAAGGTCGCGTGCACGATCCGCGGCGCTTCGAAGAGATCGTTGTGGCCAACCGCAAAGGTCTGCCGCTGCTGCTTGCCGATCTGGGCAAACTGACCGAGCGCGAGCGCGAGCCCGATACGCTGGCGCGAATCAACGGCCAGCGGGCCATCAATTTCAACATCTTCAAGCAGCAGGATGCCAATATCGTCGCCACCGGCGACGCGATCAAGGCGGCGCTCGACGAGTTGCGCAAGTCCCTGCCGGCCGATGTCGAGTTGCGGCTGATCTTCGCCAACAGCGATTTCGTCAAGGGCTCGCTGACCGGCCTGCAGCACACGCTGATCGAGGGCGCGCTGCTGACGGTGGCCATCGTCTTCCTGTTTCTGCATTCATGGCGCAGCACGGTGATCACCGGGCTCACACTACCGATTTCGGTGATCGCCAGCTTCATTGCGGTCTACGCCCTGGGCTTCACGCTCAATTTCATGACGATGATGGCCTTGTCGCTGTGCATCGGGCTGCTGATCGACGATGCCATCGTCGTTCGCGAAAATATCGTCCGCCATGTCGCGATGGGCAAGGATCACTTGAACGCCGCCCGAGACGGCACCAGCGAGATCGGCCTGGCCGTGATGGCCACCACCTTTGCGATCTGCGCGGTCTTCGTGCCGGTTGCCTTCATGGGCGGCATCGTCGGCAAGTTCTTCTTTCCGTTCGGCATCACGGTGACGGTTGCGGTGCTGGTCTCGCTGTTCGTCAGCTTCACGCTCGATCCGATGTTGTCGTCGATCTGGAAAGATCCGCCAACCGGGCATCTGAAGGCGATCTGGGGAATCGGCCACGCCATCCGCGGCACCGACCGCATGCTCGACCACTTGCACATCTTGTACGAGCGGCTGATCCGCTGGGCCTTCAGCTCACGGCGCTGGATACTGCCGATCCCCGCCTGGGGCCGGCCCTTCGCTGCCGACAACCGACGCGATCGCAGCCAGCCACGCCGGTGGCGCCGTGCCACGCTGACGCCTCGCGGCGCCATCGTCGGCATCGGCATTGGCAGCTTCGTTTTCGCACTGGCGCTGGCCCCGTTGGTCGGCAGCGAGTTCATCCCGCAGACCGACCAGGCTTTCACGCAGCTGTCGATCCGCATGCCGGTCGGCTCCAGCCTGGATCGCAGCGATGCCAAGGTGCGCCAGGTCGAGGCCGTGGTGGCCTCGTTTCCCGAGGTGCGCAATGTCGCGACCAGCATCGGCGGCACCGGCAACGGGCTGTCGGTCGGCCGCAACCAGGCATCGATCAACATCGGGCTGGTCGAGCGCAGCACGCGCAGCCGCAGCCAGAAGCAGATCGAAGACGCGATTCGCGAGCAGATCGCCAGCATTCCGGGCATCGAGGTGTCGGTCGGTTTCGATCGGCCGATCTATGTCGCGATTCTTGGTGACGATGCCGAAGGCCTGGCAACCATCGCACGCGAATTCGCCGACAGCGTGAAGCAGATTCCCGGCATCACCGATGTCGAGCTGTCGGTCAAGCCCGGCCTGCCGGCCTTTGCCGTGCGGCTGAAGCCGGGCGCGATTCGCGAGCTCGGCATCACGGCACCGCAGTTGGCGGCGAGCCTGCGCGCCTACGTCAATGGCGAAGTGGCCACCTATTGGACAACCCCTACCGGCGACCAGGTCGAGGTGTTGATCCGCCTGCCCGAAAACCGGCGCGAGCGGGTCGACCAGTTACGCGATCTGCCGGTCGCCTTTGCCGCCGACGGCACGCCGATCTCGCTGGGCAGCGTGGCGAGCATCGAATCGGTGGTCAACCCCGAAGTGATCCGGCGCCAGAACCTGCAGCGGCGCGAGGCGATCTTTGCGGGCGTCAAGGGACGACCATCGGGCGACGTCGGCGCCGATGTGCAGAAGCTGGTCAAGGAGACGACGCTGCCGACCGGCTTCAGCTTCGATGTGGGGGGTGCAACCCAGGAACAGCAAAAAGCCTTCGCTGCGATGCTCGGCGCGATGGTGCTGGCGGTGATCTTCATCTATATCGTGCTGGCCAGCCAGTTCGGGAGTTTTGTCCAGCCGATCGCCATCATGGCGTCGCTGCCGTTGTCGCTGATCGGCGTCATGCTGGCCCTGCTGTTGTGGCGCAGCACCTTGAATATCTTTTCGATGATCGGCCTGGTGATGCTGATGGGGCTGGTGACCAAAAATGCCATCTTGCTGGTCGATTTTGCGAACCATGCGCGACGCGCCGGTGCATCGATGGAAGAGGCGCTGCTGCAGGCCGGCCTGATCCGCATGCGGCCCATCATCATGACGACGGCGGCAATGGTTTTCGGCATGCTGCCGCTGGCGCTGGCTTTCAACGATGGCGGCGAAATCCAGGCGCCGATGGGCCGGGCGATCATCGGCGGCGTGATCACCAGCACACTGCTGACACTGGTCGTGGTGCCGGTGCTCTACAGCTATCTGGTTCGCGACCGCCGGGCGCCTTTGTCCGCAGCGGCGCAGGCGATCGGCGGCGGCGCGGCAATGCCGGCGACAGCAGATCGAAATTGACCGGGGGCGGCACGCCGCTGCCTGGGTGGACGATCGTGGAGAATCATCTCCCCCATCCAACGATCCTGGAGCGCTCTTCGATGTCCCGCGTATTCAATTTCAGCGCCGGCCCGGCCGTTCTGCCGGAAACTGTGTCTGCAACAGGCTGCAGCCGAGATGCTCGACTGGCATGGCAGCGGCATGTCGGTGATGGAGATGAGCCACCGCGGCAAGGAGTTCATCGCCATCCATGCCGAAGCCGAAGCCTTGTTGCGCGACTTGTTGGCCATTCCGGCCAACTACAAGGTGTTGTTCATGCAAGGCGGCGCCATCGGCGAAAACGCCATCGTTCCGATGAACCTGTTGCGCGGCAAGGGCAGCGCCGATTACATCAATACCGGCGAATGGTCGAAAAAGTCGATCAAGGAAGCCAAGCGCTACGCCAAGATCAATGTCGCGGCCAGCTGCCGAGGCGAGTGGCTTCACTGCGTGCCGCCGCGCGACAGCTGGCAGCTCGACCCGGATGCCGCCTACGTGCACATCTGCGCCAACGAAACCATCGGCGGCGTCGAATACCACTTCACGCCCGAGACCGGCGACGTGCCGCTGGTCGCCGACATGTCGAGCAATATCCTGTCACAGGCCGGTCGACGTCAGCCGCTACGGCCTGATCTACGGCGGTGCGCAGAAGAATATCGGCCCGGCCGGGTCTGACGATCGTGATCGTTCGGGACGATCTGATCGGCCAGGCTCACCCGCTGCACGCCATCGGCATTCGACTACAAGCAGCAGGCCGACAACGATTCGATGCTCAATACGCCGCCGACCTACGCGATCTATATCGCCGGGCTGGTCTTCAACTGGATCAAGTCGCGCGGCGGGCTGGCTGCGATGGCGGAGCAGAACCAGGCCAAGGCGGCCGATGCTGTACGACTATCTCGAGCAAAGCGTCTTTTTCAGCAACCCGGTGGCGAAGGCCGATCGCTCGCTGATGAACGTGCCGTTCAAGTTGAAGGACGAGGCACTCGACGACGCCTTCCTGAAAGGCGCGGTGGCGCGCGGCATGTTGCAGCTGAAGGGCCACCGCTCGGTCGGTGGCATGCGCGCATCGATCTACAACGCGATGCCGATCGAAGGTGTGCAGGCGCTGGTCGCCTACATGAAGGAATTCGAGGCGAAACATGGCTGAGCGGCTGGCGGTTCTGGTGCTGAACCAGATCTCGGCAGCGGGCCTGTCGCGGCTGCCGGCCGATATCTACAGCGTGGGCAAGGATGTGCCAAGCCGGCGGCGATCCTGCTGCGTTCGGCCGATCTGCACACGATGGATATTCCGCCCAGCGTGCGCGCAATTGCCCGGGCCGGCGCCGGTACCAACAATATTCCGGTCGATGCGATGAGCCGGCGCGGTGTGCCGGTGTTCAATGCCCCCGGCGCGAATGCCAATGCGGTGAAGGAACTGGTGATCGCCGGCATGCTGCTGGCGGCACGCCAGCTTGCACCGGCGTTGCGCTTCGTCGCCAACCTCGACGCGGCATCACCCGAACTCGACAAGACGGTCGAGAACGGCAAGAAAGTCGTTCGCCGGTTATGAACTGGCTGGCCAGACGCTGGGCATCGTCGGCCTTGGCAAGGTCGGCTGCATGGTGGCCGATGCGGCGATCAAGCTGGGCATGAACGTGCTCGGCTTCGACCCCGAAATCACCGTCGATGCAGCCTGGAGCCTGCCGTCGCAGGTGCGCCGCGCGACGAGTGTCAACGATGTGCTGAAACAGGCGCAGTTCGTGTCGCTGCATGTGCCGCTGGTCGAATGCAACCCGCCATCTGGTCAACGACGCCAATATCGGCCTGCTAAGCCAGGCGCCGTGCTGATGAATTTCAGCCGCGAAGGCGTGGTCTGCGACAGCGCGGTGATCGACTCGCTGAACGCGGGCCGCCTCGGGCCAATATGTCTGCGACTTTCCCGGCGCCGACATCCACGGCCATCCGCAGGTGATTGCGCTGCCGCACCTCGGCGCATCGACCCGCGAGGCCGAGGAAAACTGCGCCGTGATGGTCGTCGACCAGTTGCGCGACTTCCTCGAAAACGGCAATGTGGGCAACGCGGTCAATTTCCCGCAGGTGACGATGGCGCGCGAATCGGCATTCCGCGTGGCCATCGCCAATGCCAATGTGCCCAACATGCTGGGCCAGATTTCCACTGCCATGGCGCAGGCCGGCCTGAATATCCACAACATGGTCAACAAGTCGCGCGGCGGCATGGCCTATACGCTGGTCGATGTCGACAGCGCGGTTTCGCCCGAGGTGCAGCAGCCAAGATCGGTGCGATCGACGGCGTGCTGGCCGTGCGTTATCTGCCGGCACGCTGAGCTGCGCGCTGCTCAGCGGCAAAAGCAGCGCTGTGCAATCATCATTGCCCCTCGTCGCACGCTCCACCATCATCATGAAACTCTATTACGCTCCGGGCGCCTGCTCGATGGCACCACACATCGTGGCTCACGAAGCCGGTATCGCCGTCGACCTCGTCAAGGTCGATATTCCGAACAAGAAAACCGCGGACGGCGGTGATTTCTGGAAGGTCAATCCGAAGGGTTATGTGCCGGCACTTCAGCTCGACGATGGGTCGGTGCTCACCGAGGTTGGTGTGATCTGCCAGTACCTGGCCGACCAGAAGCCCGATTCGGGCCTGGTTGCCAAGGCTGGTTCAATGGAGCGTTACCGGCAACTCGAAGCGCTGAACTTTGCCGCCACCGAGGTCCACAAGCAGATCGGCGCGCTGTTCAATCCGAAGATGACGCCAGAGATGAAGGCGGTGCAGATGGGCACCGTCGAGCGCCGTCTGAACGCGCTGGAGACGTCGCTTGAAGGTCAATCGTTCGCCGTCGGCGGTCGCTTCAGCATCGTCGACGCCTATCTGTTCACGGTCATCAACTGGAGCAAACCGTTGAAGATCGATCTGGGCCAATGGCCGAACGTCAAGGCTTTCATGGCCCGCATCGGCGAACGCCCCAAGGTGCAGGAAACGCTGCGTGCCGAAGGGCTCGTCGAGTAACCGGCCGACTCACAGGTTGCGCGCCACCGCGCCAAGGCGCTGCAACATGAAGATCCAGTACGACGGCACACAATCGTTGTGTCCGGACGGTACCGCTTGGCATTCGGTCAGACTGACTTGCTGCGCCCCGCGCGCCACCATCGCCTGTACGGTGCTGACGGCGCTGGCATACGGCACGGTCTGATCATCGCGGCCGTGGTACAGGTAGACCGGCACCTGCGGCTGCCAGTCGTGCACGTTGCTGTCCCGATCGATGGCGGCGACATCGTCGGCCAGGTAGTCGTCGATGAAAGCAGATTGGTAGGTGACATCGGAATCATCGGGGATCAACAAACGCAAAAGAGCGCGTCGCACCTCATTGCGAACGCTTGATCCCAGATGACGCAGCAGGCCCGGGTTGATCAAGGCGCCGAGTACGGGATAGTCGGCACGCACACGACGCAGCAATTCGTCCAGCGTCGCATTGACGTTGTACGGACCACCACCGGGCACCGACAAGACGAGTCCGGGCAGGTCGGCAGTCTGCTCGGTCTGCATCGCCCGGTGGGCCGCCATCGTCACATAACCGCCTTCGGAATAACCGACCAGAAACAACTGGCCGTTATCGACGACCTGGTTGGTACGCCGCCAGACGCGGGCGGCGGCCAGCAGATCGAGCACGGAAGCAGCAGAGGGTTTGGCCAGCAGGTAGGGATGTTCGGTGCCCTTTGCGGTACCGAAACCGACGTAGTCCGACGCGACCACGATATAGCCCAGCGATGCCATGATGACCGCCGCTTCGTCGCCCTTGGCGTGATTGCTCGGCGCCTCGCCATCGCTGAAAATCGTACCGTGCTGGTAACTGATGATCGGGCTCGCCGCGCCGGCCGGCTTGACTGGCACACTGATCAGACCGGATGCGCTGAGTTCGCGACCTTGTCCGTCGAGCGTTCGATACACCAGCCGGTAGCTGGCAACCGAATAAACCGGCGTGATCCGCGGTGCCTTGGTATCGGGTTTGAGCAGACCGGCGACGATATCGGGCGGCGTCACGGTGCCCAAGGCAACCACATTGTCGAGTCGGCCCCGGCTGGAAACCTCCGGCACGGTCTGCGGCGGAACGACCACCGCAGGCGGATCAGCCACGTTGCTGCCGCCACCGCCGCCGCACGCTGCGAGTGCGGCCAACAGCACCAGCATTGCCGGAATTTGCCACCACTTCGTCAACATGACCGTCACTTTAACCCAATGCAAACGGCTAGCTCAGCTGCACCCGACCCGCCAAGTCAGCATGCCTGGATCAGCCAATGCACGCCAGCCGCCCCGACAAGCCGCGTGCCTGTCAACGCCGCGCGGGCGAACCTCGGCGCTGACGGGAACAGACATCGTTGGTGTGTTGATTGGTGCATGGGTCAGCTGCCGATTACGATCACGCCGATTCTCCCCTGCCGACATGATGCGTATCCGCTCAGACTCCATGCTTCCCACCATCGTCGCACTCGGCATAGCGCAGATCACCGCGTGGGGCAGCAGCTACTACTGCCTGGGCGTACTGGCGCGGCCGATTGCTGCCGAAACCGGCTGGAGCCAGAGCCTGATCTATTTCGGCTTCACCGTTTCCTTGCTTGTGATGGGTCTGGTGTCCACGCCGGCCGGGCGCGCCATTGATCGGTTCGGCGCGCGGTCGGTGATGGCGTGCGGCAGCCTGCTGGTCGCGGTCGGCTTGTTGTTGCTCTCGATCGCGCACAGCGAGGCAGCGTATCTGGCCACCTGGGCACTGCTCGGGGTCGGCATGCGACTCAGTTTGTACGACGCCGCGTTTGCTGCGCTGGTGCAGGTATTGCCGTCGCGCGCACGCCAGGCCATTTCCTATCTGACGCTTTTCGGCGCGTTCGCGTCGACGGTTTTCTGGCTGCTTGGGCATCGGCTCGACGACGCATTCGGCTGGCGCGCGACCTTGGCCTGTTTTGCCGCGCTCAACCTGTTGATCTGCCTGCCCTTGAACTGGTTTGCACTTTCGCGAAGCGATACGCTGATCTCCGCCGCTGTCACCAGCGATGCGGGCAATGCGGGCGCGGCGGTTGAGCGCGAACCATTGTCGGGCCGGCAACGCGACGTTGCAATCGCGCTGTTCGCGCTGGTGATGTCGCTCAACGGCTTTGTTTTTGGCGTCGTCACCGTCCAACTGGTGCCGCTGCTCGAGGCGGCCGCTTTGCCGACGGCTGCTGCGGTCGGCATTGCCTCGCTGAAAGGCTTCGGGCAATTTGCAGGCCGCCTGGTCGAGATCGTCTTTGGCCGCAAGTTGCGGGCAATCACGGTAGCGCGTTTTGCCATCGGCGCCCTGCCCTGGTCGTTTGTCATCCTGCTGCTTGGCGCTGGTCAATTTCAGGCCTTGCTGGTGTTTACCTTGCTGATGGGTGCGTCGCAGGGCGTCGTCACGATTGTTCGCGGCGCCTTGCCACTGGCCTTGTTCGGCAAGGCCGGTTACGGCACCGTGCTCGGCTTGCTCGCCACGCCGATCCTGATTGTCAACGCGGCATCGCCGACACTCAACGCGCTGATTGTCGACCACTGGGGTTGGGGCGCGGCCGAAGCCGTGCTGCTCGGCGCGGCCTCTGCCTCGTGGCTGACGATGGAGGTGATGTCGCGCTGGTACGAACGCACCAGGCGCCGAACAACGCAGCTCGCCTGACCGATCCGCCTCGGAGCCTCAAACCATCTTGTTGCAATCGACAAACTCGCCAAGGCGAAATCAGCAGGCGTAAGATGGCATCGTGCGGAACTCCGCAACCACCACCGTGAAACAGCAACCCGATTCAGCCAGAGAAGAGCCCGCGCCGATCAGCGATGCCGACGCCCGATCGACCGCCGTTTCGGACGAGCGGCTCGAGCGAGTCGTCGCCCATCCGGACGGTCAATACTGGGTGGCGATCGACGGCCACCAGCAGTTCGGCCCGTTCGACAGCGTCGAAGAAGCGCTGGCCGACATGGAAGTCGAGGAGAACGATTTCGATGCGGCCCCACCGTCGCTTGAAGAAGTCGAGGATGCGCTGGGCATCGCCAGCTGGATCGATCCCGAAACCGGCGCGCCGCCAGAAGATTCGCACATCCGGCTCGAAGACCACTGAGCGGTGTCGCGACGCGCAATCAGGCGGTCAGCAACGGCAGGCAGTTCTCACATTGCCGGGTGAGCTTCTCGAACAACTCGAAGATCGCTCATCTGCGCAACTCGCGATTCAAGATCTCGCGCACCAAGATATGCCAGGCGATTGCACCAAGGCAGTGACGACACGCTGCGCGCGAATCGGCATCCAGTTGTTCGGTAGCGGCGGCCGCGCCGTTGACCAGCAAGACTGAACTTCGGCGATGACTTGCCAGCATGAGAGACATATCGACAAGGCGTCTGCAACGATCGAACCCGCCGTTGCACAGCGCCATCTCACTCGGCTGGCACGGTAGCTGCTTTGATAACAGCGGGCGCAACGACGCACCCGGCTTTTCTCGACCGCACACCGCGGCCATGTTCACGATGACGTGAACAACCGTGTGCCTCCACAGTCCGCCGATGCGCGGCCTCGAAATCCATCGCCTGGAGCGCACCATGTCATTTCTGAACCAGCCGAACGATCGATCAACGGCGAACCGTCGCAGCGTCCGACCGCTGGCAAGAGCTTCCACATGAAAAAAATGAAACTGGTGATGGTCGGCAACGGCATGGCCGGCGTGCGAACGATCGAGGAGTTGCTGAAGATCGCGCCCGATCTGTACGACATCACGGTCTTCGGCGCCGAACCCCACCCCAACTACAACCGAATCCTTTTGTCGCCGGTGTTGTCCGGTGAGCAGACGCTCGACGAGATCGTCCTCAATCCGCTCAGCTGGTATGCAGACAACAAGATCGATCTGCGTGCCGGCAAAAAAGTCATCGGTGTGCATCGACGTGACCGGGTGGTGCAGGTCGACGACGGCAGCGAAGTGGAGTACGACCGGCTGTTGATCGCCACCGGGTCGAACCCGTTCATTCTGCCGATCCCGGGCAACAACCTCGACGGCGTGATCGCCTACCGCGACATTGCCGATACCAATGCAATGATCGACGCTGCATCGAAATACCGCCATGCGGTGGTGATCGGTGGTGGCTTGCTGGGCCTCGAAGCCGCCAACGGATTGATGCTGCGGGGCATGCAGGTCACCGTCATCCACCTCGCCGGATGGCTGATGGAGCGGCAGCTCGACGAAACGGCCGCCAGACTGCTGCAGAAATCGCTTGAGCAGCGCGGCCTGACATTTCATCTCGGGGCGCAAACCCAGGCGTTGATCGGCGATGCCGAAAACGGGGCGTCCGGCCGGGTGAAGTCACTGCAACTGAAAGACGGCAGCGAAGTTCCGGCCGATCTGGTCGTCATGGCCGCCGGCATTCGGCCGAACACTGAACTGGCCATCAAGATCGGCCTTCATTGCGGCGCCGACAATCGCGGCGGCATCGCCGTCAACGATACGATGCAGACGATCACCGACCCGCGAATCTATTCGGTCGGCGAGTGCGCGGCGCACCGTGGCATCGCCTACGGCCTGGTCGCACCCTTGTTCGAGCAGGCCAAGGTCTGCGCCACCCATCTGGCCGAATTCGGCATCGGCCGCTACGCCGGCAGCCAGGTCAGCACCAAGCTGAAGGTGACCGGCATCGATCTCTTCTCGGCCGGCAATTTCAGCGGCGGTTCCGACTGCGAAGAGATCGTGATGAGCGACCCCTACGGCGGCGTCTACAAGAAGCTGGTGCTCAAGGACGACAAACTGGTCGGCGCCTGCATGTATGGCGATACCGTCGACGGTGCCTGGTATTTCAAGCTGCTGCGCGATGGCCGCTCGGTTGCCGATATCCGCGACAAGCTGATGTTCGGTGAATCGAACATCGGCGACGCCGGCCATCAGGGCCACAACAAGGCCGCCGCCATGCAGGATGCCGACGAGGTCTGCGGCTGCAACGGCGTTGCCAAGGGAACGATCTGCAAGGCGATCAAGGAAAAAGGCCTGTTCACCCTCGACGAAGTGCGCAAGCACACCAAGGCCAGCGCCTCCTGCGGCTCGTGCACCGGGCTGGTCGAGCAGTTGTTGATGTTCACCGCCGGCGGCGACTACTCGGCCGCTCCGACCAGAAAGGCGATGTGTGGCTGCACCGACGCCAGTCACCAGGAGGCGCGCGACACCATCAAGGCCGAACATCTGCTGACCATCGACTCGGTCTACCAGCGATTGGGCTGGCGCACCCCGAACGGCTGTTCGAGTTGCCGGCCCGCGGTCAACTACTACCTGATCAGCAGTTGGCCGAAAGAAGCCAAGGATGATCCGCAGAGCCGCTTCATCAACGAGCGCAGCCACGCCAATATCCAGAAAGACGGCAGCTACAGCGTGATCCCGCGGATGTGGGGTGGCGAAACCACCGCCTCCGAGCTGCGCCGCATTGCCGACGCGGTCGACAAATTCAAGATTCCGACCGTCAAGGTGACCGGCGGCCAGCGCATCGACCTGCTCGGGGTCAAGAAGGAGGATCTGCAGGCGGTCTGGAAGGAGATCGGCATGCCCAGCGGCCATGCCTATGCCAAGGCGCTGCGCACCGTGAAGACCTGTGTCGGCAGCGAATGGTGCCGCTTCGGCACCCAGGACAGCACACAGATGGGCAAGGACCTGGAGCGCGCGATGTGGCGCATGTATGCACCGCACAAGGTCAAGTTTGCGGTCAGCGGCTGCCCGCGCAACTGCGCCGAGGCCGGCATCAAGGATGTCGGCATCATCGGTGTCGATTCGGGTTGGGAGATGTACGTCGCCGGCAACGGCGGCATCAAGACCGAGGTCGCCCATTTCTTCGTCAAGCTGAAGACAACGGCCGAGGTGCTCGAATACACGGGCGCGTTCTGCCAGCTGTACCGCGAGGAAGGCTGGTACCTCGAGCGCACCGTGCACTATGTGAACCGGGTCGGCCTCGACCATGTGAAGAAGAAGATTCTCGACGATGCCGAGGGCCGCAAGGCGTTGTGGGAGAAGCTGCAATTCAGTCTCGACGGCGAGCCCGATCCGTGGTTCGAGTTCGACAAGGCAGCGGTCGATAGCCGGCAATTCGCTGCGCTGGAGGTGCAGTGATGAATACAGCGAAGTCGGACTGGAAAGCGATCTGCAAGGTCGACGATATTCCGAAGCTCGGCGCACGCCGGGTCGCCCGCGACCAAGGCATGGCAGTGGCGGTATTCCGCAACGGCGAGGACAAGGTCTTTGCGCTGCTCGACCGCTGCCCGCACAAGGGCGGCCCCTTGAGCCAGGGCATCGTATTCGGCGAAAGCGTCGCCTGCCCGCTGCACAACTGGACGATCGCACTCGACGATGGTTGCGCGCGCGGCCAGGACGACGGCTGCACACAGTCGTTCAGCGTGAAGGTCGACGACACCGGCCAGGTTTATCTCGATCGTGGCGAGCTGGCGTCGTTGGCGCTGGATGCAACGCCACCAAAGGCCGGCCCGGAAGCCTCCTCCGGTGCGTTGGGCGACAAGAGTTTCGAGGTGCAGGCGCCACACACGGCATGACAACAGCGCCCAAGACGCTGCAACCTGTTGCCAGTCGATCAGTCCACTCGACGATGCGTGAAACGAAGTCCACCTGCCCCTACTGCGGCGTTGGCTGCGGCGTGATCATCGAGACCACCGCCAACGAGATCAGCGGCGTTCGAGGCGACCCCGATCACCCGGCCAACTTCGGCCGCCTGTGCACCAAGGGCAGCACCTTGCACCTGACGGCCAGTGCGCCGATCAGGATGCAGACCCGGCTGTTGTCGCCGATGCGCCGCAAGCAACGCGGCGCGGCGCCACAGGCAATCGACTGGGACACCGCACTCGACGACGCAGCCGAGCGCTTCGCATCGATCATCCAGCGCGACGGCCCCGATGCGGTGGGTTTCTATATATCCGGCCAGTTGCTGACCGAAGACTATTACGCTTTCAACAAGCTCGCCAAGGGCTTGATCGGCACCAACAATGTCGATACCAACTCGCGCCTGTGCATGAGCAGTGCAGTGGCAGGCTACAAGGCCACGCTGGGCGCCGACGCACCGCCAGCTTGTTACGACGACCTGGCACTGGCCCGAACCCTGTTCATCGTCGGCGCCAACATGGCATTTGCGCATCCCGTGCTGTTCCGACGGATCGAGGATGCCAAGCGCGCCAATCCGGCACTGCGAATCATCGTCGCCGACCCGCGACGCACTGAAACCGCCGAGGCCGCCGACCTGTTCCTGCAGATCCTGCCCGGCAGCGACGTCGCGCTGTTTCACGGCATGTTGCACCTGATGTTGTGGGAGGGCCTGACCGATCCGGCCTATATCGCCGCACACACCAGCGGCTTTGAAGCCCTGCGCGACCGCGTTCGCGATTTCAATCCGAAGGAGGTAGCCACCCTGTGTGGCATCACGGAAGCCGATCTGGTGCAGGCGGCACGCTGGTTTGCCGGCCTCGACACGGCAGCCGGGCCGGCACGCGAGCCGACACTGTCACTGTATTGCCAGGGCCTGAACCAGAGCAGCAGCGGCACCGCCAAGAATGCCGCACTGATCAATCTGC
Organism: uncultured beta proteobacterium; assembly: GCA_963843805.1. Taxonomy (GTDB): domain Bacteria; phylum Pseudomonadota; class Gammaproteobacteria; order Burkholderiales; family Burkholderiaceae_C; genus Ideonella_A. The sequence goes on from CAWJLY010000008.1 coordinate 413,868, forward strand.
ACCTGGCAACCGCACAGATCGGCCGCGCGGGTGCCGGGCCATTTTCACTGACCGGGCAACCCAATGCGATGGGTGGGCGCGAGGTCGGCGGGCTGGCCAATCTGCTCAGCGCGCACCGCGATCTGGACAATCCGCGTCATCGTGCCGAAGTGGCAGCGTTGTGGGGTGTCAGCGACGTACCCGCGGTGCCGGGCAAAAGCGCGGTCGAGATGTTTCGCGCCGCCGCCGACGGCGAGATCAAGGCCTTGTGGATTGCCTGCACCAACCCGGCGCAATCGATGCCCGACCAGGCGATGGTTCGGCGGGCGCTCGAACGTGCCGAGTATGTCGTGGTGCAGGAAGCGTTCTCGACCACCGCCACCTGCGACCATGCCGATCTGCTGCTGCCGGCCACCACCTGGGGTGAAAAGGATGGCACGGTGACCAACAGCGAGCGTCGCATCAGCCGCGTCAACGCGGCGCTGCCGGCACCGGGCCAGACGCGCCACGACTGGGCCATCGTCACCGATTTCGCAAACCGCCTGGAGGCGCGGTTGCAGGACGGCCACCGCCGGCCCAGCGAGAAGCCGCTGTTTCCGTACACCAGCGCAGAAGAGCTGTGGAACGAACACCGCGAAAGCACTCGCGGCCGCGACCTCGACATCACCGGCCTCAGTTATGCGAGCCTGGCCGCAGCGCCGGCGCAATGGCCGTTTCCGGACGGTGCAAGCAAGGGCCGCCAACGTCTGTATGAAGATGGCATCTTTCCAACCGAAGACGGCCGCGCAAGGTTTTTCGATACGCCGTTCGACAAACTGGCCGAGCCGCGCGACGCGCGTTTCCCGTTTTCGCTGAATACCGGCCGGCTGCGCGACCAGTGGCATGGCATGAGCCGCACCGGAACCATCGGCCGCCTGTTCGGCCATGTGCCCGAGCCGGTGGCCGAGATGCATCCGCAGGATCTGGCCCGTCACAAACTGGCCGATGGCGATCTTGTGCGGATCAGCTCTCGTCGAGGTTCGATGGTCCTGCCAGCGCAGGCCAGCAGCCAGATGGCGCCGTCGCAGGTTTTTGTCGCGATGCATTGGGGCGAGGAAAGTCTGTCGGGCCGCGCCGCCGACGGCACGCCGATGCGTGGCGTCAACGGCTTGACCTCGCCGGCGTTTTGCCCGCGATCCAGACAGCCGGAACTCAAGCACGCCGCGGTGAAGATCGCCAACGCCGATTTGCCCTGGAAGCTGCTGGTCCTGGCCTGGTTGCCGGACGACGCCGTGCTGTCGCTTCGCGAACAACTGCGCCCGCTGATGACACGGTTCGAATTTGCCTCGGTGGTGCCGTTCGGGCGTGAGCGGGCCGGGTTGATGTTCCGCGCCGCAGCGGCGACGCCGCCCGCCGACGAGCTGATGATGCAGATCGAGCGGTCGATGGGACTGGCTGCCGACGGCGTGCTGCATTACGCCGACCAGCGGCGCGGCCAGCGGCGCAGCATGCGGCTGGTCGGCCAGGGTGAAACGCAGCGGCTCGACGCTTTTCTGCTGGCTGGCGACATCCGCGCCGAAGCCTGGATCCGCCCACTGCTGCAGGATGAGTTGCCGGCCCGGATCTACGGCCGCGCCCTGTTGATTCCGGGTGCTTCGGCACCGATCGAAGTGGCTGCAAAAGGCCGGCAGATTTGCAGTTGTCACGACGTCGGCGAGGCCGCGATCAACGACTGGCTGAGCGCATTTTCCGGCCCGGCGCCATCACAGCTGACCGAACTGCAGCAAGCGCTCCGATGCGGCACCAGCTGCGGCTCCTGTCTGCCGGAGATCAGGCGTCTGATACGTGAACAAAGGGTTGCAGCGTAAGTCGACGAGACGGCGGCCCAAAACTTGCGAAACTCGCGGCATGAAGATCGCGCCCTACCTGAAAGAGATCGGTCGTGGCAAGGACGGCGCTCGCTCCCTTGACGCCGAGCAGGCGTTCGCCGTGATGGCGGCAATTCTCGACGGCGAAGTCGGCGAGATCGAGCTGGGCGCATTCGTGATGGCGATGCGCATCAAGGGCGAATCGCAGGCCGAGTTGAACGGTTTCCTGCGCGCCGTGCGCGAACGCTGCCTGCCGCTTGCACCGACCCGCCGGACGGTTGTGCTGCCGTCGTACAACGGCTCGCGAAAACTGCCCAATCTGACGACATTGCTCGCTTTGCTGCTGGCGCAAGGTGACATCCAGGTGCTGGTTCACGGCCCGACGCATGATCCCGCGCGGGTCACCAGCGCGGAGATTTTCCAGACGCTGGGCCTGCCGGTAGCCCACGACATTGCCGGCATCGCCGACGCATGGCAGCGCCACGAACCCGTCTTCATTGCCACCGAGAACCTGTGCCCTGCTCTGGCGCGCCTGCTCGATGTGCGATGGACGGTGGGCCTGCGCAATTCAGGTCATACCATTGCCAAGCTGCTGGACCCGTGCAACGGGGGTCATTCGCTGCGGGTCGTCAACTACACCCATCCCGAATATGGCATCAGCCTGAAAAGTTTTCTGCAGGAAAGCCGCGCCGATGCCTTGCTGATGCGTGGCACCGAGGGCGAGCCCGTTGCCGATCCGCGCCGCATGCCGCGCATCGACAGCTTCATCGGTGGCATTCATCGTCCGGAACTGTCGATCGCTGCGCAGGAGGGTGTGTTGTCCGAGATGCCCCTGCTGCCGCGCGAAACCGATGCAGCCACGACCGCGCTCTATATCCAGTCGGTGGTCAGCGGTGAAAAACCGGCGCCGCAGCCGTTGCAGCAACAAGTCAGATGCCTGCAGGCCTCGCTCGCTGCGCTGTGCAGCAGCCCGATGGTGGCTTGACTCGCGAGCGTGCCAGGCGTCTTGAGCCGGTTATCGTGCCTGGGGGAAGCCTGTGCAACTCGGGGCGTTTGCGCTGGCAACGCACAATTGCCGAATGCATTCCATTGAACTCGATCGCAGCGTTCTCGTTCTGGTCGACTACCAGACCCGCTTGCTGCCGTCGATCGACGATGCCGACCGCGTGCTTGCCGAGGCGGTTCGCCTGGCCGACATGGCAATCGCACTCGGCGTCCCGGTCATCGGTACCGAGCAGAACCCGCCCGGTCTCGGGCCGAACCACGAGGCGATTCGAAGTCGCTGCGTTCGGACCATCGAAAAAACCCATTTCGACGCCTGTGCCGACGGCTTGCTCGAGGCGGTCGCCGATGCGCGCGCCGACCGTGCAGGCCAGGTTGCCGCTCGATATCGTGATTGCCGGCTGCGAGGCCCATGTCTGCCTGATGCAGACATCGCTCGGGCTGATGCGCGCCGGCCACCGGGTCTGGGTGGCGGCGCAGGCGTGCGCGTCGCGCTTGCCGTACAACCATCAACAAGCCATGCGTCGGCTGCGCCAGGGCGGCGCGACGATGGTCGGCTTCGAGATGGTCGCCTTCGAATGGCTGCGTGACTGCCGGCACGATCGATTCAGGGCGGTATTGCCGATGCTGAAGGCCACACTCGGCTGAGCGGATGGGGGCAGCGGTTCGCCGGCCGACGTCGTTGCCAAGCATGACCGCGCCGGCAGCGCTACGATTCCCGTGCCTGCCTGAACACGAGGACTTTGTGATGCCCAAGATGCCACCGCTCGATCACGACAAGCTGGTCGAATTCGAAGCACGGCTGCAACTCGACGGCTTTGTCGAACTGCAGACTCGCGAGATGCCGCCCGGCCTGCACAATTCCGAACACGCGCATGATTTCGAGGTCAGGGCGCTGATGCTCGACGGTGAACTTCAGTTGACGTGCGACGGCGACACGTCGGCTTACCGCGCCGGCGATGTGTTCACGATGGCGGCCGGCCGCCCCCATGAAGAACAGTTCGGCGCTGCCGGTGCGCGCTACCTGGTCGGACGCAGATACCCAGGCTGACCCGAGCGGTTGCGGGGTGGTTTTGTTGAACGGTGCGACAACCCGCGCAGCCGCCGTTTCACGTTTCCCCGCATGGTCGACCCGCACCGGCAACGTATCATCGACCGCTCGGTCAATGAATTCTCGTCACCGCTTGGCCGCATCCGCCGGTCGTCCAGGAGACTTCGTCATGCCGTCACTCCACACCGCCGTCAATGGTGGCTTGCCCGCCGCCAAGTTGATGTCGCCGCCCGATTCGCTGATCCTGGTCAGCCAGACGGGCAGCGTGCGCCAGCTCAACCTGAATCGCCCGGCCGCGCTGAACAGCTTCACAGCGGCGATGCACGACATTCTGCTGGCCGAACTCGACGCAGCGGCCAACGACGTCGACGTGCGCTGCATCGTCATCACTGGCACCGGCCGCGGCTTCTGTGCCGGGCAGGATCTCAACGAACCGGGGATGCAACCGGAGCCCGGTCGATCGCCGGACATCGGTGCGGTCATCGAGCGCTCACTATTTGCCGCTGGCGCTGCGCTTGCAATCGATGCCGGTGCCGGTCATTGCGTCGGTCAACGGCGTGGCAGCGGGTGCCGGCGCCAATCTGGCGCTGAACTGCGACATCGTGATTGCCGCCCGTTCGGCCCACTTCATCCAGGCTTTCTCGAAGATCGGCCTGGTACCCGATTGCGGCGGCAGCTGGCTGCTGCCACGTCTGGTCGGGCGAGCCCGTGCGCTTGGCCTGGCCTTGCTCGGCGACAAGCTGGCGGCTGAAGAGGCGCAACGGATCGGGCTGATCTGGCAATGTGTCGACGATACCGAGCTCGAAGCGACGGTACAGGCGCTGGGTCAGCGACTGGCCATGATGCCGACCAAGGCGCTGGTCGCCATCCGCCAGACCCTCGACGCGGCGCAGCAACTCGACTACGAACCGGCGCTTCGCAACGAGGCCGATGTGCAGCGCGAACTCGGTCGCAGCCGCGACTTTGCCGAAGGCGTGGCCGCTTTCCAGGCCAAGCGCGCTGCGACGTTCACCGATCGCTGAGAGCGACCTGTCATGTCCGGCCCGGACAATGTCCGAACAAGCTGCTGCCTCCTGCGCCACGGTCGAGCCGTCGGCGCAACTGATCGCCGAGGCGGTGCGTGATGTGATGACGGTGCGCGATCGCGTCTACCAGACCATGGGCATGTCGGTCAGCCGGATCGCGCCGGGCTCGGCCACCTTGTCGATGACGGTTCGCACCGACATGCTCAACGGCCACGACAGCTGCCACGGCGGGCTGATCGCCACGCTGGCCGATACGGCCTTTGCCTATGCCTGCAATTCACGCAATGTGACCACGGTGGCATCGAGCTTTTCAATCGATCTGCTGCTGCCTGCGCACGGTGGCGATCAGCTGCATGCCAGCTGCCACGAATTGCACGGCGGCGGTCGGATGGGTGTCTACGACTGCGAAGTCCTCAATCAGAATGGCCAGCGAATCGCGGTATTTCGTGGCCACTCCTATTCGATCAAGGGCCGCGCGGTGGTCGACAGCCTGCCAATGCCCGCCAGTCGCGGCTAGTCCGGAGCGTCAGCTCATGCCAGTCAAGAAACCCGCACCCGGCTGAGCTCGATGCGATCGAGACGGCCAGCCGCGACGAGTTGCAGGCCCTGCAGTTGCAACGGTTGCAACAGACCCTGGCCTCAGGCGTACAACAACGTCGCGCACTACCGGCAGGCCTTCGATTCGCACGGCGTTCATCCGTCCGATTGCCGTCAACTCTGCCGATCTGGCGAAATTTCCCTTCACCAACAAGGCCGATCTGCGAGCGAACTATCCGTTCGGCATGTTTGCGGTGCCGCGCGAACAGGTGGTTCGCATCCACGCCTCGTCAGGCACCACCGGCAAACCGACGGTGGTCGGGTATACACAGGGCGATATCGACAACTGGTCGGATCTGGTCGCGCGATCGATCCGTGCGGCCGGCGGCCGTGCCGGCGATATCGTCCACGTCGCCTATGGCTACGGGCTGTTCACCGGCGGACTCGGCGCGCATTACGGCGCCGAGCGGCTCGGCTGCACGGTCATTCCGATGTCAGGCGGGCAGACCGAAAAACAGGTGCAACTGATTCGCGACCTGCGCCCCGACATCATCATGGTGACGCCGAGCTACATGCAGGTGATCGTCGAGGAATTCCGCCGCTCGGCGTCGACCCGCGCGAGATGAGCATCAAGGTCGGCATCTTCGGCGCCGAGCCGTGGACCGAAGCGATGCGCCGCGACATCGAGGCCAGTGCCGGCATCGATGCGGTCGACATCTATGGCCTGTCCGAAGTGATGGGGCCGGGAATTGCCAGCGAATGCGTCGAGAGCAAGGATGGCCCGGTGATCTGGGAGGACCATTTCTATCCCGAGATCATCGATCCCGAAACCGGCGCGGTGTTGCCCTATCGACGAAGCAACCGGCAGCGCTGAAGGCGAACTGGTCTTCACGACGCTGACCAAAGAAGCCTTGCCGCTGATCCGCTACCGCACACGCGATTTGTGTCGGCTGCTGCCGCCGACGGCGCGCAGCATGCGCCGCATGAGCAGAATCGTCGGCCGCAGCGACGACATGTTGATCATCCGAGGCGTCAACCTGTTTCCTTCGCAGATCGAGGAACTGGTGCTGCAGCAGCCCGGGCTGGCGGCGCAGTATCAGCTGGTCGTGAGCCGCGACGGCCATCTCGACGACCTCGAAGTGCGTTGCGAGTTGCAACCGGACGAGGCAACGACGGGCGCGAACGACAAGGCCGCGCAATTGCAGCAACTCATCAAGGCGATGACCGGCGTCAGTGCCAGCGTCGTGGTCGGCGCCGCTGATTCGATCGAACGCACCCTGGTCGGCAAGGCGCGCCGGGTGATCGACAAGCGCCCGCGCGATTGACGCAGCCGGCGCCGAGCAGGAGGAATCCACATGTATACCCAGGCCCTGGACTCGATCGCCGACGAGGCGCGCAGCGAGGCTGCCGGCACCAGCCGATCGGCAAGCACCGACGACGGCGGCGACACCGCTCGTGAGCAGGCTTTCGAGGCGCGCATTGCCGCTGGCGAATTCATCGAAGCACGCGACTGGATGCCCGAGAAATACCGCAAGACACTGATCCGGCAGATCAGCCAGCATGCCCATTCGGAAATCGTCGGCATGTTGCCCGAGGGCCAGTGGATCGGCCGCGCGCCGAGCCTGAAGCGCAAATGCCATCCTGCTTGCCAAGGTGCAGGACGAAGGTGGCCACGGGCTTTATCTGTATGCGGCAGCCGAGACTTTGGGGGTCGCCCGCAGCGAACTGATCGACGCGCTGCACAGCGGCCGCGCCAAATACAGCTCGATCTTCAACTACCCGACGCTCAGCTGGGCCGATGTCGGCGTGATCGGCTGGCTGGTCGACGGCGCGGCGATCATGAACCAGGTGCCGCTGTGCCGTTGCTCTTATGGGCCATATGCACGGGCGATGACACGAATCTGCAAGGAGGAATCCTTTCACCAGCGTCAGGGTTACGAATCACTGCTGACGATGATGCGCGACGGCACGGCCGACCAGCGGCTGATGGTGCAGGACGCGGTGAACCGCTGGTGGTGGCCGGCGCTGATGATGTTCGGACCGCCGGACGGCGAGTCGACCCACGGCGAGCAATCGATGCGCTGGGGAATCAAGCGCGAATCCAACGATGCGCTGCGGCACAAATTCGTCGATGCCTGCGTAGCGCAGGCCAAGGTCCTCGGCGTCAGTTTGCCCGACCCTGAACTGCGCTGGAACGAACAACTCGGACGGCACGATTTCGGCGCCATCGACTGGAACGAGTTTCGATCGGTCGTCAATGGCGACGGGCCTTGCAACCGCGAGCGCCTGGCAACCCGGGTCGGCGCGGCGAAACGCGGCGCCTGGGTCCGCGAGGCTGCCAGTGCACATGCCGCCAAACTTGCAATGCGGCCGGCGGCTGCATGAGCATCGAGGGCAACACACCGGCGGCGACGGCCGACTGGCCGCTGTGGGAGGTCTTCATCCGCAGCCGCAGCGGGCTCGATCACAAACATTGCGGCAGTCTGCACGCCAGCGACCCGTCGATGGCAATCCAGCTGGCGCGCGACGTGTACACCAGGCGAATGGAAGGTTGCAGCGTGTGGGTGGTGCGATCGGACCAGATCGTTGCCAGCGACCCCGACCACCGTGAAAGCGATTTCGACCCGGCCGACGACAAGGTTTACCGGCACCCGAGCTTTTATCGGCTACCCAAGGACATGGACCACATGTAATGGCTGCTTCCGCCAGCGCCAGCCGATCGCTCGCCGATGACGTGCAATATGTGCTGCGCCTGGGCGATGCGATGCTGATCCATGGCCAGCGGCTGGCCGAATGGTGCGGCCATGCGCCGGTGCTGGAGGAAGATATCGCGCTGGCCAATATCGCACTCGACCACATCGGCCAGGCGCGTGCGCTGCTCAGCCTGGCTGGCGAGCTCGAGGGCTGTGGCCGTGACGAAGATGCCCTTGCCTATCAGCGCCGCGAGTCCGAGTTTCTGAACCCTACGCTGCTCGAGTTGCCCCATGCGCCGGCAGGCAGCAACGAGCCGTGTTTCGCGCGAACCATGCTGCGCACACTGATGTGGTCGAGTTTTGCGTGTTGCTTTGGCCGGCGCTGATCGTGTCGCGGCACCAGACGCTGGCCGGCATCGCCGGCCAAGGCGCTGAAAGAATGCCGCTATCACCAGCGCCACAGCGCCGACTGGGTGATCCGGCTCGGCGACGGCAGCGCCGAATCGCATGCCCGGATGCAGGCTGCAGCTCGACGACATGTGGCCGTTACAGCGCCGAATGGTTCAGCAACGATGCCGTCGACGATGCTGGCGCAAGCCAGCGGACTGGGGCCCCGCTGGTCGGCGCTGCGCGCCGAATGGTCTGCAAGCATCGAACCGGTTCTGCAACAGGCCACGCTGGCAATTCCGCCGGCCAGCGCGTTTGTGTCGACCGGTCGGATCGGCCGACACAGCGAACACCTCGGCCGCGCTGCTGGCCGAGTTGCAATCGCTGGCTCGCGCGTATCCGGGGGCGGTCTGGTGAACGTCCGGGCCGGCGACATGCCCGACTCAGCGGGAACTTCCGGCCTTGCTCGACGAAGAGGCGGCGTGGGCCATCCTCGGCGACGTGCTCGATCCGGAAGTACCCGCGCTGTCGGTGGTCGATCTGGGAATCGTCAGGGAGATCACCGCTGGCGCCGACGGCAATCTGCAAATCGTCGTCACGCCGACCTATAGCGGATGCCCGGCCACCGAAGTGATTGCCGAATCGATCCGACATGCGCTGCTCGAAGCCGGCGCGCGCAGTGTCGCAAGTGCGCTATCGATTGGCACCGGCTTGGACCAGCGATTGGCTCGGATCGCGAGGCACACGACAAGTTGCGGCGATATGGCATCTCGCCGCCAGCCCACTGGGTGCAGCCTGGCGGAGCCGTCGACAAGAACCGAGCCGGCGGCAAGTGCCATGCGGTTTTTTCCGCGCGCCATCGAATGCCCGCGTTGCGGAAGCACGAAGCGTCGAGCAGTTGTCCGAATTCGGCGCCACTGCATGCAAGGCTTTATGGCGTTGCATCTCGTGCCGCGAACCATTCGAATATTTCAAGCCGATCTGAGCCAGTCCAGATCGGCCAATTCCATCGCCCGAATGAGCGTCCATTTCCATCCGCTTCGAATCGCCGGCGTCGAGCGCGACTGCCGAATCGATCGTTGTCGACTTCTCGACGGCCGACTTCGAGCCCGGGCTGACAGAAGCGTTCCGATTCGACGCCGGCCAATACCTGACCTTGCGCGCCGAGATCGCTGGCCAGGATTTGCGGCGCAACTATTCGATTTGCAGCGCGCCGCAAGACGACTTGATACGGGTCGCCATCCGCCATGTCCCGGCAGGCCGTTTTTCGACCTGGGCGCTGGATCACCTGCAACCGGGACAGACCCTGCAGGTCCTGCCGCCCGATGGCCGCTTCGTGTTGCGCGTCGAACCCGGCCCAATCCCGCCATGTGGTGTGTTTTGCAGCCGGCAGCGGGATCACGCCCATGATGTCCATCCTGCCGACGCTGCTCGATGGCGAGCCGCACAGCCATGCCACGCTGGTCTATGGCAATCGCAAGCTGGCGAGCACGATGTTCCGCGACGCGTTGGCCGATCTGAAAAATCGCCATCTCGGCCGACTTGCCATTCATCATGTCTTTTCTCGCGAGGAGCAGGAAGTCGATCTGCTCAATGGCCGTCTCGATCAGCCGCGGGTCGAGGCCTTGCTGCGCAGCCTGGTACCGGCGGCAGCGGATCGACGACGCCTATATCTGCGGCCCGGCCGGCATGATCGACGCAACCGGTGCGGCGCTGGCTGCTGCCGGCGTGCCGGCGAAACGAATCCACGTCGAACGATTCGGCGACGGGCTCGGCCCGACCGGGCGACGATCTTCACGCGACTGCGCCAGGTGACGCTGAACACGCGCAAATCTCGATGGTCATCGACGGGCTGACCCGTGACATCGATTTTCAAGCGCAGCGACGCGTCGATACTCGACGCCGGCTTTGCGTTGCGGGCTCGAGCTGCCCTTCGCCTGCAAGGCCGGCGTCTGTTCGACCTGCCGCGGCCGCGTGCTCGAGGGCAAGGTGCGGATGGACCGCAATTTCGCGCTGAGCGCCGATGAGCTGGCGCAAGGCTTCGTCTTGTGCTGCCAGGCTCATCCGTTGAGCCCGCAGGTGCGGATCACGCTCGACCAGCGCTGAGCGACAGAAACCCGGCATGGCCCGCGCCCGATCAGCCGATTTTCCGGTCCAGCGCGAAGCCATCGTGCGCCATGCGGCACGCCTGTTTGCCGAGAAAGGCTACCTCGGCACGTCGATGAGCGAGATCGCACGGCCTGCGGCATCTCGAAGGCGCTGCTCTATCACTATGTCACCGACAAATACCAGTTGCTGCTGGAGATCACCGATGGTCATGTCAGCCGACTGGTTGCGCTTGGTGGCAGAAGTCGAATCACTCGGGCTCGAAGCCGCGCCGCGCCTGCGGCAGCTGATCGCGCGTTTCGTCGAGGAATATTCGCAAGCCCGGCATGATCACGGCGTGTTGACACAGGACGTCAAGTTCTTGAGTCCGCAGGACCTCGCCGCCGTCGAGAGCCAAACAACGGCAAGTGGTCGACTCTTTTGCGCTCTGCATCATCGAAGCGCGGCCTGATTGGGCAGCCAGCGCCGCATGCGCCAGCCGGCTTGGCCAAGCCGCTCACCATGCTGCTGTTCGGCATGATGAACTGGCTGTTCAAGTGGCTGCGCGCCGACGGCGAACTGAGCGGGCACGACATGGCGCCGATCGTCGCCGACCTGTTTCTCGGCGGCTTGTCTGCCGTTGCCGATCCTCGCTGCACCAATCGCCGCCAATCAGCGCCGCAAGGCGCCACACGCCGGCTCCAATCCGTCTGAAGCGCCGACGCCTATCATCGCGCCGATGCTCGACGTCGACGTGGTGATCATTGGTGCCGGTGCGGCCGGCTTGCATTGTGCGGGCATCGCCGGGCAGCTGGGCATGAGGGTGCTGCTGATCGACCATGCAGCCAAAGTGGCCGAAAAGATCCGCATATCGGGCGGTGGGCGCTGCAATTTCACCAACCGCGATACGACGCCGGCCAATTTCTTGTCGGCCAACCCGCCCTTCTGCCGTTCGGCGCTGGCTCGCTACAGCCCGCAGGATTTCATTTCGCTGCTGCAGCGCCACCAGATCGGCTTCCACGAAAAGCACCGCGGCCAGTTGTTCTGTGACGATGGCAGCGAGCAAGTGATCGACATGCTGCTGCGCGAATGCGACGCGGGTGCGGTGATGCGCTGGCAACCGTGCAGCGTCGACGCGATACGCCATGGCGCGGCTGGTTTCGAGCTGGATACCGGGCGCGGCGGTGTTCGCAGCACGCGCCTGGTGATCGCCAGCGGCGGCCTGTCGATCCCGAAGATCGGTGCCAGCGATTTCGGCTACCGGGTCGCTCGTCAGTTCGGACATCGAATCGTCGATACCCGGCCAGCCCTGGTGCCTCTGACCTTCAACGCCGAGACTTGGCAAGGATTCGCCGCGTTGGCCGGCTTGTCACTGGTTGCCAGGGTGACGACCGGCCAAGGCAAAACGCGCGGCGAATTTCTCGAAGACCTGCTGTTCACCCATCGCGGCTTGAGCGGCCCGGCAATCCTGCAGATCTCGACCTATTGGATTCCCGGCACAGCCGTCGACATCGATCTGGCGGCGCCGATCAGTTTGCAAAGCGAGCTGCTCGGGGCCAAGGCCGGTTCGCGGCGCCATCTCGCCAACATGCTGGGCGAATGGTTGCCGCGCCGTCTGGTCGACGCCTGGCTGGCCGGCTTGCCCACACCGTTGGCCGCCGATCAGCTACTGGCAGATTGCCGCGACAAGGATTTGCGCCAACTCGCCGAATCGATGCATCGGTGGCAACTGGTGCCTAGCGGGACCGAGGGATACCGCAAGGCCGAGGTGACAGCGGGCGGTGTCGACACCCGACAAATCAGCTCGACCACGATGCAAAGCCAGCTGTGTGGCGGCCTCTATTTCATCGGCGAGGTGGTCGACGTGACCGGCTGGCTCGGTGGCTACAATTTTCAATGGGCCTGGGCGAGCGCGGCGGCCTGCGCGCGGGCAATGGCCGACAAGACTCGACCGGTATCGTGACGGCCTTTGAAGCCGGGTGCAGGACGCATTGCCGCACCTGAAATCACGCGCTATAATCGTCGTCTTTGCCAAACTTCAAAACCAATCTGCTACATGACTACGATTCGCGTCAAGGAAAACGAGCCATTCGACGTGGCACTGCGCCGCTTCAAGCGCACCATCGAAAAACTCGGGTTGCTGACCGATCTGCGTGCCCGTGAGTTCTACGAGAAACCCACTGCCGAGCGCAAGCGCAAGAAGGCTGCGGCAGTCAAGCGTCATTTCAAGCGGGTTCGCAGCATGCAGCTGCCTAAAAAGCTGTACTGATCCTGCGCCAGACGCCTGCGGAGCGACGCTGCGCATTCTGTTCGATACCGAAGCCCGCCAACGCGGGCTTTGTTGTTTGTGCCGCCAACGACATTGATTCCGCCATGAGCCTGAAGGACCGCATCACCGAAGACATGAAGTCAGCCATGCGCGCCAAGGATGCGCCGCGCCTGCTGACCATCCGGGGGTTGCTTGCCGCGTGCAAGCAACGCGAGGTCGACGAGCGCATCGTGCTTGACGATGCCGCGGTGATCGCAATCATCGACAAGCTCGTCAAACAGCGCAAGGATTCGATCGCTCAGTTCACGGCGGGAGCGCGACCGGATCTGGTGGCCAAGGAAAGTGATGAACTGCTGGTGCTCGAGGCCTATCTGCCTCAACGTTTGGGCCGCGCCGAGATCGATGCCGAAGTGGCGGCAATCGTCGCCGAGCTGGGCGCCAGCGGTCCCGGCGATATGGGCAAGGTGATGGCGGCCGTCAAGGCCCGCCTGGCCGGCAAGGCCGATATGGGTCAGGTATCGGCTGCGGTCAAGCAGGCCTTGAGTTCCTGAAGTCTTGAATTGGTCCCGACCGGAAATGCGACGATGAGCAACCCAGCAATCCAGAATCTGAGCCCGGCCGTGTCGGTTTGTGCACAGCTCGAACCTTCGGCGATGGCCTGGGCAGCTGCGCAAGGTTTCAAGAGCGTGATCAACAACCGCCCCGATTTCGAAGGCGGTCCTGACCAGCCGAGCAGCGACGCGATGGCGAAGGCAGCCGCACAGGCCGGGCTCGAATACCGTTTCTTGCCGGTCGCCGGCGGCTACCAGTCGCCGCAGGAGATCGAGGCATTTGCGGCCCTGCTGGCCGAGTTGCCGGCCCCTGTGCTGGCGTTCTGTCGCTCCGGCGCGCGCAGCACCAAGCTGTTTGTCGCTGCGCAAAATCTCTGACGCCGGCTGACAGGGCGAAGGCCGGGCTCGAATCCTGCAAGCAGGCCGGCTGTTGTCTGCGAGATCTTCCGAGGCAGCTCCAAAGATCCCCATCGTCGACGGATAGGCTACCCGCCGCAAGGCCCGCAAAGCGGCAGCGGATGGGTGTCACTGAAGGCGGTGGCTCGCCGCAGCCGCGGGTTCAATCGCAACCTCTCATGGGAAACACCCTTTTCGGGGTTGCTGCACTGCCTAGAATCGACAACCCGGAACGGAGACCCACCCGATGCAATTTCTGCTGAAATTTTCGAGCGCGATCGATTGGGTAACCGACCGGCTTGGCAAATTTGTCGGCTGGCTGGTGCTCGCCGCCGTGCTGATCAGCGCCGGCAACGCGATCATGCGCAAGGCCTTCAATATCGGCTCGAATGCATTTCTCGAAGTGCAGTGGTATCTGTTCGCTGCGGTATTCATGCTGGGCGCGGCCTATGTATTCCTGCACAACGGCCATGTCCGGATCGACTTCATCTCATCCAAGCTGAGCAAGCAGCGCAACGCCCAGATCGATGCCATCGGCATCGTCGTCTTCCTGATTCCGCTGTGCCTGATCCTGATCGACCTGTCGTGGCCGTTATTCATGCGCACCTATCTGTCGGGTGAGATGAGCGAAAACGCCGGCGGGCTGATCCGCTGGCCGGCGGTGCTGTTGATGCCGGTCGGCTTTGGCATCCTGTTGCTGCAGGCTTTCTCCGAGTTGATCAAGCGCATCGCCTTTCTGGTCGGCGCACGCGATGAACCCTTCAGCTACGGTCACGAAAAGACCGCAGAAGAAGAACTGGTCGAAGACTTGGCCGCGCTTGCGGTTGCCGAGAAGGCCGCCGAAGGAGCCCGTTGATGATCGCGCTGATCGCCGATAATTTTGTCCCGCTGATGTTCTGCGGGCTGCTGTTTTTCCTGCTGACCGGTATTCCGGTTGCATTCGGTCTGGCCGCCACCGGTTTGTTGTTCGGCTTCATCGGCATGGAGGCCGGGCTGTTTCCGACCAACCTGTTCGGCGCCTTGCCGCTTCGGGTATTTGGCATCATGAAGAACGATACGCTGCTGGCGATTCCGTTCTTCACCTTCATGGGCATCATTCTCGAACGATCGGGAATGGCCGAAGATCTGCTCGAGACGGTCGGCCAGGTTTTCGGCCCGGTGCGCGGTGGCCTGGCGATCGCGGTGATCCTGGTCGGCGCCTTGCTTGCAGCCACGACCGGCGTGGTGGCAGCTGCGGTGATCTCGATGGGCCTGATCTCGCTGCCGATCATGCTGCGCAATGGCTACAACCGGACGATTGCCACCGGCACCATCACCGCCTCCGGAACCCTTGCGCAGGCCATTCCACCATCGCTCGTCTTGATCGTGCTGGCCGACCAGCTCGGCCGTTCGGTTGGCGACATGTATGCCGGCGCCCTCATTCCAGGCCTGTTGCTGGTCGGCCTGTATCTGCTGTTTGTCATCGGCGTCGCACTGGTCAAGCCCCAGTGGGTGCCCGCGCTGCCGCCCGAGGCGCGAATCTATCGCGAGACCAACGGCGCCTCCGGCCACCGTTCGCTGCTGGTGCTGTTTCTGATCTGCGGCGTGGCAGGCTGGGGCTGGAGCCGGATCCACCAGCAAGTCATCAACCCGTGGGTCGGTCGCGAATTGCCGGCACCGGGCGATGAAATCTTCATTCTGTCGATGACCGTGGCGTCGTTTGTGGCGCTCGGCCTGTCGGGTTTGAACAAACTGTTCAAGGGCGGCCTGCTGTCCAAGCTGGCCGAACGCGTGACCTTCGTGCTGATTCCGCCGCTGGTGCTGATCTTCCTGGTTCTCGGCACCATTTTTCTCGGCATCGCCACACCGACCGAAGGCGGCGCGATGGGTGCGCTTGGCGCCTTGATCATGGCGATGGCGCGCCGGCAACTGAGCATGAAGCTGTTGCGCCAGGCGCTGGACAACACCGCGAAACTGGCAACTTTCGTCATGTTCATCCTGATCGGGTCGACTGTCTTCAGCTTCACTTTCAATGCGGCAGACGGCCACATCTGGGTCGAGCACCTGTTCAAGCAGTTGCCCGGCGGCCAACTCGGCTTCCTGATCGTCGTCAATCTGCTGGTCTTCATCCTCGGCATGTTCATCGACTTTTTCGAGATCGCGTTCATCGTGATTCCGATCCTGGCGCCGGTTGCCGACAAGATGGGAATCGACCTGATCTGGTTCGGCGTCATTCTGGCAATGAACCTGCAAACGTCGTTCCTGACACCACCGTTCGGTTTTGCGCTGTTCTACCTGCGCAGCGTCGCTGCCAAGACCGACTACGTCGACCGGCTCAGTGGCAAGACCATACCGGCGGTCACGACAGCGCAGATCTACAAGGGTTCGATCGCATTCATCATTCTTCAATTGATCATGGTGGCCGCAGTCGTTCTCAAACCTGACCTGGTATCGGGCAATATCGACAAAGGCGTCAAGATCGACGGCGATGAAGCCCTGCAGAAGATGCGCGACATGGGCCGCGAAGCCATCGACGGTCGGCTGCCTTCGCCAACCGACGATAAAAAGCCGTTCGACCCGATGCAGGGGCTGATGGATCAGATCAAGAAAGACGGCAAATAGCGGTGGCGACTCACTGCGTTGCAGTGCCGGTGCATCGACTCCGCCACTGCGTCGTCTTGCAACCGGATTCTCCGGTCGAAAAAAAGCCCCGCATCGCGGGGCTTTTTGTTGTCAACAGGCCATTCGCTCAGAGGCGCTGTTGCTGCATGAAATCGTCGAAACCGGCTTCGGTAAAGCGGAACCACAGATTGGCATCGCGCCGGAAGGTCGAATAGTCGGCATAGATCTTTTTCCACGCCGGATTGCTTGCGGATAGCTCGGCATACACCCCGGTCGCTTCCTTGAAGGCCGAGTCCATCATGTCCTTCGGGAAGCGGAACAACTTGGCACCGGCACCCACAAGGCGCTTCAGCGCCGCCGGGTTGCGCGCGTCGTATTTGGCCTGCATCTCGGTGGCGGCATACAAGGTGGCGGCTTCGAGAATGGCCTTGTATTCGGCGCTCAAGCCAGCGTAGACCTTGCTGTTGACGTAGAAATCGAGTTCCGGACCACCTTCCCACCAGCCCGGATAGGCGTAGTAGGGGGCAACCTTGTAAAAGCCCAGCTTCTCGTCGTCGTAAGGACCGACCCACTCACCGGCATCGATGGTGCCTTTTTCAAGTGCCTGGTAAACCTCACCGCCCGGAATATTCTGCGGAACGCCGCCGATGCGCTCGATGATTCTTCCACCGAAGCCGCCGATTCTGAATTTCAGGCCCTTCATGTCGGCCAGGGTTTTCACCTCTTTGCGGAACCAGCCACCCATCTGAGCACCGGTATTGCCGCCGACAAAATTGATTATGTTGAAACTGGCGTAGAACTCACGCATCAGCTTCATGCCATTGCCTTCGAGCATCCAGGCCGTCATCTGACGCGAATTGAGGCCGAACGGAATCGCGCAACCGAGTGCGAAGGTCGGGTCCTTGCCGAAGAAATAATAGGGCGCGGTATGCGCCATCTCGATGGTTCCCTGCTGCACGCCATCGACGACGCCCAGTGCGGGCATCAATTCGCCCGCAGCATGCACCGAAATCTCGAACTTTCCTCCGGTCATGTCCTTGACCATCTTGGCCATGGTTTCGGCGGCGCCGTAGATCGTGTCGAGCGGCTTCGGGAAGCTCGACGCCAGGCGCCAGCGAATGGTCGACTGCGCGTGGACGATGGCAGGGGCAGCCCCGGCGGCCAGCACACCGGCTAGTCCTGCGTTGCGGACAAATGAACGACGCTCCATGAGGTCTCCTGGGAGGGTGATAGGTGCAGGGATTTTATGGCCCGACCCAACCGAAAAAAATGTGGGTTTCCCCAGTCAACTGCCGGCGATTTTCATCTTGTCGAGCAGCACCGACCCCACCGTCTTGGCACCTGTCGTATATCGATCCGCGCCAATTGCACCGATATTGCGCAGCATGTCGCGCAAATTGCCGGCAATCGTCACTTCATGCACCGGGAAGGTGATTCGCCCGTTTTCCACCCAGAATCCGGCCGCGCCGCGCGAATAATCGCCGGTCACGTAATTGACGCCCTGCCCCATCAATTCGATGACAAAAAGGCCGCGATGGAGTTTGCGCAACATCGCATCGAGGTTGTCACCCGCTTGCGTCGACCGGCTGTGCATGCTGAGATTCTGTGAGCCGCCCGCGTTGCCGGTGGTGCGCATGCCGAGCTTGCGCGCCGAGTAGGTCGACAGAAAATAGCCCTGCACCACGCCCGCGTCGACGACTGTCCGTGCCCGTGTCGAGACGCCCTCGTCGTCGAACGGTGCACTGCCTTTGCCACGCAACAAGTGTGGCTCCTCGACGATGTCGATGTGATCAGGCAACACCTGCTGGCCCAGCGAATCAAGCAGAAAACTCGATTTGCGGTACAGCGCGCCGCCGCTGGTCGCCTGCACGTAGGCGCCGAGCAGGCCGGCGGCCAGCGTCGACTCGAACAGCACCGGCACCTCGCAGGTCTTGATCTTGCGGGACTTCAAGCGCGACAAGGCGCGTTCGGCCGCGTAACGGCCCACCGCTTCCGGAGTTGCCAACTCGTCGGCCGAGCGCATCGAGCTGTACCAGGCATCACGCTGCATGTCGTCGCCGCGCTTGCCCGGCAGCGATGCGATCGGCGCCACCGAGATCGAATGACGCGAGCCTGCATAGCCGCCCCGAAAGCCTCTCGAATTGCCGGCAAAAAAATGCGACTGCTGCGCTGACACGCCGCCGCCTTCCGAATTGGTGATCCGGCGGTCGGTCGACAACGCGGCCTGTTCGCAGCGCTGCGCCAGTTCGGCAGCACCCGCCGCATCGATTGCCCAGGGGTGAAACAAGTCGAGATCGCGGGTCAGTTCGTCACCCTTGGCAAGGTCGGCTTCATCGGGCAGGCCGGCCGCCGGATCTTCGGCGGTGAAGCGGGCAATATCGTAGGCGGCGCGTACCGTCTGCTCAACCGCCTGGCGGGAAAAATCCGATGTGTTGGCGTGGCCGCGCCGTTGCCCGAGATACAGCGAAATGCTCAGCGATTTGTCTCGATTGCGCTCGACATTCTCGAGTTCGCCCTTGCGAACCGATACCGACAGACCGACCCCCTCCGACACCTCGACACTGGCATCGCTGGCGCCCAGTTTGCGAGCCGCCGCCAGCGCATCGTCGACGAGCTGACGAAACAGATCTTGCGACTGCGCAAAACCGCTCGCTGCAGCAACGGCGGGTTCTGTTGAAGGGCGGCCAGCTCGGCGCGATGTCGATGAACGGTTCATGTAGGGGCGGGTCGGCAAGGGCGCGGCAGGGTTGCCGCAAATGGCGCCAAGGGGTATGAATGGGCAAAGCTATGATACCCAGCCGACCAGTTCCTCGAGTCGGCGCACCGAGCCCTCCATGCCATTGCCTTCCCCTCGCGACCGAGTCGACGACGCCGAGACGACGCCCGACGACCCGGCAGCGTCGGCGTCGGGACCGGACGACTTTTTTCTTTCGCGGCCGAGCAAGACGCGGCGAAAGCAGGCTTCGCACGATCTGCAATCGCTGGGCGAATCGCTCGCCGAGATGCCCGACAAGCGGCTCGACGAACTGGAAATGCCCGAGATCTTGCGCGACGCCATCCGCGCCTACCGCCAGACCAAGACGCACGAAGGGCGGCGCCGGCAGATGCAATATGTCGGCAAGCTGATGCGCCGGACCGACCCCGAACCCTTGCGCGAAGCCGTTGCCGCCATGCAGCTCGGTCATGCGCGCGATTCGTTGGCGCTGCACCAGGCCGAACACTGGCGTGCCGAATTGGTTGCCGACGATGAAGCGGTCACCCGTTGGGCCTGCGCACATCCACAAGGCGACGTTCAGCAGTTGCGAAGTCTGGTTCGTGCGGCACGCAAGGACGCAGCGGCGATCCCTGAAAAACGCAGCGGCAAGTCGTTCCGTGAGCTGTTTCGCTTTATCCGTGCTCACGAAACCGACGAGGTCCCCGATGTCTGATCACAAGCCCTCGGTCGAAGCCCCGACCACCGCGTCACTGCCGCCCCTGCTGCCGCTGGAAACCGTGACGATCGGGTTGGTCTCGATCAGCGACCGGGCGTCCAGCGGTATCTACGAAGACAAGGGCATTCCGGCGCTCAAGCAGTGGCTGGGCAGCGCGCTGCGCAACCCGGTCGAGTGGGCGCAGCGGCTGATCCCTGACGAGCTCGCCACGATCAGCAACACCTTGCGCGAACTGGTCGACGAAACCGGCTGCCACCTGGTGCTGACAACCGGTGGGACCGGCCCCGCCGCGCGCGATTTGACACCCGAGGCCACGCTTGCCATTGCCGACAAGGTGATGCCGGGATTCGGCGAGCAGATGCGCGCGATCAGCCTGCATTTCGTGCCGACCGCAATCCTGTCGCGGCAAGAGGCGGTGGTTCGGGGCAAGGCACTCATCATCAACCTGCCCGGCCAGCCGAAATCGATTGCCGAAACCTTGCAAGGCCTGCCGAATGCGTCGCCGCCGGTGCATGGCATCTTCGCCGCGGTGCCTTATTGCATCGACCTGATCGGCGGTCCGTATATCGATACCGACGAGCAATTCAGCAAGACCTTCCGGCCGAAGGCCGCGACCCGGGTCTGACCGAAGGCTACTTGACCAGGCTGTTCAGCCGCTCGGCATCGAAACATTCGGTGGTCCGCGCATCGGCGGGAACACAATCCTGACCAGGCAGTTCGCGTGAACGTGCAGACAATTTTTCGATCGCCTGCCAGAGCAGCGTGATCTGATGTTCATGGCCCGAAGCGTGGTCGATCAGGCCCTTCATGGCCTGCGCCACCGGATCGTCGCCCTGCGTCACACCATAGGCTGAAAAACCCATTCGGGCAGCCGCCGCCTCGCGCTCGGCATCGACCGCGGCCAGCAGCACCCGCGCCGGATTGCCGATCGCCGTGGCGCCGGGCGGCACCGGTTTGACAACCACGGCACTCGAGCCGACCCGCGCGCCGTCGCCGACGACAAAGCCGCCCAGCACCTGGGCATTGGCACCGATGATGACGTTTCTGCCAAGCGTCGGATGGCGCTTCGCACCTTTGGACAACGATGTGCCGCCGAGCGTCACGCCTTGATAGATCGTGCAATCGTCACCAACCTCGGCGGTTTCGCCGATCACCACGCCCATGCCGTGATCGATGAAGACACGACGGCCGATCGTGGCGCCGGGATGAATTTCGATGCCGGTCAGGAATCGCGCCAGATGCGACGTGAAACGGCCGAGCCAGAACCATTCATGTCGCCAGAAAAATTTGGCCCAGCGGTGCATCACCAGCGCATGAAAGCCCGGATAACAGGTCAGCACTTCCCATGTCGAGCGGGCGGCCGGGTCGCGCTCGGCGATACAGGTGATGTCTTCGCGGATGCGTTGGAACATGGTTGGCAGCGCGGTCGCTGTTCCGCGTCGTTGATAGCGGCTGGCAGTGTATGCCTCGTGATGTTTTCGCGCAGGGCCCGCTTGTTCCGCCTCGCAGCAGGCAGGGCTGGCCCCGCCCGCTCAATTCCTGCTCGACGCCTTGCCGACCGCGCGGGCGATACCCCGCAGGATGTGGACTTCTTCATGACGCAATTCAGCGCGGTTGATCAACTGGTTCAGCCGCGCCATCAGCTTGCGCGGCGCATCGGGGTCGAGAAAGCCGATCTGCTGCAGCGTCTGCTGCCAATGGTCGAGCAAGCCTTGCACGGCAGCGGCATCGGCAAAATCAGGCGCTGCGGTGCGCGGCTCGACCCGATACGCGCCCAGCGCGCAGCGCCAGTCGTAGGCAATCAGCTGCACCGCCTGCGCCAGATTGAGCGAGCCATCACCCGACGGCGTCGGAATGCTCAAGACCGCATGGCATTGATAGACACACTGATTGCTCAAGCCGAAACGCTCGGAGCCGAAGACGAAACCGACCCGGTGACCAGTCCCCGCGAGGGTGCGGAAATGATCGCGCGGCGCGTGCACCGGCGGGCCGAAATCGCGCGGCGTCATTGCAGTGGCACACAGGTGGTCAATCCCGACGGCGGCGTCGGCCAGACTCTCGACGACCCTGCAGCGCTGCAGCACATCGGTGGCGCCGCTGGCCAGGGCAATCGCTTCAGGCGCCTGTGCGATCAGCGGGTCACGCGGCGCAACCAGCACCAGATCGTCGAAACCCATCACCTTCATCGCGCGCGCGGCAGCCCCCACATTGCCTGGATGGCTGGTCTCGACGAGGATGAAGCGGCTGGTGCTGGCCGCCAGCACCCCGGCGTCTGCGGCGGGATCGATCGCTGTCGTCATAAAATGGCGATTATCCGCAGCGACCGTTGTGCCGATCGGCAAAACGCTTGGCAACACCGGTCGCCGCTGCTCTTTTCCTCCGCCAAGCTCGTCCCACCCTCAGGTTGCCCCATGTCGCAAGCGCTTCATCCCATGCTCAACATTGCCATCAAGGCGGCGCGCACGGCGGGGGCCTTGATCAACCGGGCGTCGATGGACATCGACCTGTTGAAGGTCACCACCAAATCGAGCAACGATTTCGTCACCGAAGTCGATCAGGCGGCCGAACGGGCGATCATCGAGACCCTGCTCGGCGCCTACCCCGGTCATGGCATCCTGGCCGAAGAATCGGGCCGCGCCTTCGGTGCGAAGGACAGCGACTACCTGTGGATCATCGATCCACTCGACGGCACCACCAACTTCATCCACGGCTTGCCGGTCTATGCGGTCTCGATCGCGCTGTCGGTCAAGGGCCAGATCCAGCAGGCGGTCGTCTACGACCCGTCACGCAACGACTTGTTCTACAGCTCGAAGGGACGAGGCGCGTTTCTCAACGACAAGCGGCTTCGCGTGTCGAAGCGGACGCGGCTGGCCGACTCCTTGATCGGCACCGGGTTTCCGTTTCGCAAGGGCGACAACTTCAAGCGTTACTTGGCGATGTTCGAAGCGGTGATGCAGAACTGCGCCGGCGTGCGGCGGCCCGGTGCGGCAGCGCTCGACCTTTGTTATGTTGCCGCCGGCTGGTACGACGGCTTCTTCGAGACCGGCCTGCACCCCTGGGACATCGCCGCCGGCTCGCTGATGATCACCGAGGCCGGCGGCCTGATCGGCAACTTCACCGGCGAAGCCGACTACCTGTATCAACGCGAAGTGGTCGCCGGCAACCCGAAGATCTATGGCCAGCTGGTTCCGCTGCTGGCCCCGCATACCGGTGTGATCAAGGAGTCGCCGGCAGCGGACGACAAAGCGGCCGCCGCACACGAGTCGCCGGCGACCGAGCCACTGACACCCGAGGATGCACTGGCTGCCTCGCTGGCGCCAGCGGCGGACCCCACCGCGCCGCCGCCCGCCGCCAGCAAGGCGGTGCGCATCCGCAAATCGGATCTGCCGTTGTCGCGCGACGACAAACCCGGCCGACACTGAGCGCCAGCAGGCGCCCGCGTCGAACCGCTGCTTGGAGGACATTCGATGACGAACCTGCTGCCACCCTGGCCATTGTTCTCGGCCTTCCTGCTGGCCAGCCTGGTGCTGGCGGTGACACCCGGCCCCGGCGTGTTGTATGTCGTCACGCGCAGCCTGGTTCAGGGCCGCAGCTCGGGTCTTGTCTCGGTGGCAGGTGTGGCACTGGGCAATCTGGGCAACGCGCTTGCAGCGTCGATCGGGCTGGCTGCGCTGTTCGCCGCGTCGGCGCAGGCATTTGTCGTCGTCAGATACGCAGGCGCGGTCTACCTCGTCTATCTTGGGGTCATGATGCTGCGCGGCGGCTCGGGCACCGACGACGCGGTCGCAGCGGCACCACTTTCGCTGCGCCGGGTCTTCCGCGACGGCTTGGTGGTGGCCTTGCTGAACCCGAAGACGATGGTGTTTTTTGCCGCCTTTCTGCCCCAGTTTCTGACCCCGGCCGGCCACCATGCGGCGCTGCAGGCCGGTGTGCTCGGCAGCATCTTCGTTGCGATCGCCGCCATCACCGACAGCGTGTACGCCTGCGCGGCCGGTGCTGCCGCACCCGCGCTGATCAAGGCCCACGGCGTGCGCCGGATCGGCCGACATCTGGGGGGTGCGATCTTCATCGGCCTCGGAATTTTCACCGCATTGGCCGGCTCGCGATCACGCCCCGGCTGAGCGCCGGTCGAGGGCCGGCATTGCCTCGGCAATCAAGATTCGCTGACGTCGGCCGGCAGCGGATACAGGCCGCGCAAGCGTGCCGAAACCCGCGTCAGGCCGAGAATCGCATCGATATTCGGCGTCGCCACCTGCAGCCGCAGCGCCATTTCGTGAACCGCGGTGACGATCTGATCGAGTTCGATGCTGCGGCCGGCCTCGACATCCTGCAGCATCGACGGTTTGAAATCGCCGAGCCTGGCCGTGATGGCATGCCGGTCTGCCGGGGTCTGGCCGATCACGCAGCCGATTCGCGCCCCCACCGCCGATGCTTCGAGCATGGCCGCTGAACAAAACGCACGCACCAGCGGGTCGGCAAGGATCGGGCCGGTGGACGCACCGGTCAACGCACTCAGCGGGTTGATGGTGAGGTTGCCCCACAACTTGTACCAGAGCGCCTCGCGGACATCGGTCGAGCGCGTCACCTCGAAGCCCGCCGCCGTCAACACGCCGGCCACCTGCTCGACCCGCTCGGAGCTGCCACCCCGCGGCTCGCCGAGGATCAGGCCCTGCCCCATCTTGTGCAGCACCAAACCGGGCTCCGGCGTCGATGCGCTGGCATGAACGACGCAGCCGACGATGTGCCTGAGCGGAATGGCGGCGGCGATCCGCCCGCCCGGATCGACACTTTCCAGCGGTTGATCGCCGAGGCCGTCGACAACTTGCGAGAACCACCAGGGTACGCCGTTGACGGCCGGGATGACGATCGTCTCCGGTTTCAGCAGCGGCCCGATCAGTTTCGCGACCTGGGGCAAGGCCTGGCCCTTGACGGCGATCACGACGATATCCTGCGCACCCAGTTCGCGCGGATCGCCGGCCGCCGTGGCCGGTACCTGCACCCGATCATCGCCATGACGCAGCCGCCAACCGTGCTGCTGCAAGGCCTCCAGCGTCGCGCCCCGGGCAACCGCGCTGACCTCGGCCTGCCCGGCAGCTGCCAGTCGCGCGCCGAGCAATCCGCCGATCGCGCCGGCGCCATAGATGCAGATCTTCATCGCCGGCAACCCTCCGCTGGCCGGACAACCTTCATTGCAGCGCGATATCGCCGTCGAAGTCGACGTCCAGATTGAGCGCGGCAATTTTCAGGTTCATCGTGGCGACCAATGTCTCGTTGCCGCTGAGGGTGCCGTCGGCCATCGCCTTGGCCACCGCCTGCTCGATTTCGCGCTGCGAGCTCACGCCGACCATTTTCAGAAACTTGCGGATGCTGATGTTGAAGGTTTCGTCGTCCATTGCAAACTCCGGTTGTGGCTACAGCTCGAATCTACTCCACCCGTTGTGGCATGCTGGCGCACCAACCGCCATGAACCTCGCACACTGGCTTGCGCGCACCGCGCGTGTCCACCCGGATCGACCCGCCATCGCCGCGGGTTTCGATGTCTGGGCGTCTTACCGAACGTTCGCCGAGCGCGCCGCGCGCACCGCAGGCTGGTTGCTGGAACAGGGCTTCGGCCCTGGCGATCGATTTGTCTTGTTCATGGCCAATCGGCCTGAATACCTGCCGCTGCTGTGGGGCATCTGGTGGATGGGCGGCATTGCGGTGCCGGTCAATGCCAAGCTGCATCCGCGGGAAACTGCCTGGATCGTCGGCCATTGCGGCAGCCGCTTGCTGCTGGCAGACGCGTCACGCGGCGATGCGGTCGCCACAGCGTTGCTCGACGCCGGCCTGGTCGCCAGGGTCATTACCGATTTCTCATTCACAAACACCCCCGCCGCCGCCGTGCCCGAGATTGCCGAGCGCAGCGAAGATGATCCCGCGTGGCTGTTCTATACCAGTGGCACCACCGGGCGACCGAAAGGCGTGGCACTGGCATCGCGCCAGTTGCGCTGGTGTTCGCTGGCTTATCTGGCATCGGTGCAAACCGTGCAGCCCGGTGAGGTGATGCTCCACCCCGCTCCGTTGTCGCACGGCGGCGGCTTGTATCACCTGCCTTATGTATTGCAGGGCGGCCTCAACGTGATCCCGTTGTCGGGCGGTTTTGACGCCGCCGAGTGCCTGGATCTGGCAGCCCGCTGGCGCAACGCCTCTTTTTTTGCAGCGCCGACGATGGTCAGCCGCATCGTCGACGAAGCCAAGGCGCGGGGAGGCCGACCGGCCGGGCTGGCGACCATCTGTTATGGCGGCGGACCGATGTATCTGGCCGATATCGAGCAGGCGCTCGCCGTCGTCGGCCCGCATTTTGCGCAGATCTACGGCCAGGGCGAGTGCCCGATGACGATCAGCGTGCTCTCGCGCCAGCTGATCAACCAGCCGGACCAGCCGCGTTATCGCGAGCGGCTGGGCTCGGTGGGTGTTGCGCAATCGATGGTCGAAGTGTCGATTCGCGACGCCGATGGCAGGCACAGCCCGACCGGCAGCAGCGGCGAGGTCTGTGTCCGCGGCGATGTCGTGATGGCCGGCTACTGGAATGATCCGGCGGCCACGGCGGCGGCGATTCGCGACGGCTGGTTGTGGACTGGCGACATCGGCCGCCTCGACGAGGACGGCTTTCTGACCCTGCTCGACCGCAGCAAGGATCTGATCGTCAGCGGCGGCAGCAATGTCTACCCGCGCGAAGTCGAGGAAGTGCTGCTGAAGCATCCGGAAGTCGCCGAAGTATCGGTGATCGGCCGTGCCGACGCACAATGGGGCGAGGTCGTCATCGCCTATGTGGTTCGGCACACCAGCGTCGATGCCTCGACGCTCGATGCGTTCTGCCTCGACCACATCGCCCGGTTCAAGCGGCCGAAGGAATACCGTTTCGTCGAGGAGTTGCCCAAGAACAACTATGGCAAGGTCTTGAAAACGGCCTTGCGCGAGATTGATTCGCGCAGCCAGGCAGCGGAGACTTCCAAATGAGCACGAGCATGGTGGTCCGACGCAAGGACCTGCATCACATCGAGTGGGTTGAGCATGCGCAGGGCGAACTCGGCGCAGGCCGGCTGCGATTGCGTATCGACGCCTTCGCATTGACCGCCAACAACATCACCTACGCCGCGTTCGGCGAGGCCATGGACTATTGGCAATTCTTCCCCACCGGCGACCCCGAGACCGGCTGCATTCCGGTCTGGGGATTTGCCGACGTGATCGAGACGGGCTGCGCCGACATCAGACTGGGCGAGCGCATCTATGGCTATTGGCCGATCGCCGACGAGGCCGTCGTCGAGCCGGTGCGAATCAACGATTTCGGATTTGTCGACGGCGCGGCGCATCGGAGCGATCTGCATGCCGTGTACAACCAGTATCTGCGCTGCAGCGCCGATCCAGCCTATGTTGCCGAGCAGGAGGCCGAACAGGCGCTGTTGCGCCCGTTGTTCACCACGTCGTTTCTGATCGACGATTTTCTGGCCAGCCATCAGTTTTTCGGCGCATCGACCGTGGTGTTGTCGAGCGCGTCCAGCAAGACAGCCTATGGCACCGCGTTCTGCCTGGCGAGGCGGCGTGGTTCGGCCGAAGCCGTCAAGATCATCGGCCTGACTTCGCCGGCCAATCTGGAATTCGCCCGCTCGCTGAGCTGCTACGACGAGCTCGTCGTCTACGCCGACGTCGCTGCCGGACTCGGTGAGCAGACCACCACGGTGTACGTCGATTTCAGCGGCAGTGCTTCACTGCGTGCAACGGTGCACGGAAGACTTGGCGATCAGCTCGCCTACAGCTGCTCGGTTGGCGGCACCCACTGGCAGGATATTGGCAGTGGCACCGGCTTGCCTGGACCCCGACCGGTGTTGTTCTTCGCACCGGCGCAGGTCAAGCAACGGATCGCAGATTGGGGGGCCAGCGGTCTGCAGGCAAAGATTGCCGAAGCCTGGAAAGCGTTTTTGCAACCAGTGGCGCACGGCGATCGGCCTTGGCTGGAAGTGGTCCGTGGTCAAGGCAGCAAGGCCATCGAGACCTGCTACCTCGCCTTGCTGGGCGGGCGCAGCAATCCGAGGCAGGGCCACTTTCTGTCGCCCTGATACGCGGGCACTGAGGAGGTCGGGATGTTCGGTTTTTCGACTCGCCATGTCGTTCTGGCGCTCACCGGTCTTGCAATTGCCGCATTGATGGCCTCTTGTGGGCAGGCCAGCCAACCCGGCGCAGATGGAGGGGCGGCCGCGGCGCCGATGGCACCGACGAACTCACCGATCACGGCGCCCGGTCCTGTCGAGGGGCCGGTAGCCGCCGCGATGCCGCCACCCACGCCGGTCCCGCCCCCTCCTATGCCAATTCCGCCGCTTGCGCCGCTGCCGCCGCCGAAGACGGCAGCGGCAGCGCCGGCACCATTACCTCCGGTGCATCATGGCTCCGGCGCCCCACCTCCGCTTGCCTGTGCCAGCCAGCAGATGGCCTCTTTCCCCTGGCCGAAACCGCCGCAGCCGAGCGTATTCACACAGATCTCGATCGACCGGCTATTCGCGGATGGGGTGGCCAGCAAGACCTTGCTCGATGTCGGGCGCCGGTTGAGCGGCGCAATCGCCAGAGCCGGCTATCAACAGCCCACCTACCTGGGTGCCGGATGCAACGGTTTCGCGATCATTCTCGACCTCGAGCACATCGAATCCGATGGCACCCGAATGAGCGGTGCAGCCGGTTTCGCGCCGCCCGGCCAGCAGCCCGAGTTCAGTCTTGCCGACTTTTTCGTGCGGCTGTTTCACGCCCCAGCGGGACATTACCGACAAATTGTCATCGTCGTATCCGATGAAGCGCTTGGTACGACGATTGCGGCTCCGAACGAGGATGCCCTGCGACGCATGGCCGCTGACGGCGCTTCGGCATTGCCACCGGCTTTTGCGGCGATACCGTTGACCTGGCGATACAAGGTGATCGCCGCCATCTATGAATTTCGCAAAGGTGCACAAGATGGCGATGCCCGATTCATTCCACCGAACGGCCGGCTCGGTGCCACGGTGCACCTGATCAAAGCCAGGTTGCTCGACCGCCAGCCTGAGCGATGAAAATATTTCTCTCCTACCGGCGCGCCGACAGCCAGGTCACGGCGGGCCGGATGGCGCAGTTTCTCGACGCGGTGCCGGCAGTCGACGAGGTATTTCTGGATGTCGACGCAATCGAGCTTGGTGAAAATTTCGAGACCCGGATCGAAAAGACGCTGGCGCAGTCCAGTCACGTCTTCGTACTGATCGGCGCGCAGTGGGCGGGGCCGGCAATCGGATCCGCAAACGTCCCGTCTGCCACGCGAATTTTCGCCGCCGATGACCTGGTCCGCCGCGAAACGCGGTTGGGCCTGGCCAGCACCTGCAGGGTGGTTCCGATCCTGCTCGACGGCGCGCGGATGCCGACGCCCGCCGAGTTGCCGCCCGACCTGGCCCGGCTGCCCAAGCTCAATGCCTTCGTTTTGCGCACCGCGCAGTTCGATGCCGACATGGACGATCTGCTCGACGACCTGATCACCGGCAAACGCGGTCGCGGTTCGCGCTGGCGCCAGGGGCCGCTGACGGTGGCCGGCATTGCACTGCGGGTGGTGGGCGGCGCAGCCGGTGGCTTGTTGCTGATGATCGTCATCGCGCTGATCAACCGCGTGTTCAACGATGACTGCCCGGCGCTCGACTGTGCACTGGGCGAGGCGCTCGGTCACAGCAGCGACGCCGATGCACTCGGCCTGCTGTTCAGCTTCGGCGTCCTGCTCACCGCGCTGGGCGCCATCGTGCCATTCGTGCCGCGCTGGATGCGCCGCAAGACATGATCTTCAGGCGCTGCAGCGAGCTATATTCCGCTTCAGATCCGATTGACTGTCGTCCCTCCTCGCCATTCCATGAACGACCAACGCACCCAGGTCCTGATCATCGGCGCCGGGCCCTCGGGCCTGCTGCTCGGACAGTTGCTTCACCGTGCCGGCATCGACAACGTCATCCTCGAACGACAGACTGGTGACTATGTTCTTGGCCGCATCCGTGCCGGCGTGCTCGAGCAGACCACCTGCGATCTGCTCGACCAGGCTGGTGTGGGCACCCGCATGCGTTCCGAGGGCCTGCCGCATGACGGCTTCGAGCTCTGTTTTGGTGGCGGGCGCCACCGCATCGACATGGCCGGGCTGACCGGCGGAAAACGGGTCGTTGTCTATGGCCAGACCGAAGTGACGCGCGACCTGATGGACGCGCGGGCCGCGGCCGGCCTGACCACCGTCTATCAGGCGTCGGACGTTGCCATACACGACTTCGACACCGCCAAGCCGCGCGTGACCTACACCCAAGGCGGGCGGGCGCACGAAATCCGCTGCGACTTCATTGCAGGCTGCGACGGCTACCACGGCGTCAGCCGCGCCAGCGTGCCACCGGCTGCCTTGTCGATCTACGAGAAGGTCTACCAGTTCGGTTGGCTGGGCGTGTTGGCCGACACACCGCCCGTCGGCCATGAACTGATCTATTCCAACCATGACCGTGGCTTCGCCCTTTGCTCGATGCGCTCGGCAACACGAACCCGCTATTACGTGCAGTGTTCACTGAAAGACAAGGTCGAAGACTGGAGCGACGACGCGTTCTGGGACGAACTGCGCCGGCGCCTCGATCCGCAGACTGCCGAAATCCTGGTCACCGGCCCGTCGATCGAAAAAAGTGTCGCACCGCTGCGCAGTTTTGTCGCCGAGCCGATGCGCTTCGGACGCCTCTTCCTGGCCGGAGACTCAGCCCACATCGTGCCGCCGACCGGTGCCAAAGGCCTCAACTTGGCGGCCTCGGATGTCCGCTTCCTGTCGACGGCGCTGATCGAGCACTACCGTGAATCAAGTGATGCCGGAATCGACCACTATTCCGCGCGTTGCCTGGCGCGGGTCTGGAAGGCCGAGCGCTTTTCGTGGTGGTTCACCGGCCTGACCCACAAGTTTCCCGAGACCGGTGGCATCGGCCAGAAGCTGCAACTCGCCGAACTCGACTACCTGGTCAGCTCGCGCGCGGCGGCCACCACCATGGCCGAAAACTACGTCGGCCTGCCGTTCGACAACGCCTGACCGGTCCACCGTCAACTGACCAGGTTGCGTGGCTTGCCGGCCAGAAAGGCCTCGATGTTGCCGATCAACTGATCGACAAGTGTCTGCATGCCGCCCACGCTGGCCCAGGCCACGTGAGGGGTCAGGATGACGTTGGGCAGCTTGGCCAGCTCCATCGCCGCCGAGCCCCAGGGCGGCGGTTCCACCGACACCACGTCCAGACCGGCACCAGCAATCCGCCCGTCGATCAACGCCTGCGCCAATGCCGATTCGTCGATCAGCCCGCCGCGAGCGGTGTTGATGACAATGGCCGTCGGCTTCATCGCTGCCAGGAACGCGGCATCGATCATGTTGCGGGTCTCGTCGGTGAGCGGGCAATGCAAGCTGACGACATCGGATTCGTCGCGCAGACGTTCGAGGCTGACCAGCGGCCCGGACTCGGGCGCCGCCGTCACATGACGGTCGCTGTAGATGACATTCATGTTGAAGCCCCGCCCGACACGTCCGACCGATTGGCCGATCGCGCCCGCACCAATCACGCCGAGCGTGCTGCCGGCCAGGTCGCGAATCGGCCGGTTGAAGAAGCAGAACTGGTTGGCGCGTATCCATTGGCCGTCCAGAACCTGCGCCCGGTATTCGACCAGATTGCGGCGCAGCGCGGTGATCAAGGCAAACGTGTGCTCGGGCACGGTATTGACCGCATAGCCGCGAATATTGGCGACCGCCACATGGCGTGCCCGGCAGGCGGGAAGGTCGATCACGTCGTATCCGGTGGCCGCCACCGCAATGAGCTTGAGATCCGGCAGCAAGGCCAGATCGCGCTCGCGGATCGCCACCTTGTTGGTGATGACAATTGTTGCGCCGGCGAGCCGTTCGACAACCTGGCCTGGTGCAGTGGTCTCGAACTGCAACCACTCGTGCGGGACCTCCGGTCTGCGCAGCGTCACGCCGGGACCGATGGTGCCCGCATCCAGAAATACGATTTTTTCCATCGCGCTCGGCTCCCGCATGAAAAGGCAACGGGCACATCATATGAGACGCGGCGCTGACAAAAACCAGGCTCGGCAAGGCCGCCTGCAGCTCGTGGTGGCTGCGCCGACTGCCCGAAGAGGCATTGCGCCGTGGCGCTGTCGAGAGGCTCCGGGCCTCGCCCTGATGGGCATCGATGCAGTGCTTGAACGACGTGTTTGACCGATACTCGGGCCTGTGCCCGGCGAGTTCAGAACAGGATCCAACATGAAAATTCCCTCACTCAAGGAAGTCGTCAGTGCCGAAGAATGGAAGCTGCGCGTCGATCTGGCGGCCGCCTACCGGCTGGTCGCGGCATACGGCTGGAGCGATCTGGTTTTCACCCACATTTCCGCTCGGGCGCCTGGCGACGAGCACCATTTTCTGATCAACCCCTACGGCCTGATGTTCGACGAGATCACGGCATCGAGCCTGGTGCTGATCGACCAGGACTGCAACAAGCTGCGTGATTCGCCATTTCCGGTCAACCCGGCCGGGTTCACGATCCACAGCTGCATTCATGCGGCACGTGAAGATGCGGCCTGTGTACTGCACACGCACAGCCGCGCTGGCGTGGCCGTCAGTGCACAAAAGGCCGGCGTGCTGCCTTTGAGCCAGCAGTCGACGCTGGTGCTGCGGTCACTGGCCTATCACGACTACGAAGGCATCGCGCTGAACGTCGACGAAAAGCCCCGCCTGCAAGCCAGCCTGGGGTCGGCCACCCACCTGGTGTTGCGAAACCACGGTCTGCTGACCGTCGGCCGCAGCATTCCAGAGGCCTTCCTCTCGATGTATTTTTTCGAGAATACCTGCCGCATCCAGATCGATGCCCAGTCTGGCGGCGCCGAGCTCAACCTGATCGGGCCCGGGCCGATGGCGGCCAACGCCGGCGTATCGACGGTTGCCACCGCCGGCCAAGGGCCGATGCTGGCCTGGCCAGCGCTGCTGCGCAAGCTCGACCGCGAAAACCCGGGCTACGACAGCTGACCATCTGCGCCGTCACGGCCGCTTGCTGATCTGTCATGGAAAATCTCGATGTCCTCGTGTTGCGCACGCTCAAAAACTGGCGTGCCACCGGACAACGCGCATTGCTGGCCACCGTCGTGCGTACCTGGGGCTCGTCACCGCGCCCGGTCGGCTCGATCATGGCGCTTTGCGAAGACGGCGCAGTGGTCGGATCCGTCTCGGGCGGCTGCATCGAGGACGACCTGATCTTTCGCTTCAGCCGCGCCTATCAGGGTTCGGCTGCACCTGCTGGAGAAGATGCAGCGTCCGCGGGAATCCCGACCGGGCCACCCCAACTCGTCAAATACGGCGTTACCGCCGACGAAGCGCATCGCTTCGGCCTGCCGTGCGGCGGCACGCTCGAGCTGTTGCTCGAATTCGATCCCGACCCCGCCAGCCTCGATCAATTGCTGGCTTGGCTGGACCGCGGCCTGCTGGTCGAGCGAGGCGTGCTGCTTGTCGATGGCAGCGTCGATCAGAAGCCCTGCGCCCGGCCGAGCGAACTGGTTCTGGACGAGCAGCGGCTGCTCAACATCTTCGGCCCCGAGTACCGTTTGCTCATCATCGGTGCCGGGCAACTCGGTGAATACCTCGCGGTGATGGCCTTGTTCAACGGCTTCGCGGTGAGCGTCTGCGATCCGCGCGAGGAATATGTTCGCAACTGGTCGGTTGACCAGGTGGTGCTGCTTCGGGATATGCCCGACGACGTCGTGTTGGCCTTCAAGCCGGACCGTCGCTGTGCCGTGGTTGCACTGACCCATGATCCGAAGATCGACGACCTGGCGCTGCTCGAGGCCTTGAAGACCGACGCCTTCTACATCGGCGCGATCGGCTCCCGACGCAACAACCAGTCGCGCCGCCAGCGGCTGATCGACCATTTCGACGCCACCGAAGACAGCTTGCGCAAATTGCGCGGGCCGATCGGCATTTATATCGGCAGCAAGACCCCGGCCGAGATTGCAGTCAGTGTGATGGCCGAGATCCTGGCGGTAAAAAATGGCGTGCCGCTGCCGACCGATAGCCAGGTCGGCCCGGCCAAGGACGAATTGGAAGTCGCGACGAAACCCCTGCAGCGGCAACTCAGGCACGGTATCAACTAGACTCGACCGATGTCGAGGGCACTTCGATTCGTCGCGATGTGGTTGATTGCGCTGGCCCTTCCCGTGCAGGGAATGGCGGCGGCGATCATGCCGCTGTGCCCGCCATCTCATCATGCAGCGCCCGTGTCGTTGGTTGAATCGCCTGCGGCAGCCATCACCACAGCGCAGCACCCGTCGATGCATGATGGCATGGGGGCACACCATGCTTCCGATGCGTCGCATGCTGACCCGCAGGATGGCGAGGCCGCCGCAGGCAGTCATCACATGCTCAAGTGTTGCAGTGCCGCCTGTTCGATGGCGGCTTTCACGGTGTCATCGTTGGCTGTTCGGGTGCAGCAGCGTTCGCCGGCGCCGCTTCACCCATTGGCATCGCACTACCGCGGTGTCACCCTCGACGGGCTCGATCGCCCGCCCAAGCAAATCCTCGTCTGACGGCCGTCCGGCCGCCTGTCAGGGGTGCTTGCAGCGTTGATCCACACGCCTGCACTCGCCCTGTCGCTGACTGCCCCGAACCGCGCAAATCGCGGTTCGAGCACCACTCACGTCATCCGAGGATGTCATGCATCGAACTTCCATTCGCTGGTTGCTGTCTGCCGCTTGCGGCTTTTTCATCGCGTCGACCCAGGCGCAGACCCCGACATCAGTGCCGCTGCGCCCGGATCCGCTGGACGCCGGCGTCAGTGTGCCTGCGTTGACTTATCAGTCAGCCATCGGCCAGCACCGCCATTTCGGCAACCAATCGGCGCTGTCATGGCGTGAGGCCAATCAGCGGGTTCATCAAATCGGCGGTTGGCGGGCCTACGCCCGCGAGGCCTACGAGGCTTCGACCGAACAAGCGCCGGCCACGCGAGCGCCATCGGCAACACCGGGATTACCGGCAGGGCCCGCAGGACAGGGTGTCCACAACCACCAAGGCCATCCATGACCCGCAACCAGACCGATCGACCCCCACCGAGCTGGCGTTCGCTGGCGGCGTTGGCAGCGCTGGCGGCATTGACAGGTTGTGCGTCGCTGAGCGCGGATGGCGGGTTCTCTGCCGTTCAGCAGACAACCCGCCAACACATCGGCAGCGATCCTGAATGGGCACGCAGCGATGCGCAGCGACAAGCCTTGTCGCAACGGGTGACTCGTCTGCTTGCCAAGCCACTGAGCGTCGACGACGCCGTGCAGTTCGCGCTGCTCAACAACCGTGGCTTGCAGGCCGACTTTGCCGAACTCGGCATCAGCGAAGCCGACATGGTGCAGGTCGGACGGCTGGCGAACCCGGGCTTCAGCTTGGCCCGGTTGCGCCGCGGTGACGAAGTCGAACTCGAACGCGGCCTTCATTTCAACCTGGCTCGGCTGCTGGCGATGCCGATGATCCGGCAGGTGGAGTCACGCCGCTTTGCCCGGACACAGGCCCGCGCCACCATGGCCGTGTTGACATTGGCAGCGCAAACCCGCAAGGCCTATTTCACCGCGGTGGCGAGCCGAGGAAACCGTCCGCTACATGCGCCAGGTCCAGCAGACTGCCGAGGCCAGCGCCGAGCTGGCACGCCGAATGCAGCAGGTCGGCAACTTCAACAAGCTGCAACGCGCACGCGAACAGACCTTCTACGCCGATGCCGCCTTGAATCTGGCACGCGCCGAGCAGCTGCAGCGCAGCACACGCGAGCGGCTCGACACGTCTGCTCGGTGCCTGGGGCGATCAGCTGGCCTTCAAGCTGCCCGAGCGCTTGCCCGACTTGCCGCAGGCCCCCGGTGACCGGCCGGAGATCGAGCAGCAGGCGATGGCGCAGCGGCTCGACGTGCAGGCAGCCAAGCTGGTCGGCGGCGCAGACCGCCAGCAACCTGGGCCTGACCCGCACCACCCGCTTCATCAATGTGCTCGAACTCGGCTTGGTCCGCAACGGCTCGAACGCGACGCCGACTCAGCGCGGCTGGGAAATCAGCGTCGAGTTGCCGCTGTTCGATTGGGGCGACGCCCGCCTTGCACGCGCCGAAGCGGTCTACATGCAGGCCGTCGACCGGGCTGCAGAGACGGCGATCAACGCCCGTTCGGAAGTGCGCGAAGCCTATGGCGCCTACCGGTCGGCCTACGACATCGCGCTGCACCATCGCGACGAGCTGGTGCCGCTGCGCAAGCTGATCGCCGAAGAGAACGTGCTTCGCTACAACGGCATGTTGATCGGCGTATTCGAGCTGCTGGCCGATGCGCGGCTGCAGATCGGCAGCGTCAACAGCTATATCGAATCGCTGCGCGATTTCTGGATCGCGCAGGCCGACCTGGAGATGGCGCTGATCGGCAAGCCCGGCCTCGCTGGCAGTGCCGGTGCGGCGATGTCGCCCGCCGCCGACGCGGGGCGCTGCCCACTGAATGCCATGACATTCGATTCAAAGGAACAAGCCATGTCCATCCCGACGCAATTTTCTCGGCGGCGCCGGCGCCATTGCGGCAGCGGTTTCCGCGACGTCAGTCAGCCGGGTCGCGATGGCTGCGCTGCCCGAGCCGATGATGCAGACCACGCCCGAGCACCATGCCGCCGCTGGTGCCAGACAGCGGCCGCCCCTACAACCCGGTCGTGACCCTGAACGGCTGGACGCTGCCGTGGCGGATGAACCAGGGCGTGAAGGAATTTCACCTGGTCGCCGAACCGGTGGTGCGTGAGATGTCGCCGGGCTTCAAGGCCCACCTGTGGGGCTACAACGGGCAGAGCCCGGGGCCGACGATCGAAGTCGTCGAAGGCGACCGGGTGCGGATCTTCGTCACCAACAAGCTGCCCGAGCACACCAGCATCCACTGGCATGGCCAGCGCCTGCCCAACGGCATGGATGGCGTGACCGGGCTCAATCAGCCCGGCATCCAGCCCGGCAAGACCTTCGTCTACGAATTCGTCGCCCGGCGGCCGGGCACCTTCATGTACCACCCGCATGCCGACGAGATGGTGCAGATGGCGATGGGCATGATGGGCTTCTGGATCACCCATCCGCAGGCAGAAGCATCCGTTGATCGACGAGGTGGACCGCGACTACTGCTTTCTGCTCAATGCCTACGACATCGATCCCGGTGCATCGACGCCGAAGATCATGACGATGCTCGACTTCAACCTGTGGAGCTGGAACAGCCG
This sequence comes from uncultured beta proteobacterium, assembly GCA_963843805.1. Lineage (GTDB taxonomy): Bacteria > Pseudomonadota > Gammaproteobacteria > Burkholderiales > Burkholderiaceae_C > Ideonella_A. The sequence goes on from CAWJLY010000008.1 coordinate 451,001, forward strand.
GATCTTTCCGGGCATCGACCCGCTGGTGGTGCGGCAGAACGATCGGGTGCGCATCCGCATCGGCAACCTGACGATGACCAATCACCCGATCCATCTGCACGGCCACGAATTCACCGTCACCGGCACCGACGGCGGGCCGACCCCGACCGGCCTCGCGCTGGCCCGAGGTGACGACCGATATCGCGGTCGGCCAGATGCGGCAGATCGACTTCGTCGCCGACGAGGAAGGCGACTGGGCATTCCACTGCCACAAGAGCCACCACACGATGAATGCGATGGGCCACGACGTGCCGACGATGATCGGCGTCGATCACCGCAAGGTGGTGTCGCAGATCACCAGGCTGCTGCCCGACTACATGGTGATGGGCGAACGCGGCATGGCCGACATGGCCGAGATGGACATGCCGTTGCCCGACAACACCGCGCCGATGATGAGCGGCGCCGGGCCGTTCGGCTCGGTCGAGATGGGCGGCATGTTCAGCATGCTGAAGGTTCGTCGCGATCAGCCACCGTGGCGACTACACCGACCCGGGCTGGTTCGAGCACCCGGCCGGAACCATCGCCTACGAATGGACTGGCGCATTGGCCGAACCGGCGCGCTTTGCAGCCGAAGGCCTTGGCTCGATGACTCCGCTGGCACGCCCGGCGCAAGACGTCGAAGTCACGGTTCGCAAACCGGTGCGAGGAAGCAACCAACATTCGGGACACTGAAGACCCGTTGGCGAGTTCGAGTTTGCATGCCTGATCGCCGGGCATTACCAGGCAGGCAGGATCGGATGTGTGGTGGCGACGCCGTCGAGAAAGACCGGACCATGAACGGTTCAGCGCCGGGTGCTGTCACCGCGAAGCCTATGATGTGTTGCGGTGCCGTGGCAGCCCACCCAGTTTCAACCGCATCGATTGAATCAGGACGAAAGATGAAAACGATCAACAAGCTGGTGATGGTGGCAAGTCTGCTGAGCACAGCGGCGCTGACGGCGCCAGCCGGGGCCCAATCGCCCGACAGGGTCAATCAGACCCAGGCGCCCGACCTGGTGTTGGCCGCTGCCGCTGCAGCCGATCTGACTGAAGGCGAAATCCGCAAGATCGACAAGGAGCAAGGCAAGGTCACACTCAAGCATGGCCCGATCAAGAACCTCGACATGCCACCGATGACAATGGTTTTCACGGTCAGAGACAAGGCCATGCTCAACTCGATCAAACCGGGCGACAAGGTCAGGTTCAGGGCTGAAGACGCCAACGGCAAGATCACGGTGATCGAAATGACGCCGGCGAAATGAAGGCTCGCCGCCTGTCGTTCGAACCTCGCGAAAGCCGGTCGACGGGTGCGGGTGAAGCGCAGTTCAAAACCGCAGCACGAACAAGGTGATGCTCGGAAACAGCACCAGGATCACGACCCGAATCAGATCACTGGCGACGAACGGCATCACACCGCGGTAGGTGTCGCGGATCGAGATGTCGGGCGACATCGACTGGATCACGAACAGGTTCATTCCGACCGGCGGTGTGATCAGTCCGACCTCGACGACGATCAGCACCAGCACGCCGAACCAGATCGCCGCCTCTTCAGCCGGCAAGCCGAAATCGAGACCGGCAAACATCGGGAAGAAGATGGGGATGGTCAGCAGAATCATCGACAGCGAATCCATTACGCAGCCGAAGATCAGGTAGAAGACCAGCACGCCGGTCAGCACTGAATAAGGTCCGAAACCCTGCGCACCGACCCACCCGGCCAGCTCCTGAGGCAACTGAGACAGGGCGAGGAATGTGTTGTAGGCGGCCGCCCCAAGCACGATCATGAAGACCATCGCCGTGCCGCCAGCAGTGGCCTCGAAGGCCTCGCGCAATTTGGCCGCGCTCAGACCGCCCCGTTGCCAAGCCAGCAGCCCGGTGGCCACGGCGCCGACGGCCGCGCCCTCGGTGGGCGTGAAGATGCCGGTATAGATGCCGCCGATCACAATGACAAAAATCAGCAAGACAGGCCAGACCGCAGCCAGCGCCTGCCAGCGTTCGGGCCACGGCATCGGCGGCAGCTGCCCGGCCAGCTTGGGATTCAGACGAACCGACAGGCTGACCACCGCCATATAACCGAGTGCGGCCAACACACCGGGAACGAAGGCAGCCGCAAACATCTTGGCGATATTCTGTTCGGCCAGGATGGCGTAGATCACCAGCACGATCGACGGCGGGATCAGAATACCCAACGTGCCGCCCGCTGCCAGTGCACCGCTGGCCAGGCTGCCGGCGTATCCAGCCCGTTTGAGTTCGGGCAACGCCACCTGGCCCATCGTCGCAGCGGTAGCCATCGACGACCCGCAGATCGATCCGAAGCCGGCACATGCTCCAATGGCCGCCATGCCGACGCCACCGCGCAGGTGGCCGAGGAAGGCTTCGGCGGCCTTGAACAGCGCCTTCGACATGCCCCCAAGCGCCGCAAACTGTCCCATCAACAGAAACAGCGGCACCACCGACAGCGAGCCATTGGAGAAGCTGCCGTAAGCCATCGTCTTCATCTGGTTCAGCAGCGGCGCTGCGGCACCGTAGACAAACCAGCTGCCGAGCAGGCCGAGCACCAGCATCGACAGGCCGATCGGCACGCGGAAAAAGATCAGCACCAGCAGCGCCGGGAACGACCAGGCCGCCAGCAGCAACGGATCCATCAATGTTCTCCCGCCGACATCTGGAAACCGGCTGGCGGAGCGGCCAGGCCGAAATCTTCGAGCAAGCGCCAGGCGTAGACGATGCAACCGAAGACGGCCGGCACGATCGATGCAGCGTAACCCCACCAGACCGGCATCTGCAAGATGAAGCTGACCTCGCCATTGGCGAAATAATCCTCCATCGAAACCGCCATTCGCCAGACCAGCAGCAGCCAGACGCCCAGCATCAGCGCATCCGACAGGATGATCAGAAAGCGCTGCATGGCCGACGGATAGGCCTTCCAGAACAGATCGACCATGGCGTGGCTGTTCTTCAAGTGGGTCAGCGGCAGGAAGCAGAACACCGCCAGCGCCGTGCCGGCTTCGACCAATTCGAAATCGCCAGGCACCGGCCCCAGCCCGAAGCTGCTGAATGAGCGGCCGATGATGCTGGCCACGCTCAGCACAGCCATGGCGGTCAGCACAAAGCCGCCGAACCAGGCCAACGCCTGACTGAGCCGGTAGATGAGGATGTTCATTCAGGACGCCCGGGTCGCAACAGGCGGATTATTTCTGATATTTGTCGATGATCCTGGTCGCATCGTCGGCGAGCTTCGGGCCGTCGATGCCTTTTTCAGCCACCTGTTGAAACCAGACCGCCCGCACACCGGCCGCCGTGCGTGCCCAGCGCTGGGTTTCCGCCGCGTCGAGCGCAACAATCTGGTTACCGGCTTTCTGCGCAGCCTCCTTGCCGGTGACGTCGCCGGCATCCATTGCTCGGCCGAACAGTGCCGCCGTTTCTGCGCCGCTGTTGGCGTCGATCACCTTCTTCAGGTCGGCTGGCAATTTGTCGTAACTGCCCTTGTTCATCGCGACCGCAAAGGTCTGTGTATACAAGCCCTTGTTGCCGGCAAACGTGGTGTGGTTCTTCACGATCTGCTGGACTTTCACGGCGGGCGCCACTTCCCAGGGAATCGTCGTCGCGTCGATCACGCCCTTCGACAAGGCCTCGCCGACCGCCGGCACCGGCATGCCAACCGGCACAGCGCCCAGTTGCTCGAGCATGATATTGATGACGCGCGACCCGCCCCGCACCTTCATGCCCTTCAGGTCTTCGAGCTTGTTGATCGGATTCTTGCTGTGAAAAAGCCCGGGGCCATGCACGTGCACCGCGATCAGCTTGACGTCCTTGAACTCGTCCATCGCGTTTTTCTGGACAAACTCCTGGAAGGCCCGCGAACCCGACTCGGCCTTGCCGACTGAAAACGGCAGCTCGAACGCTTCGCTTTTCGGGAATCGGCCGGGTGTGTAGCCCAGCACCGTCCAGACAACGTCGACCACACCGTCTTTCGCCTGATCGAACAGCTCGGTTGGTTTGCCGCCCAGTTGCATGCTGGGAAACAGCTGAACCTTGATTCGGCCACCACTGTCCTGCTCGATTTTCTTCGCCCAGGGTTCGATTGCCAGCTTGGGCACAACGGCCTGCGGCGGCAGAAACTGGTGAAAGCGCAACGTCACGTCGGCAGCGAAGGCGCTCGACATGCCGGCGCCGAACGCAAACACTGCGCAGGCGATCGAGACAAGGTGTTTCATGGGGTCTCCATAAGGTGATCTGCGCGCGGACGATCCGCAACCGGCAAGTTGTAGCGTCGTGGATTCTCGAATCGTCGCGGCCAGCAGGCAAGGCCGGGCCGCAGATATCAGTTATCGCAGCGTGGCATGGATGCCACTGTCGAAGAATTGATTGCGGATCGATTCTGCAGGGTTCAACGGCGTGTTTCGAAAACGCCCAATTTGCGGTGCAGCGGGGTTTCGTCGGCGACAAACAGAAATGTCGGCGTGGCGCTCGATTCGTTTTGCAGGCCGACCGAGGTGTAGCCCGGCACGCAGCACGTATCCGCCTCGGCGAGCGAGAAGCGCTTGTCGGCCGATACAAGCTGCGCCTGGCCCTCGATCACATGAAAGACCATCGCCGGCGAGCGCGCCGGCAACCGCAACAGCTGGCCGGGGCGCAACATCAGCGCGTAGAAGCCGAGAATGTTTTCGCAATGCTCGCCGGTCTCGGGGTTGGCGTAGGTGAGCTGAACAGCCTCCAGGTCCGGCTGATCCGCAGCCAGTGATTCGAGCGCGGCCCGAGCGTCGGCCCACGGGTAGCGCAACATCGGGTAGGCTTTTTTGGCGCGCTCGAATACCGGGGTCGGCAACAGCCCGCCGCGCGCGTAGGCGCGCTCGCCATGGCGGGGATCGACTGGCTGGCGTCCGCCGTCGACGTGGTAGCTGGCCTCCAGGTAATAGACCAGCGGCAGGTCGAGTACATCGAGCCAGACGACCGGCTCGTCACCGTCGTGCCCATGCTCATGCCACAGCCCGGTCGGCGTCAGGATCAGGTCGCCGCGTTTCATCACGCACTTCTCGCCGTCGACGGTTGACCAGGCACCCTCACCTTCGACGACCATGCGAACCGCGTTCGGCGTATGGCGGTGCGACGGCGCCCACTCGCCCGGCAGCAACAGCTGCATGCCCAGATAGATCGCCGCACTGGCTTGCATCTTGTCGAGGCCATGACCCGGGTTGGCCAGTACCAGCACCCGACGCTCGGCTTTTTCGATCGGCGTCAGCTCGCCGGCCTTCAGCAGCAGCGGCCGGATGGCCTGGTAAGGCCAATGGGTCGACTCGGTCTGCAGCTTCGGCTTGCCGGCGGGCAACAAGGCGCGCAGGCTGGGCCAAAGCGGCACCAGATTGTGCGATCGCAGGTCGGCGACATAGTCGGCAGGAAGGTCCTCGATTCGGCCCAGATCGGCTGTCATGGCGTTGCTCCGTGGCTGGCCTGTCGCACGACGTTTATTCATCAGCACACTGATGATCAGTATAGAGCCCGGCAGGCTTTGAACGGGCCCTCAGTACCCTGGGCGATTGTCGACGCGGATCGCAGCCAGGGTGGTCATCGACCTGATAGCCAACCCGAATGGCGATCGTGCAATCGCTGGACGCGTATCTACCAAGCAAATGTTGCTGAGCGTCAGCAGTCGCGATTGCCATAGACTCGAAGCACCAGCCGGGCTGATCAAGGAGACGTCGCTTTGCAGTTGAAGATGGCCAAGAATTCGCTGTTCGCGATCCTGTTGCGCTCGCCTTGGTGGGTCAGTTTCGTGACCGCCGCAGTGCTCGGCGCATTGGCGCTGGCGCTGCTGCCGGAAGCCTACAAGGTGGTGGGCGCGTTGTCGGCCTCGGTGCCGTTCGCGGTTGTCGGCGGAATCGCCTTGCGGCGGCAGTGGGGGCTGCCGAATGCCGCTCAACGAGAAAGGGCACAGCAGGCGCTGTCGACGATGACCTGGCCGGTCTTCTGCAGCCTGCTGGAAGCAGCGTTCCAGCGCGAAGGCTGGGCCGTCGAACGCAGCAAGGCACCGCTTGTCGATTTTGTACTGGAGCGTAACGGACGGCAGATGATGGTCAGCGCCAAACGCTGGAAATCGGCACGCACCGGGCTCGAATCGTTGCGCGGCTTGCAAGTTGCTCGCGAGTCCGCCGATGTGGCCGATGCGCTGTATATCGGCCTTGGTGAGCTGACTGAAAATGCGCAAACGTTTGCCACCGAAAACCGGATCCAGATCTGGCAGGCCGGTGAGCTTGCCCAGCAGTTGCGACTGGCGGCGCCGCGCCGATGATCAGCCGGAGGGATTCACCGATGTCGACCTGAAATTGCCGGGTCGCAGCGCACGCTGGGCGTCGCAGCAGTCGCGCTGTTACGCTTTCAGGAACCCGCTGTCAGCCGATCCCGGCGCGCCAGATCGGGAAAAATTCTCAACCACGCGAGCGCCACCAGCATCGTTCCGAGCCCACCGGCTACCACCGAGGCCACCGGGCCGAACAATGCGGCCGTGGCACCAGACTCGAATTCTCCCAACTGGTTGCTGGCGCCGATGAAAATCGAATTGACTGCGCTGACGCGGCCGCGCATCGCGTCCGGTGTCTCCAGCTGTACCAGCGTTTGCCTGATGACCACATTGACCATGTCGGCGCCGCCAGACACCACCAGTACCAGCATCGACAGCGCAAAGCTGCGCGACAGCCCGAAGATCAGCATGCACAAGCCGAAGCACCCGATCGCGCCGAGCAGCGCCGGTCCGACACGACGCTCGATCGGCCAGCGCGTCAACGCAACCGAGACGAACAAGGCGCCGATTGCCGGTGCGCTGCGCAGCAAGCCGAGGCCCCATGGCCCGGTGTGCAGGATATCCTTGGCATAAATCGGCAACAGCGCCACCGCACCGCCAAGCAACACGGCAAACAGATCGAGCGACACCGCGCCGAGGACCACCTTGCGGCGCCAGATGAAATCGATGCCGGCAAACAGGACGCTCAACGTCACCGGCGATCGCGGCGATGGCGTATACACATACCCGAGGCGGGCCAGCAACAGGGTGGCGATGATGAACAGCACAACCGAAATCGCGTAGACCACCTCGACCCCGGCGACAAACAACAAACCGGCCAGCGCAGGGCCACCGATGATCGCCGATTGCAGGCCGACCGAGCTGAAGGCCATCGCCCGCGGCAACATCATTGCGGGGATCAGGTTGACAGTCAGCGCCTGCTGGGCAGGCATCTGGAAGGCGCGCACGGCACCCAGCACGACCGACATGGCAAACAGCAGGTTTCGCAAACTCGCCGTGCCATCGATGATCGGCGCCGCCGGATGCACGGGATGGGTCAGCGCGCTGGCAAACAGCGCCAGACCGACCAGCGCCTGCACCGCCATGCACGTTGCCACGATGCGGCCGCGATGATGGCGATCGACCACATGGCCGGCAAACAGTGCCAACAACAGGGCGGGCGCAAACTGGAACAGGCCGACCAGCCCGAGATCCCAGGCGCTGCCGGTCAGTTCGTACATGTGCCAGGCGATGGCAACCAGCATCATCTGCATTGCAACCGTTCCCAGCAGGCGGGCAAACCACATCCGCATGAAGGGCCGTTGCTGCAGCAGATCGGCAAGACGCGTCGGCACGCGAACGGCACTGCCGGCCGGTTCAGTCATCGGCTTTGCCGCATCGGTTCCGGACCGAGTTGATGCCCAGGCTCACGTTCAGCATGGCGGGTCGGCCCGCCAGCGATCAGCTCAGCGCCCAGGTTGCCGCCATCGCGGGGCGCTGGCCGAACGAGGCATACCAGTCGGCCATCCTTGGATAGCGGTTGCGCCAGCCGAGGTCGGCGAATCGGATGTCGATATACCAGAGCGCGCAGCCAATCGTGATCGATCCGATATCGACACGATCGACCAGCTGCGCGGGTCTGGCTTCGAGTGCGGCGAGCGAGGTCTCGATCTTGTCGAGCTGGCCGGCCTTCCATTCGGGCCAGCGCAGATTGTCCGGCCGCGCCACGTCTTCGTAGCGCGCCAGCAAGGCCGCGTCGAGCATGCCGTCGCCCAGTGCCTGCAGGGTCAGGCTGGCCCAGCGCTCAGGGCCGCGGGCAGGAATCAAGCCGCCGCCGCCCAGATCGTTGAGATATTCACAAATGACGCGGCTGTCGTAGAGAACCTGGCCATCGTCGGTCAACAGCGTGGGGATCTTGCCCAACGGGTTGTCGGCGATGATGGCCTGATCGCGATTGACCGGATGCGCGCTCGATGGCAACAGCGTGAAGCGATCGTTCAGCCCGAGCTCCATGCCGACGACCAGGCATTTGCGAACATACGGCGAAAACGGCGAGAAGAAGATTTTCATGGGCGCGACTGGTGATGGCTTGCGTTCGGACAGGCGGCTCGCAACGAGCCAACCGAACTCGATCGTAATACCTGCGACCACCGCTGGCGGGCTGCGAGGGCCCGGTGTGCGCGAGCCACCCACCGGTACGTCAATTGTCCGTCTGGTATTGCGAATCATTCGTGTTAACATTCCTGTACTGAACGCGGTGGGTGTTTGCCGCACGTTTTCCCAGCCTGCCTTTCAGTTCGACTCTCGATATGCAATCGCACCGAAGCACATTTGTCAGTCCGGCCATCGGGGCCCTCCCGTTTGCCACGATTGCAAACAGCCTGCAGATTTCAGCGCGTAGCCGACGCGGCGGCGTCCTTGTTTCGGTCGCCGCTGCGCACGTCCTCGTGTTGTGGGCCCTTGCCAACCTGTCGCCCTCGACTCGCAACGCCCTGCCCACCTTCATGCAGGTGATGCTGATCCCGGAACCACCGGCTCGCGTGATCGCGCCGCCCGTGCCGGTTGTTGCACTCGCCATGCCAATCCTCAAGGCTGATTTCCCGCCGCCTGTGCCACTCCCGAAGATCGAGATCGCGCAAGAAAGCAGCACGCCACCACAACCCCTGATCACCCTCGCCGCGGAGCGCAAGCCCGATGCGATGACCAGTGCGCTCAACGCAGCGCCGGAACCGTCATCACCACCTGCTCCGGCAGCCGTTGCACCGGCTACCGCTGCCGCTGCCGCTGCCGTGCCGGTTGCCGTCCGGGCTGCCGCTGCAGCCGCGCGGCCGGTCGACATTCCGCCGTCGGCAATCCAGTATCTGCAGCTGCCCGATGTGGTGTATCCGGCGCTGTCACGTCGTCGCCGCGAAATCGGTCTGGTGATCGTCTCGACTTTGGTCGATACGGACGGACGGGTTGTGCAAACGCAGATCTTTCAATCGAGCGGCTTCGAGCGCCTCGACGACGCGGCCATCGCCGCTGTCCGGAAGGCCCGCTTCAAGCCCTACATGCAGTCTGGACAGGCTGCTACAGGCTGGGCCCGCATCCCGATCAGGTTCGAACTCGACAACTGATCGGGTGTCGCCGGGTGCGCGATCGGGTGTCGCGATCGGGTGCGCTGACGGCCAGTCCGGTCGATTGGAGCATTGCCATCACAACCAAACCGGAAGAGATTCGATGAACGATTTGCTGCGCCACCGTGCCCGATTGCTGCCGCTGGGCGCCCTGGCGGCCGGCTTCGGGCTGCTGGCCGACACCGCCGCTGCCCAGGCGGCGGCCACGCCACCCGCCGCGGCCGCTTCGGCCACCATCCTGGAAGCCATCCCGGTTCGCGCCCGCGCCGAGACCGACCAGGATTCGCTGCGCGCCACCACCACGACCATCGGCAAAGGCCTGCAGGAGCTGCGCGACATTCCGCAATCGGTGACGATCGTGACCGAACGCCTGATCGACGACCGCAACCTCGACACCTTGAAAGACGCGCTGCGCAGCACCGCCGGCATCACCTTTCAGGCCGCCGAAGGTCAGGAAGAAGATATTCGTCTGCGCGGCTTTGCACTGCAAAGTACGGGCGACATCTTTCTCGACGGCATGCGCGACCCGGGCTTCTACGATCGCGACAGCTTCAACTGGGACCGCCTGGAGGTGCTGCGCGGCTCCGCCTCGATGATCTTCGGACGTGGATCGACCGGCGGCGCCGTCAACCAGGTCAACAAGCAGCCGATGTTGATCAACCAAGGCGAGGCCGCAGTGACGCTGGGCACTCGCGACTCCATGCGGGCGACCATCGATCTGAACCAGAAGACCGGTGACGACGCCGCCTTCAGACTCAACGCGATGGTGACGATTGCCGATGGCGACGGCAACCAGATCGACAAATACGGGTTGGCGCCCTCGTTCCGCTGGGGCATCGGAACGCGCGACGAATGGTCGGTCGCGCTATACCACCTCGATTACAAGAATGGCATCAACTACGGCTACCCCTGGTTGAACCAGCAGATCTCGAAGGCCTTCAAGCCCGGCGCCTACTACGGCGCGGCGAGCGACTATCTGGCCGGCGGCACCAGCTACGGCACCGCGTCTCATGTACACCGCTTCAACAGCACCGACGAACTGCGCACGGTGCTGAGGCTCGGCCGCTACGAGCGCGACCAGCGCGCCAGCGCGATCCGATTTTGCGGCCCTGCTACCGGTGGCGCGGTCAATCCGGATTGCCCTGGCCAGCAGGTGACTGCCGCCAACATCGGACCATCGACGGTCTTGAACCGCGGCAGCGCGAACAAGATCCAGGACATGAATGCCTTGTACGCGCAGTCCGATTACAGCGCGCGATGGAAGGGTTTCGGTGGCGAGCATTCAATCATTGCCGGCGTCGACGTCGCGGTCGAGGATTTCACGCGCTACGCCGCGACGCTGCCGGCCGGCGTCTCGCTGAACAAGCCGGTCACGACGATCGGCAGCGCCAATGACGGCGGCTCGGTCGACGAATCGCTGCGCCAGATTGTCCGAAGCCAGCAGTTCGATGCCAAGGCGGTCGGCGCCTACGCGCAGGACATGCTGCAGATCGCTCCGGCCTGGAAACTGCTCGCCGGCCTGCGCTGGGACCGCTTCGGTGGCCACTACAACACCTACGCCACCAGCACCAGCCAACACGGCAGGCGTCGGCGACCTGACGGGCACCCGAAGCCGCACCGATTCGGTCTGGAGCCGGCGCTTCGGTGTGCTCTACCAGCCGACGGCCGAGCAGTCCTACCACCTGTCGTACGGCACCTCGTTCAACACCTCCGGAGACGCCTATTCTTTCGACCCGTCAGGTTCGAATACGCCCCCGGAAAAAAGCCGCAACCTCGAGCTCGGCGGCAGCATCGATTGGGCTGCCGGGCGATTCACCACCCGCTTCGCGATTTTCCGCGCGACGAAATACAACGAGCGCAACCGCGACGTCGATTCGGTAGCTGCCACCAACTATGTGTTGTCGGGCCAGCGCCACGCCACCGGCCTTGATCTCGACTTCGCCGGGCGCCTGACACCGAACTGGGAGCTGTTCGCCGCCTACGAATGGATCCCGGATGCGACGGTCGACAAAGGGGCACGCGACGGCAGCACGTTGATCGCCGGCGAAACGGTCGGCGAACGCCCGGCGATGACGGCGCGACACAGCGGCACCATCTGGACGACCTGGCGCGTTCATCCGCAGTGGCGGGTCGGCGGCGGCTTGAACATGCGCAGCAAAGTCAAGCCGCTGCTTGCCAACTTCGAAGCTGCCGGCTTCGTGACCGGCGATTTGATGGTCGAATACACAACAGGCCCGATGGTCTTCAAGCTGAACCTGACCAACCTGGCCAACAAGCTGGTTGCCGACCAGCTGTACCGCGGCCATTACATCGCCGGCAAGGAACGCACGCTGCAGCTGACGAGTACGCTCGCATTCTGATCCCGGCGCCACCTGGTGTACCGATGATGTTGCTGCAAATCCCTGACATTCTGAGTGCGGCCGAACTGCGGCAGGTCGGCGATCTGCTGGCGGCGGCGGACTGGACAGACGGCCGCGCAACCGCCGGGCCGCAAGCCGCCTCGGTCAAGAACAATCAGCAACTGCCGACGCGTGACGAACCCGCGTTGAGCTTGCAGCGGCTGGTGCTGGCAGCGCTCGACCGCCAGCCGCTCTATTTTTCGGCTGCCTTGCCCAAGCGGGTGTTGCCGCCGATGTTCAATCGCCATGGTGGCGATACCAACCACTACGGCAGCCATGTCGATCAGGCCATTCGGCGCATGCCCGATGGCCCGGGTGGGCTGCGGGCCGATATCTCATGCACGCTGTTCATCAGCGACCCCTCGGCCTACGACGGCGGTGAACTGGTGATCGACGAGATGTCCGGCAGCCGCGCCTACAAGTTGCCCGCTGGCCATCTGCTGTTGTACCCCGCCAACTGCGTGCACCAGGTTTTGCCGGTCACGCGCGGCGAGCGGCTGGCCAGTTTTTTCTGGATCGAGAGTCTGGTGCGCAGCGCCGAACAACGCCGTTTGCTGTTCGATTTCGACATGCAGCTGATGCGCCTGCGCGAGCAACTGGGCGAGACCGCGCAAACGGTTGCGCTGGTGGGCATCTATCACAATCTGCTCCGCCTTTGGGCCGATGCATGACGCCACGCGATGGCCTCGATGCGGCAGTGATCGGTGACTATGAAGCACTGGCCCGCGGGCGGCTGGATGCGGATCGCTGGGCCTGGCTGGCGGGCGGGGCCGGCGACGAACACAGCTTGCGCGCCAACATCGGCGACTGGGCCGCGCTGCGCCTGCTGCCCCGAATGCTGCGCAAGCTGGCCGATGGTCATACGCATATCGAACTGCTGGGCCGCCAATGCCCGCACCCGATTTTTCTCGCCCCGCTCGCCTTCCAGCGGCTGCTGCATCCGCTGGGTGAAGCTGCGAGCGCCGTCGCAGCAGCGGCCCAGGGTGCAGGCCTGGTGCTGAGTGCACAGGCCAGTTTGCCGCTGGAAGATGTCGCCAGGCTGATGCTGCCCGAGCAACAGCGCGGCCCGTTGTGGTTCCAGCTTTATCTGAGCGGCGATCGGGGATTCGACCGGACATTGATCGAACGCGCCGAGGCCGCCGGCTACGACGGCTTCGTGCTGACCATCGATGCCCCGGTTCAGGGGCCTCGCGATCGCGAACGGCGCGCCGCCTTCCGGCTGCCCGGCGACATCACGGCGGTCAATCTGGCCGGTGGGGCCGATGCATCGCTGCGCGCGATCGACGGTGCATGGTGCGGCGGGCTGCTGCAGGCAGCTGCCAACTGGGACGATGTGTCATGGCTGCGCCGCACCACATCGCTGCCGCTGCTGCTCAAAGGCGTTCTGCATCCGGCAGACGCTCGCCAGGCGGCCGATCTCGACATCGATGCCTTGATTGTTTCCAACCATGGCGGCCGCGTTCTCGACACGGCGGTGAGCACCGCCTGGGCGCTGCCGAGAATCGCCGACGCGCTGCATGACGAGCTGCCGCTGCTGGTCGACGGTGGCATCCGCCGTGGCACCGACATCGTCAAGGCGCTGGCGCTGGGCGCCCGCGCGGTGCTGATCGGCCGACCGTATGCAATGGCGCTGGCGGCCGCCGGACCGCAAGGCGTTGCCCATGCCATCCGCCTGCTGCGCGACGAGTTCGAGATTGCCTTGGCACTGTGCGGCTGTGCCAACCCTGGCGAACTCGACCGAGAATTGTTGAGCTGACATCGCCGCGGCCTGACGTGTCGGACAAGCCTGACAACACCAGCAGACGATTGCCGATGGGTCGATCGCCAACGCCCGCCGAGACTCGAAGGCGACGCTCGAGTCAACCGCCACGCAGGAGACACCATGAACAAGACCGATCCGCCCAGAGCTTTTGGAGTATTCAAGCCGGCAGGACATATCGTGCTGGCTTTCGACGATCAGGCCAAGTTTGACGACTGCGTCGAACGCCTGGCGACAGCGGCAGACATCGGTGGCGACCGGCTGACGACCTATACGCCTGAGGAGATGCAGAGCCAAGCCGAGCAGGATCTGGCCGACGCCGGGGCCTTGGCGTCGATCGGACAGGAATTGAACCTGGTCAAGGTCCATCTCGAACTGGCACAGCGTGGCAGCCACTTTCTGGTTGTGCAGACAGACGATGATGAAGAGGCAGCGATGGTGACCACGATCGCCACCGAGTCTGGCGCGTGCCTGGCGCAGCGTTACGGCAAATTCATGGTCGAAGACCTGATCGACCCCGCACGAGGCGCGAACCAGGTATTCGAGTCGCCCGACCGAGGGCTCGACAACAAGCAGACGGACTGAGGGACGCTGATCGCGATCAAGCCGCGCGACGCTGCGCGCTGCGCCTACAGACCTTCGCCGACGGCCTTGCGGGTATCGGCCGCTTCGGCGATCACCCACTCGCAAAAGCGATCGACCTCGGGTCGGTCACGGCGACCCGGACCACTCAATAGCCAATAGGCTGTCGGACTGGCAAGCCGCCCTGCCGGGCCGAACGGCTCGATCAATTCGCCCCGCTGCAACGCCTCGAAAACCAGCGCGACTCGGGCCAGTGCGACCCCATGCCCGGCCAGTGCAGCTTGCACTTGCTGATAGGTGAAGTTGAGGTAGAGCCAGCGCCGAGGTTCGAGATCGGGCAAGCCGTTCGACGTCAGCCAGCGGCGCCAGCTCAGCAACTGGCTGCTGTTTCGCATGTCGTCCTCTTCAGCCAGGGTGTGCAAGGCCAGATCGGCGGGCGTCGACAAGCGAGGCGCCGTTCCGGCTTGTATCCGCTCGGCATACGAACGGCTGATGACGGGCGTCAACACCTCACCGAACAAGCGCAAGGCGCCGGCTGATGTCTTGCCAGGCGCGCAATAGCGCAAGGCCAGATCGATCTCGGGATCATCCAGGTCGACGATGTCATCGGCAGCCGAGACGCGGATATCGATATCGGGAAAGGCGCGCTGGAAGGCCTCGATCCGCGGCAGCAACCACAACGAGCCGAACGACGCAAAGGTCGTCACACTGACACGCTGTCGGCTGCGCGACGTGCGAATCTGGCGCACCGCCGAATCGATCTTCGGCAGGCCCGCTTCGACGGCACGCAGCAGATTCTGGCCATGGTGGGTCAGCTCGACGTGACGGGTACCGCGAACGAACAATGCCGCACCAAGCTCTTCCTCGAGCGCCTTGATCTGTCGGCTGATCGCCGACTGGGTGACGAACAGCTCGGCGGCCGCCAGACTGAAGTTGAGCTGTCTTGCAACCGCTTCAAAGGCGCGCAGCCAGGTCAGCGTCAAGGGCCGGCGAGATCTCTGATTCATGTCATTTCGGAATGAATGATGATCGATCATCTCATTGGACACTGCCCATTGCAAACGGGATCATCCAGCCATCGGAATACGCACAGCCAGGAGATTGATGATGAACACGCAAGCATCCCGAATCCGGATCGAAGTCCTGGAAGCGGGCCGGGCGCGCAGCCTGGGTCGCCTCGGTGGCGAGATGACAGTGCTCAGCGGCCGCATCTGGCTGACCCGTGACGGCGTACTGGACGATCAATTTTTCGACGCCGGCGAGACCGTTCGAATCGCGGTCGCCGATTGCGCGGTGATCGAATCGGCATCACGCAATGACCCCGCCACCCTGCGTTGGACGCCGCGCCGCCAGACCGTCGCCGGCCGCATGTTTGCCGGGCCGTTGCTTGGTCTGGCCTTGGTCGCCCGCGCTATCGCCGGCAGCGCGGCCGCGCTCGCCGGATCGGTGTCCTTGGCGGCGAGTCGGGCCGAAGGCTGCATCGACCCGCCGATGCAAGGGGGCCGTTGATTTCCCGGCCGCGTTGCGGCAAGTCAAAGTGCGCCATTGCCGATGCGAAGACGACCGGAACCGGTAGCCTGCCGGCCAGTGTCCTGTCCCGGAAACACGGCCATCCGTCCGGTCTCGACGGGGATGATTGTCGGCTGGGCGTTCCGATACGGCACAGCGAAACGGCCGTTATTTCGGGCCAGGACGCTAGTGCGGCACCTCGCCCAATACCGTGCAGCGCCGCACCACCCGCCCTTGGCTGGCGATGTCGAAAGCCGTTGCGCGGTGCAGCAGGCAGCGGTTGTCCCAGACCAGCAACTGGCGCGGCGTCCAGCGATGTTCGTAACAAAGGTCGGGGTGGATCGCGAGTGTGTTGAGCTCCTCGATCAGCGCGCGGCCTTCGTCGTAGGGCATGCCGACAATCGATTCGGCGTGGTCGCCAAGGTACAGGCATTTGCGGCCGGTTTCGGGATGGGTGCGCACGACCGGTTGATCGACCGGCGGCTTGTCGCGCCGCTGCGCGTCCGTCAACGGATCGTCGCCATGCCGGCGGGCTCGTGAGAAGTCGAGGTTGTGCACCGCGCGCAGGCCGGCGATGCGCGCCTTCCAGCTGTCGCTGAGCCGCTCGTACGCACCGTACATGTCGCAGAAATGGGTTTCACCTCCGGTCGACGGAACAACCTCGCCATAGATGATGGTCGCTTGCCCGGTCACGCGCGACCACGATCCATCGGTGTGCCAGGCCAAGGTGCCGCGGTCCGGGTGCTTGTTGTTCGGACGACCATCCTCGTCGAGGTTCGACAGGCGATAGAGTTCGGGATAACCGTCGGCGTGGTACTGGTTCATCACATGAACCTGCACCTCTCCGAACTGGCGCGCAAACGCAACCTGGTCGCCCGGCGGCAAGTCGTGCGGGCCGAACAACAACACTTGATAGCGCAGAAACGCCTGGTAGATGCCTTCGAAGGTCTCGGCAGAAATGCCGTTGGCCAGATCGACCCCGAGGATCTCGGCACCGAGCTTCGGCGTCAGCGGACGCACCTTGAACGGAAGTGAACGATCGGTCGCGGTATTCATTTCAGCTGCCCTGTCGATTCCGATGACCGAATATAACTGGCGGCGGCGGTCGCGGCGGGCCGCCCCGAAACGACATCGGGCAGGCTATCCGACCGCTCGCTTACGAAGCCAAATTTTGCATGGATTACTGCAATCCGCGCTGGCATACGATCAGCAACCCACATCGATCCGGAAGGAGGAAACTCATGGTCCCCGACAACACGATCTGCCTCTGGTACGACGGCACCGCGCTGGACGCAGCCCAGTTCTACGCTGCAACCTTTCGAGACAGCTCGGTCGGTACCGTCCATCGAGCACCGGGCGACTATCCGTCGGGCAAGGAGGGCGATGTCTTGACGGTCGAATTCACAGTGGTCGGCATCCCTTGTCTTGGTCTGAACGGTGGTCCGGCGTTCAAGCATACCGAGGCGTTTTCATTCCAGGTCGCGACCGACGATCAGGCTGAGACCGACCGACTGTGGAGCGCCATCGTCGGTCATGGTGGACAGGAAAGCGCCTGCGGTTGGTGCAAGGACAAATGGGGCTTGTCGTGGCAGATTACCCCCCGCGCCTTGATGGAGGCGATTGCCGATCCTGACCGCGCCGCGGCCAAACGAGCGTTCGACGCGATGATGCAGATGGGCAAGATCGATATTGCAGCGATCGAGAAGGCGCGACGCGGTTGAACGCCGCGGGGAACCCTGCGCCTTGCTTCCCTGCTGCAGGCTAACGCCCGGCCGACTGCAACGCGGCGCGGGTTGGCAAACCTTCGGTGTCGCCGCGCACCTCGACAGCGCGCGCACCGATCCAGGCGCCTCGTTCAACCGCTTGCGTGAGCGACTTGCCTTCAAGCAACGCGCTGATCAGACCGACCGCGAACCCGTCACCAGCCCCTACCGTGTCGACAACCCTCGACACCGGCGCGCTCGCGACGTAACCGGTAGCACCGTGGCCGTCGAAAAACGCGCCTTCGGGTCCGAGCTTGAGCACGACCAACTGGGCGCCGGCATCGCGGTAGTAGCGGGCGATGGCCTCTGGCGAATCCAGGCCGGTCAGCAAGCGCCCTTCCTGCAGGCCTGGCATGACCCAATCCGCCCGGCTGGCCAGCCGGTTGATTTCCTCGCGCATCTGTTGTGCCGAGGGCCAGAGGGCGGGCCGCAGGTTCGGGTCGAAGGAGATGCTGCGGCCTGCCGAACGCATCACGTCGATGCTTCGATGGGTGGTGGCCAGACAGGTCGGCGACAGCGCCGCGAACACGCCGGTGGCATGCAGATGTCGCGCCGACTGCAACCACGCCACGTCGAGGTCGTCCACATCCATCTGGCTGGCAGCCGACCCGCTTCGGTGGTACTCCACCGGTGGGTCTTCGCCCTCCGCTGCGCGCCCCTTCAGCATGAACCCGGTGCGCTGGGTGGCGTCGCATTCCACATGCGAACAATCGACGCCTTCCGCCTGCAGCGAGGCAAGCAGGTAGCGCGCCATCGAATCGCTGCCAAGGCGACTGGCCCACCCCACCCCGAGGCCCAGGCGGGCGAGCCCGATGGCCACGTTGGTCTCCGCGCCTGCGGTATACCGGGTGTAGTGGGCAACGCTCTCCAGCGGCCCGGGATCGTCGGCGACCAGCAGCGCCATCGCTTCGCCGATGGTCACCACGTCCAGGTTCGCCGACCTGGACGCAGCGTTGGAGGTGGGTGTGAGCGGCTCGGTCATCAGAACATGGCCATGCCGCCATTCACCTCGATGACTTCGCCGGTGATGAACGAGGCGCCTTCGGAGCTCAGATAAAGCACGGCATTCGCGACATCTTCGGGTTGACCTTCGCGCCTCAGCGGCGTTCGGTCGACCCCGGCACTGCGACCTTGCGGCGTGTTGAAAACATCGTGGAAGCGCGTGGCGATCAAACCCGGCGCGATGGCGTTGACGCGGATGCCTTCGGGTCCGACTTCCTTGGCCAGTGCCCGCGTATAGCTCAGCAGCGCACCCTTGGCGGCGCCGTAGTGGCTGGCACCCGGGCCACCGCCATCGTGCCCTGCCAACGAGGACATGATGACGATGTTGCCGCTGCGTCGTGGCAGCATGTGGCGCAGTGCGGCCCGGCAAGACAGAAAGGCGCTGGTCTGGTTCAGCGCAATGGCCTTGTTCCAGAATGCCAGCGACATGTCGACGCATTTGACCCGTTCGAGCAATCCGCCGGCGTTGGCCACCACGGTATCGATCTGGCCGAAGCGCGCCAGGGTTTGCGCGAAGGCCTCGTCGACTTGCGCTTCATCAGTCACGTCCGAGCGCAGTGCGAGCACCGTATCGCCCAGTTCGGCGACGAGTGCCGTTGCTTCGTCGGCACTCGACCAATAGGTAAATGCGACCCGGTCGCCTCGCGCGGCGTGTGCCCGCACGATCGCTGCACCGATGCCCGATGCGCCACCGGTCACCAATGTGGTTGTAGTCTGCTTGTTCATGCTGTCTGACTCCTCGGTTGTTGGACCAGGGCGGATGCCGCGGTCGATTCACGAACAACGAGTTCCGGCACGAACACCAGTTCGTGCGGCGCCTCGCCGATGTTCTTGATGCGCGCCAGCACACGGCCGATCGCGGCCGCGGCCATCTCTTGCATGGGCTGACGCACCGTGCTCAGCGCCGGGCTGACGTATTGCCCCAGAAACAGATCGTCGATGCCGATCGTCGATACATCCTCGGGGATGCGCAGGCCGCATTGCCTGAGTCCGGCCATCAGCCCGATCGCCAGCATGTCGTTCATCGCTACATAGCCGGTGGCGGCGCAACCCTTGGCATGCAGGTCGATGGCCGCCTGTCGTCCCAGCTCGGCCATTTCCATGTCGGCCTTGCCGGCAGCAACGTCGCCGATGTGGATGTCCAGACGCACACCGTCGGCAGCGCAGGCCGCACGAACGCCGTTCATGCGCGCGTTGCGGTTGACCGAGCGCAGCGGTGCCGACACATAGGCGATGTGACGATGGCCGAGTGCCAGCAGGTGGTTGGCGGCGATCGAACCGGCGCGTTGATTGTCGAGACTGACATAGTCCATTGCCAGTTCGGCCTGTTGCGCCGTGCGATCGAAACTGACGACCGCCAGGCCGCGCTGTACCAGCGGCACCAGGTGCTCCTGCGCCTGCAGCGACGAGCCCAGAATGACGCCCTGCACACCTTGCGCCATGAAGGCCTGCGCATATTCCTGTTCGCGTTCGGTGCTGCGCTGGGTGTTGCACAACAAGACACCGTAACCGCTCTGGATGGCGGCCTCCTCGATCCAGCGTGCGAGCGACCCGAAAAACGGGTTTGCGATCGACGGCACCAGCAGACCGATCATCGGCATGTGGCCGGTCTTCAAACGACGTGCCGACTGGTTCGGCCGGAAGCTGAGCGCGGCGATGGACTGCTGCACACGAGCGAGCGTATCGGCACGCATGCGTGCTTCGCGGCCGTTCAGCACGTTGGACACCGTGCTGATCGAGACACCGGCGTGCCGGGCGACGTCCTCGATCGTCGACGTGGCGGTCCTGATCATGCGCTCAGACTCCGACCAGACGGGGCAGCCAGAGCGAGATCACCGGCAGGTAGGTGACCAGGATCAACACCGCGAACAGGATGCCGAAAAACGGCCACATCGCCTTCACCACCTGTTCGATTCGCAACTTGGCCACCGCACTGCCGACAAACAGGACCGCACCGACCGGCGGGGTGATCAGGCCGATACCCAGATTGACCATCATGATCATGCCGAAGTGCACCGGATCGACACCGATGGTCTTCATCACCGGCAGCAGGATCGGGGTCAGGATCAGGATCAGCGGCGCCATGTCCATCAACGTGCCGAGCACCAGCAGCATGATGTTGATCAAGGCGAGGATCACGTAGCGGTTGCTGCTGAGCGCTGTCATGGCCTCGGTGATCTTCAGCGGGATCTGCATCAGCGTCATGATGTAGCCGAAGCTGGCTGCGAAGCCGATCAGGATCATCACGATGCACACCGTCTTGACAGTGCGGTGCATCAGCTTGGGCAGATCCGACCACTTGTAGTCGCGGTAGACGAACATGGTGACGAAAAATGCCCAGAGCACGGCGATCGATGCCGATTCGGTGGCCGTGAACACGCCCGACAGGATGCCGCCGAGGATGATGAACATCGTCATCAAGCCCCACAGGGCATCACCGCAGATGCGCAGGGCCTCGCGCATCGGAATGACGCGGCCTTTCGGGAAATTCTGCTTGCGTGCCACGTACAGGCAGTAGATGCACAAGCTGGCACCCAGCAGCAAGCCCGGCAGCACCCCGGCCAGGAACAGGGCCGCCACCGATACCGAACCGCCGGCTGCCATCGAGTAGATCACGGCGTTGTGGCTGGGCGGAATCAGGATGGCCTGAACCGAGCCGCTGACCGTCACCGCGGTTGCGAAGGGTCGCGGGTAGCCGTTCTTTTCCATTTCGGGGATCAGGACCGAGCCGATCGACGCCGTGTCGGCGACCGATGAGCCGGAGATCGCGCCGAAGAAGGTCGACGCCAGGATGTTGACCAGCGACAGCCCGCCGCGCACGAAGCCGACCAGTACGCCGGCGAAGGCGACCAGCCGCCGCGCCATGCCGCCCTCGGCCATGATGGCACCGGCCAGCACAAAACAGGGAATCGCCAACAGCGAGAACTTGTTGACGCCACTGGCGATCTGGATCATCACGCCGTCGAGCGGCAGATCGATCCACAAGGCACCGACCAATGCGGCCAATCCGAGCGCGAACGCAACCGGCATGCCGATCAGCATGAACAGCGCGAAGCTGCCGAGCAGAATGAAGGAATCCATGTCAGTTGGCCTGTGCCGCCGGAACGGCGGATTCGTGGTCGAAGGTGACGACGGCGCGCTCGTTCTGCGCACCGAAGAAGGCGTTTTCAAGCACGAAGATCAGAATCAGGAAGCTGCCGATCGGCAACGGCAGATAGGTGTAGCCGACGGGCAGCCAGGGCAACTCGGCCAATGCCTGGCGCATGGTTTCCATGGCCAGCTTGCTGCCCCACACCATGACGAACAGGCAGATGCCGACCATCAGCACATCCACCAGCTTGGCGCATGCCCACTGGAGCGACTTCGGCAACTGATCGGTCAGCATGGCGACGGCGATGTGCCCCGAGGCCCGGTAGGTGGCCGCGGCACCGAAGAAGGTGAAGGTCACCATCAGCAAGACGGCCACCGGCTCCGGCCAGCTCGATCCGGTGCCCAGCACATAACGTGCGTAGATGCCCCAGGGAATGATCAGGCTCATCAACAGGATGGCGATACCCGAGATCCAGATGCAGGCAAGGTAGACCTGATCCAGCAGACGGTGGATGGTGTCGTTCATGGCAATTCCTGGCCCGCATGGGCCGGTGGTGGAAATCCGCAACGGGCGGTCGACGCAGACGCCGATCCGCCCGTCCAAGGTCCGCTTACTTGACCGCCTCGATGCGCTTGATCAGGTCGGTGTACTTCTCGCCATACTTCGCGCGCATCGCGGCGGTGGCGTCGTAGAAGGGCTTCTTGTCGAGCGTCACGAACTGGATGCCGTAAGCCTTCAGCTTGGCCGAATACTCACCGACCGACTTGTCCCACAGCGCGCGCTGCTCCAGCTGTGCTTCGCGCGACAGCTTCATCACCAGCGCCTGCTCGTCCTTGGTCATCTTGTCCCAGGTGATCTTGGACATCACGAACAGCTCGGGGATGATCAGGTGGGTGGTCTGCGAGTAATACTTCGGCCCGGCGGTGTATTGGTTGCTGGCAAAAAACGTCGGCGGGTTGTTTTCGGCCCCGTCGACGACACCGGTCTGCAGCGCGCTGAAGGTGTCGTTGTGGCCCATGCTGATGCCGTTGCCGCCCATCGCGTTCATCATCTCGACGAACATCGGGTTGCCCATCACGCGAATCTTCTGACCCTTCAGGTCTTCAGGCGTCTTGATCGGGTTCTTGGTGTACATGCTGCGCGAGCCGCTGTCCATCCAGCCCAGACCGACCAGCTTGGCCGAGCTGGCGGTGATCTTGTCGAGAATTTCCTTGCCGATCGGGCCGTCGATGACGGCGCGCATGTGGGCCTCGTCACGGAACAGGAACGGCAGGTTGAAGACATTGACGTCGGGCACCACCGGACCCATCGGGCCGAGCGAGATGCGTGCGATCTGCAGTGCGCCGACCTGGGCCTGCTCGATCATCTCCTTCTCGCTGCCGAGCACGCCGCCAGCAAACATCTGGAACTTGTATTTGCCGTTGGTTGCGGCTTCCATCTTCTTGCCCATGTTCTCGAGCGCCACCACGTTCGGGTAGCCGGCGGGCTGCACATCGGCCACCTTGAAGACCGTTTGCGCCATCAGCGTCGCAGGGAGCAGAAGCGCAGCGGCGAGGGCGATGCGGCGGAAGGGATTTGAGGGATTCATGCGGTGTCTCCTGGTCGGAATTGGGTCTCAGGCAACCTCCAAGCAGTGACTGGAGGGCGTTGTGTATCGTTACACAAACGCAAGTGTATCGATGCACCTGACCGAAGTAACTGGTATTTACCCGCAGATTCAAGGTCAGCCTGGCCACCAATCGATGAGCCACCCCGTCACGCTGACCCGCCCGCCGCGGCTGGCCCGACGTTTGCGGTGGTGCAGCTTTGGCGGTCGGCGCAGGCCGCGCGGACATCGCGATCCTCCGCGCCGACTTGTCGGCCAACCTTGCACCGACTTCGAGCCGCGTCAGTGCGCCCGTGCGAGTCAGTCCTTGCCCGTTGTCATGCCATTGATGACCACCGCCAGGATGACGCCGAGCAGGACGACACCGATGGTCGACAACGATCGCCAGACCAGTCCGGCGTCGCCGATGTAGCCCCAGATGCCGAGAATCGACACCGTGGTCCCGAGGGTGATGCAGATCAAGCCGACGATCAGCGCGATTCTGTTCAAGTGCATGACTTTTCGGCAGCCTTTCAGCGGTCGACCCGCACCACGCCGCTCGGCGACGCCGACGGCCCGAGCACGAAAACGCTGTAGGTTGTGTTGGCGGTGAAGCTCTGGTCGGTCTTGCTGAACAGCGTTCCGGCGCCTGCCGAGGCAACGGCGACCTGTGAGGTGGCGCTCGGCGCCTGGCTGGCATAGGCCGACGCGGCCCCGGCGCCCAGGTTCACCGCAACCGGCGACGCATCGACGGTCAGTGACAAGCCACCGGTCAGGCCAGACACTCCGTTGACCAGCCTGAGCTTGGCCTGTGTGTGATCGATAGGCAGACTATTGTTGTCGGTCAGCCAGTTCGGCGTCGGCGCGGCGGCGCCCCCCATCAGCAGCAGCGTGTAGTCGCCCCCTGGTGTCAGACTGAAGCTGGTAGTGACCGGTGTGGCGGCTCCGACGCCGATCACGACACTCTGATCACCAGCCGGCAGCGCGCTGTACGCGGTGACCGCGGCCGAGTTGAGCGGCGCCAACAAGGCCGTTCCGGCCACGCTGGCACTGACATCGGTCAAGCCGGTGGCCACCCGCACGCGGGCGAGCGTCGCCGGCTGCGCGGTGATGGCGTCCTGCTGCTTCCAGAGCAGCGCCTTCAGCAGCACGCCGCCGGGTCCGGGCACCAGCACCAAGGTGCGGATCTGGCGGCTGTCGAGGCTGAAATTGCCGACATCCAGGCGCAGGTCGGTCTTGCTGCCGACGCCGGTGACGCGCAGCCGCCAGGTGCCGCTGGTCACGTCGATCGTGCTGCTGACGGCATCGACTGCCAGCCCGGATTGCAGAGCCACCGCCGATGCCAGCGGCTCGGTGGCAGCGGTGACATAGATGTCGAGCGCACCGGCATCGGGTGCGGCATTGACGATTCGCAGCAGCGAATGGTTGCTCGCGGGGGCGTCGATGTTGTCGTCGAGCAGCACCTGCTTCAGCGCGCCGGCCGCTCCGTAGGCCAGCAGGCTGTAGTACTTCTTGGCCGACACCGAGGGGTTGAAGCTGAGCAAGGCCGTCGGCGAGCCGGGGCTGACGATGGTGTTGGTCTTGCCCGGATCGGTTGTCGACATAGGTTGTCGATCCGCCATAGGGCACATCGTTTTGCCGCGTCTGGCCGTCGACGCGCAACTCGAGCGCCGCATACCCGGTGCTGGCGTTGACCAGCCGGACCCGCGCCACGCTGTCGTCGTCGAAACCACCGCACGCGGCCAACAGCGCGAACAGCATTGCGGCCAGCGCGGCCTTGCATCGGATGGTCATGGTCTGATTCCCGAAGTTCATGGGGTCCGATGATGCCGCAACGCGGTCGCGCGCCGGGTCCAGGGCGCAGCGCATGGCCGGATCGATCGGCAGCCTGTGCAGTTGCCGGCACTCATCGTCGAGCCGATCGCCGGCCGATGTCGAACAATGCCAGGCCCCCGGCCAGCAGCACGACACAGCTTCCGATCCCGAACCATTCGCGTGTCGTCAACCGGACTGCGGCGCTCTGCCGCCCGGCTTGGTGGGTGTGCGACGGCGCCACTGCACGTTCGATCGGCTGGTTCCTCACGCAGACCAGCGCATTGGCCATCGACTGGCAGGTGCCACGGAACAGATCGAGATCATGGTTGCGGAAGCTGCAGCCGTCGTCGACCGCTCGGGCTTCGCAGGCGTTCCACATGGCTTCGTTGCCGAGGCCGCCTTCATGAGCCGCTGCCGAGCCGCCGACGCTGCCCAGCAGCAGTCCCGCCAGCAGCGCCAACTGCTCGGCACGGCGCTGTTGTCGGCCCGTGCTCAACTCGACGACCCTTGCTGCCCTTTGAAACAGCCGATGTGCATGTTTTCGCCGGCGCTTGCGACGTGATAGTGATAGCCGCGGGCCGAGTCGCTGTGCCCGCGACAGGTGTCCAGCGCCGCGGGTTCGGCACCGGCCGTATCCTTCAATCCGTAAAGCCCGTAGCCGTCGAGCGCATAGCCGATCAAGGCGGCGTGGCCGTCGGTGCTGGCCACCTGATGGGAGCTGCCGGTTGCAGCGTGATAGTGGTAGCCGGCATGCGGATTGACGTGCCCCCCGCTGACGTCGAACGCCGCGATGGTGTAGGCCGCCTTGATGTTGGCAACCGGCGCCGGGGCATCGATCACGATGCCGTTCAATGCAACACCCACTCCACTCATGCCGATGGCTCCGGTTCCGCTGCCGAGTGCAACCGGCGTGACGGGAATCAGCAAGGTGCGCGAGATGCCGCCCCCGACGTAGGCCATCTTGCCTTCGACACAATGGTTGTTCAGCGCCAGCGGGACGTTCGGAACGGCGGCAGCCTCGAACAAGGCCTGGGTGTCAGTGACATTGACCTTTCCGGTGGTCGCGTCGAACAGTTTCCAGTTGCTGTTGCCGTAGAACGTGTCCAGACGAGCGATGAACTCGCCGCTCAGCGCATAAGTCTTGCCGCTTTCGATCCACAACCCGACCGTGCTGGTGTCGGTGCTCAAGGTCTTGCTGGCGACGTCGGCATAGACATTGGTCGGACAGAACGGTCCGACCGCGTGATCAGGTGGTGCGCCGACCGTGACGATGCGGTAGCAACTCGTCGTGGTGCCGCCCGACAGGGTACAGCTTGTGGTGGTGATCGACGTCTTCAGCCCGGCGGGCAGAAAGTTGGCCGGTTCGACCGAGAGCTGCGTGGCGGTTGTCGTGGTGGTGGTCGTCGTGGTGGTTGCAGCGGTGCTGGCCTCGGAACTGCCACCGCAGGCGGCAATCGCGCCAGCTGCCAAAAACAGCGAAGCCGCGTACATCACCATCGTTTTCTTGTCCATCCGTAAGTCCTTCAAAGGGGTTGAGCAGGCGTCGCCGAATCCGTCAGATCGGGTCCGACATGTTTTTTTGCGCGAGGCAGAGCGGCCAGCTTCGGCTCGCTGCCGGCGTTGTTGCAAAGTGCCGGTTCCAAGCCACCCGCCGGTCGGCAGCCCTAGTCTGCTCAGGCAATGTGAGGGAACTGTGGAGACCCGTTGATGATCGTCATCTTCCCGCTGAGAAGCCTGACAACGCCGCGATTGCTCTGCTCCGCGCGCCGATCGCAACTGACAGTGGACGAATCGGCTCAGTCCGGCGCATCGAACCGGTAGCCGACACCGTAGACCGAGGCGATGGCTTCACTGCCCGGATCGACGGTCAGGATCTTGCGGCGAAGGTTTTTCACATGACTGTCGATCGCCCGGTCGCTCACATCGCGCAGATCGCCGTGCACGCAGTCGAGCAGTTGCGCTCTGGAAAACACCCGGCCCGGTCGCCCGACCAGCAGGCGCAGCATGCGGAACTCGAGCCCCGTCAGCGGCAGCCAATGCCCTCTCCAGGCAATGCGCAGACCGTCCTCGTCGACCGTCCATGCTTGTGCTGCCGTCCGTACGCGCCCCTCGCTGCGCCGCATCAAGGCGCGCACCCGGGCCATCACTTCGCGCGGACTGAAAGGCTTGCAGACATAGTCGTCGGCACCGGTGTCCAGGCCGAGCAGGCGGTCGATCTCGTCGACCCGTGCGGTCAGCATCAGGATCGGCACATCACTGATGCAGCGCACCGCGCGACACACGCCGATGCCATCGAGGCCGGGCAGCATGAGGTCGAGCAGGATCAGGTCGGGTGGCCGCCTTTCGATCTCGGCGAGCGCCAGTCGGCCATCGTCGATGGCACTGGCCGTCAGGCCTTCGGCGCGCAGGTAGTCCAGCAACAGCTGCGCGATCTTGGCGTCGTCCTCGACCACCAGCACATGGCGTGGTCCGGTCATGACGCAGTGCCGGCGGAATTCGGCAACTCGATGTGGATGTGCAAGCCACCGAGCGTCGATACGCCGGCCGTGATGGAACCGCCGTGGCTGCGCACGATGGCTTCGCAGATCGCCAGACCGAGCCCGCTGCCGCCCCGGTGGCGGCTGCGCGCCGCGTCGGCGCGGTACAAGGGCTCGAACAGGCGCGGCCGGTCGGCCGCCGGCACACCGGGTGCACTGTCGTCCAAGTCCAGCGTCAGCGCGGTGGCGCCGCCTTGCATCGCCAGCACGATCCGGCCGGGCGCATCGGTATAACGAAGGCTGTTTTCCAGCAGATTGACAAGCAGCTGCTCGATCCGGGCGTCGTCCCACACCACGCGCAGCGTGTCCGCGCCGATATCGATTTCCATCACCAGCCCCTGCGCCGTCGCCCGTGACGCATAACGCAGCGCCAGATCGCGCACAAACGGCGCCGCATCGAATTCAGTGAACCGGCATGGCAAGGCCTGCAGATCCGACATCGCCAGCAGGTGCAGGTCGTCGACCAGCGCACCGAGCCGCAGCGCATCCTGGCGCAGCGACAGCATGGCTGCGCGATCGATCGGCCGCACGCCATCGACCAGCGCCTCGATCTCTCCACGCAGCACCGTCAGCGGTGTGCGCAGTTCATGCGAGATGTCGGCCAGCCAGCGCCGCCGCGCGCCTTCCAGCCGTTGCAGGCCCTCGGCCATCTGGTTGATGTTGCGCTCGACGTCGCCGATCTCGTCGCTGCGCGCGGCTGCCTGCCCGGCCCCGCCCACCCCGCCGACACGGACGTCGAACTGGCCCCGGGCGATGCGCGCCGTCGCATCCTGGACTGCCTGCAGGGGCCGCACCCAGCGGCGCGCCAGCGACCAGGCACTGACCAGCGCCAACAGCAGCAACACGACCGCGACGCCGATGATTCCCAGGTACTGCGAACGCAGGAAGCGCGAGTCGACCGCATCCGGTACCGGATCACCCGGTCGCATGCGGGCCAGCGCCACCACCTCGCCGCCCAATCGAATCGGCCGGTCGATGAAGGGGCCGTCTTCGGGGAACATCGGTCGGCCGATCAAGCGCTCGCCATCGATGCCGACCACCGCGACGCGCGCGCCAAAGCCTTGCGGATCCTGCCGCGGCGGCCCGCCGCCAAAAGGACGGGGCGGGCCGGCGCGATCCGGCGGCCCGGGCGGTGGACCGGGACCGCGCGCCACCATCACGCCTTGGCGCTGCGCAAAACGATCGAGCAAGGCCCGCATGTCCAGGCGCCCCTGGCGAATGGCATCGGCGCCGCCTTCGCGAGCGGCGCTTTCGGCGACCAGCGCGGCAAATTGCTCGAGATGTTCGACATCACGTGCCGACAGGTAATCGGCGAAGCCGCTGCGCAGGTTCCAGGCGGTCACCGCACCCATCGCCAGCACGCTCAGCAGCACCGACGTCAGCATCAACAGCGAAAGGGTATGGACGAGGCGCAGACGCATGGGTCATTGAACCAGGAATTTGTGGTGCAAATGTGGAGACCTGCCCATCTTGCATCCACAGTCGCTGCGCAAACTATCCGGGTCGACCAAGCTGGCCGACGTCCCGGGCCGCTGTTGATTTTGGTTCAGCGTTGCCCCCAGCCGGAGAACCCGTGATGGCACTGTTTCATCGTATCCAATTGAAGACCTCGTTCACGACCGCGCTCGCTCTGGTTGCAGCGGCCTTCATCGCATCGGCGGGCCTCTGCGATGCCGTCCATGCCCAACCCGCGGGCGCACAGGGCCCGGGGAATGGCGCTGCGCAGGGAGGGCCCCCACCGCAGCCCCCACAGGAAGCGCTTGCCGTCTGCAAGACCCTGACGAGCGGCGCCGCCTGCAGCTTCACCGGACAACGCGGAAGCGTCACCGGCACCTGCTGGGCGCCGCAAGGCAAGCCACTGGCCTGCAAACCGAAAGACGCGCCAGCCGAAGGCGGTCGGCCAGCCGGGCCGCGATCATGACCACGGCGACTCGCCGCCGAGTCCGCTTGCTGCTGTGGATTCCCACCTGACCGGCACCCGAGCCGCACCCTGATCGACGATTGACATGAACCCCACGATCCCCATGCACCACCACGCTTGTTCGACATCAGTCCGCTTCGCATCGACCATCCTCGGCTCGCTCGCCATGGCCGCATGCGGCGGCAGTTCCGAGGTTGTCGGCGTCCCCGGCGCGCCGATCATCGGCAGCGCGACCGCCGGCAATGCCTCGGCCAGCATCGGCTTCAGCGCGCCGACCTCCAACGGCGGTGCCACCATCGTCGGTTACACCGCAACCTGCACCTCCGGCACCACCTCGATCACCGGATCGGCCACCGCCAGTCCGATCCTGGTGGCGGGTCTTGGCAACGGCAGCGCCTACGCCTGCGCCGTGACGGCGACCAATTCGGCCGGTAGCGGCCTCGCGTCGGCGGCGGTTTCGGTCACCCCGCTGGCAACAGCGACCGCCGCGGCGACCGGCGCAACGGCGGGTGTCGAATGCAACTACAGCTACAGCGCGCTCAACCTGTCGGCGTCGGTCAACCTGGTCAGCAAGGCCGACTGGACCTGCACCGGCACCTCGCGGGTGCTCGCGGCCAATGGCGTTCCTGACCACATCGTCGGCACCTTCCCGAACCCGAACAACCCGAACACCCTTTCCGAACAGGCGGTGGCTGCCACATTCACACTGACACCGACCACCAGCACCACCACGACCCAACTGGGCGGCCCGGCCGGGGTGATCGCGTTTGTTCTCAACGGCGTCAAGATCGATGCCGGCACCGGCGGCTCCTGCGACAACAGCGGCACTTCATGCAGCCTCGGCGACAACAGCGGCGCCTGGAACATCGAGGCGCTCGGCCAGAGCAGTTTCAACTTCGGCACCGACAGCAACAACGCCCATGTGCAGCCGGGTGGCAGCTACCACTACCACGGCATGCCCGAGGGCTTCATCACCAAGCGCGGCGGCAGCAGCGCCAACATGACGCTGATCGGCTGGGCTGCCGACGGCTTCCCGATTTACGCGCGCTACGGCTACTCGGTTGCCACCGAGGCCGGCTCGTCGCTGAAGGTGATGACCGGCAGCTACCAGAAGGTGAGCAGCGTCAGCGCCAACCGACCGGCGACGACGACCTATGCCCTGGGCACCTTCGCGCAGGATTGGACCTATGTGGCCGGCTCGGGCGATCTGGATCAATGCAACGGCCGCTTCGGCGTGACGCCGGAGTTTCCCAAGGGCATCTACCACTACTACGCCACCGACTCCTACCCCTACCTGCAGCGCTGCGTGAAGGGCACGGTGACAACAACCGGCGGCGGGCTGCCGCCTCCGCCGCCCGCAGGAAGCTGAGCGCAAGCGGCCTGATCCATGTCCGACTCGACGATTGCCTTGAAAGCGCCCGACCCGCGACGCGTGCCCGGCTGGGCTGCGTTTCTGTCTTGTCTGCGCGTCGCCCTGGCCGCCGCTCTGCTCGGACTGTTCGCGCTGCCGGCCGCCCAGGCCCACCTGATGGTCGCGCAGCGCGGCACGCTGAACCTGGTCGGCAACGGCGTCTTCATGGTGATGTCGTTGCCGGTGTCCGGCTTCACCGGCGTCGACGACGACCAGGATGGCGCGCTGTCGCTGGCCGAAATGCGTCGCCACGGCGCGGACATCCAGGCTCAGGTACGTCACGGGCTGATCTTGAGCGACGCGCACGGCGCGCGTCCGCTCGAGGGCCTGATGCTGAACCTGTCGCCGCCCGATGACACGCCGACGGCGCCGGCCAGCCACCTGGTCGTGATGGGCCGTTTTGCGCTCGGCGCGCAGACCGAGGGTCTGACCTTCACCCTGTCGCTGTTCGGCCAGAAAAGTGCCGAGCAGGTCCAGGACATCACGGTCAGCCGCGGGTCACAGAAGCAGCACCTGGTGCTGGCACCCGGCCGCGAACGAGGCGACATCCTGCCCGGCGCGTCGACTGTCTTTGTCGACCATGCAGTGCTCGGCGCCGCACACGTGCTTGGCGGCCTCGACCACCTGCTGTTTCTGCTGGTCGTGCTGGCGACCGGCTGGAGCCTGCGCCAGACGGTTCTGGCCCTTAGCGTCTTTACCGCCGGCCACTTCATCACGCTGGCCGGCAGCGTCTGGTTCGGCTGGGTGGTGCCGGCGTCGGTCGTTGAACCCGCGATCGCCGCCACCATCGTCGGCATGGCGCTGTTCGACCGCTGGTCGGCCAGCCGGTCGAAGCCTTGGCCAGCGGCGTTGCGGTTGAGCCTGGTCTTCGCCTGCGCGTTGATCCATGGCCTCGGCCTGGCCGGTGCGTTGACCGATCTGGGCTTGGATTCGGATCATCAGCTGATCAGCCTGGCCGGGTTCAACGCCGGCATCGAGGCGGGTCAGCTCGGGGTGGCGCTGCTGGCCGCTGCAGCAATGGCGCTGATCAGACGCCTCGGCGGTGGCTATGGCCTGACATTGACCACAAGGGTCGCCTCCTGCCTCGGCATGGTGGCAGGATCGGTCTGGTTGGTGCAACGCGTGATGGTGGTGGGCTGATGACGTCCAGTGTCGCGGCATCCACCATGACCGACGCGGTGCCCAATCGTTGGCGCGTGATCCTGCTTCGCCAGGACGGCTCGCACGGCCTGTTCTGCTACTGCGTCAGCGAGCAACAGCGCGACGCCTTGCTGCTTGCGCTGCGCTCGCGTGTGCTGTTGGTCGAGGGTTTCACCGTCTCATGACGATCCTGTCGCTGGCCATACCGGGCCGCAACGATGCACGCCGGTTCGACCACCAACCGCAGCCGCACGGCGCGGGCACCGAAACATCTGACGAACCCGGTCCGCCAAGGCGCGGATCGGGCTGGAAGCAGCAATGAAATATATCGAACTGGCCTTTGTCGTCATCTGTGTGGTGGCGATTCTTCAAGCCCTCGGGCGGCGGTTGCCGGTGCCGATGGCGGCGCTGCAGATCGCCGCCGGCGTCGCCTTGTCGGCGGTCGCCGCGCTGGACGACCTGCACGGGCAGACGCCGCTGCTGTTCGTGATGCTGGTGCCTCCCCTGCTCTACATCGAGGCCTGGCAAGTGCCCAAGCGTGAACTGCTGCGCTCGATCCGCCCGGTACTCGGCCTGGCGATCGGTCTGGTCGCACTGACCGTGATCGTCATCGGCTACGGGCTGCACGCCTTGCTGCCGGTCATGCCGCTGGCCGTCGCGTTCGCATTGGCGGCCGCGCTGTCGTCGACCGATACCGTGGCGGTCAGCAACTTCGTCAGCCGGATACCGCTGCCGCCGCGGCTGCAGACGCTGCTCAGTGGCGAAAGCCTGCTCAACGATTCGGTCGCCCTGGTGGCCTTCAAGGTGGCCGTGGTGGCGGCTGTCACCTCGCAGTTCTCGGTCGGGGAGCGACGGTATCGCTGCTGACAGTCTGCGCCGGCGGCCTGGCCACTGGGGCCGCAGTCGCGCTGCTTGCCAATGCGCTGCGGCGCGGCCTGATGTCCGGCACCCCCGATGGCGTGCGCATCGACACCATCCTGTCGCTGCTGATCCCCTACGCGGCGTACCTGGCTGGCGACAAGCTGCAGGTCTCCGGTGTGCTGGCGGTGGTGGCTGCCGGGCTGTGCGGCGGCGTACTCGATCGCCGGCATCTGCGCGCCAGCACCCGGCTCAACGGCATCGCCCTGTGGAGCACCGTCACGCTGACCTTGAATGGCGCCGTGTTCGTGATGCTCGGCCTGGAAATGCGCCAGGTCCTGCAGCGCGTCGACGGCTACAGCCGCTGGACGCTGCTTGGCTACGTCGCGCTGCTGACGGTCACCTTGTTTGCCATTCGCCTCGCATGGACGATGTTGCTGGCCTGGTGGACGAGCCGGCGCCGGACTACCACCGATGACAGCCCGCCCAACTTCACGATGCTGGTCGTCATCGTGCTGTGCGGCGTTCGCGGCTCGCTCGCGTTGAGCGCGGCGCTCGCCATCCCGCTGCTGACCGCTGCCGGCACGGCGATGCCCGGCCGCGATCTGGCCATCTTCCTGGCCGCCGGCACCATCGCGGCGACCTTGCTGCTCAGTGGCCTGGTGATGCCTTTTCTCAAGGTCCGCTCGGCGGCCGACGATGCACGCGGTGTTGACGGCGCCCCGGGTTCACATGGCAATTGCCCGGGTGGCGCTCGGTGTGATCGATGAAGACCCGCTGAACGCCGTCTCGGCCAAGGTGCGCGGAATGGGCAGCGACCTGGCGACGCCTGTATGAAAGTCGGGTCGCGGCCTCGGACCCGAGCGACAGCGCCGCCGTCGCCGAACATCGCCGCGACCTCGCCGCGCAACGCCAGCTGTCGATGAATGTGCTGCTGGCGCAACGACGCGAGCTGTCGCGCCTGCATGACGAAGGCTCGCTGACACACGCGGTCCTGCAGGAAATCGAGGTCGACCTCGACCTTGCGGAAATGGCGCTCGACAAGCTCGAGTGGCGTGGCGCCAAGACGGCCTGAGCCTTCCACATTTGCTTCACATTGTTCAGCCATCGTGAGGCTCCGCGCCGCGGCGTATGGCAGACCGCGGTGCATCCAGTTGTTCGTACCGAGCGCAAAAAACATGTTTCGATACTCCAAGCCGACCATTGCCTTTGTGACTCTGATCTCGGCCATCGTCGCCGCATCCGCGATCGCACAAACCGACACCGCCACCAGCATCCGCAACCGAGCCGCTCAATCGAGCGGTCGTGATTCGGCGTCCCCACACCTCTTCAGCAAGCGCAGCAAGTTGCCGCCGAGCGCGGCGACCAAAGCACTGATGCAACGCGCCGGCCGGGTGTCGGGCGCACAGTTCGGCGACCCGCTGGCCGATCTCGATGCCGCCAGTCGTGCCGCTTTCGACGAAGGCCTGGCCGAGTTCATCGCGGTCGAGACAGCCGAAGGCGGGCTGGGACCGATCTTCAACAACAACGCCTGTGCGGCCTGCCACACCGCCGGCGGCATCGGCGGCGCCAGCGAGTTGAAGGTGACCCGTTTCGGGCGAATCCTCAACGGACAGTTCGACGAGCTGGCCGCGCTTGGCGGCTCGCTGCTGCAGTCACAGGCGATCCATCCTGAGGCGCTCGAAGTGATTCCGCCTGAAGCCAACGTCGTGGCACAACGTGTCACGACGCCCTTGTTCGGAATCGGCCTGATCGAGGCGATCGCCGACGAGACCATCGAACTGAACGCGCAGCGTCGGCAACCCGATGGCGTACACGGCCGGGTCGCGCGCGTTCTCGACATCGCCAGTGGTCAGCGGCGTGTCGGCCGCTTCGGATGGAAAGCCCAGCAGGCCACCTTGCTGGCTTTTGCCGGCGACGCCTACCTCAACGAGATGGGTGTCACGAGCCGCCTGTTCCCGACTGAAAATGCCCCGAACGGCCGCATCGACCTGCTCAAGCGATTCGATCGGGTGCCCGATGTCGAAGACGAGATCGACCCGGCCAGCGGCAAGAGCGATATCGACCATGCGACCGATTTCATGCGTTTTCTGGCACCACCGCCGATGTTGCGCAAGGACGCTGCCGCGCTGGCTGGCGAACGAGTATTTGCCAAGGCCGAATGCACGGCATGTCATACCCCGGTGCTGACGACAGCGCCGAATGCGGTGGCGGCGCTGTCGAACAAGACGTTGCACCTGTATTCGGATCTGCTGCTGCACGACATGGGCAAACTTGGCGACGGCATCGCACAGGAAGCCGCCGGTCGCACCGAGATGCGCACCGCGCCGCTATGGGGTCTGCGCGCACGCACCGTATTTCTGCACGACGGCCGCGCCGCCACCGTGCGCGAAGCGATCGAGCAGCACGACGGCAGCGCGTTCGCTTCGCAGCGACGCTTCAAGGCTTTGAGCGCCACGGAGCAGGCGCAATTGCTGACGTTTCTACAAACGATCTAGCGCAACGCCCCAGGCATTGCCAAGGCGCAGGGCGTGCACCGGCGACGACTGCCACCGGAATCGCTTCAAGCGAACTGGCAAACCTCGTCGAACCCGAGCCTGGGCGGGCGTGACTTGTCCTGGCTGCGGTCGGCATGACCGAGGTTGCACAAGAAATTGGTGCGCACCGTCGTGCCGGCCCAGAAGGCCTGGTCCACCTTGCCGGCATCGAACCCGGACATCGGACCGCAATCGAGTCCGAGCAGGCGCGCCGCCATGATCAGGTAGCCGCCCTGCAGGCTGCTGTTGCGCAAGGCAGTCGAGGCGACCAGATCGGGTTTGCCTTCGTAATAACTCTTCGC
Organism: uncultured beta proteobacterium; assembly: GCA_963843805.1. Taxonomy (GTDB): domain Bacteria; phylum Pseudomonadota; class Gammaproteobacteria; order Burkholderiales; family Burkholderiaceae_C; genus Ideonella_A. The sequence continues at coordinate 486,620 of CAWJLY010000008.1, forward strand.
GTCGGTCTTGTGCGCAAACAGTTGCGGCAGCCTGTCGGCGAAGTTCAAGTCCTGTCCGATGATGACGACGACCGGCGCGCCGAGTGTCTTGTCGACATTGCCCGGGTTGACACATGCCGCGAGACGCTCCTTCGCGGCCTGGCTGACAACAAACTGGAGCCGCATCGGCTGGCTGTTCATCGAGGTCGGGCCACATTTGGCGAGGTCGTAGAGCTCGCGCAACAGCGCCGATGGAACGGCCTGCTGCAGCCAACGGCTGCCGGTACGCGCTTCGGTGAACAGTCGTGCCGCAAGGGAAGGGTCGACGGGTGTCATCAGGGTATCTCCGAGGTCGTATTTATCGAGAATCGTCGTTATTGGACTTTTTGTCGATTATAGTTTGTGCAGATCGGCAGCCCCAATGAATGACACCGTCGTTCAAATTTCCCGGACCAGCAATGAAGCGCAGAAATATTCTCGAAGTGGCCTCGACATTGGGTCTTGGCACGCTGGCCGGTTGCGCGTCGCCGAGCGCAGCGCAACCCGGCGGCAAGACA
>CAWJLY010000009.1:0-1071215 GCA_963843805.1 uncultured beta proteobacterium
CGACAACCCCCGAGCTCAAAACATGGCTCGGGGGTTTTTCGTTTTGTGTCCAGGAATCTAGGGTAATTGTTCGCGGATTTCCGCGCTGTCAAATGGCGCGGATGCACTGTTAAGCATGTTGATCAGCATGTGCTCCTTGCTGTCGATGGTTTGCAGAAAGTGTCTGGCACCGTGCATCGCTCTGAAGGCGTCGAATCCTTCCTCCAGAAACTGTTGAAGTTCGCTCAAGCCGGCCGCCTTGGCGGGACCGCGCATCATTCGAAGACTGTGGCGTATCAAGGGATTTCGAGTCAATCGATCCAGGCTTTGCCCAATCTTCAGGCTGAGTTCGATTTGCTGGTTTCGCAGATCGTAATGTCCGGTTGCTTGCCAGGCAGCTGTATAGCGCTGCCTGTCGAGTGGCGTTGTCAGTTGGTCCGCCATCTTTGAGTCGAGTTGCTCGGACAGTGCATGCAGGCTGGCCAGCTGGGCAACTGTGTTGACGACTTCGTCTGGAAACAATCTGACCATGGCCGGCACAACCCGTGCGAACTGATCATCACGGGTGCTGAAATCCTCGGGGCCGTACAGATGGTCCAGGAAAAAGCGTGCCGCCGCACGGTAACGGGGATCATGCAAGAAATCGTCGTGGGTCCTCGAAAACCGCTTCTGCTGGTAGGCCTTGATCAGCGAAACTTTTTGTCCAAGGTCGGCGTCACGCTCGCGCTTGGCACGTTCATCGGCCACACTGCGCAGATCGTTGTGTATCTGATCGCTCTTGTTTGCTGCCATTTCTGGTCGAGGTCGGCGGCGGTGTCCGCGCCCGGGGTCGGTTGATGGTTGATCGGTGTTCACTACACTGTACGTCGTGCTGGCTCGCCTCCAACAGATATCCACCGTTTTCCTGGTCGGCCTGGCCGTCGCGTGGACGATTTACACGTTACGCAACGACAAACCAGCCTGGGCATTGATCGGAGCGTTGCTCATCCTGTTCGGCTACGCGCTCATTCTCGGCCTTGAATTTGCGCTGATGCAGGCAGCCAATCTGCGGGATCCTTATCGTGCAGCCACCTGCCGGCAGATTGCCTCGGCTTGGTGGGCTGAGACGTGGTGTGCGCCGTTGGTGTTTTGCTGGCGGCAACCGTTTCGGTCGAATGCCTTTGCCAATCGACCGGCGTCCAGCCAGCCCAAGCGCGGATTGATCCTGCTGCACGGTTTCGTCTGCAATCGCGGTTTATGGAACGGCTGGTATTCACGCCTGGTCGAGCGCGATATCCCGTACATCGGTGTCGATTTCGAGCCGGTATTCGGTGATATCGATCAATATGCCGCGCAGATTGAAACTGCCGTCAGCAGCTTGCAGCAAACAACTGGCATGGCACCGGTGGTCGTTGCCCACAGCATGGGCGGACTGGCGGTCAGGGCCTGGCTTCGACATGCCGGCCCGTCTGCGGTCGACCGGGTTCACCATATCGTCACGCTGGGTTCTCCGCACCGCGGCACGGCACTTGCGCGATTTGCCTTCAGCGCCAACATGCGGCAAATGACAACCAGGGGCGGCTGGATCGCTGATCTGCTCGAATCCGGGGCGCCAGGATTCGCTGGCAAGTTGACCTGCATGTTCAGCAACTGCGACAACATCGTTTTCCCGACCAGCACCGCAACCTTGCCGAATGCGCGCAACATTCACATCACGGCCTGCGCTCATGTCCAGATGGTCGACCATCCGCTGGCTTTTGACGAGGTGATGCGATGGTTGGAGTCGCGATCCTGTCACTGCAGACCACCTGAGCTGAGCCGACCGCACTTGGCGAGCGTCAGCTATCGATGTCTTGCAGCAATGCGAAAGTGGCGTTGGCTGAGAGCTGCAACAGATCCGACAGCTCTGCCATGTCGTCGGGTAGTGCGGCGTTTTCCCATGACGCAGCACTGTGGCGTGCCAGTCGAACGGCAAGAAGCACGGTGCGAACACTCGGATGGTCGGCGTGTTTGTCGTCACTGATTCGTGTCAGCAATGCCGGCAGACGCCAGACCCTCATCAGTGACTGCTGAAGATCGGCCAGTTCGATGTTGAGCACCCGGCGCTGGATATCGGCCGATCGCAAGCCGGCTTGACTGCGCTGCGCTGTCCGGATCTGCAATGCCAGGGCCGGTGCGTGAACCCACAACAGCATTTCCGCGAAATCGTGCAACAGAGCGGCCTGGTGGATCACCGGCGTGTTCTGGTCCATGCGATGAACGGCGAATGCCAATGCGAAATCCGATGCGCGTCGGCTGCGCTGAATCACCTGCAGCAGCCCGTCGAGCGCTTCGGGCTGGTCTTGCAGCAACTCTTCGACGATTGGCTGCGGACCGAAATGCCGGAAAAATGGCGATATTCCGAGCATGACGATTGCTGCCGTGACGGTTTCCGGGTCTGTCAGTTGCCGCTCACTACGGTGGCGGGCGGCATGACCCATCAGCTTCAATGTCATCAGCGGATCACCAGCTATCAGTTCGCCCAGCATGTTGGCGTCGGCCGCGTCTTGGTTGATGCGCAAGGTCTCGAGAACCAGTGCGGTGTCGGACCGGATCGGCATTTCGGCATTCGCAAAATGCGATGTCCACGACCGCAGGTCCGAAAGCGCCTCGGTCAGCTGCGGCTGGTTCATGGTGTGGGTTGTCGTCATGCGGACCGTCTGTGGCATTGACCTGACTCATTATCGGCAGCACGCATCTGACCCTGAGGCGCCGGCGTGTCGTGCTTGGTGCATCATGGCCGAGCAACCAATTTGCCGCCAGCACCATGACCTTGTCTCCATCGAACCCTGCCGCTGCACCGCTCCTCTTGCCCGCGCTCGGTCTGGGAACGTGGCGGATGGGTGAGTCGGGCAGCGAGCGAGACGTCGAAGTGGCGGCGCTGCGCGAAGCGTTCAGGCTCGGCTACCGTTTGATCGACAGCGCCGAGATGTATGGCGATGGTGAGGCCGAAGCTATCGTTGGCCTTGCCCTTGCCCAATCGATTGCCGTCGGCGAAATCCAGCGCGAGCAGCTATTCGTCGTCAGCAAGGTCTATCCGCATCATGCTTCGGCGGCCGGCGTCGAGGCGGCATGCGAGCGCAGCCTGCGCCGCCTTGGCGTCAACTGCCTCGATTTGTATCTGCTGCATTGGCGTGGCCAAGTCCCGCTGCGTGAAACCGTTGCCGGCTTCGAGCGACTGATCGGGCGCGGCCTGATCAGACGTTGGGGCGTCAGCAATTTCGATACCGCCGATCTGGTCGAACTGTTCGCGGTGCCGGGCGGGCACCATTGCGCTGTCAATCAGATCTACTTTTCACTTGGCGCACGCGGCGCTGCCTTCAGTCTGCTGCCCTGGATGCGCGAGCGTGGTGTCGTCGCGATGGCCTACAGCCCGCTCGATCAAGGCGTGCTGGCGACGTCGGCTGCGCTGCAACCAATTGCCGATCGGCTCGATCTGTCGCCTGCACAACTGGCATTGGCCTGGGTGTTGGCCCAACCCGGCGTGGTCGCCATCCCGAAAGCGGTTCGAACCCGGCACCTTCGCGACAACATCATGGCTGCCGATGTCTGCCTGCCCGAAAATGTATTGCGCGAGATCGATCTCATATTTCCCGCACCTCGCCGCAAGACGCCATTGGCGATGTTGTAGCAGCGCGAAAAAAACCCTGCATCGCAGGCAATGCAGGGCTGATGGTTGGCCGATCAAAGTCGTTGGATGCCTTCGATCCAGCCGACCAGTTTTCCATCGACATACAACGCTCCCTCCGGCGCGCCTGATTCGGCATGGAATTCGATCTTCGGCTCCTTTGCCTGCGCAGCCAACGGCGCCACGACGATTTGCCGGGCCATGCGATCGAGCGCCTGGCTGGCTGCGCGCAAGGCCCAGGCGACGGCGCTGCGGACACGCTCCGATCTGGCAATCGGGCCGGCAGGCAGTTGCCAGGCCTCTGGTTTGATGGGGATCATTTTCATCTCCTGCGGCATCGGCGCGACATTCAGTCGCTGCGGTGCCGCTGATGTCACGGACTGTATCGATCGCGACTGGCCGCTGATCGACGCTCGTTGTGCAAATCGGCGCGACGCAACTCGCTGAGCAGGTCTTGCCGCGCCCGCTGGCGAGAGCCACCGCCGCCGCGCCGGTGTGGCCCGGCACGACGGAACCGGGCGGCAGCGACCAGCGGGTTGCGTGGCGATGTATTCGGGATGGTCAATGTCATGTCGGTCCTCCAGTGCGGTTCGGCGGCGCGGGTGATCCTCTGCTGCGTCACGGGCATCCGATCATCGGAAGTCACGCGCCGTCTGGAGGCAACTCATTCTTCGATGACGGCTGAAGCCGCGAATCCGTCAACTTGCGCAAATGATAAACATATCGTTATCTTAGGCAAGTCAAATTTGCAACTGTGTTGCGCGAGCGACAGACTTCGGGGTGGCAACGTCGGCCGAGGTCACAACAAACCACCTGAAGATCGCCGGTGGCGGCGCGCTCCACTCGCCAGGTCGCCGAGCGCCAGTCAGCGCCTCTTCTTCAGCGGCGCCACGCTGGCCTGGGTCTTCGCCCACAGGTCATCGGCGTTGGCGCGGTTGGCGGCGGACACATGGTGCGGTGCCCGTGATGAGTCCTGAGAGGCGTCGGGGATCAGGACCTCGCCCAGCAGATCGAGCAGGCGAGTTCGGGCCCGTTGCGGGTGGCGCCGGTAGAACGTCAGAACCAGGCCGACGATGAAGCGCTCGTCATCGTCCTGCGGCAGGTTCTCGTTGGTCCGCTCTCCCAATGGCCGACCGCTATCGTCCGGCAGAATCGACCTCGCAAAGTCGATCGAATCGCCCGGCAGGTGCGCAGAATCCATCCAGCCACGCGGCTTTTTGCAGCGTTGCTCGAACTGGCGTGCCAGCCGCTCGCCGATCTGGCGCGAGCGGCCCTTGATCTGGCTCCAGTAGCTGGGCTGGATATCGAGCCGCTCGGCGAAGCGCCGCTCGAGACCGCGCAAGGTCGCCGCGTCGGGATGTTTGATGGTGGCGCTGACGAACTCGTCGAACAAGACGAGCGCATTGTCCAGGCGCACTTGGGCCACATCGATGGGGCCGGAATTCATGGGCAGATGATAAACCTTCGTTGACTTGTCGATCGAGGCTGACCATCATGGCCGGCACGCGGCACCTACTGGAATGCCACCTCGGCAAAGCTGCGCAACTTTCGGCTGTGCAGCCGGCCGGTGCCGTCTGCGCGCAGCAACTCGATCGCTTTCAAGCCAATTCGCAGGTGCTGCTCGACCCGTTCGCGATAGAAATGGTTGGCCATTCCCGGCAGCTTGATTTCGCCATGCAGCGGCTTGTCGCTGACACACAGCAGGGTGCCGTATGGCACGCGGAAGCGAAATCCGTTGGCTGCGATCGTTGCACTTTCCATGTCGAGCGCAATCGCCCGGCTCTGGCTGAAACGCCGCTGCGGGTTACTCGTCAATGCACCGAAGGGCGCGAGTTCCCAGTTGCGGTTGTCGGTACTTGCGACGGTTCCGGTGCGCAAGATGCGCTTCAATTCATAACCTTCCAGCCGGGTCACGTCGGCCACCGCGGTTTCCAGTGCAACCTGCACCTCGGCCAGCGCGGGAATCGGCACCCAAAGCGGCAGGTCTTCGTCCAGCACATGATCCTCACGCACATAGCCGTGCGCCAGCACATAGTCGCCCAGCGCCTGGCTGTTGCGAAGGCCTGCGCAATGGCCGAGCATGATCCACGCATGGGGCCGCAGAACGGCGATATGGTCGGTAATGGTCTTGGCATTGGCCGGGCCGACTCCGATATTGACCATCGTGATGCCGCTGCGGTCGCCTCGCGTCAGGTGATAAGCCGGCATCTGCGGCAGCCGCGGCGGCGCAATACCGCGTTCATCATCGGCCAGCGGCGCTGCGCCGGCACGCCGGGTGATGACATTGCCCGGTTCGACAAAACTCAGATAGGGGTTTTGGCTGTCATCGGGTCCCGTGGCGGCCATCAACTCATGGCCAAGGCGCACGAACTCGTCAATGTAGAACTGGTAGTTGGTGAACAGGACGAAATTCTGGAAATGCTCGGGCGCCGTGCCGCTGTAGTGACGCAACCGATGCAGCGAGTAGTCCACCCGTGGCGCGGTGAACAGCGCCAAGGGCTGCGCCTCGCCCGGTTCCGGATTGTGGGTGCCATTGGCGATGCCGTCGTCCATCGCCGCCAGGTCAGGGAGGTCGAACAGGTCGCGCATCTGGATGCGTCGCGCGCTGTCGAGTGAGCCCTCCAGATGGTCGTGCTCAGCGAGCGAAAAGTGGATCGGGATCGGCTGGGTACTGGTGCCGATCTCCAACGGCACCTGGTGGTTGGCCAGCAGGAGCCGAAACTGTTCACGGTAGTAGCCGGCAAACAAGTCCGGTCGAGTCAAGGTTGTCTCGAAGGTGCCGCGGCTGGCAACAAAGCCATAACTCAGTCGGGAATCGGCACGGGCCACCGTGTCGGTCTGCACCCTGACCATCGGGTAGCAGGCGCGCACCCGACGGTCAAGGGGCTGCCCGCTGACAAACCGACGCAGCGATTCGCGCAGATGGTTCAGGCTGCTTTGATAGATCAACTGAACCTGTGCCAATGCAGCATCCGGATCGTCGAACAACGCGGGTGCCACGTAGGCGGGTGTGGCGGAGAAGTCGGGTTCCATGGTTATCCTTGCAAGCAAGCCTCATTCTCGCCGCGTCGGTGACTGGCCATGTTTTGCTGCGGCAGGAGGCGGTGGCCGGCACCCGTTCTGTGCGCCAAGTCGCTACAGTGTTGGTCGAGCAGCGACTTCCGATCATTCGCGATGACAGCCCAACAGACTCCTCCTACCGAACGGCCCCCTCGGCCTTCAGCAACCGTGGTGCTGGTGCGCGAGGCCGTCGACGGCGGCGTCGAAGCACTGTTGCTGCTGCGCGCCGAGCGCGGCGATCACAACAGCGGGGCCTGGGTCTTCCCCGGCGGGTTGACCGATCCCCGTGATCGCGATCTCGACCATCTGGTCGACGGCCTCGACGATCAGCAGGCCAGCCGGCAGCTGCGGCTGCCATCACGCGGCCTGGATTTTTATCTCGCAGCGGTACGTGAATGTTTCGAAGAGTCGGGGATCCTGCTCGCCAGCACGCCGCTGCCGCCGGCTGAGGTGTTGCAGCACTGGCGCGAACGGCTGCAACGCGGCGAATGTGGCCTCGCCGATTTCTGCGCAGCCTGTGGCCAGCGGCTGGCGCTCGCCGGGGTGGCCTATCTGAGCCATTGGCTGACGCCGCTCGGGCGGCCGAAGCGTTTCGACACGCGGTTTTTCGTGGCGCTGGCTCCACCCGATCAAGTGGTCATTCACGATGGCAGCGAAACGGTCGATCACCTGTGGATTCGACCGGCCGACGCGTTGGCCCGCGGCGAGGCGCTGAAGCTGTTGACACCGACGCATGCACACCCTGCGCCTGCTCTCGCGACATTCAGGCGTCGACGATCTGCTGGCCTGGGCTGCATCCGAGCGCGACATCGTTCAGATCCTGCCTTGCTTGAGTGTGACCAGCCGCGGCCAGCAACCGGTTATCCCCGAGGATGCCGCTTACGCCGAAGTGCTGCGCCTGGATCCGCTGCGCGCTGGCACGGCCTGGAGCGAACTGGTGCCTGGACGCGCGGTGCGGCTGTCGGCGCGGCTGATTCGCGTCACCGCCAACAACGGCAGCATGATGACCGGCCCCGGCACCAACACCTATCTGATTGCAGCGCCGACGCGAGATGGGCGCAGTGAGTGGATCGTGGTCGACCCCGGGCCGGACGATCCGGAACATGTCGATGCCATCGTTGCTGCGGCTCCCGGCCCGATCCGCGCCATCTTCGTCACCCATACGCACCGCGACCATTCGCCTGCGACCGCAGCTTTGCAGAAGCGGACCGGTGCGACGGTTCATGGCCGAGTGGCCGATTTTCCGCAATGGCAGGACGAAACCTTTGTTCCCGATATCGTATTGAATGGTGGCGAGCGCTTCGTCTTCGGTTCGGGCAGCGAGGCGACCAGCCTGTCGGTGATCCACACGCCCGGCCACGCGTCGAATCATCTGTGTTACTTGCTCGAAGAAGAAAAGACGCTGTTGACCGGCGACCATGTGATGCAGAGCTCGACGGTCGTCATCAATCCGCCGGATGGCGACATGGCGGCCTATCTGCAGTCGTTGCGCTCGCTGATTGCCGATCTCGATCTTGAATGGATCGCACCCGGCCACGGGTTCTTGATGGACAAGCCGATCGCCGCCATGCAGGCAATCGTTGCGCACAGGCTCAAGCGTGAAGCGAAAGTCGTCGAGGCACTGGCCCGGCTCGGAACGGCTGATAGCGACACACTGCTCAGACAGGTTTATGCCGATGTGCCGGAGCGTTTGCACGGGATGGCAAAGCGTTCGTTGACGGCGCATTTGCAGAAGCTTGTACAAGACGGCAGATGCCGGCAATTCGATGGCCGCTGGGCGCCGACCGGTTGAAAGGCGCGCCGGTCGGCAGGGCGCGTTCGTCACGCCGCGAAGTGATCGGGCGGGCCTGCTTACACTCTCCTCATTGATGCACTGCACCATCGATCCGTCATGAGCAACGACCTCGAAGAACTGTTCGCCAACAATCGCCAGCTGGGCTGCCGACACCGAACAGCGTGAGCCGGGTTTTTTCCAGCGCTTGTTGAAGCAACAGACCCCGCAATATCTGTGGATCGGCTGCGCCGACAGCCGGGTGCCGGCCAACGAACTGGTCAACCTGCTGCCCGGTGAGTTGTTCGTGCACCGCAACGTCGCCAACGTGGTGGCGCATTCGGATCTGAACGGCTTGTCGGTGATCCAGTTCGCCACCGATCTGCTGCAGGTGCGACACATCATCGTCGTCGGCCATTCCGGCTGTGGCGGCGTGCGGGCCGCGCTGAACGACGTGCGGGTCGGGCTGGCCGACAACTGGCTGCGCCATGTGCAGGATGTGCGCCGGCGTCACCAGAAGTGGCTCGACGGCAGTCGACGAAGCCCGCCGCGTCGACGCCTTGTGCGAATTGAATGTGATCGAGCAGGCGCTCAATGTGTGCCGGACAACGATCGTCCAGGATGCCTGGGATCGCGGTCAGAAGCTGGTCGTGCACGGCTGGTTCTACGGGCTCAGCAATGGCCTGCTCGAGGATCTGAAAATGAACGTCGATACCCGCGAGGCGATCCTGCCCGTCTTCGAAAAATCACTGGCCTATGTGAAGTCTCGGTATCTGCCTCAGGCCTGACGATCGCCGCATTCGATCGCCGCACTCGATGGCCGCCTTTCCTCCGAAACTGACCGACCCGCGGGCCTTCGACATTGCCACCGCGATGCTCGAAGGTTTCAACCGGCACTATCGCCTGTTTCGCGCCGCCAGCGCAGGCGCCAAGGCCTTGTTCGAACGCGCCGACTGGCATGCCCAGCAGCATGGCCAGCGCGAGCGGATCGAGTTCTACGACAAGCGGGTCGACGAGGCGGCGCATGCGCTGCAGGCCGATTTCGAGGTCGGCCAGCTGTCGATGGACGTCTGGCAGCAGATCAAGCTGCACTACATCGGCCTGCTGATCAACCATCACCAGCCCGAACTGGCCGAGACATTCTTCAATTCGGTGACGACGAAGATCCTGCACCGCAGCTATTTCAACAACGATTTCATCTTCGTTCGCCCGGCGGTGTCGACCGAATATATCGAGAGCGACGACGCCGGGTGTGCTGCCGACCTATCGCGCCTACTACCCGACCCGCGAGAGCCTGCGCGAGACTTGGCAGCAGCATCGTCGTCAATTTCGGCCTGCGCGGCGAATTCGAGAACCTGACGCGAGACATCGATCGGCTGCTGGCCGCGGTCGAGCAGGAAATGGGCGACTTTCGGGTGCGGCCCAATTTCCAGATCCAGGTGCTTGTCGAGCCTGTTCTTCCGCAACAAGGGCGCCTATGTCGTCGGCAAGATCATCAACGGCTTTCATGAGACGCCGTTTGCGCTGCCGATCCTGTACAACGAACGCCGGCCGCTTCGTCATCGATACCGCGCTGTTCAGCGAAGACGAACTGCTGATGCTGTTCAGCTTCGCGCGGGCCTATTTCATGGTCGACATGGAAGTGCCGTCGGCCTATGTGCAGTTCCTGCGTTCGATGATGCCGCGCAAGCCGCGCAGCGAGATCTACAACGCGCTCGGCCTGCACAAGCAGGGCAAGAATCATGTTCTATCGCGATTTCCTGTCCCACCTGCGGCACAGCAGCGACCACTTCCGCATCTCGCCCGGCATCAAGGGCATGGTGATGCTGGTCTTCGACCTGCCGAGTTTTCCGTTCGTCTTCAAGCTGATCAAGGATTTTTTCCCGCTGCAGAAGGAAACTACCCGCGAGCAGGTGAAGGGCAAATATCTGCTGGTCAAGCAGCACGACCGGGTCGGCCGCATGGCCGATACGCAGGAATACAGCAATGTCGCGTTTCCGCGCGCAGCGCTTCGAGGACCGAACTGATCGCCGAGCTGAAGCAGCTACTGTCCCAGCCTGCTCGAAGACGAAGGCGACGATCTGGTGATCCGCCATGTCTATATCGAGCGGCGGATGATCCCGCTGAATATCTATCTGCAGGAAGCCGCGCCCGAGCAGATGGCCGCGGCGGTGATCGAATACGGCAATGCGATCAAGGATCTGGTCGCGGCCAATATCTTTCCCGGCGACATGTTGTGGAAGAATTTCGGCGTCACCCGCAACGGCAAGATCGTCTTCTACGATTACGACGAGATCGAATACCTGACCGACTGCAATTTCCGCCGCGTGCCGCAGCCTGCGCAACGAGGAGGAAGAGATGTCAGGCGAAGTCTGGTACAGCGTCGGCGCCAAGGATGTATTTCCCGAAACTTTCGAACCGTTCCTGCTCGGCAACCCGCAGGTGCGCGCGGTCTTCATGAAACACCATGCCGACCTGCTCGACGCCGCTTTCTGGCAAAGTAACAAGGACCGCATACTGGCCGGCCATGTGCACGACGTATTTCCCTACGACCCGGCGCGCCGCTTCTGCAATCGCGCGGCGTTGACCGCTTGACCCGTCCGAAGGAGAGCCCCATGTCCGATCCCATCGTCATCGTTTCCGCTGCCCGCACGCCGATCGGCGGTCTGCTGGGCGATTTTTCGTCGCTGGCCGCGCATCGGCTCGGCGCGGTCGCGATCAAGGCCGCGGTCGAACGGGCCGGCGTTCCCGGCGACGCGATCAACGAGGTGCTGATGGGCAACTGCCTGATGGCCGGCCAGGGCCAGGCGCCGGCGCGTCAGGCAGCGCTCGGTGCCGGCCTGCCGCAATCGGCCGGTGCGGTCACGCTGTCGAAGATGTGTGGCTCGGGCATGCGCGCGATGATGTTCGCGCACGACATGCTGGCCGGCGGCAGTGCCGATACGGTGGTTGCCGGCGGCATGGAAAGCATGACCAATGCGCCGCACCTGAGCCAGATCCGCAAGGGCGTCAAATACGGCGCCGCCGCTTTCTACGACCACATGGCGCTCGACGGACTCGAGGATGCCTACGAACGTCTGCCGAACGGCAACGGCAAGGCGATGGGCGTGTTCGCCGAGGAGTGCGTGTGCCAGATACCAGTTCAGCCGCGAGGCGATGGACCAGTTCGCGATCGCGTCGACCGCAGCGCAGCAAGCAGGCCAACGAAGACGGCAGCTTCGACTGGGAAATGGCGCCGGTGGCGGTTGCCGGCAAGGCCGGCGACACCATCGTCAAGTTCGACGAGCAGCCGTTCAAGGCCAGGCTCGACAAGATCGCCGGCCTGAAGGCGGCGTTCGTCAAGGACGGGCAAGATCACCGCGGCCACCTCGTCGAGCATCTCCGACGGCGCCGCCGCGCTGGTGCTGATGCGCGAGTCGACAGCCATCCAGCCATGGCTGCAAGCCGCTGGCGCGGATCGTCGGGCATGTGGTCCACGCGCAGGCGCCCAACCTGTTCGCCACCGCGCCGGTCGGTGCGATCGACAAGCTGCTGCGCAAGACCGGCTGGACGGCGCCAGGATGTCGATCTGTGGGAAGTCAACGAGGCATTCGCCGCGGTGACGATGGCTGCGATGGCCGAATACAAGCTGCCGCACGAGATCGTCAACGTGCATGGCGGCGCCTGTGCGCTCGGCCACCCGATCGGCGCCAGCGGCGCGCGCATCGTCGTCACGCTGCTCGGCGCCTTGCGCCAGCGCGGCTTGAAGAAGGGGCTTGGCAGCGTTGTGCATCGGCGGCGGCGAAGCAACCGCGCTGGCCGTCGAGATGTTGTGACACACCGGATCGTCGCGACATGGCCATGAAAGTCCTGGTGATCGGCGCGTCGCGTGGCATCGGCAACGAATTTGCACGCCAGTACCTGGCCGATGGTGCCGCAGTGACCGCCACTGCGCGAGACGACAGCGCGCTGCGGCAGCTGCGCGAATTGGGTGCCACCGTGCTGGCGCTCGATGTCCTGCTTACTCAAAGCGTGGCCGGCCTGGCCTGGCAACTCGACGGCAGCAGCTTCGATGTCGTGGTGGTCTGCCCCGGCATTTACGGGCCGCGTCATGTCGGACTGGAAGCCGCCGACCGAGATCGAATTCGATTCCGTCATGCACACCAATGTGCTCGGCGCGATGCGCCTGCTGCCCCAGCTCGCCGATTGTCTGGCGCCTGGCGCCAGGTTGGCGGTGATGTCGTCGCGAATGGGTTCGATCGGCTCTCGCACGGCGGCCAATGGCTGGTTGTATCGCGCATCGAAAGCGGCATTGAATCGGTCTTGAAGGATGCGTCGATCGAGCTTGCCGGCCGCGCCATCTGTGTGGCCTTGCATCCGGGCTGGGTCCGCACCGACATGGGCGGCGAGCAGGCCGACCTGGAAGTTGCCGACAGCGTGTCAGGGATGCGCCGGTTGCTCGGATCGCTGACTGGCGACGACAATGGCCGTTTCATCAACCACGACGGCGCGGCTATCGATTGGTGATCGCCGCGCCGGTCGCGCCGGTCGCGCCGGTTTGCACGTCGTTGTTCGCGCTGATCAGGACCAGGCCATCCCATGTTGCTCAACGAAGACCAGCGCGCCGTCCAGGACGCGATCCGCAGCTACGTGCAGGATCGCATCGCGCCATTCGCCGCCGGCTGGGACAAGGCGCACCATTTCCCGCGCGACGAATTGCGCGGCCTGGCCGAACTCGGTTGCTATGGCATCGCGGTGCCGACCGAACTCGGCGGCGCCGGCCTCGACTATCTGAGCCTGGCGCTGATCATCGAGGAGATCGCCGCCGGCGACGGCGCGACATCGACCATCGTCAGCGTCAACAACTGCCCGGTCTGCTCGATCCTGATGGCCTGGGCCAATCCCGAGCAGCAGCAGCAGCTGGCTGCTGCCGCTGGCGCGTGGTGACCAGCTCGGCGCCTTCTGCCTGACCGAGCCGCATGTCGGCTCGCAGGCCGACGGGTTGAAGACCAGCGCCGTGCGCGATGGCGACGACTATCTGCTCAACGGCGTCAAGCAGTTCGTCACCAGCGGCAAGAATGCCGATGTCGCGATCGTGATGGCGGTGACCGACAAGACGGCCGGCAAGAAGGGCATCAGCGCCTTCGTCGTGCCGACATCGACGCCGGGCTATATCGTCGCCGGTCTGGAAGACAAGATGGGCCAGCATGCCAGCGATACCGCGCAGATCCTGTTCGAGAACTGCCGCATCCCGGCTGGCCAACCGGCTCGGCGACGAAGGCCAGGGTCTGAAGATCGCGTTGTCCGGGCTGGAAGGCGGGCGCATCGGCATCGCCGCGCAAAGCGTCGGCATGGCGCGCGCCGCGTTCGAGGCGGCGCTCGCGCTACGCGAAGGAGCGCGAAAGTTTCGGCCAGCCGATCTTCCAGCATCAGGCGGTGCAGTTCAGGCTCGGCGAGATGGCCACTCGAATCGAGGCGGCGCGGCAGCTGATCCACCACGCGGCGTCGCTGAAGGATGCCGGCCAGCCGTGCCTGAAAGAGGCCGCGATGGCCAAGCTGTTTGCCAGCGAGATGGCCGAAACGGTGTGCAGCGCGGCGATCCAGATCCACGGCGGCTACGGTTATGTCAGCGACTTCTCCGGTCGAACGCATCTACCGCGATGTGCGTGTCTGCCAGATCTACGAAGGCACCAGCGATGTGCAGAAGATCCTCATCGGCCGGGCGCTCGCATGAACATCATCATCCTCGGCGCCGGCCGGGTCGGCGAGAGCGTGGCCGAAAGCCTGGTGTCCGAGCGCAACGACATCACGGTGATCGACACCGACCCGCGTCGCCTGGCCGCGCTGCAGGAGCGCTTCGATCTGCGCGGGGTCGCCGGCAACGGCATCCAGCCGTCGGTACTGCGCGAGGCCGGCGCCGAGGACGCCGACATGCTGATCGCCTGCGCGCCGATGGACGAGACCAATCTGGTCTGCTGCAAGGTCGCCCACGATGTCTTCAACATCACGACCCGGATCGCGCGCATCCGCTCCGAGGAGTTTCCGAACGGCGGCCAGCTGATGGCCAAGACCGGCTTTGCCGTCGATCAGGTGATCTGCCCCGAGGAGTCGTTGACCACCTACATCCGCAAGCTGATCAATTACCCCGAAGCCTTGCAGGTGCTGGAGTTTGCGGCCGGCAAGGTCAGCCTGATCGCGGTGCGTGCGGTCACCGGCGGGCCGATGGTCGGCCACGTGATCTCCGAGTTGCCGAAGCTGGTGCCCGATGTCGAAATGCGCTTCGTCGCGATCTACCGCAGCGACGAGATGGGTGTCGATCAGCAGGTGATCTGCGACGGCGGCACCCGCATCGAGCCCGGCGACGAGGTCTTCGTGCTGGCCGCGACCAGCTCGATCCGCCAGGTGCTCGACGCGCTGCGCCTGCGCGACCAACCGGTCCGCCGAGTGATCATCGCCGGCGGCGGCCGGGTCGGCCTGCGGCTGGCGCGCCAGCTGAAAAAAGAATGCCGCGTCAAGATCATCGAAGCCGACCCCGCACGCTGCGAATATCTGACCTCGCAACTGCCCGGCCATGTGCTGGTGCTCAACGGCGACTCGACCGACGAAGATCTGCTGCAGACCGAAAACGTCACCGAATGCGACCTCTTCATGGGGCTGACCAGCGACGACGAGGACAACATCATGGCCTGCCTGCTGGCCAAGCGGATGGGTGCTCGCCGTGTGCTGGCGCTGATCAACCGCACGGCCTATGCCGACCTGGTGCAGGGCAGTCAGATCGACATCGCGTTGTCGCCGGCGCATACGGTGATCGGCGAATTGCTGGCGTTCGTGCGCCGAGGCGATGTCGAGGCCGTCTACAGCCTGCGTCGCGGCGCCGCCGAGGCACTGGAGGCGGTGGCGCGCGGTGACCGCAAGACCTCGAAGGTGGTCGGTCGGCGCATCGAGGAGATTCCGCTGCCGCCGGGCACGCAGATCGGTGCACTGGTGCGTGGCGAAGGCGACCAAGCACAGGTGATCATCCCGCACCACGATACCGTGATCGACAGCAACGATCATGTCATCGTCTTTCTACCGCGCAAACGCATGGTTCGCGAGGTCGAGAAGTTGTTCCAGGTCAGCGCAACCTTCTTCTAGTCTTTTGTCCCGAGGCGATGTTGGCCATCAAGCCGGTTCTGACCATCCTCGGATGGGTGCTGATCTTCTTTTCCGCGGCGATGCTGGTGCCGCTCTCGGTGGCATGGCTCGGCGACGAGCCGTTTGCTGCGCGCGAGGCCTATGGTGGCGCGCTGGTGCTGACGCTGTTCAGCGGCGTTGCGTTGTGGGCATTCGCGCGGAGCGGCCGCAGCGAACTGCGGCCGCGCGACGGCGTGTTGCTGGTCGTATTGACGTGGACCGTGCTGCCGCTGTTTGCCAGCCTGCCGCTGCTGGCCTACTTCTATGAAGCGGGTGCGCCGATCTCGTTTACCGATGCCTATTTCGAGGCGATGTCGGGTTTGACGACCACCGGCTCGACCGTGCTGTCCGGGCTTGATACCTTGCCCGGTTCGGTCAATCTGTGGCGATGTTTCCTGCAGTGGCTCGGCGGCATGGGCATTCTGGTGCTTGCGGTTGCCATCCTGCCCCTGCTCGGCATGGGCGGCAGCCAGTTGTTCCGCGCCGAAACGGCAGGGCCGTTGAAGGATTCCAAGCTGACGCCGCGAATCACCGAAACGGCGAAGGGCCTGTGGACCATCTATGCAGCCATTTCGCTGCTCTGTCTGTTTGCCTATCGTGCCGGCGGAATGAGTTGGTACGACGCCTGGGTGCATATGTTTGCCACCACCAGCCTGGGTGGAATGAGCAGCCACGATGCCAGCTTCGGCTACTTCGATTCACCGCTGCTCGAGTGGATCTGCGTGGCCTTCATGCTCTTTTCGAGCTGCAATTTCGCGGTCTACTTCATCGCCATCAGAAAGCGTTCGGCTGGTGTCGTATTGACTGATCCGGAAGCGCGCGGCACGCTTGGCCTGCTGATCGGCGCCAGCCTGTTCGTCAGCGCTTTCCTGCTCTTCAAAGGCACTGTGGTCGAGCCGATGGATGCACTTCGGCTGGCCTTCTTCAATATCGTGTCGATCGCTTCGACCACCGGTTTCTCCAGCACCGATTACGGCCAGTGGCCGGTACTGGTGCCTTATCTGATGCTGATCCTGTGCGGCGTGGCGACCAGTGCCGGGTCGACCGGCGCCGGTATCAAGATGGTTCGTCTGATCATCCTGCTCAAGCAGGCCAAGCGCGAGATGCAGCGCCTGCTGCATCCGCGGATGGTGCGGCCGGTGATGCTTGGCGGGCGCGCGGTATCCAGCGAATCGATATTTGCGGTCCTCGCGTTCATGCTGTTGTATGGCGCTGCGACGGTTGTGCTGACCCTGCTGATGCTGGCGACCGACTTGCCATTCGATACCGCATTTGCCGCCGTTGTCGCCAACCTGAACAACATGGGCCCGGCAATCAATCACATCGGCCCGGCCGGAACCTATGCTGCACTGACCGATTTCCAGACCTGGGTCTGCACCTTTGCGATGTTGCTCGGGCGGCTGGAATTGTTGACGGTGCTGGTGCTGTTTACGCCGCAGTTCTGGCGGGATTGAGGTCAACCGGTTGGGGCAGTCGGTCGCTGGTCAGCGCGCTCTTCGCCAACGGACGCATGCGTGCGACATGCAGGCGGCATTCGCTACGCCTTTCATGCCGGGGTACCCGTCTCGAATGGCCCATCATTCCAACGCGCGAACCATGACCGAGTGATCCGAGTCGCCTACTTCATCGGCTCGATTGTTGGCGCCAGCCGAGGCCGTCTTCGGTCTTGCCAGCTGGCTTGTATTCGCAGCCGATCCAGCCCTGGTAGCCGATGCGGTCGAGGTGTGCAAACAAGAAGGCGTAGTTGATCTCGCCGCTGCCCGGCTCGTTGCGGCCCGGGTTGTCGGCCAGCTGGACATGGCCGATGCGCGGCAGGTATTTCTGCAGCGTTGCCGCCAGTTCGCCCTCTGTGCGCTGCGCGTGGTAGATGTCGTATTGAACGAAGGCGTTGTCGGCGCCGACTTCATCGAGGATGGCAATCGCCTGATCGGTGCGGCTCAGATAGAAGCCGGGAATGTCGAAGTGGTTGATTGGTTCGATCAGTAGTCGCAGGCCGGCCTTTTTCAGCTCGGCGGCCGCGTATTGCAAGTTGTCGACAAAGGTCTTGCGCAGATCGCTATCGGCAACCCCACCCGGCGCCTTGCCGGCCAGGCAGTTGAGCTGGCCGACGCCTAGCGTCTTCGCATAGTCGATCGCCTTGCCGACGCCATCGCGAAACTCGGCGACGCGGTCAGGGTGGCAGGCGATGCCACGTTCCCCTGCCTCCCAGTCGCCGGCGGGCAGGTTGTGCAGCACCAGCTCGAGCCGGTTGGCGTCGAGCCGCTGCTTGATATCGTCCGCCGCGAATGCATAAGGGAACAAGAATTCGACTGCCTTGAAATCGGCCTTGGCGGCGAGCTCGAAGCGGTCGAGAAACGGCACCTCGGTGAACAACATCGTCAGGTTGGCAGCAAAACGGGGCATCGGATATTTCCGGTTCGATGTCATTCGAGCAGGCCGGCCATCTCCAGGCCCTTGACCCCTTCAGGGTGTCGGCAGTCGATATCCTCGAACTCGTTGATGTTGTTGATTTCGGTGCCCATGGCGACGTTGGTCACCTTCTCCAGGATCACCTCGACAACAACCGGCACGCTGTATTTGCGCGCCATCGCCTGCGCCTCGATCAGCGCGGCCTGGATTTTTTCCGGGTCGGTCACGCGCACACTTTTGCAGCCCAGACCTTGCACCACCGCCTGGTGATCGACGCCGTAGCTCTTCAACGACGGGTCGTCGACGTTCTGATTCTCGAACGCCAACTGCACGCAGTAGTCCATCTCGAAGCCACGCTGTGCCTGGCGGATCAGGCCGAGGTAGCTGTTGTTGACCAGCACCTGTACATAAGGCAGGCGGAACTGCGCGCCGACGGCCAGCTCTTCGATCAGGAACTGGAAGTCGTAGTCGCCCGACAGGCCGACCACGGTCCGGGTCGGATCGGCAGCAACAACTCCGAGTGCGGCGGGAATCGTCCAGCCGAGCGGGCCGGCCTGGCCGCAGTTGATCCATTGGCGCGGGCCGAACACATTCAGAAATTGCGCGCCGGCAATCTGGCTCAGGCCGATCGTCGTGACATAGACGGTGTCGCGCGGGAAGGCCTTGTTCATTTCTTCGTAGACCCGCATCGGCTTGATCGGTGTCTCGGTGAAATGCGATTTGCGATGCATCAGCGATTTGCGCTCGGCGCAGCGCTGCGACCAGGTGCTGAAATCCTTCAGCGACTTGGCGGCCTTGCGTTCGCGGGCCACCTCGACGAACAGCTGCAAGGCCGCCTTGGCATCGCTGACGATGCCGTAGTCGGGCATGAAGACGCGGCCGATCTGCGTTGGCTCGATGTCGACGTGGACAAAGGTGCGGCCCTTGCAATAAACCTCCGGACTGCCGGTGTGACGATTGGCCCAGCGGTTGCCGATGCCGAGCACGAAATCGCTGGCCAGCATGGTCGCATTGCCGTAGCGGTGGCTGGTCTGCAGGCCACACATGCCGGCCATCAGCGGATGGTCATCGGGGATGGTTCCCCAACCCATCAGCGTCGGAATCACCGGCACGCCGGTCAGCTCGGCAAATTCGACCAGCAGCTCGGCGGCATCGGCGTTGATGATGCCGCCACCGGCGACGATCAGCGGCTTGTCAGCCGCCATCAGCATGTCGACCGCCTTCTCGATCTGCTTGCGGCTGGCGGTCGGCTTGTAGACGGCCAGCGGTTCGTAGGTGTCGATGTCGAATTCGATTTCAGCCAGTTGCACGTCGATCGGCAGATCGATCAGCACCGGGCCCGGGCGGCCCGAGCGCATCAGGTGAAAGGCCTGCTGGAAAGCGCGCGGTACCTGCGCCGGTTCGCGCACGGTGACGCTCCATTTGGTGACCGGCTTGCTGATCGTCTCGATGTCGACCGCCTGAAAATCCTCCTTGTACAAACGCGCCCGCGGTGCCTGGCCGGTGATGCACAGAATCGGGATCGAATCGGCAATCGCCGAATACAGCCCGGTGATCATGTCGGTGCCGGCCGGCCCGGAGGTGCCGATGCACACACCGATGTTGCCGGCCTTGGCCCGGGTATAGCCTTCGGCCATGTGCGAGGCGCCTTCGACATGGCGCGCCAGCACATGGGCGATGGTCTGACGCTCGCGCAGTTGCGCATACAGCGGATTGATTGCCGCACCGGGCACTCCGAAGGCCTGGGTGATGCCTTCCTTTTCCATCACCAGTACCGCGGCCATTGCGGCCTTCATCTTTGCCATTGCCAGTCTCCCTGTTGCGAATGCTGCGATGGTCGCGCGCAGGCGGCCGGATGTGAACCCCAGCCGGAGGATAAGTACTATTCCGTGGCGGAATACCGGGGCATTTCGCGACTACCATCGGGCCCATGGACAGGGTCGCCGCGGTGCATCTCTTCATTCGGGTCGTCGAGACCGGCAGCTTCAGCAAGGCCGCTGGCGAACTCGGAATCACCCAGCCGACCGCCACCAAGGCGGTGGCCGCGACCGAGCAGCGCCTGGGCGCGCGCCTCTTGCATCGCTCGACACGCGGCGTCACCACCAGTGAAGTCGGTGCCTTGTATTACGAAAAATGCAAGCTGATTGCCCGCGAGCTGGATGAAGCCGACAACCTGGCGACGCTGCTGCAAAGCCAGGTTGGCGGCACGCTGCGCATCAACACCTCGGTCGCGTTCGGCCGCCGGGTGATGGTTCCGCTGGTGCTGCGCTACATGCGCGAGCATCCCGAGGTGACGATCGATCTCGGCTTCGACGACCGTTATGTCAACCTGGTCGAACAGGGCATCGACCTGGCGGTGCGCATGGGGCGGCTTGCCGATTCGACCCTGGGCGCGCGTTATCTGGGAACCAACCCGTGGGTGATGGTGGCGTCTGCGGCTTATGTGCAGGCCCAGGGCGCGCCGCAGACAACTGCCGATCTGTGTCGCCACGCCTGTCTGGTCTACAGCAGCGTGCAGGGCGACGACCGCTGGAGCCTGACGCCGGCCGACGGCGTGGAGTTGTCGGTACCGGTGAAGGGCCCGCTGCGTTCAAACAACCTGTCTGCCGTGCTGGCCGCAGCCCGCGATGGCATGGGCGTTGCGGTCCTGCCCTGGTATGTCGCTGGCGCGTCGATCGACGACGGCAAGTTGCAGCCGCTGATGACCGATCATGGGTTGCCGACCCAGGAAATGCATGCCGTCTTCCCGTCGCCGAAATTCGTACCGTCGAAGGTGACGAATCTGATCCTGTTCATGCAGCGTGCGTTGGTCGGCGAGTGGTGGCGTGCTGCGCTGTGAAGCCGATTGGCGACATGGCCGCGGCAGCGATTGCGCCGTAAGCAATCCGGCACTGCAGCCGAGCTGGAGTGCGGCGCTGCGTCAGATGCTGGTCGCTGGCGGTGCTGCGGCCTTCTCGCTCCACAAGCTGCCGCCACTTGCCCAATCATGCCGGGCAATATCGAAGAACAACACGTCGACACCCGCGGCGCTGCCGCCGAGAACCCGCACGCAGGCATCGGTGAGTTCCTTGGCGAGCGCGGCCTTTTGCTGCGGTGTCCGGCCTTCGAACAATTCCACGCGAAGGGTTGGCATCGGGAGTCTCCTTGCAATCTTGAATTGTCAGTCGCGATAACCGGGCGACAGCCGGTCGGCGCGGCGAAGCAGCGCGGGCCATTCGGCATCGCCGTCCCATTCGCTGCCATCACCCAGCCATTGTCGTTGCGTCAGGCCGGCCAGTTCAGCAGGAACCGCCAGAACCTGGCCCGCGGTAGCCGCCATCGCCCGCAGTTGCGCCCTGGCAGCGCGCTCGAGGATGTGCATCAGCAAAAAAGCCTCGCCCACCGTTCGGCCCACGGTCAGGGTTCCGTGGTTCTCGAGGATCAGGCCATCGAGCCTGCCCAGGTTGGCAACCAGACGCGCCTGTTCATCAGCGTCCAGGGCCAGGCCCTCGTACGCATGGCGGCCAAGCCGGCCGTGCAGGCGCATCGCCCATTGCGACGTCGGCAACAAGCCAGCCGGCAACATCGCCAGCGATACGCCCCATGGCGTGTGCAGGTGAATCACACATTCGACATCCGGCCGCGCCGCATGCACCGCCCCATGGATCGCAAAGCCACTCGGATTGACTGCGCGCCCCGAGCCGTCGACAACACATCCCGCCACATCGACCTTGACCAGATTCGATGCCGTGACCTCGTCGAAACCGAGCCCGAACTCGTTGATCAGATAGACGCCTGGTTGGCCTGGCACGGTGGCCGACAGGTGGGTGTAGATGGTGTCGTCCCAGCCGGCGATCGCCGACAGGCGAAATGCAGCCGCCAGATCGGTGCGAACCTGATATTCGCTTCGCATCGCGCGCGGCAAATTCACGCTGGCTGAACCTCCAACCGGCCGCCGCGATCGACCAGTGTCTTGGTCAGCAGCGCTGCCGTTGCGTAGATCGCGTCGATGGTTGGCGTCGGCGTGTCGGTGATGCGCGCCAGCTCGACCACGCTACCCACCAGCGCCTGCAGTTCCAGCGCGCGGCCGTGTTCGACATCCTGCAGCATCGAGGTCTTGTGCGCGCCGACACTTGCTGCGCCGGCGATCCGTTGCTCCAGCGAGACCTTGAATTCGACACCGAGTTTTTCGCCCACCGACCGCGCCTCGCTCATCATGCGCGCCGCCAGATCGCGGCTGAGCGGAAAGCGGCAGATGTCTTCCAGCGTCGCATGCGTCAGCGCGCTGATCGGGTTGAAGCTCAGGTTGCCCCACAATTTGACCCAGATCTCGCTGCGGATGTCGCGCGACACCGGTGCCTTGAAACCGGCTGCCATCAAGGATTTGCTCAACGCCTCGATGCGCGGACTGCGTTGACCGTCCAGTTCGCCGACGGTGAAGCGGTTACCCTCGATCAGCCTGACCACACCGGGCTCGACGAGCTCGGCCGCGGGGTAGACGATGCTGCCGATGATGCGCTCGACCTCGATGCCGGCGGCCAGTGCACCGTCGGGATCCAGGCTGCTGAGGGTCTGGCCATCATAGGCACCGCCGAGGCGCTGAAAATACCACCACGGCACGCCGTTGATCATCGTGACGACCAGCGTCTCGGGCCCGAACAGCGCGCGCAGGCCCGGCAACAGGTCGCGCACCTGGTGCGCCTTGGTGGTCAGCAGCACCACATCTTGCGGGCCGGCATCGGCCGGATCCTGCACCGCTCGCAGATTGCTTGTCTGCTGGGTGCTGCCGTCGGGCATCTGCAGCTGAAAACCCTTGGCGTTGATGGTTGCCAGGTTCTTGTTGCGGGCGATGAAGGTCACTTGCTCACCGGCGATTGCCAGTCTGGTGCCCAGGTAGCCGCCGATGGCGCCGGCGCCGACGATCGCGTATTTCATGGGCTCAGAACTCCCCCGACACATAGGATCCGAAACCCAGTCCGATGCGCTGCGCCAGTCCGATCCGTTGCAATTTACCGGTCGCGCCCTTCGGCAGTTCATCGACAAACAGGATCTTCTTCGGCACCTTGTAGCCGGCAACCCGTTTGGCGACAAACTGCTGCAGTTCGCGCTCTTCGCATTCGTGGCCCTCATGCAGCACCACCATTGCCGCCACCTCTTCGCCGAGCCGTTTGTGCGGCGCACCGAAGACCACCACCTGAGCTACCGACACATGGTCGAGCAGGATCTCGTCGATCTCGCGCGGGCTGACTTTTTCACCGCCGCGATTGATGATTTCCTTCAGACGGCCAGTGATGCTCAGGTAGCCTTCAGCGTCCATCACGCCCTGGTCGCCGGTGCGGAACCAGCCGTCGACGAACGCCTCGTCGTTGGCTTTCGGGTTGTTTTCATAACCCGCCGTGACGCTGGGCCCGCGGATCACGATCTCGCCGACCGTGTCGGCGCCCAGCAAGTCGCCGTCCTCGCCGCGGATGGCAATCTCGGGGCCGGCCGCTCGACCCACCGACCCGGGTTTGCGTTGCGCTGGCGGCAGCGGGTTCGACGCCATCTGGTGCGCCGATTCGGTCATTCCGTAGGACTCGATCAACGGCGCCTTGAACATGGTTTCGATCTGCTGGATCAGCTGCGGCGGCATCGCAGACGACGACGATCGAACGAAGCGCAGCGGATGACGTGCCAGCACCTCGGCGTTGTGCTTGCCGCGGCTGGCGATCGCCAGGTGCATGGTCGGCACTGCCGTGTACCAGGTCGGATGGGCCTCGTCCATCCATTTGAAGAAACGCAGCGCGTTGAACCCCGGTGTGCAGAACACCTGCGACCCGGCCGACAGCGGAGCCAGCAGCCCGGCGAGCAGGCCGTGGATGTGGAACAGCGGCATGATGTTCAGGCCGATGTCGTTGGCGTGGAACTGCAGGGTGGCCGCGATGTTGCCGGCAGAGGCGCACAGATTGGCCACCGACAGCGGCACCCGCTTCGGTCGCGACGTGGTGCCCGATGTGTGCAGCACCATTGCGACATCGTCTGCCTGTGACGGACCGCCGTTCGGGCACGCCGATGCAGCCCCGCTTGCCAGGCTGAAGCGGCCTGCCGGCGCGCCCTCGGCGACACTCAATTCGATGATCCGGACATTTAGCTTGCGAGCCGCATCGACAGCCGGCGACTTGCTGCCGGCCTCGACGATCAAGGCCTTGGCCTGCAGGTCGTCCAGATAGAACTCGAATTCGTCGGCGCGGTAGGCCGGGTTCAGTGGCGCACTGGCGACCGCCGAGGCGCAGGCCAGGAAGCAGGTCGCCATTTCCGGGCCGTTGGGCAGCACGATCGCCACCCGGTCGTTGCGGCCGATGCCCGCCGCGTTGAGCGATGTGGTGGTTTCGCGCACCAGCGATCGCAGCCCGCGGTAATCGAGTGGTGCACGGCCCGGCGCTGCGATGGCGATGCCGCCATCGGCACCCGCTTTCAGAAGATCTTCGAGTGTCATGGTTGAATCACAGGTTGAAAGCGGAAAGTTTCGTCGGCAGCCGGTGTCCGGACGCTGGCTTCGGCTGCGATTCTTGCCGATCTTTGGTTTCGGGCCAACTCCGGGCCTTACCACCGCGCGCAACAGGCTGTAATCCAACCAGCGCTCAGGCCAAGCCTGAATCGAGGTGCAACGATGATTGATGAACCGAATTCAGCGCATGCGCAGGCACAGCCGATCGCCAGGGCGCTGCTCGAAGGTTTCGACCGCCACTACCGGCTCTTCAGCGAGGCCAACAGGGCGGCCAAGCAGCGCTTCGAGCGCGCCGACTGGCATGGCCAGCAGCGGGCGATGCGCGAGCGGATCGAGTTCTACGACGCGCGTGTGCAGGAAGCAAAAGACCGGCTGCAGACCGAGTTTGCCGTCGATGAACTGCCGATTGCGGCGTGGCAACAAGTCAAGATGGTCTATACCGGCATGCTGGTCGACCATCGCCAGCCCGAGTTGGCCGAGACCTTCTTCAACACGGTCACCACCCGCATCCTGCATCGCAGCTACTTCCACAACAGCTTCATCTTTGTCCGGCCGGCCATTTCCACGTCCTACATCGAGATCGACGAGACCCTCGGCCCCACCACCTATCGCGCCTATTACCCCACGCCTGAAACCTGGCGTGACACCTGGATCCAGGTGGTGCGCGATTTCGATTTGCAGTTGCCGTTCGAGGATCTGCAACGCGATGCCGATGATGTGGTGGCCGAACTGGAGCGCCGCATCGGTCCGATCCAGCCGCGCACCAGCTTTCAGGTGCAGGTGTTGTCAAACCTGTTCTTCCGCAACAAGGGTGCGTATGTGATCGGCAGGATCATCAACGGCAGCGAGCAGACTCCGATCGCGCTGCCGCTGCTGCATACCCCCGACGGCCAGCTGATGATCGACACCGTTCTGCACACCGAAGACGACATCGTCCTGCTGTTCAGCTATGCGCGGGCGTATTTTCTGGTCGATATGGAGGTGCCCAGCGCATACATCCAGTTCCTGCGCAGCCTGATGCCGCGCAAACCGCGTGCCGAGCTGTACAGCGCGGTCGGCCTGCACAAACAAGGCAAGAACAATTTCTACCGCGACCTGCTGGTGCACCTGCGCCACAGCACCGACCGCTTTCGCATTGCGCCGGGCATCAAGGGCATGGTGATGCTGGTGTTCGATCTGCCATCGTTTCCGTATGTGTTCAAGCTGATCAAGGACTTCTATCCGGTGCAGAAGAACACCACGCGCGAACAGATCAAGGGCAAATACCGGCTGGTCAAACGCCACGACCGGGTCGGACGCATGGCCGATACGCTGGAATACAGCAAGGTGGCGCTGCCGCTGGCGCGCTTCGAGCCCGAACTCGTCGAGGAGATGCGAACGTTCTGCGCCAGCTTGATCGAGATCAACGATCGCGGTGGCGCCGCTGAACTGATCATCGACCACGCCTACATCGAACGCCGGATGACGCCGCTCAACTTGTTCCTGAAAGACGCCACCGCCGCTGGTGAAACGGCGGCCATCGAGCGCGCGACCATCGAATATGGCAATGCCATCAAGGATCTGGTAGCCGCCAACATCTTCCCCGGAGACATGTTGTGGAAAAACTTCGGCATGACACGCCAGGGCAAGGTGGTGTTCTACGATTACGACGAGATCGAGTATTTGAGCGACTGCAATTTCCGTCACGTGCCGCCGCCTGATGACAAAGGCGAGCCGGGGCTCGCGGACAATGCCGCGCCGAGGCCCGACGGGGTCTGGTTCGATGTCGGCGCGAAGGATGTATTCCCTGAGACCTTCGGCCCGTTCCTGCTCGGCAATGCGCGGGTTCGCCAAACCTTCCTGAAATATCATCCCGAGTTGCTGGATCCCGACTACTGGGATCTCCACAAGCAGCGAATCCTGGCTGGCGACATGCTGGATGTGTTCCCTTACGATCCACAGCGACGTTTCGTCAACCTGCGCCGGGCCGGCGCCGCGGCTGAATGACTCGCAACGGCCCCTTGTGCGGCGTCGACGGCTAGATCAAAGCGCGGAATTCCCGCAACAACACCGACAGCATCGACATGTCGAGCGCCGGTACCGATCGCAGATCGGCGAGCAACTGGCGGCAGCGGCCGAGCTGGAATTCACGCTGCGCTTCCCAGGCGCCGATGCGGGTGTCGATATCGCTCGACGCACCGTCGCCCACGCGCAGGATCGAGTGTGTCAGTGCTCGTGCCAGTGACGACAGATCGCTGCGCATCGCCAGGCGGGCCAGGCGTTGCCAATGGCTGCCGGCCGGCAGCTGGACGATCTGTTGCGACAGCCAGCCGAGGTTGAGCCGCCCGCCGATTCCGAAATAGACGCCACCGACGGTCTCGATATCGATGCCGAGTTCTGCGGCGACCTCGACGATATCCAGCCCGGCGAGTTGGGCGTCGAGGCGCGCCACCTGTTGCGCCAGCGCGTTCGGAACCCCCTGGGTGCTCATCGCCGCCACGTCGGCCTCAAGTGCTTCGCGCTCGTGCTGCGCCATCCAGCGGTCGACGCTGGCGCCGACTTCGCGCAAGCCGGGCGCAAACCGGTTGATCGTCTGATCCAGATCGCGCAGCGCGGCGCGTTGCTGCAGCAGCCAGACGGTGCCACGTTCGAGCAGCCGGACGGTGGCACCGATGATTTCGAGCTGTGCGGTCACCGGAACCTGGTGATCCATCGCCTCGTTGGCCTGCCACAGCGGCACCAGGTCGAACATCTGACGGGTGCCGGTGTAGGCGCGAACGATATCGGCCGCCGCGGCACCGGTCTCTTCGTGCAAGCGGTGCACGAAGGTGGGGCCGACGCGGTTGATCATGCTGTTGACCACGTGGGTCGAGATGATCTCGCGCTTCAACGGATGGCGGGGCAGCGCCTGTGGAAATTTATCGCGCAGCAGATGCGGGAAATACCGCTCCAGCGTGGTCGCGATATACGGATCTTCCGGAACGTCCGAGGCCAGCACCTCGTCGTACAACTCCATCTTGTTGTAGGCGAGCAGCACCGCCAGTTCGGGGGTCGTCAGGCCGGCGCCGGCCTTGCGACGCTCTTTCAGCACGTCGTCATCAGGCAGAAACTCGATCTCGCGATTGAGCCGTCCGCGCGAGACCAGATAACGCATGTAGCGGCCCTGTTCATCGAGCAGATCGGCACTGCGGGTGCGCGAATAGAGCAGCACCTGGTTCTGGAAGGTGTTGTCGCGCAAAACCAGCGCGGCCACATCGTCGGTCATCTCGACCAGCACCTTGTCGCGTTGCTTGGCCGTCAGTTCGCCTTCGTCGACCACCGAGTTGAGCAGGATCTTGATATTGACTTCGTGGTCCGAGCAATCGACGCCGGCCGAGTTGTCGATTGCATCGGTATTGATCAGCCCGCCGTGCAGCGCGAACTCGATCCGGCCGAGTTGGGTGCAGCCGAGGTTGCCACCTTCGGCGACCACTTTGCAACGCAACTGGTCGCCGTCGACGCGGATCGCATCGTTGGCACGGTCGCCACATTGGGCATGGCTTTCGCTGCTTGCCTTCACATAGGTGCCGATGCCGCCGTTGTAGAACAGATCGGCCGGCGCGAGCATGATGGCATGCATCAGCTCGTTCGGAGTCATCGCGCTGATGCTGGCGTCGATGCCCAGCGCCTCGCGTGCCTCGGCCGAAAGCGCGATCGATTTGGCGCTGCGCGGCCAGACGCCACCGCCGGCCGAGATCAGGCTGTTGTCGTAATCGGTCCAGGCCGATCGTGGCAGTCCGAACAGCCGTTCGCGCTCGGCGAAACTGGTCGCCGCATCGGGGTTCGGGTCGATGAAGATGTGGCGATGGTCAAACGCGGCCAGCAGACGGATATGGCGCGACAACAGCATGCCGTTGCCGAACACATCGCCGCTCATGTCGCCGACACCGACGACGCTGAACTCCTGCGATTGGGTATCGATGCCTTGTGAGCGAAAGTGGAACTTGACCGACTCCCAGGCACCCCGCGCGGTGATTCCCATCTTCTTGTGGTCGTAGCCGGCCGACCCGCCACTGGCGAACGCATCGCCGAGCCAGAAGCCGTATTCGGCGGCGGTGCGGTTGGCGATGTCGGAGAACGTGGCCGTGCCCTTGTCTGCGGCAACGACAAGATAAGGGTCGTCACCATCGTGACGTACGACCTCGTCCGGTGGTTTGACGGTGGTGCCGACCAGGTTGTCGGTGATGTCGAGCAGACCGCGCAAATACGCCTGATAACAGGCGATGCCTTCGGCCATGAACGCTTCGCGGTCACCCGCGGCAGCGGCCGGCGGGATGCGCTTGAGAACGAAGCCGCCTTTCGAGCCGACCGGCACGATCACCGCATTCTTGACCTGCTGCGCCTTCACCAGGCCGAGCACCTCGGTCCGGAAATCTTCCTTCCGGTCGGACCAGCGCAAACCGCCGCGCGCCACATGGCCGCCGCGCAGATGCACGCCTTCGACCCGCGGCGAATGAACGAATATCTCGAACATCGGTCGCGGCTCGGGCAGGCCGGGAATTTTCTTCGGGTCGAATTTGAACGACATCACCGGCTTGTATGCGCCGTCGGCCATGCGCTGGAAATAGTTGGTCCGCAAGGTGGCCTGGATGATCGCCAGATACTGGCGCAGGATGCGGTCCTGGTCGAGATTGGATACCTCGTCGAGCGCTTTTTCGATGTCGGCCACGATCGCCGCCTGGGTGGCGGCGCGGTCGTCGCCTCGCGCCGGATCGAAACGGGCCTCGAACAGCTTGACCAGCATCGAACAGATCGTCGGATTGCAGGCCAGCGCCTGCTGGATATAAGTGCGGCTCAGTGCAAACCCGGCCTGTTTCATGTGCGCCGCATAGGCTCGCAGCATGCCCACGTGCCGCCAGTCGAGGCCGGCGCGCAAGACCAGACCGTTGAAGTCGTCGTTTTCGTTGTCGCCACGCCAGGTGCGGTAGACCGTCTCGTGGAAACGGGCGCGCAGCGGCTCGACGTCGATATCCTCATCACCCGGAACGCGCAGACCGAAATCGTCGATCCAGACATCGGTGCGGGTATCGCCGAGCTTGTCGCCGGGGTCCCGGCGATGGACCTCGTACGGCCGCTCCTCGATCACCTCGACGCCCATGTGTTCGAGCATCGGCAGGCTCTCCGACAGCGGCGCCAGTTCGCCGGCGCGCAGCAGCTTGAAGCGCAGCCGGCCGGGCGCGGCCTCGAGCGGCGCATACAGGCTCATGGCGAGCGATTCGGCGCCCTTCAGCGAGTTCATCAGTTCGATATCGCGCACCGCCAGACGGGGTGAATGTTCGTCGCGGTAGCCCGCCGAAAAACCGTCGGCATAGCGGTCGTGCAAGCTGTTGCCCTGCTCCTCGCCGTGTGTCTCGACCAGGGCATCGAGCAGTTCGTCCTCCCAGCGTCGCGCAATGCGAACGATCTTCTGCTCGAGCGCCCGGTCGTCGACCTTGGCCTTGCTGCCGCCACGCATGCGAACGACGATCAGCACCCGGGCCAGCGGCGAGTCGGAGAACTGGACCGAAAACTCCGATGACTCGCCGTCCAGCATGTCGCTGAGGACGGCCTGCATGCGGGTGCGAATGTCGGTGTTGTAGTTTTCGCGCGGCACGTAGACCAGGCATGACGCGAAACGTCCGAAGGTGTCGCGGTGGACGAACAATCGGGTGCGCTGGCGCTCACCCAGACGCAGGATGCCCAGAGCCGTCGGATAGAGATCCTCGACCTCGATCTGGAACAGCAGGTCGCGCGGAAACTGCTCGAGGATGGTGGCCAGCTCCTTGGCCGCATGGCTGTTCGGCAGCAGGCCGGCGCGGTCCATCACCATCTGCACCTTGCGGCGCAACAGCGGAATATCGCTTGCTTTCGCGCTGTAGGCGACTGATGTATACAGGCCGAGAAACCGGCGCTCGCCGATCACCTGACCGGCCTCGTCGAAACGCTTGACGCCGACATAGTCGAGATGGCCCGGCCGATGCACGGTGGCGCGGGCATTCGATTTGGTCAGCAGCAGAACGCGCACCTCGCGCGCCTGGGCGCGCACATCGGCAGGCAGCGCAGAGAACGATGCCGACGCCAATACCGCCGAATCGGAAGCGCGCAGGATGCCCAAACCCGATCCCGGCACCACCCGCAGCGAGTCGCCTTGGCCGGCGTCGACCAGGTCGTAGTCGCGTTGGCCGAGCAACGTGAAATTGTCGTCTGCCAGCCATTGCAGAAATTGCAGATCTTCGGCCAGGTCCTCGGGCTTGACCGGCGGCGGGCGCTGCTTGAGCTGCGCCACCGTGTCGTTGACGACCTGGCGCATCGGCTTCCAGTCTTCGACGGCTGCTCGTACATCGCCGAGGATCCGCTGCAGACCGTCGCTCAATTCGGCCAGACGCCCGGGGTCGGTTCGCCGATCGACCTCGACGTGGATAAACGATTCGAGACGGCCTTCGGGTTCGTCAGGACGCGGTGCGACACCGGTCATCTTGTGCTCGGCATCGCGGCGGATTCGCATCACCGGGTGCGAGATCAGGTGCAAGGTCAGGCCCAGCCGGTTGACTTCCATCGTGATCGAATCGACGAGGAACGGCATGTCGTCATTGACGATCTCGATCACCGTGTGGGTCGACTGCCAACCGTTCTCTTCGAGCCGCGGGTTGTAGACGCGAAGTTTCGGCGTCCCACCCTTGAAGACGCGGGCGAAATGCCAGTGCGACACGGCCGCGCCGTACAGATCGGCCAGCGTGCGCTCGACCAGATCTTCAGGTGCAACCTGGGCGTAGTACTGGCGCGCGAACTCGGCGACCTGTTCGGCCTGCTCGCCTGGCAGCTTGGCCTTGATGAGGTCGGCAAGCTGGGCCATCAGTTCCTGGGCGCCGGCGGCTTCACGGTCGATGTCGATCAGCTTGTTGGCTGGGGTCACTTCGGTCTCCTGTTCTTGTTGGAACGCCCGGCCCGGTGGCTGCGTCTCGGCAACGCAAACGCAGTATCGGCCTTGGACATCACACCGTTCTCACCGCTTTGTCGACATCTGGCCGGCGGTTCTTCGCAGGGTAGCGCAGTGCGCGCCGGTGCGCCAGCGGGGCTGATCCCGCGTGGTGATCAGCTGCCGCGGTAGGTGCTGTAGCTCCAGGGGCTGACCAGCAGCGGCACGTGGTAATGGCCGGCCCGATCGGCAATGCCGAACTCCAGCGGCACCTGATCGAGAAACACCGGTTCCGGCAGCTGCAGGCCGCGGCTGCGGAAATAGGCGGCGACATCGAACACCAAGCGGTAGCGGCCGACGGCCATCTCGGCGGCATCGAACAGCGGCTTGGCGGTGCGACCGTCGTCGTTCAGCGTTTCGCGCTTGATCTCGACCACTTGCTCGCCATCGATCCGCTGCAGCTTGAGCTGCATACCGGCGGCGGGGCAGCCGTTGGCGGTGTCGAGTACATGTGTGCTGAGATGTCCCATGGGTTCTCCGGTGGCTGTTGGCTTATTGCTCGGTAGGCCGCTCGTTCTGGGCGGGCGTATCGAGGCGGGCTGGCGTGTTCTGCTCCGTGTCCCCCGACGACAGCCTGAAGGCTCTCGTCTCCTCCTTACCTGCGCAGAACACGCCAGCCCGCCTCGAAGCGCGATCGTTCCCGGCGTCACGAGGGCAGAAGATCGGTTGAAACAACGACCGGTTCCGGCCAGGGGCGGCGGGCGGGCGGATGCCGGAAGTAGAGGCGCAGACGCCGCCGTTCAGGCTGGCGTCGGGGGACATGCAGGCATCCGTCCGACCGCCGCCCCTGGCTTGCTCCAACCGCCGAAGGAAATCCGAAACCTTCGTCGGGCGAAAGCGATCCAGGAATATCTACTTCTTCGAATACTTGTCAATCAACGCATCAGCCTCGGCAGCCAGTTTCGGCCCGTCGATTCCTTTCTCGGCCACTTCCTTGTACCAGACGGCACGCACACCGGCGGCAGCCCGCTGCCAGCGCGCGGTTTCGGCGGCATCGAGCGTGATGATGTTGTTGCCGGCCTTTTGCGCCAGTGCCAGACCGGCCTTGTCGCCGTCGTCCATTGCACGGCCGAATTTGCCCGCGGTTTCGATGCCGCTGTTGGCGTCGATGACCTTCTTCAGATCAGCCGGCAGCTTGTCGTAGCTGGCCTTGTTCATTCCGAATACGAAGGTCTGCGTATACAAGCCCTTGTCGCCGGAAAAACCGGTGTGGTTCTTGACAATCTGCTGCACCTTGACCGCCGGCACGACCTCCCACGGGATCGTGGTGGCGGCAATCACACCCTTCGACAAGGCTTCGCCGACGGCCGGAACCGGCATGCCAACCGGCACCGCACCCAGCTGCTCGAGCATGATGTTGATCACCCGCGAGCCGCCACGAACCTTCATCCCCTTCAGGTCTTCGAGTTTGGTGACCGGGTCCTTGCTGTGGATCAGGCCGGGGCCATGCACATGCACCGCCAGGATCTTGATGTCCTTGAACTCGTCAGCCGCATTTTTTTCGACAAAAGCCTGGAACGCGCGCGAAGCCGGCTCGGCCTTGCCACTGTTGAAGGGCAGCTCGAAAGCCTCGGCTTTCGGGAAGCGACCCGGGGTATACCCGAGGACGGTCCAGACGATGTCGACGACACCGTCCTTCGCCTGATCGAACAGTTCGGTCGGCTTGCCACCCAGTTGCATGCTCGGGAAGTGCTGGATCTTGATTCGCCCGCCGCTTTCCTTCTCGACCTTCTCGATCCACGGCGTGATGGCCCTGGCCGGGATCGTCGCTTGTGCGGGCAGCAATTGTTGCAGCCGCAAGGTCACGTCGGCCGCTGTGGCAAAAGGCATCGCGGCGAGCGCCAGCAGCGTGCCAACAACCGGCTTGAGCAGGAATTTCATGGGTTTGTCTCCGGGGAAGGTAAAAGACCAACAACGCGTGGCTGAACGGATGCGTCGACAGGGCAAAGGCCACTGCCGCTGCCCGCCTTGTTCGGGCCAGCCTACACTCGATTTCACGCAGGCCATTGCCAACCACCGCATGAATGATATCTACCAGTCGCCCGAGCACGAATTGCTGCGCGAGCAGGTCGCGAGGTTCCTGGCCCGCGAGGTCGAGCCTCACGCGCAGGCCTGGGAGGCTGCAGGCATGGTGCCACGCGCGGTGTTGTGCAAGATGGGCGAGGCCGGCTTGCTTGGCCTGATGTACGAAGGGCGTCATGGGGGTGGCGATGCCGATGCGATGGCCAATCTGGTGTTTGCCGAGGCCTTGTCTCAATCGACTTTCGGCGGCTTCATCATCACCGTGCTGGTTCATACCGACATGGCCAGCCCGCACCTGCACCACGCCGGCAGCGCCGAGCAGAAGGCCCGCTGGATGCCGGGAATCACCGCCGGCCGCACGATCACCGCAGTGGGTATCACCGAGCCCGGTGCAGGCTCCGATGTGGCAGGCATTCGGACCCGTGCCGTGCGCGATGGCGGCGATTGGGTGATCAATGGCGACAAGTTGTTCATCACCAACGGCGTTCATGCCGACCTGTATTTCATCGCCGCCCGCACCTCGAGCGCTCGGCACGGCATCTCGATGTTTGCCGTCGAGCGCGGCACCCCGGGCTTTCGTGTCGGCCGCTCGCTCGACAAGACCGGCTGGCGATCGTCCGATACCGCCGAGCTGATATTCGAGAACTGCCGCATCCCCGCAGACCAGTTGCTGGGCGAACAAGATCGGGGCTTTCAGGCGGTGATGAAGAATTTTCAGACCGAGCGCATTGCCCTGGCCGCGATGGCGGTCGGCCACGCCAGCCAGGCCTTGCGCCTGACCCTCGACCATGTGCGTGATCGCCAGGCCTTCGGCGCTCCGCTGTTCGACAAGCAGGTGGTGCGTCAGCGGCTGGCCATGCTCGACGCCAAGGTGCGTGCAACGCGACAATACATGTATCACTGCGCCTGGCGTGTTACTCAGGGCCATGATGTGGTGCAGGATGTCTCGCTGTTGAAAGCGTTCAGCGGCGAAATGGTCAATGAAGTTGTTCAGACTTGCCAGCAGTTCCACGGCGGCACGGGCTACATGATCGGCTCACCGATCGAGCGGCTGTGGCGCGACGCGCGAATCCTGGCGATTGGCGGCGGTGCCACCGAGGTGATGCTCGACGAAGCCGCCAAACGTTATTGAACGCCAACCCCGTCTTTCCCGATTTTGCAAGGACCACCTCGAATGTCTCCACCATCCCCGGCACAGCAGCCATCGACACTCGATGTGCGGCGCGACGGCCCGGTCGCACGGGTCTGGCTGAATCGGCCCGACGTTCGCAATGCCTTCAATGATGGTGTGATTGCCGAGCTGCGCCATGCCTTTGCCGAGTTGGGCGCCGACCCGACCCTGCGGGTGATCGTGCTCGGTGGCCATGGCAAGGCGTTCTGCGCCGGCGCCGATCTGAACTGGATGCGCGCGATGTCAGGCTACAGCTGGGATGAAAACCATGCCGATGCGCAGGCGCTGGCCGAAATGTTGTGGACCGTCTACAGCTGCCCGCTGCCGGTGGTCGGGCGGATCCATGGTGATTGTTACGCTGGCGGCATGGGACTGGCTGCGGTCTGCGATGTGCTGGTGGCATCGGACAACGTCAACTTCTGCCTCAGCGAAGCCCGCCTCGGCTTGTTGCCGGCCACCATCAGCCCCTATGTGATCCGGGCGATGGGGGAGTCTGCGGCAAGGCGCTATTTCATCACTGCCGAGCGTTTCGATGCGCAGCGCGCCCAGGCTATCGGCCTGGTGCAGGAAGTCTGTGCCGCCGAGGCCTTGGATGCCACCGTCGACCAACTGGTGGCCGCGCTGGTTGCCAACGGCCCGATGGCCACGCGGGCCTGCAAGCGGCTGGTGCAGGACATCGCCGGTCGGGCGATCGATGCCCCGTTGCGCGAAGAAACGGCGCGGCGCATCGCCGATATCCGGGCCAGCGACGAAGGCCGCGAGGGATTGCAGGCGTTTCTCGGCAAGCGATCACCGAACTGGTTGATCGGCTGATTCAGCAGAGCGCTGCAGCGCCGGCCTGGTCGTGAACCTGGATACCACTCAGCTGATCGCGGTTGCCGCCGCGCTGGGCTGGGCCAGCGGTTTGCGCCTGTACGCGGTGCTTTTCCTGACCGGTGCGGCGGGCTGGCTCGGCTGGGTTCAATTGCCGCCCGGTCTGCAATTGCTGCAGACGCCGCTGTTGCTCGGTGTCAGCGGGCTGCTGCTCTTTGTCGAGTTTTTCGCTGACAAGATCCCCGGCCTGGATACGGCGTGGGACATGATCCATACGGTGATCCGCATCCCGGCTGGCGCCGCCTTGGCAGCGTCGGTCTTCGGTCTCGATCAGGCCAGTCTGGCGGCCGCTGCGGCGGTGCTCGGCGGCAGCCTGGCCGCCACCAGCCATGTCGCCAAGTCGACCACGCGCGCTGCCATCAATACATCGCCCGAGCCGTTTTCGAACATCGCGATGTCGTTGGTCGGCGATGGTGCGGTGCCGCTGATGTTGTGGTTGTCGTGGGAACATCCAGCCTGGTTCTTCGCCTTGCTGGCCGTGGCGATGCTGCTGATGGGCACGCTGATCTGGGTCTTCGCCAAGTTTCTGGTTGCGCTGTGGCGTCGCGCAGTGGTGCTGTTCGGCGGCGAAGGGCCCCGCCAGGCGTGATCGGGTGTGGATCGGCATTGGCGGGCAAAATGGCAGGCGGCCGGTGGTGGCCGCCGACATTGATCAGCAGATTTTTTCGCTCTGACGGAGCCTCGTTGCCTTGAGCCTGAACCCTTACGCCAACCCCTGCTGCCGATCGCCCGGAATCGTTCCGGCGCGTCTGCGCCGAGTTGCTGGCGCTCGGACATCCGCATCGACCACGCTGGCTGGAGGTCTCGGCGCGGACCGCCCAGGAGGCTGCCGATGCGCTCGGCGTGACGGTCGGCCAGATCGCCAAGAGCGTGATTTTTCGCCGCAGGCTGGACGAGCGCGCGGTGTTGGTCGTCACCTCGGGCGATCGTCGAGTCGACGAAAAAAAGGTCGCCGCGCTGGTCGGGCCGATCGGCCGCGCCGATGCGGACTTCGTCAAGCGCCGGACCGGCTTCTCGATCGGCGGCGTCTCGCCGCTGGCCCATGCCGAGCCGCCGGTTATGCTGGTCGATTGCGAGTTGTTCCGCTTCGACGAAATCTGGGCCGCAGCCGGCCATCCGAATGCCGTGTTTCGTGCGTCGCCGACCCAGTTGCGGATGCTTGCCGGAGTTGCGCCGGTCGCGCATGTCACGCCCGGCGAGCTGTCTGAACCTCTGCGCCAGTGGTTGACGCCATGATTGAGCGACAAGCTGTCGCCAGCCCCTGCACCGGGGTCTGCCGGATGGATGCGGCAACCGGCTGGTGTGTCGGCTGCCGCCGCACGATCGACGAGATCGTTGCCTGGGCAACCGCTCGACGACGGGGCCAGGTTGCAGGTCAAGGCGAAGATTCGCGAAGCGACGCGCAGCTGGCATCGCCGACCGACCGACGAGACCGGATGAAGACACATCGATTTCTGGTTCGACCCGATTTCGCCTTACGCCTGGCTGGCCTTCGAGCGTCTGCCGCAGGCACTCGAAGGTCTGTCGTACAGCGTCGATTACCGGCCGGTGCTGTTCGCCGGGCTGCTGCAGGCCTGGGGCCAGAAGGGCCCGGCCGAGATCGAGCCGAAACGGGCCTGGACGTTTCGCCAGATTGCCTGGCTTGCGCACCTGCAGGGCGTGGCGATCGACACGCCGGCCGAGCATCCGTTCAATCCGCTGGCGCTGCTGCGCTTGCTGCTGGCCTGCGCGCCGCGCCGGTCGCAGGCCGAACCGCCATGCCTGTGAGTCGGTTCTGCGCCATGTCTGGATCGGTGGCGCAGACGCCAACGAGCCGCAGCGGCTGGCGACGCTGCATGCCGCACTGGCGCCGCTGCGCGATCCGGCTGCCGACGACGTCAAGCAGCAATTGAAGACGCAGATGCGCGCAGGCGCTGCAACTCGGCATTTTTGGCGTGCCGACGATGGTCGTCGACGACCGTCTGTTCTGGGGCCTCGACGCGCTGCCGATGCTTGCCGCCTATCTGCGCGGCGACAGCTGGTTCGACCGGCCCGATTGGGCTGCAGCCGGCAAGGCGCCGCCGGGTGTTCGGCGAGATTGATGCGCGCCTCAGTGATTTCCCGCGGTTTCCGTCGAAAACCGCATGGTGAAATCCGGCTGCGGGTAAACGCTGATCAAACGTCGGTTTCTTGTTACTGATTGTCAGATAGCGGTCAGATAGCGCCGTGATAGTCGCCGCTTGGCAATGGGCGCTATTCGATCGATCGTCCAGCGCCGCCGGTTCGACAACAGGAGAGAGGACACACACATGACAGACCATACCCATGATTCACATGGCTATTGGAAGGCGACGCTCGGACTGTTGACCAAGA
Organism: uncultured beta proteobacterium; assembly: GCA_963843805.1. Taxonomy (GTDB): domain Bacteria; phylum Pseudomonadota; class Gammaproteobacteria; order Burkholderiales; family Burkholderiaceae_C; genus Ideonella_A. The sequence goes on from CAWJLY010000009.1 coordinate 37,875, forward strand.
TTCTGATCGTCTGGTTTCTGGTTTCGTTCGGCGCCGGCATCTTGTTCGCGCCGATGCTGAACAACTTCCATCTCGGCGGTTATCCGCTCGGGCTTCTGGTTCGCCCAACAAGGTTCGATCTACATCTTCATCGCGCTGATCTTCTATTACGGCAAGAAGATGAACGATATCGACCGCGAGTTCGACGTGCACGAGGACTGAACCATCATGGATCTGCAAACAACCATTTATATCGGCGTCGGTCTCAGCTTCGCGCTGTACATCGGCATCGCGATCTGGGCCCGCGCCGGTACGACCAGCGAGTTCTACGCCGCCGGCGGCAATGTCCACCCGGTGATGAACGGCATGGCGACGGCAGCCGACTGGATGAGCGCGGCATCGTTCATCTCGATGGCCGGCCTGATCTCCAACATGGGCTACGGCGGCGGCCTGTTCCTGATGGGCTGGACCGGCGGCTACGTGCTGCTGGCGATGCTGCTGGCGCCCTACCTGCGCAAGTTCGGCAAGTTCACGGTGCCGCAGTTCATCGGTGACCGCTTCTACTCGAAGAGTGCGAGCACGGTCGCGGTCGTCTGCCTGCTGGTCGCGTCGCTGACCTACATCATCGGCCAGATGACCGGCGTCGGCGTGGCGTTCTCGCGCTTCCTCGGCGTGTCGAGCGAGGTCGGCATCTACGTCGGCATGGGCATCGTCTTCCTGTACGCGGTGTTCGGCGGCATGAAGGGCATCACCTATACCCAGGTCGCGCAGTACATCGTGCTGATCCTCGCCTATACGGTGCCTGCGGTCTTCATTTCGCTGCAGCTGACCGGCAATGCGATTCCGCAGCTCGGCCTCGGCTCGAGCCTGGTCGGCCACGACGTATCGATGCTGTCCAAGCTCGACCAGGTCGTCACCGATCTGGGCTTCGGCAAATACACGACGGCGCTTGCCGGGCAGCACGCTGAACATGTTCGTCTACACGATGTCGCTGATGATCGGCACCGCCGGTCTGCCGCACGTCATCATGCGATTCTTCACGGTGCCGTCGGTCAAGGCGGCTCGCTCGTCGGCTGGCTGGGCGCTGGTCTTCATCGCGATCCTGTACACCACCGCGCCTGCGGTGGCCGCGATGGCCAAGACCAACCTGATCCGCACGATCACACCGGGCGTGGTGATGCAGGATGCCGACCCGTTCGCTGCCAACTCGGCCATCGAATACAGCGCAGCGTCCGGACTGGATGAAGCGCTGGGAAGCGACCGGGCTGCTGAAGTTCGAGGACAAGAACGGCGACGGTCGGATCCAGTACTACAACGACAAGACCAAGAACGCCGCCATCGCTGCAAAAGGCGGAGGAGGCCGGCTGGAAAGGCAACGAGCTCGACGTCAATGCCGACATCATCGTGCTCGCCAATCCGGAGATCGCCTTGTTGCCGAACTGGGTGATCGCACTGGTGGCAGCGGGCGGCCTGGCGGCTGCGCTGTCGACCGCTGCCGGCCTGCTGATGGCGATCTCGTCGGCGGTTTCGCACGACCTGATGAAGAACGTCTTCGTTCCGGACATCAGCGAGAAAGGCGAACTGCTGGCCGGCAAGATCTCGATGGCGGTGGCGATCGTGATCTCCGGCTATCTGGGTCTCAATCCACCGGGCTTCGCGGCCGGTACGGTGGCGCTGGCATTCGGTATTGCGGCCAGTTCGCTGTTCCCGGCGATCATGATGGGCATCTTCAGCAAGAAGATGAACAAGGAAGGAGCGATGGCTGGCATGCTGTCGGGCCTGTTCGTCACGCTGTTCTATGTGTTTGCGCACAAGGGCCTGTTCTTCATCAAGGGAACCGAGTACCTCGGCTTGATCGGCGGGCGCGAACAGCTTCTTCGGCATCACGCCTGAAGCCTTCGGTGCGGTCGGTGCGCTGGTCAACTTCGCGGTCGCATTCGCGGTCGACAAGGTGACCAAGGAGCCGCCAGCGCATATCCAGGCGATGGTCGAAGCGGTGCGTATCCCGCGTGGTTCGCGTGCCGTCGACGGCGCGCATTGAGCACGACTGTTCACTGAACTGAAGCGCCCGTCGCGAAGCAATCCGCTGCGGGCTTCAGAATCAGGGCCTCGTCGGCTGCGGCCGACGGGGCCTTTTTCTTTGCGCGGACACGATCGCAGGAGTAGCGGATGGTTTTCGATGTCAGCGTCGCGCTGACCTGGATTCTTTTTCTCGCGCTGTTCCCGATCGCCTTTTTCTGGCTGCGTCGTGCCTGGCGGATTCTGGTCAAGCGCGACTTCTCCGAGGTCGCGCTGAAGGGTGGCGAGCCGCCGCCGCAATGTCGAGAAGTGGGCGCCGTACGCGATGGCGATCAATGGCGTGGCCGGCGTTGCGATCGTCGTCGCGATCGTCGGCGTGTTGCTGCAGGGCATGCCGTACGACGTCTGGACGGCGATCGCCGGCAGCACGATCTGGTGCAAGTTCTTTGCCGATTTCGGCCTCAGTCGGCATGCTCACGGTTTCGGGTCCAAGAACAAGGGCGGTGGATGAGTCGGCGCGCGGGTTGCATCGGTCGTGATGCGGGGGCATCTGCCGGCGCGAGGGATTGCGAACAAGGAGCACACCATGCACAACAGCTTGTTGCACCAGCGCTGGTCGGCCTGTTTGCTCTGGCGCTGCTGCTGTTCAATTTTCCGCTGCTGGCCTTGTGGGACCGTGAGCTGGCGCTGGCCGGCGTCCCCTTGTTTCCGGCCGCGCTGTTTATCGTCTGGGCGCTGTTCATCGCCGTCCTGGCCTGGTTGATGGAACAAACGACGGCGATTGACGATGTTGTCGCCGTCGCTGGTGCTCGGCGCCTCGTTCGCGTACCTGCTGCTGCTGTTCGTCGTCGCCTGGTGGGCCGACCGGCGCGCCGGCGCAGCAGCGCTCGGTGATCGGCAACGCCTGGGTCTATGCGCTGTCGATCGCCGTCTACTGCACCGCGTGGACCTATTTCGGCAGTGTCGGCCGTGCCGCTTCGGGCGGCGTCTGGTTTCTGCCGATCTACCTCGGCCCGATGCTGGCGATGTTGCTGGCCTGGCTGGTGATCCGCAAGATGATCCGCATCGCGCGCACCTACCGCATCACGTCGATCGCCGATTTCATCGCCAGCCGTTATGGCAAGAGCCCGCTGCTGGCCGGCCTGGTGACGGCGATCACCGTGGTCGGCATCGTGCCGTATATCGCGCTGCAATTGAAGGCGATCGACAGCGGATACAAGCTGCTGACTGAGCCGGCGGGCAGCGCGCCGGCGGTCGCCGGGCCCTGGTGGCAGGACGGTGCGCTGTATCGTCGCGCTGGCGCTGGCCGGCTTCACGATGGTCTTCGGCACCCGCCACCTCGAAAGTCGCGAGCGCCACGAAGGCATGGTCGCGGCAATCGCCTTCGAATCGGTGGTCAAGCTGATCGCCTTTCTGGCGGTCGGCATCTTCGTCACCTGGGGCCTGTTCGGCGGGCCGGCCGATCTGTTTGCCCGCGCGCAGGCCGATCCGCAATTGCGCGATCTGCTGCGCCTGGCGCAGAACGACCGCCCGTTCGCCTACGAACAATGGTTTGCGCTGACGATGTTGTCGATGTTGTCGGTGATCTTTCTGCCGCGCCAGTTCCAGGTGCTGGTGGTCGAAAATGTCGACGAACGCCATCTGCAGCCGCGCCGCCTGGGTTTTTCCGGCCTACCTGCTGGCGATCAACCTGTTCGTGCTGCCGATCGCGCTCGGCGGCCTGCTGTATTTCGGCGGGTCGGGCAGCCGCGTCGATGCCGATACCTTCGTGCTGTCGCTGCCGCTGGCGGCGGGCCAGCACGGGCTGGCGCTGGCCGCTTTCGTCGGCGGTCTGTCGGCGGCCACCGGCATGGTGATCGTCGAGACGATTGCGGTGTCGACGATGGTCTGCAACGATTTCGTGATGCCGCTTGCTGCTGCGCTCAGGCGCGTTTGCGCGCCAGCACGATCTGAGCGGCTGGCTGCTGGCGATCCGGCGCGCGGCGATCGTTGCCGTGCTGTTGCTCGGCTATCTCTATTTCCACCTGGCCGGCGAGGCCTATGCGCTGGTCAGCATCGGTCTGATCAGCTTCGCCGCGGTGGCGCAGTTTGCGCCGGCGGCGCTCGGCGGCATGTACTGGCGTGGCGGCACCCGCGACGGTGCGCTGGCCGGCCTGCTGGCCGGGTTTGCGCTTGTGGGCCTATACACTGATGCTGCCGTCGATCGCCAAATCGGGCTGGTGGCAGACCGATTTCATCGCCGACGGGCCTGTGGGGCATTCAGCTTGCTGCAAGCCCGAGCAGCTGTTCGGCCTGACCGGGCTGGACAACCTGACCCACTCGCTGTTCTGGAGCATGCTGGCCAATCTCGGGCTGTATGTCGGCGTCTCGCTGTGGCGAACGCCGTCGGCGCACGAAACCAGCCAGGCGCTTGCTGTTCGTCGATGTCTACGACCGCACCCGGATTGCGCGGCCGGTGTTCTGGCGCGGCCGCGCGCAGGTCGTCGATCTGCAGGTGCTGGTGCGGCGCTTTCTCGGCGCCGAGCGTCGCCGACCGCCTGTTCGCCGACTATGCGAGGCAGCGCGGCGCAGCGTCGATCGACGCAGATCGAGCCCGATGCGCAACTGGTGCAGTTCGTCGAGACCCGGCTGGCCGGTGCGATCGGCAGCGCGTCGGCGCGGGTGATGGTGGCGTCGGTGGTCGAGGAGGAAGCGCTCGACATCGACGACGTGCTTGCGCATCCTCGACGAGGCCTCGCAGCTGCGAGCGCATTCGCAGGCGCTCGAGAACGGCCACCGCGCGAATTGCGCGCGTGCCAACCTGCGGCTGGCCGGCCTGGACCGGCTGAAGGACGATTTCATGTCGTCGGTGACGCACGAGCTGCGCACGCCGCTGACGTCGATCCGCGCCCTGACCGAGACTGATGCTCGACGACCCGCAGATGGCCGTCGGCCAGCGGCAGGAGTTTCTGTCGATCGTCGTCACCGAGACCGAACGGCTGTCGCGGCTGGTCAACCAGGTGCTCGACATGGCGAAGATCGAGTCCGGCCACGCCCAATGGCATAACGAATCGATCGATCTGATCGAGCTGCTGAAGCAGGCAGCGCAGACGGTGCACGAACTGGTTCGCGAGCGCGGTGCCGAACTGGTGCTCGATCTGCCGGCACAGGCGCCGGCCTTGCGCGCCGACCGCGACCGCCTGATGCAGGTGCTGCTCAATCTGCTGTCGAATGCGGTCAAGTTCGTGCCGCCGATCGGTGGGCGAATCGAGCTGCGGCTGCGGCTGAGCGAGCAGGCCGCAACCGTCGAGGTGCACGACAACGGCCCCGGCGTGCCGGCCGATCAGCGCAAGCCTGATCTTCGAGAAATTCCGCCAGGGCGGCGACGCTGCCAACCGACCGCAGGGCACCGGCCTGGGTTTGCCGATCAGCCGCCAGATCGTCGAACATTTCGGCGGCCGGATCGAGCTGCGCACTGATGTCGATCGAGGCGCATGCTTCAGCTTTCACGATACCGTGGCAAGCTCCCGCAACCATTCCTGCGGCGGCCGAGCTGCCGGGAGGCAGCGCATGACCTGCAAGATCCTGATCGCCGACGACGAGCCGAATATCCTGATCTCGCTCGAATACCTGATGAAGCGCGAAGGCTACGAGGTGCTGGTGGCGCGCGATGGTCAGGAGGCGATCGATGCGTTGCGCCGCGAGCGGCCGCGGCTGGTGTTGCTCGACGTGATGATGCCGCGCAAGTCGGGTTTCGAGGTCTGCCAGGAGCTGCGCGCGGACGATCAGATCAAGGATACGCTGGTGCTGATGCTGACCGCCAAAGGCCGCGACACCGACCGCGCCAAGGGCATGGGGGTCGGCGCCGACGCCTACGTCACCAAGCCGTTCTCGACCAAGGATCTGGTCAGCAAGGTGCAGGCCTTGCTGGCCGGTGAGCGACGATGCGCCGTAACCGGTCCATTGTGCTGGGTGTGGCGCTGGCAGCCGCCGCGGCGGCGCTGCTGCTGATCGCATTTTGCCTGCTGGTGGGTCGTGCTGGTCTGGTCGACGCTGGATGTCGGCGAGCGCGTGGCTGCCGAACGCCTCTTGCTGCCGCGCCTGCCGCTGTTGATGCTCGGTGTGGTTGCGGGAATGGCCGCCGTTGCGGCGATGATGCCAACGCTGATCGACCGCTGGATCGCTGCGCCGGCCCGCTTGCTGGAGCAGGCCAGGGTGCTGCTGGGCACCGACCATCTGACGATTCTGCCAGCCGCCGATACAACCGCGGCGTTGCGCGGCCTCGCCGAGTGTATCAGCCAGTTGGCAGCGCAGCGCGAGCAACTGAAAACCGCGGTCGCACAGCAGGTTGCCGACGCCAGTTTCCGTGTCGAACAACGAGCGCAACCGATTGGCGGCGCTGATGAGCGAGCTGCAGCAGAGCGTCGTCGTCTGCAATCTCGACGGCCGCATCCTGCTGTACAACAACCGCGCGCGGCTGCAGTTTCGCGCGATGTCGACGGTGCCGCAACTCGCCGACGGCGCCGAGTTGATCGGCCTCGGCCGCTCGATCTATGCGGTGTTCGATCGCAATCTGGTCGCCCATGCGATCGAGCGTGTGCAGCAACAGCTGCAACAAAGGCGTGGCGCAGCCGAGCGCCCAGTTCGTCACGTCGACGCCGTCGGGTCAGTTGCTGCGCGCGCGATTGGCACCGGTTCGTGCGGGCGTTGCACAGCCCGCCGATGATGAACGTCGCTCGATCGGCCATCGATTCGTTCGTGCTGCTGCTCGACGACATCACTGAGGAAGTCGAACAACGCTCAGGCCGCGAGCGTCTGTTGCACTGGCTTGACCGAAGGCAGCCGGGGTTCGCTGGCCAACCTGTGCGCGGCGGTCGAATTGCTCGATGATCCCGACCTGCTGCCGCCGATGCGCGAGCGCTTGTTGAAGGTGGTCCGCGACGAGGCGCAAGCCATGACGCAGCGCTTGGACGATCTTGCATTGGGCGAAGTCGCCGGCTCGGGCATCCGCTGGCCGCTCGACGACATGCTGGGTGCCGAATTGGTGCAGGCGGCGCTGGCCAGGATCGAAGCGGCGGTGGCCATTCGCTGCAGCAGGCTCGAGGTCGATCCGACGTTGTGGCTTCGCCTGGACAGCTTTTCGCTGCTGCAGGCCCTGGTTCATCTGGCCAGGCGTTTGCGTGACGAATTCGAGATCGGCCTGCTGCAACTGCGGCTGCAAGCGGCCGACGACGTGCGGGCGCACCTCGATCTGGTCTGGAGCGGCCCGTCGGTCAGCAGCGAAACGATGATGAAATGGGAGCTCGATCCCATGTCGGACGGGGCCGACGCCAGCCCGCTGACGATCCGTGATGTGGTGTCTCGGCACGGCGGTGAATTCTGGTTCGAACGCGACCGCGCCGCTCAGCAGGCTTTTTTCCGCTTTCTGCTGCCGCTGGCGGAGCCTGGGGCAAGCGCAGCAGGGCGGTGTCAACGCGCCTGTTCGCAACGAGAGCCGGCCCGAATATTTCGATTTCGATCTGTTCGGCAACACCGAACTCGGCCGCGAGCTCGAAGATCGGCCGCTGGCGTCGCTGGCCTATACCGTGTTCGATACCGAAACCACCGGTCTGGACCCCTCGGGCGGCGACGAGATCATCCAGATCGGCGCCGCCCGTATCGTCAACGGCAAGCTGCTGAGAAACGAATGTTTCGAGCAGCTCATCGACCCGCAGCGATCGATTCCTGCGGCATCGATTCCGATTCACGGCATCACGGCCGATCAGGTGGCAGGCATGCCGACGCTCGATGACGTGCTTGCCGGCGTTCAGAGCCTATGCACACGACAGCGTGCTGGTCGCGCACAACGCCGCGTTCGACATGCGGTTCCTGCAATTGAAGCAGGCCCAGACCGGCGTTGTTTTCGATCTGCCGGTGCTCGATACCTTGCTGTTATCCGCGGTCGTCCACCCGAATCAGGCGTCGCACCGCCTGGAGGCGATTGCCGAACGTCTTGGCATTTCCGTGATCGGTCGCCATACGGCACTCGGTGATGCGATGGTGACCGCCGAGGTGTTGATCAAACTGATTCCACTGCTTGCCGGCCAAGGCATCGTGACGCTCGGACAGGCCCGCGAGGCGACGCAGAAGACCTGGTATGCGCGTTTGAAGTACTGATCGAGGTTGCCCTAACGTGGACGTTCGACGCAGCTGAACTGGATTTCCGTTTCCGGCGGCTGCCCCTGCGAACGCGGGGTGTCGTTGTTGCGCATGATCTGTACCGCCTTGCCTTTTGCCGAGCAGAACGACGCTGCCTCGCGGTAGGCGGTCGCCCTGAGTTCGCCGAGCGAGCCGAGCGGGCCCTTGTCGCGGTGAGTGACCGACCAGGTGTCATCGCCGATGGCGACAACGCCGGTGGTCACCGCACAGCCGGCCAGTGCAACCAGGGTCAGTGCAAAGGCAAGTCTCATGAAGCTGGTTTCGACACGGGAGAATCAGACTTGAATGGTGTCACGCGCGGACACCAGCGCGAAAGCCACGCGCCGCGTAATACGACTGCACGCCATTGTGGTAGACGAACACGACGCCGTAGCGCCGGTCGCAGAACAGGGCACCGCCAAGTGCCCGGATTGCGGCGGGTGTCTCGATCCAGCTTGACGTTTTCAGATCGAACTCGCCGAGCGCTTGCAGTTGTCGGTACTGCGCCTCGGTCAACAAATCGACGCCCATCTCGGCCGCCATCTCCTGCGCGCTGCTGGCAGGGCTGTTTTCCTTGCGGGCCTCGCGTGCCTGGCGGTCGTAACAGGCGCTGCGACGTCCGGACGGGCTTTCTGCCGAGCAGTCGCAGAAGGTGATTTCGCCGGTTCGGTTGTCACGGCCGATCACATCGGGCTCGCCGCCGCTCGTTTCCATCGCCTGCAGCGAGGCAAGCGCAGCAGGTCTGGCGTCGAGCCTGGCCCGCACGTCGTGCCAATTGACCCCGACGTGCCGATCTGGGTGCTTGTCGAAGCGGGCCTGCAAGGTGTTCAAGAGGTGCTCTTCCTCGGATGCATTCATGATTCAACGCGTCCTTGCTGATTTAGCCTCGGCCCGTCTGCAGGTACAGCCCCCGGTCTTCGGTATCGGTGAACTCGAGCTCGTCGAGGTTTGCAATCAACTTGAGCATGGGGTGACCCCTTCGATCAACAGGCCCGACAGGGCGCAGTTGCCTCATTCTGCCGCGGCTCATTCCACCGCCATCATCCCCTTCGCCTTGACCACCTCTGCCGCCCCCTGGGCCACAGCCGCAACGAACAGGGCGGCAACCTCAGCGTTGCGTGGGGCACTTGCCAGGCCGACGCCGTAGGTCGTGTAGTTCTGGATTGCCTCGGGCAGCAAGCCTGCAAGGCTGACGCCATTGACGGGAAGGATTTCGCTGACCTGGTGGATGGCCAGGTCGGCCTGGCCATTGGCGACGCGCTCGGCAACCAAGCCGCCAGGCACCAGGACGGCTTTTGCGCGAACCTCGTCAGCGATGCCGAGGCGGCCGAACAGCGCGTCGAGATAAATGCCGCTGGAGCCGCCGGAGGCGGGGTCGATGTAGGCCAACTTGTTGGCGGCCAGCACGGCAGCCTTGAAGTCGTCGACGGTGGCCAGCGCCGGATGCGGCGCGCCCGACTTGACGGCGATGCCGATCGCGACTTTCGCAATTGGCTTGATGCTGGCGGGGTTGACCTTGCCCTGGCTGGCCAGCGTATTCAGCCCGGCAGGGGTCAGAAAAACGACGTCGAAGGTCTCGCCGGCCGTGATTCGCTTGACCAGCGCGCCCGCGGTGTCGTTCAGCAATTCGACCTTGGTGCCGGTGCGCGATTCGAAGCCCGGGATCAGTTCGAGCACCACCTGCTTGAATGCGCCGGTGGTCAATACCTTCAACGAGCCCTGCGCTTGGGCGGGCGCCAGCGGCGCAATCAACAGGGGGAAAGCAAACAACAAGGTTCTGAGCATCGGGTGGGTCATTCGGGTGAGGTCGCCCGATTCTGTGGGCTTGTCACCGGTCGGTCAACGACCGTTGCTTCGCCGCCCGCCGAAGGATGCACAAACAACGTCGGCCGTCCACGTCGTGTGACGGGAACGGGCCGCGGCCTACCGGTAACGCTGTGCCAGCACCGTCTGCAACAACTGCACCACGCCGAACGCATCCTTCAACTGGCTGCGCTCGAAATTGCTCAGCTCGGCCAGCAGCAGCATGTTGTCGGCGCCAAGGCCCTGTTCCATTTGCCGCGCCTGATGCCGGATGCGCAGCGTGGCCAGAAACTCCAGCGCATCGCGCAGGTCTCGGGCACTCTGTTCGCTGATCTCGCCGCCTTGCGCGGCGACAGCCAGGCGATCTTGGGTGTTGACCGCTTCGTGGCCGCCGGCCAGTGCGTAGATTCGTGCCAGATCGACGATCGGCACGATGCCACTGTGTTTCAGATCGATGGCGTCGCGCGCCGATCCCGCACGGACGGTCGAAATGCCACCGAAAATATTGAGCGGCGGCCGGTGGAGCAGCGCATTGCCGACCAGATACGACAAAAAAATACGATTGCCGCGTGTCTGCCGCAATACCTTGCGGCGCAATTCGTCGAGCAATGACTCGTGGCCGTGGATCGTGCGCAGATCGAAGAAGACGCAGGTCAGCATCAATGCCTTCGGCTCGGGCTCGGCCGTCCATTGCCTGAAGTACTCGAACCAGCGGCGCTGGGGCTGCCGCCAGGCGTCGGTCTGCGCCATCATCTCGCCGGGGCAGTAGATATAGCCGCAGGCGTCCAGGCCGCCGTTGACGAATTCGGCCAGCGCCTTGAAGTAGCTGCCGTGGCTGGCTTCATCGTAGCGGTCGTCGAGCACCAGGCAGTTGTCCTGATCGCTCTTCGCGGTTTGTTCGCTGCGCGCCTGTGAGCCGGCTGCGACCCACGCATAGTCGACCGGCGGCGGCCCGAAGCTGGCTTCGCCCAGTTGCAGCAGGCGGATCGTCAGCGCATCGGTGATCGTGGTGACGATGCGCCCGGTGCTGTGTGCGCTGGCGCCGGCAGCTGCCAGGCTGTGCTGCAGCGGGCGCACCTTGGTCGCGGCGCCGACCAGACCGTCGATCGCCGACTGCTTGTGGATGTCGCTGGCCAGGTAGACGGCCGAACTGCTGTGCTGCTCGGTCAGATCGGTTGCGGTGATCATGCCGACGACCCGTTGGCCATCGAGTACCGGCAGGTGGTGGATGTTGTGGCGCGCCATCAGCAGCAGGGCTTCGAATGCCGGCTGGCCGGCATCGATGGTGAACGGCGCCAGCGTGGCCACGTCGAGCATCGGCGCCTGCGGATCGATGCCGGCGGCGAGCACGCGGTTGCGCAGGTCGCGGTCGGTGACCAGGCCGAACAGATGAGCCTGCTCGATCAGCATCACCGACGAAACACGTTGGTCGCGCATCAGCGTCGCCGTGTCCAGGATGCTGGCGGTCGGTGGCAGCGTGACCGGCTCGCGCTTGATCAGGCTGCGCACCGGCCGCGTCATCAGGCTGATGGTCGGGTCGGCCAGGGTCGAATCATTGCCGTGGTCGTGCACCGATGGCGAAGCCAGAAAGAAGCCGAGCGTCGGGTGAGCCTGGCAGAGCTGCGCCACTTGCTCCGCGGCAAGCCAGGCGATGGTGGCGGTGCCATCGGCGCTGGCCGACCAGGCTGCTCTGTCGTTGCGCGGCCTGGCACCGGCGCCGAACAGGGCTGACTGGCCAAGCACCACCACCGCAGGCGGTCCACTGCTGCGGGTCAGCGCAACGCGGCCATCGATGATCCAACCGAGGCGCTCGCCGAGCTGCTCGCCGGTGGCAACAAGCTGCCCGGCCGCCGCCGTCTCGACGTCGAAGTGCGGCAGCAACTCGGTGCGAGCGGCGTCGTCGAGGCGGCCGAACACGTGATGATTGAGCAGCCCTTCGACAAGGCTGACTCGAGCATCACCGGTTGGAAACGTGCCTTCAGCCATGGTGGTCAGTTTCGCCGATCACGCCGGATGTGTCGCGTGAGATCGCTGTTTGCACCTGATGCAGATCGCAGGCCGTTGATCTTGCGCTTGGAAAAACACGACTTCGGGTTGCTACCGATATTGTCAGTTCGGTGTCAGTCCGGCGTCAGAAAACGGTCAGCGCGACAGGCCACAGTGGCTGCCTGTCGTAGCGGAGACCGCGCTTGTCGCACCAGCAGACCAGATCGAGGGCATCCGCCAGCGCCAGCCGAACGTTGCCACGTGATGTCGTCACGCGGCAACAACGCAGGGTGGTTCTCGGCTCGTCGCTCGGCACAGTCTTCGAGTGGTACGACTTCTATCTGTATGGATCGATGGCGCCCATCATCGCGCGCCAGTTCTTCAGCGGGCTCGATACCGGTTCAGGCTTCATCTTCGCGTTGCTCGCATTTGCTGCCGGCTTTGTCGTGCGGCCGTTCGGCGCGCTGATATTCGGTCGCCTGGGCGACATCATCGGGCGCAAATATACGTTTCTGGTCAGCATCCTGGTGATGGGCTTGTCGACTTTCATCGTCGGCTTGTTGCCGAACCAGGATGCAATCGGCGTGGCCGCACCCGTCACGCTGATCGGCCTGCGGCTGCTGCAGGGCCTGGCGCTCGGCGGCGAATACGGCGGTGCCGCCATCTACGTCGCCGAACATGCACCGCCAGGCCGGCGCGGTGCCTATACCGCATGGATCCAGACGACGGCAACGCTCGGCTTGTTGCTCTCGCTGGTTGTCATCATCGGCACCCGTACCCTGCTTGGCGAGGACGCTTTTGCCGACTGGGGCTGGCGGGTGCCGTTTCTCGGCTCGATCGTTCTGCTCGCTCATCAGCGTCTGGATCCGCTTGTCGATGCACGAGTCGCCGGTGTTTCGGCGCATGAAGGACGAAGGCAACGCCTCATCATCGCCGGTGCTCGAGTCGTTCGGGCAATGGAAAAATCTGCGCATGGTGCTGATCGCGCTGTTCGGCCTGACCGCCGGCCAGGCCGTCGTCTGGTACACGGGCCAGTTCTACGCGCTGTTTTTTCTGACCGAGGCCTTGAAGGTCGAAGCAACGACGGCGGGCATCCTGGTTGCTGCATCCCTGGTGATCGGCTCGCCATTTTTTGTCTTGTTCGGTGCGCTGTCAGATCGCATCGGCCGCAAGCCGATCATCATGGCGGGTTGTCTGCTGGCGGCGATCGGCTATTTTCCGCTGTTCGGTGCGCTGACGGCAGCCGCCAACCCGGACCTGGCGCGGGCGCTGGAAGCCGTGCCGGTCTCGATCAAGGTCGACATCGACAGCTGTTCTTTTCAGGGCAGTCCGGTTTCGCGTGAGAGCGACTTCCGCAGTTCTTGTGATATCGCCAAGCGAACACTGGCCCAGGCGGGGATCAACTATTCGGTGCAACCCGGCGCGACCGGCACGCCCGCCACCGTGCAGTTCGGCAGCGTGGTCATCATGGCGCCTGAACAGCGTGCCGTCGGTGATCGGCTGGTTTTCGAGCCCGTCAGTCGGGCGGCAATCGCCGAATTCAAGACCGGAATTGGCGAAGCCGCTTTGCGGGCCGGCTACCCGATACGGGCCGATCCCGAAAAGCTCAATGGATTCGCGGTGGTCACCATACTGAGTCTGCTGGTGATCTGCGTGACCATGGTCTACGGGCCGATCGCCGCGATGTTGGTCGAGCTTTTTCCAACCCGCATCCGGTATACATCGGTCAGCCTGCCCTACCACTTGGGCAATGGGTGGTTTGGCGGCTTGCTGCCCGCCGTCGCGTTCGGCATGGTGGCGCAAAGTGGCGACATCTACCAGGGACTGTGGTACCCGGTCATCGTCGCCGCTGCCACCTTTGTCTTCGGGATGTTGTTCGTCCCGGAGACGCGAGGCGTCGACATCGACAAGGTCTGACGGGGCGACCCAGCGATCGCCACACCGTCGGCTTGCCGACTCAGCTTTGCAGCTCGCCGGATTCGTTGACGGTGACCGTGCGTCCCGGAGCCGCATTCATCTGGGCCCGATACTCCCGGCCGCGGAAGCTGTAGGTGACATCCCAGTATTCCGCGTTCGCCTGAGCCGGAATATTCTCGCAACGGCGAACATCCCGTGTGTCGCCGCCACCCGTACCGATTCGCGATCCGATGGCCGCGCCAGCAACGACGCCGCCGATGGTCGCCACGTCCTTGCCGGTTCCGCCACCCACCTGGTGGCCCAGAATGCCGCCGAGCAGCGCCCCGGCAATCGCGGCTGGCACGTTGGCACTGCTTTTCGCCTGTTCCTGATCGATCCAGCAGCGTTGTTCGGGCGTGCCGACGACAGCACGCACCGAAGTGACCGGGGCCTCGAAGAAGCGGATGTTGTCTGCCCGCCCGCCTCGCGGCTGCTCTGACGAGATCGCCACCGTACTGGCCCGGGCCGACTCGATCCGTTCGTTCAGGCCCATCGACGCCAGCGTCGGGTAGCGGCCCGGTCGCAGCAACATGCACTGTCCGGAAAACTGGCGATCAGGGCAAACCTCCCACGAACCGCCGACCACCTCGACCGATTGCGCCGCGCCCCGCAGGCCGACGGTGCGGAAGTCTTCAAAGCCGCGTTGCGAGGTTGCAGACGCACCATTGAAGTACGGATCCTGGAAAAACGTGATGGATGACGGTGCAGCCGGTGGCGCCGACGCCAAGGCGCTGTCTCCGCGGCGCACTGAACTGACCCGATTGTTGAGTCCCATTGAACGCAAGGTCGGATACTCGCCAGGCGTCAACACCACGCAACGGCCGGCAAAACCGTTTTGCGGGCAAAGCTCCCATGGCGCGCCTGAGACCACGGCAGAGGAAGCCAGATCGTTAAAGCCGAAGCGCTGAAAGTTTGCAACGTCTCTTTCAGCAACAAACGAACGTCCGCTGAAGCCTTCCCGTTCATAAAACGTCACGCTGCTGGCCACATTGGGTGCAGGACGGCGGTTGTCAACGACTCGATCGAGACCTCGGACCGACGAAATGCGGTCGTTCAATCCCATTGATCCCAGCGATGCATACCGACCGGGCGGCAAGGTCACGCACTTTCCTCGGAAGCCCTCGTCGCTGCAGACCTCGACGGGGCCGTTGTTGACGATTACCGACGACGCCGCGTCGTTGAACCCGGCGCGCCTGAAGTCGCCGACGTTGTCGGCTGCAGTGAAGGTGGCGCCACGGAAATTGTCGTGTTCATAAAAGACTGCGCTGACATTGGCGACGACCGGCGGCTTCACGACGGGGGCATAACGGTTGTCGGCGATGCGTGCATCGCGGGAGATTTCCTGAACCGAACTGATGCGGTTGTTCAAGCCCATCGCGCGCAGCGACGGATAGCTTCCCGGGCGCAACACCATGCACTTTCCTTCGAAGCGGGTCTGATCACAGACTTCCCAGCGGCCGTTCTGCACCACCGCAGATGAAGCTGCGTCATTGAAGCCAAATCGCTTGAAGTTGCGCACCTCCTGATCGGCAGTGAAAGTGCGACCACTGAATTGTTCGCCCTCATAAAAGGTGACTTGTGCCGAAGCCTGAGCGGCGACCACGAGGGTGGCAAGTGCGATGGCGGTCTTGAGCGGCGTATTCATGCGAATCTCCTTGCGTGGATCGGAAATGACGACCCGTGCGCAGACATTAAGCTCGATGAAGCGTCGATAGAAGCAGCGTGCGACGCAATTTCGCGTCGACCCCGTCCTACGTGATAACCACCACAGCTCAGCCGCCGCTCAGCGCCAGCACGATTGCCACATGATCGGCTGGCAGCACGGCGTGTGCCAGGTCGCGAACGCCTTGCCCATTGACGAAGATGCGCATGTTGGGTCGCAGGCGGGCTTGCTCGTCGACCACCCGAAAACGCAACCCGGGGTAACGGCGATCGAGATGGGCAAACATGTCCAACAGCGTGTCACCGTTCGCTGCGACTTCGGCGGTGTGTGTATACGAGCGCAGCGCGCCCGGAATCATGACCTGCATCGCGGCGATCCAGTTCAGGCGATTTCGGCCACTTCGACCGCGTAGATCTCGGGCAGGTGGCGGGCGATATTCGACCAGCTCTCGCCTTCGTCATGGCCGACCCACAACTCGCCGCTGGTGGTGCCCAGGTACAACGCCGGCTTCTTCTGTGCATCGGCCGTCATGGCCTGGCGTTTGACGGTCCACCAGGCCTGGGTCTGCGGCAGACCTTTGTCGAGCCGCTGCCAGCGTCTGGCCGGCATCTGCGCGTGACATAGGCGGCCGGCTGGCCAGCTGGGCTGGTGCGCGGCCAGACATCGTTGCCGTCCATCGGAAACACCCAGGCGATGTCGGCATCGCGCGGATGAACGACCATCGGGAAGCCGATGTCGCCGACGTGTCCGGGCATGTTGCTGCCGATGCGTTGCCAGCGATCGTCGCCGGGTCGGTCGAGCCGGTAGATGCCGCAGTGGTTCTGCTGATAAAGCCGGTCCGGATTGCTCGGGCACTGACGCACACAGTGCGGGTCGTGGAAGGTCACCATGTTCGGATCGAACCCGCCGACCACCTCCATGCCCTTGATCAAGCGTCGCCCAACTGCGCCCGGCGTCGAACGATTCGTGCACGCCGCCGCCCGACATCGCGAAGATCAGATGCGTTGGCGTCGCGCGGGTCGACGATGATCGAATGCA
Organism: uncultured beta proteobacterium; assembly: GCA_963843805.1. Taxonomy (GTDB): domain Bacteria; phylum Pseudomonadota; class Gammaproteobacteria; order Burkholderiales; family Burkholderiaceae_C; genus Ideonella_A. The sequence continues at coordinate 54,475 of CAWJLY010000009.1, forward strand.
GTTTGGGACCGTCCGGCGTGCCATCCTGCACGGTGCCCATCCATTCGCGAAACTGCGGATCGTCGTTGACGGCCGGCAGCGGCGTCCAGGTGACGCCGCCATCGTCGCTGCGAAACAGTCCTTGCGGCGAGGTGCCGGCATACCAGCTGCCGGCTTCGTCTGCATGCCCCGGCGTCAGCCAGAAGGTGTGGTCGACGGCGCGGCCGGGCAACTCGTTGACGGGCTTGGCAAAGGCCGGCGGCTGCACCGCCTCGTTCCAGCTGCGGCCGAGGTTGGTCGAGCGGAATACCGTCGGGCCGAGGTGGCCGGTCTTGGCGGCAGCCAACAGCGTGTGCCCATCACGTGGGTCGAGCTTGAGGTGGCTGATGGTGTGGCCGAGAAAATGGGGGCCGTCGACCTTCCAGGTTTTGCGCTTGTTGTCGCTGTGGAACAGCCACGCGCCTTTGCGGGTGGCAACCATCAGCACCAGACGTGTCGGTGACGATGCAGCGGCGCGCCGCGCTGCGCCGGTTTTCAGGCGCGTGCTCGGCAAGTCGTTGTTGCGGCTCATGTTGACTGTCCTCGAAGGTTGACCAGGGTCCTCTGCGGCGCGGCTTGCCCGGCGGCTCGATTGCAGGTCCGACAACCTGGACGACGATCGAGCAGGCAACATTTCGACAGACGGCGAAAAATCTGTCAACGACTATCACACGCGGTGCTCGAAACGCGCAGCTTCCGTGTTCCCATGCGGCAGCCCCCACGAGCGGCCAGCGATCAGAGAAACCGCTCGAGCAGCTTTCTCGAATGGCGGTCGAGCGCCTGCGGATCGTCGACAGCGAATTGCAGGCCCTGGGCGTCGGCAATCAGCAGCGCGCCGCCGGGCAATCGGCGAATATCTTCTTCACCCTTGAGCACCAGTTCGGTGGCGCCGCGATCGGTGTCGATGGCCCAGGTGCTCGGCGTCGAGAACGTCGACACGCTGCGGATCTGCCGAATTTTCGGCATGAACTCGGCGTCGGCCAGCGCCTGATCGATCAGCTCGCGCTGAGCCGCAGGCACTTCCGACAGCCGGGCAATCCAGCAACGCTCGTGACCGTCGCTGCCAACCAGCGAAACCCCTTCGCCGGGCGCGGTCAGAGGGAACGCACGCACCGCGAACACCTCTTCGGCTTCGCCTGCGGGCCCCGTCACCAGCATCAAGCGGCCGAACTGGTCACGCTGCAAGTCGTCGGTGGAGTTGGCAGGAATGGGTTCGTTCACGATTTGGCGGGGCTGGCCGCGCTGCTCAGCTCGGCTTCGTTGATCAGGCTGTTGCGCCGCTCGCCATCATCGGCTTCGGTATCGACCTGGCGTGCCTGCGCTTCGTAGAGTCGCCAGTAGGCGCCTTCGCGCTCGATCAGCTCGTCGTGCGAGCCGACCTCGACGATCTGGCCGCGGTCCATCACCACCAGCCGGTCGGCGCGGCGCAATGTCGACAGGCGGTGGGCAATCGCAATGGTGGTGCGGCCTTGCACCAGGTTGTCGAGCGCCTTCTGGATTTCCTTTTCGGTTTCGGTATCGACCGACGAGGTGGCTTCGTCGAGGATCAGGATACGAGGGTCGATCAGCAGCGCGCGGGCGATGCTGATGCGTTGCCGCTCGCCGCCCGACAGGCCCTGGCCGCGCTCGCCGACCAGCGAATCGTAGGCGAGCGGCAAACGCAGGATGAACTCGTGTGCGTGTGCGGCGCGTGCGGCGGCGACGATCTCGTCACGGGTCGCATCCGGGCGGCCATAGGCGATGTTCTCGGCGATGGTGCCGAAAAACAGAAACGGCTCCTGCAGCACCAGGCCGATGTGGCGCCGGAAGTCGGCCACCCCGTATTGGCGCAGATCGTGGCCGTCGACATGGATGCCGCCCTCGCTGACATCGTAGAAGCGGCAGATCAGATTGACCAGCGTGCTTTTGCCCGAGCCGCTGTGGCCGACCAGGCCGATCATTTCGCCGGGCCGGATGTCCAGGTTCAGATCACGGATCACCGAACGCGCGCCGTAGCGGAAACCGACGCGCCGCAACTCGATGTGACCCCGCATCGCGGTCAATGGCAGCGGCCTGGCCGGCTCGGGAACATTCGACACATGGTCGAGGATGTCGAAGATGCGTTTGGCGCCGGAAGCCGCCTTCTGTGTCACCGAGACAATGCGGCTCATCGAATCGAGCCGCGTGTAGAAGCGGCCGATATAGGCGACGAAGGCGGTCAGCACGCCGACCGTGATCTGGTTGCGTGCAACCAGCCAGATGCCGAACGCCCAGACCACCAGCAGGCCGATCTCGGTCAGCAGCGAGACCGTCGGCGTGAACAGGCTCCAGATCGAATTGAGCTTGTCGTTGACCAGCAGGTTGTGCCGATTGGCTTCGCGAAAGCGCTGCGCCTCGCGCTTTTCCTGCGCGAATGCCTTGACGACGCGGATGCCGGGGATGGTGTCGGCCAGCACATTGGTGACTTCCGACCAGACCCGGTCGATCTTCTCGAATCCGGTGCGCAGCTTGTCGCGAACGACGTGGATCATCCAGGCAATGAACGGCAGCGGCAGCAGCGTGACGGCGGCCAGCCAGGGGTTGATCGCCAGCAGGATCGCCGCAGTCATGCCGATCATCAACACATCGGTTGCGAAATCGAGCGCATGCAGCGACAGGAAGACACAGATGCGGTCGGTCTCCGAGCCGATCCGCGCCATCAGGTCACCGGTTCGTTTGCCACCGAAATAGTCGAGCGACAACTGCAGCAGATGGTCGAACGTGGCGGTGCGCAGATCGGCGCCGATGCGCTCGGACACCAGCGCCAGCAGATAGGTGCGCGCCCAGCCGAGCCCCCAGGCGGCCAGTGCGGCCGCAAGCAGACCAGCGAGCAGCCAGGCGACCTTCATCGGATCGATCTGCTGACCGTTCTGGAACGGGATCAGCACATCATCCATCAGCGGAATGGTGAGATAGGGCGGCACCAGCGTGGCCGCCGTCGACGCCAGAGTCAGCGCAAAGCCGGCGGCCAACTGGCCGCGGTATGGGCGCGCGAAGCGGCCCAGTCGAAGCAGCACCCAGGTCGATGGTGGGTTGTTCGACTCGCGATTGCACTGGGGGCATTCGTCGCTGTCGGGCGGCAGCGGTGCATGGCAGGTCGGGCACAAGCCACTGTCGTCGACGGTAGCCGGCTGGTCCTGCGAGACGACTTTTTTGCAGTGCAGCAAATGTGGCCACCAAGCGCAGTGCCTGGACATTCTGGGCCAGTGTGAAGCGCCAGCGCGCCAGGCGCTGCGACGCATCGTGCAGATCCAGCGTGGCCACGCCGGCATGATCGGTATGCCGAAGTTGCAGATCGTTACGCAGTGGCCAGTCGGACCAATCGTTGTGTCCGGGCTCCCAGGCCAGCAGGCGCTGATTGGTCAGAACGACATCGCTCCAGGCAAAGCGACCCTCGAAATCGAGGTCAACGCGCAGCTTGGCCAGCACGTTCTCATCAGTCGCCAGCCGATCGTGCAGGAGCGCCATGGTGGCGCCTGCGGGCAGGTCAGAGGATTCGACGTGATGAAGACTGGGCATGAGGGAACTACTGCGATTCTCGACGGCCGGCCGCGCGGAGGCCACAAGCCATGAGGGTCGCGGATTCTCGCCGAAGCTGTGCGGGCACCTTGCGTCCGGTCTCGCAACCTCGGTATTTGCCCTTCCATTCTGCACGCCCGTCACGGGGGCACAATCGGGTCTTGCCAGCCAAACGCGCTGGCCCGTCAGCATCGAGGACGATGAGCAAGAAGGACGATATCCAGCTGCTTCGCGTGACCTATCTGCGCGGGCCCAATTTCTGGACCTACCGCCCGGCGCTCGAGGTCTGGCTCGATCTCGGCGAACTGGAAGACTTTCCATCCAATCTGCTGCCGGGTTTTACCGAGCGGCTGGTCGCACTGCTGCCGGCGCTGGCCGAGCACCACTGTGGCGTCGGCGAGGTCGGCGGCTTTCTGCAGCGGCTCAACGAAGGGACCTGGGCCGGCCACATTCTCGAGCATGTGGTGATCGAGCTGCTCAATCTGGCCGGCATGCCGACCGGTTTCGGCCAGACCCGCAGCACCTCCCGGCGCGGTGTCTACCGGATGGTCTTCAGGGCCCGTGACGAAAAAGTCGGCCGTGAGGCGCTGTCGCTCGGACATCGCCTGTTGATGTCGGTGATCAATGACGAGGTCTGCGATCTGCCGGCGGCGGTCGAGCAACTGCGTGAACGCATCGAGGATTGTTATCTCGGCCCGAGCACCGCATGCATCGTTGCTGCCGCGACCGACCGCCGAATCCCGCATATCAGGCTCAACGAAGGCAACCTCGTTCAGCTCGGCCACGGCGCCCGCCAGCGCCGCATCTGGACCGCCGAGACCGACCGCACCAGCGCCATCGCCGAAGGCATCGCCGGCGACAAGGACCTGACCAAGCGCTTGCTGAAAGCCTGTGGTGTACCGGTTCCCGAAGGTGAGATCGTCGACAGCGCCGAGGCAGCCTGGGAGGCTGCGCAGGAGATCGGCCTGCCGGTGGTGGTCAAGCCGTCGGACGCCAATCACGGCCGCGGGGTTACCCTCGATCTGTCGACCCGCGACGACATTGCCGCGGCCTTTGTGGTGGCCGCCCGGCACGGCAGCGAAGTGATTGTCGAACGCCATCTGCAGGGGCACGAGCATCGCTTGCTGGTGGTTGGCGGCGAGGTGGTCGCGGCCGCGCGCGGTGATGCCGCGTGGGTTATCGGCGATGGCCGGTCGAATGTCGCCGAGCTGGTGCATTCGCAGATCAACAGCGACCCGCGCCGCGGCCCGACCGAAGACTTTCCGCTCGGCCTGATCTCGATCGACGGCGACAACGTCGACGGTGTGGTGAAGCTCGATCTGCAACGGCAGGGCCTGACAACCGCGGCGGTTCCGGCGCAAGGTCGGCGGGTGCTGATCCAGCGCAACGGCAACGTGGCTGTCGACTGCACCGATGAGGTCCATCCCGAGGTGGCGCATGCGGTTTGCCTGGCGGCACGGGTTGTCGGTCTCGACATCGCCGGCGTCGATGTCGTGGCCACCGATATCGGCAAGCCGTTGGCCGAGCAGGGCGGCGGCATCGTCGAAGTCAATGCCGGCCCCGGGCTGCTGATGCACCTGAAGCCGGCGCAAGGCTCGCCGCGCCCGGTCGGCCGTGCCATCGTCGACCATCTGTTCGACGACCACGAATCAGGGCGCATCCCGGTGATCGGGATTGCCGGCTCGCGCGACAGCGCACGCATTGCCCGCCTGATCGCCTGGCTGCTGAGGCTGAGCGGCCGCCATGTCGGACTGGCCTGCAGGGATGGCTTGTTTCTCGACCATCGGCGAGTCGATTCCGGAGATTGCGCCCGTTTCGAGCCAGCCCATCGCTTGTTGATGAACCGCAATGTCGAAGCGGCGGTGATCGAGAACGACGCCCGCGCCATCCTCGACAGCGGCCTCGCCTACGATCGCTGCCAGGTCGGCATCGTCACCGATTGCGAGATGGATCCATCGAGCGCCATGGCGTTGCTGCGGCATGATATTCATGACGACGGCCCGCTGCACCGCGTACTGCGCACCCAGGTCGATGTGGTGCTCGGCGACGGCGTGGCGGTGCTGAATGCGGGCGATCCTCGGGTAGCGGAAATGGCGTCGCTGTGTGATGGCGAGGTGATCTTCTACGCCGCCGATGGCGCTGCGGGTGCTGCCGAGCACATTGCGGCGCACCGTGCCGCTGGCGGCCGTGCCGTGTTGTTGCGTGCCGGTCGAGTCGTGCTGGCCAATGGCGCGCAAGAGTTGCTGTTGGCCGACCGTGCGATGTTTCGCCGCGCCAACCGCGCCGGGTCGCTGACTGACGAGGTGATTGCAGCGGCTGCCGCTGCGGCGTGGGCGCTGGGCATTTCGCCCGATCTGATCACTGCCGGCATCGAGACTTTCGACGCCGATCCCTCCGAGCCGGCACCGGTTGCCTTGCCTCACGCCGCGAAGGCGGCAGCCGCATCGCGTCTGCCGACTCGCGCAAGCTGAATCGCCAGCGCACCTTCGAGACCCGTTGATGGAAGTTTCCCGCATTCGCGCGCTGCGCGGTCCCAATCTGTGGAGCCGGCACACGGCGATCGAAGCGGTCGTTGCATGTGCTGAAGACGAAATCTCGATCGCCGACATCGCCGGCTTCGAAGCCCGCTTGCGGGCCTTGTTTCCGGCGGTCGGCGCGTTGCGGCCGGGTGGCTTCACCGGCTCGACCAGCCTGGCCCAGGTGGTTGAGGCGGCAGCGCTGGCATTGCAGGCGCAGGCCGGTTGCCCGGTAACCTTCAGCCGAACCTCGGCAACCGTCGACCGCGGCATCTACCAGGTGATCGTCGAATACAGCGAAGAGGCGGTCGGCCGGCAAGCGCTGAAGTTGGCTTGCGAACTGGTTGTTGCAGCACGCGACGACCAGAGTTTCGATGCCGACGCGGCGATTGCACAACTGCGCGAGATCGATGAAGACCAGCGACTCGGCCCGAGCACCGGCTCGATCGTCGAAGCCGCCGAGGCGCGTGGCATTCCGTGGCGGCGGCTGACCGAAGGCAGCATGGTGCAGTTTGGCTGGGGTGCCCGGCAACGGCGAATTCAGGCCGCCGAAATCGATTCGACCAGCGCCGTTTCCGAATCGATTGCGCAGGACAAGGACCTGACCAAGAAGCTGCTGCACGTGGCTGGCGTGCCGGTGCCGGTCGGCCGCCCGGTCGATACGCCGGACGAAGCCTGGCAGGTCGCCGTCGAGATCGGCCTGCCGGTGGTTGTCAAACCACAGGATGGGCGCCAGGGGCAGGGCGTCACCGTCAACATCGTCGGCCGCGAGCATCTGGATATCGCCTTCCGTGCGGCCGCCGAACACGGCCAGGTGATGGTCGAGAAATTCTTGCCCGGCAACGACTACCGCTTGCTGGTCGTCGGCCAGCAGATGGTGGCGGCGGCGCGGCGCGACCCGCCGCAGGTGATCGGCGACGGCGTCTGCTCGGTGCGAGGATTGATCGACCTGGTCAACGCCGACCCGCGACGCGGCGAAGGCCATGCCACCTCGCTGACGAAAATCCAGTCTCGACGAGATTGCGGTGGCACGGCTGGCGGTGCAGGGCCTGACGCCCGATTCGATGCCCGACAAGGGGCGCCGCGTGATCCTGCGCAACAACGCCAATCTGAGCACCGGCGGCAGCGCGACCGACGTCACCGACGATGTTCACCCCGAGCTGGCCGCCCGCGCGGTGGCTGCCGCCGAGATGATCGGCCTGCACATCTGCGGCGTCGACATCGTTTGTGAATCGGTGCTGCGTCCGCTCGAGGAGCAGGCACGGCGGCATCGTCGAAGTCAACGCCGCGCCGGGATCTGCGAATGCACCTGACGCCGTCGTTCGGCAAGGGCCGCGCAGTCGGCGAGGCGATCGTTGCCGATCTGTTTGCGCAAGGCGACGATGGTCGAATTCCGGTGGTGGCGGTGACCGGCACCAACGGCAAGACGACCACCGCGCGGCTGATCGCCCATTTGCTGACCAGCGAAGGCCTGCGCGTCGGAATGACCAATACCGATGGCGTTTACGTCGAAGGTCGGCAGATCGACAGCGGCGATTGCAGCGGGCCGAAAAGCGCGCGCAACGTGTTGCTGCATCCGGATGTCGATGCGGCGGTGTTCGAAACGGCGCGCGGCGGCATCCTGCGCGAAGGCCTCGGTTACGACCGCTGCCAGGTGGCCGTTGTCACCAATATCGGCGCCGGCGATCACCTGGGGCTGAACTACATCACGACGGTCGAAGACCTGGCGGTGCTGAAACGGGTGATCGTCCAGAACGTCGCCGACAAGCGGCTTTGCGGTACTGAATGCCACCGATCCGATCGTCGCCGCGATGGCGAGCAGTTGTCCGGGCGACGTGATCTTTTTTGCCGCCGATCGCCTGCATCCGGTGATGGCGACCCACCGCGCGCAAGGCAAGCGGGCGTTGTTTGTCGAAGGCGACGACATCGTCGCCGCCGAAGGCGCCTGGCGCGAGCGTCTGCCGCTGCGCGACATCGCGCTGACCCGCGGCGGCAGCATCGGCTTCCAGATCGACAATGCAATGGCCGCGGTCGGCGCGGCGTGGGCGGTCGGCCTGGGATGGCCGGTGATCCGCAGCGGGCTGGCGAGCTTTGTCAACGATGCCGACAATGCGCCGGGCCGATTCAACGTGATGGATTGCCGCGGCGCCACCGTGATTGCCGACTATGGCCACAACCCGGACGCGATGCGGGCGCTGGTATCTGCGGTCGAGGCGATGCCGTCTGCGCACGGGCAACGCCGCTCGGTGGTGATCAGCGGCGCCGGTGATCGGCGCGACGAAGACATCCGTGAGCAGACCGCAATTCTGGGCGCCGCATTCGACGAGGTGCTGCTGTACCAGGATGCCGCGCAGCGCGGCCGTGCCGATGGCGAGGTGATGAGCCTGTTGCGCGATGGGTTGAAGGGCGCTTCGCGGACCAGCCATGTCGAGGAGATACGCGGCGAATTTCTGGCGATCGATATTGCTTTGCAAAGGCTGCGGCCTGGCGATCTGTGTCTGGTGCTGATCGATCAGGTCGAGGAGGCGCTGGCGCATCTGCGGCAACGGATCTCGGAGCCGGTGGAGGCTTGAAAGCGAGCGCGGCTGCGCTCCTGCGCTGCTCCGTCGTCGCTCCTAAGAAAGAGCCACCGGCTCCAACACCACCTTGGCGGTCGCCAGCCGCCCGTGATGCAGATCGTCGAAGGCCTGCGCGCCGTCCGCCAGCGGCCGCCGCTCGACCCATGACAGATCGCCGAAGACGCCGCGGTCGAGCGCCGCCACCGTGGCCTGCAGATCAGCCATGCTGTAGGTGTAGGTGCCGAGCAGCGTGATCTCGGCCAGCGTCAGCTTGCGCATGTCGATCTCGCTGGCCCAGTCCTGCAGGCCGATGTGCATCACCACGCCACCGGGCCGCACCGCGGTCAATGCCGCGTTGCGGGTGGCGGCGCTGCCCACGGCATCGACAATCAGTTCGAAGTGGTTTTCGGTTGCGCTGCGTTCGCGCGGATCGAAGGTGGTGCAGCGCGCATGGCGAGCCAGCGATTCGCGGCGCAGCGCATTGGTTTCAGCCACTTCCAATTGATCGACACCGCGCTGGCGCAGCAACAGCGCAGCGAGCATGCCGATCGCGCCTCCGCCGAGCACCAACACCCGACCTTCGGCCAATGGCCGGGCCATCACGCGGGTGGCCAGATCGATGGCGTGCAAGGCCGTGGCGGCCGGCTCGGTCAGTGCCGCGGCTACCGCACCCAGCGAATCGGGAACGCCGATCAGGCACTGGCCGGGAATGCTCATGCGCTCGGCGAACGCTCCGGGCCGCGTCATGCCGACCATCGTGCGATTCGAGCACAGGTTGTCGCGGCCCTGGATGCAGTAGGCGCAGTGCCCGCAGGTGATCAGCGGGTTGCCGGTGACGCGTTGGCCGACTGCCCAGGCCGTGTCGGCGCTGTCGATCACGGTGCCGGCAAATTCGTGGCCCAGCACCAGCCCGGGTTTGCGGCGCGGGTCGTGCCCGTGGTAGGCGTGCAGGTCGGAGCCGCAGATGCCCACTGCATCGATCTGCACCACCACCTCGCCGCTGGCCGCAGTCGGCGCGTCGCGCTCCAGCAGCTGCACTTCATTGGGCTGCGTATAGACCAGTGCCTTCATCTCGAAACCTCCTGAGGTTCAATGGTTTGCCTGGCCGCTTCGGCGTGTTCGGAAGGACCCGTCCACGCTCAGTGCGAACTGCGCGGATCGTGCCGATCCAGCAGACACCGCGGATCCGGCTCGGCCGGTCCGCTGGTGTCGCCTCTGGCAGGCCGCGCCGGACACGGGGTCCGGCTCCTCGCCAGGCAGGACAGGTCCACCGGACCTGTCCTGTCCGGGCTCGGCCCCCTTGAGGGGGAGCGGCGAAGCCGCAACGGGGGTGGGCCAATCAACATGCGGTGTAGCCGCCGTCGACCATCAGCGTCTGGCCGGTGATGTAGGCGCTGGCGGCACTGGCCAGGAACACCGTGACGCCGTGCAGGTCTTCGAGGCGGCCGTTTCGACCGATGGCCGTGCGCGCGGCATGTTGGGCTGCCAGCGAAGCGTCGGCAAACACCGCCGCGGTCAGATCGGTGGGAAAAAAGCCCGGGCCGATCGCATTGCAATTGACGCCCTGGGCCGACCACGCCTGCGCAATCGCGCGCGTCAGCTGCACCACGCCGCCTTTGCCGGCGCCGTATGGCGCGCTGTTCGGGAAGGCGCGGCTCGATTGCAGAGACGCGATGTTGATGATGCGACCGTAGCCCTTGTCGGCCATCGCAGGCGCCAGTGCCTGAGTCAGGAAGAACGGTGCGCCCAGGTGCAGCGCGATCTGTGCATTCCAGTCTTTCGGCGTGACCTGGTCGAAAGGCTGGCGCAGGTTGACGCCGGCGGCGTTGACCAGGATGTCGGGCGATCCGGCGGCGGCCAGGATGCGGGCACCGGTCGTCCGGCAAGGCCTCGGTATCGGCCAGGTCGGCCGTCAGCGTGTCGCAGCCGATCCGGTCGCGTGCGCAGCCGGGCGGCCGCCGCGTCGAGCGCATCGGCGCGCCGCGCGACCAGCAGCACCGACGCGCCAGCCAGGCCGAGCGCACAGCGCCATCGCCTCGCCGATGCCGGCGTTGCCGCCGGTGACGACGGCACGTTTGCCGGCGAGCGAGAACCAGTTGTCGAGTGCCGGCATCGGATCAGACCTTCACCGCGCTCGCCGAGGTCGAACTTCTGGTTCGGAAAGTATTTGGCCAGCCGGATCATCGGCGGTGCAGCGCATGGCCTTCCATGCCTTCGAGCCGCGAGATGCGCGCCGTCACCTCGCCGATGTCGCGTGCCGCTTCGCGCGTCATGCGCTGCCAGGTCAGCGTCTTCATGAACTTGTGGACCGACAGGCCACCCGAATAGCGCGCCGCGCCCTTGGTCGGCAGCACGTGGTTCGGGCCGCTGGCCTTGTCGCCGTAGGCCACGGTGGTTTCCTCGCCGAGGAACAGCGAGCCGTAGTTGGTCAGCCGGCCGAGCCACCAGTCGAGATCGGCCGCGTGCACCTCGAGGTGTTCAGCGGCGTAACGGTCGGAGACCTCGGCCACTTCTTCTCGGCTGTCGCAGACGATCACCTCGCCATAGTCGCGCCAGGCAGCGCCGGCGGCGTCGCGTGCGGTCGGCGGCAGCGCATCGATCAGCGCGGGGATGCGGCTTCATCACGTCTTCGGCCAGCTCCTTGGAGTCGGTGAACAGCCAGGCGGGTGACTCATGGCCGTGTTCGGCCTGGCCGACCAGGTCGATCGCGACGATCGCCGGATCGGCGCTGGCGTCGGCAATCACCGCAACCTCGGACGGCCCGGCGAACACATCGATGCCGACCTTGCCGAACAGCTGCGCTTGGCCTCGGCGACGAACTTGTTGCCGGGCCCGACCACCACGTCGGCCGGCTTGCCGGTAAACAGCCCGTAGGCCATCGTCGCAATCGCCTGCACGCCGCCCAGCGTCATGATGACGTCGGCGCCGGCGGCCTTGAAGGCGTAGAGCACATAGGGATGCATGCCAGCCACCGCGAAACGGCGACGAGCAGGCGATCACTGTCTTGACGCCCGCCGCCTTGGCGGTGGTGACCGTCATGTAGGCCGACGCGATGTGGGCATAGCGCCCGGCCGGCGCATAACAGCCGACCACATTGACCGGCAGCACCTTCTGCCCTGCGGTCACGCCGGCGTGCAGCGGCACCGAGACATCGGTGATCGATGCCTTCTGCGCCAGCGCGAAATCGCGCACCTGGCGCACCGCGAAATCGATGTCGGCGCGCACCTGGGCCGGCACGTCGGCAACGGCGGCTGCAATCTGGCCATCGGACATCACGATATCGCCGTCCCATTTGTCGAGCTTGCGCGGCGTAGTCGCGCACCGCCTGCTCGCCATCGGACTCGATGGTGGCCAGCATCTCGTTGACGACCATTCTGCGCCGCCGCTGTTTCAGTCTCCGGCGTGCGAGCGGCTTTCTTCAGGTAAGTGGATGGGCATGACAATTCCTTTTGTTGCAGCCTATCGGCCTACGGCAAACAACGAGATGGCGGGCACGAAACCGATCAGCGCCGAGACTGCGAGCATGACCAGCGCGAACGGCGCGGCGCGTGCCGCGATCGACGCCACCGGCACGCGGGTCAGGCCCGACATCACGAACAGGTTCAGTCCGAACGGCGGGGTGATGAAACCCATGCCCAGGGTGGTGATCATGAACACGCAGAAATGAATCTGATTCATGCCGACTTCCTTGCGCCAGCGGCCACAGCAACGGCCCCAGGATCAGGATGTTCGGGCTGGTTTCCATGAACATGCCCGCCACCACGAAGACCGCCAGCAGCAGCAACACGACCGACACCGGACCGGTGCCGAAGCCCATCACCCACGCGACGAAAGCCTGCGGCACGTTGAGCACCGTCAGCGCCTGAGAAAACAGCAAGCGCCACCGCGATGATCGGCAGCACCACGCCACATACGCGGGCCGATGTGCCCAGCATGGCCGGCCAGTCGGACAGGTGCAGACGCTTCTGCAACAGGCCCGTTCCGACTGCGACCGAGACCGCGATGGCGGCCGATTCGGTGGGTGTGAAGATGCCCGAATAGATGCCGCCGAGGATGATCACCGGGATCGCCAGCGCGAAGCGGGCATCCCACAAGCGCGGCGCAGCCAGCGCTTGAAATCGAAGGCGGCCTGCGCCTGTTCGTAGCCGTGGATGCGGTTCAGCACCGCGTTGGTTGCCATCACCGACAGCAGCACCAGCACGCCGGGGACGAAGGCGGCGAGGAACAGCGTCGAACTCGATACGCCCAGCACCAGTCCGATGATGATGTAGGCGATCGACGGCGGGATCAGGATGCCGGTGCAGGCGCCTGAGGCGACCAGCGCGCAGGCGTAGGGCTTGGGATAGCCGCGCTCGACCAGCCGGTCCATCGTCAGCCGGCCGACCGCCGCTGCGTCGGCCGCGTCCGATCCCGAGATGCAGGCGAACAGGCCGCAGCCCATCACCGTCGAGGTGCCGAAACCCGAGCGCCATGAGCCGAAGCTGGCTTCGGCGAAATTGAGCAGCTTCTCGCCCAAGCCGGTGCGAACCATCGCATCGCCGGTCAGCACGAACAGCGGGATCGCGATCAGCGTGAACGAGTCGACGCCTTCGAACAAGCGCCTCGCCGACCAGCGTCAGCGGCAGCGCCTGCGTGCTGACCAGCATCGCCACCGTGCCCAGACCCATCGAGATCCAGAACGGAACGCCGATCAGCAGCAGCGCGATCAGGCCGAAGACGGACAGGACGACGGATTCATCGATGCGGCCCCCAGCGGGCGTCGACTGGGGCAACGGTTGTCATCGGGGTCATTCCTCGAACATCGCCTTGCCCGCGAAAGGCTCGCGGCCGGCGCGCAGATCGGCGAATCGCGCACCATGCTCTGCAGGCTGCGGAAGATCACCAGCGACGAAGGCGATCGGCACCGCCGCCTCGAACCAGGCCTTGTTGACCTGCAGCACCGGGGCCATGCCGCCGAACTGCAGCAGCTGGCGGATCGTGTGCAGGCTCCAGTACAAGCGCGATGCAGGCAAAGACGACGGTGGCCGCTCTCGGCGATCAGATAGACCACCGCCTTGCCGCGCGGCCCCATGCGCTGCAGCACGATGTCGAAGCGGATGTGCGCGCGCTCGCGCACCGCGTAGGCGGCGCCGATCCAGCCGAGGTAGATGAAGGCATAGCGTGCGGCTTCTTCGCCCCACGCCGACGAATAGTTCAAGCACGAACCGGCGCAGCACCTCCTGCACGATGACGACGCAGCAGAAGGTGTAGAAGACGAGCATCGCCCAGCGCTCACCATCGCGGTCGAGCGCGCGCAGAAGGTTTTTCATGGTGGTGTCGGCGGCGACGCAGCCGAGGCTGCGTCAGGTCGGCCGATCGAGGGCCCGGGTCTCAGAGCTTGAAATCAGGCACCGTGATCGGCCCCTTGGTTGTGGCAGCCTTCTTGAAACCGTCGAAGGCGGCGAGCGAACCGGCGAACTGCGTCTTGAACTCGTCGTATTCCTTGCGCTGCTCGCCGCAGGTCGACATCCATTGCGCCATCTCGGCGGCGCTCGGGTTGTAGAACTCGCAGCCGCCAGCGCGCAGCATCTTCATCGACTCGGTACGTGCCGGCTCGATCTGCGCGAAGCTTTCGATCTGCGTCTTCTCGTTGGCGGTGTCGATCGCACTTGCGCAGATCGGCCGAGCAGTTCGCTGGTACCAGACGGCATTGGCGGCGAACATCTGCGCATCGGGCACCGAGCGGATGTACGAGATGTTGCTCAGCAGGTCGTGGAAGCCGAAGGTGGCCAGCGCCGCGATCGCCGGATCGAGGCCATCGGCCACGCCCTGCTTGATGGCGGTGGCGGTTTCGCCCCAGGGCACGACGGTCGGGTTGGCGCCGGCCAGGCGATAGAAGGTCTGCAGCAGCTTGCTGCCCGGCACGCGCATCTTCATGCCCTGCATGTCCGCCGGCGTCTTGATCGCCTTGAAGCCCTTGCGGCTGGCGATGGTGCGCGGATCGACCGTGAAATAGAACAGCGGCTTGTAGCCCTTGGCCATCACCTTCGGCGTGATGTCGTCGTTCCAGGCCTTGCTGGTGACCAGGTTGGCGAACGACTGGTTGTCGCCGCACCAGTAGGGAATGTTGATCAGGTCGACCACCGGTGCGAACGGCGAGAAGTTGGACAGCGAAACCGAGCCGCCCTGCACCGTGCCGGCCTGGATCTTCTGCGCCAGCGCCGAACCGGCGCCGAGTTGGCCGGCCGGGTAGAGCTTGCAGTAGATCTGGCCCTTCGACAGCGCCTCGATGTTGGCCTTGTACTGGCCCTGCATGATCGGGTAGCTGCACGTAGTCCTCGATCTTGTATTCGGTCGCGAACTGCATCGTGTGTTTCGCGGCCTTCTGCTTTTTCTCTTCGTCGGCCATCGTCTGCGCCATCGCTTGTCGATCGGTGAGAAAGCCGCCGCCCAGGCCGAGCACCGCCGCGGTGAAGCCGTAGCGGCGTGTTGCCAACATGAACTGGCGCCGTTGCGAGTGGTGTTCGGAAAGCATCTTGTCGTTGTCCATGCCAGTCTCCTTGTGAGGTGTATCAGTGGGGGTCTTTGCGCCGGCTGGCTTCATCGGCAAACAGGCCGATGGCAAAGAAGGTGACGCTGGCCAGCACCAAACAGAATTCGCCGACTTCGCCCAGGGGGCCGGACAACGCCCGACCCGAAAATTTCAGTGCCAGCACGTAGAACACGTATGCGGCAGCCGAGCAGGCCGGCCAGGCGGTAGGTGTTGCGACGCAGGGTGGCGGGGCTCATCAGCTGTCCAGGATCGTGTAAGCGCTTACAAATAATCGCTTTAATCGGGCTTGCAGTCAAGCCGGAGTCGAGCTTGGCGGCACGGTACTTTCCCTATGAGGTCGGATGCTTTTGGGCAGGCCTAGAATGACTGCAACCGCTTTCTCAACATGGCCCGTTCCCGCGCCCCCACCGTCGAAGATGTGGCACGCGTCGCCGGCGTTTCGACCGCTACGGTGTCGCGCGCGTTGAACAAGCCCGAATCGGTCCGACCGGCGTTGCGCGATCAGGTGCTGAAAGCGGTCAGGCAACTCGGCTACGTTGCGAACGCCGGCGCGCGGGCGATGTCGCTTGAAACGCAGCGGAACAGTCGGCGTGGTCGTGCCGACGGTCGACAACGCGATCTTTGCGCGCGGTCTGCAGGTCTTCCAGCAGCGCATGGCGCTGGCCGGCCAGGTCGTGCTGCTGGCGTTCAGCGACTACGATCGCGCTCCAGGAGCAGGCGCAGGCGCTTGCGTTGCTCGCCCGAGGTGTCGATGCATTGGCATTGACCGGGTCTGAGCCAGCCGCCTGGTTGCTCGCACGACTGGCGCAGCGCGGTCTGCCCTGGGTGCACCTGTTCAGTTTTCCGGCACCCGCCGGGCGCTGCCTGCGTCGGCATTCGCAATCGGGCTGCGATGGTCCGGGCGGTGTCGTATCTGATCGACCTCGGGCATCGCCGCATTGCAATGCTGGCCGGCATTTCCGCCAACAACGACCGCGCGACCGAACGGATTGCCGGGGTTCGTCAAAGCCTGACCGAGGCAGGCTTGAAATTTCCGCCCTCGTCGCTGATCGAGGCTCCCTACACGCTGCAAGCCGCGCGCGAAGGCACGCGCACATTGATGAGCGCGGCCGACCCGCCAACCGCGCTGGTCTGCGGCAACGACGTGCTGGCGTGGGGTGCGCTGCTCGAATGCCAGGCGCGTGGCATGGCGGTACCGCGCGAACTGTCGATCGTCGGCTTCGATGACCTCGAGATGTGCCGGCATGGGGTGCCGGCCTTGACGACGATGCATGTGCCCACTGAACAGATGTGGGGGATGGGCGCGCAATATCTGATCGACCGGCTGGCGGGGCGGCTCGATGCCCCGCAACAGATCGAACTCGATGTCGAACTGATCGTTCGCGGCTCGACCGGACCACCGCCGGGTAAGCGCCGGCCTCCTGCGACCCGAACCTCGCGTTGATCCTGCAGTTGGCGCCGATCGAGCCGGGTCGACCGTATCAGTGGCTGGACACGCGGGCGCTGCCCGGTGGTCACCCCCCGAACAACGCCTTGTGCTGCTCGCGCAGCAGATTCTTCTGCACCTTGCCCATCGCGTTGCGCGGCAGGTCGGCGACGACGAACAGGTGCTTGGGCACCTTGAAGTTGGCGATCTTCGATTTGAGTTGCGCGATCAATGCGGCGGGTTCGAGCGGCGCGCCCGGTTTGCCGACCACCACCGCCACCACACCTTCGCCGAAGTCGGGATGCGGGGCGCCGATCACCGCACTTTCGGCAACCCCGTCCATGTCGTTGAGATAGGTCTCGATCTCGGCCGGGTAGACGTTGTAGCCGCCGGTGATGATCAGGTCCTTGCTGCGGCCGACAATCTGCACATAGCCGCGTTCGTCGATGCGGCCGACATCGCCGGTCTTGAACCAGTTGTCGTCGGTAAATTCCTCGCTGGTCTTTTCGGGCATGCGCCAATAACCCTTGAAGATGTTGGGGCCGCTGACCTCGATGCCGCCGATTTCGCCGTTGCTGCACAAGCCGCCGTCATCACCGCGCACCCGCAAGCCGACGCCTGGCAGCGGGAAGCCGACCGTGCCACCACGCCGTTCGCCGTCCTGCGCGCGGTAGGGGTTGGAGCTGAGCATCACCGTCTCACTCATGCCGTAGCGCTCGAGGATGGTGTGGCCGGTACGTTGCTCGAATTCGCGGAAGGTCTCGATCAGCAGCGGCGCCGAACCGGCGATGAACAAGCGCATGTTGCGGCACGATTCGCGGCTGAGGCCCGGCTCGGCAAGCAGCCGCACATACAAGGTCGGCACGCCCATGAAGACGGTGGCGTCTGGCAGCCGCTCGACGACGCGGCGCGGGTCGAATTTCGACATCCAGATCATCTTGCTGCCATTCAGCAGCGCGCCATGCGAAGCGACGAACAATCCATGGACATGGAAGATCGGCAAGGCGTGAATCAGGACATCGCCGCTGCGCCAGCCCCAGGAATCCTTCAGCGTCTGTGCATTCGACAGCAGGTTGCCATGACTCAGCATGGCGCCTTTGCTGCGCCCGGTGGTGCCACTCGTGTAGAGGATCGCCGCCAGATCATCGACCGTGCAAGTTGCCGGTTGGTGATGATTGCCGTGCACCGCCGCGCGCTCCAGCAGCGACCCGCTGCGGTCATCGTTCAGTGTGAAGACATGGGCGGTGCCGGCCTTGAAGGCGATCTTGCTGATCCAGCCGAAATTCTTGCCCGAGCAGACCACCACGCTCGGCTCCGCATTGCCGATGAAATACTCGATCTCGCTGCTCTGATACGCCGTGTTCAGCGGCAGATAGACATACCCGGCGCGCAGCACGGCCAGATACAGCAGCAAGGCTTCGACCGACTTTTCAGTCTGCACTGCGATCCGCGCGCCGCTCGGCAGTTCGAGCGAGTCGAGCAGATTGGCAAGGCGCGCACTGGCGTGCTCGAGATCACGCCAGCTGTAGCGCAGCGGCGGGTCGGCATCGGCGGTCTCGATCGCGGTGGCGTCGAGGTCATCCGGAAAACCGGCGCGCAGCGCCACAAACAGGTTGGCGTTGGCAGCCGACGCGTCGATTCGAGTGGCTGCTTCAGATGATGACTTGGACATTTCAGCGAATCAGTTGTTGAAGCCTGCGCAGCGGGGCGGGTCGGCGTTCGCAGCGCGGCGTTGGCTTGTTGATGAAGGCCGTCACCGGTTGGCGGTGCTCGGCGCTGTCTGGCTGCGCAGTGTGCCAGCCGGGTAGTGGCATCGGGTCATCGGATCAAGGCCGCCACGGCCCGCGAGTGCACCACTTCACCTTGCACGAATTTTTCGTGGCTCGGTTCGATGCGGTTCAAGTCGTACAGGTAGTTGACCATCAAACCGCTGCTCTGCTTGATGCCCTTGCGCGCCAGATTGCCACGCGGGTTCAGCCGTTCGAGGCGGGCGCCATTGTCGAGATGGAAGCGCGCCACCGGGTCGCCGTCCGCGGTTGGCGACACGTAGATCAGATACGCGCTGCACAACGCGAGCAGCGCCGCTTCGCCGTCTTCACCGAGCTTGTCGATTCCGGCGCTGCTGTGCAGGCCGGACAAGTCGTCGCCGGCAGCCTCTTGCAGTTGCTGCCGCGCGGCCACCAGCAACGCGCCGGCGCCACGCTTGAGGCCCGGCAGATTCTCCAGATCCGGCCGCGAGCCCAGCCAGGCAGCGAAGCCCGGAATCGGCGACAAGGTGCAGAAGGTGCGGATCTGCGGCAGTTCACTTTTCAGATGTTCGGCGACCCGTTTGATCAGAAAATTGCCCAGCGAGACGCCGCGCAGCCCGGGCTCGCAATTGCTGATCGAATAAAACGCGGCCACCTTCGATTGATCGATCGCGAGCGGTTTGGCCGATTTGTTGATCAGCGGGGCAATCGCCGCCGGCATCTCCGGCAGCAGCGCGACTTCGACGAAGATCAAGGGCTCGTCGGGTAGTTGCGGATGGAAGAAGGCGAACAATCGGCGGTCGGGTTCGAGCCGCCGCTGCAGGTCGTCCCAGCCGTCGACTTCATGCACCGCCTCGTGCCGGATCACTTTTTCGAGCAGCCGCGCCGGCGAATTCCAGTCGACCTTGCGCATCTCCAGAAAGCCGGGGTTGAACCAGCTCGACAGCAGATGGAACAGATCGGCCTCGACGGCGCTCAAATGTTTCTGGCCGCGCAGACGGCTGAGCAGCGCGCGGCGCAGATGCAATACCGCCGCGGTTCCCCCTGGCGCGCGGTTGATGCGGCGAAACAGTTCCTGGCGCAACGGTTCGGCGACGGCCATCAATGCCATCTGTGTCTTTGCATCCGGCTGCGCTGCGTAGGCCTGGGCGGCCGCCAATACGGCCTTCGGATCGGGGCTGAAATCGCGCGCCAGGCTGTCGAAAAATGCCAATTCCTGGTCTTCGGACAGGGTCATCAGCCGCTGCACCAGGCCGGCCGCAATGGCGACGCTGTTGGCCTCGCCACGTTCGGACAGCAGGCTGCGGCAGTCGCTCAGCAGTTTGCGCGCGGCGCGCTGGTCGCTGGCACGGCGCGCGACTTGGCGCAGTTCATCGAGCAATGGGATCTCCTGTCGGCGGGGTGTGGAGGCAGTTGGCGGGTCGCCTGCGATCTTATCGGCATCACCCGCAATCCGGCCCTTCATCTGGGTTAGAACAGCAAATTGCGGGAAACCACGAGGCTTCAGTGCCGGGCGGTAGCCTAAAGTGTGCGAATTCCGGACACCGAGGACTGATTTCCGTGTTTCCCGACAATTTCGACGGTGATGCGGTGCTCAAGCTGGCCGCGCAGAACATGTTCGACGCCTTTTCGCGCAGTGCGATGGGAACGATGGTCGTCGACCGCCAGCACCGCATTGTCTGGATCAGCGACGGCTACAAGCAGTTTTTGCCGGCGCTCGGTCACGCCGAGGACGATTTTGTCGGCCGCCTGGTTGAGGATGTGGTCCCGAATACGCTGATGGCTCATGTCGTCGATACCGGCCAGCCGATGCTGATCGACCTGCTGACCAACCGGGCCGGCACCTTTCTGGTCAGCCGGCTGCCGTTGCGTGACGAGCACGGCCAGGTGATCGGCGCATTCGGCATGGTGCTGCTCGACCATCCGGAAACGACGATGCGGCCGTTGATCGCCAAGTTCGGCCGCCTGCAGCAGCAGCTCGATGCGGTCCATGCGCAACTCGCTGCCGAGCGGCGGCCCAAATATACGATTGCCGGCTTCATCGGCAGCAGCCCGTCGGTGCTCGAAGTCAAGCGCCAGGCGCGCCGCGTGGCGCCGACATCGAGCACCGTGTTGCTGCTCGGCGAAACCGGCACCGGCAAGGAAGTGCTGGCGCAGGCCATCCACGCCGCCAGCCTGCGCGCGGCGCGGCCGTTTGTCGGCATCAACATCGCGGCGGTTCCGGAAACCCTGCTCGAGGCCGAATTTTTCGGTGTTGCACCCGGCGCCTACACCGGCGCCGACCGCAAGGGCCGCGACGGCAAGTTCAAGTTTGCTGACGGCGGCACCTTGTTTCTCGACGAAATCGGCGACATGCCGCTGGCCTTGCAGGCCAAACTGCTGCGCGTGCTGCAGGAGCAGGAGCTTGAGCCGCTGGGCAGCAACCAGGTGCTTCGCGTCGATGTTCGGGTGATCGCAGCAACCAGCCGCGACCTGGCGGCGATGGTTGCCGACGGCGCGTTTCGCGCCGACCTGTATTACCGGCTCAATGTGTTGCCGATCAAGTTGCCACCATTGCGCGAGCGCATCAGTGATCTGGAAGCACTGGCCGACGTGCTGATGGAAGATATCGCGCGGCGCAGTGGTCTGCCGCTGCGCAGCCTGGCTGGCGATGCGCTTGAGGTCCTGGCGCGCCAGAGCTGGCCGGGCAATATCCGCGAACTGCGCAATACGCTGGAGCAGGCCGCGCTGATGACTGACGATCTGGTTCTGCATGCCAGCCATTTCGGCCCCGCCGACGCGGCCGATCAGCCGGCCAAGCCGCCGCCGCCTGCTGCGCTGCCGCCTGCGAGCGTCATCCCGTCGGATCCACTGCTGCCGCTGGCCGATCAACTGGCCGCGACCGAACGGCGGGCGATTGCGGCTGCCATGCAGCGCACCTGCGGCAACCGGGTTGCCGCCGCGCGTTTGCTGGGCATGCCGCGTTCGGTGTTGTATCAGCGACTGGCCCGTTACCCGGAAATCACGGCCTTGAACTGAGGGCGCTGTTGATCGGGCGTCCGAAACTCGGACAATTCTGCCGCTTGTCCGGATGGCGGGCATATTTTTGACACCGGCCGTCCGGATCCCGTACATGCGTCACGTTGGTATCGGAGCCAGCGGCGAGGTCCCCCCCGGCATGGTGCGCCATGCTCGGGGTTTTCACCAGTCGGTCGGATTCAGGCACGGGCATTGCGCATGACTGGACTTGGCGCCGCTGCTTGCGGCGCCGGCAACCCCGAGGAGACGGCATGACGCGACGACTGTTTTCAACCACGGCACTGGCTGCTGCACTGAGCCTGGCTGGTGCCGCCGCATTGGCGCAGGCAGGCGGCGAAATCCGCATCGCCCATATACACAGCCTGACCGGCCCGCTCGAGGCCTATGGCAAACAGACCAAGATCGGTTTCGATCTCGGCCTGGCGCATGCCACCGACGGCACGATGATGGTGGCCGGCAAGAAGCTGGTCGTGATCGAAAAAGACGACCAGGGCAAGCCCGATGTCGGCAAGAGCCTGCTCGCCGCGGCGTTCGGCGACGACAAGGCCGACATCGCGGTCGGGCCGACGTCAAGCGGCGTTGCCCTGGCGATGTTGCCGGTGGCCGAGGAGTACAAGAAGATCCTCGTCGTCGAGCCGGCAGTTGCCGATTCGATCACCGGCGACAAGTGGAACAGATATATCTTTCGTACCGGTCGCAACAGCAGCCAGGACGCCATCTCGAATGCGGTGGCGCTCGACAAGCCCGGCGTGTCGGTTGCCACCCTGGCGCAGGATTACGCGTTCGGCCGTGACGGCGTCAAGGCCTTCAAGGAGGCGCTGAAGACGGCCAAGATCGTCCACGAGGAATATCTGCCAACCGGCACCACCGATTTCACTGCCGGCATCCAGCGCCTGATCGACGGCCTGAAGGACAAACCCGGCCGCAAGATCATCGAGGTGATCTGGGCCGGCGGCACACCGCCGTACAACGCGCTGGCCGCACTCGATCTGGCCAAACGGTTCAACATCGAGGTGTCGAGCGGCGGCAACATCCTGCCGGCGATGGCAGCCTACAAGCAGTTTCCCGGCATGGAAGGAGCGACCTACTACTACTTCGGCCTGCCGAAGAATCCGGTCAACGAGGTGCTGGTGGCCCAGCACTACAAACAGTACAAGACACCACCCGATTTCTTCACTGCGGGCGGTTTCAGCGCCGCCATGGCGGTTGTCACTGCCTTGAAGAAGGCCAACGGCGATACCTCGACCAACAAGCTGATCAAGACGATGGAAGGCATGAGCTTCGAGACGCCGAAGGGCACGATGACCTTCCGCAAGGAAGATCACCAGGCGATGCAGGCCATGTACCACTTCAGGATCAAGGTCGACCCGGCGTTTGCCTGGGGCGTGCCCGAGCTGATCCGCGAGATCAAGGCGTCCGAGATGGACGTGCCGATCCGCAACAAGCGCTGACCGGCCCCTCTCCCCCCTGGGGAGAGGCTGGGTGAGGGGCCGGGCTGGCGCCAGGCCTCGACCCAACCCTCCGCAGCACGCAAGGGAGCCGAAGCCGCATGCTCACCACGACCGATCTCACCATCCGCTTCGGCGGGCACGTCGCCGTCGACCACGTCTCGTGCCGCTTCGAGCCCGGCACGCTGACGGCCATCGTCGGCCCCAATGGTGCCGGCAAGACGACCTACTTCAACCTGATCTCCGGCCAGTTGCGGGCCAGCGAAGGCCAGGTGCTGCTCGACGGCGTCGATATCAGCCGCGCCAGCGTATCGGCGCGCGCCCACTTCGGCCTCGGGCGGGCATTTCAGTTGACGCAGCTGTTTCCCGGCTTGTCAGTGCTGGAGAACGTTCGGCTTGCGGTGCAATCGCGTCGTCGCGCGGGCCTCAAGCTGTGGTCGGTCTGGTTGTCCGATGGCGACACGCTGGCGCGGGCGCATCAACTGGTCGACCAGGTCAAGCTGGCCGATCGTGCCGATGCGCTGGCCAGCAGCCTGCCACACGGCGACCAGCGCAAGCTCGAGGTCGCGATGCTGATGGCGCTGGAGCCGCAGGTCTACATGTTCGACGAGCCGACCGCCGGCATGAGTGTCGACGATGTTCCGGTCGTGCTCGATCTGATCCGCTCGCTGAAGGCGCAACGCGACAAGACCATCCTGCTGGTCGAGCACAAGATGGACGTGGTCAGCGAACTGGCCGACCGCATCATCGTGCTGCACAACGGCCAGCTGGTGGCCGACGGCGAACCGGCAGCGGTGATCGCCTCGCCGGTGGTGCAACAGGCCTATCTCGGGCTGGCGCCGGTTGAAGAAGCCGCATGATCAATACCTGCGCCTGCCGGTTCGCGAGGCGGCTGCCATGACAGCCGGATCGCTGCAACTGCACGATGTGCATACGCATATCGGCGCTTACCACATCCTGCACGGAGTCGATCTGGACGTGCCGGCCGGCCAGGTGACGATGCTGCTCGGCCGCAACGGCGCCGGCAAGACGACCACGCTGCGGACGATCATGGGCTTGTGGCAGCCATCGCAAGGCGTGGTGCGATTCGATGGCGAGGTGATCGGTGGCAGCGACGCGTCGAATGCCGGGCCCGGCAATGGCCGATCGGTCGCCATCGGTACGCCGCAAATCGTGCAGCGCGGGGTTGCCTACGTGCCCGAAAACATGGGCATCTTCGGCGATCTGACGGTGCAGGAAAACATGCTGCTGGCGGCACGCAGCGCGCGCCATGTGGCGCAGATCGACAGTTCAAGGCTCGAGTGGATCTTCGAGCTGTTTCCTGCGCTGCGCAAATTCTGGCTCTTTCCGGCTGGCAAGTTGTCGGGTGGGCAAAAGCAGATGCTGGCGATTGCCCGCGCCATCGTCGAGCCGCGGTCGATGCTGCTGATCGACGAGCCGAGCAAAGGCCTGGCGCCGGTGATCGTCAACAACCTGATCGAGGCCTTGCGCCAGCTGAAATCGCAGCAGACGACGATCCTGCTGGTCGAACAGAATTTCGCGATGGCCAGCGCACTCGGCGACCGGGTCGCGGTGATGGACAACGGCCGTGTCGTGCACAGCGGGGCGATGGCCGAGTTGGTCGCTGACGAAGCAATGCAGCATCGACTGCTCGGGCTTGCATTGGCAGGGGCGCATTGAGATGGTGATCCACGTCCCGTTGCAAGCGCATTCGAGGCACATGATGTCGGCTTGCGGCCCGTTGCAGACGTTTCGTCGCGATGCACTCGGTCGGGTGGGGCGAGCTCGGAGAGGCGGGGCACTGGGTGACCTCCATGTCCCCCGGGCCGGATCGCTCACGGCGCGCTTCGATTCGAACTGATCCGGCCCTCCTCCTTGACTTGCGGTCACCCAGCACCCCACCTCCCCGAGCCTCTCAGCACCGGGGTTCGCCTGCGTCTTCGACACCCTCGATCGTGTCCAGAGCGATGCGGTGGGGTGCCCTGTGGACGTGAAGTAAAGGAGGAGGGGCGCGTTCGAGTACCGAATCGAGCGCTCGCTGTGATTCGACCCCGGGGGACATGAACGCACACAGGGCACAACGCCGCAGCGCTCTCGCTCAAGCCGTCGAGTGCGGACGATCCGATGCAAACGTTTGCAACGGGCCGAAAGCGACCATCCGCCAAGCTCGGCGCAGGTGATGCCGAGCGGGCGCAACGTCGGATCAGGATCTGCCAATGAGCCTCGACTCGAACACGACCGCGGCTGCCCCGGCGATGCCTTCGCTCGACGCTGCGTCGACGGCGACCGCTGCTGCCGTGCCGCGCGCGGATTTCGATTGGACACCGTTGCTGCTGGTCCTCGCACTGGCGGCAATCGCTTTTCCGCTGATCGGCTCGGCGTCCAGTTGGGTCACGCTGACGGTTGCCGGGCTGGCGATGGGCATGATCATCTTCATCATCGCGTCGGGGCTGACACTGATTTTCGGCCTGATGGATGTGCTCAATTTCGGCCATGGCGTGTTCATCGCACTCGGCGCCTATGTCGCGACCAGCGTCTTCGCCGGCATGGCCGACTGGACCGCCAGTGCGTCGCCGCTGCTCAATCTGGGCGCTGTCTTCATCGCGATGCTGGCCGCGATGGCAATTGCCGCTGCGATCGGCTTGGCCTTCGAGCGGGTGATCGTGCGGCCGGTCTATGGCCAGCACCTGAAGCAGATCCTGATCACGATGGGCGGCATGATCGTCGGTGAAGAACTGATCAAGCTGATCTGGGGCCCGCAGATGATTCCGCTGCCGCTGCCCGATTTTTTGCGCGGCGCGTTGGTGATCGATATCGGCAGTGCCGGCGCGGCGGTCGAGAAATACCGCATCTTCGCGGTGGCGATCGGCGCGCTGGTGCTGGCCAAGCTGCTGTTATGCGCTGAACCGCACCAAGCTCGGCCTGCTGATCCGTGCCGGCGTGCAGGACCGCGAGATGGTCGAGAGCCTGGGTTATCCGATCAAGCGACTGTTCATCGGCGTCTTCGTCGTCGGCTCGGCGCTGGCCGGCCTCGGTGGCGTGATGTGGGGGCTGTACCAGCAGTCGGTGACGCCGCAGATCGGCGCGCAGGTCAATGTGCTGATCTTCATCGTCATCATCATCGGCGGCCTCGGCTCGACGCTGGGCTGCTTCGTCGGCGCCCTGCTGGTCGGGCTGATGGCGAACTACACCGGCTTTCTGGCGCCGAAGGTCGCGATGTTCTCGAATATCGGCCTGATGGTCGCGATCCTGTTGTGGCGGCCGCAAGGCCTCTACCCGGTGACCAACCGATGATCAGCGCGACTGCTGTCGCACGATCTGCCGCGCAGCCGCTGGCTGGCGGTGGCGCTGGTGCTGATCCTGTTCGGCCTGGCCTTTGCGCCGTTCCTGTTTCCGGGCAGCAAGGCGCTCGGCGTTGCCGCCAAGGTGCTGGTCTTCATCCTGCTCGTTGCCAGCTACGACCTGCTGCTCGGCTATACCGGCATCGTCAGTTTTGCGCACACGATGTTTTTCGGCATCGGCGCCTATGGCGTAGCGATCGCCAGCACGCGGCTCGGCGAAGGCTGGGCTGCGGTGGCGATCGGGCTGGCGCTGGCGCTGCTGTTGTCGTTTGCACTGGCACTGGTGATCGGCCTGTTCAGTCTGCGCGTCAAGGCGATCTTCTACGCGATGATCACGCTGGCGGTGGCGTCGGCTTTCCAGTCGCTGGCGTCGCAGCTGAGCGTGGTCACCGGCGGCGAGGACGGCCTGAGTTTTCGCGCTCCCGGAGTGGCTGAGCCCGTCGTTCGAGCCGTTCGACGAGCCCTGGTTCGGCGTCGATATCGACGGCAAGCTGTTCAGCTACTACCTGCTGTTCGTCGTCGTGCTGGCGCTGTTTCTGCTGTTGCTGCGGATCGTCAATTCGCCGTTCGGCCGCGTGCTGCAGGCGATCCGCGAAAACGATTTCAGGGCCGAAGCGATCGGTTACCGAGTCGTCGTCTTTCGCACCTTGTCGAACGTGCTGGCGGCGCTGTTCGCCACCGTTGCCGGCGCGCTGCTGGCCTTGTGGCTGCGTTATACCGGCCCCGATACGACGCTGAGTTTCGAGATCATGCTCGACATCCTGCTGATCGTCGTGATCGGCGGCATGGGCAGCCTGTACGGCGCGGTGATCGGCAGCGTGCTGTTCGTGCTGGCGCAGAACTACCTGCAGGCCTTGCTGCGGCTGGGCGCCGGCAGCTTCGACGGCGTTCCGCTGCTTGTCGCAGCTGGTCTCGCCGGACCGCTGGCTGCTCTGGCTCGGGCTGCTGTTCGTGCTTGTCGGTCTATCACTTTCCCACCGGCGTGGTGGGTCGTCTCAGGGCTTCTCGGCGATCGAGCTGAGCCTGCGCGATGTCACGCCAACTGTCTGTTCCTGCCAGTCCAACGAAAAAACTGGAGACGACGATGAAGAATTATCCGATCCATGGATTTGCCCTCGCCGCGATTGCCGCGGCGGCACTCGCGGCCTGCGGCGGCGACGGCGAGTCGCAACCGTTCAATGTCAAGCCGACCTTCGTCGGCACGGTCAGTGCGAAGACCTACGACGGCAACTCCGACGACCTGCTGACCGCGCGGCCTCGGCAAGACCGGCCTGGCGGCGGCGACTGCGCCGGCCTTCGCCAATCCGGCCGCGCCGACCGCCGCCGAACTGCGCCGCGCCGCGATCTACAACAACTACCGCGCGATCGTCGACACGACGGCCGCCGGCGGCTACGGCACGCTGTTCGGGCCGAACGTCGATGCATCGGGCACTGCGACAGCGCGCGAAGGCAAGGTCGCCGGCACCGAATACATCACCTACGCCGACGATGGCAGCGGCAAGCAGAACGTCACGCTGATGGTGCAGGTGCCGGCGACTTTCAATCCGGCCAACCCGTGCATCATCACCGCGACATCGTCCGGATCGCGCGGCGTCTACGGCGCGATCTCGACCGGTGAATGGGGCCTGCGCAAGGGCTGCGCGGTGGCCTATACCGACAAGGGCACCGGCGCCTCGACCGCACGATCTGCAGAACGATACCGTGCCGCTGATCGACGGCACCCGCGCCACCGCGGCTGCTGCCGGCAAGGCGGCGCATTTCCGCGCCGATCTGACGGCGCAGGAACTGGCCGCGTTCAACGCCGCGACGCCGAACCGCTTTGCCTTCAAGCACGCGCACTCGCAGCAGAACCCCGAGAAGGACTGGGGCACCAATACGCTGCAGGCGATCGAATTCGCGTTCTACGTGCTCAACCAGCAGCTCGGCCGAAAGCGATCTCGAGCGGCGCCAAGCTGCAGCGTTTCAAGGCCTCGAACACGCTGGTGATCGCATCGAGCCTGTCGAACGGCGGCGGTGCCGCGGTGGCCGCAGCCGAACTCGACACCAACGGCCTGATCGACGGCGTCGCGGTGTCCGAGCCGAACGTCAACCTGCCGGCCAATGCCGCGATCACCGTCAAGCGCGGCAGCAACACGCTGCTGGTCAGCGGCAAGACGCTGTACGACTACACCACGGTGGCCAACCTGTACCAGCCGTGCGCCGCGCTCGCGCCGTCGGTCGCCACGGCGCCTGGCCGCGCCTTCGTCGTCACCGCGTTTGCGACCAACCGCTGCGCGTCGCTGAAGGCCAAGGGCCTGCTGACATCGACGACCACCGACGCGCAGGCCGAGGAATCACTGCTGGCGCTGCGCGCCTACGGCTGGGAGCCCGAAGGTGCGATCCTGCACACCTCGCTGGCGGCCTTCGAGGTGGCCTCGGCGGTCGCCGTCACCTACGCGAACAGCCTGTCGCGCGCCAGCGTCAAGGACAACCTGTGCGGCTACAGCTACGCGTCGACGACCGCGGCCGGCGTCATCAATGCGCTGGCGCCGACGCGTCGCTGGCGCAGATGTTCTCGACCGGCAACGGCGTGCCGCCGAGCAGCGGCGTGCAGCTGATCAACAACCTGAACCCGGGCGGTCCGGTGCGCGACGTGTTCTCCGCCTCGCCGTCGACCGCTGCTGCAGGACTACAACGTCGACGGCGCGATCTGCCTGCGCCAGCTGATGGCCGGCAGCGATGCCGCGGCGAAGAAGCTGCAGGCCGGCATCGACGAGACGCGCCGCAACGGCAACCTGCGCGGCAAGCCGGCGATCATCGTGCATGGCCGCGACGATGCGCTGCTGCCGGTCAACCACACCTCGCGGCCGTACTTCGGCGCTGAACAAGATGATCGAGGGCGCGGCCAGCAAGCTGAGCTACATCGAGGTCACCAATGCGCAGCACTTCGACACCTTCATCGGCCTGCCGACGCTGCTCGGCGGCTACGACAGCCGCTACATCCCGCTGCACGTCTACCTGTTCCGCGCGCTCGATGCGGTGTATGCCAACCTGAAGAACGGCACCGCGCTGCCGCCGAGCCAGGTGGTGCGCACCGTGCCGCGCGGCGGCACGCCGGGTGCGGCGCCGGCGATCACCGCGGCCAACGTGCCGCCGATCGCCGCCACGCCGACGGCGGCCAATGCGATCGCCTACTCGAGCGGCACCGTCACCATCCCCGAGTGAAGCGCAGCCGCAGCGATGTCGCCCACTTCGCACTACATCGCCTGCGCCGGGCGCGAGCTCCACTACACCGAATGGGGTGACGGGCTCGGCCCGCAGGCCGAGACGGTGATCGCCTGGCACGGCCTGGCGCGAACCTGCCGCGACATGGACGACATCGCCGCCCACCTGGCGCGCGCGCTACCGGGTGATCTG
Organism: uncultured beta proteobacterium; assembly: GCA_963843805.1. Taxonomy (GTDB): domain Bacteria; phylum Pseudomonadota; class Gammaproteobacteria; order Burkholderiales; family Burkholderiaceae_C; genus Ideonella_A. Next base: position 84,013 of record CAWJLY010000009.1, read on the forward strand.
CCCGGACACGATCGGGCCGCGGGCTGAGCCAGTGGAGCCCGCTGCCCGAGCAGGAGTACTGCCTGGCCTTCTATGTGCGGCTCAGGCGGTCGAGCTGCTCGACCAGCTCGGGCTGGCGCGCTGCCACTGGCTCGGCACCTCGATGGGCGGCGCGATCGGCACGCTGGCCGCTGCCGGACCGTTGCGCGGGCGCATCCAGCGGCTGGTGCTGAACGACAACGGCGCCGCAACTGGCGCCGGCAGCGATCGAGCGGATCCGCAGCTATGCCGGCAAGCCCGGCCGCGTTCGCGACGGTCAGCGAACTCGAGGCCTATTTCCGCAAGGTCTATCAGCCTTATGGCTGGCTCAGCGATGCGCAGTGGCGGCGACTGACCGAAACCTCGGTTCGCCGCCTGCCCGATGGCCGGGTCACACCGCATTACGATCCGGCGATGGTGATGCAGTTCATCCACCACCCCGACGACTACGAGTTGTGGGACGCCTGGGACAGCCTGGCACTGCCGGTGTTGTGTCTGCGCGGTGAACATTCCGACCTGCTGCTGGCGAGCACTGCCGAGCAGATGCGCCAGCGCGGGCCGCGCGCGGTGGTTGCGACGATCGCCGGCTGCGGCCATGCACCGGCCTTGAATACGCCCGCGCAGTTTGCCCTGATCGACCGATTTTTCGCCGGCTGAAGCCTGCCGCCCGCCGCCGATCAGGACAGGTGGCGTTCGAAGAAGCCCAGCGTGCGGGTCCAGGCCAGTGCCGCGGCGTCCGGGTTGTATTCGGTGATCGGCAGCCGGTTGGCGCCGACCTGCGTCTCGTTGGCAAAGGCGTGCATCGCCTGATAGCGATGGAATTCGAAGTCGAGATTCGGCGTCGCGCAGTTTTTTCTCGAGCGCGTCGACCGTCGCGATCGGAAACGGCACGTCGTCGATCGCAAAATGGCCCATCAGCGGAATCTTGATCTTCGCCGGGTCGACATATTCAAGCGGCGGCACGCCATACCAGACGACAGCCGCAGCGGCCTCCGGCACGTTGACCGCTGACAGCACCGTCAGCGCGCCGCCCATGCAGTAGCCGGTGACGCCAACCTTGGCGCAGCCGAGCTCGTGTTTCAGGTGCAGCACCGCGCCGCGGATATCCTGGCCGGCGGCATCGCCGAAATCGAGGCTGCCCATCAGATGTTCGGCTTCGGCGGCCTCTACCGTCGCCTTGCCGCGGTACAGGTCGGGAACCAGTGCGGTGTAGCCGGCGGCGGCAAAGCGGTCGGCAACACCGCGGATCTGGTCGTTCAGCCCCCACCATTCCTGGATCACGACCAGGCCCGGTGCGCCCGGCTGCGGCGGACTGCGGCCAGGTAGCCGTCGACGCTGGCCGCCGTCGGGACGTTGGAATGAAACAGTCTTTCCCATGTGATCTCCTCGGGTTGTGATCGGTCTGGCGCTGACCGTCGAGCCTGACGCTGCGTTACTGGCATGCAGGCACGCTTGCCGCGCTGCAGCAGTCGGCACGCTGCGATGCTCGAGCATCGGGGTTTTACCGCAACTCGGAAAGGAAACCTCACGCATGCTCGGAAATGTCACGCCACGCCACTGTTGATCGCCACCGGCCTCTGTCCTTGCCACCCTGTCGAGTGCGATGGCGCAGGCGATGGTCAGCATCAGCGGCAGCACGGTCAACATGCGTGCCGGTCCGAGCCTGCGCTCGGAAGTGCTTGTGGGAACTCAAGCGCGGCTACCCGCTGCGGGTGATCAAGCGCCGCGGCCGCTGGCTGCAGGTCAGCGATTTCGAGAACGACCGCGGCTGGGTTGCGCGCAGCCTGACCGGCAACGGCGCCGCACCATGTCGTCAAGTCGCCGCACCGCCAATATGCGCAAGGGTCCCGGAACGAATACCGCCATCGTTGCCAAGGCCGAATACGGCGAGACCTTGCGCACGCTCGGGCCGCACGCGGCAAGTGGGTGCACATCAAGCGCGCCAGCGGCCAGCAGGGCTGGATCGCCAAGGGCCTGTTATGGGGCTTCTGCTGCCCGGCGCATGCGCGGGTGCGTCGATCGAGGTCGCTGTCGCGATGAACGAACTCGAACGGCAACTGCACTATCCGCTCGGCGAGCATTGCCGGCGCCCGGCGCGACGATCGAGGTCGCGCCGGGCATCCGCTGGGTGCGGATGGGGCTGCCGTTTGCGCTCGACCACATCAACCTGTGGATGCTGCGCGACCGCATCGACGGCCGCGACGGCTGGACGCTGGTCGACTGCGGCATCGCCAACGACGCGACGCGCGAGCGCCTGGGAGCAGGTCTTTTCGAGCCAACTCGACGGCCTGCCGGTGCTGCGGCTGATCGTCACCCACATGCATCCCGACCACATCGGCCTGGCGGACTGGCTGACCCAGCGCTGGTCGACACCCGATCACGAATGCCGGATGTGGATCAGCGCGACCGACTACAACGCCGCGCGGCTCGGCCGTCAACGCCAATACCGGCGTCGGCGGCGAAGCGCTGCGCGTTTCATGGCCAGCCACGGCCTGAGCGATCCCGGATGCGGTCGCGAAGATCCGCGGCCGCAGCAACTACTACGCGATCGATGGTGCCGGCCGTCCCGCCGAGCTACCGGCGCATGCTCGACGGTGACCATGATCGAGATCGGCGGCCAGGCGCTGGCGCTGCATCGCCGGCTACGGCCATGCGCCCGAACATATCTCGCTGTACTGCGAACAGCTCGGCGTGATGGTCTCGGGCGACATGGTGCTGCCGCGAATCTCGACCAACGTCAGCGTGATGTCGATGGAGCCCGAAGCCGATTCGCTGCAGCTGTATCTCGATTCGCTCGAGCAGGCTGCTCGAGCCTGCCCGAGCAGACGCTGATCCTGCCGTCGCACGGCCGGCCGTTTCGTCGGCCTGCACACGCGCATCGGCCAGCTGAAGGCGCACCACGACGAGCGGCTGGCCGAAGTGCTGCAGGCCTGCGCCCAGGCGCCGCAGACCGCTGCCGACCTGCTGCCCGTGCTGTTCCCGCGCAAGCTCGACCTGCACCAGACGACCTTCGCGATGGGCGAGTCGATCGCCCACCTGAACATGCTGTGGCACCAGGGCCGCTTGCAGCGCAGCCGGGGCGATGCCGATGGCGTCTATCGCTTTTCGAAGGTGCCGGCGTTGACTTGAGGTGTGCGTTGGCGGAGCTTGCATCTGGTCGTGGTGGCGCCGCAGCGGGCAGGCGTATTTCGCTCCGTGTCCTCCGACGATGTCCTGCGGACATCGCCTCCCCCTTTACCTGCGCGAAACACGCCTGCCCGCCGTGGCGCTGGCGACGCCTGAGCGACTCGCTGAGTCGGAATCGTTGTGGTGCGAGGTGTCTGCGACGAGGCTGGCGGGTGGCCGGCTGACGCAAGTAAAGGGGGAGCTGCCGCAGGCGGCGGAGGACATGGAGTCAGCCGGTCACCCGCCAGCCTCGTCCCCAACTGTTGGCAGGCGGACCCCGACGCAGAAAAGCTGCCGTTTCAATCGAACACCGGCAGCACCTCGTTCTTCAGCGGGCTCATCGCCGATTCGTAGTCCGGCATCAGCGAGCGGACGATGTCCCAGAAGCGCGGGCTGTGGTTCATTTCGCGCAGATGGGCCAGTTCGTGGGCGACCACGTAGTCGATCGTCGCGAGGCCGAAATGGATCAGTCGCCAGTTCAGCCTGATCGCGCCGCTGGCGCTGGCGCTGCCCCAGCGCGTCTGCGCCGACGACAGGCCGATTCGCGTATAGCGGACGCCGAGCTGCGCGGCGTAGTGCTGGCAGCGCACCTCGAACAGTTGCCGCGCCTGGCGCTGCAGCCAGCTTTGCACGCTGTCGCGGATCTGCTGCGCGCCGGCGTCGCGCGGCAGGCCCAGGCGCAGCTGCACGTTGTGCGGCTGTCGCGGTGGCGTCGCCGTCGGCAGCGCCGTCGTTGCTTCGATGGGCATCGCGTCGAGCACCGCGCCGCGTGCCGCGGGTCGAGCAGCACGACGATGGTCTGGCCGAGAAAGGGCAGTCGGGTGCCGTCGCGCCAGTCGACCCGCGCTGCCTGCAGGCGGCTGGCGCGCTCGCGCTGCTCGACCAGCTTGCGCAGGATCCAGCCGGCCTTGTCGCGCAAGCGCCGTCTCGATATCGCCGATGCCGACCCAGCGCGGCGCATTGACCCGCAGCCCTTCGACGCCGACGACGAAGCCGATGCTGCGCCGGCGCGCGCGGCGCAGCGAATAGGCGACCAGATGGTCGTTCAGCCGCAGTTCGCGATCGGCCAGCGGATGGCGAAATTCGGCCGGCTTGGCAAGCCATCGGTGGCGCACGTCGGTGCGGCACGATCGGCGCCGGCGCGGCCGCCGGACATTCGGGCGGCGCAGCGTCGTCGCCGGAGCGAGCATGCAGCGGCCGCGCCGGCGCTGCGGCGGAAGGCGCGTCGAACAGCGACAACTGGATCGGCTGGCGGCGCGGACGGGCTGCGGCGACGCGGCGTGGCATGGGCAGCGAGTGTACGGTCGGTCGGCGTGCCGGCGGCCGGCGCTGGCGGCGTCGTCAGTGCCGGGTCGCCGCGACCGGCGTCGGCACGCCGTCGGTATAGGCGTCGGGATCGATGCGGCGCATTTCGGTCTCGATCCAGCTCTCGACCTCGCGCATCAGCTCGTCGGGCTTGCGGCCGGCCGACGCGATCATCGGGCCGATCGACACGTCGATCATTCCCGGGCGCAGCACGAACGATTTGCGCGGCCAGCATTTGGCCGAGCTGACGGCGATCGGCAGCACCGACGCGCCGGTGGCGACCGCCAGCCGGGTGCCGCCGCTCTTGTAGCTGCCCTGCTGGCCGCGCGGAATCCGCGTGCCCTCGGGAAACATGATGATCCAGTTGCCGTTGGCCATGTGGCGCCGGCCCTGCTCGGCAACGCGGTTCCAGGCCTCGCTGCGCTTGCTGCGATCGATGTGGACCATGTCGAGCCGCGCCATCGCCCAGCCGAAAAACGGAATCCACAGCAGCTCGCGCTTGAAGACATAACACAGCGGGTGCGGCATCAGCGTCGGGAAGGCGAAGGTCTCCCAGGTCGACTGGTGCTTCGGCAGCAGGATGATCGGGCCCGAGCGGTCGGCCCGTTCGAGGTTGTCCATGCCGATGATGCGGTAGTGCACGCCGCAGATCAGCCTGGCGCCCCAGATCGCGATGCGCAGCCAGAAGGTGGTCAGCCAGTACAGCCGCGCGCCGCGGATGAAGATCGACGCGAGCAGCGACAGCATCGCCCACGGAATCACCGTCGCGGCCAGAAACAGCACGAACAGCGCCGAGCGCAGCCGCGACAGCAGCATCATTCGGCGCCGCCGAATACCGAGTCGCGCGATTCGGGCAGGCCGCGCGCCTGCTGGTCGCGGCGGATCACGAATTCGGCGAACGCGCGCAGGTCCTTGTGCACCGTCGTTCCCGGCACCTTGGCGAGCATCGCTGCGAGCTGCTCGTCGTCGAGCGCCTGCGGACTTGCCGGTGCGCACCAGGTGCGGCTCGCAGCCGGCGGCCTGCCGCCGCCTGCAGGTCGCGCAGGCTGTCGCCGACCGCCGGCACGTGTCTTCAGGTCGACCGCATAGCGCTCGCCGATCTGCAGCAGCAGGCCCGGCATCGGCTTGCGGCAGTCGCATTCGTCGCTCGGCACATGCGGACAGAAAAAGACCGCATCGATGCGCCCGCCGAGCTTCGGCCAGCGCCTGGTTCAGCTTCAGGTGCATCGCATTGAGCGTCGCCATGTCGAACAGGCCGCGGCCGAGACCCGACTGGTTGGTCGCGACCACCGCATGCCAGCCGGCCTGCGTCAGCGCCGCGACCGCTTCCAGCGCGCCGGGGATCGGCAGCCATTCGTCGACCGTCGTGACATAGTCGTCGCGGTCGTGGTTCAGCGTGCCGTCGCGGTCGAAGATGATGAGTTTCATGTGATCGGCCGGGCGTGCGGGCGGGCAATCGTTCAGGCGCAGCTTCGACAGATCGGCGCTGCGGTTCATCGCCGCGTGCAGCATCGACCAGCAGGCCGAGGCGGTTGGCGCGCTGCGCCGGATCGTCGGCATTGACCATCACCTCGTCGAAGAAGGCGTCGACCGGCTCCTTCAGTGCGGCCAGCGCCTGCAGCGATGCCGCATGATCGCCGGCTTCGAAGGCGGCCATCGCGACCGGCTCGACCTGGGCCAGCGCGTCGGCCAGCGCGATTTCGGCCGGCTCGACCAGCAGCGCGCGGTCGAGCGGCCGTCGCCGCTCAGCGCGGCCTTCTTCAGGATATTGCCGACCCGCTTGTTCGCCGCGGCCAGCGCCGGCGCCTCCGGCAGCGCGGCGAAGGCGCGCACCGCGGCCAGCCGCCGCGGCACATCGGCCAGCCGCGGCGGGCGCAGGCCAGCACCGCGTCGATCTCTTGCGCGCTGAAGCCCTGATCGCGCAGCGCGCCGGCGAATCGGTCGTAGATGAAATGTCGCAAGCGGTCGAGCACCGCCGTGTTGCCGGGCAGGGTCCGCTCGCGCGATCGCGATCAATTCGTGAAGGCTCGAGCGGCAGATCGCTGCTCGACCAGCATCCGGATCACGCCGAGCGCATGACGGCGCAGCGCGAACGGATCCTTGTCGCCGGTCGGCAACTGGCCGATGCCGAACAGGCCGACCAGCGTCTCGAGCTTGTCGGCCAGCGCGACCACCAGGCCGACCCGGTTGCGCGGCAGGACGTCGCCGGCAAAACGCGGCTTGTAGTGATCTTCGATCGCGAACGCGATATCGTTCGGTCAGGCCGTCGTGGCGCGCGTAATAGCCGCCCATGATGCCCTGCAGCTCGGGAAATTCGCCGACCATGTCGGTCAGCAGATCGGCCTTGGCGAGGCGCGCCGCCTGCGTCGGCCTGCTTGTTCGAGCACGGCGCCGCCGAGCTGGTCGGCCGATCGGCGCTGGCGATCGCTGCGCACCCGCTGCACCCGCTCGCCCTGGCTGCCGAGCTTGCCGTGGTAGACGACCTTGTCGAGCCCGGGCACGCGCGATTCGGCCAGCGTCTTCTTGCGATCCTGGTCGAAGAAGAAGCGGGCATCGGCCAGGCGTGGCCGGACGACCCGTTCGTTGCCTTCGATGACCCGGCCGGGATCGGCCGGCGAAATATTGCTGACGACCAGAAAGCGGTTGGTCAGCCTGCCGTCGGCATCGAGCAGCGGAAAATATTTCTGGTTCGCCTTCATCGTCAGGATCAGGCATTCCTGCGGCACCGCCAGGTATTCGGCCTCGAACTGGCACAGCAGCACATTCGGGCGCTCGACCAGCGCGGTCACTTCGTCGAGCAGCGCCGGGTCGTCGATCGGCGTCAGCCCGAGCGGTCCGGCCGCGGCGACGCAGCTGGCGCCCGATTTCGCCGCGCCGCGCCTCGAAGCTGGCGATCACCGCGCCCTGGTCGGCCAGCTGCTCGGCGTAGTGGTCGGCATGCTGCAGCACGACCGGGTCCATTCGAGCCTCGAAGCGATGGCCGTGGGTCTGCCGGCCGGCCTGCAGGCCGAGCGCCGAGACGGCGACGATCTGTTCGCCATGCAGCGCGACCAGGCCGTGCACCGGGCGAACGAAATGGACGCTGGTCCAGCCGTCGGCCAGCTGGTATTGCATCAGCTTGGGCACCGGCAGCCTGGCGACCGCCTCGTCGAGCGCCTTCTGCAAGCCGTCGACCAGCAGCACGCCGCTGACCTGGTTGTCGAAATACAGCGATTCGGCCTTGCCGTCGGCCTGGCGGCGCAGGCCGGGCACTGCCGATGCGTCGGCGCCGAGCGCGGCCAGCCGTTTCAGCAGCGCCTGCGTCGGCTGGCCCGACGGCATCCAGACCGACCGCGACCGGCATCAGCTTGTGCGCGACCGCGCGGTCCTCGGCCTTGGCCAGCACGGCGCTGCAATACACCGCCAGGCGGCGCGGCGACGCGAACGAATTGACCGCGCTGATCAGCAGTCGTCAGGCCCTGCGCCTGCAGGCTGTCGGTCAGCAGCGTGGCGAAGGCCGTCGCCGAGCATCTTCAGTGCCTTCGGCGGCAGTTCTTCGACGAACAGTTCAACGAGCAGGTTTCGGGTCGTCATCGGCTTGCTCATGCCGCCTTCTTCTGCGCCTGCGCGTCGATCCGCGCCGTCACCTCGTCGGCCCAGGCCTTCGGCGCCATCGGGAAGCCGAGGCGGGCCCGGCTGTCGAGATAACTTTGCGCCACCGCGCGCGCCAGCGTGCGGATGCGGCCGATATAGGCGGCGCGCTCGGTGACGCTGATCGCGCCGCGCGCGTCGAGCAGGTTGAAGCTGTGGCCGGCCTTCAGCAATTGCTCGTAGGCCGGCAGCGCGAGCTGCTCGCGTCATCAGATGGGTCGACTGCTTCTCGTGCGCGGCAAAAGCGGTCAGCAGGAAATCGACATCGCTGTGCTCGAAGTTGTAGGTCGATTGCTCGACTTCGTTCTGCTTGTAGACGTCGCCATAGCTGAGGCCCGTCGGTCCATTGCAGCTTGTAGACGTTGTCGACACCTTGCAGATACATCGCCAGCCGTTCCAGCCCGTAGGTGATCTCGCCGGTGATCGGCTTGCAGTCGATGCCGCCGACCTGCTGGAAATAGGTGAACTGCGTCACTTCCATGCCGTTCAGCCAGACTTCCCAGCCCAGGCCCCAGCAGCCGAGGGTCGGATTTTCCCAGTCGTCCTCGACGAAGCGCACATCGTTGGTCTGCAGGTCGAAGCCCAGCGCCTCGAGCGAGCCGAGGTACAGGTCGAGGATGTCGGCCGGCGCCGGCTTCAGCACCACCTGGTACTGGTAGTAGTGCTGCAGGCGGTTCGGGTTCTCGCCGTAGCGGCCGTCTTTCGGACGCCGGCTCGGCTGCACATAGGCGGCCTTCCACGGCTCCGGGCCGATCGCGCGCAGAAAGGTGGCGGTATGGCTGGTGCCGGCGCCGACTTCCATGTCGTAGGGCTGCAGCAGGGCGCAGCCCTGGCGGGCCCAGTAGTCTTGCAGACGCAGGATGATTTGCTGGAAGTTCAGCATTGGCTCGGGTTCAGGATCGATGTCGGCGAAAAAGCGCTGCCAGGCGCCAGGCTGCAGCGTCTGGCACGGCGCTCGCCTGGTGGCTGCCCGGTGCCAGCAGCCGGTGATTCTAGGGCGCCGCGATGGCCGCGGCCGCGCGCGGGCGCGCCGGATCGCACGCAGCAGCACGATCGGCGGCGGCCGACAAGCCCAGCGGCCACAGCCCCAGGTGGCCGGCCCACCAGGCGAACGGCGTCAGGCCGTCGCGGCCTTGCACCTTCGCCTTCAGCACCACCCGGCGGTAGGGCTCGGCCGCGCGCAGCACGCGGCCGCGGTGATCGATCGCGACGGTCGCGCCGGTATTGGTCGCGCGCAGCATCGGCCGCTGCAGCTCGAGCGTGCGCATGCGCGAGATCTGCAGGTGCTGGTCGATCGCGATGGTGTCGCCGAACCAGCCGATATTGCTGATATTGGCGAGGATCGTCGGTGCGCTGGCCGGGTCGGTAAAGCGCGCGGCCAGTTCCTCGCCGAACAGGTCCTCGTAGCAGATATTCGGCGCGACGCGCTCGCCGGCGACCGGCAGCGACGGCGCGTCGCAGCGGGCCGCGGTTGAAATCGCCGAGCGGGATATTCATCATGCTGGTGAACCAGCGAAAGCCGGTCGGAACGAATTCGCCGAACGGCACCAGGTGGTGCTTGTCGTAGCGGTAGACCGGCTGATCGGCCGGCTGGCCCGGGAACCAGCCCGACCGCCGAATTGGTATAGCCGCTGCGTTCGTCGCCCATCGGCACGCCGGTCAGCGCGTGCGTGCGGCCACTCGCAAAGGCCGCCCGCAGCGAACTCCAGAAGCCCGGCGGCATATCGGCAGGCAGCATCACCAGCGCGGTTTCAGGCGCGATCACCAGGTCGGTACCGGCGCCACGCGCGGCCAGCAGTTCGCGCACATGCCAGTCGATCGCTGCGCCCTGGTTGACCGGGTCGAATTTCTCTTCCTGCGGCACATTGCCTTGCAGCAGCACCACATCGAGCGTGCCGGTGGGCCGGCTGAAATCGATCGTCGGCGTCAGCCAGAGCAGCAGCAGGAGCGGTGGTGCTGAACAGAGCCGGCCGCCAACGACGCGGGCCGCCTGCCAAGCGCGGCGAGCGTTGCCCAGGCGGTCAGCCCCGCCGCTACCGCGCCGATGCCGTAGGCGCCGACGAAGGGTGCCAGCCTGGCCAACGGGCTGTCGACATGGGCATAGCCCGGCGGCTACCCAGGTGAAGCCGGTGAAGATGACGCCGCGCGCCAGTTCGGCGAGCAGGAAGCCGGCAGCGAACAACCAGGCATCGGCGGCCGGCCGCCCGCTTTGCCAGCGCACAAACGCCGCCATCGCCGCGGCCAGGTAAAGCGACAGCAGGGAGTTCAGCGCCAGGATGGCCGTTACCGCCATCCAGGCCGGCAGGCCGCCGTAGCGGTGCAGGCTGATGAACAGCCACCAGGTGCCGGCGCACAGCCAGGCGGTGCCGAAAACCAGACCGAGCGCTGCGGCGCGCCGCGGCGTGGCCTGGCGGACCCGCCACAGCAGCAGCGCGAGCGCCGCCGGTTGCAGCCACCAGGCCTGGGTGTCGACATAGGCCAGCGTGTGGCCGGCGCCGACCGCTGCGATGAAAAACAGCTCCTGCCACCAGCTCGGCGCCGGTCGCTGCTGCGTCGAATCCATCAGGCGCCGTCGCTGCCGATGCCTGGCTTCGGGCGCCACGCGTGACGCGGAACCAGCGCACCGCGCCGCCGCGGGTCAGCATCACGTTGAACATCAGGCCGCCGAGCGAGACCGTTTCGCCGCGCCGCGGCACGCGGCCGAATTCATGCGCGACCAGGCCACCGATGGTCTCGAAATCCTCGGTCGGGAAGCGTCGACTCCGAACGCCTCGTTGACGGCCGAGATGTCGGCATCGCCGGCGACCCGCTGGCTGCCGTCGGCCAGCGTGTAGATATCCGATTCGCCGTCCTTGTCGTCGAATTCATCCTCGATCTCGCCGACGATCTCTTCGAGCACGTCCTCGATCGTGATCAGGCCGGCGGTGCTGCCGAATTCGTCGATGACGATCGCCAGGTGGCTGCGGTTGGCGCGGAAATCTCGCAGCAAGTTCGTTCAGGCCCTTCGATTCGGGAACAAAAACCGCCGGGCGCAGCAAGCGTGCGCAGGTTCAGCTCGGGCGAGCGCTGCAGCTTCAGCAGATCCTTGGCCATCAGGATGCCGATGATGTTGTCGCGCTGGTTCTCATAGACCGGGAATCGCGAATGGGCGGTGTTGATCACCGTGTACAGCAACGCGACGTAGTCGGCGCCGATTTCGAGCATGTCCATGTGGGGCGCGGCCACCATCACGTCGCCCGCGGTCATGTCGGCCATTCGAAGCACGCCTTCGAGCATCATCCGCGATTCGGGTGCGATCAATTCGCGGTTTTCGGCGTCGGCCAGCGTTTCCATCAACTCGTCTCGCGAGTCGGGGCCGGGCGACATGAATTCGATCAGCCGCTGGAACAGGTTTCGGCTGTCACCGATGGCGGCTTTGGCGGCCGACGCGGCTGCTGGCTGGGTCGACTAGGGTGTGGGTCTGACATCGCACGCGGCGAAAGTTGATCTACGGCAAGGTTAACCGATGCCGACTCGACACCGTGCTTGACAGATGTGCTAGCTTGTGGGGTTGGCCGCCGCTGCGGCATGCTGCAACCCGCGGCATTGTCGAAACGGCGGATCTCCATCATTGAAGAGGATTTTCCATGGCGCTCATTCCTGCCACCATCCTGACCGGGTTTCTCGGCAGCGGCAAGACCACCTTGCTGAAACGAGTGCTGACCGAGGCACACGGGCAGAAAATCGCCGTGATCGAGAACGAATTCGGCGACGAGAACATCGACAACGAGATTCTGGTTCGCGACAGCAGCGAGCAGATCATCCAGCTGAACAACGGCTGCGTCTGCTGCTCGATCCGCGAGGACCTGCGAACCACGCTCGCCGATCTGGCCGAGAAGAAGCGCAAGCGGCGAGCTCGATTTCGATCGCGTGGTGATCGAGACAACCGGGCTGGCCGACCCAGGGCCGGTGGCGCAGACCTTTTTCATGGACGACGAAATCGCCGAGAGTTATCTGCTCGATTCGATCCTGACGCTGGTCGACGCCAAACATGGCGACCAGCAACTCGACGATCGCCAGGAGGCCCGTCGGCAGATCGGCTTTGCCGACCAGATCTTCGTCAGCAAGACCGATCTGGTCGATGGTGCGACGGTCGATTCGTTGATCCACCGCGTCAAGCACATGAATCCGCGCGCGCCGATCCAGCGCGTCAATTTCGGCGAGGTGCCGTTGTCCGACGTGTTCGACCTGCGCGGCTTCAATCTCAATGCCAAGCTCGACATCGACCCGGAATTCCTGAAGGCCGACGATCATGATCACGACCACCATGGTCATGATCACGGCCACGACCACCACGATCATGCGCCCGGCGAGGCCTGCGACCATCCGCACCATCACGCACACGACGATGACGTCAAGTCGTTCGTCTTCCGTTCCGAGAAGGCATTGAATCCGGCCAAACTGGAGGATTTCCTCGGCGCCATCGTGCAGGTCTACGGGCCGAAGATGCTGCGCTACAAGGGTGTGCTGAACCTGAAGGGCAGCGACCGCAAGGTGATCTTCCAGGGTGTGCACCAGCTGATGGGCAGCGACCTCGGGCCGAAGTGGGCGCCGGGAGAAAAGAAGACCAGCAAGATGGTTTTCATCGGCATCGATTTGCCGCGCGACGTCTTTCTGCAGGGGCTGGAGCAATGCCAGGTCTGATCCCGTTGCCTCGGTTGCGGCACCTCGTCAGCGCAAGGTGGCTACAATCCGCGGCGCTTCAAACTGCCCGGCACCGGCCCGAGCCGGCCGGTGGCGCGTTTGACAGCCCCGCGGCAATGAGGAGGATCTCGTGAGCAAGACCATGGCCAAACCAGTGCCTGAACCGAAATCGCAGACGGACAGCGCCGTCGACGTGGCGCCCACCAAGCGCCCGACACCCTCCGTCGAGGCAACGCCGGCACCGAAGCCGCGTGGCGCGAAAGGCCGTGCTGCGGCGATGCCCGCACCGGCGGCGGCGCCGATTCCGCCGCCGACGTCGCGCTTCGCCGACCGCTTTGCGCCGCCGCGCCCGCCGACCCGGCAGATGAACCAGCTGATGATCGACATCACCAAGAGCCCGCAGAAGGCCGACCCCAAGCTGGTCAATGCCTGGAAAAGCAAGGCCGGCCGCGAGCTGACCGAACCCGAATTGCTCGCGATGCCCGAAAGCGAGTACATGAACGACAAGCAGCTCGATTTTTTCCGTTCGCGGCTGCAGACCCTGAAAGACGATCTGCTGTCGAACGCCGGCGAAACCACCGAGCACCTGCGCGAAGATACGTCGATCGTTCCCGACCCGGCCGACCGCGCGACGATCGAGGAAGAACACGCCCTCGAATTGCGCACCCGCGACCGCGAACGCAAGTTGCTGAAGAAGATATCGCAGTCGCTTGCGCGCATCGAGGCCGGCGATTACGGTTTTTGCGACGAGACCGGCGAGCCGATCGGTCTGGGCCGTTTGATTGCCCGGCCGACGGCCACGCTGTCACTCGAAGCGCAGCAGCGCCGCGAGCTGAAACAGAAGATGTTCGGGGACTGACGGCAGCCGTCGGCCCCCGCGGCATCGGCAGCGTCACCCAATGAGCGACGGCAAGGATACCCGGAGTTTCTTCCGCAAGGTCGTGAACTTTGTTGTCAATCCGCGCAGTGATGGTGCGGATTCGGTGTTGCCAGACGATGACGATGCGCGCGAGAGCGAGTTTGCCAAGAGCGAACTGAAGGCGATGATCGAGCGCAAGCGGCGCAATGATTTTGTCCGCAAGCGCGAACTCGATTTGCTGCGCAAGCTGCGCCGTGAGGGCCTGACGCCCGAACAGCTCGCCGTGCTCGGCAGTTCGTCAGGCATGGCCGATACGCAGACTCGCTCGGACGAGGCCGAGTTGTCGGCACAGCCTGACATGACGCGAGCGGATCGACGAGATCGAGCAGCAAATGGCATCACACGCGCCGTCGTTGGCAACGCCGCGTCGATCGCCGCCGCCGGTTCATGACGCCGCGGCGCAGTCGCCGGCAGCAGCCGACGCGCTCGAACGCAGCATGGCCGATACGATCATCGATGTGGCTCAACTCGATCAGCCGCCTGCCCATTCGGCCGCCGCGACACCGCGCGCGCAGCCGGCTGCGGAAGCCGTCAACAGGGGGGTGGCGGCTGACCGCCCGGCGGCACGGGATTCCGGCTTCGACATGCCGTTGACGCGTTCGATGCCCTCGGTGTCAGCGGTCGAAGTCACCGAAGTCGGTCACGATCCCGAACTCGACGAGGCGGTGATCAGTTATGCGAACGGCGACAGCGCCGCCACCGAGACCCTGCTGCGCGCGTTGATCGGCGGTCGGCGGCTCGCGGCGTCAGCACATGCGAAACCTGGATGGTCGTTTTCGATCTCTACCGCGGCACCGGCCAGCAGGCCAAGTTCGAGGCGCTGGCCAACGAATTTGCCGAGCGTTTCGGCCAATCGGCGCCGCATTGGTTCTCGGTGCCGAAGATGATCGCCGAGGCCGCTGCATCCGCTCGACCGCCGGCTGCAGCGGCCAACGGGAAAATCACCTGGAGTTGCCCGCTGATCTCGACGCACGCGGCCGTCGACGCCTTGCGAGCGCGGGTCCAGGTTGCCCCGCTGCCATGGGTCTTCGACTGGACCGCATTGGCGCGAATCGATGACGACGCCATCGGTCCGCTGCTCGATCTGGCCGGGCAGTGGGTGGCACGCGATCTCGACATGCGCTGGATCGGCGGTGAAATATTGCTCGCCATGTTGGCCGCTGCCACGCCGGTCGGCCATCCGCGGGTCGATCAGCAGCTGTGGCAATTGCGCCTGCTGCTGTTGCGGCTGGTCAACCGGGCAATCGCCTTCGACGAGGTGGCGATCGACTATTGCGTCACCTACGAAATTTCGCCGCCGTCCTGGGAGCCCGGTGTCTGTCGCGTGCAAAGTCAGCGGTCCGGTCGGCGGACGGACGAACATGGCGCAGACCACGATCATCGGCGAGGCTGCGAGTCATTCGTCGAATCCGAATTGGCTGACGAGCCGGGTCTGTTCCAGATGATCAGCCTGGAACTGGCCGGCCAGATGGTCGGCGATGTCGATGGCGTGCTGCGCAGGCTCGACGAGCAGATCGGCGAATCGCGAGTTGATCGAATTGTCGTGCCTGAAGCTGCTGCGGGTCGATTTCATGGCCAGCGGCGAATTGCTGAACTGGGTGCTGGCGCACAACCGCAGCCAGCGGACGGTCCGCTTCGTCGATACCAACCGGCTGGTTGCGCGGTTCTTCAGTGCGGTCGGCATCGACGCCTATGCGAGCGTCAAGGTGAAGGCGGTTTGAAACGCCGGAGATCATCCCCATATCGGCATGATGGAACAATTTCACGGCACCACCATCGTCAGCGTGCGTCGCGGCTCGAGTGTCGCGCTGGGCGGTGACGGACAGGTCACGCTCGGCAATATCGTCGTCAAATCGAGCGCGCGCAAGGTGCGAAAACTGCACCACGACAAGGTGCTGGCCGGTTTTGCCGGCGCGACCGCCGACGCCTTTACATTGTTCGAACGCTTCGAGGCCAAGCTCGAGAAGCATCAAGGGCACCTGGTTCGGGCCGCGATCGAGCTGACCAAGGACTGGCGCACCGATCGCGTGCTGCGCCGCCTCGAGGCGATGCTGGCGGTGGCCGACAGCCAGGCCTCGCTGATCATCACCGGCAACGGCGACGTTCTCGAACCCGAACTCGGTCTGGTTTCGATCGGCTCGGGCGGTGCCTATGCGCAGGCTGCGGCTCGCGCCTTGCTGTTGCATACCGACATGAGCCCGCAGGAGATCGTCAAGCAGTCGCTGACGATTGCCGGCGACCTGTGCATCTATACCAATCAGAATCACATCGTCGAGGTGCTGGAGTGAGTTCGATGACCCCGCAGGAGATCGTCTCCGAACTCGACCGCCACATCGTCGGCCAGCAGGATGCCAAGCGCGCGGTGGCGATTGCGATGCGCAACCGCTGGCGCCGCCAGCAGGTCGACCCGGCGCTGCGCTCGGAAATCACGCCGAAGAATATCCTGATGATCGGGCCGACCGGCGTCGGCAAGACCGAGATTGCTCGCCGCCTGGCCAAGCTGGCCGATGCGCCGTTCATCAAGGTCGAGGCGACCAAGTTCACCGAAGTCGGCTATGTCGGCAAGGATGTCGATTCGATCATCCGCGATCTGGTCGACATGTCGGTCAAGCAGCAGCGCGAAGGGGCGATGCGCCGCCAGCGCAGCAAGGCCGAGGATGCTGCCGAGGACCGCATTCTCGATGTGCTGGTTGCGCCGCCGCGGCTGCCCGGCCAGCAGGCCGACGATATCGACCGACCTGCCGCAGCTGCGCCGGAGAATACCGCCCGCCAGGTGATGCGCAAACGCCTGCGCGAGGGCATGCTCGACGACAAGGAAATCGAGATCGACGTGGCCGATTCGAAGCCCAGCCTGGAGATCATGGGCCCGCCCGGCATGGAAGAAATGGCCGAGCAGCTCAAGGGCATGTTCGCCAACATGGGCGCCAGCAAACGCAAGACGCGCAAGATGAAGATCGCCGACGCGCTTGAAGCTGCTGGTCGACGAGGAAGCCGCCAAGCTGGTCAACGAGGACGAGATCAAGACGTGCCGCGCTGTTCAATGCCGAGCAGAACGGCATCGTCTTCATCGACGAGATCGACAAGGTGACCTCGCGCTCGGATTCGACCAGCGCCGAAGTGTCGCGCCAGGGCGTGCAGCGCGATCTGTTGCCGCTGGTCGAGGGCACGACCGTCAGCACCAAATACGGCATCGTCAAGACCGATCACATCCTGTTCATCGCATCAGGCGCGTTTCACCTGGCCAAGCCGAGCGACCTGATCCCCGAATTGCAGGGTCGCTTTCCGATCCGCGTCGAGCTCGGCTCGCTCAGCGTCGACGATTTCGAGGCCATCCTGACACAGACGCATGCCAATCTGGTCAGGCAATACCAGGCCTTGCTGGCGACCGAAGGCCTGACGCTCGACCTGACGGCCGACGGCGTTCGCCGGCTTTCGCAGATTGCCTTCGACGTCAACGAGCGGACCGAGAATATCGGCGCACGCAGGCTGTCGACGGTGATGGAGCGCCTGCTCGACGAAGTCAGCTTCGATGCGCCCAACCGGGCCGGCGAGACGGTCACGATCGACGCGGCGGCTGTCGACGCCAAACTCGGCGAACTGGCAAAAGACGAGGACTTGTCGCGCTATATCCTGTAGGCCGCGGCAGCCTTGTGCGCCTGCAGTACCAGCAGGCCGTCGAAGATCAGGCTGTCGATGGTCTCGAACTGCAGATCGGTGATCGCCATCAGCTTGGAGGCGGCGCCGCCGCTCATCAGCAGCATCGGTTCTTCGCCGCTGTGGCGGCACAATTTGCGGTGCATGCGTTCGATCGCGCCGGCCATTGCGTTGGAGCCGCCGCTCATCAGCGCATCGCTGGTATTGGTCGGGAAATCGACGATCTCACCGGTCGGCACTTTCAGCCCGGCGGTGCTCATCTCGAGAGCGCGCTGCATCACGCCGAAACCGGGCAGGATCATGCCGCCGAGGAAATGGCCGTCTGAATCGATGGCGTCGACAGTCACCGCGGTGCCGACCATCACGACCAGCGCCGGCCGCGCGCGGCCCGCGCGAGATGACGCGATGCCGGGCGCCAATCAGCGCCACGAAGCGATCAGGGCCGAGCCGGTTCGGATGGTCGTAGCCGTTGGTGATGCCGCCGGCCTGCTTCGACGAGACGACCCAGCGCGGCGGCAGATCCCAGAGCTCGAGTTGTTCCTCGACACGCCGCTTGATGCCTTCGCCGGCCACCACGCAGCCAAGCATGGTGTGCGGCGCGGGCAGGTTCTTCCAGACCGTCTCGGCCAGGGCGTCGATCGTTTCGAGGAAGACCGCACCATGCGCGAGCAAGGTCGCGCCAGGCGCGGCACCGGAATATTGCGCCCATTTCAAGACGGGTATTGCCTACGTCGACGGCGAGAAAGGTCATCCTGTATGGCTGCTGCTGCGCGTGGCGTTGCGAGGCCGAAGGTTAACCGACTCGGGCTCGACTACGACTGGCTGCCAAGCGCATTACATCGCAACGGCCGCCGCTGCGATTCGATGGTCAAACGTATCGAGGAGTCGACGTGGGCAAGAAATCGAACGACAGCGAAACCCCGTCGGCTCTCGGCAAGGACGACGAAGCAGCGCTGCAGGCCGCGCTCGAAGGCATGGCCGACTGGCGCCATTCCGATGCATTGGCATCGTCGCGCAAGGCCAGGCCATTTGACACTGAGCCGGCTCGACCCCGGAACCCGGCTGTTCACCTGTGGCGACAAGGCGCGCGACAAGGCGGCCGTCAACGCGCTGGCGGTCGACATCGACGCGCTGCAGAACATGTTCTACGCCGACCGCCGATACAAATTGCTGATCGTGCTGCAGGGCACCGATACCAGTGGCAAGGACGGCACGGTGCGCGGTGTGTTCTCACAGACCAGTCCGCTGGGCGTGCACACGATCGGCTGGAAGGCGCCGAGCGAGCCCGAGCGGGCGCACGACTATCTGTGGCGAATCCACCAGCAGGTGCCTGGCGCAACGGCGAGGTGATGATCTTCAATCGCAGCCACTACGAAGATGTGCTGGTGCCGCACGTCAACGGATGGATCACGCCAGAGCAGACGCGACAGCGCTACCGGCACATCAACGATTTCGAGCGGATGCTCACCGAAACCGGAACGGTGATCTGCAAATTTCTGCTGCACATCTCGAAGGACGAGCAGCGCGAGCGCCTGCAGGAGCGCCTCGACGATCCTGCCAAGCACTGGAAATTCCAGCTCGGCGATCTGGAGGCGAGAAAGCGCTGGGATGACTATCAGCAGGCCTACAGCGACGCGATCAGCCGCCACTGGCACCAGCTGGGCGCCCTGGACGATCGTGCCTGCCGATTCGAAGACCCATCGCAACCTGATGATCGCAGCCATCGTGCGTCAGCAACTGCGTTCGCTGGGCCTGCGTTTTCCGGCGGGCGATCCGGCACTCGACAAGATCAAGGTCGAGTAAGGGCAACGCCCGCAACGCTGCGCGGTCGCCGCCGGGGCGCCGCCGTCGATCAGAATTTGTAGCCGAAGCCCGCGGTCAGCAGCGTATCGGTATTTTTCAATCCCGGTGCCACCTTGCTGTCGTAACGAACGGCGATACCGGTATTGAGTGTCCAGCCGCCGGTGATCGCGGTGGCCAGTCCGGCATCGAAGGTCGCCCGATTGCCCAGGTCAGACTGCCCCGGATACAAGACGAGTTTTTGCTTGAAGGTGGTGGCGTTGCCGATCTGGTGCACTGATTCTTCGCCGAACAACAACTGACCGCCGCTGCGGTTGCTGCCGTCGGTAAAGTCGGTCTGCGCATAACCGATACCGGCGAAGACGTCGAAGTGTCATCCGCTCGCCGCGGATCAGGTGATAACCCGAACCGGTGTTCAGGTTGTAGCGTGAATCGACGCCACCGGGCTTGTTGGTTTCGGCCTCACCGCCACCGAACAGAAAGATGCTCTGGCTCAGGTTGTAATCGTAACGCCCACCCACGCGGAACAGTTCCGAGGTCCGTTTGCGGACACCGGCATCCTTGTTGCTTGCGTAGTTCAGCAACGAATAGAGGTTGATCCGGTCGGCCGTGGTCGCGCGCGTTGCCTCTGCATTGAAGGCCAGGGCAGTTGAATCGGTATTGCCCGATGCGGCCGAGCCGCCGATGCTGATTCCGCCGTGCCACTGGCCATCGAGCTTCTGCTCCTGGGCCTGTGCGCCGAGGCTCGCTGCGGCAAGCGCTGCAAGCGGCGTCAGCCGCAACAACATGGAGCGGGCAATGGCGGGCTTGAACTTCATCATCGATTGATTCCTTTGGACGAAAAATGGTTGTTGGTGCGGCGCAAGTGATCACTTCCTTCGTCGCGATCACTTGCGCCGCGACAGTTGATGCTGGCCAGTCGGCGCCGGCCCGCTGTGGCAGCGTGTGGCGCGCGGAGGCCGGCCCCAGACTGACCAGCGAACGGCGGCAAGGTTCCCTGAACGCTGACAGATTGCTTCGGCCGCGGCCTTGTGAATCGGCTACTGCCGCAGCCCGATGCGGGATCCGGCGACGATTTAGTCGAGTGGTGCCACCAGGCCGATGCGGCGGCGAAGGCGGTCTGCCTCGGCGCGATCACCGGAGGCCTCGGCTGCCTTGACCTGAACCGTCAGCCACGCCAGCAAGGGCCTTCGCCAGCCCTTTCCGGATGCCTGTTCGACCGCCAGCGCGGCGATCGCCGGATCGACCTGGCCGCGGCGCAGCGCCACGCCCGCCGCGACCAGCACACCGAGCGGATCACCGACCGACGCGATGCTACCGGCCGACGCGACAGCGGCCGCTGCCCGGTGCTGCGGGGGCAACAATGCCATGTCGGCAGGGGCCGCCTGACCTTGCAGATACCGGGCGTAAGCGCGTTCCTCAGCACTCGCGTCGACTGCCAGCGGCTCGAATCCTGCACACGGCTCGAACACCAGGCTGGCCACGCGGGCGGCGCATCGTGTCAATTCGGCGCGGGCGACCAACTCCGGGCCGCCCGGTACGCGCGAGTTCGCTGCGCGCGCGGGCAAATTCGGTCACTTCGGTGCGATCGTTACCTGAAAGCCAGGCTTCGGTGGAACGATCGAGGCTGCTCTTGGCATTCATCTGCCAATCGCGGCGGCGGCGGTGCACTCGAGCACGCAACCAGTACCAGGCACGTTGCCACGGCAATCCTCGACGACAACAGCGCCGTCATGGCAGCTCGATCTTGGTATCGCGCGCAAATGGCCATTTGCGGTTGATCTCGTTGACCAGTTGCTCGACCTTGCGCAGGCTGGCGTCGACTTCGTTGCGCAATGCGCCGAGATCGACGCTGGCTGCGCGGGTATTGCCGGCGATCGCCTGCGCGTCGACCAGGATCGCGTCGACTCGCTTGAGACTGGCGCGGGCGTCGCCGAGCAGGCCATTCATCTGGATCACGGTGGCCTTGGTCTCGTTGACGACGCCGTCGCTGCCGAAAACCTGGCGATCGGCCTTCACAGCAAGACCGTCGCCTTGGCGACCAGCCCGTCGAGGCGACCGGTCAGCTGATTGGCATTGCTGGCCAGCGATTCGATGCGTTTCATCACCTGGTTGGCATGATCGAGCGTCGCCAGGATCTTGCGCGCTTCGGCCTCGTCGCCAAGCAGCACGCCGAGCGCGCCACGCGGCCCATTCAAGCGCACGCTGGCGGCGTGCAGTTCGTCGAAGGTGCTGCTCAATGACGAACCGGAATCGGTCATCGACGACAGGTTGCCGACCAGATCACGAATGCTTGCCAGCAGCTTCTGTACTTCGGCCATCGCATCGCCAGCCAGCAGCTTGCGTTTGGCGCCATCTTCGAGTGGCGGATCGCTGAGGATGCCGCTGTAGGCACGCAGCTTCGGTGCGCCAACCAGGCCGGCTTCCATGGTGAAGACACTCGAGCTGCGCAGCCAGCGCGAGTCCTTGACCGGAACGTCGACGACGATTCGCGCATTGCCCTCTTCGGAAAGCTCGATGCGGTCGACCCGGCCGATCGGAAAGCCGGCAAAAGTCAGGTCCATGCCGACCACCACGCCTTCGGCGTTGTCGGCGATCAGCACCAGCGTCTGGGTGCGCTCGAATGCGCCTCGCGCGAACAGAATGTAGGCAACCGCGGCGCCGACCAGCAGCAGCACCAGGACAAACATCAGCCGCGCCTTCAAGTCGAGGTGGGCGACCGGGGGGGCATCTTCTTCAGGGCGGGTGGCAGCCATGGGTTCAATGGTAGCTGCCGACCAGCGCGGCAATTTCGATCAGCAACATCACCGACAACAAGCGCGCCAGCCGGATCAGCTCGGCATGGGCGCGGCTGCCTTGCTCGTCATGGTCGCTGGCGGTCGCGACCATCGGAATGATGGCCACGGCCAGGCTCATGAAAAACGTCTTCATCGCAAGGATCAGCAAGGTGACCGGATTGATGACCTGTCCGACACCACGTGTGAAGCCTTCAAAAGCCCAGGTCACAAAGCCGTAAAGAGACAGGTACGTCAATACCAGCACGATCAGGCCACTGACTGCTGTCAATGCCACCACCGCGAATTGCCCGGCAAATACCCTCGGCATCACGATGTCGCGAATCGGATCCTTGCCTTGTGCGAGCAGGGTCTTGAAGCTCCCTTCCGACCGCATCAATCGGATCATCTCGCCTTCGGCCAGGCTGTAACGCACCGCCACGAACAGTGCTGCCGACAGCGGGATCAATTCGAGCACCAGCGTGCGCACCAGCACATCGAGCGCAAACCGCGTCAGACCGTAACTCAGCGCTGCGGTCAGCACGATCCGGATCACCACCAGGGCGAACACCGCCGTCAACAAGGTAAAGCCCGGCAGCAGCGGCCGGGTTGCCAGATAGGTGGTGCGCAGGATCAGCCGGCGCTGCACCGGTCGATAGGTCGAGGGGCTGACGGCCAACACAAGCACCCGCGCGCCCATCCGCAACACCAGCCACCAGCCATGGCTCCAGCGCGAAAGCATTTGCCAGAGACCGATACCCGGCGTTGCCGGATAGGCGGATGGGCGTTCGGGGCGCGTCATGCCTGCGAGTGTAGGCACATCGACGAACCCCTCCCGACCATCGTCAAGTCGACGGAAGCGCTGCACCGATCGCAAGCGAATGCCGGCCTCGGCATCTTGTTCAATTGCGTCTGGCAACTTACAGTATCGACGCCCCATCCGAACCCGATTGACAGGAGAACCGACTTGCGCCTTTTGCTCCTATCCCTGTATGCCGCGCCCGCCTTGCTTGCTGCGCAAACCGCCATGCCGATCGAGTTCCCGGCCGACGCGCGCTCCGGCCAGCGCCGACGATTTGACAAAGCGCGTTGGTATCCAAGACGCATTCCGTGCAGCCCTTCAGTGGCCCGAGCTGGCGCCTGCAATTCAACGGGAACGGTTATGCCTTCATCAACCTCGGCAACGGCGCCAGCGACAAAGGTCGGTGGCGGATCGAGGATGGCAGGCTGTGCATCGACTGGGATCGCTTCAACAGTGGTTGCAGCGAGGTGCGTCTGCAGAATGAAACGATCTACCTGAAACGCGGCACCACTGGCGAAGTGGTGATGATGAAGCCGCAATGACGCTCGATCGTCGCGGCCGGGCGATCAGCTTTTCAACCACCGTCCGAGTTCGACCCGCAACTGCGCCAGGCTGATCGGCTTGGTCAGATAACCCTGCATTCCCGCTGCCAGACAGCGATCGCGGTCTTGTGGCGTGGCATGTGCGGTCAGCGCGATGATCGGAAACGCTGCCATGCTGCCGTCACCCTGCAGTGCCAGCAACTGCTGGGTCGCCTCGATGCCGTCGACCACTGGCATCTGCAGATCCATCAATACCAGGTCGGGCGCCCGTTCCCGGCACGCCGCGACGGCCTGTGCGCCGTCTTCGACCAGCCGCGGAGCGAGGCCCATTGCAGCGATCATTTCGGTAATGATCAGTTGATTGACCGGGTTGTCTTCAGCGATCAGGATATCGGCTGGGGTCGACGTTGGCACCGGCAAAGTGGCGAATGCCGAATCGACTGCTGATGGCTTGCGGCCGTGCATCAAGGTCAACTCGAGCAGGGTGCCGGGCGTCATCGGCATGAAGACGAGCGGCATGTCGAGGCCGCGGGCGGCGGCTTCGATCGCAGGCTGGTTCCAGTCGGGTCGCACCAACAGCACCACCGGCGTGTGTGGCAACTGCATTCGTACCGCCTGCAGTGATTCGGCCGTCTCGAGCGCTGCTTCGGCGATCACGACCATGTCGGGTGCCTCCTCAGCACCGGCGAGCAGGCGGGCCGATCCTCGGTCCAGCCCCTGCATGTCCATGATGTCGCTGCGCCAGCCGAGCCGGCCCAGCCGCGCAGCCAGCCATTCGGCGGGAATTCGGCGCGTATAGACCAGCCACGCCAGACCGGGATCGGGTAACTGGTCCATCGGTTGCACGCCCGCCTGCATGGCCAGCGGCAACGAGAGCCGGAAGCTGCAGCCGGCACCGGGCGTGGCGTCGACTTGCAATGTGCCGCCCATCGAGTGGGTCAGCCCCTGCGCGATCGAAAGGCCCAGGCCACTGCCGCCATGGCGACGCGCCAGGCTCTCGTCGCCCTGGACAAACGCATCGAAAATTCGCGCGGCGACAGCTGCCGTCATTCCCGGGCCGGTATCGCGGCATTCGATTTCGGCGACGCAGCGGTCGGTTGTGTCAGGCCGCACTTCGGCACGCAGGGCGACGTGGCCGCTATCGGTATATTTCACCGCATTGGAAAGCAGGTTGCCGACCACCTGCTGCACACGCTGCGCGTCGCCGATCACCAAGGTCACCGGGCCGACATAGTCGTACATCATGCCCAGCCCCTTGGCGCGTGCTGGTGGCATGGCATGGCGCAAGCTGGTCGCAAGCAATTCGGCCAGGTCGAAGGCTTCCATTTTGGTCGCGATGCTGCCGGCTTTCAGGCGAGAAAAATCGAGCACGCCGTTCAGCATGTCGAGCAGTCCGGCACCCGATTGCAAGGCCAGCTTCAGATAACGCCGCTGCTGCTCGCTGCTCGCATCCTTCAGTGCCAACTCGTTGAGGCCGAGCAGTCCGTTCAATGGAGTCCGTATTTCATGGCTCATGTGGGCCAGAAATGTCGACTTCGCCTCGTTGGCGAGTTCGGCTTCCCTGCGCTGGCGCTGGGCCTCTCGCAAGGCGGCTGCGAGGCTGGCGGTCCGTTCGTCGATCGTCGATTGCAGGCGTTCGCGGTGCTCGACGAGCTCTTGGCGGGCCATCTTCTGCTCGTGGATGTCGCCGATCAGGCCGGTCATCCGGGTACTGGAATCGGGCAGGCGTTCGCTGCGGCCACGCGAACGCACCCACCGGTAGCTGCCGTCGGCGTGGCGCAAGCGGTAGTCGCAGCTCCATGCGCCAGGCGCCGATTGGGAATCCTCGATGACGGCGCGCAGCCGCGCAATGTCGTCGGGGTGAACCCAACTGGTGAACTCGGCGCGCGTCGGTGGCGGCGCATCGAGCGGATGGCCAAGCAAGCCGTTGATCTGCCGACTGATAAAAAACTCGGCCGAGCCGATCACCCGCTCGAAGTGCACCTCCTGCGAGGCGTCCATCGCGCGGTCGAACTGGTCGGTCATCCGCTGCAATGCGAGCTGGGCGCGCTTCTCGGCGTCGACATCGATCACCATGCCGATCATTCGTTCGGCCTGACCGGTCGGCCCCGGCCAGACTCGGCCGTGGATGCGAACCCATCGGTAGTCGCCATTGCGGTGCCGATATCGAAGCTCTTCTTCGAGCCGGCCCATCGTTTGAATCGCCGTCCGGTATGCCAGGCCGAAACCGGCCCGATCGTCGCGATGTATCGCTCCGGTAACCGAATCGGGATCGGCTGGCTTCGCGAGGCCGAGCATGTCGTAGAAGCGGGCCGAGTACCAAACCTCGCCGGTCGTCAGGTTACGTTCCCAATGAGCGCCCTCGGAGCCGAGCACCAGGCGGAAGGCGCGCCGCAGCTCATCGATGCTGGCGTGGTCGGCCTGCTGATCGAGGCCGCCGCGCGAGTCGACCGGCGTCTTCGTCTCGGTCGGGATCCCGGTTGCGGAACGGGGCAATTGATCGTCTGCCATCGGCAATGAGATTATGGCTTGCGCCGAAGAGCGCCGTGTCGATGCGGATTGCCGTTTCGAGCCCCTTGGTGCCCGCACAGCCGCCGACTGACACCGCTGCGAATGTGAATGCCAACCGGTGCAGCATAACTTGCCGACGGAGAGACCGGCGCACCAGAGAATGCCGGATGTCCCCATCGGCGTGGCTGAGCAGCCTGATCCCTAGAATCGCCAGCCTTCCTCGACGCACAGCCACCTCATGAGTTCCGGCCTCATCCGCATCCGCGGCGCCCGCCAGCACAATCTGAAGAATCTCGATCTGGACATCCGTACCGGCGAGATGACGGTCGTCACCGGCCCCAGTGGCTCCGGCAAATCGAGTCTGGTCTTCGATACGTTGTATGCCGAAGGTCAGCGCCGCTATGTCGAGACCTTCAGCGCCTATGCGCGGCAGTTTCTCGATCGCATGGACCGACCGGCGGTCGACCGCGTCGACGGTGTGCCGCCGGCGATTGCCATCGACCAGACCAACCCGGTGCGCACCAGCCGCAGCACGGTCGGCACGATGACCGAGCTGAACGATCATCTGAAGCTGTTGTTCGCCCGCGGCGCCGATCTGTTCGACCGTCAGACCGCCCAGCCGGTACGCCACGACACGGCCGAGACCATTTATGCCGAACTGCGCAGGCGGACCGCGACGGATGACCCGCGGCTGATCCTGACCTTTCCGGTTGAACTGCCGGCCAGCGTCAGCCCCGAAGAAGTGGAGCAATGGCTGGCCGCCAGTGGCCATTCCCGGGTACAAGCCGAGCGCGAAGTGGCATCGCCGACCGGCCCGCGCAAGCTGCTCGATGTGGTGGCCGATCGCTTCCGGTTGCAGGGTACTGAAAAAGTGCGTGCTGTCGAGGCCATCGAAACCGCCTTGCGACGTGGCAGCGGACGATTGAATGTCTATGTGTCGGCGCCCACCGACAGCAGCGAGCCTGCGCAGCGGCTGATCTGGC
Source organism: uncultured beta proteobacterium (assembly GCA_963843805.1). Taxonomy (GTDB): domain Bacteria; phylum Pseudomonadota; class Gammaproteobacteria; order Burkholderiales; family Burkholderiaceae_C; genus Ideonella_A. The sequence goes on from CAWJLY010000009.1 coordinate 110,799, forward strand.
GCTTCTCGACCGGCCTGCATTGCCCAGACAGCGATCTGCGCTATGCCGACCCGCAGCCGTCGCTGTTCAGTTTCAATTCGGCGATGGGCGCCTGCGAAACCTGCCGTGGTTTCGGTCGCGTGATCGGCGTCGATTACGGTCTGGTGATTCCCGATCAGCGCAAGACACTGCGTGCTGGCGCGATCAAGCCGATGCAGACACCCGCCTGGGCCGAGTCGCAGGCCGACCTGTTGAAATATGCCGGTGACGCGGGCGTGCCGCGCGACACGCCCTGGCAGCAACTGACTGCTGCGCAGCAGGATTGGGTGATCAACGGCTCGCCCCAGTGGAACGGCAACTGGAACAAGCAGTGGTACGGCGTCAAGCGCTTCTTCGAATACCTCGAATCGAAGGCCTACAAGATGCACATCCGGGTGCTGCTGTCCAAATATCGCAGCTACACCACCTGCCCGAGCTGCCATGGCGCGCGGCTGAAGACCGAGGCCTTGTTGTGGCGCATCGGCAGCAAGGCGGATGCCGATGCGGTGCTGCCGGCCGACCGGCGTGCCATGCCGGCCGGGGTCGGCTGGACGCGTGAGCAGCTCGAGGCGCTGCCCGGGCTGACCGTGCACGACCTGATGCTGATGCCCATCCTGAAACTGCGGTCGTACCTCGACCGCCTGTTTACTCCTTCCCCCGCCGGGGAAGGCCGGGATGGGGGCCAGCGGCTGAAGCGAACCACCCCGCTCCCGCCGTCCTCCACCAGCCCAGCCCCCACCCCAGCCCTCCCCCAGGGGGGAGGGAGTGAACAGCGCCTTGCAATTGTTGTTGCTGGAGATTCGCACCCGCCTGCGTTATCTGTGCGATGTCGGCATCGGTTATCTGACCCTCGATCGGCAAAGCCGCACATTGAGCGGCGGCGAGGTGCAGCGCATCAACCTGACGACTGCGCTCGGCACCTCGCTGGTGAATACGATGTTCGTGCTCGACGAGCCGAGCATCGGCCTGCATCCGCGTGACATGAACCGCATCGTCGAGGCGATCCATCGGCTGCGCGATGCCGGCAATACGCTGGTGGTGGTCGAGCACGATCCCGCCGTGATGTTGGCCGCTGACCGGCTGATCGACATGGGCCCGGGCCCGGGTGAACGCGGCGGGCAAATCGTCTTCGACGGCACGCCGGCGCAGATCCGCGATGCCGATACCCTGACTGGCGCCTACCTCGGTGCGCGCAAGCAGGTCGGCATGGGCATCAAGCGGCTGGTCGGGCCGTCGACACCGAAACTGATTCTGGAAGCGGCTGCCGAGCACAACCTGAAAAACGTCACGGTCGAGTTTCCGTTGCTGCATCTGGTGACGGTGACTGGCGTGTCCGGCTCGGGCAAGAGTTCGCTGATGCAGGATGTCTTGTATCCGGCGCTGGCCCGACACTTCGGCAAGCCGACCGAATCGCCCGGAGCATTCGGCCGGTTGCTGGGTGCGGATTGGCTCAGCGACGCGGTATTTGTCGATCAGTCGCCGATCGGCAAGACCGCGCGATCCAACCCCGCCAGTTATGTCGGCGCATTCGACGAGATCCGCAAGCTGTTCGCCGAGTCTCCGTTGGCGCGTGAGCGCAACTACGGCGCCGGCATGTTCAGCTTCAATGCCGGCAATGGCCGCTGTCCGACCTGCGGCGGCTCAGGCTTCGAGCATGTCGAGATGCAGTTTCTCAGCGATGTCTACCTGCGTTGCCCCGACTGCGACGGTCGGCGCTACCGGGCCGAGCTGCTCGAGGTGAAAATCGAGCGCCGCCTGCCCACCGATCTGAGCCGCGAGCTGAGCATCGCCGATGTGCTCGAGCTGACGGTCAGCGAAGCGGTGCTGCTGTTCTCACAAGACCGCGAGGTGATCCGCACGCTGCAGCCGATCATCGACGTCGGCCTGGAATATGTGAAGCTCGGCCAGCCGGTGCCGACGCTCAGCGGCGGCGAAGCACAGCGGCTCAAGCTGGCCGGCTTTCTGGCCGAAGCGGCGCAGAGCCGTACCGCAAGCCGCCAGCCGGTTGCGAAGAAGGGCCGCTTGTTCCTGTTCGACGAACCCACCACCGGCCTGCATTTCGACGACATCGCCAAGCTGATGCGCGCCTTTCGCAAATTGCTCGAAGGCGGCCATTCGATCATCGTGATCGAGCACAACCTCGACGTGATCAGAGCCAGCGACTGGTTGATCGACCTGGGGCCTGAAGGCGGTGACATGGGTGGCGAGGTGGTGTGTGTCGGTACGCCAGAGGAGGTCAAGCGGCATCCGACGTCGCATACCGGCAAGGCCTTGGCGGATTACGACATCTCAATGGGTTTCGGCGTCGCGCGAGTGGCAGAGAAACTCCCTCCCCCGCTGGGGGAGGGCTGGGGAAGGGGCGGGCTGGGAGCCATGGCACCAGCCCGCCCCCATCCCAACCTTCCCCCAGCGGGGGAAGGAGCCGACACCGGCCTTCGCCCAGCGGGGGAAGGGGTCAACACCAGCCTTTCCCCATCTGGGGAAGGAGCGAATACCGACGGCGTGATCCAGATCGTCAATGCCCGTGAGCACAACCTCAAGTCGCTGAACGTCTCGATCCCGCGTGGCAAGTTCAGCGTCATCACCGGCGTCTCCGGCTCTGGCAAAAGCACGTTGGCTTTCGACATCCTGTTCAATGAAGGCCAGCGCCGCTATCTGGAAAGCCTGAACGCCTACGCCCGCAGCATCGTGCAGCCGGCCGGCCGGCCGGAAGTCGACGCTGTTTATGGCATTCCGCCGACGGTGGCGATCGAGCAGCGGTTGTCGCGCGGCGGGCGCAAAAGCACCGTGGCGACGACCACCGAGGTGTGGCACTTCCTGCGGCTGCTGTACGTCAAGCTGGGCCTGCAGCATTGCCCGAAGGACGGCGCCGAGGTGCGGCCGCAATCGGTCGACAGCATCGCCGCGCAGTTGTTGCGCGACTACCGGGGCAGGCATGTCGGCCTGCTGGCGCCGCTGGTTGTCAACCGCAAGGGGCTGTATACCGATCTGGCCAAATGGGCCAGGCAGCGTGGCCACACCCATCTGCGAGTTGACGGCGAATTCATGAAGGTCGACAAGTGGCCCCGGCTGGATCGATTCAAGGAACACACGCTGGAGCTGCCGGTCGGTGACTTGCTCATCGGCCCTGCAAACGAGGCCGAGCTGCGCGATCTGCTGGGCCGCACGCTGGCGCTGGGCAAAGGCGTGATGCACCTGCTGGCGCCGCTCGACGGCCTGCATCAGGCCATGGAGGACGGCAGCTCGACAGCTGCCATCGGCTCGCTGAAGGTGTTTTCGATCAAGCGTGCCTGCCCGGTTTGTGGCACCAGCTATCCCGAGCTCGACCCGCGCATGTTCAGCTACAACAGCAAACACGGCTGGTGCAGCACTTGTGTTGGCACCGGACTTGCGTTGACACGCGAGCAGCGCAAGGTCTATGACGACTCGGTGCGCGACGACGACAACAAGGGCCGGGAGCAGAGTTTTCCTTCTGAAGAGGCCGAAGCCGAAGGCGTCGTCGACGAGCCGTGCCCTGATTGCCACGGCACGCGGCTCAATCCGATCTCGCGCGGCGTCACCTTTGACAGCCATTCGATCGCCTGGGTGGCGCAGTGGTCGGTCAGCGAAGCGCGCAAATGGGTCGCGGCGCTGCAACTGGTCGGCCGCGAAGCCGAGATTGCGCGTGATGTCGTCAGCGAGATCAAGGGCCGGCTCGAGTTTCTGGAAGAAGTCGGCCTCGGTTATCTGACGCTGGACCGCGCCGCACCCACGCTGAGCGGCGGCGAGGCACAACGCATCAGGCTCGCCGCGCAACTGGGCAGCAACCTGCAAGGCGTCTGCTACGTGCTCGACGAGCCGACGATCGGCCTGCACCCGCGCGACAACCAGGTCTTGCTCAACGCCCTGAAGACGCTGAGCGACAAAGGCAATACGCTGGTCGTCGTCGAACACGACGAGGACACGATTCGCCGCGCCGATCACCTGATCGACATCGGGCCGGGTGCCGGCAAGCGTGGCGGAATGCTGGTTGCCGAAGGCAGCGCCGCCGATCTGTCGGCCAACCCCGATTCGCAAACCGGTCGCCTGCTCGCGCATCCGATGATCCATCCGCAGCAACCGCGGCGCGACGTCAAGCTTCCTCGTCTGGGGGGCTTACTGACCCTCCCCCAGCGGGGGAGGGAGCAAACCGGCCCGTTGACGATCGAGAACGCTTCGCTGCACAACTTGCAGAACGTCAACGTCGATATTCCGCTGCGCCGCCTGGTTGCCATCACCGGCGTCAGCGGATCCGGCAAATCGACGCTGGCGCGCGACGTGTTGCTGGCCAACCTGCTGTTCATCAACAGCAAGGGCGGGCGCCCCAACTGGCAGGGCTGCGACAACATCGAAGGCTGGGGCTTCATCGACCGCGTGCTGGAAGTCGACCAGACACCGATCGGCAAGACGCCACGCTCTTGCCCGGCAACCTACATCGGCTTCTGGGACGCGATCCGCAAGCTGTTCGCCGACACGCTGGAAGCGCGCGCCCGCGGCTATTTGCCGAACCGCTTCAGCTTCAACACCGGCGAAGGCCGCTGCCCGGGCTGCGAAGGGCAGGGCATGAAGACCATCGAAATGAGCTTCCTGCCCGACGTCAAGATCCTGTGCGACATCTGTCATGGCCAACGCTTCAACCCCGAGACGCTGGCGGTCAGCTGGCGCGGCAAGAGCATCGGCGATGTGCTGCGCATGGAGGTCGACGAGGCGGTGGAATTCTTCGCCAGCATGCCGGCGGTCTCGCACCCGCTGCGGCTGCTGAAGGACGTCGGCCTCGGCTACCTGACGCTGGGCCAGCCCTCGCCCACGCTGAGCGGCGGCGAGGCACAGCGCATCAAGCTCGTCACCGAGCTGAGCAAGGTGCGTGACGATATCGGCAAACGCGGCAACAAGGCGCCGCACACGCTCTACGTCCTCGACGAACCGACTGTCGGCCTGCACATGGCTGACGTTGCCAAGCTGATCGGGGTGTTGCACCGGCTGGTCACGGGCGGGCACAGCGTGGTGGTCATCGAGCACGACCTGGATGTGATCGCCGAGGCAGATTGGGTGATCGACCTGGGCCCCGAGGGCGGGGGTGGAGGTGGTGCCGTCGTCGTCGCCGGACCGCCTGAAGTGCTGGCGGCCGATCCGGCCAGTCATACGGGACAGGCGCTGCGGGGGGTGTTGGCGAGGATGTGATGTCGCTGTCTGGGCCGCGCGACGGGCGCCATGCACGTGCAGGCGCGCCCGAAGGCAAATGACAGACTGGTCGAACGCTTGGTGCGCAGTTCAGGACCTCAGGCGAGCGAGCTCAGGAAATCCTGGTACGCCCGCGTCAGGCCGTCGGCGAGTGAGGTTTCGGCCCGGAAGCCCGTGCTGTGCAGCAAATCGACATCCAGCAGCTTGCGCGGTGTGCCATCCGGTTTTGTCGTGTCGAACTCGACGCCGCCCTGAAAACCCACGGTCCGGCTGACCAGTCCGGCCAGTTCGGCAATCGTCAAGTCTTCGCCGACCCCGACGTTCACCAGCGGTGGCTCGAAGTGACCGGTGACCGACTCGTCGCTGCCCAGCAGCTTCGCGTAGCGATCGTCCGGCAGATTCATCAGGTGAACGCAGGCGGCGGCCATGTCGTCGCTGTACATGAACTCGCGCAGCGGCGTGCCGGTGCCCCAGACCGTCACCGTCTGGCTGCCGCTTTCCTTGGCCTCGTGAAACTTGCGGATCAGCGCCGGGATGACGTGGCTGTTTTGTGCGTGGTAGTTGTCACCCGGCCCATACAAATTGGTCGGCATCGCGGCCAGATAACGGGTCCCGTACTGCCGGTTGTAGCTCCAGCACATCTCGACGCCAGCGATCTTGGCCAAGTGCGTACGGCCGGTTGGTCGGCTCCAGCGGGCCGGTGAGCAGGCTGTCCTCGCGCAATGGCTGCGGTGCCAGCTTGGGATAGATGCAGCTGGAGCCGAGAAACAGCAAGCGCTTCACGCCGGCCAGGTACGAACCGTGAATCACGTTCGACTGCATCGCCAGGTTGTCGCGGATGAATTCAGCCGGAAAACTGTTGTTGGCGACGATGCCGCCGACTTTGGCTGCGGCGAGGAAGACGTGATCGGGCTGTTCGGATTGCAGAAATCGGAGCGTCGCGCCCTCGTCGCGCAGATCGAGTTCGGCGTGGCTTCGGGTGATGAAATTGCTGAAACCGGCCAGACGCAGTTGCCTCATCAATGCCGATCCGACCAGCCCGCGGTGGCCGGCGACGTAGATCTTGACGTTCTTGTTCATGAATTTCTACCGGAACATGGTTCGGATGCCCAACGACAACGCGCAGCGGGCGATCATCTGGATTATCGCCAATGGCAGGAGCCCGCTCGGCTGTCATCGCTCATTGCCGAGGTTGCTGTTGCCTCCAAAGGGCATCTTCCTGCTGCTCTGGCGCAGCCTTACCGGACACCGGCCTGGACTCGGCCTGTCAACCCAAAGTAGAGATGTCCCCTGTTTGGCCAAAGTAGAGATGTCCCCTATGTAGCTGTGGGCGGGTTAATCAGGCTGTCCCGGGTGGTGGCTGCGCAGGGCGTAGCCCGGAGCGGCCGCCACCCGGGCGCGGTGGCACGATTGGCGGGGTATCTGGCCGGTAGATGCCGCGCTTGCGCTGAGCCTCCTGGAAATCCATCTCGGCCTTCAAGCGCTGCAAGGCGACCTGCTGGGCATTGCGCACCTTGTCGACTCTGACGTTCAGTGTCTTGTGGTGAGCCGTTTTGCTGTTTCGCGTGGGCTCCCCCAACTCCTGCGCCGCCATGCAGCCCCTTCGACGTCAAAGGGGACACTTCTACTTTGGGCGCAGGGGACATTACTGTTTTGGGGCACGGCCTGGACTCGGCCAACAGTCCGGCTACACTGCGCGCCGGGCGGCTAGACGGTCTGTCATGGTGGCCGTCTTTCCCTGCCGGGGCCGATCCGGCTTTGATTTCCACACCCCCGATTCATGTCCGGACCCATCGCTCCCCGACCCCCTCTGTCAACGGATCAAACGGCTCCGACGAATGAAATGCTGGTGCCGGAGTCCGAACTCGCGGCCGGACGATTAAGCAAGTTCAGGGTGCGACCCGATGTGCCGGTGAAGGCGGCCGTTCCGTGGGCGCACATCGTGAAAGGTCCTGCCCGATTCCTGTTCGACAAGATCTTTCTTGTCACTGTGCTGATCCCTACTTTGCTCAGCATCGCGTACTTCGGGTTCTTGGCATCCGACGTCTACATGTCCGAATCGCGATTCGTGGTGCGGATGCAGCAGCGAGGGCAGGCCACCAGTGCAATCGGCGCACTGCTGCAAGGCACGGGCTTTCAGCGTGCGAACGACGATTCCTTCACCGTCCACGATTTCATGACCTCGCGAGACGCTTTGAAGACGCTGGATGAGGAACTGAGATTGCGGGAAGCATTTTCCAAACCGGCCATCGACTTTGCCAGCCGCTTTCCGCGTCCTTTCGACGACGCCAGTTTCGAGTCGCTTTTCAAGTATTACGGGAGCAAGGTGGCGGTCGTCTTCGACGCTTCGTCTTCGATCACGACGTTGACGGTTCGGGCCTTTGATCCCGAGGACGCGTTTCGAATCAACCAGATGCTGCTCGCAATGGGGGAAGCACTTGTCAACCGGATCAATGATCGCGGCCGCGCAGACATGGTCAAGTATGCCGCTGGCGAGGTCGCCGATGCTGAAGCCAAGGCCAAAGCGTCCGCACTGGCGTTGGCCAGCTATCGCAATCGCCGCGCCGTCTTCGATCCGGACAAGCAGAGTGCGCTCCAGTTGCAGCAGGTCACCAAGCTGCAAGACGAATTGGTCATCGCCAGGCTTCAGCTGGCGCAGATCAAATCGCTTTCACCATCCAATCCGCAGATCGGTGCCATGGAGCGAAGGGCCGCCGGCCTGGAGTCCGAAATGGCTCGCCAAATGTCGCGGATCGCCGGCCCCAGCGGTAATTCGTTGACCGACAAGGCGACCGAATTTGAGCGGCTGCAACTTGAGCGCACGTTTGCCGATCGGCAGGTGGCCGCGGCAATGACGAATCTCGAGACCGCGCGCAGCGAAGCTCGTCGTCAGCAGATCTATCTCGAACGCATTGTCCAGCCGAACAAGCCCGATTTGGCTCTGGAGCCGCGCAGGTTGCGTGCGATCTTCGCGACGTTCGTTGTCGGTCTGGTGATGTGGGGCGTTTTGTCGATGCTGCTCGCCGGTGTGAAAGAGCACCGGGATTGAAGCCGCTGTCACTGTCTGCCGACGGTTGCCGATCATGCTGAAGCGCTCCTTGCAAGTCCAGATCCGGATCGTGCATGCATTGCTTATGCGCGAGGTGTTGACCCGGTTCGGCCGCCACAACATCGGATTTCTCTGGCTGTTCGTCGAGCCGATGTTGTTCACGCTCGGCGTTACGGCACTGTGGACCGCGCTTCGAGCAGTCCATGGATCGAGCATCCCGATCACGGTCTTTGCGCTGACGGGATATTCATCCGTACTTCTGTGGCGCAACATGCCGGGTCGTTGCGTCGGCGCGATCGAGCCGAACCGCTCGTTGATGTTTCACCGCAATGTTCGTGCGCTCGACGTCTTTCTGGCCCGAATCCTGCTGGAATTTGCGGGAACGACCATTTCGTTTGTGGTGTTGTCCATCATCTTCATCGCTTTGGAGATGATGCAGCCTCCCGAAGACATACTTCAGGTCGTGGGTGCGTGGATGATGCTGGCATGGTTCGGCGCTGCGCTCGGTTTGTTGGTCGGCACCTTGAACGAGCGGTCGGACTTCGTAGAGAAAATCTGGCATCCGTTCTCCTATCTGCTTTTTCCGCTCAGCGGCGCGGCATTCCTCGTTGAGGCGCTGCCGCCGGGGTTCCGAGAGGCCGTTCTTTGGCTGCCAATGGTGCATGGGCTCGAGTTCCTGCGTGAAGGCTTTTTCGGCAGTCACTTCAAGGCTCACTACAACCTGGTCTACATGGCGGCAGCGTGCTTGATCATGACTCTGGTCGGCTTGGCGGAGGTCAGAACCTTGAGCAAGCGGATGTCGCTGACATGATTGAGGTTTTGGATGTCTGCAAGTCCTACCGCACCCGCCACGGGCTGCAAGTTGTGCTCAATGGCATCAACCTGCGCGTGGGCCGCGCCGAGAAGGTCGGCATTCTGGGGCGGAACGGGTCAGGCAAATCGACGCTGATCCGCTTGATCAGCGGCGCCGACCTGCCGACCAGTGGCGTGATCCATCGGGGCTTGACCGTGTCATGGCCACTCGCATTCGGAGGCGCCTTTCAAGGCAGCCTGACCGGTGCAGACAACGTGCGCTTCATCTGCCGGATCTATGGGCAGAACGCGTCATCGAAGATCGATTTCGTCGAGGAGTTTGCCGAGCTTGGACGAGCAATGAAGGAACCCGTGCGGACATATTCCAGCGGGATGCAGGCCCGTCTGGCATTCGCCATATCCATGGCAGTGGAGTTCGACTGCTTCCTGATCGACGAGGTGATTGCTGTCGGTGACGACCGTTTCCACGAAAAATGTCGGGTCGAATTGTTCGAGAAGCGTGCGGATCGCGCCATCATTCTGGTTTCACACGATCCGAACACGATCAGGCAGTACTGCGAGCGGGCCAGCGTGCTCCACAAGACCCAGATGACCAGTTTTCCCGATGTCGATTCAGCCTACAGTCACTACAGCGAACTGGATTGAGCAAGCGATCGGGCGATCGAGCCCGCAAGCGGATCTCGGCAGCTCATCTTGCTGCCGCCGCAAGCTCGGCCTGGAGGCGCTGGATCTCGACGATGCGCAGATGGTTCTCGTGCATCAGGCGCGAAATCAGGCCGAATGCATGAGCAGCTGGTGAGATCGCATCGTCGATCGCGGTGCGGCTGCACAGAACGTCGCCCACTGCCGGACCGTCGATCATCAGCGCAAACAGCTCGCGCGGCTCATCGAGCCGCACCAATCCCGCGTGGCGTGAGATGTAATAGAAATGCGTAAAGCTGCGCCGCAGCACATCAAACAATTTGGTGCAGTGTTCGAGCACGGCGCGATGATCGGGCGCAACGTCCGACGAGCCCGTCAAGCGTGCGGCAACATCATCGTACGAAAATTCGATGATGGCATTTCTCGTCCTTGCAAGTGCTCGATCTGCGTGGCTGAGAACAAGGTCGGTATACCCCTCGACATCGATCTTGATCAGGTCGACATGAGACAGCGAAAAGGCGGCATACAGCGAGTCGAGCGTGCGGCAATCGACCATCGCGGACGATGCGTCGGATCGAAGGTCGATGTGTGCCCTGGTACCCGAACCGAAGAATGACAATCGACCGTCGTGATCGGAGATCGCCAGGTGAGCGATGTCGACGTGGTTGCCGCAGCCATGCGAGACGTTGCGTGCCAGCAGCGAAAAATTGTTCGGCGAAGCCTCGATTGCCAGTACCTTGCAATTCGAGGCTACCTTGCTTGCGAAGATCGAATTGATGCCGATGTTCGCACCGATGTCGACGAAGACCCCCGCTTCTCCGAGGAGTTCGGCGTAGAGGCACAGCTGATTCGACTCCCAGTTTCCTGTGGAGGCGACCGCAGCGGAGATGATCGACTCGCCCGATTCGATCTCGAACGAGAAGGTAACGTTCTGGTAGTCGAACCTCATGATGCGGGTTGGTACCAGAGCGGGGGGTGGGGCGATCGAGTCCGCCGGTGAGGGTCTTGACGTTGAATCCATTGCTGTCTGCATCCCCGATTTCGCCCGTTGGCCGGCATTCAGTGTGATGCTGTGTGCACGCGGTCGTACACCGCTCCGATGCGAGCCGCGTGGCTGGCAGCACTGAACGTGCGAGCTCGACGTTGGCCCAAGTCTTCCAGACGGCGCCTGAGTTCATCATCCTGGTCAAGCGCACGGATCGCCTCGACAATGCTACCGGTGTCGTACGGGTCGGTCAGCAGCGCCGCGTCGCCGGCGATTTCGGGGAGACAACTGGTGTTCGATGTCACGACCGCTGTACCAAGCAGCATCGACTCGATCACCGGAAGGCCGAATCCTTCGTACAAGGACGGGAACAAGGTCGCCTTGGCCCCGCGAATCATGGATACCAGCACCGACAAGGGCAGGTATTCGAGCTGGATGATTCTGGCGCCGATGTGGGCCCGCCCGGCACCGGTCAGAGATTTCAAGAGACGCAGCTCATCCTCGACGCCCCAGCCGGGGGCGCCGACGATGACCAGCTGCGATTCACTGCCGCTGGCCAAATATGCCTCGATGATTCGACCGATGTTCTTTTTCGGTTCCAGGGCACCATAAAAAAGAAAGTAGTCCTTGAATTCGAGTCCGAAGGTGCCTTTCAGTTCGGTGGCGACATCGGCATCTGGTTTGTCGATCAGGTCGGCGGGAAACTCGACAGACTGCCAGGTATTGGTGACCTTGTCAGGGTCTGCGCCGAGGAGGTTGATGATGTCCGTGCGCGAATTTTCAGATACGGTCACGATGTGCGCGGCATCCCGGACGATCTGAGAACACATGTGGAAGTATTTGGCCTTGTTGTCCAGGGTGGTGTGGGGCAGACGCAGCGGCACCAGGTCGTGCATCGTGTAGATGTTGAGCGCCGAGTCGTGACAGGCCGGAACCGGGTATGTCCAATGGGCAATGTCGACGTCGGGCTTATTGATCCGGGCAAAGCGGTTTGTCAGCCGATGGCCGAGGATGGCTCGCTGGTAGAAGTCCTCGCTGTTCCAGATTTCATCGAACTGTGGCATGCGTGAGCGCAATGCATCCCGCACCACGCCGCCACTGATGGGCACCCGGTCGACCCGGCAGCCCAGGTGGGCGGTGATCGAGGCGCCGATGCGCTGACTCTGCCGCAACCACCCCTTGGTTTTCGGTTTCGCCGCGTCGAAGAACGTCACCTCGCTCAAAAGCCCGTGGCGGCTGTGCGTCGATTTCCCGCCGTACAGAATGTCGATCCGATGGCCGAGTTGCCGGATCGTGCTGCTGAGGTGGCGTCCGTAGGTTGCGACGCCGGTACCACGCTGAAGCCCCATGTTGTAGGCATCGAGCATGATTTTCATGCCCAGCCTCCGCACCTGTCCGAGGTCTGTCGATGCGCATGGCCGAATCCGGGTGACAACGCAGCGCCAGACCGATGCATTACTGACATTCGATTCCGCGCGAAGCGCGATCCAGGAATTCAAACCAGTGGTGATCGAGTGATGTCGGATAGAACACCATGCCGCGGATTTCCCAGCCGGGCGCGCCGAATTGCCCATGAAGTTCAATCATAGGGAGTTCAAGGTCGACGATCGAGAAGCCGTCTGCGCCGATCGACTTGGCACGTCCCTTGACTTGTTGCCATTGGAATGGCCGGTCTGCTGTCGTTGCCGGGTCGCTGACGAGAAGTTGGCACGTTATTTCTGCCGACGTCGCAACCACGATCCGGATCTTGGCGTTTGCTGCATCACCAGGGCGAACACCCATTTCGGTGCGGTCCCAGGCGCCCGCCAGCAGAAATCCTGCGTCGAACGCCGGCGGCTGATGTCGTGAGGAGTCAAAGCCATAGAGGACACCGAAATGCACGCTGGAACCAATGTGCGCCGGTTTCAGTTGGTGTGCCGCATGGGCGACGACATCTTGAAGGCTTGTCACCCATGGGTTGAGGCTGATGGGCGGAACTGTCGGCTGGGACCTTGCGGCGCGAAGACGATGACCAACAGGAGATCCGTCCCCCCGCGAATCGATGATGGCAGCTCCGCCGATCGCTGTCAGCACGCGTGCGTCCGAGGCCTCGACAAACACATGAATGCCCGAGTCGGCGGCGCGAATGGCCCACAGGTCGGCGGATCCCATGCCGAGCGGCAACAGGACACCTGACGTTTCAGGCGCGGCAAGTGCATGCCAGGCCTGGCTTCGATCAAAGGTTTCGGCATGTGCTGGGAGTTGGTCATCGGCCGGGTGATCGGCCATTGATGACACTTCTGCGGCAAAGGCGATGCAGTGATCGAAACATGGTGCCAGTCGGGCGAGTCGAACCTTGAGAGCGGCACGCGCGACTGTCTCGGCAGGCCATCCGAACAACAGGTTGCCCGGCTTGCCCTCGACGACAGGCAGCGAGCCAGAGCTGGGCTCGGTGGCGAAGGCGCGCATGGGTTGGTCGACTCCCGCTATTGGCACTGTCGAGCCATCCGCGCGTTGGTGGCGCCATCCGTCGCTGCGCAAGCAGCCCGCGACATCCTGGCTCGCCAACAGCAAGCCGCTGAGTTGGCGGGCGATCCGCGCAGCGGGGGCAGACGTCGCTGCTTCGTTGCGCTGGACCCCGACGATCGCCGCCCGCAAAGACAGCTGCGCCGCAGACAGGACACTCGCCGCTTCCAGCCGGTTGCGTCTAGAAAGCAGGGATGTCACGAAGATGGCCGACACGTCTGTCAGGTCACCTTGCACATGGTCGACTGGATCGTCTGTGTCGTCGACGCGAATGAATCTTCCCCGCGTCGCGTCGAAATGCAGGAGAACACTGCCGGTTTGACGGCCGAGTTCTTCGAACCAGCGGGCCTCCTCGTCGAAATCCGAAGCCGCTGGCGCTGCCGGTCCGAGCGTTGCCACGTCCCAATACACCACCGGGCGTTTGCCGGAGTCGACGAATTGCTGGACAGCCAAATTCGAGCTGCCAGTGGCGTCGAGATGATGTGCCGCGGCGCAATTCGGGTCGGCCTGCAGCGCGCGTCGATAGTATCGTGCTGCAGTCTCCCGGTCGCCTTTCAGGCGGAACACATGGCCCAGGTACAACCAGGGGTCTGCTGCAGTCTGATCCACTTCTGCGGCGGTTCGGTATTCCGCAATTGCCGCGTCGCTGTGCCCCAGTTCCTTCAGTGCATGACCTCGTTGAACGCGCAGATGCCACAAGGCCGGCCGCGCTTCCAAGACCTGTGCATACAGCTCGGCCGCAACCAGCCATTGGCGCGCGGCCATCGCCGCATCGGCAGCCCGGATCAACGGTCCGAGCTTCTTGCGCCGCACGAAGCTCCACGCGAAGGTCACGAGCGCGCGCCCATCAGACGAAGTCGAGGCCCGTGAGCCCCCATGCATTGCGGACTTCTGGACTTTCAGGGTTGAGTGAACCGAGCGCCTGGATCCGAATGATGTTCTCGCGCGCCAGAACGCCAGATGGAATGACGAAGGTCTGGGTGCACTGCGGCTCAAGCAATTCGCCTTCGCCCAGGGTATGGCCATTCAGGATGATCAGGTACCGAACCGGATGGCTGCCGCCGCGATTGCGAAATCCGATCTGCATGTGAGACGTCGAGCCCACGCGAGGGTCAATCGAAAAGCAGAAACTGATGCCGTCGCCGAGCACCCATGCGCAGCCGTCCTCCACCTGCACGCCTTGCGTGGACAGGTAGCGCGCGTCGCCTGGATTGGTGGCTCGATAGCGGTTCTGGTCAAGCCAGGGATAGTGGTCGCGCACCTCGCTGACCGCCTCGTGCAGGTGGCGGGTGCGTCGACTGATCAACTTGGGGGCGACCGCGCCATTGGGCAGAATTCGGATTTTTGCCAGCGCACGGGGATTGACGATGACCTGCATCGCTGGCGCGTTGTTCATCAGGAAGCTGGTGTAGCTGGGGATTCCGGCCCGATAGCTGTCGACGAGTCCTTGCGTCAGCCTGCCGGTTCCCAGCGCGCTGGTGAGGATCGGCAAAGGCGTGGTGCTGATGAACTGGATGATGCCGTTGATGCTTCGCAACCAGCGATCATGGCCGATCTCGCAGGTTTTCCAAGCCAAGTGAGCCATCTGCCTGGCGCGCTCTTCCGCAACCTCGGCATGCCCCACAGCGGCGGGATTGATCAGGATGCCGTTGAGCCAGTTGCTGATGTACTCGTCGTGGGTAGCCGAATCGGGTGCGATGACCAGCATCCCGTGGGCCATCGCTTCGATGAACCCCATGCCGATGCCTTCGGACAGGCGTGGCGCGATGTAGACATTGTGTTCCTTCAGCAGAGCGCCATAAGCGGCAGGGTCCTTGAACCACTGGGACTTTTTAAGCTGATACGTGTCGACGTTGCGCTCGAGCCATCGTGACGAATCGATGCGTCGGTCATCGGGGCTGTCATGTACATGCAAACGGGTCATCTGCGCGCCAAGCAGACGCTCGACCATGCCGAGGTTGATGCCGTGTTGCGGCTGACGTTGCCACAGCAAGACATTCAATTTCGCGAACGATCGATGTTGCATGCCCGGCTGGGGTTTGATGAAGTACCTGACGAGCAGAGACTCCGCGCCGGTGCGAGAGATCGACGCATGCAGGCGCCGACTGAAGTTGACAAAACGAGCCTGCGAGGACCACAGCCAGTGGATGTCCGGCAATGTCGACGAGCCGTCGAACATGGGAATTACGACAACGCGGCATCCCATCGCAATGAAAATCGGCGCCAGATGATCCATTTGCCAGATGACCACGATGTCGAGTGCCGGATCGGCCTCCGGCAGTTCGGGTGCTTCTTCTGAATCGGGGTCGATATAGCAGGTTCGCACCGCAAAGAAGCGTTCCAGCAGTTCGCGGAAGAACGCGCTTGATCGCGTCTTGCGGTGAAATTCGTGATCGATGAAAAGAATGTTCATGTCGCGTTCGTGAACCAGCGGGTGTATGCGTCGCTGGCATCGGACGTGAACCTGAATCTGCCCTGCATTGCCTGGACGGTCAGCTTATCCGGTGGCTCGCGCATCATCTCGAAGATGGCGTCAACCATTGCGTCTACGGTCTGCACGACCTTGCCAAGTCCGTAATACTCGATCTGGTCACAGAAAGCCGAACCCTCAAGCGCAATGACTGGTCTGCCGAAGCACACCGATTCCATCATTGCCGCTGAGCCGCGGAAGCGATAGACATCTTTCTCGTAAGGCAGCAGCACCACCGATGCCGCTTGGTAGCGGCTGATCATCTCGGCTTCATCGATCTGGGCAGGCAGCAAATCCACGCCAGGGATCGCATACAGCGCTGAAATGTAGGACTGGTGTGAAAGCGACTGCGCGGCGGGCAGGTCCTGGATCACGAAGTGAACCGCCATGGACGGATCGCGCCTGCGCACCGCGAAGAACAGCTGGTGCAGAAGCAAAAAACCCTTGTCGAGGCGGGCCGATCCGGGACAGAAGCATGTGAATGGCCCTTGCGTCGGAACGGGAGACACGGGTGCGACGGTCGGGTAGGGCGTCACCGCGACCGGCGTGAACAACATGAGTGCAAGGCGGTCGGCCAGACGCGGCGTCTCTGCAGACACCGAAATCCGCAGACCTCGGCGCAGGGCCTTTGACAGCCGATTGGTCAATTCACGTTCAGGATCGCGATACGCGTGGGATGCGCTCTCCATCACACCGATGAAACGCAGGAAGATGCGCGGCGCCTCATTTGGAGGAACGTCGCGAAGCGCGTTGAGCAGGCCGATGACACCGTAGAAATCAAGGCTCGGAAACAGCATTGAATCGCCGGCATCAATCGAAAAATCTGCCAGCAGACGTCGAGCATCTGCGGTTGCCAGCCCCTCGAGATGATCGACATAGAGGGTTTCGTCGCCATCGATCCGCGCCTCGGTGCCAGCATCGACCGGCATGAATTCCTGGTAGTAATAGTGATAAAACGGGGTGAAGCCGTAGCGTTCGCTGACCGCCTGGGGCAGGTCGATGCAGCACAAGCTCACGGCATGTGGAAACTCGGATGCGAATGCGGTGCCGAAGTAATTCAGCGCCGATACGTTGTGTCCGAACGGCTGGACACAGACTGGATCGCAAACGAACAGGCGGTCGGTTTCGAGCCTGTGCGCGGGACTCTGACCACGTGACATCGTCAGCCGAGCCGCATCGGCGGTACCTGCTTCTTCCAGTGCTTTCATCGTGATTCCGACTTGATGCGGCGGGCGGCGCGCGGGATGGTGCTGGCGCTGGTCTTCGCGGTTATCCTCGCGCCTGGCAAGTCATTGAGTCGCATTGAGCGTATTCACGATCGGAAACGCAATCGAGAACACCACATTCGCGAACTTCTGGATCTCGGCGAGCGGCGCGTTCGAGACATAGAGCAGATCCCGGTTCTGCACCGCAAAAGTCTGCATCACGAAAAAGCTGTTCGGGTCGCGCAGGTTGATCGTGTAGATCACCGGCACCTTGCCTTCGGCGGTGACGCCGACCGGCTGGCGGGGCCAGGTCAGCGCGCGAGGCTCTTCGTAGCGGAAGATGAAGACGCCTTGCGGGTCGGCGCGGTTGTCCTGTACGCCGCCGACGCGCGCCATGGCCTGCGCCAGGCTGATGCCCTGGGCCTCGAAATTGATTTCGTCGTTCTTGCCGGTAGCCCCCATCGCGGTGAAGCTGAGCGGCTGGTGCAGCGCGGTGATCACGTCGCCGGACTGAAGCATCACGTTCTGCCGGGGGTCGCGGATGATCACATCCAGCGGCAGTGAAGCGACCGTTGTGCCACGCGTGATCTGCAAGGTGGTCTTGCCGACCGGAAATTTCGCGCCGCCGGCCGCCGCCAGCGCGTCGAGCAAGCGCTCGTTGCGCGGGCCGAGCGGCAAGCGCACGCTGGATCCGACATCACCCACCACCGTCACGTTGGCCGACACGTTGCGGAGCATCCGCACCAACACCTGTGGCTGATTGGCCTTGCCCTTCAGACGGCGCGCGATCTCCTGCTCGATTTCGACGTGGGTGCGTCCGGCAACCGGAATCGCCCCGGCAAAGGGAATGTTGATCATGCCTTCCCGGTTGACCACCTGTTCGGGGAAACTGACAGCGCGCGACGTGCCCATCGCGCCGCTGGCCTGAGGCGTCGACGCCGTACCGCTTCCGAACAGCGTGGCCGGCGGCGCTTCCCAGATGTTTACCTCCAGCGTATCGCCGGCGCCGACATTTCCACTGCGCTCGGAGTTCGCCTGATCCGGCAGGGTGTCGCTGAATAGTGCGACACCGCGTTGCGAAATGAGTTGGCGGGCGATGGCTTCGGTCACCGGGACAACCTGCACCGCCGTGGTGGATGGCACGTCGATGGTGGCCGTGCTGGCGATCTGCCGCGTGCTGGGACCAGAGGTCGGAACCATCGAACAGGCCCCCACCAGCGCGGACGTGATCGCCCCGGCGATCACCTTGAGTACGGGCCAAAAAGCAACAGATTGCCCTGTGCTCACACTTCGAAACGTTTTGATCGGCAACCCGGACTCTCCGCGAATGATTCGGCAGGGAATATAAACGACCGCCTTTCCGGCCACCCGCATACAACCCCTACGGCGGACCTTGACTGGTCTGGCCTGGGCATACCCCGTCCCGGCCCGCCGGCCCTTGCCGGCGGCGCCAGTCCCGCTAACCCCATGTACCAAACGCTGACAGGGCGTCTTGAGCGACTGACCGGGCGGATAATCTGCCGCTCGGACACTCAACGCACCGGGATTCGCGCAGGCGCATGGACAGACAGGTTTGGAACAGCTTTGCCGGTCTGCGCGTGTTGCTGCTGCAGGGACCTGTCGGGCCGTTTTTTGCCCGCGTCGCCGATGCATTGCGCGAGGGGGGCGCTGCGGGCGTCCAGAAGATCAATTTCTGTGGCGGTGACTGGCTCTACTACCGCAAGGATTCGACCAACTACTGCGGCACCTTGAACGATTGGCCCGAGTACCTCGAACAGTACCTTGCCCAATATCGGATCGACGTGCTGATCCTGTTCGGCGACTGCCGTCCGGTACATGCCGCCGCAATCGATCTGGCGACGCAGCGCGGATTGACATATTGGGTATTCGAGGAAGGCTACATCCGCCCCAACTATGTGACCTTCGAACGCCATGGCGTCAACGGGTTCTCCGGACTGCCGAAGGACGTGTCGCACTATGCCCGCTTGCCGACCACCATGGCGCCGCCCGAGCAGGAAGTTGGCAACACCTTCAACCGGGCCGCGCTGAGCGCGATGGCCTACTACGTGGCCGGCACGCTGGGAATGCCCTGGTTCCGTCACCGCTTGCACCACCGTTCGCTGAACATGCTCGAGGGCCTGATCTGGTGTCGCAGCTATTACCGAAAGCTGATCTACCGCGCCGAGCAGCGGCCCTTGCTGCAATCGATCGGCGGGCGTTGGTCGAAAAATTTCTTTCTGGTCGCGTTGCAGACCGCCGGCGATTCCCAGGTGTCGACCCATTCGGGTTTCAAGTCGGTCGTGCACTTCATCGAGGAGGTGACCGCGTCGTTTGCCGAACATGCGCCACCCGGCACGCTGCTGGTGATCAAGCACCACCCCATGGACCGTGGCTATCACGACTACACCCGGCTGCTTCGACGGCTGGGACGCCAGTTGGGCATCCGCTCGCGAATCCGCTATGTCCACGATCTCAACCTGCCGACCCTGCTGGCCCACGCGCGCGGCGTGATCGTCATCAACAGCACGGTTGGTTTGTCAGCGTTGCACCACCAGACGCCAGTGATCACGCTGGGCAAGGCGATCTACGACATGCCTGGCCTCACCTTCCAAGGCGGGCTGAGTCGGTTCTGGGCAGACGCGCAGAGCCAGACGCCCGACCTCCAGCTCTACTGGAAGTTTCGCAATTTTGTCGTCGACCATACGCAGCTGAATGGCAGCTTCTACAAGCCGATGCCGGGAAGTGATGCTTCGGGACTGATCGGGCGAGTGACAATCAGTCAGCCGACCGAGCTACACGTTCCGCAGCCGTTGCCGCCTGGCGTTGCCGATCTGGTCGCTCATCGCCTCGGTACGGCCGAGCGCGCGGGCTCGCAGACTGGGTCGGCCGACCGGCCTCTCGGGGTGAGCCGTCCGATCCCCAAGGCCTGACCGATGCGGTCGGTGGTGATCGATGTCACGCGCCTGGTTGCGCGATTGTCGAATGGGCGATTGCCAACCGGTGTCGATCGCGTCAGTCTGGCCTACATCCGGCACTACCGGAGCCACGCCCGGGCCTTGTTTCGGCACCGGCAGCGCAGCGGGCTGTTTTCAGAATCGGTTTCGCAGCGTCTGTTCGATCTGCTCGAGCAGTGGCCGATCGGCGCACGCGGGCGATTGCGGATGCTGGCCTGGCAGGGCGTCTTGTCGTGCATCGGACGCGGTGATGCGCATGGCCGGGTCATGTTCAATACCGGGCACTCGGGCCTGGAAGAGTCGAATGCGGCCCGCGTCATCAAGTGGCATCACGTGCGGCCGCTGTTTCTGGTGCATGACCTGATTCCGGTGCGCTACCCGGAATTTTGCCGGCCCGGTGAATCGAAACGGCATGAACAACGCCTGAAGAACATGCTGCGGCTCGGCGCCGGCTTGATTGCCAATTCTGAATCGACGCTGGCCGAACTGGAAAGCTTCGCTGTCGATCATCGGCTCGCGGTTCCACCAACCGTGGTGGCGCCGCTCGCACCGGCGATCCCGGCATCGGGTCCGATCGGTGATCGGCTACTGGCATCGGACAAGCCCTATTTCGTCGTTCTCGGCACCATCGAGCCGCGCAAGAACCACCTGATGCTGTTGCATGCCTGGCAACGCATCATCGATCTGCATGGCGATCAGGCTCCGCATCTGGTGATCATCGGCCAACGCGGCTGGGAGGCGGAAAACGTCGAAGATCTGTTGCAGCGCAGTCGGGTGCTGCAGGGCCATATCACCGTGCTGCGCCAGTGTTCGGACAGCGCCTTGCGCGCTTGGCTGCATCACGCACGTGCCATGCTGTTTCCGTCGTTCGCCGAGGGTTATGGCATGCCGGTGGTCGAGGCGCTGGCAGCCGGCCTGCCGGTGTTGGCGAGCGACCTGCCGGTGCTGCGCCAGATGGCCGGCGGTGTGCCGGAATTTCTCGATCCGATCGACGCGTTAGGCTGGATTCGCGCGATCGAAGACTACGCCTTGCCTGACAGCGTGCGCCGCGCCGCGCAGTTGGCGCGCCTGGGCGCCTATCAGCCACCAACCTGGGAACAGCACTTCGCCCGCGTCGATGCCTTCGTCGAGAGCTTGAACGACCGGCCATTCAATGCCCCGACCCGTGACGAGCGCGTCGGTCCGCTGCCTTGACGCCGACCGACGTCCGGGTTTGGGGTTTGTCGCGTCGCAAGCTGCAACTCGCTCGATCCTTTTTGCCGGATTGCCAGGTCCGCGCAGTTCGCGATGTCGCAGCGCTGCCGCCCGCAGCTGTGCTCGCGCTGTGGGGCGCACAGTCGGTCCCGCCCGGCGTTCCGGCGGGTCAGGCCGTCTGGCGCCTGGAGGACGGCTTCATGCGCTCGGTCGGCCTCGGCGCCGACCTGGTACGGCCGCTGTCATGGGTGGTCGACCGCAGCGGCATCTACTTCGACCCTCGCCAGCCGTCCGACCTCGAATCGCTGCTCAACGGGTGTGATATCGATGACGGTCTGCTCACCCGCTCGGCCGGCCTGCGCGCAGCGATCGTCGGCAGCGGGCTGACCAAATACAACGTCGGCAGCGCCGTCTGGAAGAGGCCGGTCGGGCTGGCGGCAGGCCGCGTGGTGGTGCTGGTGGCCGGTCAGGTCGAGAGCGATGCGTCGATCGTGTGCGCAGCCGGTGCAATCGCCACCAATCTCGATCTGCTGCGCGCGGTTCGCGCTGATCGGCCGGACGCCTGGCTGGTTTTCAAGCCACATCCGGACGTACTTGCCGGACTGCGCAGTGGCCAGGCACTCGATGCGGGATGGTCGGGGTGGTGCGACGAGGTCGTGACCGACTGCGCAATGGGGCCACTGCTCGACGCTGTCGACGAAGTCCATGTGATGACATCGTTGGCCGGTTTCGAAGCGCTGCTGCGTGGCAAGCCGGTGACAACCTATGGCATGCCTTTTTATGCCGGTTGGGGCCTGACCCGCGATCTGGGCCTCAGTCCGGCGGTTGCTGCTCGACGGCAGCGCCGCCGCTGTCTCGATGAACTGGTCGCGGCCGCGCTGATCCTGTACCCCTTGTATGTCGATGCGAATGGCAGACCGACGACGCCCGAGGCGGTGCTGAGCGAATTGCGTGCGATGCGTGATCGGGGCGCTGCCCGGCTGCCGTGGTGGCGGACCGCGTTGCGGCCATTGCTGGGGCTGGCCGCGCGACGGCGCGGCGGCTGACTCGGCCGGGTTGGCCTTCAGCCGAACAGTCTGAACTGCCTGAAATCGGTAACGGACGGCTGACCGGCGAAGCGTGTCCGCAGCGTCAGTGGCCCGGCGATGATGGCGGTGTAGTCGTAATCGCTGGCGCGTTCACCCGCCATCAGGTACTGGAAATGCAGGCGAAAGCGGTCGCGTCGGATCTGCGCATAACGCTCGGCTGCAAACATCTCGGCGAAGCGCGGCGACAGCAGCCGAGGATGATCAGGCCGCTGCGCCTCGACGCCGGCCGCTGCGACCGGATCGGTCAGTGCAAAGCAGCATCCGTCGGGCGGGGCGGTGAAATCGACCCAGTCGATGGCCGGATCGGCAGCGATGACTGCCAGTTCATCCCGGAAACGTTGTGCCGTCGGCAGGCTGCTGAGCAAGGGCGACCACTGGCCGAGGGTCAGCAGCGACAGCGTCGGGCCCCGCTTGCTCAGTGACGGGTCGAACATCAGCGCGCGGGCGAGTGCTGTCGTCGCCATGATGCTGCCGGAGCTGTGGGCGACGATCAACACTTCGTCGACTGCCGGTGTCACCTGCAGCTGGTCGACGATCCGCCGGGCGAAGTGATCGAGCCGATCGTCCAGCGCTGGGCAGCCGCGGGTTCCCTGCAGACCGGTGAAGGCGTAGCTGCGCAGCAGCCACCGCACGTTCATCTTCCGTTCCAGCCAAAGCGCCAGGCCGGTGGCGCCGGCGATCAAGGCGATGCCGGCCGTCATCGCTGGCACCAGCGCCCCCGTGCCGGCGGCGAGCCCACGCGCCAGCAGCCAGGCCGCCGGCACGGTCAGCAGCAGGCCGATCAGCAGCAGGAACGGCAGGAACAGAACCACAACCGGTGGCCAGGCGAGCTTCAGCATGGTGCCCATGGCGCCGGTGCGCAAATACAGCCACGTGGTCTGAACCAGTTTCCATGCGAGCACGGCCGGGTTGCGCGTCCAGTGGCTGCGCACGATGTCGTCCCAGCGCAAAAACTCGAACGTCGTCTCGACGTCGGCATGGCCGTCGGTTGGCGCCGAGAAGTGATTCAGCGTCCAGATCGACGAATGCGCTGCGGCTCGGCGCCGGCCGCCGACCTCGACGCGGTAGCCACCGACGACGCCGGCCAGCTCCGCCTGTTCGGCGAACAGTCGGTGGTAATACGCCGGCCCTTTCGGATCGAAGCCGCTGACATAGAACACATGACGGCGCCGAACCCTGCCGGACGAAGACGAACTCGCGCTCGCGGCTGACGGCGCGTCAGCGAATGGTCTGCTCATGCAGACCTTTCTGCAGAATCAGGTCGACCACCACCTGCTCGCGCTTGTTGGCGCGTTGGCAATGGTTGGTCTGGAACAGGTTGGCGATGCGAATTACCCACGGTGCCCACCAGCGGCGCTCGCGTTCTCGCCAGGCGTGTGACGATACCGACTCCCAGGCATAACCGTTGAAAACCGTGGCGTTGACAAAATGGTCGAGTGCGCGCACGCCTTGACGGCCGCGTTCGGCCTTGCCGAACAGGCCGACCCACCACAGGATCAGATAACCGAACAGCGCCAGCGGCACCACGGCGGTCATCAACAAAAAACCGGCCAGCCGTTCTTTCATCGTTTGAATACCCGTAAGCGAACGCCGTTGGCCGAGCGGATGGTGATCCGCCCGACCGGTTCGGGCGATTGTCCGGGCACTGGTTCGAAGCGGTAGCGTTGCGCCAGCATCGCCAGCAGCAAGGTGGCTTCCTGCAGCGCGAAGCTCGCACCGATGCACACGCGCGGCCCGATGCCGAATGGCAGGTAGGCCGTTTTCGCCGATTCGCGGCCGGCGGCGGTGTCGAAGCGATCGGGGTCGAAGGCGTCGGGATGCGACCACAGTTCGCGATGGCGGTGGATCAGCCAGGGCGAAATCACCACCGAGGCGCCGGCCGGGATGGCCTTGTCGCGCATGCGGTCGCCAGCCACCGCCTCACGGGTCAGGAAGCCGACCGGCGGGAACAGCCGCAGCGTTTCTCGGAACACCTGGCGCACCAGGGCCAGCTCGCGCAGATCGGCTGCTTCAGGTGTGCGTTTGCCCAGCACCCGATCGACTTCGGCCTGCACCCGCTGCTGCACATCGGGCGCATTGGCCAGCAGATGAAGTGCCCAGGTCAACGCGCTGGCCGACGTTTCGTGGCCGGCCAGGAACAGCACGGCGACCTGGTCGAGTGTCTCTTCGAACGACATCGACTCGCCGTTGCCTGGGTCGACGGCGTCGAGCAGCGCTTCGAGGATGTCGCGCGGCTTTGCGTCATCCGCAATCGCAGGCGGGGCAGCGGCGCCTTGCGATGGTGCACGGTGGCGCTCGAAGCGGGGCCGGATCAACTGACCGAGCAGGTCGCGGATTTCGGCGGCGGCCACTCGGCTGCGTCTGACTTGCCAGAACGGCACCAGCAGCGGCAGCAGCCACTTCAGCCCGTAGATCAACGGCAGTGACAGGCGCGGTGCCAGTTGCTGGAATTCGGCGAAGGCGCTGAAGATGCGGCGCGCCTGCTCGCCTTCCATCGGTTTGGACAGGATGGTGCGGAAGATGATGTCGCCGGTGACATGGGTCATCTCGATCTCCAGATCGTGCGATTCGCCGTCCGGCAATCGGTCGAGCCGCGAAACGAGCGCGAGCGCCGCCTGCAGCATCAAGGGGAATGCGACGGCGATGCGAGCGCTCGCGAACGCCGGATTCATCATCTTGCGTTGGCGCTGCCAAAGCGCGCCGTTGGTGGTGATCAGGCTGGCGCCCAGCAAGGGTTGCAGCGCCTTGTCGAGCAGCCGGTGTTTCGGATAGTTGTCGATGGCATCGTCCATCACGTGCCGCACCCATGTCGGTTGATTGACCATGTAGACATGGTTGCCGAACAGGTGGACCTCGCCCATCTTCATCCGGTAGCTGCGCTCGAACAGGCTGTGCAGCCACGAATGGCGGGCGCGGAAAAACAGCGACCAGCTCGGCACCTTGCCGGCACGCGGCGCCGGATAGGCGGGACAGAACAGCGCCGGCTCGCCTCGCGCCGAGTCGGCGGAGTGATGAGCCGCGCTGTGCGGGCAGGCTGGCGTGCGAGTCGGCATCAGCGAACTATTCTTGAGCTTCGCTTCGAGCGGAAGCGGCGTGCCTTGCCGAATCGGCGGCGTTGCCATCCTTCTCGAAGCGCGCCCGCAGCGTCTGCGGCCCGGTGGTAATCGCGAAATAGTCGTAGCGCCCGGGGTATTCCGATGCCATCAGATATTGCATGTGAACCCGAAATCGGTTGCGTTTCAGTCGAGCATAGCCGGCGTTCGAAAACAGCAGATGAAACCGTGGCGACAGCAGCCGCGGGTGCCAGCCGGTCGCGGCGGGCTGCAAACCGGCGGCCGTCACCGGATCCACCTGCGGAAAGGCGGCCCAATCGATCGGCGCGGTGATGTCCAGCCAATCCACTGGCGATGCTGCCACGCGTTGCAGATCGCGGCGGAAGCCAACTGCCCCGCTCAGCGAGCTGAGCAGCGGCATGCAATGGCCCAGACTGAGCAAGGCAATGGCCGGCGCGCGCCGCACGTTGTCCTGAGCGAGAGCGTCATCGGCACCCTGCAGAGCGAATACTTTGGCCAGCATGCTGACCGCCAGATTGGCCCCGACGCTGTGTCCGACGACCAGGATTTCGTCTGGTGAATCCTCGCCTTCGGCGCTGGCGACAGCAGTGATTCGTTTTGCGAATTCGTCGAGTCGGCGATCGAGGTCAGGCACTGCGTCCGTTGTCTGCTGGTGCGCAAATCGCACCAGCCGCAACAGCCAGGTGATCTGGATCCGCTGAACCAGCGTACAGCCGACGCCGAACAGCAAGGCGGCCAGCAACGCGCCGATCGCCGCCGAGGCCGGCACGGACATCGCGGTTGCCGCATGGATCGCCGAGGCGAGCCCAAGCCCTGCGGCAGCGGCGACCACTGCGCCTGTCGCCAGCACCAGCAGGGGAAAGAGGGCGGCATAGACAGGCGGCCTGAACAGCCGGTACATGCGCTGGACCGCGCCGTCGCGCAGTCCGAAGCCGACCGTTGCTGCGCCGTCCACCAACACCTTCCAGGCCGACTTGGCCCAGTGCCTGGCGACGATGTCGTGCCATTCCAGCAATTCGTAGATGTTGCGCACGCTGCCGTCTGAGGTGTGTGTGGTTGCCGTCCACGCCGTGCTGTTGCCGGTCGGCCGGCTGCGCTCTGCAGAGACCTCCAGCTTTGCGCCCGAAACCGCAGCCTGGCGACGCGCCTGGCTGCGATACAGGGCGTGGTAGTAGCGCGGGCTCTTGCGGTCGAAGCCGGCCACAAAAAAGACATGGCGGCGCCTGACAGCAGAAGTCTGGGCAATCGGCATTGCTCAGGCCATCGATTCGATTGCGCTGCACAACTGCGGCAATGCACTGCTCCGCAGGCGCTCCTGGCAGGCCGACAGGGCGGCGTCAGGCAATTCCTGCAGGTGCCGAAGGCTGGTCGCCAGGCGCTCGGCGTCGAATCGCTGCGGGCGCAAGGCGGCACCAACCCCCAGCCGCAGCACACATTCGGCATTGTCGAACTGGTCGTAGGCCATCGGCATCAACAACTGCGGGATGCCGGCGCGCATGGCCTGGGCACAACTGCCGATGCCACCATGGTGGACCAGAGCCCGCGAACGCGCCAGCAGATGGCCGAACGGCAGGTACGGCGCCGAGACGACGCCGGCCGGCAACCTCGCCGGCAACTGGGATGCGTCCTCGGCAAGCAAGATGGCGCGCAGACCCAGTCGCGAACAGGCCGTGGTTGCCGATTCGAAGAAAGCCGATGCGTGCCGCATGGCAGTACCTGGCATGAAGACCACGGGCATCTCGCCAGCATGCAAAAAATGTTCGATCGAATCGGGCAGACGGTCGGCGGCCTGGTCATTCGCGATCTCGTCGAACAAGGGGAAGCCGCCGTAAGTCAGCTTTGTCGGCCAGCCGGCGCGGCGCGGCGCAAACCACTCCGGGAACAACGTCAGCGCGCCGTCGGGCGAAAACATCCATTCACCGAAGATGCTGGTGTGGGCGGGGGGCGCGCTGGCGCCCAGTCGCTTCGCCTGATCTTGCAGCGTTGGCACCGCCATCGGATGCAACTTGTGGTGATCGAGCGCTCGCCAGGCCAGCCGGATCAAAGATCGGGGTGTGCCTCGCGGCAATCGCCAATGCGCCATCGTCAACGGCGCAGCGTCACTGCGCGGGATCGCTGGTGCGGTGATTGCCGAAATCAGCCGCACGCCGAGCAGGTCGCGCGCCAGGCGCGCGCCGAACATGGTCGGCGGTGCAACGACGGTGCACGAGCCGTGGGCGGCAATCTGCTCGATATGGCGGAATGTCGGCTCGATGGCCGGGGCCAACATGGCACGCCAGAACACACCCAGCCCCTTGATCGGATGCCACAGATTCGGGTTGGCCGTGGCCGCCGACAAATCGACGGCTGAGCCAGCTGAAGCAAATTCGATCCCGTTGCGCTCGACGATGGATTGAAAGTCCGGGTTGCAGATCAGCGTGACCCGGTGGCCGCGCTGCAGCAACGCACGCCCGATCGCGATGAAGGGATGCACATCGCCCAGACTGCCAACGCTTGCCAACACGACATGCATCGGTCAGACGGGCCTTGACTGGCGGGAAAGGTGGCGAATCAAGTGCGCTTCTGGAAGCCCGGGGCCTTGATTGTGCACAGCGGATCTGGCCGTGCGGACAAGAAAAATCGCGCCCGCAGGCGCGATCGTCGTGACGAGCGACCGAAGGGCTCGACAGCGCGAGCTTCAGCCGCGTCCGGGCGAACGCGTTACCCGGGCCTTGCCACCCGTCGTGACGATGACCACCGGATCGCCGACATAGAGGCGCTCGTTGCCAACCGCCTGCACAATCGCACGGCGTTCGCCATTGCGCAATTGAACCAGCACCTCGACCGCTTCTTCGCGGGTGGTATTGCGTTCGACGGCGTTGCCGATCACCGCGCCTGCCACTGCGCCCAGCACGCCGACGATGGCGCTCTCGCGATGTCCGCCAACCGACGAGCCGGCGATGCCGCCGATCACGCCGCCCGACAAGCCGCCAACGCCGCTCTGGCTGCCGTCGACGACAACCGGCCTGATCGACAGCACGGTGGCGTCCTGCACAACCGACATGCGCTGCGCATCGTTGCGCGAAATGACGTCGGGGCTGGAGGTTGCGCAGGCCGCCAGTGTGCTGACCAGAGCGAGCGCGAGAAATCGCTTCACGAAAAATGTTGTCATGTGTTGATCCTGTTTGTCGAAGCGCTTGCCCGTGGAGGGCTGAAGGAAAGCGACCGTCAAACCGGAATCATGCCGCCGATTCGATGACCTTGCGAGGAACTTTGCCTGTCTTTGCGTGTTGTTGCCGAATTTTGCAGATTTGGCCTGGCCTGCGTCGATCCGGGCATCGGTCAGCCGTGCAGGCGGCTGCTGCGCGGCACGCTGGCAAGCAGAAAGTCCATCTGGTCGGACAAGATCCGTCGGCCGCGCAGGATCATGTCCTCGTGCAGACTGGGAACATAAGGCAGGTAGAGCAGCGTCATTCGCGCTTCTTCCGGTTTCCGGTTGCCCTTGTGGCCATTGCAGTTGCGACAGGCGGTGATGCAGTTCATCCAGCTGTCGTGGCCGCCGCGCGAGGTCGGAACGATGTGTTCACGGGTCAGATCGTCGACCTGGAAGTGGCCACCGCAATAAGCGCACACAAGTCGGTCACGGGCAAACAACTTGGCATTGGTGAGGGCCGGCGCCTGCCGCCAGGCACGGCTCGGCACCACACCGCGCACTGCGATGATCGGATGCACCTCGATTCGCGACTGCAGCCCGCTGACCCGCTGCATGCCGCCACGCAGCACGTAGGACGCCGGCCCGAGCGTCCAGGCAACCCCGTCGCAGGCGTAGATGATTGCCGCTTCCCGGGCCGAAATCCAGGATTGAGGTCGACCCGAGACATCGAGTTGAAGCACTTCCATGAAAACTCCGCTAGCCAGCCCGTAGCGTAATCCAAACCGCCTGCGGTGCTCAACGGACGTGAATCTTGCTTGGCGAGCCTTCTGTCGGGCCTCGAAGCGTGATCCATCGATGAGGGATAACCCGCTGTTTTGAGGACTTCGCTGCGTTTTCTAGGCAGCGGGATCTAGAAATTGGCGTCGAATTGGCCCCGGAATCGATGACCAGAAGATGTCGCCGAGTCGAAAACTGTGCAAAATAGAACGATCGTTCTTTTTACTCCAGCACCGGTGGCCGAATCCAACAGTCGATCAATCGCCGCGCCGCAACGCAGCCTGCACAAAGGGCAGCAGACGCGAAGCGCCATCCTCGAAGCCGCGCTCGGGCCTGTCGTCGCACATGGGCCTGGAGGGCTTGTCGATTGGTGCGCTGGCCGAGGTGATGGGGATGAGCAAGTCGGGCGTCTTTGCCCATTTCGGCTCGCGCGAGGAACTGCAGATTTCGGTGATCCGCGAATATCACGCCAAATTCGAGGAAGAGGTTTTCTACCCGGCCATGGCCGATCCGCGCGGCCTGCCGCGGCTGGTTGCCTTGTTCCAACGCTGGGTTCGCCGGGTTGCGGTGGAAATCGATTCGGGCTGCATCTACATCAGCGGGGCGGTCGAATTCGACGACCGACCGGGGCCGGTCAGGGATGCGTTGGCGGGGATGGTCCGGGCCTGGCACGACGCGCTGGGCCGCGCAATCGGTCTGGGCATCGCCGAAGGTCATCTGCGCGCCGATACCGAACCGGCGCAGTTGCTGTTCGAGGTTCACGGCCTGATCCTGGCCTTGCACCATGACGCGAGGTTCCTGCGCGATGCGCACGCCCTTGGCCGCGCCGGGAAGGCGTTCGACCGGATCATCGCCAGCCACGCCACCGAGGCCGGCAACGCCGCCATCGCGAAGGAACAGCCAGGCGCCGGGGGACGCCCACACACGACCTGCTGATCGCGGAGGCACTCACAGGTGTGCAAAAAGCCCGTCGCCGCTTTCTAGTCTTCATCAAACCATCAGGAGTTTTCCATGGGCCAGTACAACCCGCCACTTCGTGACATGCAGTTCGTGATGCATGAAGTCTTGATGCTCGGCGATGCATTGAAGGAGCTGCCGCGCCACGCCGAAGTCGACACCGACACCATCAACGCGGTGATCGAGGAAGGCGGCAAATTTGCTGCCAATGTGCTGTTTCCGATCAATCAGAGCGGCGATGCCGAAGGCTGCACGCTCGACAAGGACAGCCATGAAGTGAAGGCGCCGAAAGGCTTCCGCGCGGCCTACGAAAAATTCGTCGAGGGTGGTTGGCCGGCGCTGAGCTGTGATCCGGCCTATGGCGGCCAGGGCTTGCCGCTGGTCCTCAATCAATGCCTGTACGAGATGATGAACAGTGCCAACCAGGCGTGGACGATGTACCCCGGGTTGTCGCACGGTGCCTACGAATGTCTTCATGCCCACGGCACGCCCGAGCAGCAGCAGACCTACCTGCCCAAGCTGACCAGCGGCGAGTGGACTGGCTCGATGTGCCTGACCGAGGCGCATTGCGGAACCGACCTCGGGCTGCTGCGCACCAAGGCCGAACCCCAAGGTGATGGCAGCTTTCGGCTGACCGGGTCGAAGATCTTCATCTCGGCCGGCGAGCACGACCTGGCCGAAAACATCATCCACCTGGTGCTGGCCCGGCTGCCTGATGCGCCGCAGGGCAGCAAGGGCATCTCGCTGTTCGTTGTCCCCAAATACCGGGTCAACAGCGATGGCACGCTTGGCGAGCGCAACCCGATCACCTGCGGTGCCCTCGAGCACAAGATGGGAATCCACGGCAATGCCACTTGCCAGATCAACCTCGATGCCGCGTCCGGCAGTCTGGTCGGCGAGCCGAACCGCGGCCTGGCAGCGATGTTCGTGATGATGAATGCGGCGCGTCTTGGGGTGGGCAACCAGTCGCTCGGGCTGACCGAGGTGGCCTATCAGAATGCCGCAGCCTATGCCAAGGACCGTATCCAGATGCGTGCCCTGTCGGGTCCGAAGGCGCCCGACAAGCCGGCCGATCCGATCATTGTCCATCCCGATGTGCGCAAGATGCTGCTCACTGCCCGCGCCTACGCCGAAGGCGGGCGGGCGCTGGCGATCCACATCGCGATGATGCTCGACCGCGAACTGAACCACCCGGATGAGTCGGTTCGCAAACAGGCGGGCGAGGAGGTGGCGCTGCTGACGCCGATCGTCAAGGCCTTCCTGACCGACAACGGCTGGATCGCCACCTCGCACTGCATGCAGGTGTTCGGTGGCCACGGCTACATCACCGAATGGGGAATGGAGCAATATGTGCGCGATTCGCGGATCAACATGATCTATGAAGGCACCAATACCATCCAGTCGCTCGATCTGCTCGGCCGCAAGGTGCTGGGCGACAGCGGCGCGCGGCTGAAGCAGTTCGGCAAGAAGATCGCGGCATTCGTCGAGGACGAAGGCACCAACGAGGCGATGCAGGAATTCGTCAATCCGCTGGCCGAGCTGGGCGACAAGGTGACCAGGCTGACCACCGAACTCGGCATGAAGGCGATGGGCAATGCCGACGAGGTGGGCGCTGCGGCGGTCGACTATCTGCGAATCTGCGGCCACCTGGTGTTTGCCTATTTCTGGGCCCGCATGGCCAAGGTGGCGCTTGACAAGCAGGCCAGCGGCGATACTTTCTATGTCGCCAAGCTGGCGACGGCGCGTTTCTATTTCGCCAAGCTGCTGCCCGAGACGGCAAGCCTGATCCGCACCGCACGGGCGGGGGTCAAGCCACTTGCCGAACTCGACGCGGCGTTGTTCTGAAACCGGCCAACCGGCCAAGGTCATTTAACCAACAGGAGACTTCAATGAAAAAGCTTTTGATTGCCGGCTTTGCCGTGATGCTGTCCGCCGGCGCCTGGGCGCAGGCCACGCCGGTCGGTCTGTGGAAGACGATCGACGACGAGACCAAGCAGGAAAAATCGCTGGTCCGGATCACCGAGGCGGGCGGCACGATGACCGGCAAGGTCGAGAAGATTCTCAACCCCGCCAAGCAGGATTCCAAATGTGTTGACTGCACCGATGCACGCAAGAACCAGCCGGTGCTCGGCATGACCATCGTCAGCGGAGTCAAGCAGAACGCGACCGAGAAAGGCATGTGGGATGGCGGTGAGATCCTCGACCCGAACAACGGCAAGACCTACAAGGTGCGGATGACGCCGATCGACGGCGGCAAGAACCTCGAGGTTCGCGGTTATGTCGGCATGCCGCTTCTGGGTCGAACGCAGACCTGGGTGCGAGTTGAATAAGCCGATGCAAGGGGAGCAAGCATGAACCGTTTTCCGGTCAGAAAAGTCGCCGTGCTCGGCGCCGGGGTGATGGGCGCGCAGATCGCCGCGCACCTGGTCAATGTGAAGGTGCCGGTGGTGCTGTTCGATCTGGCCGCCAAAGAGGGCCCGAAGAACGGCATCGTCTCGCGCGCCATCGACAACCTGAAGAAGCTCAAACCGGCGCCGCTCGGCAATGCCGACGACGCGGCGCTGATCGAGCAGGCCAACTACGACGAGCACCGCGAACTGCTGCTCGGCTGCGACCTCATCATCGAGGCGATTGCCGAACGCATGGACTGGAAGCTCGACCTGTATACCAAGGTTGCGCCGTTCATCGCGCCGCATGCCATCGTGGCCAGCAATACCTCGGGCCTGTCGATCGGCATGTTGTCGGATGTGTTGCCTGAAGAAATCAAGAGCCGCTTCTGCGGCATCCATTTTTTCAACCCGCCGCGCTACATGTCGCTGGTCGAGCTGATCCCGACCGACAAGACCGACCCGGAGATCCTCGATCAGCTCGAAGCCTTTGTCACCACCGCGCTGGGCAAAGGCGTGGTTCGGGCCAAGGACACGCCCAATTTCATCGCCAACCGGGTCGGCATCGCCGGCATGTTGGCAACGATGATCGAAGCTGAAAAATACGGGCTGAGCTACGACGTGGTCGATGATCTGACCGGCAAGAAGATGGGCCGCGCCAGCAGCGGCACATTTCGAACCGCCGATGTGGTCGGCCTCGATACGATGGCCCACGTCATCAAGACCTTGCAGGACAACCTGGCCGACGACCCCTTCTTCGCGACCTATGCCACACCGAAAGTGGTCAGTTCGCTGATCGAAAAGGGCGCGCTCGGCCAGAAGGCAGGCGCTGGTTTCTACAAGAAAGTCGGCAAGAACATCCTGCGGCTCGATCCGGCAACGCAGGACTACGTGCAGGGCGGCGGCAAGGCCGACGAGATTGTTGCGCGGATGCTGAAGAAAAAGCCGGCCGAGCGCCTGAAGCTGCTGCGCGAATCAAGCAATCCGCAAGCCCAGTTCCTGTGGGCGATTCTGCGCGACAGCTTTCATTACAGCGCCGTTCACCTGGGCGACATTGCCGAGAGCGCACGCGAGGTCGACTTTGCGATGCGCTGGGGCTTCGGCATGAGCCAGGGCCCGTTCGAATTGTGGCAAGAAGCTGGCTGGAGCCAGGTGGCGCAGTGGGTCAAGGCCGATATCGACGACGGCAAGGCGCTCAGCCGCGCACCGCTGCCGAGTTGGGTCTTCGAAGGGCCGGTCGCGCGGCTGGGTGGTGTTCACCAGGCCGACGGCTCGTGGAGCCCGGCGCATGCGCGTTTCGTCGCGCCGAGCACCTTGCCGGTCTACCAGCGTCAGCATTTCCGCGAATCGGTGTTTGGCGCCGGCGCGGTTGCGCCGCTGGACGCAGGGACCGAACTGTTCCGCAACGAAGAACTGCGTGTCTGGACGCTCGACGGCGAGGTGCTGATTGCCAGCATCACCGCCAAGCTGCATCTGATCAGCCCGACGGTAACCGAGGGTCTGCTGAAGGCGGTCGAGCTCGCCGAGCAAAATTACCAAGGCCTGGTGATCTGGTCGCCCGACGATGTGTTTTCAGCCGGTGCCAATCTCGAAGCGTTGATGCCGGTCTTCATGAAAAGCGGCGCCAAGGGAATCGCACCGGAGGAAAAGAAACTGCAGGATGCGATGCTGCGGATCCGTTATGCGCAGGTGCCGGTGGTCTCGGCCATCCGCGGCATGGCGCTGGGCGGCGGCTGCGAACTGGCGGTCTATTCAGCCAAGCGGGTGGCGGCGATGGAAAGCTACATGGGGCTGGTCGAAGTCGGCGTCGGGCTGTTGCCCGGCGGTGGCGGCTTGACCTATATCGCACGCCGCGCTGCCGAGATGGCAGCCGCCGGCAACAATGCAACCGCGGTCGGAGACGTTCAAAAGTTCCTGATCGACGGCTTCAGCAGCGCCGCGATGGCCAAGGTCGGCACCAGCGCACTGGAGAGCCGCAAACTCGGTTATCTGCTGTGGAGCGACATCATCGTGCCGCACAAGGACGAGTTGCTTCATGTGGCCATTCAGCAAGCCAAGGCGCTGGCGGCCAGCGGCTACCGTCCGCCGGCCAAGGCCCTTTTCCCGGCCGCCGGGCGCAGCGCCATCGCAACCATCAAGGCCCAGCTCGTCAACATGCGCGATGGAGCATTCATCAGCGCCCATGACTTCCACATCGCGACCTTGATTGCCGAGGTTGTCTGCGGCGGCGATGTCGATGCCGGCGCCATGGTGACCGAGGAATACCTGATGGCGATGGAACGACAGCGCTTCTGCTCACTGCTCGACAACCCGAAGACGCAGGAGCGGATCATGGGGATGTTGCAGACGGGGAAACCGGTGAGGAATTGACGGTGCCACCTCCTTCCCCCTGTGGGGGAAGGCAGGGATGGGGGCCATCGCGAACCACAGACCATGCAAAACCAAGCCACATCGACAGCGAGAACGTTGGCCAAGACGCTGCGCGTGAGCATGACCGATGCCGAGAGACGCCTGTGGTCCAGGCTTCGACGAGAGCAGCTCGGGGCGAAGTTTCGACGTCAGCATGCGATCGGATCGTTCATCGTCGATTTCGTCTGTCTTGAT
Source organism: uncultured beta proteobacterium (assembly GCA_963843805.1). Lineage (GTDB taxonomy): Bacteria > Pseudomonadota > Gammaproteobacteria > Burkholderiales > Burkholderiaceae_C > Ideonella_A. The sequence goes on from CAWJLY010000009.1 coordinate 145,853, forward strand.
CCGAAATTGGTGATCGAGATCGACGGATCACAACATCTCGATCAAGCGGCGTATGACCAGAGGCGCAGCGACTACCTAAACCGCCAGGGCTTCCAGGTGCTCAGGTTCTGGGCCAATGAAGCGCTGGCGGAGACCGACGCCATTGTTTCGTCGATTCAACAGGCCCTGCTGGCTTTGCGGCGAGCCCGCCCCCACCCCAGCCCTCCCCCAGTGGGGGAGGGAGCCTACAAGAATATGGTCCTGCGATGACTGGCGCGGGCAATCAAACAAGGAATCATCATGAGCAAACAAGTTCAAGACGCCTATATCGTTGCCGCCACGCGCACGCCGATCGGCAAATCGGGGCGTGGATATTTTCGCCAGACGCGGCCCGATGACCTGCTGGTGGCGGCGATTCGGCATGCCTTGAGCCAGGTGCCGAGCCTCGACCCGAAAGCGATCGAGGATGCGGTGATCGGCTGTTCGTTCCCGGAAGCCGAGCAGGGCATGAACATGGCGCGCATCGCGGTGACGTTGGCTGGTCTGCCGCATTCGGTGGGCGGCATCACCGTCAACCGCTTTTGCGCGTCCGGCTTGTCGGCGGTGCAGATGGCCGCTGATCGAATCCGCGTCGGCGAGGCCGATGTGATGATCGCCGGCGGTGCGGAATCGATGAGCCTGGTGCCGATGGGTGGCAACAAGCCGTCGTTCAACCCCGAAGTTTTTGCCCGTGATGAAAACGTCGGCATCGCCTACGGCATGGGGCTGACGGCCGAGAAGGTGGCGCAGCAATGGAAGGTCTCGCGCGAGGCGCAGGACGCGTTTGCCCTCGAGTCCCACATGCGGGCCTTGAAGGCGCAGAAGGCCGGCGAGTTTGCCGACGAAATGACGCCGATCGAGGTCGTCTCGCGCCAGCCCGATCTGCAAACCGGTGAAACCGTCGTCAGCAAACGCACCGTCAATCTCGACGAAGGTGCACGACCGGATACTTCGCTGGAGGGCCTGGCCAAATTGCGGCCGGTATTTGCCGCGCCGCGCGACCCGTCGGGCAAGGAAACCGGCCTGGGCAGCGTGACGGCCGGCAACAGTTCGCAGACCAGCGACGGCGCCGGCGCATTGATTCTGGCCAGCGAAAAGGCCGTCAAGCAGTTCAATCTGCAGCCGCTGGCCCGCTTCGTCAGTTTTGCGAGCCGCGGCGTGCCGCCCGAGATCATGGGTATCGGCCCGCTCGAGGCGATCCCCGCGGCCTTGCGTTATGCCGGCTTGCAGCATTCCGATATCGGCTGGATCGAATTGAACGAGGCCTTCGCCGCGCAATCGCTGGCGGTGATCAATACGCTGGGTCTCGATCCGGCGAAAGTCAATCCGATGGGTGGCGCGATTGCGCTCGGCCACCCGCTCGGTGCGACCGGCGCGATCCGTTCGGCCACGACGATTCATGCGATGCGCCGGCACAAGCTGAAATACGGCATGGTGACGATGTGCATCGGCACCGGGCAAGGGGCGGCGGGTATTTTCGAACTGGTCTGAGTCGCTTGACTCCCTTCCCCGCTGGGGGAGGGCAGGGGTGGGGGCGGGCTGTGGCTTGTTGCACCAGCCCGCCCCTCACCCAACCTCTCCCCAAAGGGGAGAGGGGCCGGAAAGATCCAGCTGCTCCGCAGTGATAGAGGGACGCGGGAGCAGCGCTGCTTCCCCAAGAAAGAGGCTTCAACAAGGATTCACCATGACCATCAAGACCCATGTCCTCGACGGTGTCGCAACGATCGAGATCGCGCGGCCCGAGAAGAAGAATGCGATCACCGTCGCGATGTACCAGGCGATGTGCGATGCGTTGCTGGCTGCGCAGGACGACTCGGCGGTGCGTGCGGTGCTGATCACCGGCCAGCCCGGCATCTTCACGTCGGGCAATGACATCGAGGATTTCATGTCGCGTGCGCCGCAATCGGGCAGCGACAACAGCGACTCGCCGGTTTTCCGGTTCATGCGGGCATTGACGAATTGCGACAAGCCGGTGATTGCTGCCGTCACCGGCGCGGCGATCGGTATCGGCACGACGATGCTGCTGCATTGCGATTTCGTCTATGTATCCGATGAAGCGCGGCTGGCGATGCCGTTTGCCAGCCTGGGTCTGGTGCCCGAGTTTGCGTCGAGCCTGATCATTCCGGCGCTGATGGGCCGCGCCAGGGCGAGCGAAAAACTGTTGCTTGGCGACCCCTTCAACGGCGCCGATGCGGTGGAGTGTGGCATTGCCAATGCGGTGTTGCCGGCGGGCGAAGTGCTGAACCATGCGCGTCGGGTCGCCGAACGCTTCAATGCGCTGCCGCCCGGCGCGGTGCGCGAAAGCAAGAAGCTGCTGCGCCGTGCGAATGGCGCGCAGATACTCGAAACCATCGGCGTCGAGGGTGCGATCTTTGGCGAGCGCCTGAGCAGCCCGGAAGCGCGCGAGGCCTTCATGGCGTTCTTCCAGAAGCGCAAGCCCGATTTCTCGCAATTTTCCTGAGCCGGAGTTTCTTCATGGACCTGAAAGGCAAGACGCTGTTCATCACCGGTGCGTCACGCGGCATCGGCTTGGCGATAGCCATGCGCGCTGCGCGCGATGGCGCCAACATCGTGATCGCCGCAAAGACCACTGAGGCCAACCCCAAGCTGCCCGGCACCATCCACAGCGCGGCGGCCGAGGTCGAAGCAGCCGGTGGACAGGCGCTGGCGGTGCAAACCGACATTCGTGACGAAGCCAGCGTCCTGGCGGCCGTCGAGTCGGCGGTCGCCAAGTTCGGCGGCATCGATATCCTGGTCAACAACGCGAGCGCAATCAGCCTGACCCCGACACCGGCCACGCCGATGAAGCGTTTCGATCTGATGTTCGGGGTCAATGTGCGTGGCACCTACCTGTGCACCCAGACCTGTCTGCCCCATCTGATCGAATCGGCCAAGGCCGGCCGCAATCCGCATGTCTTGACGATGTCGCCGCCGCTGTCGATGAAGCCGCACTGGTTCCAGCAGCATGTGGCCTACACCATGGCGAAATACGGCATGAGCGAATGCACGCTGGGACATGCAGCGGAATTCAAGCCGCATGGCATTGCCGTCAACAGCCTGTGGCCGCGAACCGCGATCGCCACCGCTGCACTGCAGATGATCCCGGGCGTCGACATCGCACGCTGCCGCAAGCCCGAAATCCTTGCCGATGCCGCGTACCTGATCCTGACCAGCGACGCGCACACGACAACCGGCAACTTCTTCATCGACGACACGCTGCTCGGCGAACACGGCGTGACCGATCTGGATCAGTACAGCGTGACGCCGGGAACCACCAGTTTCATTCCCGACTTTTTTATCGATTGAAACAGTCGGCCGCGAGGGCGCCTCGTGCAGCTTCCGGCAACCCGTCCTCGCGCCTCTGCTCCCGCGTGTTTTGCGGTGACAGATCGAGCAGGTAATTGCTCGATCGACTCGAACAGCTGCTCGGCGCCGCGCTCGCGCGCCTGCAGGCCATCGAGTTGGAGTGTGCGCTCGATGACTTCCGGATCCTGTTGCGAATCGGCGGTGGCGGAGCGGGTCGCGATCCAGTTCTGATCGGCCGCTTGCGCGATGCCGAGCGTGAAGCGCCGGCCTGCAGCAGAATCAATCCTTTTCGATTGGCCGTGGCTTGCCTTGCATGTCGATTGCCACATACGTCAGGTTGGCTTCGGTCACCTTGACGATATGTGGATTGACCGGATCACGTTCGGCATAAACCTCGACATGGACGGTGACCGATGTCGTGCCGATGCGCTGGACATGGGCATAAAAGCTCAGCAGATCGCCGATCGACACCGGTTGCTTGAAAATGAACTGGTTGACTGCAACTGTTGCGACGCGGCCGCGCGCAATGCGCACCGGCAGCACCGCCCCGGCCAGGTCGACCTGCGCCATGATCCAGCCGCCGAAAATGTCGCCGTTGGCGTTTGAATCCGCCGGCATCGGCATCACCCGCATGACCAGTTCCCGGTCGGTGGGCAGCTGCGGTTCAGGGGACGTCGCGCGGGTAGCGCGCAGTGGTTGCTGAGTTTTGTAGTCCATGGCGTCCGAATCGATTTGACTCCATTTTTGCACTGTGCCGTGTCGATTTGCCGCGGCTTTCCTGATCGTTCGTCCGCCTGATCAAATTTTGAATGCGACACCATACCCTCCCGGCGCCGCCCGCCACTGACGCCTCGACTGCCGGCGCGCCGCGGTCCGACTGGTCGACCTTGAAGAAGCTGCTGCCCTACGTCTGGCAATGGCGTTGGCGGGTCGCGCTGGCGCTGAGCTGTCTGGTTGCCGCCAAGTTGGCCAATATCGGTGTGCCTTTGGTGCTGAAAAACCTGGTCGATGCGCTCGATCTGAAGCCGGGCGATCCGCGTATCGCCTTGGCGGTGCCGGTGGCGCTGCTGATGGCGTATGGCGCGTTGCGGGTCTCGGTGACGCTGTTCACCGAACTGCGCGAGTTCCTGTTCTATCCGGTGGCCGCGCGCATTGCACGGCGGATTTCGCTGCAGGCCTTCGAGCACCTGCTGGCGTTGAGCCTGCGGTTTCACCTGTCGCGGCAGACGGGTGGCATCTCGCGTGATATCGAGCGCGGTTCGCGCTCGATCATGTTGTTGCTCAATTTCACGATCTACAACATCACGCCGACACTGGTCGAGATCACGCTGGTGATCGTGTTGTTGTCGAGCCGGTTCGATATCTGGTTTTCAGCCATCACCTTGTCAGCGCTGGTGTTGTATATCGGGTTCACGGTCAGTGTGACCGAATGGCGCACCCATTTCCGGCGCGCGATGAATGAGCAGGATTCACGCGCCAACACGCGGGCGGTCGATGCGCTGATCAACTACGAAACAGTCAAATATTTCTCCAACGAAGGTTTCGAGCAGAGCCGCTACGACGACAACCTGCGCGGGCTCGAGAAGGCATCGGTGAAGTCGCAGACCTCGTTGTCGCTGCTCAATCTGGGCCAGAGCCTGATCATCGCCGTCACCGTCACGTTGCTGGTCTGGCGCGCCACGGTTGGCGTTGTCAACGGCAGCATGACGCTCGGCGACCTGGTGCTGGTCAACGCGTTGATGATCCAGCTGTATGTACCGCTCAATTTTCTGGGCGTCATCTATCGCGAGTTGAAACAGGCAATGGTCGACATGGAGAAGATGTTCACGCTGCTCGGTGAGCATCGCGAAGTGGCCGACGACCCGGATGCGCTGCCGATCCGCCTCGATGCAACCACACATGCCGATGACCCGCCCGGCCATACACCCAGCGATGTGGGCGTCAGCTTCGATGCTGTCGATTTCGGCTACGACGCGGATCGGCAGATCCTGCACCAGGTCAGCTTTCAGATTCCGGCTGGCAAGACGGTCGCCGTTGTCGGCCCTTCGGGGGCCGGCAAAAGCACGTTGGCACGGCTGCTGTTCCGTTTTTACGATGTCAGCAGTGGCGCGATCCGGATCGGCGGCCAGGATATTCGCAAGGTGACGCAGAAGAGCCTGCGCGAGGCGATCGGCATCGTGCCGCAGGATACGGTGCTGTTCAACGATACCGTCGAATACAACATCGCCTATGGTCGGCCGGGCGCCGATCGGGATGCGGTCGAGGCGGCCGCCAGGGCCGCCCATATCCACGAATTCATCGAGCGTCGAGCGCCGAAAGGCTACGACACCATGGTCGGCGAACGGGGCCTGAAACTGTCGGGCGGTGAAAAGCAGCGTGTCGCGATCGCCCGCACCTTGCTGAAGGATCCGCCGATCCTGATCTTCGATGAAGCCACCTCGGCGCTCGATTCGGCCAACGAACGGGCGATCCAGGCTGAACTGAAGGGCGTCGCGCGCAACAAGACCACGCTGGTGATTGCCCATCGGCTGTCGACTGTCGTCGACGCTTTTCAGATCCTGGTGATGGACCAGGGCCGCATCATCGAACGCGGCAGTCACGCCGAACTGCTTGCGCAGGCCGGGCGCTATGCCGAAATGTGGCGACTGCAGCAGAGCCGGGATCAGCCTGCCAGTCGCATGGACGTGAGGCCTTGACGACAAAACCTCGCCGTCGGTGACGGGTTGCCGAACCCGTAACACCGAGATGGCATGAATTTTGCGGGTTTGCCCTAGGCAGAGTCTGCGGTTTATACGCTGCGCAGGATTGCGTTCTCTTACAAAATCTCATGCTTGTTGATCAACGCGTTGGGTGTCCGCCGCGTTGGTTCACTTTCAACCATCGATCCGGGAATTTCAATGAAGAAGTCATTGCTCGTCAAATCCATCGCGGTGTCCGCGGCCCTGCTCGGCTTGTCGGCCGCACATGCCGATACCCTTGGCAAGATCAAGGAGAGTGGCGCCGTCACGATGGGCGTTCGCGAATCGTCCGGGGCCTTGAGCTACACACTGGGTGATGGCAAATATGCCGGCTATCACGTCGAGATTTGCCAGAAGGTGCTGGCGGATATCCAGAAGCAGCTCGGCCTGGCCAAGCTCGATATCAAGTACCAGCCGGTCACCTCGCAGAACCGCATCCCGCTGATGCAGAACGGCACCGTCGACATCGAGTGCGGATCGACCACCAACAATGCGTCGCGACAAAAGGATGTGGCGTTCGCCGTGACCACTTTCGTCGAGGAAGTACGCATCGCCGTGAAGGCCAATTCGGGCATCACCTCGATCAATCAGCTCAACGGCAAGAAAGTGGCCACCACCACCGGCACGACTTCGGTGCAGACACTGCGCAAGAACGAGCGCGCCAGCGGCATCAATTTCGACGAAGTGTTCGGCAAGGATCACGCCGACAGCTTTCTGCTGCTCGAATCCGGCCGGGCGGATGCCTTCGTGATGGACGGCGCGATCCTGGCGGGCAATATCTCGAAAGCGAAAAACCCGGCCGATTTCAAGATCGTCGGCGAGGTGTTGTCGGTCGAGCCGATCGCGATCATGATGCGCAAGGACGATCCGGCCTTCAAGAAGGCGGTCGACGACAGCATCAAGGGAATGATGAAGTCGGGCGATATCGCCAAGCTATGGGACAAGTGGTTCATGAACCCGATCCCGCCGAGCAACACCAAGGTTGGACTGGCTGTCAGCGATTCAACCAAGCAGGCCTGGGCCAACCCGAACGACAAGCCGATGGAAGACTACGCGAAGAAGTGATCGGCGGATGACGCACCTGAGCGGTCCGGGTGCGTCACTTGCATATGCTCTGCAGACGCGGCGTCGGATGTTCCGGCGCCGCGTTGTTGTTGCAAGATCAGGAAATGGCGGCGTCTTGCCGTGCGGTTAATCGGGGAGGTGGGCCTTGAACAGCAGCTGGGATTGGCAGATCTTCTGCCAGAGCACGTTCGAAGACAAGCGGTACCCCGGCTGCTTCGGGCCAGGTGGTGATGTCACCTACCTCGACTGGCTGCTGTCGGCCTGGGGCTGGACCATGTCGGTCGCCGTTCTGGCGCTGCTGGTTGCATTGGTGGCGGGCTCGTTCATGGGGATTTTTCGCACCACCCCGAGTCGGCCGCTGGTCTGGCTCGGCAATGCCTGGACCGAGCTGTTCCGCAATATCCCGCTGCTGGTCCAGATCTTTCTCTGGTACCACGTCTTGCCGTCGATGTTCCTGTCGCTGCGCGCCATCCCGAGCTTTGTGCTGGTGGCCTTCGCGCTCGGTTTCTTCACCTCGGCGCGTATTTCCGAGCAGGTGAAGGCCGGTATCCAGGCCTTGCCGAAAGGCCAGCGTTATGCCGGTCTGGCCATGGGGCTGACGCTGCCGCAGACCTATCGTTATGTCTTGCTGCCGATGGCGTTTCGCATCGTGATTCCGCCGCTGACCAGCGAAAGCATGAACATCGTGAAGAACTCGTCGGTGGCGTTTGCGGTCAGCATCGCCGAGTTGACGATGTTTGCCATGCAGGCGCAGGAAGAGACCTCCCGCGGCGTCGAAATCTATCTGGCGGTGACGCTGCTGTATTTCATCTCGGCCTTCGCCATCAACCGGCTTGCGCTGGTGATCGAAAACCGGGTGCAGGTACCCGGCATGATCGGAGGTTCCAAATGAGCCTTCGACGCATCACTGCCGTCTGGCGGAGGTTTGCATGAACCTCAACCTCGATTTCGGATTCCTGAGCTGGCAGGTCTTTTCCAGCTTCGTTCTCAAAGGCCTGATCTTCTCGGTGCAGCTGACGCTGGTAGCGATGGTCGGCGGTATTTTGCTGGGCACCTTGCTGGCGTTGATGCGACTGTCGGGAGTCAAGTGGCTGGTGCTGCCAGCCGCCGCCTATGTCAACACGCTGCGTTCGATCCCGCTGGTGATGGTGATCTTGTGGTTCTTCCTGCTGATCCCGCTGTTGATCGGCCAGCCGATGGGCGCCGAGTTGAGCGCGGTGATCACCTTCACCGTGTTCGAGGCCGCCTACTACTCGGAGATCATGCGGGCCGGCATCCAGAGCGTGCCCAAGGGCCAGGTCTATGCCGGTTATGCGGTCGGAATGACCTACAAGCAGTGCATGCAACTGGTTGTCCTGCCGCAGGCGTTCCGCAACATGTTGCCGGTGCTGCTGACGCAGACCATCATCCTGTTCCAGGACACCTCGCTGGTCTATGCGATCGGTGCCTATGACCTGTTGAAAGGCTTCGAGATCGCCGGCAAGAATTTCAATCGACCCGTCGAGACCTATCTGGTCGCCGCGGCCTTCTATTTCGTGATCTGTTTCAGTATGTCGATGCTGGTGCGTCGGCTGCAGCAGAAGATCCAGATCATTCGCTGAGCGCAGGAGCTTCCACCGTGATCCAGATCAAGAACGTCTCCAAGTGGTACGGCAGCTTCCAGGTGCTGACTGACAACACCACCTCGATCGAAAAAGGCGAGGTGGTTGTTGTCTGCGGTCCGTCGGGCTCGGGCAAAAGCACCTTGATCAAGACGGTCAATGCGCTCGAGCCGTTTCAGAAGGGCGACATCGTCGTCGATGGCATTTCCTTGTCCGCCCCGAAAACCGACTTGCCCAAGTTGCGTGCTCGCGTCGGCATGGTGTTTCAGCATTTCGAGCTGTTCCCGCACCTCAGCGTGACCGAAAACCTCACGCTGGCTCAGATCAAGGTGCTCAATCGCAACAAGGAAGAAGCCAGGACGCGAGGCCTGAAGATGCTCGACCGGGTCGGCCTGATGGCACACAAGGACAAATTTCCGGGCCAGCTTTCAGGAGGCCAGCAGCAACGCGTGGCGATCGCCCGTGCGCTGAGCATGGACCCGATCGTGATGCTGTTCGACGAGCCGACATCGGCGCTCGACCCCGAGATGGTCGGTGAAGTGCTCGACGTGATGGTCAAGCTTGCCGAAGAAGGCATGACGATGATGGTGGTCACCCACGAAATGGGTTTTGCGCGCAAGGTCAGCCACCGCGTGATCTTCATGGACCAGGGCCGGATCGTCGAGGACTGCAAGCAGCAGGACTTCTTCGGTGACCCCGAGGCGCGCTCGCCGCGGGCCAAGGATTTCCTGTCGAAGATCCTCCAGCACTGAGCCCGAGCCAAACTTGCGTTTTAATTCCCTGCATGGTTAACTAGCGGGGGATGAGCGAACAGACAGATCAGCCGGGGTGGGCCCCCAAGCAGCGTGATGCCGACCGCTCGCGCGAGGCCATCCTGGCTGCCGCCCGCGATGAGTTCGCGGCCGGTGGGCTGGGTGGCGCCCGCGTCGAACGGATCGCGGCGCGGGCCGGGCTCAACAAGCGGCTGATCTACTATTATTTCGAGAGCAAGGACACCCTGTTCCTGGCGGTCCTCGAAGATACCTATCTGAAGATCCGCGAAGCCGAACGTGCGCTGCATTTGACCGACCTCACGCCGGTCGCGGCAATCCGCAGGTTGACCGAGTTCACCTGGCACTACTACCTCGAGCATCCCGAGTTCCTGTCGCTGCTCAACAGCGAGAACCTGCACCGGGCGGGGCACCTGCACGATTCATCGCGGGTGCGCGAACTCAACTCCCCGCTGATCGTCACGCTGGGTGAAATCCTCGAGCGCGGCCGCATCGATGGCAGTTTGCGCGGTGGTGTCGATCCGATCCAGCTGTATATCTCGATTGCCGGCCTGTCGTATTTCTACTTGTCGAACCAACATACGCTGTCGTCGATCTTCGGCCGGGATCTGATGAAGCCGAAGGCGCTGCAGCAGCGCTTGACGCACATCTGCGACGTGATCCTCGGGTATGTACTGAGCGAATAGGGGTCTGCGACTGGTTGACAGTCTTCGTCTGAATTTGAACAATTCAACGTTTGGTGAATACAACCAGGAGACAGACGATGCGATTCCCTTCAGTTTTTCCGCCGCTGGCCGCCGCCGCCCTGCTTTGCGCCGCGATGTCGGCACATGCCCAGTGGCAACCCTCCAAACCGATCACCATCATCGTGCCGTGGGCCGCTGGCGGTTCGACCGATCAGGTCACGCGGGTCACCGCCGCAGAAGTCGAGAAGGCATTGAATCAGAAGGTGATCATCCTCAATCAGCCCGGCGCATCGGGATCGGTCGGCACCAAGAACGCCGCCGAGGCACCGCACGATGGCTATACCTGGACGGCAGGTGCTGCCAAGGACCTCGGCACCTACCAGGTGCTCGGCATGTCGGACACCGGAATCAAGGACTGGAACCTGTACCTGAACGTGGCCCACATCGCGGTGGTCGGAGTCAATGCCGACTCGCCGTACAAGACGATGCCCGATCTGATCGCCGCAATGAAAGCCAAGCCCGGCAGCATTGCGGTGGCGACCGCCGGCGTCAATTCGAGCGGCCACTCGGCCATCGAAGCCATCGCGCGAGCGGCCGGCGTCAGCTACAAACATGTGACCTACGATGGCGGCAACCCGGCAGTGGTCGCCACCGTTTCCGGTGAAACTCCGGTGACAACCCAGCTCGCCGCCGAGCAGACCGAGATGATCCGCGCCAAGAAGATCCGCCCGCTGGCGGTGGTTGGCGACAAGGCGCTCGAGATCGAAGGCTACGGCACCATCCCGCCGTTGTCGCAGTTCATACCGGGCTTCAAGGATCCGATCAACTATTTCGGCATTTTTGTTCCCAAGGGCGTGCCGGCCGAAGTTACCGCCACGCTCGACAAGTTGTGGGCCGGTCCGATGGCGCAGAACGAGGCATTGAAGAAATATGCGCAGAATCGCGGCGCGCTGTTCGCGCCGGCCCATGGCAGTGCAGCCCAGGCCGCGGTGTTCCCGGCGATCCAGTCGTATGCCTGGGTCCAGCAAGCCGCCGGCAAGGCCAAGGTTTCGCCCGACACGGTCGGTATCGCCAAACCCTGAGCCGATTCACAAGCAGCATCTGCGGGCCGGGGTAGCCGGATCCGTGGCGGCCGCCCGGATGCCTGGTCCGAGCGGCCCGCTCTCGAAACACGCGTCAACCTGGCATGACCAAAACAATCACACACGCCTCGACCGATCTGCGTGGCGGGCTGCTCTGGATCGCACTCGGCGCTGCCGTATTGATCGCGAGTGCACGGATGGACCGATTCGAAAGCATGGGCGGCTCGGTCTACACCGCGCCCGGGCTGGTACCCGGCCTGTTCGGTATCGCGCTGCTGCTGCTTGGTCTGCTGCTGTGCTGGCGTTCGCGGGCTCGCCGCGGCACATCTGTGGCCGACGCCGCCGAGCCGCTGCTCAATAGCCGCATCGCCGGTACGCTGCTGATGACCTTGCTTTATGCGGCGGTGCTGCTGGGGCGCGTGCCGTTTGTGTTGGCGACCGCGGTGTTCGTTGCTGTCTTCACCGCGATCCACTCTGACGCCCCGACGCCATGGCGTCGCTACGGCATTGCCCTGCTGGCCGGTGTGTTGACGGCGGCGGTGGTGGTCCTGGTGTTCGAGCGGCTGTTCTTTGTCCGCTTGCCTTAGCACCCCGCCCCGACATGTTTGACGGTTTGCTGGCCTTCGGCCACTCGATAGCGCATTTCGCCACACCGCTGGTGATCTTCTACGCCTTGCTGGCGTCGTTGACTGGCGTCGTGATCGGTGCGCTGCCTGGCCTCAGCGCAACCATGGGTCTGGCGCTGATGACCACGCTGACGATCAAGCTGCAGGCCGACGAAGCCTTGTTGATCCTGATCGCGACCTACGTCGGCGCGATCTATGGCGGCTCACGCTCGGCCATTCTGCTGAACATTCCGGGCACGCCGGCATCGGCCGCGTCTTGCCTCGACGGCTTCGCGCTCGCGCAGCAGGGCCTGGCCGGACGCGCGATGGGAATCGCCACCAGCGGATCGGTGCTCGGCACGCTGATCGGCATGGTGATGCTCGCCCTGTTTACACCGATCCTGGGCAATCTGGCATTGAAGTTCGGTGCCTATGAATTTTTCTGGCTGGCCTTGTTCGGCGTCATCATTGCCGGCTCGTTGACAGGTGACGATCCGTTGAAGGGCTGGATTGCCGGCATCGCCGGCCTGCTGGTCGCCACGATCGGCCAGGAGCCCCAGTATGCCTACGAGCGATTTGCCTTCGGCACGCGTGATCTGGCTGGCGGCATCCAGTTGGTGCCCGCACTCGTCGGCGCATTCGGATTTGCCGAACTGCTGACCGCCATGCGCGAGCGTCGCGCGCCGGTCAAGGTCAACCCCTTTGACGCGGTGGTGCCGAAACTGTCCGATATCACCCGGCACTGGCGAACCATCATCCGGTCCGGGCTGATCGGAACCGGCATCGGGATTGTGCCCGGGGTCGGCGAAGACGTCGCCGCCTGGTCATCCTACGCGGCCGCCAAGCGAGCCAGCAAGGAGCCGGAAAAATTCGGCCACGGCTCGATCGAAGGACTGATGGCGGCCGAGACCGGCGACAACGCCTGTGTGCCCGGCGCCATGATCCCGGTGCTGACGCTGGCGGTGCCCGGTTCGGCGCCGGCCGCGGTGCTGATGGCGGCCATGATCATCCACGGCGTGCAGCCCGGTCCGATGATGATGATCGAGCACCCGCAGTTCATCTATGACGTCGTCGCGATGATGCTGTTCGCGACGATCGGCATCCTGATCTACGGGCTGACATTGACGCGCCTGCTGGTGATGGTGCTGCGTGTGCCGCAACATCTGATCGTGCCGATCATCTTCGTCTTGTGTGCGGTGGGCAGCTTCGCCATCTCAGGGCGGCTGTTCGACGTGTACGTGATGCTCGCCTTCGGCATCATCGGATATGCATTGCGCCATTACGGCTATCCGATGGCGCCGCTCGTCCTCGGCATCGTGCTGGGCGACCTGCTCGAGAAAAACCTGCGCCGTGCCCTGGTGCTGTCCGACGGCGATCTGACGCCGTTTTTCACCCGTCCGATCGCCGGATCGCTGGCGCTGATGATTGCCGCGATCGTCGCCTGGAAACTGTGGGCAACCCGAGGCAGACCCGCCGCACCATGAAACTGTCCTTGTGCAACGAGGTCTTGCGACACCTCGATTTCGATGCCCAGTGCGCACGTGTTGCCGCACTGGGCTGCGACGGCGTCGAGCTCGCACCGTTCACGGTTGGCAGCAGCGCCGCCGATTGGCAGTTGCCGGACGCGCAGCGGCTGCGCGGGCAGGCCGCGGCTCATGGGCTTGCGATTTCCAGCCTGCATTGGCTGCTGGTACAGCCAGCAGGTCTGTCGTTGTCGACCAGCGATGCGGCCTTGCACCGGCGCACCGTCGATCTGTTGCGCTGCCTGATCGATTTCGCTGCGGCTTGCGGTGCGCAGGTGCTGGTGCACGGCTCGCCGGCGCAACGCTCACCGGGCCCGGATCAAAGCCTGGCCGATGCGCTCGAACGCTGTACTGCCGGCTGGGCACAACTGGCCGAACATGCCGAACAAGCCGGTGTGACCTATTGCATCGAACCCTTGTCGCCGTTCGAGACCCCGCTGATCAACACGGTCGCCGAAGCCGCCGCCGTTGTCGACCGCATCGGATCGCCTGCCTTGAAGACGATGCTCGATCTCAGCGCGGCGTCGCACGCCGAGACCGACGACGCAGCAACATTGCTGACGCGCTGGCTGGGCAGCGGTCATGTCGCCCATGTGCAGCTGAACGACCACAATCGCCGTGGCCCGGGCCAGGGGGACACGCCGATCCTGCCCGCGTTGAAAACCCTGCACCAGCTCGGCTACCAAGGCTGGCTGGCGATCGAGCCCTTCGACTACCACCCCGATGCCGACAGTTGTGCGGCGTTCAGCGTCGGTCATGTGCGCGGCCTGTTGCGCCATCTGTCATGAACGCTCCGACCATCACCATCCGCAACATCGACCTGTTCGAGCGGCCGGTCGTGCTGCGCCTGCCATTTCGTTTCGGCGCCGCGACGGTGACGCGGTGCCCGCAGGCTTTCGTTCGCGTCGAAGCCGAGATCGGTGGCCGCCGCTTCATCGGCGCCAGCGCCGAGCTGATGGTGCCGAAATGGTTCGACAAAACGCCAGCGCTGACCCACGAGCAGAATTTCGAGCAGTTGCGTCAGGCGCTTCGCAGCGCTCGTTCGAGCCTGCTCGGGCGCAGCGGCACGGCGTGGTCGCTCTCGCACGAATGGGGCGACGAGGCGATCCGTGCCTCGGTCGCACACGGGCTGCCGCGACTGGCTGCACAGTTCGGGCCCGCCCAACTCGACAAGGCCGTCGCCGACGTGGCTCTTCAGTCGCTCGGCGTCGGCTGGTGCGAAGGCGTTGCAGCTGGCGCGCTGGGTGACCCGTATGCGCAGCGGGCCGGCATCACGGCGCCGCCGACGGTCTGGCTGCGCCATACGGTTGGCCTGGCCGACCGGCTGGTGCCTGGCGATCCCGGCGCCGATCCCGACGATGGCCTGCCGGCGACGCTCAGCGATGCAATCTCGCACGGTGGCCTGCGCCGCTTCAAGCTGAAGTTGTGCGGCCGCATCGACGAGGACATCGAGCGTTTGCAGCGTATCGCCGATCTGCTTGATCGGCACGCGGGCGACTACCGCGCGACGGTGGACGGCAACGAATCGTTTGCCGATGTCGATACGCTGGCCGATTTCTGGCGGCGCTTTGCCGGCACGCCGACCTTGCAGGCGCTGCATCGGCGCTTGATGCTGCTCGAACAGCCGCTGCCGCGCGCCATCGCCTTGACCACCCCGATTGCCGCGCTCGGCATCGACGTGCCGGTGATCCTCGACGAATCGGACGACCATGACGAAGCGCTCGAGGAGGGGCTGGCTCTTGGCTACCGCGGCATCTCGAGCAAGGCCTGCAAAGGTATCTACCGCTCGTTGCACAGCGCGGCGCGCTTGCGCGGGCAGCAGGGCCTGCTGTTGTCGGGCGAAGACCTGACCTGCCAGGCGGGCCTGGCCGTTCAGCAAGACAGCTTGCTCGCAGCGAGCCTCGGCGTTGCCGATATCGAGCGCAATGGCCACCATTACGTCGACGGCTTCGGCAGCGCGCCGCAGGCCGAAGCCGACGCCTTTGCGCAGGCCCATCCAGGCCTCTACGAGCGGGCCGCGAATGGCCGCATCCGCCTTCGTGTCCAGAACGGTCAACTCGATCTGGGCAGTCTGCACCGAGCGGGCTTTGCACGCTCGACCGAACCTCAGTGGGCCGACCTGAGCCCGATTTCTTGAAGGAGCATCCGATGGCAATCCGCCGACTTGGCCTGATCATGCATGGCGTGACCGGTCGCATGGGAATGAATCAGCACCTGATTCGTTCGATCGTCGCCATCCGCAAGCAAGGCGGTGTGCTGCTGGCCAACGGCGACAGGGTGATGCCAGATCCGATCCTGATCGGCCGCAATGCCGAGAAGATCGAGGCGCTGGCAAAAACCCACGGCATCGAGCGCTGGGGCAGTGACCTGACCAGCGCGCTTGCCAATCCGGAAGACACCGTCTTCTTCGACGCCGGCACGACCCAGATGCGACCGAAATTGCTGGCCCAGGCCTTGCGCGCCGGTAAACATGTCTATTGTGAAAAACCGATCGCAACCAACCTCGGCGAAGCCATCGAGGTCGCCAGGATGGCGAAGAGTTCAGGCCTGAAACACGGTGCGGTGCAGGACAAGCTGTTTCTGCCCGGCTTGCGCAAGCTCGACATGCTGCGCCGCGCGGGCTTCTTCGGCACCATGCTCAGCGTGCGAATCGAATTTGGCTACTGGGTATTCGAAGGCGATCTGCAGCCGATCCAGCGGCCGAGCTGGAACTACCGCAGCGAAGACGGCGGCGGCATGATCCTCGACATGATGTGCCACTGGCGTTATGTGCTCGACAACCTGTTCGGCGAAGTGCAATCGATCAGCTGCATCGGTGCCACCCACATTCCGCAGCGTTGGGACGAAGCCGGCAAGCCCTACCAGGCGACCGCCGACGACGCCGCCTATGCGACGCTGGAATTGAAGGGCCATCAGGGCGAAAAGGTGATCGCCCAGGTCAACAGCTCGTGGGCCACGCGGGTGCGTCGCGACGACCTCGTGACCTTCCATGTCGATGGCACCCACGGCTCGGCGGTGGCCGGCCTCAGTGATTGCCGGGCGCAATCGCGAGTCAATACACCGCGCCCGGTCTGGAACCCGGACGAAAAGCAGACGATGCCGTTCTTCGATCAGTGGCAGGAGGTGCCCGATACCGAGGTCTACGACAACGGCTTCAAGCTGCAATGGGAGGCCTTCATCCGCCATGTGGTCGACGATGCACCGTACCGCTGGACGCTGCCTGAAGGTGTGAAAGGCGTGCAGCTGGTCGAGGATGCACTGAAGAGCTGGAAGACGCGCAGATGGGTTGATGTCGAGCCGTTGAGCGTCTGATTGCGACAACGCCGGTCTGGGGTTGCAGGGGCGGTTGCAGGAGCGGCTTCAGCCGCGCTCGGGGCTCTTGACCCAACCCGACGACATGAAAAGCCGCGGCTGAGGCCGCGCCTGAAAATTCCGGCTCGACCAAGGATTCCGACATGAAGATCACGCTGCCCACCGCCGACGGCTCCGCGCTGTCGGCCTATCAATTGCAAGGCCCCGGCGACTTCACGCCGGCAGCAGCCGGCCAGAAGCTTTCACGAATCGCTTATTCGGCGGCCCACGTGGTCGCTGATGCGCGCTCGGCGGGCGACCCGTGGGTCGACTGCGCCATCGACTGGGACGCCACGATCGCCTACCGCCACCGCTTGTGGGGCATGGGGCTCGGCGTTGCCGAGGCAATGGATACCGCCCAGCGCGGCATGGGGCTCGACTGGCCGACTTCGCTCGAACTGATCGGCCGCTCGATCGACGCGGCGAAGGACGTTCCCGGCGCCTTTCTGGCCAGCGGCTGCGGCACCGATCACCTGCCACCCGAAGCCGCGCGTTCGGTCGACGACGTGATCCGCGCCTACGAAGAGCAGATGGCCGCGATCGAGGCCCTCGGCGGCAAATTGATCGTGATGGCCAGCCGCGCGCTGGCGCGAGTGGCAAAAAGCCCCGACGACTATCTGCGCGTCTACGATCGGGTGTTGTCGCAGGCGCGTGAGCCGGTTGTGTTGCACTGGCTGGGCGAGATGTTCGATCCGGCTCTGAAAGGCTACTGGGGCAGCAGCGATACGGCTGCGGCGATGCGTACCGCGATCGACGTGATCGCGGCGCATCCGGGCAAGGTTGACGGCATCAAGATTTCGCTGCTCGACAAGGATCAGGAAATCAAGATGCGCCGTCTGTTGCCTGCTGGCGTGCGCATGTATACGGGTGATGATTTCAACTACGCTGAACTGATCGCGGGCGACGGTGCGGGCGAGATCGAGACCCATCGCCACAGCGATGCGTTGCTCGGCATCTTCGATGCGATCGCGCCGGCTGCCAGTGCGGCACTGGCCGCGCTGACTGCTGGCGATGTGGCGGGTTTCCACCAGATCCTGGCGCCGACCGTGCCGTTGTCGCGACACATCTTCAAGGCGCCGACGCGCTTCTACAAGACCGGGGTGGTATTCGTGGCCTGGCTGAACGGCCATCAGGATCATTTCGTGATGGTGGGTGGTCAGCAAAGCACCCGCTCGTTGCCCCATTTTGCCGAACTGTTCCGCCTCACCGATGCGGCCGGCTTGATCGAGCAGCCGGACCTCGCGGTCGCGCGGATGGCCAGTCTGCTGGCGCTTCACGGCGTCGACGCCGAGGTCTCGCGATGAGGGACTTCAGCCAGGATCACCGCTGGCTGTCGATCAATACCGCCACCGTGCGCAAGCAGCGCGGGCACGACTGGCCGCTGCTGCAGATTCTCGATGCCTGCGCGGCCCGCGGCATCGGCGCGATTTCACCCTGGCGCGATCAGGTACAGGCGGCCGGGCTGGCGGCGACCAGCCGTGCCGTGAAAGCGCATGGCCTGGCCTTGTCGGGTTATTGCCGCGGCGGCATGTTCAGCTACGCCGATGCAGCCGGCAAGCAGGCCGCTCGTGACGACAATCTGCGCGCACTCGACGAAGCCTGCGAATTGAACGCCGCCTGTCTGGTGCTGGTGGTCGGTGGCCTGCCGGGTGCCCTGAGCGGAACGCCGGCGCACAAGGATATCGCCGGCGCTCGCCGCCAGGTCAGCGACGGCATTGCCGAACTGCTGGTCGACGCCCGAGCCCGCGGCATCAAGCTGGCCATCGAACCGCTGCATCCGATGTACGCCGCCGATCGCGCCTGCATCAATACGATGGAGCAGGCGCTCGACGTCTGCGACGCGGTCGATCCCGGGCAGTCCGGTGCAGTCGGCGTGGCGGTCGATGTCTACCATGTCTGGTGGGATCCGAAGCTGCAGTCGCAAATCGAACGCGCCGGCCGCGAACGTTTGCTCGCCTTCCATGTCTGCGACTGGTTGCTGCCAACCACCGATCTGCTCAACGATCGCGGCATGATGGGCGACGGTGCGATCGATATTCCAAGGATTCGCGGCTGGGTCGAGGCCCAGGGCTTTGCCGGCTTCAGCGAGGTCGAGATCTTCTCGACCGGCAACTGGTGGCAGCGCGATGGCGGCGAGGTCCTGGATACCTGCATCGAGCGGCATCGACGCTGCGTCTGAAATCTTCAAAGCGGATGGCCCGAGCGTGCGCGCTCAGCGGCTGTCCGGCGGCATCGTCTTTGCGCTGCGGTTTGGACTACCATGCACCAGGGTGGTCTCGGTCCGCGCAATGACTCCGACGCACCGGAAAACCAATCGACGAGGAGCGGAGCAGCGTTGCCATGGAGGTCAAACTCGAAAAGCGATATCCGCTCGACGTCGACCCGGCACGTGCCTGGGCGGTGCTCAGCGACGTGACGGCGACCGCCGCCTGCATGCCGGGTGCAGCGATCACCGAGGCGATCGATGCCACCCACTACAAAGGCAATGTGAAAGTCAAGGTTGGCCCGGCCAATGCGGCGTTCGCCGGCACGATCGAGGTGCTCGCGGTCGATGCAGCAGCGATGACGCTGCAATTGCTTGGCAAAGGCACCGACCGTGGCGGCTCGTCGGCATCGATGAACCTGACTTCCCGAATCGAAGCGGGCGAGACTGCCGACACCTCGGTGTTGTACGGCGACGCTGCCGTCACCATCAACGGCAAGTTTGCCCAGTTCGGCGGACGAATGATGGTGCCGGTGGCCGAGTTGTTGCTGGCGCAGTTTGCCGAAAATTTCAAGGCCTCGGCGGCGGCAAAAACGGCAAGCGGCACGCCGCCGATCGCAGCCAAGACCGACAATGTTCCCGTCGAAGCCGATCACATCCCGCCAGGCCTGAACTCGCCGACGGTTGAAATGGACAAACCTGAAGGCGCAGTCCAGCCAGCGGCGTCGGTGGCGCCCGCCGGCCGCCAGCGCGAGATCAACGGCTTGGCCCTGGTCTGGTCGTTGGTCAAGAACTGGCTGGCCGGTCTGTTCGGCAAGCCGCATTGACATCGCGTCGCTCGTTGGCGTGGCGCAAGGTCGAATGCGCCGTTGGGATACCACTGTTCTGCAACATGAAAGGTCTGCGCCATGCCCAAAGCCTATTGGATCTGCACTTACCGCGAAATCAAGGACCCAGCCAAGCTGGCCGCGTACGCCACCTTGGCAGGGCCCGCCATTGCCGCGGCTGGCGGCCGTTTTCTGGCGCGCGGCGAGCCGTCGAAAATTTATGAACTGGCTGCCAAGCGACGCACGGTGCTGATCGAATTCGACAGCGTCGAGCAAGCCGCTGCGGCACATGACAGCCCGGCCTACCAGGCCGCGTTGGCCGCCCTGGATGACGGCGCCGATCGCGAAATCCGGGTCATCGAAGGTATTTGATCGGTGCGTCGAGCCGTTGTTCTGTCAGCCTGAGTCGATGGCGAGCCTGCAGGATCTTCCGATCGAGGGTCAGCACCTCAGCCTGCGTGCCATCATGACTGCCGATGCCGGGTTGCTGGAGGTGATGGCTGCCTTTGCAGCCGGCTTGGCGTTGCCTCAGGCGCTGCCGCTGCCATGATCACATCGGTCGTCAACATCGCCGACGTATCGCACGCGATCCAGCTTGCGCTTGCGCCGGCCTTCCTGTTGACGGCGATTGCCGGTCTGCTCAATGTCATGACCGGGCGCCTGGCGCGAATCATCGACCGCGGCCGCGAGTTGACCGAGGCGCCGCCGGTGCTGGTCGGCTCGCAGCAGGGGATCGAGTTGGCCAGCCTCGAACGGCGGCGCTACCTGGCCGGGTCGGCGATCACTGCCTGCACTCTGGCGGCCTTGCTGGTCTGCATGGTCATCGCGGCACTGTTTCTGGAAGTCTTGCTGGGCCTGCTGTTCAGGTGGTTCATTGGTGTGGTCTTTACGATTGCCGTTCTTGCATTGGTGGTCGGCTTGGCTTATTTTCTGCGCGAGGTTCACCTGTCAACCCGCACCGTGCGAATTCATCTGGCAGCTCCGAAAAAGCCGCCAATTGATTGATCGCTGATCGAGACGAGGCTCAGGAGTCAATCGATGGCAAGCATTCGAGAAGGTCATCGGCCGGCACTGTTGGTGGTCGATGTGCAGGTCGGCGTGCTGGCGCAGGCCTGGGACGCCGAACGGGTTGTCGGCAACGTGGCGCGTGCCGTCGCCCGCGCCCGCGAGCAGCGTGTGCCGGTCGTCTGGGTCCAACATGAAAGCGATGAATTGCCGAACGGCAGTCCGCCGTGGCAGTGGGTTCCCGAACTGCGGCCCGAGCGAGGAGAACACCTCGTTCCCAAACGATTCAACTCGTCCTTCGAGCAGACCACACTCGACAATCTGCTTGACGATTTCGGTGTCACCCATGTCGTACTGGCCGGCGCGGCAAGCAACTGGTGCATCCGCGCCACTGCCCACGCTGCACTCGAGCGCGGCTATGACCTGACGCTGCTCAGCGACGCCCACACCACCGACACGCTGGATCTGGGCGCTGGCGAACGCATCGAGGCCTCGCAGGTCATCGACGAACTGAATCTGGCCGTGACCTGGCTGCGTTACCCCGGCCGCCGCAACGGCACGGCCACGGCCGACACCATCAAGTTCGACTCCCCGCCACAGCCGCCACGGCAATGAACTCGCCCTTGCCCGCCGATGTTCGTGCCGCGCTGGCGGCGGGGGACAAGATCGAGGCCATTCGCCGGCTGCGTCGGCATCATGTGGACATGAGCCTTGCCGATGCCAAGGCGGCGATCGAAACGACCATGCCGCCGGTGGACGGGGCGCCGCTTGCTCAGGGCTGGGAACTGCCGGCAGAGGTCCGGTCGGCGCTCGACAAGGGCAGTCTGATCCAGGCGATCCGGGCCTTGCGCAGCAATGGAGTCGGCCTGAAGCAAGCCAAGGCGCTGGTCGATACGGCGCGGCGCGCACCTGAGCGGCCAGCCAGCGGCGGCCCGTCCGGCCGTCACCCGGCCGGCCTGGCGCCGGGTGAGGTGCCTCGCAGCCCGATCGGCGCGGGCACCGTGATCATCGTGATGTTGGTGCTGGCTTTGCTGATCTGGCAATTTCTGCAGACCGATTGGCGCTGAACCCACGATCGGTGGACGGACAACCGGGGCGCCGCACAATCGATGCTGTTCCGACTATCGAGACTCCGATGACGACTGCCGGCAACTTGCAACCCCACCGTGTTTCTGTGTCCCGTGGCCAGCGCGCCAACAGACGCCGAGGCTTCCCAATGAAGTGGCTCCGCGGCACCATCGCCTGGTGTTTGGTTGCCGCTGCAACGCCGACCCACGCCGCGATGATTTGCCGCTGGACCGACGCCAGTGGCCGGACCCAACTGGCCGATACGGTTCCAGATCGATACGCCCAATCGGCGAAATGCACCGACTCGGCGCAGTTCGAGGTGCCGCCTGAGCGGGCCCGGCAAGCGCAAGAGCGCGCTCGCAAACTGCGTCAGCAGGCCGACATCGGCAACGCTCCAAATGCCGCGGCGTCCATGCCTGCAGCTCGGGCGTCAGCCGCTTCGGGCAAACGGCCCGTGCAGGGTGTCGATGCGTCGACCGACTGTGCGCAGCAGCGCAAGCTTTATCAGGAAAGCGCGGCCTGCTTCGCACCCTACCGCACGGTGGGGGGCACCAAGGCCGAGGCCTTCGACAAATGCCGGGTGATTCCGGCGCCCGACCCGAAATGTGGCGCGGTCGTCAATTGAATCGGGAGCCCGGCTGTTACGACCGGGTGCGAGAATCCCCGGATGGTTGACGCCCTGACCCTGACCCGACCCGACGACTGGCACCTGCATGTGCGTGACGGTGCCGCACTGGCGGCGGTGGTACCCGACAGCGCGCGCCAGTTCGGCCGCGCGATCATCATGCCCAACCTGAAGCCGCCGGTGACGACCACGGCGCAGGCGCTCGCCTATCGCGGCCGAATCATGGCTGCAGTGCCGGCCGGACTGGATTTCGAGCCGTTGATGACGCTGTACCTGACCGATGGCCTGCCGCCCGACGAGATTGCTCGGGCGGCCGACGCCGGCATCAAGGCGGTCAAGCTGTATCCGGCTGGCGCGACGACCAACAGCGATGCGGGCGTGACCGATCTGCGCAAGACCTGGCCGACGCTCGAAGCGATGCAACGGCTTGGCATGCCACTGCTGGTGCATGGTGAAGTAACCGATCCGGAAATCGACCTGTTCGATCGCGAGAAGGCCTTCATCGACCAGAAGCTCGAACCACTGCGCCGGGATTTTCCGGCGCTGCGAATCGTGTTCGAACACATCACCACGCGGGATGCAGCGCAGTACGTTGCTGAAGCCGGCCCCGGGCTCGGCGCGACGATCACCGCTCACCACCTGCTGTACAACCGCAACGCGATTTTTCTCGGTGGGATCCGCCCGCATTACTACTGCCTGCCGGTTCTCAAGCGCGAGATTCACCGGCAGGCGCTGGTCGCTGCGGCAACCGCCGGCAACGAGCGCTTCTTCCTGGGCACCGACAGCGCGCCGCATGCGGCGCATCTGAAAGAACACGCCACCGGCTGCGCCGGTTGCTACACCGCAGCGACCGCGTTGGAGCTGTATGCGCAGGCCTTCGATGAAGCCGGCGCAATCGAGCGGCTGGAGCCATTTGCCAGCTTCAATGGTGCCGACTTCTACGGCCTGCCGCGCAACCAGGGCACGGTCACGCTGCTGCGTTCCGCTGGACGGTGCCTGAATCGATCCGCTTCGGCGACGCCGAACTGAAACCGCTGCGTGGCGGCGAAACACTCGACTGGAAGCTTGCATGAACCGCTCACGCCCCGTGCCGCATGTGATGTTGCTGATCGATGCCGACAACGTCACGGTCGATGTCATCGAGCAGGCACTTCATCTGGTGCTTGAGCGCCACGGCGCGGCTCATGTCCGGCGCGCCTACTGCACAGCCGAATTGGCGGTCAAGCAGATCAAGCTGTTCAAGGCGCATTCGATCCGGCCGATGGTCAACGTGTCGACCGGCAAGAATTCGACCGACATCGCACTGGCCGTCGACGCGATGGATCTGGTGGTCAGCGAACGCCCGGATGTGGTGGTGCTGGTTTCGTCGGATTCGGACTTCGCACCGCTGGTGATCCGCTTGCGCGAAAAGGGCTGCCGGGTGGAAGGCATCGGCCAGCAGGGCAAGACCGGCGACGAATCGAAGCCGGTCTACGACGAATTCATCGATCTGGCGCATCGCAAATCGCTGACCACGGCGACCGCCAGCAGCACCACCGTCGTCAAGACCGCCAGCCGCAAGACTCCTGCTGCCAGCAAACGCTCGCCGGCTGGTCGCGGCACACGCAGCCGCAGCAGCGGCGCCGGTGCCGCCGTGACACGCGCCGCAGCCGCACCCGCGCCGGCACCGCCAGCGGCGCCTGCTGCCGCCGCGGCGCGCTCGGCGGCCAAGCCTGCTGCTGATCCGGCTGAAGTCGAGCGGCTGCTGGCCGCATTGCCCGAACTCCAGGACGGTGTCCGGATGCAACTGAACCAGGCCAAGGAGCGGCTGTTCGCGGCCGGCTTGTTGGCCAAGAGTGCGCCGTCCACCAAGCTGTTTCGCAAATATCCGGCCTTGTTCGCGCTGACACCTGAAAAAACGCCGAACAAGGTGCAATACCTGGGACCCGCCGAACGTTGAAATGATGGCGGCGCGGGTTGAAGGGCGGCTGACCGAGATCGACTGGTCTGTGCCGTGGCTGGCGGCTTATCGCGAAACCGGGCTGGCCGTGATCGGCGCGATGACCGGTGGTGCGACGGTGGCACAGGCGCTGAATCAGGTTCTCGAGGGCGGCATGGATCGCCCGCGCTTGGCCGCCGGGCGGTTGCAGTTCATCGCGCAGGCCGGTTTGCCGCCAGGCCAGCCTTATGAGTCCTTCATTGCCAGGACGGCTTGCGTGCCGACGCGCGACAATTTGCACGACTTGTTCAACGGCCTGGTCTGGCTGCGCTGGCCGAAGCTGAAGCGGCATCTCAATGAATTGCAGGCGACCGAACTGGCGCGCCTTGGCGTGGCGACCACCCGTGGTGCGGTTCGTGATGCGCTGACGCTGTTCGATGAGAACGCCGCCCTGCTGCAGTTGCCGCCGCGTCTCGAAGCCGACTTGCGCCAGCGTGACTGGCGCGCGTTGTTTGTCGAGCATCGTGCCGCCTGGGCCGACGCCGGCGTCTGGCTGGTCGGCCACGCTCTGCTCGAAAAACTGGTCCACCCCCGCAAGGCGATCACCGCGCACGCCTGGTTGCTGCCGCCGCATTTGCCCGCCCACAGCGTCGAGACCTGGTTGTGTGAAGAGTTGACGCCACGCCAACTCGCCGCCCGCCATCGGCTTGCGCTGCCGGTGCTTGGGTTGCCCGGCTGGTGGGCGGCCAACGAGGTGGCCGATTTTTATGCCGACTCCGCAGTCTTCCGCGGCCAGCACCGATCCGACGCAGCGGCGATAATCGACCGGTGAAGCAAGCCAGACCGCCGCTGGTGCACCACCCGAAAGGGCGCATTGGAGGAAGGTCCGGACTGCACAGAGCAGCGCAGCAGCCAACCGCTGTCCACCGCAAGGTGAGGATCAGAGCAACAGAGACGAGTCAAGGCAGGCAAATCCGCTACGGGTGACCGGATGTGGGTGGTCTATCGGGCGACGGCGTCAGCCGTCGAGCCGTTGCAGCGCAAGCTGCAACAGCTTCGGGCGCAAGCCCGAAGCTGGTAGCCACCCAAGGCGGGCACGCCCGCCTTGGGTGAAACGGGCAATCTCTGCGCGCAGCAACACCAAATAGGCACACGTTGATCCGGCTCGGGGAGTGTGCGGGTAGGTGGCACCGAGCTTCGCAGCGATGCGAGGCCCAGAGGAATGGCGGTCACGGCGTGGCTTTCGCAAGAAGGCCGCGCCGCACAGAATCCGGCCTATCGGCTCGCTTCACACTTTTTCAACCACTGCCACGCCGGCATCGGCCGTGGCACGACTGACGAGTTTTCATGAATCCCGATGCAGCAAGCCTTTGGCGCGGACCGCGATGGGGCCTGGCAGTTCTTCTCGCCTGCCTGGGCATGCTCGGCCCGTTTTCGATCGATACCTATCTGCCGGCATTTACCGGCATCGCCAAGTCGATTGGCGCAACGCCGGTCGAAATGCAGCAGACGCTGTCGGCGTATCTGTTCGGTTTTGCGATCATGAATCTGTTCCATGGCGCGCTGGCCGACAGTTTCGGTCGCCGTCCGGTCGTACTGGCGGGTGTGGCGCTGTTCACGATTGCCTCGGCCGGCTGTGCGCTGTCGAACAGCATCGGGTCGCTGGTGTTTTTCCGTGCCGTGCAAGGCATGTCGGCAGGCGCCGGAATCGTGGTTGCCCGCGCCGTCATCCGCGACATGTTCGAGCCTGCCGATGCGCAGCGTGTGATGTCGCAGGTGACCATCTATTTCGGGGTGGCGCCGGCGATCGCACCGATGGTCGGCGGCTTTCTGTTCGTGCACGCCGATTGGCATTCGATCTTCTGGTTTCTGACCGCCATTGGCGCGCTGCTGTTCGTCGCCAACTATCGGTTGTTGCCGGAGACACTGCACAAGGCGCAGCGCCAGCCGTTCCAGACCCGGCATCTGATGCGCGGCTATTGGCAACTCGGGTCGAGCCCGCGCTTCATCACGTTGGCGCTGGCCAGCGGCATTCCGTTCAACGGCATGTTTCTGTATGTGTTGTCGACGCCAGTCTTTCTCGGCGAGCATTTGCGGTTGGCACCCGGGCAGTTCTTCTGGTTCTTCATCCTGACGATCGGCGGCATCATGGGCGGCGCCTTTCTCAGTGGCCGGCTGGCCGGCAAGATCAAGCCCCGGCATCAGATCCGCCATGGTTTTGTGATCATGCTCACGGTGTCGGTGCTCAACCTGGTGCTCAACCTGCTGTTCGAGCCCAGTGTCTGGTGGTCGATGTGGCCGATCGCGATCTACTCGTTCGGCTGGGCATTGATGGTGCCGGTGGTGACCTTGTTGGTGCTCGATCTGTTTCCCGAGCGGCGTGGCATGGCGTCATCGCTGCAGGCGTTTATCGGCAGTGCGGCCAACGGGCTGGTCGCCGGCGTGATTTCGCCGCTGGTGATGCATTCACCGGTCGGGCTGGCAACGGCATCGCTGCTGATGATGAGCATCGGCATCGTGTCGTGGATCTGGGTCAAGCCGAAGGTGACGTGAGGCGGGCGGGGCGCTCAAGTACGGCCTCAACCCGCCGATAGCTTCGGTTGGAGGCGGCATCGCCGGCTCGCCCTTTCCGAAAGCCGCTGATGACCAGCCAGCCCTGTCCTTGCCGACCCCTCGTCGAGTCGCGCACCTCGTTGCGCCACGTCGCGTGTCTGGTCGTTCTGACCGCCGCATGCGGTCAGGCCGCTGCATCCGGGCCGTCGAATTCGGCTGCCACTGCGGACCGCGCGCACCAGGCGAGGGCAACACCGCCCGCTGCCGCCGCATCGGCGGTGCCTTCCTTGGCCCTTGCGACCAACCCGATCGACCTCCTGCGTCAACGTCTGGCAGAAAAGCTCGGCGGCGAGCGCCAACCGGGGCTGCCGTCGCAAGCCGCGGTCGTACGGATCGTCAACAAGTCAGAAGTGGAGGCGACGCGTATCGAGCCCGAAAAGAATCGCGAACGGCGAACCAGGCCGCTGGTGCAGGACAACGTCCTGGCGGCACGGCTGGCGGCCGCCCACCGCGCGAACCCGCCGGTGGCTGAGCCAGCTGCCGCGGGCCTGACAACCGGCGCGGCGATCGACGCCAATCTGGCGGCGGCACATGCGATGCACAACCTGCACTGGGACTATCACGGCGAAGGCGGGCCCGATTCATGGGGCAAGCTTCGACCCGAATTCGCAAGCTGCACCCATGGCACGCGGCAAAGCCCGATCGACATCCGGGAAGGCCTCAAGCTTGAACTCGATCCGGTTCAGTTCAACTACCGGCCAAGCCTGATCCGGGTCATCGACAACGGCCACACGGTGCAGGTCAACGTCGGCTCCGGCAACAGCATCGAGGTGATGGGCAGGCGATTCGAGTTGCTGCAGTTCCATTTCCATCGTCCGTCCGAAGAGCAGATCGACGGTCGGCGATTCGACATGGTGGCGCACCTGGTGCACAAGGACCTGGATGGAAAACTCGCCGTGATTGCGGTGCTGCTGAATCGTGGCGCGGCTCAACCGCTGATCCAGACGGTGTGGAACAACCTGCCGCTCGAGAAAGGCATGGACCAGGCGGTGCGCGCGCCGGTCGACCTCAACGCGCTGTTGCCCGTCGGCCGTGACTATTTCACCTACATGGGCTCGCTGACCACACCGCCGTGCACCGAAGGGGTGTTGTGGGTGGTGATGAAAACGCCGGTCGACGTCTCGGCCGAGCAGATCGGAATCTTCTCGCGGATGTATCCGATGAATGCGCGGCCGTTGCAGGCTGCCGGGGGGCGGATGATCAAGGAGTCGAACTGACGGCAGATGGCCTCGGTGTGCGCTTGGGGTGATACTGTGAGCGTCGCGCCACGCTGACGTTCAGCGTCGCAGACGCCCCGAACCGTCCCGAGTCAGCATCGAACCCCATGGAGCAGCAGCGCCCGCCCGATTTCTGGAGCAATCTGAAAGGCGAGTTCGCCGCCGGCCGGCAATGGATCGATCGGGCGATCGTGCTGACCTATGCCATCGCCACTGGTTTGACCGTGGTCGGTTTCACCTTGCTGGCCGAAGCGGCCTACGACGCGTTCGAGTATCTGCGCAAGCTCGATCCCTGGGATGCCGCCAATGTGGCGTTCGGAATGCCGCTCGGGGTGGGGCTGGCCTTGTTGTGGACACCGGCATTGACCTTCGTCCTGGTCTGGTGGTGTCGGCGGTTTGCCCCGTTTACCGCCGGCTCCGGAATTCCCCAGGTGATGGCGGCGCTCAACGACGACGCCGTCTCGGAAGAGCAGCGCAGCCGCTGGGTGTCGATTCGGATGTCGCTGCACAAGATCGGCCTGGTGTCGGGCGGTCTGCTGGCCGGCCTGTCGATCGGCCGCGAAGGGCCGACGGTGCAGATCGGCGCCGGCATCATGCTGCACGCGCGGCGCTGGTTGTCGCCGCAGTCGGGCATCGACGGCCACGATCTGATGGTGGCAGGTGCAGCAGCCGGTATTGCAGCGGCCTTCAACACCCCGCTGGGAGGCATCGTTTTTGCGCTGGAGGTGCTGTCGCGGCGGCGCGGCATTTCGCACAGCGCGTTGGTGATTTCGGCGATTGTGCTGTCTGGCCTGGTGGCCATTTCGGCGTTCGGCAATCTGACCTATTTCGGCCGCCTGCAGGTTCAGCAGGTCTCGCTGTCGCTGCTTTGGCCGGGCATGCTGGTGGCGGTGCTGGCCGGCCTCGGCGGCGGTCTGTTCTCGCGCTTGATCGTTGCTTCCGCGCATGGACTGCCGGATCGTTTCTGCCGCTGGCGGGCAGCCTATCCGCTGCGCTTTGCTGCCGGTTGCGCGGCTGGCGTTGCCGTGATCGGCGCAGTGACGGGCGGCGCCACCGGCGGTGCCGGCTACGAGCCAACCCGATCGCTGCTCGAAGGCCACGGCGACGTGCCGATGGTATTCACGCTGCTCAAGTTCATGGCCACCTGGTTGTCGGCATGGACTGGCGTGCCGGGCGGCATGTTTGCCACTTCTCTGTCGATCGGAGCCAGTCTGGGCAACGATATCGCCCAGTTGACCGGAGTCGGTCCGCAGCAGGCGGTGACGCTGATCGCGCTGGGCATGGTCGGCTTTCTGGCGGCGGCCACCCAGGAGCCGATCACGGCCTTCATCATCGTGATGGAAATGATTGCCGGCCAGACCATGGTGCTGAGTCTGATGGCAACCGCCTTGCTGGCCAGCGGCGTGTCGAGAATGGTGACGCGGCCGATGTACAGCGAGCTGATGTTGATGATGTTGCCGCCGCGGCCTGCCGATACCGTGCCGGCCAGCCACTGACGCCGCGACGCTGCCCCGTCATGCCGATCTATCGTCACCGTGTCGGCGTCGAGCAGTTCAACTTCGATGGTTTGTCGACCCTGCTCGCCCGCGCGTCGCCCGAGCGCTCGGGTGATCAACTGGCGGGTGTCGCGGCGGCGTCGGCGGTCGAGCGGGTGGCTGCCCAGCTGGCACTGGCCGATCTGCCGCTGCGTCGTCTTGTCGAGGAGGCGGTCGTCCCCTACGAGGCCGACGAGGTCACACGGCTGATCATCGACCAGCATGACGCCGCTGCGTTGGCGCCGGTCGGTCACCTGAGTGTCGGCGGGTTTCGCGAATGGCTGTTGTCCGATGCCGCCGACACGCCAACCCTGGCCGCTCTGGCGCCGGGACTGACGCCTGAGATGGCGGCTGCCGTGTCGAAAATCATGCGCAATCAGGACCTGATCCTGGTTGCACGCAAGGTTGCCGTGCAGACACGATTTCGCAACACCATCGGGCTGCCGGGTCGGTTGGCGACGCGCTTGCAACCGAACCATCCGACCGACGATGTGGCCGGCATTGCAGCCAGCCTGCTCGATGGCTTGTTGTATGGCAGCGGCGACGCGGTGATCGGCATCAACCCGGCCACCGACAGCGTGGCACAGGTGAGCCGGCTGCTGCAATTGCTCGACGCGGTGATCCAGCGCCATGCGATTCCGACCCAATCGTGCGTGTTGACCCACGTCAGCAATACCTTGCGGGCGATCGAACAAGGCGCGCCGGTCGACCTGGTGTTCCAGTCGATCGCCGGCACCGAGGCCGCCAACCGCGGTTTTGGCATCGACCTTGCGCTGCTCGGCGAAGCCAGGGATGCCGCCTTGTCGCTGCAACGGGGCGCGCTGTTCGACGAGCCGGACGCTGCGCAACGGGGCAGCCACGTGATGTATTTCGAAACCGGCCAGGGCAGTGCCTTGTCGGCCGGCGCACACCATGGCTGCGACCAGCAGACCGTCGAGGCGCGTGCCTATGCGGTGGCGCGGCATTTCAAGCCGCTGCTGGTCAATACCGTTGTCGGCTTCATCGGTCCCGAATACCTGTACGACGGCAAGCAGATCATTCGCGCCGCGCTCGAAGACCATTTCTGCGGCAAGCTGCTCGGCCTGCCGATGGGCTGCGACATCTGCTACACCAACCATGCCGAGGCCGACCAGAACGACATGGACATCCTGTTGACCGTGCTCGGCGTTGCCGGTTGCAGTTTCATCATGGGCATTCCAGGTTCGGACGACGTGATGCTCAACTATCAATCGACATCGTTCCATGATGCGTTGTACGCGCGCCGGGTACTCGGCCTGCGTCCGGCGCCTGAATTCGAGGCCTGGTTGCAGCGGATGTCGATCGTCGACGCAGATGGCCGGCTGGTCGATCATCCGCGCGGCCTGCCGCCATCGTTTGCCCGAACATTTGCCCGGACGCTACCCGGCAGCGCAGGGGGCTGAAACCGATGAGCGAACCATCTGATGTGGCGCGCCGGAGCAGCCAGGCCGCCGCTGGCAGCGCAACGGTGATCGACAACCCGTGGCAGGTGCTCGGCGGACTGACGCCGGCCCGCATCGGCCTCGGTCGAAGCGGTGTCAGCCAGCCGACTGCCGTCCAACTCGACTTCCAGCTGGCCCACGCGATGGCCCGCGATGCCGTTCATTGTGTGCTCGATAGCAACCGCTTGTGCGGCGAGATCGAGGCGCTCGGGCTGTCGACCGTGGCGCTGCACAGCGCGGCGGCTACCCGGCCGATCTATCTGCAGCGGCCGGATCTCGGTCGCCAGCTTGACGAAGAATCCCGCCAGCGGCTGCGAACCTGCGGCATCGAGGGTGGCCTGGCCAAGTCCTGCGATCTGGCGCTGGTCGTGGCCGATGGGCTTTCGGCGCTGGCCGTGCAGCGCCATGCGGCGCCGCTGATCGGTGAATTGCTGGCCGCCCTGCATGCCGCAGCGGACGCTGGGACCGACGCATGGCAGCTTGCCCCGGTCGCCGTGGTGCAGCAGGGTCGGGTGGCGATTGGCGATGAAATCGGCGCGTTGCTGCGCAGCCGCCTGGTTGTCGTGCTGATCGGCGAGCGCCCCGGCCTCAGCTCGCCCGACAGCCTGGGAATCTATCTGACCTGGGCGCCGCTGCCCGGTCGCCGCGATTCGCAGCGCAATTGCATTTCCAACGTCCGGCCACAGGGCTTGAGCTACCGCGAAGCTGCGTCACGCCTGCTTCACCTGCTGCGCGGGTCTCGCCAGCGGCAGTTGTCCGGGGTCGATCTGAAAGACGACAGCCTCGTTGAAGAAGTGTCCATGGGCGGGGTTGCCAGCCTGCCGCATTTTCTGCTCGGTGCAGACGCCGAAGCCGACGACCTAGAATGACCGCGTCGGTACCCTGCCGTCGCCAACCAGCCTGATGCCGTGGGTCTTTCCAGCGATGAGGCGTTCGACAATTTCAGCCTGGCGCTGCAGCAGCGAGGTGTCCGCGACGCCTTGAAGGTACTGGTCGAACTGACCGACTATCGCTTCATCAGCATCTTCCGCTTCTCCGACGGCAAGGCGAAAAGTGTGGTCCATGTCGACCGCCACGACCTCAGCCAGATGCAGACCGATGAAGTGGCCGATACCGCCACCTATTGCTGCTATGTACGCGACACCGGAGGCAATTTCACCACTGCTGATGCGTTGATCGATCCACGTACTGCGGATCATCCGGCGCGCGAGGTGGTGCGCGCCTATTGCGGCATTCCGGTGATGACACCCGAAGGCGAATTGCTCGGCACGCTGTGTCATTACGACACCGAACCGCGCCTGGCCGGGCAGATCGACCTCGAACTGATGCTCAGAGTCAGCAGTGCGCTGGCTTACGGGAACCACATTCCGGCCTACCTCCCGGCTTGAACCCCGTCCTGCGCTGCGAGCTCGGCAAGCGGCTGAGTTGCCTGCACCGGCGCGCGCCCCATCTGCACAGCTGCGCT
Organism: uncultured beta proteobacterium; assembly: GCA_963843805.1. GTDB lineage: Bacteria > Pseudomonadota > Gammaproteobacteria > Burkholderiales > Burkholderiaceae_C > Ideonella_A. The sequence continues at coordinate 178,534 of CAWJLY010000009.1, forward strand.
GCTCTGTTCCTCACCCATCACTTTCAGTGCACAGTTCAAGTGCTTGTTTAATAACGTCTTTTACTCATAAAACTACATTTCAAAGGAGTTCTAAGTACTTGATTTGATTGATTTTTTCTTCCAATTCTCGTTGACCACCCGTGTTCCGTGAGATAAAGTGCATGTAAGTGCAATTTTGTGGAATCTTGGTGGCCAACATCGTCTTTCAGGGTGCGTCGGCGTTGACGTTGGACGGCAAGGGGCGAATTGCCATGCCGACGCGTCATCGCGAGCTTCTGGCGGCGATCTGCACCAATCAGGTGACGATCACCAAACACCCGGAAGGTCCGTTGATGATCTTCCCGCGACCGGCCTGGGAAGAGTTCCGGGACCGGGTTGCCGCATTGCCCATGTCGGCGAGCGGCTGGAAGCGGGTTTTTCTCGGCAATGCGATGGATGTCGAGATCGACGGCTCCGGGCGTCTGCTGATCTCGCCCGAGTTGCGCCGCTCCAATGGTCTCGAGAAAAACGTGCTGCTGCTCGGCATGGGAAGCCATTTCGAGCTGTGGGACGCCGCTCGCTACGAGGCGCACGAAGCGCTGGTGATGCAGTCGGAGTTGCCCGACTCGCTGAAGGAATTCAGTTTCTGAGCGCTGCGCCTGCCACTGTGACCGCCTCGACGCCCGCTTCTTTTGCCCACACCGCCGTGCTGTTGCACGAAGCGGTCGATGCGCTGCTGGCGGATGACGCCGGCGTACAGACCGACGGCATCTATGTGGACGCGACCTTCGGTCGTGGCGGCCATTCGCGCTTGCTGCTGCAACGGCTCGGTGAACGAGGCCGGGTGATTGCATTCGATCGAGATCCGGAAGCGGTCGCTGCGGCGACCTCCGGCGCCACGCGGGTCGACGACCCGCGCTTTTTCATCCACCACAGCCGCTTCGGCGCAATGGCCGCGGTACTCGCGGAGCACGGCGTGGCCCAAATCGACGGCTTGCTGCTCGATCTGGGTGTGTCGTCGCCACAGATCGACGACCCGGCGCGGGGATTCAGCTTCCGCTTCGACGGGCCGCTGGACATGCGGATGGATACGAGCCGCGGCGAAAGTGCTGCGGAATTCCTGGCTCGTGCCGACGAACGGCAGATTGCGGAGGTCATACGTGACTATGGGGAAGAACGGTTTGCTGGGCAGATTGCAAAGGCGCTTGTTGCTCAACGCGAGGGCGGCGACCCAGTTCGAACCACTGGGGCGCTTTCCAAACTCGTGGCTGGCGCGGTCAAGACCCGTGAAGCAGGCCAGGACCCTGCAACGCGCACATTTCAAGCGCTTCGGATTTTTGTCAATGCCGAACTTGAGGAGCTCGAACAAGCTCTGAACGCGTCGCTTGATCTGCTGGCCCCGGGTGGCCGGTTGGTCGTGATCAGCTTCCATTCGCTCGAAGACCGGATCGTCAAGACTTTTATCGCGCACGAAAGCAAAGCTGTCTACGACCGTCGGGTGCCATTTGCACCGCCGCCTCCGTTGCGTTTGAAGGCGCGAGGCCGTATCAGACCGGCTATCACCGAAACGCGGGCCAATCCGCGATCGCGATCGGCGGTGATGCGGGTGGCCGAGCGAACCGACGTGCCGTCGGCTGTTGCCCACCGCCCGCGCCGTGAGGCCTCGCCATGAGCAGTCGTTTGAACGCCATCCTGCTGCTGGTGCTGTTGGCGAGTTCGATTTATCTGGTGCATGTCAGCTACGACGCGCGCCGTCTGTTTACCGAACTCGATCGTTCCCAGTCGGAATCACGTCAACTCGATATCGAACACGAACGCCTGCAAGCCGAACTGCAGGCGCAGGCAACCCCGCTGCGGATCGAAAAGACGGCGCGTGAAAAATTGGCGATGCAACTCGCCACGCCGGCGATTACGCAATATGTCGACGAGCCGGTGGCGGGCGCGCCGATCGTGCGTTTCGCCGCTGTCAGGGCAAGCGCCCCTGTCGGTCTGCCCGGAGCCACGCGATGAAGCGAAGCAAACGCTCATCGGTCCCGGGCGCCGTCGGCAATTTGCGCAGCCTCAACTATTCGACCAGCCCCTTGTTGGCGTCGCGTACGCCAGCCTGGCGATCGAAGCTGCTGGTGGCGATGGTCGGTGCCGGCTTTTGTGTGTTGATCGGGCGGGCCGCTTATGTGCAGATTGTCGGCAGCGAATTTTTTCAGAAGCAGGGCGAAATCCGCTACGCGCGCACGCTCGAACTGACAGCCAGCCGCGGCCGCATCACCGATCGCAATGGCGTGATCCTCGCACTCAGCGTGCCCACGCCGTCGTTATGGGCGATCCCGAAGGATCTGGATTCGACACCGGCTCAGCGCGTCGAACTGGCGCGGCTGCTCGGCATCAGCGGCAAGGAGCTGGCCGCCAAGCTCGACGACCGATTGACCTTCGTCTGGTTGCGCCGGCAGGTCGACGAACGCCTTGCCAAACAGGTTCTCGCGCTGGGCATCAAAGGTATCTACGAGGTACGCGAATACAAACGCCGTTATCCCGAAGGCGAGGCCGCTGCCCATGTGGTGGGCTTTACCAACGTGGAAGACAAAGGCCAGGAAGGCATCGAACTGGCATTGCAGAAAGAGCTGGCCGGTCACGACGGCAGTCGCCGCGTCATCAAGGATCGACTGGGCCGGGTGGTCGAGGAGATCGGCGACAGCGTCGCGGCACTGAACGGTCGCGACATCACCTTGTCGATCGATTCGAAAATCCAGTTCTACGCTTACCAGCGGGTTCGTGATGCAGTGGCAGCGCACAAGGCGAAAGCCGGCAGCGTGGTGGTCCTCGATGCCAAGACCGGCGAGGTGCTGGCACTGGCCAACTATCCCAGCTTCGCGCCAGGCGACCGCAAGAAGCTGACCGGCGAGCAGTTGCGCAACCGCGCGCTGACCGATACCTTCGAGCCGGGTTCGACGATGAAGCCGTTCATCATCGGCTGGGCGATGGAGACCGGCCGCGTCAAGCCGACCACGGTGATCCAGACCGCACCGGGCTGGTTGACCGTTGGCGGCGCCACCATCAGCGATTCGCATCCGCACGGCGCCCTGACGGTGGCCGAGGTGATTCAGAAATCGAGCAATGTCGGCACGGTGAAGATGGCGATGCAGATGCAGCCCCGCGAGATGCATCAGCTGTTTGCCAACGTCGGCTTCGGACAGAAACCGCAGCTCGCCTTTCCTGGCGCGGTGACCGGCCGGCTGCGCCCTTACAAGAGCTGGCGGCCGATCGAGCAGGCGACGATGAGTTATGGCTACGGCCTCTCGGCCAGCCTGTTCCAGCTGGCTCAGGCCTACACCGTATTTGCCCATGACGGCGAACTGATGCCGATGACGCTGCTGAAGCGCCAGGATGCCGAACTGACCAAGCCGGTCAGCGGCGTCCGGGTGCTGTCGCCCGGCACCGCGCGTGAGGTGCGCAAGATGCTCGAGATGGCCGCCGGGCAGGGCGGTACCGCTCCGCTGGCGCAGGCGCTCGGTTATTCGGTGGGCGGCAAGACCGGCACCGCACACAAGCAGGAAGGCAAAGGTTACTCGGCGAAGAAGTACCGCGCCTGGTTCGTCGGCATGGCGCCGATCGGCGACCCGCGGATCATCGTTGCAGTGATGGTCGACGAGCCCAACAACGGCAAATATTTCGGCGGCCTCGTCGCCGCGCCAGTCTTCAGCGAAGTGGTCCAGCAGACGCTGCGAACGCTCGACATCGCGCCCGATCTCGACGTGCGGCCGCAGATCGTCACCCGGCAGATGCCGGCGGTTGAGGAAAGTTTCTGATGCTGCAACATCGACGGCATTGCTGCGGCGCTGAGCTGGCTGCATGGCCGCGGTGTTCGCGCGCTTTGCGCCGACAGCCGCCGGCTGCAGCCGGGCGAAGCCTTCATCGCCTGGCCAGGACATGCCCACGACGCCCGCTTGAATGTCGATGCAGCGTTGGCGGCCGGTGCCCCTGCATGCATCGTCGAGGCCGATGGCGTCGAGCGTTTCGCATTCGAAGGGCTGCCGCAGGTGGCGGCGATGGCGGGTTTGAAGTCGGCGTGTGGTGAATTGGCAGCCGCCTTTCTGGGCCAGCCGAGCGATGCGCTGCAGGTGTTGGCCGTGACCGGAACGAATGGCAAGACATCGACTGCCTGGTGGCTGGCACAGGCGCTGACATCGCTGGGCCGGCGATGTGGCGTGGTCGGCACGCTGGGCATCGGCAGTCCGCCCGACGTGCTGTCGAGCGGGTTGACGACGCCCGATCCGCTCACCTTGCAGCAGGCATTTCGTCGCTTTGCCACTGACGGATTCGGCGCCTGCGCAATCGAGGCTTCGTCGATCGGCATCGAGGAACAACGCCTGACCGGCACGCGCATCGCGGTTGCCTTGTTGACCAACTTCACTCAAGACCACCTCGACTACCACGGCGACATGGCGGCGTATTGGCGTGCCAAGCGCCGGCTGTTCGACTGGCCCGGCCTGCGCGCGGCGGTGGTCAACATCGACGATGACAAAGGCCGCTTGCTGGCCGACGAACTGGCTGATCGACCGCTCGATCTCTGGGGCTATTCGGTGGTCGATGCGGCTGCGCGGCTGTCGGCTCGTGGTGTGAGCTACCTCGACGGCGGCCTGACATTCGAGGTGGTCGAGGACGGCCGATCGGCGCCGGTTCGAAGCAGGCTGATCGGCGAATTCAACGTCTCCAATCTGCTGGCGGTGATCGGCGGGCTGCGCGCGATGGGTCTGCCGCTTGTCGAGGCTGCAGCGGCATGCCAGGCCTTGTCGGCTGTGCCGGGGCGGATGCAGCGGGTCGCTGTGCCGATGCTGGCTGAAGTGCCTGCGGCCGAGGTAATCGTCGACTATGCCCATACGCCTGATGCACTCGAAAAAGCACTGGCCACGCTGCACACGCTCGCCGATTCCCGAGGCGGCGACTTGTGGTGTGTATTCGGCTGCGGCGGCAATCGCGATCGCGGCAAGCGGCCATTGATGGCGGCGGTCGCCGAGCGGCTGTCCGCACATGTCGTGGTGACCAGCGACAACCCGCGCAACGAGGCGCCGGCGGCCATCATTGCCGACATCGTCGCCGGTCTGCGCAAACCGCATGACGTGCTGGTCATCGAGGACCGCGGCGAGGCCATCGGCCAGGTGCTGCGGCAGGCTGCGCCGACCGATATCGTGCTGATTGCCGGCAAGGGCCACGAGAACTATCAGGAAATCGGCCATCAACGCCTGCCGTTTTCAGATGTGGATGTCGCGCGCAGCCAGTTGCTGGCACTGCACGGCCTCGGCGAGCGAGGGCTGTTGCAATGATGATGACGCTTGGCCTGGCCAGCCAGCTGCTGCCTGCCGCCACGCTGCTCGGCGACCCGGCGATCCGCATCGACCGCGTTCACAGCGACAGCCGCAGCTTGCAGGCTGGTGACCTGTTCGTTGCGCTGCGTGGTGAACGCTTCGACGCCAACGAGTACCTGGTCCAGGCCCGGGCGGCCGGCGCCGTGGCGGCACTGGCCGAGCGCGGCATCGCCGCGGCCGGCCTGGCCGGCCTGCAAGTGGTCGACAGCCGACAGGCACTCGGCGAGATGGCCGCCGCGTGGCGCCGGCGGCTGACGCTGCCGCTGATTGCCGTTGCCGGCAGCAACGGCAAGACCACGGTGACGCAGATGATCGCAAGCATGCTGCGTGCCTGGCATGGCGACGCGTCGCTGGCCACCGCCGGCAACTTCAACAACGACATCGGCGTGCCGCTGACACTGCTTCGCTTGCGCGAGCATCACCGTGCGGCGGTGCTCGAACTCGGCATGAATCATCCGGGCGAGATCGCCCACCTCGCTGCGTTGGCAGCGCCGACGGTGGCCCTGGTCAACAACGCGCAGCGTGAGCACCTCGAGTTCATGGCCAGCGTCGACGCGGTTGCGCGCGAAAACGGCAGCGTGTTCAGCGCGCTCGGTGATGACGGCGTTGCCGTCTTTCCCGCGCAGGATGTTCACGCCGATCAGTGGCGCGGCCTGGCAGGCCGGCGGCGCTGCCTGAGCTTTGCGGTCGACGGGCCTGCCGACGTCAACGCCAGTGCGTTGTGGCAGGGTGACCATTGGCGCCTGGCGTTGCAGACCCCGATGGGCTCGGCGACCCTGCGACTGGCGGTGGCCGGTCAGCACAATGTGCACAACGCGCTGGCGGCGATCACTTGTGCGATGGCTGCCGGTTGTCCGCTGGAGGCGATTGGCAGTGGTCTCGAAACCTTCGTCGCGGTCAAGGGGCGGTCACAACTGCATCGCTTGCATCTCGACGGCCAGTCGGTCGGGCTGATCGACGACAGCTATAACGCCAACCCGGATTCGGTCCGTGCCGCCATCGATGTACTTGCCAGCATGCCGGCGCCGCGCTGGCTGCTGCTCGGCGACATGGGCGAGGTGGGCGACCAGGGGCCGGCCTTCCACGCCGAAGTCGGTGCCTATGCGGCGCAGCAACAGATCGATCTCTTGTGGGCAGCCGGCGCTGCCAGCGCCGATGCGGCGCGGGCATTTGGCCACGCGCGTCATTTCGCGTCGGTCGATGATCTGCTGGCCGCCCTGCCACAGGCCGGGTCGGCGAGATCGATTGTCGTGAAGGGTTCGCGGTTCATGAAGATGGAACGCATCGTCGCCGCGCTGCTGGCGCGTGCCGATGTGATGGCCGATGCAGACCCGACGGGAGGCCGCGATGCTGCTTAGCCTGGCCGAGTGGCTGCAGACACTGTCGCCGGAGTTCGGTTTTTTCCGCGTCTTCCAGTACCTGACTTTCCGCGCGGTGATGGCGGCATTGACCGCCATGCTGATCGGTCTGGCCTTCGGGCCGTGGGTGATTCGCAAGCTGCAGCACCTGAAGATCGGCCAGCCGGTGCGCGGGTACGCGATGCAGAGTCACCTGGTGAAAAGCGGAACGCCGACGATGGGCGGCGTGCTGATCCTGATCGGCATCGGCGTGTCGACGCTGCTGTGGTTCGACTGGAGCAACCGCTTCGTCTGGATCGTGATGGTGGTGACGGTCGGCTTCGGCGTGATCGGCTGGATCGACGACTGGCGCAAGGTCGTCAATCAGAACGCCGAGGGCATGAGCTCGAAGGAAAAATATTTCTGGCAGTCGGTGATCGGTCTGGTGGCGGCGCTTTATCTGGCCTTCAGCGTCAGCGAGACCTCGAACATGCGGGTGCTCGAACTGTTCTTCCGCTGGGTGCAAAGCGGCTTCTCCAATGAGTTGCCGCCGAAGGCCGATCTGATCGTGCCGTTTTTCAAGACCATCAGTTATCCGCTGGGTGTGTTCGGGTTCATCACGCTGACCTATTTTGTCATCGTCGGTGCGAGCAATGCCGTCAACCTGACCGATGGCCTCGATGGTCTGGCGATCATGCCGGTGGTGATGGTCGGCTCGGCCCTGGGCGTTTTCGCCTATGTCACCGGCAACGCGGTCTTCAGCCGCTATCTGCTGATCCCGTATATCCCTGGCGCCGGCGAGTTGCTGGTGTTCTGCGCTGCGATGGCGGGCGCCGGGCTGGCCTTCCTGTGGTTCAACGCCCATCCCGCACAGGTCTTCATGGGCGATGTGGGCGCCTTGGCACTGGGCGGCGCGCTCGGCACGATTGCCGTGATCACCCGGCAGGAAATCGTGCTCGGCGTGATGGGTGGCGTTTTTGTTGCCGAAGCCTTGTCGGTGATGGTGCAGGTCGGCTGGTTCAAGTTCACCAAGAAGCGCTACGGCGCCGGCCGCCGCATCCTGAAGATGGCACCGCTGCATCACCACTTCGAAAAATCGGGGTGGGGCGAGACGCAGGTCGTGGTGCGTTTCTGGATCATCACCATGCTGCTGTGCCTGATCGGCCTGGCCAGCCTGAAGCTGCGGTGACCACGTCATGAGCCCACTCGCCGCCACGTCAATCCTCATTCTGGGCCTCGGCTCGTCGGGACTGGCGATGCTGCGCTGGTGCGTTCGCAGCGGTGCAAGCGGTCAGCGTCTGGGACAGCCGGCTTGCAAGCGGCTGCGACCTGCCGAATGCCCGCATCGTCGCGGCCGATTTCCCGCAGGTCGACCTGTTGACCGAATTGCCCGCTGGCATGGCCATCGCCCGGTTCGATCGGGTTCTGAAGAGCCCGGGGTTGTCGCCCAACGATGACCGCATTGCCGGCTTGCTCGCCGCGGCTCGGGCTGGCGGCAAGGCTGTGCAAGGCGAGCTCGATCTGTTTATCGAGGCCTTGGCCGACCTGCAGGAGCAGCGCGGCTATTCGCCCCGTCTGCTGGCGATCACCGGCACCAACGGGAAGACGACAACCACCGCCATGGCCGCGCTGCTGATTGCCAGCACCGGCAGCCAGGTCGCGGCGGCCGGCAATATCGGGCCGACGATGCTGCAGACGCTGATTGATCGGCTCGATGCGATCGAGATTTTCGAAGCCGCCGGCGGTGCACAGGATGGACCCGGCGCCGCCCTGCTGGCTGGCCTTGCCGACGACGGACAAACCGCCGTCAAGCCGTCACTGCCGGATGTCTGGGTCATCGAGCTGAGCAGCTTTCAACTCGACGGCGTGGCCCATTTCGCACCTGATGCCGCAGCGGTGCTCAATATCAGCGAAGACCATCTCGATTGGCACGGCAACATGGCCGCTTATGTGGCCGCCAAGGCCGGCGTGTATGGTCCCGCTGGCGCGGCCACCGTGATGATCGTCAACCGCGACGACCCACAGGTCGAGGCGATGGTGCCGGCGCCGCTTGTCGGAAAGGCAAGGGCAGCCAAGACGCTGCAGCGTCGGGTGATCCGCTTCGGGCTCGATGCGCCGCGTCAGCCGGGCGACTATGGTCTGGTCAACGATAACGGCATGGTCTGGCTGGCGCGGGCGCAACAAGCCGACGCCAGCCTGCAGCGCGGCCGTCGCGGGCCTGCAGTTGACGAAGAATTGTTCATCCAGCGCATGATGCCGGCCGACGCGCTGCGTGTTCGAGGTCGTCACAACGCTGCCAATGCGCTGGCTGCGCTGGCGCTGGCCGAGGCCATCGATTGCCCGCTGGCGCCCATGTTGCATGCGTTGCGCGACTATGGCGGCGAGCCACACCGGCTGCAATTTGTCGCCAACGTTGGCGGGGTCGACGCCTTCGACGACAGCAAGGGGACCAATGTCGGTGCCACGGTTGCCGCCATCAATGGCCTGGGTAGCGACCGGACGCCCGCGCGGCTGGTGATGATTCTGGGCGGCGATGGCAAGGGTCAGGATTTCTCACCGCTGCTTGCGCCGATACGCCGTTTTGTCCGCGCGGTGGCCACGCTGGGGCGTGACGCCGAAGCGATCGAAACAAGTCTGCTGCCGTTGACCGCGGCGAACGACGCAAGCGGCCAATCCGGATTGCCGCTGCAGCGTCATCCGAGCCTGGATGCAGCCACGCGCTGGAGTTTCGAACAGGCGCTGCCCGGCGATGCCGTGCTGCTGAGCCCGGCCTGTGCCAGCCTGGACATGTTTCGCAACTACGGACATCGCGGCGAAAGTTTTGTGTCATCGGTTCAGGCACTGGCCGCCGATCAGGGTGAGGTGCTGACATGAAGGCCGTGCTTGCACGCTTCGGATGGCCGAAGGCGGCAGCCGACGATGAGCTGGCGCCGGTGCCGATCCGCGATTGGGTTCAGGTCGGCCGCGGCCAGCCGCCACGCCTGCTCGGCTTCGACCAGACGTTGGTCTGGGTGGCATTGGCGTTGCTAGGCCTCGGACTGGTGATGGTCTACAGCGCGTCGATCGCCTTGCCCGACAACCCGCGCTTCGCCCGTTATGCGCAAAGCCATTTCCTGAGCCGTCATCTGATTTCGGTGCTGATCGCCGCCTTGGCCGGTGTTGTCGTGGTGCAGATACCGATGAGCTTCTGGGAAAAATCGGCGCCGTGGCTGTTCGTCGCAGTGCTGATTTTGCTGGCCTTGGTGCTGGTGCCGTTCATCGGCAAAGGGGTCAACGGTGCGCGCCGCTGGATTGCGCTCGGCATCATGAATTTCCAGCCGTCCGAGCTGGCCAAGCTGGCGATGGCGATGTATGCGGCCGGCTACATGGTCCGCAAGATGGACGTCAAGGAAAACTTCTTCCGCGCGGTGATGCCGATGGCGTTTGCGGTGGCACTGGTCGGTCTGATGCTGCTGGCCGAACCCGACATGGGTGCCTTCATGGTGATCGCGATGATCGCGATGGGCATCCTCTTTCTCGGCGGTGTCAACGGCCGCATGTTTGTCTTGATCACCGCCGTGCTGGTCAGCGCGTTCGTGTTGATGATCACCACCAGCGAGTGGCGGCGCGAACGCATCTTTGCCTACCTCAACCCGTGGGACGAGCGCTATACGCTGGGCAAGGCCTATCAGCTGTCACATTCGCTGATCGCCTTCGGACGAGGTGAAGTGTTCGGGCAAGGCCTCGGCGGCAGCGTCGAAAAGCTCCACTATCTGCCCGAGGCCCACACCGACTTTCTGCTCGCGGTGATCGGCGAAGAGCTGGGCTTCATCGGTGTCGCCTGCGTGATCGTCGCCTTCTTCTGGCTGACTCGACGCATCTTTCACATCGGCCGGCAGGCGATTGCGCTGGACCGCATCTACGCCGGGCTGTTCGCACAGGGCATCGGCATCTGGGTCGGCGGCCAGGCCTTCATCAACATGGGCGTCAACCTCGGCGTCTTGCCGACCAAAGGCCTGACGCTGCCCCTGATGAGCTTCGGCGGCTCGGCGATCCTGATGAATGTGGTCGCCCTCGCCATGGTCCTGCGAGTCGATATTGAAAACAGACAACTCATGCGCGGAGGCCGCGCATGAGCGGTCTGTTTCGGCGCAGCCCGAGATCGCGAAGCGATGGTGTGCAACGCCGCGCGCTCAGCGCGCCCGGGCGAAGCCAAAACGTCGTCATGCGCGGAGGCCGCGCATGACGGGGAACCGGCATTTGATCGTGATGGCTGCCGGTACGGGTGGTCACGTGATTCCGGGTCTGGCCGTTGCCCGCGAGATGCTGTCGCGTGGCTGGAGCGTCAGCTGGCTGGGCACCACCAAAGGCATGGAGAACCGGCTGGTTCCGCCCAGCGGCATCCCGCTCGACACCATCGGCTTCAGCGGCTTGCGTGGCAACGGCCTGTTGCAGACGATGACGGGCGGGCTGCGACTGTTGATCGCCTTCTGGCAATGTCTGCAAATCTTCCGTCGTCGCAAGGCCATGCTGGTGCTGGGCATGGGCGGGTATGTCTGTTTCCCAGGTGGGCTGATGGCCTCGCTGCTCGGCAAGCCCTTGATGCTTGTCAATGCCGATGCAGCGCTGCTGCTCAGCAACAAGGCCTTGTTGCCGGTGGCTGATCGGGTGGCCTTCGGTTTCGACGGTGACGCGGCGCAGCGGACCCGCCATGCCGTGGTCACCGGCAACCCGGTGCGTCCCGATATCGAGCGCCTGGCCGCTCCGGCTGAACGATTTGCGGCACGCAGCGGGCCGCTGAAGTTGCTGGTGGTGGGTGGCAGCCTCGGCGCCAAAGTGCTCAATGAAACCTTGCCGCAGGCGCTGGCGCTGATCGACGAAAAGCTGCGACCGCAAGTGACTCACCAGACCGGCGCGGCTCATCTTGCAACGGTGGTCGAAGCCTACCGGCAACTGCAGGTCAAAGCCGAAATCCTGCCCTTCATCGACGACATGGATCAGCGACTCGGTGCCTGCGATGTGATTGTTTGCCGCGCAGGGGCGGTGACGGTCAGCGAACTGTGTGCCGGTGGTGTTGCCGGCGTGCTGGTGCCATTGGTGATCAGCACAACCTCACATCAGCGCGACAACGCACAGTGGCTGGCCGGACACGGCGCCGGCATTCATCTGCCGCAGACGGAGCTGACCGCAAGGCGACTGGCCGATGTGCTGGGTGGTCTGACACGTGAATCGCTGGTGGCGATGGCTGGCAAGGCACGGGCGCTTGCCAAGCCGCGTGCGGCGGCGCGGGTTGCCGATGAGCTGGAAGGGCTGGTGGCCGCATGAGCATCGACCTGAATGTTCTTCCCTCCCTCCCCCGCTGGGGGAGGGCTGGGGTGGGGGCGGGCTGGAGCAATTTGCGCGAGCCCGCCCCTCACCCAGCCTCTCCCCAGCGGGGAGAGGGGCAAATCCGAACTGGCTGCCGAGCCGACGCACGGGGCGCAAATCCAGACTCCCATCCCCGCTGGGGCAGCGCGCGGGAGACGGGATCATGAAACACGCCGTCAAACAGATCCACTTCGTCGGCATCGGCGGTGCCGGCATGAGCGGGATTGCCGAGATATTGCACAACCTCGGGTATGTCGTCTCGGGTTCCGACCAGAGCGACAGCAGCACGTCGCGGCGCCTCGCGAAATTGGGCATTCGTATCCATGTCGGCCACGATGCGAGCCACATCCGCGGAGCCGAAGCGGTTGTCACCTCGACTGCCGTGCGTGGCGACAACCCGGAAGTGATTGCCGCCCGCACGGCCCGGGTTCCGGTTGTTCCGCGCGCCGTGATGCTCGCCGAGCTGATGCGGCTCAAACAGGGCATTGCAATTGCCGGCACGCATGGCAAGACGACGACGACCAGCCTGGTGACCAGCGTGCTCGCGCAGGCCGGCCTCGACCCGACGTTTGTGATCGGCGGGCGGCTGAATGCCGCGGGCGCCAATTCTCGTCTTGGCAAAGGCGACTACATCGTTGTCGAGGCCGACGAAAGTGATGCCTCGTTTCTCAACCTGCTGCCGGTGATGGCGGTGGTGACGAATATCGACGCCGATCACATGGACACCTATGGCCATGATTTCGCCAAACTGAAGCAGGCCTTCGTTGAATTCATCCACCGCATGCCGTTTTACGGTGCGGCCATCGTCTGTATCGACGATCCGGGTGTGCGGTCGATCCTGCCGATGATCTCGCGACCGATCGTCAGTTATGGTTTCGGCGAGGACGCGATGATCCGCGCCGTCGACGTCCGCGCCGAGAACGGCGCGATGCGCTTCACGGTGCAGCGGCGTAACGGTGTCCGGATGCCCGATGTCGAGGTGTCGCTGAATCTGCCCGGCGATCACAACGTGCTCAACGCGCTGGCCAGCATTGCAGTGGCCACCGAACTGGAGTTGCCCGATGCGCCGGTGATTGCCGGGCTGGCCGAATTCAACGGCGTCGACCGCCGCTTTCAGCGTTATGGCGATCTGCCGGCCGGCAGCGATCAGGCCGTCGGCAACTTCACGCTGATCGACGATTACGGGCATCACCCGGTCGAGATGGCCGCCACCATCGCCGCAGCGCGCGGTGCCTTTCCCGGTCGGCGGCTGGTGCTGGCGTTTCAACCCCATCGTTTCACCCGCACCCGCGATTGTTTCGAGGATTTCGTCAAGGTCATCGGCACCGCCGATGCGGTGCTGCTGGCCGAGGTGTATGCCGCCGGCGAGTCGCCGATTGCCGCTGCCGATGGGCGCGCGCTGGCGCGTGCGTTGCGCCTGGCTGGCAAGGTCGATCCGCTGTTCGTGGATGACATCGCCGAGATGCCCACAACCATCGTCGAGCAGGTGCGCGCGGGTGATGTGGTGATCGCGATGGGCGCCGGCTCGATTGGCCAGGTGCCCCAGCAGGTGGTCGATCTGCTGAAGGAGGGCTCGTCATGAATCTCGGCAAGGTGGCGGTCTTGATGGGCGGCAGATCGGCCGAGCGCGAGATCTCGCTGCTGTCGGGCGGTGGGGTGCTGAAGGCGTTGCAATCGCAAGGTGTCGATGCCCATGACTTCGATCCCGCCATGCGCGATCTGGTCGAACTCCGGCGCGACAAGTTCGACCGCTGCTTCATTGCGCTGCACGGCCGCCACGGCGAAGACGGCTGCGTGCAAGGTGCGCTCGAGCTGCTGGGCATCCCCTACACCGGCTCCGGCGTGATGGCGTCGGCAGTGGCGATGGACAAGGTCATGACCAAGCGGATCTGGATTGCCGAGGGTTTGCCGACGCCGCGCCATGTCTGGCTGGCCCCTGACGAGCAGGACCGCCAACGCATCCAGGGCATTCCCGACCAGCTCGGCCTGCCGCTGATCGTCAAGCCGCCGCGCGAAGGTTCGTCGATCGGTGTCAGCAAGGTGGCGGGTTATTCGGAGATGCAGGATGCGGTGCGGCTGGCGGCCGGCTTCGATCCGGATGTCCTGTGCGAAGAGTTCATCGAGGGCATGGAAGTCACCTGCCCGGTGATCGGCCAGGGCAAAACCGCCCAGGTGCTCCCGGTGGTTCGCATCGTCGCCCCCGACGGCGCCTATGACTATCAGAACAAATATTTCACCGACGTCGTGCAATACCTGTGCCCGAGCGGGCTGGACAACGCAGCCGAGGCCGAGATCCAGCGCATCACGCTCGCCGCCTACCGGACGCTGGGTTGCCGTGGCTGGGGCCGTGCCGACCTGATGATTCGCGCCAGCGACAAGCGCCCGTTTCTGCTCGAGATGAATACCTCGCCCGGCATGACGTCGCATTCGCTGGTGCCGATCTCGGCGCGTGCAGCCGGCATCAGCTACGAACAACTGTGCCTGCAACTGCTGGCCGGCGCGACGCTGGATACGCCGCAGCGCTGAACGTCATGGCCACCATCATCCGCACCCCGCACATTCGACAGCGCCCGACGGCGCCGCTGCCGGCGGATGTCGCGCTGATGAACGGCACTGCCAATGCGCTGTTCGCGCTGGCGGCGCTGGCTGCGCTCGTGATCGCCTTGTGGCTGCTCACGCAATTGCCGATCTTCCGGCTCACCGCCATTCGCGTCGAGGGTGATCTGGCCCACAACAGCGAGGCGACCATCCGCGCCAACGCCACGCCCAAACTGGCCGGAACCTTCTTCACCATCGACCTGCATTCGGTGCAGCGCGCCTTTGAAACCGTGCCCTGGGTGCGCCACGCCATCGTGCGCCGGGTGTGGCCGAACAAGCTGGCGGTTCGCCTGGAAGAGCACCGCGCCGCCGCGTTCTGGTTGATGCCGGGTGCGTCTGACAAGGCGACCGACAAACTCGTCAACGATCACGGGGAGGTGTTCGAGGCCAATCTGGGTGATGTCGAGGACGACGAACTGCCGACCTTGAGCGGCCCCGAAGGCACATCGATGCAGATGTTCTCCACCTGGCGGCAGATCGATCCGTTGTTCAGCCGGCTCGACTGGCAGATCGAGAAGCTGGCCTTGAGTGGCCGCGGCTCGTGGCGCGCCGAAATCGACAACGGCGCCCGGGTCGAACTCGGCCGTGGAACGCCCGAGGAACTGATCCATCGCAGCGAACGATTCATCGCCACCGTGGCCAACGTCGCGAACAAGTACGACCGTCCGGTGCAGTACGCCGATCTGCGTCATCGCGACGGCTATGCACTGCGGCTGCGCGGCGTCTCGACCACGCTGACCGCAGCAGAAAAGAAAGCACCTCGGAAATAAAGATGCCCAAAGAGTACAAGGAACTGGTCGTCGGACTGGACATCGGCACCGCCAAGGTGATGGCGGTGGTGTCCGAGGTGCTGCCCAACGGCGAGTTGCGGCTGGCCGGTCTCGGCGTCGCGCCGGCGCACGGACTCAAGCGCGGGGTGGTCGTCAACATCGACGCCACCGTGCAGAGCATCCAGCAGGCGCTGAAAGAGGCCGAGATGATGGCCGACTGCAAGATCACCCATGTCTATACCGGCATCACCGGCAGCCATATCCGTGGCCAGAACTCGACCGGCATGGTGATCGTTCGCGACAAGGAAGTCACGCCGGTCGATGTGGCGCGCGTCGTCGAAACGGCGAAGGCGATCAACATCCCGAACGACCAGCGGCTGCTGCTGGTGCAGGCGCAGGAGTTCGTGATCGACGGTCACGAGGTGAAAGAGCCGATCGGCATGAGCGGCGGCCGGCTCGAGGTCAAGGTGCACATCGTCACCGGCGCACAGAGCGCGGCCGAGAACATCATCAAGTGCGTGCGCCGCTGCGGGCTCGAGGTCAATCAGCTGGTGCTCAACCCGAGCGCGTCGAGCCATGCGGTGCTGACCGAGGACGAGAAGGATCTCGGCGTCGCGCTGGTCGATATCGGCGCCGGCACCACCGATGTCGCGATCTTCACCGACGGCTCGATCCGCCACACCGCGGTGATTCCGATCGCCGGCGACCTGATCACCAGCGATATCGCGATGGCGCTGCGCACGCCGACCAAGGATGCCGAGGAGATCAAGATCGAATACGGCGTCGCCAAGCAACTGCTCGCCGACCCGAACCAGCAGCTCGAAGTGCCCGGCCTCGGCGACCGCCCGCCGCGCATGCTGAGCCGTCAGGCGCTGGCCGGCGTGATCGAGCCGCGGATCGAGGAGATCTATTCGCTGGTGCATCAGGTGATCCGCGACAGCGGCTACGAGGAACTGCTGTCGTCGGGAATCGTCATCACCGGCGGCGCCGCGGTGATGCCCGGAATGATCGAACTCGGCGAAGACATCTTTCTGAAGCCGGTTCGCAAGGGCCTGCCGCTCTACAACGGCGCACTGCACGACATGGTCGCCAATCCGCGATCGGCCACCGTGATGGGCCTGCTCGAGGAAGCACGCCTGGGCCGCAGCCGCGGCCTGCGTGCCTCGCAGCAGGCCAGTTCGGTGCAAACGTTTTTCGGTCGGGCCAAGGACTGGTTCCTGGGGAACTTCTGATGTGCCCGATTGCTTCCCCCTCGACCCAGCATGCCGGACGCGATCCGCCGGCGAAGCGGGTCCACGGCACCTGGCTCGATCCGGGTGGCTGAATAAAAACAGATCGTGTGCAGTACTTCTTTCCTGACAAACCCAACCAACAAATTTCTCAGGAGTCGACAAAATGGCCATCGAAATGATTGAAGAATTCGACCAAGGCACCCAGATCAAGGTGATCGGCGTCGGCGGCGGCGGCGGCAATGCGGTCAATCACATGATTGCGCAAGGCGTGCAAGGCGTCGAGTTCGTCTGCGCCAATACCGACGCGCAGGCGCTCAATCGCTGTTCGTCGAGCCACCTGATCCAGCTCGGCTCGACCGGTCTCGGCGCCGGCGCCAAACCCGACGCCGGTCGCGCAGCGGCCGAGGAGGCCATCGAGCAGATCCGCGAATCGATCACCGGCGCCAACATGCTGTTCATCACCGCCGGCATGGGCGGTGGCACCGGCACCGGCGCCGCGCCGGTGATCGCCCGCGTCGCCAAGGAAATGGGCATCCTGACCGTCGGCGTGGTCACCAAGCCGTTCGAGTTCGAAGGCTGCGCGGCGCATGAAGGCGGCCGATGCGGGGCTGGCCGAACTCGAGGCCAACGTCGACTCGCTGATCGTGATCCTGAACGAGAAGCTGCTCGAGGTGCTGGGCGACGACGTGACGCAGGACCAGGCCTTCGCGCAGGCCAACGACGTGCTGAAGAACGCGGTCGGCGGCATCAGCGACATCATCCACATGCACGGTCTGGTCAACGTCGACTTCGAGGACGTGAAGACGGTGATGGGCGAGCCCGGCAAGGCGATGATGGGCACCGCCACCGCCAGCGGACCCGACCGCGCGACCAAGGCAGCCGATGCCGCCGTCGCTTGCCCGCTGCTTGAAGGCATCGACCTGTCAGGTGCACGCGGCGTGCTGGTGCTGATCGCGGCGAACCGCACCACGCTGAAGCTGTCGGAAAGCAAGAATGCGATGAATACGATCCGACGCTATGCGGCCGACGATGCCCATGTGTTGTTCGGCACGGTCTACGACGAAAGTCTCGGCGACCAGCTGCGCGTCACCGTGATCGCCACCGGCCTGAGCCCGGGGCGTCGTCTGGGCAGCGCGCCGATGACCGTGGTGCACAGCGCGCCATTGCTGCGCACCGGCACCGACAATATTCCGCTGCTGAACAGCGGCGCTGTCGGTGGCCAGCCGATGCAGATGGCGCCTTCGATCAACGATTACAGCGGCTTGTCGACGCCGAGCGTCTGGCGCAACGGCCGCGCCGCCGCCAAGGTCGACGCGCTGGCCAGCAACGGCATGGACGAGATCGAGATTCCGGCGTTCTTGCGCAAGCAGGCGGACTGATCAACGGCCCGCCGCCAAGCGGCGGGCCTCGCCCATGCGATGATTTACCCACTGAAACGATGGGGAGAAACCATGATGGGTCAAGACATGGGTTACGGCATGGCCTCGTTCGGGCTCTGGCATCTGCTGGCGATTGCTTTCTGGTTGGCGGTCTTCCTGATTCCGGCCTGGCGAATCACGCAAAAAGCCGGCTTCCCCGGCCCGCTCGCGCTGCTGATGCTGATCCCGATCGTCAACATCATCATGGTCTGGGTGTTTGCTTTCGTGCAGTGGCCAAACCAGAAGTCGCGCATCTGAGGCTGGCGCCCGGCGGGCACAATCGCTCGCCGACAGCGCCAACAATGGCCGATCCGTACAATCCCGGGTGTGACCATCCTCAACGCCGACTTGCACTGCCACTCCTGTGTCTCCGACGGTACCCTGGAGCCGGAGGTGCTGGCCGCTCGGGCGAAAACAAATGGCGTCGAGCTGTGGGCATTGACCGATCACGATGAAATCGGCGGCCAGCATCGAGCCATGGCGGCGGCGGCGGATCTCGGCCTTCCCTATCTGACAGGCACCGAGATCTCGGTCACCTTTGCCGGCACCACCGTGCACATCGTCGGTCTCGGTTTCGATATCGACAATGCGTCGCTGATCAGCGGCTTGGCAGCGACCCGCGGCGGCCGCCGCGAACGGGCAATCGAGATGTCGGACGCGCTGGCCAAGGTCGGCATCAAAGGCAGTTTCGAAGGCGCGCTCGAATATGTCGGCAATCCCGAACTGATCTCGCGCACCCACTTTGCCCGATTTCTGGTCGAATCCGGCGTCTGCAAGGATACCTACGAGGTCTTTCGCAAATACCTGGTCGAAGGCAAGCCGGGTTTTGTTCCGCACCGCTGGGCGACCCTCGGCGACGCCGTGCGCTGGATCACCGAGGCCGGTGGCATGGCGGTGGTGGCGCACCCGGGTCGCTACAAATTTTCGGCCACCGAGGAGTACGCGCTGTTCAGCGAGTTCATGGCGCATGGCGGGCGGGGGGTCGAGGTGGTGACAGGCAGCCACAGCCGCGCCGATTACCTCAAATATGCCGAGACTGCCAAAGAGTTCGGCCTGCTCGCGTCGCGCGGCAGCGATTTCCACAGCCCCGATGAGAGCCACACCGATCTGGGCATGTTGCCCGAGCTGGTGGGCGACTTGAACCCGGTCTGGGAAGCGCTCGAGGCACGCATCCTGCACGCATGAGGCGCGCCCGGTGAGCCTCGCCATGACGGCATCGGCGCGGCCGGCACTGGCCCGACATGCCATCGGTGTCGGGTTGATCGTGGTGATGACGCTGATCTTTGCGGCCCTCGACGCCAATGCCAAGTACCTGGGCCAGTTGCTGCCGATCGTGATCATTCTGTGGGCGCGTTACGCGGTGCAGGCGTGCGTGATGGGAATCTGGCTGCTGGGGCTGCGGTGGCGTCGCGGGCGCAACCTGTTCATCACCGCCCATCCGCGTTTCCAGTTGGTGCGTGCCTCGTTGCTGCTGCTGTCCAGCGTGCTTGCATTCACCGGTCTGCAGTTCATGCCGGTCGGCGAGTTCACCGCAGTGGGCATGTTGACGCCGGTGATCGCTACCGTGCTGGCCGCCGTGTTGCTCAAGGAAACGCTGACACCGTTGCGCACGGCGCTGGTGGTCGGCGGGTTCATCGGCGCCGTCACGGTGGTGCGCCCGGGCAGTGGCCTGTTCGGCTTTTATGCGCTGTTTCCGTTGGCGATGGCACTGGCCTATGCGTCGTTCCAGTTGTTGACGCGCAAGTTGTCGGGTCTGGAAGATCCGTTGACGACCCATTTCTACAGCGGCCTGATCGGTGCGACGCTGGTCTCGCTGTTTGTCTGGATCGCCCCGATCGAGCTGCTGGTCCATTTGCGCGCCGCACCTCCCATGTTGTGGGGCTTGTTGCTGGTGGTCGGCCTGCTCGGCACCGCAGGCCACCTGTGCCTGATTCTCGGCCTCGGCATGGCACCGATGGCGACCTTGATGCCGTTCACCTATCTGCAGATCGCGTTTGCCAGTGGCGCCGGCTGGATCATCTTCGGCCACATTCCCGATGGCTGGGCGTTTGCCGGGATGGGCATCGTTGCGGTGTGTGGGGCGGCTTCGGTGTGGCTGAGCTTGCGCGAGGCGTCGGTTGCCGTCCCGTCGCGCAATGATGCGGCGCCGATTGCCGATTGACGCTGTAGCGAGACCGAAGCCGGCGGGTCAGGAAGTCGAAGTCGATCAACGCTGCGCGCTTCGCCGTAGCCGGATGTCGTCCTCGCGCTTCGACGCGACAATAGCCCCCATGTCGCAATATTTCGAGGTCCATCCCGAGAATCCGCAGCCGCGGCTGCTGAAACAGGCCGCCGCCATCCTGCATGGTGGCGGCGTCGCGGCGGTGCCGACCGATTCGAGTTATGCGCTGGTCTGCCATCTCGACGACAAGGCCGCGGCCGAAAACCTGCGGCGAATACGGGGCGTCGACGACAAGCATCATCTGACCCTGTTGTGCCGCGATCTGAGTGAACTGTCCAACTATGCCCGCGTCGACAACCGTCAATACCGCTGGATCAAGGCCGCGACACCGGGCCCGTTCACCTTCATTCTCGAAGCGACCAAGGAAGTACCGCGCCGCCTGTCGCACCCGTCGCGCCGCACCATCGGACTTCGCGTTCCCGATCACCGGGTGACCCAAGATCTGCTCGAAATGTTCGGTCAGCCCCTGCTGGCGACTACCCTGATCCCGCCCGACGGCGAGATGCCGCTGAATGATCCGCAAGAGATCCGCGATCGTTACCAGAAGCTGATCCAGGCGGTTGTCGATGCTGGCGCCTGCCCGATGCAGCCGACGACGGTGATCGATCTCAGCGCCGACCCGCCGGTCCTGCTGCGCCAGGGCAGCGGCGATGCATCGCGCTTCGGGCTTTGAGCGATCAGGCCACCGCAGCCGTGACGACGATCTCGATCTTCCACTCCGGCTTGGCCAACGCGGCTTGAACCGTCGCGCGCGGCGGCGCCTGGCCGGCAACGACCCACGATTCCCAGACTTCGTTCATCGCCGCGAAATCAGCCAGATCGGCCAGAAAGATCTGGGCCCGCAGGATATGTGACTTGGCACTGCCGGCCTCGGCCAGCAACCGGTCGATCGCTGCCAGCACCTGGCGGGTCTGGCCGCTGATGTCCTGTGAGCCGTCTTCGGCGACCTGACCGGCAAGGTAGACCACGCCGTTGTAGACGGCCGCTTCGGACATTCGGGTGCCGACGTGGAATCGCAGGATATTCATGACTTGTTCCTACCTTTGCTGCTGTGGACTGTGTGGCGGATGATGGCGGTGCCCGGGTCCGCCTTGGGCGGGTGGCTGGCTCGATTTCTGACCCAGCCTGCTTTCGGTACCCTTGAGCAGCTTCTCGAAGTTGGCGGCGTGGCGCCACAGCAGCAGCAGGGACATCAGCGCCACTGCGAGGGCAATCGGCCCGCCGCCCCAGATCAACAGCTGATAAAACGGTGCGAACAGCGCCGAAACGATCGCCGCCAATGACGAATAGCGGAAAAACGCCGCGATGATGATCCAGGTGGCCAGCGTTGCCAGCCCGAGCAGCGGGTTCAGTGCCAGCAGCACCCCGGCCGCGGTGGCCACCCCCTTGCCGCCCTCTGAAGCCGAAGAAGACCGGCCACACATGGCCGATGAAAGCGGCCAGTCCGACCGCCGCCATCGTCCCGTCGCCCAGCCCGAACCGCGCTCCGAAGTGCGCCACCAGCCACACCGGCACGGCGCCCTTGAGGGCATCGAGCAACAGCGTCAGCACAGCCGCAGTCTTGTTGCCCGAGCGCAATACGTTGGTCGCCCCCGGATTGCCGGATCCGTAACTGCGCGGATCGTTCAGCCCCATCAGGCGACTGACGATGACGGCGAACGACAGCGATCCGATCAGATAGGCGGCGACGATGGCTGCTGACGGGATCAAGTCGTTCATGGGCGAGCAGAAGAGTTCGGACGATCAAACGGATACAGCTTGAGCGCGGATTATCGCTATCGCCGGTCGCTGGCTGCCCAGCCGGTGGGGCGAACGCTCAGAAAGGCGCCATCGTCCGCCACGCTGCGCCTTGAAAGCGTTGATCGCCTACAGCCCGTTGCGCCGATGACGGATGGCGAGCAAGGGGTCACGCGCCCAACATCCTGCGATGGCATGACTGCTCGATCGGGCAGGTTTGCACCGCGGCGTCCCTCCTGGCGTCGCAAACGGAATGGAAGGAACGATGATGGACAAGTCGATGTTGAAGGGTATGGCGGTCGGTGGACTCGCGATGGTGGTGCTCGGCGCCGGAGCGGTTGGCGGCTACAAGACCCTGAAAGAGCCGAAGTTTGCCGATGTGGTTGCGGTCAAGGAAGTCAAGGAGACCGTCGTCAACCCGCGCGAACATTGCGAGAACGTGGCCGTTCGTCAGCAGGCTCCCGTTCAGGACCAGAAACGGATTGCCGGCACGGCGATCGGTGGCATCGCCGGCGGCTTGCTCGGCAGCCAGGTTGGCGGCGGCAGCGGCAAGACGCTGGCGACCATCGCCGGAGCAGCTGCAGGCGGTTACGCAGGCAACCGGGTGCAAAAGAACATGCAGCAGAACGACGTCACGACCACCACCGAGCGCCGTTGCCGCACCGTCAGTGAAAAATCGCAGAAGCTGGTCGGGTACCAGGTCACCTATCGGCTCGACGGCAAGGAAGGTGTCGTGCGCACCGCGTTCAAACCGGGCAGCACGTTACCGGTCAAGAATGGCGAAGTGGTGACCACGCAGCCCCACGCCTAAGGCCGCTCACGCGCTTGTCGACGCACACGAGACCGGTTGTGCGCCGAGTTGCTCGACCAGCAGCAAAGGGTCGATGCCGAGCAGGTAACCTCGGCGTCCGCCGTTGATATAAATCAGCGGCAGATCCAGAACCGATTGCTCGACGTAGATCGGCATCGGTTTTCGCGTCGCAAACGGCGACGTGCCACCGACCAGATAACCACTGTGCCGCTGCGCGGTCTCGCGCTCACACGGTGCAATTCGCTTGGCACCGATCTGCCTTGCAAGATTTTTGGTGCTGACCAGGCGGTCGCCATGCATCAACACGATCAATGGCCTGTCGGCGTCGTCCTCCATCACCAAGGTCTTCACGACGTTGTGTTCGGACACGCCGAGTTGTCGTGCCGATTCGGCCGTCCCGCCATGCTCGACATAGTCGTACAGATGCTCGGTATACGCCAACTGGTGGTCTTTCAGCCAGCGGGTGGCCGGTGTCTCCGAGGCATGGTCCTTGCGCGGCATGGCGGTCCGGTGCTTCTCAGCTGATCTCGGCCCATAGTTCGTCAAGCACGCTGGCGAAACGGCTTGCGATGGCCGCGGCCTGCGCATGCTGATGCTGCTGCACAACCCAGCGTCCAGCCACCATCACATCACGCCAGGGCCGACTCGGGCTCGAGAACACCAGGGCGTCGAGCGTTCGGGCAGGCGGCACGCCGAGCAGCGGCGCCGCGTTGGTATCGATCACCAGCAGATCGGCGCGTGCGCCGGCAACCAGCCCCCAGCGAGCTTGACCGGCGGCGGCCCCGCCGCCGGCAAGCGCATGCTCGAACAGGCGTGCCGCCGTCGACGGTTGTCCGGCTTCAGGTGCCGCAGCGACATTGCGTCGCCGCAGTGCCAGACGCTGGCCGTATTCGAGCCAGCGCAATTCCTCCAGCGCGTCGCGCGACGAATGGCTGTCCGAGCCGATCGCGATCGGCACGCCGCCAGCCAGCCAGCGCGGCAAGTCGGTCAGGCCATCGCCCAGGTTGGCTTCGGTGGTCGGGCAGATCACGACGCCTGCGCCGCTGGCCGCCACCGCATCGATTTCGCGCGGCTCCACATGGGTGGCGTGTACCAGTTGCCATCGTGAATCGAGCAGGCCCTGGCTGGCCAGCCATTCGACCGGACGCTGGCCGGTAGCGGCCAGGCAATCGTCGACCTCGGCGGTCTGCTCGGCCACATGAATGTGGATCGGGCCGTCATGGCCGTCGGCCAGTGCGCGCAGATGGCGGATCGACTCGGGCGCGGCAGCGCGCAGCGAATGAATCACCAGGCCGGCGTTCAGCGTCGGTCGGCCACTCGACGCGATGGCGGTGGCCGCGGCCCAGACCTCGGCGGCGCCAGCGCGGAAGCGGCGTTGATCGTCGCGCAGCGCAGGCTGCGCAAAGCCGGCACGTTCATAGAGCGCAGGCATCAGGCTGAGGCCGATGCCGGCATCGGCCGCGCCGTCGGCGAGGGCCCAGCCGAGCGTCAACGGGTCGGCGTAGGGCTGGCCGTTGCGGTCGTTGCGCAGGTAGTGGAATTCGACCAGTTGGGTATAGCCGCCTTGCAGCAGCTCGACCGCCAGCTGCGCGGTGATGGCGCGCAACTCGCGCGGGCCGATTCGCAGCGCGACACGGTACATGCGGTCGCGCCACGACCAGAAATCGTCGGCAGCGTCTTCCCGCCGCTCGGACAAGCCGGCGAAGGCTCGCTGAAAGGCATGGCTGTGTGCATCGACCAGACCCGGCAATGCCGGGCCGGCAAGCACCTGCGCGCCGGCGGGCGGCATGGCAACGCCAGCTGTGATCGCCGACCAGTTGGCGTTGGCGCCGATCGTCAACAACACCTGGTCCTGCCAGCGCTGACCAACCCAGGCGCGTGGCGCCCATAACATTTGCGGCGCGCCGGGCGCGCCAGCCGAGTCGACGGATGCAGGCGAGGGCGACGGTGGTGTCACCCTTGCCATTCCAGGCTGGTCTGCAGCAGTTTTCGCAGCAATGGCTGCAAGCGGTCGAGCCGAGCCGGATCGAGCTTGAACGGAGAAGTCTCGGCCATGTAGGTGTTCCAGCACATCTCCATCTGCACCGCGTGGATGCCGTCGGCGGGACATCCGTATTGACGGGTGATGTGGCCACCCTTGAAGCGGCCGTCGACGATCTGCGTGTAGTCGCCCTGCGCGTCGAGCACCGCCTTCAGGCGATCGCGCAAGCCGGCGGCGCAGGCCTGGCCGTTGGCGGTGCCGAGGTTGAGAGCCGGCAACCTGCCCTCGAACAGCCAGGGCAGTTCGCTCTTGATGCTGTGGCCGTCCCACAGCACGGCGTGGCCATGTTCGGCCTTGATGCGCGCCAGCTCGCCGGCCAGCGCGTCGTGATACGGCCGCCAGTAAGTGGCGATGCGGTGGGCGATCTGGCTGTCGTCGGGTTCGCAGCCTTCGCGGTACAGCGGGTCGCCGGTAAAAAAATGGGTCGGGCACAGTTCGGTGTTGTTGACACCGGGATACATCGGCGCATCGCCCGGCGGGCGGTTCAGATCGATCACATAACGTGAGTAGTGCGGCACCAGCAGGCTGGCGCCGAGATCACGCGCAAAGGCATACACCTCGTCGAGCAGCCAGTCGGTATCTTCGGCATCGAGTGCTCGCGGCACGTAGAGCGCGCGCAGTTCGGCCGGTATCGCCGTGCCGACATGTGGCACGCTGACCAGCAGCGGACGGCTGCCGCGATGCAGCGCGTAGATCGGCCCGGTTGTCTCGATAAATTCGCTCATGGGTCGATTGTCTCGCCGCCGCTGATCACGTGAATGACCGGATTGCGCCCGATCCAGTAGCAAAGCTCGCGCGGATGGTGGCCGTCCCAGACGACGAAATCGGCGCGTTGACCAGCTGCCAGCCGGCCGCGATCGCGCAAGCCGAGCGCTCGAGCGCCGTTGACGGTCAGGCCACGGACGGCCTCTTCCGGCGTCAGCCGGAACAGCGTGCAGCCCATGTTGAGAACCAGCAACGGCGCCAGCAACGGTGACGATCCCGGGTTGTGGTCGGTCGCCAGCGCCATGCTGACGCCGGCATCGCGCAAGGCCTGCACGGGCGGCAACCGGGTCTCGCGCAGAAAATAGAAAGCGCCTGGCAGCAGCACGGCCACGCTGCCGGCCTGCGCCATGGCGGCGATGCCATCGGCACCCAGGTATTCGAGGTGGTCGCACGACAAGGCGCCGTATTGCGCGGCCAGCGCCGCGCCGTGTTGGTCGCTGAGTTGCTCGGCATGCAGCTTGACCGGCAGGCCCAGAGCCTTTGCCGCGTCGAAGATGCGCTGCGTCTGCGCCAGGCTGAAGCCGATGCCCTCGCAGAAGGCATCGACCGCATCGACCAGGCCCTCGGCCGCCAGTGCGGGCAGCCACGCACAGGCGGCGTCGACATAGGCGTCGGGCCGGCCGGCAAATTCGGGCGGCAGCGCGTGGGCGGACAGGCAACTGGTGCGCACCGTCAACGGCAATTCGCGGCCGATGCGCCGGGCGATGCGCAGGCAGCGTGCTTCGTGTTCGGCGCTCAGGCCATAGCCGGATTTGATTTCAAGTGTCGTGACGCCTTGAGCCAGCAAGCTGCGTGCGCGCTGTCGTGCGCTGTCGTGCAAATCACGATCGCTGGCCTGACGGGTTGCTGCAACCGTCGATGCGATGCCGCCGCCAGCGCGGGAAATTTCTTCATAACTGGCGCCTTCGAGCCGCAGCTCGAATTCATGCGCGCGGTCGCCGCCATAGACCAGATGGGTGTGGCAATCGACCAGCCCCGGTGTCATCAAGGCGCCGCCCAGATCGTGTTCGGTGGCATGGCCGAGCCCGGCAGGAAGCTGCGCTTGCGGGCCGACCCAACTGATCTCGGTGCCCTCGCAAACGACCGCTCCACGCTCCAGCAGGCCCCAGCCGCGGTCATCTGCCAGCGTGGCCAGCGTGGCGTTGCGCCAGATCGTCTTCATCGCATCGGCTCCGCTGTCGCGGCCAGCCACCAGGCCGAGGGTTCCGGGCCGGGACTTGCCGCGGTGAACGACAGACGGGGCGGCGCGACATCGAACCACAACAGGCTGCCGGCCGGCATCTCGAACCCGTTGCAACGGCCGGCGACATTCGAATAGATGCCACAGCTGGTCGCATCGGCGATCCAGCCCTGGTTGCCGACCACCTGGTCGGTGCGGCCTCGTGCGCCGCGCAGCATCAGGTTCAAGGCAACAACGCTGCCGTTGATCAGCCGACAGCGTGTGACCGCTGCGCCATCGAATCGCAGCGCCTGGCTGTTGCGGGTCAGCCGGTAGCTCGATGAACGCGGAACGTCGCCGACGGTCAACTCGACGCCTGCACCCTGCACGACGCTGAACCAGCGCTCGACGCCAGGAAACTCGGAGAAGGCGCCGTCGGCATCGATATCGGCCACGGCGATCCGGATTTGCCATGCCGCTGCGGCTGGTTGCAGCAGCAACTCACGCAAGTAGCCGCCGCCGTTTTTCCATCGTTGCGGCGGAACCTGCGCGGTGACGACCAGTGTCATGGGCTGAAACTGCCTTGCAGTTGATACCGCGACCCCGGGTGGACCAGCCGCGCCAGCGTGATCGGGATGCCACCGAAAATGGTTCGTCGCACGATCACCAGGCAAGGCTCGCCTGCCGTGATATCGAGCAGCCTGGCTTCATCCACCGATGCGTTGCTGGCCTCGATGGTGTACTGCGCATCCCACATCGGAGCCACTTCGAGCAGATAGCGGGTCGGCGTGGTGTGGCTGAAATCGGCCTGCAGATAGTCGGGTGCGGCGGCAGGGTTGACGTATCGATCTTCGCATTGCAGCGGCAAGCCGTCGTCGTGGTGGACGATCAGCGTATGAAACACCTTGGCGCCAGGCGCCAGTCCGAGCTGCAGGGCCAGTGCGGTGCCGGCGACTTCTTCGCACTGCAGATGGACTTCGGCGTGATGGACATGGCCACGTGCCTCGATCTCCTCCTGCAGGTTGCGGATGGTCAGTGTCGACGAGACCCGGTGCAGCTGCGCAGCGAAGGTGCCCACACCCTGCACCCGATCGATCAAGCCCTCGGACTGCAACTCGCGCAAGGCTCGGTTGACGGTCATTCGACTGACGCCGAACTGAGCCACCAGTTCGGATTCGGAAGGCATCAATACGCCCGGCCGCCAGCGACCCTGCCCCAGTTGGTGCTTCAGGTGTTGCTTGACGCGCTGATACGGCAGAACCGCTGAGCGAGTGGCGATGTCCATCGGTGCAGTGTAAATCCACCATCTTGTCTAGACAAGCCGTCTGGACGCGCCTTCGATCGCGGGATTTTCCTGATGCCCGGTGCTTGCATTCGCTTGTCTAGACAAGTACATTCACGACTGACGATCCGTTTGCCGAAGAGGAAGAAGCGATGACCGATCTGTCCGTTCCCGCTCACGATCTATCTGCCAGCGCCGCGCCGGCGACTCCTTCTTCTGGCCGCTCCAGCGGGCCGCGCCCGGTGCGTGCGCCGCGCGGCACCACGCTGAGCTGTCGCAGCTGGCTGACCGAGGCGGCTTACCGGATGATCCAGAACAACCTCGACCCCGAGGTGGCCGAGAACCCGGATGCGCTGGTCGTCTACGGCGGCATCGGCAAGGCGGCGCGCAACTGGGAATGTTTCGACGCCATTCTCGACAGTCTGCGCAATCTCGGCGACGACGAATCGCTGCTGGTCCAATCGGGCAAGCCGGTCGGCGTCTTCCGCACCCATGCCGATGCGCCGCGAGTGCTGATCGCCAATTCCAACCTGGTGCCCAAATGGGCGACCTGGGAGCATTTCAGCGAGCTCGACCGCAAGGGCCTGATGATGTATGGCCAGATGACCGCCGGCAGCTGGATCTATATCGGCAGCCAGGGCATCGTGCAGGGCACCTACGAAACCTTTGTCGAAGCCGGCCGGCAACACTACCCTGTCGACCCCTCGGCCGCCGAGTACGACGGCCGGTCCCCCGCGGGGACGGCGCCGGGCTTGGGACGGCCCGGCGCTCCGGTGCTCGGCAGTGAATGGCAGGGGCGCTGGATCCTGACCGCAGGTCTCGGCGGCATGGGTGGAGCACAGCCGCTGGCGGCCAGTTTTGCCGGCGCTTGCTCGTTGAATATCGAATGCCAGCAAAGCCGCATCGATTTCCGTCTGCGCAGCCGCTATCTGGACGAGCAGGCGGATGATCTCGACGACGCGTTGGCGCGGATTGAGAAGTACACCGCACACAAGCGTGCAGTCTCGATCGGCCTGCTCGGAAACGCTGCCGAGATCGTTCCCGAACTGGCGCAACGTGTGAAGGCCGGCACCGCACCAAGGCCCGATCTGGTCACCGACCAGACCAGCGCGCACGATCTGTTGAACGGTTATCTGCCGGCCGGCTGGACGGTGGCTCGCTGGCAGGCAGCGCAGGCTGATTCCGAGCAACATGAAGCCTTGCGCGACGCCGCGGCCGAAAGCTGCGCTGTGCATGTCAGGGCCATGCTCGAATTCAAGGGGATGGGGGTGCCGACCGTCGATTACGGCAACAACATCCGCCAGGTGGCTTTCGATCGCGGCGTCCGCAATGCCTTCGATTTTCCGGGCTTCGTACCGGCCTATATCCGGCCATTGTTCTGCCGTGGTGTCGGGCCGTTCCGCTGGGTTGCGTTGTCGGGTGATGCGGACGACATTCACAAGACCGACGCCAAGATGAAGGAGTTGTTCCCCGACGACAAACACCTGCACCGCTGGCTCGACATGGCCGGCGAGCGGATCGCCTTTCAGGGCCTGCCGGCCCGCATCTGCTGGATCGGTCTCGGCGAGCGGCACCGCGCCGGGCTGGCCTTCAACGAGATGGTCAAAAGTGGCGAGCTGAAAGCGCCGATCGTGATCGGGCGTGATCACCTGGATGCAGGCTCGGTCGCCAGCCCGAACCGCGAAACCGAAAGCATGCGCGATGGCTCGGATGCCGTGTCCGACTGGCCGCTGCTCAACGCGCTGCTCAATACCGCTGGCGGCGCCACCTGGGTCAGCTTTCATCACGGCGGCGGTGTCGGCATGGGTTATTCGCAACATGCCGGTGTCGTGATCGTCTGCGACGGCAGCAGACGCGGCTGCCAAGCGCATCGAGCGCGTGTTGTGGAACGATCCGGCAACCGGCGTGATGCGCCATGCCGATGCCGGCTACGACGAAGCAATCGCCTGTGCCCGCGAGCACGAACTGCAGCTGCCGATGATCGACCGCGGCCATGGCTGAACGCCGTCCGCTGGCCGTTCGCCCGGGCGGACTGACGCTCGACGATCTGCAACTGCTGCACGGCGGCGATGTCGACCTTCAGCTCGATCCGTCCGCTTGGGGCCGCCATCGAGACCAGTGCGGCGGTGGTTCGCCGCGCGGCGCAAGGCGAGGCAGCCGTCTACGGCGTCAATACCGGATTCGGCAAGCTGGCGTCGACCCGCATCGACGCCGCCGATCTGGCGGCGCTGCAGCTGAACCTGATCCGCTCGCACAGCGTCGGCGTCGGCGCGCCGTTGCCGGCACCGGTGCTGCGCTTGATGCTGGCGTTGAAGGCAACCAGTCTGGCCCGCGGCTTCTCCGGCGTGCGGCCGGAAGTCGTTCGCAGCTTGCTGGCGGTGCACGACGCCGGCCTGTTGCCATTCGTTCCGTGCCAGGGATCGGTCGGTGCATCAGGCGATCTGGCGCCGCTGGCGCATCTGAGCCTGGCGCTGATCGGCGAAGGCGAATTTGTCGAATTCGATTGCGCATCACCGTCGGCCTTCGTGCGGCGACCGGCGGCCGAGGTCTTGCGTCAACATGGCATCACGCCACTGGTGCTGCAGGCCAAGGAAGGCCTGGCGCTGATCAATGGCACCCAGGTCTCGACGGCGATTGCCTTGCACGCTCTGCTCAGTTTCGAGCCGGTGCTCGAAGCGGCACTGGTCGTCGGCGCATTGACGGTCGACGCCGCACGCGGCAGCGACGGCCCGTTCGAAGCACGGATCCACGAACTTCGTGGCCAGCCCGGCCAGATCGACGTGGCCCAGTATTACCGCCGCCTGCTCGCCGGCAGCGCGATCCGTGATTCACACAAGGACGGCGACGACCGGGTGCAGGATCCGTATTCGCTGCGCTGCCAGCCGCAGGTGGTCGGCGCCTGTCTCGATCAGTTGCGCCATGCCGCGCTGGTGCTGGTTCGCGAGGCCAATGCGGTCACTGACAACCCGCTCGTTTTTGTCGAAGACGAGAGCGACGACCATGCGATGGCCGATCAAGCAGCCGCCGCGGATCCGGCTGTGCCGGTCCGCCGGCATCGCCACCCTGGGGTGGCGGCGAGCGGAGGCCGCTTCCGAGGGGGCGCCATCATTTCTGGCGGGAATTTTCACGCCGAACCGGTTGCGCTGGCGTGCGACGCGATGGCCGTCGCCATCGCCGAAGTCGGCGCGATCGCCGAACGCCGCATCGCGATGCTGATCGACGCCGGCGTCTCGCGGCTGCCGCCGTTTCTGACGGCGGACGCCGGGCTGAACAGCGGCTTCATGATCGCCCATGTCACCGCCGCCTCGCTGGCCAGCGAGAACAAGTCGATGGCGCATCCGGCCAGCGTCGACAGCCTGCCGACCAGCGCCAACCAGGAAGACCATGTCTCGATGGCAACCTTTGCCGCGCGGCGGCTGTTGCCGATGATCGACAACACCGCGCACATCCTCGGCATCGAGTTGCTGGCTGCCGCGCAGGGCATCGAATTTTTGCGACCGCTGCGCAGTTCGGCCGCGCTCGAACAGGTACTTGCACGCTTGCGCGAATCGGTGCCGGCGATGCACCATGATCGTTATATGGCGCCCGATATCGCACAGGCAACCAGGCTGGTCACCGATGGCTCGCTGGCACGTATCCTGCGCATGCTGCCCGATCTGCCGGTGTTGTGGATTCCGGCCTGACATCTCGATTCGCCCATCAACCGCCAGCCCGCTTTTCAACTCAGGAGCCCGTTTCATGACCAAGAAGTTGCCCGCCGCTCTCGTCGCCGTTGCTGCTCTCACCGGCCTGGCCTTCACCGCACAAGCCCAGGAAACCAGGGTGACGGTGGCGATTTCCGGCTGGACCGGCTTTGCGCCATTGACGCTGGCCAAGGAGGCCGGCTTGTTCAAGAAACACGGCCTTGACGTGACGATCAAGAAGATCCCGCAGAAAGATCGTCACCTGGCAATTGCGTCGGGTGACGTGCAATGCGCTGCCACCACGGTCGAAACCTGGGTGGTCTGGAATGCCAATGGCGTTGAAACCACGCAGATCTTCCAGCTCGACAAGAGCTACGGCGCGGACGGCATGGTTGTCAAACCCGGCATCAACAAGATTTCCGAGCTGAAGGGCAAGACGGTGGCCGCCAGCGCACCCGGCACCGCACCGTATTTCGGCCTGGCCTGGATGCTGAAGAAAAACGGCCTCTCGATCAAGGACGTGACCGTCGTCAACCTCGAGCCGCAGCCCGCTGCCAATGCAATCGTTGCCGGCACCGCCGGAATCGACGCGGCGATGACCTACGAGCCTTACCTGAGCGCCGTGCGCGCCAAGCCCGAGGCCGGCAAGATCATCGCGACGACGCTCGACTACCCGATGGTGATGGATACCTTCGGCTGCACGCCGAAATTCCTGGCCGACAACCCGAAGGCTGCGAAGGCGCTGGCCGACGGCTATTTCGACGCCGTCGACATGATCAAGGCCGATCCGAAAAAGAGCTTCGAGATCATGGGTGCCGACGTCAAGCAGACCGGCGAGGCGTTCGAGAAAAGCCAAGCCTATCTGCGCTGGCAGGACCGTGCGGCGAACCAGAAATTCTTCGCCGGCGAACATGCCACCTTCAGCAAGGAAGCCGCCGATCTGCTGCTCGAAGCCGGCATCATCCGGCAGATTCCTGATCTGGGCAAACTGGCCGACACGAGGTTTCTGAAGTGAGTGATGGGCGCCCGCTCAGCACGCCAATGGCGGCACCGGGCGCCGAGGTTGCGATGTCGGTGCCGTCGACGCCGTCGGCGCGGCCAGCTCGCCCGTTGACAGCGACCAAGCCGGTCGCATCCCGCCGCCGATCGCGCCGCATGAAGCCGCTGGTTGCGGTCTCGCCGGCGACGCGGGTGATGCTGGGGATTTCGTTTTTCGTCGTTTTCGTCGCCGTCTGGTCGGCGGTGACCTTCGGTGGTCTGGTGCCGAAGACTTTCCTCGCCGATCCGTTGGCCATGCTGACCAGCGGCTGGCGGCTGTTTGCCGAGTTCAATTTTGCCTACGATGTCGGCATGACCGTCTGGCGCGTCATCGGCGGCTTCGTGATTGCCGCGGTGCTGGCATTGCCGCTCGGCGTGGCAATGGGTGCCTATAAACCGATCGAGGCGTTTTTCGAACCGTTCGTCAGTTTCGCCCGTTATCTGCCCGCCAGCGCCTTCATCCCGCTGCTGATCCTGTGGGCCGGCATCGGCGAGGCGCAGAAGTTGGCGCTGATCTTCATCGGCAGCTTCTTTCAATTGGTGCTGATGATTGCAGTGACGGTCGGCAACACCCGGCGCGATCTGGTCGAGGCCGCCTACACGCTCGGCTGCAGCGACGCCAGCCTGGTTCGCCGCGTGCTGATCCCCGGCGCCGCACCGGAAATCGCCGAAATCCTGCGCATGGTGCTCGGCTGGGCCTGGACCTACGTGATCGTCGCCGAGCTGATCGGCGCATCGAGCGGCATCGGCCACATGATCACCGACAGCCAATCGCTGCTGGCCACCGACC
This sequence comes from uncultured beta proteobacterium, assembly GCA_963843805.1. Classification (GTDB taxonomy): domain Bacteria; phylum Pseudomonadota; class Gammaproteobacteria; order Burkholderiales; family Burkholderiaceae_C; genus Ideonella_A. Next base: position 212,101 of record CAWJLY010000009.1, read on the forward strand.
AGATCATCTTCGGCATCATCGTCATCGGCCTGATCGGGCTGGCCAGCGACCTGTTTTTCAAATGGGTCAACCGCAAGGCGTTCCCGTGGGCGGCGCTCGGACGATGACAGCCTGCCGAACCGGATCGGCGGTCGCCGGCCTGTTGCGGACGTTCGAACGAGTGCGGGAGAAGAGGGGGCTTTCTCCCTCGCCCCTTTGGGGAGAGGGCTGGGGTGAGGGGCCGCGCAGAACACCCTTGGTGCTTCGCGCGCCCTCACCCCCAACCCTCTCCCGGAGGGAGAGGGAGCCGATTGCGTACCGCGCCCAGCCAGCATGGTGGGGTGCTGGGTGACCGGAAGTAAAGGAGGAGGGCCGGATCAGGTCGACTCGGAGCGCTTGGGGAGTGAGCCGGCCCGGGGGACATGGAGGTCACCCAGCACCCCGCCACCCCGAGCCTGCCGCCACTGTGATTTGCCTGCGCCTTCGACGGGCACGGTGGTGGCCAGAGCGCTGCGGTGGGGTGCCCTGTGCAGTGAAGTAAAGGAGGAGGGGACGTTCGACCCTGGATCAAGCGCTCGGTGTCAGTCGGCCCCGGGGGACATGAACGGAACAGGGCACCCCGCAGCGGCGCTCTCGCTCCGCCCAACGCATGCAGCGCTCCCGCTGCGCCGACGCATGCGGCCAAGCCTGACCCGAAGGGCCGCACTGGGCCGAAACGAGCTGTACGCAATGTCTGAACTCATGGAGCGCGAGCAATGAGCAACATCCTGTCGATCCGTGCTGTCGAGCGCCGCTTTGCCAACGCCAATGGGTCGACGCTGGCCTTGCAGGCGACTGACCTGGAGGTTGCCGAGAACGATTTCATCACCATCCTCGGCCCCAGCGGCTGCGGTAAAAGTACCTTGCTGCGGATCGTCGGCGGGCTCGATCAACCGACTGCTGGCGACGTGTTGCTCGATGGCCGGCATATCGACGAGCCGGGCGCTGACCGCGGCATGGTGTTCCAAAGCTATACGCTGTTTCCTTGGCTGAGCGTTCGCGACAATGTCTGTTTCGGCCTGCGCGAGCGCGGCTGGCCGCGCGCACGGCAACTCGAGGTGGCACAGGGCTATATCGAAAAAGTCGGGCTGCGCGGCTTCGAGAAACACTATCCCAAGCAGCTGTCGGGTGGCATGCAGCAGCGGGTCGCGATTGCGCGGGCGCTGGCCAACGATCCGCGTATCCTGTTGATGGACGAGCCCTTCGGCGCACTCGACCACCAGACACGCGAGTTGATGCAGGAGCTGTTGCTCGGCATCTGGGAGGCCGAGCGCAAGACGGTGCTGTTTGTCACCCACGATATCGACGAAGCGGTCTTCATTGGCAGCCGGGTGGTCGTGATGAGCGCGCGCCCCGGCCGCATCAAGCTCGATCTGCCGGTACCGTTGCCCTATCCTCGGCATTATTCGATCAAGACGAGCCCGAAGTTCGCGGCGTTGAAGGCTGAACTCACCGAGCAGGTTCGGGTCGAAGTCAAGGCGGCGCAGCAAATGGCGGAGGCCATCACCTGATTGGTCAGGGGCAGCGGCTTTCTGTCACCATCGGCGTTGCGACGGGCACCGCCAGTGCTCACCCGCCCCGGCGCAAGGCACGCCGCTCGACTCGAAAGATTGCGCATGGACATGAAAACCAAGCCCGATGCGGCAGCCATCCGGCGCGCGCTGGCGTCGACGCTCGCACAACAGCGCAAGGCCTATCTGGCCGATCCGGTGCCCGATCTCGCACAGCGCACAGCCGATCTGCGCCAGTTGCAGCAGTTCGTGCGTGATTACAAGGATGTCTTGTGTGACGCGATCAACGCCGATTACGGCCACCGCTCGCGGCACGAAACGATGCTGGCCGAGATTTTTCCGGCGATCGACGGCATCGACCATGTGATCAAGCAGTTGCGTGGCTGGATGAAGCCGCAAAAGCGGGCCGTCGATCTGCGCAATTTTTTCGGCGCCAGCAACCGCGTCATTCCGCAGCCGCTGGGTGTGGTCGGCGTGATCGTGCCGTGGAATTTTCCGCTCAACCTCAGCATCGTCCCGCTGACCTACATCTTTGCTGCAGGCAACCGGGCGATGGTCAAGATGAGCGAAAACTCGCGGCATCTCGCCCGATTTCTGATCGAACACATGCCGGCGTATTTTCCGTCCGACAAGCTGCAGTTTGTCGACGAGACCGGTGGCGTCGGTGTCGAATTCTCGAAGCTGCGTTTTGACCATTTGTTGTTCACCGGCTCCGGCACCACGGGTCGCAAGGTGATGGCGGCAGCGGCCGACAACCTGTGCCCGGTCACGCTCGAACTCGGCGGCAAGGCGCCTGCCATTCTGTGTGACGACTATGCCGTGCGGCTCGCCGCCGAGCGAATCCTGTTTGTCAAATATCTGAACGCCGGGCAGATCTGTACCAGCGTCGACCACCTCTGGATGCCGCAGTCAAAGATCGACGAATTTGTCCGCGCAGCCAGGCAGATCGTCCCCGAGCGTTACCCCAAGCTCGATTCGCCCGACTACACCTCGATCATCGACCAGCCATCGTTCGACCGCTTGTGTGCGGCGCTCGACGATGCACGCGAACGCGGCGCCACCGTCATTCCACTGCTGGCGGGCCCGCCATTCGATGCCGCAAGCCGCAAGATTGCGCCGCACATCGTGCTTGGCGCACCGGCTGAAAGCCAGTTGTGGCAACGCGAAATATTTGGTCCGATCTTGCCGATCCGCGGCTTCGAAAGCCTCGAACAGGTGATCGATTCGGTCAACAGCCGGGCCGCGCCCGCTGGCCATCTATCCGTTCAGCAACGACGAGAAGACGGTCCAGAATCTGCTCGACCGGGTGATGTCGGGCGGCGTGTCGGTCAACGATGCGTTGTTCCATGTCGGCCAGCATGACCTGCCGTTCGGCGGCGTCGGCGAATCGGGGATGGGCCATTACCACGGTCGCGAAGGCTTCAACACCTTCTCCAAGTTGCGGCCCGTCTTCTACCAGGCCAGGTTCTCGACCCTCAAGTTCCTGATGCCACCGTATGGGCGCCTGGCCGATCGGCTGCTGGCGTTTTTGACTCGCTGATCGGCTGCTTGCCGCGACGGCGTCGCGCGGCCAAGGCAGTCGGGTCATCACCCTCGAAGCGCCGATTCCGGTGCGCTGAGGAAAAAAACCGAAAGCTTTTGCATCCATCGTGCGAAATCTTTCGTAGTGCTTGGAATGTCACTGGCGGCCAGCGCTGCGCAGTGGTTCCCTGTCGACCGTTTCAAGGAGATGCCATGTTTCCCGCTTACCGCAAGACCGTCCTGTCCCTCGCTGCCAGCATCTTGACATTGGGGCTCGCTGCCTGCGGTGGCGACGACGGACCCGTCGCGGCAACGCCAGCACCCGCGCCGGCGCCCGCGCCAGCGCCCGTTGCGGTGGGCGATACCGTCGCCTTGACGCTCAGCGGCAAGATCATCTCCTTCAACCGCGCTGCGCCCGCAACGCTGGTTGGAACCGTCAGCGTGACCGGCCTGGCGGCTGGCGAAACCCTGCTTGGCATCGATTACCGGCCCGCTGACGGCAAGTTGTATGCACTCAGCAGCACCGGCGGCATCTACACCGTGGCACCTGAAACCGGTGCCGCAACCAAGACGGCGACACTGAAGGCCGCCACCGGAGATGCGTTCACCGCGCTGTCCGGAGCCAACTTCGGTGTCGATTTCAACCCGGCAGCCGACCGCTTGCGGGTGGTCTCCGACACGGGTCAGGATCTGCGGATCAATGTCGCGACCGGCGATACGATATCGGACGGCACCATCTCGCTGCCTTTCGGCAATGCCAGCATCAGCGCGGTGGCCTATACCAATTCGTTCGGCGGCACCACGACCACCCAGCTCTATGACATCGACGTCGGCTCGGGCCTGCTGCATCTGCAGAACCCGCCGAACAGCGGCACCTTGATGACGGGCCTGCCATTAGGGGTGACGGCGACGGCTGTCAACGGGTTCGACATCGATGCAAAAACCAACACGGGTTATGCCGCGTTGACCGTCGGCGGAACAACCTCGCTGTACACCATCAACCTGACGACCGGGGCTGCAACAGCAGTGGCTGGTGGCGCGGTGGCCGGTGGCGAGGCCTTGCGCGGTCTGGCGCTCAAACAGGCGGCCAACCCGACCGCGATCGGCCTGACGGCAGCCAACCAGTTGCTGACCTTCAACCCGGCCACGCCCAACACCACCACGACCACTGCGGTGACCGGTCTGAGCGCGGGCGACACCTTGCTTGGGGTCGATTTCCGGCCGGCGAACGGCATGTTGTACGGAGTGGCCAATGGAGGGCGCCTGTACACCATCGATCCGACGACCGGCGTGGCGACTTTCAAGACCGCACTGTCGGCCGCGGCGGACGACACGACGGCGCCGTATACCTCGATCATGGGCAAGATCACGGTGGTCGACTTCAACCCGCTCGCAGACCGGCTGCGGGTGCTGACCTCGACGGGCCAGAATCTGCGGATCAACGTCGACACCGGCGCCACCACGACCGACGGCGACATCAATCGCGCAGCCCCTGCGTCGATCCTGGCTGGCGCCTACACCAACAGCTACGCCGGCACCACCTCGACGGCTCTGTACAACCTCGACGACAACCTCGACGTGTTGTCGCTGCAGAACCCGCCGAACAATGGCACCTTGGCCGATGTGGGTCCGCTCGGCGTCGCCATCAGCGGTATGGCCGCGTTCGACATTGCAGGCGGTGCCAACGGTCTGGCATTGGCGGCGCTGCGCACCGGCGCAGCCGGCCCGACGACGCTGTATACGGTTTCGCTGACCACTGGCGCAGCAACCCTGTACCCGGGCCTGACGGCTGACACGGCACGGATCGGCGGCGCCAGCGGCGTGCCGCTGATCGATCTGGCCATCCGGTACTGATCGACCTGCGCTGCTGCCCTGTCTCCGGCCGCGGACTTTCCGCGGCCGGAGTTTTTTGTCTTGTCGACGGTGGCTTGTCGGCTGGCGGCAGACGGCCGATCACTGCGCCGGATCACGATTTGAAGACCGGATGGCATCGATCTCGGCCAGCAATTCAGCCGACAAGCCGGTACCGAACGCAGCCACGTTCTCTTCGAGTTGCGCCAGCGTGGTGACTCCGATGATGGTGCTTGTGACGCGCCACGAGCCAGCGCAGAAGCCCAGCGCAAGCTGAATCGGCGTCAGCCCGTGGCGACGTGCCAGCTTGTTGTAGCGCCTGGCCGCAGCCAGCGCTTCGCTGCGCGCCCAGCGCGCCGTTTCGCATCGACTCGAAAATGGTCAGGCGACCGGTTGCAGGGTCGGCTGCGGCCGGGGCGGCGTCATCGTATTTGCCGGTCAAGGTGCCGAACGCCAGCGGCGAATAGGCGAGCAGCGAAACCTGCTCGCGGAACAACACCTCGTCCAGCGCATTGTCGACCGATCGATTGGTCAGTGCATACGCGTTCTGCACAGTCGCAATTTGCGGCAAGCCATGGCGTTGTGCCTGCTTGACGAACTCGCAGACGCCCCAGGGCGTCTCGTTGCTCAGGCCGATGGCGCGCAGCTTGCCGGCCTTGATGAGGCCGGCCAGCGCCTGCAGCTGGTCGTGCACCGAAGTCTGTTCGCGCTCCTGGGCCGGATCGAAATACAGGTTGCCGAATGCCGGCACATGGCGGTTCGGCCAATGAATCTGGTACAGATCGATCATGTCGGTCTGCAGCCGCCGCAGGCTGTCGTTACACGACCTTGACGATATCGGCGGCGGTCAGGTCCGGGCTGCCGTTGCGGATCCAGGCCATGTTGCGCGACGGACCTGCCACCTTGCTGGCCAGCACCACGCGTTGGCGCATTCCCGGTCGCGCGGCGAACCAGTTGCCGAGGATGGTTTCGGTCGCACCGAAGGTCTCGGCGCGTGCCGGAACCGAATACATCTCGGCGGTATCGATGAAATTGATTCCCGACTCGATGGCGCGGTCGAGGATGGCGAAGGCATTCGCCTGATCGACCTGCTCGCCGAACGTCATCGTACCCAGGCAGATCGGAGTGACACGCAGATCGCTGCGGCCGAGCGGGATCAGTTCGAGGGGGCTCATCGCCTTGAGTCTAGGCGGTCTGATCGGTCACCGGACTTTGCTGGCGCGCTCTTCTTCCTGCAGCCGCAGTACCCGCCGCTGCACCTTGCCGGTGGTGGTCATCGGCAGTGCGTCGATGAACTCGATTTCCTTCGGATATTCGTAGGGCGCCAGCCGACCACGAACATGCTGCTGCAGTTGCTCGATCAGTTCCTGGCTTGCAACATGGCCGGCGGCCAGCACGACGTAGGCCTTGACCAGTGCGCCGCGCGCGGCGTCGGGTTTGGGGACCACCGCAGCGTTGGCGACGGCCGGATGCTTGACCAGGCAGTTCTCGATTTCACTCGGCCCGATGCGGTAGCCGGCGGCCTTGAAGATATCGTCGCTGCGGCCCTGGTACCAGAGGTAGCCGTCGTCGTCCATGACGGCGGTATCGCCGGTGCGGCACCAGCTTGTCGCCGGATCGCCGGTGAACTTGGCGCGCGTTGCGTCGTCGTTGTGCCAGTAGCCGAGAAAGAAGATCGGATCGGGCTGGCCGTGGCGATCGAGTCGATGGACGGCCACGTCACCGGCCGTGCCGCGCGGGCACGGCTTGCCTTCGTCGTCGATCACCTCGATGCGGTGGCCGGGGTAGGGGCGACCCATGCTGCCCGCGCGTGCCGGCCAGCCGACGCCGTGACCGGTGCGGCGATCGTTCATGGCGCAGTTGCCGACGATGTAGTTGATCTCGGTCTGGCCGAACATCTCGTTGACGATGACGCCGAGCTGATGTTGGCAGTAGCCGAACACGGCGTCGCCGACAGCTTCGCCTGCGCTCATGATCGCCTGCAGGTGCAAGTCGGTATTGGTCGCGCGGCTGCGGCACCGCTTTCATCATCGCCTTCAGCGCGGTCGGGAACAGGAAGGTGTGGGTGACCTGGTAGCGCTGCAGCAGTTCGAACGCTTTTTCGGGCGAGAAGCGGCCTTGCCAGGCAACGATCTGGCGGCCGAAATAAAGGGTCGGCAGCAGCGCGTCCATCAGGCCGCCGGTCCAGGCCCAGTCTGCAGGGCTCCAGAAAACGCAGGGCGTTTCTGGGGCCTTGCAGACTGGGCTTTGCCCGTCATTGACGCCCCCTATCTCCCGCTCCCTCTTTCCCGCGGAAAGAGGGCTTTTACCGAGAGGCGGCAGCAAATTGCGCGAAGAGTGGAGACCGGTACTCGCGGTGCCTAGCTCCCCCTCCCTCTTCCCCGGGCTTACGCCCGCCGGGGGATTCATGACGCCCCCCATTTTCCGCTCCCTATTGCCCGGGGGACGAGGGCTTGTACCGAGGGTGGGGGCGGTTGGGTCGAACCCGAACCAGTTCTGGCTGCAGACGAAGCCGGTCAGGTTGCCGATCAGGGCGCGGTGGGGGAGAAGGGCGCCTTTGGCGGGGCCGGTGGTGCCGCTGGTGTAGATCAGGATGGCGGGGTCTTCGGCGGTCGGTCCGGACGGGCTCGAAGGTGGTCGGACTGGGCGGCGAGTTCGGAATCCCAGTCGATATCGCCTTTGCCCTGGGCGCGGCCGACGGCGAGGACGGTGCGCAGCTGGGGGCATTGGGGGCGGGCCAGCAGCAGGTTGGCAATCGCGCTTTCATCGACGATCGCCAGTGTCGGCGTTGCTGTTCTGCAGCCGGTATTCGAGTGCGTCGGGGCCGAACAGCATCGCCAGCGGCATCGCAATGGCGCCAAGCTGGTAGATCGCGATGTGGGCGATGGCCGTTTCAGGTCGCTGCGGCATCACGATCGCGATGCGGTCACCGCGTTCGATGCCGAGGCTGCGCAGCAAGTGGCTCAGGCGGTTGGCGTCCAGCTGCAGTTGTCGATAGCTGATCTGGCGCAGCGTGCCGTCCTCGGTTTCGTGATGGATCGCGATGGCGTCCGGCGTTGCGCTGGCCCAGCGGCCGCAGCAGACGTCGGCGATATTGAACTGTTCCGGCACCGCCCAGCGGAAGTTGGCGTGCATCGCCGCATGGTGATCGGCCTGCTGCGGGATCCCTTCCGGGACCGTCCGCTCTGATTGATCGGCTGCGCTGCGTCGGGTCGGCATGGCGTCTCCGGATGAACTCGAACGAGGCGTCGTTCAGGGTCGGGCGTAGGCCTGCAGCGCCGAACCGGCAAGCCGGCAGATCCGCCATTCCGGCATCACATCTGCGCCCATCTTCTTGTAGAAAGCGATGGCATCGGCATTCCAGTCGAGCACGCTCCATTCGAAGCGGCCACAGCCGCGTTCGACGGCCAGCGCGCCGAGATGGCGCAACATGGCCTTGCCGATGCCGTGTCGACGCTGCATCGGCTGCACATAGAGGTCTTCGAGGTAGAGGCCGGGTTGGCCGAGGAAGGTCGAAAAGTTGGTGAAAAACAGCGCAAAGGCAACGATGCCACCGTCGATCTCGGCGACCACTGCCTCGGCAACCGGCCGCTGGCCGAACAGATGCTGGCGCAGCGTATCAGGTGTCACCTTGACCAGGTGGCTGAGCAGCTCGAAATCGGCCAGTTCGTGGATCAGGCCGACGACGGCGTCGCATTCGTCGGCGCGTGCGGGACGCAACACAAACGCGGGTTCCGTCGCATCAGGAGGTAACGGGGCAGTGGGCTCTTGCATCGCCCGATTGTCGTCCCGTCGACGGCCGCCGGGCGGCAGTTTGCAGATGTTTCACGTAGAGTGCCGAGATGCCTGACATCGACCCTGATCCCCGCCCATCGGTGACCGTTCTGCCTTATGTCGAGCGACGTCCCGCACGCAGCCAGTGGCTCGACGTGCGAGGGCTGCGTCTTCATCTGCGAATCTGGGGCGACGTGTCGATGGCTAACCGGGAGCGTCCCAGCTTGTTGCTGCTGCATGGCTGGATGGACGTGGCCGCATCGTTCCAGTTTCTGGTCGATGCCTTGGCGGACGAGCGGCATGTCATTGCGCTCGACTGGCGAGGCTTCGGACTCAGCGACTCGTCAGGCGCCGACAGTTATTGGTTTGCCGACTATCTGGGTGACCTCGACAACGTCCTCGATCAGTTGATTGCGCGCGGCGAGGCGAGCACAGTGATCGATCTGCTGGGACACAGCATGGGCGGCAACATCGTGATGTTTTATGCCGGCATCCGCCCGCAACGTATCCGTCGCCTGATCAACCTCGAAGGGTTCGGCATGCCGGCGGCTGATCCCTCGGAAGCACCCGGCCGCTATGTCAAATGGCTGGACGAGTTGCAGCAGCCGCCGCGCCTGCGCCGCTACGACAATCTGGCCGCCGTCGCCGCACGCCTGCGCAAAACCAACCCGCGGCTCTCGGCGCAACGAGCCCGGCTGGCTGGCCAAGCACTGGGCGCGGCAGGCCGATGATGGTCAATGGAACATCCTCGGTGATCCGGCGCATCGCCGGGTCAACCCGGTGCTGTACCGCCGCGAAGAAGCGATTGCATGCTGGGCGGCGATCAACGCGCCGCTCTTGTGGGTTGAAGGCGCGCAAACCGACATTGCCAGCCACTGGGGCGGCCGTTACCCGCGCAGCGACTTCGACGCCCGGCTGGCGGTGGTCCCGCGGGTCGAACGTGTCGTCCTGGCTGACGCAGGCCACATGCTGCACCACGACCAACCCGAGGCGCTGGCTGATCATCTGCAGCGCTTTCTGGCCTGACGCCGCGTCGACGTGCAAAAATCAACCCTTTGCGCAGAAGTTGGAGGATTGCAGCATGGACGTCGAACACATCAACGCCATCGGTAACAAGATTGCCGATCTGAGCGAGCGTACGCAAGCCCTTCGGGGGTATCTTTGACTACGATCGCAAAGCGCTGCGGCTGAACGAGGTCAATGCGGCACTCGAGAATCCGACCGTCTGGAACGAGCCCAAACGCGCGCAGGAACTCGGGCGGGAAAAACGCCTGCTCGAAACGGTTGTGCAGACCATCGACCACCTGACGAGCAACCTCGCCGACAACACCGAGTTGCACGAGATGTCGAAGGCCGATGCCGACTTCGATGGCCTGCGGCGATCGAAAAAGACGCCGACAAGCTCGAGGCGACGATCAAGGAGCTGGAGTTCCGCCGGATGTTCAACAATCCGGCCGATCCGAGCAACTGCTTCATCGATATCCAGGCTGGCGCCGGTGGCACCGAAGCCTGCGACTGGGCGCAGATGCTGTTGCGCCAGTATCTGAAATATTGCGAACGCAAGGGCTTCACGACCACGCTCGAAGACGAGACGGCGGGCGATACCGCCGGCATCAAAAGTGCAACGATCAAGGTCGAGGGCGACTATGCGTTCGGCCTGCTGCGCACCGAAACCGGCGTGCATCGACTGGTGCGCAAGAGCCCGTTCGATTCGTCGGGTGGCCGTCACACCAGTTTTGCTTCACTGTTCGTCTACCCGGAGGTCGACGATTCGATCGAGATCGATATCAATCCGTCGGATGTTCGCACCGACACCTTCCGCGCCAGCGGCGCCGGTGGCCAGCACATCAACAAGACCGACTCGGCGGTGCGGCTGACGCACATCCCGACCGGCATCGTTGTGCAATGCCAGGATGGCCGCAGTCAGCACAGCAACCGCGATGTGGCCTGGAAACGGCTGCGCTCACGGCTGTACGACCACGAGATGCGCAAGCGCCAGGAGGCACAGCAAAAGCTCGAAGATACCAAGACCGATGTCGGCTGGGGCCATCAGATCCGCAGCTATGTGCTGGACAACAGCCGCATCAAGGATCTGCGCACCGGTTACGAAGTCTCGGCAACCCAGAAGGTGCTGGACGGCGATCTCGACGGGTTCATCGAGGCGAGCTTGAAGCAAGGCATATGAATGTTGGCCCCCCAGTCGCTGCGCTCCTGCCCCCGGGGGGCCGAGTCCGGACGTACAAGGTCCAGTGGACCTTGTACGCCTGGCGAGGAGTCGGGCCCACCGGCCCGACGCGGCCTGCAAGGCCCGCCTGGCGGACCGGCAGAGCCGGATCCGCGGGCGTTGCTTGATCTTTCGCTTCGCTTCGCTCGCTCATCAGACCGGGGTGGGCGCTAAAAAATTTGGAGACGTTCATGCGTGAAGGAATTGCGACGATCATTCGCCGCGAAGACTATGTGGCGCCGGCTTACTGGATACGGTCGGTCGATCTGTCGTTTGATCTGGATCCGGCGAAGACGCTGGTCATCAACAAGATGCAGATCGAACGCAACGAGGCGGTGGCGGCGCAGCCGTTGCGGCTGCATGGCGAGGGGCTGAACCTGACGCGGGTTCAGGTGAATGGCGAAAGCGTGTCGTTTCGCCACGAAGCCGACATGCTGGTGATCGACAGTGTGCAGACGCTGCCGGCCGGGCCGTTCAGCCTGGAAATCCGCAACACCTGCGCGCCGGACAAGAATACGCAGCTGTCGGGCCTGTACACATCGGGTGGCGGACTGTTCACGCAATGTGAGGCCGAGGGCTTCCGACGCATCACCTATTTTCTCGACCGGCCCGACGTGATGGCGGTGTACAGCGTCTGTCTGCGCGCCAACAAGGCGGCTTATCCGGTGCTGTTGTCGAACGGCAACCTGGTCGAGCAAGGCGATCTGGATGCAGGCCGCCACTTCGCCAGATGGCACGATCCGTTTCCGAAGCCGAGTTATCTGTTTGCGTTGGTGGCTGCCGATCTGGTGGTGCGCGAGCAGAACATTCGCAGCCGGGGCGGCAAGGATCATCTGCTGCAGGTGTATGTGCGTCGCGGCGATCTGGACAAGACCGAACACGCGATGAATTCGCTGATTGCCAGCGTGATCTGGGACGAGGCCCGCTTCGATTTGCCGCTCGATCTGGAGCGTTTCATGATCGTCGCCGTCGGCGACTTCAACATGGGCGCGATGGAGAACAAGGGCCTGAACATCTTCAATACCAAATATGTGCTGGCTACCCCGGCAACCGCCACCGACGACGATTTTGCCGGTGTCGAAAGTGTCGTCGGCCACGAGTATTTTCACAACTGGACCGGCAACCGGATCACCTGCCGCGACTGGTTCCAGCTCAGCCTGAAGGAAGGCCTGACGGTTTTTCGCGATCAGGAATTCAGCATGGACATGATCGGCCCGGCCAGCGGTACCGCCGCCGCCCAGGCGGCCAGTGCCCGTGCGGTGCAGGCGCATCGAGGACGTGCGCAACCTGCGCCAGGTGCAGTTTCCGGAAGACGCCGGAACGATGGCGCATCCGGTGCGGCCCGACCAATATATCGAGATCAACAACTTCTACACCCCCACCATCTACGACAAGGGTGCCGAAGTGGTCCGCATGATGCAGACGCTGGTCGGCCGCGATGGGTTTGCCAAAGGCATGAGCCTGTATTTCGAGCGCCACGACGGCCAGGCAGTGACCTGCGACGATTTTGCGCAGGCGATCGCCGACGCCAATCCGGGCAGCGCGCTGGCCAGCCGTGCTCGATGCCTTCAAACGCTGGTACCGCCAGGCCGGCACGCCCCGACTGCAGGCGCGCGGCGAATACGATGCGGCGCAGCAGCGCTACACCCTGACGCTGCGCCAGGCCGAGCAGACCAGCGCCGGCCTGCCGTTGGCCGATGCGATGGTGATCCCGCTGTCGATCGGCCTGATCGGAGCTGATGGCCAGCCGCTGCCTCTGCGGCTGGCCGGCGACGCTGCGGGCGTTTCGACAGCGTCGGCCGATCGCATGCTGGTGCTCGATCAGCGCGAAACCGTGCTGCAGTTCGAGGGCATCGATCAGCGGCCGGTGCCGTCGCTGCTGCGTGGTTTTTCGGCTCCGGTCATGCTCGACGACGGGCTCGACGACGTCGATCTGATGGTGCTGCTGCGCCACGACAGCGACCCGTTCAATCGCTGGGAGGCCGGCCAGCGGCTGGCGCTCAAGCGCCTGCTTGCCGCCGTGCAGGCCGAAGGGCCGGTGGCACTGCAGCTCGACGACTCTTTCATCGATGCGATGCGCGCGCTGCTCGACGATGCGTCAGGTCGACCCGTCGTTCAAGGCACTGGTGCTGAGCCTGCCGAGCGCCGCCTATATCGCCGAGCAGCTCAATCCCTTCGATCCGCAGCGCATCCACGCCGCGCGCGAGGCGATGCGCCTGCAGCTGGCGCAGGCGCTGGCGCCAAGCTGGCAGCGCGCCTTCGACACCAACCAGGTCAGCGGCCCGTATCGGCCCGACGCGGCCTCGGCCGGCAAGCGTTCGCTGGCCAATCTGGCGCTTGTCGATGTTGTGCCTCGGCGCGGCTGCAACGGGTGATCCGATCTGGCCCGGCCGTGCCTACCAGCGCTTCAAGGATGCCGCCAACATGACCGACCGGCTGGGCGCGCTGACGGCTTTGGTCGATTCACATGCCGAACTGGCCAAGCCCGCGCTCGAGCGCTTTCATCAGCTGTTCAGCGGCGATGCCCTGGTGATCGACAAATGGTTCGCGCTGCAGGCGACTGCGCCCGAACGCGACGGCGAGGTGTTTGCACGCGTCAAGGCCTTGATGAAACACCCGGATTTCAGCTTGAAGAACCCGAACCGCGCGCGCAGCCTGTCGTCTCGTCGTTCTGCAATGGCAACCCTGGCGCCTTTCACCGCGACGATGGCGCGGGCTACCAGTTCTGGGCCGATCGAGTGATCGAGATCGATGCCTTCAATTCGCAGCTGGCGTCTCGGCTGGCCCGCGTGATGGATCGCTGGGCCAAGCTTGCCGAGCCGTGCCGCGCGATGGCCCTCGCGGCGGTCGAACGGGTAGCGGCCAAACCCGATCTGTCCAACGACGTTCGCGAGATCGTCGCGCGCGCATTGCAAACCACCGAAACATGAACACCGTAGCCAAACCGATCAGCCTGACCCAGTACCTGGTCGAGCACCAGCGCAGCAACAACAGCATTCCGGCCGACTTGCGGCTGCTGATCGAAGTGGTCGCGCGAGCCTGCAAACGAATCAGCATCGCCGTCAACAAGGGTGCGCTCGGCGATGTGCTGGGAACAGCCGACACCGAGAACGTCCAGGGCGAGGTGCAGAAGAAGCTCGACATCATCGCCAACGAGGTGCTGATCGAGGCCAACGAGTGGGGCGGCCACCTGGCGGCGATGGCCAGCGAGGAGATGGACGATATCCACATCGTCCCGAACCGCTATCCGCAAGGCGAATACCTGCTGCTGTTCGACCCGCTCGACGGGTCGAGCAACATCGACGTCAATGTCAGCATCGGCACCATCTTTTCGGTGCTGAAGAAGCTGGACAACGGCGCCGAGGTCAGCGATGCCGACTTTCTGCAGCCCGGGCGCCAGCAGGCCGCCGCCGGCTATTGCGTCTACGGCCCGCAGACCACGCTGGTGCTGACCTTCGGCGATGGCGTGGCGATGTTCACGCTGGATCGCGAGCAGGGCTCGTTCATGCTGACCCATGACGCGATGAAGGTGCCCGCCGATACCGCCGAGTTTGCCGTCAACATGAGCAACAAGCGCCATTGGTCGGCGCCGATGACGCGCTACATCGACGAATGCCTGGCCGGCCAGGATGGCCCGCGCGGCAAGGATTTCAACATGCGCTGGATCGCCAGCATGGTCGCCGACGTCCACCGCATCCTGAGCCGTGGCGGCATCTTCATGTACCCCTGGGACAAACGAGAACCCGAAAAGGCCGGCAAGCTGCGCCTGCTCTACGAAGCCAACCCGATGGCCTTCATCATCGAGCAGGCCGGCGGCGCCGCAACCGACGGCAAGCAACGCATCCTCGATCTGCAACCGACCCGGCTGCACGAGCGAATCAGCGTGATGCTGGGGTCGAAGAACGAGGTCGAGCGGGTCACGGGCTATCACCGGGATGGCGGGTGAGGAGCATCACTCATTTCACCGTCGGTGGCCTTGAGCTCGCGCAGCCTGAACCGCGAGCGGACCCCGTCTGCCGCCAGCTATAATCTTTGGCTGACGTGCCGGTGTAGCTCAGTTGGTAGAGCAGCTCATTCGTAATGAGAAGGTCGGGGGTTCGACTCCTCTCTCCGGCACCATGATGCTCAGCGCAGCGTGGCTCATGACCGCGTGCGGATCGCGACACGCCGCCTGCCGTGAGGCCGATGCGCTCTTGTTGCAACGGCGTACCCGGGACGACGGCCATGGATAGCATTTTCTTCGACGGCTGGATGCCCTTGCTGCGCACCACGCTGCTGACCTTGTTTGCCTACGTGTCGCTGGTTCTGCTGTTGCGCGTTTCCGGCAAGCGAACCCTGTCGAAAATGAACGCGTTCGACCTGCTGGTGACGGTGGCGCTCGGCTCGGCGCTGGCAACCGTCATTCTCAGCAAGGACACCTCGCTGGTGCAAGGGGTGCTCGCGTTCGCGCTGCTGGTCGGTTGCCAGTTCGCCGTTACCTGGCTGAGTGTGCGATGGGGATGGGTGAGACGGTTTGTTACCGGCGAGCCGCAGATGCTGTTCTACCGCGGCGAGTTCTTGCGCGCTGCGATGCGGCGCAGCCGGGTCACTGAAGATGAAATCCGGGCAGCCCTTCGCGGCGCCGGTCTCGGCGATACCGGCGCCGCGCATGCGGTCGTGCTGGAGACCGATGCGTCGTTCAGTGTCGTCCGCTCGACCGACGCGGCAGCAGCGTCATCATCGTCGAGCCTTTCGGACGTGCAGGGCGCGCCGGCTGAGCATCGCTGATCCGATGCTCCACCGTCGCCCGCAGCGGCCCGTCTGTGGAACCTACCCCCGATTTGGGGGTGAAGCTTTCTTTAAGGTGCGCTGAGTAAAGTCTTAAGAGCGCGGTTTCTGGATCGTTCATACAGTGGCGCCCTGTCGACGGAATGTGTCCGCCGACCCCACTTTGGAGAGCATCCATGCAGACCGAATCGATCACCACCACCACCCCTTCTTGTCCCGTCAATGCTGCGGCGCCAGCGGTCAACCATCCAGCCGCCGGCGGCCGTCTGGATCTGTACCATGGCATTCACAAGGCTTTGCGGCTGATGATGAGCCGGACCCTTTGCGAGATTGGCAGCGCCGATCCGGATGCTGCCGACGAATTGCAGGGTGCGCTGGGATTGCTTGGGCGCCTGCTCGACACTTGCGAATTGCATCTGAAGGACGAGAACGATTTTGTTCACCCCGCCCTCGAACGCGCGCAGCCTGGCAGTGCTGCCCGCATCGCCGGCGAGCATGTGCACCATGTCGAGGCGATCGCCGACTTGCGCGATCTGGCCGGGCTGGTCGCCGATTGCAACAGCGCGGCGCGCGGGCCGGCGCTCGATCGCTTGTACCGGTCGCTGGCGTTGTTCGTCGCCGACAATTTTCAGCACATGGATCATGAGCAGACGGCGCACAACGCCGTGCTGTGGAGCCAGTACAGCGACCAGCAGCTGCGCGACATCGAACATGCGTTGGTTGCTTCGATCCCGCCTGCCGCCATGGCTGAGATGTTGCATTGGTTTTTGCCGGCGTTGAACGCGCCCGAGCGTGTCGCCCTGCTGGCCGGTGCGCGCCAGGGCATGCCTGCCGAGGCCTTTCTCGGCGTAATGGAAATTGCCGAACGAACACTGAGCGCAAGCGCCAACAGCCAGCTTCGGATCGCCCTCGGCCTGCCACCACTGGCGCGGTCGACTCCGGTCTGACGTGGACGGTCGAGGCGCTGTCAGCGTGGCAGGTTGACAAGCAGCAGCGGCCGCTCCAGGCACAACCGGAAGCGGCCGCGTCCGGTTTTGGCGAGCCTGACGCAGGCGTTGCGATCGATCAGGCGGCGCGTCAGCAGCAGCAACCGCGCTTCCAGGTTGTCACCGACATCGGGCAAGCCGATCTGCGGGTCGAGCCGCAGTTCGCGGTTGCTGAACTCGGTGCGTCCGTCGCGTGCATGTTCGCGCAGCAGTTTCCAGAGGATGGCGCCGGCCACGCCCTTGATCAGGTAATCGTCGTCCAGAAAGATGCTGCCGTCGGCGTCGAAGTGGCGCACCCGCAGCGGGCTTGCACCGGCGCCGCAGGCGCGTGCGCAACGGCAGTTGCGACCGCGCCTTCGTCGCTTCTGTCGCCGTGGTCGGAGCAAGCCTGGAAACCGCGTGCCAGTGCGGCCACCTGCGCAGCCAGCGACACCAGCGCATCTTCGTCATCCCAGGTGAGTTGCATCTCGCCTGGGCTCTCGACGAACAACACCCCCAGCACCTGGCCGCCGGTGGCCAGCGGCACCGCCAGCTGGCTGCCCGGTGCGGCCAGCCCGGGCAGCGGGATTTCGTCGTTCGAGCAACAGGCTGCCGACGGCATCGACGCATGCCGCGCACGTATGGCATATTCAAGCGTTGCATGGTTGATGCGGATGGGCGTGTTCATTCGCGCAGCGACGCCGATCACGCCTTCGCCAACGCGATCTCCGACCCGGCACCCGAACGCGCGTAGCCGCGGCTGGCCACCGTGTACAGGCGCTCGGCCGGCGGCATCGAGCATCAGCAGCATGGCATGCGGAATGCCGAAATCGTCGATCACGCCGGCCAGCGCATGGTCGACCAGGCTGTCGAGGTCGGTGCTGGCGATTCACCCGCTGCGCACAGCGGCGCAACGCCGACAGGCGGTTCGAGGCCGCCGGCCCGCGGTGCGCGCGCGTCGCCGCCACCGGCTCGACGTGCTTCGACTGCATAGACATCGGCGCCGCGCAGCCTGAAGACGCCGCTCATGCCGGTGTGCGAGGCGATGCCGGCGAGTTTGGCCTTCATGCCGCTCGAACAGCAGGCCATCGGCTTCGGTGCGCAGGTAGCGCGCGCAGATCCGAAGAAGCGCCCCGTTTCCCGGATGCGATCACCAGCAGCTCGACGAGCGGGTTGGCCAGCACGTTCTGCCGCGTCTTGTTGAAGAACTGGAACGACAGTGCCAGGTGGCCGGCGTCGACATATTCAACCTGCGAAACATAGCTGACGTTGGGCCAGCCGTCGCTGCCGCAGGTGGCGATCACGCCGGGAATGGCGCCTTCCAGACAGGACCGGATCGCGTCGAGGTCAAGCGCCATGGCGCGTGCGGTCAGCGGCCCAGCGCCTGGCCGGCCTGCGGACCAGGGGTCTGCTGGTAGGCGGCATCGATGCTAAATTCCACCGCCGCCAGATCGCCATCGTTGGCCAACATGTTGTGAGCGACATTGGCGGCAAAGCCGAGCCCAGCGATCTCTTCGGCGAAACCTTGCAGGTAGCGCTCGGCAAGCGCCGAGTCGGCGGTGCCGGCGTTGCCGACGACGGCGTCGCGACCTTTCAGTTGCAGCGCCCGGTTGGTCGACGGCTGCGTGAAGACCACCGCGATCTGGCCATTGTTGCGAAGGTTGTCGAGCACACGTCGGCTGCTGCCGGCAGACATCAACACCATGATGCGACGACAGTCCGCCAAGACGCGACATCCGACCCCGCGCATCAGGGCCGGTCGAAACCTGGCGTCGCGGCTACCGACGACGATCGAGACGCTGCTCTGGATCCAGGCCGCCTGTTCGGCGTCGAGCTGACATGACGGTGGCGCGCTCATCGCCGCGAAGTTTACGAGGACATGGAGTCCGATAGCCAGCACCGGCGGTCGCATCCGATCTCGATCGGCGCCGCCAGAGGCTGCGCTTCAGCGAGCCAGCTTGCCGGTCGAGGCGGCCTTCTGTTCGGCAACCGCGGTCGTCGGGCGCTGACGCGGCATGGCTGGCTCGATCGTGATCAGCGCCTTGGCCGGCAGCTTGCGGGCCTGGATCAGGTCCGCTTCGACGGCAGGCGGGCAACTGCTGCCT
The DNA here is from genome assembly GCA_963843805.1 of uncultured beta proteobacterium. Lineage (GTDB taxonomy): Bacteria > Pseudomonadota > Gammaproteobacteria > Burkholderiales > Burkholderiaceae_C > Ideonella_A. The sequence goes on from CAWJLY010000009.1 coordinate 230,837, forward strand.
GGCTTGCCGCTCAGTGTGGGTTCGAGCAAGGGCGCCATCAGCTTGACGATCTGCACCGGCAGCGCACTGGTGAAGCGGAACTTCTCGGCGTCAGGCCCGGGAACGTAGGCGGTGATGGTGCCGAAATGGCGCTCGCCCAGATAGAAGACGAAAGTGGCGGTGCGGTTCAAGACACGTGAGCCTGTCTGGTGTCCCTTGGCGCTGTACGTATTGAGCCGGTTGTCGCCGGTGCCGGTCTTGCCACCGATCTTCAGCGGCTCGCCATCCGCACCGGCAATGGCGCCTTCGAGCCGGCGCGCCGTGCCTTTTTCAACCACCAGTCGCAAGGCCTTGCGAACCGTGGCGGCCACCTCGGGCGCCATCACCCGCTGGGCGCCGCCTGCGTCCCGACGGGTCAGTGTTTCGTAGGGCGTGCCCTCAGCCAGGCGCAGCGCGCGAATCTGCACCGTGGGTTGGCGCACGCCGTCGTTGACGATGATTCCCATCAGTTCGGCCAGAGCCGCCGGGCGGTCGCCTGAGCTGCCGATGGCTGTTGCGTACGAGGGCACCAGGCGCTCGAACGGATAGCCGAGCTGTTGCCAGGCGCGCTGGATTTCGGCAAACGCGTCGATCTCGAGCAGCGACAGGATGCGCCGGTTCTGCGCCGCCTTCGCACGGGTTCTGAACAACCAGCCGTAAACCTCCTGCCGCTCCGGCTTGCCGGCAGCCAGCACCTCGCTCATCGTCGCCTGCGGATTGACCTGGAGCTGCGCCGCCACCCACAGCTCCAGCGGGTGGATACGCGCCAGGTAACCGCGATCTGGCAGCGAGTACTGGTCGATCGCATAGTTCTCGTAGAGCTTTTTCATGTCACCTTCGTCGAGCTTCGACGAAGGCAGGTTGGCACTGACAAAACGGGTGAAGTCGGCTTGCGATGCCGTCGGCTTGACCGAGCGGAAGATCACCGCCAGCCGCATCGGCGTCGGCTGGATTCCCGACACCAGCGTGGCGAGTTGCTGGTCGCTTGTCTTGCCGGCCAGACGACGGTAGAAATTGCGCGTGAACTGAGCGCCTTCGCGATCGGCAAAACGCATCAGCAGGCCTTCGCGCTCGGGGTGATCGCTGTCTTCGAGGATGCGAGCCGCCGAGCCGGGTTCGCGGTACAGGTGGTAATAGACGATGTCGCGCATCAGCCGGATGAATACCAGGTTGACCGAGTCGCGCAGGGCTTCGCGCAAGTTCGGCACCTTGCCGTCGTCGGCATGATCGAAATTGTCGAAATGATGCGCCCCGCCGCCGGTGAAGAAGGTTTCGCCCGGGCTGGCCGAATAACGGCGATCCATCGCCGCGTCGAGCATCGTCGCCAGCGACTTGTCCTTGCTTTCGTTCAGATGCGTGACCGCCCAGCGGGTCAGCCGGTCCTTGCGCGCAATGCTCAATCCGTCGAGCGCCTTCGTGTCGAGGCCGGCCAATTCGGCATGCAGCTTGGCGATGATCTCGAGGTAGGTGACGAGTGTGCTCAGCTTGGCGGTCGAGCCGAGTTCGAGCTTCGCGCCGGTATTGATGTCGAACGGCTGATCGAGGTTGTCGGTCTGCACCCGGACGTGGTTGATGCCGTTGCCGCGTTCGTACAGCGTGAAGCTGTAGAACATCTTGCCCGGGTCACCGTATTCGAGCAGTTGCCGGCCGATCAGACCTTGCGCTTTGGCCACGCCCGGTCGACGCAAGCTGGCCAGCAGCTCCGAAATCTGCGATTGCAGATTGACGTCGATGCTGCTGTCGACGCGCAAGTCGAGCCGATCGAGGTCGTAGAAGCTGCCGACATCGAGCAGCGAGCTGAGTTCGCTGCGGACCAGCATGGCGGCCTTGCGGTCGCGCACCTCGGCATTGGCGTCCGCCATCGTCGGATGTTTCGTAGGCCTGCTTGATCTTCAGCGGCGCTTTCAGCGTGGCCTCGGCCAGCCGGGCATCGATCAGGCCGCCGCTTTTCAGCAGGCGGACATACGAATCGGTCAGGCCTGCCAGCTTGTGCCTGGCCGGTGGCAAAAAAGTGGCCGGGCCGGCGCTGCGCAATGAACAGGCTCAGCACGCGGCGAAAGGCCAGCGCCTGATCGGCCAGCGCCTGCGGATCGGCAGCGATCTGCTCTGCGGTCGAGTCGCAGCGCGCGGTTGCTGGCGTCGACATCGGCGCCGTACCAGGCATGCAGGCCGTCGAGCACGCCGTTGATCTCGCCGAATCCGCGCATCGCACCCAGCGGCAGGCCGTTGACATAATCGAGCAGGATGCGGGCGCGCGCGGCATCGGTATTTTCGCCGTCGCGGTAGGCGCGCACGCGACGCCGACACCAGTTGCAGGTATTTGTCGCGGATGTCGGCGGTTCGACCTTCGGGCGAATGGCGGAATTTCTCCAGCTGGGTGGCCAGCGTGCTGCCGCCGGCGGCCGGATGGTCGGGTTCGATCACCGACTGCATCTGGTCGATCACCGCGCGGCCCAGGCGATCCCATTCGACGGCCGGGTTGTGGGTCGGCGATTTCGGGTCGAGCAGTTCGCGGTTTTCGATGAAACGCCAGCGAGCGCGCGAGCAGCGGCGGGATCGACGCCGCATCGGGATAGACGAACATCGGATGGCGGCGCGGTACAAGGCGTCGGCGCGGCAGCCGACGATCTGCAGGCCGGCCTGGCTTTTCTCGTTGAACGGAGGGAAAAAGCCCTGCCGCATGTAGTCGACCAGTGCCGGGCTTTGCCGCGCCTGCGCGACCACTGGCTGGTTGCGCGCTGCCAGCCGCTCGGCGAAGGCCGGCATGCGCGTATAGCCCAGCCGCTCGTCGTAGGGGCCGGCTTGCGGATACTGGTTGTCCGGGCTGTGAACCGGGTTGCAGATCGAAGCTGAGCTGTCTGGCCCAGCGCGTCATGTAGTGCGCCTGCAGCGTCGAATGTCGCATCTCCCAACGCGCGGCCGATACCAGCGCGGCTGCCAATGTCAGCAACAGCGTGATGCCGATCAGCCAGCGAAGCCAGCGACGCCCCTTGGGTGGTAATCCCGTCACGCCCTTCGCCGGGGTGGCGGTCGGGGTTGCGGCGGCGGGGTCGAATGGCGAAACCATGGAAATCCGGGAAAGAGAGCCAGCGACCGGTTCGTCCGGCGGGCGTTGCTGAATCGGTGTCTGCTGCGCACGGCAGCCATTGCTTATAGCATTCGGCGCTGCTGGGTCCGCCCCGCTTGTCGCGCAATACCGACACGGGCAGCGAGGCTCTCGAGCTGCCGGCGGCTGCCCTGTGCAGTCGTTCGCGAATTGCGGACCGGTCAAGCGGGACTCTGACGCAGCGATCGCGACAACAACAGCACCGGCGCCAGGCCGACCAGCACGATCGCCAGCGATGGCAGCGCGGCCTCGGCCAGCCGCTCGTCGCGGGCCAGCTGGTAGGCGACGACAGCCAGCGTGTCGCTGTTGAACGGCCGCAGCACCAGGGTTGCCGGCAACTCTTTCATCACGTCGACAAATACCAGCAGCATCGCGCTGAACGCGGCGCGTTTGAGCAGCGGCGCGTGCAGCTCGGTCAAGATGCGGCGCCGCGAGCTGCCGAGCATGCGCGCCGTTTCGTCGACATGGCGGCTGAGCCGCGAATAGCCGGCGTCGACCGATTGCAGTGCGACCGAACTGAAGCGCACCAGATAGGCGTACATCACGCCGAACAGCGAGCCGGTGACCAGCGTGGTCGCGCCGGCATCGGGCCATTGCCGCTGCAGCCAGGCCACCGGCAGCAGGATGCCCACCGCGATCACCGCGCCGGGCACCGCATAACCCAGCGAGACGATTTGTGCGCCGAACCGCAATGCCGAGTGGCCGAAAGCGCGACCACCGCTGCGTCGCCGGGTGCTGCGCAAATGCCTTGCAGCCGGCAGCCGCACGCTGAACGACAACAACAGCGCCAGAGCGGTGGCCAGCACGGCGGCGATCGCGGCCAGCTTGAAACTGGTCCAGGCCCACGGGACGAAACGAGACCACGGCAGGCCGCCGAGCAGGTCCGACTCGCTGGCGCTGACCTCCTGCCAGAGCAGTTTCAGCAGTACCAGCACCGGTAGTACGAAACCGAGCAGGACCGGGAGGGCGCAGCAGGCTACCGCCGTCGCCGCTGGCCAGCCTCGCAGGCGCATCGCCTGCGCGTCGTCGCCATGCAGCGAGCTGCGCCGGCTCGACGCGAAGCCGAGCCGGCCTTGCGAGCGCCGCTCCAGCCACATCAACCCGGCGACAATCAGCAACAAGCAGCGAGGCGAGCTGCGCCGCGGCATCGGCGTCGTTCATCACCAGCCAGGCCTTGTAGATGCCGGTGGTGAAGGTCTGCAGACCGAAATACGAGCTGACCCCGTAATCGGCGAGCGTTTCCATCAATGCCAGCGCGACACCGGCGGCGATTGCCGGCCGGGCCAGCGGGATGGCGACCTCGCGGACCCGGCGCACGGTGCCGGCCCCGAGCAGTCGCGCCGCCTCCATCAGATGGACACCGCGCTCGCTCAGCGCCGCCCGGGCCAGCAGGTACACATAGGGATAGAGGCACAGCGTGAACATCAGCGCCGCGCCCCACAGGCTGCGCACATCGGGCCACAAGGCGCCGCTGGCGCCAGTGAGGCTGCGCAGGCCGATCTGCAGCGCCCCGCTGTAACCGAGGAAGTCGGTTGACACATAGGCCAGCACATACGCGGGCATCGCCAGTGGCAGCAGCAACGCCCATTCGAACCAGCGGCGGCCCGGAAACTCGAACAGGCTGACCAGCGCGGCGGTGACGCTGCCGATTCCCGCCACACCGATCGCCACCAGCAAGGCCAATAGCAGCGAATTGCCCGCGTAGGCCGGCAGCACGGTCGAAAACTGGTGGCGCAGAACGTCGAGGCTGTCGGCCGCTGGCGCCAGCCAGGAGCCGAAGATGCTCAGAACCGGCAGCGCCAACAGCAAACACGCGAAAAGAACCAGTCTGGACATGCGCAACAAGCGGGTGAAGCAAAAGGCCGAACCCACCGCCGGCAGGCTCGAATGCGAACCAAACGCATTCGGATTCCGATCGCTATGATAGGTCGATGTTTGTGCAGATCGAGCAGGCCAGCGTCGATTACCGTCCCCGATCCCCGGCGGCTGCCCGCGGCCATGCGGCGGTCGAATCGGTCACGCTGGCCTTGTCGGCAGGTCAGATCGGCGTGCTGATCGGCCCTTCGGGTTGCGGCAAGACATCGTTGCTGCGCGCGGTGGCCGGGCTCGAGCGGCTCAGCGCCGGGCGAATTTCAATCGATGCGCAGTTGCTGAGCGATCACGCGACCCGTCTGCACTTGCCCGCCGAGCAGCGGCGGATCGGCATGGTTTTCCAGGATTACGCGCTGTTTCCGCACCTCGATGTGGCCGCCAATGTGGGTTTCGGCATCGCTCATCTGCCTGCCGAGCAGCGCCGGCGCAGAACCCGCGAAATGCTCGAGTTGGTCGGACTTGGCGACGTTGCGCGGCGTGCGCCGCATCAATTGTCGGGCGGTCAGCAGCAGCGGGTTGCGCTGGCCCGTGCGCTGGCGCCGCAGCCGCGGCTGATGTTGCTCGACGAGCCGTTCTCGAGCCTGGATGTCGATTTGCGCGAGCGACTGGCGCACGAACTGCGAGCGATCCTGAAGGCGGCCGGAACCACGGCGCTGTTCGTCACCCACGATCAAATCGAAGCCTTTGCGGTGGGCGACCGCATCGGCGTGATGAACGAGGGCCGGCTCGAGCAATGGGACGACGCCTACACCCTGTACCACCGACCACTGACCCGGTTTGTCGCCGACTTCATCGGCCACGGCGTGTTTGCGCCGGCCCGCATCGTTGCCCGGGCGTCGGCGTTGCCGGCGGCTGCCAGCAACCGGGTCGTCAGCACGGCGTTGGGCGATCTGGTCGATATTGCCGAATGCCCGTTGCCAGAGGCCTATCCCGATGGCCTGTGTGATGTGCTGCTGCGCGCGGACGACATCATCCACGACGACGGCGCGCCGGTGAAGGCTCGAATCGAGCGCAAATCGTTTCGTGGCTCGGAGTTTCTCTACACGCTGCGGCTGGCCGGCGGTGAAATCGTGCTGGCGCATGTGCCCTCCCATCACGACCATCAGCTGGGCGAATGGATCGGGATCCGCGCCGAGGTCGATCATGTCGTGACATTTCCGCGCAATGAACCGCCCGCCACCTTGTCAAGCATTGAAAAGCCCTGAACTTATGCCTCTGGTCAGGCCTCTATACCATGGGAGCGGTCTTATACTGCGGTAGTACGGTGGCATCTCGATCGGTAGTCACCATTTTGAATCGATTGGCAGGCGTCTATGGGTGCAAAATTGAAAGTCGCGGGCTGGGTCATGGTCGGAGCAGTTGCCGGCGCACTGGCCAGCATGCAGTTCCAGGCGATTGCCCGCAGCCCGGTGTCCCAGTTGCCGCTTGAGGAGTTGCAGCAGCTCGCGTCGGTTTTCAGCATGGTCAAGAGCGACTATGTCGAACCGGTGGATGAGAAAAAGCTGATCACCGATGCCATCGGCGGGATGGTGGCGGGCCTCGATCCGCACAGCCAGTATTTCGACAAGAAGAGTTTCAAGGAATTTCGCGAAGGCACCACCGGTCGCTTTGTCGGCGTGGGTATCGAGATGAGCATGGAAGACGGCCTGGTCAAGGTCGTTTCGCCAATCGAAGGATCGCCAGCCTTCCGTGCCGGCCTGAAAAGCGGCGACCTGATCACCCGCATCGACGACACGCCCGTCAAGGGGCTTACGGTCGATCAGGCCGTCAAGCGCATGCGCGGCGAGCCCAATACCAAGGTGATGCTCACCATCTTCCGCAAAGCGGAGAGCCGCAGTTTCCCGGTGACCATCGTTCGCGAGGAAATCCGCCAGCAAAGCGTGCGCTCGAAGGTGATCGAGCCCGGTTATGCATGGATCCGCGTCAGCCAGTTCCAGGATCGCACGGTCGAGGATTTCGCGCGCAAGCTCGAAGATGTCTACAAGCAGGATCCCAACCTGAAAGGCATCGTGCTCGATCTGCGCAACGATCCGGGCGGCCTGCTCGAGGCATCGGTTGCGATATCGGCCGCCTTCCTGCCGCGTGAAGCGGTGGTGGTCAGCACCGACGGTCAGATCGCCGAGTCGAAATCGGTCTTCAAGGCGGCGCCCGAGTTCTACATGCGCCGTGGTGGTTCGGATGTATTGCGGCGGATTCCCGACGCGGTGAAAAGTGTGCCGCTGGTGGTGCTGGTGAATGAAGGTTCGGCTTCGGCCAGCGAGATCGTTGCCGGCGCTCTGCAGGACCACAAGCGGGCCATCATCATGGGCGCGCAGACCTTCGGCAAAGGCTCGGTGCAAACGGTTCGTCAGCTGTCGCCGGAAACCGCGCTGAAGATCACCACTGCGCGTTATTACACGCCAAGCGGCAAATCGATCCAGGCGCGCGGGATCATTCCCGACGTGATGCTCGACGAAACCGCCGAAGGCAATCTGTTTGCTGCGCTGCGTCCGCGCGAGGCCGATCTCGACAAACACCTGGAAAGCGGCCAGGGTGCCGAGGTGAAGGATCAGGCACGTTTGAAGGCGCGTGACGAAGCACGCAAACGTCTCGAAGAAGAGACCCTCAAGCGCGCCAACGAGCCGCCGAAGCCGCTGCCCGAGTTCGGCAGCACCGAAGACTTCCAGCTTTCGCAGGCGATCAACCGTCTGAAAGGCAAACCGGTTCTGGTCAGCAAGACCGCTGTCGAGCGCAAGCCTGAAACAGAAACGAATTGATCGGTCGGCCCCGTAGCGGCTTTGTCGGTTCGCGTCGAGGGGTGCCGCTGGGGACCGGCAAGGTTGCCCTCGAAGGTGAATGTTTGCCTGGCTCGTGTGCGCTGGGTCTGCGGCCACGATGACTGACGATCAGTTGCTGCGTTATTCGCGGCACATCCTGCTCGACGAGATCGGCATCGAGGGTCAGACGCGTTGGTTGGATTCCCATGCGCTGGTGATTGGCGCTGGGGGTCTGGGGTCGCCGGTGCTGCTTTATCTGGCCACCGCCGGTGTCGGGCGAATCACGGTGGTTGATGGCGACGAGGTCGATCTGACCAATCTGCAGCGGCAGATCGCGCACGCGTTCGATCGGGTCGGGCAGGCCAAGGTCGATTCGGCGGCGCAGGCAATGGCCGCACTGAATGCGACGATCGAGATTCGGACGCTGCGTGAGCGTGTCGACGCTTCACGGTTGTCGGAGTTGGTCGGGCAAGTCGATGTGGTGGTTGATTGCAGCGACAATTTCCGTACCCGCCACGCTGTGAACGCGGCCTGTGTCGCCCATCGCAAACCGCTCGTCTCGGGTGCGGCAATCGGCTTCGATGGCCAGATCTCGGTCTACGACAGCCGGCAGCCCGAGTCGCCGTGTTATGCCTGCCTGTTTCCGCCCGAAGCGGCATTTGAAGACGTGCAATGTGCGACGATGGGTGTTTTTGCACCGCTGGTGGGCATCGTCGGCAGTGTGCAGGCGGCCGAGACGCTGAAGCTGCTGGGAGGAATCGGGCACTCGCTGGCTGGGCGTTTGCTGATGCTCGATTGCCGTGACACGAGCTGGAGCGAAGTGCGAATCGGCAAGCAGGCCGATTGCGTGGTCTGCCGCTCGCCGGACGCGTCTGCCAGCCTTTGACGGCCTTGCCCGGGCGGGCGCCATCCGAATCCCGCAGCGCGTGACACGCTCATCCGAAACCGGTACTCATGAATAAACGAGACGAACTGACAGCCCGCAATTTTCCGACTGCCGAGCAGGATGCCGACATGGCCTTGCCGGCGGCGCGTTATCAGGGCCCGGAAAGTGCCTACCGGCTCGCCTTCACCGACGAGGAATTTCTGCTGCGCGAGGAGCTGCGGCCGGTTCGCATGCAACTCGAACTGCTGAAGCCGGAATTGCGGCAGCGCGAGATGGGCATCGAGTCAACGATCGTGATGTTCGGCAGCGCGCGTATCCAGCCGCCGAACGATGCGGCCGAATCGCTGGCGCTCGCGCGGATGACCGGCGATGCGGCGGCGATCAAGGTGGCGCAGCGGCGGGTCGAGATGTCAGGCTATTACACGCAGGCGCAACGCTTGTCGGCCCTGGTAACCAGCCGCACCGCCAAACTGTCGACGCCGGTTTATGTGGTCACCGGCGGCGGCCCGGGCATCATGGAAGCCGGCAATCGCGGCGCTTACGAGGTGGGCGGTCGCAGCATCGGGCTGAATATCGTGTTGCCGCACGAGCAGGAACCCAACGCCTACATCACTCCCGAGCTGTGTTTCCAGTTTCACTATTTTGCGCTGCGCAAGATGCATTTTCTGATGCGCAGCGTGGCACTGGTTTGTTTTCCGGGCGGCTTCGGCACGCTCGACGAACTGTTCGAGGCGATGACGCTGATGCAGACCGGCAAGTGTCGGCAACGTCCGATACTGTTGTTCGGCCGGGATTTCTGGACCCGTCTGATCAATTTCGAACTGTTGATCGAGACCGGCATGATTTCGCCTGCCGACGTCGATCTGTTTCGCTTTGTCGAAACCGCCGAGGAGGCCTGGGACATCCTCAGCGCCGAATACGGCTTCAGCGATCCGGCCCCGGTCGCCAAGCGACATGCTGAAGACGTCTGAGCCCGTCGCCCCGCAGCCTCTGGAGATCATCGAACATGAACCTTGCGATCAGCCTGATCGGTGCACCGACTGATATCGGCGCCGGAACTCGCGGTGCCAGCATGGGGCCCGAGGCGCTGCGGGTCGCCGATATCGGCGCGACACTCGAATCACACGGGCTCGAGGTGGTTGACCGCGGCAACCTGAGCGGGCCCGCCAATCCGTGGCAGGCGCCGGTGGCCGGTTACCGCCACCTCGATGCCGTCGTCGCCTGGAACCGGATCGTCCATGATGCGGTGTATGCCGAACTCGGCCTCGGTCGGCTGCCCATCCTGCTCGGTGGCGACCATTGCCTGGGCGTCGGAAGCATCAGCGCGGTCGCCCGCCACTGCCGCGACGCCGGCAAGAAGTTGCGCGTGTTATGGCTCGATGCGCATGCCGACTTCAATACCAGCCTGCTGACGCCAAGCGGCAACATCCACGGCATGCCGGTCGCCTGCCTGTGCGGCAACGGGCCACAGGAATTGATCGAAATCGGCGGCACCGTTCCGGCAATCAGTCCGAAGGTGGTCAAGCAGATCGGCATTCGCAGCGTCGACCCTGGCGAGAAGCGTCTGGTTCACGAGGCGGGCCTGGAGGTGTTCGACATGCGTTATATCGACGAGATGGGCATGCGGCACACGATGGAACTGGCGCTTGCGACGCTCGACGCGAACACCCATCTGCATGTCAGTTTCGATGTCGATTTTCTCGATTCCGAGATCGCACCGGGCGTCGGGACAACCGTTCCCGGCGGGCCGACCTATCGCGAGGCCCAACTCTGCATGGAAATGATTGCCGACACCGGCCGGCTTGCCAGCCTCGACGTGATGGAGCTCAACCCGGCACTCGACGTGCGAAACCGGACTGCCGAACTGGCCGTCGACCTGATCGAAAGCCTGTTTGGAAAAAGCACCCTGATGCGCAAATGAATATTGGCCGCAAACCCGGTATGACGGGTATGCGGCCAATATTTGACCAACGAAACAGATTCAGAATTTCAGATAGGTATTGGTTCTGAATACATCGCTCGGCGGCGGCGGGGCAATATAAATCTTGGTCTGCGCCGTGATGATTCCCGGATCTTCGGGACGCCACGGTGCCTTGCTGCGCGGCCCGCCAGACGACTGACTGCGGCTTTTCGTCGTGCGGCTGCTCGAATACGCACTAGCCAACTTGTCGTTGGCGAAATAACGCACGCGGCGCGCCGACAGTTTGGCCCTTACCATCTGGCCTGCGGCGACCAGCGCCTCGGCCGACCGTCTGACCTGTTCAGGTGAATATCCGCTTACTTCGCTGACTGCAAAGCCCTCGCTTGATTCGGATAATGTAATCAGATTGGTGTGCAGTACGGTATTCGTGGCGAGTTTGTTCATGGCGTCGATGATAACATTTGTACAAACACTTGTCACCCCCTTGCATTGTAAATAAGGGTTTTGCGCGCTGCCAACGGCAGAGGCGGTCAGACCGGCGAGCCAGCATGGACGATCCATGCGATCGCTGCCACCAGCACAGTCAGCCAGACCGCAATCACGATCACCGCGCCGCCGGCCATTTTCGGCAGCTTGGCGCCGCTGGCTTCAGCCTCCCGCAGGCACGCCTGCCACAACGCCACCGGCGTCAGTCGAATCACCAGCGCGATGCCCAGCGGCAACAGGATCAGGTCGTCGAGCAGGCCGAGCACCGGGATGAAATCCGGGATCAGATCGATCGGGCTCAGCGCGTAGAGCACAACCAGGCTGGCCACCACCTTGGGCGCCCGTGGCGTCTGCGGATGTTTCATCAGCTGCCACATCGCCAGCAGGTAAACGGCAAGGCGAGTCCGATTGGCAGCGCCAAACAAGGTGCGAAATTTCATCGGCTCGACTTTTACAGATGGTTGACCTCAAGGCGCTGCGGCACTGACGATCCATCCCTCCAGCGGATCGGTCGACGCTGGCAAACCGTAGTTCGGCTGGCCGACGGCCCAGGCAACCTGCAACAGGCAAAGACAGGCGTCGATCGCGTCGCCGCGGCCATCGGAGATCAATCGATCGCGCTGCAAAACGTCAAGTTTCAGGCGCAGCCCGAGCCTGCTGCGGCCATCTTCAAGTCCTTCAAGCAAGTCGATTCGCGCGAGGTGCCGCTCCACGGTCTGTTTGCGGGGGTCGTCGCTTTTGTATGAGCGCCTGCCGAGCAGTTCGCGCGCCAGCAGCCCAGGGTAGGCTTCCAACGCGACCCGGTCGGAATCTCCTTCGTGCAGGCCCGGCAGATCGACGCCGCCATCGATCAGCAACCCGACCCCGGCGTGCATCATGTAGGCCACCGGCGGATTGACCCACTTCATCGACGGCGACGAGCCGGCCGGACCGTCGCAGGCCCGGTGCGCAAATTTGGCACCGATCGGTCGGCTGGCGCAAAAGCGCATGAAGCTCGCGCGGATCTCGCTGCGATGCAGCGCGGTGTAGTGGCGCATCAACGGCAGCCAGTCGGTCGGCCAGCCGAGCGCTTCGACCAGTTCGCGCGGTAAGCCGAACGGCAAGTCGAAACCGCCGATCCACGGAGCCTTGGCCGGATCGGCAAGCCATCGGCCAAAGTTGTCGAGGGTCTCGAAATATTGCAGCGATTGCAGGCTGAGCGTGTCGCCTCGACATTGGCCAAATGCCGCCACGATCGGCTTGCGGCGGCTCGGCCGGCTGGAAAAATCGACGCCGAGCAGAAGTGGCGATGCGGCTGACATCGTCGCATTGTCGATGTACGGGGGGGCGCCGCCGAGCAGTCTGCCGCGGTGTCGTCCGAATCAGGCTATGCTGGGCCGCATTGGAGGTGGTGCCGTCGGTTCATTGGCACGCGCCGTTTTGCAACCGACCAGAGGGATTCGACATGTCAGACGACAGCAGCAATGCGCCTAAAAAATCACCGAGCGCAGTGCCGATGCCTCGCACCACCAAACCGACCGGACAGAAACGAAGCCTCGAGCGCGGCAAGTCGACTCGCAAGAAAAACCCCGGCAAGCGCGCGCGCAGCGGTGGCAGCTGAAGCGGCATCGGTGCCAGCGCAGTGAGGCGCAGCACCGGCCGCAGCGTTCAAACCTTCGAACCGGGTGCCTGCCTGCTGAAATGCGTCAACGCACGCCGGCCCGGCGCAGCTTGGCGCGCAAGGCATCGATTTCTTCGAGCAGCTTGAGGACCAGCGCGGCACCTGACGGTCCCAGTTCCAATCCCTGGTCGAGGCGCAACGCCGTGCGTGCGGTACCCAGCGACGGGCCGCTGAAACGCCAGTCGTCGGGCGTCTCGCCTGACGGCGCCAGCACACCTTCATCGACCAGCTCGAGCACGTAGCGGCGTTCGGCGCCGCAGGCGCGGCACAGGTCAACCAGCGTGAATTCGATTTCTTCCTCGACGACGATGGCGTCGAGGACAGCGCCTTGTCTTGCAGCCATGTTCATTGTCTCCTGCGGGTCGAAGCCGGGAAAAGCCTTGGCGAGCGCCTCGTAGGCGTCGCGCCCGCCGGGCAGATCGGCCGACGGCAGCGCCACTCCGATCACCACGTAAAGGTCGCCCGCCGGATTGCCGGGCAGGCCGCGGCCGCGCAGGCGCAGCTTTCGCCCCGGTCGCGAGCCGGCCGGGATCGTCATCTGCACCTCGCCTTCGGGAGTCGGTACAGCAATCGCGGCACCCAGCGCCGCCTCCCACGGTGCGACCGGCAGATCGACATAAAGATCTCGCTGGTCGACCCGAAACCCGCGGGTGCGGATTGAACGCGACTTCCAGATACAGATCGCCCGCCGGGCCGCCGCCGATGCCCGCAGCACCCTGGCCGCTCAGTCGCAGATGTTGGCCCTCGCGGACACCTTTCGGAATATTGACGTCGAGCTGGCGCTCCTGCATCGAGGTCTGGCCTCGGGGATCGACAACCGGCATGCGCAGCGAAATGGTCTTGCGTGCGCCGCGAAATGCGTCCTCGAGATCGATCGCGATCCGCGCGTGATGGTCGTTGCCTTGCGCCTGCATGCCGGGGTGCCCGCGTTGACGGCCTGCCGCTTGACCGAAGATCGATTCGAAAAAATCGCTGAAATCGGCCGCATTGCCGAAGCCCGCGCTGCCACCGCGGCCGGTAAATTCGAAACCGCCAGCGCCGGCTGCCGATGGGTCGAAATCCTGGCCACGCTGGTGACGACGGCTGATGTCGTCATAGGCGGCCCGGCGCTGCGGATCGCCGAGTGCCTCGTTGGCCTCGGTCACCTCTTTGAAGCGGGCTTCGGCGTTGGCCTCCTTGCTGACATCGGGATGATATTTGCGCGCCAGCTTGCGGTAGGCGCGTTTGATGTCGTCCTGCGTCGCTGTCTTGTCGACACCGAGGGTGGCGTAATAGTCCTTGAATTCCATTCGGTCTGCCCTGAGAGGCTGCTGACGTTCGATGGCACCATCGTGCCACAGCAATGCCCATTTTCTGCCTATCCCAGCGCAAGTCCGGCAACACCTGCCGCGATGCAGGCCGCGCCGGCAATGCGCCAGCCGCGATCACCCTCACCGAGCAATCGGCCGCCGAGCAGCGCGGCGAACAGCATCGAGACTTCGCGCGCTGGCGCGACGTGGCTGAGCGGCGCCAGCGTCACCGCATACAAGACCAACACATAGGCCAGCGGGCTGATCACCGCGACCAGCAAGGCATGACGCCACTGCTCGCGCCAAGCCTGTACGCAAGCCGGCCGGTTGCGCAGGGCACCGCGAAGCATGAACGGGATGCGCAGCAGGTTGCCGAAATAGTCGACCAGAATCGGCGAGATCAAGGCGATCTTGACCGCGTAGCCGTCGATCAGCGTGTAGCCGGCGATCAGTGCGCCGGTCGCCATGCCGTAGCCGAGACCCAGCCGGACCCGGTCGGCCTGAGCCGGATCATGCGCCTTGGCCCACAGCCCGGGGCCACCGGCAATCAGGAACACACCGCCAGTCACCGCCAGTACGCCAGCCACCCCGACCGGCCCCATCCGTTCATCGAGCAGCAGCAAGGCGCCTCCAGCGCTGATCAGCGGCCCGGTTCCGCGCGCCACCGGGTAGACCACGGTCAGATCCGACAGCCGGTAGCCGCGCAGCAGCAGATTGAAATAGACCAGATGGGTCAGGCCGCTGCACAGCAGCAAGCTCCATTCGAACCAGCCCCAGCCTGGCAGCACACCCCAAGCAAACCAGATCCCGACAGGGCTCCATAGCGACGGCCACCAGCAGCGCCGTCAACAACACGAACGGGCTGCCGCCGCCGGCCTTCTTGGCGACGATGTTCCAGCCCGCATGCAGCAGCGCCGCAATCAGGACGAGGGACAATGCAAGGGGCGACATGCCCGCGCATTGTCATGCCGGCCGCGCCACTGAAAGATGGCCCGGCCATGCGGCCGCAATCGAAAGAATCCGATGAATCCTGTTCTGGTTGAAGTCATGCGCGGCGAGGCTGTCGAATCGGCGCACAGCGGCGCATTCATCGTCGTTGACGCCGACGGTGCGGTGCTCGTGGCGCTCGGCGATGTCGACCGGCCGGTGTTCCCGCGCAGCGCGGTGAAGGCGCTGCAGGCTCTGCCTCTGATCGAAAGCGGTGCGGCCGATCGGCTCGGCCTGGTCGACGACGAGCTGGCGATTGCCTGTGCGTCGCACAACGGCCAGCCTGAACATGTGCGTGTCGCCGCCGGCATGCTGGCCAAGGCCGGTGTCGATGGGCGCGTTCTCGAGTGCGGAATCCAGTGGCCGAAGGAAGGCTTCGACCGGGCGCTCGCCGGCCGCGGCGAAGTGCCGACGGCATTGCACAACAACTGCTCGGGCAAACATGCCGGCTTCGTCTGCCTCGGTTGCATGCTGGCCGCTGGTGCCGGAGGCAGCAACGAGCTGCCGGGCTTCCTCAGCGGCTACGTGGCGCCCGATCACCCGGTGATGCGCGAGGTCACCGCTGCCTTGCAAGCCACCACCGGGTTCGATCCGGCGAGCGCGCCGCGTGGCATCGACGGCTGTTCGATTCCCACTTTCGGCATCGAACTGCGTCGGCTGGCCACGGCTTTTGCACGCTTCGGCTCGGGTATCGGCCTGCGCGATGGCCACCGCATTGCCGCCCGCCGCCTGCGCCGTGCGGTCGCCGCAACACCCTTCATGGTGGCGGGTAGCAGACCGTTTCGACAGCCGGGTGATGGCGAGTTTGGGTGAACGTGTCTTCTGCAAGGTCGGAGCCGAGGGGGTCTATTGCGCCGCCTTCCCGGACCGCGGCCTCGGCGTTGCGATCAAGATCGACGATGGCCAGGCACGGGCCGCCGAAGTGGCGATGGCGACGCTGATTGCCGCACTTGTGCCGATGGACGCAGCGCAGGGGCAGTTGATCGAATCGCTGAGCCGGCCTGCACTGCTCAATCGCAACGGCTTGGTAGTCGGCGGCCTGCGACCGGCGGCCGCGATGCGGGGCGCGCTCGCTTGAGACCCCTCACACCGCCACCGCCGCCTCGACCATCATCTGGATCCGCTGCCTGCCGTTGTATTCGTCCAGATTGAGCCGGTAGGCCAGCTGGACGCGGGCTGGCAGCGGCTCGCTGTGGCCGAACCAGATCGCATCGCGCAGCGTGCCGCCATGGCGGACCGACAACTTCAGATGTTTCTCGCCGACCAGCCGTTGCGAAACGATATCGACCACATCGCAGAAAATCGGCGCCTCGAACGCCTGTCCCCAGACCTGCTCGTCGAGCGCGGCAATCGTTGCCAGGTTGAAATATTCAACGCCGAGCGGGCCATCGCTCAACACCGTGCGTGACAACAGGCTGGGTGTCAGCCAGTCCTCGGCGATTGCCGCGAAGCCTTGTTCGAATGTCCGCAGGTCGGTCTCGCCGATCGTGCAGCCGGCTGCCATTGCATGCCCGCCGAATTTGCGAAGCACACCGGGATGGCGCTTGCTGAGCAGGTCGAGCGCATCGCGCAGGTGAAAGCCGGCGATCGATCGACCAGAGCCTTTCAGCAAGCCATCCTGGCCGCGTGCGAAGACGAAGCTGGGCCGGTTCAGCCGGTCTTTCATTCGCGACGCGACGATGCCGACCACGCCTTCGTGAAAACCGGGGTCGTACAGGGTCAACGCCGACAGACTGTCGTCGAAAGGCAGCTGCGCCTCGAGCAATCGTTCGGCTTGATCGCGCATGCCGCTTTCGACCTCGCGGCGTTCGCGGTTGATCGCGTCCAGACTCGACGCCAATGCGGCGGCACGTGTTGCATCGTCGCAAAGCAGGCACTCGATGCCCAGCGCCATATCCGACAGCCGGCCGGCGGCGTTGATACGCGGGCCGAGCGCAAAGCCGAAATCGAAGGCACTGGCGCGGCGCGGGTCGCGACCGGCCACTGCGAACAGCGCCGCAACGCCGGCGTTGAGCGCGCCCTTGCGAATGCGCTTCAAGCCCTGGGCAACCAGCCGTCGGTTGTTGGCATCGAGCCGCACCACGTCGGCCACCGTGCCGAGCGCCACCAGATCGAGCAGGCTGTCCAGGCGTGGCTGATTCTGCGCATCGAAGCGGCCACGCTCACGCAGTTCGCTGCGCAGCGCCAGCAGCACATAAAACATCACGCCGACTCCGGCCAGCTGTTTGCTGGCAAAGCGGCAATCGGGCTGGTTCGGGTTGACGATCACGTCGGCGTCGGGGAGCACGATCAGGTCGTCGACCCGTGCCGGCAAATGATGGTCGGTGACGATGACGCCCAGGCCTTGCGATCGGGCATGGGCCACGCCATCGAGGCTGGCGATGCCGTTGTCGACCGTGATCAGCAGGCTCGGCCGCGGGTGCAGTTGCAGCGCCAGGTCGACGATGGTCGGCGTCAGACCATAGCCGTGAACGGCACGGTCGGGTACCACATGGCGGACCTGACCCGGCCCGCGCGCCGAGCAGCCGCAAGCCACGCACCGCAACCGCGCAGGCGGTTGCGCCATCGCAGTCGTAGTCGGCGACGATGACGATGGTCTCGTTGTCGCGCAGCGCATCGGCCAGCCGGCGGGCGGCGGCTGCTGCACCGAGCAGATCGGCCGGCGGAATCAGCCGCGCCAGACCATCGTCGAGTTCGTCGGCCAAGCGCACACCGCGGCCGGCAAACAATCGGGCCAGCAGCGGCGTCAAGCCCGCCTGTTCGAGCGCCCAGGCGGCGCGCGGTGGCACCTCGCGCACACTGATGGTGGTGGCTTTCACAGCGCCTCCAGCAGCGCTGGCGAGTCGACTGCCTGCCATCGGCTGCGGATCTGCTGCCACCAGCTGCGCGGCGAGCTGCCGAAGCTGCGGGCGAGGCGCTCGCCGCACAAGGTCAGCGTGACCGGCTGGCCACGCGCCAGGCTGGCCCTGGCATCGGCAATCGGACCGGCATCGAGCGCCTGCCATGCGTTGCGCCAGGCTTCCCAGTCCTCACCCAGCAAAGGTTCGCGCAGTCGCTCATCGACCCTTAAATCGCTCGCCATCACGTTGGAAACCTGCAGGCGTCCGCAGCCACTGAGCCAGAAGCTGTTGACCGCCAACAGGCCACGCGCTTCACGCTGGTCGGTCAGCGGGTCGGTATACAGCAACATCTGAACCTCGTTCTGCAGCCGCCGGATCAGCCGCGCCTGCGGGAAACGTGTCGAGTCGGTCTGCAGCCATCGATCGACATGGCGGCCGATCACGCGGTCGATCGACGCGCACGGCAAACCCTGCAGGCTGTCGTGCGCCACGTACCAGCGCAGCGGCGCACCCCAGGCCATGCGAAACCCTTCGCTTTCGAACAGCGTTCGAATGCGCTCGAACAAGGCGCGTGACTCGACTTCGTCGAGCAGCAGGCTGCCCGGATCGAGCAGCGTGACCGAATCGCGGCCGACTTGCCAGTGCGCCGGGGTCAGCAGCCCCCAGGCATGCTGGCCGACGTCGATGCCATCGGCCAGCGCGGCGCGTGCCGCCCAGGGCAGGGCGCCGTCCTCGCCGGTGATGCCAAGCGCCGCCGCAAGCGCTTGTTCGTGCGGCGGGCTGAGGCTGGTATTCGTCGCTGCCAACCACCTGCAACGGGTCGAGGCGGGCCAGCAGGCTGTCCAGATTCGGCAGCGCCAGGTCGGACAAGGTCTGCACACACGCCGGTGACAGCGCACTGGCATGTGGGATCAACAGATGCATGGCGTCGATTATCCGGCGGCGGCGCCGGACGAAGGGTCAAGCGTGCCTCGGGTAGCATCCCCCGCCATGAACTGGCCCTATGAATTGCAGATCGGTTGGCGCTACACACGCTCCGGCCGTGCCGGGCGCAAGAATGGATTCATCTCCTTCATCTCGGGCGTTTCGATGCTCGGCATTGCGCTGGGCGTCGCCGCGCTGATCATCGTGTTGTCGGTGATGAACGGTTTCCAGAAGGAAGTCCGCGACCGCATGTTGTCGGTGGTCGCCCATGTCGAGATTTACGAAGCTGGCGGGCAGGCATTCGACGACTGGCAGGCCACGGCGGCGCAGGCGCGCAGCAACCCGCAGGTGATCGGTGCGGCGCCCTTCATCGCCATGCAGGCATTGATTGCGCGCGGCGACGACATGCGTGGCGCGATCGTGCGCGGCATCTCGCCGGCCGAAGAAGCGACTGTCACCGAGCTGGCCGCGCGCTTGCGCGACAGCACGCTGGCCAGACTGGTGCCGGGCGGCTGGGGCATCGTGCTGGGCGTCGAACTGGCCCGATCGCTCGGCGTTCGCGAGGGCGATTCGGTGACCATCGTTGCGCCGGGTGGCCAGGTCACGCCGGCCGGCGTCGTGCCGCGGCTGAAGCAGGTGACCGTGGTCGGCACCTTCAATGCCGGCCATTTCGAATACGACAACGGGCTGGCGCTGCTCCATATCGACGATGCGGCCAGACTGTTCCGGGTGGCCGGCGCGACCGGTGTGCAACTCAAGCTGGCCGACCTGCACCAGGCGCGCGCGGTCGGCGAAGCGCTGCAGGCCAGCTTCGGCAGTGCCGTCGAGGTGCGCGACTGGACCCGCACCAACCGCAACTGGTTCGACGCCGTGCAGGTCGAGAAGCGGCTGATGTTCATCATCCTGACGCTGATCGTCGCGGTGGCGGCATTCAATCTGGTATCGACGCTGGTGATGACCGTGACCGACAAACGCGCCGATATCGCCATCCTGCGCACGCTGGGTGCCAGCCCGCGCTCGATCATGGGGATCTTCATCGTGCAGGGCGCGTCGTCCGGGATCATCGGCACGGTACTCGGCGTCGGCATGGGGCTGCTGGTCGCTTTCAACATCGATGTCATCGTGCCGGCCATCGAAAGTGTGCTGCAGGTCAGCTTCCTGCCGAGCAGCATCTATCTGATCAGCCGCATGCCCAGTGACCCGCAGCAAAGCGACATCGTGCCGATTGCGGTGATCTCGCTGGTGCTGGCGTTTCTGGCGACGCTGTACCCCAGCTGGCGCGCCAGTCGGGTCCAGCCGGCCGAGGCGCTGCGTTATGAGTGAGTTCGCCGCGAGCGGCGCAGCGGCCTCCGGCGCGATGGCGTTGCAGGCGCTTGGCCTGGTCAAACGTTATACCGAGGGCGGGCTCGATGTGCAGGTGCTGCGCGGGGTCGATCTGACGGTGCAGCGCGGTGCGACGCTGGCGATCGTCGGTGCATCCGGCTCGGGCAAGAGCACGCTGCTGCACTTGCTGGGCGGGCTCGAGGCGCCGACCGCCGGCGCGGTGACGCTGATGGGCCGCAATTTCGCCTCGATGCCGGCTGCCGAACAAGGCGAATGGCGCAACCGGCATCTCGGTTTCGTCTACCAGTTTCACCATCTGTTACCCGAGTTCACCGCGCTCGACAATGTGGCGATGCCGCTGCGCATCCGCCGCCTGCCGGTGTCACAGGCGCGGGAGGAGGCGCGGGTGGTGCTGGGCCAGGTCGGATTGGGCGATCGGGTCGGTCACCGGCCTTCACAGCTGTCCGGAGGCGAGCGGCAACGGGTCGCGATTGCCCGGGCACTGGTCGGCCGGCCGGCCTGTGTGCTGGCCGACGAGCCGACCGGCAACCTCGACCGCGGCACCGCGGATGGCGTTTTTGCACTGATGATCGAGCTGGCGCGCCAGCAGCAAACGGCGTTCGTGATGGTCAGCCACGATCCGGCGCTGGCGCAGCGCTGCGATCAGGTGATGTTCATGAATTCGGGTCAGCTGCAGGCCGGTTGACGCGACATGGCACCGCCGAAGCGCGAAAGCGCGCCCAAACACTTTCGTCGCTCGGACCTGCGCGCGGTGGCCCGCCTGGCAACGCAGGCGACCGTCGGCGTCGCCCGCATCACCGAGGGCGTGCACGATTCGGTCTGGCGCTCGCTGGGCGTTGCCGGGTCTGCGCCGCAGCGCACCGGCGGCCTGACGGGTCTGGTCTACCGCAGTGTCGGTGGCATCACACGCGGCGTCGGCTGGGGGCTCGAGCAGACGCTGGCGCGAATCGAGCCGCTGCTCGGTGCTGGCGCCGACGCGGCCAACGCCAGCGAGTCGCCGCGGCGCGATGCCATGCTGTCGGCGCTGAACGGCGTCATGGGCGACCGTCTGGAAGCCGACCACAGCCCGTTCACGATCGACATGCATTGGCGCATCGCCGGCGAACCGCTCGACCTGCAGCAGCCGCCGCTGCAGGCAGTCGAATCGAACGGCAAGCTGCTGCTGATGATCCACGGCCTGTGCATGAACGATCGACAATGGTCGTCGACCGAAGGCGGCGCGGCGCATGACCACGGTCGATTGGTGGCCGACGCGCTCGGCTACCAGCCGCTCTATCTGCGTTACAACAGCGGCCGGCACGTGTCACAGAACGGGCAGACGCTGGCCGACCTGCTCGAGCAGCTGCTGCAACGCTGGCCGGTTCCGATCACCGAATTGAGTGTGCTTGCGCACAGCATGGGTGGCCTGGTCATTCGCAGTGCGATCGCGCAGGCGGCCGGGCGCGGGCTGGATTGGCCGACCCGTTTGAAACACGTCGTCTTTCTCGGCACCCCTCACCATGGCGCTCCGCTGGAGCGTGCCGGCCGCGGTGTCGAACTGCTTCTGGCCAGCACGATATGGTCGGCGCCATTCATGCGGCTGGCCGGTCTGCGCAGCGCCGGCATCACCGACCTGCGCCACGGCAACGTGCGCGAGCAGGACTGGAAACACGGCGACGTCGGCGGGGCCGGCGGCGATACCCGGATGCCGCTGCCGCTGCCGCCGGGTATCTCGTTCCACACCATTGCGGCAACCACATCGGCTCGCCGTAGCCTGCTTGCCGATCGCCTTGTCGGCGATGGCCTGGTGCCGCTGAACAGCGCGCTCGGCCGGCATCGCGAGGCCCGGTTCTGCCTCGCCTTTGCCGACTCGTCGAGATGGATCAGCTATCGCACCGGCCACCTGGCCTTGTTGAGCCGGCCGGCGGTGACCGAGCGGATCATCGGCTGGCTCGGCGCTTGAACCGGCGACTGACCAACCGAGCCGCGCAGTCGATCAATCGACCGGATTCAACAGCGGCAGGCCCAACTGGGTGAACAGGGCGTTGGCGGCCGGCAGATTGAGCCGAATCGACGAACTTGAGCGACCGGCGATGGTCCGAAAGCCGAAATAGACCTTGCCGCCACGTTCGACGAAAACACGGCGGAAGTCGACTCGCAACGCGAGTTCCGGCAGGCCGCTGAATTCCATCGTCCGCGCATCGCCCAGTGTCTCGATCTTGTAGCTGCCCGTTCCGATCAGATCGCAATTGCGGTTCGATCCGCTGGCCAGTTCGAAGCAACTGTAGAAGTTCGCAACGTTCGAGCCGGGAACAAAGGCTACCCGCACTTTCGCAGTCGTTGTATAGGTGCTGCCGGTTCCGGCCGGCGGCGTCAGCGCGTTCGGCAACGAACCCAGACTGGCCGTGGTCGCACTCCACCATTCGTTGCGCGCACCGGTGCTTGCGTTGGCGCCGAAGATGCACGGGCGGCCGGGGTTGCGCGCAATCAGCTCATCCAGGCTGGCAGCGGGGCTTGCGACCTGGTTGGCCACGATGCTGCACGCGGGGCTCCCACCATTGCGCGCATCGCCACCTGCGGCCGCTGAGGCGAGGTAGATGCCGACTTCATTGCTGGCCTTGGGTTCATAGGCCGCCGCGGTCGATTGCACGGTGTTGGTCTGATACGCGAGCTTGGCGCCAGCGGGCATGGTGGCGGATCCGAGCAGATCGAGATTGACCGGACCCCACTCGGCGAAACTGACGCCGCTGTTGCCGCCGGGGACCGCCCGCACCGTCTCGATCACGCTGCGCAGGCTGCGCCCGCCAATATCGACCAGGCTGCGGCTTCGCACGCCGCGTTCGAAATTGCCGCAGTAGCTGTATTCGGCCATGCCGTTGACGGCGGTCGCTGCCTGCTGGCTGCGAAAGCCGATCGGGCAGCTGATCCATGCGCTGCCGCTCCAGTGCACATCGTCCTTTCGCAGCGGCGAATTGTTGTAGCCCCAGATGGTGTCCTCGCCAGCCACTCGCTGGTGGCGCTGATCGTAGTAACGACGCCACCCGTTGGCGTCGGGAGTGTTGTCGGCTGCCGTCGACAGCAGCGCGCGGTAGTACCAATTGCCGGCATCCTGGTAGCGCAACGCCGCCAGCGAAGCAGACGGTGTGGCGGACTCGGCCGCGGTGTCGAGCGGCAGTCTGGCGATGCCGACAGCCAATGTGGCGGCGGCGGCGGTAAGGCTGGTTTGTGTGTCGACCAATCTGGTGGCGGCCGTTGCCAGTGCCGCCTCGCGATCTGCGGGTGTCGCAGCGCCGCTGATCGTTGGATCGGAAGCTGCCACGGCCAGCGCCGGCAATATGCCGAGCAGCTCGCGAATCACAACCTGTTGCAGTTGATCGGCGCTGACCGTGCCGCCCGACAGATCGGTCTGGCCGGTCACACTGCTCAACGACGCCGACTTCTGATTCATCGTCAGCAACACCAGACGCGCAACGGTCGCCGCCTGGCGCAGCGCGCTGTCCGGGCTGGTCGTGAAATCGGTCAGTGGCGACTGGGCGAGCGCGGCTTCGCTCTGGACAAAACCAGCTGCCTTGTCGAGCGACGAACCGGTGGCATCGATCTGCGCCTGCACCAGCGTTGTCAGCGGACTGATGAACACCGCTTGCGAACCGCTGCCGCCAGTGGCCGGTGCCATCAAGGTGAATGCGCTGCCGACGGCCTTGCCGGTGTCCTTGTCGACCGCAGTGGCCGGCACCATCGCGATCAAGCGGTGGCGGCCCGCTGTTGCAGGGTCGACTTCGACGCTGTAGCTGCCATTGGTATCAGTCGGCGCCGAGGTCGGATCGGTCGAGTCGCAGCGTCCGTTATCGTTGATGTCGTAGCAGACGATGGCACCGGCGAGCGGCCCGTCGGCAACCGTGCCTCTGATCTTTGCCAGCGCGACCGGAGCCGAAGCTGGCGGTGCGGCGGGTTCAGCTGCGATGGGGTCCGACGCGCCGTTGCCGCCGCCGCAGGCGGCCACCGTTGCAGCAATCAGGCTCCACAGCGCGGTCTGGGAAAATCGAGGGTTGGTTCGTGACATGGGGGATCTCCTATGGCTGGCCCGCAAATCGCGGTGCGCTGACCATAGGAGCCACGGCGTGGCGGCTCATCCCCTGATTTGTGGATCGTCGGGCGCTTTGGCATGACCCCTCATCATTCGGGATGACCCGGGGCTCGCAGCCGGTTGTCGGGCATCGAGTCGCCGCAAGCTCGACACAGGGGCAATGCGTTTGGCCCGTCCTGGCGCCGTGGCGGCAAACGGAAGGGCGGCCTGCCGGCAGCCGCCAGCAATGGTTTGCTGCGCGCTCAGCCGCCGAGCAGAACCTGCAGGATGACGCCCGTCGCAATTGCCGCGAGCACATAGTCAGGACCAGTCTGCACCCAGTGATAACCACGCGGCGGCGCGCTCAAGCGGTGGGCGTGCCAGTTGTTGACGACATAAGTGTGGCTGCGGTAATGCGTGGGCAGGCGTCCGCCACGGTAGAAGTCGTGGTTCGGCCCGGCGCCGCGCCAGCCGTTCTGCCCACGGTACACCGCTGGCGGCGCCGGCTGGTATCGGGGCGTTGCGTAAAACGGCCGACCATGGGCATCATGCCGCCAATCGGCGCGTGCGTCGCGGTGATCGTCGCGGCGCTCGAGGCGGTTGTCGCGGCGGTCGTCACGGCGCTCGAGGCGGTTGTCACGGCGGTTGTCCCGTCGGTCAGCGCGATCTTCACGCCGATCGACCTGCCTCGCATGGCGATCATCGCGCTGGGTGAACACGCGCTGCTGCTCCACATTTCGTTGGGCGTTGCCGTGGCCACCCCGGAAATTCTGGTGGCTGTCTTGTGCCATGACCGGGCTGGCCAGACCGATCGACAAAGCCAGCAAGGCGCTACCTGCAGACATCTTCTTCATCACGTCTCCTTCGAGTTGCAACGCCAGCAGTCTGCACCGCGCCGACTGCCCGCGATGCAGTCCCAGGCCGCGTTTACCTGATGATTACATTCAGACAAGTTGGCGAAACCCGACTTACACTGTCTCAGCGGCTTGGCCGCAGACAACCGGGCCAAGCGGCGACACCATGTTGGCGATGCAGATCGAAATGCTGCAGCGGATGCCGATCTTCGGCGCAATCCGGGAAGACAGCCTGGCGTTTCTGCTCGACCGGGCGGCGCATTGCAGAATCGTTGCCGGCCAGGCATTTTTTCGCGAAGGCGATCCCGGTGACCGCATGTTCGTCCTTGAAAGCGGGCGCGCAGCCGTCGTCAAAGGCTGGCAAGGCAATGAAGTGTTGCTGCACGATCTCGAGCCGGGGGACTGCTTCGGCGAGATGGCTTTGATGGATCTGTGCCCCGCAGCGCCTGCGTCATCGCCATCACCGATTGCAGCGCGATCGAATTGACGCCGCAAGCCCTGGCTGAGCTGTTCGAGCGCGATGCCGAACAGTTTGCGCTCATCCAGATGAATATCGGTCGCGAAGTGTGCCGCCGTCTGCGGGCGGCGGACGAGCGGCTGTTCCGTATCCGCATGGGCGAGGCTGTCGAATCGCCGCCGCCGCTTGGGTGCGGCCCGTGTTGCCGCGCGGCATAGGTCGCTACCAACCGTTGCGCAACTCACGCAATTTGACAAACACCGTTTTAGCGTCGGGACTGTCTGGCAAGTCGGGGAAGGATTGCCGCAACCGGGCGATCACGCCCGGGCTGCTCAAGCGCAGGAAGGTGTTGATCGCCTTTTCCTGCTGCAATGTGGTCACCAGCGACGTGGCAGGGTCCTGGCCGCTGACCTTGCCCAGCAATTCTTCTGCGTCGGTATTGTCAGGCTCGCGGTCGAGCGTGAATTTCAGATTGTTCTCGATGTAGTCGTGGCCGGGGTAGATGCGGGTGGCATCCGGCAGGCGGGCCAGTTGATCGACGAACGTGGCGTACAGCGCCACCGGGTCGCCGCCGTTGTGGCAGTTGCCGGCACCGGCATTGAACAGCGTGTCGCCCGAGAACAAGGCCGGTGTGTCGCCATGGGCACACAAACAGATATGGCACATCGTGTGGCCAGGCGTATCCAGACACTCGAGCTCGACGGTCCTGCCGACCTTCACGACATCGCCGGCGTGCAGGCCGCGGTCGACCCCGACAATCTTCGCTGCGGCTTTTTCGTGCGCCAACAAGCTGGCGCCTGTTGCAGCAATCACCGCCGCATTGCCGCCGGTGTGGTCGTGGTGCTCATGGGTATTCAACACCTGGGTGATCTGCCAGCCGCGCACCTTGGCAGCAGACAGGCATTTGCCGTGGTCGAGCGGGTCGATTGCCAGCGCTTCTCCTGATTCCGGGCAGGCAATCAGGTAGTTGAAGTTTCGATAGGCGTTGCCGGTCCAGATTCGTTCAATGAGCATCGCGTGTTTTCCTGACTGGCGACTTCGATCGCCGATCAGGGCATTGTAGAAAGCGCCACGCGCGCCATGTCAGAGGCCGAGTTCGTCGAGGCCGGCATGGTCGTCGGGCCGGCGGCCCAGCGGCCAGTGGAACAGCCGGGCGCTCTCGGCGATCGGCAGATCGTTGATGCTGGCGAAGCGCCGCGGCATCAGGCCATGCAGCTTCGAACTCCCAGTTCTCGTTGCCGTAGCTGCGGAACCAGTGTCCCGAATCATCGTGCCATTCATAGGCGAAGCGCACCGCGATGCGGTTGCCTCCGAAGGCCCACAGCTCCTTGATCAGGCGGTAGTCCAGTTCGCGCGCCCATTTGCGCTGCAGAAATTGACGCACCGCGTCCCGGCCGGCCGGAAACTCGGCCCGGTTGCGCCAGCGGGTGTCGTCGGTATACACCGCGGCGACGCGATCCGGATCGCGCGAATTCCAGGCGTCTTCGGCACCGCGCACTTTTTGTCGTGCAGATTGTTCAGTAAAGGGCGGAACCGGTGGCCGGCTTGCTGGCGTGGACATCATCACCAGCCGATCGCCTTGGGCAGCCAGGTGGCGATCGGCGGAAAGAGGAACACCAGCACGATGCCCAGCGATCTGCAGCCCGACGAACGGCATCACGCCGCTGTAGATGTGCCGCGTCGTCACCTCCGGCGGCGCGACGCCGCGCAGGAAGAACAGCGCCCAGCCGAACGGCGGCGTCAGGAACGAGGTCTGCAGGTTGACGGAGATCAGCATCGCCAGCCAGACCATGTCGACGCCGGCGGCGGCGAAGATCGGCAGGAACAGCGGCACCGCGATGTAGCTGATCTCGATCCACTCGATGAAGAAGCCGAGCACGAAGATCAGCACCATCAGGAACCAGATCGCCGCCGTTGGTGCCGCCCGGCAGGAAGGCGAACAGGTCCTCGATCAGCTGCTCGCCCTGCAGGCCGCGGAACGCCAGGCGAAGACCTGCGCGCAGATCAGGATGAACATCACCATCGCCGTGATGCGGGTCGTGCGTGCGCATGACGTCGCGCAGCACCGACAGCGTCAGCCGCCGCGCCAGCGCGACCACGACGATGGCGCCCAGCGCGCCCATCGAGGCGGCCTCGGTCGGCGCGGCGATGCCGGCGATGATCGAGCCCAGCACCGACAGCGACCAGCGCCAGCGGCGGCAGCGCCACCTTGACGACGCGCAGCCACAGCTCGCCGCGGCTGACGCCGTCGCGCTCGGCCTGCGGCACCGGCGGCATGGCGTTCGGGCCGCAGCATGCCGTAGACGAGGATCCAGACGCAGTAGATGCCGGCCAGCATCAGCCCGGGCATCATCGCGGCGGCGAACAGCGTGCCGACCGACAGTTGCATGATGTCGGCGAGCAGGATCAGGATCAGGCTCGGCGGGATGATCTGGCCGAGCGTGCCCGAGGCGCAGATCGCGCCGCAGGCGAGCGCCTGGTCGTAGCCGCGGCGCAGCAGCGTCGGCAGCGTCAGCAGGCCGAGCGTGACGACGGTGGCGCCGACGATGCCGGTGGTCGCGCCCATCAGCACGCCGACGCCGATGATGCCGAGCCCATGCCGCCGCGCAGGCCGCCGGCGAGGTGGCCGATGACGTCCATCAGGTCTTCGGCGAGCCGCGACTTCTCCAGCATCACGCCCATGAAGACGAACAGCGGGATGGCGAGCCACTGGTAGTTGGCGACGACGCCGTAGATGCGCGCCGGCAGCAGGTCGAACAGCGTCTCGCCGAAGCCGATGAAGCCGAACACGAAGCCGGCTGGTCGCCAGCGTGATGCCGACCGGCATGCCGGCCATCAGCAGCACGAAGAAGCCGACCAGCAGGCCGATCGCCAGCCATTCGCTGAAGGCTCATCGCGCGGCTCCGGCAGCGCCGCGCGCGCGGCGACGCCTTGCGCGGCGGCCTGCAGCGCGAACAGCGCGAAGCCGAGCGGGATCAGCGCCTTCAGCAGCCAGCGGTAGCGCAGCCCGCCCGGGTCGGCGGAGATCTCGCCGATGCTCTACGACTGGCCGACGTAGCTGATCGAAAGCGGATCACGAGCACGCCGATCGCCATCGCCAGCAGCGCCGAGAGCAGGTCGACCGCCGCCTGACCGCGCGGCGAGTAACGGGCGTAGAGCACGTCGACGCGCACGTGCTCGCCGCTGATTGCAGCGCGTAGGACATGCCGAACAGCACAGCGGCGCCAGCAGGTGCCATTCGAGCTCCTGCGCCCAGACCGAGCCGATGCTGAAGCCGTAGCGCAGCAGCACGTTGACCGCCATCAGCGCAGCGATCGCCAGCGTCAGCCACGACGCGGCGCTGGCCGATGCGCTCGACCGACCGGTCGATGCCCGCGTCGAAGCCGCCGGCAGCCGTTGCGCTGCCGGTGTCGATTGGGTTCACGCGCTCAGCCCTTGAGGATCTTGTCGTGGTACGGGCCTTCGCTGTAGTCCGACCAGGCCGCGTACTTCTTCATGTAGGCCATGTAGGAGTCGTGGACCTTCTTGGTCACCGGATCCTTGGCAGCGGCTTCGGCGAGCACCTTCTTGGTGACCTCGCGCAGCTTCTTGACGACGTCGTCGGGCAGCGGCTGGGCGATCACGCCCTGGTTCTTGACCAGGTCTTCCATCGCCTCGGCGTTGTTGCGCTGGCACCAGCCTTCGCTGATGACGTTGCAGGCCGCCGCGGCGTTCTCGACGACCGCCTGCAGGTCCTTCGGCAGCTTGTCCCATGCGGCCTTGTTGATGATCAGCTCGCTGACGGTCGCGGTCTCGTGCCAGCCGGTGGTGTAGTAGTACTTGGCGGCCTTGTGCAGGCCGAGCTGGCGGTCCTGGAACGGGCCGACGAATTCGGCCGCGTCGATCACGCCGCGCTCCAGCGCCGGGAAGATCTCGCCGCCGGGCAGCAGCTTGACGTCGACGCCGAGCGCCGCGTAGACCTTGCCGGCCAGCCCGGGGATGCGCATCTTCAGGCCCTTGAGATCGTCGACCGTCTTGATCTCCTTCTTGAACCAGCCGGTCATCTGCACGCCGGTGTTGCCGCACGGCATGGCACCATGTTGAAGCGGCGCATAGACCTCGTTCCACAGCGCCTGGCCGCCGCCGTCGTAGAGCCAGCCGTTGATGCCCTGGAAGTTCAGGCCGAACGGCACGGCGCGTGAAGTACTGCGCGGCGGCGGTCTTGCCGGTCCAGAAATAGCTGTTGGCGTGGTTCATCTCGACGGTGCCGGCGCGCACGGCGTCGAAGCCTTCGAGCGCCGGGATCAGCTCGCCGGCGCCGAAGACCTGGATCTTCAGGCGGCCGCCCGACATCGCCTCGATGCGCTTGGCCAGGTCGGTCGCGCTGCCCGGCCCGTCCATGTAGAACGGCGACCCCTTGCCGTAGAAGCTGGTCATCTTCCAGTTGAAGGTGGCGGACGATTGCGCACGGACGATGGCCGGCGCCGTCAATGCGCCGGCCAGGCCGACCTTCAACGCGGTTCTGCGGGTACTGCTCGATGTCATGTCAACTCCTGATGGGAATACGGTGATGCCTGTGCCGAGCGCTCGTGTCGGGGCACTGGCTGCTGGTTTGAACCCGCCGGGAAAAATGGTGTGCCCTGGCGTGTGGAAATCGAGCGGGAGCCGAGGATCCGGCTCTGCCGGTCCGATGGCGGAGCCCCCTGGGGGGAGGCGGCGAAGCCGCTCCGGGGGGGAGGGTCGTTCAATAGCTCTTGTAGGGCAGGAACTTGCCCGACATCGTGATCGGCGACGCGGTCTCCCATCGCGTTCGCTTCGCGCTTCAAATCCATCCTGAAATCGATCGCCGACATGATGCCGTCGCCGAATTCCTCGTGGATCAGTTCCTTGAAGGTGGTGCCGTAAACGCTGACCAGTTCGTAGAAGCGGTAGATCAGCGGATCGGTCGGGACGGCGGTCGGCAGGCTGCCCTTGTACGGCACGACCATCAGCCACTTTTTCTCGACATCGCTGAGCCCGAAGATGCTGGCGACAACCCCCGCCTGTTCGGCATTGAGCTGCATCTGGCCGAGACAGGCTGCGGTGACCCACTCCTTGCTCAGACCGACCTTCTCGGCGATGTCCGACCATTTCAGCCCCTGGCTGACCTTGGCGGCGATGATCTTTTCGGTGACTTCCAGACGGCTCATGCAATTCTCCTCAGCGGGACGGGTTGGACGGAATGGGGTGGTGGGGTGGCGGGCTCGGTTCGAGCCCAGGGCTGACTTCCAGCGGCTGCGCCGGCGCGCGGCCGTGCGACAAGCTCCTTGCTGCGCGCCACCAGAAAATCGACCAGGTGGTTGCGGATCCGGTAGTACTGCGGATCGTGGTGCAGCGTGGCGCGTTGGCGGTCACGCGACATGGTGTTGCGAACGATCTCGGCCACGCGCGCCTGCGGGCCGTTGCTCATCAGCAGGATGCGGTCGGCCAGCAGGATCGCCTCGTCGACATCGTGGGTGATCATGAACACCGTCTGGTGCGTCTCGGCGCAGATGCGCAGCAATTCGTCCTGGATGGTGCCGCGAGTCAAGCGCGTCGAGCGCGCCGAAGGGCTCGTCGAGCAGCAACATGCGCGGCTGGATCGCAAAGGCACGAGCGATGCCGACACGCTGTTTCATGCCGCCCGACAGCGCCGCCGGTTTCTTGTCGATCGCCGCGGACAGGCCGACCATCGCGACATGACGCTCGACGTGTTCGTCGACCTGTTTCGACGACCAGTCGGGCCACTTGCTGCGCACCGCGAACGCGATGTTGCGGCGCACCGTCAGCCACGGCATCAGCGCGTGGCCCTGGAACACCACGCCGCGTTCCAGGCTCGGGCCGGCGATCTCGCGGTTGTCCATGAAGACATGACCGCTGCTGGCCGACTCCAGCCCCGCCAGCACGTTCAGGATCGTCGTCTTGCCGCAGCCGCTGTGGCCGATGATGCAGACGAATTCGCCCTGGTCGATACCGAAGTTGACGCTGTCGAACACCGGCTCGGACGTTCCGGGAAAAACCTTGGCCAGGCTCTCGATTTTCAGAAATGAATTTGCCGGAACGCTCGACGTTGCAGACGGCGTCGATCCATCAAGCGGGAGCCGCGGATCCGGCTTTGCCGGTCCGACGGCGGAGCCCCCGTGGGGGGATGCGGCGAAGCCGCTCCGGGGGGGATCAATCTGCATAGGTCACCAGCTTCTGCAGTCGGGAGAACATCAGATCGAGCAGCATCCCGACCACGCCGATCATCAGGATCGCGAAGATCACGTTCGGCAGGCTCAGGTTGTTCCATTCGTTCCAGACGAAGTAGCCGATGCCGGTGCCGCCGACCAGCATCTCGGCCGCGACGATCACCAGCCAGGCGATGCTCATGCTGATGCGCATGCCGGTCAGGATGGTCGGCGCGGCGGCCGGCAGGATCACCTCGAAGGCCTTGCGCAGCGGCGAGACCTCCAGCGTGCGCGCAACGTTCAGCCACTCGCGCCGCACACTCGCGACGCCGAACGCGGTGTTGATCAGCATCGGCCAGACCGAGCAGATGAAGATCACGAAGATGCCGGAGATCGACGAGTCCTTGATCGTGTACAGCGCGATCGGCATCCAGGCCAGCGGCGAGATCGGTTTGAGCAGCTGGATGAAGGGATCGAGCGCGCGATAGATCAGCGGGCTCATGCCGATCACGAAACCGAGTGGAATCGCCAGCAAGCGCAGCCAGGCTGAAGCCCAGCGCAACCCGCAGCAGCGAATGGCCGAGCTGGATGCCGATGCCGCGGTCGTTCGGGCCGTGGTCGTAGAACGGGCTGCCCAGGTGTTTGGCAACCGCGGTGCCCATCTGCGCGAGGGTCGGAAAACCGCGCGTTCTTGGTCTCGTCCCGGATCCTTGCCAAGCAGCTTCTGGTACTCGATCTGCTCAGGCGTCAGCGTGGCGCTGCTTCCCGCGGTCGGCAGCGTCGCCAGATGCCAGATCGCCAGCATCACGAGCAGCAGCAGTGCCGACAGGCATGCCGGACTGCAGCGTCAGCTTTCGTTGTGCATTCAAGGCTTTCAGCTCCTGCTCAATGGTCCAGCCGCTTCAAACGAGCCTGCGCCTGCGATCGAGCGGCCGCCGTGGATCCGGCTTTGCCGGTCCACTGGCGGCGCCCCCTGGGGGGTGCGCCGAAGGCGCTCCGGGGGGACTCATCAGGCAGGTGCCTTGCTGATCGCGAAACTGCTGGCGTAGGCTTCGGCCTTGGCCGGGTCGAACTCCTTGCCCATCACCATGTACTTGCGATAGGCGCCATCGGGCACCTTCTGACCGAGCGCCTTCATCTGCTTCTTCGCGTCGGTCAGCAGAAAGACCTGCTCGGCGATCTGCTTGTAATTGACGTCGCCCTTGATGTAGCCCCAGCGCTTC
Organism: uncultured beta proteobacterium; assembly: GCA_963843805.1. Taxonomy (GTDB): domain Bacteria; phylum Pseudomonadota; class Gammaproteobacteria; order Burkholderiales; family Burkholderiaceae_C; genus Ideonella_A. The sequence goes on from CAWJLY010000009.1 coordinate 263,669, forward strand.
ATCTGCGTCAGCATCCACACCGCCATGCTCTGCCACGGCACCGGATCGAAATCGGCGCGGTCCGGCACCGTCCTGATGTTGCCCAGGCCGTCGGCGAACTTGCCGGTCAGCACCTGCGCGACCACCGTCTCGGGTTGGTTCAGGTACTGGGTCGGGCTGATCACCTTGGCGATCAGTTCGCGGTTCTTCGGATCGCGCGCCATCGTCGGCGGCATTGAGCACCGCGCGGTACAACGCGGCGAAGGTGTTCGGGTTCTGCTGGATGAAGGCCTCGCTGACGCCGAAGGCGCAGCATGGGTGGCCGTCCCAGATTTCCTTCGACAGGATGTGGATGAAGCCGACCTCGTCGTAGACCGCGCGCTGGTTGAACGGATCGGGCCCGAGGTAGCCGTCGATATTGCCGGCGCGCAGGTTGGCCACCATCTCGGGCGGCGGCACGACGCGGATCTGCACGTCGGTATCGGGATTCAGCCCGCCCGCTTCGGCCAGGTAATAGCGCAGCAGGAAGTTGTGCATCGAATATTCGAACGGCACCGCGAACTTGAAACCCTTCCAGCCCTTCGGATCGCGGTTGTTCTTGTGCTTGTTGGCCAGCGTGATCGCCTGGCCGTTGATGTTCTGCACCGTGGCCACGCGCATCGGCTGCGCCACCGAGCCGGCGCCCATGCTGATCGCCAGCGGCATCGGCGACAGGAAGTGCGAGGCCTCGTACTCCTTGTTGAGCATCTTGTCGCGGATCAGCGCCCAGCCGGCCGTCTTGTTGAGCTGGACGTTCAGGCCTTCCTTCTTGATAGAAGCCGAGCGGGTCGGCCATGATCAGTGGCGTCGCGCAGGTGATCGCGATGAAGCCGACTTTCAGATCCGACGCTCAAGCGCTCAGCGCCCTTGCCGCCTTCCTGCGCCATCGCCTCGCAGGGCACCGAGTCGGCAGCAGCGATGCGATGGCAGCGCGCGCCGTGCTTGCGCCCACGGCCTGCAGGAAGCGGCGCCGCAAGGCGCTCGCTCGGCAGCAGCGCCTTGACCAGCGTCGCCTCGATGAAGTCGCGTGAGTAGGCTTGCGCCGAGTGGTGTCGCGGCTGTCGCGGCACCTGGGAGTCGTGGTGTTCGGCGCCATGATCGCCACCACAGCCGCAACGCATCATCAGCGGACGGTCGACGTCGAATGGATTGAATCGGTTGGGGTCGGACATCTTGGGCTCCTGGGGTGAATGAGAGACTATTCAAATGCCGGCGGCCGCGCCATCGATCCAGCCGGCTTTGGCGTGTAGTTGCAGCACTACAAACGCGGGCGGCCTGTGAAATCAGATCGGCAGCAAATCGGCGCGCACCGCATACAAGGCCAGCTCGACATCGTTGCGCGCGCCGGTTTTCTCGAGGATCCGCGCGCGGTAGGTGCTGACGGTGTTCGGCGACAGCGACAGCTCGTCGGCAATTTCGCCGACACTGCGTCCGCCGGCGAGCAAGCGGAAGACCTGGTATTCGCGCCGCGACAAAGCCTCGTGGCCACCGTCCGATCCGCTGGCGTAGGCGCGTCCGGCCACCAGCGCAGTGGCGAGTTGCTCGGCCACCGACGGCGTCACGAACAGCCCGCCGGTGACCACCTTGCGGATCGCACTGGTCATCTGCTCGCTGTCCGCACTCTTGTTCAGATAGCCCGATGCACCGAGCTTCATGCTGCGCACGGCGTACTGCTTGTCGGGATAAGTGCTGAGCATCAGCACTGGCAGCCTCGGGAACTCGCTGCGCAACTGGCGAAGGACATCGAGCCCGTCGCGGTGGGGCATCGCGATGTCCATCAGCACCACGTTGATCGCCGTTGCGCTTGCCGCCTGCCCACGCACCACACGCATCGCTTCGGGGCCGTTCTCGGCCTCGGCGGCGAGCATGATGTCAGGGGCATCGGCGAGCACCTGGCGGATGCCCTGGCGGACGATGAAATGATCGTCGCAGATCAGCACACGGATCATGGCGTTTCCGGGCAGTGACCGGAGGCGGTTGCCGCCGTCGGCAGCGGCATCGTCAATTGCACGCGGGTGCCATGGCCCGGCGCGCTGCGGATGAGCAGCGTGCCGCCGAAATGCGCTGCACGTTCGCGCATGCCCATCACGCCGTGCCTGCGTCGGTCACCGAGCGCCGCCGGCACCGCGCCGATGCCGTCGTCGCGAACATCGAGATAAAGCACCGGTGCCTGAGGGCCGTCGACATACAGCCGGATGCGCACCGTGGTGGCCTGCGCGTGGCGCGCCACGTTGCTGAGCATCTCCTGGAAGATGCGGAACACGGCGATCGCCCAGCGCTCGCCCAGCACCCCGGCCGGCACCGTGACGCCAGCGCAGACGTGCACCCTCAGATCGTGCTTCAGTTCGGCAGTATCGATGAACTCCTGGGCCTGCCATTCGAGCGCAGCCCACAGCCCCTGGTGATCCAGGATGCTCGGCCGAAGATCGGTCATGATCCGCCCGACGTTGTCGACCGCGGTATCGATCAACCGCCCCATGCCCCGGCACTTGTCGCTCAGCTCGGCGCGCCCGTTGACACGCGCAGCCAGCCAGTTGACGTCCATCTTCAGCGCCACCAGCAGCGAGCCCAACTCGTCGTGGATCTCGCGGGCGATGCGGGTGCGTTCCTCTTCGCGCACCGTATCAAGGTGTGCTGACAGTTCCCGCAGCTGCCCGAGTGCGTTGGACAACTCCGCCGTGCGCTCGTCGACGCGCTGCTCCAATTCCTCGCGCGCCTGCTGCAACAAGACCTCGTTGCGCTTGCGCTCGGTGATGTCGAGCAGCGTCACCACCGCGCCCTGCACCACGCCATCGTGGACGATCGGATACGACGAGTATTCAGCCGGGAAGGCGCTGCCGTCGGCACGCCACAGCACCTCGCTGTCGATCCGGCACGGCAAGCCCTGGCGGAAAGCATTGAAGATCGGACACTCGGCTTCCGGATAATGCGAACCGTCGGCGTGGGTGTGGTGGATCAGATGGTGCATGTTTTGGCCAAGCACCGATTCGGTGCGGTGGCCGAGCATTTCGGAGGCCGCACGATTGACGAACGTGCAGCGCCCGTCGTTGTCGATGCCGAAGATGCCCTCGCCCGTCGATTCGAGCAGCATGGTCAATTGCCGCGACCAGGCGTCGCCATGCCGTGCGTTGGCAGCCAGCGCCTCGGGCAGTAGCCGGGGGCGCTCGGGATCCTGTGCGATCGACGTGGGGTTGAATGACATGCGGGTGTCGGTGGCTGCTCAACGACGCGCAAGGCCTGTGCCAGCGATGCCCTGTATTCGGTCGGCGGGTCGATAAGGTCGAGGACGGCCGGCGGCCGGTGTCCTCCATGTCCTCCGCCGCCTCCCGGCGGCTCCCCTCTTGCTTGCGGCCACCGACCACCCGCCGTCCTCGACCCGCACCAACGAGGTGGTCGCCTAACACCAAGCCAAGCCAGTTCGGCCGACCACCCGCTGACGGCCCGCGGAACCGAGTTCGTTGCAGGGCGTGGGGCGTTCCGGCATCCCGGTGCGCTCTCGGTCGTGAACCGATTGTTCGGCCGTCCAGCAAGCACGGCCTGCAAAAAAAAGCGCCCGTCGATGCAAGGCATCGCGGGCGCTTCGTCAGGGCCGGATCAGACCGGCCGACATTGGGCTCACTCGTCGCGGCCGCCCATGATGCCGAACAGCATCAGCAGCGACTGGAACACGTTGTAGAGACTCAGGTAGACGCCCAGCGTGGCTGTGATGTAGTTGGTTTCCTGGCCATCCTTGACCCGCTTCAGGTCGTACAGGATGAAGGCCGAGAAGATGCCGATTGCCAGCACCGCCACGGTGATCATCAATGCACTCGACTGGATGAAGAAGTTGGCAACCCCGGCCACCAGCAGCATGATTGCGCCGATGAACAGAAATTTGCCCATCGAGCTGAGGTCGCGCTTGATGATGGTCGACAGCGATGCCATGCCCAGGAAGATGGTTGCCGTTCCGGCGAAGGCCATCATGATCAGGCTGGCGCCGTTCGACAAGCCGAGTACCGAACCCACCAACCGCGACAACATGATGCCCATGAAGAACGTGAAGGCCAGCAACATCGGCACGCCGGCTGCCGAGTTTTTCGTCTTTTCGATCGCAAACATGAAGCCGAATGCGCCGCCCAGGAAGACAACCAGCCCGATGCCCGGCGACATCATGCTGGCGATCCCGGTGGTCACCCCGATCCAGGCGCCCAACACCGTCGGCACCATCGACAAGGCGAGCAGCCAATAGGTATTGCGCAGCACGCGGTTGCGCTCGTGGACCGCCAGGCCCGAGCCTGCCGGATTGAAGGTGCCGTTGCCGAATGGCTGAACGTTGTTCATGGTCGTATCCCTTTCAGGAAGAGGTTGATGAGGACGAATCTAGGGCTATCGACGGTTCGAGTAAATGCGAATGTCTCGAATGATGGATCCGATAAATCCGCATCGTTGAACATTTTCAGGCGGCGGTCGAGTCTTCAAGCGCGCGCCGCTTGGCACGCGATCGCAGGTTCAGCGCCTCGACGAGCAACGAAAAGGCCATCGACGCATAGATGTAGCCCTTCGGTACATGGACATCGAAGGCTTCGGCCGTCAGCGCCATGCCCACCATCACCAGGAACGCCAGTGCAAGCACCTTGACCGATGGATGCCGCTCGACAAATTCGCCGATCGGCTTGGCCGCAAACAGCATCACGCCGACCGCCATGATGACTGCGGCAACCATCACACTGATCTGGTCGACCATCCCCACCGCGGTGATCACCGAGTCGAGCGAAAAGACGATATCCAGGATGGCGATCTGGCCGATCACGCCCCAGAAGATCCCTTTGCGCGCGGCTTCGGTCGACGAGGCAGCCGCATCGACCGAACCGTGCTCCTTGGCCTCGACTTCGATGAAGATCTCGTGCGATGCCTTGTACAACAGGAAGATGCCGCCGAGCAGCAAGACCAGGTCGCGGCCGCTGATGTCCTGTTTGAACACGCTGAACAGGTTATCGGTCAGGCCCATCACCCAGCTCAGCGACAGCAGCAGAGCGATCCGGGTCAGCATGGCAAAGCCAAGGCCGAGACGGCGAGCCATATCCCGTTGCTCGGCCGGCAGCCGACTGACCAGGATCGAGATGAAGATGATGTTGTCGATGCCGAGAACGATTTCGAGTGCCGTGAGCATCGCGAATGCGATCCAGACATTGGGGTCGAGCAGAAGTTCCATGGGGTGACGCAGCCGTATTGAGGTAAGACCGGACGATAGTGTCAATGTCGCTTCGCGTAAATTCGATTTTGTTCTCGCTAAGATTCGAGAATATCGAATAATCGGCTGATGTCATGAATTTCAAGCACCTGCACTATTTCTGGGCCGCTGCCAAGGCGGGTGGCATCGTTCGCGCCGGCGAGCAGTTGCACATTTCCCCGCAGACGCTGTCGGGCCAGATCAAGTTGCTCGAGCAACGGCTCGGTTGCGCACTGTTCCGCAAGGCCGGGCGGGGGCTCGAGCTGACTGACGAGGGGCGGATGGCGCTCGGCTATGCGGATCAGATCTTCGCGCTCGGCGCTGAACTCGAAGCCCATGTCGGGCGTTCCGGCGCGAGTGGCCGGCCGCTCGATTTTCGGGTCGGTATCGCCGATTCGGTACCGAAAGAGATCGCCTATCGGTTGCTCGAGCCGGCACTTGCCATGGATGAGCCGGTGCACCTGATCTGCCACGAAGGCAAATTTCAGGATCTGCTCGGCCAATTGGCGGTGCACCGGCTCGATCTGGTTCTGGCAGACGAGCCGATCGGCCGAGAGTTCAGTGTGCGCGCCTACAACCACCTGCTGGGTTCGACGGCCATGAGTTTTTTTGCCAGTCCGTCGCTGAAACGATCGTTGGTCGGCGCCTTTCCACAATGTTTGGACGGCGCGCCGATGTTGCTGCAAGGCTCGGTTTCAGCAATGCGGCGGCGCTTCGATTTCTGGCTTGCCACCCACAAGCTCAGGCCGCAGGCGATCGGCGAATTCGATGATGCCGCGTTGCTGAAGGCATTCGGTGGCGAAGGCCGTGGGGTTTTCATGGCGCCTACGGTGCTCGAATCCGAAACGGCGGCGCAATACGGGGTGCGCCTGGTAGGCCGCACCGAAGAGCTGATCGAGGAGTTCTATGCGATTTCAGTCGAACGCCGCATCACCCATCCCTGCATCGCGGCGATCACACTGGCAGCTCGCAATCAACTGTTCGACCGTTGAACGAGGCGGCGATGCTGCGCGAGCAGTTGCACAACTTGCATAAGCGATCGATGTCGGCCGGGTCACAATAAGGCCAAGCTAGGTCCCGCGAGCCGTGGGGGACCAGGTCAATGCCGCTTGATTTGGCGCTTCCATCGATTGCCTTGGCGCGGCACAGGCTTGAGTGGCGCCAGCGCGCAGAACCGAAACGTCATGACCGCTGCTCCCGACAAACCCGCGACCGTGGATCGCGCCGCAGGCTTCGGCTTTGCGCCGGCACATGATTCGCCGATCGCCTACATGCAGCGAACCCGCGAGTGGTATGCCGCGCTGGGCTACGGCGCAAGTTATGAATGGGCGCACTACGCCGAAGTCCCGTTCCAGCAGTTGCGCAAGCCGGTTGCGCAGTGCCGCGTCGGCCTGATCACCACCGCCGCGCCGTATCGGGCCGAAAACGGCGATCAAGGACCGGGCGCACCGTACAACGCCCGCGCCAAGTTCTACCAGGTCTATTCGGCAGACACGGCGATCGACCACGACCTGCGAATCTCCCACGTGGCGATCGACCGCCAGCACACCACGGCCATCGACCCCGGATCCTGGCTGCCGCTGCCGGCGTTGCGCCGGGCGGCCGTGAATGGGCAGGTCGGCCAGCTGGCTGCACGATTGCACGGCGCGCCAACCAACCGCAGCCACCGTGCGACCGTGCAGATCGACGGCCCGCAACTGGTCGAGCGCTGCCAGGACGATGGCGTGGACGCCGTGCTGCTGGTGCCCAACTGCCCGGTTTGTCACCAGAGCGTGAGCCTGGTCGCCCGTTTGCTGGAAACCGCGGGCATCGCCACCGTGGTGATGGGTTGCGCGAAGGACATCGTCGAGTGGGTCGGTGTGCCGCGCCTGCTGTTTTCAGATTTCCCGCTCGGCAATGCCGCCGGTCGACCGAACGATCCGGTATCGCAGGATTTGACGTTGGCACTGGCCCTGCAGCTCCTGGAATCGGCACCCGCGGCACGCACCACGGTCCAATCCCCGTTGCGTTGGGCGGCCGATGCGGACTGGAAACTCGACTACTGCAACATTGAGCGCCTGCCGACTGATGAAATCGAACGTCGACGGGCCGAGTTTGATGCGGGGAAGAAGGCAGCCGGGCTGCTCCGGGCTGGGCAATGATGATCGTGTCCAGCGGCCATTTTTTTGCTGGGCGTAGATGCGCAGCTTTCATAGACCCGCACTGATCGCGGGCTGGCGATCCGACATCGGAGCGGCGTTGCCTTGCGCAACGGATGGGTGGGGTAGGCCGGTGTTGGCTCAAGGTCGAGCGGTCGGCGCCGATAACCCCTATCAGTCCCTTTCCCACGATGTGTCTGTCGGTTTGATTGAACCAGCAGGCGCCCGGATTCATGAGCAGTATCTCCTTGTCCCTGTGTTGGCGGGAACTTGCCCGGCGTTGGCGTCAGGAGTTCCACGTCTACCGCTCAGTCGATGCCGATTCGGCGGAGATCCGTGCTCGCCACATGTCGTCGATGGGTCGGTTGACCCCCTTCGTGATGTTTGGCAATCTGGCCGGCGGAGCGCTGCTGGCACTGTCATTGCGTGGCTTTGTCGAGCCGGCCGCCTTGCTGCCGTGGCTGGCCATCCTGCTGCTCGCCTGTGCAGCGGCATTCAGCAATTGGTGGGTTCATTTTCAGCGACCTCGTGCAACGGCGTCACCGAAAGCGATCCGCCACACGATTCGTGGCGCCTCGTTTTTTGCCCTCTTGTGGGCGGCTGCCTGCATCGCCTGGTTACCCGATATTCCGCCGCGGCTGCAGATGCTGCTGGCCACGCTGATGGTGGGCATGATGTGCGGCGGCGCGTTTTCGCTGGCTTCGGTGCCGCAGGCAGCTTGTTCGTATTTGATGATCATGGTAGCCGGCTCGGTGCTCGGTCTGGTGCGGGCGGGCGGTGCCAATCACCTCGATCTGATGGTGATGACGCTGTTGTACGGCCTGCTGCTGTGCATGTGCGTGCTGACGACGGCGCGAATTTATACAGCGCGGCTGGTTTCGGAGCGCGATGCCGAACGCCAGAGCGAGCTGGTCGAGCTGCTGCTGCGTGATTTCGAGGAACATTCGGCCGATCTGTTGTGGGAGATCGGCCGCGATGGCCGTTTTACGCGCATCTCGGCTCGTCTGGTCGACGCTTTGGCCACCAGCGAGATGCACCTGCGGGACAGCGGCCTGATCGAAGCCATGCTCCGCCACCTGCCGGTCGGCGAGCCAGGAGCATGTGTCAACCGGCTGGCCGCAAAAATCGACGCCGGACGCCCATTTCGTGATCTGACGCTGCCGGTGCAAACCGTCAGCGGTGCTCGCTGGTGGTCGCTGACCGCCAAGCCGTTGTTCGATTCGGCTGGTCGCATCGATGGCTGGCGTGGTGTGGTCGCCGATGTGACGCTGGCACGGCAGTCACGTGCGAAACTGGAGTACCAGGCGCATTCGGATTCGTTGACCGGCCTGGCCAACCGGCTGCAACTTCACGAACATCTGGGCCGGGCGATCGACGAGGTCAGAGGGCTGCCCGAATCGGCCTGTGCATTTGCACTGATCTGTCTCGATATCGATCATTTCAAGGCGATCAACGATGCATTGGGGCATTCGATGGGCGACGCCGTCCTGGTCGAGGTGGCGCGCCGCTTGAAAAGCAGTTTGCGTGAGGCCGATCTGGTGGCTCGCGTGGGCGGCGACGAGTTTGCTGTTGTCATCGATCTGGTCGATGGCAGCGAGCAGGCGGCGTCGATGGCGCGTCGGCTGGTGCATGCGCTCGGCCAACCGTTCCAGGCGCTGGGCCACGTGGTGCCGCTCAGCGTCAGTGCGGGCATGGCCTTGGCGCCGATGCATGGCCAGGGTCTCGACGAGTTGCTGGTCAATGCCGATCTGGCGCTGTACGAGGCAAAGGAGCGCGGGCGTGGGCGCTGTGAACTGTTCGCTCCGCAGATCGGCGAGCGGCACCGACGCCGTGTCAGCATTGCGCAGCAACTTCGCGGTGCGCTCGAGCGTGATGAGCTGTCGCTGGCCTGGCAGCCGCAGTTGCATATCGGGAGTTGGCAGCTCGCGGGCGCTGAAGTCCTGATCCGTTGGCAGCATCCGCAGCTCGGCAATGTCTCGCCAGCCGAATTCATCTCGCTGGCCGAAGAATCCGGGCAGATCAATGTCATCGGTGCCTGGGTGCTCGAACAGGCGTGTCTGGGCGGGGCCGGCCTGCCGGCCTCGATTGCGGTATCGGTCAACGCATCGACCGCGCAATTGATGCAGGACGATTTCGTCGACGTGGTGCGTGGTGCACTTGCGCGCTCGGGATTGCCGGCTGCACGGCTGAAGATCGAAATCACCGAATCGCTGTTCATGGACGCCGCGCCCGTTGCACTCGCCAACCTGCACGGCTTGCGTGAACTGGGTGTCAGCATTTCGCTCGACGATTTCGGCACCGGGTTTTCATCGCTGGCCTATTTGCTGCGGTTTCCATTTGACGTGCTGAAAATCGACCGTGCCTTCGTGCTGGAAATCATGGCCCGCGACGACGCCCGGGCGCTGGTCCGCTCGATCGTCGACATGGCGGGCTCGCTCGGCATGGGCACTGTTGCCGAAGGTGTGGAAGACCATGAGCAGCTCGATGTGCTGCGGCAGGCCGGCTGCGAGCAGATCCAGGGCTATCTGGTTGCCAAACCAATGCGCTTGAGCCAGTTGCAGCAGCTGCTGCAAGACTGGAGCCACTGCGCCACGCCGCGAAGCTTCGTGCCGCTGCCGGTTGCTCATCCGATGGGGATTGCGGCCTGATCGAAAAGGGTCCGGATCGAGCCGGATCGGGAACCGCGGGTGACCTGCGGCGGGTTGGTCTCTGTATGATCTGTGCGCTCATTTGCAATCATTCAAGGCCGCCATGTCATACCTGCTGCTGATCGTCGAACCGGTAGGCCAGCGGGCCGAGCGCAGCTTGGCCGAAGGGCAGGCCGCCTACCGGGACATGCAGCGGTTCGGTGAATCTCTGCAGGCCAGAGGTCAGCTGAAAGCGGTCGAGTCGTTGTCGTCAACCGCAAATGCGGTGCGCGTCCACCATGAAAAAGGCAAGGTTCGGCTGCTCGACGGACCGTTTGCCGAAGCCAAGGAAATGGTCGGTGGCTTTTTCCTGCTCGACTGCGAAACCATGGAACAGGCCGTGGCCATCGCGCAGGAATGTCCGGCTGCCCAATGGGCAACCGTCGAGGTACGCGCGGTGGGCCCGTGTTTCGACGACAGCCGCGCCGCGCTTGAACAAGGGTAGAAGCTGCAACGGCAGTTGCGCTTTTTTGCAACGCTGCAACGGCTCCGGTGTCGAAAACGATGGATTCTGATCGTCGTGGTTCTGACAACCCATCATCGGCAGCACGGCGGGCCTGGCTGCTGTCAACCACCCGAGGAATTCCATGCGATTCATGATCATCGTCAAATCGATGCCCGAATTCGAAGCCGAAACGATCCCGGTCACGCCCGACGAAGCCCTGTTTGCTGCGATGGCGGCCTACAACGAAGAGCTTGTCAGGGCTGGCGTGCTGCTCGACGCGGCGGGGTTGCAGCCGAGTCGAAATGGCTGGCGGATGTGTTACGGCCCCAGCGGCAGCCGGCTGATCGATGGCCCGTTTGCCGAAGCCAAGGAGTTGATCGCGGGCTATACCTTGATCCAGGTTCGATCGCGTGAAGAGGCGCTCGAATGGAGCCGGCGTTTTCCGAACCCGGCCGGCGAGGGCCGCGAAGCGATGATCGAAGTGCGCCAACTCTATGAGATGGACGACTTTGCACCCAGCCCGTCAGCCGATCGTTTCCGCGCCATGGATCAACCCGGGCAAGCCGGCTGAACCGCCCCGACAACCGGAGCACCACGATGATCAGACAGATTTTTGTCAACCTGCCGGTCGCCGACCTGGCACGCGCGCAGGTTTTTTTCAAGGCCATGGGCTTTCACTTCAACCCGCAATTCAGCAACGAGCAAGGCGCTTGCATGGTCGTCAGCGACACCATCCACGCGATGCTGCTGGTCGAGCCGTTTTTCCGGACCTTTACCAAGCTGCCGATCGCCGATGCACGCAAGGCCACCGAGGTGTTGATCGCCTTGTCGTGCGACAGCCGGGAGGAGGTCGACGATCTGGTTGGCAAAGCGGTCGCCGCCGGCGCCACCACGCCCAACGAGCCGCACGATCATGGCTTCATGTACCAGCATGGTTTTGCCGATCTCGACGGTCACCAGTGGGAGCTGTTCTGGATGGAGCCGAGCGCGCCGCCGCCGCCGGCCTGATCTCGCGTGTACTCCGGCGTTCACCAGGCGATCTCGGCGGTCTGGCGCATCGAGTCGGCGCGGATCGTTGCGGTGGTGATGCGGATGGTCCGCGACTTGGGCAGCGCAGAAGATCTGGCCCAGGATGCGCTGATGGCGGCACTGCAGGACTGGCCGAAGAACGGAATTCCCGACAAGCCCGGCGCCTGGCTGACCGCTGCAGCCAAGCGCAAGGCGCTCGACTTTCTGCGCCACCGCAACATGTCGGCCAGGCATCAAGAGGAAATCGGACACGACCAGATCGCGTTGCAGGCGGCCACCGTGCCTGATTTTGTCGACGCGCTCGATGCGGCGCGGCAGGACCGCATCGGCGACGATCTGTTGCGCCTGATGTTCACCGCCTGCCACCCGGTGCTGACGCTGGAAGCGCGGGTTGCGCTGACCCTGAAGCTGCTCGGCGGCCTGACGACGCAGGAGATCGCGCGGGCATTTCTGCAGCCTGAGACGACGATCGCGCAGCGCATCGTACGCGCCAAGCGAAGCCTGGCCGACGCCCGCGTGCCGTTCGAGATTCCGCCCGACGAAGACCTGGGCGAGCGCCTGCGCGCCGGTGCTCGAAGTGGTCTATCTGATCTTCAACGAAGGCTATACCGCTACCAGTGGTGATCGACTGGATGCGCCCGGAACTTGCGACGAAGCGCTGCGCCTGGGCCGCATGCTGGCCGAACTGGCGCCGCAGCATGCGGAAGCCCATGGCCTGGTGGCCCTGCTGGAAATCCAGGCCTCGCGCAATGCGGCGCGCGATCGACCCGCGACGGCCGGCCGGTGCTGCTGGCCGATCAGGACCGTGGCCGCTGGGATCGCCTGCTGATCCGCCGTGGCCTGGCTGCGCTGGCACGAGCCGATGCGCTCGGGGGGGCGCCCGGGCCCTATCGGCTGCAAGCTGAAATCGCCGCCTGCCACGCCCGCGCACCGTCCATCGGCGACACCGACTGGGCAGCCATCGTCGGTTTTTATTCGACGCTGCTGGAATTGGCGCCATCGCCGGTGATCGCATTGAACCGGGCGGTGGCGGTGGCGATGTGGCAAGGGCCGGCTGCCGGCCTGGCCTTGGTGGATGAGCTCGATCAGCACCCGTTGCTGCAGCGTTATCAATGGTTGCCGGCCGTGCGTGGCGATCTGCTGGTCCGCCTGAACCGGATCGACGAGGCCTGCGCCGAGCTGACCCGCGCCGCCGCGCTGACCACCAATGCGCAGGAAAAGGCCATGATCGAACGGCGCATCGAAAGTCTGCTGGCAGGCGTCACGCGTTAGTGGCTGCGGCGATTCGACAGACAACCTGCAGCGTGTGACTCATCAGTTCATAATGTGACCGTTGAAGTCAAATCTGTGCTGCCGCCGGCGGCGCGCATTGCCCAGGAGCAGGTCATGAACAGACAAGCCACGCGGATACAACGCGTCATCCGCTGGTTGCGTGGTATTGCACTGCTGGGCGTCGCCGGTGTGCTGGTCGGCTGCGCCGGCCCCCGGCTGGCCGACCATCGCGGCCAGACGCCGGTCTTCGATTTCGAGCGTTATTTCAACGGTCGAGTGATTGCCCATGGCATGGTCAGCGAACGCGGCGGCAAGGTGCTGCGCCGCTTTGTGGTCGAGATGCGTGGCACCTGGCAGGGTGATACCGGCACCCTCGACGAGCAGTTCGTCTATGACGACGGCGAACGACAGCAATCGAGTCTGGACAGTTCGCAAGCGGGCCGACGGCAGCCTGAGCGGCACCGCACCCGATGTGGTCGGCGAAGCGAGCGGCCGTTCGGAAGGGTCCGGCATTCAACTGGCGCTACACGCTGCGGGTGCCGATTCGGGGTGAAACCTACGAGGTGCAGTTCGACGACTGGATGTTCCAGATCGACGAACGAACCGTGCTGAACCGTGCCTACATGAGCAAGTTCGGTGTTCGCATCGGCGAGGTGAGCTTGTCGTTCAGCAAGCCTTGATCACGCCGGCGCCGCCTTGCGCCCGCGCAGGCGGCCACCGCCGCGCACCAGCAGCCGCCAGATGCTGCGGATGCCCAGCAACGTGAGCAGCGCTTCGAGCAACGTCAGAACGAACGCCAGCAGGCTGTTCATTCGCGCGTCACGGGCGTGGAACTTGGCCACCGCGCGGTCGCGCGAGGTCTCGATGCTGTCGTAGAAGCTCGGGATCACCAGCAGCGTCAAGCAGCGTGCTGGTGATCACGCCGCCGATGATCGCCACCGCCATCGGCCGGTAGAACTCGCCGCCTTCGCCGACGCCGATGGCCACCGGCAACATGCCGGCGACCAGCGCGAAGGTCGTCATCAGGATCGGCCGCAGGCGCTTGCGGCCGGCGGCCATCAGCGCCTCCTCGCGGTCCATGCCTTCGGCTTCGCGCACCCGCGCGGCGTCGAGCAGCAGGATCGCGTTCTTCGCCACCAGCCCCATCAGCATGATGACGCCGATCAGGCTCATCAGGTTCAGCGTGCCGCCGGTCAGCAGCAGCGCCAGCACCACGCCGATCAGCGACAGCGGCAGCGACAGCATCACCGCCAGCGGCGCGGTGAACGAGCCGAACTGCATCACCAGGATCAGGTACATCAGGCCGATGCCCGAGACCAGCGCGATCGCCATGTTGCGTGAACACCTCCTGCTGGTCCCGCGATGCGCCGGCCAGCTCGCAGGCCGTAGCCCGGCGGGTAGTCCATCGCCCGGGCCAGTCTTCATCGCGTCGGCGGTCACTTCGCCCGGCGAGCGGCCCTGCGCGTTGGCCGCCACGCGAGATCGTGCGCTTGCCGTCGGAATGCTGGATCTGCGACGGGCCCCGGCCCATCGTGATGGTCGCGATCTGCTCCAGCGGCACCATGCTGGTTGCTGCCGCCGACGGCGATCGGCAGGCGCTCGATGTTGCCGGCGTCGACGCGGTCGTCCGGGTGCAGGCGCACCGCCACGTCGCGCGTCTCGCCGGTCGGGTCGACCCAGTCGCCGACCTCGACGCCGGCAAACGCCACGCGCAGCGCCTGCGCCGCGTCGCTGGCCGAGATGCCCAGCGAATTGGCCAGGCCGCGGTCGAGTTCGATCTTCAGCTCGTTCTGCGGATCCTGCTCCGACAGGCCGACGTCGACCGCGCCCGGCACCTGGCGCAGCTGGTCCATGAAGCGTTGGTGATCGCCAGCAGCTGGCGCGAGTCGGGGCCGGTGAAGCGGATCTGCACCGGCTTCTGCGCGCCGTTGTTCAGGTCCTCGAGCACCACGTATTCGGCGCCGACCAGCCGCGCGGTCAGCGCGCGCAAGTCGGCCGGCGATCTCGATCGCCGAGCGCTTGCGCTTGCGTTGCTCTTGCCGATGTCGACATAGATGCGGCCGCCGCCCGGAGTTGACGCTGCTGTTGGTGGCCATCGTCTCGGGCAGCGTGCGCGCCAGCTGCGGCCGCCGCTTCGACCTTCAGGCGCGCGTACTCGAGGCTGCTGCTCGGCGGCGTGCGGACCTCGATCGCCAGCGTGCCGGCGTCGCGACGCCGGCAGGAAGCTCGAGCCGCCGAACGTCGCCTGCAGCGCCAGCGCGCCGACCAGGCTGGCGAGCGCGAACAGCGCCATCCAGCGCCGGTGGTGCAGCGCCCAGGCGATCACGCGGCCGTAGCGGTCGGCCTGGTGGTCGAACCAGTCGTTGAAGCGGCCGAGCACGCGGCTGATGCCGCGCTTTCGGCGCAGCATGGTGGCCCGGCGGGTCGCCCCAGATAGGCCGACAGCATCGGGTCGAGCGTGAAGCTGATGAACAGGCTGACCAGCACCGACGCCACGCACGGTGACGCCGAACGGCCGGAACCATTCGCCCGAGACGCCCGGCATGAAGGCCACCGGGATGAACACCGCGACGATCGAGAAGGTCGTCGCGGCCACCGCCAGGCCGATCTCGGCGGTGCCGTTGAGCGCCGCGGTGCGGCGGTCCTCGCCGCATCTCCATGTGGCGCACGATGTTCTCGCGCACCACGATCGCGTCGTCGATCAGCACGCCGATCGCCAGCGACAGGCCGAGCAGGCTCATGAAATTGAGCGTGAAGCCGGCCAGCCAGACCGCGATGAAGGCGGCGATCACCGAGGTCGGCAGCGACAGCGCGGTGATCAGCGTCGAGCGCCACGAGTTGAGGAAGACGTAGACGACGAAGATCGTCAGGCCGGCGCCGAAGACCAGCGCGTGGATCACGTTGTCGAGGCTGTTCTGCGCCTCCTCGCCGCCGTCGCGGGTGATTTCGAGCCTGGTGCCGGCCGGCAGCGTCGGCGCCGATTTCGGCGACCAGCTTGCGCGACCTCGTCGGCCACGCTGACGGTGCTGGCCTCGCGCGTGCGGGTGATCGACAGGCCGACGTTCGGCTGGCCGCTGCGCATCGACACGCTGACCGGTTCGGCGAAGCCGTCCTGCACCTCGGCGACCTGCGCCAGGCGCACCATCTCGTTGCCGCGCCGCTTGACGACGATCTGGCCGAACTCGGCCGGCGACTCGATGCGGCCGACCAGCCGGATGCTCTGGTCTTCGAGCTCGCCGCGCACCTTGCCGACCGGCGCGGTGGTGTTCTGCGCGCGCAGCGCGGCCACCACCTCGGTCACCGAGACCTCGTACTCGCGCAGCTTCTGCGAGCGCAGCAGCACCGACAGCTCGCGCTTGCAGCGCGCCGTTGACGTTGACCGTCGGCGACGCCGTCGATGCCGCGGAAGCGGTCGGCCAGCTGGTCTTCGGCCAGCCGCGAGATCGCGGCATGCGACTAGCGTAGTCGACGACAGCGCAAGCTGCATGATCGGCTGCGCCGCCGGATCGAGCCGCTGCAGGATCGGCTCGCGGATCTCGATCGGCAGCTTGTAGCGCACCGACGCGATGGCGTTGCGCACCTCGTCGGCGGCATCGACCATGTTCTTGTCGAAATTGAAGAACAGCACGCAGCGAGGCATTGCCTTCGCTGGCGGTCGAGCGCAAGCTGGTCGACACCGGAGATGCCCTGCAGCGCCTTTTCGATCCGGTTGACGACTTCGCGCTCGACCGTCTCGGGCGAGGCGCCGGGGTAGGGGATGTTGACGGTCAGCACCGGCTGCTCGACGTCGGGGATCTGGTTGACGCGCAGCTTCGACAAGCGCGAGCAGCCCAGCGCCATCAGCGCCGATGATGATGACGATCATCGGCGACCGGCCGCTTGACGCTGAAATTGGAGAGGAACATCGCTGGCTGCCTCGCCGATCGAGCTATCGCCGTCGACGGCCGCGCTCGACGCCGGCGGCGCTCGCCGCTTGGCGCAGCGAACTCGACCGCCTGGCCGTCGACCAGCGAACTGCCGGGGTGGGCCAGGATGCGATCGCCCGCACGCAGGCCGCTGCAGCACCGGAAACGAGCCGCTGCGCGGATCGCGCTCGCCGAGCTTGACCGCCACCTTGCTGCAGCTTGCCGCTCGCCGACGCGCCAGACCGAAGCAGCTCTCGCCGACGCGCTGACCAGCGCATCGCCCGGCACCGTCGGCACTTCGGCGCCGCTGCCGGCGATCCGGCCTTCGGCGAACAGGCCGGCCACCCGCGGCGCGCGGCCGCGCGTCGTCGAAGCCGACGATCACCGCGACCTGGCGCGTCGTCGCATTGACCGCTGGCATCGATGCGCTTCACGGTGCCGTTGAAACTCGCCGTCGCCGAAGCCGTTGATGTGAAAGCTGACCGACTGGCCGATCTTCAGCTCGTCGAGCCGATCGGCCGAGACCAGACCCTCGAAACGCATGCTGCGCGGGGTCGATCACCTTGACCAGTTCCTTGCCGATCTGCGCGGTGTCGCCGACCGACGCCTTGCGCTCGCTGACCAGCCGTCGAACGGCGCGCTGCACCTGCGTGCTGCTGCAGTTGCTGGCGCGCCGCCACCGCGCGCGATCGCGCGGCGACCAGCGTCGCTGCTGGCGTTGTTGCGGCGATCTGCGGCGTCGTCGAGCGCCTGCGGCGGTGGCCATGCCCTGCTGCTGCAAGCGTCTTCAGCCGCTCCAGCTGGCGCTCGGCCTGCTCGAGCGATCTGCGCGGCGGCGCGCGCGGCGGCCTCGGCCGACTGCAGGCTTTCGCGCAACGAGGTTTCGTCCAGCCGCATCAGCAGCTCGCCAGCGCGAACCGGCTCGCCGTTTTCCTTCAGCACCTGCGTCACCACCGACGGCCACTTCGGCGCGCAGGTCGGCGCGGCGCGCCGGCTGGATCGAGCCGGTGATCACCGGGCCGTTGGCGAGCTGACTGGCTGCGAACGGTGAGCAGGTCTTCCGGAGCGAGCAGCAGCGTGACCGGCTCGCCGCTGGCAGACGTGCCGGCGGTGGAGGGCTTGTCGGCCTTGCCGCAGGCGGTCAGCGCAGCGGTCAGGGCCAGGGCGGTCAGCAAGTGGCGCATTGCAGAAAAGACCTGCGCGAGCCTCGGTCCAGAGTTCGGGGAGACGAGCGTACCGCTTGTTTGCCGTCTTCACGGCGGATGACGACACGAGCGGTTTCCCGGCCGTGCCGTCAGTCGATCACTTCGGCATGATGACGCTGTCGATGACGTGGATCACGCCATTGTCGGCAACGATGTCGGTCTTGCTCACTTTGGCATTGTCGACCATCACGCCATTGGCGGTGGCCACCGTGATTTCACCACCCTGGACTGTCTTGACCATGCCGGCCTTGACGTCCTTGGCCATCACCTTGCCGGGCACCACGTGGTAGGTCAGCACGGCGGTCAGCTTGGCCTTGTCGGCCAGCAACGCATCGAGATCGGCCTTTGGAATCTTGGCAAATGCGGCATCAGTGGGCGCGAAGACGGTGAAGGGTCCCTTGCCCTTGAGTGTCTCGACCAGGCCGGCTGCCTGCAGAGCGGTTGCCAGCGTCTTGAAATTGCCGGCTGCGACCGCGGTGTCGACGATGTCCTTGGCTTGGGCGCCGATGGCCGCAACGGTCAGCGCGGCAGCTACCAGGTATTTTTTCATTGCATTACTCCGAAAGTTTGCCGTTCAAGGCAGGTTGGATCGAATTGCCGCCGGCGACTGACGGAGCAGCGCAGCGGCACGACAGAACGTGGAACCCTCGTCAAGAAGGCGCCAATACTCTGGTGAATGCAATTTATACCAGACGGTATAGAAAAAGTACTGGTTGGTATTTGTCCTTCAATTCTGCCTGGTCAATCGGCGCCTCCTCAAGTCGCCGCCAACGCCTGCTCGAGATCGGCCTTCAGATCGTCGATGTGTTCGATTCCGACGCACAGTCGCACCGTTTCCTCGGTGACGCCCGAGGTCGGCGAGCTCGGTCGGCGACAGCTGCCGATGGGTGGTCGACGCCGGGTGGGTTGCCAGCGATTTGGCGTCGCCGATATTGACCAGCCGGGTGAACAGCTGCAGCGCATCGAGAAAACGCTCGCCGCCGGCGCGTCCGCCCTTGACGCCGAACGTCAGCAGGCCCGATGCGCGGCCGCCCATCATCGACTTCACCAGCGCGTGGTCGGCATGGCTTTCCAGCCCGGCGTAGTTGACCCACTCGACCTTGGCATGCGCGGCCAGATGTTGCGCAACGGCCATGCGTGTTGCTGCAGATGCGGTCCATGCGCAGCGCCAGCGTTTCCACGCCTTGCAGGATCTGCCAGGCGTTGAACGGCGAAATCGCCGCGCCCATGTTGCGCAGCGGCACCACGCGGGCGCGGCCGATGTAGGCGGCCGGGCCGAGCGCTTCGGTATAGACCACGCCGTGGTAGCTGACATCCGGCTCGTTCAGGCGCTTGAAGCGCTGCTTGTGATCGGCCCACGGAAATTTGCCCGAATCGACGATCGCGCCGCCGATGCTGGTGCCGTGGCCACCGAGGTATTTGGTCAGTGAATGGACGATGATGTCGGCGCCGTGCTCGAACGGCCGGCACAGATAGGGGCTGGGAACGGTGTTGTCGACGATCAGCGGAATGCCGTGACGGTGGGCGATCTTGGCCATCGCCGCGATATCGGTGACGTTGCCGGAAGGGTTGCCGATCGATTCGACAAACATCGCCTTGGTTCGGTCATCGATCAGTTTCTCGAAACTCGCCGGTTCGCGATAGTCGGCAAAACGTGTCTCGATCCCGTATTGCGGCAAGGTGTGCGCGAACAGGTTGTAGGTGCCGCCGTACAAGGCGCTGCTCGACACGATGTTGTCGCCCACTTCGGCAATGGTCTGGATCGAATAGGTGACGGCCGCCTGCCCCGAGGCCAGCGCCAGCGCGGCGATCCCGCCTTCGAGTGCGGCAACCCGCTCCTCCAGAACCGCTTGCGTCGGATTCATGATCCGCGTGTAGATGTTGCCCGCCACCTTCAGATCGAACAGATCCGCGCCGTGCTGCGCATTGTCGAAGGCGTAGGCCACGGTCTGGTACAGCGGCACGGCAACCGAATGGGTCGTCGGTTCGGGTTCGTACCCGGCGTGCACCGATTTGGTTTCGAAGCGCCATTGAGAGGTATCGCGGGGCATGGTGTTTCTCCGGGGGTGGTGGAGCTGGGCGTGACAGTCTACGGGGTTGTTGCGGTCACGTCGCCTGTCCGCAACTTGTCTCGCGAGCGCGCTGGATTTCTGTCCCACGAGGGTAAACAGCCGATTGCATGGAAAACTTCGCCGTTCATAGAATCATTCAAGCGGTGCCATTCCGGCGCTGCCGTTTGAACGCCGACAAGAGGACTCCGATGCGCGCAATTTTCAAACAGCTCTCTGGCGCCTGGTGGCTGGTCTTGGCGCTGATCGCGGCGCTGCCAGCTCAGGCCGCCAATTATCCGGAGCCGAAACAGGCGACCTGGATTGCGCGGGACTTTCGCTTCCACACCGGCGAGGTGTTACCTGAAGTCAAGCTGCACTACTACACCGTCGGCGAGCCCACCGGCGAACCGGTGCTGGTACTGCATGGCACGGCCGGGTCGGGCGCCAGCATGCTGAACAAGGGTTTTGCGGAGGAGTTGTTCGGCCCTGGGCAGCCGCTGGATGCCGCCCGCTATTTCATCATCCTGCCCGATGCACTGGGCACCGGCAAGTCGACCCGTCCATCCGACGGCTTGCGGGCGAAATTTCCACGCTACAACTATGACGACATGGTGGCCGCGCAGCATCTCCTGGTCACCCAGGGGCTGGGTGTGAAACGCTTGCGGCTGGTCATTGGCAACTCGATGGGAGGCATGCAGGCCTGGATGTGGGCGGGGCGTTATCCGCAGATGATGGACGTGGTGGTGCCAATGGCCTGCCTGCCCGGCGCGATGTCCGCGCGCAACTGGATGATGCGCAGCATGCTGACGCGGGCGATCCGCAACGATCCGGATTGGAATGGCGGCAACTACGCCACGCAGCCGCGCAACATGCAGACGCACCTGACCTACTTTTCACTCGCCACCTCGGGCGGCAATCAGGCGCTGTTCAAGCAGGCGCCGACCTCGGCGGCGGCCGATATCTTGATCGACCAGCGGCTGGCGGCGCCGTTCAGCGGTGATGCCAACGATGTCCTGTTTCAATGGGAATCGTCGGCTGATTTCGATGTCGGGCCGAGCCTCGAGAAGATCGAGGCTGTTGTGCTGGCCATCAATGCGGCCGACGACGAGCGCAATCCACCTGAGCTCGGTGTGCTCGAACGCGAAATCAAGCGGGTCAGACGAGGCAGCATCCTGATGATCCCCGGCAGCCCGGAGACCAGCGGCCATGGCACGACCGGCTCGGCCAAGTTCTATCGCAAGGCAATCGAAGACCTGATGCGCGACACGCCGCGGCGTTGAAGGAGCAGCCGGCGCGGCGATGAAAACGATCGGCTTGCTGGGCGGCATGAGCTGGGAATCGACGCTGCCGTATTACCGCATCGTCAACGAGGTGGTGAAGCAGCAGCTCGGCGGCCTTCACTCGGCCAAGGTGGTGCTGGTCAGCGTCGATTTTCATCAGATCGAAGTGTTGCAACGCACCGGTGACTGGCCGGCGGCCGGCCGGTTGCTCGCCGAGGCCGCGACCCGCCTCGAAGCGGCCGGTGCCGATTTCATTGTCCTGTGCACGAATACCATGCACCGAGTCGCCGACGCCATCGAAGCGGCAGTGAGCATTCCCCTGCTGCATATCGCCGACCCGACGGCGCAGGCAATCGAACGGGCGGGCTTGTCGACGGTTGGTCTGCTGGGCACCCGGTTCACGATGGAGCACGCCTTCTACAAGGATCGGCTGATCGATCGACACGGTCTGCGGGTTTTGATTCCGGCGGCCGCTGATCGCGAAACAGTTCACGAGGTGATCTACCAGGAACTCTGCCTGGGTTGTGTCACCGAGCCGTCGCGCGAGGCCTATCGACGCATCATGGCGACGCTGGTGGCCGAAGGCGCACAGGCCATCATTCTCGGCTGTACCGAAATTTCCCTGCTGGTCGGTGCCGAAGACGCCAGGGTGCCGCTGTTCGATACCACCCGACTGCATGCGCGAGCCGCTGCCGAAAAGGCCCTGGAGTGTGATTTGAAGGCGCTTTGAACGGGGCACCGCAACATCAACAAGATGTGCCATGAATGCTTTGTCGCCATGACCGCCCGCTGCCGGCATGCCGGCGATGACTTGTGAAGGCGCGATGACTGCCGGCGCATGGTGGCGACGACGACTCGCATTTCTGGCGGCCTGTTCGACCCTGTTGCTGCTGGCCGCCGGCTGCGCCGGCTTGCCGCCCCCGCCACCGCGGATTCCGGTTGCGCCGAGCAAGGTGCCGCCGCAGCGCATCGAGCGGCTGATCGGCTTGCTCGAGCGTGAATGGCGTCGCTGGGGGAGCGTGGTCGTCGTCGTGCCAGCCGGGATCGGGTTCTGTGTGCCGAACGGCGACGGTTATTGCGATCGCATCGACGACGGCTGCGGACAGGAAAAATCTGCCGGGTTGTGCCCGCTGGTCGACGGCTACTGGGCCGCCATCACCTACCGCGACATCCACCACAGTTGCCGGCGCACCGATGTCTGCGCGATCCGGTGGCCCGAGGGCGAGCCACCACCTGAACACACGCCGCCCTGGTCGGCAGCGTTTGTCAGCGCCATGATGAAGCGTGCCGGTTTTTCGACCCGGGAGTTTCGACCGGCGCCGTCGCATGCCGATTACGTCGTGGCAGCGCGCGACGGTTTCATGTCGGCCTACGCCGTGGTTGCCACACCGGCCACCGCCGATCCCGGTGATCTGATCTGCTCGGTTCGAGGCCGCACCGACCTGACGCCTGCCGATATCGGATTGATCACCGATCGCCAACTGGCCACACCGATGCACTGCGACATCGTTGTTCGGGTCGACCGCAACGCCCATTTTCTGGAGGCCATCGGCGGCAATGTGCAGCAGTCGGTCAGCAAAAGCGTCGTTGCGCTCGATGCCCACAACCGTGTGTCTTTTGATCTGAATCCGGATCGGCCCTGGCTGCTGGTGCTGCGGGCGCGGCGGTGAGGGGCGCGACTCCGAGTCCGCAAAACCCGACGAGGACCCGCGGGTCCTCGTCTTCAATCGGGCAACCGGGCCGAGACAGCGATCACTTCCCGCCTGGCACCTTGCCTTCGACACCCTTCACGTAGAACTTGACGCCGCCGAGAAACTTGTCGTCGGCGATTTCGCCTTCCTTCAGGACCGGCTTGCCGTCCTGACCCATCAGCGGGCCTTTCCAGATCTGGAAGCTGCCGTCCTTCAGGCCGGCCTTGACCTTCTCGACCTTCTCCTTCAGATCGGCCGGCACCTTGTCGTTGATCGAGACGATGTCGATCGCGCCTTCCTTGACGCCCCACCACGCTCCGGTGCCGCCGGTCCAGGTGCCGTCGAGCGCGTCCTTGGTCGCCTTGACGTAGTACGGCCCCCAGTTGATGACGGCCGAAGCGAGGTGGGCATTCGGGTGCGTAGGCGGTCATGTCGCTGTCCCAGCCGAACGCGAATTTGCCGGCCTTGGCGGCGGTCTGCAGCACCGCGCTCGAATCGGTGTTCTGGAACAACACGTCGGCGCCGCCGTTCAGCAGCGACTGCGCAGCCTCGGTTTCCTTCGGCGGATTGAACCACTCGTTGACCCACACCACCTTGGTCTTGATCTTCGGGTTGACCGACTGCGCGCCGAGCGTGAAGCTGTTGATGTTGCGGATCACCTCGGGAATCGGGATCGATCCGACCACGCCGAGCGTAGTTGGTCTTGGTCATGCCGCCGGCAATCACGCCGGCCATGTAGGCACCTTCGTAGGTGCGGCTGTCGTAGGTGCGCATGTTCTCGGCCTGCTTGTAGCCGGTGGCATGTTCGAACTTGACGTCCTTCGGCGCATCGGCCGCGGCCTTCAGCATCGGCTCCATGTAGCCGAAGGTGGTGCCGAAGATCAGCTTGTTGCCCTGGCTGATCATGTCGCGGAAGACGCGCTCGGCGTCGGCCGCCTCGGGCACCTTCTCGACGAAGCTGGTCTGCACCTTGTCGCCGAATTCCTTCTCGACCGCCTTGCGGCCGTTGTCGTGCGCAAAGGTCCAGCCGCCGTCGCCGACCGGGCCGACATAGGCGAAGGCGATCTTCAACGGCTCGGCCTTGGGGGCCGCGGCCGGTTCCGAAGCCGCCATCGGTGCGGGCGTGCGGAGCAGCGGCAACCGGCGCCGGCTCCTCCTTCTTGCCGCAGCCGACCAGCATCGCGGCGGCCGCCAGCGAGGTCCAGGCAGCGGTCTTCAACAGGCTTCGTTTCGATATCTGGTTCATGGGTTCTCCGTTAAGGACAGGGTCGACAGGTTGAACAAGGTGCCCAGACGACGAGCATGCATTATCCAGCGGGCGCTGGTGGGGTGCGGATAGGTGCGGGCCATGAAAAGCGGTCTGTCACGTCCACGATCGGACGTTTCGCGCGCGATCCGTGCCAATCAAGCGGACGCCGCGGATGGGGCTCTGCCGGTGCGCTGGCGGCGCCTGCGGGCCGCACCGGTCCTTGCGGACCGGTTGCTCGACAGGCGTTGCAGGTCCACCGGACCTGCAACATCCGGGCTCGCCCCCCTTGAGGGGGTGCGCCGCAGGCGCTACGGGGGTGGGCCACTTCAGCTACCGGGGAAGAACGGTTTGCCGAGCGACGCCGGCATGTTGACGCGGATCCAGGTCGCATTGCGCGAGATCAGCACCAGCACGACGATCGTCGCGATATACGGCATCGCGGTCAGCAGCTGGCTCGGCACGTCGACGCCTTCGCCCTGCAGGTGGAACTGCAGCATCGTGACGCCGCCGAACAGATAGGCGCCGAGCAGGATGCGTGCCGGCCGCCAGGTTGCGAAGGTGGTCAGCGCCAGCGCGATCCAGCCCTTGCCGGCGATCATGCCCTCGACCCACAGCGGCGTGTAGACGACCGAGATATAGGCGCCCGACAGGCCGCACATCGCACCGCCGACCATCACCGCGATCATCCGGATGCGGCGCACCGGATAACCGAGCGAGTGCGCCGATTCGGGCGATTCGCCGACCGCGCGCAGAATCAGCCCGGCGCGCGAGCGGTAGAGGAACCAGGCCAGGCCGATCGTCAGCGCCACCGCGATATAGACCATCGGATGCTGGCGAAACAGCGCCGGGCCGAAGAACGGAATGTCGGCCAGATAGGGAATCGCGAACTGCGCGCGTTCGCCGAGTTTTTCCTGCACATACGGCTGGCCGATGAAGGCCGAGAAGCCGACGCCGAACAGGCTCAGCGCCAGGCCGGTCGCGACCTGGTTGGTATTGAGCCAGATCGCCAGGATGCCGAACAGCGCGGCGAGCAGGGCGCCGGCCAGCGCGCCGGCGCCGAAGGCGATCCAGTCGTTGCCGGTGTGCACCGCGATGGCAAAGCCGATCACCGCGGCGACCAGCATCATGCCTTCGGCGCCGAGGTTGACGATGCCGGAGCGTTCGTTGACCAGCAGGCCGAGCGCGGCCAGCGCGAGCACGGTGCCGGAGTTGAAGGTGGCGGCGAGCAGGAGTGCGATCGAGTCCATCAGGCTTGTCCTTCCACGGGTGCGGGGGTGGTGGCCGGGCGGGCTGCGAGCGGCGAGGCGGCGGTCTTCCAGCGCAGCCGGTAGGCGATCAGCGTGTCGCAGGCGAGCAGCGTGAACAGCAGCAGGCCCTGGAAGACACCGGTCAGCGATTTCGGCAGCCCGAGGCGCGACTGCGCCAGTTCGCCGCCGATATAGAACATGCTCATCAGCACCGCCGAGAAGACGATGCCCACCGGATGCAGGCGGCCGACGAAGGCGACGATGATCGCCGCGAAGCCGTAGCCGGCCGGCACATGCGGCGTCAGCTGGCCGAGCGGACCGGCGACTTCGAGCGCACCGGCCAGGCCGGCCATGCCGCCGGAGCCGAGCATCGCCGTCCACAGCGCGCGGCGCGACGAGAAGCCGGCATAGCGCGCCGCCGCCGGCGCCAGGCCGCCGACCTGCAACTGGAAGCCGGCATAGATGCGGAACATGAACAGCCAGAACACGCCGACCATCACCAGCGCCGATCAGCAGGCCGATGTTGACGCGAAAGCCGGTGATCAGCCTCGGGATCTTGGTCGGGTCGGCGAAGGTGATGGTCTGCGGGAAGTTGTAGCCGGCCGGGTCCTTCCACGGGCCGTAGACCAGGTAGCTGAGCAGCATGTCGGCCACATAGACCAGCATCAGGCTGACCAGGATCTCGTTGGCGTTGGCCTTGTCCTTCAGGAAGGCGACGATCGCGGCCCAGAACATGCCGCCGAGCACGCCGGCAAGCAGGATCACCACGACGATCCAGCGGCCGGTCTCCTTGTCGGCCAGCATCGCGATGCCGCCGGCGGCGATGGCGCCGACGATGAACTGGCCTTCGGCGCCGATATTCCACACGTTGGAGCGAAAACACATCGCCAGTCCGAGCGCGATCAGCAACAGCGGCGTGGCCTTCATCGCCAGTTCGCCCAGCGCATAGCAGCTCTTGACCGGCTCGATGAAGAAGACCTCGAGTCCGCGCAGCGGATCCTTGCCGAGCAGCACGAACAGCGCGGTGCCGATCAGCACGGTGATCGCCAGCGCAAGCAGCGGCGAGGCGATGGCCATCATCTTCGATGGCTCGGGGCGCATTTCGAGCTTAAGCATGGGGAGCCTCCTCATTCTCCGAGCCGCACTTTCCCGCACGCGGATTCCTCCCTCTCCCCTGGGAGAGGGCCGCGGTGAGGGCCGGCAGCCTGGCCATCCCACAAGCCCGACATCCAGATGCCGATCTGCTCGACCGTCGCATCGGCAATGTCGATGCTCGGCGAGACCTTGCCCTGGGCGATCACGATCAGGCGGTCGCAGATCTCGAACAATTCGTCGAGCTCTTCGCTGACGACCAGCAGCGCGCAGCCGGCATCGCGCAGCTTCAGCAACTCGCCACGGATCAGCGCCGCAGCGCCGACATCGACGCCCCAGGTCGGTTGCGAGACGATCAGCAGCTTCGGCTCGGCGTCGATCTCGCGGCCGACCAGGAATTTCTGCAGGTTGCCGCCCGACAGGCTTTTTGCCGCCGCGCCCGGCCCGCCGGCCTTGACCTTGAAGCGCTCGATCAGATGGCGGGCCAGTTCGTCGACCCGGTCGGTGGCGATCCAGCCCGAGTTGCCGATCGCCTCGGTGCGCGTCAGCAGGGTATTGGCGGCCAGCGACAGGGTCGGCACCGCGCCGCGGCCGAGCCGCTCTTCGGGAACGAAATTCAGTCCGGCTTCGCGTCGCTTGCGTGGCGGATGCTGCGCGATCGGCTTGGCCGAACAGGCTGATCGACGCCGGCGACGCGCGGCAGTCCTCGCCCGACAGCGCGGCCATCAATTCCTGCTGGCCGTTGCCCGATACGCCGGCGACGCCGACGATCTCACCGGCGCGCACGTCGAAGCTGATGTTCGACAGGCTCATGCCGAAATGGTCCTGCTTCGGCAGCGTCAGCGATCTGACCGCGAAAACGACAGCGCCGGCCTTGACCTCCTTGTGCTGCAGCGGTGGCGGCTCGGCGCCGATCATCAGTCGCGACAGGCTGGCGTTGTCTTCGTCGCGCGGGTCGCATTCGCCGGTTACCTTGCCGCCGCGCAGCACGGTGCAGTTGTGGCACAGCTCGCGGATCTCGTCGAGCTTGTGGCTGATGTAGAGGATGCTGCAGCCTTCGAGTGCCAGCTGGCGCAGGGTGCAGGAACAGCGTCTGCACCGCCTGCGGCGTCAGCACCGACGTCGGCTCGTCGAGGATCAGCAGCTTCGGGTTGGTCATCAGCGCGCGCACGATCTCGACCCGCTGGCGCTCGCCGACCGACAAGGTGTGGACCGGCCGCAAGCGGATCGACATCGAGCCCGTAATCACGCGAGACGGTGGTGATGCGACTGGCGATCTCGGCCAGGCTGAGGCTCTTGTCGAGGCCGAGCCAGACATTTTCGGCACGCGGTCAGCGTATCGAACAGGCTGAAATGCTGGAACACCATGCTGATGCCGAGCGCGCGCGCCTCCTGCGGATTGCGCACCACCACCGGCTCGCCGTTCCAGCGGATCTCGCCTTCGTCGGGCCGCACCGCGCCGTAGATCATCTTCATCATCGTCGACTTGCCGGCGCCGTTCTCGCCGAGCACCGCATGGATCTCGCCGGGTTTGACGCGCAGGTTGACGCGGTCGTTGGCCTTGACGGCCGGATAGGTCTTGCTGATGTTGGTCAGTTCGAGCCGCAGCATCTCAGTCTCCTCGTCACACGTCATTCCCTGGCGCCCGCGGCGTTCCGGGATTTCGGCTCCCTCCCCCGCTGGGGAAGGGCTGGGGTGGGGGCGAGCTGTTGCGCTCGCACTCTCCACCGATGGTCTGTCCTGATCAGCCTGGTTCGTCTCTGGCCGCCGAGCTGATCCACCGCCCTGCCGGCCACAAAACAAGCCGCCAGATTGCGCTCATCGCCCAGCGTCATCCAGGCAAAAATCTTCTCATGCAAGCTGCGCGCCACCGACATCCGGCGTTCGGCCACCGGTCCGACCGCCGGCTTCCAGACGCAGATGTCGGCGAGCCGTCCCGGCGCCAGGCTGCCGATCTCGTCCGCCAGGCCGAGCGCCTGCGCCGCGCCGCAGCGTGGCGGCATACAAGCCTTTCCAGGCGGTCAGTCGTTCGCCGCGCATGGCCTGCACCTTGTAGGCGTCGCCCAGCGTTCGCAGCATCGACAAGCCGGTGCCGCCGCCGACATCGGTGGCGACGCTGACCGCGGCACCGGCCGCTTCGGTGGCGCGCCAGTCGAACAGGCCGCTGCCGAGGAACAGGTTCGACGACGGGCTGTGGGCGATCTGCGCGCCGCGTTTCGCGCAACGTCGGCGCGGTCGGGATCGTCGAGCCAGATGCCGTGCGCCAGCACGCTGCGCGGGTGCAGCAGGCCGGCGCTGGCGTACACGTCGAGGTAGCTGCGCGCCTGCGGAAACAGCTCGGCAACCCATTTCACCTCGGCGCGGTTCTCGGCCACATGGGTCTGCATGTACAGGCTGGGGTCGGCCTTGCACAGCGCGCCGGCCATCGCCAGCTGCGCGGGCGTGCTGGTCGGCGCGAAGCGCACCGTCACCGCATACGACAGCCGCTGCCTGCCGTGCCAGCGATCGATCAGGTCGATGCAGTCGCGCTCGGCCTGTGCCACGTCGTCGCGCAGGCCGTCGGGTGCATGGCGGTCCATCAGCACCTTGCCGGCGATCAGCCGCATGCCGCGATGCGCGGCGGCGCCGAACAGGGCATCGACGCTGCCCTTGTGCACCGTCGGGAAAACCACCGCGCTGGTGGTGCCGGCTGCCAGCAGCGAGTCGCAGAACAGCGCCGCGCCGATGCGGCCACTTCGGGGTCGGCATAACGGCGTTCGGCCGGGAAGGTGTAGGTCTCCAGCCAGTCGAGCAGTTCGCTGCCGTAGCTGGCGATGACATCGAGCTGCGGGCTGTGCACATGGGTATCGATGAAGCCCGGCATGCAGCAGCCGGCCACGGTGATCGTGCTGCTCGGCGGCCTGCCATTGCGGCGGCAGCGGACGCTCGGCCGGCTGCACCGCCTGGATCGAGCCGTCTTCGATCAGCAGCCAGTGGTCGGGGCGGAAACGCACGGCATCGCTGTCGACCTCGCCCCAGGCTGGCGCCGCCGTGAAATCGAGCAGATCGCCGCGGATCGCGACGCGTTGTGGTGCGGCTGGGGTGGCGGCGATCGGGGCGATGGAGTTCATGAGCGTGCGAAGTAATGGCGACCGATCAGTTGAGCGGTGTCAGCGACCGGTCGGCTTGCGCTGCGCACGCGCAGGCTGCGTGCGGCTTCGCGCACCTGCTCGCGCAGCCAGCGCATGCGCCGCCGAGGCATGGCTCAATTCGTGCCACAGCTGGTAGTACGTCAAGCGGCGGAAAGTCGACCGGGCAGCGCACGATGTGCACCGGCAGCACGCCGGTATAGCGCGAGCAGAACAGGCGGCCGGTCGTCAGCACCAGCAGGCTTTGCGCCACCATCAGCGGGAATCAGGCCGAAATGGGCGCTGCGCACCATGATGTTGCGCTGCAGTTCGAGGCTGCCCAGGTGCTCGTCGATCACGCCGCGCGCGCCCGCATGGGTGGGCGTCGGCGCGACATGTTCGCTGGCCAGGTAGCGCTCGACCGACCAGCCGCGGCGTGCCGGCCAGGCGGACGATCGGGTTGTCTCGCGCAACCAGGCAGACCACCTCGTCGCTCATCAGCCGGCCCAGGTGCAGTTCGCCGGGCGGCGCCAGCCAGTTGCCGATCACCAGGTCGACCTCGCCGGTGGCCAGGCTCTGCCGGTAGTCGAAATCGCCGCTCAGCGGCAGCAGTTCGATCGTCACCTGCGGCGCCTGCTGCTTGAGCTGGCTGACCAGCGCCGGCAGGAACAGCGGGTCGAGGTAGTCGCTGGCGGCGATGCGAAAGCGTCAGCTGCGCTGGCCGGCGGCTCGAAGCCGGCGCTGCGCGCAGCGGGTGCTGAACAGCTGATCGGCGCGCTGCAGCAACTCGGCGGCCGGGCCCGCCAATTGCAAGGCTCGTGCGGTGGGCGCCATCGAATTGCCGGCACGCACCAGCAACGGGTCGCCGGTCAGCGCGCGCAGGCGCTTCAGCTGGGCGCTGACGGCGGGTTGCGTGCTGTTGCAGATTCAGCGCGGCCCTGGAGACGCTGCGTTCGGTGATCAAGGTGTGCAATACCCGGATGAGGTGAAGCTCGATCTTGTCGAATTCAGCGCGCTGCGTCATACGATTCACGTTTATAACTGGTATCGGTCACGAATGTATGTCAGTTCGCCTGCCATCGGTTTAGCCTGCACATGCAGCGATTACATTCACACCACGACATGACACCCAACCCATCCGCTTCTTTCACCGCGGCGCCGTCGTGGCCATCGATGCCGCAGCGCCGACCCGCACCGTGCTCGACTGGCTGCGCGAGGATGCGCGCTGCACCGGCACCAAGGAAGGCTGCAACGAAGGCGATTGCGGCGCCTGCACCGTGCTGATCGGCGAACTGCCCGATCGCAGCCAGTCGGCCGCCGGCAGCGCAGAGTCGATCCGCGGCCTGCAGCTGCACAGCGTCAATGCCTGCATCCAGTTCCTGCCGACGCTGCATGGCAAGGCCTTGTTCACGGTCGAGGATCTGCAGCAGATTGCCGCAGCCGCCGATGCCGCGCCGCAGCCCGTCGAAGTCGCATGCGATTGCCGCTGCATCCGGTGCAGCAGGCGATGGTCGACTGCCACGGCTCGCAATGCGGCTTCTGCACGCCGGGCTTCGTGATGTCGCTGTTCGGCACCTACGAGACGCACCGCGCCTGCGGCAGCCGGCCGACCCGCCAGCAGCTGGCCGACGAACTGTCGGGCAACCTGTGCCGCTGCACCGGCTACCGGCCGATCCTCGATGCCGGCCAGCGCATGTTCGACCTGCCCGCGGTGCAGCTCGATACCGCGCCGGTGCATTGCCGCGCTGCGCCGCATCGACGGCGATGCCGGCCTGCATGACTACCGGCCGCGTGTCGAGCCAGGCGGCGCGCACGCTTCCATGCGCCGCGCACGCTCGATCGAACTCGCCGCGCTGCGCGAAGGCCCATCCGACAGGCGACGCTGCTGGCCGGCTCGACCGATGTCGGCCTGTGGGTCAACAAGCTGTTCCGCCCGCTCGGCGACATCATCTATCGTCGGCGACGTCGCCGAGCTGAAGCAGATCACCGAGCAGGATGGCGCGCTGCGAATCGGCGCCGGCGCGTCGCTCGAAGACGCCTGGCAGGCGCTGGCCAGGCGCTTCCCGGCGCTGACCGATGTCTGGCTGCGCTTTGCCTCGCCGCCGATCCGCAACGCCGGCACGATGGGTGGCAATGTCGCCAACGGTTCGCCGATCGGCGACAGCGCACCGGTGCTGATGGCACTGGGCGCGTCGCTGGTGCTGCGCCGCGGCACGCGGCGGCGCCGCGTCGCGCTCGACGCCTTCTACCTCGACTACATGAAAAATGCGCTCGAGGCCGGCGAGTTTGTCGAGGCGATCGAGGTGCCGGCTGCGACGCTCGGCCGCCGAGACTGCGCGGCTGCGCGCCTACAAGATCAGCAAGCGCTTCGATTGCGACATCTCGGCCGTCTGTGCCGGCTTCTGGTTGCGGCTGGACGGCGAGCAGGTCGGCCGAGATCCGGCTCGCCTTCGGTGGCATGGCGGCGACCGTCAAGCGCGCGGCCGGCGCCGAGGCGGCGTTGCTCGGCAAGCCGTGGACGCAGGCCAGCGTCGATGCGGCGAAGGCCGCACTGGCGAGCGATTTCAAGCCGCTTGACCGACATGCGCGCCAGCGCCGACTACCGACGCCAGGTGGTGCAGAACCTGTTGCAGCGCTTCTGGCTCGAGACCCGCAGCCGACGCGCCGCTCGATGCGTCGCAGACCAGCGTCTGCAGCGTGATGCCGCATCAGCCGCTCGGCCAGGTCGAGGCCGCCTGAAGGGCCGAACGAGGCAACAACATGAACAAACCGATCAAGCCCGAACTGCTCGAACCCGCCGTCGCCTTCGCCGACTATCTGAGCAATACGGCACGGCGCATCGATGACGCTGCCGAAAAGCGCCTGCAAGCAGGCGGTGCTCGGGTCGGCGTCAGCCGCCCGCATGAATCGGCCCACCTGCACGTGGCTGGCCAGGCGCCGTATGTCGACGATATTCCCGAGCTCGCCGGCACGCTGCATTGCGCGCTCGGCCTGTCGCCGGTGGCCCATGGGCGGCTGACCGGTCTGTCGCTCGATGCGATTCGCGCGATGCCGGGCGTGGTCGCGGTGCTGACTGCTGCCGACATTCCCGGGCACCAACGACTGCGGCTCGATCGTCCACGACGAGCCGATCCTGGCCGACGGCGAATTGCGCTACCTCGGCCAGCCGGTGTTCGCGGTGGTGGCACAGACGCGCGATATCGCCCGCCGCGCCGCCGCACTGGCCAAATCGGCGATTGCGTTCGAGCCGTTGCCGGCGCTGCTCAACGCGCGCGAGGCCCATGCGGCAGCCAGCTATGTGTTGCCGCCGATGCACCTGGTGCGCAGCGAGCGGGCCGGCAATGTCGGCGCCGATGATCGAACCGCAGCGGTTCGCGCCGCACTCGGCGCAGCACCGCGCACGTTGAAAGGCTCGCTCGAAGTCGGCGGCCAGGAGCAGTTCTACCTCGAAGGGCAGATCAGTTATGCGATTCCGCGCGAGGACCGCGGCATGCATGGTCCATTGCTCGACCCAGCACCCGAGCGAGATGCAGCACCTGGTGGCACATGCGCTGAAACTCGATGCCAACCGGGTGCAGGTCGAAAGCCGGCGAATGGGCGGCGGCTTCGGCGGCAAGGAATCGCAATCGGCGCCGTTCGCCTGCATCGCCGCGGTGGCCGCGGCCAGGCTGCAGCGGCCGGTCAAATTGCGGCTCGACCGTGATGATGATTTTCTGATCACCGGCCGGCGCCATTGCTTCAGCTACGACTATGAAGTGGGCTATGACGACGACGGCCGCGTGCTGGCCTGCGAAATCAGCATGATCTCGCGCGCCGGCCATTCGGCCGACCTGTCGGCCCCGGTAATGACCCGTGCGCTTATGCCATTTCGACAATGCCTACTGGTTGCCCGAAGTGGCGATGCACGGCTATTGCGCGAAGACCAATACACAAAGCAATACCGCGTTTCGCGGCTTCGGCGGGCCACAAGGGGCGATCGCGATCGAGAATATCCTCGACAGCATCGCGCGCATCCTCGGCAAGGATTCGCTCGATGTCAGGCGCGCCAACTTCTACAGCCGCGATGGCAAGCCAACGACGCCTTATCTGCAGGCGGTCGAAGACAACATCATCCACGAGCTGACCAGCGAGCTTGAAACAACCAGCGCCTATCAAGCGCGGCGCAGCGCTATCGCCGCGTTCAACCGGACCAGCCCGGTGCTCAAGCGTGGCCTCGCGCTGACGCCGGTCAAATTCGGCATCTCGTTCAACGTCAAGCATTTCAACCAGGCCGGCGCGCTGGTTCACGTCTACAACGACGGCTCGATTCTCGTCAACCATGGCGGCACCGAAATGGGCCAGGGCCTCAATACCAAGGTGGCGCAGGTGGTTGCGCATGAGCTCGGGGTCGATTTCGAGCGTGTTCGCGTCACCGCGACCGATACGCAGAAGGTGGCCAACACATCGGCCACCGCGGCATCGACCGGCAGCGATCTGAACGGCAAGGCCGCGCAGGATGCGGCGCGGCAGATCCGCGAGCGGCTGGCGGTCTGTGCAGCGGCCCGCCATGGCGGCACGGCGCAAGGCGTGAAATTCGGCAACGACAAGGTCGAGGTCAACGGCCGCAGCCTGGGCTTCGATACGGTCGTCGCCGAGGCCTATCTCGATCGGGTTCAGTTGTGGTCCGACGGCTTCTACGCGACGCCAGGCTTGAGCTGGGATCGTGAGGCGTTGCAGGGGCGACCGTTCTTCTATTTCGCCTATGGCGCCGCGGTCAGCGAGGTGGTGGTCGATACGCTGACCGGCGAATGGAAGCTGCTGCGGGCCGATCTGCTGCACGATGTCGGCCGATCGATGAACCCGGCCGTCGATATCGGCCAGATCGAAGGCGCATTCATCCAGGGTATGGGCTGGCTGACGATGGAAGAGCTGGTCTGGCAACCGATGGATGGATCGAAAAATGCCGGCAAGTTGCTGACCCATGCGCCCAGCACCTACAAGATCCCGACCGCCAACGACTGCCCGCCGGTCTTCAATGTCGCCTTGTACGACTGCGCGAACGTCGAAGACAGCATCCACCGCAGCAAGGCGGTCGGCGAGCCGCCGCTGTTGCTGCCGTTTTCGGTGTTCTTCGCGATCCGCGACGCGGTGTCGGCAGTCGGTCAGCACAAGGTCGACCCGCCGCTGAGTGCGCCGGCGACCAGCGAATCGATTCTGCGGGCGATTGGCGCGGTGCAACGGGGAGCCTGATGGCGATGTGGCGGGGGGAATCGCGCCTGAAGGCGCTCCCACAGAATATGGAACCCCGCTTCTTCGTCTTCTGTGGGAGCGCCTTCAGGCGCGATCTCCCTGCCCGGTCCTTGGTCGTCCGCTGGCGATGATCCGTCTGAAAACCACCGCGGCGCGCTGGCTTGCCAATCGAAGGCCGGCGATCATCGTCGAGGTCGCTGAAGCGCGCGGGTCGGTACCACGCGAAGCCGGCACCCGGATGCTGGTCGCAGCCGACCGGCTGGACGGCACGATCGGCGGTGGTCATCTCGAATTGAAGGCCATCGAAAAGGCCCGGCAGATGTTGTCAGCTGGCGAGCTCGAACCGCAAACGGTTCACTATCCGCTCGGCCCGGCACTTGGCCAATGTTGCGGTGGCGCCGTCACCCTGCGCTATTCGCTGCTCGATCAGCCGGCGGTCGATGCCTGGCCGGCGCCCGAGGTGTTGTTCCACTTGCAGCTTTACGGCGCCGGCCATGTCGGCCGTGCAATCGTTCAGGCGCTGGCGCCGCTGCCGGTGCGAATCGACTGGATCGACGAGCGCGAAGCGGAATTTGCCCGCCATGTCGCACCCATCGCCGGCGTGGCCGATCTGCGCAGTGTCTGCGTCGACGCCATCGAAGGCGAAGTGCGCCTGGCGCCGCCAGGCGCCTTCTACCTGGTGCTGACCCATGAACACGATCTGGACCTGCGAATTACCGAAGCCATCCTTCGCCGCGGCGATTTCGGCTTTCTGGGTCTGATCGGTTCGAAAACCAAACGCCAGCGCTTTTTTCATCGCTTCGAGCAGCGCGGCATTGCGCAGTCGACGATCGACCGCATCACCTGTCCGATCGGCATCGGCGGAATCGACGGCAAGGAACCCGAGGTCATCGCCATCGCGGTGGCGGCCCAATTGCTGCAGCAGGCCGGCCTGCAAGCGCCAGGTGCGATGATCAGCCACCTTGCCTGAGTAATGCCTGAATGCCCGATCTCACGTTTATCGCCCACGACGGCCAGCTGTATCAGTTCGAGGCGCCTGCCGGTGTCAGTCTGATGCGTGCGGCCACCGGATTCGGTATCACTGAAATCATGGCCGAGTGTGGCGGCAACGCGCGCTGCGCCACCTGCCACGTCATCGTCGACGAGGCCTGGATCGAACGCCTGCCGCCGCCCGCCTCGGACGAACTGGCGATGCTGGATTTCACGGCCGAACCGCGCAGCGCGGGGAGCCGGCTCGCCTGTCAGATCCGGTTGACCGATGAGCTGACCGGTTTGAGGGTTCGCTTGCCTGAATCACAAGTGTGACCTGATGGCACCGCTGCGCTGACAGCGTCGTGGCCGACCTGGTCTGAGTCGAGTCGAGCCCGGCCGGTTCAATAACCGGCGCCGGGGGCATTGCCCGCATCGGCCCGCATGGCGCCGATCAATTGCTGCGATCCGGCTGCGAGCAGCCGCGCATCGGAACCGACGGTGACAAACCGAAAACCCTTGGCAATGCGCTCGCGTGCCACATCGGGCCGGCCGTTGTGAATGCCGGCTTGCACGCCGTGCGCTCGCGCCCGCTCGACGATGTGGTCGATCGCCTCGGCTGCTTTGGGATCGACATCGTCGAAAACCGGCCGGCAGCCCAGCGACAGCGACAGATCCGACGGCCCGATATAGATGGCATCGAGCCCCTCCACCGAGAGGATGGCGTCAAGGTTGTCGAGTGCCTGCGCTGTTTCGATCATGGCAAACACGACGATCGTCGAATTGGCCTGTTCGGCATAGTCGGCACCGCCATAGATCGAGGCGCGGATCGGCCCGAAACTGCGCGCGCCTTGCGGGGCGTAATGGGTATAAGAAACCAGCTTCTGAGCATCTTCGCGGCTGTTGATCATCGGGCAGATGATCGCGTAGGCGCCAGCGTCGAGCGCCTTCATGATGGCGCCAGGCTCGAGCCACGGCACCCGAACCACCGGCACGGTTGCGGTGGTCGAAATCGCCTGCAACATGCCGACCATCGCCGCCGGGTCGATCAACCCGTGCTGCATGTCGATGGTCAGCGAGTCCCATCCCTGGTTGGCCATCACTTCGGCCGAAAAGCTGTCGGGTATCGCCAGCCAGCCGTTGATTGCTGCCTGATCGGCACTCCACAGATGGCGCAAGTGGTTGGTTCGCATCGCGGGCTCCGACTGTCAGATGGTCGGGATTGTCGACCATCTCGAGCGCCACGTGAACGGATACCTGGCGCGGCTGACCCGCGCGACGACATCAGTCTGGTCGGTCAACCCGGGAAGCGAAGGTTGACCTCGCTGGCCGACTTGCCCAGCTTGACCACCTGGCTACGTGTCTTGCCCTTGTAGGTGACCGCCACGGTGTAGCTGCCGGCTGGTGCGTTGATCATCACCCACGGGCCGACATCGGCCACGTCAAGGAGCGACTTGCTCTTGTCGCGCAGAATCAATTGGTCGGCAACGATGAATTCGCCGGTGCCCGCGCTGAGTACCACCTTCAACGGAAACTGGCCGCGCTGGGCCGCCATCTTCTGACGCTCCTCGTTGCCGGCGCCCCCGCTGATGAAGCTGGCACCACTGTTGCCTTGGCGAACTTCAAGCGTCGGCTGGGAGAGCGGCGCGGCCTGCGAAGCGATGGCGGCAGCAGTCTGCGGCGTCAGCGTTGTCTGTGCTGCAGTCCAAGGGCTGACGGTGGTGAGCAGGGCAGTGGCGAGCGCAAGGAAAACAGGCTTTTTCATGGCGATGACCAGGATGCTGAAGGCGCGATCTTGGGCGGCATCCGGCGAACGGTCAATCGGACGAAGCGGCTTGGCTTCGTCGGCTTTTGCCGACAAGAAAAACCCGGATGGACAATGCCTTCTTTTGCAAAGTCTCCCGACGCCGAATGGCTCAATCCGACAACCTGCGCAGCATCGTTGCGATGCTGTTTGCGGTCGCCTTTTTTTCGATGATGGATACCGTGATGAAATTGCTGGTCGGCCACTATCCTGCCTTGCAGGTGACCGCGCTGCGCGGTTTGTCGGCCTTGCCGCTTGTCATGGCCTACGTGGCATGGGGCGGCAGCGGGCCGAGCCTTTGGCGGGTACGTTGGCGGCTGCACCTGATTCGTGGTGCGTTCACCGTGTTGATGCTGACATTGTTTGCATTCGGCTTGCATAGCCTGCCGCTGGCTGAGGCCTACACCCTGTTTTTCATCGCGCCACTGTTGATTACGCTGCTCTCGATTCCCGTCTTGAAGGAGCGAGTCGAGCGCGCTCATTGGCTGGCAATTGCCGCGGGCTTCGGCGGCGTGACCGTCGCCTTGCGCCCCAACAGCTCGGCATTTTTGTCGTTGGGTGCATTGGCGGTTCTCGGCGCGGCCTGCTGTTACGCGGGGTCGGCCATTCTCGGGCGCTTGCTGACGCGAACCGATTCGAGCGCCAGCCTGGTGTTCTGGACCACGCTTGCGTTGGCTGTCGGAGGCAGCTTGCTCGCGCTGCCGGGTTGGGTGCCGATCCGCGGCGACGACCTGGCGCTGATAGGCGCACTGGCGGTGACCGGTTTTCTCGGCCAGATCGCGATCACCGAAGCGTTCAGGCATGGCCAGGCGTCGGTCGTGGCGCCGTTCGAATATACGGCGCTGGCCTGGGGCGTGGCGATCGACTGGCTGCTCTGGACCAGTTGGCCGACGCCGCAGACTTTGCTCGGTGGCGCCATCATCATCGCCAGTGGCGTTTTCCTGATCCGGCAGGAGCGCGTCAAGATGGCCGTATTGCCGCCGTGAGGCTGGGTGGTGGTAGCAACTGTCGGCGCAATGGATTAGGCTGCGGACACGCTTCGCTCCGCACCGCCGAGTGTCAATACCATGGCCATGATCGATCCTTCAACCCCCAGCCAACCGCCCGCGCCCGAACAAGCGCCTGAACTGGCCGCGGACGGCACCCCCGTCAGAGAGGTCACGATCGCCGAAGCGCTGGAAATCGGCAAGGATCTGCAACGTCGCAAGCAGCTCGAACAAGCAGAGGAAATCTACCTGGCGGTACTGGCGCAACGTGCCCAAAGAGGGCAATGCACTCAATTACCTCGGCATCCTGCGCCACCAGCAAGGCCGCAACGACGAAGCCCTGGGGCTGATCGCCCTGGCGATCGACGCGATGCCCGTAGAACCCGGACCCTGGCTCAATCTCGCCAATGTGCAGATGGAATGCGGCTTCTACGACGATGCGACCAAGTCGTTGCAACGGGTGATCGACCTCGCGCCGACCCGTGTCACGGCCTACAACAACCTGGGCGTTCTGCATACCCGGCAAGGTCATTGGCAGCAGGCCGAAGAAAACCTGGTGCGGGCCATCGAGCTCGATCCGACGGTCACCTATCTGCATTTCAATCTCGCCAACCTGTGTTTTTGCACCGGCCGGTTTCGGGAGGCGACCGAACATGGACTGAAGGCGCTGGGACTGGACCCCGGCAACAGCGCCGCGATCGGTCTGCTCAGCCAGTCGCTGTTCCACAATGGAGAGCATGAGCGTGCCATCAAGCTGCTGCAGCAGTGGGCCGCCGACGAGCCCGGCAATCCACGCCCGCTTCACCATCTGGCAGCCGCAGGTGTCGGCGAGATACCGGATCGTGCATCCAATGCCTATGTCGAAACGGTCTTCGACAATTTCGCCGCCTCGTTCGATGCCAAGCTCGAAAGTCTGGGTTACCGCGCACCGGCACTGGTATCTGACGCGCTGATTGCGCAAGCCGCGACACGTCCCCGCGATGGCGTGATACTCGATGCGGGCTGTGGCACCGGGCTGTGCGGGCCGCTGCTGCGACCGCTCGGCCGTCGCCTCGAAGGCGTCGATCTGTCGGCCGGCATGTTGGCGCGTGCGAAAGCCCGCAGCTGCTACGACGAGCTTCATCACGCCGAGCTGACAGAATTCTTGACTCGTTCACCAGGCTGCTTCGATCTTGTCGCCTGCGCCGACACGCTGGTCTATTTCGGTCGGCTCGACGAATTGTTTGCGGCACTGTCGACCGCCATGCGACCGGGCGCGGTTTTCTCCGCCAGCGCCGAAGCGTTGCTGACCGACGACATCGACCATGTGCTTGAATTGCACGGCCGTTATTCGCACTCTGCTGCTTATCTGCGCGCCGCCTTGCAGCGCAACGGCCTGAAGATGGTGGCCATCGAGCAGGCTGTGTTGCGTCGCGAAGGCCGTGACCTCGTGCAGGGATGGGTCTTCTCGGCGATCAAGGCGGCGCACTGAGGCGCCCGGGCTGCGTACGCAGCACCGTGTCGGCGAACCAGGCAACCTCTCGGCCCACCGTTTCGCAGGCCTGCAGCGCAGCCGGATCGGCATCGGGACTTTCCTTGCTGCCGAACGGCTGTGACGACGTCAGCAGCGTCGCGCCATACGGAGTCGGCCAGCCGCGCAACGCGTGAACCAGCGCGCGCATCGAGATCAGCGTGGTGCCCATCGCTTGCGCGCCGTCGGCACAGACGATCAGGCCCACTGCGCGATTCTCGAAATAGGGCGGCGAATCATCACGCGTGTCCTCGATGAAGTCGATTGCATTTTTCACCAGGCCCGAGATGCCACCGTGGTACGACGGGCTGGCGATGATCACGCCGTGCGCGCGGCGAACGGCAGCAACCAGCGCCAGCGCCTGCTCGCTGCGTTCCGGACGGCTCGGGTCGTACGATTCGGTCGGCATCGCGCCGGCACCGAAAACCTCGGTATCGCAGCCGAGTGTCTGTGCATGAGCCAACGCTGCGATCAACGCGCGCTCGGTCGTCGACCCCGGCCGGGTCGTGCCGCCGATGCCGACGATGAATGGGCGCTCGATACTCATGGACTGCCTTGTAATGATGGTTCACCCCGCGCTGTCGGCCTCGCCGGTTGGCCGCGCGTGGCACAAATTCAATCGCGCAGCTACGCGGCGATCCCGGTTCGAGTGTAAAAGACCGCCCGCACCGATGTGGCCGGCCCTTGATCGACCGCCCGCGTTTCAGGCCCGGCGGCAGCCGCTTCAGGCCAGCGACGGTGTGGTGCGCAGCACTTCCTCGACGGTGGTCACGCCTTCGGCCACTTTCATGATCCCGGCCAACCTGCAGCGGGCGCATGCCGGCAGCAATCGCGTGTTTGCGCAGGCGGACGAAATCGGGCTGTGGATGGATCGCGTTGCGCGCTGTGTCGTCGACCAGCAGCAATTCGTACAGGCCGGCGCGGCCACGGTAGCCGGTCATCCGGCAATCCAGGCAACCAACTGCCTTGTGCGGGCGAACTCCGCCGTTCAGCGTCCACGGCGCAATCAGTTCCTGCAGGCTGTCGCGGCTGGTTGCGGGATCGGGTTGCCTGCAGCTCGGGCACAAGGTGCGGACCAGCCGCTGCGCCAGCACCCCGATCACGGTGGCCGAAATCATGTAGGGCGGCACGCCGAGGTCGAGCAGCCGGGTGATCGCCTGCGCCGAATCGTTGGTGTGCAAGGTGCTGAACACCAGGTGCCCGGTCAACGCGGCCTGGATGGCCATCTCGGCGGTCGGCAGGTCGCGGATTTCGCCCACCATGATGATGTCCGGATCCTGTCGCATCAGGGCGCGCAATCCTTCGGCGAAGCCGAGGTCGATCGACGGCTGCACCTGGGTCTGGTTGAGCGCCGGCTGGATCATCTCGATCGGATCTTCGACCGTGCAGACGTTGACTTCGTCGGTTGCCAGCCGGCGCAGCGTCGCATACAAGGTGGTTGTCTTGCCCGATCCGGTCGGACCGGTGACCAGGATGATGCCGTGCGGCTGCGCAACCAGGGCTTCCCAGCGTTTGCCGTCATGGCTGCCGAATCCGAGCGCCTCCATCGGCTTGATCGTGGTGTCGGGGTCGAAGATGCGCATCACCATCTTTTCGCCGAAGGCGGTCGGCAGCGTCGACAGCCGCATCTCGACCTCATCGCCGGCCGGGTTGCGCGTCTTGATGCGGCCGTCCAGCGGACGGCGCTTTTCGATCACGTCCATCCGGCCGAGCAGCTTGATGCGCGCGATCATCGCGTTCATCACCCCGGGCGGCAACTGGTAGACGGTGTGCATCACGCCGTCGATCCGGAAACGGATCACGCTGAGGTCGCGCCGCGGCTCGAGGTGGATGTCGCTGGCACGCTGGTCGAAAGCGTATTGCCACAACCAGTCGACCACCTGCACCACGCCCTGGTCGTCGGCGTCGAGCTGTTTGGTGCTGCGACCGAGCTCGACCAGTTGCTCGAAACTGGCCACCACCGAGGTGCCTTCGCCACTCTTGATGGCCGCGCGAACCGAGCGCGACAGCGTGTAGAACTCGGTGGTGTATTTTTGCAGTTCGGGCGGGCTGGAGACCACCAGCCGCACCGCCTTGTGGGTGTGGGCCTCGATTTCTGGCACCCATTCGGTGTCGAAAGGTTCGCAGGTCGCGATGGTGATATCGCGCAGACCGACCTGCAGCGGCAGTGCGCGGCGGCGCTCGGCGTAGCTGATCGACATCACCTCGGCAACCCGGCCGACATCGACTTTCAGCGGATCGATCCGCAGATAGGTCATCGCGCTGCGCAGGGCCAGCCAT
The DNA here is from genome assembly GCA_963843805.1 of uncultured beta proteobacterium. Classification (GTDB taxonomy): domain Bacteria; phylum Pseudomonadota; class Gammaproteobacteria; order Burkholderiales; family Burkholderiaceae_C; genus Ideonella_A. Next base: position 306,072 of record CAWJLY010000009.1, read on the forward strand.
TCGGTCAGCGCTTCGACGTCGAGCAGCCGGCCGTTGCCAGCATGCTGCAGCCCGGCATTGCCCAGGCGCACCAGCGGATGTTGCGCGCTGTCGCCGGCGGCAAAGCGCTTGGCGGTGCGCATCGCATCGTCGGCGCTCAACACGCCGTCGTGGCGCAACCAATTCAGCAGGATCCGCCAGTCGAGCGGGCCGCGGTGCGTCGCCGCCGCTGCGTTGCCGGCCGGCGGCGACTTGGCCGGCGGCGGCACGGCTGCGGCGCTGGCAGATGGCATGGTGTCGGACTCGGGCATGGTTTTCATGTTCCTGTGCGTCGGCGGACGGCCGATGGTGACGCATCCTGTGCGCCTGTAGTCGCCATTTCGCCGTTTGACGCCGGCAGCGCCCGCAACATGCGCAGCCATTTGCGCGCCGGCAATCGCGTTCTGACCTCGATATTGTCGGCCCGCTGAGCGAGTACCTGAGCCGGCGGCCACTCGCCGCCCTGCAGCGCGATGACGATGGTATTGCCTTCACGGGTCGGGCGCAGGCTCTTGACGGTTCCGCTCGGGAAGGCCTGGGCAATCCGGCTGGCGCTGGCCTCGAAGCTGGCGTCACGGCCGAACAGGTTGACCGTCATCACGCCGCCGACTGCAAGCAGCGCTGCGCAATCGCGGTAGAAGTCGGCGCTGTCGAGCGCCGGGCTGGCTGCGTCGTGGTCGTAGAGGTCGACGCACAGAATGTCGGCGGCACGATGGTTCGCCGGATCGGCGGCGTAGCGGGCGGCATCGGCTTCGATCACCGCGAGGCGTGCGCCGTCGGGCGGCAAGGCAAACCACAGCCGACATGCGTCGATCACCGAGCGATTGATCTCGACGGCGACGGTCGGCATGCCGAGTGTGAGGTGAGAAAAGCGCGTGATGGTGGCTGCGCCGAGTCCGAATTGCAGGGCGCGAACATCGGCCCACGCATCGGCGGCGTCGCTTGCGGCCTCCGGTCGCAACAGCAGCCAGACCAGCATGCGTTGCACATATTCGAGTTCGATCGCCTGCGGTTTGCGAATTCGCATCGCGCCCTGCACCCACGGCGTGCCGAGGTGCAGATAACGGACCCCGCTGAATTCGGACAAGGTGGCGGGCTCCAGCGGCGTCGGCTTGATTCGCCGCGAGCTGGTGGATCGGGAGCTGCGCTGTGCCATGGCCGCGTCAGCTCACCCGATTTCCAGACCACGCAGGCGCGGCAATGCCTGCAGCGCATTGTCGGTCGTCTGCTCGGCCAGCGCGTCGACCGGGATGCCACGCAGGGCAGCCAGGTCGGCAGCAATGCGCGGCAATTGCGCCGGTTCGTTGCGCGCCTGCCGTGGGTTGCCATCGGCTGCTCGAACGGCGGCCGTCCGATACAGCCAGTGCGGCGGAATGTCGGGTGAATCGGTTTCCATCACGATCGCGTCGGCTGGCAATGAACCAGCCAGCCGGCGCAGTTGCAGCGCGCGGTCGAAGGTCATGGCACCGCCGAAGCCGAGCTTGAAGCCCAATTCGACAAACATGCCGGCTTGCTGTGTGCTGCCGTTGAAGGCATGGGCGATGCCGCCGATGGCGCCGCGCCCGGCATGACGGCGCAGATGTTTGAGCAGCGTATCGGCCGAGCGCCGGACGTGCAGCAGCACCGGCAATTCATGGCGTCGCGCCAGCGCCAGCTGCTCCGCATAAAAATGCTCCTGCCGCTCACGCGACAGGCCGGGGATGAAGTGGTCGATACCGATCTCGCCGACCGCGACCAGCCGCGGGTCATCGCGGTGACGCAGCAGCTCGGCATCGAGCATGGCAAGATCGTCGTCGGCGGCGCGGTCGACACACAGCGGGTGAATGCCCAATGCGTAGGCCAGCTTGAAGCGGTGCGCCAGTTCGCGCACCGTCGCCAGGTTGTTCACGTCGACCGCCGGCAGCACCATCTGTCGCACGCCGACGGCAGCGGCGCGGGCCACCACATCAGCCCGGTCGGTATCGAATTCGCCCGCATCGAGATGGCAGTGTGTATCGATCCACATGGGCGCATCATGCCTCGGCTGCGCCGGATGCCCGCGCCGGATGACGGGAATCCACGGCCGTGATACTGTGGCGTCGTCAAATTCCGTGTCGCCTGGTTGCCAGACGGGCCAGTGCAGGTCAGCCCGGCAGACCGGGATTCGCAGCCGATGGACCCATCCCAGCAACCCTCAAGGATCCGGCGATGAAAAAGGCCCCGCTTTACAGCCGATCGCCGCGCCGCCAGCCGATCGCCTCGGTCGAACCCGATGCTGCTCGCCCAGCGCCTGGCCAGGTTGCCGAAACCGGGTCCGAACTGCCACCTGCCAGGCCCACTGGCTGGCGCAACCGGCTGGCCCGCCACGAGCGCTGGATGTGGGCGCTGGCGATGTTGGCGATGCTGGGTCTGGTATTCGTGATCGCCCGCGGTCCGGCTCGGCAACCGGCGTACACCGCCAAACAGATCGATGCCCTGGTCAGGCAATCGCTCGACGAGAAGCCGCTGCCGTCGCAGACCACCAAGGCCTATCAGGCGATTCGCGGCTCGGTCGTCAGGGTACTCGGCTTGATGACCGAAGGAGATGAAGGCGACGACAACGGCCCGCCCTCGGCCCACGGTGGCGGCGACAAGCAGAAGTCGGCCGCGGCAACCGGCAAGGGTGCCGACGGGAGCCCGGTCGAACGCGGCATCGGCAGTGGTGTCGTCATCATCGACAACGGCACCATCCTGACCAATCTGCATGTGGTGCAGGGTGCAAGGCGGATCAAGGTGACGTTTGCAGACGGCCATGTGTCGGACGCCCAGGTCATCAGTGTGCAACCCGCCAACGACTTGGCGGTGCTGCGCGCCAAAAGCATTCCCGACGATCTGCAGGCGGCCACGATGCGATCCACCGCCGATCTGCTGCCCGGCGACGAGGTGCTGGCTGTCGGTTTTCCGTTCGGCATCGGGCCTTCGGTTTCATCCGGCGTGGTCTTCGGGTCTGAAGCGCGAGTTCAATTCGCCGGACGGCCAGCAGACCATCACCAACCTGATCCAGTTCGATGCGGCGGCCAACCCGGGCAATTCGGGTGGTCCGCTGGTCACCAACGACGGCGCGGTGGTCGGCATCGTCACCGCGATCCTCAACCCGACGCGGCAGCGCACGTTCATCGGCATCGGCTTTGCGGTGCCGATCGAAAACGCCGCAGCCGGAGCCGGCATGCCACCGTTCTGACCGATCAACCTTCTCCACTCACCACCCAGGGATGCCGATGTCTTCTGCCGCTGCCACCGACGCCAACGGAGCGCCGACCGCCAACTCGCTGATGGAGCAGGTGCTCTATGAAGTCAAGCGGGTCGTCGTCGGCCAGGATTATTTTCTCGAACGGGTGATGATCGCGGTGCTGGCACAGGGCCATCTGCTGGTCGAGGGCGTTCCCGGGCTGGCCAAGACGCTGACAGTCAAGACCCTGGCATCGACGCTGCGCGGCTCGTTCAAGCGGATCCAGTTCACCCCTGATCTGGTGCCCGCAGACCTGATCGGCACCCGCATCTACCACCCGAAAACCGGCGAGTTCGCCACCTCGCTCGGCCCGGTGTTTGCCAATCTGCTGCTGGCCGACGAAATCAACCGCGCGCCGGCCAAGGTGCAGAGCGCCTTGCTCGAGGTGATGCAGGAGCGCCAGGTCACGATTGCCGGCGAAACCCACCTCGTGCCGTCACCGTTTCTGGTGATGGCCACGCAAAACCCGATCGAGACCGAAGGCACCTACCCGCTGCCCGAGGCGCAGGTCGACCGCTTCATGATGAAGGTGCTGGTCGACTATCCGAGCGAGGAAGAAGAATTCGTCATTGCCCAACGCGTTACCGGCCCGGCCACGGCAGTGATGGCGGTGGCCAGCATGGGTCAGCTGGCCGAGTTGCAGCAGGAGTGCCGCAAGGTTTATGTCGACCCGTCGCTGATCCAGTATGCGGTGAAGGTTGTCAGCGCAACCCGGCGGCCCGACAAATACGAACTGGCTGATCTGCAATCCTTCATCACCTACGGCGCGAGCCCGCGGGCCACCATCGGCCTGATCGAGGGCGCCCGTGCGCTGGCCTTCATGCGCGGGCGCAGTTATGCGCTGCCCGAGGACATGACGGTGCTGATTCCCGATGTGCTGCGGCACCGGCTGGTGCTGAGCTACGAGGCGCTGGCCGAGGGGCATGACGCCGATGCGCTGATCCAGCGCATCATCAAGAAGATCCCGGTGCCCGAGAAGCCGCTGGCGCATGCTTGAGGGCGTCGAGATGATCACCGGCTGCTGGCCCCCATCCCCGCTTCCGCCCAGCGGGGGGAGGGGCCAGCCATGCAAGCGCCACGTTCGTGCACCTCGCTCAGTCACATCCCTTTCTCCGCTGGGCGAAGGTTGGGATGGGGGCGGGCTCTACCGATGACAACCGCCGCCACCCCGCAAAGTCGAAACCTCCGACACCTTGCTGCGCCGCCTCGAATGGACGGTGCTGCGCCGCCTCGACGGCCAGTTGCAAGGCAACCACCGCACACTTTGGCGCGGCGGCGGTCTCGATCTGGCCGACCTGCGCGAATACCAGCATCACGACGACGTCCGCCACATCGACTGGAACGTCACCGCCCGCTTGCAGATTCCCCATGTGCGCCAGTTCACCGAAGACCGCGAACTGAGTGCCTGGTTCCTGGTCGATCTGAGCGGCAGCGTCGATTTCGGCTCCGACCTGCAAACCAAGAAGCGGGTGGCGCGTGAGTTCGTCGGCGTGCTGGCGCGCATGCTCACACGGCACGGCAACCGGGTCGGTGCGCTGCTTTACGGCGACAAGGTCGATGCGGTGTTGCCCGCGCGTGGCGGTCGGCAACAGGTGTTGCAGCTGCTTCAGTTGATCGACAAACGCGGCGCTGAAACGTCGGCAGCCAAGCAGCAGGCGACCCAGCTGTCGCAGCTGCTGCAAGCGGCGCAGAAGATCATCAAACGGCGCAGCAGCCTGTTTGTGATCTCCGATTTCATCAGCGCCCCAGGCTGGCACGAACTGCTGGGCCGGCTCGCGCTGCGCCACGAAGTGACGGCCGTGCGGCTGTTCGATCCGCTTGAAATGGAACTGCCCGATATCGGCTTGTTGACGATGCGCGATGCCGAAACCGGCGACGAACTGGTGGTCGATACCTCCGACCGCGGTTTTCGCAAACGCTACGCCGCTGCGGCCTCGCGCCGCGAAACCGAACTGCGCAGCGCGCTCGGCCGTGCCGGTGTCGATACGCTCGAGTTGGCCACCAACGACGATCTGCTCGACGCCATCCTGCGCTTTGCCGATCTGCGCAAGCAGCGCAGCCGGCTGGCTGCAGGTGGCGGCGCGCCGACCCATCTGCAATCGCTGGCCGATTCACGGCGCATGGCGGCGGGGAATACCGCACCAGCCGTCAAGTCGCCATCTGCCGCTTCTGCGCGCTGAGCGTCAACCCCGCTCGCGCCCCCGCTGCCATGACACCCATCTTTTCGTCGCTGCCGATCAACTTCATCTGGCCGGTGATGTTGTGGGGCCTGCTCGCTTTACCGGTCATGATCCTGGTCTATCTGTGGCTGCTGCGCCGCCGCAAGCAAAGCACGCTGCGTTTTGCCAACCTCGGCCTGGTGCGCGAGGCCCTGGGCCGACGTGGCGCCTGGCGACGCCATCTGCCACCGATGCTGCTGCTGCTGGCGATGGCGGTGCTGTTGCTGGCGTCGGCAAGGCCGACCGCGGTGATCAGCCTGCCGCTGCAACAGGAAACCATCGTGCTGGCGATGGACGTGTCGGGCAGCATGCGCGCCACCGATGTGCTGCCGAACCGGTTGATCGCATCACAAGAGGCGGCCAAGGCATTCATCACCACCCTGCCGCGCAGCGTGCGCTTGTCGGTGGTGTCGTTTGCCGGTACTGCCGCCGTTGTCCAGGCGCCGACCTTCAGCCGCGAGGATGTGGTCGCCGCCATCGACCGTTTCCAGTTGCAACGCGGCACCGCGATCGGCAGCGGCATCGTGTTGTCGCTGGCCACGCTGTTTCCCGAGGCCGGCATCGACCTCAGCCAGATCACCGGCCAGCGTGCGATGCCGCCCGGTCCGAACGAAAAACCCAAGGAGGATTTCATCCCGGTGCAGCCCGGCTCCTACAGTTCGGCGGCAATCATCCTGCTGACCGACGGCCAGCGCACCACCGGCCCCGACCCGATCGATGCCGCCAAGATGGCCGCTGATCGCGGCATCAAGGTATACACCGTGGGCATCGGTACCAAGGAAGGCGAAACGATCGGCTTCGAAGGTTGGAGCATGCGCGTGCGTCTGGACGAAGACACGCTGAAGGAAATCGCCCAGACCACCCGCGCCGACTACTACTACGCCGGTACCGCCGAAGATCTGAAAAAGGTCTACGAAGGGCTCGGCACGCGGCTCGCGGTCGAAAAGAAGGAGACCGAGATCACCGCTCTGCTGGCCGTGCTCGGTGCCCTCATGGTGGCATTTGCCGGCGGCCTGTCGGTGTGGTGGTTCGGCCGCGTCGCCTGAGTCAATGACGCGAGCTTCCCGACCTGATTCACGCCACGGCGAAAGGCCGGCACCATGATGACGCGCTTCGCCCTGTTCGAAGGCCATGTCAAACCCGATGAAAGCGAAGCATTTCGTGCAGCGATCCTGGCGGAGGTGCTGCCGCATTGGAAAGCCTTCCCTGGAGTCCTGGCAGTCAGGGTCTGCTTTGCCAATGAGCGCGATGAGGGCGCGCCAGAAATTCCCTTGATATTGGCGATCAGTTATCCGGACCGAGCAGCGGTCGATGTGGCACTGGCCAGCCCGCAACGGGCTTTGGCAAAGGCAGCAACCGAGGCCATTCTCGACCGCTTCTTCCGCGGGCGGGTTCATCACCACATCACCGAAGCCCACGAGCACATCGGCTGAAGCCGATATCGAAGAGACCGGCGTGGGGAACTGCCGAAAGCCTGCAACTCGAGTCGGGCTGTGGTGACCAGAAGCCGAAGCTTCGAGAGGCCGAGCAACGTCGCCACAAAGCCAGGGTTTGTCCTGGATTGGCGCGCCGTCATCTCGGCATACTGGCGGGGGCAAATCGCCCGGCACACGTCAGGTAACCCTCAATGAACTCCAGAACGCTCGTCGTTGCAGCTGCAGCCTTTGTCGCGGGAATCACCGCGGCGCCTTTCCTGCATCACGCCATAGGCGACGCTTATGCGCAGTCTGCGCCGCTGATGCCAGCCATGATCGATCTTGCATCGATGAACCACGGGGATATTCCGGCCACCGCCAACCCTGAAATGAATGCGCGGGGGTTCGTCGTAACCGATAATGCCACCGTGGGCATCCAATCGGGCAACGTCGCCAAACACATGCATCCGAAAACCGACGAGATTCAATACATCATCGAAGGCAGCGGCGCGATGTGGCTGGGCGGCGAGCGCAAGGATTTCAAACCTGGCACATTGATCATCATTCCCAAAGGCACGGCGCATGGCGGAACCCTTGTCACCAACGGGCCGGTCAAGGCCCTTGCGATCAAGATTCCCCCACAAGCGAAGGACGATGTCACATTCCTGAACTGATGCAATCGCCCAGTCAGATACGGTCACGACCGCCTGGGTTGCCGCCGCATCGTTGCGCGGCGCCGCTTTGCCCCACGTATGGATTCTGAACTGCAGGCCATTTCCACCCATCTTCTGGCCGCGCTGGCGGCGGGCGGTGCAATTGGTCTGGAGCGAAGTATCCACGGGCGACCGGCGGGGTTTCGCACCCACACGCTGGTTTGCCTGGCCTCCAGCCTGTTGATGCTGGTGACGCTGTATCAAAGCAGCTGGTTACCGGCGATCCAACTCGACGCGTTCCGCACCGACCCGACCCGAATCGCCCAAGGAATCATGACGGGCATCGGGTTTCTGGGTGCCGGGGTGATATTCAAGGAAGGCTTGTCGGTACGTGGTTTGACCACCGCCGCGTCGATCTGGATAACCGCTGCAATCGGTATTCTGATGGGTATCGGTTTCTACGTTCCGGCGATTCTGGCTACCGCCCTGACACTGATCACCTTGTCGCTCTTTCGCTGGGTGGAAGCCAGATTACCCTCGCATTCGTATGCCCACTTCGCCGTTCGCTTTGATCGTGCCAAAGTCATGGCGGAAGAGAAATTGATCGAATTTCTCCACCATCGCGGGTTCACAGTCGCCAACATGAGTCATCGACTCGCCGATGATGGTTCGACCTTCGAATACCGGATGATCATCCGGACCACCGCTGCCGGGACGCTCTCCGAGCTTTCGACAGCGCTTCGTCAACTTGCGGACGTTCGCGCCTTTCGGATTTCGCCGACCGGCGACTGACGGCCGATGATTGGCGTCACACAACGCGAGCAGGAAGCGAGGCGTTGCTGACATGTCCCTTGTCGGGCCGCCTTCCATGACCTTGCGGCCGGCAGTCGCCAACGATGCGATCTGCCTGTCGGTACTGGCAATGCAGGTGTTTCTCGACACCTACGCCACCAGCGGCATTCGGCCAGCCATCGCGCGCGAAGTTCTGGGCAAGCTACTCCGAGCAGGCCTTCCGCAGCGCCATCACCAGTCAACGAACGCGCTGGTGTGTGGCGCAGTGGGCCGATCATCTGATCGGATTTGCGCAACTGACGCTGAGTGAAGCGCACAACCTGGCGCCGGCGGGTGCCCAGTCCGAGCTGTTGCGGCTGTATGTGCAGGAACCCTTCACCGGAAGGCAGGTCGGCACCCGCCTGCTCGCCGAAGCGGAACGGCTGGCGCGCCAATCCGGCACCGAGGTGTTGTGGTTGACGGCCTGGGTTCACAACCTGCGTGCGTTGGGCTTTTATGCCAGCCAGGGTTATACCGATCATGGCTTGACCCACTTCACCTTCGAGGGCGAGTCGCACGAAAACAGGGTTTATGCAAAGGTCCTCAACAGGCCTCTCGTGCCGGGCTGAAAACGTTTGGTTGGAACCAAACGCCAAGTGAGGCGGATGAACGCCACGCTTTGCAGCCTGGCCAACCGGCCTGAAGGCCATTGACCTACAGCCGGCTGCGCAGCAGTCCCACGGACGAATCACGGCATGGCCTTCGGGGCCGGGAGCGAGGAATATTTAAGCTTGTGGCATCGCAGTCAACCGCTTGAACAAACCCTCCCATGTGTCCTTTTGCGCAGCCCGCGACCCGATCGCCATCGACCCCACAACAGCAGATCGAAACATTGATCGGCCGGCCGGATTTTCCATGTGTCGGTGCGCGATCGGCGTTGAATCGGGATCGCATTCGCTATGGACATTACGCTGCGCTCGGCAGTCAACAGGCGGCTCGCGACTTGTGCGCGGCACTGGCCGATTTTTCGGCAAGTTTTCCCGATCCGGGCAACGAGCCGGTCAGCTTTGCTGCCACGTTCGACGGCGCGATCACGGGTGGCGAAGAAGGATTCGAACGCCTGTTGTGGAAGCAGCTTCGCCTGATGCATGAATACGATCGCGAGAGCTCCGCCTGGAATCCAGATGTCAGCTCCGACCCGGCAGACAGCGAGTTTTCAATGAGCATTGCCGGCCGGGCTTTTTTTGTCGTCGGCATGTTTCCGCAGGCGTCGCGACTGGCGCGCCGCAGCCCGCTGCCCTGTCTTGTCTTCAACTTTCACGATCAGTTTGTCGCATTCAAGAACTCGGGCAAATACGCCGGCATGCAAAAGGTCATTCGTGCCCGAGACATGAGCCTTCAGGGATCGATCAATCCGGTGCTGGCACGTTTTGGTGAAGCTTCCGAGGCGCGTCAATATTCCGGCCGTGCCGTGCCTGCGGACTGGGTATGCCCGTTCGGCAAGCCCAGTGCAAATGATGAATGACGCCCACGCAGGGTGTCTGCGAATCGCGCCCCAATCTGGGCGGGCATTCGAGTTGCGCAAGGGCGATTTGTTGAGGGTGATCGATCCGATCGGCGAGCAGGTTTCCGACCTGTTTGCATTCAACCGGGACGATTTTGGCTGCAGTCTCTCGTCCGGCCGCAGCATCGACTATGCGTCGAAGATATATCTGTCGACTGGCGATATCTTGTATGCCAACGACAGTCGCCCGATGTTCACGATCGAGCGCGATAGCGTCGGCCGCCACGACTTCTTGCTGACACCGTGCAGTCAGCGCATGTTCGAGATCCTCTACCAGCATCAAGGCCACCACCCGAGTTGCTTCGAGAACCTGCACACCGCGTTGGCCCCTTTCGGCATCCGTCCCGAGCAGCTGTCCACCACCTTCAACATCTTCATGAACGTGACGGTCGACCCGCAAGGCCGGGTTGCCGTGCTTGCCCCGACATCCAGGCCTGGAGACTTCATCGAACTGCGGGCCGAGATGGATATGGTCTGCGCGTTGACCGCCTGTTCAGCCGAAAATTCGAACAATGGACGTTTCAAGCCGATCGATTTCGAGATCGTTGCTGCTGACCTCAACAACTAGGAATCCAATGGACATCATCCGAATCATTTTTGCCGTGTTGCTGCCCCCGCTGGGCGTGTTCTTGCAGGTGGGGATCGGCAAACATTTCTGGATCAATATCTTGCTGACGCTGTTGGGCTATCTGCCAGGCATCGTTCACGCCATCTACATCATTGTGAAAGTGAAGTGAGGCAGGACGACATTGGTCGACGTGTTCGTCGCAGCCGCCAGTTGGCCAATCTGCTGGATGCAGCCTGGGGCATTCCGTACACACGCTGGCGATTCGGTGTCGATTCACTGCTCGGCGTGGTGCCTGTAGCGGGTGACCTGCTTGGCGCGATGCTCGGCCTGGCAATCGTCTGGCAGGCGCGCCAAGCCGCTGCGCCGCAGACGCTGCAGATTCGCATGCTCGGCAACATCGGGCTCGATCTGGTACTGGGCATGGTGCCGATCGTCGGCGACATCGCTGATGTGGCATTCCGCAAGAACCAGCGCAATGCGATGCTGCTCGAAGCCTGGGCGGCGCAGCAACCAGTAACCCCTCGCGCAAGCCGACCGTGACGGCAACCCATCGAGGGCGCGGACGGAACACCTGGCTTGGCCTGGCGGCTTGGATGCTGCTGGTGTTCGTGGCCGCTTCATTGGGCGGGGCCGCATCGCTGCGTGCCGGTACGTTTTATGCGGAGCTCGTCCGACCGGCGTGGGCACCCCCGGCCTGGCTGTTCGGGCCGGTCTGGTCAGCGTTGTACGTGGCGATGGGCTTAGCGGCGTGGCGGGTCTGGCGCCTGCGTGGCTTGGCTGAGGCCAAGCTGCCGTTGGCGCTGTTCGTTGCCCAGTTGGGCGTCAACGCCTTGTGGACCTGGTTGTTTTTTGCCTGGCGCGAGGGTGGATTGGCATTCGCTGAGATACTGCTGCTGTGGGGCCTGCTGTTTGCAACCATCGTGCAGTTTTGGCGTATCGACAAGCCGGCTGCCGGGCTGCTCGTTCCTTATCTGCTGTGGGTCTCCTTCGCAACGGTGCTGAACTGGGCCGTCTGGCGCCTCAATCCACTGGCATTGGGGGGTTGAGCCCGATCAACTTATGGGATCAAGCATGATGACGATCGCCCGCACAATTGCGCAGGTCTGGCTGGGCTGCAACGATCCGGCCTGGATCGCCAGACGGCACGGCGCGGCCAACGGTCCGGTGGTGGGCAATCTGAGCAAGGCTTGGAGCGGACTGGCTTCGGCCACCGTTGCTCCCTGAGTGCCGGCACCGCCTGAGAGAACCCACGGCGCCGCCTCGATCAGGTCGACATGACGCCCGGCTCGCTGTTCCTGATGGTCCTGTTCGGATCGCTGGGATTCGGTTACCTGGTATACGGTCGACGGCAACGTTCGCTGTTGGCGGGTTGTTGCGGCCTGCTGCTGTTGATTGTTCCGTATGTCTTCGCGAACACCGTGCCATTGCTGGTTGCCGGTTGTGTTCTGGCAGCGCTGCCCTTTGTAGTCAGAAGGTGAATGCATGAGCGACATCTTCGCCACGGCGCTGTGGACCGGAACCGTCTTCATTGCGGCGGGTCTGGTCAAGGGCATGGTCGGCCTGGGCCTGCCGACGGTGGCGATCGGCCTGCTGAGCTTGTCGATGCCACCCGCCGCTGCGGCCGCGTTATTGATCGCACCGTCGCTCGCAACCAATATCTGGCAGTCCGCAGCGGGGCCGAATCTGCTGGTCCTGGCCAGGCGCCTGGCGTCGTTTTTGGTGGCTATCGTGATCGGCACCTTGCTGAGCATCGGCATCCTGACCGGTTCGTCGGCCGGTCTGGCCAATGCCGCGCTGGGTGCGGTGCTGATGCTCTATGGTGCCGTCGGCCTCGCTGGCTGGCGTTTCGAGGTACCGTGCCGCGCCGAACGCTGGTTGTCGCCGCTGATGGGAATCCTGACCGGCCTGATCGCCGGTGCGACCGGCGTCTTCGCGATGCCGCTGATACCTTATCTGAATTCGCTCGGGCTCGACAAGGACGACCTGATCCAGGCGCTTGGTTTGGCATTCACGGTGTCGACCCTCGCGTTGGCTGCGGCACTGGCCATGTCGGGTCGATTTCAGTTTTCGCTGGCCGGCGCATCGCTGATGGCCGTACCGGCGGCTCTGGCCGGCATGTGGATCGGCCAGCGCGTACGCAACCACATCGACGCCGCGGCCTTCAAGCGCTGGTTCTTCATCGGCCTGACCGGATTGGGTATCTACATGCTTGGCAGGGGTTTGTGGCCACGTTGATGCATGGCTGTCGAAAGCTCGCTGGATGACCGACCTGCAGTCCTACCAACGACTTGCCGATGCGGTGCTGCTGCTGCATCTCGGCGTGGTCGTGTTTGTTGTCGGTGGATTATTGGTCGTCTGGATCGGCAATCCGATCGGCTGGCACTGGGTCAACCACCGCTGGTTCAGATTGGCCCATCTGGCAGCGATCGTCTTCGTCGTGTTGCAGGCCTGGTTGGGTGCAACATGCCCGCTGACTTCGCTCGAGGACTGGTTGCGCGGGCGTGCCGGGCAGGCCGGGTACAACGGCGGTTTTATCGAGCATTGGGTTCATGCCGTCCTGTTCTACCAAGCGCCCTGGTGGGTATTCGCCGCGGCCTACACGGCGTTTTTCGTGGCGGTGGTTGCCAGTTGGCTGCGTTACCCGCCAGCGCCTGCGGCTGACCGTCGGGACCGAAGGCATCCGCATGTCTGAGCCGCCGCAAGCTTCGCAGATCGCCGCCTGTCGCGCGTTGTGCGTCGGCATTGGTCTGCTGGGCCTGACGTGCGAGGCATTCGCCCAGGACACTGCGGTCGTGGTGGGGCAGGCGCTGGCGCTCGCTGCTTTGGCCGGCGGGGCAATCGCCGGGGCGCTGGCGGGCTATCGCAACTCCCCGCCCAAGACGTTCTGGCCAGCCTTCGGCATCTTCGTCGGGGTGATTGCAGTCGCCGCTTCGACGCGCGCGGAGTCGATGGCAATCGTTCCCCTGGCATTGGTGGTCGGCGGTGTGGCGGGCGTGGTGCCGTTCGCGGTGGCCTTTTTTGCGGTCCGCTGGTGCTGGCGCCGGATCCGCGGCCGATTGCGACGCGATACCTGAATGCGTGGTTTGTCAGTGCTTCGTCTGTGCGATCGGCGGTACAAGGCAGGCGACGGTAAAGGCCCGCCCGGTGTCGTGGCGCATGCAAACAATGTGGCTGCCGATGCGAAATCGCGCGAAGATCGCAGGCCCCCACGCCGGCAACATGGCAGGTTTTCTGGATGCCGTGTGAGGGTGGCTTACGGACAGCAATTCCAACAACAGGAGTCGAACAATGATGAACAAGGTGTTTCGTGTTTGTTTGCTTGCGGGTGCGATGGCTGCGGTTTCGGCACATGCAGCCGAAACGGTGACGGTCAGCCTCGACATGGCTGAGAAGACAGGTCCCGGGAATGCCATCGGCACGGTGCGGATCGTCGAGACACCGTATGGCTTGGCGTTTTATCCCTCGTTGAAAGGCCTGCCGGCGGGTTTGCACGGATTCCATGTTCATGAGAACGCCTCGTGTGCGCCTGCGGAGAGCAACGGGGCGCCAGTGCCGGCGTTAGGCGCGGGCGGACATTTCGATCCGAAGGGTACAAAAAAGCATGACCTGCCATGGGGCGACGGTCATCTGGGCGATCTGCCGGCGCTGTTTGTCGCTGCCGATGGCGTGGCCACCAATCCGGTGTTGGCGCCGCGACTGAAGATGGCCGACGTGCGTAACCGCGCGGTGATGGTTCACGCCGGTGGCGACAACCATGCCGATCACCCGGCGCCACTCGGTGGCGGCGGCGCACGGGTCGCCTGCGGCGTAATCGGCGGGTCCTGAGATTGACAGGTTCGTTGGTTATCGGGGCATCGGAGGGGTGATCGAGCTCCGCTGAATCGGTATCCGGCAGCAACTGCGGTGCACAATGTCGATGACTCGACCGCACGCCTGCTGCCGACATGACCGATCTCAGCGCCCTGACCATGACGGAAATCATCCGTCTGCAGAACCAGCTGCAGGATGAGTTGACGCGACGCTTTGCCCGGCAGATGGCGCTGGTCTTTTCCGACATCGTTGGCTCGACGCCTTATTTTGCCCGCTTCGGAGATGCAGCCGGGCGCCAGTTGCAGCAGCTTCATTTCGATCTGCTCGGCAAGTGTGTCGAGGCCGCAAACGGGCGCATCGTCGATACCGCAGGAGACGGTGCCTTCTGCGCCTTCATCGATCCGGAAACGGCGGCGCGAGCGCTGATTCAGCTGCACCAGCAGATTGCACTCAGCAATGCTGGCCGGGCCCGCCAACATCAGCTGCAGGTCCGCCTGGGAATTCATTGGGGCTCGGTGTTGACTGATGGTGCAGTGGTCAGTGGCGATGCGGTCAACTTGTGTGCAAGGGTGGCGGCGTCTGCTGATCCAGGCGAGATTCGCCTGACCCGCGAAGCCTTTCTCGAACTCGGCCGGATTCATCGGCTGGGTTGCCGCGCGCTCGGCAATATCGCCCTGAAAGGTCTGGCTGCACCGATCGAACTGCTGGCGCTCGACTGGCGAGATCAGACGATATTTCCCAGGCGCGTGAGGATCGACGAAACCGACGAGATCGTGGCGCTGCCGCAGCAGGATATCGTTGCATTCGGACGCTTGGCAGAACACGACGGGCAGCGCGCCAACGATGTGGTGCTGAGCCTTCCCGATGTCGACTCTGCCCGACTGATCAGCCGCTGGCATTTCGAACTGCGCCGCCTGGCCGACGGGCTGCAGCTGAAGGCGCTGTCAGAGAACGGCACCGAAGTCGATGGCGTGATGATTGCAAAGGGCGAGCACGCGGCGGTCAAGGCCGGCTCGCGAATCCGCATCGCCGATGTGCTGACCTTGAAACTGTTGGGTCTGGCCCATTCATCGCCGGTGGAAGATTCCGATTCGACCATGATGTATCGCGGCCGCCAATAGGCCGCCGGCGCCGCCGTTTCAGGATCCCGCGGGAACCTCAAGCCGGTAAGGCGCCAGATACTCCTGCCGATAGAGCTCGAACGGCATGCTGTCCATTGCCTCGAGTTGCTGCTGGTCGGCAATTGATCGCTCGGCCAGTTGGCGGTGGCGCCGCTCCAGTTCGGCCGTCCACGGCAGGGCATTCAAGCTGTCGGCAGTTGCTGCGGCCTGTGCATCGGTGAAGCGGTTGTGACTGCCGGCCGGTGCATTCTTGATCGCGGCAATGACCCGCGCCGACGGCAGGCGGTCGGGCTCGTGCAGCTGTTGGCTGGCTGCCTGCATCGCCGATTGGTACAGCTCGCCGCCATGTGCTGCGTCGAGCGCCCTGGCGATCGGCTGGAATTCGACCATCAGCTCGGCAGCCCAATCGTCGAGCGTCTGCTGACGGTTGTTGCGTTCAAGGCGGAGTCCGGGCTCGCGGCCGCAAGTGGCCGTCCGATGCTGATTGCGCGCCAGTGCGGCGATCTCGTCAGGGGTATCGAGCGGGCTCTCGTCGAGCAGGCAGTGGAGGAGAAAGATGTCCAGAAAACGCGAGGTCTGGGCGGAAATGCCGACCGGTTCGAACGGGTCGAGATCCATGCACCGCACCTCGACATATTCAACCCCGCGTTCGCGCAAGGCGTGCAGTGGCCGCTCGCCGGGGAAAATCACCCGCTTCGGCCGGATCGTGCCGTAGAACTCGTTCTCGATCTGCAACAGGCTCGTCGCCAACTGGCGATATTGCCCTTCGGGGCCGGTGACACCAATGGCTTCGTACGGCGGGTAGCTGCGAGTCAGTGCATCGTGCAGCGATGCGCCGTAACCCTGCAGATCGTTGTAGCTGACGGCCAATGTTGCCTGCGCCTCGCTCTGATAACCGAGCCGCCCCATGCGCAGTGAGGTGGCGTGTGGCAGGTAAAGCGTCTGCTCGCCCAGCGCAACAAGACCGTGCGGCTGGTCGCGAACGAAATCCGGACAAACCGCCGGAGACGCGCCAAACAGATACAACAGCATGAACGAGCGTCTGCGGAAATTGCGGATCAGCGCAAAGTAGTCGGCGCTCGAGACGCCCGGCATCGACCAGTTGTAGTGGATGCCCGAGATCGTCTGCATCCGCCGCCCGTAGCGAAAACCGAGCCCGGTGCGATAGACGCTTTTTGCCTGGCCGACGTTGGAGCGACCGTAGCGGCCGATCGGGATCGAATCGTCTGACGGCAACTTGCAGGGCATGCTCGACACCCAGAGCCGCTCATTGCCGGCTGCACCCAGCACACGGTAGACGAATTGGTGGATCTCGGTCAGTTCGTCGATGCATCGCTGCACGTCGGCATGGGCAGCGGTCACCATTTCGAGTTGCGATTCGCTGAAATCGGTGGTGATGCGTGGATGGGTGAGCGCGGATCCCAAAGCGGCCGGATGAGGCGTGTCGGCCAAAGCCCCGCCGGGCAACACGCGCAGGCTCTCCTTTTCAATGCCGCGGCGGATGCCTCTCAACTGGGCATCGCTCAGCGACTGCAAGCCTTGGTTCAGCAGGGTCACGCGTTCTCCTCGTTGTCGCTGTCGTTGTCGTTGTCGCTGTCATTGTCGTGACGGGGCGGCCGTCGCCACGCCCGTTTCGGCCCGGCTGTTTATCGGCCCCTCGGTGCCGTCATCATGCGCCGACCCGCCTTTTACGCTTTTTCGGGGCGGTCTGCAGAACACAAGCCTGCTGCGCATTGGCAACCGGCAACGGCGCAGCCCGGATTACGATCTGCTTCGTGGATACGCGATGGGATTTTCACGCCGGAAAGTCCAGGGCGGCGTCGGCGAGTCCTGTTGCCAAAGGCCGTAGGCTCTTTGTCTGGCTGCACGTTCGGCTGCCGCGTATTGCTGGCGTGGGCCGATCGCTTGTTCTGCCGCAAACTGACGGTAATGCCAAGCCATCCCCTTGCGCAGCTGTTCAAGTCCGCAGTCGATCCCGTTCGCTTCGAGCGCACCGAGCAGCCGCCCATGGCGGTCGGTGCCCGCTACCGTGACCACCGCGATCCGGCCGAAAGCGCACATCCTCAGGCTTTCGCGGGCCTCGCGGCCGAATGGCTGGGTCAGCTCGGGCGCGTCGATGCTGGCCAGACGAACCACCACCGAGCGGTCCTGCTGGGCGACCGTCACCGTGTCGCCGTCCGCAACCCGGCTGACCCGGCCAACCATCACGCCTTGTGCGAAGCCTGCGGTATCAACCAGGGCCAGAGCCGCGGCGATCACAGCCCGTTCAAGCCGGCTGAACAGGCGAGGCCGCCATTGAACACGTGCATCGGCCGCGGTCATCCGGGCATTGTCGTGCAATGGCCCGTCTTTGTCGGCGTCAGGCCGTGGCGTTGGCCGGTGCCAGCGTGTCTTCGGGTGGATTCGTCGCACCCTGGGTGTCACCGGCTGTCTGCACCCCGCCAGAAAGCTCGAGGTTGGCCGCGTTGGCCAGCAGCGTCTGCACGAGCTTCATTTTTTCAAGCACGCGTTGCGGAATGAGGAATGGGTAGCTGTCGGGTAAACCGAGGCTGCGATTCATCGCATTGAGAAACTGGGCCACCGGCAGCCAGTGCTCGATGACCAGTGATTCGACAGGCACGCTCTGCGGTTCGAGATCGTCCGGAGGCAATGCCTTGGCATGACCGTCCAGACTGAGCCCCCAACTGCCCGCAGTTTGCACCGCGTCGACCACCAACAGGTAGTGGGCACAGGTTTCGGCCCAGTCCTCCCAGGGATGCGAGCTGGCATAGGCACTGACGAAACGGCTCGGCCAATCGGCCGGCGGGCCGTTTGCGTAATGAGTGGCAAGCGCGTTCTGATAGTCGGCATCGTGATCGCCGAACAGCTGCCGGCATTGATCTTCGCCGGGGGTGCCGGTCAGATAACGCTGCTGAAGAAAGTGGCTGACCTCATGCCGCAAGTGGCCCAGCAACGTGCGCACCGGTTCGTGCATCGAGACGCGGGTCGATTCGCGAAAGACATCGTCGGCCTCGGCGATGTTCAACGTGATCAAACCACCATCGTGACCGGTGGTGACGGGCGAACGACCAGGCAAGGTCTCCAGCAGATGAAATGAGAGGCCATGCCGGTCGAGTGGGTCGGTTTTCGGACGCGGCGTCAGTCCCAGACCGATCAAACTGAAGACCAGCCGGCGTTTGGCGCGTTCGATGGCTGCCCAATGGCGCAGATTGTTGGGGTCGTCCAACGACGGAATGACGGTCGTCAGCCGACAACTGATGCAAAGCGCATGCTCGTCTCCGACATCGAGCATCCAGTTGCAGATGTTGTGGTCGATCCGGTTGGCGCATGGCCGCAACCAGGCTCCCTGTGAGTCCTGGCGCAACCAGGCGTCGGCGGGTGTATCGGGATCGTTTACACCGGCTGCCTGCAATTCGAATGCAACCATCGCGGACTCCGCTGGCACATAGCCGATCAGCGAGTTGCAACTGGTGCACTCGCTGTTCTCGAAGAAGACCGACTGCTGGCAGTGGCTGCAAGTGAATGGTGTCATGGCGTGCCTCGTTGATCAGCTGCGCAATTGCAGTCGATTCTCCACATCGATGACTCCGTTGACACCCGAGGCCAGGCGAGTCGCACGTTCTCGGGCCATCTGATCGGGTGCCTCGCCTCGCAGCGAGACCCGCCCGTTGACCGTGTCGACGTTGATCTTCAACGCACTGAGAGCGGGATCCTTTGCCAGCTCGGCGTTGACCGATGCGGTGATCGCCGCATCGTGCACCTTGTCAGTCACCGTCTCGGCTACATTGGCCGCGCGTTGCCTCAGGTCGGCCAACGCCGGGCCAGTGGCTTGTCTGGCGTCCGTAACCGACTCCTGGATTTCACGTTTGGCGATCTTGCCTTTCTGTTCTGCAACGGCGATAGCCGAATCGACCTGCTGGCCAACCGTGCGGGAATCGTTCGATTGGCTGCAGGCGACGAGCAACAAGGCGCTTGCAGCGGCCGTTGCGATCAATGAGTATGTGGGGCTTGGTTTGTCGTGCATGAGATAACTCCAGCTGATGTAGACGCCGCGTCGGCATAGCGATGGTCGCATCGAACGTTCGATGTCTGGCGGCAAGGCTACGGCAGGCGAGTGGCTCGGGCTATCGGCGCCACGCGGAATCAGATGTCGGACGAAGACGACTCGGGTCCGGGCCAAGACGCTAGATCAGCGGACGCAGTGCGGGCTCGGTCGCTGGATCAAGGCCGGCCAGCCTGGCCAGGGCTTGCCGATCGGGTAGCAGCAGCAGCTGTCGCACCGGCGACCACTCGAACAATCCGGCGCTGGCGAGCTTGCGCAGGGTCTTGTTGGTGTGGACCAGCGACAGGCCGAGCGCATCGGCAAGGTGCTGCTGGGTGATCGGAAAAACGATGCCGTTGCGGGCGGAATCCCGCTCGTGGACCCTGGCGCGCGCGTGCAGCGCCAGAATCAATGCGGCAACCCGCTCGAGTGCGTTGTGTCTTCCCACACTGAGCAGGTTGTTGTCGACCAGCGACTCTTCCTGCGCCGCAAGCCACGTCATGTCGAAACCAAGCGAGGGGCAACGGCTGTGCAAGGCCCAAAGCGCATCACGCTGAAAAAGACACATCCGGACGTCGGTGAGTGCTTCAACGCCGTGGGATGCCACATCGGTCATCTTCTGCTGCAAGCCGATAAAATCGCCAGGCAACAGAAAATTGAGGATCTGTCGGCGCCCATCGCGCAGCGTCTTGAAGCGAAACGCCCAGCCTGCGAGGAGCGTCATCAGCGGGCTGTCTTTTTCGCCCTCGGTGATCAGCGCCTGTCCGGCCTTGCGTTCGACTTCGCCGCGCTTGAGTTCCTGGATCAGTTCAAGTTCGCTTTCCGCCACCTTCTGGAACAGCGACAATTCGCGTAGCGGGCAGGCGGCGCAAGGTGTTCCATGAGTGTGAGCGGCCTGGCTGGCGGCGGTGAGTGCGGGTCGCTGTTCGTGTTTCGCTGGCTTGTCAAATGACATAGACGCTGAGGGATAGTTGGGCGAAACTCGCGCGCCGTTTCTCCGCAAACGCCCTGTCGGCTGACTGCTGCCACATGGAACTCAGACAGTACATCTATCTCAGCAAGCTTCGAGGCAGTATCGGCGACACCGGGCTGCGGCAAATCATGCAACGTTCGCGGGAGAAGAACGTGCAGCGCGATCTTACCGGCGCATTGCTGTTCGATGGCGAATCTTTTGCCCAGCTGATCGAAGGCCGCAGCGACGACGTGCTGGCGATCGTCGACGTGATCCGTGGCGATTCGCGGCATGACCATTTCGAGCCCTTGTGCAATATTGCCGGCAGCGATATCGCTCGCCGGTGCGACAGCTGGGGCACCGGTTACGTCGATGCCGAGGATATTGACCAACTCAGGTTGTTGGCCGACAACGCGGCTCCGCAGGAACTGCCGATCCTGGAGCGATTCATGAAGTTGCTGGCCAAGGCTGACGTGATCTGAACCCAGGCGCCTTCGTTCCACGCCAAAAAAACCGGGGGCGCCATCAGCGCCCCCGTCGAGTCGAATCAGCTGATGCTGATCAATTGAACCATTTGTCGTCGGCCGAGCTGCCCCAGCTGTCAACCTGTTTTTCGGCCTCGTCTTTTGTCACGCCGTAACGTTCCTGGATACGGCCAGCCAATTGCTGCCGGTTGCCGGCCGCGACGTCGAGGTCGTCATCGGTCAACTTGCCCCACTGAACCTTGGCCTTGCCTTTGATCTGCTTCCAATTGCCTTCGATGCGATCCCAGTTCATGTTCGTTCCTTTCAGACTGATTGCCATGCCGGTAGCCACAGACAGCGGACGCCAGCGTAATGGCCGATCTCGTGATCGGTAAGCCAGCTTAGGGTGGGCGGGGCGCTGGGGAAATCGGATGGCGTCCTTGTATGCCGTAGGACGATCGCACTGGCGAAAAATCGTGGTCCGTAGGGAGCGTCCTACCGGGCGAGACGCCGCGCGCTGATTGCGCGCCGGGTCGATCTGCGGAATTATTCTTCGGTGTCAATCTCGATCTCGGTAGCTGTCTTGGCTGCTGCCTTGACCGTTGGCCGTCGCGGCGGCCCAACCCACAGGAGTCAACCGATGAGCACACTCGATAGCAAGACAAAACGGCTGGTGTTTGGCGTTTTTGCAGCGACATTTGCACTGGGTGCCCAAGCGGCCGCGTCCGACGGCGACATGTCGACCGCGCAGCAGCGCTACAAGCAGGAACGCGCGGCCTGTCTGGATGGCAGCTCACACCAGGATCGTGCGACTTGCCTCAAAGAGGCAACCAACGCGCTGGCCGAGGCGCGCAAGAACCCGACCTCGTCGACCAGCCGTGCCGATCGTCGCAGCAACGCGCTGGCGCGCTGCGACAACGTGCCCGAGGCTGACAAGGCCGCCTGTGAACGGCTCGCCTTGGGCAAGGGCAAAGAGTCCGGCAGCGTTGAAGGTGGTGGCGTCATCAAGGAAACCGTCACGCGCACGGTTGGCCCTCCGATCGTCATCATTCCGGCTCAGCCGAAATAGGCAAGCAAGGCAACCTCAGCTTCGATCTTGTCGGAGCCGAGGTTTTGCAGGGTCCCACTGCGTCCAGAGTCAGCTGTGGCGAGCTGACTGAGACGCCTGTTCGGATTCGATCGTCGACTTCAATTTTTGCAGCGCGCGGCGCATCCAGCTCTTGACGGAGCCGAGCGGTGCATCCAGACGCAAGGCAATGTCGGCGTGAGTGCAACCGTCGCGAAACGCCATTACCAGCACTTGCCGCTGCATGGCTCCCAAACCAGCCAGCAATTGGTCGAATCGGCGCTGGTTCTGTTCATTTTCCAGCCATTCATCCGGACGTGGCGAATCGTCGACTGCCGCCGGTTCGGCGTCGGTCTCGCCCTGGACGGACTCTCGCGCGCGGTACACACCTGACGAATGTTCGTGCGCGCGCCGCGCTGCACCGCGGCGCAGGTGATCGATCGCATGGTTGCGGGCGACTCGCATCATCCACGTCAAGGCTTGCGAACGTGCCGGGTCATAGGCCGTCGCGCCGCCCCAGATTTTCAAATAGATTTCCTGCAGAACCTCTTCGGCTTCGCTTCTCACCCAGATCGACCGTCTGACGGTGGCAAAAAGCCGCGCGCTTGTCATCTGGTAAAGCCGCTCGAACGCGACTCGGTCGCCCAGCGCCGTCGACATCAAGAGATGATCGCAGTCGACGACGGATGCGCCTGGCTTGGTTTCATGATCCGGCTGCTTGTCAGGATCTGCTCGATCCTCAGCTGCTCTGATTGGTGGCCTCTGGGGTATCGGGCTCGGCGAGCGCCGGGCCGCTTGTTCGACTTGGAGGACCATCACAACCCTTTACTGCTACTGACGCTGTGTCAGCAGTTGTAAAGGCGGATACGTGAATTGCCTGTAGGTTCAAACGTCCGACGTGTGTCAGACATTACTGACAGCGACCAGCGAGGCTTTTCGAGCGAATGCGGCACATGGCCGGGCTCCTATTGCCATCGAAAAAGGCACGTCAAGTCCGATCTCACGACCTCCAGCCGAGCGCTCCGTTCGCGGCAAAAAATCGGCGTGACCTTCCGCATTCGAGGCCGTCAAGGCAGGGCGCGGATCAGGATCGATGAAGACGGTGCGGCCGGCGTCGCGAAACAGCCCCCAACGATTGCCAATTCAATGGGCCGGCGATGCCATTGCCTTGACAGCTGCCGCGCGTTTGCCGAGTTCGATTTTTGCAATCGCATTGCGGTGCACTTCGTCTGGGCCATCGACGATGCGCACCGTTCGCTGGTGCGCATAGGCTTCGGCAAGCCAGAAATCCTGGCTGACACCTGCACCACCATGCGCCTGGATGGCCCAATCGACGATCTTGCAAGACATGTTGGGCGCCACCACCTTGATCATCGCGATTTCGGCGCGGGCGGCCTTGTTGCCGGCCACGTCCATCCGGTGGGCGGCGTTCAACGTCAGCAGCCGCGCCTGATCGATCATGCAGCGCGATTCGGCAATGCGTTCGTGCCAGATCGATTGTTCTGCCAGCGGCTTGCCAAAGGCCACCCGCTGTTGCAGGCGATCAATCATCATCTCGAGCGCGCGTTCGGCCGCACCGATCGACCGCATGCAATGGTGAATCCGGCCCGGGCCGAGTCGGCCTTGGGCAATCTCGAAGCCACGGCCCTCGCCGAGCAGGATATTGGCGACCGGCACCCGAACATTGTCGAGCGCCACCTCCATGTGGCCATGTGGAGCATCGTCGTAGCCGAAGACGCTGATCGGCCGCACGATGGTGACGCCCTGGTGATCGCGCGGCACCAGCACCATCGATTGCTGCGAATGGCGCGGCGCATCGAAATCGGTCTTGCCCATCACGATGAAGATCGCGCAATGAGGGCTGCCTGCGCCCGAGCTGAACCACTTGCGGCCGTTGATCACGTACTCATCGCCGTCGCGCTTGATGCTGCACTGGATATTGGTGGCGTCCGACGATGCCACCGCCGGCTCGGTCATCAGGAATGCCGATCGGATCTTGCCGTCGAGCAGCGGCTGCAGCCAGCGCTCCTTGTGGGCATCGGTGCCGTAACGCTCGATGGTTTCCATGTTGCCGGTGTCCGGCGCCGAGCAGTTGAAGACTTCGCCCGACCAGTGCACCCGGCCCATCACCTCGCACAGTGGCGCGTAATCCAGATTCGAGATGCCGCCCTGGCCTTTGTAGGAATGCGGCAAAAACATGTTCCACAAGCCCACCTCGCGTGCCTGGACCTTCAACTCCTCGACCAGCGGAACCACCTGCCACGGATTGCCGGCACGGCGAAACTCGTTCATCTCGTGGTGATAACGGGACTCGTTCGGATAGATGTGACGCTCGAAGAACTCGCCCAGGCGGTCCAGCAGGTCCTGAGTCTTGGCAGAAGGTTCGTTGAACATGACGCTTTTCCCCTCGGGTGCAAAGGCTGTTTGCGGCTGGCTGCCGCATGGGGCTATTGAACCACTTCGGCGCAGGGCTGGAGGTCGCCAATGTGACTGGAGCTTGATCGTCCAACTGCCGGATAGAAACAAAAAACCCGCACCAGCTGGCGCGGGTGCGGGTTTTGGCGATTTGGTGGCGCTTCAGGGATTCGAACCCCGGACCTGCGGATTATGATTCCGTCGCTCTAACCGACTGAGCTAAAGCGCCTCAAGCCCAAGATTATAGCGTGGCGCGCTGGTCGGCCTGTCCGCAAAGCCAGCGGCGATCGACATCGGCTTCGATCGTTTCGGCAACGCCTTGGTACTTCCCGATGTTCAGTTTTTTCAAGCGCAAACCGCCCCCAGCCGAGACCCAGGCTGAACCCGTCGCGCCGCCACCGGCGGCCAACCCAAGCTCCGAGGAATCGGCGCTGATGGCGATTTTGCTGGCGCCTGCCGACGAGGCGCCGGCTGCGATCATTCAGTCGCAGCAGGCGACGGTGGTATCGGAGCCGGCAGTGGCGGTGCCGCCGCCGGCGGTACCCGTCTTGCCGGTGCCAGTCTTGCCTGCGCCGCCGTCCAGTCTGACCGATTCACCCTTGGCTGCGCCGCCAGCCAGCCCGGCCGTTCCTGCCGTTGCGCCACCGCCTGTTGCCGTCTCGCCTGCATCGGCTTTGCCGACCCAGTCGAAGTTGCCGCCAGGCGCACAGCCGTCATCCGCGCCTGGGCCGAGATCGCTGCCGCCTGCACGGGTCGCGACTGTCGCGGCCGCCCCGGCGCTGATCTTTCCGCCCGCACCGCAAGTGCCTGCCACCTTGGCGACAACGGCCGAAGTCGCCGAGCGCCAGCGTTGGCAGGACCGCCTGCGTGGCGGGCTGCGCCGCACCGGGTCGGCGATCACGACCGTTTTCACCGGCACGCGGATCGACGAGACGCTGTACGAGGAACTCGAAGCCGCGCTGCTGATGGCCGACAGCGGTGTCAAGGCGACCCAGTTCTTGCTCGATGATTTACGCCGACGGGTCAAGGAGGTCAAGGCCACTGATCCAGCACGAGTCAAGGTTCTGCTGGCCGATGCAATTGCCGATCTGCTGCGTCCGCTGGAGCAATCGCTGGTGGTCGGCCGGTTCTCGCCCACGGTGATGATGGTGGTGGGCGTCAATGGGGCCGGCAAGACGACCAGCATCGGCAAACTGACGCGTTATCTGGCCGATCATCAGCAGAAGGTCTTGCTGGCGGCTGCCGATACCTTTCGCGCGGCGGCGCGCGAGCAACTGGCGGTCTGGGCCGAGCGCTCGGACGCCCATGCTGCGTCGGGTGCGCGCTCGGCTGGCGAGGTGGCGCCTGCGGCAGTCGAATTTGTCAGCCAGGCGGGCGGTGATCCGGCGTCGGTCAGTTTTGACGCGGTGGTAGCCGGACGGGCTCGTGGCAGCGATGTGGTGATTGCCGATACGGCGGGCCGATTGCCGACCCAGCTCCACCTGATGGAAGAGCTGAAGAAGATCAAACGGGTGATCACCAAGGCACAGGCCGATGCGCCACACGAGGTTCTGCTGGTGATCGACGGCAATACCGGACAAAACGCGCTGAACCAGGTCAAGGCCTTCGATGAGGCGCTGCAGCTGACCGGGTTGATCATCACCAAGCTCGACGGCACGGCCAAGGGAGGCGTGCTGGCTGCGATTGCCTTGTGGGCGCGTGAACGGGCTGCCGCCACCAAAGGAGTCGGGACCTTGCCGGTCTATTTCATCGGCATTGGTGAGCAGCTGGAAGATCTGCAGACGTTCAAGGCGCGCGAGTTTGCGCAGGCGCTACTGGGTTGATTTGCGCACGGCCTGGTTTGCAGGAGCGTTTCGGCCGCGATTCGGGCTTTGCGCGACTTCACAAAAGCGCGGCTGAAGCTGCGACGAAAGCGGCAGCACGCAGCGGAGTCTTTCAGCGGAAGCCGCCCCCCGGGCCGCCCATGCCTTTCATGCCCGGCATGCCACCCATGCGTTTCATCATCTTGGCCAGCCCGCCGCCCTTCATCTTCTTCATCATGTCGCGCATCTGCTCGAACTGATTGAGCAGGCGGTTGACTTCCTGCACATGAACCCCCGCGCCGTTGGCGATGCGGCGTTTGCGGGTGGCTTTGAGCAGTTCGGGTTTGCGGCGTTCCTGCGGCGTCATCGAGCAGATGATGCCTTCCATGCGGCGCACGTCGCGCTCGGCGCGGTCCATGTCGCCCTGGCCCAGTTTGCCGGCCTTGGCGCTGAGCTGGCTCGGCAACTTGTCCATCAGACCGGACAGGCCGCCCATGTTCTTCATCTGCGAGATCTGCGACAGAAAGTCGTTGAGGTCGAAGCTGTCGCCGGACTTGACCTTGTCGGCCAGCTTTTGCGCCGCCTTCATGTCGACGCCGGCCGTCACCTGCTCGACCAGCGCGACGATATCGCCCATGCCGAGGATTCGCCCGGCGTGGCGCTCGGCGTCGAAGACCTCGAGGCCGTCGATCTTTTCGCTGGTGCCGGCAAACTTGATCGGCGCGCCGGTGATCTGGCGCACCGACATCGCGGCGCCGCCGCGTGAGTCGCCGTCCATCTTGGTCAGCACGATGCCGGTCAGCGGCAGCGCTTCGCGGAAAGCCTTGGCGGTATTGATTGCGTCCTGGCCCTGCATCGCATCGACGACAAACAGCGTCTCGATCGGTTTGACGGCGGCGTGCAGCGCCTTGATCTCGGCCATCATCGCCTCATCGATCGCCAGCCGACCAGCGGTATCGACGAGCAGCACATCGATATAGTGCTTGCGCGCATAGTCGAGCGCGGCCAGGGCGATCTGCACCGGCTGATCATCCTTGCTGGAAGGGAACCATTCGGCGCCGGCCTGCTTGCTGACCAGCTTCAATTGCTCGATGGCGGCAGGCCGGTAGACGTCGGCCGACACAGTCAGCACCTTCTTCTTGCGCTTCTCGATCAGGTGCTTGGCCAGCTTGGCGGTGGTGGTTGTCTTGCCCGCGCCTTGCAGACCGGCCATCAGGATCACCGCCGGCGGCTGCGCTGCCAGGTTGATATCGGCAACCCCTTCGCCCATCGTCGCCGCCAGTTCGCGGTTGACGATCGAGACCAGCATCTGGCCCGGGTTCAACGAGCCGACCACTTCAGCGCCGAGCGCTTTTTCCTTGACCCTGGCGATGAAATCGCGCACCACCGGCAACGCGACATCGGCCTCGAGCAGCGCCATGCGCACCTCGCGCATCATTTCCTGCACGTTGTCTTCGGTGATGCGGGCCTGCCCGCGCATGGTCTTTACCAGGCGTGTCAGGCGGTCGGTCAGTGTGGAGGCCATGGAAATTCGGCAATGTTGCGAGAGGAGCGCGAAAGTACACTCGTCGCATGAGTTTATCGTTCGCTGCCGGTGCTGACACCGGGTCGGTTTTCGGCTTGTCGATGTTCGCCTTGCTGAGCATCGCCACTGCGCTCGCCCTGCTCGCCTACCTGTTGGCGGCGACGCTTTCGGGGGACCGCCAGCAATCGCTGCGTGGCGCACTGGTTTTTGGCTGGCTGATGCATGCCGCAGCCATCGTTGTCGATATCACCGGGCTCGGCCTCGCCGAGCGTGGTCCGCGCTTCGGTTTTGCGCCCGCGCTGTCGGTCACCGTCTGGCTGGTGCTGGCGGTGTATCTGATCGAAAGCCGCTTTCTGCCGTTGCACGGGCCACGCCGGGTGCTGGCCTGGCTCGGCGTCGCGGCAGTCCTGCTGGCCTGGCTGTTTCCCGGTGAGTTGCATCGTGCCGTCGCGTCGCGATGGGCACCGCTGCATTGGCTGCTCGGGATTGCGTCGTACGGTCTTTTCGGCGCTGCGGTTCTGCACGCCACGCTGCTCAATCGGGCTGACCGGCAGATGCGGCTCAAACTGCGCAAGCCCGATCCGCCGCCGCTGGGCCTGCCGTTGCTCCGTCTCGAACGCCTGACCTTCCGCTTCGTCGAAGCGGGTTTTGTCTGTCTGACTGCCGCAGTCGCATTGGGCTGGATTTTTGCAAACCCGTGGCGCTGGGATCACAAGGCCGTTTTTTCAGTCTTGGGCTGGCTGGTATTTGCCGGGTTGCTGGCGGGCCGGCGGGCGTTCGGCTGGCGGGGGCCGAATGCGACGATCTGGCTGTATGTCGGTGCGGTGCTGCTGCTGCTGGCTTATGTCGGCTCGCGCTTTGTGCTCGAAGTCCTGCTGCGGCGGTAAAGCGGCCGAAACCGTGATGTGGATGTCATGAGATACCTGCTGCTGATTCTGTTCATCGTGCTGGTCATTTTCGCCACCCGGGCCCTGCGCCAGTCGGGCAAGCGCGATGACGTGGCCGCCCCAGACGAGCCGCCGCGCGACAAGCACACCGAGACCATCATGTTGGCTTGTGCCCAGTGCGGCCTGCACCTGCCGCGCAATGAGGCTTTGCCGGGCCGCGGTGGTGTCTACTGCAGCGAGGCGCATCGCGCTCTTGCCGAGGCGCGTGATGGCGAGCACTGAGGCGCCGCCGATCGCGCAGGTGCGGCCGGGCGACCGGCGGCGCATCGATCGGCGGGCCACGCCGCGCGGGCAGCGCGACGGCGAATCAAGGCTTGGCGGCTCGGCTGACGACAGCGAGCAGTCGTGGTCGCAATTCGACGAGTCGCGTTTTGCGCCCGACTGGGGCAGCGGCGAAATGGCGGCTGCCGATTCGCAATTTCTGCAGCGCCGGGCGCGCGGGCTTGCGCAGCCACGGATGACCGCTTTTCAGCGAATCTACCGCGCCTTTCTCGGCGCGCGGGCGGCAATCGGGATCATCCTGATCGTGATGCTGGGCTTGACCGGTCTGTATGGCATCTTGCCCAATGAGGTGACGATCACGGTCAGCATCGTCTATGCCGCGTGGGCACTGAGCATGTGGTTGCTGCCACGTTTTGGCCACGTCGATTCGCCGAAGGCGCTGGCCCGGGTGCAGAACCCGCTGTGGCTGGCATCGATCGGCATCGACATCGTGTGTTTCATGCTCCTGCACATGATGTCGCCGGGCAGCGGCTTCAACTATGCGGCCTTGCTGGTACTGCCGGTCTTGATGGCCGGCGTGCTGACACCGCGGATGATGGCGCTGGCGACCAGTGCGGGGGTCACCTTGCTGCTGCTGTTCCTGGCGTGGATCGATGTGTCCGGCGGTCAGGTTGCCAATCTGCTGACACAGGCCGGCCTCGCCGGCAGCGGATTGTTTGTCATTACCGTGTTGGCCGGTGAATTGGCCGGCCGCCTGGCTCGCGAAGAGATCGCAGCGCGCGGCAGCCTCGAGCTGGCGCGCCAGCAGGAGCAGTTGAACCGCCTGGTGATCGAGGAAATGCACGATGGTGTGTTGGTCGTCGACCGGCGTGCTCGCGTTCGTGCCGCCAATCCGGCTGCCCGTCGCCTGCTCGCAGTTCAGGGAATGAGCCGCCCGGCCCCGTTCGACCTGCAGGGTGTCGAGGCCTGGCAGGAACTGGTGGCCACGGTCGAACGCGCGTTTGTGGAGGCGTCCTGGCCCGACGAAGGGCGCGACGTCGTGCTGGCGTTCGACCCCAGCCTGAGCCGGACGGTCCGGGTGCGGATCCGCTTTGCCAGGCGCGGTGAGCTGCAATCGCTGGAAGATTACAGCGTGTTGCTGCTGGAAGATCTGCGCGCCATGCAGGCGCGGGTTCAGCAGGAAAAACTGGCCGCGATGGGCCGGGTCTCGGCCGGCATCGCGCACGAGATCCGCAATCCGCTGGCGGCCATTTCACAGGCCAACGCCTTGCTCGACGAGGATGCCACGACGCCGGCGCAGCGCCAGTTGACGATGATGATCGGCGAGAACGTCGAGCGGCTGAAACGGATCGTCGACGATGTGATGGAGGTGGCACCCGGCCGTGCTCACGTGGCGGGCGTCGTCGACGTCACTGCCCTGGCCGGTGCGATCTGCCGGGAGTGGGCACTTGCTGCAGACTTGAAGGCCAGTCCGCCGAAGGCCTTGCAAGTCGATCTGCCAACCGAACCGCTGGGCGTCGTCTTCGACCCCGAACATCTGCGCCGTGTTGTTGTGAACCTGCTCGATAACGCCTTGCGCCATGCCAGCGGCGCGCCCGGGTCGGTGGTGTTGCGACTGGTCGCGCCGGACGGTCATCGTGCCATCCTCAGCGTTGCCAGCGACGGCGAACCGATTGCCCCGGATGTCGAGCGCTACCTGTTCGAGCCCTTCTTTTCGACGCGCAGCCGCGGCACCGGTCTGGGTCTGTATATCTGTCGCGAACTGTGCGAGCGTTATGGGGCGGTGATCGAATACCGTGCGCGGCCCGCCAGCGAGTCGAACCGCAACGATTTTTCGGTGATGATGCGGCGCGCCGCGTTGGCCGAGGGTTCGGCCGATATCGATCAACTCGCGCTGGCGCGATGATGGACGCCGGATACGCAGCGCCGTTTTCGAGGATGAGCCCTTGACTGACCAGACACGGTCGCGGTCGAACCCGTCTGCCGGCTACCGCTTGCTGGTCGTCGACGACGAACCCGATTTGCGCACGCTGTACGAATTGACCCTCGTTCGCGAGGGCTACGAGATCGACACCGCGGGTACCGTGCAGGCTGCGCTGGCGCACCTGGGCGAACAAACCTACAGCGCCGTCATCACCGACATGCGCTTGCCCGACGGAACCGGCCTGGACATCCTGCGCTTCCTGGAGGAATCGGGGCGCGCTGAAAAGGCGCTGGTCATCACCGCCTATGGCTCGGCCGAAAATGCGGTGGAGGCGCTGAAGGCCGGTGCCTACGACTACCTGACCAAACCGGTCGACCTCAAGCAGTTTCGTCTTGCCGTGGCATCTGCGTTGGGGCGGCCGCTGCCGGCAGGCAGCTCGGCTGCAAGCAACCCGGCGAACACCATCATCAGTTCCGCGACCGGCGCGGCACCGCCGGTGGTGGCGCCGCGGCCGGCACGTGTCGTCGCCGCAGCGAGCAACAAGAGTGCAATGGGCCGCATGGCCGGATCGTCGGCGGCGATGCAGGAGGTCAGGGCGCTGGTGCACAAGATGGCGCGCAGCATGGCGCCGGTGCTTGTCAACGGCGAATCCGGAACCGGCAAGGAACTGGTGGCGCGGGCCATCCACGAGGTCAGCGCCCGCAATGGCCAGCCATTCATCGCGGTGAACTGCGGCGCCATTCCCGAACAACTGCTCGAGGCGGAGTTTTTCGGATATCGCAAAGGCTCTTTCACCGGGGCCGCTGAAGACCGTGCCGGGTTCTTCCAGGCGGCCAGCGGCGGTACCTTGTTTCTCGACGAGATCGGCGATCTGCCGCTGGCGATGCAGAGCAAGCTGTTGCGTGCGGTCCAGGAGCGTGCGGTGCGGCCGGTTGGTGCGGTGGCCGAGCAGCAAGTCGATGTTCGCCTGCTCAGCGCCACCCACAAGGATCTGGCTGCCGAAGTGCAGGCCGGACGGTTTCGTCAGGATCTGTTCTATCGGCTCAACGTGATCCAGATCCGCGTGCCCCCATTGCGCGAGCGCATCGGCGATCTGGCCGAGATTGCCAGTTCGGTGCTGCAACGCATCACCCTCGAAGCCGGGGTCGACCCTGCGCCGCGGCTGACCCCAGGGGCGATCGCCAAGCTCAACGCCTACGGGTTTCCCGGCAATGTGCGAGAGCTCGAAAATCTGCTGCACCGGGTGGTTGCCCTGTGCGACGGTGAAGCGATCGATGCAGGCGATCTCGGTTTGCCCGGCGATGACTCGGGCGAATCAACCGCATCGGCCGAAGACCTGGCCCCGTCGTTGCCGGGTGACGCTGCACCGACCGGTCCGTTGGCCGCAGCGCCTCTGCCGGACAATCTCGAGGCCTACCTTGATGGAATCGAGCGTGACATCTTGTCGAGGGCCCTCGAGCGCCATCGCTTCAACCGCACCGCGGCGGGTAGCAGCCTCGGGCTCTCCTTGCGGCAGATTCGCTACCGGATGGCCCGATTGAACATCGTCATCGGCACCGAGGCCAGCGGCGAGCCGCCGTTGCTGGACGGTGCTGGCAATGAATGATCGGGCAGGCGCTTGATGCGCAGAGCAAGCTGGAACGCAGGCTGGTATTTGAAAGCACAGGCGCGGCCTTCGCCCAACCAGGGCGCCCGCCCGCATGGCGTCGCGCCCTGGCTGGTGGTGTTGCACTCGATCAGTTTGCCGCCGGGCGTCTACGGCGGCGATGCAATCGAGCGCTTGTTTACCAACCGTCTCGCTGTCAATGAACATCCTTATGTGGCGGCGCTGGCGGGCGTCGAGGTGTCAGCCCATTTTGTGATTCGCCGCGATGGGCGGCTGCAGCAATATGTTGACTGTGATCGCCGCGCGTGGCATGCCGGGCGGTCGCGCTGGCGTGGCATCGACAACTGCAACGACTATTCGATCGGCATCGAGCTCGAAGGACTGGAGGGTGAGCCGTTTGCAGCTTGCCAATATCCCGCGGTCGTATCGCTGCTGCGGACACTTGTCGGTCGATACCCGTTGCGCGAAATCGTCGGCCATGAGCATATCGCGGCTGGCCGCAAGGGCGATCCGGGCAGCGGTTTCGACTGGACTTTGCTGGCGCGTCGCCTCGGCTGGCCGCGCAGCCGTTTCGCGCCGTGGATCGTCGCCCGGACAGACTGGGACTTTCCCGCAGATGGCGCCAGCGAACCCGCGGCTCGCAGCGAGAAGAAGCCTGATTCGCCAGCTTGACCCGGCCCTCGCGAACGCCCGACGGTGCACGCTTTCAGCGGTTTTTCGGCGGCAGAGCCAGTATTCATCGGCATCCGTCGCCGACATTCCAGACATGGCTTGAAAAGAGGCGACGAGCACTGCAGGACGGGTCTGAAAAAAGCGGTCAGAAATGGTCGAATCACGTTGTTGAAACTTGCCGGGCACGCTAGCGGTAGTGCTTGTCGCTCGCGCGGACCCTAGATATAGTGTCTCCGTGGTATCCTCGATTTATCCGAAACCAGCCAACGACCGCACGGTCGGGCCCGTGTCGACGCCCTCGCGCGCGGCGCACCGAATGCCCTGCCGTGTGCTGCCGAAAGCCGCCGCCAACCTGCAGATGCAGCCCGGTGTGTTTGCAAAGACCACTTCACCATCACGCTCGGCATTCGTCGCGACATTGCGACTGACCGTGCCGAAGGGGAATCGGCGGCTTGTCGTTGCCGAGCCAGTTGATGCCTGGCATTTTCGGATCCACGAACCCATCTCGAATCTCTGATCACAGGCCATCCGACATGCAAATCAGCACCCCGACCGCCGGCGCGAAGACGCAGCCCCTCAGCCGCACAGGCACCTCACCGAACAGCTCGGCCGCTTCGGCCTACCAGGGCTACCAGATCATCCGACGCAATGGCGCCGTGGTGTCGTTCGAGCCGCACAAGATTGCGGTGGCACTGATGAAGGCTTTCCTGGCGGTTCACGGTACTCAAGGTGCGGCGTCGGCCAGCGTGCGCGAAACGGTTGACGGCCTGACCGAATCGGTGGTGCGCGCGTTGCTGCGCTCGCGCCCGGGCGGCGGCACTTTCCATATCGAAGACGTGCAGGATCATGTCGAGCTCGGCTTGATGCGAGGTGGTCACCATGAAGTGGCGCGCGCCTACGTGTTGTACCGTGAGAGGCGCACGCAGGAGCGCGCCCGGCAGGGCCAGGAGGCTGCTGCGGCCGAGCCGGTTTTGCATGTGACCGATCGCGGCCAGCGCATGCCGCTCGACTGGGCGCGGCTGCAGACCCTGGTGGCTTCGGCCTGCGAAGATCTGGGTGCCGATGTGAAGCCCGACCCGATCCTGCAGGAAACCAAGCGCAATCTGTACGACGGCGTGCCGATCGACGAGGTGCACAAGGCGGCGATCCTCGCCGCGCGCACCTTGATCGAGAAGGACCCCGGCTACAACCGGGCCACCGCGCGGCTGTTGTTGCACACCATCCGCAAGGAAATTCTCGGCGACGAGGCGCTGCAGTCCGAAATGGTGACGCGTTACGCCGAGTATTTTCCCGGCTTCATCAAGAAGGGCGTGCAGGCCGAATTGCTCGACGAGAAGCTGCTGCAGTTCGATCTGGCCCGACTGGGCGCCGCACTGAAGCCGCAACGCGACATGCAGTTCGACTATCTGGGCCTGCAGACGCTGTACGACCGCTACTTCTTGCACATCTCCGAAGCTCGCATCGAATTGCCGCAGGCCTTCTATATGCGGGTGGCAATGGGCCTGTCGTTGAACGAGATCGACCGCGAGGCCCGCGCGATCGAGTTCTACGAAGTACTGTCGAGCTTCGATTTCATGAGCAGCACACCCACGCTGTTCAATTCGGGCACCCGCCGCTCGCAGCTGTCGAGCTGTTATCTGACCACCGTCAGCGACGACCTCGACGGCATCTATGAAGCCTTGAAAGAGAACGCGCTGCTCAGCAAGTTTGCCGGCGGCCTGGGCAACGACTGGACCAACGTTCGCGCGCTCGGCTCGCACATCAAGGGCACCAACGGCAAGAGCCAGGGCGTGGTGCCGTTTCTGAAAGTCGTCAACGACACCGCGGTTGCGGTCAACCAGGGCGGCAAACGCAAGGGGGCGGTCTGCGCCTACCTGGAAACCTGGCACCTCGACATCGAGGAGTTTCTCGAGCTGCGCAAGAACACCGGCGACGATCGGCGCCGGACCCACGACATGAACACCGCCAACTGGATCCCCGACCTGTTCATGCAGCGGGTCATCGAAGGCGGCAACTGGACCCTGTTCTCGCCGAGCAACTGCCCCGACCTGCACGACAAGTTCGGCACGTCGTTTGCCGAGGCCTATGCGGGCTACGAAGCAAAGGCCGCACGCGGCGAGATCAAGTTGTTCAAGACGCTGCCGGCTCGCGACCTGTGGCGCAAGATGCTGTCGATGCTGTTCGAGACCGGTCATCCGTGGATCACCTTCAAGGATGCCTGCAACGTGCGCTCGCCACAGCAGCATGTCGGCGTTGTCCACTCGAGCAACCTGTGCACCGAGATCACCCTCAATACCAGCGAGAGCGAAATTGCGGTCTGCAACCTCGGGTCGGTCAATCTGGTCCATCACATCGAGCAGGTCGACGGCGTCAAGCAGATCGATCATGCCAAGTTGAAGCGCACCGTGGCCACCGCGATGCGCATGCTCGACAACGTGATCGACATCAACTATTACGCAGTCAAGAAGGCACGCGACTCCAACCTTCGCCACCGGCCGGTCGGTCTCGGCATCATGGGTTTCCAGGATGCCCTGTATGAGCTCCGTGTGCCGTATGCGTCCGACGCAGCGGTGGCATTTGCCGACCGCTCGATGGAAGCCGTCTGCTACCACGCCTACTGGGCATCGACCGAACTGGCCGCCGAGCGTGGGCGCTATTCGAGTTATCGCGGCTCGTTGTGGGATCGCGGCATCCTGCCGATCGATTCGCTCGATCTGCTGAGCGAATCGCGCGGCGGGCATGTCGAGGTCGACCGCAGCAGCACGCTCGACTGGGACGCCCTGCGCCAGCGGATTGCCGCACACGGCATGCGCAACAGCAACTGCGTGGCGATCGCACCGACCGCGACGATTTCCAACATCGTGGGCGTCAGCGCATCGATCGAACCCTCGTTCGGCAACCTGTCCGTCAAGTCCAACCTGTCAGGGGAATTCACGCTGCTCAACGAGTATCTGGTTCGCGACCTGAAGGCGCTGGGCCTGTGGGACGACGTGATGGTGATGGACCTGAAACACTTCGATGGCTCGTTGCGTCGCATCGATCGGGTACCCGAAGATCTGAAGGATCTGTACGCCACCGCGTTCGAGATCGAGACGCAATGGCTGGTCGAGGCCGCAGCGCGGCGCCAGAAGTGGATCGACCAGGCGCAGTCGCTCAACATCTACATGGCCGGCGCCTCGGGCAAGAAGCTCGACGAAACCTACAAGCTGGCTTGGCTGCGTGGCCTGAAGACCACCTATTACCTGCGCACGGTCGGTGCCACTCACGCTGAAAAATCGACCGTCAAGAGCGGTCGGATGAATTCCGTTGCAAGTGGTTCGGCGGGTTCGTCAGAGAGCTCGGCAAACTCCGCCGAGGCAGATCAGATCGCGACCGACGATGTGGCCACCGACATGAAATTCTGTGCCATCGACGATCCGGATTGCGAAGCCTGTCAATGAGTCATCGGTGGCATCGTTGTCGATCACATGCCGCATCTGATGCGGCTGCAAACCGATCGGGCGAAGCTGGTTGTTCACATCGATCAACACGGCGCCACATCTCGATGCAATTGAACAACATCGATAGGTCATGAGCACCCGCCAATGTCAATATTTGCTTGGTGTTTGAATGCAACACTCCGATAATTAAAAGACTTAGGAAAGACACCATGTTGGTCTGGGAAGAAGAAACAAACCCCTCGACATCTCATACACCGAGCCCCGCGCACAAGCTGTCGTCAACGACCCCTGCCCGCGGGACGCTCTCTTCTCCGTCTTCATCCTTGCCCTCACGTTCGAACGCCGTGTCGAAAGGCACATCGACAGATCAGTCGGGCCGCTTCATCGCATCGTCCTCTGGTGCGTCATCTGGTGCGTCATCGGTTGCGTCATCATCAGCCGCGCCAGCAGCGTCAGCGGTGTCAATGAAGACGCTCGCAGCCAACGATGCCGCTGTGTCGGTCAAAGCTGGCGGCCGGGTCAAGGCGTCCGACAAGCGCATCATCAACGGCCGTACCGATGTCAACCAGTTGGTGCCATTCAAATACAAGTGGGCCTGGGAAAAATACCTTGCCACTTGCTCCAACCACTGGATGCCGCAAGAGATCAACATGTCGCGCGACATCGCGACCTGGAAAGATCCCAACGGTCTGAGCGACGACGAGCGCCGCATCATCAAGCGCAACCTCGGCTTCTTCGTCACTGCCGATTCGCTGGCTGCCAATAACATCGTGCTGGGCACTTACCGGCACATCACGGCACCCGAGTGCCGGCAGTTCCTGTTGCGCCAGGCCTTCGAAGAGGCGATCCATACCCACGCCTACCAATACATCGTCGAGTCGCTCGGCCTCGACGAGAGCGAAATCTTCAACGCCTATAACGAAGTCAAATCGATCCGCGACAAGGATGAATTCCTGATCCCGTTCATCGAGGCGATCATGGATCCGAACTTCCACACCGGCACAACGGAAGACGATCGCACGCTGTTGAAGAGTCTGATCGTCTTCGCATGCCTGATGGAAGGCCTGTTCTTCTACGTCGGCTTTACGCAGATCCTGGCGCTCGGTCGCCAGAACAAGATGACCGGCGCTGCCGAGCAGTATCAGTACATCCTGCGTGACGAATCGATGCATTGCAATTTCGGCATCGACCTGATCAACCAGATCAAGCTCGAGAACCCGCAGCTCTGGAATGCCGAGTTCAAGGCCGAGATCAAGCTGCTTTTCCAGAAGGCGGTCGAGCTCGAATACCGCTACGCCGAAGACACGATGCCGCGCGGTGTGCTGGGCATGAACGCATCGATGTTCAAAGGTTATCTGCGCTACATCGCCAACCGGCGCGCGACACAGATCGGTCTCGAAGAACTGTTCCCGAACGAAGAAAACCCGTTCCCGTGGATGAGCGAAATGATCGACCTGAAGAAGGAACGCAACTTTTTCGAGACTCGTGTCATCGAATATCAATCCGGCGGTGCTTTGTCGTGGGATTGAGCGTGTGAGCGAACCAGCACCAGACATGGTCGTTCAAAACAGATCAAGAAGATTTTCACCGCGCGATGCAGCGACACAGAAGCGCTGCGGGCGAGGTGTCTCAGATTCACCGCACCAGACGCACCCTTCGGGGCAAAGCGCTGGGTGGTGAATGACTGTCGGGCATCGGCTTTCTGCTGGCACCCGACAGTGTTTTTTCCACTTGATCAAGGAGAAATCTAATGGCAACTGCAAAGAAGGCCGCTACGGCCAAAAAAGCGCCGGCAAAAAAGGCGCCTGCTAAGAAAGCCCCGGCGACAAAAGCGCCGGCTAAAAAGGCACCCGCCAAAAAGGCAGCCCCAGCCAAGAAGGCTGCGGCCAAGAAGGCGCCGGCCAAGAAAGTAGCGGCGAAGAAGGCCGCTCCAGCCAAGAAGGCGGCTGCGAAGAAGGCTCCGGCGAAGAAGGCCGCGGCAGCCAAGAAGGCGCCGGCGAAGAAGGCTGCGGCGGCTAAAAAGGCGCCTGCGAAAAAGGCAGCGGCCAAGAAGGCGCCAGCGAAAAAGGCCGCGGCGAAGAAGCCCACTGCAAAGAAGGCGGCAAAGAAAGCGCCCGCTGCGGCGCCTGCTGCGGCGCCCGCTGCTGCTGCGGCAAAAACCACGCTGAGCCCACAGGCCGCCTGGCCGTTTCCGACTGGCAACAAGCCCTGACCGGTTTCGGTCCGGTAAAGTCAACCCGGCTCCGGCCGGGTTTTTTTTGGTGCGCCCAGCATGGGCGCACTCTTGCGGGTGCAAGACGGTGAACGAAGGCAAGAGCGCGGTGGCCAGCGTGTTCGGCCGCAAATTCCTGGGCTACAGCTTGTGGGTAGCGCGGGGAGGCGAGGTCAAACGCCGGGTGGCTGACAAGCCGCTGG
Organism: uncultured beta proteobacterium; assembly: GCA_963843805.1. Classification (GTDB taxonomy): domain Bacteria; phylum Pseudomonadota; class Gammaproteobacteria; order Burkholderiales; family Burkholderiaceae_C; genus Ideonella_A. The sequence goes on from CAWJLY010000009.1 coordinate 344,950, forward strand.
CAACGTTCAAGCAGCGGGTGCGACAACTGACGCGCCGCAGTGGCGGACGCAGCATGCAGGGCGTGGTGGATGGGCTGCGGCCCTATCTACTGGGCTGGAAGGCGTACTTCGGGCTGGCGCAAACACCCTCGGTCTGGCGAGAGCTGGACGAAGGCTTGCGCCACAGGCTGCGCGCAATCCAGCTCAAGCAATGGAAACGCGGCGCCACGATGTACCGCGAACTGCGGCGGATGGGCGCTCCAGAAAATGTCGCCTGCCGCGTGGCGGCGAACAGCCGTCGCTGGTGGCGCAACAGCGCGAAGCTGCTGAACAGCGTGCTGACGATCGCCTGGTTCGACCGATTGGGTTTACCCCGTCTCTCATGACCTCAACTTCTCGAACCGCCCGGTGCGGACCCGCATGCCGGGTGGTGTGGGAGGGGACCGGCCGATAATGGCCGGCCCCTATCCCGATGGTGTGACGGGCCGTGGTTTTCAGATGCCGAGCGATTGAGGGTCGATGGTGTGGTTCTGACCGCCACGCTCGGCGATTTTCAGAGCACCGAGCCGGTTGCCGAGCTCTGCGCACCGAGCCAGCGGCCAATCGCGTTCGAGGCCAAACAACAACGCCGCGCGGAAGGCATCCCCGCAGCCAGTCGGATCGACCACCTCGGTGGCCTTGACGCCGGGAACATGTTTGCGTTCACCTTGCTCCCAGACCTCGCAACCCTCGGCGCCGAGTGTGACGACAACCCCGCGCAGGTGCGAACGCGACATCGACTCAAGTGACTGGCCGGTTCGCTCACACAACATTTTTGCTTCGTAGTCGTTCAAGGCGACCCAGCTGGCCTGTTCAATGAAGCGCCGCAGTTCGGCGCCGTCGAACATTGGCAGACCTTGTCCCGGATCGAAGATGAAGCGAATCTTCGCCTGCGCCAGTTGTTCTGCATGTTGCAGCATGGCGTCACGGCCGTCGGGCGCGATGATGGCGATCTGCAGATCATCGCGATCCGGAACCGCCGTCTGGTGTGCGCCCTGCATCGCGCCAGGGTGGAAGGCGGTGATCTGGTTGTTGTCGTTGTCGGTGATGATGATCGCCTGCGCCGTATAGCTGTCGGCGAGGGTGGCGACATGCCGGACGTCGACCCCCCAGCCGCTGAGCCGTTGCAGGTATTCCTGACCATCGTTGCCGATGGTGGCCATGACCACCGACTGACCGCCAAGCGCCTGCAGGTTGTAGGCGATGTTGCCGGCACAACCGCCAAACTCCCGACGCAGCGTGGGCACCAGAAAACTGACGTTCAGGATATGCACCTGCTCGGGCAGGATCTGCTGCGCAAATCGGCCGGGAAACATGGTGATGGTGTCGAAAGCGAGAGATCCGCAGATCAGGGCGGGCATGAAGGCTCCGGGTCAGGTGATGGGATGAGGCCTTGCAAGGTCTGCATCAAGGATAGAAAAGTTCGACCGTGTAGCCGGCCACCTGACGCTCCCTGGTGCTGAGCACCAGTTGTAGCGGCAGTGCGGCCGAGCCTGGCACGATTGGCGGTTCGATCTTGAAATCGGCCGGCAGCAATGCGCGCCGAGCGATCAGCTGGCCCTCGGCGTCGGTCAGACTCAACTCGACCGCAGGCAAGGCCAGATCGATGGGGCCCCGGTTGCGCAGCGTCATGGTCAACCTGACAGCCTGCGGCTGGCCTGCGACCTTGGACAGCGCACTGCTTTCAATCGACAGCTCATTGACGCGGCGCAATGGCTCGATGCGACAGTTCCAGCGTTCACAGGCGCGTTGCAGCCACGCTGCTGACGCGGGCGAATGCGCGGCGATCGAATCGCGACGGTGGTAGACGATCTGCATCAGCAACATGAGCAGCAGGATCAGCGAACTGCCGAGCAATGCGGCCCGCATGGCCGGACTGTCCCAGCGTGCCTGCCGATCGGCATCGCGCATGAAGGCCGGCGCTTGTGCCGTACCTGAAGCGGTCAACGGCGGCGCATGAACGCTGCGCGCTTGCGCATCAGGTGATGTCACGCCGTCCGGCTGGTGGTCGAAGGCGCGAGGTGTCGTCGCGGGTGCAGCGCCGACTGGAGCCATTGCCGGGATCGCCGCGGGCTCGGCCTCGCGGTCGAGCGGTGCTTCAATTTCCGGCCCGCGATTCAGTGCGCCGGCAACGTCGTCGTCGTGCAGGCGATCCGGCACGCGGTGGCTGTCGATCGCAAGCCGCTGTGCCTCGGTGGGGAGCGGCTCGGGCGGCTGCTCGCGAACAGTCGAAGCGGATCTGGTTGCCGTTGTCTGAGTTTCGGCAGCGGACGCCTCGAGGTCGATCAGGCTTTGCATCGCGTCGAACACCACATCGCAGCGGCCGCAGCGAACCCAGCCATCGGAAGCCCGAAGCTGATCCTGGACAACGCGAAAAGTCGTTCCGCACGATTCGCAGCGAGTGGCCAGCGTCATCGTTGTCGGCCGAATTCGAATGGGCAGCTCACGGCGCCGCCAAATGTGCAGTCATCAGGATCCAGTCTTCTTCGGTGTCGCTGACCTGCAGCGCCAGCCAGGGGGCGTAGGCGGCCTGCAACTCGCCGGCCTGTCGCTCCAGGATTCCGGCGAGCACCAGGTGACCGCCAGCCGCCAGGTGACCACACAACAACGGCGCCAGCAGCTTCAATGGCGTCGCCAGAATATTGGCCAGCACCAACGGATAGAGCCCGTTCGCCAGATCGGGCAGGCCGGCGCGCAAGTCGACCCCGTTGGCCTGCGCATTGGCCATCGTCGCGACGATGGCGTCGGGATCGATATCGAGCGCATCGATGCGCGCGTGCGCCATGCAAGGCCGCGCCGATGGCCAGAATTCCCGATCCGCAACCGTAGTCGAGCACACGTTCCCAGCCGCTGGCCAGGGCGTCGGCGTGGCGCGCGATCCAGCGCAGGCACATGCGGGTTGTCGGGTGGGTGCCGGTGCCGAAGGCAAGACCGGGATCGAGCCGGATCACCAGGCGGGCCTCGGCAGGTGGCTGGTGCCAGCTCGGCACGATCCAGAATTGTTCGGTGATGGGAACCGGTGAGAATTGTGATTGCGTCAGTCGCACCCAATCCTGGTTTTCGATCTCGACCATGCCGTGCAACTGCACGCCTTTCGCCCAATCCTGCGCCATCAACAGCGTCAGCGCTTCGGTGGCACGGGCGTCGTCGTCGAACAGGGCTTTCAGTGTCGAGCGCTGCCAGCCGCCACGCGGCGCGGGCATGCCAGGCTCGCCGAACAACGGCTGCTCGGCGCTGGTCTGCGCGTCGGCATCTTCGACCGATACCGACAGCGCCGACAACTCGTCGATCAGAACATCCGACACGGCCTCGACCAAGTCTTCCGGTGCAATCAAGTGCAGTTCGACCACCGCCGTCCTCAGCGCTTGTGCGAAGCCAGCCAGCCTTCGAGGTAATGGATATTGGTGCCGCCTTCGATGAACTTGGCATCGACCATCAACTCGCGGTGCAGCGGGATGTTGGTCTGGATACCTTCGACGACGGTCTCCGACAGGGCAATGCGCATTCGCGCCAGCGCTTGTTCACGGGTATCGCCATGGACGATGATCTTGCCGATCATCGAGTCGTAGTTCGACGGCACGAAATAGTTGGCATAGACGTGCGAGTCGACGCGAACACCCGGCCCGCCCGGCGCGTGCCAGGTCGTGATGCGACCCGGCGACGGCGTGAATTTGTAGGGATCCTCGGCATTGATCCGGCACTCGATGGCGTGGCCTCGCGACTGGACCTGTCGTTGCGTGAATGGGAGCTTCTCGCCCGCGGCAACGCGGATCTGCATCTGCACGATGTCGATCCCCGACACCATCTCGGTCACCGGATGCTCGACCTGCACCCGGGTATTCATCTCGATGAAATAGAACTCGCCGTTCTCGAACAGAAACTCGAAGGTTCCTGCACCGCGATAGCCGATCTTCTTGCAGGCGGTTGCGCAGCGGTCGCCGATGCGCTCGATGATGCGGCGCGCGATGCCGGGCGCTGGTGCTTCCTCGATGATTTTCTGATGCCGCCGCTGCATCGAGCAATCACGCTCGCCGAGCCAGACCGCATTCTTGTGCTGGTCGGCCATCACCTGAATCTCGATATGGCGCGGATTCTCGAGAAACTTCTCCATGTAGACCTCGGGATTGCCGAATGCCGCACCCGCCTCCGCCCGGGTCGTCTGCACCGCGTGGACAAGCGCAGCCTCGGTATGCACCACCCGCATGCCGCGTCCGCCGCCGCCGCCAGCCGCCTTGATGATGACCGGGTAACCGATCGCCCGGGCCTGCCGGATGCACTCCTTGGGATCGTCGGGCAATGCGCCTTCCGAGCCGGGCACGCAGGGCACACCGGTGCGGATCATCGTCTGCTTGGCGCTCACCTTGTCGCCCATCATGCGGATCGATTCGGGTGTCGGGCCGATGAAGGTAAAGCCGCTGCGCTCGACACGCTCGGCAAAGTCGGCGTTTTCCGACAGGAAGCCATAGCCCGGGTGGATCGCCTCGGCGTCGGTCACCTCGGCAGTCGAGATGATCGCCGGCATGTTGAGATAACTGGCCGCCGAGGCCGGCGGGCCGATGCAGACGGCTTCGTCGGCCAGCTTGACGTATTTGGCGTCACGGTCGGCCTCTGAATAGACGACGACCGATTTGATGCCCATCTCGCGGCAGGCGCGCTGGATGCGCAGGGCGATTTCGCCTCGGTTGGCAATGAGAATTTTCTTGAACATGAGTGCCTCGGCTCAATCGCCCTGGCGGGCTGCGCCCGCGGGGCGATTTGGCTTCGCCGCCACGCCTGGGGCGTGGTCGCCTCGGTTGGCAATGAGAATTTTCTTGAACATGAGTGCCTCGGCTCAATCGCCCTGGCGGGCTGCGCCCGCGGGGCGATTTGGCTTCGCCGCCACGCCTGGGGCGTGGTCGCCTCGGTTGGCAATGAGAATTTTCTTGAACATGAGTGCCTCGGCTCAATCGCCCTGGCGGGCTGCGCCCGCGGGGCGATTTGGCTTCGCCGCCACGCCTGGGGCGTGGTCGCCTCGGTTGGCAATGAGAATTTTCTTGAACATGAGTGCCTCGGCTCAATCGCCCTGGCGGGCTGCGCCCGCGGGGCGATTTGGCTTCGCCGCCACGCCTGGGGCGTGGTCGATGCAACGATCGGCCGATTTCATTCGATGTGAAAAAGCGGCTGGCCGAATTCGACCGGTTGCCCGTTCTCGCAAAGGATCCGCGTGATGGTGCCAGTCAGGTCGGCCTCGATCTCGTTCATGATCTTCATTGCCTCGATGATGCAGATCGCCTCGCCTTCCTTGACCGCTGAACCGACTTCGACAAGCGGCTTGCCACCCGGGCTGGATGACCGATAGAAGGTGCCGACCATTGGCGACTTGACGACATGGTGGGTCGGTACAGGGGGTGCCGGAGCACGACTCGGCGAGCAATGCCGGCGCCGGGGCTGGCATGGCGACGGCAACCTGGCCAGGTGGCGCAGTTTGATAGTGGATCACTTGCGCGGGCTCGGATTTGACGATTCGAACCTTGCCGTCCGCTTCGGTTATTTCCAACTCGGAAATGTTCGAATCCGATACCAGATCGATCAGGGTCTTCAGCTTGCGCAGGTCCATCGCATCTCCCGGTCAACGCGTCCGCTCGCTACGGCGCGCAATTTATATGGTTCAGGTTTGAACGGTGTTCAAACGATCTGATTTTTGCTTGGTGTTGGTAACGGCTGCAACTGCGTATTGTTATTCTCGCAGGCGTCCCGTCGCAACAAGAGATGGCGGAGTTTATGCGCTTTGCACGCAGTTAGAAGCAATTGCCGCAAACGCGCAAGGATCAGAAGGGTCAGCGAATGGTCGCTGCCCAGTGCGCCAACAGCTGCTCGTCGACCGCACCCAGGTGGCGATCGACCAGCCTGCCAACGCCGTCGAAGACGACGGTATAAGGCAGCTGTCCGCCGCTGTTGCCGAGCGCCCGGCCCAGCTGGACGCCACCTGCACCGGCCAGTGCAATCGAGAATCCGACCGGCACCCGCTGCAGATATTGTTTGACCGGTTGCGGGCTGGTCGATCGCCAACCCGAGTACCTGCCATGTTGTCTCGCGTTGCTGAAAAAGATCGAGCAGCGGCATCTCCTTGACACAGGGCGGACACCAAGTCGCCCAGAAATTGAGCAGCAAAGGCTGGCCGCGAAAAGTGGCCATCCGCAACGCCCGGCCATCGACTTGTTCGAACGACTGGTCCCACAGCGCCTGCACCGCAGGATCGATCGAAGGCGGGCGAGCCGGCTCGCCCGCCAGTTTGCGCCATGCATAGCCGGCGCCTGCACCGGCAGCAATCGCAGCCACTGCCGTCGTCAACCACAGGCGTCTGGCGGTTGGGCGGGCCGCCGTTGTGGGGGCGTTCATTGATGCGCCTGGCCGAGCAGTTGGCGAAGTGCCGCCAGATCACCGCGCGGGCTTCGCCCCTGCCTGTCGGGTCGCAGACCGCCGCGCAGATCATCGTGGTCGAGAATGCTGAGGTAGACGGTCACCGGTTCCGACAAGGGCGCACTGGGGCTGCTCACGCTCAGCACGTCGATCGGCTGGTGGCGCGGGCCGTCGACGCTGCCCACTTCGTAGGCCACCCCCTTGTCGATCAGTGCCAGTTCAGCCGCCTTGGAATCGTCGCAGAACAACTGCAGATGAACGGCGTTCAGGCGGGTTGCCGTGCCGCGCCAGACGGCGCCGGTCAGGTGGGGTCTGAATTCAGCCAGGCGCTGCATCCAGAGCAGCGCCACTTCGCGCAGCGCTTGCAGTTCGAACGCCTGCGTGTCGGCGCAAAACAGTTCGATGTAGGCGCGCACCTCGTCTTCGACCTGATCGTTGTCAGGCAGCTCGGCTCGCCGGCTGCCGCCGCGCCCCAGGTCGCGTGCCGCACGGCGTTTCGCCGGGCCATATTCCATGCCCTCTTCGACAACCAGACGAGCTGCGGCGGCGGCAATTTCAGCGGAAAGTCGCGATGTCATCCGGCAATTGTAGAAAGCGAAAATGGGCCCGCCGACGCAGCGCTCACGGCAGGTCGACCCCGCCCATTCGCGCGACGATGGTGGCTGCTCGCGAGCTGACATAGGCAGAATTCGGCCGCTTCTCGAACCGTTTCGGCGCCGGCAGCATCACCGCCAGCCGCGCCGCCTGGTAGGCGCCCAGCCTGGCTGCGCTGCTGCGGAAATAGTGCCGCGATGCGGCTTCGGCACCAAACAGGCCTTCGCCCCATTCGACATTGTTCAGATAGATCTCGAGGATGCGCCGTTTGTCGAGCAGCTTCTCGAGCATGAAGGTGATGACAAATTCCTGCGCCTTGCGCGCGATGCTGCGCTCGGGGCCGAGAAACAGGTTCTTTGCCAGTTGCTGGGTGATCGTCGAGCCGCCGACGACCTTGGCAGCCACCCGCTTCGGCGGGTTGGCCGGCGCGCCGCTCGGGGCCGCCTTGCTCGCTGCGCGTTTTTCGAGTTGCTCGTTGATCTGCGCCGCACGCGCCTGCGCCATCTGGTTTCGTTCCCATGCCTTTTCGAGCGCGTCCCATTCGACGCCGCTGTGGTCGGCAGAAACCGGCATCCTCGCTGGCGATCACCGCCCGTTTCAGCTGCGGCGAAATCTGCGCGTCGGCAACCCATTGCTGGCGCCAGGAGATTTCGTGCTTCTGCACCAGCAGCCGCCAGGCTTCGGAACGCTGAAAGCTGGTCGACTGAGGATCGATCACCGCCATCAGCGCGATCCGGCAAGCGAAATAGATCTGCAGGCCGAGCGCCGCAACGATCAGCAGGATCAACAACCGCCCGATCGAACGCAGCCCGCCCGGCCCCGGCCGACTCATCGTTGCCCGCCCTGCAGGCGATCGCGCAATTGGCGCAGCACGCTGGCGGTTGCCGGCTTGACGCCACGCCACAGCTCGAACGCTTCGGCGGCCTGCTCGACCAACATGCCCAGGCCATCGCGGCCATGGGCGCCGTGCTCGTTCGCCCAGTCGATAAAGCCCTGCGATGGCCGGCCATACATCATGTCGATCGCCAGCGCCCCGCGGCGCAGCACCGAGCTGGGCAACGGCACCGCAGCCGACTGCATGCTGCTCGTGCTGCCGTTGATGATGATGTCGAATGCGCCGCCCGGCTCGTCGAGCCCGCCGGCCGACAGATCGACCCCACATTGCTTGGCCAGCGCGCGGTGGCGGTCGACCAGTGTCTGCGCATTTGCCAGCGTGCGATTGACCAGCCGCAGGTGCCGAGGCCGGGCCTGCAGCAGCGGTCCCAGCACACCCGCTGCGCCGCCACCTGCGCCGAGCAGCAGCACATCGCGGCCGCTGATGTCGACACCGGCGTTGTGCTCGATATCGCGAACCAATCCGCAGCCATCGGTGTTGTCGGCCAGCCAGCCATCGGCATCGAAGCGCAATGTGTTGGCTGCTCCCGCCAAAGCAGCGCGGGCGCTGCGCCGGCTGGCCAAATCGTGGGCGGCAAATTTGAACGGCACCGTGACATTGCAGCCACGGGCTGGGCCGCTGACACCGTCGGCATCGAGGCTGGACCGGCGAAAACTGTCGCGTCGTCGGCTCGAACGAGTCGAGCGCGCACCACAGCCGGCCGTATTGAAGGCGTTCGCCGGTCGCCTGCGCGAACGCGGCATGAATGAAAGGTGACTGGCTGTGTTCGACTGGATTGCCGAGCACGACATAACGGTCGACAGCCGGAGCCGGCGCTCGACGCGAGCTGTTCATGGCCGAGCGCTCAGCGTCGTCTGCAGCGCCTCGTTGCGGGTGAAACGAAAGCGCGAGGTGATGACCAGTTCATCGGCTTCGCGCAGCATGGCCGGCGTGAAGTCGCCATACGGAGAGGCGGAATTGACGATCGCCACCGCATAACGATCGAGGATCGGCGAGCCTGACGAGCGGATGATCGACGAATCGACCACCTTGCCGCCGGCGTTGACGGTCACGTTCATCGTCAGGTCGCCGTAGAGCTTCTTGCCCTGATGAACCGGAAAATCCCGCGTGCCGCGGTCTTCCACCTTGCGGCGCAGATGATCGTAATACTGCGCATAGGCCTTTTCCTTGGTCGCCGGGCTGATGTAGCGGCGCCGCGGGCGCTGGTTGTCTTCGTTGATTCGCTTCTCGATTTCGGCCAGCAGCTGCAGCAACTGGCGGCGCCGCTCTTCATCGGCTTTCTGTTGCGGTGTGCCCTGATCACGCAGCGGATCGACGCGCCGGCAGCAGGGCCAGTTCGCGCCGCACGACGCTCAGTAGTTGCTCTTGTGCCTGCTGCAGCTTCTCGATCATCACATGGGTTTCCTGGTCGGAATCGCCGACCTCCAGCATGTTCGACGCCGGCAGCGGTGAACTGCTGCGTCCACTGCTGGCGTCGCCGCCGCCGGCCAGATTGGCTTGCGCAATCGCCAGCGCATTGACCGGGGCATCTCCCGAACGGGAGTTGACGAGGATGACCTCCAGCGGTGCATCCTCGAACAGTCGCTTGAAACGCTGAGGGTCGACAAATCGCACGCTGATCAGCGCGGCATGGACGCCGATCGACAGCAGGAATGCCACCTGCAGCGTCGTCAGTTTCTTCCACATCGGATCAGTGCTGTCGTTACGGGTTCTGCTCGGCAACCGACGGCTCGCCTGGCGCTGCCATCTCATCGGGATTGTCCTGCACCTCGATGGCCAGTTTCAACGGGCCGTCACCCTCGCTCGCACCATCGTCAGCGGCTTCGTCGGCGTCGTCGCCGCCGGTCTGGTCGTTGCCGACGAGCCGGACATCATCGAGCCGCGCCGACACGCTGGCTTGCAGATCGAGCGTCAACAGATCGTGGCTGGCTACTCGCACGCGAACCTTGGCGCCACGCGCCAGGCCTTCGGCGCCCAGCGCGCGGAAAACCAGCGGCAGCGCATCGGCTCGGACCAGCCCATCCTTCATCACGGCGGCATCCAGCTCGGTGATGCCGTTCTGCTCGAGATGGCGCAAGGTCCAGTAGCGCTCGATCGCCGATTGGAAGCCGTTGTAGGCGCTGTAGGCGGCGTCGAATGCTGAAATGATCGAGAACAATGCCGCATCGCGCGGCTTGAATGGCGCGGCCAGTGCAGCCGTCGCACCGTGGCGTGCGCAGGCGATGATCTGCCACTGGTTGACGAGGTCGACATAACGGCGCAGCGGCGATGTGGCCCACGTATATTGCGCCACACCCATGCCGGCATGGGGCGCCGGCTTGACACCCATCCGCACCTTGATACCCGGCGCCAGGCTGGCCTGGCTGCGGTAGATACCGGGCACACCACAGTCGGCGAGCAAGCGGCCCCAGCTGCTGTTGGCGAGGATCATGGCCTCGGCGACGATCAGATCGAGCGGGGCGCCGCGTTGCCGCGTGCCGATGAATACGGTTTCGCTGCCGTCGGGCTCGTCGCCTTGTTTGCCTTCCAGCCGGAAGTTGTAGTCGGGGCGGTTGAAATTCTCAGGCTTGCCCCGAACCACTTCACGCGCCGCCTTCAGATGGCGGGCCAGCCGGAAGGCAAAGCGCAGTTCGTCGGCGAACGCATAGTCGGCGGGTGCCTCGCCGGTCAGGCTGGGCTCGGTGACTACCGCATCGAGCTGGTCATGACGCAGGTTCGCCGCCATGGCGATCCGTTCGAGCCGGGTCTGCGACGATCGGATGTCCAGAGTTTCTTCATCGAACGTCACGTACAGCGATACCGCCGGGCATTCGCGACCGGCCGACAAGGTATACGCCTGCACCACGTTGTCGGGCAGCATCGTCAATTTGTGGCCCGGCATGTACACCGTCGATAACCGCTCGCGGGCCAACTGGTCGAGCGGCGAGTCGACTGCCAAGGCCAGCCCGGGCGCCGCGATATGGATGCCCAATATCACCGTGCCGCTGCCCAGGCCCTGCACCGACAGTGCATCGTCGATTTCTGTGGTTGCCGAATCGTCGATCGAAAAGGCCTGCACTTCGGCCAGCGGCAGGGTTTCCTTGATCACCGGCGCGTCGAGGGCAGGGAAGCCGGTTCCCTTCGGAAAATTCTCGAACAGAAAGCGCTGCCAGTGAAACTGGTAGGGCGAGCTGATGGCGCCGGCGGCCGTCAGCAGGTCGAGCGGTGCACGCTGCGCCTGCTTCGACGCCTCGACCACGGCCTTGTATTCGGCTGCATTCTTGTCGGGCCGGAACAGGATCTTGTAGAGCTGCTCGCGGACCGGCGGGCGGGCACACGCCAGCGGCCAGTTCGGCGGCCCACGCTGCAATCTGCTCGGCCACCTGCTTCTTGCGCTCCATGCCGAGCAAAGCCGCCTTGACCGATTTCTTCCGGGGCCTTCTTGAACAGGCCTTTGCCGAGCCGGCGAAAATAATGCGGCGCCTCGAACAGCCTGAACAACATCGCCGCCTGCGTCGGCGCGTCGGCCGTGTCGCTGAAATAGTCGCGTGCCAGTTCTGAAAAGCTGAAATCCTCGTCGGGCGCAAATTCCCACGCCAGATCGAGTTCGATCTCGGCTCGCAATGCCTTGCGCGGCGTCGATCAGAGCGGCCGGAGCCGGCTGCTCGAATTTCAGCAATACATTGGCTGCCTTGACCTTGACCCGCTTGCCGGAGTCGAGTTCGAGTTGCGCCGAGGTGTCGGCTTCCGACATCACGCGGCCAGCCAGAAATTTGCCGCCGTCTTCAAACAATGCATACATCGGCCGATTGTCGCCGCTTGCAGCGCCTGCGCTGACGGGTGCGGCTGCCACTCGACACGGCGCCGGTCGGGTGGGCATAGAGGCGCATCACTAACGTTTGGCGCAGACAGGCTTGGCCTGAACTTCTATAGTGAGTCGGTTTCGGCGCCGGTTTTTCAGGGCTGCCGAACATTCCACAACCACACGCAACGGATGGGCAATGGTCAAAAAACTCAAGCAGATGGCCGGCAAGGATGCTGGCGCGGGCGGTGTATTCGACAGCGTGCTGGCGGGGTCGGTCAAGGCGTCAGCGCAGCAGATCTGGCTTGCCGGGATGGGCGCATTCGCCAAGGCCCAGGAAGAAGGCAGCAAGGTTTTCGATGCCCTGGTCAAGGACGGTGTCGGACTGCAACGCAAGACGCAGGCCGTTGCCGAGGGCAAGATCGGCGAGGTGGCGAGCCGCATGACCAACATGGCCGGTGAAGTCGGCAGCAAGGCCGGCCAGCATTGGGACAAGCTGGAGTCGATCTTCGAACAGCGGGTGGCCCGCTCGATGAGCAGTCTGGGTGTGCCGACCGCCAAGGACTCGGCCGCGTTGCGCGCACGGGTCGAACGCCTGGAAGCCCAGGTCGCCGAGATGGCCAAAGCGGCTGGCGCAACGGCTCGAAAGTCAAGTTCGGCCAAGGCAGGAAAGGCAGCAAATGCCGACGCGGCAGCCAAGAAGACAGCCGTCAGCAGTCCGGCCAAACGCCGCGCGGCCAAGAAAGCGACCGCCTGAGCGCCGGTTCTCCGCCCTGTTCACCTTGCAACCGGGTCGTGTCTGCGCCTCAGCTGCCGATATGGCCCGGGAACAGCCACATCAGGCCGACCGTCATCGTCAGATAACGGGCAAATTTGCCAATCGCCATATAGCCCAGGCACGGCCAGAACGGCATGTCCAGCCAACCGGCCACGGCGCAAAGCGGATCGCCCGCTACCGGCAGCCATGACAGCAGGCAGGTCTTCGGACCGAATCGGTTGAGCCAATCCAGCGCTCGAAGGTGGGCCGGGCCATGGTGAAAATGTTCGTAGGCTCGTTCAGCGCCGCGACCCATCCACCAACTGGTCGCACCGCCCAGCGTGTTGCCGACCGTGGCGACCACGATGGCCGGCCAGAACATCGCCGGGTTCAGTTTGATCAACCCGAACACCGCCGGTTCAGAGCCGAGCGGCAACAACGTGGCTGAGACGAAAGAGACGACAAAAACCGTGCTGAGTCCGAATTGCGGCAGCGCCAGCGCGGTCATCAACGCTGCCAGTTGGGCTTCGAACCAGGCACTCATGGGCGGCGATTATCTGCCGCGGCCGAATCTCCCCGTCCAACCGAGTAGAACCGTCCGCCGGCGGAGTGCACCTTGATACGCACGGCGTCGTTTGTGCTGACGGCTGCCGCTATACTTCTGCCTCCTTTTTGAGCAGCCTGGGTTCGCTCCAGGCCCGTAGACGCCACATGGCTCCCTTGCGCATCGGCACTATCGAGTTGGCCAACCGCTTGTTCGTGGCACCGATGGCGGGCGTCACCGACCGTCCGTTCCGTCAGCTTTGCAAACGACTCGGCGCCGGCCATGCGGTCAGCGAGATGGTGAGCTCGCGACGCGATCTGTGGCAGACACTGAAAACCAGCCGTCGAGCCAATCATGATGGCGAGACGGCGCCGATCGCCGTGCAGATTGCTGGCACCGAGCCCGCGATGATGGCCGAGGCGGCGATCTACAACATCGATCGTGGCGCCCAGATCATCGATATCAACATGGGTTGCCCGGCGAAGAAGGTGTGCAACGCCTGGGCCGGATCGGCACTGATGCAGGACGAGCCATTGGCGCAACGGATCGTCGATGCCGTGGTTGCGGCCTGTGCGCCGCGCGGCGTGCCGGTCACGCTGAAGATGCGAACCGGCTGGCGGCATGATCGCCGCAATGCCCTGCCGCTGGCGCTGGCCGCGCAGGCAGCCGGCGTTTCCATGATCGTGGTCCATGGCCGCACCCGGGAGCAAGGTTATGGTGGCCAGGCCGAGCACGCCACCGTCACCGCAATCAAGGCGGCGTTGCGCATCCCGGTGGTTGCCAACGGCGATATCGACAGCCCGCAGCAAGCGGCTGCCGTGTTGGCGCAAACCGGTGCCGACGCGGTGATGATCGGCCGTGCGGCGCAGGGCAGGCCGTGGATCTTTCGCGAGATCGCCCACTTTCTGCGGACCGGCGACCAGTTGGCGCCGCCCCGAGTCCTGCAAGCCACGTGACTGGCTGGTCGAGCACCTGGGCGACCACTATGGCCTGTACGGCGAATTCGCCGGGGTACGGACCGCGCGCAAACACATTGGCTGGGCGGTCCGGGATCTGCCCGGCGGGTTGATATTTCGCGCCGAGATGAACGCCCTCGAAAGCAGTGCCGAGCAGGTGCGGGCGCTGTCAGCTTGGTGCGACGCGCTGGCTGCGCGGTACGAGCGCTGGCCCGCGGCGCGGCCGGCCCGGCCGCAGTTGATTTGATGGCAGGCATTGCGGCCAACGATGAATCGGTCGGAGCACGCTTCGCATGAGCGGCAGCGGCAAGAGCGATCTCGAGGTGTGCATTCGCGCCAATCTCGAGGCGTATTTCAAGGACCTCGACGGCGTCGAGCCGACCGCGATGTACGACATGATCCTCGACGTGGTCGAGAAGACCGCTGCTCGATGTCGTGATGCAACGTGCCGACGGCAATCAGAGTCGGGCCGCCGATTGGCTCGGCATCAATCGCAACACGCTGCGGCGAAAATTGCTGGCGCACCAGTTGATCAAATGACGCGGCTGCTGCCAACCGGCGCGCCGAGTCTCCCACGACCCCTCCGAGATCCGCTGATGCAAGCCTTGATTTCCGTTTCCGACAAGACCGGCGTGCTCGAACTGGCGCGCGCGCTGCACGCACTGGGTATCGGCTTGCTGTCGACGGGTGGCACGGCGCGGCTGCTGGCCGACGACGGCCTGCCGGTGGTCGAGGTGGCCGATCACACCGGCTTCCCCGAGATGCTCGATGGCCGGGTCAAGACGCTGCACCCGCGAATCCACGGTGGCCTGCTGGCGCGGCGCGACCGGCCGGCGCATATGGCGGCGTTGGCCGAGCACGATATCGCGACCATCGATTTGCTGATCGTCAATCTCTATCCCTTCGAGGCCACCGTCGCCAAAGCCGGTTGCACGCTCGAAGACGCGATCGAGAATATCGACATCGGCGGCCCGGCCATGGTGCGCTCGGCGGCCAAGAACTGGAACGATGTGGCGGTGCTGACCGATGCAAGCCAATATGCCGAGGTGCTGGCCGAACTGCAGCGATCGGGCGAACTCGCAAAGGCGACCAGGTTTGCGCTGGCGGTGGCCGCCTTCAATCGCATCGCCAACTACGACGCGGCAATCAGCGACTACCTGTCGTCGTTGCAAGCCGACGGCAGCCGCAGCGAATTTCCGGCGCAGAGCAATGGCCGCTTCGTCAAGCTGCAGGATCTGCGATATGGCGAGAATCCGCATCAGCAGGCCGCCTTCTATCGCGACCTGCATCCGGCGCCGGGATCGTTGGTAACGGCCACCCAGTTGCAAGGCAAGGAACTGTCGTACAACAACATTGCCGACGCCGATGCGGCCTGGGAATGTGTCAGAAGCTTCGATGTGAACGCCGATGGCGCCGCCTGCGTGATCGTCAAACATGCCAACCCATGCGGCGTGGCGCTGGGCGCTGATGCCGCGCAGGCCTACTCCAACGCCTTTGCGACCGATCCGACGTCGGCGTTCGGCGGCATCATCGCGTTCAATTCGATCGTCGACGCGGCGGCAGCCGAACTCGTTGCCAGACAATTTGTCGAGGTGCTGATCGCGCCAGCCTACACCGAAGAGGCCCGGGCGATCTTCGCCGGCAAGGCCAACACGCGGGTGCTGCAGATCGCGATCGATGCGGTGCAGCCCGATGGCGCATCGGCCTGGGCACGCGGCCGCAATGCGCATGACGTGAAACGCGTTGGTTCGGGCTTGCTGATCCAGTCTGCCGACAACCATGACCTGCATGCCGACGATCTGCGGGTTGTCACGATCAAGAAGCCGACGCCGGCTGAGCTGGCCGACTTGTTGTTTGCCTGGAAAGTGGCGAAGTACGTGAAGAGCAACGCGATCGTCTTTTGTGGTCGGCAACGCACGCTTGGCGTTGGCGCCGGCCAGATGAGCCGCATCGATTCGGCCCGGATTGCCGGCATCAAGGCCGAGAACGCCGGCCTGACGCTGATGGGGTCGGTAGTCGCCAGCGATGCCTTCTTCCCGTTTCGCGATGGCCTCGACGTGGTTTGTGATGCCGGAGCGACGGCGGTGATCCAGCCTGGCGGATCGGTTCGCGATGGCGAGGTGATTGCGGCGGCCGACGAACGCGGCATCGTGATGGTTTTCACTGGCGTGCGGCATTTCCGCCACTGACCGCCAGCCATGCGAATCCTCGGCATCGATCCCGGCCTGGTGACCACCGGGTTCGGTGTGATCGATGTGGAGGGGCCGAATCTGCACTATGTGGCCAGCGGGACGATTCGCACCAGCGCAGTCCAGATCGGCCAATTGCCGGCCCGGCTGAAGTTGATCTTCGACGGTGTTCGCGAAATCAACAGCCGTTACCAACCGGTCTGCGCTGCGGTCGAGATTGTTTTTGTCAACGTCAACCCGCAGTCGACCTTGCTGCTGGGCCAGGCGCGCGGCGCAGCCATCACCGCGCTGGTGGCGGGTGAACTCGAAGTCGCCGAATACACCGCGCTGCAGATGAAAAAAGCGATCGTCGGCCATGGTCACGCCCGCAAGGAGCAGATCCAGGAGATGGTCATGCGTCTTCTCAAGCTGCCCGGGCTGCCGGGCAAGGATGCCGCCGATGCATTGGGACTGGCGATCTGCCATGCCCATGCAGGTTCGTCGTTTGCCGCCATGGCCAAGGCAGCGACGCTGGCGCGTCGGTCGCACGCACAATTCAAGGGCGGGCGGACCTATTGATCGGTGGTCGCGTGAACGCCGGCGATCGGCATCCCGCCGGTCCGCCGAGTTGGTGCCTACAATTTGCCGGCTGGGGCAATGCGAATATCAGCCTTTGCCCTGCCGAATCCCCTTTCAGACCAGGTAGCTGACCATGACCATCGAAACCGCTGGTGAGACCCCCGAGTCGTCGATGGCGTCGATCGCGCCGCGTGACAAGGCCGAGATCCTGGCGCAGGCGCTGCCCTACATCCGCAAATTCCACGGCAAGACCATCGTCATCAAGTATGGTGGCAACGCGATGACCGACCCCGGCTTGCAGCAGGATTTTGCCGAGGACGTGGTGCTGCTCAAGCTGGTTGGAATGAACCCGGTGGTGGTGCACGGCGGCGGGCCGCAGATCGAAGAGGCGCTGGCCAAGATCGGCAAGAAGGGCACTTTCATCCAGGGTATGCGGGTCACCGACGACGAAACGATGGAAGTCGTCGAGTGGGTGCTGGCTGGCCAGGTGCAGCAGGATATCGTCGGCCTGATCAATGTGGCGGGGGGCAAGGCGGTCGGTTTGACCGGGCGCGATGGCGGCTTGATCCGGGCCCGCAAGCTGAAGATGTTCGACTTGAAGGATCCGAGCAAGGAGCACGATGTCGGCTCGGTCGGCGAGATCGAATCGATCGATCCGAGCGTGGTGCGCGCCTTGCAGGACGACCAGTTCATTCCCGTCATCTCGCCGCTCGGATTCGGCGAGAACAACGAAAACTACAACATCAATGCCGATGTCGTTGCCGGCAAGCTGGCCGAGGTGTTGAAGGCCGAAAAGCTGATGTTGCTGACCAATATCCCCGGCGTGCTGAACAAGCAGGGTGAGTTGCTGACCAATCTGACCACGCGTGAGATCGACGAGCTGTTTGCCGACGGCACGATCAGCGGCGGCATGTTGCCGAAGATCGCCTCGGCGCTCGATGCCGCGCGCAACGGCGTCAATTCGGTGCACATCATCGATGGCCGGGTACCCCACGCGATGCTGCTCGAGGTGCTGACCGATCAGGCCTACGGGACGATGATTCGCTCGCATTGAGCGCGGCAGACACGCCGCGATGACGCCCGAGCAACGGCTGGTCGAGCGGCAGCCACTGACCTGGCTGTTCGATCTGGACAATACGCTGCATGACGCGTCACATTCGGCCTTTCCGTTCACCAGTGATGCGATGTCCGAATTCATCGCCACCCACATCGGGTTGTCTGCGGTCGATGCCACTGCATTGCGTCAGCACTACTGGCAACGTTATGGCGCAACGCTGCTGGGTCTGGTGCGCCACCACGGTATCAAGGCCGCTCATTTTTTGCACGAGACCCATCGCCTGCCCGGTCTGGAGCAGCGGCTGCGTTGCCGTGCGGCCGACCGTGCCGCATTGAATCGGCTGCCCGGCGAAAAATATGTGCTGACCAATGCACCCCGCGACTACGCGATGCGGGTGCTGAACAGGCTGGGGTTGGCGCGTTGCTTCCGTGGGGTCATCTCGATCGAGGACATGACGATGTTCGGGCAGCATCGTCCGAAACCCGATGCGCGGATGCTGCGCCATCTGCTGGCGCGTTTGAAACGACCCGCATCGCGCTGTGTCTTGGTCGAAGACAACTTGTCGAACCAGAAATCGGCGCGCCGGGTCGGCCTGCAAACCGTGTGGATGCAGGCCTATCTCGACGCACCCAGCAACCCGGGCCGACGTGTTCTGACCGGCGGCAAACCGGAATATGTCTGTGCCAGAATCAAGCGGATTCGCCGCCTTCATTCTTTCGCCCCGTTCAGCCGATGAGCGCCCATCCAGATCCTGCCAGCGGATCTCCGACGCGACCTCTGTCGGCTGATGATGTCGTGTCGGCTGATGGTGCGGCGGCCACACCCGATGTCGCCATCGCAGTCGCAGCGCAAGCCGCACCCGCTGCGGCTCGCAAGCGGCTGCGGCCGGGTGAGCGGCGCTTGCAGATTTTGCAGGCCTTGGCCACGATGCTCGAGCAACCCGGTGCCGAGCGGGTCACCACGGCGGCGCTGGCGGCGCGCCTCGAACTCAGCGAGGCGGCGTTGTACCGGCATTTCGCAAGCAAGGCGCAGATGTTCGAGGGCCTGATCGAGTTCATCGAACAAAGCATTTTTACCTTGACCAACCAGATCGGCGAGCGCGATGGCGACTCACGTCTGCGCGCGGGTCGAATCATCGCGGTGCTGCTGCAGTTCGCCGAGAAAAATCCAGGCATGACCCGCGTGATGGTCGGTGATGCGCTGGTCTTCGAGCACCAGCGGCTGAGCCAGCGGATGAACCACTTTTTCGACCGCATCGAGTCGCAGCTGAAAAGCTGTCTGCGGTCACCCGACGCTGCCGGCGGTGCCTACGGTCTGGCCGTCGATGCGGCGCTTCGCGCCTCGGTGCTGACCTCGTTTGCGGTCGGGCGGCTGCAGCGTTTTGCGCGCAGCGATTTCAAGCGGCTGCCAACCGAAAATCTGGATGCCAGTTTGCAGATGATGGCCGGTACGGCGGCCGTTTGAACGGCTGGCGGCGGTGCTCGGTGCGGGTGGTTGTGCAGCGATCCGCTCGGGGGCCTCTAAACTCTCGACATGTCGACCCTTGACCACCTTATTCTGCGCGCCGAGGCGCTGATCACGCGTCTCGAAGCGGTATTGCCGAAACCGCTTGGCGAGCCCGACTGGTCGGCGTCGATCGCTTTTCGCTACCGCAAACGGAACGGTATCTGCCGGATCGAGCCGGTGCGCCATGTGGCAGCGATCCGACTCGATGAGCTGAGCGAGGTCGAGCCGCAGAAAGAGCGGCTGGTTCGCAATACCGAGCAATTCGTGGCTGGCCATGGCGCCAACAACGTGCTGCTGACAGGGGCCCGTGGGACCGGCAAGAGCTCGTTGATCAAGGCCTGCCTGAACGAATTTGCCGAGCGCGGATTGCGTTTGATCGAAGTCGACAAGACCGACCTGGTCGATTTGCCCGATATCGTCGATCTGGTCGCCAACCGGGCCGAGAAATTCATCGTTTATTGCGACGATCTCAGCTTTGACGAAGGCGAGGCCGGTTACAAGGCATTGAAATCGATCCTCGACGGATCGATCTCGCAGGCCGGCGACAACGTGCTGGTCTATGCAACCAGCAACCGCCGGCATCTGCTGCCCGAATACATGAAGGAGAACCTCAGCTACCAGCACACCGAGGATGGTGAGGTCCATCCGGGTGAGGTGATCGAGGAAAAGATTTCGTTGTCCGAACGATTCGGGCTTTGGATCAGCTTCTATCCGTTCACGCAGGCCGAATACCTGGCCATCATGGCGCAGTGGTTGCGCGGCTTCGGCGTTGCCGAGGACGCGATTGCCGCCGCCCGGCAGGAAAGCCTGGTCTGGGCACTTGAACGTGGCTCGCGCTCGGGTCGGGTTGCCTTCCAGTTCGCCAAGGACTACGCCGGAAGGCACATTGCGTGAACAAGGCGGGTCCGGCGCAACGCAGCGCAGTCGATGTGGCGGTTGGTGTATTGATCGAGCGCCTGCCCGATGGCCAGCGAAGGCCGCTTCCTGCTGACCTCGCGGCCGCCCGGCAAGGTTTACGCCGGCCACTGGGAATTTCCGGGCGGCAAGGTCGAGAACGGCGAATCGATCGAGCAGGCGCTGCGTCGCGAACTTCAGGAGGAGCTCGGCGTCCAGATTGGCGCCGTCATGCCCTGGCAGGTCGAACTGATGGACTATCCGCATGCACGGGTGCGTCTGCATTTCTGCAAGGTCTACGACTGGCAGGGGGAGCTGCAAATGCTCGAAGGCCAGCAGATGGCATGGCAGGAGTTGCCTGTGCAGGTGCGCCCGGTGTTGCCCGGGACCATTCCCGTATTGCATTGGTTTGCGCAGGAGCGCGGGCATGACGGGCCGACTCACCACCTGGACTGACGGCCTGGCGCGGGCCTGCGTGCGGTTGAAGACGGGCGGTTGAACAAGCTGGGTCGCCTACACTGGTCCCATGAGCTGGCTTGACGAGATCAAATGGGACGAAAACGGCTTGTTGCCGGTGATTGCGCAGCAACATGGCAGCAACGAAATCCTGATGTTCGCCTACATGAACCGAGAGGCGCTGCAGGAAACCGTGCGCCGTGGCGAGGCCGTCTACTGGAGCCGCTCGCGCGCGCGGCTGTGGCACAAGGGCGAGGAGTCGGGACACGTGCAGACGGTCCATGAGATCCGGGTCGATTGCGATGCCGACGTGGTGCTGCTTTCGGTGACGCAGACCGGCTCGCCGCCGATTGCATGCCATACCGGGCGCCACAGCTGCTTTTTTCGCCGGCTCGACGCCGGCGAGTGGGTAACCGTCGAGCCGGTCTTGAAAGATCCGACTCTGATCTACAAATAGGGCCATGGAAACCGACACCGACACCGCGTCGAACGATGTACTGGCCCGCCTGGCCCAGGTGGTGGCGCAGCGCCGCGCTGGCGATCCCGAGCGCAGTTATGTCGCCCGCCTGTTTGACAAGGGCAACGATGCGATTTTGAAGAAGATCGGTGAGGAGGCGACCGAGACGGTGATGGCGTGCAAGGATGGTGATCGGCAGAAGATCGTCGCCGAGATGGCCGATCTGTGGTTTCACTGCCTGCTGGCACTCGAGGCCTATCGGACTCAAACCGGCCGATGTGCTGGCCGAACTGCAGCGTCGCGAAGGTCTGTCAGGCCTCGAGGAATTTGCCGCCCGCCGGCTGCAGCAACGAGAGGAGAAGGGAACATGAACGACGTGATCCAGTTCGACGACCGCATGCGGTCGCTGAAGACGGTTGGCCATATCAGCTATCTGCTGCATACGGTGGTGGCGATCGGCGCGGTGTTGCCCGGCATCCAGGCCAGCGTGGCCTTGCTGCTGGTCGCCTTCCTGATCGATCTGATCAAGAAGGACGACGCTGTCGGCAGCTGGCAGGAGTCGCATTTCCGCTGGCGCATCCGCAGCGTGTTGTGGGCCGGTGGCCTGTATATCGTGACCGCGCCGCTGTGGGTGTTGCTGTTCGTTCCGGGCTGGATCGCCTGGGCGCTGATCTCGATCTGGTTCCTCTACCGCGTGGTCCGCGGCTGGATCAACCTGAGCAACAACGCGCCGATGCCTGATTGAACGGCGCTTGCACCATGCCACTATTCCATCAACGCCATGAGCCACGACCCCGAATTGCATCTTCTGCAAGATCGTCGACGGAAAGATTCCCAGCCGCAAGGTCTACGAGGACGACGAGCTGCTCGGTTTCCACGATATCGCGCCGTGGGCGCCGGTGCATTTCCTGCTGATCCCCAAGCAGCATATCGAATCGCTGTACGACACCAGCCCGAGGCAGCATGCGGCGTTGCTCGGCAAGATGCTGGCGCTGGCGCCCCAACTGGCGCGCGAGCAAGGCGTCGTCAACGGCTTCAGGGCGCATGGTCAATACCGGCGCCGATGGCCGCCAGGAAGTGCCGCACCTGCATCTGCACGTGATCGGCGGGCCGCGGCCCTGGGCCAAGGGCTGAGCGTCGGCGCTTCGTCCGCATTTGCAGTCAGGGTGTCGAGGTGGTCGCCTAGAATCCGGAGCTAATTGAGACAGGAGAAAATCATGGGTTCATTCAGTGTCTGGCACTGGTTGATCGTGTTGTTGATCGTGGTGCTGGTTTTCGGCACCAAGAAGCTCAAGAACATCGGTTCGGATCTCGGTGGTGCGGTCAAGGGCTTCAAGGACGGCGTTCGCGAAGGCGGCATCGCACCAGCCGAAACCGACCCGCAGTCGCCGCAAGGTGACGACGCAAAAGCGCGACGACGGCAATACCGTCGATGTCGAAGCCAAGACCAAGGTGTGACGCATTTCGACCTGATCCCGGCATGGTTACCGCACGGGCTGCGCAGCCTGCGGCTTGCTCGATGATTGATTTCGGTTTCGACAAGATTGCGTTGATCGGTGCCGTGGCGCTGATCGTCATCGGCCCCGAGCGCCTGCCCCGGGTGGCGCGGACGGTGGGCCATCTGATCGGCAAGGCGCAGCGTTATGTCTCCGACGTCAAGGCCGAGGTCAACCGCTCGATCGAACTCGAAGAGCTGAAGAAGATGAAGAGCGAGTTCGAGGATGCGGCGCGCAATGTCGAAAGCAGCGTCAACAGCCAGATCCACCAGACCAAGTCGGATCTCGACCAGGCCTGGGGCGAACCGGACGATCTCAGCGCATCGTCGATCGGCGTCGGCGGCGGCGATCGGCTATACGCCCGCCGGCACCGCAGTATCGCCATCCGAAGAAGAACTGGCGGCTCAAGCGCGGCGCCACGCCGCAGTGGTACAAGCAGCGCCACGGCGTTCGCGGCAAGGCGCAGTCCGGGGCGGCCCGGGTGGCGCGCTTCCGACCGCCGCGGCGCGAGGCTGATCATGTCGATGCTGTCTGGCCGTGATCGGACGATCCGATGAGCGCCAACGATCCCCGTCCCGATGAACTCGAGGGCAGCGAGCAGCCGTTCGTCTCGCACCTGATCGAATTGCGCGATCGGCTGATCCGCGCATCGATCGCGGTCGGCATCTGTTTCGCCGCGCTGGCATTCTGGCCCGGCCCGAGCGGTCTGTACGACATGCTGGCCGCACCGCTGGTTGCCCAGTTGCCAGCCGGCGCGACGCTGATCGCGACCAATGTGATCTCGCCGTTCGTCGTGCCGCTGAAGATCACGCTGATGGCGGCATTCCTGATGGCCCTGCCGGTGGTGCTGTACCAGGTCTGGGCGTTTGTCGCGCCTGGCTTGTACACCCACGAGAAGAAGCTGGTCTTTCCGCTGGTCATATCGAGCACGTTGCTGTTCTTCATCGGCATCGCATTCTGCTATTTCTTCGTCTTCGGCCAGGTCTTCAGATTCATCCAGAGTTTCGCGCCGAAGAGCATCACGGCGGCGCCTGACATCGAGGCCTATCTGAGCTTCGTGCTGACGATGTTCATCGCCTTCGGCGCGGCTTTCGAGGTGCCGATCGTCGTCATCGTGCTGGCCCGCATGGGCATCGTCGAGATCGACAAGCTGCGTGAATTTCGCAGCTATTTCATCGTGCTGGCATTCATCATTGCAGCCGATCATCACGCCGCCCGATGTGGTGTCGCAGCTGGCGCTGGCGATTCCGATGATCATGCTGTACGAAGGCGGGCATCTGGGCCGCCGGCTTCTTCATCAAGCACACCAAGGCGCCCGAAGCCGAGGACCGATCAGCGGCTTCTTGAGCAGGCCCGTGCCGCGGCACGACCGCCAGCGGATGGACGGCTGACGCAGGTCAGCGCCGCGGCAACGGCGCACGCGGCCGCTGCGGCAACGACGACGCTCAGCTCGAGCGACTTGCTGCCCCGCTGCACCGAAATCACCGCCGGCTCCTTCGGCTTCAGCGCGGCCACCGCGCTGAGCAGCTGCGACGTATTCTTGACCGGCGTCTGCCGACCTGGGTCACGACGTCGCCGGGCCGGATGCCAGCCTGCGCCGGCCGGGCCGTTCTGCAGCACGCCGGTGATCAGCACGCCTTCCTTGACCGGCAGATTGAAGGTCTCGGCGATCTCGGGCGTCAGGTCGCGCGGCTCGACGCCGATCCAGCCGCGGGTGATCACGCCGTCCTTGATCAGGCCTTCCATCACCTGTCGGGCGGTGGTCGCCGGAATCGCGAAGCCGATGCCGAGGCTGCCGCCGCTGCGCGAATAGATCGCGGTATTGATTCCCATCAGATTGCCCGAGGCATCGACCAGCGCGCCGCCGGAATTGCCCGGGTTGATCGCGGCATCGGTCTGGATGAAATTCTCGAAGGTATTGATGCCGAGCTGGGTGCGGCCGAGCGCGCTGACGATGCCGGCGGTGACGGTCTGGCCGACACCGAACGGATTGCCGATCGCCAGCACGACGTCGCCGACCTGCAGCGCATCGGCATCGCCGAAGGTGATCACCGGCAGCCGGTCGAGATCGATCTTCAGCACCGCGACATCGGTCTCCGGATCGCTGCCGACCAGCTTGGCGTTGGCGCGACGGCCGTCGCTCAGCGCGACCTCGATATCGTCGGCGCTTTCGATCACATGGTTGTTGGTCAGCAGATAGCCTTCGGGCGAGACGATCACGCCCGAGCCGAGGCCGACCTGCGCCTGCTGCCGGCCCTGCTCGCCGAAGAAGAAGTTGAACCACGGGTCGTTGCTCGGCGCCGCCGGGCGGCTGGACTTGCTGGCGGTGATGCTGACCACCGCCGGCGTCGCCAGCTTGGCCGCCGGGCTGTAGCTGCCGACGCACGGCGCCGGGCTTGCCGTCGAGCTTTCGGCGCGGTCATCACCGATACCACGGTCGGCATGCCGCTGGCGCCGCCGCGGCCGAGCCAATCCGGTTTCAGCGTCGCCAGCACGAACAGCACGGCCAGGCTGACGGTTACTGCTTGAGAAAATATCAGCCAGGTCTTGCGCATGTACAGTTCTTCCAATGGCCCACCGCAGCGAACTCGAAACCTATCTTGCACGGCCTGCTGGATGTGGGGCGCTTTCGCGATTATGGGCCGAACGGTTTGCAAGTTGAGGGCAAACCCGAGGTTTGCAAGATCGTCTCCGGGGTCACTGCCAGCCTGGCGCTGATCGATGCCGCGATCGATGCGCAGGCCGATGCGCTGCTGGTTCACCACGGCCTGTTCTGGCGCGGCCAGGACGGCCGGGTGGTCGGCTGGATGAAGGCCCGGATGGCGCGGCTGCTTGCCCACGGCATCAATCTGTATGCCTACCACCTGCCGCTCGACGCCCATCCCGAACTCGGCAACAACGCGCAGCTCGGCTCGCGCATGGGCTGGCGCGCCGATCGAAGATTCGGCGAGCAGGAACCTCGGCTTGATCGGCGATTGCGCATCGACCCCCGATCTGGCGACACTGCTGGCCCGATTGACGAGCCAGCTGCAACGCACGCCGGTGCTGGTCGGCGGCGATGGCCGGGCGCTGCGCCGAGTCGCCTGGTGCACCGGCGGCGCGCAGTCGTATTTCGAGGCAGCGATCGCCGCCGGCGCCGATGTCTTCGTCACTGGCGAAATTTCGGAGCCGCAGGCCCATCTGGCGCGCGAGACGGGTGTCGCGTTCATAGCCGGCGGGTCACCACGCGACCGAATGCTTCGGTGCGCCGGCGGTTGCGCAGCATCTGGCCGACCATTTCGGCCTCGAGCACCAGTTCATCGAGATTGCCGAACCCGGCATGAACACACGACTCGGCCGGACCTTGTCCGCCTGGAACAAGCCGCCGCCATGATCGATCCCGCTGCCGCTGCACCGGTTGCGATCACGATGGGTGATGCCTGCGGCATCGGCCCGGAAATCATCGCCAAGCTGTTCCGCGATGCCAAGCCCCGGCGGCGGCTTGGTGATCGGCGATGTGGACGTGATGCGGCGGGCCGTCAAGCTGACCGGCGGCCTGCTGCCGGTGGTGGTGATCGATCAGCCGGTCGACCTGCAGTTGCTTCCGCCTGATTGCCTGCCGGTGTTGCCTTGCCCCGCGCTGCCGCCCGGGCTGTTGCAGGCGCCGTTCGGCACCATCGATCAGCGAGCCGGCGCGGCCGCGGCGGCCTGCATCGAGCAGGCTGTGCGCCTGGCGATGGACGGCCAGCTTGCCGCGATCGTCACCGCGCCGATCCACAAGGAGGCGCTGGCACTGGCCGGCATCGGATTCCCGGGCCACACCGAAATGCTGCAGAGCCTGGCGGCTCGCTTGGCGGCGAATTGCCGCCGGTGCGGATGATGCTGGCCAACGACGAATTGCGCTGTGTGCTGGTGACCATCCACATGTCGCTGCGCCAGCGCCATCGATGCGCTGAGCACACCGCTCGATCCTCGAGACGCTGCGGATCAGCCATCGCAGCGCTGCGGCCTGGGGGCAGCCGGCGCCGCGTATCGCAGTGGCCGGGCTCAACCCGCATGCTGGCGAGGGCGGCCTGTTCGGCGACGAGGAGATCCGCATCATCGCGCCGGCAGTGGCTGCAGCGCGGGCCGAAGGCATCGACGCCCGCGGCCCGTTCGCGCCGGATACGGTCTTCATGCGCGCGCGCAACACTGCCGGATCATCCGGGCGAATTCGACATCGTCGTCGCGATGACCCACGACCATGGCCTGATCCCGGTCAAGTACCTCGGCGTCGAGCAGGCGTCAACGTGACGCTCGGGCTGCCGTTCGTGCGCACCAGCCCGGATCACGGCACGGCGTTCGATCTGGCCGGCAGCGGCCGGGCCGATCCGTCGAGCCTGGCCGCGGCCTGGCGGATGGCGATGCAGCTGGTGTCCGGCCGCGCTGCGCGATCGGCCAGGGCGTGAAGGCTATTTGCGCAATGAATCGCGGATTTCGCGCAGCAGCACAATGTCTTCTGGCGGTGCCAGCGGCGGCGCGGGCGGGGCCGGCGGATCCTCGCGCTTCAGGCGGTTGATCTGCTTGACCATCATGAAGATGATGAACGCAAGGATGATGAAGTTGACCGCCACGGTAATGAAATTGCCGTAGGCGAAGACCGGCACGCCGGCCTTGGTGAGCGCTTCGTAGGGTCATCGGCCCGGCGTAGCCTGCCGGTGGCGCCGAGAGCATGACGAAGTAGTTGGAAAAGTCGAGCCCGCCGAAGATCCGGCCGACCACCGGCATGATCAGATCCTTGACCATCGAGTCGACGATCTTGCCGAATGCCGCGCCGATGATCACGCCGACGGCGAGATCGACGACGTTGCCTTTCATCGCAAAAGCCTTGAATTCGGAAGCCATTCCCATGGTGCTGTCGTCCTGGTTGATTGAAGGTTTCGGTACGTCAGCCGTCTGCCGTTGCCCTATCGGTACCCGGTCATTTGCGGGTGGCGCACAGTACCTTCGGGCGCTTGGGTCGTCAATCGGGCTTTGTACAGTCAGCCGGTGCTCGGCGAGGGGAGAGCCGGCTTGACGGGTCGGCTAGAATCACGGGTTGTCCCGGACGAGAAGTCAATTTCGAGGTTCTTCCATGAGCGAGCGGCAGGTCGATAACAGCAAAAGAACGTGGTTGATCGCGTCGAGTTGTGCAGGCGTGGTGGGCGGAGCGGCAGTCGCCGTGCCGTTCGTCAGCAGTTTTCAGCCGTCCGAGCGCGCGCGCGCCGCCGGTGCGCCGGTCGAAGTCGATATCGGCTCGATCAAGCCCGGCGAAATGCTGACCGTCGAATGGCGCGGCAAGCCGGTCTGGATCGTCGGCGCACGCCGGAAGAACTCGCCGCATTGAAGACGATCGACGACCAGCTGGCCGATCCGAATTCGACGCGCAAGCCCGACGAACTGACGCCCGAATACGCGCGCAACGATCACCGGTCGATCAAGCCCGAGTATCTGGTCGCGGTCGGCATCTGCACCCACCTCGGCTGTTCGCCGTCGCCGCGCTTCACGCCCGGCCCGCAGCCGTCGCTGCCCGACGACTGGGTCGGCGGCTTTCTGTGCGCCTGCCACGGCTCGACCTTCGATCTGGCCGGCCGCGTCTTCAAGAACAAGCCGGCGCCGGACAACCTGCAGATTCCGCCGCATACCTACCTGACCGCTACCACGCTGTTGATCGGCGAGGACAAGAAGGCTTGACGCCTGACGACGACGCAACGAAGTTGGCAAACTGAGCAGATCGCACACCATGGCAGAAATGAAAGTGGCACCGCCCAACGCGCCGATGGGCGAGAAGTTGATGACCTGGGTGGACAACCGCTTCCCGGCGTCCAAGCTGTACAAGGAGCATCTGTCCGAGTACTACGCACCGAAGAATTTCAATTTCTGGTATTTCTTCGGGTCGCTGGCGATGCTGGTGCTGGTGATCCAGATCGTCACCGGCATCTTCCTGGTGATGCATTACAAGCCCGATGCGGCGCTGGCCTTCGCGTCGGTCGAATACATCATGCGCGACGTGCCCTGGGGCTGGCTGGTGCGCTACATGCACTCGACCGGCGCTTCGGCATTCTTCGTCGTCATCTATCTGCACATGTTCCGCGGCCTGATCTACGGCAGTTACCGCAAGCCGCGTGAACTGATCTGGATCTTCGGTTGCGCCATCTTCCTGTGCCTGATGGCCGAAGCCTTCATGGGCTACCTGCTGCCGTGGGGCCAGATGAGCTACTGGGGCGCGCAGGTGATCGTCAACCTGTTCTCGGCCATCCCGCTGATCGGACCGGACCTGGCGCTGCTGATCCGTGGCGACTATGTGGTGGGTGATGCGACGCTGAACCGCTTCTTCGCGTTCCACGTCATTGCGGTGCCGCTGGTGTTGCTGGGGCTGGTGGTCGCGCACATCATCGCGTTGCACGAAGTGGGCTCGAACAACCCGGACGGCGTCGAGATCAAGGCGAAGAAGGATGCCAAGGGTCGGCCGCTCGACGGCATTCCGTTCCATCCGTATTACACGGTGCACGACATCCTGGGCGTCAGCGTATTCCTGATGGTCTTCAGCGCGATCATCTTCTTCGCGCCCGAATTGGGTGGCTACTTTCCTCGAATACAACAATTTCATCCCGGCCGACCCGCTGAAGACGCCGCTGCACATCGCACCGGTCTGGTATTTCACGCCGTTCTATTCGATGCTGCGCGCCATCACCAGTGAAATGATGTATGCGCTGATCCTGTGTGTGGTGGCTGCCGGCGCATTCTTTGTCATCAAGGCCCGGATCAGCATGGTCATGAAGGCCATCGTGGGCGCGGTGGCTGTCATCGCTGTGCTGGCGATGTTTGCGATCGATGCCAAGTTCTGGGGCGTTGTCGTGATGGGCGGCGCGGTCATCATCCTGTTTTTCCTGCCCTGGCTCGATCACAGCCCGGTCAGGTCGATCCGATACCGGCCCGACCTGGCACAAGTATGTCTACGGGCTGTTTGTCGTCGTCTTCCTGATCCTCGGTTATCTAGGCGTGCAACCGCCGTCGCCCATCGGCGAGCGGGTCTCGCAACTGGGAACCTTGATCTATTTCGGCTTCTTCCTGCTGATGCCTTGGTGGAGCCGCCTCGGGGAGTTCAAGCCGGTTCCCGATCGAGTCACCTTCGCGGCCCATTGAGCGAGCATCAGATGCACCGATTCGAAGCGTTTTCGCCGTCGTCCATCATGAAAAAACTGTTTCTCGCGCTGTCGTGGCTGGCGTTGTCAATCAGCCTGGTCGGTCCGGCCTCGGCCTCGACCGGCGGCATTGCCTGGGACAAGTTTCCGGTCGAAAAATTGACCGACAACGCGTCTTTGCAACATGGTGCCAAGCTGTTCGTCAACTATTGTCTGGGCTGCCACAACGCTGCTTTCATGCGGTACAACCGGCTGCGCGACATCGGCCTGACCGACGACCAGATCAAGAAGAACCTGCTGTTTGCCACCGACCGTGTCGGTGACACCATGCACGTGCCGCTCGACTCTCGGCAGGCCAAGGACTGGTTCGGCGGCGTGCCGCCCGACCTGACCGTGATTGCCCGTTCGCGTTCGTCGCTGGGCCAAGGCACCGGCGCGGATTATCTCTACACCTACCTGCGCAGCTATTACCGCGACGACACCAAGCCGACCGGCTGGAACAACCTGGCCTTTCCGAACGTGGGCATGCCGCATGTCCTGTGGGAACTGCAGGGGCAGCGAACCGCCAGGTTCGCCGAGCAGAAAGACGCGCATGATCCGGCTGCCACGCAACACCAGTTTGCTGGGTTCGAGCAGCTGACACCCGGGCAACTCAGCCCGAATCAGTATGACGAAGCGGTTGCCGATCTGGTGGCCTATATGCAATGGATGAGTGAGCCGGTGCAAAATCAGCGCGTGCGGCTCGGTGTGTGGGTGCTGCTGTTTCTGGCGCTGTTCACCGTCATTGCCTGGCGTCTGAATGCCGCTTATTGGAAAGATGTGAAGTAGCCGATCATCGCCCGGCACTCGTCCGGGCCTCACGGCGCAGTGGGTCGCCTCAGCAGGCGCCCACTGCGTTTTGCCTTTTCGATCGCCTTTGCGTCGTCCTGTTTTTTGTCTTGAGGGAACCCCCGCCATGATGGTGCTTTATTCTGGAACCACCTGCCCCTACTCGCACCGTTGCCGCTTTGTCTTGTTCGAAAAGGGCATGGATTTCGAGATTCGTGATGTCGATCTGTTTGCAAAGCCCGAAGACATCGCTTTGATGAACCCGTACAACGAGGTGCCGATCCTCGTCGAGCGCGATCTCATCCTGTACGAATCGCACATCATCAACGAATATATCGACGAGCGTTTCCCGCATCCGCAGCTGATGCCGGGTGATCCGGTTGCGCGGGCTCGTGTCCGATTGTTCCTGCTCAATTTCGAGAAGGAGCTGTTTGCCCATGTCAACATGCTCGAGTCGCGGGGCATCAAGCCCAACGACAAGCAACTCGACAAGGCGCGTTCACAGATTCGCGACCGGCTGACCCAGCTGGCGCCGATTTTCCTCAAAAACAAATATATGCTCGGCGATGATTTCTCGATGCTCGACGTCGCGATTGCACCGCTGCTGTGGCGCCTCGACTACTACGGCATCGACATGTCGAAGAATGCGGTCCCGCTGCTTCGTTATGCCGAGCGGATTTTTTCGCGACCGGCCTATATCGAGGCGCTGACACCGTCCGAGAAGGTGATGCGCAAATAAGGCAACGCTGCGATGTTGAACGCTCCACCACCGCCACCTCCGGCAGCGCCAGCCGGCAACGGCACATCGACACGGCCGTACCTGATCCGCGCCCTGCACGACTGGTGTACCGATAATGGATTCACCCCGTATATCGCGGTTTTTGTGGATTCGGGCGTGCAGGTGCCGATGGAATATGTCAAGAACAACGAGATCGTGCTGAACGTCGGTTTCGAGGCGACGACCGGGATGAAGCTCGGCAACGAGTGGATCGAATTCAAGGCCCGCTTCGGTGGCGTTTCGCGGGCGATCCAGGTTCCGGTCGACCACGTGATCGCCATCTATGCCCGCGAGAACGGGCAGGGCATGGCATTTCCGATGCCCAGCGAAGGGCAGACCGACACGTTGGCGCCGCCGCAAGGCAACGACGTCGGCAACGGCCGGATGGGTGGGCTGCGCCTGGCCAGCGACGAGCGCACGGCAGAAGGCGGATTGGCTGCCGATGAAACTTCCCCCGACAAACCGCACCGAACCGAGCCCGCCGAGTGGCCCGCGCCCGTCGCTGAAGCGGGTCAAATGAGCGGCTGTCGCGGCTAGAATCGCGTCTTGCGAGGTGGCGTGTGAACCTCGAAAGCCCTTGTAGCTCAGTTGGTAGAGCAGCGGTTTTGTAAACCGAAGGTCGCGGGTTCGACTCCTGCCGGGGGCACCATCTGATAGTCGCCGACCGTCGTCACTGAGGCCGTTGGCGGCTTGGCTGGCCACTCGGCTGGAGCCAGAAGCCTCGACCAGTCGCTGGAGCTTCAGGGCGAATTTGCGATCGTACGCGGATGTCCGAACAGATTGGTATTGGTGGGGTTCGATCCGGCCGACGTCTCGCGAGTGCCGATCAGCAGACCGATCACCGCGGCCACCAGAAGAAACGGCATGAACCACAGGCCGCCGGCCGGTGCATTGGCGATGTTCTGGCTGAGTTGCGCGATTTCGGCGTCGGTCAAGGCATCGACTCTGGCCTGCGCTTGCGTGGGATCGACGCCAGCGTTGACCAATATCGCTGCGACCGAGGCGCGCTCGAGCTGCGAGTCGGTGGCGCCCGGCTGGCCGGTGATTGACTTCAAGTTCGAAGCCGCTTCCGTTGTGACGATCCGCTCGGTGGGGATCAGCCCGTTGGCAAATGCCGGGTTGAAGCTTGCAGACAAGCTCAGGCAGATGGCAACAACAGTCGCAACAATGGGTTGACGGCGAATCATCACGGACTTTCGTAGAAATCGGGACGGGTGTCGATTGTGCATCCGTTACGCGCTCGCCGAGATCGACTCGCACCACCCGCTGTCAGCGGATGTGCCGCGCGTTTGTCAGATTTGGGCTGGTTGTTGACAGCAAACCTGTTCATAATGCACCCCCTTGGCGCGCGCCGGGGCTGATTTCAGCTGTGATGGGTTGTGCCCGGGGTTTGTGCGAAGGGTTGTGCCAGCTTGATTCGGATGGTGCTGGTGGCACAGCCCTGTTGTTTCAGTGCGTCTTCGAGGCGAGGTCGGAGTTGTCTGAGTTTGGCGGCTGCGGCGGCGTTGCTCACGAGCAGAGTCCAGCCGTCGGCATCGATCGGACCGGCCTGCACCAACGGCTGCAAGGCGGCTGGCAGACCCGGCCGTATCGCGTCGAGGCAGAACGCGGATTGTTTCAACCGTCGACGCAGGTCGGCGAGCGGCGCGCTTTGCCTGATGGCTTCGGTCAAGGCGAGCGCATCGGGTACCGCTGGCGCTGTGGGTCGGTTCATTGGGAGGAGTTTATAGATGCAGATACTGATCACGCACAGCGGCATCGGTGCGACGCGGGCGCTGCATTTCAGCCGATGGCAATTGAGCCTGGTTGCCGCCGCCGGATTGCTGGCCATGACGCTGCTGTCCGGTGCGCTCTATCACTTTCTGCTGCTGAAGGCCGCCAGCGAAGGCTGGCCGGTGGTCAGCCAGCTGGTGCAACTGATCGGGCGTGATGAGGTTGCGCAGCGTGACCGCTACCTGCGCGAAAACCTCGATGTGATGGCACGCAAGGTTGGCGAGATGCAGGCGAAGTTGATCCAGCTGGAGGCGATGGGCGAGCGGGTTTCCGGGCTGGCAGGCGTGAAGCCGCAGGATCTGAAGCAGTTCATGAAGCCTGGCTTCGCCGCGGGCGGTGGCAAGGGTGGTCCCTATATTCCGCTTGCCGAGTCGGCCGAGGTGTCCTCGCTGGCCCAGCTTCAACAGCTGCTGCAGGCGCTCGAAAACAAGTCGGATGAAAGCACCGATGTGCTGACGCTGGTCGAGTCAAGGCTGTTCGAGAAACGCCTCGCGGCGCTGATGGTGCCGAACAGCCGGCCTGTCGAAGGCCTGGTTGGCTCTGGGTTCGGTTTTCGCTCGGACCCCTTCACCGGACACGCGGCGCTCCACACCGGGCTCGATTTCCCTGCTGATACCGGAACCAATATCCAGGCATCAGCCGGCGGCGTTGTGCAGCAGGTGGCACAGCATCCGCAGTATGGACTGATGGTCGAGATCGATCATGGGCGCGGCCTGGTGACACGTTATGCCCACACCTCGAAGGTACTGGTCAAGACCGGCGATCTGGTCAAGCGTGGCCAGTTGATTGCCCAGGTCGGCACCTCCGGGCGGTCGACCGGCCCCCATCTGCACTTCGAAGTGCTGGTCGAAGGGGTACCGCAAGATCCGTCCAAGTTTCTCGCTGGCGGCGAGGCAGAGGGCATTTCAACAGCCACGCTGGTCGGCGCGAAACGCTGAGAGCGCTGCAGCGGCAATTGCCGACGATGTCTTCCTGGCGGTCCCTGGTCGCGAACCGGCGAGACCGCTAAAATCGTCCGTTTGACGTGATCGGCGGACTTGCAACCGGTCGTTGCGGGGCCATCTATCGGTGCGTACCCTGCGGCGGGCGGTTCCATCGCCTTTGCATGCCGTGAGCTCGCGGCTCATTCCAGGCCTGCAAGGCCGCAACCAGAATTTCGCATGTTACCCAAGCTTCTCACATCGATTTTCGGCAGTCGCAACGACCGGCTGCTGAAGCAGTACCGTCGCACCGTCGACGAAATCAACGCATTGGAGCCCCGGTTCGAGGCCCTCGACGATGCGGCGCTGCAGGCGATGACGATGGAGTTTCGACAGCGGCATGTGGATGGCGCGTCGCTCGACGATCTGCTGCCCGAAGCATTCGCCGTGGTCCGCGAGGGCAGCAAGCGGGTGCTGAAGATGCGCCACTTCGACGTCCAGCTGATGGGTGGGATGACGCTGCATGCCGGCAGGATCGCCGAAATGCGAACCGGCGAAGGCAAGACGCTGATGTCGACGCTGCCGGTCTACCTGAATGCGATTGCCGGCCACGGCGTCCATCTGGTGACCGTCAATGACTATCTGGCGCAGCGTGATGCCGAGTGGATGGGGCGCCTCTACCGCTTTCTCGGCATGACGGTCGGCGTCAATCTGCCCAACATGTCGCGCGAGGAAAAGCAGCAGGCGTATGCCGCTGACGTGACCTACGGCACCAACAACGAGTTCGGTTTCGACTACCTGCGCGACAACATGGTGCAGGACGTGGCCGACCGCGTCGCCAGGCAGCTTCGTTACGCGATCGTCGACGAAGTCGACTCGATCCTGATCGACGAAGCGCGTACACCCCTGATCATCAGCGGTCAGGCCGAAGACCACACCGCGATGTACGTCACGATCAATTCGGTGGTGCCAGGTCTGAAGAAGCAGATCGGCGAAGAAGATGTTCGCACCGGCGAAGGCGTGATCGACGCGGGCGACTTCACCGTCGACGAGAAGACGCATCAGGTCTTCCTGACCGAAGACGGGCACGAAAACGCCGAGCGCCTGCTCAGCGAAGCGGGCTTGCTCCCCGAAGGTGCGAGCCTCTACGACGCAGCCAATATCTCGCTGATGCACCACGTGTATGCGGCGCTGCGTGCCAACCATTTGTACAACCGCGACCAGCACTACGTGGTCCAGCAGGGCGAGCAAGGCCCCGAGGTGGTCATCGTCGACGAGTTCACGGGCCGATTGATGAGCGGTCGGCGCTGGTCCGACGGTCTGCATCAGGCGGTCGAAGCCAAGGAAGGCGTGCCGATCCAGAGCGAGAACCAGACGCTGGCATCGATCACGTTCCAGAACTATTTCCGGATGTATGCCAAGTTGTCCGGAATGACGGGTACGGCCGACACCGAAGCATACGAATTCCAGGAGATCTACGGCCTCGAGACGGTGGTGATTCCACCGAACCGGCCGACCATCCGCAAGGATGAGCTCGATCTGATCTACAAGACCAGCACCGAGAAGTTCCATGCGGTGATCGACGACATCCGCGAATGTCGCGGCCGCGGCCAGCCGGTGCTGGTGGGAACCACATCGATCGAAAATTCGGAGCTGTTGTCGGGTCTGCTCGACAAGGCCGAGCTGCCGCACAACGTGCTCAATGCCAAGCAGCATGCACGTGAGGCCGAGATCGTTGCCCAGGCCGGCCGGCCCGGAATGATCACGATCGCCACCAACATGGCAGGTCGCGGAACCGACATCGTGCTTGGCGGCAACGTCGAGAACCAGATCAAGATCATCGATGCCGACGCAGCGATCGAGCCGGCTGACAAGGCGGCCAGGGCTGAACAGCTGCACGCCGAGTGGCAGGGCCTGCATGAAGCTGTCAAGGCGCAAGGCGGACTGCGCATCATCGCGACCGAGCGTCACGAGTCGCGGCGCATCGACAACCAGCTGCGCGGCCGTTCGGGCCGGCAGGGCGATCCGGGCTCGTCGCGCTTCTACCTCTCGCTCGACGATTCGTTGATGCGCATTTTTGCCGGTGATCGCGTACGGGCGATCATGGACAAGCTGAAGATGCCCGAGGGCGAAGCGATCGAGGCCGGCATCGTCACGCGCAGCATCGAGAGCGCGCAACGCAAGGTCGAAGCGCGCAACTTCGACATCCGCAAACAGCTGCTCGAATACGACGACGTGGCCAACGATCAGCGCAAGGTGATCTACCAGCAGCGCAACGAGATCCTCGAGGCCACCGATCTGGTGCCACAGATCACCAATCTGCGCGGCAGCACGATGGCCGATATCGTGCACGGCTTCGTACCCGACCAGAGCGTCGAGGAACAATGGGATCTGGAAGGCCTCGAAAAGCAGCTTCGCGACGAATGGCAGCTTGAGGTCGAACTGACCGCCGAGGTCGAGAAAAGCGACTCGGCAACCGACGAGGATATCGTCGAGCGGGTCGTCCAGGCGGCCGACAAATCGTTTGCCGACAAGCTCGAGCGGGTCGGCATCGAGCAGTTCACGCCATTCATGCGCATGATCCTGCTGCAGTCGATCGACCAGCATTGGCGCGAGCATCTGGCCGCTCTCGACTATCTGCGCCAAGGCATTCACCTGCGCGGTTATGCGCAGAAGAACCCCAAGCAGGAGTACAAGCGCGAAGCCTTCGAGCTGTTCAGCCAGTTGCTCGACGCCGTCAAGATGGATGTCACCCGGGTCTTGATGACGGTGCGCGTGCAGTCGCAGGAAGAAGCCACCTTGGCCGCCGAGGCGATCGAGCAGCGCGCCGCGCAGTTCTCGAATGTCACCTACACCCACCCGAACGAAGACGGCAGCGTCTCGCAGGAGCAGGATTCGGATGTGATGGTCGCCGAGGTTCCGAAAGTCGGCCGCAACGACCCATGCCCTTGTGGCAGCGGCAAGAAATACAAGCACTGCCACGGCCAGCTCACCTGACCGAGGCGATCGGCCAGCGGCGCTCATGCCGGCCGATGTCTTGGCGGCTCGGTCGCCGATGAGCGCTGCCTACAATGCGGCCTTGTTTCGCTGCCTCGTGAGCCACCGCAATGCCCGTCAACCTGCAAGCACCGCGTGCCGAAGATCTTCACCCTGTTGTCGGCGTGCAGCTGGGCATCACGATGGCGGGAATCCGCAAGGCCAACCGGCGCGATCTGACGATCTTCGCATTGGCTGAAGGCAGCTCGGTCGCGGGCGTCTTCACACGCAATCGATTCTGCGCAGCGCCGGTGCAGCTGTGCCGCAAACACCTGGCGGCCGATATCGGCATCCGCGCGTTGTTGATCAATACCGGCAATGCCAATGCCGGCACCGGCGAAGACGGCATGGCGCGTGCGTTTGCCACCTGCGTTGCGCTTGCCCAACAGCTCGATATCGCGCCCGAACAGGTGCTTCCATTCTCGACCGGCGTGATCATGGAAACGCTGCCGTCCGAGCGCATCCAGGCCGGGCTGCCGGCCGCACTGGCTGATCTGGCCGATGACCATTGGGCCGACGCTGCAGCCGCCATCATGACCACCGACACGCTGCCGAAGGCGGCTTCACGCCGTCTGCAGATCGGCGGGCGCACGGTCACCATCACCGGCATCAGCAAGGGCGCCGGCATGATCCGGCCGAACATGGCCACCATGCTCGGCTTCATCGCCACCGATGTGGCCATCGAACCTGCGCTGCTGCAACCGCTGCTCGACGACGTCGCCAACGCCAGCTTCAATCGAATCACCATCGACGGCGATACATCGACCAACGATTCCTTCATGCTCGTCGCCACCCATCAGGCCGGCAATCCGGTGATCGGATCGATCGATTCCGCAGACGGCAGGGCGCTGCGCGAGGGCCTGACCGGTGTTGCGCAGACATTGGCCCAGGCGATCGTGCGCGACGGTGAAGGCGCAACCAAGTTCATCACCATCGAGATAATCGGCGGCCGCGATGAAGCCGAGTGCCTGAAGGCGGCTTACGCGATCGCACATTCACCGTTGGTCAAGACGGCGTTTTTTGCCAGCGACCCGAATCTCGGTCGAATCCTGGCGGCGGTCGGTTATGCCGGCATCGACGACCTCGACCAGACGGTGATCGATCTGTTTCTGGACGACGTCCCTATCGTCGAACACGGCGGACGCCGGGCCGACTATCGCGAAGAGGATGGGCAGCGCGTGATGAAACAGGATGAAATCACCATCCGCATCGATTTGCACCGCGGCGCATACCAGGCCACGGTATGGACCTGCGACCTCAGCCACGACTACGTCAGCATCAACGCCGATTACCGTTCGTGATGGGTGGCAATTCCCGTGCGTTTTTCACGATCTGGCGAGTATTGATAAACTAGTCGCTGTCCATGACTACTGCTCTCTAGCCGGCGGATACCTGATTCGCCGGAACTGGCAAACCGGCCTGCTCCGCTGCAACGGAGCAGGCACGCCGGATCGATCAGCGGCGGTTCGACGAAGGCGAAAATCGGTCGACCGCGTCAGTGATCAGGCCGTCGATTCCGATGCTGTCGAGCCACTTGGCGGTTTGCGGATCATTGACGGTGTAGGCAAGCGCCCGCATGCCATGGGCATGCAGTGTCTCGATCATCTGGAGCTGCCAGATGGCCTGGTTGGCAACCAGCGCGACGCACTGCAACTGCTGAGCGGACGACATCCAGTCAGGCTGCAACTCGTCGATCAACAGCGCCCTGGACAGGCCGGGGACGGCATCCTTTGCAGCGGCGAGTGCTTCCGGTGCAAAAGAACTCAGCAGCGGGCGCAGCGCGCTGCCCCGCCACAATTGCTCGGCGGCCAGTGCGACCTGCTCGCCGGTATGCGCCTCGTCGCCTGGCGTTGGCTTGATCTCGATGTTGAGCGCGAAGTCATTGCCGATGCAGAACTGCGCAACGGCTGACAACGAGGCCACTGGTTCACCGGCGAAGAGCCTGCCATGCCAGGCACCGGCGTCGAGTTGTGACAGCGACGCCCAATCCAGTTCTGCAGCCAGCCCCCGACCATTGGTGGTTCGCTCGAGGCTGGCATCGTGAAGCAGCACCGCGACGCCATCACGACTCAGTTTGACGTCGCATTCGAACGCGCGATAACCATGTGCTGCGCCCAATCGGAACGCGGCCAGGGTATTTTCGGGAGCCAGCTTGCCGGCGCCACGATGGGCGATCCAGAACGGCAGCGGCCAATCGGACACGGCTTCAGCCAACCCGCTGGCGCGACGCGGCATCGAACCAGTGCAGCCGCTCAGGATCGAATTGCAGGCTCAGCGCGCTGCCGGCTTGCGGGCTTGGCAACGTGGCATCGAGCCGGGCGGTGAAATCATGGCTGCCGACACGACCGTGGATCAGCCGCTCGGCACCCAGCATCTCGATCAGGCCGACCTTGAATGGCCAACCGGGTTCACCGGCTGTGGCCAGCCGCGCATGTTCCGGGCGCAGTCCGACGATCAACTCGCCGGCGCGCGGCACTGGTGCCGGCAGCGGCAGCTGTTCGCCATCGATGACGAACGATGTGCCGTCGCCACGACCCGTCAGCAGGTTCATCGGCGGTGAGCCGATGAAGCTCGCAACAAAAGCGGTTGCCGGACGCTGATAGACCTCATCAGGCGTGCCGATCTGTTCGACCCGGCCGGCATTCATCACGATCATGCGCTGCGCCAGTGTCATCGCCTCGACCTGATCGTGGGTGACGAACAGCGAGGTGATCGCCAGCTCGGCATGCAGCTTCTTGATTTCCAGCCGGGTCTGCGCGCGCAGCTTGGCATCGAGATTGGAGAGCGGCTCGTCGAACAGGAAAACCTGCGGTTGCCGGACGATCGCACGGCCCATCGCCACGCGCTGCCGCTGGCCGCCCGACAACTCGCGTGGCTTGCGCTGCAGCAGTGCGCCGAGTTCGAGGATTTTCGCCGCCTTGTCGACGCGTTCGCTGATCTCGGCCGCCGGCAGCTTGGCAATCTTCAAGCCGTAGGCCATGTTCTGGAACACGTTCATGTGCGGGTAGAGCGCGTAGTTCTGGAACACCATCGCGATATCGCGCTTGGCCGGTTCGACATCGTTGACAACCCGCCCGCCGATCGCGATCTCGCCGCTGGAAATTTCTTCCAGCCCGGCAACCATCCGCAACAGCGTCGACTTGCCGCAGCCCGACGGGCCGACGATGACGATGAATTCACGGTCGGCGATTTCGGCATCGACGCCGTGAATGACCTTGTTCGCCTTCGCACCAAAGCCATAACTCTTGGTGACGTTGCGCAATGAAATGGCTGCCATGAATGCCCTGTTCTTATTTTTCGGTATCGACGAGGCCCTTGACGAACCATTTCTGCATCAGCACGACGACGAGTGCGGGTGGCAACATCGCGAGCAGCGCGGTGGCCATCACGACATTCCACTCGTTGGCCGCATCGCCGCCGGCAATCATCCGCTTGATGCCGATCACCACCGGGTACATGTCTTCACTGGTGGTGGCCAGCAAGGGCCACAGATACTGGTTCCAGCCGTAGATGAACTGGATGACGAAGAGGGCGGCGATCGAAGTCTTCGACAAGGGCACCAGGATATCCTTGAAAAAACGCATCGGCCCGGCGCCGTCCATGCGCGCGGCCTCGACCATTTCATCGGGTACGGTGAGGAAAAACTGGCGGAACAGGAAGGTCGCGGTTGCCGATGCAATCAGCGGCACCGTCAGCCCGGCATAGGTATTGAGCATGCCGAGGTCCGACACCACCTTGTAGGTCGGCATGATGCGAACCTCGACCGGCAGCATCAGCGTGATGAAGATCGCCCAGAAGAAGAAGTTCTTGAACGGGAACCGGAAATAGACGATCGCAAACGCCGACAACAGCGAAATCGCGATCTTGCCCACCGCAATCACCATCGCCGTGACGAAACTGACCCAGATCATGCGCGCCGCCGGAGCGGTCGATCCGGCCCCGTCGCCACCACCGAACAACGCGGTCTTGAAGGTCGCGATCAGGTTGCCACCGGGCCACATCGGCATCGGCGCCTGCACGATCTCCTCGGCCGTATGCGACGCCGCCACAAACGCCAGATACAGCGGAAAAGCGACGATCAGCACCCCGAGAATCATCACCAGGTGACTCAACACGCTCAAGCCCGGATTGCGTTCAACCATCGCAAGGCTCCGCTTCGCCGCATTGGCCGGAAGAGAATATCGAGCGCGAAGAAGCCCGCATGCCGTGCCGATCAAGACGACGCCTGGGAGCCAGTTTTGCGGGGCCGTTGGCAGTGGAGGTTATCGAGCGCGAAGAAGCACCCATCCGTGCCGATAAGCGAACGCGGATCCGGCTGCGCCGGGCCGTTGGCAGTGGAGGTTATCGAGCGCGAAGATGCACGCATGCCGTGCCGATCAAGCCGACGCCTGGGAACCAGTTTTGCGGGGCCGTTGGCAGTGGAGGTTATCGAGCGCGAAGAAGCACGCATGCCGTGCCGATCCAGCGGCCGCCGCGGATCCGGCTTTGCCGGTCCGCCAGCGGCGCCCCCTTGAGGGGGTGCGGCGTCAGCCGCTACGGGGGTGGGTGTCATCTAGTACTGCACCTTCTTCTCGACATAGCGGAACTGCACGAACGTCAGTGCGATGACGATGGCCATCAGGATCACCGATTGGGCCGCCGAGCCGCCGAGGTCGCCGTTCTTGAAGCCGTCGTTGTAGACCTTGTAGACCAGAATCATCGTGTCCTGGCCCGGACCGCCCTGAGTCGTCGCGTCGACGATCGAGAAGGTGTCGAAAAACGCGTAGACCATGTTGATGACCAGCAGAAAAAACGCAGTCGGCGACAACAGCGGGAACTGGATAGTCCAGAAGCGCCGCCACGCACCCGCGCCGTCGATTGCGGCAGCTTCGATCAACGATTTCGGGATCGACTGCAGGCCGGCCAGAAAAAACAGAAAGTTGTAGGAGATCTGCTTCCACACCGCAGCCATCACGATCAGCGCAATGGCGTGGCTTGAATTGAGCAGGTAGTTCCAGTCGACGCCGAAGCTCGCCAGCGCATAGGCGACGACGCCGAGCGTCGGGGAGAACATGAACAGCCACAACACGCCGGCAATCGCCGGGGCCACCGCGTAGGGCACGATCAAAAAGGTCTTGTAGAGCATCGCCCCGCGGATCACGCGGTCGGCAAAGATCGCCAGCAGCAGCGAGATCGCGATGCCCAGGCCGGCGACCAGCAGCGAAAACCAGGCGGTGATCTTGAACGATTCGAGATAGGCGGAATCGTCGAGCAGCGTCTTGAAATTGTCGAACCCGACCCACTCGGTCGAGATGCCGAACGCATCCTGCAATTGGAACGATTGCAGGATCGCCTGACCGGCCGGCCAGAAGAAGAAGATGCTGATGACCGCCACCTGCGGGGCGATCAACACCCACGGGAGCCATGGGGACCTGAACAGGACTCTTTTTTCCATCGCTTCGATACGAAAAACCCTCCCGTGCGGGAGGGTGGCAGGGTTCGGCGAAAAGGGCAGCCCGGGTCAGCGGTCAATCACCACGACGACCATGCGTCAGCTCTTGTTGGCTTTCTGGAAGCGTACAAGCTGCTCATTGCCGCGTTCGACAGCAGCACCGAGCGCATCCTTGGCCGACTTCTTGCCGGTCCAGATCTGTTCGGTTTCTTCGTCGATGATGGTGCGGATCTGGTTGAAGTTGCCGAGCCGGATGCCGCGCGACTTGTCGGTCGTCTTGCGGATCATCTGTGTCACCGCCACATCGGTACCGGGCTTTTCCTTGTAGAAACCGCCCTTGTCGGTCAGCTCATAAGAGGCCATCGTGATCGGCAGGTAGCCGGTGCGCTTGTGGCTGGCCGACTGCACGTCGGGCTTCGACAGGAAGTTGAAGAACGCTGCAGCGCCCTTGTAGGTTTCCGGCTTCTTGCCGCCCATCACCCACAGGCTGGCACCGCCGATGATGGTGTTTTGCGGCGCACCTTCCACATCGGGGTAATACGGCAGCGTCGAGATGCCGTAGGCGAACTTGGCCTCCTTGCTGACCCGTGAATACAGGCCCGACGAGGCCGTGATCAT
Source organism: uncultured beta proteobacterium (assembly GCA_963843805.1). Classification (GTDB taxonomy): domain Bacteria; phylum Pseudomonadota; class Gammaproteobacteria; order Burkholderiales; family Burkholderiaceae_C; genus Ideonella_A. Next base: position 388,033 of record CAWJLY010000009.1, read on the forward strand.
CGCGCACTCGCCGGACGGGAAGGTCACGTCGGCCTTGTTGTCGCGGCCCTTGTAGACGAACAGGCCTTGTTGCGACATGTTGGCCAGGTTCTCGAAATGGCGAACATGCAGCGGCGAATTGAAAGCCAGGCGTGAATCGTTGCCACCGAAGCCGTTGTTCTTGCTGGCGAACAGCACGTTGTGCCAGGTCGAGAAACTTTCCAGCTGGGTCCAGCTGATCCAGCTTGTGGTGAACGGGCATTTATGGCCGTTGGCCTTCAGCTTGGCCGCAGCCAGTACAACTTCGGGCCAGGTCTTGGGTGCCTTTTCCGGGTCGAGACCGGCGGCCTTGAAGGCATCCTTGTTGTAGTAGAAGATGGTCGTCGAGCTGTTGAAGGGCAGACTCAGCATCTGCCCGTTGGGGGCCGTGTAGTAGCCGGCAACTGCCGGAATGTAGGCCTTGGGGTCGAACTTGGCGCCACCCATCGTCATCACTTCGCCGACCGGCTTGATCGCACCCTTGGCCGACATCATCGTTGCAGTCCCGACCTCGTAGACCTGCAGGATGTCCGGCGCATTGCCGGCTCGATACGCCGCCATCGCGGCAGTGAAGGCTTCGCTGTAGGTGCCCTTGTAGGTCGGGACGACCACATACTGTTTCTGGCTGGCGTTGAATTCCTTGGCCAGATCGCCAACCCACTCGCCCAGCGGGCCGCTCATGGCGTGCCACCACTGGATTTCGGTTTGCGCGTGAACCGGTGCAGCAAAGCCCGCGACCAAGGCCGCCACAACGGGAATTGGGGTGAGTCGTTTCAATTTCATGGTGTCTCCGGGGCAGTCGCCTGTTGATCGATGGGCTGCCGGCGTGCGGCGAGCTTAAGGGCTTTTCGTGAAGCGTCGTTTATGGCTCGAAAGTGACATGTTGGGCCATCGGGAAATGCCCGCGGACAAGAAACTTTGCCACAAGGCGCATTCGGTCTTGCCAGGGCGGCTCCTGAGCAGTGAAAGGTCCGTCCGATTGGGGACGTGCCGGGCGCCAGGCCCTTGCTTCGCGGCGGCCCCGACCTAAGCTTTGACTGCCGGCTGCAATGTATACGAAGGTGCATGTTGAGCTCGGCAATCCACAACCAGGAGAGTCATCATGATCAAGCAGAAGTTGATGGTGGGCGCAGCCATTCTGGCGTTCGGCGCGGCGTCGTTCGGCCAGCAGGAATTGAGCCGCGATGCGGTCCGGGCCGAGCTCTTGCGGGCCCGGGCCGCCGGTGAAATTGCACCGGCGGGCGAGGGATGGGATGGCCGTGTGGACGTGTCCGGTAACGCCGGTCTGTACGGCCGTCGGTTTGCCGAGCCGGGCATGAGCCGTGATGCCGTCATGGCCGAAACATCGCGCGCCCGGGCGGCTGGCGAAATGAGCAGCGGGGAAGGCTGGGACGGCAGCTTCCAATCGAGCGTCCGTGCAATCGCAGGCGTCTACGGCCGTGCTTTCTACGGTGCAGGCAGTCGCCAGACTGTCCGCGCCGACGTGGCGGGCGGCGCCGCCGCGCAGGCTCAACAGCATGACTATGTAGGTGGCAATTGATGTCAGGACTTGCGTGCGGCGCCACGATCGCATCGGCGCCGCACGATTTCGATGTTGTCACCCGTTGTCCCGCGTCATGTTCGAGGGCAGGTATCACGGAGCCTGCGCATGCAAGCCGTCATTGCTCGGACTTTCTTCGTATTGCTGACCTGTTGCCTGACTGGATGCGCCAGCGAAGCCACTCGTTTCGTGTCGCGGGAGCAGGCGACGACACCACTGAACCTCCCGCGCAGCGATTTGGTTGCAACGGCCACGCTGGCTGACTCAGCGACGCCGCTCGCACCGACGCCGGCGACGATTCGCGTCGCCGAATCGGGCTGGGGCGATGGCGACCCTGCAACGATCAAGCTGGTGCTCGATTCGGTGGCGGCGGAATTGATGGCCCGGTTGACGGCACGCCCGTTGGCGCCGATCGTGGTGTCGCATTCGCCTGGCGCGCCGGTTGCGTTGTTCGAACGCAGTCCGGGCGGTGAATACCGGATCGAATTGAGCGCCAGCGGCGCAGCACCCGGGCCTTATGTCTACGAGTTTGCCCACGAGTTCTGCCATGTGTTGTCGAACTACGAAAAGCACCGGCATTTCGCGGTCACCCGCAAACAGCAGTGGTTTGAAGAGGCCTTGTGCGAAGTGGCCTCGCTTTACGCCTTGAAGGTGTTGTCGGCGAAATGGCGGATTTCAGCACCCACTCCCGCCTTGGCGGCAGGTGCCGCCCAGTTGCGCGAGATTGCGATGCGTTTTCAACTCGAGTCACACCGCCGACTGCCGCCGGGGACCACGCTTTCGGCCTGGTATCGGGCGTCGAGCAGCAGTCTGGCCGACGGCGCCTACAACCGTGATCGCAACGAGATCGTTGCCAATCTGTTGCTGCCGCTGTTCGAGGAGAACGCCGATCTGTGGGGCGCGCTGCGCTTTCTCAATCTGGACGATCCAGCTGACACCTTTGTGCAGTATCTGCAGTCCTGGTTCGACCGTGCGCCTGCGCGCTACCGAGACGTGATCCGCTACACGATGTCGCTGTTCTTCAGCCGCGAGACTTCGCCGGCGTCTGGCACCGGTGCCTTTCCCAGGCGCCCGATCGAGCTCATCGTCACCTTCGGCCCCGGTGGGGGTGCGGATGGGATGGCCCGCAAGCTGGCCGGCCTGCTCGAGCCGCTGCTCGGGGTGCCGGTGCTGGTCAACAATGTTCCCGGCGCATCGGGCAATGCCGGTTTGACGCGGCTTTTGCTCAGCGCCGACCCCGACCATACGATGGCTACCCTGATTGCCCTGACTGCAGCGACGTGGACCGGGGGCGATGGCAACCTCGGGCCAGATGATTTCAGGCTGCTCGCCGTGGTGCAGGATTCGCCGTCCATGCTGTTCGTCGCGGCCGACAGCCCGATCCGCAGTTTCGAGGAGTTTCTGGCGATCGCGAAGCAACGGCCGCGCAGCCTGCGGGTGGCGACATCGGGTTTCGGTACGCTCGATGATCTGACCCTGGCCTTGCTCGGGCGCGCTGGCTATAAAACGATCAATGCGCCGTTCGCCAATCCGCATGAACGTTACGAGGCCGCTCTCGAACGTCGAGCCGACGCCTTGTTCGAGGAGCCGGGAGACGTGGCCGACTATCTGCAAGCCGGTCGCCTGCGGCCGCTGGTGGCGTTTGCGCAGCATCGCCAGCCCGACTTTTTCCAAGTTCCGGTGGCTGCCGAGTTCGGGCTGGCGATCGACGATCTGCCCAATTTTCGCGGCCTGGCGGTTAATCCCCGGGTTGCGCAGGACAAGGTGGCGATCCTCGTCGATGCACTGGCCAGCGCGCTGACCAGTGATGAATGGCAGCGTTATTGCGCAGAGACGTTCAGCTGCGTGGCCGCCGACACTCCCGACGACGCCGACCGCAGAGTGCGGCGTCTGGTCGATCGGGTAACCGACTATCGGAAACTGCTGGCGCACTGATCGCGCCATGCCCAAGGCCGTGCGGCAACTGCATGTTGGCGGCAGCGCAGACAGCGGGCAGTGATCCTCGGCGAGGGTTGCACGGTCGTTTTTCGATCGGGCCGAGAGCGTTTTCATCACGGCCCGCTTCGCCGGGTTATTCGGGCTTTCCCTGAGTCAGGCGCGGCCGGTGCGTTAACATTCAACGCCAAGTGCCAGCACGGTGGCGACCCGCCGCCGACCCCGAACAGGCTGTCCATGAACGCACCTCAATCGCTCAGCCAACTGGCTTCGCTTGCCGCGCCAAGCGATGTCGCCGAACCGCAGTCGCGACTGCGCGAGATTCCGTACAACTACACCTCGTTCTCCGATCGCGAGATCGTGATTCGGCTGCTCGGGGCGCCGGCCTGGGACGTGCTCAACAGCTTGCGCGACGAACGCCAGACCGGTCGTTCGGCACGCATGTTGTACGAAGTGCTGGGTGATATCTGGGTGGTCCAGCGCAACCCTTATCTGCAGGATGACCTGCTCGACAATCCGAAGCGCCGTGGACAACTGATCGAGGCCCTGCAACATCGGCTCGGCGAGATCCAGAAGCGGCGGCGGCCCGACGATGATGCGCAACGCGACGCCAATGTCGGTGAACTGTTGACAGCGGGCCAAGGCGGCGGTCGATCAATTTGCCGACCGCTTCGAGGAAACCGCGGCACTGCGCCGCCGGGCGGTTCGTGTGCTGGGCCGCATCACGAAAAAGGACAACATCAAGTTCGACGGCTTGTCGCGGGTGTCGCATGTGACCGATGCAACCGACTGGCGGGTCGAATATCCGTTCGTCGTGTTGACCCCGGACAGCGAGGCCGAGATGGCCGGGCTGGTCAAGGCCTGCATCGAACTCGGCCTGACCATCATCCCGCGCGGCGGTGGCACCGGCTACACCGGCGGCGCGATCCCGCTGACCTGGAGCAGCGCGGTCATCAATACCGAAAAGCTCGAGGCGATGAGCGAGGTCGAGTGGCGCAAGCTGCCCGGCGTCGAGCAGGAAGTGGCAACCGTCTGGACCGAGGCCGGCGTGGTCACCCAGCGCGTTGCCGAGGCGGCCGAGCGCGCAGGGCATGTGTTCGCCGTCGACCCGACCTCGGCAGAGGCCTCTTGCATCGGCGGCAATGTGGCAATGAATGCCGGCGGCAAGAAAGCCGTGTTGTGGGGCACTGCGCTCGACAACCTGGTGTCATGGCGGATGGTGACGCCGCAGGCCAAATGGCTGGAGGTGGTGCGAGTCAACCACAACCTGGGCAAGATCCATGATGTCGAAATGGCGCGCTTCGAGCTCAACTATTACGACGAGACCGGCCGCACGCTCGAGCGCACCGAGCGGCTCGACATTTCCGGTGGCAAGTTTCGCAAGGAAGGTCTCGGCAAGGATGTCACCGACAAGTTTCTGTCCGGACTGCCGGGCGTGCAGAAGGAAGGTTGCGACGGCCTGATCACCAGTGCGCGCTGGATCGTCCACAAGATGCCGGTGCACACTCGAACCGTCTGCCTGGAGTTCTTCGGCAACGCCAAGGACGCGGTGCCGAGCATCGTCGATATCAAGGACTACATGTTCGGGCTGGTCAAGGCCGGTGGTCTTCTGATGGACGATGGGCGGCGCGAAAAAGTGCTGTTGGCCGGCCTCGAGCACCTTGACGACCGTTATCTGAAAGCGGTCGGCTACGCAACGAAAAGCAAGCGTGCCGGCCTGCCGAAGATGGTGCTGGTGGGTGATATTGCCGGCGACGATCCCGACGCGGTGGCCCGAGCCACCAGCGAGGTGGTTCGATTGGCCAACAGCCGGGCGGGCGAAGGCTTCATTGCAGTGAGTGCCGACGCGCGCAAGAAATTCTGGCTCGACCGCAAACGCACCGCGGCGATCAGCCGCCACACCAACGCTTTCAAGGTCAACGAGGACGTGGTGATTCCGCTGCCGCGGATGGGCGAATATACCAATGGCATCGAGCGGCTGAATATCGAACTGAGCCTGCGCAACAAACTGGCGCTGGTCGATGCGCTGACCGATTTTTTTGTGGCCGGCCGCCTGCCTTTGGGCAAAGGTGATGATGCCGGTGAAATTGCCAGCGCCGAACTGCTCGAAGACCGGGTTCAGCAGGCGCTGCAGCTGCTGCGCGAGGTCGGCGAGCAGTGGCGGCACTGGCTTGCCAATCTGGATGTCGAGCCGTCGCCCGACGAGTCAGCCGCCGACCGCCGCAGCTATTTCGAGCAGTTGCAGGATCACAGCCTGCGTGCGTCTTGGAAGACGCAGATCTGCGCGCCGCTGCAGCATGTCTTTTCCGGCAAGGCCTTGCGACCGATCGTCGACGCCTGTGCTGCGATTCATCAGCGGGTGCTCAAGGGCAGGGTATGGATTGCCTTGCACATGCATGCCGGCGACGGCAATGTGCACACCAACATACCGGTCAACAGCGACAACTACGAGATGCTGCAGACCGCGCACGAAGCGGTCGGCCGGATCATGACACTGGCACGAAGCCTGGATGGCGTGATCTCGGGCGAGCACGGCATCGGCATCACCAAACTCGAGTTCGTCACGGATGACGAACTGGCCGACTTCACGGCCTACAAGCAACGCATCGATCCCGAGGGCCGCTTCAACAAGGGCAAGCTGCTGCGCGATCCGACCGCGGCGGTTGGCCTGAAATCGGACCTGACCAATGCCTATACGCCGAGCTTCGGCTTGATGGGGCACGAGTCGCTGATCATGCAGCAAAGCGACATCGGCGCGATCGCCGACAGCGTGAAAGACTGCCTGCGCTGTGGCAAATGCAAGCCGGTCTGTGCAACCCATGTGCCGCGTGCCAACCTGCTGTACAGCCCGCGCAACAAGATCCTCGCGACTTCGCTGCTGGTCGAGGCTTTTCTGTACGAGGAGCAGACACGGCGCGGCGTCTCGATCAAGCATTGGCACGAGTTCGAGGACGTGGCCGACCATTGCACGGTTTGCCACAAATGCCTGAGCCCGTGCCCGGTCGACATCGATTTCGGCGACGTCACGATGAACATGCGCAACCTGTTGCGCAAGATGGGCCAGAAGAGCTTCAGGCCCGGCAATGCCGCCGCGATGCTGATGCTCAACGCGACCAATCCGCGCACCATCAAGCTGCTGCGCACCGGCATGGTCGATATCGGCTTCAGGCTGCAGCGCTACGCCAACAAGCTGCTTCGCCTGCCCGCCAAGGCACAGACCGCCGCTCCGCCGTCGACGCTGGGTGCCGCGCCGATCAAGGAACAGGTGATCCACTTCATCAACAAGAAGCTGCCGGGCGGGCTGCCGAAAAAGACGGCCCGCGCGCTGCTCGATATCGAGGACAAGAACTACGTACCGATCATCCGCGATCCGAAAGCAACCAGCAGCGACAGCGAGGCGGTGTTCTATTTCCCCGGCTGCGGCTCCGAGCGCTTGTTCTCTCAGGTCGGGCTCGCGACGCAGGCCATGTTGTGGCATGCCGGTGTGCAGACGGTGCTGCCGCCGGGTTATCTGTGCTGCGGCTATCCGCAGCGCGGCAGCGGTCAATTCGACAAGGCCGAGAAGATCATCACCGACAACCGGGTGTTGTTCCACCGCGTGGCCAATACGCTGAACTACCTGGACATCAAGACCGTGGTCGTCAGCTGCGGCACCTGTTACGACCAGCTGCAGGGTTACCAGTTCGACAAGATCTTTCCCGGTTCGCAGAATCATCGACATCCATGAATTCCTGCTCGAGAAGGGCATCAAGCTCGATGCGTCGCAGGCGGCTGGATATCTTTATCACGACCCCTGCCACACGCCGATGAAACTGCAGGAGCCGATGAAGACCGTGAAGGCGCTTGGTCGGCAACGACGTGGTCGAGAGCAAACGGTGCTGCGGCGAATCCGGAACGCTCGGCGTGACCCGCCCCGATATTGCGACCCAGGTGCGCTTTCGCAAGGAAGAGCAGTTGCGCATCGACGAGGCAACGCTGCGCCAGCGCGATGGCGTGGCCGCGTCAGGCAAGCTGAAAATCCTGACCTCTTGCCCGAGTTGCCTGCAAGGGCTGAGCCGTTATGGCAACGACCTGGAAAACGGCCTGCTCGAAGCCGACTACATCGTGGTCGAGATGGCCGGCAAGATCCTCGGCGAGAACTGGATGCCCGACTATGTGGCGCGTGCCAACAACGGCGGGATCGAGCGGGTGCTGGTCTAGGCCAACGGCGCACGCATTCGCGTCGCTTCAACACATCCATTCCAGGGAAGGTTGGTGGCCTTGCCGGCGGATCGATCCGGCCCGCCTCAATCCCGCGTGAAGACCAGCACCTTTCCTGCATTGCTGATGCTGAGCGACGGTGCGCGGTCACCGTCCTCGAACATGAATTCGAACCTGCTGTGGCGGCTGACAAATCGCCGCGGCGCAATCGGCAGCAATTCGAAGGGTCGGGACGCGGGTTCCTGTATCCACAACGCACCGTCGCGCAGCCGGACATCGAGCGCAGATCGCTTGTCGCGTGAATAACTGCCCACCAGCGGCGCAAGCGCCGCCTTCGGCAGGATCATCAAGTTGAAGTCGTCTTCGCTGATCGACGGGTCGACTGCTTGCAGCGCCAGGCTGCGGGTCTCGATGAAGGCGTTGGACAAGACGGCACCACCACGTCGGCGCGTCGGCTCAAGCCACACCGAGGTCGAAAAACCCGAAGTCGCGCCGTCCTGATTGAAGAACGTGCGGCGGCTGCGGTCGGCGCCAACGATGGTCGACATCTCCCAGCCGTAACCGAAAGGATGCAGCGGATGTTCACCTTCGGTGCGGTATTGCAGGCACATCGCAAAGGCTTCCTGCAAGGGATGCTCGAAGCCTCCCAGCGCGGCTTCGATGAAACGGGCGACCGAGGTGATCGAGCCAAGCAATCCGACCGCGCCGGCCATGGCATCGAATTGCCACGCCGGCGCTCGTCGGCGTTGCCCGTCGTGGGGGCCGGCAATTCTCGGTGCGACCTCGAGCGACGCGCCGATCGCTGCACCGATGAGCGCCAGGTCATCACCAGGGGGCAGGGGACGGTTGATTCGCAGGTCGTCCAGCTGCAACGGTGACAACACCTGCCTGCGCAGCGCCTCGTCGAAACTCAGTCCGAGCTGGCGCGACAGGACGATCGACAACAGTCCGTAGCCGAAGTTCGAATATTCGAACCGCTGGCCCCGCTCGACTGCCGGTTTCCATTCACGCAAAAAGGCGAACATCCGCGCTTCGGAATAGCCGGAATAGGGGTCGACCATCTCGCGTGGCGACAGGTTGCCGGGCATTCTGGGCAGACCCGATCGGTGGGTGGCCAGATCGATCAAGCGCAACGGATTGCCCGCCTTGTCGCGCAACTGCAAGCCATCCGGCAACAGATCCTCGACCGCGAGGTCGGCCAGGTAGCGTCGCCTGACCAGGCCATCGGCAAACAGCAAGGCGACAAATGCCTTGGTCAGTGAGCCGAGTTCGAACAGGGTCGTGGCAAGGATTGGCGCCGGCTCGCCCCGCCGCTTGACGCCCATGGTGCGCAATCGCACCCCGTTCGCGTCGACCTGGGCTGCGGCAAAACCCACGCCGTCATGGTCGAGCCGTTCACGCAAGGAGGTCTCGAACGCATCGTCATGCTCGGCAGCGTCAGCCTGCAAAGGCCAGGCCGGGACACCGAGAATCGGCGCTGCTGCAGCACCCACCAGCAATCGGCGGCGCAGGCGATCGATGGCGGGACGGTTGGGTCCGGACTCGCAAGCTGGCATTCTGCAATCGGACATCGGAAGCTGGGCGGAGCTGCCCCCAAGGGAGGCGCGAAGGGACCGGCCGGCGATCATAACGGCCAGTTGCTACGCACTTCCCACACTCGAAGCCTGCACTGCCGGTCAATAATGGTGCGACGACCCCGGCGCCGTAACCGCTGCGGCGACGATCCGCCCGAGATGATTGACGGCGGGCGGTGTCCGCAGCGTGCGTCGCGGCCCTGGACGCCTTGCCGCAGCGTTGTCATGGCAAGCTCTCATTCCCAGCCGTGCAATGCGTGTGCAAAATGGGGTCACGTTCCCGGGGCGGCCTGCTTCGGCATTGGCCGGGCCCCCATTCCCAATCATCACAGGAGACAGCCTTGATCGGATTCATCCAACGACGCCATGTACTGGCCATCGCAGCCGCAGCATTGATTCCGGCCGCCGCGCAGGCCGATCAGTTCATCAACATCCTGACCGGCGGTACCAGCGGGGTCTACTACCCGCTCGGCGTGGCGCTCGGCAAGATCTACGGTGAAAAGATTCCCGGTGTGCGTACCCAGGTGCAGTCGACCAAGGCCTCGGTCGAGAACCTCAACCTGCTGCAGACCGGCAAGGGCGAAATCGCGCTGGCACTCGGCGATTCGGTGAAGGCGGCATGGGAGGGTGACGCCGAAGTCGGCTTCACGCAAGAAGCTCGACAAGCTGCGCGGCATCGCCGCGGTCTATCCCGAACGTGATCCAGATCGTCGCATCGCAGGCCAGCGGCGTCAAGACCTTCGGCGACCTGAAAGGCAAGAGCCTGTCGGTCGGTGCGCCGAAATCCGGAACCGAGGTCAATGCGCGCGCGCATCTTCGAGGCGATGGGCATGTCGTACAAGGATCTGGGCAAGACCGAATATCTGCCGTTCGGCGAATCGGTCGAGTTGATCAAGAACCGCCAGCTCGATGCAACGCTGCAATCGGCCGGCCTCGGCGTTTCGTCGATCCGTGACCTGGCGAGCTCGCTGCCGATCACCGTCGTCTCGGTGCCTGCCGAAGTCGCCAAGAAGCTCGGCCCGCCGTTCGTTGCGACGACGATCCCGGCCAATACCTACACCGGCCAGACAGCCGACGTGCCGACGCTGGCAGTGGTCAACTTCCTGGTCACGCATTCGGGCGTTTCCGACGACACGGCCTATCAGATGACCAAGCAGCTGTTCGAGAACCTGCCCGAGATGGTCGCGGCGCACAAGGCCGCCACGGCCATCCAGCTGAAGACCGCGACCGAAGGCATGCCGGTGCCGCTGCACCCGGGTGCGGCGCGCTATTACAAGGAAAAAGGTCTGATGAAATAAGCCGGAGCGCCGCGCCGTGACCAAGATAACCGACCCTGATCCCGAGCCCAGCGGCGACGCGCTGCTGCAGCAGCACGAACCGCTGGCCGGCGGTTTTCCGGCCGGCTCGCAGGGGCGATTTCTGTTCTGGCTGGCGCTGGCGTTCTCGACCTTCCAGATCGCCACCGCCGCGCACATCCTCGATCTGCCGAGCCAGATCGTGCGCGCGGTTCACGTCGGTTTCCTGCTGGCGCTGGTCTTTCCGTTGATGGCGGCGGCGCGGCGCGACGGCCTGCCGTTGCGTCTGTTGTCGTGGACGGCCAGCGCTGCTGGCTGCCGGCATCGCGGCTTATCAGTGGGTCGAATACAACGCGCTGATCCTGCGCGCCGGCGAGCCCAACAACGTCGACATCGCCGTCGGCGTGACGCTGCTGGTGCTGTTGTTCTCGCAACCTGGCGGGTGATGGGGCCGGCGCTGCCGATCATCTCGGGCACCTTTCTGGCGTACTGCCTGCTCGGGCGAATATCTGCCGGCGCCGCTGAATCATCGCGGCTACGATTTCACGCAGGTCATCGATCACATGACCTTCGGCACCGAAGGTGTGTACGGCATTCCGACCTACGTGTCGTCGAGTTATATCTTCCTGTTCATCCTGTTCGGAGCCTTCCTCGAAAAGGCCGGGATGATCACGCTGTTCACCGACATCGCGCTCGGCCTGTTCGGCAGCCGGCGCGGCGGGCCGGCCAAGGTGGCGGTGGTTGCTTCCGGGCTGATGGGAACGATCTCCGGTTCCGGCGTCGCCAACGTCGTCACCACCGGCCAGTTCACGATCCCGCTGATGATGCGCTTCGGCTACAAGCCGGCATTTGCCGGTGGCGTCGAGGCCACCGCATCGATGGGCGGACAGATCATGCCGCCGGTGATGGGCGCGGTCGCCTTCATCATGGCCGAGACGCTCGACGTGCCGTATGCGACGGTCGTCAAGGCGGCCGTGGTGCCGGCGATCCTGTATTTCCTGTCGGCATTCTGGATGGTGCATCTGGAAGCCGGGCGGGCGGGCCTTGCCGGCTTGGCCGAAGCCGATCTGCCATCGCCGATGCGCGCGTTGAAGCAGCGCTGGTATCTGATCCTGCCGCTGGCCGTGCTGGTCGCCTTGCTGTTCTCGGGCTATACGCCACTGTTTGCCGGTACGGTCGGGCTGGCGCTGACGGTGATGCTGATTCTGGGCGGCTCGATCGCGCTCGGCCTGCCGTCGATGACGCTGCGAGTGATCCTGTGGATCGGCATCGGTCTGGTGGCCGCATCGTTCCAGCAGTTCGGCATGGTTGCGCTGACCAGCGGCATCGTCGTGCTGATTGCCGTCAACGCGTTCCGCAAGGGCGGCCGCGAGACGCTGGCGCTGTGCCGCGACAGCCTGGCCGAAGGGGCGAAGACCGCCCTGCCGGTGGGCATTGCCTGCGCCATCGTCGGCATCATCATCGGCACGATGACGCTGACCGGCGCGGCCAATACCTTCGGCCAGTTCGTCGTCGCGGTCGGCAAGGAGAGCCTGTTCCTGTCGCTGCTGCTGACGATGGTGACCTGCCTGATTCTCGGCATGGGCATCCCGACGATTCCGAACTACATCATCACCTGCGTCGATCGCCGGTCCGGCGCTGCTCGCTCTCGGCGTGCCGCTGCTGGTCAGCCACATGTTCGTGTTCTATTTCGGCATCCTTGCCGACCTGACGCCACCGGTCGCACTGGCCTGTTTTGCCGCAGCGCCGATCGCCAAGGAGCGCGGGCTGGCGATCTCGATCCAGGCGATCAAGGTCGCCGCGGCGGGTTTCGTGATTCCGTTCATGGCGGTTTATTCGCCGGCGCTGATGTTGCAGCCCGGCGGGCCGATGGCAGCCGAATGGGGTCTGGCCGTCGCCGCGCTGTACATCATCGCCAAGGCGATACTGGCAATCGGTCTGTGGGGAGCTGCGGTCATCGGCTACATGATCCGGCCGATGAACGTGACCGAGCGCGTGCTGGCGGCCGCTGCTGCGATTACCTTGATCGCCGCGCTGCCGCTGACCGACGAGGTCGGATTTGTCGCTGTCGGCTGCCGCGATCTTCTGGCACTGGCGGCGCAGCCGGACGGTGCCGGCGCTGGCCGAGCAGCGCTGAGCAGCAGCAGCATTCGCGCCAGCCGGCGAGCCGCAGCACCCGCCACGACTGGCAGGTGAAACGATGGCAATCTGCATTGCATCAGCCGCTGCCGCGCTGAGTCTGGCCGGCAGCGCCTTCACGCTGAGCTGGATCCACTCGGTTGAGCGAACCGAATGGCAGGAGCATTGGCAAATCGGCGCCGATGGCAGCTTGCTGATCGACTGGGCACGTGTGCAAGGATCGGGCGCGGGGATGGAGCCGCCGGCCGACGCCGTGCTGCGCGAAGGCTGGTGGTGGTATCGGCCGCGCTTGCCGGCCGCAATCGTCGCTGCGGCTGGCGGTATCCGGTGCGACGGTCAGCGGTTGGCAGCTGTGTGTCGATGGCGGCGACTGCCACGATATCGAGACCCGGGTCGGCGGCGGATTGACCATCGACAGCCTGCGTATCAGCGCAGACGATCACTGCGCCGTCGACGCCTACATGCCAACGCCGGGCCGGTGAAGGCACGTTGATTGCTTATGACCGCGTAGTTTCCATGTGGGCCGCGCCGTCGTGGTGCACTAGGATCGACACCTTCAACCATTCACGAGTCCGCGCCATGATTTCTTCAGTTCGTCGCATCCGGATTCTGCTCGGCCTCGCGTTGTGCACTGCCTCGCTGGCCGTGACGGCGCAAGAGTTGACCATCGGGCTCTCGACCCCGGTGACCTCGCTCGACCCGCATTTCCACAACCTGTCGCCGAACAACAATGTCGCCGATCATGTGTTCGAAAAGCTGGTCGCCAAAGACGGCAAGGAGCAGATCCGGCCCGGCCTGGCCGAGAGCTGGAAAACACTCGATGAGCTGACCTGGGAGTTCAAGCTGCGCAAAGGCGTCAAGTGGCATGATGGCAGCGAGTTCACCGCTGCCGATGTGGTGGCGACGATCAAGCGCATTCCCGGCGTGCCGAACAGCCCGGCGTCGTTCGCCACCTACACCCGGCCGATCGCCGACGTTACCGCGGTCGACAAGACGACCCTGCGAATCAAGACGCTGCGACCGCATCCGTTGTTGCCGAACGACCTGGTCGCGGTGCGCCTGATCCAGGCCAAGACCGCCGATACCGCGGCGACCGCCGACTTCAACTCCGGCAAGCTGATGATCGGCACCGGCCCGTACAAGTATCAGGAGTACGTGGCCGGTGATCGCGTTGTGGTGGTTCGCAACGACAACTACTGGGGCCCGAAACCGCACTGGAAGACGGTTCGCATGCGGATGATCAGCAATGCGCCGGCACGGGTTGCAGCACTGCTGGCCGGCGACGTGCAATTGATCGAAGGTGTGCCCACCGCTGATATCGCCCGACTGAAGCAGGACAAGCGTTTGTCGGTGACATCGGCAGTCAGCAACCGGTTGATCTATCTGCACATGGACAGTGATCGCGACGTGACGCCGTTTGCAACCGCCAAGGACGGCTCGGCGCTGAGCAAGAATCCGTTCAAGGATGTTCGCGTTCGCCGGGCCATTTCACTGGCCCTCGACCGCGAGGCCATTTCCAGCCGGATCATGGAAGGCCAGGGCCAACCGGCCGGCCAGTTGCTGCCCGAATTTTTCCCTGGCACCAGCAAGCGCCTGCCGCCGCCCAAGCAGGACCAGGACGGCGCGCGCAAGCTGCTGGCCGAGGCCGGCTACCCGAACGGTTTTGCGATGACGCTGCATTCGCCGAACAACCGCTATATCAACGATGAAAAGGTCGCCCAGGCGATCGCCGGCTTGCTGGCGCGGGTGGGCATCGATACCAAGCTCGAGGCGATGCCGAGCAGCGTCTTCTTCTCGCGTGCCGGCAAGCTCGATTTTTCGATCTACCTGGCCGGCTGGGGCGCCGAAACGGGTGAAACCAGTTCACCGCTGCGTGCGTTGATCGGTACGTTCGACGCGAAGACCGGCATGGGGCAGGCCAACCGCGGCCGTTTCTCCGATCCGGGTGTCGATGCGTTGATCCTCACCGCGATGACCAACATCGACGATACCAAGCGCAACCTGATGCTCGCCGCGGCGTCGGACAAGGCGATCGGCGAATTGCAGGCGCTGGTGCCGGTGCACTACGAGGTGTCTTCTTGGGCCGCCAGCAAAGGCGTCGTTTATCCCGGCCGCGCCGATCAGTACACCTTGGCCTACGAGGTGACTGCCGGCAAATGACCCCGTGACGGTCTTCCTGCTGCGCCGTCTGGCGCAGACGGCGCTGGTGCTGTTTGTCACCTCGCTGCTCGTCTTTTTCGGCCTCTATGTGGTCGGCAATCCGGTCGACATTCTTGTCAACCCGGTGGCCGACGAGGTTGAACGGGCGCGCGCGGCTGCAGCGCTTGGTCTGGATCGGCCGATCTTCGAGCAGTACCTTGTGTTTGTGCGCAGCGCGCTCGGCGGCAACCTGGGTACCAGCTTCGTCTACGGTCAGTCGGCGCTGGCGGTGATCATCCAGCGCATGCCGGCAACGCTCGAGCTGGCGCTGCTGGCGATGCTGATCTCGGTCGGCATCGGCGTACCGCTCGGCCTGTATGCCGGTTTGCGGCCCGACAGTTTTTTCGCCAAGGGCATCATGGCCGGATCGATCGTCGGATTTTCCTTGCCGACCTTCTGGGTCGGTCTGATCCTGATCCTGATCTTCGCGGTGCAACTCGGCTGGCTGCCGTCGGGCGGTCGTGGACCGACGGTTGATGTCTTCGGGCTGAAACTGTCGATCCTCAGCTGGGAGGGTTTGCGTTATGCGTTGCTGCCCGCCATCAACCTGGCGCTGTTCAAGCTCAGCCTGATCATCCGGCTGACGCGGGCCCAGGTTCGTGAGCAGTCGCTGCTCGACTACATGCGCTTTGCTCGCGCCAAGGGCCTGCGCAAGGGCCGGATCATCGGCGTTCACCTGTTGAAAAATATCCTCATTCCGCTGGTCACCGTGATCGGCCTCGAACTCGGCTCGGTGATCGCGTTCGCCGTCGTCACCGAAACGATCTTTGCCTGGCCCGGCATGGGCAAGCTGGTGATCGACTCGATCTTCCAGCTCGACCGCCCGGTGGTGGTGGCCTATCTGATGATGATCGTGCTGATGTTCCTGATCATCAACTTCGTCGTCGACGTGCTCTACACCGCACTCGATCCGCGGGTTCGATTGGGTGGGGAGGGGATATGAACGTCGAAGCCCGGCCGCCCCGAAATCGACGTTGCGTCCCGCCTGGCGGGACCGCGCGCAGCGCGAGGGTGCCCACATGAACGTCGCAGCCCGGCCGCCCCGAAATCGACGTTGCGTCCCGCCTGGCGGGACCGCGCGCAGCACGAGGGTGCCGAAGTGAACGTCGACAGCCGCTGGCAGGTCTTCACTGCAGATTTTGCGCGCAGCCGCCTGGCGCTGACCGGGCTGGTGTTGCTGATCGCGGTGGTGTTGCTGGCCCTGCTGGCGCCATTCATCGCGCCGCAGGATCCCTACGACCTCGGCAAGCTCGACCTGATGGATTCGCGCCTCGCGCCTGGAGAAAAAGCCGGTTCGGGCGAATTCGTCTACCGCCTCGGCACCGACGGCCAGGGCCGCGACATGTTGTCGGCGATCTTGTACGGCCTGCGAGTCTCGCTGGCGGTCGGCGCCGCCAGCGGCATCATCGCATTGACGATCGGCGCCTTTCTCGGTGTGTCTGGCGGCTTGGCGTGGCGGACGTTTCGAGCAGTTTCTGATGCGGGTGGTCGACATCCAGCTCGGCTTTCCGGCGATTCTGGTGGCGCTGATTCTGCTGGCGGTGCTCGGCCGCGGCGTCGACAAGATCATCATCGCGCTGGTTGCCGTGCAATGGGCCTATTACGCCCGGACCGCGCGCTCGGCGGCGATGGTCGAGCGGCGCAAGGAATATATCGAGGCTGCGCGCGGACTCGGGCTGCCCGGCTGGCGGATCATGCTGCGGCACTTGTTGCCCAATGCCTTGCCGCCACTGATCGTGGTTGGTACGGTGCAGGTCGCACATGCCATCGCACTCGAGGCGACCTTGAGTTTTCTCGGTCTCGGGCTGCCGACCACCGAGCCCTCGCTCGGCTTGCTGATCGCCAATGGCTACGAATATCTGATGTCGGGCAAATACTGGATCAGCGTCTATCCCGGAATCGCCTTGCTGATGACGATTCTGTCGATCAATCTGGTCGGCGACCAGCTCCGCGATGTGCTCAATCCGAGGTTGTCACGATGAACGCCACCGCCCGGCTGCCCAAGCAGGACGCTCGTGTCCCGCTCGGAGGGCCCCGCGAAGCAGCGGGTGCGCCAGTGACCTCGATCCTGTCGGTGCGTGATCTGGTGACCGAGTTCGACAGCCGCGATGGGCCTTTGCGTGCGGTGCAAGAGGTGTCGTTCGAACTGGCGCGTGGCGAGGTGCTCGGGCTGGTCGGCGAATCGGGCTCGGGCAAGTCGGTCACCGGCTATTCGATCATGGGACTGATCGACTCGCCGGGCCGGATTGCTGGCGGCAGCGTGCGCTTCGACGGCCAGGAGCTGGTCGGGGCCGACGATGAAACGCTGCGCAAACTGCGTGGCAAGCGGCTGGCGATGATCTTCCAGGATCCGATGATGACGCTGAACCCGGTGCTCAGCATCGAGACCCAGATGGTCGAGACGGTGCTGGCGCACGAGCCGGTCGGGCGCCACGCAGCACGCGCGCGAGCCATCGAGGTGCTTGGTCAGGTCGGCATTGCGTCGGCACAGGCGCGGCTGGCGCAATATCCGCATCAGTTTTCCGGCGGCATGCGCCAGCGCGTCGCGATTGCGATTGCCTTGTTGAATCGGCCCGATGTGATCATTGCCGACGAGCCGACGACCGCGCTCGACGTCACGGTGCAAGGTCAGATCCTGCACGAGATGCAGCGCCTGGTGCAGGAAACCGGCAGCGCGCTGGTCTGGATCACGCACGATCTGGCGGTTGTTGCGGGGCTGGCTGATCGGGTTGCCGTGATGTATGCCGGGCGCATCGTCGAATCGGGTCCGGTCGACGAGGTCCTGGAGAATCCAGCCCATCCGTATACACGCGGCTTGCTCGATTCGGTGCCGGCGCACAACGCCGTCGGTCAGCGGTTGCGACAGATTCCCGGCATGGCGCCGACCTTGCGTGCGCTCGACGGCGGCTGCGCTTTCCGCGCCCGCTGTGATCGCGCCGATGTGGCGTGCGCCGCGATGCCGGCATTGGTCACCGAAGGCAAACGCCAGCTGCGGTGCCATCACCCGGTCGGCGTGGTTGCAGCATGAAGGCGCTGATGCAGCGGTCCGCAGAATCCACTCCAGCTATTCGAGCAATTCTCGAAGCGAGTTTGCGCCATGGGTGAGGTGCTGCTTCAGTTCGATCGCGTCAGCAAGCGCTTCGAACGTCGGCTCGACGTGATCGAGCGTGTTGCGGCCAAGCTGGGTGCCCAAGTGGCCGCGCCGGTGGTCCATGCGGTCGATCGGGTCGACATGACGGTCCACGCGGGTGACGTGGTGGCGCTGGTCGGCGAGTCGGGTTGCGGCAAAAGCACGCTGGGCAGGCTCGGCGCCGGATTGCACGAACCCACTGAAGGCACCGTGCGTTATCGCGGCAAGCCGTTGCAGACCGGCCCGGGTCATCGGCCGGTGCAGATGATTTTCCAGGATCCGTTTGCCTCGCTTGAACCCGCGCTTGCGGGTGGGTGCGGCCATCGCCGAGGCGCCGATCGTCCACGGGCTGGTCGATCGAAGCGTTGCGCCTGCCTATGTAGCCGATCTGCTGCAGCGCGTCGGCCTCGATCCGGCGTTGGCGCCCCGTTTTCCGCATCAGTTCTCTGGCGGCCAGCGGGCACGAATCGGTATCGCCCGGGCGTTGGCGGTGAAGCCCGAATTTCTGGTCTGCGATGAAGCGGTTGCTGCGCTCGATGTCTCGATTCAGGCTCAGGTGCTGAACCTGTTCATGGATCTGAGAGAGCAGCTGGGTCTGACCTATCTGTTCATCAGCCACGATCTGGGCGTGGTCCGTCATCTGGCCGATCGCGTGGACGTGATGTACCTCGGTCGCATTGTCGAATCGGCGCCGGCGGCGGCATTGTTCGCACAACCGCTCCATCCCTACGCCACCGCCTTGCTCGATGAAGTTCCGCGGCTGGATCGCCGGCACCGCAACTTCGTGCCGATCCGGGGCGAGATCCCGTCGCCGATGAATCCGCCAAGTGGCTGCCATTTTCACCCGCGCTGCATCCACGCCATGCCGCGTTGCTCGAATGAAGTGCCGGTCTTGCAGTCGATGGGCAATCGCCGGCTGGTTGCCTGCCATCTTCACTCGGGGACGTCCTCGGTCGCGGCTGCCAGCCGGCCGGTGTCGGCCTCAACCTCCACCCCCGCCTCCTGAACATCCAGATGACATCGACATCCCCGATCGAACTTCCGCTGCCTGATATCGCCCCTTATCGCCAGAGCAATTCCGGGGTCGACTGGGTGCATGTGCTCGACTCGGGCAAGCCTGGCCCGACCGTGCTGGTGCAGGCGCTGACCCACGGCAACGAAATCTGCGGCGCATTGGCGTTGGCCTGGTTGATCGGCGAGCGGGTGCAGCCGCTTGCCGGGCGACTGCTGCTGGCATTTGCAAACGTCGAGGCGTTTTCGCGTTTCGATGTCAGCGCGCCGCATGCGTCGCGGTTTGTCGACGAAGACTACAACCGGGTCTGGGCCGATGACGCCCTGTTCGGCACACGCGACAGTTGCGAGTTGCGCCGTGCTCGCGAGCTGCAACCCTTTGTCGATGCGGCCGATTTCATCCTCGACATTCATTCGATGCACGAGCCCTGCAGCCCGATCATGGTCTGCGGACAGGTCGACAAGAATGCCGAGCTGGCGCGCCGCATCGGCGTGCCGCCGACCATCCTGCTCGATACCGGCCATCCGGCGGGTTTGCGGATGATCGAGCGGGGCCCGTTCGGCGACGCGTCCGATCCGCGGTGTGCGGTGCTGGTTGAATGCGGTCAGCACTGGGAGCGTGCCGCCGAAACCGTCGCCGTCGATACGCTGGTGCGTTTTCTCGGCGTCACTGGCGTTGTCGATCCGGCCTGGGCGAAGGCTCGGCAGCGCCTGACCGACATTCAACCTCAGCGAACGGTTCGGGTCACCGAAGCAGTTGTCGCGCGCTCGCATGGCTTCGAGTTCCTCGTCCCGCCAGTCGGGCTCGGTGTGGTGGCCGAGGCCGGCACACCGATCGCCCGCGATGGTGAACAGGTATGGACCGCACCTTACGACAACACCGTGCTGGTGATGCCCTCGTTGACCCATTTGCGGCCGGGCAATACCCAGGTTCGTCTGGGTCGTTTCGTCGACTGATCGGCGCCGCAGGCGATGCGGCATGCGTTGACCGGGTACAGGGCGTTGTCCAGTGGCCGCGCGTGCGGGGCCATCTACACTCGCAGGCATGAATCGCGATCTCGTCCGTCTGGCCGCCTGCCAGGGTTTGCTGATGACCAACAATGTCATCTTCATTGCCATCAACGGCTTGATCGGCTTCAGCCTGGCGCCAGCAGGCTGGATGGCAACCCTTCCGGTGATGGGTTATGTGGTCGGCGGTGCGCTGAGCACGCCGTTGGTGGCTCGTACCCAGTCGGCCTGGGGGCGCAAGGTGTCGTTCCAGATCGGACTGGCGGTGGCGCTTTTTTCAGCGCTGTTGTGCGCCTACGCCGTTTTCCAGCACAGCTTCTGGTTGCTGGTGACGGCGACCGTGATCGCGGGCTACTACAACGCGAATGGCCAGCTGTACCGGTTTGCGGCAGCCGAATTGTCGACGCCGGCGTATCGCGACAAGGCGATTTCGCTGGTTATCGCCGGTGGCCTGCTAGGTGCGGTGCTCGGGCCGAATATTGCTTCGCGAACCCGCAGCCTGACCGACACACCGTTCATCGGCGCCTACCTGGCGCTGGCTGTCGTCGCCGTGATCTCGTTCGTTGTCATGGCCGGGATCGGTTTCCCCGCCATGCCGTCACGGGCCGAAGGCGCACCGCGCGGCCGGCCGCTGGCGTCGATCATGCGCCAGCCGCTTTTCATTGTGTCGACGCTCGGCGCAGCCCTGGGTTACGGCGTGATGAACCTGCTGATGGCCGCCACGCCGCTGGCCATGCAAGTCTGCAGCCTGCCGTTCGAAGATGCGGCACTGGTGCTGCAGTGGCACGTCATCGGCATGTACGCGCCGGGGTTTTTCACCGGCAACCTGATCCGTCGCTTCGGTGCCTTGCCGATCATGGGCATTGGTGTGGCACTCAACGCCATGTGCATCATGATTGCGTTGTCCGGCGTCGAGCTGCAGCAATTCGTCATCTCGCTGTTCATGCTGGGCATCGGCTGGAATTTTCTGTTTACCGGCGCGACCAGCCTGTCGGTTGCGGCTTACGAGCCCGAGGAAAAAGACCGAGCGCAGGGAGCCATCAACTTCTGCGTTTTTTCGGTGATGGCGGTGACCTCGTTTGCCTCCGGCGCGCTGGTCACCACGCAAGGCTGGCGGCTGCTCAATTTCGGCTCGCTGGTTCCGATGATGCTGCTCGCATTGGCGCTGGGCTGGCTTGCTGTTCGACAAACCCGTGCGCGCAGACTGCCAGCGTGATTGAGCGCATCATCGATTCATTTTCAAGGGAACACCCATGACAACCGGATTGACCACCGCCCGACGCGCCGAACTGAAGGCCGACCTCGAACGCCGCCGCGAGGAACTGAGCCACCAGCTCGGTGACCATCTGCGTGGCCAGAGCCGGGCCGATCACGCGGCTGAAGAGGCTGCCCTGGATGCCGACGACGCCTCGCAGCGGGCCCCTGATCGCGAGGTTGCCGTGGTGCTGAACGAACACGAGCGACGCGAGCTCGAGGCTGTCAATGCTGCGTTGCAGCGCCTGCAAGGCGAGCATTTCGGCATCTGCATCGATTGCGGCATCAATATCCCGTTCGAGCGGCTGAAGGCCGAGCCGTTTGCGCTGCGCTGCGTCGCCTGCGCAACCGAGGTCGAGCGCCGAGCACGCTGAGCGCCGGGCGCCGACGGCCGCGCATCGGCAACGTCTGGTGCACACTTGAGCCCATGACCGCGCCGTCCATCACCTCGACTCCGTCGCCAATCGACCATCCTTGCGTGGACCAGGATTGGTCTCGCCGCGTCGCCTGGCTGCTGAATATCGGCCACGCAGTCGACCACATGTTCCTGCTGATCTTTGCCACCGCGGTCGGCGCCATTGCGGCCGAGTTCGGTTTTGCTCACTGGGAGGATTTGTTGCCGTTCGGCGTCGGTGCGTTTGTGATGTTCGGCGTCGGCTCGTTGCCGGCTGGCAGGCTGGGTGATCTGTGGGGACGGCGCCGAATGATGTTGCTGTTCTTTTTCGGGATGGGCGCCTCGGCGCTGTTGGCCGCGCTGGCGCGCAATGCCTGGGAGCTGGCCGGCGTGCTGACCTTGCTTGGCGTGTTTGCATCAATTTACCATCCGGTAGGCATTCCGATGTTGTTGCAGACGACCGACAAGCCTGGCGCCGTGATCGGCGTCAACGGCTTGGCCGGTAACCTGGGAATCGCCGTGGCGGCGCTGAGTACCGGGTTGATGGTCCAGTGGCTGGGCTGGCGCTGGGCCTTCGCCGTGCCCGGACTGCTGGCAATCGGCTGCGGATTGGCTTTTGCGCGTTGGTGTCCGCATGAGCTGGAGGCGCCTGCGAAGCGGGCGAACAAGGCGCGTGTGACGTTGCCACCAGCGTTGCTGGCCCGCGTCTTCGGTGTCATGACGGCGGCCTCGGTCACCGGCAGCTTGTTGTTCAACTTCACCACCAACGGCAATGCGCAGTTGTTGAATGAGCGGTTTCGCGGCATCGTCGACGATCCGGCTGCGCTCGGCCTGATGCTGGCCGTGGTCTATGCCTTGGCGTCGCTGGCACAGGTGGTGGTGGGCCGCCTGATCGACCGGGTTCCGATGAAGCCGCTGTATCTGTGCATTGTGCTGATCCAGATTCCGTTGCTTGCATTGGCCAGCCATGCCAGCGGCTGGTGGCTGCTCGGTCTTCTGCTGGCCGTGATGGTGTTCATCTTCGGTGCAATTCCGTTCACCGATGCCATGATCGTGCGGTATGTCGATGATCGGATCCGCTCGCGGGTTGCCGGTGCCAGGCTGTCGGTATCGATCGGTATCAGTTCATTGGCGGTCTGGCTGCTCGGGCCGTTTGTCAAGGCGTCGGGATTCGACGCACTGTTCATCTGCATGGCGGTGATTGCGGTGTGCACGCTGGCCGTCGTGGGCTTCCTGCCCGACGAACGCAAGGTGGTTCCGGCAGCCCGACCGTCCTGACGCCGCTCGGCGGTGGCGCGAGCCTTCCCGCGCCACCCACCGACAGTCGATTACCGATCAATTCCGCTTTCGGCTGGCTTTTCGGCGGATCAGCGACGGGCAGCCGCTGTCATGCTCGGTGCACGATCGGTCCGTCCGGCCGCGGGATGCCCTGCACCTGCGCCGGTGGCCGACTTTGCCAATCGACGAAGCCGCGAATGCCTGCCCTGACCGAAGACCAAGCCCGTTCCTACATGCACAAGTTGCTGGCCGCAATGAGCCAGGCCGGTGGATCCGACCTGTTCATCGCGGCTGACTTTCCGCCGAGCATGAAATCCAACGGCAGCATGAAGCCGCTGACCGAGCAGAAGCTGAGTGGCGAGGTGACGCGCCAGCTGGCCCGGGCGATGATGAACGAAAGCCAACGCGACGAATTCGAGCGCGAAATGGAATGCAATTTCGCGATTTCGCTGCCGGGCGTTTCGCGCTTTCGCGTCAACGTCTATGTGCAGCAGCAAAACGTCAGCATGGTGATTCGCACCATCGCATCGGAGATCCCGAATTTCGAGAAGCTGAAGCTGCCCGAAATTCTGAAGGATGTGGTGATGAACAAGCGCGGGCTGGTGCTGGTTGTCGGCGCCACCGGATCGGGCAAGTCGACCTCGCTGGCAGCGATGATCGATCACCGCAACCGCACCTCCGCCGGCCACATCATCACCGTCGAAGATCCGGTCGAATATGTCCACGCATCGCGGCTGTCGCTGGTGACCCATCGCGAAGTCGGCGTCGATACCAAATCATGGCACCACGCGCTGAAGAATACGCTGCGCCAGGCGCCCGACGTGATCCTGATCGGCGAGATCCGCGATGCCGAAACCATGGAGCATGCCATTTCGTTTGCCGAGACCGGTCACCTTTGCCTGGGCACCTTGCACGCCAACAGCGCGAGCCAGACGATCGAGCGCATCGTCAATTTCTTTCCGGAAGAGCGGCGCACCCAGCTGTTGATGGATTTGTCGGCCAATCTGCGGTCGATCGTCTCGCAGCGCCTGGTGCGCCGCGAAGACGGCAACGGCCGCTCGGCGGCGATCGAGATTCTTCTCAATACGCCGATCATTGCCGAGCGCATCTTCCAGGGCCATTTTCATGAGCTGAAGGCCATCATGTCGAAATCTCGCGAGCTCGGCATGCGCACCTTCGACTGGGCCTTGTTCGAGTTGTACGACCAGGGACTGATCAGTTTCGACGAGGCCATCCGCAATGCCGATTCGGCCAACGAACTGCGCTTGCACATCAAGTTGAAGAGCTCTCGCGGCGAGCCACAGGCGTCGGGCTTCATGTCGCTGTCGATCCAGGAGGATCCGAAGCCCGAGGACGTCGAGGAGCTGCGCCATCAGGAGCAGCTGTTGCAGCAGGAAAATCGCCGCAAGTTCGAGGATGCCGAACTGGCCACGCTGCGCGACAAGAAGCGTCAGGCGGAAAGCCTGGGGCAGGCGAGCGCGGTTACCTGACTTTGGGGGCTGGCGCTGCAGCCCAAGGTGGACGATAGTGTCTGAATCTCGGTCGGGACCGGAGCAGGATGCGCCGCGGCAGATGCGGCCTGTCAAGACACATGATTCGCATCATTCAGAACCTTCTGCTGGCTTCGATCGCGATCGTCGGCTCGTCCGTCGTCTGGGCGGGCGAAAAGATCGATTGCTCGCGCCCTTATAGCCTGGCGCTGCACGAGCACGGCCTGCTTTACTCAAGCCAGAGCGGTGAAGGCATCGACAAGGATATGGCCGACGAGCTGGTTCGTCGCAGTGGGTGCAGGATCAATGTCACCCTGATGCCGCGCGCGCGGATCTGGCAACTGATCGAATCCGGGGCGCTCGACTTCAGCTTGTCGGGAATCGCCAATTCGGTGCGCGACCGGTTCGCATCGTTCGCCTGGTATTTCTCGAACAAATACTACCTGCTCGTGCGCAACGACGCAGGCGTGCGCAAGCTGTCCGATTTTGAAAAGAATCCCGACATTGCGCCTCGGCGTCATTCGCAGCTTCCGCTACAGTGCCACGGCGAACCGGCTGGTCGACCAGCTCGATTCACGAGGCCGCGTCAGCTATGCCTCCAGTCTGGAGCCGTTGTACCAGGTACTGCTCGACAACCGGGTGCACGCGATGATCATCGAACCGTTCGATTACCCGGCGCTGCAAAGTGGCAGCCTGCGCGAACAGACGCAGATATTCGAATTCGAAGATCCACCGGTCCCACATGGCTTGATCATGTCGAAAAAGGCGTTGTCGGCCGGTCAGCAACAGGCCTGGAGCGAGCTGGTCGAAGCAATGCGTGACGATGGCACCGTCGAGAAGATCTTCGGCAAATATTTCAAGCCGGATCTTGCACGGGCAATGACCCAGTTCTGATGGTACCGGGTGGCTGATTTCATGCATCGGGTTTTGTAAAATGGGGTATTGATTGCGGCGCGTTTCAACCTGGCTGTTGCCACTTTTCGTCGCTGCGCTGTCGATGCTGATCACGGCATGGCTCTGGCAACACGAGCGCGAAAGCCAACAGACCAATTTGCGCGCGAGTTTCGATTTCGAGCTGCGCCAGACGACAACCCGCATCCAGTCGCGAATCACCAGTTACGAACAGATGCTGCGCGGCGTCGGGGGACTTTTCGCGGCCGCGGGGCGGGTCACTCAGGAAGACTTCTCGCTCTATGTTGATTCGTTGAGTGCCGGGCCGGACTTCGCAGGCTTGCGATCCCTCGGTTATGCCGCGCTGCAGCGTGCGGCTCCCGACAATCAACCATTGAAGGGCGATCGCGAGCCCATGTCGGCGCCGCTGACCTATGTGGCACCCGTCGCCGGGCCGATCATCGGCACGCTCGGCCAGGATGTGCTCACCCAGCCACAACGTCGCGCAGCGATGTTGCAGGCCAGGGACTCGGGGCGCTTCACCGTGTCCCAGCGCCTGGCTGCCGGCAGCACCAGCGAGCCCGAATGGGGCTTCTTGATGTGCCTGCCAATCTTTGAAAAGGACCGGCCGATCGATACTGTCGAGCGGCGCCGGGCGTATCTGGTCGGCTGGGTATTTGCCAGCTTTCGAGTCATCGACTTGATGGCGTCACTTTATGGCGAAAGCGCGCCGGGATTGGAAGCCGGCGTCTTCGACGGTGTCACTGTCGGCGAAGACACCCGGCTCTATCCGCCCAATGCCTCGGTGCCCGGGCCTTCTGCTGCATTGTTCGAGGCGCAGGAGTATGTGGGGCTTGCCGGCCATGCCTGGACGCTGCTGGTGCGCAGCACGCCGGAGTTCGAGCAGCGATTCAGCAACGACTCCGCGCGGATCATTGCTGTCGCCGGCGGCGGTTTGAGTCTGGTGCTGGCGTTGCTGACCTGGCAGATTCTGACTGGCCGACAGCGGGCTCATGCCAGCGCACACGCCATGACCCGGCAATTGCGCGAAAGCTCCGCGCAATACCGCCGAATTGTCGATACGGCCGACGAAGGCATCTGGATGGTCGATGCTGGCGGCCGGACTTCGTTCGTCAACCCGAAGATGCAACAGATGATCGGCTACGACGCCGCTGAACTCGATGGCCGTTGCTGGACCGATTTCATGGACGAGTCGGGCCGACAAATGCTGGGTGCATCGGGCGTCGACGGATTGGCCAGCCGCCGGTCCGAGCCGCTCGAGATCGGCTTCCGGCGCAAGGACAGTACCCAGTTGCCGGGAAGCCTGTCGACCAGCCCGATCGCCGACGATTCCGGGCAAATTGTCGGCTTTCTCGCAATGGTGACCGATGTGACGCGACACATGCGGGCGGAAGCTGACCGCACTCATCTCGAACGCCAGTTGCGCCAATCGCAGAAGATGGAAGCGATCGGCACGCTCGCAGGCGGAGTGGCCCATGATTTCAACAACATCCTGGCGTCCATTCTTGGCAATGCGGCATTGATCCAGCAGGATCTCGGCGCCGAACATCCGGCGTCGGCGCGGCTCGAACAGGTCCGATTGGCTGGCGAGCGCGGGCGAAGCCTGGTCCATCAGATCGGCGCCTTCAGTCGTCGCGAGCCGCAGCAACGTCTCAGTCAACCGTTGCGCCCGCTGTTGGAGGAAGCGGCCACGCTGCTTCGCTCGACATTGCCGGCGCAGGTCGTGATCGACTTGCGCCTGAGCAGCGCGCCGTTGAACATCAGCGCCGACGCCACTCAACTTCAGCAGGTGCTGATCAATCTGTGCACCAATGCCTGGCATGCGATGCCGGGTGGCAAGGGGCATATTGCAATTGCACTGAACCCGGTTTTGCTCGATCGCGGTGGTGGGCGAACGGCTGGCCATGGCCTGGCTGCCGGCTGGTATGCACATCTGCAAGTTGCCGACGACGGCTGCGGCATGGACGAAGCCGTCCGCCTGCGCATTTTCGAGCCGTTCTATACAACCAAGGCGATCGGCAAGGGAACCGGGCTCGGTTTGTCGGTCGTGCATGGCATCGTGGCGTCGCACGGCGGTGCCATCGGCGTCGAGAGCAGTCCGGGCAAGGGCAGCACTTTCGACATGTATTTCCCGCTTGCCATCGCAACTGCCGACACGATTGGCGACGGCGATGCGCCAGTCGCTTCAGGATTGGCGGAAGTCCGCGGTGGCGGGCAACATGTCCTGTATGTCGACGACGATCAGGTCATGGTGATCATGGTCGAAGCGTTGCTGCATCGAGCCGGTTATCGGGTCACCAGTCTGTCCGACCCGCGCCGCGCGCTGGTGCTGGCTTGCGGCACCGACGATGCCGTCGATCTGGTCGTGACCGATTTCAACATGCCCGATCATGTCGGGCATCGATCTGGCGCGTGCATTGAGCCACCGCCGCCCCGGGTTGCCCGTTGTCATCACCTCGGGCAATATCACCGACGCGCTGCGCAGCGACGCTCTGCAGGTCGGCGTGCACCATCTGCTGCAGAAGGAGTTCACGCTGGAGCGGCTGACCGCACTGGTGCACGGTATCTTGGAGAGTGACGGATTGCCCGCGCCGACAACCAGCAGCCTTTCGTTGGTACGCGCTTGACGCTGGCAGACCCCGGCCGGGTTGTCCGTTCAGGTGATGACGGTCGGCTGCTCGCGTCCGGTGCGTTGGCGAATTCCCGCAAGCTGGTCGGCCAGATCGACCAGACCTGCCAACGCCGTTCCCGTCTCGACGTCGTGTCGCGCCGGATCGGCTTCGTAGCGTTCGAGATAGACGCGCAGCGTCGCGCCGTCGGTCCCGGTCCCTGACAGCCTGAAGACGACTCGCGAGCCGTCGACCAGGCCAACGCGGATGCCCTGCGCCGAGCTGACCGAACCATCGATCGGATCGGTATACGAAAAATCGTCGGCGCTGGCAATCTGCTGGCCAGCAACGGTCCGGCCGGGCAGGGTGGGCAGCGAGTCGACGAAGATCGGCCATCAGCCGGTTTGCTGTGGTGCTGTCGACGCCTTCGTAGTCGTGGCGTGAGTAATAGTTGCGGCCGAATCGCGACCAGTGGTCGCGAACGATCTGCTCGACCGACAGGCCGCGTGCTGCGATGATGTCGAGCCAGAACAAGACCGCCCAGAGGCCATCTTTTTCGCGCATGTGATCGGAGCCGGTACCGGCGCTTTCCTCGCCGCACAGCGTGATCTGACCGGCATCGAGCAGATTGCCGAAGAATTTCCAGCCCGTTGGCGTTTCGTGACAGGCGATGCCCAAAGCAACGGCGACCCGGTCAACCGCGGCGCTGGTCGGCATCGACCGGGCCACGCCTTTCAGTCCGCCGGCATAACCCGGGACCAGGTGGGCATTGGCGGCCAGCACCGCCAGGCTGTCGCTGGGGGTCACGACAAAATGGCTGCCGACGATCATGTTGCGGTCACCATCGCCGTCGCTGGCAGCGCCGAAGTCCGGCGCATCGAGCGCGAACATCCGGTTCATCAAGTCAGTCGCGTAGGTCGGATTGGGATCGGGGTGACCGCCGCCGAAATCGGGCGAGCGGAATGCCGTTGATGACGCTGGCCGGATCTGCACCGAGCCGGTTGATGAAAATTTCGTGGGCATAGGGCCCGGTGACCGCATGCATGGCGTCGAAACACAGCCGAAAGCCGGCCGATCGCAGCAGCTTGCCGATGCGATCGAAATCGAACAGCGTGGCCATCAGGTCGGCGTGATCGACAACCGGGTCGATGACCTCGACCGCCATTTCGCCAACCGTTGTGCTGCCGAGCCGGCCGAGATCGATATCGGGCGTATGCAAGCGTCAGATAGCGCGTGATCGTCATGCTGTTGGCATGAATCGCCTCGGTGATCTTCTCCGGCGCCGGCCCGCCGTTGCCGATGTTGTATTTGATTCCGAAATCGCCATCGGGCCCGCCGGGGTTGTGGCTGGCCGACAGCACGATGCCGCCGAACGCCCGGTATTTGCGGATCACGCAACTGGCCGCCGGCGTCGACAGGATGCCGTTGCGCCCGACCAGCATTCTGCGCCAGACCGTTGGCGGCGGCCATGCGCACGATGATCTGGATCGCCTGGTCGTTGAAGAAGCGCCCGTCGCCTCCGAGCACCAGCGTCTGTCCGGCAATGCCCGGCAAGCGAATCGAAGATCGACTGCACGAAATTCTCGAGATAAGGCGTTTGCCGGAAAACCGCGACCTTCTTGCGCAGGCCCGAGGTGCCCGGGCGCTGACCGGCGATCGGCTGCGTGGCGAGCTCGTGTCATGCGTGTCCTCCTGTGCCTCTGCTGTGCAGCCGGACGATTGCGCAGTGCCGGATGTCCCTGCCGCCGCGTCGCCGAAATCGGCTTGGCTAAACTCTGCATTCCCCGATTCGCTCCCACGCCATGTCCGGTCTGAATCCCAGCTCGAAGAAAAACCCGCCGCAAGCCGACCGCGCTGACGGTGCACCAGCAGTCCAGGATTCTCGAAGTCGGCTTTTCCGATGGCAGTCGAATTTCGCATCCCGTTCGAGTTGATGCGCATCTATTCGCCGTCGGCCGAAGTGCAGGGGCATGGCCCGGGGCAGGAGGTGTTGCAGACCGGCAAGCGCGAGGTCGGGCTGGTGTCGCTCGAGCCGGTCGGCAACTATGCCGTGCAGCCCTTGTTCTCTGATGGCCACAACACCGGCATCTTTTCCTGGGACTATCTCTATTTTCTCGGCTCGCAGCAGGCCGAGCTGTGGCAGCAGTACGAATCGCGCCTGAATGCCGCTGGCGTCGATCGCGATGCGCCGATGGCCGGAGCTGCAGCGTCTGCCTGCGGCAGCCACCAGCACTGAAGCCGAGCAGGCGCACCCATGAGCGATACCCATTTCGGTTTCCAGACCGTCGACGAGAAGCAGAAGGCTGCGTCGGGTGCGCGGCGTTTTCGATTCGGTGGCGTCGAAATACGACGTCATGAACGATCTGATGTCGATGGGGCTGCACCGCGCGTGGAAGGCCTATACGGTTGCAGTCGCCGATGTGCGCGATGGCGACAAGGTGCTCGATCTGGCCGGCGGCACGGGCGACCTGGCGCGCGCCTTCGCCAGAAAAGGTCGGCAGCCGCGGCATGGTTGTTCACACCGACATCAATGAATCGATGTTGCGACAGGGCCGCCAGCGGCTCGAGGACGAAGGTCTGCTGCTTGCCAAGCCTGTTGTGTGATGCCGAAACGCTGCCGTTCGCCGATGCCAGCTTCGACCGCGTCACAGTGGCCTTCGGGTTGCGCAACATGACCCACAAGGACCGCGCGCTGGCCGAGATGGGCCGCGTGTTGAAACCCGGCGGCCGCTTGCTGGTGCTGGAGTTCTCGAAGATCGCGGCAGCCGCTTGAAAAGGTCTACGACTGGTATTCGTTTCGCGTTTTGCCGGGTATTGGAAAGCTGGTCGCCGGCGACGCCGACAGCTATCGCTATCTGGCCGAATCGATCCGTGTCCATCCGGGCCCGGCCGAGCTGAAGGCGATGATGAAAACCGCCGGATTCGGCCATGTCGACGTTCATCCGATGACCGCCGGCGTGGTGGCGCTGCACGTGGGAATCAAATGTTGATGCCGGGGCTGGTGATGCTTGGCAGCCAGGCGGTCGGCTGGTCGGGTTGGCGGCGCTTGTCGCGTCTGCGCTCGATCCGGCGAATGGCCACCCAGCAGCCGGTCATCGCGTCTGCCCGCCGAACTCGATGCCAGCCACCTGCTGGATGCGGTGCGTCATCAGTTCATCCGCCTGCAGGCGGCCTGGGATGCGGCCGATCGGTCAACGCTCGGCGCGCTGACCACGCCTCAGATGCTCGACGAAATCTGCGCCCAGTTTCCGCCCGACGGCAGCCCGCCCAACCGCACCGATGTGCTGACGCTGCAGGCACGGTTGCTCTGCTTCGACGATCTCGAATCGGCTTGGCTTGCGACGATCGAATTCAGCGGCATGATCCGCGAGGCGCCTGATCGAGACGCGACTCCGTTTCGCGAGTTGTGGCTGCTGACCCGCGAATGCCAGCGAGCCATTCGATCGAATGCGCGCCGTGGCGGCTGGCCCGGCAGCAGGCGCTGTTTTAGCCTGAGCCAGGTCTGACTGCCCGGCCGCCGGCTGCGGTCAATGGCGGCCGTAGGTGTCCTCGTAACGGACGATATCGTCCTCGCCGAGGTAACTGCCCGACTGCACCTCGATGATTTCCAGTGGCACTTTGCCGGGATTGGCCAGGCGATGGATCTGGCCGAGCGGGATGTAGGTGCTCTGATTTTCGGTCAGGATCAGCACCTGATCGCCGTTGGTCACCTCGGCGGTGCCGCTGACGACGATCCAGTGTTCGGCGCGGTGGTGATGTTTCTGCAGGCTCAATGAGGCGCCGGGCTTGACCATGATTCGCTTGACCTGAAAGCGCGGTCCCGAGTCGATGCTGTCGTACCAGCCCCACGGCCGGTGCACCTGGCGATGCAGCGTGTGTTCGCTGCGCTTGGCGCTTTGCAACTGGCCGACGATCTGCTTGACCTCCTGGCTGCGGCTGCGGTCGGCAACCAGCACCGCATCGGGGGTCTCGATGACGATCACATTGTCCATGCCGACCACGCCGACCAGCCGGCTGGTCGCATGCACCAGCGTATTGCTGCTGGCGCGGATCATCGCATCGCCACTGCTGGCGTTGCCGGCGAGCGTCCTTCGTCACTGACCTGCCAGACCGCATCCCATGCGCCCAGATCCGACCAGCCGGCATCGAGTGGCACCATGCGGATATCGAACTCGCTCGTTCCGGGGCATTTTTCCATCACCGCGTAATCGACGGACTCGCTCGGAATTGTCGAAAACTCGGCCTTGCCCGGGCGGATAAAACTGGCATCTGCCGACTTGACCGCCCAAGCCCGCTCGCAGGCAGCTGCGATGTCAGGTCGGAAGCGTTGCAGCGCCTGCAACCACACCGAGGCGCGGACCACGAACATGCCGGCGTTCCAGTAGAAACTGCCGTTGGCCAGATAACGCTCGGCGGTTGCCAGATCGGGTTTCTCGACGAATTGCGCCACCTTGTGGGCCCCGCCTCCGGTATCGTCGGCGCGGATATAGCCAAAGCCGGTTTCCGGTCGATCCGGTGCGATGCCCAAGATCACGATCTTGTTGTCGGCGGCCACCCGCACCGCCTGTTGCAACGCGGCGGTGAATGCGGCTTCGTCGGTCACCGTCTGATCGGCCGGGGTGACGACGAGCACCGGATCCTGGCCGCTGTCGATCGCATGCAACGCAGCCATCGTCATCGCAGGCGCGGTATTGCGTCCGACCGGCTCGAGCAGCAAGGCGGCTCTGGTTGCGCCGCCGCCCAGCGCCAGTTCGCGCAATTGCTCCAGGACCAGAAAGCGGTGCTCTTCGTTGCCGACCACGCTCGGCGCGGTTACCTCGATGTCGGCGCAGCCCAGCGATGCAAGCCGGCTCGCCGCCTGCTGGAACAGGCTGCGATCACCGTGCAGCACCAGAAACTGTTTGGGATACATGGCACGTGACAAGGGCCACAGGCGAGTGCCACTGCCGCCGGCAATGATGACGGGGTGGACGAGGATGGGTTGGTTGGTCATCAGGCGGTATCGATTGAAAAAGTGAGCGGGGCCGTGCTTGGTGCGGCGGCAAATCCGTCGGGGTTGCGTTGCTGCCAGCGCCAGCTGTCGGCGCACATGGTGTCGAGGTCACGCTGCGCCTGCCAGCCCAGCAACTGCCGGGCCTGGCTCGGATCGGCATAACAGGCGTCGATATCACCGGCCCGGCGGGCGACGATGTCGAAGGGGATCTCGCGGGCGCAGGCGCGGCTCGAATGCGCTGACCATTTCGAGCACGCTGTAGCCGGTTCCGGTGCCCAGATTGACAGTGAACGATCCCGGCTGGTCGAGCAGCCGGCGCAGCGCGGCGACATGGCCTTCGGCCAGATCGACGACGTGGATATAGTCGCGCACCCCGGTGCCATCGACGGTGTCGTAGTCGCCGCCGAAAATCTGCAGCCGCGCGCGTTTGCCGACCGCAACCTGGGCGATGTAGGGCATCAGGTTGTTCGGAATGCCGCGCGGGTCTTCACCGATCAATCCGCTCTCGTGGGCGCCGACCGGATTGAAATAACGCAGCAAGCGCGATGCGCCAATCCGCATCGCTGCGCTGCAGATCGCGCAAGATGTCTTCGCTCATCAGCTTGGTTGCCCCGTAAGGACTGGTCGTCGACAGGGTCGCGTCTTCGCTGATCGGCAGCCGCTGCGGCTTGCCATAAACCGTCGCACTGGAACTGAAGACCAGCGCCTTGGCGCGTGCGTGCATCAGGCCCTGGCAAAGGCTGAACAGCCCGCCGAGGTTGTTGGCGTAATAGTCGAGTGGCCGGCTCACACTTTCGCCGACCGCCTTGAATGCCGCGAAATGAATCGCCGCACCAACGTGGTGACGCTCGATCACCGCTGCCAACTGCGCTCGATCACAGACATCGACCTGCTCGAATCGTGGTGTCTGCCCGCTCAACTGGCGCAACCGTTGCAGCACCTCGGGTGAACTGTTCGAGAAATTGTCGAGCCCGACCACCTCGAACCCGGCCTGCAGCAAGGCCAGCCAGGTGTGCGAGCCGATATAGCCGGTGGCACCGGTGAGCAAGATCGTGGACGGGATCATCGGTAGCGATTGTGCCAAAGCAGATCGGTTCGAAGCCATGCCGGGGACATCGGCTGCAAAATCAATTGCCTGGATGTCAGAATCGCGGCATGCTCAATACCCTGAAGGCGCTGGCTGCGCCCGCAATCATGCAGCGCCTCACGCTGCTGCTCAACCACGTGCTGGCGTCCGAATCGGCGGCAAGCTATCGGCTGAAAACTCATCAGGGCCGGCGCATCGTCGTTCACCTCGACCGCTGGCCGATGCTGCTGCCACCGGTGCCGCCGCTGGCATTCAGCGTGACACCCGCCGGTCTGCTCGAATGGACCGACACGCCGGAGTTGCAAGCCGGGCCGGGCGACCTGCAGGTGACAATCGATGCGTCGAACCCGGCGCTGATGATGTTCAAGGGGATGACTGGCGAGCGGCCGCAGATCGACATCGCCGGCGACGCCGCGTTTGCCGCTGATGTGAACTGGCTGATCGAGAACCTGCGCTGGGAGATCCAGGACGACCTGGCGCGGCTGGTCGGCAATGCGCCGGCGCGCGAGTTGTCGCGTTTCGGTGGATTTTTTGCGGCCGCATTTCGCAACGCCGTTCAGCGCGTCAGCCGGATGGCCCCGGGATCGTCGGAGCCGCCGGCCCGATGAGGCACCTCGCTCGCCTGCTCATCATCGTCTTCACGGTCTTCCGGTTATGGTCTGGACGAGCTGGCGCTATCGAACATCCGCAAACCATGGATGCGCGGGCTGATTCGCGTCATCACCGTTGGCCGCCGCCTCGAGGCCCCGCGCGGCATCCGGCTGCGCCTGGCGCTCGAGAAGCTGGGGCCGATCTTCGTCAAGTTCGGTCAGGTGCTGTCGACCCGGCGTGATTTGATTCCGGCCGATGTTGCCGATGAACTCGCGCGCCTGCAGGACAACGTTCCGCCGTTTCCTGCTGCTCAGGCGCGAGTGCTGATCGAAAAGGCGTTTGGCAAGCCGATCGAGGAGGTTTTTGCCAGTTTCGAGGCCGAGGCTGTGGCCAGTGCCTCGATTGCCCAGGTTCATTTCGCGACCTTGCAGGATGGCCGCGAGGTCGCCGTCAAGGTGTTGCGGCCGGGCATGTTGGCGGTGATCGATGACGACTTGTCGCTGATGCGAACGCTGGCGCGCTGGGTCGAGCGGCTGTCGGCCGATGGCAAGCGGCTGAAACCGCGCGAAGTGGTGGCCGAGTTCGACAACTATCTTCATGACGAGCTCGATCTGGTTCGCGAAGCCGCCAACGCCGCTCAGCTGCGCCGCAACATGGCCGAGCTGCGACTGGTGATGGTGCCCGAGATGCACTGGGATTTGTGCACCCAGGGCGTGATCGTGATGGAGCGGATGACCGGGGTGCCGATCAGCCAGATCCAGCGCTTGCGAGACGCCGGCGTCGACATCCCGAAGCTGGCTCGTGATGGCGTGACGATCTTTTTCACCCAGGTGTTTCGCGATGGCTTTTTTCATGCCGACATGCATCCGGGCAATATCCAGGTCAGCCTCGCACCGGATACCTTCGGCCGCTATATCGCGCTCGATTTCGGCATCGTCGGCACCCTGACCGAATTCGACAAGGACTATCTGGCGCAGAATTTCATCGCCTTTTTCAGACGCGACTACAAACGGGTCGCCGAGTTGCACATCGAAAGCGGCTGGGTGCCGCCGGAAACCCGCGTCGAGTCGCTCGAAGGGGCGATCCGCGCCGTCTGCGAGCCACAGTTCGACCGGCCATTGAAGGATATTTCGCTGGGTCAGGTGCTGTTGCGCCTGTTCCAGACGTCGCGCCGCTTCAATGTCGAGATCCAGCCGCAACTTGTCCTGTTGCAGAAGACGCTGCTCAATATCGAAGGCCTGGGCCGCCAGCTCGATCCCGAGCTTGATCTGTGGGTCACCGCCAGGCCGTTTCTCGAGCGCTGGATGGAGGATCAGGTCGGCTGGGCGGGTTTGGTCAACCGGCTGAAGAACGAGGCACCACGGTACGTCCAACTGTTGCCTGAACTGCCGCGGCTGCTCCATCAGCGGCTGCAGCCAAGGCTGGGCATCGAGGCCAAGCTGCTCGCGGCCTTGCTCGACGATCGCCGCCGCAGCCGGCGAATGTGGCAGCAGATCGGCGCACTCCTGGTCGGCTTCGTGGGCGGTGCTGCGTTGGTATTCGTGATGTTTCACTGAGCGGGTCTGGACGTCCAGCTGACCAGATCGGAACAACTCGGAATAGAATCGAAGGTTTCGATTTTTCCGGCGGTCGCGTCAGATTCATCTGGCGTTCCCGCCATAGCCCGAGAAAGTTTCCGATGCCGATCTACGCTTACCGCTGCGAGGCCTGCGGTCACGCGAAAGACGCGCTGCAAAAAGTCTCCGATCCGCCACTGCATACCTGTCCGGCCTGTGGCGCGGAGGCGTTCGTCAAACAAGTCACCGCGGCCGGTTTCCAGCTGAAAGGCTCGGGCTGGTACGTCACCGATTTTCGCGGTGGCGATGCGGGCAAGAAGAAGGCCGAGCTGGGTGATGCCGAGCCGGCAGCGGCGGATAAATCCGACAAGGTCGACAAGTCCGAGGCGGCGGCCAAGCCGTCCGCCGACGACACCCGGAAGGCGCCGGTCGACAAGCCTGTCGCGCCGGCTCCGGCCGCTGACAAGTCTGCTCCAGCGCCTTCGCCTGCTGCTGCTCCGGCAAGCAGCGCTGCGCCCGCGGCACCGGCGGCCGCGCCGCCGCCGGCCAAACGCTGAGCGCAGCGGAACGCGCCGGTTGCCGCCGTGAAGAAGTACCTGATCGCCGGATTGCTGGTCTGGTTGCCGCTGGCTGTCACGATCTGGGTCTTGCACGCGGCGCTGGGTCTGCTCGACGGCGTGTTCGGCTTCTTGCTGAGCACCTCGCAGGCGATGCTCCCTGCAGCAGCGCGCCCGCCACTGGAGTCGCTGCGTTCGATTCCCGGCCTGGGCGTGCTGGTCATGCTTGCCGGCTTGCTGCTGACCGGTGTCTTCGCGACCAATTTCATCGGCCAATGGTCGTTGCGCAAAGGTGCCTGGGCGCTGCGCCGGATCCCGATCGTCAAATCGATCTACAGTTCGGTGAAACAGGTATCGGATACGCTTTTCTCGAGCAGTGGCAATGCCTTTCGCGAAGCGGTGCTGGTTCAGTATCCGCGGCAGGGCTCGTGGACGATCGCCTTCGTCACTGGCCGGCCCGGTGGCGAGACTGCCCAATATCTGCACGATGACTACCTCAGCCTGTATGTGCCGACCACACCGAACCCGACCTCCGGTTTTTTTCTGATGGTTCGCCGGGTCGATGTGATCGAACTCGAAATGAGCGTCGATGAGGCGTTGAAATACATCATCTCGATGGGCGTGGTGTCACCACCGCCCGGACCGATCAATGCGCCACCGGCATTGGCGCCAGAGATGGTCCGAAATTGAAGCGGCCGGGCACGCGGCAGGTGCCGGGCTTCAGGGTCGATCATCGATC
The DNA here is from genome assembly GCA_963843805.1 of uncultured beta proteobacterium. GTDB lineage: Bacteria > Pseudomonadota > Gammaproteobacteria > Burkholderiales > Burkholderiaceae_C > Ideonella_A. Next base: position 425,542 of record CAWJLY010000009.1, read on the forward strand.
CTTGCGCCATCCGCGGCGGCCCTTGCGTGATCCGCATCCGCACCGCCCGGCGAAATCGAATCTGGAGTGAAAACATGAGAACGACTTATTGCGGGCTTGTCAGCGAAACGCTGATGGGACAAACCATCACGCTGATGGGCTGGGCCCATCGTCGGCGCGACCATGGCGGCGTGATCTTCATCGACCTGCGCGACCGTGAAGGGCTGGTCCAGGTGGTCTGCGACCCCGATCGCGCTGACATGTTCGCGATTGCCGAAGATGTGCGCAACGAGTTCTGCCTGAAGATCGTCGGCAAGGTCCGCTCGCGGCCCACCGGCACCGACAACGCCAACCTGACCAGCGGCAGAGTCGAGGTCTTGTGTCACGAACTCGAGGTGTTGAACCCGAGTGTCACGCCGCCGTTCCAGCTCGACGACGACAACCTGTCGGAGACGACGCGGTTGACCCACCGCGTGCTCGATCTGCGCCGCCCGGCGATGCAGAAAAACCTGAAGCTGCGTTATCGGGTCGCGATGGAGGTGCGCAAATTTCTCGATGAGCGCGGCTTCATCGATATCGAGACACCGATGCTGACCAAAAGCACGCCCGAGGGTGCACGCGACTATCTGGTGCCCAGCCGGGTCAACGAAGGCCAGTTTTTTGCGTTGCCGCAAAGCCCGCAATTGTTCAAGCAGTTGCTGATGGTGGCCGGATTTGACCGCTATTACCAGATCACCAAGTGTTTTCGCGATGAGGATTTGCGCGCTGATCGTCAGCCCGAATTCACGCAGATCGACATCGAGACCTCGTTTCTGACCGAGGACGAGATTCGCAGCATGTTCGAGGACATGATTCGCAAGGTCTTCAAGACGACGATCGGGGTCGACTTGCCGGCCTTTCCGGTGATGAAGTACGAAGAGGCGATGCACCGCTTCGGCTCGGACAAACCTGATCTTCGCGTCAAGCTCGAATTCACTGAACTGACCGATGTGATGGTCGATGTCGACTTCAAGGTGTTCAGTGCACCGGCGTCGGCCAAGGGCGGGCGGGTCGCCGCCCTGCGCATTCCGAAAGGGGGCGAGTTGAGCCGGGGCGACATCGACGCCTACACCGAATTCGTCAAGATCTACGGCGCCAAGGGGCTGGCCTGGATCAAGGTCAACGACCTGGAGAAGGGGCGCGAGGGCCTGCAGAGCCCGATCGTCAAGAACCTGCACGACCGGGCGGTGACGCAAATCCTGCAACGCACCGGCGCGGCATCAGGTGACCTGATCTTTTTTGCCGCCGACCAATCCAAGGTGGTCGACGATGCCCTGGGTGCGCTGCGGGTGAAGATCGGCCACAGCGAATTCGGTCGCAGCAACGGCTTGTTCGACGATGTCTGGGCGCCGCTGTGGGTGATCGACTTTCCGATGTTCGAATACGACAAGGAAGGTGAGCGCTGGAATGCGGTCCACCATCCCTTCACCGCGCCGAAAGATGGCCACGAGGATCTGATGGACACCGACCCCGGAGCCTGCATCTCGAAGGCCTACGACATGGTGCTCAATGGCTGGGAACTCGGCGGCGGATCGGTTCGTATCCACCGCGCCGAAGTGCAGAGCAAGGTTTTCACTGCGCTGAAGATCGGGCCCGAGGAAGCGCAACTCAAATTCGGCTTTCTGCTCGATGCCCTGCAATATGGCGCGCCGCCACATGGCGGATTGGCGTTCGGGCTCGATCGGATCGTCACGATGATGGCCAAGGCCGAAAGCATCCGCGATGTGATCGCCTTTCCGAAGACGCAGCGTGCCCAGTGCCTGCTCACCCACGCGCCGAGCGCCGTCGACGAGAAACAACTGCGCGAGCTGCACATCCGCTTGCGCAATCCGGTCGCTGCGCAGGGTTGATGGGTGGCGCCGCTGGCGATCTCGGCGCCTCGCGCACCGAAGATTCCCGAGAGCGTGCTGGTGGTCATTCACAGCGATGACCACCATGTGCTGCTGATCGAACGCAGCGACCACCCTGGTTTCTGGCAGAGTGTCACCGGCTCGAAGGATTCGCTCGACGAGGATCTGGCCGAGACCGCTGCGCGCGAGGTGGCCGAGGAGACCGGCATCGTTGTCGGCTCGGCGCAAGTGCCATTGACCGGACTGCGCAACTGGCAACTATCGAACGTCTACGAGATCTATCCCCATTGGCGGCACCGCTACGCCGACGGGGTGATGTTCAACACCGAACATGTGTTCGGGCTGCGCGTGCCGCGCCAGATACCGATTCGGCTCGAGCCGCGCGAGCACCTTCGCTTCGAGTGGCTCGACTGGCGCGCTGCCGCCGACCGCTGTTTTTCGCCCTCGAATGCCGAGGCGATACTGCAGCTCCCACGATTCGTCGATTGATCGCTCGAGAGGCCCCTGCAATATGAAACCGCCCCCCTCGACGATGCGCCCCGGCCAAGGCCTGCGCATCGCCACTTACAACATCCACAAGGGCGTTCGCGGCGTCGGCCCGCGCAAGCGGCTGGAGATTCACAACCTGGGCCTGGGCATCGAGGCGCTCGATGCCGATCTGGTCTTTCTGCAAGAGGTTCGAAGTTTTCATCACGGCGAGGCGAAGCGCTTTGCGCGTACCGTGTCTGGCTGGCCCGAACTGGCACAGGCCGACTTTCTGGCCCCCGAAGGTTATTCAGTTGCCTACCGCACCAATGCGGTGACGAAGTTTGGCGAGCATGGCAATGCGCTGTTGTCGCGCTGGCCGCTCGGCGATATCGGTCATCACGATGTCTCCGATCACCGCTTCGAACAGCGTGGCTTGTTGCACGTTCCGGTGCAATGGCATGGCGGCATCCTGCACGCGGTGGTTGCCCATCTGGGCCTGACCCATTCGACCCGCGTTCGCCAGGTACAACGCATTGCCGATTTCATCGAGAACCAGGTGCCGCGTGGCGAGCCGGTGGTGCTCGCTGGGGATTTCAACGACTGGGGCGAGAAACTCGATCTGCCGATGCGAGAGATGGGGCTGGCGCGTGCATCGTCTGCCGGGCCCCTGTCCAAGCTGACCTTCCCATCCCGAGTGCCGCTCTTTTCACTCGATCGCATCTATTGCCGCGGCTTTTCGTGCAGCCAAAGTTTCGTGCCGCGTGGCAAGGCCTGGGCCCGCATGTCGGACCATCTGCCGTTGATCGCCGAGCTCTTGCCCGACTAGGCGGGCAATCAACACATGGCCGCGCGCAAGAATCCGTCGTCGGCGTTGGACGATGGCCCGGCCTTGCCATCGGGTGTTCCCTGGTCGACCGCACCGCGTCCGGTGTTCAGCGGCGGCAACCGCGTCGAACTGCTGCAGGGCGGCGATCAGTTGTTTCCGGCGATGCACGAAGCCATTCGTCAGGCAACCCGTGAAATCTGGCTTGCCACCTACATCTTCCATATCGACGACACCGGCACTGCGCTGATCGACTCTCTGGAGGCGGCCGAGCAGCGTGGGGTCAAGGTGCGTGTCGTCATCGACGGTTTTGGCTCCAAATCATCGATCGCCTTGCTGCAGAAGCGCATGACCGGACATTCAGGGCCTGGCATCGCGCTGGCGATCTTCCGTCCGATGCACCGTTGGTGGACCTGGCTGCAGCCGGGCCAATTGCGCCGGCTGCATCAGAAACTGTGTGTCGTCGACGGCACGGTAGCGTTTGTCGGCGGCATCAACATCATCGACGACCGCAACGATCTGCGACATGGTCGCAGCGAACTGCCGCGCCTGGACTTTGCGGTGAAACTCACGGGCCCGGTGGTCGGCCAGGTCGAGCAGGCGGCACGGGCCTTGTGGACGCGGGCCTGGTTGGGCGGCGATTTTCGCGACGAGTTTCGCGCGCTGGCGCGCAGCAGCGAGCCGATGTTGCGATTGCGCCGGCTGATCCGCCAATTGCGAATGCCGCGCGGCGGCGGGCTGCGGCCCAGCGCCAGCGCTGTCGCGCCAATGCAGGCAGCGTTCGTGGTGCGTGACAACCTGCGCCAGCGCCGGACCATCGAGCGCAGCTATATATCGGCGTTGCGCAATGCGCGCAATCGAATCGATCTGATCTCGCCCTATTTTTATCCCGGCTCGGCCTTTCGTCGCACGCTGCGCGAAGCGGCGCGCCGCGGGGTGCGGGTCAGGGTGCTGTTCCAGGGCAAGCTCGATTACCGGATCGCCGGTTATGCCGCGCAGGCGCTTTACGACGAACTGCTTGCCAGCGGCGTTCACGTCTATGAATACATGCCGGCCTTTTTGCACGCCAAGATCGCGATCATCGACGACGAGTGGGCGACGGTCGGCAGTTCGAATATCGATCCGCTGTCGCTGCTGCTCAATCTGGAAGCCAACGTGATCATCCGCGACGCCGCTTTCAATGACGAGCTGGCGCGCCAATTCGACTCTGCTTTGAGCGCATCGCGCGAGATCGATCCTCACAGCCCGCGCAGCTCAGGCTTGTTTGCGATCCTGCGCCGGGCGCTCGTCGCCTGGGTGGCGTATGTCTACCTTCGAGTAGCCGGCGCGACCGGGCGGTACTGATCCGATGACCGACGACGATCTGGTGGTGGCGCGGCCCGAGGGTCTGTATTGCCCGGCTGGCCGGTTCTACATCGACCCCTGGCGGCCGGTCGATCGAGCCGTGATCACCCATGCCCACGCTGATCACGCGCGGGTCGGTCATCAGCACTATCTGGCGGCCACTGAAGCGGGCGGCGTGTTGCGCGCCCGCCTCGGCGATATCGATTTGCAGACCCTGGGCTACGGAGAGCGGCTGGTGCTCGACGGCGTCACCATCAGCCTGCATCCGGCCGGCCATGTGCTCGGATCGGCGCAGGTCAGAATCGAGCACCGCGGCCGCGTCTGGGTGGCGTCGGGCGACTATTTCGTCAGCGGTGCGGGCGATGTGGCCACCGATGCCAACCCGACCTGCACGCCATTCGAGGTGGTTCGCTGTGATTGCTTCATCACCGAAAGCACCTTCGGCCTGCCGATCTATCGCTGGCAGCGCCAGGCCGAGATCCTGGCCGAGGTCAACACCTGGTGGGCCAACAATGCAACACTCGGCAGGCCGAGCCTGCTTCTGGCCTACAGCTTCGGCAAGGCGCAGCGAATTCTGGCCGGCGTCGATTCGACGATCGGCCCGCTCATCGTCCATGGCGCCGTCGCCAACCTGAACCAGGCCTACCGGGCAGCCGGGGTTGCGCTGCCGCAGACCTTGTCGATCGACGAGGCCGACGCGGATATTCTGAGCCGCGCGTTGGTCATCGCACCGCCGTCAGTCCATGGCAGCAGCTGGGCGCGGCGGCTCGGCAACGCCAGCGATGCGTTTGCCAGCGGCTGGATGCAACTGCGCGGCGCGCGACGCCGGCGGGGTGTCGACCGCGGTTTCGTGATGTCCGACCATGCCGACTGGCCAGGCCTGCAGGCGACCATTCGCGCCACTGGCGCCGAGCGGGTGATCGTCACCCATGGATACGAGGCAGTGATGGTCCGCTGGCTGCAGCAGCAAGGGCTGCAGGCCGGCAGTTTCCAGACCGAATTCGGCGACGAACGCGAAGAGGTTCGCGATTGATGCACATACTGGATTCGGCTCGATTTTTGGACGCACCGAGGCGGCGCCGGTCACAACGGGAGACCTCGGCATGCGATGGCTAACGACATCCGAAAACTGGGTGAGGGAAGACAGCAACAACCACAACTCGGTGGCGGCCGCCGCGAATTTGCTGGCGATGATCGGAGTGCCATTCGCGAAGCGACAACTGCGCACGCGAATCCGGACGCATCCGCAGTTTCCGAGCCTGCCGACGCTGATCGACAGCCTCGAAGAGGCGGGGCTCAACGTCCAGGCGGTCAGTGGCGAAACCGACGAGCTTGCCGATGTCGCCTTGCCGGCAATTGCGCACTTGCGGGAGGGCGAGGATGGCCGCTTCGTCGTATTGACCAAGGTGGGCGCCGGCTCGCTGCGCTACCTCGATCCAAGACTCGGCTGGGTCGAGTCCAGTCATACCGACTTTGCCAAAGTCTGGAGCGGCGTGTTGCTGCTCGCCGCTGCGCCAGACGATGCAGAGCACAGCGAAGCGCGGGCGGCCCGGCGCGCTGAGCGGCTCGACGGCCTGCGCATTGCGCTGCTGCTCGGAATCGGCGGCTTGGCGCTGGTCAGCCTTGCACTGTACGCGCTGCTGACGGTGCCCTCAGCGTTTCAACCACTCTGGCCGATGCTCGTGACGGTCAAGGCGGCGGGACTGGCAGTCAGTGGCTTGTTGGTTGCATTCGATTCCGGACGTCCGGCGTCGATGGTGCGGCGACTGTGCCCTGCCGGTCGGGTGGCGGATTGCGCAAGTGTGCTGGCCTCACCGGCAGCCAGGCTGGGTGGCTGGATTCCGATGGCCGATCTCGGCGTTCTCTATTTTGCAGGGGGATTGCTGGCGCTTGCGGGAGCTCGCCTGACGGGGGACTACGCCACTGCGCTCGGCCTGCTGACCGCACTGTTGCCCTTGACGCTGGCCTACAGCGTGTTTTCGATCGGGTACCAGGCGTTGGCGCTACACAAGTGGTGCTGGCTCTGCCTGCAGGTGATGGGATTGTTCTGGGTCGAGGCTTTGCTGATCGGGTTCGCAAGTCCGTTGCCACTGTCGTTCTGGCTGGCAGGACCGCCGCTTGCAGGCTGGGCATTTTTTGCTGCATCGTTCGTGTTGCCGGGCGTGGCTTGGGGACTGCTGATGCCACTCATCAAAAGGGGCGTCGGTGCGCAGCAACAGGCCGACGAGTTGCTGCGCCACCGGCGCAATCCGATCCTGCTGCATCATGCGCTGCAGCAGCAAATGCCGGTGGCGATCGGTCGCATCGAACCCGAGATCCAGTTCGGCGCCGAATCGGCACCACTGCAGCTGACCTTGGTCAGCCACCCGCTGTGTTCAGCCTGCCGGGAGGTTCATCTCCAGATCGAAAAGCTGGTCGCCGAATCGGCCGGGCAGATTCTCTGCACGGTCCGGATGGGCTATCGGGCGACCGATCCGGGTCGCGGCATTGCCCAGCGAGTGATTGGCATCGCCCTGGCTGACGGCGGGCTCGTCGCGGCGCAGGCGCTTTCCGCGTGGTACGCGAATCCGGCGCAGGGCGAGGCGCGTTGGCTCGATCGCTTCCCGCTTGTGCACTCCGCACAAATGTCGCGGATTGACGAGGTCTTCGAGGCACATCGCGCGTGGGTAGCCTCCGCTCACCTCGACGGCATTCCCGCGATTTTTCTGGACGGGAAGGCGCTGCCGCGCGAGTTCTCGCTCAACGACTTGAAGGGTTTCCTTCGCAGCAGCGAAGCTGGCTACGCCGCCTGACCTCATGACGTGGATTTTCTGAGTACAGGGTTCACGAGTTGCGTCCAATTGCAGCGGCCTGGGCTCCGGCAGCGTTGTTGCAATCGCCCTTGTCGGGCGATTTCATGCCGCGGGCCGCAAGGGCGGGTAAGCTGCGGGTGTACTCGCGAAGTTGGATATTGGCCCTGGCTTGAATGACTGGAAACTGCTCATGAAAATTTTGTTGCCTGTCGACGGTTCGCCGGCATCGCTGGCCGCGGTGCGACATTGCCTGCGCCTGCGCGCCGAAGGCCTGCAATCGAGCTTTGTTCTGGCCAATGTGCAGGTGCCGCCTTCGCTTTACGAAATCGTCGTTGCGCACGATGCCGAAGTCCTGTCGGACGTGCGCCGCGACGCCGGTTCAGACCTGTTGTCTGGTGCCGAAGCGTTGCTGCAGGCCGCTGATGCGCCGTGGGAGAGCGAAGTCGTCGGCGGCGATCCCGGCCATCTGCTGGTCGAATTGATCGAGAACTACGGCTGCGATGCCGTGGTGATGGGCAGTGGCGCGGGGTCGCCGGGTTCGGTCGCATCGGCGCTGCTGAAACATTCGCCGGTCCCGGTTACCCTGGTCAGGGTTGACGCCGAGGCCTGATGAGGCGCTTTGCCCAACTGTTCCAGGCGCTCGATGCCAGCACCTCGACGGCCGACAAGGTGGCGGCGTTGCGCCGTTATTTCGAACATGCGGAAGCGGCGGATGCTGCCTGGGCGGTTTTTTTTCTGGCCGGGGGGAAGCCTCGGCAGACGGTGTCGACGCGGATTCTGCGCGGATTGGCTCGCGAACGTGCCGGCATCGACGATTGGCTGTTCGAGGAGTGTTACCAGGCTGTCGGCGACCTCGCCGAGACCATCGCGCTGATCCTGCCGGCCGCCGAACACTCCAGTGAGCGCGGATTGGCTTCGTGGATCGAGGACTGCCTGTTGCCGCTGCGCGAACGCAATCCCGAGCAACAGGCCGACGCGATCACGCAATACTGGAACGAGCTGGATGCGAGCGGACGCTTCCTGCTCACCAAACTGATCGGTGGCGGCTTCCGGGTCGGCGTCAGCAAGTTGCTGGTGCAGCGTGCACTGGCTGAACATGCCGGGCTCGACGGCAAGCTGGTTGCCCAGCGGATGATGGCTTATACCGACAAGCAGGCGCGCCCCGATGCGCAGGCCTTCGAGCGGCTGGTCGCGCCAGCGCAGGCCTCGGCAGACGACGAGCAAGTGGCTGGCAGCGGCCAACCGATGCCGTTTTTTCTCGCTCATCCGATCGAGCTGGCGCTGTCCGATTTCGAGATCAAGCTCGGACCGAGCAGTGATTGGCAGATCGAATGGAAATACGATGGAATCCGGGCGCAGGTGGTTCGCCAGGGGGAGCAGACCTGGATCTGGTCGCGCGGCGAGGAGTTGATCACCGACCGCTTTCCAGAAGTGGTCGCGCTGGCCGACGACTGGCCTGCGGGAACCATTGTCGATGGCGAGATCGTGGTCTGGAAAGACGGTGCGCCGGCGCCGTTTGCGCTGCTGCAGCAACGCATCGGTCGCAAGACACTGACACGCAAGGTGCTGGCCGACGCGCCGGCCGGATTCATCGCCTACGACCTGCTGGCGCTGGACGGCCGCGACCTGCGCGGGCAGGAGCAGCAGCAGCGGCGCCGTGCGCTCGATGCCTTTGCGAGCAGCGCAGAGGCGCTCGGCCTGCGGGTTTCGCCCTTGCTCGAAGGTCGTGACTGGTACGAACTGGCAACGCTTCGCGAGCAGTCACGCAGCCGCGGTGTCGAGGGGCTGATGCTGAAACACCGCCAAGCCAGGTATGGCCAGGGTCGACGCAAACAGGCCGGCCTCGAGGCCGGCACCTGGTGGAAATGGAAAATCGATCCGCTGACCGTCGATGCGGTGTTGATCTACGCGCAGGCCGGCCACGGACGCCGTGCCAGCGTCTATACCGATTACACCTTCGCGGTCTGGAACCGGCGCCCGGCCGATGCCGCCGAGGCCCAGGCAGTGGCCGATGCGATTGCCGCGCGGCGTCCGCCGGTCGACGGTGCACTGCAGCTGGTGCCGTTCGCAAAGGCCTACAGCGGCCTCACCGATGCCGAGTTCGCTGTCGTCGACCGCCAGATCCGCTCGACCACCGTCGACAAGTTCGGTCCGGTCCGCAGTGTCCGGCCAACCCTGCTGTTCGAACTCGGCTTCGAAGGCATCAACCGCAGCAAGCGCCACAAGAGCGGCATCGCGGTGCGATTTCCGCGCATGCTGCGGATCCGCGACGACAAACCGCTGCATGAGGCCGACAGCCTGGCTGAACTCGAATCACTGCTCAGGCTGACGGCTGGAGCAGCAACGCCGGTCGGGGAATCGGCGGCCTTCTAGAATGTCTGCATGCTCGCCCAGCGCACACTCAAATCCCTGACCCGCGCGATTGGCGTTGGGGTGCACAGCGGGCAACGGGTCGAGTTGACCTTGAAGCCGGCACCGGCGAACAGCGGGATTGTTTTTCGCCGCATCGATCTGCCGCAGGTCGTCGAGATACCGGTCAGTGCAACCGCCGTCTGTGATACGCGAATGGCCACGGCCTTGTCGCCCGGGGGGGACCCCGGGGCGCCGAAGGTCAAGACGGTTGAACACCTGATGTCGGCTTGTTGCGGGCTCGGCATCGACAACCTGATCGTCGATATCACTGCCGAGGAAGTGCCGATTCTCGATGGGTCCGCGGCATCGTTTGTCTATCTGCTGCAAAGCGCCGGCATCGAATTGCAGGACGCGCCGAAAAAATTCCTGCGGGTCAGGAAAGCGGTCGAGGTGCGCGAAGGCGAAGGCAAGCGCCTGATGTGGGCCCGGCTGGAGCCGTTCGATGGCTACAAGCTGACCTTCGAAATCGATTTCGATCATCCAGCGGTCAGCCAGACCGGCCAGCATGTCGTATTCGACATGGGCAGCGGCCAGTACAAGCGCGAGATCGCCCGCGCCCGCACCTTCGGCTTCACCAAGGATGTCGAGATGATGCGCTCGCGCGGTCTGGGCCTCGGTGGCAGCATGGACAACGTCGTTGTCGTCGACGACCACAAGGTCCTGAATGCCGGCGGCCTGCGCTACGACGACGAGTTCGTCAAGCACAAGATGCTCGATGCGATCGGCGACATGTACATGATCGGCCATCCGATGATCGCCGCCTACAGCGCGTTCAAGAGCGGCCATGCGTTGAACAATCTGCTGCTGCGGGCCTTGCTCGACGATCCGAATTCGTATGAGATCGTCAGCTTCGACGACGCCGCCAAGGCGCCGCCGGGCCTCGCCGAATTGGCGCCTGCCTGGTGAACCCTTCTGTTTGCAAGCGACTCGATGGTGATCTTCCGCGCGCTGATTCTCATCGGCCTGCTGGCCGGACTGATCTGTTTTGCAAGTTATGCCTGGACCGGGCAGATCCGCTGGCGCAGGCTCGGCCTGCGAATTCTGGGCTGGACCATCGGCAGCGCGCTGTTCTTCTTTGCGGTGCTGTTTGTGCAGCGCGTGGTCGAGATGGTGTGAGTGACCGGCGCGCGGCCTATCCGGGCGGCATCGACCAGCCGAAGAAACGCGCCATCTCGCCCAGATGATTGTCGAAGTCGCTGAAGGCGTGATCGCCACCTTCAACGAGCGTGATCCGGGCCGACCGGTAACGGTGGTGCATCTCACGCCAATCGAGCACTTCGTCGCCTTTGGCGATCAAGGCCCAGGTTTGCGACAAATTGGTCAGCGTGGCCGGCGTCATCTGACGCAACTCGACGACATGTTCGGCTGCGAACTCGAACTTCTCGTTGCTGTGCCACATCGTTGTCTGACCGACCATTGCGGCCAGATCTCGCGCCGGCTCGACCGCCGGGTTGATCACCACCGTGCGGCAGACCAACGCCTCACCCAACACCGTGGCATAGAAACCGCCGAGCGAGCTGCCGACGATGGCGCTGCCGGCAGTCGGCCAACCGACAGTCTGCCTGCGCAGCATCGAAATGGCTTCGGCCGGTGAGGCCGGCAGCTGCGGGCAGACCCACTCGACCTGTGGCTGATGCTCGGCCACCCAACGCGCCATCCGCCGCGCCTTGGTCGACAGCGGCGAGGAGCGAAAGCCGTGCAGATACAACAGGTGGCTGACCGGCCGCCGGCTCACTGGTCTTCCCATGTGCTGCGCGCTCGGGTATTCGACCTTGCGGCTGCCCTGGGGCTCATGCGGGCGACGACGCGCTGGCCTCGGCGACGATCAGGGCCGGCCTCGGCGCTTGAGCCCGACGAGCAGCTTGTCATGAATACCGCTGAAGCCGCCATTGCTCATGCACAGGATCTGGTCACCCGGCCGGGCCGCGGCCAGCACCTCGCTCACGAGTTGATCGATCTGGTTGCTCACCACCACCGGGACCGCAAGCGGCGCGAGCGCTTCTGCAGCATCCCAATCGAGGCCGGCGCTGTGGCAGAACGCGAGGTCGACCTCTTCGAGGGCCCAAGGCAACTGGGCTTTCATGCTGCCGAGCTTCATCGTATTCGAGCGCGGCTCGAAGACCGCCAGGATTCGGGTGTCGATCTGGTCGTGGGCGCTCTGTAACGCGTCGAGCTTTCGACGCAGGCCATTGACGGTTGCGCGAATCGCGGTCGGGTGGTGGGCGAAATCGTCGTAGACCGTGATGTCGTCGAACGCTCCGCGCCGTTCCAGCCGGCGCCTGACATTGACGAAGCTGCTCAAGGCCTGGGCGGCCAGGGCGGCCTCAACGCCGACGCACTCGGCGGCCGCGATGGCCGCCAGCGCATTGAGCTGGTTGTGCTCGCCCAGCAGATCCCATTCGACCCGGGCGATCTTCATCGATCCTCTGAGCACATCGAAGGCTTGCGCCTCGCCACGCGATCGAAGTTGTCCGGGAGTTTCCTTGCGCGCGCCGAATCGTGTCACTTCGCTCCAGCAGCCCTTTTGCAGCACGCGCTGCAGAGCCTCGTCGCGTGCATTGACAACCAGGCGTCCCGATGCGGGCACGGTGCGAACCAGGTGATGGAACTGGCGTTCGATCGATTCGAGATCGTCGAAGATATCGGCATGATCGAACTCGAGGTTGTTCAGCACCGCGGTTCGCGGGTGGTAATGAACGAACTTGCTTCGCTTGTCGAAAAATGCGGTGTCGTATTCGTCGGCTTCGATGACAAACGGCTTGACCGACCCTGCGTCGATCCGGCCCAGGCGCGCCGACACGCCGAAATTGACCGGAACACCGCCGATCAGGAAGCCCGGTTGCAAACCGGCACTGTCGAGAATCCAGGCCAGCATTGCCGAAGTGGTCGTCTTGCCATGGGTTCCGGCAACCGCCAACACGTGTCGACCCGGCAGCACCTGTTCGGCCAACCATTGCGGCCCACTCGTATAACGCAGCCCGGCGTCGAGAATCGCTTCGATCAACGGGTTGCCACGCGACACCACGTTGCCGATGACGAAGACGTCGGGCGCAAGCTCCAGCTGATCGGTGTGATAGCCGTCGATCAACTCGATGCCCAATTCCCGCAACTGATTGCTCATCGGAGGGTAGACGCCAGCGTCGCAACCGGTCACCCGGTGACCGGCTTCATGCGCCAGCGCCGCCAACCCCCCCATGAAAGTCCCGCAGATGCCGAGAATGTGAATATGCATGTTTAATTTTAGGCAAGGCGCGTGCCCGCTTGGCCGGTGACCAGTTGTCACCAGCGCCTTCACGTGGCAGGAACATCAGCAGGGCCGGCCGGCGGCCGTCGTCCCGGAGCGCAGCGTCAGCGCGACAGCGACTCGGTAGCGGCGCGCACGGTTGCGTCGATTTCGGCTTCGCCGTGGGCCGCGCTGACAAAACCGGCCTCATACAGGGCGGGCGCGAAATAGATGCCGCGGTCGAGCATGGCATGAAAAAAGCGATTGAACTGCGCCTGGTCGGTGGCCATGACCTGGCCATAGTTCTGTGGCAGCGTGGGGGCAAAGAAAAAGCCGAACATGCCGCCCTGACAATCCCCGACCAGCGGCACGCCAGCCGTTTTCGATGCACCGACCAGCCCATCGACAAGGCTTTGCGTTCGTGCCGACAAGGCGTCGAAAAAACCCGGTTGGCGGATCTGTCGCAAGGTGGCCAAGCCACATGCTGTGGCCACCGGGTTGCCCGACAGTGTCCCGGCCTGATAGACCGCGCCAAGCGGCGCCAGATGCGCCATGATGGCCCGCGAGGCGCCGAAAGCCGCCAGCGGCATGCCGCCGCCAATGACCTTGCCGAAGACGCTGATATCGGGCGCAAAGCCCGGCAGCGCCTTCGCAAAGAGGCTTTGCGCGCCGCCCAGCGCGACCCGGAAGCCGGTCATCACTTCATCGAAGATCAGCAGCGCGCCATGGCGATCGCACAGCTCGCGCAGCGTCTGCATGAACGGGACACTGGCGCGAACAAAGTTCATGTTGCCCGCTATCGGTTCGATCATCACGCAGGCAATATCCGGACCGTGCAACACAAAGGCCTCTTCGAGTTGCTCGAGGTTGTTGTATTCGAGAACCAGGGTGTGCTGCACCACTTCGGCGGGGACGCCCGCGCTGGTCGGATGACCGAATGTGGCCAGCCCGGAGCCGGCCTTCACCAGCAAGGCGTCGGCGTGGCCGTGGTAACAGCCTTCGAACTTGACGATCTTGTTGCGCCCGGTGGCGCCGCGCGCGAGCCGCAGTGCACTCATGCATGCTTCGGTGCCCGAACTGACCAGGCGTACTTGCTCGATGCTGGGTACCAGCGACAGGATTTCTTCGGCCAGCTCGATCTCTCGCTCGGTCGGTGCGCCGAACGACAGGCCTTCGCCGACGGCTCGCTGCACCGCCTCGATCACGGCCGGGTGGCCATGACCCAGAATCATCGGTCCCCAGGATCCGATGTAATCGACATACCGACGCCCTTCAGCGTCGGTCAGGTAGGCGCCCGCCGCGCTGCGGATGAAACGCGGCGTGCCGCCGACCGCGCGGAAGGCGCGCACCGGTGAATTGACGCCGCCGGGAATCACCCGCTGGGCGCGTTCGAACAAGACTTGATTGCTCATCGTGCGAATGTCAGTGGATTTGTCTCGGGCCGCTCGGCGTTGCGCCATCGCCGGCTTGTCCGTCGCCCTCTTCGTCGTCGCCGGGAGGCAGGGCCCAGAAAAAGCGGTCGGGAATCACGTTGCCCATGCCGGGGCGAAAGCCGGCATCGAGCGCCTGATCGAGGAAGGTCAGCGCTTCACCAACTGCCGGCTGCAGTTCGGCGCCCGACGCCAGCAAGGCGGCCAGCGCAGCCGACAGGGTGTCGCCGGCACCGACGAAGCTGACGTCGAAACGCTCGAACTTTTCGCCGGTGATCGCCCCTTGCGGTGACGCCAGCACATTGTCGAGGTATTGATCGGGCGATTTCGAACTCGATACCAGCACGCTGCTGACCAGCACGAACCGGGTGCCGTGCTCGCCCGCGGCAACTGCCAGCTCGCGAGGTGAAGCCGGGCGTTCGTTGTCCCAGTCGGGCAGCAGAAAATCGGTCAGCGTCTGATGGCTGCCGACCAGCACCTCGGTCTGCGGCAACACCAGTTCGCGAAAGGCGTCGAGATAGGCCTGTTGAGCATCCTCTTCGACCCACGACAGATTCGGCATGTAGGCAACCAGCGGCACATCGGGGTAGTCGCTCAGCACCTCCGCCACCGCGCTGACAGCCTCGGCGGTGCCGAGGAAGCCGACCTTCCAGGCGGTGATCGTCACATCCTCGAGGATGCTGCGAGCCTGCTCCACAATGATGTCGGGATCGATTGCGTGGTGGTCGAAGATTTCGGCGGTGTCGCGGATCACCAGCGCGGTGACCACCGGCAAGGCGTGCGCACCCATCGCCGAGACGGTGACGACATCGCCGGCGACTCCACCGGCACCGCTCGGATCGCTGGCGTTGAAGCTGAGCACACACGCCGGAGACGGCGACTCCTGCAGCGGTTCGTCCGCAGCATCGCTGGCGGGGGCAGGGCTTTCTGGATTCATGGGCGGCGGCATCCGGTTAAACAGCGGGGGCAACCGGCACGACGGCCGGAGCTGGCTTGAAGGGTGGGCACGGTTGTGCGGCTGTCGACAGAGGACCGGGTCTGCCCGCAAGGGGCATCGCTACAATCGCGACCCATTGTAGTGACGCAAAGAACACCAAGTGACCGAGCCTCGAACCTGGATGTGCCTGATATGCGGCTGGATATACGACGAAGCTGCCGGTGATTCCGAACACGGTATCAAGCCCGGCACCGCCTGGGCCGATATACCGATGAACTGGACCTGTCCGGAGTGTGGTGCGCGCAAAGAGGATTTCGAGATGGTCGAGATCTGATTTCCTGAATTTGACGTCGGGACGCCAGGTCGGCTGCGCTGCGGCTGCACCTGTTGCGCCAAGCCGATGCAGGTCGACGCGCGCGACCGGTCTGGGTGATGCGAAGGAAAACAAGCATGAACCTGCCAGCAGGCGAATCCACGGTCAGCCCGGATCTCACAGCCGCGGCTGCAGGCGGCGGCGTCAAGGTGCTCGTCATCGACGACAGCAACACGATCCGTCGCAGCGCTGAAATATTCCTGAAGCAGGCCGGCCATGAGGTGCTGCTGGCTGAAGACGGTTTCGATGCCTTGGGCAAACTCGTCGAACATGGGCCCGATCTGGTCTTCTGCGACATCCTGATGCCCCGGCTGGACGGTTATCAGACCTGCGCGATCATCAAGCGCAACCCGCAGTTTGTCGATCTGCCCGTGATCATGTTGTCTTCGAAGGACGGCTTGTTCGACAAGGCGCGCGGGCGATTGGTCGGTTCGCAGGACTATCTGACCAAGCCGTTCACGAAAGAGCAATTGCTGCAGGCGGTTCAGACGCACGCACCGTCTGGACCCCGAGCGACCAGGCAAATGTCTTGATGGCCATCCGGAAAATCCTGCTGGTTGACGACTCGAAGACCGAGTTGCACCACCTGAGGGCCTTGCTTGGGCAGCAGGGTTTTGATGTCAGCACTGCCGCCAATGCCGATGATGCAATGCGTGAACTCGATCAAAACCGGCCTGATCTGGTGTTGATGGACGTGGTGATGCCCGGCCAGAACGGCTTCCAGTTGACCCGCCGAATCACCCGGGACCCCAAATATGCAGGGCTGCCGGTGATCATGTGCACCAGCAAGCATCAGGAAACCGATCGGGTCTGGGGGCTTCGTCAAGGCGCGATCGACTACGTCGTCAAGCCGGTCGACGCAGTGGACCTGGTGGCCAAGATCCGTCGCTGCGGTTGATCGACAGGTAAGTCGTCGATGATCAGCCCGCCATTGCCTCCCCCCGTCTCGGCGGGCGCGGTCGACGGCCGCTCGACGCTCAACGCGGGCATCCGCGAGCGCGCCTGGCTGGCAGTCGAATGTGCGGCTTGTGGCATTTTGTTGCCGTTGTCCGATGCCGGCGAAATTTCCCAGTTTGCCGGCTGCATCGATGTGCCGCACACCCGCTCCTGGTTTCTCGGTGTGGCCAATCTGCGCGGCCAACTGCATGGCGTCGTCGATCTGGCGGGCTTTCTGGGTCTGTCGACGGTTGCCTCGGCGCCGCAAACCGGCTGGTTGGTGGCTTTGAACAGCAGGCTGGAAGCAGCCTGTGCCTTGAGGGTTGATCAGTTGGCCGGGCTCAGGCGCGAGGACGAGTTGCTGGCGCTCGATGCCGACGGGGTTGTCGCAGACTCGACGAGCCGTCCGCGATTTGCCGGTCAGCGATTTCGCGAAGCGGAATCATCGCGGATCTGGCAGGAGATCAAGCTCGCCGAGTTGTCGACGGATGCCCACTTTCTCGACATCCTGGCGCGCTCGTAGCGTTCGCTTACCTTTGTATTCTCAGGTGACCCACGACACGGTCCGATATTGCGAAGGCAGGGAGCCCGTATTGCAGACATCATGAGTTCGTCCGAACCCAACCAACGCAGCGATGACAGTCACCGATCGGCTTCGCCGCTGCGCGGCACCCGGCTGGACATCACCGCGGGCGACACCGAAGGGCACGAGCCGACCACGCCGGCGGGGATCGGCGACGAGCCCCGGCTTGTCGAACCGCGGCCGTCGCGAACGGGCCGAGGGGGAGCGCCGACTGGCGAGCTGGCCCAGGCCTACCGGGCCGCGCCGTTCGAAGACGATGACGCCCAGCCGCCGCCTGAAGACAATGCTCAGCGGCTGCCGTTGATCGGCGGCTGGTCGCAGGCACTTCAGCAGCGTATCTTGAGCAGCCTGGTCTTGATCGGCGCCATCGGCTTGATTGGCTTGCTGATATTCGACGGCGTACAACAACAGCGTCTGCCGTCGACGGTGGCAGGGGCAGCCCAGGCCAGCTTGCAGACGCAGCGTGTTGCCAGGGCAGCCGCGCAATCGCTTGAAGGCAATGCCGAGGCACTCGATGAACTGCAGCGCAGCGCCCAATCGCTCGATGCGTCGATGGACGCGCTGATCACGGCAGGCGGTGCACGCGACGGCGCCGGATCGGCCGCTTTGCAGGCGGCGCTGCCGTTGGCACAGACTGTGCACGCCCAGGTCGCGTTGATTCTGGCGCAACGTGCCGCGCTGGTTCAATCGGCCGATCTGATCCGCGCCATCGAACGTCAGGCAGCAGCCCTGCAAGAGGGCGTTGAAAGCGTCTCGGCCTTGAAGCTTCAGCAAGGCGCGGCAGCCGCCGAGGTGGCGGCGGTCGGGCAGCTGGCAATGCTCAGCCAGCGAATTCCGTTCGGCGTCAGTCGGCTGCTGTCAGGCCAGGGCGTCAATCGTGATCGCCTGGTAACGCTGGGCAAGGATTTGAGTGTCTTCCGCGCATTGCTCGATGCCCTGATCGGCGGCAGTGTCGAGCTGCGCCTGTCGGCGCCACGCGATCGGCTGCAGCAGGAGCGCCTGGCCGGTCTGTTGCGGCAGTTCGAGCAGTTGCAGGAGCCGGCCGGCTCGCTGCTGAACAAATTGCAAGGCTTGTCGGCAGCACGGGTTGCGCAAACGGCGCTGCTGGCCGCGAGCCAGGCGCTGAGCGGACAGCTCGAGTCCATCGCCACGAATGCGTCGAGCATCGAACTGCGTTGGCCGACTTACGCCATGGCCGGCTGCGCTGTGCTGTTGCTGCTGGGCAGCCTGGGCTGGCTGCGGCTGTTCGTGGTGCGTCAGCAGCAACGTGCAAAGATCGCCGATTCGCAACGCATCGTTGCGCAGCACCTGCAAACCGAGGCGCGGCGCAGCAACGATGCCAACCAGACCGCGATCCTGCGCCTGATGAACGAATTGCAGGCAGTTGCCGAAGGCGATCTGACTCAGCAGGCGACGGTATCCGAAGACATTACCGGTGCAATTGCGGATTCGCTCAACTACACCGTCGATGAACTGCGCTCGCTGGTTTCCCAGGTGCAGTCGACGGCCGCTCGCGTCACCGGTACCACCGAGCAGGTCGAGACCACCTCCGTGGAGCTGCTGGCCGCATCGGCCGAGCAGCTGCGCGAGATCCGCGAAACCGGCGAGGCGGTGCTGCAGATGGCCGGGCGTATCGTGCAAGTGTCGGCGCAGGCGCAGTTGATGTCGCATGTGGCACAGCAGTCGCTCGCTGCGGCTGATCGGGGATCGACATCGGTGCAGGCGACGATCGGTGGCATGGGCCTGATCCGCGAGCAGATCCAGGATACGTCCAAGCGAATCAAGCGCCTGGGCGAATCGTCGCAGGAGATCGGCGAAATTACCGAACTGATTTCCGACATCACCGAGCAGACCAACGTGCTGGCGCTGAACGCAGCGATTCAGGCCGCATCTGCCGGCGAGGCCGGACGGGGATTTTCGGTGGTCGCCGAAGAAGTTCAGCGGCTCGCCGAACGGTCGGCCGATGCCACCCGGCAGATTGCCGCACTGGTGCGCACGATCCAGGTCGACACGCAGGACGCCGTTGCCGCAATGGAGCGCTCGACCCAGGGCGTGGTCGACGGCACCCGGCTGTCGGATGCGGCGGGCGCGGCGCTGTCGGATATCGATGGTGTCACGCGCCGCTTGTCAGAGCTGATCGACGGAATCTCCAAGCAGGCGCTGCAGGAGGCCGACACCGCCAACGTGGTGGCCACCAACATCCAGCACATCCTCGCGGTGACCGAGCAGACTGGTGAAGGCACGCGTTCGACAGCACGAATGGTCCGCGAGCTGTCGAAGACGGCCGACGAGTTGCGGCAATCGGTCGCGCGGTTCAAGATCGCCTGACGCCATGATTTTCCCCGCCCAGATCGATCTCGAGTCGAACGACCAACCGGCGCGCGGCATTGCCGATGCCGACGGGGCGCTGGCGCGTCGGATCGACGACCCGAGTTCGCTCGCCTGGGTGCTCGAAGAATTGCGCCACACGCTGGCGGCGGCGCAGAAGCTGTTGCGCCGCTATCTGCGTGAAAGTGCATCGCATGCGGGCTCCGACGTGTCGGCAAGCGAACTTGGCAGCTTGCGGCAGGCTCGGGCACTGATCCATCAGGGGATCGGCGCGACCACTGTGATCGGCGCCGAATCCGCTGCACGTGTACTGGCGGCCAGCGACACCGCGCTGCGCTGGGCGCTCGAACGGCCCCAGCGGGTCGATGCGGCGCTGGTCGAACACGTCGAGCAGGCATCGTTTGCCGTGATCGACTTTCTCGGCCGGCAATTGGCCGGCAATCCGGTCTCGGCGTTGTGGATGTTCCCGCAGATGAGGCTGTTGCTCGAGACGGCCGGAGCCGATCGAATTCATCCGGCCGACCTGTGGTCATGGCCCTGGCAGTGGCGAGTGATTGCTGCCGATCCGCAAGCAAGTGCGCGGCCGGTCGATGAGCGAAGCCTGAGTGCGCTCGAACAACTCACGCTGGCCAATATCAAGACGCCGAGCCCGCTGATCCT
Source organism: uncultured beta proteobacterium (assembly GCA_963843805.1). Lineage (GTDB taxonomy): Bacteria > Pseudomonadota > Gammaproteobacteria > Burkholderiales > Burkholderiaceae_C > Ideonella_A. The sequence continues at coordinate 445,719 of CAWJLY010000009.1, forward strand.
CGCCCGCATCAGCGATTGGTGCGCCGGGCTGGCTCTCGGTTTCTCGGCACCGGCTGAGGAACACACCCGCATCTTGTGGCAGCTGGCTTCGGCGGTCTTCGAGGCCTTGGCAAACGAGCGGTTGGACGCCGATCTGTTCAGCAAGCGGCTGGCATCACGCCTGCTGGCGCTGCTGCGCTCGATCAAGCGCGGCGCCGCCCCTGACCCGGCGATGTTGCAGCGGCTGGCGCACGATCTGCTGTTTTTCTGCTCGCAGAGCCGGCCGATCGACACCGTGCGAGCCTCGCCGCGATTGGCTGCGGTTCGCGAGGCCTATGCACTGGATGAGGATCAGCGAGTCGACTATCTGCACAGCCCACTGGGCAGCTTCGACCCGGCGCTGGTCGTTCAGGCCCGCAAGCGTGTGACGTCGGCAAAGGCCGTCTGGTCGTCGCTGGCCGCTGGCGAGCTGGAACATCAGGCCGCGCTGGTCGAAACGTTCAGCCTGGTTGCCGATTCGCTGCGCCGTCTGTTTCCCGACGGCGCGCGGCTGGCCGATCAGCTCGAAGCGGTCGCTGGGGCGGCCCGTGGCGAGTCGCCTGTGCCAGCGCTGGAACTGTCGATGGAAGTGGCGACGGCGCTGCTGTACGTCGAGGCGGCACTTGAAGAGACCGCATTTGCCGCGCCGGACCCGGTGCAGCCGATTGTTCGTCTGGCGGAGCGAATCGATTCGCTGCGCGATGGCGGCCGCGCGCAGGCGCTCGAACCGTGGATCGAAGATTTGTACGGACGCGTCGCCGATCGGCAGACCCTGGGCACCGTGGTCCAGGAGCTGCGCAGTTCGATGGCTGCGGTCGAGCAACAACTGGACCGCTATTTTCGCGATCATGCCGATCTGCCGGCACTGCGAGCGGTGCCGGCCCTGCTGCAATCGATGCGCGGCGTGCTCGCGGTACTCGGTGTCGAGCAAGCGGCGCTGGCGTTGCAACATATGCGCGGCGAGATCGAGATGCTGCTCGGCGGCGATCCGCTGCAGCCGGCAGCCCAGACCCTGCAGCGGTTGGCGAACAATGTCGGCGCACTCGGATTTTTGTTCGACATGCTCGGCGTGCAACCGGCACTCGCGAAAGCGATGTTCCGCTTCGACAGCAAGCTTGGCAGCCTCTCGACGACGCTGGCTCCCGAGCGGCTGCCTGCACCCGACCCGATCGACGCGCCGCATGCTGCGCCGCCGTTGCTCGAAGATGCAGGGTCGATTGTGAGTGGCGGGCCGGACGACCTGTCGACGGCTGGAGCCGCCCCGTCATTCGAACCGCCTGCTGCTCGCCCGGACGCGACTGCGCCTGCCGCCGGCTTGGCGACCGAGGCCGCCCCGGCCGACACCGAGCCGCCCGCTGTGTCGATTGCCCAGGCCAGGACCGGGTCCCGGACATCGCCGGCCATCGATCCTGAGTTGGCAGACATCTTCAGTGGCGAAGCAACCGAACTGCTGCAGGCCGCCCGCGCCGATCTGGCGGCCTGGCGGGCCGGTGGTGGCAACATCGAGGTCAAGACCGCCCTCGTCAATCTGCGACGCGCGTTTCATACGCTCAAAGGCAGCGCCCGAATGGTCGGGCTGGACGACATCGGTGAGCTTGCGTGGGACGCCGAGCAACGTTTCGGAGCCCGCCTGGCCGACGAGGCGGAAGGGGCAGACTCGAACGAACTGAACGATTCCAGATTGCGCGACTGGGCCTTGCAGACGGTCAATCGCATCGAGCGGCTGATCGGGCCGTCGAACAGGTCGTCCGAGGTGGCTATCGACCTTGCCAGGACGGCAGTCGGCCCGTTCGAGGCCACCGCGCCGATCATCGATCTGCTGCTCGACGAACCGGTCACCGTCGAGGTCGACCTCGACATCACGGTTCCCGGCGAACTCGATTTCGATCTGTCGTGGAACCGTCTGGCGCGGCCAGATCTGGCGACGATGTCGGCTGATGTCGACGTTTCGCAACACTCAGTCGATGGCGAATTCGGCCTGGAGATCGACGACGATCAGTCGTCAACAGCTGATTTCGGTGCCGGCCCGCCTGCGCTGGGTTTGCCACCCGACTTGCCGAGCGCGGCCGACCTCGATCTCGATTTCAATCCGCATGCCGGCGACCTGCCCGATCGCTCGACCTTCTGGAACGACTCGCTGAAGCCGGGTGAGGGCACTGCGCCGGCGCCGCGGGTGGCGTCCGAAATCACCGTCGAGGATATCGGACGCTCGTGGCATCAGCCAGTTGCCGCGCCGGCTGACGATCTGTCGTTCATTTCACTCGATTTGTCAGACGATGCGTCGACGCGGGAATCCGAGGCAGACAACGAATCGCCCGTCGATTCGACCGCTGAGTCGGCCATCGCCGCCGATGGCTTCGCGCCGACGGCTGACCCTGATCTTGCTGGCGCAGCCGAGGGCGAATCGGTCATCGAGATCGATCCGGTCGCCGTTGCCGGGCTGCTCGATCTGTATGAAGAAGATGGCGGTGATGCCGCTGCAGTTGCCGAGCCGAACCTGCAGCCCGCGGCCGGCAGCGCGGATTTCATTGACCTTGCGCTCGATGCGCCGCCGCCATTTGCCGACCTGCCGCCGGAGCCCGAGCCGGACCCCGTCCAGCCGGTCTACAGCCCGTCCGCTGTGGTGGACTGGCCGGCACCCGACTTGCCATTGGTGATGGACGAGACCGGACCGACGATGCCGCTTTCGGCGGCGCCGGTCGATGGCTTGTTCGCCGAGGAGCTCACGAACTCGGAGGTCGTCGGGCATGCGTCATCGCCGCCGTTTGCGCAACCTTTCAACGAGCCGGTCCAGCCCGCCTCGTTCGACGCTGGCGTACCGGTCGGCAACGGCTGGCAGACGCCGGCTTTCAGCCCGGAAACAACTGGATATTCCAACGCCGATCCGAACCAGTCGGGCGGATTCATCGATCCCGGTTGGGCGCCTGCACAGACGTTTGCCCCGCCTGGGCAATTCGCCGAAGCCGCGCCTGCAGATGACGCTGCTGGCGATTGGAACGCGGCGCCCTGGCCACAGCCGGATGAAGTCGTGGTTGCAGATCAGCACTGGCAGCCGGTCAGCAGCGAGGGCTATCCGCAGAACCTTGCCGAGCCGCCGTTCATCGAGCAGGTTGACGACCAGCCAGAATCGCCGTGGCCTGATGCGTTCAAGCAGATCGGCCCGCTGCAAGTGCCGCTTTCGTTGTTCAATGTATTTCTGAACGAAGCCGACGAGTCGTCGCGCTGGCTGTGCAGTGAATTGGCCGAATGGGCAATGGCCGGCACATCGACGGTCCCCGACTCGGCGATTGCCAGAGCGCATGCCTTGGCCGGCAGTTCGGCGACGGTCGGTTTTGCCGAGCTGAGCGAACTGGCGCGGCAGTTGGAGCAGGCCCTGTCGCACGAACAGTCGTTTGGGCTTGGCGGTGGCATCGGCGATGCGGACGACGCCCGCTTGTTCAGCGACGTGGCCGAAGAAATCCGCCAGTTGTTGCATCAGTTTGCCGCCGGTTTCCTCAAATCGCCGTCGGCTGAATTGCGCCAGCGACTGTTCGATCAACAACGACAGTTCGGCGAACGGCGCCAACAGAATTTCGACCAGCAGACAAGCGCTGTCGATACTGCTGCTGGGGACGGGTTCGCAGCAGGCACCGATTGGTTGTCCGAAATCGAAGTCGACGACCATGTCGATGCCGAACTGTTTCCGATTTTCGAGGAAGAGGCGCAAGATTTATTGCCGCAGTTGGCAGCCGCTTTGCGCGACTGGGTCCGGCAGCCCGACCAGCTCGATTTCGCCGATGCCGCAATGCGACATCTGCATACCTTCAAGGGTGGCGCGCGACTGACTGGTGCGATGCGGCTAGGTGAGCTGGCGCATCGGCTCGAATCGCGCATCGAGCGCCTGGCGACCGCTGTGGCCGCGCCGCAGCGATTCGACGTGGAGGCCTTGCTGGCTGGCAGTGATGCCATGCAGCAGGCCTTCGAGAACCTTCGTGTCAGCGACGCACGAGCCTACGCAGCGGCTGACGCGGCAGCCATCGACCAGGCCTGGCAGCGGCCGACTGATGCCGCGCCGATCGGATTTGTCGCCGCTGACATCGCGTTCGAGCCGCCGGCGCTGCCTTTGCAATCGCCACACGATGCTCTTGCCTTGGCCGCCAGCAGCCAGGACGCCGCTGCTTCGCCGGACGATCCGCAGATCGACTGGGCCAGGTTCCAGCGGCCCGTGCCGGCTGCGACGGCAGCGCTGCGCGGTGTCGGTGCCAATCCGCAGGCATCGGTGCGCATTCGCGCATCGCTGCTTGAGCGAATGGTCAATCAGGCCGGCGAAGTCAACATGTCGCGCGCCCGGATCGAAGTCGAGATGGGCCAGGTGCGCGGCGCGATGGGCGAACTCGGCGCCAACGTCGATCGACTGCGCCAGCAGTTGCACGATATCGAGCTGCAGGCCGAGATGCAGATGAGCTCGCGCAGCGACACCGCCAGAGCAGGCACGCAGGGCTTCGATCCGCTGGAGATCGATCGCTTTACCCGGTTGCAGGAGTTGGCCCGGATGATGACCGAATCGGTCAACGATGTGGCCACCGTGCATCGCTCGCTCAAACGCAATCTGCAGCGCACCGAAGACGAACTGGCCGCGCAGACCCGGCTGACCCGCGAACTGCAATCGGATCTGTTGCGCACCCGCATGGTCGAGTTCGACATGCTGGCCGAACGGCTGCACCGGGTGGTTCGACAGACTGCCAGTGAATACGGCAAGCCGGTTGAACTGCAGATCTTCGATGGACGAATCGAACTCGACCGCAGCGTTCTCGATCGCCTGACACCGGCCTTCGAGCATCTGCTTCGCAATGCGGTGATTCACGGCATCGAATCGACCGAGCAGCGGCTGGCCGCCGGCAAGCCAGCCACCGGCCAAGTGCAGATTCGCCTGCATCAGCAGGGCAACGAGGTCAGCATCGAGGTGATCGACGACGGCGCTGGCCTCGATGTCGACAGCATTCGCTCGCGCGCGATCGCGCAGGGTGAACCGGTGATCGACGGCAACGAAGCCGAACTGATCTTCGGTGCCGGGTTTTCGACTGCACAGCGTCTGACCGAGTCGGCAGGACGCGGCGTCGGTCTCGATGTGGTGCGCACCGGGCTGCAGGCGATCGACGGGCAGATCGAGGTGTCGAGCGTCCCGGGACAAGGTTGCCACTTCTCGATGCGGCTGCCATTGACGACCGCCACGACGCAGGTGCTGATGCTGCGTTGTGGCGATCTGAGCGTGGCCGTTCCGGCCACGCTGGTCGAGCGGGTGCGGCGCATTTCGGAAGACGAACTGGCGCAGGCACAGGCACTGGGCCATTGCAGCTTCGGTGACCACAACCTGCCCTTTTTCTGGCTCGGTGCGCTGCTGCTGCACAGCGCTGGCAGTGCCGAGACCTTCGGGCGCAGCCGCCCGCTGGTCGTGTTGCACAGCGGCAAGAACCGGCTTGCACTGCACGTCGACGAGGTGCTGGGCCAACAGGAAGCGGTGGTCAAGAATCTGGGCCCGCAGCTGTCCCGACTGCCCGGGCTGGCCGGCATGAGCATGCTCGCGTCGGGGGCGGTGGCGTTGATCTACAACCCGTTGGCGTTGGTCGCCGAATTTGCCGACGCGGCGCGCAGCCTGGCCATGCGGCCGGGTCCGATCGTGCCATTGCACGGTCTGGCGGCGCAAACGCCGCTGATTCTGGTCGTCGACGATTCTCTGACCGTGCGCCGCGTGACACAGCGGCTGCTGTTGCGCGAGGGCTATCGCGTCGGCCTGGCCAAGGATGGGGTCGAAGCGCTTGAGCTGATTGCGCAGGACATGCCGCAGCTGGTTCTCAGCGACATCGAAATGCCGCGGATGGACGGCTACGAACTGGTCGAGAAACTGCGCGGCAACGAGTTGACAATGGATTTGCCGGTGGTGATGATCACTTCGCGGATTGCCGACAAGCACCGCGTCCACGCCGAATCGCTTGGCGTTGCGCGGTACCTCGGCAAACCGTATGGTGAGGACGAACTGCTGAGCGCGGTTGCGCAGTGCCTGCACCCGTTCAGCGTTTTTTGACCACCGCGTAGCGCTGCAGTGTCCGTTCGCGCGCTTGTGCGTGCTCGACGATCGGTGCCGGGTAGTCGGGTGCCCGGCACGACACCGGCCGCCTCGAGCTCGGCAGGCGGTGCGGCCGCCGGTTCGTGCAGCGCCGCATCGGCAAGCCTGGCGAGCTGGGGCAGATAGCGGCGGATGAACGCGCCGTCCGGATCGAATTTTCGGCTCTGGCTGGTCGGGTTGAAGATCCTGAAATAGGGCTGCGCATCACATCCGCTGGAGGCTCGCCCACTGCCAGCCGCCATTGTTGGCGGCAAGGTCGAAATCGTTCAGGTGGGTGGCGAAATAGCGCTCGCCCCAGCGCCAGTCGATGCCCAGATCCTTGACCAGAAAACTGGCGACCACCATGCGCAGCCGGTTGTGCATGTAGCCGCTGCAGTTGATCTGGGCCATCGCGGCGTCGACCAGCGGATAGCCGGTGCGGCCCTCGCACCAGGCGGCGAAGCGATCGTCGGCCAGCTGGCCGGATTCCCAGACGATGGCATCGTAGGCCGGCTTGAAGGCCGAATCGACGACATGCGGATGATGGTGCAGCACCTGGTGATAGAAATCGCGCCAGATCAATTCGGACAACCAGGTCGCGGCGCCCGGCGACCCGGCCTCGGCGCGGCGCTGCGCTTCGCGCGCCAGCGTGCGGATCGAGATGGTGCCGAAGCGCAGGTGCACCGACAGATAGCTCGGGCCCTTGTCGCGCCGGGAAATTGCGCGCCTCGTCGTAGTCGTCGATGCGACTGCAGAAAGTCGTCGAACTGCGCATCGGCGCCGCTGCACCCGACCGGAATCGGCAACGCCGACAGATTGGTCGGCTCGAAGCCGATCTGCGCCAGTGGCGGGACGCCGACCGCAAGGCCCGCCGGTGGCGCGGCCAGCGCGCCGAGCGTGGCGCTCGACCGGATAGGCCTTCAGATAAAACGAATCGACCTTGCTCAGCCAGGCCTTCTTGTACGGCGTGAACACGCTGTACGGCGCGCCGGCCTGGGTCAGCAGTTCGCTGCGCTCGAAGATCAGATGGTCTTTGACGGTGTGAAACTCCGCATGCTGCCGCTGCAAGCGCGTCGCGCACCGCGGCGTCGCGCGCGCAGCGCGGCCGGATCGTCGTCGTGGCTGGCGATCACGGCATCGACCTGCAACTGCTCGGCCAGTGCGGCAATCTGCTCGACCGCGCTGCCGTGGCGAACGATCAGGCGGGCCCCGGCGCCGGCGTCCGGGCCGATGTCGCGCATCGAGCTCGAGCAGGCTGCCGTGGATGAAATCGACCCGGCGATCGACCCGTGGCAGGGCGTCGAGGATATCGGTATCGAAGACGAAGACGCACCAGACCTGTCGGCGCGTGGTCAACGCCCGGTGCAGTGCTGCGTTGTCGTGAGATGCGAAGATCGCGGCGCAACCACACCAGCGCTGAATTCAAGGGCTTGCCCATCGGCCACAGTGTGCAACAGTCGAAGGAGCGTGCAGTCGATCGCCGAGCTTGCCGCGATTCCCCGAATAAAATCATCCGATGGCCGACGCCGACGTCAATTTCACCAACCAGTTCCTGATCGCCATGCCTGGCATGGGTGGGGATACCTTTGCCGGTACGGTGGTCTATCTGTGTGAACATACCGACAAGGGTGCGCTCGGGCCTGGTCATCAACAAGCCGATCGACATCACGCTGAAAAATCTGTTCGACAAGGTCGAACTGCCGCTCGAGCGTGACGATCTGGCGCAGACACCGGTTTTTTTCGGCGGCCCGGTGCAGACCGAGCGGGGCTTCGTGCTGCATGAACACCAGGATTCCGATGAGGGCCAATACAGTTCGTCGCTGAAGATCCCCGGCGGCCTCGACGATGACCACCAGCAAGGATGTGCTCGAGGCGCTGGCCAGTGGCGCCGGTCCGAAGAAGATCCTGGTCACGCTGGGTTACAGCGGCTGGGGAGCCGGTCAGCTCGAGGACGAAATGGGCCGCAACAGCTGGATCAATGTGGCCGCCGCCCCCGACATCATCTTCGACACGCCGGTCGAGCAGCGCTACGACAAGGCCTTGTCGTTGCTCGGCATCGACGTGCGCATGCTGAGCCAGGAAGACCGGGCACGCATGAAGCGCACGGTCGCTCCACCATTGCCTGCCGCTGCATCCCTGCGCAGCCCGCTGTCGTTTCTGGCCTTCGATTACGGCCTGCGCCGGGTCGGTGCGGCCACCGGCAACAGCCTGACCTGCTCGGCGCAGCCGCTGCGCACGATCTCGCTCGAAGGCGACGCCCGGTTTGCCGCCATCGGCGCACTGGTCAATGAATGGGCGCCGGCCGCACTGGTGGTCGGAATCCCGTTTCATCCCGACGGCGCGGCGCACGAAAATACCCACCGTGCGCGTCGTTTTGCGCGCCAGTTGCAAGGCCGCTTCGGCTTGCCGGTGCACGAGGTCGACGAGCGCTACAGCACCACCGAGGCGCTCGGCGATGCGGCGCCTGACGTCGACGCGGCGTCGGCGGCGATCATCCTGGAGCAATTTCTGCGAGCTTGCCAATGTCGACAACCGAAGCCGGAGTCGTCGATGCCGATTGAAGCCGCTGTCATCCGTCACTGCTTGCCGTCGGGCGGCCCTTGACATGCCCGATCGCACGCTCGATGCCGAAGCGCTTTACCAGCAGCTGCTGATCGGCGTTCGCGAGCTGCTGGTGGGCGACGCCGTGCTGGTGGGCATCTGGTCGGGAGGCGCGTGGCTGGCCGAGCGGCTGCAGCGCGACCTGCAACGGCCAGGCGAGCACGGCGTCATTTCGAGCACCTTGCACCGCGACGATTTCGGCTCGCGCGGGCTGGCTGCCGGTGCCGACCCGACGCGGCTGCCATTCGAGATCGAAGGCCGGCAAATCGTGCTGATCGACGATGTGCTCGATACCGGGCGCACGGTGCGCGCCGTCCTCAACGAGCTGTTCGATTTCGGCCGGCCGGCCAGCGTGGCGCTGGCGGTGCTGGTCGACCGCGGCGGCCGGGAATTGCCGATCCACGCCGCTTTCAGCGCACAGACCATCGAGCTGCCGGCCGAGCGACGCCTGTCGCTGGTGCGTGACGACGCTGGACGGCTCAGTTTCGACATGCACTGAGAGGCAATCGGATGCTGTCGCGACGCAATCCCCAGCTCAATGCCCACGGCGAGCTGATCCACCTGTTGTCGATCGAAGGGCTGCCGCGCGCGGTGATCCACCAGATTCTCGATACCGCGGGCAGCTTTCTCAGCGTCAATGACCGCGAAGTGAAGAAGGTTCCGCTGCTGCGCGGCAAGAGCCTGTTCAACCTGTTCTTCGAGAACAGCACCCGCACCCGAACCACCTTCGAGATCGCCGCCAAGCGGCTGTCGGCCGATGTCATCAACCTCGATATCTCGCGCTCGTCGACAGCCAAAGGCGAAAGCCTGCTCGACACCATCGCCAACCTGTCGGCGATGCACGCCGACATGTTCGTGGTCCGCCATGCGGAGAGCGGGTGCGCCGTACCTGATCGCGCAGCATGTCGCGCCGCATGTGCGCGTCGTCAATGCCGGTGACGGGCGCCATGCGCACCCGACGCAGGGCCTGCTCGACATGTACACGATCCGCCATTTCAAGAAAGATTTCACCGGGCTGACGGTGGCGGTTGTCGGCGATATCGTGCATTCGCGCGTCGCTCGCTCGGATATCCATGCCTTGACGACACTGGGCGTGCCGGAGATTCGTGCGGTCGGCCCGAAAACGCTGGTGCCGGCCGATTTTCGCGAGATGGGTGTTCGCGTCTGCCACGACATGGCGGAAGGCATTCGCGATGCCGACGTGATCATCATGCTGCGTCTGCAGAACGAGCGGATGAGCGGCGCGATGCTGCCCAGCGCTGGCGAGTTCTTCAAGAGCTTCGGCCTGACGCCGGAGAAGCTGGCGCTGGCCAGACCCGATGCGATCGTGATGCATCCGGGCCCGATCAATCGCGGCGTCGAGATCGATTCGGCGGTTGCCGATGGCAGCCAGAGCGTGATCCTGCCGCAGGTGACCTTCGGCATAGCGGTGCGCATGGCGGTGATGTCGATCATCGCCGGCAACAGCGCATGAGGCAGCCCACCTCGTTGCGGCCCAGAGCATCCCGGAGGCCTGCATGAACCTGCTGATTCGCAATGGCCGGGTGATCGACCCGGCCAGCGGGCGCGACGAGTTTGCCGATCTGCTGATCAGCGGCGGGCGCATCGTCGCGCATCGGTGCCGATCTCGACGCCGGCCGCGCTGATCGCATCATCGACGCCAGCGGTTGTGTGGTCGCGCCTGGTCTGGTCGATCTGGCTGCGCGGCTGCGCGAGCCGGGCTATGAACACGAAGGCATGCTGGAAAGCGAGCTCAACGCGGCGGCGGCTGGCGGGGTGACCAGCCTGGTTTGTCCACCCGATACCGATCCGGTGCTCGACGAGCCCGGGCTGGTCGAGATGCTCAAGTTTCGAGCCCGCAAGTTGAGCCTGTGCCGTTTGTTCCCGCTCGGCGCGCTGACCCGCGGTCTGGCCGGCGAGGTGTTGACCGAAATGGCCGAATTGACCGAAGCCGGCTGCGTCGGCTTTTCGCAGGCCGAGGTGCCGGTGCGTGACACCTTGATCCTGCATCGGGCGCTGCAATACGCCTCGACCTTCGGTTATTCGGTGTGGCTTCGCCCGCAGGACAAATGGCTGGGCAACGGCGTGGCTGCCAGCGGACCGGTGGCGACCCGGCTGGGCCTGACCGGCGTGCCGGTGATCGCCGAGACGGTTGCGCTGCATACGATCTTCGAACTGGTTCGCAGCAGCGGTGCCAGTGTCCACCTGTGCCGGCTGTCGAGCGCAGCCGGCGTCGAGCTGGTGCGCGCCGCCAAGGCCGAAGGGTTGCCGGTGACCTGCGATGTCAGCATCAATTCGCTGCACCTGACCGACATCGATATCGGCTATTTCGATTCGGCAATGCGCCTGACACCACCGTTGCGCCAGCAGCGCGACCGCGATGCACTGCGCGCCGGGCTTGGCCGACGGCACGCATCGATGCGCTGGTCAGCGACCACACGCCGGTCGACGAAGACGCCAAGACGCTGCCGTTCGCCGAGGCCGAGCCAGGCGCCAGCGGCCTCGAATTGCTGCTCAGCCTGGCGTTGAAATGGGGCGATGACGCCTTTGCCGATCCGCGCAGCGGCCTGCACCGGGCGCTGGCCACCGTCACCTGCGAGCCGGTGCGGGTGCTCGGCAATGCACTCGGCTCGCTGGCGGCAAGCGCCGGCCGGCTGGTCGAGGGCGGGGTCGGCGATGTCTGCGTCTTCGATCCCCTCGCGCAGTGGCGCGTCGATCCGAAGAGCGCTGCGCAGCCAGGGGCGGCATACGCCGTTCGCCGGATATGAGCTGCCGGGACGTGTCGTCGCCACGGTGGTGGCCGGCAATCTGGCATTCGAGCTCGAAGCGGCTGCCAGGGCCGGCTGATGGCGGCGTCGCAGCGCCGCGCATTGGCACGCGGCTGTCGCGAACCGCACTGCACGTGCTGCACGGCATTGCCATCGCGACACTGCGTTTTCCCCGCATGGCCGCTACCGAGCGTGCAGCCAAGGTGCAATGGTGGTCGGCCAAGGTGCTTGCGTCTGATGGGCGTGCGCCTCGACAGCGTCCGGACTGCCACGTCCCGGGGCCAAGCTGCTGGTAGCCAATCATGTGTCGTGGCTCGACATCATGGCGATCCATGCGGTTTGTCCGGAGGCGCGTTTCGTCTCGAAAGCCGACGTGCTGAAGTGGCCGCTGCTCGGCATGCTGGTTGCGGCAGCGGGCACCTTGTTCATCGAGCGCGAGCGCAAGCGCGATGCGCTGCGCGTCGTGCACCGGATGGCGACTCGCTGCGGGCCGGCGAAACGCGTGGCGATCTTTCCCGAAGGCACGACGTCGGACGGCCGATCGGTGCTGCCGTTCCATGCCAATCTGCTGCAGGCCGCGAGTGGCCAGCGAGGCGCCGGTGCAGCCGCTCGTGCTGGCCTATTCCGATCCGTCGGGCGCCGTCAGCCGGGCGGTCACTTTCGTCGGCGAGACCACGCTGGTGCAGAGCCTGTGGTGGGTTGCCTGCGGCGAGGCCTGCAGGTCAGCGTTCGCATGCTGGCTGCTGCATTCGGTGCGTCAGGCCGATCGCCGCGCACTCGCCGACCAGCTGACGCCGAAATCGGTGCCGAGATTGCGCGGGCTGCGTTCAGCTGCAACCGAAGGTCAGCCCTTGCCCTGATTGGCGACCGCTGCGGCGGCCTTGGCGGCCGCTTCGGGGTCGCCGAGATAGCGGCTGCGCAGTCGGTTTCAGTTCGGCGTCGAGGTCGTAGACCAGCGGAATGCCGTTCGGAATATTCAGCCCGACGATGTCGTCGTCGCTGACGCCGTCGAGATATTTGACCAGCGCGCGGATGCTGTTGCCATGGGCCGACGATCAGAATGCGCTGGCCGTCGCGGATCGCCGGCGCGATGCGCGAATGCCACAGCGGCAGCACGCGCGCGACCGTATCCTTCAGGCATTCGGTCAGCGGCACTTGCGCGGGTCGAGGCTTGGCGTAGCGCGGATCGGCGCGTTCCGAGCGCGGATCGACCGGCATCGAGCGCCGGCGGCGGCGTGTCGTAGCTGCGCCGCCAGACCAGCACCTGCTCGTCGCCGTATTGCTTCGCCGTCTCGGCCTTGTTCAGCCCCTGCAGCGCACCGTAATGGCGTTCGTTGAGTCGCCATTCGTTGACCACCGGCAGCCAGGTGCGGTCCATCTGGTCGAGCGCATGCCACAGCGTCCAGATCGCGCGCTTGAGCACCGAGGTGTAGGCGATGTCGAATTCGAAGCCTTCGGCCTTCAGCAGCCGACCGGCCTCGCGCGCCTGCTCGACGCCGGTGGGGGTCAGCTCGACATCGGTCCAGCCGGTGAAGCGGTTTTCGAGGTTCCAGGTCGATTCGCCGTGGCGGATCAGCACGAGTTGGTACATGGCGGGCGATGTGTAGGTGGAGCAGGCCAGTGCGGCGGGAGTGACAAATTCTATAATCCCGGGTTGCATCAAACCGACCCGAGTCACGTTCGGGCACCCCTCGTGAAATTTTTCATCGACAACTGGTTTCTGTTCGTCACCGCGCTGGTCGTCCGGCGGCCTGCTGCTGTGGCCGATGGTTTCGCGCGGCGGCGGCGCGGCAAGGTGAGCACCAGCGAGGCGGTGCGCCTGATCAACCGCGAGCGCGCCATGCTGCTCGATATCAGCGATCCGGCCGAGTTTGCGAGCGGCCACCCGGCCGGCGCGCGCAACGTGCCGCTGGCGGCACTCGAAAAATCCGACGATCTGCCGAAGAACAAGGCCTTGCCGGTGGTGGTGGTGTGCCAGACCGGCTCGCGGGCCTCGCGCGGCGTCGCTATCCTGCGCAAGCTCGGCTATGAAAATGCGCAGCCCGATGGGCGGCGGGCTGGCCGCCTGGCGCGAGGCCAATCTGCCGGTCGAGAAGACGGCCTGAAACTGCACAGCAAACCAATCGAACCATGCCACCCGTCAAGATCTTCACCACCGCGACCTGCCCGTATCTGCATCCACGCCAAACAGTTGCTCAGACAGCGCGGCGTCGAGACGCTCGACGAGATCCGCGTCGACCTCGATCCCGGCCAGCGCAAGGTGATGATGGAGCTGAGCGGACGGCGCACGGTGCCGCAGATCTTCATCGGCGATGCCCATGTCGGCGGCTGCGACGACCTGATCGCACTCGACCAGGCCGGCAAGCTGCTGCCGATGCTCGGCGCTGACTGACCGGGCGACGATAATCCCGCTTCATGCGCTCGCGGCCAGGTCGGCAGCGGGCGTTTTGTTCATTCACATCAGAGAGACTTTTCATTCATGGCCGACGACGTTCAGACTTCAGCAACTCCCGCAGCGACCGAGACTGCGGATGCACCCTTGTTCCAGATCCAGCGGCTGTATCTGAAGGATCTGTCGCTCGAGCAGCCGAATTCGCCGCAGATCCTGCTCGAGCAGGCGCAGCCGCAGGTCGACATCAACCTCGGGCTGGGTGCCGAAACCGTCGCCGAAGCGATGTACGAAGTGACCGTCACGGCCACCGTGACGACCAAGGTCAACGACAAGGTGTTGTTTCTGGTCGAGGCCAAGCAGGCCGGGATCTTCGAGATCCGCAATGTTCCGGACGACGATCTGCAGAAGATCATCGGCATCGCCTGTCCGAACATCATCTACCCGTACCTGCGCGCCATCGTGTCGGATGTCTGCACGCGTGCCGGCTTCCCGCCGGTGGTCCTCACCGAGATGAATTTCCAGGCCATGTTCGAGGCCCAGCAGGCGCAATCCGCCGCCGTGTCGAACGGTTCAGCCGCAACCGTCAACTGAAGACGCGACCGCGAACCAACGCGGAAGTTGCTTCGCCCGTTGAAGCGTCGGCACCCAGCGCCCAGCACGCCCATCGAGACGGCATGAACATCACCGTGCTCGGTGCGGGCGCCTGGGGCACTGCGCTGGCGGTCCAGGCCTGCAGTCGGCACCCGGTTCGTCTGTGGGCACGTGATCCGGCCCAGGTCGCCCAGATGATCTCGCTGCGGCGCAATGCGTCTTATCTCGATGAAGTGGGTCTGCCTGACGAGCTGCAGATCAGCGCCGATCTGGCCGCTTCGCTGGAGCATGCCTCAGACGGCCTGATCGTTGTTGCGACGCCGATGGCCGGTTTGAGCGCCTTGCTCGAAGCTATCGGACGCCTGGCCGATCCGACGACGCCAGTGGTCTGGCTGTGCAAGGGTTTCGAGCAGAACAGCGGTGAGCTGGCCCACGAGGTGGCCGCGCCGTCTGCTCGGCAGTCGCCCGTCGGGCGTCTTGTCGGGGCCGAGCTTTGCGATCGAGGTTGCGCGCGGCCAACCGACTGCGCTGGTCTGCCGCGAGCGCGGATGCAGATGGTAGGCGAGCGCGCGGTCGACGCGTTTCACGGCGACGGACTGCGCGTCTATACCTCGGACGACCCGATCGGCGTCGAAGTCGGCGGTGCTGTGAAGAATGTGCTGGCGATCGCCACCGGTATCGCCGATGGCATGCCGGCCGCGTGCAGTCAAAGCGCAGGAAAATGGCCTGGGTCTGAATGCGCGGGCGGCCTTGATCACCCGCGGTCTGGCCGAAATGACACGGCTTGGCGTGGCGCTCGGTGCCCGTGCGGAAACCTTCATGGGGTTGTCGGGCTTGGGCGATCTGGTGCTGACGGCCACTGGCTCGTTGTCGCGCAATCGTCAGGTCGGCCTGCGCATTGGCGCGATGGGCGCCGCTGGCGTCGATCCTGGCTGAACTCGGTCATGTCGCCGAAGGCGTGCATGTGCGCGCCGACGGTGCTGCAGCGCGCCCGCTCGCTCGGCGTCGAGATGCCGATCACCCAGGCGGTGGTCGATGTCATCGAAGGCCGGCTGAGTGCCGGCGAGGCAGTCAACGAATTGATGGCGCCGCGACTCGCGACGCGAGTAGGTTCCGCCCGCCGGGCGCATTTTCAAGCTTCGACTCAGATCGAACCCTGGTAGCCGCAACTGCGCCAGGCGTCGAAGACCGCCACGGCGACGGCGTTGCTGAGGTTCAGGCTGCGTTGGCCTTCTCGCATCGGCAGGCGGATGCGCCGGTCGGGCGCGAAACTGCTCGCGTATCGGTGCCGGCAGGCCGGCGGTTTCGCGAGCCGAAGACGAGCCAGTCGCCGGCTTGCCAGCTGACATCCGACAACCGGCCAGCTGCCGCGTGTCGTGAAAGCGAACAGGCGGCCGCCGGCCTGAGTTGCGCGCCAGCTGCAGCTGAATCCCAGTCGGCATGGCGCTCGACGCGGGCGTATTCGTGGTAGTCGAGGCCGGCGCGCTGCAATTGGCGGTCTTCCATCGAGAAGCCGAGCGGTTCAACCAGGTGAAGGCTGCAGCCGGTATTGGCCGCCAGCCGGATCACGTTGCCGGTATTGGGCGGAATTTCGGGATGGACCAGAACGATGTGGAACATGGCTCGATTGTCGGTTGGGCGGCGCCCGTTGTGGGTCGGGGCGGCACGATGGCAGACTCATTCGCCAGGCGCCGGCGTCCTGGCCAGCGTCCAGATCTGCACTCGAGCGGCGCCGGCTTGGCGCAATACGCGAAGCTGATCTCCTCGGCCGTCGCGCCGGTGGTCATCACGTCGTCGACCACCGTCACATCGCGGCCGTGCCAGTTCGTGGCGGCGCAGCGGCTCGATCGCAAAGGCATGGCGGACGTTGGCCAGGCGTTCCTCGCGCGGCAGCGACAGCTGCGGCGGCGTGTCGCGCACGCGCAGCAGCAGATGCGGGCTGGCCGGTGCGCCGAGCCGCCGCGCCAGCCGGCGCGCCAGCTCCCAGGCCTGGTTGTAGCCGCGTTCGCGCAAGCGGCGCGGGCTGACCGGCGTCGGCAGCGATCAGGTCCGGCGTCGCCAGCCGCGCCGCCCGACTGGCGTCGAGCAGGCGGTCGGCGAGCGCGGCAGCGAAGTCGAGCGCGGAGTGAAACTTGAAGCGTGTGATCACGGCGTCCCACGGCGCCGCATAGTCGAGCGCGGCCAGCGCCAGGTCGTGGCCTGGTGGCGCGATCAGGCAGCGGCCGCAGACCTCGACCGCTTCGGCGTACCGGCAACGCACAGCGCCGGCAGCGCGGGCGCGGCGATGCGAAGCGCACGACGCAGCGGTTGCACATCCTCGACCAGCCCCAGCCTTGGCAGATGCCGCATTGCGAGGGCAATTCTGGCAGACCGAAAGCCGATTTCATCTCGTCAATATACTGGCCGCAATGGCTGAACGTGTGATCGATTCGTTGGCCGTACAGGCCCAGTTGCGGCGCTTGCTGCGCCGACAGCTGGCCGGTGAGGGCGGCCACGGCCCCTGGCTGCATGGCGAGGTGGCGCGGCGCATGGGCGCAACGCCTGTCGCTGATCCGTCTGCGCCCGCAACAGATCATCGAATGGTGGGGCGCGCTCGGTTGCAGCGATGCCGTTCTGGGCGAGGCCTATCCGCGGGCCGAACGGCTGGTTGTCGAGCCCGACTCCGCCTGGGCCCAGGCAACCCGCAGCCAGCGGCAGTCGCCTTGGTGGGCCCGCCGTCGCTGGCGCGATGGCACTCAAGTGGTTGTCGAGGCTGCGCAGTTGCTGCCTGCGCACGCCAGCCAATTGGTCTGGGCCAACATGGTGTTGCATGCGGTGGCTGATCCGCCGCAATTGATGAAGCGTTGGCACCAGGCCTTGCAGGTCGATGGCTTCGTGATGTTTTCGAGCCTCGGGCCCGACACACTGAAGCAATTGCGATCGTTGTACGCGGCCTGTGGTTGGGGCCCGATCGGATCCGATTTCGTCGACATGCACGACTACGGCGACATGCTGTTGCAAGCCGGCTTTGCCGACCCGGTGATGGATCAGGAGACCCTGACTCTGACCTGGCAATCCGCTGCCGATTTGCTGGCCGAGTTGCGCGGTCTGGGCGGCAACGTGTCGCCGCTTCGTCATCGGGGATTGCGAACGCCACGCTGGCACCGCGATCTGCAGCTGGCGCTGGAACGCTTGCGTGGTGCGGATGGGCGCCTTGCAGTTGAGTTTCGAGATTGCCTATGGACACGCCTTCAAAGCCCCGCCGCGGCGCCAGCCCATGGCCGACACCTCGGTCAGCCTGGCCGAGATGCGGCAACATGTCCGCGCAGGCTCGCAAGCGCGACAGCTGAATTGCGCTGCCTGGGCTAAAATCAATGGCTTGACGCGGTACGGCAGTGAGCGCTTCATCGGCAAGTCGGTTGGCGGCCCGTGATACGGGGCGCGAACGGCATGCCGGATTGTCAGGATTTCCAGCAGCAGCAACATGTCGGCAACCATTACTCCAATCGATTTCAATGTCGGCGCTCAGGCCAGAGCATTGGCAATTCGGGCGCGAAACCGGCGATCGACACGGGTAATTGGCAGATCGAGTGGCAGCTCAAGCGCAATTGCTCACTGGCGCCTTCGCAGATGGTCGGTCTGTTCGTCGCGCTGTGTCTGGTCTCGATGACGATTGCCACCTTTTTCTGGCTGCAGGGCGCGCGGATGGTGATGTCGTTTGCGTGGCTCGAGTTGATCGCGGTCGGTGCGGCGATGCTGCTGTATGCGCGGCATGCGGCCGACCGCGAGCGCATCGCCTTGCACCACGACACGCTGACGGTCGAACATTCCTGTGGAAACCGCGTCGATCGGGTGGAGTTCCAGGCCGCCTGGGTGCGCATCGAGCCGCGCTCTGGCGATCACTCGCTGGTTGAATTGACCGGCCAGGGACGGCGCATCTTCGTCGGCCGATTCATCCGGCCCGAATTGCGCCGCAAGTTGGCCGACGAATTGCGCACCGCGTTGCGCCGCCCCTATTCCCAGCCGGTGCCTGCCGTCTGAGCTTCGATTCGAGAAACTGAACGTGAAAACGATGATGAAGACCAAAGCGCTGTTGCACAGGGTGGCGAAGCGGGTTCCTCAGGCTGGACTCGCTCTTGGTCTGGCGCTGGCTTCGGCCGCCTCGCGGGCGGTCAGCGACCTGCCCGGCGGGCCGGCAGTCAACCAGCTCGACCTGCATCCACCGGTGACGCGCATCGCCGCCGATCAGCAATGGCTGCACAACTTCGTGATGATCATCTGCGTGCTGATCTTCCTCGGCGTGTTCGGCGTGATGTTCTATTCGATCCTGAAGCACCGCAAGTCGAAGGGTGCGAAGGCGGCCAATTTCCACGAAAGCACCACCGTCGAGATCGTCTGGACGATCGTGCCGTTCATCATCGTCATCCTGATGGCGCTGCCCGCTACTCGGGTGGTCGTCGCGATGAAGGACACCAGCGCCTCCGACATCACGATCAAGGCCACCGGCATCCAGTGGAAGTGGGGCTACGACTACCTCAACGGCGAAGGCGCCGGCATCGGTTTCGTTTCGACGCTCGACAACGCGCAGCGCGAGATGTCCAACTCCGGCAAGCCCTCGGGCGACGACTATCTGCTGAAGGTCGACAACCCGCTGGTCGTTCCGGTCGACAAGAAGATCCGCATCATCACCACCGCCAACGACGTGATCCACGCCTGGATGGTGCCGGCGTTCGGCGTCAAGCAGGATGCGATCCCGGGCTTTGTCCGCGATACCTGGTTCCGCGCCGAGAAGACCGGCGATTTCTACGGCCAGTGCGCCGAGCTGTGTGGCAAGGAACACGCCTACATGCCGATCCACGTGAAGGTGCTGTCGCAGGCCGACTACACCACCTGGGTGGCCGGCAAGCAGAAGGAAATGGCCGCCGCGCCAGGACGATCCGGCCAAGGTCTGGGAACTGCCGGCCCTGTTGGCTCGCGGCGAAAAGGTCTATGCAGCCAACTGCGCGGCCTGCCACCAGCCCACCGGCAAGGGCGCAGGCCCGATCAAGCCGCTCGACGGCGTCGCCGTGGTGCTCGACGCCGACAAGGGCAAGCAGATCGATGTACTGCTGAACGGCCAGAACAACGGCGCGATGCCGTCGTGGAAGCAGCTCAGCGACACCGAAATCGCGGCGGTGATCACGTACACCAAGAACAGCTGGTCGAACAAGACCGGGCAGCTCGTGCAGCCGTCCGAAGTGCTGGCCGCCCGCAAGTAAGAAGCATCAAGAACAAGCTCGAAGGATCACCGATGAGTGCAGTACTCGACCCCCACGGCCACGGTCATGCCCATGACCACGATCATCACGACCACGGCGCACCGGCCGGATGGCGGCGCTGGCTGTATGCGACGAACCACAAGGACATCGGCACGATGTACCTGCTGTTCTCGTTCGCGATGCTGATGGTCGGCGGCATGCTGGCGATGCTGATCCGCCTGGAGCTGTTCCAGCCCGGGCTGCAGTTCGTCAACCCGCAGCTGTTCAACCAGCTGACGACGATGCACGGGCTGATCATGGTGTTCGGCGCGATCATGCCGGGCTTCGTCGGCTTCGCGAACTGGATGATTCCGCTGCAGATCGGCGCGGCCGACATGGCCTTCGCGCGGATGAACAACTTCAGCTTCTGGCTGCTGATCCCGGCCGCGCTGATGCTGGTCGGCTCGTTCTTCATGCCCGGCGGCGCGCCGGCGGCAGGCTGGACGCTGTACGCGCCGCTGACGCTGCAGATGGGCCCGTCGATGGACGCCGGCATCTTCGCGATGCACATCATGGGCGCCAGCTCGATCATGGGCTCGATCAACATCATCGTCACGGTGCTGAACATGCGCGCGCCCGGCATGACGCTGATGAAGATGCCGCTGTTCTGCTGGACCTGGCTGATCACCGCCTACCTGCTGATCGCCGTGATGCCGGTGCTGGCCGGCGCGATCACGATGACGCTGACCGATCGCCACTTCGGCACCAGCTTCTTCAACCCGGCCGGCGGTGGTGACCCGGTGATGTACCAGCACATCTTCTGGTTCTTCGGGCACCCCGAGGTCTACATCATGATCTTGCCGGCGTTCGGCATCGTCAGCGCGATCATTCCGGCGTTCGCACGCAAGCGGCTGTTCGGCTACACCTCGATGGTCTATGCGACGGCGTCGATCGCGATCCTGTCGTTCATCGTCTGGGCCCACCACATGTTCACCACCGGCATGCCGGTGACCGGGCAGCTGTTCTTCATGTACGCGACGATGCTGATCGCGGTGCCCACCGGCGTGAAGATCTTCAACTGGATCGCCACCATGTGGCGCGGCTCGATGACCTTCGAGACGCCGATGCTGTTCGCGGTCGGCTTCATCTTCGTCTTCACGATGGGCGGCTTCACCGGGCTGATCCTGTCGGCCGCGCCGGTCGACATCCAGTTGCAGGACACCTATTACGTGGTGGCTCACTTCCACTACGTGCTGGTGGCCGGCTCGCTGTATGCGATGTTCGCCGGCGTCTACTACTGGGGCCCGAAGTGGACCGGCGTGATGTACAGCGAGACGCGCGGCAAGATCCACTTCTGGGGCTCGCTGATCGCGTTCAACATCACGTTCTTCCCGATGCACTTTCTCGGTCTGGCCGGCATGCCGCGTCGCTATGCCGACTATCCGCTTGCAGTTCGCCGACTTCAACATGGTGGCGTCGCTGGGAGCCTTCTGGTTCGGGCTGATGCAGGTTTATTTCTTCCTGTTCGTCGTCGTTGCCGATGATGCGCGGCAAGGGCGAGCCGGCGCCGCAAAAGCCTTGGGAAGGTGCCGAGGGCCTGGAATGGGAAGTGCCTTCGCCGGCGCCGTTCCATACCTTCGAGGAGCCACCCAAGCTCAACCCAGTGCGACCCGGATCGTCGGCTGATGTCGCAGCGGCAGGCATGCAACGTGATGACACCCGAGCAGAAAAAGCAGAATCTCCGATTGGCACTGGATCCTGGTGTCGGTCGCTGTGGTATTTCTGATCGGATTTGTCGCCAAGGCGATGCTGGTCGATTCTTGACCTTCTGCCCCTGCTCACGAGACGCCGATGAAATCCCGGACTGATCGCCGATTTGCCTTGTTGACCGGCGACAACAAGCGCATGGTCGGCAAGCTGCTGGTCGTGACCGTGCTTGATGTTCGGCTTCGGTTTTGCGCTGGTTCCGATCTACCGGTCGATCTGCGACGCGCTCGGCATCAACGTGTTGTCGCTGGCCGAATTGAACCAGCCCGGGGCAGCCGGCAAAGGCCGCTCGGCAAACAGCCAGATCGACCTCAGTCGCGTCATCACGGTCGAGTTCGATGCCAATGCGCGTGGGCCGTGGTAGTTCAAGCCCGCGGTGGGCAGCTGTGCAGGTTCATCCAGGCGAAATGGCCACCGTGATGTACGAGTTTCGCAACAACCAGAATCGCACGATGACGGCGCAGGCGATTCCGAGTTATGCGCCCAAGCAGGCGGGTGCCGCATTTCAACAAGCTCGAGTGCTTCTGCTTCAGTGAATATACGTTGGCACCGGGCGAATCCAGGCAGTGGCCGGTGGTGTTCATCGTCGATCCCAAGTTGCCGAAGGATGTGGCGACCATCACGCTGTCGTACACCTTCTTCGAAGTCGGCGGGCGGGTGCCGTCGGCGCCTGATTCGGTGGCCGTGATCGGCAAGGGAATCGGCTCATGAATGCACCGGGTGGCGACCTGCGTTCGGCGGTGCGCCGCAAGATGTCGTTCGGGCAGACGATGAAGGCGGTCGCGTGGTCGTTTTTCGGCGTTCGCAAGTCGGTCGATCACGAGAAGGATATCAAGCAGCTGAATCCGCTGCATCTGGTGATTGCCGCGGTGGCGAGCGCCCTGATGTTCATCGGCTTGCTGCTGCTGGTGGTGAATTGGGTCTTGTCCAGTGGGGTGGCTGGTTGAATCGGCACGCCGATCCTCGTCCACATTGACGATCGCACACCGTCGCCGCAAGGGTACAGCTGCGTTTGGCGGGTTTCAGACTTTCAGGAGAAAACATGTCGGTAACGGCGCACCCAGGGCATTCGGCAACGAAGGCTCCGTACTACTTCGTTCCGTCGCCATCGAGCTATCCGGTGCTGGCATCGACCGGATTGTTCTTCGTGATTCTTGGCGCTGGCCAGTGGGTCAACGGGGCGGGCTGGGGCGCCTGGTCGTTGCTTGGCGGGCTGGTGTTATGGGCAGCCGTGTTGCAGGCCTGGTTCCGCACCGCGATCCGCGAGAGCGAAGGCGGCTTGTACAGCGACCGCATCGACGTCTCTTTCCGCTGGAGCATGAGCTGGTTCATCTTCTCCGAGGTGATGTTCTTCGGCGCATTTTTCGGCGCCCTGTACTGGACCCGGCTGCATGCAATTCCCAACTTGGGCAGCCTCGACAACGCCATCCTCTGGCCGGACTTCAAGGCCGTCTGGCCAAGCTCGGGCGTCGGCGCCACCGCATCGCCAGCCGGCATCGTCGAGCCGTTCCAGACCATGGGACCGTGGCCGCTGCCGACCATCAATACCGCCTTGTTGCTCACTTCGGGCGTGACGCTGACGATTGCCCATCATGCGTTGCTTGCCGGCCACCGCGCGAAGACCATCGGCTTCATGTGGGTGACGGTTTTGCTCGGGCTGACCTTCTTGTTTGTGCAGGGCTACGAATACAGCCATGCCTACAGCGAGCTCAACCTGAAGCTGAGTTCGGGCGTTTTCGGGTCGACCTTCTTCATGTTGACCGGCTTCCATGGCTTCCATGTTTTCGTCGGCATGTTGATGCTTCTGTTCATCACGCTGCGGCTGCAGAAGGGGCATTTCACGCCTGAGCGGCATTTCGGTTTCGAAGGCGCCGCCTGGTATTGGCACTTCGTCGACGTGGTCTGGCTGGGACTTTATGTGGTGGTGTATTGGTTGTAGACCGGCTGCTGGCTGTCGGCTGTCCGATTCTCAGAAGGCCAGGGCCGCGCCAGCGGCCTTTTCGACTCGTGGTGCGGCAACCTGGGTGGGCGCTGCCGCGCTGCGACCGCGTCAGCGCAGCGGGATGCCGGTCGGCTGGATCCATCCCAACTGGTAACTCACCAGCAGACACAGGAACAACAGCACCGAGATGCCGACCCGAAAGGCCAGCGCGCGCATCATGTTCGGCGTTTTCGACTTGGTGTCGCGGCTATCTCGCACCATTGACACGCCCGCATAGGCAAGGGCGCCCAGGATCGCAACGAAGGCGAGTGCAACCAGATACGTCATGGCTGCAGATTATCGGTCGCACGGCAACCGTTTGAATGGCAAGGTTTTGACGACCAGGTCGGCAATGAGGCCCAGGCACCTTGAAGTCCGGTCGGTTTTGCTGCTGGTAGCCGCCGTTTCCCTCGCTGCGTTGAGTTTCCGCCTGGGGCTTTGGCAGCTTGACCGGGCGGCACAGAAACAGGCGTTGCAGCAGCAGATCGAAGCGCGTTCGGCGCTGCCAGTGTTGCCGCAGCGCCTGTTGGCCCGCGATCCGGCCGATGCGCCAGGGCAATATCAGCGCCGGGTCAAGCTGCGTGGCGAGTGGCTTGCATCGGCAACCGTTTTTCTCGATAACCGGCAGATGAACGGGAGGCCGGGTTTTTTTGTCCTTACACCCTTGCGGTTGCATGATCCGGATGCTCCGGCCGCCAAGCTGCAGGGGTTGGTGATCTGGGTGCAACGCGGCTGGATCGCGCGCGACAACGACGTCAGGACCCGTTTGCCCGCGATCCCGACTCCGGCGGGAGTCGTCGACGTGGCCGGGCGTGTCGCCCCGCCGCCAGCACGGCTGTTCCAGTTCGCCGCCGATGACAACGGGCCGATCCGGCAAAATCTCGATCTCGATGCATCGGCGCACGAGCTGGCGCAACCGGTGTTGCCGATGTCGATCCTGCAGACCGAAGACCCGTCGAGTGGGGCGGACGGCCTGCTGCGCCAGTGGACGGCGCCGGCATCCGACATCCGGAAGCATCAGGGCTACGCCTTTCAATGGATGGCCCTCTGCGCGCTTGTCGTCGGTCTTTATGGCTGGTTTCAAATCATTCGCCCGAGGTGGCCTGCCCAACGTGAAACAGACTGATCTGCCCGCTGCTTCACCCCTGGGAATGACGGTTCACAGCTTGCCGCTCCCCGACGTCGAGCCGGCCGATCTCGCGCGCCGGGCGTCGTCGGGGCGCTGGAAAATGTTGGCGGTGATGGCAGTGTGCGCCGCGCCGGTTCTGGCATCGTATTTCACCTACTACGTGATCCGGCCGCAAACCCGCACCAACTATGCCGAGCTGATCACGCCGCCGCGCGAAATCCCGACGGCGCTGGCGTTGACCGATGTCAGTGGCGGACCCGTCGCTGCGCGCAGCCTGCACGGCCAGTGGCTGCTGGTGACGGTCGCGAAGGCGGCATGCAACGACCGTTGCAGCAAGAACCTGGTCTTGATCCGCCAGCTTCGCGAGACACTCGGCCGCGAAAAGGATCGGGTCGACAAGTTGTGGTTGGTCGTCGATGGAAACCAGCCCGCTGCCGAATTGCTGGCCGCAACCGGCGCCACCGCGTTGCTGACCAACACGCAGGCGATATCGGCGTGGCTGGCGCCGGCAGCCGGTCGTTCGCTCGAAGACCACGTCTATCTGGTCGATCCCATGGGCCAGTGGATGATGCGCGCGCCGGTCGACCCGGAACCGGCGCGGTTCAAGCGCGATGTCGAGCGCCTGCTTCGCGCGTCGGCCTCCTGGGACCAACCCGGCCGTTGACGATGGCAAGCTCGCAATCGTTGGTCGACCTGGCGCCTCTGTTGCAGATGGCGTTGTTCGGCGTCGTGCTGGCGCTCGGTCCGTTGGCTTGGGTCTGGGTTCGCCATCGTGGCGGCGATTCCAGAAGTCGCCTGTACGCGCTGAGCCTGCTGACCTTGTTCCTGACCTTCGATCTGGTCGTCTTCGGCGCATTCACCCGACTCACCGATTCGGGGCTTGGCTGTCCCGACTGGCCTGGGTGCTACGGCAGCGCGAGCCCGGTCGGGGCCCGCCAGCAGATCGACGCCGCCCAGCAGGCCATGCCCACCGGCCCGGTGACACACGGCAAGGCTTGGGTCGAGATGATCCATCGCTACTTCGCCACCGGTGTCGGCCTGCTGATCGCGGTGTTGGCTGCGGCCAGTTGGCTGGCCGCCCGCCGCGACCGCTTGCCGGTGTCGCCGTGGTGGGCGACATTCACGCTGGCCTGGGTTTGCCTGCAAGGCGCGTTCGGCGCGTTGACAGTGACGATGAAGCTGTACCCGGCAATCGTCACGCTGCATTTGCTGGGCGGTATCGGCCTGCTGATGCTGTTGGCGATCCAGAGCCAGGCTTATCGACCGATCCCTTGGTCGGTCAGTCCTGCCTTGCATCGAGGTCTGGGCTTGGTGCTGGGACTCGCCGTTTTGCAGACCGCATTGGGCGGCTGGGTCAGCACCAACTATGCGGTGCTGGCCTGTCGCGATTTTCCAACCTGCCAGGGCCAATGGTGGCCGGCGATGGATTTCGAGCACGCCTTCGCGCTGCTGCGTCCGCTCGGCATCGGCCGCGACGGTGCTTTCCTGCCGTTCGAGGCGCTGACCGCGATCCACCTGGTTCATCGGATCGGCGCGGCGGTCGTTTTTGCTGCGCTGGGCTTGCTGGCCTGGCGGCTTTTGAGCGATGGCAGTGCCCGCTCCCGGGGCTGGGCACGGTTGTTTGCCGGCATGGCCGCGTGGCAGTTCGTGAGTGGCCTGAGCAACGTGGTTCTCGATTGGCCGATCGTCGCCGCGTTGGCCCACACCGGCGGCGCGGCGGCGCTGATCACGGCGCTGACAATCGCCTGGGTACAAGCCCGGCAAGCCGGCCCGGATCAACTGATCAGACGGGTTGGGCGGCCAGGCGGTCGCGATGGCCAGGGCTTCGACGACATCGAACTCGTAAAATGACGGCTGCACCTGAATTCATGGCCGAATCCCTCAGCACATCGATCACGCCCACGGCACGGCTGCCGCGTCTGAGCCAGTACTACGCGTTGACCAAGCCGCGTGTGGTGCAGCTGATCGTGTTCTGCGCGGTGATCGGCATGTTGCTGGCTGTTCCGGGCCTGCCCGAGCTGAAGACCCTGTTCGCCGCAACCGTCGGTATCTGGCTGGTTGCCGCCGCTGCCGCGGCATTCAATTGTCTGGTCGAGCAGCGCATCGATGCCAAGATGGCCCGAACGGCGTGGCGGCCGACCGCCAAAGGTGAGTTGACCGACGGCTGGACGCTGGCATTTTCAGCCACCTTGTGCGCGGCCGGCAGTGCGGTGCTGTACATCTGGGTCAATTCACTGACCATGTGGCTGACCTTTGCCACCTTCATCGGTTATGCGATGGTCTACACGGTACTGCTCAAGCCGTCGACGCCACAGAATATCGTGATCGGCGGCGCATCCGGCGCGATGCCACCGGTGCTCGGCTGGGCCGCGATGCGCGGCGAAGTCGGTGCCGAAGCCCTGATGTTGTGCTTGATCATCTTCTTGTGGACGCCACCACATTTCTGGGCCTTGGCCCTGTACCGCGTCGAGGACTATCGCCGTGCCGGCCTGCCGATGCTGCCGGTCACCCACGGCTCCGAATTCACACGGCTGCAGGTGCTGCTCTACACGCTGATCCTGTTTGCTGCGACCTTGCTGCCATTCGTCACCGGCATGAGCGGGCCGATCTATCTGGCAGCGGCCATCACGTTGGGTGGCATGTTTTCAGGCTACGCCTGGAGGCTCTGGCGCCGCTACTCGGATCAACTGGCGCGTGCCACCTTCAAATTCTCGATCGTCCACCTCGCCCTGTTGTTCGCGGCACTGCTGGTCGACCATTACATCGATCCGCTACTTTGACGCTGACATCATCATTCGCTGCGGTTCCGATCGGCCGGCGACGCCTGCTGCTGCTCAGTGCTGCCGTCGCGCTGGCCGGCTGTGAACGTCTGGGATTGGGCGTCAGCAGCACGCCTTCGTTCAAGGGCGTCGACATCACCGGCGCCGACTATGCGCGCCGCCTCGATCTGCCCGACATCGACGGCAAGCCGCGCAGCTCTGGGCGAATTCAAGGGCAAATTGATCGTCGTGTTCTTCGGCTATACACATTGTCCCGATGTATGCCCGACCACGATGGCCGAGTTGGCTCAGGTCAAGAAATCCCTGGGTGCGGACGGCGACAAGGTGCAGGGGATTTTCGTCACTGTCGACCCGGAGCGCGACACGCCGGAGATCTTGAAGGCGTACATGTCGAGCTTCGATCCAAGCTTCGTGGCGCTGCGCGGCACGCCCGAGCAGCTGGCCGCGCTGGCCAAGGAATTCAAGATCTTTTTTGCGAAGGTGCCCGCCAAGTCGGAAGGCAGTTATACCGTCGATCACACCGCTGGATCGTATGTGTTCGACACCACGGGCAGGATCCGCCTGTTCGTTCGCTACGACGCCGCGGGCGGGGGGCAGGCGCTGGCCAGTGATTTGAAGGCGCTGCTCGCGGGCTGAATCCGCGCGCTGCCGACAAGCACATCGACACGAAAAAAACCCGGCAGGCGTTTGGCGCCGGCCGGGTCGATGCTTCAGAAACAGGGCTCAGGTTGTCGCAGCCAGCGCCTTGCGCATCTTCTTCATCGCCGCCACCTCGATCTGGCGGATCCGTTCTGCGCTGACGCCGTATTCGCCGGCCAGATCGTGCAGCGTCATGCCACCGCTGTTGTCGTCGTTCACCTTCAACCAGCGCTCTTCGACGATGCGCCGGCTGCGCTCGTCCAGCACATCGAGCGCCATCGAGATGCCGTCACTGGCCAGCCAGTCGCGATGCTGCGACTCGATGACCTCGGTCGGCTCATGGTGGCTGTCAGCCAAATAGGCAATCGGCGCGTAGGACTCCTCGGAATCGTCGTTCAACGGCTCAAGCGCCACATCGCCGCCCGACAAGCGGGTTTCCATTTCCAGCACCTCTTCGCGCTTGACGTTCAACGTCGCGGCGACATTGTCGACCTCTGCCTGCGTCAACGTGCTGCGGTGGGTGTCGGCGTCGATCGCATCGCTTTTCAGGTTCTGCTTCATCGAGCGCAGATTGAAAAACAGCTTGCGCTGTGCCTTGGTCGTCGCAACCTTGACCATGCGCCAGTTTTTCAGGATGTACTCATGGATTTCGGCCTTGATCCAGTGCATCGCATAACTGACCAGACGAACCCCCTGCTCGGGGTCGAAGCGCTTGACGGCTTTCATCAAGCCGACGTTGCCTTCCTGGATCAGGTCACCGTGAGGCAAACCGTAACCCAGGTACTGGCGCGAGATGGACACGACCAGCCGCAGGTGCGAGAGCACCAGCTGACCGGCTGCCTGCAGATCGCCATCGGCGCGCAGCCTGCGGCCCAGGCTCAACTCCTGTTCGGGGTCAGCATCGGGATGCGGTTGGCGGCGCTGATATAGGCGTCGAGGTTGCCCAGTGAGGGAACCATCGCCCACGGATCGCGGACCGCCAGCGCCGTTCACGGGGCCGGCGGGAGAAGACAGTTTCGACAGGTTCATGGTAGTCATAGACAGGACGAACCTCCTTTCAGTTCCCTCATTTTAGCACTCGACGATAGAGAGTGCTGATTTGCCTGCTGAGGTGCCGTTCAGGCTCAGCGTCGCAGAATCGACACCCAATCGAATTGCTCAACGTTCAAGGCGTTGTCGGGTGTCAGCATTGAATATTGGAGTGCGGTTCGGATCTCGGGTTCCGCTTCGGGTGCCGGGCTGGCCAGAAGATGCTCCAGCAAGTCGCGGGCGCGGGCGACGGCTTCGGCATAAAGGGCGAAGATCGACGACACCGTGACATGGCGGCTGGCGTCTTCCATCCAGCAGTCGTAATCGGTGACGATACCGACCGTTGCGTAGCAGATCTGCGCTTCTCTGGCCAGAAAGACTTCTGGCACGTTGGTCATGCCCACCAGCTGACAGCCCGCCTGGCGCATGAACAGGCTTTCGGCCCGGGTGCCCAGCCGGGGACCCTCGACACA
The DNA here is from genome assembly GCA_963843805.1 of uncultured beta proteobacterium. GTDB lineage: Bacteria > Pseudomonadota > Gammaproteobacteria > Burkholderiales > Burkholderiaceae_C > Ideonella_A. Next base: position 475,185 of record CAWJLY010000009.1, read on the forward strand.
GGCATACGTGACGTCGCGATGCAGTCGAAACCCTTTGAGCGCGGCGTGTTCTGCGACCCAATTGACCAGACTGCCGCTCACCGGTTGTGCAGTCGACACGTGAGCGGCGACGCCGTGCCCGAAAAAGCTGAGCTCACGGCGCCCGCGGGTCCAGTCGAAATATTGATTGGGCATCGCAAAATCGCCGGGCTCGATCTCTTCGGCCAGGCTGCCGACTGCCGAAAAGCCGAGAATCTGAGTGGCACCCGCGCGTTTGAGCGCAAAGATGTTCGCCCGGTAGTTGACTTCGTGTGGCAACAAGCGGTGGCCTGCGCCGTGGCGAGCCAGAAAAAGCAGCTCGTGATCGCCGTAGCGCCCGCGCAGGATGGCACCTGAGGGCATGCCGAACGGCGTGTCGGCCAACAGTTCGTCGGTGACAACCATTCCCGGCAGGTCGTAAATGCCGGTGCCTCCGATGATGGCCAACATGGTGTGCTCCTGGCGTGAGTTTCAGCCGCCATTGTCGGCCAGCTCTTGCCTCGTCAGCGATAGGCGTCGGCCAGCACCTCGGGCGACTCGCCTCGCCAGTAACGCCAGCGCAAGCGCCACATCAGCCAGATCGTCGTCCAGACCCCGCGGGATTCCCAGCGCCGCCCGGAGGTGGTGACCGGTTGGCGCAGCCGCAGCGGTCGACCGTCGGGCAAGCGCAGCAGGCGTTGCGACAGCTCGATGTCTTCCATCAGCGGCTGCTCGGGGAAGCCACCGACCGCGGCGAAGCTGTCTCGCCGAACGAAGATGGCCTGGTCTCCGGTCGCGATGCCAGTCCATGCCGAGCGTCGGTTCATCAAGGCAGCAATGACGGGGAACATGCGGGACCGCCCGCTGATTCGCACGTCGAAGCGGCCCCAACGAGCGCTGGGGTTCTGTTGCAGCGCCTGGATCACCAACTGGAATGCATCGGGCGGCAGGCTCGTATCGGCATGCAGGAACAGCAGCACATCGCCGATCGCCAGTGCGGCGCCGGTATTGAGTTGGTGGCCTCGGCCACGGGCAGATACCACGACTCGATCGGCGCCAGCGCGTGCCAGCGCGACCGTGGCGTCGCGACTGCCGCCATCGACCACGATCAGCTCGATGGCTGCCGAGCCGGTGGGCAGCGTCGCCTGGCGCAACGCGTTCAACGAAGCCAGCGTCGCGGCAATGGCCGCCTCTTCGTCGAGGACGGGAAGAACAACCGACAGCGATGATACGAGTGGTCCGGTCATCCGAAGTCAGATGAAACGCGAGACCGCCTGGTCGAGCACCTCGTCGAGAACCCTCAGCAACTCGCCGACGCTGACCGGCTTGGTCAGATAGCGCAATGCCCCTTCGGCGAGCGCCAGGTCGACCTGCGCGCTCAGTGCATCGGCCGACACGACGATCACCGGAATGGCCGCGGTCGCCGGATCGGTCTTGATGTGGCGCAGCAGGTCCAGACCATCGATATCGGGCAGGTTCATGTCGAGCAGAACCACATCAGGCATTTCTCTGCGCACCGCGGCAATCGCTTGAAGTCCCGTCATCGACACGGTCATCTCGACCTGGGGTCGCCGCGCCAACATGCCGCGCATCACCTCGATGTTGGTTTCGTTGTCCTCGACGTAGTGCACCAACCGGCGGTGGTAGACAAATGGCGTCGCGCTGGGGGCGTCCAGATCTTGGCGCACCGTGTCCGCTGCACTGGCCAGCGGCAGCCGCAGGATGAACGACGAACCGGTGCCGGCCGTGCTTTCGGCGCGCAGATTGCCACCCATCCACTCGGCGAGCCGCTTCGAGATGACCAGCCCGATCCCCGTGCCTTCAAGATTCGAGCGTTCGCGACCGAGCCGGTTGAATGGCTGGAACAGGCCGTTCAACTGCTCGGCCGTCATTCCCAGCCCGCTATCGCGCACCTCCAGCGTGACGTGGGTCGCCTCTTGGCGGGTCGAAATATCGATCTTGCCGTAGTCGATGTTGTATTTGACGGCATTCGACAACAGGTTGATCAGGATCTGCTTGACCCGTGTCAGGTCACCGACGACCGCCACCGATGCGGTCTCGAAATCGCGATTGATGACGATGCCTCGCTTGGCTGCGTCGCCTTCGACCAACGAAACCGACGCATCGACGAGCGACTCCAGATCGAGGTTCTCCGGTTGCAATCGCACATTTCCGGATTCGATTCGCGACAAATCGAGCACGTCGTTGATCATGTCCAGCAGGTGCCAGCCGGCTTGCTGGATCTGCGTCACCCAAGGGCGCTGACCGATCGTCAACGGTGTGCGGTCGTCCAGTTCGAGCAACTGGGCAAAACCCAGGATGGCGTTGAGCGGGGTGCGCAATTCATGGCTCATGCGCGACAAGAATTCGTTTTTTGCGAGATTGGCCGACACCGCCTGCTCACGCGCCCGTTCAGCCTCGACCAGTTGCAGGTGCTCGGTAATATCTTCCATCACGCCGACCAGGCGACGCGGCTGACCATTGCTGTCGCGAAGCAGGGTCAGGCTCGATTGCACCCAGACCAGCTCCCCACTCTTGCGAATGACACGGCAGTGGCCGCGATGCATCGCGATCTCGCCATCCAGCAACTGTCGTGTCGAGCGGCGTTCGACGCCGACATCGTCTTCGTGCAGGTAGTCGAAAAGATCCATGCGCAGCAATTCTTCGTTGCTGTAGCCAGTCAGCTTGCTGAACTGCGGATTGACATGTTGCAGGTGTCCATCGAGGTCGGTGTAGACGACGCCGATCGGGACGTTGTTGAAGATATTGCGGAAGCGCTGCTCGCTTTCGCGCATGGCGGCCTCGGCTTGTTCCCGCTCGCGGACCTCCTCGACCAGTGCTGTCGTGCGATCGGCTACCGCCGCTTCGATGCGCCTGGCCCGGCCGGTCATGCCGAGCAGCAGTGCGCCGAACATCGCGCTGAGTACGATGCCGACCAGCGAAGCGATCCAGTCATGGCTGAGGCGACGTCCCGTCATGGCCGCACCGGACGGCACCATGCGAATCGTCCAATTGCGATCAGCGAAGGCAATCGGTTTATCCCAACCCAGCGACTCGGTGCGAAGCTCGCAACCTTCCGGGCCAGTCAGGCGCACCGGGGTGTTCAAGATGGCGTTATCGAATACACAGACCGACAGCTCAGCAGGCAGGCCTGCAAAAGCCGAATTCAGCAGCTCATCCATCTTGAGGGTGACAAACACGGCGCCACGGAAGTCCCTCCGGCGCGCCGACGGGTCCGTTGGCATACCGTCGAACAAGGCCCGGTAGACGATGATGCCGATTTGCCGGGTGGTATCCCCATACAGTTTGAAACCACCGGTCGCCGCGGCCCGATCCGACCGGATTGTTCGCTCGATCGCGTCGCGTGCCTGCGGAACCGACAAGGCATTGATGCCCAGCGCGGCCGCATTGCCGGCCGGGGGCTCGAGATACTTGATCGCCACCACGTTGCCAGTCGATCGGCGCAAGACTTGTTCGTTGGAATCCACCCGATCTCGAACCGTGTAGCCGGGCATGCCATCCGCGCGAGCCTCGTCTTCGAGCGCGGCGATGGCATCGAATCTGACAAATTGGCCCCAGCCGATGGCTTGGATATGGGTGGGTGACTGAAGCCAGGATTCGGTTGCCCGGCGCCATTCCTGCTGGGTGATCTTGTCCGACGCAACGAAGACACTGCGCATCGCCTCCAGCGCGAACAGTGGCCGCTGCAGTTGGAGATCAAGCAAGGCCGCTGCGTTCATGGCTTCGCGTTCGAAATCGAACTTGATTCGAGCGTCTTCGAGGCGCTTGATCTGCACAGCGCCGACTGTCAACAGGGCCAGCAGCGTCAGCAGGCTGATTCCGATGACCGCCCGGCGAGGCGCCCATTCGCTGCGTGGTTGCCCGATCATGGTCAAAGCGATCGGCGCGACCAACAGCACACCCAATGATTGCGCCGTCCACCAGTTCAGCCAGCTCAACATCAGCTGCTGAGCTCCGAGCGTCTGCGCCAGGTTCAACGACCACACGGCGACGGTGGCGCCAATGCTGGTCGCAACAAAGCCGCCCAGGCCAAAAAACAGCGTGATGTCGCGCGGTTCGGTCAGGATCAGCGGCTGGTCGGCGAAGCGTTCGACCAGGCGGGCGCCGGACCATGCCTGCGCCAGCGTTGCAGCGGCGATGCCGACAGCAGCGCCGATGCTCGTGTTTTCGATCAGACCCAGCCAGATCATCGACAGCTGCAGCAGCAGCGCACCGATCGCCACTCCGATGAAGCCGCTTTTGCGCTGGCCAACCATGAAGACCAGGGCCAGGCCGGCCACCGGGTCCAACGGGGAAGGGTGGTTCAGTGCGACCGTCAGTTGCCTGTAGAGCAGACCGACCAGCAACATGCTGCCTGCCGTCACCGCTGCCGCATGCGGCGTCGGCAGCGCGGCGAACGGCGGCAGTCGCTTCGATCCTCCGGCGAGGGCGTGCATGACCGGGGAACTTGAACGCCCGGCGATCAGACGTTGAACAGGAAATTCAAGACGTCGCCGTCCTTGACAATGTATTCCTTGCCTTCGGCGCGCATCTTGCCCGCCTCCTTGGCGCCGTGTTCACCGCGATGATTGACGAAATCATCGAAGGCAATGGTCTGCGCGCGGATGAAGCCGCGTTCGAAATCGGTATGGATGACCCCGGCCGCCTGCGGCGCGCTGTCGCCGACATGGATCGTCCACGCCCGCACTTCCTTGACGCCTGCGGTGAAATACGTCTGCAGCCCAAGCAGCTTGAAGGCGGCACGAATCAGGCGATTGAGGCCCGGTTCGTCCTGGCCCATCTCGCGCAGGAAAAGCAGCCGGTCTTCGTCGTCCATGTCGGCGAGTTCGGCTTCGGTTTTGGCGCAGATCGCCACCACCGGCGCGTTCTGCCGCTTCGCGTAATCGTTCAGCTGGTCGAGGTAGGCGTTGTTCTCGAAGCCGCTCTCATCGACGTTGCCGACAAACATGGCCGGCTTGGCCGTGATCAGGCACATCGGCTTGAGCACCAGATGCTCTTCCTTGCTGAACGGGATGCTGCGCACCGGCAGCGCCTGGTTCAGTGCGGCCTGGCATTTCTGCAGTACGTCGACCAACCGGGCGGCTTCCTTGTCGTTGCCCGATCGGGCGGCTTTCAACGAGCGATGCAGCACCTTGTCGACGGTTGCCAGATCGGCCAGGCACAACTCGGTCTGAATGACCTCGATATCGGAAATGGGGTCGACCTTGCCAGCCACGTGAATCACGTTTTCGTCGTCGAAGCAGCGAACGACATTGATGATGGCGTCGGTCTCACGAATGTGGGCGAGAAACTGGTTGCCCAGGCCCTCCCCCTTGCTGGCGCCGGCGACCAGACCGGCGATGTCGACGAACTCGACGATCGCCGGTACGATGCGTTCGGGCTCGACGATTTTCGCCAGCGCCTGCAGCCTCGAATCGGGCAATTCGACCACCCCGACATTGGGCTCGATGGTGCAGAACGGATAATTCTCGGCGGCGATGCCGGCCTTTGTCAGCGCATTGAAAAGGGTGGACTTGCCGACATTGGGCAGTCCGACGATGCCACATTGCAGGCTCATTGCTTACCTTCGCTGGTCATGGGGAAAACGACGATTTTAGGCGGCCGCCGGCCGCTGACGCTACTTGGAGCAACGTGGTGACCGACCTGATCCGACTCTCGCCACATTCGAAGGACCTGGGAGGCGGTTTCGTCGTCCGTCGCCTGTTGCCTGCCGCGCAGCGCCAAGCGGTCGGCCCGTTCGTGTTCTTCGACCATTTCGGGCCGATCACCGCGCAACCGGATGACAACCACGACGTGCGGCCGCATCCCCATATCGGCTTGGCGACGGTGACCTACCTGTTCGATGGCGCGATGATGCACCGCGATTCGACCGGCGTCGCCCAGCGAATCGAGCCCGGCGCAATCAACTGGATGACTGCGGGCAGCGGCATCGTTCATTCCGAACGCACGCCTGACGATCTGCGCGACCGCACGCACACCATCCATGGCCTGCAGTTATGGGCCGCGCTGCCGCAGGCGCATGAAGAGGATCCGTGCTCGTTCCAGCACACGCCGGCGGCTTCGATCCCTGAGTTGCAGGTCGGTGGCGGCCGGGTGCGGGTCTTGATCGGCGAGGCCTTCGGTGTCGTCTCGCCGGTCAGGACCGTGTCGTCAACGATCTACCTCGATCTTCAACTGGCCGCCGGTGGCTCGATGGTGATGTCCGCGCAGGCCGAGGAGCGAGCCTTGTATGTGGTCGACGGTGATCTATCGGTTGATGGTGTCGATCTGGCTGCGCATTCGATGGCGGTGCTCGAGCCGGCCAGCAGCCCCGGTCTGCGCTCGCAGGCCGGCAGCCGGGTGGTGCTGATCGGCGGCGCACCTCTCGGGCATCGGCACATCTGGTGGAATTTCGTCAGCAGCAGCCGCCAGCGGATCGATCGCGCAAAAAGCGATTGGGCGGCACAAAAAATGGGCATGGTGCCGGGCGAAACCGAGTTCATTCCGCTGCCTGAACGCTGACTGCCGATCGGCGCCGTCGGCTTGCTGGGTTTCCCTGGCGAGCGGCGGATGCCGGCGCACACCGAAGGTTGCTCGGACGTCTGCGGCAGAACCTAGAATGCCCGTCGATGAAGCAGTGTGATGTGGAGGTGCGCGGAGCCGGCATCGTGGGTTCGTCGCTGGCGCTGGCGCTGGCGCGGATCGGGCTGGCGGTGCGCCTGCGGTCTGATCCGTCGACCAATGTCCAGGCCGCTCCCGACGTTCGCGCTTTTGCCCTCAATGCGGCGTCACTTGGCCTGCTGCAGCAACTGAAGGTCTGGGACAACCTGCCTCCCGGCTGCCGGACGCCGGTTCGCGAGATGGTGGTGCAAGGCGATGCAGCGGGGTCGATGCTCGAATTCACCGCCTGGCAGCAGCGTTTGAGCGAGCTGGCCTGGATCGTCGACGCGCCGGCACTCGAATCAGCGCTGGCGTCGGCGTTGCGTCATTCGCCGCATGTCGAACAGGTGACCGAGGACGCGGGTGCAGGCGCGCCGACAGCCGCATTGATTGCCGTGTGCGAGGGCAAGTATTCGCACACTCGCGGCGGACTCGGAGTGGCCCTGGATAAACGGGCCTACGGCCACAGCGCGATTGCTGCCCGGGTGGTGGCCGAATCGGCACACCAGGGTCGTGCGCGGCAATGGTTCAGAGCGCCAGACGTGCTGGCATTGCTGCCGTTCGACCTGCCCGAGCCGGCGCGGTCGTATGCCATCGTCTGGTCGATGCCGGATCTGCAAAAAGACGAGCTGATGCAACTCGACGAAACCGGCTTTGCGGCGCGGCTCGCCGATATTGCAGGTGAGCCGCTGCGGCTGGCCAGCGAGCGCGCCAGCTGGCCGCTCAGCCACGCTGTTGCCCGGAGCTGGAGCGGGCCAGGCTGGGTCTTGTTGGGCGATGCCGCACATGTCGTTCATCCGCTGGCCGGCCAGGGACTGAATCTCGGCCTGGGCGATGTGCTGGCGCTGGCCCGTGTCATCGCGCAACGCGAGCCTTGGCGGTCACTCGGCGATGACAAGCTGCTGCGTCGTTATGTGCGTGAGCGCGCCGCACCGACCTGGGCTATGAGCCAGATGACCGATGGCCTGCTGAACCTGTTTGCTCACCCCGATCCCTCCTTGCGCGAGTTGCGCAACCGCGGCATGGATCTGGTGAATCGCCTGACACCACTGAAGCGATGGCTGGCCGAGCGGGCGCTGGACGATCGATCGCGATAAATAACCCGGCTTGCCGGGACGTTGCCCGAAAATCGCGACAATCGAGGCTGCGGTCTGCGGGCCTGGACGAAAGGTGTCTCGAATGAAAACTCGTGTCTTGCGTGGCCTGTCTGCCGGGCTGTTATGTGTTGCCGGCTTGTTGGCGGTGCAACCGTTGCTGGCCCAGGAAGCCGTGATCAAGAAGGCTTTTGCCGAGCGTTTTCCGGATTTTCCGAAGATCGACGAAGTCGCCAAGACACCGGTGCCGGGCCTCTATGAGGTTCGGGTCGGCAACACCATCTTCTATTCGGACGAACAGGGCAACTATCTGATCGAAGGCGTGATGGTCGACACCAAGACTCGCGTCAATCTGACCGAAGCGCGGCTCGACAAGCTCAATGCGATCGATGTGGCCAGCTTGCCGCTGAAGGATGCCATCGTCGTCAAGCAGGGCAATGGCAGCCGCAAGCTGGTGGTCTTTGCCGATCCGAATTGTGGTTATTGCAAGAAGTTCGAACGCGATCTGCTGCAGGCCAAGGACGTTACCGTCTACACCTATCTGTATCCGATCCTGGGCAACGATTCAGCCGACAAGAGCCGCAATATCTGGTGCGCCAAGGACAGTGGCAAGGCCTGGCGCGCCTGGATGGTCGAAGGTGTCGCGCCGGCCAAGGCGGCCGGTGAATGCGACGCGTCGGTGCTTCAGCGCAATACCGAACTGGGCCGTCGGCACCGGATCAATGGCACGCCGGCGCTGGTCTTTGAAGACGGCAAACGGGTGCCGGGCGTGATGCCTCTCGAAGCGCTTGAGAAGCAACTGGCATTGAGCCGTCAAAAGGGCTGATCGACCGCACTGTCTGCCGGTTGGCTGGGGCCGAGGCGCCAATCGCAGCGATTGTCATCGTCCTGTCGTCAAACCTTCATAAACTGCAGGGATGACCCCCGATGCCCAAGTTGGACGACTGAACCAGGCCGCGGCGGCCGATGCCAACGTTGATTTGCCGCCCTTGCTCAATCGCGAGCGGGCCATTCTCGAATTCAACCGCCGGGTGCTGGCTCAGGCCTGCCGCGACGATGTTCCGGTGCTCGAGCGTTTGCGCTATGTGTGCATCGTGTCGTCGAACATGGACGAGTTTTTCGAGGTCCGTTTTGCCGATTATCTGGAGGCGGCGCGGCTGCCAGGTTCCCAGGCGTCGAGCGGCGAACTCGAAGCGATTGCCGCCGAAGCGCACGCGCTGATCGACGACCAGTACAAGGTCTTCAACGACGAGGTCATGCCGCTGCTGCAGCGCCGCGATGTCGTGATCCTGAACCATGCCGATCGAAACCCGGCGCAGCGAGCCTGGGTCGATCAATTTTTCAATCGACAGGTACGGCCGTTGCTGGTCCCGGTGGGGCTCGATCCGGCGCATCCGTTTCCGCAGGTTGCCAACAAGTCCTTGAATTTCATTGCCAGGCTCGGCGGCAAGGATGCGTTCGGCCGACACAACACCATCGCCATCGTCAAGGTGCCGCGTGTGCTGCCCAGGGTGATCCGGCTGCCCGATCAACTGGCGGGTGGCCGACAGATCTTCGTGCTGTTGACAAGCGTCATCCGGGCTCATCTGGGCGAGTTGTTTCACGGGCGCGAGGTCGAAGCTTTTTCGCAGTTCCGGGTGACCCGCGACTCCGACCTGGAGGTCGATGAGGCCGATGTAGCCAATCTGCGCCAGGCATTGCGCTCGGGTCTGACGACCCGGCACTATGGCCAGGCGATCCGGATGGAGGTGGTCAGTACCTGTCCGGCGGAGTTGTCGCAGTTTCTCCTCAAGCAGTTCGATCTGCCCGAATTGGCGCTTTATCGGGTCAATGGACCGGTCAACCTGGGCCGGCTCAACCAGTTGATCGATCAGGCGGACGACCCGTTGCCCGCCGGTGAGGCGGGTGACACCACGCCGCTGCATTTCAAGGCCTACGAGCCGGCTTGGCCAACAAGGTCGCTGCCGCCGGGCGAGTCGATTTTCGCCCGTCTGCGCGAGCGTGACGTCCTGCTGCATCAGCCGTTCGAATCATTCGAGCCGGTGGTGCAGTTTCTTCGCGAAGCGGTGCTCGACCCGGATGTGCTGGCAATCAAGCAGACGATCTACCGGACCGGCAGTGATTCGCCACTGATGGATCTGCTGATCGAAGCGGCGCGGCGCGGCAAGGAGGTGATGGCGGTTGTCGAGCTGAAGGCCCGATTCGACGAAGAAGCCAATATCAACTGGGCCGAACGGCTGGAGGCGGTCGGCGCGCAAGTGGTCTACGGCATCGTCGGCTTGAAGACTCACGCCAAATTGTTGCTGGTAACACGCCGCGAAATAGCGCCGGGGGGTCGGCGAATGCGCCGCTACGGTCATTTCTCGACTGGCAACTACAACCCCAAAACGTCAAAGTTGTATACCGATATCGGGATGTTGACAGCCGACAGCGATTTGACGGCGGATGCCGACGCGGTTTTTCAGCAGTTGGCAAGCCTTGGCAAAACCCGGCCTTTGCGGGTTTTGTTGCAGGCGCCGTTCACGCTGCACCGCAAATTGCTGCAGCACATTGCCCAGGTGGCCACTGCCGCTGGGCGAGGCAAGCGGGCGCGAATGGTGGTCAAGGTCAATGCCCTGACCGACGCCGCGCTGATCAACGCGCTGATCCGCGCCGGGCAGGCCGGCGCCTCGATCGATCTGATCGTTCGCGGTGCCTGCATGCTGCCGCCGGGCGTTGCCGGACTGACCGACAACATCCGCGTGCGCTCGGTGGTCGGGCGATTTCTCGAGCACACGCGGGTGATCTATTTCTGCTGGGGTGAGTCGGCGAACGACGAAATGCTCTATCTGTCCAGCGCAGATTGGATGAGCCGCAACATGTTCAGGCGGATCGAGGTGGCCTGGCCGGTACGCGACCCGCAACTGCGCCAGCGTGTCATCGACGAATGTCTGGTGCCCTATCTGCGCGATCGGCTCGATTCATGGGAACAGCAGCCCGACGGCCACTATCGGCGCATCGATCCGGTCGGCCCGGGCGCGCAGCAGGCGCTGATGCAGCGCTTCTGAACGGGGCCTCGGATGGACTTGATCTTGTGGCGCCATGCCGAAGCGCATCCTCAACGAGCCGGGCAGATCGATCTCGATCGGGCGCTGACCTCCAAAGGCGAGCGGCAGGCGCTGCGCATGGCCGAGTGGTTGAACCAGCGCCTGGCTGCGTCGACACGCGTTCTGGTCAGCCCTGCATTGCGTGCCCAGCAGACTGCGCGTGCGTTGCAGCGCAAGTACAAGACCAGCGACGCGGCAGCTCCCGACCAAGGGGTGGCCGAACTGCTGGTCGCCGCCAATTGGCCCGATGCTGGCGAGCCGGTACTGGTGGTCGGCCATCAGCCGACGCTGGGCATGGCTGCGGCTCGATTGCTGTGTGGTGTCGATCAGCCGTGGGCGGTCAAGAAGTCGGCCGTGTGGTGGCTGCGAGCACGCGAACGCGAAGGCGTCGTCCAGATCACTCTGCAGGCGGTTCAGGCGGCTGACTTGCTGTGACGGCCTCGATCGGCAACGGGCAGTTTCCCCGTGTGCCGATTCGCCAGGGTGCGGGACAATAATCGGATCCCTTGCTCTTCTGTCAAGCCGCCCAATGAGCCGCCCGCCCAGCGACGACAACAAGAACGACGACCAGACGGTCCTGCACCCCAGCGTGCCGCTACGGCCTGACCCGCCCTCCGCACCGGAAGCCGTGCGCACCGGAGGCCGGGCCCAGGACAGCAACGATCCCCACGCGCCTACCCTGAGCGCCGGCTCGCTGGCATCGGCCGTGCAAGGCCAGGGCAACGCGCTGCCGATCGGCAGCTATCTGGGTGAATTCGAACTGACCGAGATCGTGGGCGAAGGGGGCTTCGGCATCGTCTACCTGGCCCTCGACCATTCGCTGCAGCGGCAGATCGCGCTGAAGGAATACATGCCGTCGTCGCTGGCCGAGCGGACCAGTGGCATGCAGGTCAGCAGCTTGTCGGACGAAGACGAGGAAACCTTCCGCAAAGGGCTCGACAGTTTTATCAACGAAGCGCGGCTGCTGGCGCAGTTCGATCACCCGTCGCTGGTCAAGGTCCACCGCTTCTGGGAGGCCAACGGGACGGCCTACATGGTGATGCCGTTCTACCGCGGACCGACGTTGAAGGAGACGTTGCGTGACATGGGTGCACCGCCCGACGAAGCATGGCTGCTCGGCCTGCTCGATCCGCTCACGCAGGCGCTGGCTGTGATCCACGGCAAGCAGTGTTACCACCGCGACATCGCACCCGACAACATCCTGCTGCTGGAGGGCAGTGGGCGGCCGCTGCTGCTCGATTTCGGCGCCGCGCGGCGGGTCATCGGCGATGCCAATCAGGCGCTGACGGTGATCCTCAAGCCCGGATATGCGCCGCTTGAACAGTATGCCGAGGTGCCGGGCATGCAGCAGGGCCCGTGGACCGACGTCTATGCCTTGGCAGCGGTGTTGTATTTTGCAATTACCGGCAAGAAGCCGCCAGCTGCGGTGGGCCGCCTGCTCAACGACCAATATGTTCCGCTGCAGCAGGCGGCGGCTGGTCGTTACAGCGTGCCGTTTCTGGGCGCCATCGATCGTGCATTGACGGTCAAGCCGGCCGAGCGCACGCAGGATATCGACGCCTTCCGCGCCGAGCTGGGTTTTGCACCATTGATGCGTGATGCCGGCGGTGTCCTGGCGTCCAGCGGCGGCTCACCATCGATCAGTCTGGCAGCAGATCGAAGCGGCGCACCCGCGACACGCCCTGGCAGCAGCCAGCCGGCGAAAGGCGCATCGGCAGCGTCGGGCGGGTCGGGCAAGCTGATCGCGCTCGGTCTCGGTGTTGCCGGGTTGGCGGTTGCCGGTGGTGCGTGGTGGTTTACCCGTCCTGCTCCGGTTGCTGCGCCGACGGCTGCTGCGTCCGCCAAGCCGTCGACGCTGCCGACTCCGACTCCGACACCGACACCGACGCCAGCGCCGGCACCGACCGCCGTCGTTGCTCAGCCGCCGATTGCGGCACCTGCGGCACCGTTTACGGTGGTCGATGAGTTCCGTCGAATTGTTTCCGCGCAGTCGCCAGGCTTCACAGTCGAGGCCAGACCTACCAAGACCAGCCTGCGGATCGACAAGGACAAACTGTTTTTTACCGTCAACTCCTCGCGTGACGGCTACTACTACGTGTTGTCGCATGCGCCCGACGGCCAACTGATCCTGTTTTTTCCGAACCAGCAGGTACCGACCAATACCATCAACGCCGGGGAGTCGATCACGCTGCCGCAGGCAAAAAAAGATCCGAAAACCGGCCGGCAATCGGAAGTCATCATCCTCACCGAACCGCCGGGCAAGGCGCAACTGCTGGTCATCGTCTCGAAATTCCCGCGCGATTTCAGCGCACTGGGGAACAAGCGGCTTTCCAACTGGATCGAATTTCCCACCGGGCCGGCGGCCGAGGCGTTGGCGCGCAAGCAGCCCGGTAGCAGCTCGATCTACGCTGGACGCCCGATCTGTGCGGCCGGTGAGCGCTGCATCGATGAGTATGGCGCCGACCTGGTCGAGTTCGAAGTGGTGCGCTGATTTTCAGCCAAGGGGTGGCGGCGTTTGACGCGTCGAGTCATCGCTCGATTGAAGTGAAGATCGAAACCGGCACGCGCAAGTTGAAGGTTACCCGCCACTTCGCCAACTTGGCCGGCGAGATGCCGAGCTGCTCGGCACTGAACGTCCGCGCATCTGGCGTGTGCATCAGATACGCCTGGGTTTCGTTGACCATGACCTCCTCGTTGCGCGGGTCGTAACCCTGGTCGGCGAGAAACTTGCGCAGTTGGCTGCGGTCGGCGTCGGACAATTGCTGCCAGAATTTCCAGCAATGTTCACGATATGCCGCGTTGGTAAAAAATTCGCCGTGGCTCAATTCGTGGCGCAAAGTCGTCTCGCGGCGCTGTGCATCGACGGCTTCATTGGCTTTGGTCAACGGATCGTCGGCCTGCTCGGCCGTGAAGGTGACCACCGCTTGTCGATCGGGATTGGCAACCAGCTTGTCGGCTTCCTCTTTCAACACGCCGGCCGCCAGCAGTTCGTTGCCCAGCCGCAATTCGTCGGCATTGAGCAGCATCTGCTGAGCGCCTGCCAAGGTGTAGAAGCGCGCCACTGCCTCGGCCGGATAGTCGTGGCCGAAATAGAAGGTCTCGGCCGTATCACCACCCTGCTGGATAAACTTGGCCAGTCCTTCGTCACCGAGGACACGATCGCGCGGGGCCTTGTTTTTTTCGATCAGCGCGGCGAGCCGGTTCAAGGCCCGGCCCTGCGCGGCGAGGCTGGGAAATTCGATGACCAGAATCTTCGGATTCTCGGCCAGCCGCGCCAGGCGCCAGTCATTTGAGCGATTGCTGAGCAGCTCTTGATAGGTTTGAACGCCGATCACCGGGTGCGAGGGCTCCGGCGCTGCGATCGAGATGGCGGCGGGCGGCAGATCGGACGGCACAACATCGACTCGCTGATCAACCGACCGCCAGAACCAGGCAAACACCGCCATGAGTGCAAGCGCGCCCACCACGGCCGCAATCAACCAGATCGCGACAGGTCTGCCGGATTGATCGCCCAGTGCAATCGGCCGACGCGAATCAGCCCTTGCCATTCATGCCGGCGCTGTCGAGCCGCTGATATCGACGCGGAATCAACCCTTGACGGTGACGATCGTGACGCGTCGATTTTCAGGAGCATCGGCCCGGCTGCGGTTCATCAGTTCACTCGACCCCTTGCCGATGGCCTCCAGCCGCTCCGGCAGGATGGCATGTTTGGTGACCAGATAGTTGGCCACCGATTGGGCGCGCTGCTGAGACAGCGCCAGGTTCAATGCCGAATCACCGCGCGGATCGGCATGCCCCTCGACCTTGAACGTGAACCCGGCCAGGGCGTCGGATTGCAGCGCGCGAGCCAACACGTCGAGCGTCGCCATGGTCTCGGAACTGAGATCCGATGAATTGGTCGGAAAGGTGATCAGCAGACTCGCCTTGCCTGGGCCCGGCTTGGACGTTGCCGACGCTGTGTCCGCCGACCGGGTTCCTGGCCGGAAGCCGCGTGTCTTGCCACCGTCCGGGCCTTTCGGACCGTCGACAGTCAGCGCATCGATCAATGCAGATTCCGTGACCTGAGAGCCTTTGAGCACGACGTCTTGTGCATGAACATCGAGCGTGAGGACGGCAGCGGCCAGACAGGTGCCCAGCAGGGCAAGCGATGAGCGATTCATTCGAGAACCTCTTATGAATTGAAACGAGCCAAAATTGTGGACCTATCAGATCGATGTGGCCATGCCGCGGACCCTTGGCGCAAGCGATAAAACGGCTTTTCTGCGCGCTTGGTCACAAAACAGGCCGCAATCGGGATGTTTCATGTCGGCCGTCACTGGTCGAGCTGGCGTTGTTCGAACAGGTAGTCGCCGCCCGGTTGATGGCCTGCAGCGGCCGCCGAACCGTACAGCGGACGTTGTGGCAGCTGTCTCGCCACCGCAAAACGCACCCGTTCGAACAGATTGCCGCCAACTTGCCAGTTGGCCACCTGCTCGAGATTGCGCATCAGGTTGTAGGCAAATGGCGAGTGGCCGTTTTTGCCTTCGTCGGCCACGGGCTCGTTGCCTCCCGACGACATCACCACCACCGTTTTCTTGGCCAGCACTAGCTGCGGGTCGACGGTTCCTGCCGTTGCCCGGATCCGTTCGTCGACCAGCGAACCCGAATAGCAGCTGTCCGAGATCAACGCCACCTGGTCGGCGCTGATCTTGGCAATCGTGCGCGAAATGTCGGCATTGGATAACCAGGTTTCCGGCTGTGTCGGACTGCTGTCGGAGAGCTGCCAGTAGCCGATCCCGGTCGACGTGACCAGTTCACCATGACCGGCGTAATAGACGACCACCGAATCGCGCGGCTCAAGCTCGATCGCCAGGCGGTTCAGTGTGCGAACCACCGCGGCCTTGGTGGCGTTCTCCAGTACCACGGTTTCGTAGCCCAATTGCTGTTCGAGAATCCTTCCGATGGCCTTTGCGTCACCCACTGCGTTGTCGAGCTGCGGCATCCGCCGGTCCGAATAGCGGTTGATCCCGATCACCACCGCGATCTTTCGTTCGATCTGCGGCAGCGCCGCGGTTCGCACGCGGCTGCGCGCGAAGATCGGTGTGGGCTCGACGATGGTTCCACCGACACCTTCGCGCGGTGGCGCTGGCGGGACCGCGATTGCCACGTCGGTCGGTGGTACACCGGGCGCCGGGGCAGGTGTGGGCGCGGTTGCAGGTGCAGGCGCCGCCGCGGTTGGCCCTGGCGCCACCAGCGTCGCCTCACTGACGCCGCCTTTCAACTGCTGCTTCAGATCGGCGGTGATCAGACAGCTGCCGTTATCGACTTCCTGCGCAGACTTGCATGGCGGTACGTCGGCGAGGCCAGGATTCTGTTCGAGCTGCCGGATCGAATCAGCAAACAAGGCCTTCTTGTATTTGTCGCGAGCGGTCAGCAGGGTGGTCAGCGCCTCCTGCGACATGTCATCGACCGGGATGGCGCGAAACAACGAGCCTTGCGCCAGATAGTTGCCGCTGAGTGCCTGGACCACGTCGAAGACCCGGCCCTCGGCCGGGCCGGACCAGACCGGCGGCAGGCTGGCCAAGGCCAACGATTGGTTCAGTGCCACTTTGCGGCCTTCATCGGCATTGATGGCTGCCAGGCCTCGAACGGTCAGCGCAGTCGCGTTGGCCGGTGCTTGCACGAAGCGGTAGTTGCCGGCGCTCAGGCCGCTGCCGTTGATGGCGAATTGTCCGGCCGGAGAATTGGCCGTGGCCGGGGTGATGAAAGCCAGCGTACCGGTGGTGGCACTGGACTGGGTCTCGCCAGCGACGAACCCGCCGACGTTGCCGGCCAGTGGCGGCACAGGCGCGCCAACCAGTTTACTGGCCAGGTTGGCGGTATAGGTCAAGGTAGCCGGCGTGATGGCTGCCGTCGGTGCTGGCGTGGTCGAAGGCGCCAGGTAATTGCTGGCCAGCCCGCCATTGGTGCCGTTGGCAAGGGCCGAGCTGACGGTTACCGGCTTGGCATTGCCGACATCCTTCGAATTGAAGGTGCCGGTGGGCGTGACATTCAAGGTTTCTGCCCCGACCAGATTGCCGAGCCCCGCCAGCGTGACGCTGGCGACCGTGCTGCCGTCGTAGATCTTGTCAGCGGCAGTGAAGCTGCCGGTCAACTGGCGCCGCGTGATGTCGGCAGTGGTCGCTCCGGTGGGTGCCAGCGTGTAATTGCTTGCCAAGCCGCCATTGGTTCCGTTGCTCAGCGCGGTGCCTACGGTGACCGTCTTGTTGGTGCCGGCGTCCTTGGTATCGAAGGTTCCGCTGGCGGTCGTGCCCAGCGTTTCGGTACCTACCAGCCCGCTCAAACCGCCGACCGTCACGGTGGCACTCGTGTTGCCGTCGTAGACCTTGTTGGCCGCGCTGATGTTGCTGGCAGTGACGGTTTTTCTGGTGATGTCGGCGGTGGTGGCGCCCGCTGCCACAGGAGCGAGGTAGTTGCTGGCCAGGCCGCCGCCGCTGCCGTTCGCCAGGACGACATTCACGGTCACCGGCTTGGCGGTGCCGACGTCCTTGGTGTTGAAGTTGCCGGTGGCCGAGGTGCCCAGCGTCTCGCCAGCGACCAGGTTGCCAAGCCCGACCACCGCCACACTGGCAGCCGTAGTGCCGTCGTAGACCTTGTTGGCTGCGGTGAAGCTGCCGGTCAACTGCCGGCGCGTGATGTCGGCGGTGGTGTTGCCGGTCGGTGCCAGCGTGTAGTTGCTGGCCAAGCCGCCGTTGCTGCCGTCGGACAGCGTGGTGCCCACGGTCACGGTCTTGCCAGTGCCGGCATCCTTGGTATCGAAGCTGCCGCTGGCCGTGGTGCCCAGGGTTTCACTGCCGACCAGGCCGCTCAAACCGCCGACCGTCACGGTGGCACTCGTGTTGCCGTCGTAGACCTTGTTGGCCGCGCTGATGTTGCTGGCCGTGACGGTTTTTCTGGTGATGTCGGCGGTGGTGGCGCCCGCTGCCACAGGAGCGAGGTAGTTGCTGGCCAGGCCGCCACCGCTGCCGTTCGCCAGGACGACATTCACGGTCACCGGCTTGGCGGTGCCGACGTCCTTGGTATTGAAGTTGCCGGTGGCCGAGGTGCCCAGCGTCTCACCAGCAACCAGGTTGCCAAGCCCGACCACCGCCACACTGGCAGCCGTAGTGCCGTCGTAGACCTTGTTGGCTGCGGTGAAGCTGCCGGTCAACTGCCGGCGCGTGATGTCGGCGGTGGTGTTGCCGGTCGGTGCCAGCGTGTAGTTGCTGGCCAAGCCGCCGTTGCTGCCGTCGGACAGCGTGGTGCCCACGGTCACGGTCTTGCCAGTGCCGGCATCCTTGGTATCGAAGCTGCCGCTGGCCGTGGTGCCCAGGGTTTCACTGCCGACCAGGCCGCTCAAACCGCCGACCGTCACGGTGGCACTCGTGTTGCCGTCGTAGACCTTGTTGGCCGCGCTGATGTTGCTGGCCGTGACGGTTTTTCTGGTGATGTCGGCGGTGGTGGCGCCCGCTGCCACAGGAGCGAGGTAGTTGCTGGCCAGGCCGCCGCCGCTGCCGTTCGCCAGGACGACATTCACGGTCACCGGCTTGGCGGTGCCGACGTCCTTGGTATTGAAGTTGCCGGTGGCCGAGGTGCCCAGCGTCTCACCAGCAACCAGGTTGCCAAGCCCGACCACCGCCACACTGGCAGCCGTAGTGCCGTCGTAGACCTTGTTGGCTGCGGTGAAGCTGCCGGTCAACTGCCGGCGCGTGATGTCGGCGGTGGTGTTGCCGGTCGGTGCCAGCGTGTAGTTGCTGGCCAAGCCGCCGTTGCTGCCGTCGGACAGCGTGGTGCCCACGGTCACGGTCTTGCCAGTGCCGGCATCCTTGGTATCGAAGCTGCCGCTGGCCGTGGTGCCCAGGGTTTCACTGCCGACCAGGCCGCTCAAACCGCCGACCGTCACGGTGGCACTCGTGTTGCCGTCGTAGACCTTGTTGGCCGCGCTGATGTTGCTGGCCGTGACGGTTTTTCTGGTGATGTCGGCGGTGGTGGCGCCCGCTGCCACAGGAGCGAGGTAGTTGCTGGCCAGGCCGCCACCGCTGCCGTTCGCCAGGACGACATTCACGGTCACCGGCTTGGCGGTGCCGACGTCCTTGGTATTGAAGTTGCCGGTGGCCGAGGTGCCCAGCGTCTCACCAGCAACCAGGTTGCCAAGCCCGACCACCGCCACACTGGCAGCCGTAGTGCCGTCGTAGACCTTGTTGGCTGCGGTGAAGCTGCCGGTCAACTGCCGGCGCGTGATGTCGGCGGTGGTGTTGCCGGTCGGTGTCAGGTTGTAGTTGCTGGCCAGCCCGCCGTTGGTACCGTTGGACAGGCTAGCGTTGACAGTGACGATCTTGCCGTTGCCGACGTCCTTGGTGTCGAAGTTGCCGGTCAGCGAGGTTCCCAGCGTTTCGCTTCCGACCAGATTGTTGAGCGATCCGCCGGTCACCACGGCGGTGGTATTGCCGTCGTAGACCTTGTTGCCTGCGCTAACACCGGTGAGCGAGACATTTCGCCGCAGAATGTCGCCGCTGATGTTGCTGCTCAACCCATAACCCAGCACCGGCCGGCCCGACGTGTCGGTGAAGGTGATCGATGTCGGCGTCAGTGTGATGGCCTTGTTCAGCCCGGCATTCCTGTCAGCGAAATTGCCGGTCGCGCTACCTGTCGTGCCGATGTCGCCGTCACGCTGGCCGCTGGTGCCGACCCCGGTGAACGGACCGGCGCTGGTGGTTCCATCGTAGGTTTTCGAGAACGGATTTGCCGTCACCGAGACGACTGGTGCTTCGGCATACAGCAGGCCATTACCAGTCGTCGGGGTGGCCGGATTGGCTTCGCCGTAACGGGCGTTGTATTGCTTGAAGGCGTAGGCCAGTCCGCCCGGCATCAAGTTCATGGTGTTCTGGCCATAGATCAGCCAGCGACCGTTCGGTGTGGTCAAGGCGCCGGCACCGGCGTTGTTGGCGAAGGTCAGGGTGTTGGGGCCGCTCTTGCCGGCAATGACGATCGCATCACCCGCTGCGTTGGAGCGGATCATGGTGCCGCCCAGGATGGTGACCTGATCACCCTGGAACAGCGCCGTCCCGTCGAAATTCATGACGCCGGAAATCGCCAGCGGTGAATTGGCGGTGAAACGGGCATTGCCGCCCCCGTTGATGGCGTCGACCACCAGGCCATTGGCGATATTCAACGAAGGCTGCGTCCCGCCCTGGTGATGGCCCGTGATGTCGATGGTGGCGCCGTTTCGTGTTTGCAGCGTGCCGCCGTAGCCGCCGCCTGACAGATAGACGCCGTTGTTGACGAATGAAGTGGCGCTGAAATTTGTCCAGGTGCTGGTGCCGTCGATAAACAGCGACGCGCCGGGATCCAGGGCTGCCGGCGTCACCGCGAGGGTCGACTGATCGACGCTGACGCCGACCGAACTGCTGGTGCCACGCAACGACAAGGCATGGCTGGCGGTCAGGGTCGAGTTGTAGATGTCGACGCCGGTGGTATTGGCAAGGTTGCTTGCGCTGTGGGAGCCCGTCAACGTGATATCGCGACCGGTCAATGTGGCGCTGCTCAACGCGATGCCTGAGCGGGCTGACGACAGACCGGTCAGGTCGATGTTTCGCCCGATCAGGCTGATGTTGCCGCTGCCCGCGTTCAGGCTGGAACTGACGTAGACGCCGAATCCTTCCAGATAACTGTCGCTCCCCCGACCGATGCCGCTTGCGGAGATACTGCCGCCACCGGTGGAGATCGAACTGCCGATGTACACCGAACCTGCTCCGCTGCCGGCCGCGTTCAAATTGACCGACAAGCCTGCGCCGGTGCCGGTGATGGTGCTTGATCTGATATCGATATTGCGCGCCGCTTGCAGGGTCAGGCTGACTGGAACGTTGGGTGCGGCAGAAATGGTCGCGCTCTGCACCGTGATGTCGCCGGATTCGCCCCCGGTACTGCCGGTGGAGATGACCACGTTGTTGCCGTTGTTCAGCGCCGAGTTGATCGCAGTGGGCGAGATCTGTGCCGGCGTTCCGGTTGCAGTGAAAGTGGGCGTCGCGGTCACATTGCTGTTGCCGGTAACGCTGTTGGAAATCAGGATGTTCCAAGGATCGAGCAACCAGGTGCCTGCCAACCCGGCAGCCGCCGTGGCATCGAGCCGTGCCGGCTGCACATCGATCCAACCGCCCGAGGTCTCGATGAAGCCGCCGTTGCCGCCAGCCGCTCCGCCGCGGGCGCTGAAGCTGCCATAGGCCCGTGTCGCGTCATCGCTCCACAGGATGATGCGCCCGCCGTCTCCTTCGCCTTGTGCATCGGCCGTGATCGATGCTCCGTCTGCCATGAAGACCGCGCGCGAATTCGGCACCGACGCATCCTGGCCGCGCTCGCCACCGCCCACCAGCACCTCGCCGCCCGAGCGGCCCGAGACATCGAGCCTGGCCGCGCCGATCATTCCGACCTGGCTGCCCAGCGCCTTGATCTGCCCGCCCGGTCCGCTCGTTCCGGTGGCCAGTACGTCGCCCTCGAGCATGGCTGTTCCAGCACCTGCATCGAGCGTCACCTTGCCGCCGATGGCCCCGGAGGCGCTGGTGATGCTGCCGTCTCGCAGATCGAGCCTGCGTGTAGCCCGCAGCACGATATCGCCAGCCGCATCGGTGGCCAATCCGTCGGCGCGCACGATGCCTTGCTGGTTGACCATCGCCGCGTGGACGTCGATTCGGCCGCCGGTCGCAGCCAGCGTTCCGAGGTTCATCGCTTCGCCGTCGGGCGCGGTGACACGCAGGCGAAGATTCGGTGTGCCGGTATCGACCAGATCGATGCTTCGCCCTGCGGCCAGCATGATTTGCCCGCCCGGCGCCTCGATCAGCCCCTCATTGCGCACGCTGCCGCCGAGCAGCGCGATTCGCCCACCCATGCTGCTGCGCAACTCGCCTTGATTGACGATGGCTGCGGCCGGGTCGCTGTTGGCGGCGGCGAAGGTGTAACGCCCGCTCAGCCAATCGATATCGTTCAGGCGCAGCGTCGACGTGACGAGCCCGCCGACATCGACTCGGGCTCCCTGCCCGAACAACACACCGTTCGGATTGAGCAGCCAGACATGGCCGTTGCTGCCCAAGTTGCCCAGGATGGCCGATGGATCGTTGCCGACTACCCGGTTGAGCACCTTGCTCGCGCTGTCGGGTTGTGCAAAGTAGACGCCGTTGCCGCTGCCGATCGAAAAACTTTGCCAGTTCAGGATGCTGTTGGCCGAGTTGGTGACCGTCATCTGCTGACCGTTGATGACCGCGCTGGCCTGCCCGGACATGACATTGAGACCGCTCGGCAGTGCGGCGGATGCCTGGGCGCGCGCCGGCGAGACAGCAAGGCCCGGTACCGACAGCAGCGATGCGGCGGCCAGCGCCAATGCCAGCGGGCGCAGTGCAAAGCGCTGGCCGGCCGGCGTCGTCGATCGATCGGCGCGCGATGAAAGAAGGCTGGCGGTACTGCGGTCTTGGGTGTTCATGACATCCTCATTGACGACTGAGTCGGCGCTTCAGCGACTGGCTCAAAAACTGTAGCTCACCGAGAAGTGGGCGCGGGTGTCGTGGCGAGCCGTGCGGTTGCCCGCCGCCAGTGAATAGGCGATATCCAGACGTGCCTGCAACGGCCCTGATCCGTAGCGTAAACCGACGCCGACCGAGCCGAGGCTGCATTCGGACTCATTGATCCGGCATTGGGTGTCCAATCGGTTCTTGACCCATCCGGCGTCGACGAAGACCAGCATGCGAAGCGACGTATCGCTGCCGAGCATTGGTGTGAGGTTGGCGCTGATCAGCTCGATGGCGGCCGACGCGCCGCTGTCGCCAGTGACTTCGCGCTCGTCATAACCACGCACCGATGAAGCACCGCCGATGCCGAACTGCTCGCCGGGCACCAGAGCGTCGCCGGAGGCCTGGCCGACCACGCGCATCTGCAACTGCCATTGCTCCGGCAAGGCGAACGCAGCAAACAGTCCCAGGCGGAGGACGGTATAACGCGGATCGGATCCGGGGCGCACTTTCTGAAATTGCGCCGAGTCGCCGTCGCGGCCGCCGAGGTGAAGGTTATGCAGCAGGCCGATCGACGCACCGAAGCGGTTTTCGCCGCCTTTTTGCAGCACGTACTCGATCGCCAGCGGCTGCACCGAGACGCTCTCGCCGGCATTGCCGCAGGCGCCTGCCGGCAAGCCGACGATGTTGCAATTGTTGATGTAATCGCGGTTGTCGAGCCCGACGATCACGCGCTGATCGAATTCGCCGAAGCGTGGCAGATATTTGGTGACGCGCAAGCCCGCTATCTGCCCGCGGCCCGAAAACTGCAGGGGCCCGGCGGCAGTGCCGGTGGTTCCGCCGTCGACATCCGAATAAGCCGCGTAGGCGTCGATGGCCATCGCCTGCTGATACAGCGGAATCCGGTAGTTGGCACTGAAGACAGTGACTGATTCGAGTTTTTCCGGCGCCAGCTGAAGTTGCAGCGCCAGCACATGGTCGCGATCGAACAGTGCGGCGTTCTGGTAGCCGAAATTGGCGCGCAAGCGGCCGGTATTCGAATTGCCTGTGTTGTCGAGTCCGATGCTGAAGCGGCTGGCCTTCTCCTCGACGACCTGGATCCGGGCCTCGACGTCGCCCAGCTTTTCGCCAGGCTGCAACAAGACGTCGACACGCTTGGCCGGGTTTTCGTTGGCAATCTGGATCTGCGCGTCGATCTCGCGAATGAGGGGCGTCTGCCCCTCGATCAGCGAAGGCAGGCTGGCGCGCACATTGGCCTCGCTGAACTGCTTGTTTCCTGACACCTTGACATTCGAGAGCTTGCCTTCGACAACCGACAGGGTCACCTGGTTGCCGCTCGGCGACTGCTCGGGAACAAATACGACGACCGCGCCGTAGCCGGCTTCGCGATAAAGCGACTGCAAGGCGGCCGCGGCGCGCTTGAGATCGTCGATGCTGCGCTCGCCCTTGAAGCGGTCGAGTACGGCATCGATCTGCGCCGGGTTCAACAGGCTGTTGCCGGTGACCTTGAATGTCTGAACCTGAATTTTCGGCGCATCGCTCGTCTGCGCAAAAACCGCTGTAGTGACACCCAGCAACAGGACCGACAAATGTTTACACATGAATCGAGCGAATTTCGGGCGCATAGGGCTCCTGCCAACGGGGAATCGAGACGGGACGGTCTTGAACGGGTACCTGTCTTCAACTTGCGCAGACCATATCCCGGTTGGCAGGGCTAAACAAGCCCCCTTGCGCAAGACGCCGTGATTGTGCGCACGATTGGCGGCGGTCGGCAGCGCCGGTACCAGCGCCGGATCAGTCGGCGAGGCTCAATTTCAACTGACCGTTGCGGGCCCAGGCTGTCACCTCCTGCTGCAGCAGAAACAAGGTGCGGGGATGGCTGTCGGCCCATCCCGGTCGAGAGGTCAGCTCGACGCAGTCGCCGGCTCGGCGCAGGCCGATGGCGCGGGGGTCGACCTCGCCGCGGGCGTGGCACTTGATGATGGCCAGCCGAAGGCAAAGGAGCTGCGAGGCAAAGGTCGGGTCAGCGAGGCGCGCCTCGATCTTGCGCAGACCGCCTCGTTGGCCCAGCAGCAGATCGGCAAGCCGCCGCTGCTGCGATTGCGAATAACCGGCCGCATCGACATTGGCCAGCAGATAGGCGCTGTGGCGATGGTGATCGTGATGCGAGACCGACATCCCCATCTCGTGCAGCGCCGAAGCCCAAAGCAGATCCCGGCGCGACTCTTCGAGTGATTCATCGATCTCGAGCGAGCCCTTGATATCGTCGAACAGCGCGGCGGCAACCGAGCCTACGCGCATGGCGTGCGCCACGTCGATCTGGAAGCGGCGCTGCAATTCGGCGACCGACGCATCGCGAATATCGAGCCCCGGCCCTCCGGAGAAATGCCCGCCGGCCGCGTCCAGTCGCTCGGCCAGATCGAAGATCACGCCTTGGCGCAACGCGCCGCGTGCCGGCTGCAGCGAATCGATACCGAAATGGGTGGCCAGCGTGTAGAGGATCGACAGCCCGCCGGCGATTACCGCACGCCGGTCTTCCTTCAGCCCGTCCAGTGTCAGACGGTCGATCCGGCCGGCGCGCAGGCACTGCTCGATCAGCCAGCGCAGGCCGTCGGGCGTGATGCGGCCGTCGGTGATGTGATTGGCGCTCAGAAGCTGCGAGACCGCGCCGACTGTTCCCGAAGAGCCCAGGGCCTCGCGCCAATGGTGGGCAGCGAATGGTTCGAGTGCTTCCTCGAGTTCGGCACCCGCTGCCACCTGCGCGGCACGGAACGCCTGCTCGGTAAAACGGCCATCGCCGAAGTAGGCCATCGACAGACTGACACTGCCGACCTGGAACGATTCCGCACGCAGCGGCATCCGGCCACGGCCCAGAATGATTTCAGTCGAGCGCCCACCGATGTCCACCACCAACCTCGGCAGGGCGGACGCCTGCAGCATCGCGACGCCGGCATAGATCAAGCGGGCTTCCTCGCGTCCCGAAATCACCTCCAGCGGGCTGCCGAGCACACTGGCGGCCTCCTGCAGAAACGCATCGCGGTTGCGCGCCTCGCGCAAGGTCTGCGTCGCAACCGCGCGGATCTGCTGCGGCAGGAAGCCGTCGAGCCGTTGCGCAAATCGTTGCAGGCAGGCCAGCCCGCGAGCACTTGCGGCTTCTGACAACAAGCCGTCTTTATCCAGGCCGGCGCCCAGGCGAACCGTCTCTTTCAGGTAGTCGATGCGCCGGTAGCGGCCATCCTTCAACTGGGCGATCTCGAGGCGAAAACTGTTCGATCCGATATCGATCGCCGCCAGCTGGTCTGGCCAGCGTGACGCTGCAGATGGCGGCTGCGAGCGGGTCATTTGCATGGCAGATTGTCGATGCAAACGCGGCGCGCCATGTTCACCCGAGCGTGGCTGCCGATACGTCTGCGACAAGACCCTGTCGGTGGCGCGTTTTTCGCGCCAGGCGCTGATCCGGGACCTCAATGAGAATCCGGCATCTTTTTCAGACGTGAGGATTTCCCGATGCTTCGTAACGATCTCGACAGCTTGGTGCCCGGCCAGGCTTTCAGCCGTCGCCGTTTTGTGCAGACGACGCTCGGCAGCAGTTTTGCCGCGGCCGTGTTGCCGGTGGGCGCGCAGACGATCAATACGTCGAGCGATGGCCTGGTCGCTGACGAGGTGATGATTCCTGTCGGCGACTTCAAGATGCCGGCCTACCGTGCAGCGCCAGCAGGCAAGAGCAGCCTGCCGGTGGTGTTGGTGATCTCGGAGATTTTCGGCGTTCACCAGCATATTGCCGATGTCGCACGCCGTCTTGCGCGTCAAGGCTATCTGGCGATTGCGCCCGAACTGTTTGTACGCCAGGGTGACGCGCAGTCGTATGGAGAAATCGCCAAGCTGCTCAGCGAAGTCGTCAACAAGGTTCCCGATTCGCAGGTCATGACCGATCTGGACGCCACTGTCGCATGGGCCAAGTTGCATGGCGGCGATACCGCCCGGTTAGGCATCACCGGCTTCTGCTGGGGTGGGCGAATCACCTGGCTTTACGCCGCACACAACCCGATGATCAAGGCCGGCGTGGCCTGGTATGGCCGGCTGGTCGGCAGCGCGTCGCCGCTGACGCCAAGTCAACCGGTGGAATTGGTTGACAGACTGAACGGCCCGGTGCTGGGCTTGTACGGTGGCGCGGATCCCGGAATTCCGCTGGAGACGGTCGAGTCGATGAAAAAGGCACTGGCCAGCGGCAGCGCGGCGGCGCAGAAATCGCAGTTCGTCGTTTATCCCGACGCGCCACATGCCTTTCATGCCGACTATCGGCCGAGCTATCGAAAAGAGGCGGCCGAAGACGGCTGGAAGCGTTGCCTGGAGTGGCTCAAGAACCACGGTGTGGCCTGACAATCGCCTACTCGCCTGTCCGCCTGTCGATTGGCGGCCAGAAGCGCGCTTGCCGCGCCGTCTCAGCAGGGACGAATCTTGAACTCGACCCGGCGGTCCAGCGCATCGACGATGTTGTCGGTACCACTGCCGACGATATTCTCGCGAAAGCCCTTCCCGACCGGCGTGGTGCGGCCTGCCAATGTCGGTGATTCCTGGGTCAGCAGTTGCCTGACATGAGCCGCCCGCCGCAGTGACAAGGCGTCGTTGAGCTCCTCCGATCCGCTGTTGCTGGTGTGCCCGACCACGTCCATGCAAACCTTGGCGCTGACCGCCTCGCGGGCAATCTGCCGCAGCCACATGCCGTAGGCGCCGCTGATCTTCGGATCCGACCAGAATTCGGTGCTGCCCGGGTTGAACAGGAATTTGACGCCGAGCTGGTTGTAGACGATCCCCAAGCCCACGACTTTGCCGAACGATTGCTCGGCTTCGGCCGTGCGGCCCAGTTTCCAACTGCTCAGGTAGATGCCATTGAGCACCCGCAACTGGTCGCCCGCCGGCGTCGCCAGCGCGCTGCGGTACTGCCCCAATGCCTCCTGGTACCGCTCGGCGTTATAGGCCTCGGTTGCGTCGTTGATCAGGGTTGCTGTCGAAATGCGCTCCAGGTAGACCGGATCACCACGCTGCCCGGGCGGTGTTGCAGTGGTCCGCGCATAAGCTTCGATGATCTGATCCTTCACCAGGATCGGGCTGTCGAGGTAGTAACGCAGTGGCGTGGTGTCGATGCCGTCGTCAAGTGCGCGTGCCGACGCCTGGGCAACGACCACGCCGGTCTTCAAATCGGTCAACGCCAGGTTGAGCAGAAAAATCGACCGTTTCTGGGCAGCTGGCTGACGGGCCATCGTGCCGGTCAGCAGGAACTGCGCCTGGCCCAGATTGCCGGCCTTGAACGGCAACACTTCGAACTGCGGATAACGCTTGTCGATCGAATCGATGATCCGGCGTTCGAGCGCCTTGGTGGCTTTGGTCTGTTGCCCTGACCCGGCGTCAAGCATCGGGTCCAGGACCAGCCCGCGCCGACCCTGCCTGGAATCGACCGCGGCGAGAAAACTCGGCACTGTCACGGTCTGCGCAATCAAGGCCTCGGTGGCTTGATCGACGGCCTGCGCGAACGGTAGTTCCGTCGTGATGGCCGCGGCCTGGGGAGGCGGTGTCGCCGCACAGGCGGCCAACAGCACGCTAAGCAGGCAGGCCGTCAGAGATCGCATCGGCCCGACCAGCACAATCCTGCGCGTTGAATCCAAAACGCTCATTGGCACTCCCTTCGCAGATATCGGGCTTCGTCGACCGTCAGCGGCTCGAGCGATGCCTTCAGCAGGATATCACTGCATTTTTCAGGGCGGTCATGCCTTGTCGGCGGAGGTGACGGCTCGGTGACCCGCGGGGCAGTCACCACGGCGGCTGGCGACGGCCGCTTTTCAGGGGCCGCATCCGGTCGGCGCGGAGTGGTTGGGCGGGTAACCGGTGGTGCCGGTTGCACCGGTTCGACCGCACTGTCGTCGCCAGCCGGCCGTCGCGGCGGGGGTGGCGCACTGGGTTCCGCGCGGCCTGGCCCGGAAGGCGCAGTGGGGTCGGCCCGCGGCGCGAGGCCGCTGGGATTGGGTGAAACGGGCCGATCCAGGCGCCGCACCGGGTCGGATGCCGCTGGTGACGGCCCGTCTTCAGTGGCGTGGATCGGTGACGCACTCGCTGACTCCGGTATCGTCGTTGGAGCAACAGTCGTTTGATCGGGCAGATTGCGCTGCGGCCACCGCAGCATTGCCCAAACAAGCAGCGCGATCAGACCACCGGCAGTGATGCCAAGGGCGATCGGCCACGCGTTTCGGCGCCGTGGCGGCTTCGGCGGTGGTGTTGTGCCGAGGGCAACCGTTGGTGCCTGCTTGCCAGGTGCGATCGCGCGGCTCACACCCGATTGCTTGGAGTTGAAACTCGCTGAAGTCGAGGTCTCGGAGCGCTCGAGTCGGCTCTCGACGGTGCCGTTCGCATCGGCCAGCGGGGCGGCGGCAGGTGTCGGCGAGCCGACCGCTTCAGTCAGCGCCTGCCAGAATTCGGCCGCGCTTTGGAAGCGGTTTTCGGCGTTCTTTTCGAGCGCCCGCGCAACGACATCGTCGAGCTTCCGGGGCAGTTGCGGGTTGATTGACGAGGCCTTTGGCGCGGTCTCGTTCAAGACCTTCATCGCCATCGACAACATGGTGCCGCTGAACGGCCGCCGCCCGGTCAGCAACTGGTAGAGAACCACACCGGCCGCATAGAGGTCGGACCGGCCATCGGCTGCCTCGCCCCGGATCTGCTCGGGTGCCATGTGGCTGGGTGTTCCCATCGCCACACCGGCGCGCGTCTTTTGCGTCGACTCGATTCGCGCAATGCCGAAATCTCCCAGCTTGACGGCGCCGGCCTGCGTGATGAAGATGTTCTCGGGCTTGACATCACGATGCACGACGCCCTGCTGATGGGAAAAACCCAGTGCATCGAGCAGTTCACCCATCAGCCGCACCGCCGCGCCGAGAGAAAAAGCCTCGCCTTGATCGAAACAGCGCTGCAGCTCGCGGCCTTCGACCAGTTCCATCACCAGATAGGTGATGCCGGCTTCTTCGCCGTGGTCGTACAGGCTGACGATATGTGGGTGGTTGAGCTTGCCGGCCGCCCGAGCCTCGATCAGGAAGCGACGCAACTGCTCGGCGGCTTCCTCCTCGTCGAGGTCGGCATTGCGGATCGTCTTGATTGCGACGCGGCGATCGATGAGTCGGTCGACGGCCTCGTAAACCACCCCCATCGCCCCGCTGCCGAGGACGCGGATGATCTCGTATTTGCCGAGGCGGGCCGGGACATCGCTCACGCCGCCAAGGATACGGGATGGCTGCAGCGGCTGCGACCGTGGCCGCAGGCCGGCAGGCGCCGGGTCAGCGCACGACCAGCACGGGGATGGTCGAGTGTGTCAATACCTTCTGCGTCTCGCTGCCGAGCAGCAGGGCCGTGACGCCGCGCCGGCCGTGAGATGCCATCACCAGCAGATCGCAATGTTGGCTGCGGGCGTGATCGATGATCGCCTCCCAGGGGTGCAGCGCCTCGACGGTGAAGCCTTGGCATTCGACGTTGCAGGCCTTGCAGGCCTCGACCACCGCGTCGACCCGTTTTTGAGCAATGCGCTGCTGGGCGTCGAAGAACTCCTGCGGCGGGGTCGGCTGCATCTCGGAAATGGCGCTGTACGGAAAGGGCTCCTTGACGCTGATCGCGTCGATACGCGCACCGAGTGCCCGCGCCATGCCGATTGCGGTATCGATCGCTTTCGACGTGATGTCCGAACCGTCGGTCGGAATGAGGATACGTTTGAACATATGACCTCCTGGTTTCGACCCCGCCGGTGCGGGGTATCACTTTGGAGTGTGCACCCGAGGTGCCGATCAGGCAAATAGCCGACCAAACCGTTCAGTCGGTCTCGTTCGGGGCGATGCAGCCTACCCGCGTGCCATCGGCCGGTCCGGATCGGCCGACCACTCGCTCCAGGATCCCGGATAAAGCGATGACCCGGGCAGGCCGGCCACTTCCATCGCCAGCATGTTGTGGCAAGCAGTCACCCCCGAGCCACATTGATGCACGACGTCGGCTGCTGACCGTCCGCCGAGCAGCGCAGCGAATTCGGCTGCCAGTTGCCCGGCCGGCTTGAACCGCCCGTCAGCGCCGAGGTTGTCTTTGAAAAATCGATTGTCGGCGCCCGGGATGTGCCCGGCCACTGCGTCCAGCGGCTCGACCTCGCCGCGATAGCGTTCGGGCGCGCGTGCGTCGATCAACGCCATTTGTCCAAGCTTGCCTTGCAGCGTGTCTGCATCGACGGTTGGCAGCGCGGGCCCGCGGTGCGGGTAAGGTCCCAGGTCGAGTGGTGGTTGCGGGCCGGCTTCGACTGCACCGCCGGCGGCTCGCCAGGCGGCCCAGCCGCCATCGAGCACCGCCACCCGCTCGTGGCCCAGCCAACGCAGCAGCCACCATCCACGCGCCGCCATGATGCCGCCCTGGCGGTCGTAGATGACGATCGGTGTATGGGGCTTGATACCTCGACGTCCGACGGTATCGGCAAGGTCGTCGATGTCGGGCAGCGGATGGCGGCCGCGGAATCGGCCATTGGCTGCCTGCTTGGCGCCTGACAGGTCGCGCTCGAGGTGCAGATAGAACGCGCCCGGCACGTGCCCGGCCAGGTGCTCGCGTTCGCCGGACGGCGGATCGGCCAGGTCGAACGAAACATCCAGCACGATCGGCCTGGGGTCGGCGCGCAGCGCAGCAGCCAGTTCGCTGGCTGCCATCAGCGGGGAGGTGGTCGCGCTCGATCCGGTCATGGTCGGCGTCTCGTCATGGCGTGGCGGTACCACTCGTGAAAATGCTGCATGCCGTCTTCCATCGGGCTTTGATAAGGGCCGTATTCGTCGTCGCCGCGGTCGAGCAAGGCCTTGCGGCCGGCATCCATGCGCAGCGCAATTTCATCGTCTTCTGCACAGGTCTCCCAATAGGCGGCCTGCTCGGCTTCGACCATCTCTCGCTCGAATGCGGCAACCTCTTCCGGATAGAAGAACTCGACCAGGTTCAAGGTCTTCTGCGGGCCTTGCGGGTACAGCGTCGAGACGACCAGCACGTGTGGATACCATTCGACCATCACGGTCGGGTAGTAGGTCAGCCAGATTGCCCCGTGTTCGGGCGGCACATTGCCACGGAACTTCAATATCTGCTCGTGCCAGCGCCGATACGCCGGCGAACCGGCCTTTGCCAGTGCATTGTTGGTGCCCACTGTCTGCACCGAGTGCTGGCTGCCGAACTCCCAGCGCAGGTCGTCGCAACTGACGAATTGTCCGAGGCCGGGGTGAAATGGCGCGACGTGATAGTCCTCCAGATAGACCTCGATGAAGGTCTTCCAGTTGTAGTTGCATTCGTGGACCTGCGAGTGGTCGAAGACGAAGCCGCTGAAATCGAGCGCCGAGCGCGGCCCGAGGCGCGCCAGTTCGGCCGCCACATCACGCCCGCCCGGCCGCTGCTCGAAGACCATGCCGTTCCAGGTCTGCGTCTGGTAGTTGCGCAGATTTAGACACGGATCGTCGGCAAAATGCGGCGCGCCGACGAGTTGGCCATGCAGGTCGTAAGTCCAGCGGTGCAGCGGGCAGACCACATGCTCGCGCGTGTTGCCGCGCCCGCGCAGCATCAGCGCCTGGCGGTGCCTGCAGACATTGGAGATCAGTTCGACCCCATGGCGGGTGCGCACCAGCGCACGGCCCTCGCCTTCGTGGACCAGAGTATGGTGATCGCCGAGGTCGGGCACCGCCAATTCGTGCCCGAGGTAGCGCGGCCCGGAATCGAAGATGAGGTCCTTCTCGCGCGCAAAAATCGCGGCGTCGAAGTAGGTATTGACTGAAAGTTGAGTGTGGCTGCGTGCCAGTGCGTCCAGGCTGATGCTCAGGTCGGACATGATCCCCGGGATCTCCAATACCAGTGTCGTAGCGCCGCCCCCTGCGAATGCCGCGGGAAAACCCGTTGCATCCCGACCAGGGATGGGCCGACTCCACCCGACGGCGCGCAAGATGTGGGCGCTTTCCTCGGTGCCGGGTGGACCGAACCACCGCGCCGCTTCTCATGCAGCGCGGAGGGCCGCGGATTGTACCCGGGACTCGAATCGACAGCTGTTATCCGGCTTCTCGACGCGAGTTCGGCCGCGGCGGGCCTGTCTACAATCGCAGTTTTATTCCACGATATGGCAAAGACGCTATCCGAACCGTCCAAGGTGTCGCCTGCGCCCTCCTACGAAGATGCGCTCGCGGAACTGGAACGCCTCGTCGGAGCGATGGAGGGTGGGCAATTGCCGTTGGACAAGTTGCTTGACAACTACCGGCGCGGCGCTGAGCTGCTCGGCATTTGCCGGCAGCGGCTCGACGCCGTCGAGCAGCAGGTCAGGGTGCTGGAAGACGGTCAGTTGAAGCCCTGGAGTGGCACGTGACGAGCAGATCACCGTGGCCTGCGTTTGCACGTTCGAGACGCCATGACTGACGTTGAATTCGATGGCTGGATCGACACTCAGCTCGATGCGGTTGAAGCCGCATTGCGGCAATGGGTGCCCGGCAGCGCGCCGGCCGGTCTGGGCGAGGCGATGCGCTACGGCGTGCTCGACGGCGGCAAGCGGCTGCGCCCGCTGCTGGTGATGGCAGCAGCCGATGCGGTTCGGGGTGCACATGAGGCCGCCTTGCGCGCCAGTTGCGCGGTCGAGTTGATCCATGCCTATTCGCTGGTCCATGACGACATGCCATGCATGGACAACGATGTGCTGCGCCGTGGCAAACCGACGGTTCACGTGAAGTTCGGCGAAGCCCAGGCGATGCTGGCCGGTGATGCGATGCAGGCCCTGGCCTTCGAGGTGCTGACTCCCGACGATGGTGTGGCGCCGGAGCTGCAGGCCAGATTGTGTGGCTTGCTCGCGCGAGCGGCAGGCCACGCCGGCATGGCCGGTGGCCAGGCCATCGATCTGGCCAGCGTCGGCAAGCCGTTGGATGAGAACAAACTGCGCGACATGCACCACCGCAAGACCGGCGCCTTGCTGCAGGCCAGCGTGCTGATGGGTGCGGCCTGCGGGGATTCGTCGCCACAAGCCCTCGATTCGCTGACCCGTTATGGCCAGGCGATCGGTCTTGCGTTCCAGGTGATCGATGATGTGCTCGACGTCACCCAGGCGTCGGCCACGCTGGGCAAGACGGCCGGCAAGGATGTCGGGGCGAACAAGCCGACCTATGTCAGCGTACTGGGCCTGGATGCTGCGGTTCGGCATGCCTGGGAGCTGCGCGACCAGGCGCAGTCGGCATTGGCATGCAGTGGTCTGGTCAACACCCGACGGCTGCAGCGCCTGGCCGACAAGGTAGTCGAACGAGACAGTTGAAGATGATGACCTATCCCCTGCTAGAAACCATTGCCGGCCCGGCAGATGTGCGCCGCCTCGATCGTCAACAGCTGCAGCAACTGGCGACCGAATTGCGCGCCTTCCTGCTGCAGAGCATTGCGCAGACTGGCGGCCATCTGTCGTCCAATCTGGGCACGGTCGAGCTGACCGTTGCACTGCACCATGTCTTCAACACGCCGCAGGATCGGCTGGTCTGGGATGTCGGCCATCAGACCTATCCCCACAAGATCCTGACCGGCCGCCGCGAGCAGATGTCGACGCTTCGGCAGCTGGAAGGCATCAGCGGCTTTCCGCGGCGCGACGAAAGCGATTACGACAGCTTCGGCACCGCCCATTCGTCGACGTCGATCTCGGCTGCGCTCGGCATGGCTCTGGCTGCCAAGCTGAAGGGGGAGGATCGCAAGTCAGTTGCGATCATCGGTGATGGTGCAATGACCGCCGGCATGGCATTCGAAGCGCTGAACAACGCGGGTATGGCGCATGCCAGCGGCCAGCCCGATCTGTTGGTGGTGCTGAACGACAACGACATGTCGATTTCGCCGCCGGTTGGCGCGTTGAATCGTTACCTGGCACGTCTGCTGAGCGGCAAGTTCTACTCAACGGCGCGTGACACCGCCAAGAGCGTGCTGAAAAATGCACCGCCGCTGCTCGAACTCGCCCGTCGGCTCGAAGAGCATGCGAAGGGCATGGTCGTTCCCGGAACGATCTTCGAGGAGTTCGGTTTCAATTATGTCGGCCCGATCGATGGCCACGACCTCGACTCGCTGGTGCCTACCCTGCAGAACCTGCGCCAGATGAAAGGTCCGCAGTTCCTGCATGTCGTGACCAAGAAGGGCTACGGTTATAAATTGGCCGAGGCAGATCCGGTCAAATATCACGCGGCATCAGGCAAATTCGATCCGGCGCTCGGTTTTCCGCCCAGCAAGCCGGGCAAGCCCACCTTCACGCAGATCTTCGGCAACTGGTTGTGCGACATGGCCGCCAATGACAAGCGGCTGGTCGGTATCACGCCGGCAATGCGCGAAGGCTCGGGCATGGTCGAGTTCGAAAACCGGTTTCCCGATCGTTACCACGATGTCGGCATCGCCGAGCAGCATGCAGTGACCTTCGCCGCCGGGCTGGCTTGCGAAGGCTTGAAACCGGTGGTGGCGATCTATTCGACCTTCCTGCAACGCGCCTACGACCAGCTGATTCACGACGTCGCATTGCAAAACCTGCCGGTGGTCTTTGCGCTCGACCGCAGCGGGCTGGTCGGTGCCGACGGCCCCACCCACGCGGGTGCCTACGATCTGGCCTATCTGCGTTGCATTCCGAACATGAGCATCATCGCGCCGGCCGACGAGAAGGAGTGCAGGCAGGCGCTGTCGACCGCTTTTGCGCAGGATCATCCGGTGGCAGTTCGTTATCCGCGCGGCAGTGGCGCTGGTGTCGATGCCGGCAAAGCGCTCGATACGATGCCGTTCGGCAAAGGCGAAATCCGGCGTCACAGCAGTTTGGTAGCAGGGCAGGGCTTGCAGCGCGTGGCGATCCTTGCATTCGGCACCTTGCTCCATTCGGCACTGGTGGCCGCCGAGCGGATCGATGCGACGGTTGCCAATATGCGTTTCGTCAAGCCGCTCGATGTCGAACTGGTTCTCGAGCTGGCTCGCAGCCACGATGCACTCGTCACCATCGAGGAAGGTTGTCGGATGGGGGGCGCCGGCAGCGCGGTGCTCGAGGCGCTGTCCGATGCCGGACTATCGGTCGGCACGCTGCTTCTCGGTCTGCCCGACGACTATGTCGAACATGGCGACCACGGCAAGCTGTTGGCACGCTGCGGGCTTGACTCGGCGGGTATCGAGCAATCGATTCTGCGGCGCTTCCCCGCCCGGCCGACCCTGGTCACGGTAGCCCGGCCGGCCGCCAATCATTGAAGCGATGGCAGGCTGGCGGCCAACCCGGCGCCCGGTCGGCGATGCATTCCATTCCCCTGCCCTGGTACGGCTCGCAATTTGCTGTCATGCTTTGCCGCTGCCGGTTTGTCGGGCACCATCGAAATCCAATTGTCCATGAGCAATCTGAAAGACGCCCTGCATATTCCCGATACCCAGAGCGAGCGCGACGAGCGCCATCTGGCGATTCAGCGGGTCGGTATCAAAGACGTTCGTTACCCGATGGCACTGCGACTGGGCAGTGCGGTTCTGCATACCGTTGGCCAGTGGGATCTCGATGTGGCCTTGCCAGCCGAGCAAAAGGGTACCCACATGAGCCGGTTCGTGGCCTGGCTCGACGGGCTCGCTGAACCGCTGGACGCCAGCCTGTTGCGGACCCAGATGGCCGCCATGCTCGACCGCCTGCAGGCCCGCAGTGGCCGGATCGAAGTCCGCTTCCCGTTCTTTCTTCGCAAGCGCGCACCGGTTTCGGGGGTCGAAAGCCTGCTCGAATACCAGGGCCGCTGGATCGTCGAAACCCGGCCGGATGGCGCTGCCGCTGCAGCCACTGCGGTTGTCTGGGCAGAGGTTGTCGTGCCGGTCAAGAGCCTGTGTCCGTGCTCGAAGGAAATCTCCGATTACGGCGCACACAATCAGCGTTCACATGTCACGGTACGGGTTGAACTGCTCGGCGAACTGCCGTGGTTCGAGCTGGTCAGGTTTGCCGAAGACAGTGCATCGAGCGAGATCTGGCCGATGCTCAAACGTGCCGATGAAAAATGGGTCACCGAGCGCGCCTACGAAAACCCGAAATTTGTCGAGGATCTGGTTCGCGATGTCGCGCTGCGCCTGAACGCCGATTCACGGATCGGCCGCTACAGCGTCGATGTCGAGAATTTCGAATCGATTCACGCACATTCGGCCTATGCACGCATCGAGCGCGGCTGATCCCCTGCAATCAGCGTTCGCGCCGGAAGCGCGCTGTGGTTAGCGCACTGCCAAGCGGGGCGCGCCTGCCTTGATCGAGCCGACCACGGCCGCGTGGGCAAAACCTGTCCGCTGCAAAACACGTCAACACAGCGTCGACGCTGTCGGGTGAACACGAGACCAGCAGCCCGCCACTGGTCTGCGGATCGGTCAGCAGGTCGCGGTCGATATCGGCGAAACCTTCCGGCAGGTCGACCTCACCGCCATAGGCCATCCAGTTGCGGCCGGATGCGCCGGTCACCATGCCCTTGCGAAGCCATTTCCCGAACCCCGTCGAGCAACGGCACCTTGGCCCAGTCGATGACCACGGTGCTGTTGGCGCCGCGAGCGAGTTCAAGGCCGTGGCCTGCCAGACCGAAACCGGTGATGTCGGTCAGCGCATGAACGCCGTCCATCGCCGACAAGGCGATGCCAGGCTTGTTCAGACGGGTGGTGTTGTCGATCATCTGGGCGTAACCCTCGGCCGGCAGCGCATCTTTCTTCAATGCCGCCGACAGGATGCCCACACCAAGCGGTTTGCCCAGGATCAAGGCATCGCCGACGCGCGCATCGGAGTTGCGCTTGACCTTGTCGGGGTGGACCAGGCCCAGCACCACCAGGCCGTAGATCGGCTCGACCGAATCGATGGTGTGGCCGCCAGCGATCGGAATGCCGGCTTCGGCGCACATGCTTTCACCACCCTTCAGGA
Organism: uncultured beta proteobacterium; assembly: GCA_963843805.1. GTDB lineage: Bacteria > Pseudomonadota > Gammaproteobacteria > Burkholderiales > Burkholderiaceae_C > Ideonella_A. The sequence goes on from CAWJLY010000009.1 coordinate 512,461, forward strand.
TCAAGCCGATGGTCTCCAGCGGCAACACGTTGATCGGCATGCCGACCAGTGCCAGCGCCATGATCGGCGTGCCACCCATCGCGTAGACATCACTGATCGCATTGGTTGCGGCGATGCGTCCGAAATCGAATGGGTCATCGACGATCGGCATGAAAAAATCGGTGGTGGCAATCAACGCCTGCTGGTCATTGAGCTTGTAGACCGCCGCATCGTCGGCGGTCTCGATGCCGACCAGCAATTCTTTCGGAATCGGCATCCCGCGGGTGCCCTTCAAGATTTCGGACAACACGCCCGGGGCGATCTTGCAGCCGCAGCCTCCGCCGTGTGACAGTGAACTCAGGCGTGGAACAGGTCTTGGTTCGGGGGCATTCATCGGGGGTTCTCCAGACAGTCGGTGACCAGTTGCCGCAACGCGTGTTGCTCCGCTGCGGGTTCGAACAGATCGGCGCGCGCCAGGGTTTGCCGGCGCAGCAGCTGCAAAAAAGCGGGATCGTCGGCAGCGCGCTCGATCATCGAGGCAAGGGAGCGATCATCGCCGAGATCGAACAACCCCGCATGATCAGCGCCCAACATACCCACATTGCCGGGAATGCGCGAGGCCAGCACCGCGGTGCCGCTTTGAGCCGCCTCCAGAATCACATGCGCACCACCTTCCATCCGGCTGCAGCTGACCAGCAACTGTGCGCGGCGGATCCGCTGGCGCACCTGCGGGCGCGGCATGCTGCCCAGCCAGCGCAGGGCCGGCAGGTCAGTGCAGGCCTCGCGAACAGCGTCTCCCAGCGCAGCGTCGAGGGCGTCGCCGATGATGTCGATGCGGATGTCACGTCGATGGCGCAACCGCGCGGCGGCGCGCAGCAGCGTCAACGGATCCTTCTCGTCGCGCAGATGGGCGACGAATGCAATCCTCAATCCGCTTGCCGGGGCCGGCAGCGGGCGCAGACGGCGGGCCGACTGGTAAATGACAACAGTCTTGTTGCGCCACACCGCCGGTACCGCCTCGACACCCTGCTGCTGCAACACGACCAAGCGGGTTGCGGTCGCCAGCGACGCCTGCGCCGCGGCGTCGTTCTCGATGTCGCGGTACAGATCGGTGCCGGTCAACACCACGATGCACGGCCGGGCCGGATGCACAGCAGCAAACGCTGCCACGGATGCCGCCGATCGCCTGGCGTGCAGCGCGATCAAAAGGTCACACGGCTCTCCCGCCCACGGTCCGACGATGGCGATGCCACAATGGCCTTGGAGCATTCGCGCCCAACGCGAAGCGGTCTGCCAGTTGCCGTTGTTGGCGTCGGCCAGCGCGGGGCTGCAGATCACCACCTGGGGCAACCGAGCGCCGGCAGTTGCGTTGTGCCGTGATCGATACGAGGAGTTTGGCTTGAGGGACATCGGGACCGCGGAAATCCATTCTCCGAACATGCGCAAGGCGGGTGCCGACTGGTTGTCGCTGGCCCTGATGGATTCGAGGAATCATACGTTGCGCTGGATCGGCGTCTATGAGGCGGTGCTGGCCGAGCGGAACTGGCAGGTCCCCCTGCTTGCCGAGATCAATCCGCCGTTGTGGGAGCTTGGCCACATCGGCTGGTTTCAGGAGAGCTGGATCGCGCGCAATATCCAGCGCAACCGCGGCTGCCTGGCCGATCCGCTAGCCCCTCGACTGGCATCGATCGAAACCCAAGCAGATCGCTGGTACGACTCGAGCAACATTCCACACGACAGCCGTTGGACGCTTGATCTTCCCGATCTGCAGGCAACCAAGCAATACCTGGCCGACAGCATCGAGATCACGCTCGACATGCTGGCCGGCGCCGACGGCGATGACGACTCGCTGTATTTCTACCGGCTGGCGCTGTTCCATGAAGATATGCACGGCGAGGCCTTTGCGATCACTGCGCAAACGCTCGGGATCGATCCTGGCGAGGCGCCGCTGATTGCTCGACCGCAGTCGGTGGCACCGCGCGATGCGCTGGTATTTCCCGCCACCCGCTGGACGATGGGCAGCAGCGACGGCGGGTTCGTGTTTGACAATGAACGGTGTTCGCACCAGGTCGACGTGCCTGAATTCGAGATCGATTCGCAACCAGTCAGCTGGGCGCAATATTGCGAATTTGTCGAGGACGGTGGCTACGACGACGTGCAATGGTGGACGCCGCCGGGCTGGACCTGGGTTCAACACGGCGCCCGGCGCACACCGCGTCATGTATCGCAGATGCGTCAGGCGGTGCTGATGCAGCGCTTCGGCAAAACCACCCGGGTCCCGCTGGCGCAGCCCGTTGTTCACGTCACCGCCTACGAAGCAGAGGCCTGGTGCAAATGGGCCGGCCGTCGGCTGCCGGGCGAGATCGAATGGGAAGTGGCGGCGCATCAAGGCGCCAGTCGCGGCTTTCGATGGGGCGAGGTCTGGGAATGGACGGCCAGCCGCTTCCAGCCCTACGCCGGGTTCGAGCCTCATCCTTACCGCGACTATTCGCAGCCGTGGTTCGGCAACCACCGGGCCGTCCGCGGCGCCTCGGGTGCCACCAGCGGTCGTTTGCGGGATCCGAAGTTTCGCAATTTCTATTTGCCGGAACGCAACGACATCTTTGTCGGCTTTCGAAGCTGCAGCAGGTAGAAAGGTCGAGCAGGGGCGACGGCAGCTCACGTCGGGATAACGGGTAGGGCGGCGTCGACAAGACCAGACGGTCACATCGCGAAACATCGCGCCATCCAGAGCGTTTAAGCTTGGCCGCTTTCCAACCGATCCCGAATAGTGCATGGCCAGTTACAAGCCCGTTGTTTTTGAACCGAGTGGCTATCGGCGCAAGCGCCAAGGGTTGCCGCGGTGGCTGGTGCTGCTGCTCACCGGTACGGCGATTGGGGCGGGCGCGGTGATATTTGTGCAGGAACGCTATCTGCCGCCCCGTTTGTCTGCATCGGCCTCGACCGAACTGCGTACCGAACTCGAACTGGCGCAGGCCGAGCGGCAGAGGCTGCGGACCGAACTCGATGCTGCCACCGCGCGTCTGAAGCTGACACTGGAGGAGAAGAAGTCGCTCGACGAGTCATTGGCCAGCGGCCGCGATACCGTCGAGGGTCTGCGTGCCGATCTGGCTTCGGTGATTGCCGCACTGCCGCCTGATCCGCGGGGCGGCGCGATCGAAGTACGTGCCGGCCGTTTCAGCGTCGATGCCGGCAAACTGGTCTACGACGTGATGCTGACGCGTGACGCGAAAGGCGACAAGGCCTTCAACGGTGTCATGCAACTGGTGCTCGAAGGGCAATCGCGAGGCGCGGACAACAGCAGTTTGAACATGAAACCGGTGCCGGTGTCGGTGACTCATTACCAGAGCTTGCGCGGCAGCCTGCCGCTGCCGTCCGATTTCCGCCCAAGTCAGGCAACGATCAAGGTGCTCGACCGCGTCGATGGCCGGCAACTCGGAATGCGCGTCTTGCTGGTCCAATAGGCAGGTGTCGAATCTGCTGAAGCATCTCTGGTCGTCGGTATTGCGGCTGCTGTTGGCGCTGTTCGGCATGGTCATGCTGGTCAGCGTGATGGCTGTCGGTGCGATGCTGGGAATGGCATTGATCGGCTGGGCCTTGCTGCGTGGCAAACGTGTGGCGCCGATCGATCTGCGCTGGCGGGGACCGGTCGGCTGGCGGCGGGGCCGTTTTCGAGCGCCTGCCGAGACCGCGGCCAATTCCGAGGTCGTGGATATCGAAGCCCATGAGATCGACGAGCGGCCTGCCCCGACGGCCGAGCGCCCGCCGTTGCGCGACGATCCACGACGGCGCGGCTGATCAGGCCGAATGCCCGGGCTTGCTCGTTCGGTAACTCCACCACGGCAAGACACGGCGCAGCGACAGCACCTGTCCAGCCTGGTAGGTTTGATAACCCGGAATGTCGCCAAGAATCTGTTGCCAGGCGGTCGAGGCCAGGATGGTACGCAAGGTTTGCAGGTGAGGGTGCAGCAGCCCGCTGCTGCGGGCGACCAGAAAATAGTGCTCGTGTGCCAGTGCGACGAAGCCCAGCCCGTGCGAACGGGCCGCGGCCTCGATTCCGAAGCTGGCATCGGCACGTCCGCTGGCCACCGCCTGCGCCGCTGCGTGATGGGAAGCTTCAGCCTGAACCTGCTGGCTCAGCGGATCGTCGTCGAGTCCTGCGCCCGCCAGCAGTTCGTCAAGAACGACGCGGCTGCCGCTACCGCGCAGCCGGTTGCAAAAGCGTAGACCGTTGCGCGTCAGATCGCTGATGCCGTGGATCGCCAGCGGGTTGCCGGGCGCCACGATCAGACCCTGGTTGCGCCGTGCAAAACCGATCAACTTGTGTTTGCCCGGCTGCAGCATCGGTCGATAGACGCGCGCCGTCGGCGAGCGCCGCGGCGCGTCGACCAATGCATGGAAACCGGCCAGCAGGCAGCGCCCGTCATTCAGCGCGGCCAGGGCATCGACACTGCCGGTGAACTGGATATCGAGCAGCAGCCGGTGATCGGACTGCGCGAGGTCGCGAAGTCGCGGCAGCGCGTCGTCATGGCTGGCATACATCGTGATGACGCCCGCGCTGTCGTCGAAGGCGACCGCAAAGGCACGCTCCAGCTCCCCGCGCAAGGCTTCGATTTGTGGGGCCAGTCTGGCCTGCGCACGTTGCTCGGCCCAGAGCAGCTTTTCGCCGAACGGTGCGAGCAATGCCGATTGTCCCTTGACCCAGATCACCAGCGTCTGCCCGAGTTCGGCTTCCCAACGTTTCAGCTCACCCCATACATGACGGTACGACAGGCCGAGCCGGCGAGCCGCACCGGAAATCGAACCGGTGGCGTGCACTGCCGCCAGCATCGCAATCAACGGATGATGCAGCGGCTGGTTGTCGGCGGCGGGTCGTTCGTTGCCGAGCTGATAGGCGAGGTGGACCTTGTGCATCGTATGGCTCGATTGTGGCTGTTTGATCACGGCGCGACTCACCGTGACCGGGTCTCCGAGGTCCTATGCAAGCCGCTTCATATCGCCAAAGCCGACCCTGGCACGCACAATTTGCCGCTGCGGGTGGCTCCTGAAGCCCGCGCTTGCAAGCCGAGTCCTGCCACTGGCAATGCGTCTGACGAACTTTCCGCGGTCTATTTTTGAAGCATGAGCGCATTTGCGGACAGTGTCGCCACCGCCGCAAGCTTGATCATCAGCGCCGACGCGGCGCTGTTGCAGACGGTCATGCTGTCGCTTGTCGGTCAGTGCGGCGGCGTGTCTGTGTGCGGCCGGTTTCGGACTGTGTGGCGGTGCCTGGTTGGCGGTGGCGCGGTTTCCCGGCCATCGGCTGCTGCTGACCGCGCTGAATACCCTGTTGGCGTTGCCGTCAGTGGTTGTCGGTCTGGTCGTCTATCTGCTGCTGTCGCGCAGCGGCCCGCTCGGCGCGCTGGGGCTGATGTTCACGCCGACCGCAATGGTGATTGCACAAACCATCCTGGTGTTGCCGGTGGTCGCCGCGCTGTCGCGACAGCTCGTCGGCGACAGTCTGCGCGAGGGCGGTGATCAGTTGCGCTCGATGGGCGCCGGTCGAATGTTGTGCGCCTTGTTGATGCTGATCCACGATCGCTGGGCGGTGATCACGGTGCTGTTGATCGCCTTCGGTCGAGCAATCGCCGAAGTGGGCGCGGTGATGATCGTTGGCGGCAACATCGAAGGTGTCACGCGGGTGATGACAACGGCCATTGCGCTGGAGACAAGCAAGGGCGACCTGCCGTTGGCGATGGCGCTGGGCTTGATCTTGCTGGGTGTGGTCGGCGTCGTCAATGGGCTGATCGGTTTGATCCAGCGTGGTCAGGGTTCGGCATTGGCGGGGGTTCGATGAGCAGTGGTGGCTCTCCCGCCGCGACATGCCACCTGCCGTGTGCCGCGCTGCTCGAACTTGACGATGTCTCGGTTCGATTCGGCACCGTGACGGCCTTGCAACAGGTCAGTTTGCGGATTGCATCAGGCGAGGCCGTTGCGCTGGTCGGCGCCAATGGATCGGGCAAGACGACCCTGCTTCGCGTCTTGCATGGCGTGGTCTCGCACGGCGGCGTTCGGATCGTTCGCGCGGTCGATTCAAGCGGCCGGATGCCGGTGCAGAGCATGGTCTATCAGCGTCCTTTCATGATGCGGCTGACGGCCGCCAACAACCTGCGGCTGGCGGCCTGGCTGGCTCGGCTGCCAAAAGTGGAATGGCAAGAGCGGATCGATACGGCCTTGCATCGGGTCGGTCTGGACGGTCTGGATGGTCGCCCGGCGCGGGCACTGTCGGGTGGGCAGCAACAGCGCCTGGCTCTGGCACGCGCCTGGATGCTGCAGCCCGACATCCTGTTTCTCGACGAGCCGACGGCCAGCCTGGATCCGGCGGCGAAGAAGGAGGTCGAGGCCATCCTGGCCGGCTTCGCTCGGGACGGCATGGCGATGGTGATGAGCACCCACAACCTCGGGCAGGCCAAGCGGCTGACCGATCGGGTCATCTATCTGGAAGACGGGCTGATCAAGGCCGACCAGCCGACAAGCAGCTTTTTTGGTGGCGCTGCACGCGATGCATTCGACACCATCGGTCTGTTTCTGAAGGGAGAACTGGCATGAGCCAGAGAAGCGCTTTTTTCAGTGGGTTCAGCCGTGCGGCGAAACGAGGCCGGGGCTGGGCAGTCGGCGCCTGCGTGGCGTGGCTCGGCAGCATGCCTTCAGGAATGGTGCAGGCGCAAGTGCCGGCGCCGTTCATCGTGATGGCGTCAACCACCTCGACCCAGCAATCGGGCCTGTTTGCACATTTGCTGCCGGCGTTCAAGCAAGCCCGCGGGATCGATGTTCGAGTGGTCGCCCTGGGCACCGGACAGGCGATCGACATGGGCCGTCGTGGCGATGCCGATCTGCTGTTCGTGCACGACAAGGTGGCCGAACAGAAGTTCGTAGACGAAGGCTTTGGTCTGAAGCGACGCGAGGTGATGTACAACGATTTCGTCGTCGTCGGACCGAAATCGGACCCGGCCGGCGTCAAGGGAAAGGACGTGGCCAAGGCGCTTGCGGCTCTTGGCAAGAGTCAGTTGCCGTTCATTTCCCGAGGTGACAAAAGTGGCACCCATGCCGCCGAATTGCGTTACTGGAAGGCCGCCGACCTGCCGGATCCAGCGGACCGATATGCCGGCTACAAGCAATGCGGCTGCGGCATGGGACCGGCGTTGAACATGGCATCCAGCGTCAACGGCTATGCCTTGACCGATCGCGGAACCTGGTTGAACTTCAAGAACCGGGGCGACCTGGCGGTGCTGGTCGAAGGCGACAAGCGCCTGTTCAACCAGTATGCGGTGATCGTCGTTGATCCGGCGAAACACCCGCATCTCAAGACGGCGTTGGCGCAGACTTTCGCCGACTGGGTGATCAGCCCGGCGGGCCAGGATGTGATCGCCAGTTACAAGGTGTCGGGTGAACAGCTTTTTTTCCCGAATGCCCAGCAATGAAAGCTGCAACCGAACCACTGCCGCGGCGCAACAGGCGGGACAGTGCTGCATCGGGCACTTTTCGTGATCGACTGGGCAGATCGAATGAGCCAATGCGGGTGACGGTGGCGAACAGTCTCTTGTTGTGCTACAAACATCTTCTTACATCTAATCACCGGAGTGATCCACATGCGCACCCTCAGTCAATCTGAAATTGCCAGCGTCAGTGGCGGCAAGGCAGCGGCTCCAAGCCCCGATACTTTTCGCGCTCCCCCTGCATTCGATGTCAAAGGACCGACTGTTCCCGGGCGCGGCACGGGCTGGTGCCGCGGCTTTGGCAATCTGAAAGCAGGCGAAACGAAGCACGGGATACAGCTGAATTGCGGGGGATCCGAATAACTCCGGCTCTCGCCCGCTTGTACGGAGGAGCCAGAGGTTCCTCCTCTGATCGGCGACAGCCTCAGGCGTTGCTCGTCGCGCGCACCTCTTCCATCGTCGTGATGCCGGCCAGCATCTTGTCGATGCCGTCCTGACGCAGCGTTCGCATCCCTTCTGCCATCGCGGTAGCCTGCAGGTCTTCGGCTCTTGAGCCGGTCTGGATCAGGCGACGCATCGGGCGCGAGATCACCATCAGCTCATGCAGGCCAGCCCGGCCCTTGAAGCCGCTGTCGCTGCAGCGAGTGCAGCCGGCGCAGTGGAAACTCTGCAGGCGTCCGTCCTTGCTGTGGCGTGTCAGCCAGCCTTCGAGCACCTTCTCCCGGGATACCGGCGGCTCCGCATGCCCGAAGGCATGCATGTAGTCGTCCAGCCATTCTTCGACCTGCTGACTGGTCGCATCCTGGGCGACCCGACAGCCGCTGCACAGACGCCTGACCAGACGCTGGGCGAGCACCGCCAACAGTGAATCGGCGAAGTTGAACGGGTCCATTCCCATGTCGAGCAGGCGGGTGACGGTTTCGGGCGCGCTGTTGGTGTGCAGCGTCGACAACACCAGGTGACCGGTCAACGACGCCTCGACGCCCATGTTGGCGGTTTCCTTGTCGCGCATTTCGCCGACCATGATCACATCGGGATCCGCCCGCAGAAAGGCGCGCAGCGCTTTCGCAAATGTCCAATCGATCTTGGGGTTGACCTGCACCTGGCGCAGTCCGGGCTGGGTGATTTCGACCGGGTCCTCGGCGGTCCAGATCTTGCGCTCCGGAACGTTGATGAAGCTGAGCACCGAATGCAGTGTCGTCGTCTTGCCCGAACCCGTCGGACCGACGCACAGGACCATGCCGTAGGGGCGCTCGACCGCGAGCTTGAGTTCGCGCAGGTTGTATTCGGACAAGCCGAGGTTGTCGACCGGCATCGGCTTGGCAGATGCCAGGATCCGCATCACGACGTCTTCCAGGTTCTGGCTGGTCGGTATGGTCGCCACCCGCAATTCAAGGCGATGCTGAGGTGAAAACTTGGCGAAATTGATCTTGCCGTCCTGCGGCTTGCGGCGCTCGGAGATGTCGAGATCACACATGATCTTGATCCGCGCCACCAGTGCCGAGCGATACCCCGCCGGCAGCTCCAGATAGGTGCTGAGCACGCCATCCTTGCGGAAGCGGATGCGCAATTTCTCCTTGCCGGGATAACTCTCGATGTGGATGTCGCTGACGCCGTCGCGGCTGGCCTCGACGATCATGTTGTTGATCAGCCGCACCAGCGAGTTGTCCGACTGCTCGATCTGCTTGTCATCATCGGCGGCGCCCGGTGACTGATCGACGTCCTTCTCCAGCGTCTCGAGCAACTCGCCGGTGACCCGGCTGTTGTCGATCGAATCGTCGCTCGGGAGCTCGAAATCGCCGGTGTCATCGCCGATCCGGCCGTATTCGCGCCGGATCGCCTGCTCGATGCTGCGTGCCTGGGCCAATACCGGAACCACCTTGACCTGGGCGACAAACTCCGCTTCTTCAACCGCATTGCGGCGGCGCGCCGGGTCGTCGAGTGCGATGACCAGGCGACCATCGCGCAACAGCAGCGGCAGCACTTGCAGCCGTTGTGCCATCTGGAACGGCAGCAGTTTCAGCGCCGGCGTCTCGACCGGGAACGCTTCCAGATCGACCAGCGGATAGCCCATCTTGCGGGCCAGCGCAGTCTGCAGATCTTCGCGCGAGACGGTGCCCATTCGCACCAGCAGCTCACCCAGCGGCACGCTGCGATCGGTTTTCTGCTGTTCGAGTGCTTCGTTGAGTTGCGTGTCGTTGACCATCCCCAGCGAGGTCAAGGCCTCGCCGATGCGAACAATCGGCATCTTGCTTTGCTGATCGATCGCCTCGAGGAGTTGCTCCGGTGTCACGACCTTGCGTGACAGCAGGATGTCGCCGAGTTTCTGCGTCCGCAGATGTTGCTGCTGGCCGATCGCCTGATCGACCTGCTCGCTGGTCACCACATGTTGCTCGATCAGCAGTTCGCCGATGCGCTCGCCGATCTCGAAACTCCTGTAAGCCTTCAGCGGCATGAACAGCCGGCTGACCTTGCCACTTTCGTCGGCTGGCGGGTACAGGAACAAGCCATAGGGGCTCTCGACATGGCCGATCGTCTGCCCTTGGTTGACGGTGCCGTCGTTGAGCGTCACGCGGTATGAAGAGATCGGCCGCTGCGCCAGCAATTGCGCGTGTGGATCCTGGCCGTCGGGTGGCAACGGTGACAGCGGCGCCAACAGCAAGATGGTGCGGAACTGATCGAACCGCAGTGGCATGGTTGTCCGTGCGGGTGGCAGTTGCACGTGCAGGACCGACTCCTCGGGAACGAAGAAAGTCAGCCGGCCGCGGGTTCGGTGGCCGTTGACGGCTTCGATTTCGCACGGCTGCGACTGCATGTGTTTGTCGGGGCCCGGATAACAGGCGAACGGCGGCGTCGGCCAGCGAAACGGCTCGCGGCTGAGCTTGTCGGCGCTGGCGCTTTCACCAGCCTTCCGCTCGGGGGTGGAAACGGCCGACAGTGCGTTCGCCGATATCGATTTGCTATCGATCACTTCCCACTGGAGAACATTCGACTGATTGGACATCACGCTCCGGATCCGGCTACTGATTCGGCGCCCGCGGCAATTTGGCCAGGGTGCGTTGAGGGCCCACACGGCCCCCTCACTCGATGATGGCACTGGCAGCCCGCGGCCAAGCCCCGAAAAGGCCGGCCTGAACGGGATTGTTTCCGGCTTGCGGACATTGTCGGCGAAACGGGTCGGCGACGCCGAACTAATCGCCGCAGGCCTCCGCGGCGCGGGTGGCGTGACAATCAACGGCTAGCCAGAACGGCTGCATCTGTTCAATCGACCTCGAACCTCACCCGCTCACGCCATGCCACGTCGAATACACAAGGAACGCCATCGCAGCGACCGCATGGGATGGCTGAGGGCAGCGGTGCTTGGCGCGAACGACGGGATCGTGTCGACCGCCAGTCTGTTGGTCGGCATTGCAGCGGCAGGTGCCGGCAAACCCGCGCTGATGGTTGCCGGAACCGCTGCGTTGGTGGCTGGCGCGATGTCGATGGCAGCCGGCGAATATGTGTCGGTCAGCTCCCAAGCCGACGCCGAACATGCCGATCTTGCCAAAGAGCGCCAGGAACTGGCTGCGCCGGGTGATCATGAGCGCGAGGAACTGGCGCAGATCTATGTGGGGCGAGGACTCGATGCCGATCTCGCCGACGAGGTGGCGCGCCAATTGATGGACCACGATGCCTTGGGAGCACACGCCCGCGACGAGTTGGGCATCACCGAGATATTTGCCGCCCGCCCGATTCAGGCTGCGCTGACATCGGCGGCAGCCTTCGCCGGTGGGGCAGCGATGCCGCTGGCTGCCATCGCGCTCCTGCCTGCCGCTTATCGAGCGATCTGGGTGTCGGTGTTGTCAATGTGTTTTCTGGCGCTGCTCGGCGCGATGGCCGCCAGAGCCGGCGGCGCCCCGATCGGACGGGCTGCCGCACGGGTTGTTTTCTGGGGTGGATTGGCGATGGCGCTGACGGCGCTGGTCGGCCGCATGTTCGAGGCAGGCGGCTGATGTCCGGGGTGATCCTGCTGACGGGATTCGACGCCTTCGGTGGCGATGTGATGAACCCATCGATCGATCTGGCGCGGGCATTGCAAGGCGAGCTGGTGGCTGGCCTGCGCGTCGAGGTGGCGTGTCTGCCGTGCGAGTTTGCTCGCGCGCCGACGGTTCTGGGCGCTGCGCTCGATCACTGGTCGCCGGATCTGGTGTTGGCGATCGGCCAGGCCGGCGGGCGCGCCGACCTGTCGTTCGAGCGGGTCGCGATCAATCTGGTCGATGCGAGGATTGCCGACAATGCGCGGGCGCAGCCGATTGACGAGGTCGTCGATGCGGACGGTCCTGTCGCCTACTTCAGCACCTTGCCGATCAAATCGATGGCTGCAGCAGTCAGGCGCTGCGGCGTACCGGCTTCGATCTCCTACAGCGCCGGCACCTTTGTCTGCAACCAGGTCTTTTATGCGCTCCAGCGCAGGTTGTCGCGTTACAGTCGGCACGTTCCGAGCGGCTTCATGCACGTTCCATTGCTGCCTGAGCAGGCGGTGCTGCGTGCAGCGATGGGGCAGCCCACATTGCCGAGCATGTCGCTTGACCAGATGGTGCAAGGCACACGTGCTGCGTTGCAGGCTGCCGCATCGCGGGATTCCGAAATGTCCTGTGCCGAGTCGAGCGAGGGAAGCCTGGACTGACACAAGGCTGCGACAGCAAACGATCTCCGGCGTCGACGCTGAAAGGTGTGGCCGGATGCGCCGACTCAACTGGTAATACCGCTCGCCACTTCCAATCACCCACCATGTCGCGAAGCAAGATTGTTCTGCTCATCGGTTTTCTGCTGCTGGTCGGGCTGTTTTTTGCCTTCGACCTCGGCCAGTACCTGTCGCTCGACTATCTGAAGCGCAGTCAGGGCCAGTTCGCCGCGTTATATGAAAGCAAGCCGGTGTTGGTGCTGGTCAGTTTCTTCGCGATCTATGTGGCGGTCACCGCCCTGTCTCTGCCCGGCGCGGCGATCATGACACTGGCTGCCGGCGCCTTGTTCGGTTTGCTGATCGGCACCGTGCTGGTCTCGTTTGCATCGAGCATCGGTGCGACGCTGGCCTTTCTGGTTTCGAGGTATGTGTTGCGCGACAGCGTCCAGTCGAAGTTCGGCAACCGGCTGAAGGAAATCAACAAGGGAATCGACAAGGACGGTGCGTTTTATCTGGTGACGCTGCGACTGGTGCCGCTGCTGCCGTTTTTCGTCATCAACCTGGTGCTCGGGCTGACCAAGATGAAGGTGGTGGTGTTCTATCTTGCCAGTCAGATCGGCATGCTGGCCGGCACCGTTGTCTATGTCAATGCGGGTACCCAGCTCGGGCAGATCGAATCGTTGTCGGGCATCCTCTCGCCAGGGCTGATCGGCTCGTTCGTGTTGCTCGGCATTTTTCCGCTGATCGCCAAGAAACTGGTTGTCGCCTGGAAAACCCGCAAGGTCTACGCCAGCTGGGCCTCGGTCAAGCCCAAGACGTTCGATCGCAACATGGTTGTCATTGGCGCTGGCGCGGCCGGGCTCGTCACCTCGTACATCGCTGCGGTCGTGAAAGCCAAGGTCACGCTGGTGGAAAGCCACAAGATGGGCGGCGATTGCCTGAACTATGGTTGCGTGCCAAGCAAGGCGCTGATCAAGACGGCGACGCTGATGTCGCAGATCCGCCATTCAGCCGATTACGGCATCGGCCAGGTCGAAGCCCAGTTCGATTTCGGTCAGGTGATGGACCGCATCGCCGGCGTTGTGCGCGCCGTCGAGCCGCATGATTCGGTCGAGCGTTATCGGGGACTCGGCGTCGACGTGGTGCTCGGCAAGGCGAAGATGATCAATCCCTGGACGGTCGAGATCGCGCTCGACGACGGCGGCACGCAGACACTGACGACTCGCAACATCGTGATTGCAACCGGCGCCGCGCCGTTCGTCCCGCCGTTGCCCGGCCTTGAAGAGGCCGGCTTCCTGACCAGCGATACGTTATGGGGTCTGCGCAAGTTGCCCCAGCGCCTGGTGGTGCTGGGTGGTGGCCCGATCGGTTGCGAGCTGGCGCAGAGCTTTGCCCGCCTCGGCTCGCAGGTCACGCAGGTCGAAATGGCGCCGCGAATCATGTTGCGCGAGGACGAAGAGGTCAGTGTGCTGGCACGCCAGTCGTTGGAGCAGGACGGTGTTCGTGTGTTGACCGGGCACAAGGCCTTGCGCTGCGAGACCGAAACGGTCAAGGGCGTCGCGCGGAAATGGATCGTCGTCGAGGCGGGTGGCTCCGAGCATCGCCTGCCTTTCGATCAGCTGTTGTGTGCCGTTGGCCGCAGCGCACGCCTGAAGGGCTTCGGCATCGAGGAGCTGGGCATCCATGTCGGTCGAACGGTCGAGACCAACGACTACCTGCAGACCAGGTATCCGAACATCCTGGCCGCCGGGGACGTGGCAGGGCCGTTCCAGTTCACCCACACGGCGTCGCACCAGGCCTGGTATGCGGCGGTCAACGGGCTGTTCGGCCGCTTCAAGAAATTCAAGGCCGACTACTCGGTCGTGCCGTGGGCCACTTTCATCGACCCCGAAGTGGCGCGGGTCGGGCTGAATGAACAGGATGCGAAGGAAAAGGGCGTCGAGTATGAAGTCACTCGCTTCGAGATGGCCGAACTCGACCGCGCGATTGCCGATGGCGCGACCAAAGGTTTCGTGAAAGTGCTGACCGTTCCAGGCAAGGACAAGATTCTCGGCGTCACCATCGTGGGCCTGCATGCCGGCGATCTGCTGGCCGAGTATGTGCTGGCCATGCGCCACGGGCTGGGGCTGAACAAGATCCTGGGAACCATCCACACCTACCCGACGCTTGCGGAAGCGAACAAATATGCGGCTGGCGAATGGAAACGAGCACACCAGCCGACCCGGCTGCTCGAATGGGTCGCGAAATACCATGCCTGGGAGCGCGGCTGACCGTGGCGACTCGTCCGATCATCAATGTCAGAGGGCCATGCCATGAATCCGGTTGAAATCACGATCCCGACGCTGATCTCGTTGTTCTCGGGTCGGCTGCGCATGTTGGGCCGGATCTGGGCTGTTTTGCTCGGCATCGCGTTTGCCCCAACGGCACACGCTCAGTTCGACCATGGCCACGCGGCCTGGGACTCGCTCGTCAAGAGCCATGTCAAATGGCTGCCGGACAACAAACAGAGCCGCGTCGACTACGCTGCGTTCCAGCGCGACCGGCCAGCGCTGAAGCAGGTGCTCGACAGTTATTCGGCGGTCAGCCGCAAGGAGTTCGACAGCTGGAGCAAGCCGCAGCGAATGGCATTTCTGATCAATGCCTACAACGCGTACACCGTCGAGTTGATTCTGACCCGATATCCCGATCTGAAATCGATCAAGGACCTCGGCAGCGTATTCCAGTCGCCCTGGAAAAAGGAGTTCTTCAGCTTGCTCGGCGACAAGCACAACCTCGACTGGATCGAGCATGAGCAGTTGCGTCCCAACTATGCAGAGCCGCGGGTGCATGCCGCCGTCAACTGCGCCAGCATTGGCTGCCCCGCATTGCGCGACGAGGCTTTTGTCGCAACCCGCCTGGAGGCGCAACTCGAAGACGGCATGCAACGTTTCATGGGCGACCGCACGCGCAACCGCGTTCGCGACGGCAAGCTCGAGGTCAGCATGATCTTCAAATGGTTCCGCGAGGATTTCGAGCAGGGGCACCTCGGCATTCGCAAGCTCGAGGACGTCTTTGCCCGGTATGCCAAGACGTTGAGCGATGATGCGGCGGTGCAGGCCAAGCTGCGTGCCGGTTCGCTGCCGGTCGATTACCTGGAATACGACTGGTCCTTGAATGCGCTTGGGCGCTGACAGCAGCGCCTGCCGTCGAGCCTGCGTCGGCCTGGTTGCCGCGGGCCTGGCGAGCGCCCTCGCTGCGCAGCCGGTCCCGTTGTTGACACCGGTCGATCACCCGGCGACCGATGGGATGCCAGGCGCGCCCTGGACGATCGAGAAATTGCCGCAGCAGTCGTTTGGCGTCACCCGGTTTCGCATTGCGCAGATCGAGGGCAGTGACGTGATGCGAATCGATGCCGATGGTTCGTATGGCAATCTGGTTCATCGCCTGGATCTGCCGGCGCCCGGCGGCCTGGTGTTGCGCTGGCGCTGGCGTGTCGATGTGTTCAATGCCGGCGCCGACCTCCGACAAAAGCAGTCCGACGACACCAGCGCCAAAGTCTGTGTGCTGTTCGACCTGCCGCTCGATCGCGTGCCGTTCATCGAGCGACAGGTGATGCGAATTGCGCGATCACGAAGCGGGCGCAATCTGCCCGCGGCCAGCATCTGCTATGTCTGGGACAACAAGCTGCCGGCTGGTACACGAATCGACAACGCCTACTCGCGCCGCGTGCGATATCTGGTTTTGCGCTCGGGGTTTCCGGGCCAGTGGATGGTTGAAAGGCGCGACGTGGCGGCCGACTTCCAGAGCCTGTTCGGCGATGAAAGTGCGGGTGCCGTGCCGCCCGTGCAGGCAGTCGCCATCGGCGCGGATGCCGACAATACCGGCGGGAAAAGTCTGGCCTTCATCGCCGACCTCAGGCTCGATCGGTGAAGCACCTGCTCCTGTTGGGCGGTGGTCATGCCCATGTCCATGTACTGCGTGAACTGGCGGCGCAGCCGATCGCGGCTTGCCATGTCACCCTGGTTTCGCCTTTTGAGCGGCAGCTGTATTCGGGCATGGTTCCCGGTCTGCTGGCTGGCCATTACAGCGTCGACGATTGTGTGATTCCGCTGCGGCCGCTGGCCGACGCCGCCAGGTTGCGCTTCGTGCAAGCCAGCGCCGTTTCACTCGATGCAGCGTCGCGCTCGGTCCGGTTGTCGACCGGCGACACGCTGAGCTACGACGTGCTCAGTCTGGATACCGGCCCGGTGATGCCGACCGGCATCATCGAAGGAGCGGCCGAACATGCCTGGCCGGTGCGGCCGATCGAGCACTTCATCGCCCGCTGGCAAGCCTTGCTCGACCAGCCCGAAAGCCCTCTACCGGGCAGTCTGGTGGTCATCGGCGGCGGAGCGGCCGGTGTCGAGCTGGCAATGGCATTCAAGTTCCGGCTTGGCGATGCCGCCGCGGTGGGCATCGTCACCGGTGGCGGTCCGGTTCTGAATGGCCAATCGGCGGCATTGCAGCGCCGAGCCAGCCGGGCGCTCAAACGCTGTGGCGTGACGATCTTCGACGACAGCTGTGAGCAGATTCGGGCCGGCTCATTGCTGCTGGCCAGTGGCATGAGGTTGGCGTGTGATCTGCCGATACTGGCCATCGGCGCGGCCGCTGCGCCATGGCTGGCCGGCAGCGGGCTGCAATGCAATCGAGCCGGCTTTGTCGAGACCGGGCCGACGCTGCAGAGCGTCTCGCATCCGCAGGTATTTGCGGCCGGTGATGTGGCCACCCGATGCGATGTGTCTCATCCGAAGAGCGGGGTCTACGCGGTTCGCGCCGGACCGCCGCTGGCGTTGAATTTGCGCCGCTTCGTGGCCGGTGGCGATCTGCAGCCGCACCGCCCGCAGCAGCGCAGCCTGGCCCTGCTGGCCTGCGGCGAGAAGCGGGCGATCGCGAGCTGGAACGGCTGGTCCATCGAAGCCGACTGGGTGTGGCGCTGGAAAGATCACATCGATCGCCGCTTCATCCAGACCTACTCGCTGGCCGACCGGCCGCTTGCCGGCAATGGATGAAGGCGGTCGATTGAGAGCCTATTCGCGCGGCTTGAAAGCGATCAGCATGCTCGACGGGATCCGCCCGTCGACATCGCGCGGCAGGATTTCGGTGCGGTCGATGGCGCGCTGCACGGCCTGATCCCACTCGGTGCTGCCGCTGCTGCGCAACAGCTTCTGGCTGATGATCCGGCCATCCGGCGCCAGCCGCACCAGCACCTCGGCCTGCGGGTTGTTCGTCAGCTGATCGACGAAGACGATATTCGGCTTGATTCGCGCCTTGACCCGGCCTGCATAACTGTCCGACGGTGCAGCGTTTTGATCGGCAGTGCCTTTCGAGCCGACTTCACCTGTGCTGCCGCCAGCCTGGCTCAACATGCGCTTGAGCGCCAATTCACGATTTTCGGCGATCCGCTTGGCATCGGCCTTGTCCTTGGCTTCCTCGAGCTTGGCCTGTCGCAGCTCTTCTTCCTTTCGCTTCTTCTCTTTCTCGGCCGCTTCGGCCTTCGCCGCTCTTTCGGCTTTCTCCTTTGCCGCCGCCTCGGCTTCGAGCGCCTTGGCTTGCTCGAGCTTCTTTTCCGCGCAGCTTCTTGGCGGCCTCTTTTTTCTGCAGCTCCTGCTCGCGCCGTGCTTCGAGGCGACGCTCGCGCTCCTCGCGCTTGGCCTGCTCGATCGCAATCTGCGGGTCGGGTTGTGCCTTGACGGGTTCTGGCTCGGGTGCCGGCGGCGGCTTGGGTGGCGGCACCGGTTTGGGAGGGTCGGCGCGAGGTTTCGGAGGCTCCGGTTTCGGAGGCGGCGGCTCAGGCTCTGCCGCCCGCGGCGCTGCAACTTGCGGTACCGATGCCCACAATTCGGCTTGCATGCCTTCCGGATTGCTGGCGCGCCAATTGACGCCGATCGCCAGACCGATAATCAACAGGGCGTGGACAAACAACGCCAGCATCAGGCCGCGCCGCATGCCACCCGGAGGGCGCGGCATCAGGGGATCGCGGTCGTGTTTCATCGACGGGGCATGTCAGTTGGCGCCGGACTTCACCGCCAGCCCGACGCGTTGCACACCGGCGCGCTGCAGGCTGTCCATCACCTTGACGACCGCTTCGTACTTGACGCCGCGATCGGCTGCAATCACCACCGGTGTATTGCCGTCGCCGGCTTGCAGATCCCGGACCCGCGCCGGCAGGTTGCGCAACGGCAGCGATTGCGGATTCTTCTCGCCACTGATTCGCAGGCGCAAACTCTCATCGGGCGCAACGATGATCTCGATCACCCGCTCGGGTTGTTGCCTGCTCTTGCCGACTGACGGCAGATCGACCAGGCCGGTGGTGATCAACGGTGCGCTGACCATGAAGATGATCAGCAGCACCAACATCACGTCGATGAACGGCACCATGTTGATCTCGTTGATCGATCGCCGATGGCCGCGCCCGCGTCCGCTCACGGCGGGCATCTCAGTGGCCTCCCGCGGTGGTTGGCGACGCGCTGCTGGGGGCTTGTCCAGCGTTGCGATGCAGGATGTTCGAGAACTCTTCGATGAAGGTTTCGAACTGGGTGGCCAGCCGATCGATGTCGCGCGAAAAGCGGTTGTAGGCAATCACGGCAGGGATCGCGGCAAACAGCCCGATCGCCGTGGCCACCAGGGCTTCGGCAATGCCGGGGGCAACCGTCGCCAGCGTCACTTGCTGCAGGTTGGACAAGCCGACGAAGGCATGCATGATTCCCCAGACCGTGCCGAACAGGCCGACATAGGGACTGACCGATCCAACCGAGGCGAGAAACGACATGTTGGTCTCGATGGTGTCGAGTTCGCGCTGGAAGCTGGCACGCATGGCGCGGCGTGCGCCGTCGAGCAATGCGCCGGCGTCGCCGACCCGACGCTCGCGCAGTTTCAGAAATTCGCGCATGCCCGAGGCAAAGATCCGCTCCATCGGAGAACCGTCGGGCTTGTCGGTGGCGTCGGTATACAGCTCGGTCAGGTTTTTGCCGGCCCAGAATTCGCGCTCGAAACTGTCGCTGTCAGAGCGGATCCGGCGCAAGCCGAACAGCTTGCCGAAAATCACCGTCCAGCTGGCCAGCGAGGTCAGCATCAGGCCAGCCATCACGAGCTGGACAACCAGGCTGGCTTCCAGGACAAGCTTGAAAATCGATAGGTCTTGGGTCATTCGATGGCGTCGAGAAGGTCGTTTGGGATGCGGCAGGGGCGAAAGGTTCCGGCGTCGACGCAGGCAATCCGGATCCGGCCTTCACAGAGCAGGGTCTCGGGCTCACCGCCGGCGCCGATTTTCCAGGCCTGCTGCGTCAGCGTCATGCCGACCCGGCCACCATGGTGACGGGTCACGCTGACGTCGAGTTGATCGTCGAGCCGCGCCGGCTGCACATAGCGCAGCCGGGTTTCGGCGACGACGAACATCACGCCACGATCGACGCGCAGCCGCTCTTGCGAGAAGCCTGCGGCGCGCAGCCACTCGGTTCGCGCCCGCTCGAAGAACTTGAGGTAGTTGGCGTAGAAGACGATGCCGCCGGCATCGGTATCTTCCCAATAGATCCGCAGCCGGACGCGGAAATCGATTGGCGACAAATCATTCATCGGCGCTGCATGCCCGGCAGGACAACGGCCAGCCGGCGCAGCGCCTCGTTGAGTTGCTCAAGCGAATTGGCATAGGAAAAACGGACGTAGCGTGCCGTGTCATGGCGGCCGAAGTCGCGTCCCGGCGTGACCGCCAGATGCGCCTGGTGCATCAGGTCGATTGCAAATTCCCAGCTGCCACCGTGTTCGGGGTCGGCAAAGCGGCTGCAGTCGGCCCAGGCATAAAAGGCGCCATCGGGCATCACTGGCACCGGCAGGCCAAGCGCGTCGAGCGCGGGAACCAGCAGATCGCGGCGCTTGCGAAACTCGGCCCGGCGGCGTTCGTATTCGCTGATCGAGTCGGCCTCGAAACATCCCAGTGCGGCATGCTGGGCCAGCGTCGACGCGCAGATGAACAGGTTTTGCGCCAACTTTTCAACCGCCGGCACCAGTGCACGCGGCAAGACCATCCAGCCAAGCCGCCAGCCGGTCATGTTGAAATATTTCGAGAAACTGTTGATCGAGATCACATCATCGCCGTGGCCCTGGCCGTGCACCAGCGCACTCTGGCCGTAACGGTCGTCGAAACTCAGGCCGAGGTAGATTTCGTCGACCAGCGTGAAGCCGCCGCGCCGGCGCACCACATCGACGATACGGCCCATTTCGGCCGGCTCGATCGAGGTGCCGGTCGGGTTTGACGGCGAGGCCAGCAAGACACCGCGAGTCGAGCTGTTCCAGGCCCGATCGACTGCGTCCGCACTGAGCTGGAAGCGCTCGGCCGGCCCGGCCGGCAGCAACACCGGTGTGCCGTCGGCTGCCGAGACGAAATGGCGGTTGCACGGGTAGCTCGGATCAGGCAACAAGACTTCGTCGCCACGTTCGACCAAGGCCAGACAGGCCAGCTGCAGCGCGGCCGACGCACCAGCCGTGACGACGATGCGATCGGCCGCCACGTCCAGATTGAATCGCTCACCGTACCACCTGCTGATCCGTTCGCGCAGCGCCGGCAGCCCGATGGCATCGGTATATTGGCTGCGGCCTTTTTCGATCGCCAACGCAGCCGCCTGTTTGACAAGGGGTGGTGCGGTGAAGTCGGGCTCGCCGATATTCAGGAAGATCATTGGCGAGCCGCCTTCACGCGGATCACAAGCCGGCGTTCGCGCCAGCTCGCTGGCGGCCTTGGCGCACTCCATCACGTAAAAAGGCTCGATCGAATCGAGGCGGCCAGCCAGTTTCACCGCGCTACCGCCTTGCGCGAACTGCAGCGAATCGACGCTCGATCATGAATCTGCAGGGCCACATTCACGAGTCATCGGGGCTGCTCACGCCGGCTTGCGCGGGCGGCATCGACCTCGATCTGCCGCAGATCGCCGGCCACCTTGTCGAGCACGCCGTTGACGTAGCGGTGACCGTCGGTACCGCCATAACTCTTGGCCAGTTCGACGGCTTCGTTGATCGCCACCTTGTACGGGATATCGATGCAATGCTTGAGCTCGTACGAGCCAAGCATCAAGATGCCATGTTCGACCGGCGACAACTCCTTGATCGGTCGATCGACATGGCGCGCCAGCACGGCGTCGAGGGCGGCCGCTTCGCGAATGCAACCGTGCAGCAGCGAATCGAAATGGGCGGTATCGCAGCCGGCGTAGAACTCCAGTTCACGCATGTGGGCGTCGATCACGCCGCCGTCGCTGCCACCGAGCAGCCATTCATAGAGCCCTTGCAAAGCGGCTTCCCGCGAACGCCGCCGCGGAGATTTCTTGCGCGGCGCGCCGCTGCCACCGGTCGACCGGCGTCTTGACGCAGGCTTGGCCGGACCGCTGTGGACCTTTGGTTCATCACTCACAACAACTCATCCATCAGATTGGCCATCTCGACCGCCACGCGAGCTGCGTCGCGACCTTTTTCGGCGGCGCGCGCCCAGCCCTGGGTTTCGTCTTCGACAGTCAGCACCGCGTTGGCGATCGGCAATTGGTGATCGAGCGAAACGCGGGTCACCGCCGCGCCGCTTTCATTGGCGACCAGCTCGAAATGGTAGGTCTCACCGCGAATGATGCAGCCGATCGCGATCAGCGCGTCGAAGTCGTTGCTCTCGGCCATCGCCAGCAAGGCGATGCCGATTTCCAGCGCACCCGGGACCGAAACATGTTTGATGTGTTTTTCTGCGACACCCAGCTTGACCAGCTCGTCCAGGCAGGCCTGCGCCGTGGTGTCGGTCAGAGCCGAGTTGAATCGCGCCTGGGCCAGACCGATTCGCAGATCGCGCCCGTCCAGCTTGATTGGCTGACCCTGATCAGCGCCTTGCATGCCGCGTCCTTTTCAACATGTGCGCTACACCGAAGACTCGGATGGCTCGAAGCCGAGAATCTCCAGTCCGTAGCCGACCATGCTCGGCATGCGCCGGGGGCTGCCCAGCAACGTCATCTTGAAGATACCGAGATCACGCAGAATCTGCGCGCCGATGCCGTAGGTGCGCAAATCCAGCTGGTCGCGCCGTTTGACGCTGGGCACGTCGCTGGCATGCAGGCGCTTGTCGAGCTCGGCTGCGCTTTCGCCGCAGTTGAGCAGAATCGCGACCCCTGCGGGCGCGCGCTGCACTGCAGCCAACGCCTTCGGCAACGGCCATGAATGGCCACAATGGCCGACGTCGAGCAGATCGAGAACCGAAAACGGCTCGTGAACCCGCACCAGCACCTGATCGTCGGCAGTCCAGCGACCATGCGCCAGGGCCAGATGCAGCCCGCCCGTGCGGTCGCGAAAAGTGATGCAGTTGAAGTCGCCCTGGTTGGTTGTCAGCGTTTTCTCGCTGATCCGTTCGATGAGGGTTTCATTTCGGCTGCGGTATTCGATCAGCGACGCGATGGTGCCGATTTTCAGCCCGTGCTGCTCGGCAAACAATTCCAGATCGGGCAGGCGGGCCATTTCGCCGTCGTCGCGCATGACCTCGCAAATGACCGACGCGGGGCTGAGGCCTGCCATTGCTGCCAGATCGCAGCCGGCCTCCGTGTGGCCGGCGCGCATCAGCACACCGCCGTCCTGCGCTTGCAGCGGAAAGATGTGGCCGGGTTGAACCAGATCCTCGGCGCGCGCCTCCCGCGCCACGGCTGCGGCCACGGTACGTGCGCGATCGGCGGCCGAAATGCCGGTGCTGACGCCGCTGGCTGCTTCGATCGAGACGGTAAATGCGGTGCCATGCTGGGCGCCGTTGCGCACGGCCATCGGTGGCAGGCGCAGGCGTTCGCAGCGTTCGCGGGTCAGTGTCAGGCAGACCAGTCCGCGGCCGAATTTGGCCATGAAGTTGATCGCCTCGGGCGTCACGTGATCGGCGGCCAATACCAGGTCGCCTTCGTTCTCGCGGTCTTCCTCGTCGACGAGGATGACCATTCGGCCCGCCGCCAGTTCGGCAACCAGTTCAGGAACGGGAGAAATCGACATGTCTCGATTGTAGGTGGGGGTGATTTCAACGCGGCGCGCTGGGCAGCGCGGCCAGGCGCTCGACATAACGGGCGATCTGATCGATCTCCAGATTTACCTCCGCGCCGGGCGAGAGCCTGCCGAGATTGGTCTGCGCAATGGTGTGCGGAATGAGGTTGATGCTGAACTCGCAGCCGCCGCCTTCGCTGGCCGGCAGGTCGATGACCCGATTGACTGTCAGGCTGACCCCATCGACCGTGATCGATCCCTTCTGGGCCAGGAATCGTGCAAGCGGAGCCGGCGCAATGATGCGCAGTTCCCATGATTCGCCGACGACGATGAAGCGGCTGACCCGGCCGATGCCGTCGACATGGCCGCTGACCAGGTGACCACCCAGCCGGTCACCGGCCCGCAACGCCTTTTCGAGGTTGACCGGGCCGGGCGCGGCCAGTCCGCTGGTTTTCGACAGACTTTCGGCCGAGATATCAACCTCGAACCATGACGCATCGGTATCGAACCTGGTAACGGTCATGCAGGCCCCGCTGATCGCGATGCTGTCGCCGAGCGCCACGTCGTCCAGGTAGCGGGCCGGAGTTTCGATGCGTAGTCGGCGACCGTCCGATTCGTCCGGCGCGCGCTGCGTGCCATCGACAAGCTCGACCCTGCTGATGCGACCGACGCCGCTGATGATTCCAGTGAACATGGCCTGAATTGTCGTCGCAGCGAGTGCAACTTGTCGGCCGGGGTCTCGTGTCGGAATCGCCCGTGCGGCGAACCAACCGTGTCTCAACCGATCGGCCTCGCGATCAGCCGCAGATCGTCACCGATCAGGGTCACGTCGGTGAAGCGAAACCTGGGCGCATCGTCGAGACGAGTCAGCGTGCCGAAGTCCGCTAGGCCGCGGCCGTTGCCGATCAGCATCGGTGCCATATAGACCAGCAACTCGTCGACCAGCCCCTCACGTACCAGCGAGCCGTTCAAGCGGTGGCCGGCTTCGACATGCAGTTCGTTGATGCCGCGGCGGCACAGGTCGGCGAGCATCGCCGGCAGATCGACCTTGCCCTGGTTGCCGGCCAGACAGGCAATTTGGGCACCGCGAACGTGCAAGGCAGCGGCGCGTTGATTGGCGGCATCGGCGGCATAGATCAGCACGCCACCCGGTGCGTCGAAGATCCGCGCCGACGGCGCGATATCGAGCCGTGAATCGACGACCACACGCAGCGGTTGCACGGCGGTTTCGACCAGACGAACGTCGAGCCTCGGGTCATCGTCCCTGATGGTACCGGCGCCTGTCAGAACAGCGCCGGCACGGCGGCGCCAGGCGTGGCCGTCACGCCGGGCCGGCTCGCCGGTAATCCATTGGCTGCTGCCGTCGTCGAGTGCGCTGCGGCCGTCGAGCGACGCGGCGATCTTCAGCCGAACCCACGGTCGGCCGCGTTCGAAGCGCGAAAAAAAACCGATGTTCAGCTCGCGCGCGGCATCTGACAATTCGCCGGCCGGCAGTCGCTCGACGGCAATGCCGGCTGCGCGCAGACGAGCAGCGCCCTGACCGGCGACCAGCGGAAACGGGTCGTCGAGGGCGTAGACGACGCGGCTGATTCCGGCGCTGATCAGCGCATCACAACACGGCGGCGTGCGGCCATGGTGCGCGCAGGGCTCGAGCGACACGACGGCGGTCGAACCGGTGACCTGCTCGCCGGCAGCCTGCGCATCGCGCAGCGCCATGACTTCGGCATGCGGGCCGCCGGCCTGCTGAGTGTGGCCACGCCCGATGATTCGACCATCGGGCAACACCAGAATGCAGCCGACGCGGGGGTTGGGCTCGCTCAGACCGATGGCGCGTGCAGCCAGCGCCAAGGCCTCGCGCATCAGCAGGTCGATCGACATCGGAGCAACGCAGGTTCAGGGTTGATGCGGCACTGTAGCCGCATTGGCATCGGACCACGGCAGGCTGCCGCCGGCCTGGGTCGATGCGGCAGCGGCGGGGCAGCGCTGATCGCCGCCGATTACCAGAAAATTCTGCTCGACCAGTGTGTCGTCTATGTCGACATAAAGACCCGGTGCTTCGGCGCCGCGATCGATCTGACCGCTGCGGTCGGTGTCGGCGCTATAGCGGCAGATCTGTTTTGCCGCTGTCGTGTGGCCCAACGCCCAGCCCAGCGGCGACAGTTGCAGCTGCCCCGACCATCGGGCCGCAGTCGGGGTGCCATTGACCACGACACCGGCAGCCGGCGACACGCTGCAGTGGTAGCGCCAGAAGCGGTCGCCGAGTTCGGTCCACGCCGACAAACCCTGGGCAGCCGGCGTGGCATCGATGGCGACGGCAATTGGCCGCGGACTGCCGGTGGTGCCCACGTCGACCATCCGCACGGCTTCGCCGAAACAGGCTGGCGGCTGCGCATGGCCGGTAGACGACAGCTCCAGGGCAAGCGTCAAGGGCAACGGGTTTTCCCTGGCAGCGCCCAGGTTGCCATCCGCAGCCAGTGGTGACGTTGCAGCGAAACGCAGCCGGCCCGACAGCAACAGTTCGCTTGTCGCCGTACAGCTGGTCAGATCGCCGGCGCGCAATTGTCGGTTGGCCTTGCTGCCCGCGACGCCGGCGCACCGCGCGACGATGCGACCGCTGCGGTTGTCGAACAGCCAGCCCAAATCGCCCGAGGTGATCGGCTTGAAAACGCTTCGGCCGTCGCCCAGATCGTGGGCGTCACGCGGAATCAAGGGATGCCGGCCGAGCAGTTCGGCGAACGCTGGCCGGGCACTCCGTCGAGCCAGCGGCAGGATCACCGCCGGTGCCTGGCCAGCCAGCGCACTGGCAACCCGAATTTCGTGTTGCACGCCGCCGCGGTCGGCCCAGTCGACGGCGACCACCAGTTCCTTCAATGTCGGCGCCGGGTTGTCGCGCACGGCGCGAGTCACCTGGAAGACAGTCCCGCCACCGCCGGATACGCCACTCGTCGACCGTGCTGACGAAATCGTGGCGAAGTTGGGCGAGCCAGCGTTGATGGCACTCGACGTGAAGGCGCGCAGCGATTCCAGTTCGGTTTGTGCAACACGAACGGCTTCCGACTGTTGACGAGCGAGATCGACCGCCAGCCGCAGGTGCAATTGCCAGTGCGCGCTTCCGAGCATGCCGATGGCGACGACCAGCAAGCCGATCAATGCTTCGATCAAGCTGGAGCCGCGCTGGCAATCGCGTTGTGGTGTTGCAGACAGCTGCCGCATCAGAAATCCCTCCAGCTGCCGGGGACGCGGAGCCAGGTGCCTTCGTTGCGTTTGAGCCTGAGCATGAGGGCTGGGTCGTAGACCAGGTCGACTCCCGCATCGCCCGAATAGCTTGCGGAAAGCAGCGCAGCACCGTGCAACAAGGCACCGCTGCCGGCCGCAGCGCCATTCCAGGACATTCGTCGTGCATGAACCACACCGTGAATTTGCAGCGGCCCGTCCAGCAGCAGATCGCCGTCGACGACCAGCACCAGCGGGCGCGACCGATCACCGAGCTGCAGATCGCCCGAGAGTCGCAGGTCGCCATCAACTGCAACGCGCGCAATCTCGGCGTTCGACTGGATCAAGCCTGTCAGCGCCGCACTGCAATCGGCACCACACTGCAGCCGGCTGACACCGGGCAGGCTTTTCCATTGTTGCAAGTCGACACCGAAATGCCGGTTGAAAAACTGATCGGGCGGCAGCGTGGCGAGTGATGGGTCGTTGCTGATGGTCGGCGCCGGAGTGGCCGCACCGGGAGTGCTGCTCAAACGCATCGAATTGCCACTGATCTGGCCGCCGGCCTGGGCGGCCAGCCCACCCGACAAGGCGTCTGCATTGTGTAAACCGAGCGGTGCCGATGCGGCTGCGATGTCGCCGAGTGCCGTCAGCGCAGCCACCGGTGGCACTGTCAGCGAGGGCAGAAATGCCAGTGTCAGCCGAAGGCGCGCGTTCGCTTCGGCTCGTTCGGCTGAACTGGCCTCGCAAGGTTTGCCCACACGGCTGCAGCCGAGCGCCAGAACGTCGAGACTGCCAGGTGCGGCGCCGGGCAATAGCTGGATCTCGAACATCGGACCTGGCGAGAGCACAGTCGACGCGTCGACCGTCGGCGCGGCGTCAACCGGGCACGAGCAATGCCAACCGCTGGCACCCTGGACGCAGGCCATCTTCAATGGCGTTGCGGCCACGCCATGGCTGCGTGTCTTGAAGTGACCGGCGGCATCGGGTGACTGCAAGTAGCGGCGGCTGAACGTCGACGAGTTCTCGCCGGTGGCAACCTGGCAATCGGGACCAATCGCTGTACCACTGTTGAGCATGGCTTGTGTCCACGCCAAGCCAGCCTCGGCCGCTTCGAAGGCACGGCTGACGTGCAGCTGGTTGGCGGCGATCCGGATTTCATTCAGTGAGTTGCGTTGCGCCCAACCGGCCGCCAGCAGACTGGCCAGCAGCAAAAGCATCAACGTCGCCAACGTCGAGACGCCACGCGCCGCGCGTGCGCGGGCACTCACGGGCAGGCTCCGACCATCGCATCGTTGCGCACCCGTGCGCCGGCTGTCACGCTGCGACGAATACCGGGATCGAGCGGTGACTCGCCGCTGATCTCGACTGCGAAATGGCGCACCTGGACCCTCGGCGGGCAAAGCTCGGTGCCGACGCCGGCCGGTGGGCACGGCCGGGAACACAAGGCAGGTTGCTCGATTTCGCTGATGGTCGGTGTCAGTCGCAGCGACGTGATGCGGATCGTCGCCGGATCGGTCAACGCCTGCCAGCTCCCGCCGAGCAGGGTGTCGACTCCGCTGTTGCGCAGCCGAAACCCGAACTCCTCATTGGCGTCGACGACATTGTTTTCGCTTGCATCGCGCGAGAACCGCAGCCGCAAGGCATCGGTCGGCGTCGCCGGCGGGGAAATCTCTTGGTACGGATTGCCCGCTGCTCCATCGGGCCGCAAAGCCGCGGTGGCATTGCCCCAGTAGCCGGCGCGCCGCAAATCGCGGGTGATCGTATTGGCCGCTACACGAAGATCCTGCATCAGGCGGGCCTCGGCAACAAGTATTCGGTTCTCGTTCAGGTGGCTGGCGAGCAGCAGCAGGCCGTTCGAGATCACGAACAAGCCGAGCACCAGACCGATCAACATGTCGATCAGCGACAGCCCGCTTTGCCAGCGGGCGCACTTGACCACGCCCGCCCTGTTACACCGCTTCTTGTTGGTCATCATCGTCCCCAGCAACGCAGGTTGTCCGATTCGCCATTGCGAACCTGAGCATCGGGTCCGGAGGCGATTCGCGTCTGCGCACCGTCGATTTCAAGCAGAAAATGACTGCACGGCAGGTCGTCCGCCTGCGGGCCTTGGGCGCTCGCCAGGATCAGAAAGCCGTTCGCGGTCGGCGTCGCAAGATCCTGGAGTCGGTAACGGCCGCCGGCTGTCAGCTGTGCAAAACCCAATTCGTTCAGCGTCGCGAAGTTGGCGCGGTTGCTGCGAAAGCGGTGCTGTTGCAGTTCGACCTGCGCCAGCGCTGCCAGCGCATCGCCCCGGTGGATACGCAGGATGATGGCCTTGAAGCTGGGGTAACTCAGGCTGACCAGAATTGCAGCTATCACCAGACCGACCAGCAGTTCGATCAGGGTCCAGCCTGCGCGGGCATGGTGGACTGCGGTGACCGGTGTCATGGTGCTTCACGCGTGGGGAGCAGCTCAGCACGCCTGGAAACCGCTGATCGCCGCCGATGGCGAACATGATCGGATCCGTCCCAGCACATTGACGATATGGGTGATGCCGCCGCCCTGGCTGTCGACGATGCGGATGCTGCCGGTCGGAGTCACGGTGCCGTGCGCCGGGTCGAACAGCATCGACGTGATGTTGGCCTGTACGCTGATCCGCTGGCGCAGTGGCCAGAAAGTGGTTTTCAGGGCCTGCGCGCCGGGCGCGCAAACGGTCGGCAGATTGCCCTCGCACTGGCAGTCGTTTCGGTTGCCGGAATGGACAACGGTGCAGCTGCCGTCGGTGGTCTGGTAGACACTCAGGCGCAAGGCTTCGTTGCGTGCCATCGACTGGCTGCGCATCCATTGGATATCGGAAGCCAGGGCCGCCGCGGCGCCGCGCAAGCGCTGGCGTTCGAGCAACTTGCCGAAGCCTGGGACGGCAATCGACAGCGTCAGTGAAAGCAGCGCCAAGACCACGCAGCTTTCGATCAGTGTCAAGCCATGGCACCTCAGAGAGCCAAAGGCACCGGCATGGCAGTCCGACATCACACCCTCCGCCCGTTTCAATGCGATCGAATATAGGAACGGGTGGGCCGGCTGGAGGTCCCTCGCTTTGGGGGACTCGGTGCGCCTCGGTCGCGCAGCAGCCGCCCAATCAGGGTGGCTGGCAAGCAGCAAATTCAGATGTCGCGAATCAGCTGACGGAACTCGTCGACATCCTCGAAGCGCCGGTAGACCGACGCAAAACGGACATACGCCACCTTGTCCATCCGCTTGAGTTCACGCATGACAAGCTCGCCGAGGCGGGTCGAGGCAATTTCGCGCGCGCCGCTGTTCAGCAGTTTGTCCTGGATTCGTTCGATGGCGGCATCGATCTGCTCGACGCTGACCGGCCGTTTGCGCAGCGCGAGCGACATCGATGCCCGCATCTTGCTGCCATCGAACTCGGCCCGCGTGCCGTCCTTCTTGACCACGCTGGGCAACGCAATCTCGGCCCGTTCATAAGTGGTGAAGCGTTTGTCGCACGACTGGCAACGGCGGCGGCGGCGGACGACGTCGCCCTCGTCAGACTCCCGAGTCTCGACAACCTGGGTTTCCAGATGGCTGCAGAAGGGGCAGCGCATCGCTCAGGCCGTCTGCCCGCTGGAAAGACGGGCGCAAGCGGTCATCGGTAGACCGGAAAATCGCGCGTCAATGCGCCGACCTTGGCCTGCACATCGGTAATCACCGCCTCGTCGTCCGGCTTGTCGAGCACATCGGCGATCAGGTTGGCGGTCTGACGGGTTTGCTCTTCCTTGAAGCCGCGGGTGGTCATGGCCGGCGTGCCGAGGCGGATCCCGCTGGTCACCATCGGTTTTTGCGGGTCGTTCGGAATTCCGTTCTTGTTGCAGGTCATGTGGGCCTGGCCCAGCACCGCTTCGGCCTGTTTGCCGGTCAGCCCCTTCGGTCGCAGGTCGACCAGCATCACGTGGCTTTCGGTCCGCCCGCTGACGATCCGCAAGCCGCGCTCGGTCAGGGTCTGCGCCAGCACCACGGCGTTTTTCGCCACCTGCTGTTGGTAGTCGCGGAATGCAGGGCTCAAGGCTTCCTTGAAGGCAACCGCCTTGGCAGCGATGACATGCATCAACGGTCCGCCCTGGATGCCGGGGAAGATCGCGCTGTTGATCTTCTTGGCAATATCTTCGCGGTTGCAGATGACGATGCCGCCACGCGGTCCGCGCAGGCTCTTGTGGGTGGTCGATGTGACGACATCGGCGAACGGCACCGGGTTCGGATAGACGCCGCCGGCAATCAAGCCGGCGTAATGCGCCATGTCGACCATGAAAATCGCGCCGATATCCTTGGCGACTTTGGCGAAGCGCTCGAAGTCGATTCGCAGGCTGTAGGCTGATGCACCGGCAATGATCAGCTTCGGCTTGTGTTCGTGGGCGAGCCGCTCCATCTGCTCGTAGTCGATCACCTCGTTGGCGTCCAGCCCGTAGCTGACGACATTGAACCATTTGCCGCTCATGTTGAGCGCCATGCCATGGGTCAGGTGACCGCCTTCGGCCAGGCTCATTCCCATGATCGTGTCGCCTGGCTGCAGCAATCCGAAAAACACGGCCTGATTGGCCTGTGACCCCGAATTGGCCTGCACATTGGCATGTTCGGCTCCAAACAAGGCTTTCAGCCGGTCAATCGCCAGCTGCTCGGCGATGTCGACGAACTCGCAGCCACCGTAATAACGCTTGCCGGGGTAACCCTCGGCATATTTGTTGGTCAGCTGACTGCCCTGGGCGGCCATTACTGCCGGCGAAGCGTAGTTTTCCGACGCAATCAGCTCGATGTGTGCTTCCTGGCGCTCGTTTTCCTTCTGGATCACGGCCCACATTTCGGGGTCGACCCGGGCGATGGTGGATGTGGTGCGGTCAAACATGGCGGCAGTCCTCTTCGGTCAGAAGACCCGTGGCAGCGTGCAGTGCGCCCGCCGCGCCGTCGATGATGGCGCGACCAGACCACGGGCTGCCCAGGCGAACGGCGTTACGGTCTTGCAAGGCAAATACCGACCATGCTCCCCGGTGGTTCACCACCTCAGGCCGCAGCCGCGGCCTCATCGCCAGTTGCACAGTGATGCGAGTGTAGCCGCAGCCGCGCGGCGGCGCCGATCTG
Source organism: uncultured beta proteobacterium (assembly GCA_963843805.1). Lineage (GTDB taxonomy): Bacteria > Pseudomonadota > Gammaproteobacteria > Burkholderiales > Burkholderiaceae_C > Ideonella_A. Next base: position 543,892 of record CAWJLY010000009.1, read on the forward strand.
ACGGCGGCGAACACCGAGGCGAGAGGGCGGTGCCGGGTCCTGGCGCAAACTCTTCGCGATCAGCGTGAGGCGGCAGTCTCAGCGGGCCAGTGCGAGGTGTTCGATGATCGGCTCGGCGTTGTCGGTGGCTGGACGTGATTCGCTGGGCTGTGGCTTCGGTGTCTGCGTCGAAACCTTGTGCAACACCTGAGCCACCGGGATCACCGGCGCAACACTGTCGGTGGCATTGATCGCCACGGTCCGCCCGCCGGCGACCGAGCGCAGCCGCGTCTGTTCGGCCAGCACCTTGGCTGCATAGCCGTTGTCGTCATTCAGATTGGCTGCGCCGACATAATATTTGAGTCCGGCCTCGAGGCTGCCGGCGCGCGCGATGCATTCCTTCAGCACCTGCACGCCCACGCGCAGGTTGGTGACCGGATCGAAGGCCGCAAATGTGCCGCCGAAAGCTTCGTATTTATCGTCGTGGATGCGGGTCATCACCTGCATCAGTCCCTGAGCACCGACCGAGCTCTGGGCAAACGGGTTGAAGCTCGATTCGATCGCCATGATGGCCAGGATCAGCGTCGGCTCGAGTCCGACCTGTCCACCAACGTACCAGGCTTCCTTGACGAGACGGCTGATCGGCTCCGGCGCGACCCGGTAGCGCCGCGAAATCCACTGCGCAACGGCCGCCTGCTGGCGGGTCAGCTGCTTCGGATCGTGCGCCGTGGCACGCATCACGGCACCCGGTTCGCTCAACTGCTGGGCAATTACCTCGTTCGGGTCCTGACGCGCCACATGGCGCGCCTGCAGCCAACCAAAAACGTGTGTCTCGACCTGATGGCGCAGGTTGTCGCGGCTGCTGGCGAAAATCAGCAGTGCCACCGTGATCAAGCCTAACAAGGCCAGGCTGTTGTGGCTGACCTCGAGCAGGCCGTTGCCGACATCGCGGGCGAAAACAGTCGCCGATCTGGTTGCGGACGATCGAAATGTATGCAATCGCAACACGAAGCAAGAAGAAGCAGTCATCGTTGTCCTGTAAATCCGCATCGAGCGGAATCGCGAGCCCCAGGCTCCGCGGCGCGTCAGTCGGTGCGACCATAATGGCCGCGCTGTGTCGTGGCGGGAAAGTCCTGGGCTTGCCGGCCAAAGAATCGCCGGCACGCATGAGCCCCGACCCGTGTCTTCAACGTGACATGACGGGTTTTCCCTAGGACTCATCAAAAGGAATGCGATTCTAGAAAGCGCTCTCATTCCCAGTCAAGACTATGGATTAAGCTTTTAATTACTAAATGATATGAAGTACCGGGATCTGCGCAGCTTCATCGAGGGCCTGGAATCGGCTGGTGAACTGCATCGCGTGGCCACGCCTGTTTCGCCGAAGCTTGAGATCACCGCGTTGGCTGATCAGGTGTTGCAGCTTGGCGGTCCCGCCTTGTTGTTTGAAAATACGATTGGTTACAAGATTCCGGTGCTCGCCAACCTGTTTGGCACCACGCGACGGGTGGCAATGGGGATGGGCGCCCAGGGAATCGACGATCTTCGGGATATCGGCAGGGTGTTGGCCGGTCTGAAGGAGCCCGAGCCGCCGAAGGGCCTCAAAGACGCCGGCCGGCTGTTGCAGATGGCCAAATCGCTGTGGGACATGAAACCCGCCAGCGTTCGCGTGGCGCCCTGTCAGCAAGAGGTTTTCGAAGCCGCCGACGTCGATCTGACGAGCCTGCCGGTGCAGACCTGCTGGCCGGGCGATGCCGGACCATTGATCACCTGGGGCCTGGTCGTCACGCGGGGCCCGCAAGGCGGCGCTGCGCCGCGCCGCCGACAAAATCTGGGCATCTATCGGCAGCAGGTGATCGGCCGCAACCAGGTGATCATGCGTTGGCTGGCCCATCGCGGCGGCGCACTCGATTTCCGCGATTTCGCATTGGCCAATCCAGGCCAGGCCTTCCCGATCGTGGTGGCGCTCGGCGCCGATCCGGCCACCATTCTCGGCGCTGTGACCCCGGTGCCCGACACCTTGTCGGAATATCAGTTCGCCGGACTGCTGCGTGGCAGCCGCACCGAAGTCGTCGATACCGCGGTCGGCGACCACGGTGTGATGTTGCAGGTGCCGGCCAGCGCTGAAATCGTCCTCGAGGGCCGGATTCCAACGGCCGAGCCGGGTTTCAGCGGGCGCAGCGAGCACGGGGTCGAGCTGCGCGAGCAAGGGGGCTATCTGCACGCGCTGGAAGGGCCGTTCGGTGATCACACCGGCTATTACAACGAACAGGACTGGTTTCCGGTCTTCGAAATCACACGGTTGACACGGCGTCGCGAACCGATTTACCACTCGACCTACACCGGCAAGCCGCCTGACGAGCCGGCGATTCTCGGCGTTGCGCTCAACGAGGTATTCGTGCCGATCCTGCAGAAGCAGTTTCCCGAAATCGTCGACTTCTATCTGCCGGCCGAAGGCTGCAGCTACCGGATGGCGATCATCAGCATCAACAAGAGCTACCCGGGACACGCCAAGCGGCTGATGTTCGGCATCTGGAGTTTTCTGCGTCAGTTCATGTATACCAAGTTCATCGTTGTCACCGATGCCGATGTCGACATCCGCAACTGGCATGACGTGATCTGGGCCATCACCACGCGGATGGATCCGCTGCGCGACACCACGCTGGTTGGCCAGACGCCGATCGACTACCTCGATTTCGCTTCGCCGGTCAGCGGCCTTGGCGGCAAGATGGGGCTCGATGCAACCAACAAGTGGCCCGGCGAAACCAGCCGCGAATGGGGCCGTGTCATCACGATGGACCCTCAGGTGACGACGCGCGTGCAAAGTCTGCTCGACGAGGTGATGGCGCAACGATGAGCGACATGCTGGTCAAGCTGTACGACTTGCCGCCGCGCGACACGACGGTGACAGCCGATCCCGCAATCGTGATTCGAAAGCCGATCGGCGCCGAGTCGCGGCTGGTCGTCGACTGGGTGCTGACCCGATTCGGTGAGGCTTGGGCAGCCGAAGTGGAGCAGGCGTTTGCCAACCGACCACTCAGCCTGTTCATCGCCATACGGGCCGATCATCTGGTCGGTTTTGCGTGTTACGACGCCACGCTGCGCGGCATGTTCGGGCCGATCGGCGTCAGCGACCAGGCGCGCGGTGCCGGCGTGGGCAGCGGCCTGTTGCGCGCTTGTCTGGATGACATGCGCAGCGCCGGCTACGGTTATGCCGTGATCGGTGGCGCCGGACCGGGCGCTTTCTTCATACGCTGCGCCAACGCCGTGCCGATCGTCGGCTCCGACCCGGGTGTCTATCGCGGCATGCTCAGGCAATCCCTTCGCTCACCTTCGGGCAGCGCTGAATGATGTCGAAGCATGAGGTCTGTTGTTCGATGCCTGCCACCTGACCAGCCTGTCGCGTGGGCGGCGATCCGGCCTAAGTCGGGCAACGCAAGGACGGATCGGCCGGGTCGGCGCGCATGCGCTCGACCAGACTGGTCGTCGGTTGTCCGGTTGGTGTCCAGCCGCGGCGGCGCTCCTCTGACGCAAGGGCTTCACGAGTGGTGACGCCGTCGTAGCCGTCCACTTTCACGTCGCATCGGCCGGCATCCCGCAGCAACGTCTGCAGCGTTGAAAAGCCGGCACGCGACAAGGCTTGTGCTGCCGCCGGGTCGGACCATGCGGTGCGTTGCGGCATCTCGCCGCGCAACGCGGCGGACAACTGACCGATTGCCAGCGCATAGGCATCGGCACGGTTGTATTGCCAGATCGCGTGGAAATTCTTCGTCAACAGCCAGACCGGACCTGCTGCACCGGCCGGTGCCAACAGCGCCGTGGTGCTGTCCGGCCGCAAACTCGGCCAGCGCGTCTGCACCTGCGACAGTGGTCTGCCATCGACCGTGCTCACCCCCAGCGCCGCCCATTCGGCGAACGTCCGGCACGCCCCAGAAGGTTTGGACCTGCCCAGACAAAGATGCTCGCGCTCGCTGCTGGCTTGCTGGCGCGCGATCTCCGGCGGAGCGTTGACCTCGATTGCCCATGGCAAATCGGCGGACCAGCCCAGACCCTTGAGGTAGTTGGCCGTGGTGGCCAGTGCATCGGTGATGTTATCGACGGTGTCAATGACGCCATCGTTGTCGCCATCGGCCATATATTGGGTGTGTGTGCCGGGCATGAATTGCGTCATCCCGAACGCGCCGGCCCATGAACCCTGAAACCTGTCGGCTTTGACCAGCCCTTGCTGAAGAAGCCACAAGGCCGAAAAGAAATGCGTCTTGCGCTCCCGGCTCGACATCTTGAGACATGCGCGGCTCAAGGTTGCGTCGATCACCTTGTGGCGGCCCTGCTGGCGTCCGAAGTCGCTCTCGACACCCATCACGGCCACCACGGTCGCAGGGTCGACGCCGTGGGTAGCGGCAATCCGGTCGAGTGCCCGTGCCTGTTGAGCCAGCACGGCCCGGCCGTCGCCGATTCGCTGCTCGTCGACCAGTTTGGCCAGATAGTCCCAGATTTTCAATTCGAATTCGGGCTGGTTGCCACTGGCCTGGGCGATCAGCGGGCGCAAATCCTGCGCATCACGGGTGAATTGATCGAAACTGTCGGCGCGAACGCGCGCGAAGTTGGGCAGTTCAAGCCGCATGGATTCGATGCATTCTGAAAATGGCATCTCGGCATGCGTCAGCGGCACGTGAAGCAATAACGTTGTTGCGGCAAGCCAGCGGGCAATCCTCATCGAAGAAGTGTAGGGCCCGCTTGCAGAACGAGCGCCGGGCGCGTTCGGCTACTTGTTTGCCGCCTGGCAGCGGCCGATAATCGCCGCTCGACCTCAAACAAGCCTTCAGCCATGTCTGCAAAGTCTGCGATGCGATTTGCCGCGTTGTTCGCAAGCGTCGGTTTCCTGACCGCGTGTGCGGTGCCGCCGACTGACAGCCCGCCCGCTTCCGCGCCCGTCGCGCCGGCACCGCAAGGCACTCGTCCAGCTGCTGCGCCTGCCAATGCGCCCATCCAGGCGCCAGCACCGGCACCGGCACCAGTTGCCGCGCCGAGCCCGCCGGTCTCACCCGCCTTGCAACAGCAGGCGCACAAGATGGCGCTGGCTGCCGTCGAGTCGCTCGAGGCTGGCAACGAAGATCAAGCGAAGACTGAACTCGAAGCCGCGCGAGCGGTCGACCCCAACGGCAAGCTCGTTCTGAGCCTGTTGAAACAGATCAGCGCCGATCCGCAAGAGGCACTCGGCCGCGAATCGTTTGCCTACACGGTGCGGTCCTCGGACACCTTGTCGCGCATCGCCGGGCGCTTCATGGGCGACATCTATTCGTTCTACATTCTGGCGCGCTACAACGACATCAAGGTGCCGCGTCTGGTTGCTGCGGGGCAGGTCTTGAGAATTCCGGGCAAGGCGCCACCAGCGGGATCGGACCGCGATCCACCGGCTCAGGCACCGCGCCCTGCACCGGCTCAGCCCGTGCCTGCGCCGCAGCCTGCACCGAGCCCCGTGCCGAGCCCGGCGCCCATCGCGCCGCCGGTTGCCGCGCCGTCGGTTCCCGCCGAGCCTCCGGCGGGCGTCAAGGCCATGCGCAGCGGCGAGGCGGCCGAGAAGGGCGGAGATCTCGACCGCGCGCTGAGTGAATACAACCGCGCTTCGGGCCTCGGCGAGTCGCAGGCGGCCGCCAAGGCTGCCGGCGTTCGACGCAAGCTGGTGAACAACTACACCCAGGCTGCGCGGTCTTCGATGGCCAAGCAGGATCTGGACGGTTCAATCCGCAACTGGGATCGTGTGCTGGATATCGACCCGGCGAATGACACCGCCAAGCTCGAGCGCCAACGCGCCATCACGCTGCGCGACCGCCTCAAGGGCATGAGCAAATAGCGCATTTGCAGTCCGCCGGGCTGCGCCGATCATTTGCGCACCGGGGCGCCGGCGGTGGTCTTCAGCTGTTTCAGCCGTTGGGCGGCGCGCGGGTGGTTGCGATCGAATTGCAGGCTTCGCTCGAGCAGCGCCACGGCTGACTCCGGGTTGCTTGCAACGATGCTTTCGGCCTGCTGATACAAGACGTCGGCAAGCAGCGACCGGGCCGCCAGGTCGCGTGGGTTGTTGTCCAGCCAACTGCCGAGCATGGCAACCGCTTCGTCGTACTCGCCCTGGCTCGCCAACAGGGACGCATGCTCGACTTCGATGCGCTCGCCGGCGGGTCCTCGATGGGTGCTGGAAGCGGTGGCCTTGTTGCCGGTCGGCGCAGCGGGAGCAGTCGCCGCCTGCTGCGCGGAGCGGCCACCGACTGATTCGCTTGGCCGGATCGGTACCATTTCAGCTTCGGTCATCGCCCGGCGGGTCAAGGTCAGGCGCGACAGTTTGCCGAGCTGATTCTTGCGCACACGTTCGCGCTCGATGTTGCGCAACGCATCGGCAGCCTTGGCATTGTCTGGCTGGTACGCCAGCGCAGCGAGGTAGTTCGAAATCGCCAGCTCACCCTGGCCGCGTGACGCGGCCTGTTCCGCACGCAAGATGCGCTCGGCAGCCGCTGCAGCAGCTTTGGCCTTGACCTCGAGCCAGCGCGTCCTGTATGGCGCCTGCTGCGGCCGGATGGTCATCAGAATTTCCCAGGCCAACGCGGCGTCGGTCAATTGTCCCTGGCGTTCAAGATCGAGCGCGCGTTCGCGCTGGCCGAGTTCAAATGCCGTGGGCTCGGCTGGCAGCACGACCAGCGGGCCCGCTTCGATCATGGTTTCGGGTACGGGTACGGGCGTGGGCTCTGGCGTCGGTGTGCTGGCACACGCCTGCAGCAGCAGGACAACCGTGACCGCGACGATTCGATCTTGCCGGGTCATGGCGAGAACGGTCTGCTGATCTGCAGTTTCGCCTTGAACGCCTCAAGGTCGTGGTCGCCGAAGATCATCGTGCGGCGCAACATCAATGGCTGCGCAAAGAAGGCGTTGCCGCCCGGGTTGACCGTCACCGCCAGCTTGTATTGATGGCGGCTCAGTGCGTCGAGGACGGCGTCATTGGCATCGCCGTACGGATAAGCATACTGATCGGCTTGCACGTGCAGGCGCTTTTCGAGGAGCTCGCGCGGCAATCGTGTTTCATTCTCGATCGACTGCCTGTAACGAGTGTCGTCTTCGCCGGCGCCTCGCTCGATCAGGTTTCGGTGCGTTTTCGAATGCGGCTGGATATCGATCAGCCCCGACTTGACGAGGTCTTGCAACTGCGTCCAGTTCACCGCGTCACCGGAGCCGATGAAATCGGTGTAGACGAACAGCGTAGCCGGGAAGTTGTACTTGCGCAGAGCCGGCAAGGCGTGGCGGTAGGTCGATTCGTAACCATCGTCGATCGTGATCACGACCGAGCGCTGGGGCAAGGCCTCACGCCCCTGCAGAAAGCCCGTCAGCTGCGCCAACCGGATGACTCGATAGTCATTGCGTGCAAGCCATTCGAGCTGGGCCGCAAAATGGTCAGGCGACACCGACATCTTGCCGGCGGCGCCGCCAAACCGGTGATAACAAAGGATCGGAATCGTCTGAAAGCGGCCATTGACAACGCCCGCCGGATTGAGCGACTGCAATGGCACGATCAGCGGCTGCCCCGGTTGTGGCTGACTCAGGCCGTTGGCATCGGCGATCTTCCAGTACTGATCCTCGCTGCCGAGCAACTGGGCAGCTATCGATCGCAGCGTTTCGCCGGCACGTGGCTGGTAGACGATCAGACGTTCGTTGCGACCGAGAATGCCGGGTTTGAGCGCGTTGTCGGGCTTGACGAATCTCAGGTTTGCCGGCGCCTGGCGAGGCAACGCGGGAGGCGGTTCAGGCACCGTCGTGCAAGCTGCCAGGAGCGTCGTCAGCCCCATGATGATCAGCTGCGATGCAGGGCGGGTTGACACGACGATGCGCTGCATTTGGCTCTCCGGTTTACCCAATCAGTTTTTTGGCGGACGGGGCAAGATGGTTGCGGGCTGCGGCGCTGCGCCATCCTTCTGGGCCTGCTGCAACGCCGCTGCCATCTCGTCGAACGCAGCGAACAATCGACCGAACTCGTCCTTGCGCGTTTCGGCAATCCGATGGTCGAAACGGCCTTTTGCAATTTGTCCCATCGAATCGCCGACCAGCTTGATCGGCCGCGCAAACCAGTTGGCGACGAAGAACATCGCAATTGCCACCGCCAGAACCGTGATCACCACCAGCGCCACCATCAGGCTGATCGACAGCTGTGCCACTTTCTTCAGCGGCTTTTCGGGCAGCGCCAGCCACAGCCGGCCCACGGGTGTGCCGGAAAAAGTGATCGGCGTTTCCAGCCCGAGCACCGACTCGTCATTGATTGAATATCGCGTCAATGGCAACCCGCTGCTGGTCTTGCCGATGGCGTCGCCCACCGGGCCGGCAAAGGCTTTGCCGAGCAGTGCAGGCTGGCTGCTTGCGCGAACGATTCCCGCGCGGTCGGTCACGGTGAGGCTTGCGAAATCGCCGGTCTTCATCATGCTGTCGACGGCCACCTCGACCGCGCCCCAGTCCTCGAGGCCCGATGCGGCGGCATTGTTCACCGCAATGAAACGCGCCAGTGCCGCGCCGTTGTCGGTCAGTTGCCCGAGCATCGCAGCGTACTGGCGCTGGGTGATGACCGCACCGGCCACCGCCATGACCAGTGCGACGATGAGCGCCATCATGCCGGCCCATTTGACGCGCAGCGAGACGAACCGCGAACTGCCCTTGGCTCGTGCGGCGGCATCGATTTCCGTCAACACATTGATCAGCGCCTCGGCCAGCTCTTCGCCATTCTGAAACCGCTTGTCGGGTGCCTTCGCCAGGCAGCGATCGACAACCCGGCGCAAAGAGGCGGGTACTTCGGGGCGCACCGTGCCGATCGCAACCGGCGACTCGTTGGTGATCTTGACGGCCACGGCGATCAGCGTGTCGCCCTGGAACGGCCGCTTGCCGGTCAGCATCTGGTACAGCAGGATGCCGGTCGAGAACAGATCGGATCGTCCATCGAGCTTGAGGCCCTGCGTCTGCTCCGGCGACATGTATTGCGGGGTGCCCAAGCACGTCACCGACCCGGGTCCGTTGCTCGGAGTCGGGAGACTCGACGTGTGCAATACCGAAATCGGTCACCTTGATCGACATGTTGCGCTGCTGCAGCATGATGTTGCCGGGCTTGATATCGCGGTGGACGATGCCCCGATCGTGTGCGTAGCCCAACGCCTTGGCGAGCTGGATGCCGATCAGCACGACATCGCGAACCGGCAACGGCGTGTGATCGGTCATCGCCGCATTGAGCGGGTCACCTTCGAGCAGCTCCATCGCCATGTAAGGGCGACCTTCGATCTCGCCGACATCGTGAACGGTCACGATATTCGGATGCGACAACGAACCGGCTGCACGTGCCTCCTGCAGGAATCGGGCGCGGTATTCCTCGTCGGCACAGAACGATGCATGCAGGAACTTGATGGCCACGTCACGGCCGATCGCCGGATCGTGGGCCCTGAAGACCGACGCCATGCCACCGCGTCCGACGGAGCCCTTGATCAGGTAACGGCCGACTTGCTGGACCGTGATGTCGCTGGTCTGGGCGCCACCCGGCAAGGTCTCGCCCATGACGCGCGCCGGTGCGCCGCCAGTGTGGCTGGTGCCGGTTGGCGGGCCGAATGTCGTCTGTCGTCCCGTGTTCGACGTGAGCGGATTGATCGCCGAGCCGGCTGTTGCTGCGCCAGTCACGTTGCCTGCCCGCACCAGGCTCGACTGGCTGACCCGCGTCGGATCGTCATGTGACGGATCCACCGGCTGTTCGCTGGTTGATGCAGCCGCGCGCTTTTCTTCTTCGGTCATCGGTGCGGGCCCCCTTGCCCACCTGTTGCTCTCGAAAACTGGGCCGCCGTGCAGCGAGAGGCGGGCTCGAAATGCCCGGCCGCCGCGCATTCTGACACCGGGACGGCCAGTTGCGCTAGCACGATTGGTGCCGAACTTCGCACGGTTTGGAGCGGCACTGACGCCGCGGTGTCGTTGGTGTGTCAAAGAGACGGTCCGTCTGGGACGTCCCACCAACGGTGGATTCACCGCGCCCGCGAAGATGTTCATCATCGAGGCTCTGGCGGCAAGCTTCTGGCAGGAGAGTGACCATGTATTTCGATGAACGCAATGAAGGCGACTACCGGATCTTTGCCGGGGCACTTGAGGCGCAGCAGGGTGACGGCTTCATCGCCGCGGTGATCGTCAACCGCTGGCGTGGCAAACCCGGCACGCCGCGTGAGGCCTATCGTGACGAAAGCCTGGCCTGCGGGCACCGCTGGGCAACCCCTGATGCTGCACTGTCGTTTGCAATGAGCCGTGGGCGGCACTTGGTGCGCGCCGAGCCCGACCGGCTGGCTTGCTGATTACCCTTCGGTGCAGGGGAGCGATCCGCCACGCTCTCGCGGACGTCCCTGTCTGGCGATTGCCGGGGCGAGGGTTCCGATCGGGTTCTTGTCAACGTGCCGGAGTGGCCAGACGCTTATACTGTATGTAAAAACAGTATGTGTCCCGCCACTCGATTGAGTCGTGATCGCACGGCGGGATTGCCGCAGCGCAGCCCAGTTCCCACGTGCTCCCGAATTACGCCGAACTCCATTGCCGAAGCAATTTCAGTTTCCTGCGGGGTGCATCGCATCCTGAAGAGCTGATCGAACGCGCGGCCGCGCTGGGTTACAGCGCACTGGCGCTGACCGACGAATGCTCCCTGGCCGGCGTGGTGCGTGCCCATGCCGAGGCGCAGCAGCACAAGCTGCACCTGATCATCGGCAGCGAGATCCGTCTGCAACTGCCCGCCAATGGCGAACCGCATGCGCGCCTGGTGCTGCTGGCGCAGACGCGCCGCGGCTACGGCAACCTGTCGCACTGGATCACCGTGGCGCGTCGCCGTGCGGCCAAGGGTTCGTATCTCGCCCATCCCGGCGATATCGAAGGCAAGGTGCCCGGTGCGCCGACGCTGGCCGGCCTGCCCGAATGTCTGGCCTTGCTGGTGCCCGAGGCAGGCCAGCCGTTCGAGCGGATCTTCGCCCATGCCATGTGGCTGAAAACCTGGTTCCAGGACCGCGCCGCGATTGCGCTCGAACTGCTGTATCGCCCCGGCGACGATGCATTGCGCGAACAGGTGCGCAAGGTGGCGCAGTTCACCGGTCTGCCGATCGTCGCCGCTGGCGATGTGCTGATGCATGTGCGCTCGCGCAAACCGCTGCAGGATGTACTGACCGCCACCCGGCTGAAACGCACGGTAGCCGATTGCGGCCGCGAGTTGCCCGCCAATGCCGAGCAGCATTTGCGATCACGCAGCCGGCTGGCGGCGCTGTATGCAGACGAGTGGCTGGCCAATACGGTGGCGCTGGCTGCGCGTTGCAGCTTTTCGCTCGGCGAGCTGAAATACGAATACCCGAAGGAGATCGTGCCCGACGGCGAAACGCCCACCAGCCATCTGCGCAAACTGACCTTTGCCGGGGTCGAGACGCGTTTTCCGCAAGGCCTGGATGACGAGTGGCGCGCCCAGATCGAGCACGAACTCGCGCTGATCCAGCGCCTCGGTTACGAGCCGTATTTCCTCACCGTTGCCGATATCGTGCACTGGGCGCGCGCGCAAGGCATCTTGTGCCAGGGCCGCGGCAGCGCGGCCAATTCGCTGGTCTGTTATTGCCTGTGTGTCACCGAAGTCGATCCGCGGCGCGCCAAGCTGCTGTTCGAGCGCTTCATCAGTGTCGAGCGCAACGAGCCGCCCGATATCGATATCGATTTCGAGCATCAGCGGCGCGAGCAGGTGATCCAGTACATCTACGCCAAATACGGCCGCCATCGCGCCGCCCTGACCGGTGTCGTGATCTCGTACCGACCCCGCTCGGCGCTGCGTGATGTCGGCCGCGCGCTGGGCATCGATCTGCAGCGAATCGATGCCGTCGCCAAGAGCCAGCAATGGTTCGACGGCCGCACGGTACAAGGCGAACGGCTGCGTGAAAACGGTTTCGATCCGCAAGCCCCGTTGACCCGTCTGTGGGCCGAGCTGACGGCTTGCCTGATCGGCTTTCCGCGCCACCTGAGTCAGCATCCCGGCGGCTTCGTGATCGCGCGCGAGCAGATCGAGCAACTGGTGCCGGTCGAGAACGCCGCCATGCCCGGGCGCAGCGTGATCCAGTGGGACAAGGACGATCTCGATGTGCTGGGCCTGATCAAGGTCGACATCCTGGCGCTGGGCATGCTCAGTGCCATCCGCCGCGCGTTGGAGCTGATCGCCATCAAGCTCGGCCATCCGCTGCGCGTGCAGGATATTCCCGATGGCGATGATCCGACCTACGACATGATCTGCGCTGCCGATACGGTGGGCGTCTTCCAGATCGAGAGCCGGGCTCAGATGAGCATGTTGCCGCGCCTCAAACCGCGCAACTATTACGACCTGGTGGTCGAGGTCGCGATCGTCCGGCCCGGGCCGATCCAGGGCGGCATGGTTCATCCTTATCTGCGCAACCGCGGGCTCAGCGACGAGCAGATCGCCTGTCCCGACGAATTGAAACCGGCGCTGATGCGAACCAAGGGCGTGCCGATCTTTCAGGAGCAGGTGATGCAGATCGCCATGCTCGCCGCCGATTTCAGCGGCGGCGAGGCCGATCAGCTGCGCCGCGCGATGGCCGCCTGGAAACGCCGCGGCGGGCTGGCGCCGTTCTACGATCGGCTGGTCGGCCGCATGAAGGAAAAAGGCTACGCGGCCGAATATGCCGAGCGCATCTTCAAGCAGATCGAAGGTTTCGGCGAATACGGTTTTCCGGAAAGCCATGCCGCCGGGTTTGCGCTGCTCGTTTATGTCAGCTGCTGGATCAAGCGGCATCATCCTGATGCGTTCCTGGCTGCCTTGCTGAACAGCCAGCCGATGGGTTTTTATGCGCCGGCGCAACTGGTGCGCGATGCGCGTGAACACGGGGTGCAGGTGTTGCCGGTCGATGTGTCGGTCAGTGCGTGTGAAACGGTTTTCGAGCCTGGCAGCGAAGCGGCTGGTTCACCGAGCCGGCCGGTTCGACTCGGGCTCGACCGTGTCAATGGCTTGTCGGGCGATGCCGTCGAGCGCATCGTGGCGTGCCGCAGCGTGGCGCCATTCGACAATGTCGAAGACCTGACCCGCCGCGCGGCACTCAATGCCCACGATCTGCAGGCGCTGGCCGCTGCCGATGCCTTGCACAGCATCAGCGGGCACCGGCATCAGGCGGCCTGGGCGGTGACCGGAATCGATACCCGACCGACCGCGCTGCTGCGCGATTCGCGCGTGTTCGAAGATGCGGTCGAGATTGCCGCACCCAGCGAAGGCGAAGAGACGATTGCCGATTACCGCTCGCTGGGCCTGACGCTGAAGCGCCATCCGGTGTCGCTGCTGCGCAAGCAGCTCGATGCTTTCAAGGTGCAACCCGCGGTCGTGTTGCGCACCTATCCGGACGGCCGCCTGGCGCGCGCCAGTGGCATCGTGACGCATCGTCAGCGTCCCGAAACGGCCAAGGGAACCGTATTCGTGACGCTCGAGGACGATACCGGTGCAGTCAACGTGATCATCTGGCCGACGGTTGCCGCCGCCCAGCGCAAGCCGTTGCTGGCGTCGACCCTGATGACGGTATTCGGACGCTGGCAACGCGAAGGCGATGTGGTCCATCTGGTCGCCGGCAAGCTGATCGATCACTCAGCGATGCTCGACGGCCTGGTCAGCCGCAGCCGCGATTTCAGGTGATGCCTCCCTCCCCCACTGGGGGAGGGCTGGGGCGGGGGCGGGCTGTGGCAAGTTTGCGTCAGCCCGCCCCTCACCCAGCCTCTCCCCAAAGGGGAGAGGACAAATTCAAGCTCAAACCGCCACCGCCGCCTTGATTGCCGGATGGTGCTGGTAGTCGAGCACTTCGAAATCCTCGTATTCGTAGTCGAACAAGGATTGCGGCCGTCGTTTGATCCGCAAACTCGGGTACGGATAAGGCGCACGCGACAACTGCAGCGCGATCTGCTCGCGGTGGTTGTCGTAGACATGGCAATCACCGCCGGTCCAGATGAATTCGCCGACGTCGAGGTCGCATTGCTGCGCCAGCATGTGGGTCAACAAGGCGTAGCTGGCGATGTTGAATGGCACGCCAAGAAAGATGTCGGCGCTGCGCTGATACAGCTGGCAGCTCAGCTTGCCGCGACCACCAGGCTGGGTGGCCGGCGCCACATAGAACTGGAAAAACGCATGGCACGGCATCAGCGCCATCTTCGACAGCTCGGCAACGTTCCAGGCGCTGACGATGATGCGGCGCGAATCGGGGTTGGTCTTCAATGCCTTGACGACGTCGGCAATCTGGTCGATGTGGCCGCCGTCGGGCGTCGGCCAACTGCGCCACTGCACGCCATAAACCGGGCCGAGGTCACCATCCGCGGCGGCCCATTCGTTCCAGATGCTCACGCCCCGATCCTGCAGCCAGCGCGCATTGCCGTCGCCGCGCAGAAACCACAACAGCTCGAGGATGATCGACTTCAGGTGCACCTTCTTGGTGGTTACCAGCGGGAAACCGCTGGCCAGGTCGAAGCGCATCTGATGACCGAACACGCTGGTCGTGCCGGTGCCGGTGCGATCACCCTTGGCCACCCCGTGCGCCAGCACGTGACGGGCAAGATCTTCGTATTGATGGGCCACAGCAGCAGCCCGCGGTGGCGGGTCAGCAGCCGGTCTGCTGATGGGTGCAGGCGAAGAAGTCATGAAAAAGGGGCAGTCGACAACTGCCCCTATTCTGTCAGGCCGCAAACCGCGGCACTCGATGTTCGGTCGATCAGCCTTGTTCGGCCAGATAGATCTCGACTCGGCGATTCTTCGCGCGACCGGCGTCGGTGCTGTTGTCGGCAATCGGCTGGTAAGAGCCTTTGCCTTCGATGCGAACCCGCTGCGACGACACACCGCGCGAAGCCAGGTAATCACGAACACTCTGGGCCCGATCAACCGACAGCGGGTTGTTGATCGCGTCACTGCCTGTGCTGTCGGTGTGACCGACGATATCGATGCGGGTGTTCGGATCGTCACGCAGGCTGGCGGCAAAAGGGTCGAGCACCGAGCGCATCTGCGGCTTGATGGCAGCGCTGTTGGTATCGAAGCTGACTTCGTTCGGAATGTTCAGCTTCAGCTGGTTGTCGCTGGTACGGCTGACTTCCACGCCGGTGCCACGGGTGGCCTGTTCCATTGCAACCCGGCGGTCTTCCATCCGTTTGGACCAGATGTTGCCAATCACCGCACCGACGGCTCCCCCAGCCACGGCGCCGGTGCCGGCCCGGCCACCGGTCGCCGATCCGATTACCGCGCCAGCCGCTGCACCGATGCCGGCGCCAGCCGCCGTGCCTTGCTGGCGGGGGGTCATCTCGGCACAGCCGGCAAGGACAAACGTGCCGACAGTCAGGCCGAGAAGGGCTGCACGGGTCGATTTTCTTGGTGTGGATCGTTGCATGATGACTCCTGAAGTGGTGGTTTGTACGAAACGGGAAGGCCGCATCGACAAGCCCGATATGGGTTCGTTTTCAAGTGTTGATGCATGTCGGGCCAATGTCTGTCGGCCCCGGGCCGTCAGCCCCGCAGGAATCGTCCTACTGTCTGGATCAGCCGACGTCGCGCAAGCCACCATCGCTGAACTGCAATGCAGCCAGACGCGCATACAGGCCGCCGGCCGCGCTCAGCTCGGCATGGCTGCCAGCTTCGACGATCTGACCGGCCTCCATCACCACGATGCGATCGGCGCGTTGCACCGTCGACAGCCGATGCGCGATTACCAGCGTGGTGCGATTTTTCATCGCGACCTCGAGCGCGGCCTGCACCATCCGCTCGCTCTCGGCATCGAGCGCGCTGGTGGCCTCGTCGAGCAGCAACAGCGGCGGATTTTTCAGGATCGCGCGTGCGATGCTGATTCGTTGCCGCTGACCGCCCGACAGGCGCACGCCCCGTTCACCGAGAAACGTCTTGTAGCCCTCGGGCAGGGCGTTGATGAAATCGTCCGCATACGCCGCCCGGGCAGCCGTGATGACCTCTGCATCACTGGCATCGGGCCGCCCGTACCGGATGTTTTCCATCGCGTCGGCCGAAAAGATCACGCTGTCCTGGGGCACGATGCCGATGCGTTGGCGCAGATCATTCAACGAGGCCTCGCGGATCGGCACGCCGTCGACCGAGATCGTGCCTTCGCCGACATCGTAGAACCTGAGCAACAACTGGAACACCGTGCTCTTGCCGGCGCCGCTGGGGCCGACCAGCGCAACCGTTTCACCCGGCTGCACGCGCAGGCTGAAATCATGCAAGGCCGGCTGCATCGGCCGCGAGGGGTAACGAAAGCTGACCTGATCGATGGTGACCGACGAGCCGCCCAGCGTGCTCGGCAACGTGCTCGCGTTGGGTCGCTCGGCAATCGACGAGGTCACCGCCAGCAGTTCCATCAGGCGCTCGGTGGCGCCGGCGGCACGCAGCAGATCACCGTACACCTCGGCCAGCACCGCCACGCCGCTGACCAGAATGATCACGTAGACCACTGTCTGCCCCAGATGGCCGGCGCTGATCTCGCCGCGCAGCACCGCCTGCGTGCCCTGGTACAAGCCCCACAACAAGGCCGCAAAGGTGGCGGTGATGACAAAGCCGACCAGCCACGAGCGCATCTTGGTGCGGCTGATGGCGGTTGCAAATGCGCTTTCGGTCGAGCGTTCGAAGCGTTGCGCCTCGCGCTGCTCCTGGGTGTAACTCTGCACCACCGGAATGGCGTTGAGCACCTCCGACGCCATCGCACTCGAATCGGCTACGCGGTCCTGGCTGGCCCGGCTGAGCTTGCGCACACGCCGGCCGAAATAGAGCGACGGCAACACGACCAGAATCAGCATGCCGAGCACCTGCGACATCACCACCGGGTTGGTGATGATCAGCATCAGCATCGCCCCGATCGCCATCACCAGGTTGCGCAGGCCCATGCTCAGGCTGGAGCCGACCACCGTCTGCACCAGCGTGGTGTCGGTGGTCAGCCGCGACAAGACCTCGCCGGTTTGCGTGGTCTCGAAGAACTCGGGGCTCTGCGTGACCACATGGGCATAGACCGCCGTGCGCAGGTCGGCGGTGATGCGTTCACCAAGCCAGCTCACCATGTAGAACCGTGCCGCTGAAAACGTGCCCAACGCGGCGCCGACTGCAAACAAGGCCAGAAAGTGCTCGCGCATCGCCAGCAGCCGCTCGCCGGGATCGGCGCTGATGAAACCCTGATCGATCAGCGATTTCAGCGCAACCGGAAAGATCAGCGTGCTGACCGCCGCCATCACCAGAAACAGCACCGCCAGCGAGATGCGGCCGAGGTAGGGCCGCAGGAACGGCAGCAGGCCGCTGAGCGAGCGTGCGCTCTTGGCAGGCGCGCGAACCAGCGTGCCAGCCGCCGCCGGGGCACTCAGGCCCGCTGTGGCGGGATCGCCAGCGGCATGGGCCGTTGTCTCACTCAATGCGGTCGATTCGATCGAGCACCGCGCCGGTGCTCGCGCTGGATGCATTTTTTGCAAACTTGGCCAGCACGCCGCGCAGATAACGTGGCGCCGGCGCTTTCCAGGCTTTGCGACGTTCGGCAATCTCGTCGTCGCTGACCTCGAGCTGCAAGGTCAGGGTGTGCGCATCGATGGTGATCGAGTCGCCTTCGTGCACCAGCGCAATCACGCCACCGGCATAGGCTTCGGGTGCGACATGGCCGACCACCATGCCCCAGGTGCCGCCGGAGAAGCGGCCGTCGGTAATCAGGCCGACCGATTCGCCCAGCCCCTGGCCGATCAGCGCGCCGGTCGGTGCCAGCATCTCGGGCATACCCGGGCCGCCTTTCGGGCCGAGATAACGCAGCACCATCACGTCGCCGGCCTTGATCTGACGGGCCATGATGGCTGTCAATGCGGATTGCTCGTCGTCGAACACCCGCGCCGGGCCGGTGATGACCGGATTTTTCAGGCCGGTGATCTTGGCCACACAGCCTTCTGGGGCCAGGTTGCCTTTCAGGATGGCCAGGTGGCCGTGTTCATACATCGGCTTGTCGATGTTGCGGATGACGTGCTGATCGGCGCGCGGTGCGTCCGGCAGATCGGCCAGCGTTCTCGGCAATCGTCTTGCCGGTGATCGTCAAGCAGTCGCCGTGCAGCAGCCCGGCAGCCAGCAGCGTCTTCATCACCTGCGGAATGCCGCCGGCGCGGTGCAGGTCGACCGCCAGGTATTGGCCCGACGGTTTCAGGTCACACAGCACGGGCACCTTCTGCCGCATGCGCTCGAAATCGTCGATCGTCCAGTCGACTTCGCCGGCATGGGCGATTGCCAGAAAATGCAATACCGCATTGGTCGAGCCGCCAGTGGCCATGATCACCGCAACGGCATTTTCGATCGCCTTTTTGGTGACGATGTCGCGCGGCTTCAGGTTCTTCTTCACGGCCTCGACCAGCACCCGCGCGGCTTCTTTCGCATGGGCCACGATCTCGTCGTGCACATTGGCCATCGTCGACGAGAACGGCAGGCTCATGCCCAGCGCCTCGAAGGCCGAACTCATGGTGTTGGCGGTATACATGCCACCGCAGGAGCCGGTGCCAGGAATCGCGCGCCGCTCGATCTCGTCGAAATCGGTCTTGTCCATGTTGCCGGCGGTGAACTGGCCGACTGCCTCGAACACGCTGACGATGTTGAGGTCCTGACCCTTGTAGCGGCCCGGCAGGATGGTGCCGCCGTAGACGTAGATGGCCGGCACGTTGGCGCGCAGGATGCCCATCATGCCGCCGGGCATGTTCTTGTCGCAGCCGCCGACCACCAGCACGCCGTCCATCCACTGGCCGCCGACGCAGGTCTCGACGCAATCGGCAATCACCTCGCGCGACACCAGGCTGTATTTCATGCCTTCGGTGCCCATCGCCATGCCGTCGGAAATCGTAGGCGTGCCAAAGATCTGCGCATTGCCGCCGGCCGCCTCGATGCCCTCGACCGCCGCATCGGCCAGCTTCTGCAGCCCTGAATTGCACGGCGTGATGGTCGAGTGACCGTTGGCGACACCGATCATCGGCTTCTTGAAGTCGCCCTCCTGGTAACCCATGGCGTAGAACATCGAGCGGTTTGGCGCCCGCGCCACGCCTTCGGTGATATTTTTCGAGCGGCGGTTGATTTCCATGATGATGATGACGGGCAGGTCGCTGGATTGACGGGCAGACAACACCGGCGCATCGACCGGCAGGGGGATGACGATGATATCTGCCCCCGCCGATGTCCTGTGGGAGCGCCTTCAGGCGCGATGTCCCTTCGAGCCACGCAATTGCTGCGCCGAAGGCTGCGCAACCCGCATGACCTCGTTCCGGCCGCTGCGCGGCCCGCCTTATGATCGTGCGCTTTGCGCGCCGACGGTCACCCCCTCGACCCCTTCCATGCTGGTTCATCCCCAATTCGATCCCATCGCGCTGCAGCTCGGCCCGGTCGCCATCCACTGGTACGGCCTGACCTACCTGGTCGCCTTTGGCCTGTTCCTCTGGCTGGCCTCGCTGCGCGTGAAGCAGCCGCAATACGCGGCCGCCGGCTGGAAGCGCAGCGATGTCGAAGATCTGCTGTTCTACGGCGTGCTCGGCGTGGTGATCGGCGGGCGCCTGGGCTATGTGCTGTTCTACAAGCCCGGCTATTACGCGCACAACCTGCTCGAGGCGTTTGCGGTCTGGAAAGGCGGCATGGCCTTCCACGGCGGCCTGCTCGGCGTGCTGGTGGCGATGGGCTTGTTCGCCTGGATGCGCAAGCGTCATTTCCTCGAAGTGACCGACCTGATTGCGCCGTGTGTGCCGACCGGCCTGGCCTCCGGGCGAATGGGCAACTTCATCAACGGCGAGTTGTGGGGGCGGGCCGCCGATCCCTCGCTGCCGTGGGCGATGATCTTTCCGCAATCGGGCAGCAGCCTGCCGCGTCATCCATCGCAGCTTTATCAATTTGCGCTTGAAGGCTTGCTGTTGTTCGTGTTGTTGTGGCTGTATGCACGCCAGCCGCGCAAGCTGGGCCAGGTGTCGGGCGCCTTCCTGATCGGTTATGGCCTGCTGCGCTTCATCGCTGAATATTTCCGCGAGCCCGACGGCTTTCTCGGCCTGCTGACGCTGGGCATGAGCATGGGCCAGTGGCTGAGCCTGCCGATGGTGGTGGCCGGGCTCGTGATGTGGACCTGGGCTGCCAAGAACCCGCAACCATCGATCGCCGTGGCCCGCTGATGCGCCAGATCTTTCTCGACACCGAAACCACCGGCCTGAGCCCCGAGGCGGGCGACCGCATCATCGAGATCGGTTGCATCGAAATGGTCAACCGCCGGCTGACCGGCAACAACCTGCACCGCTACGTCAACCCGCTGCGGGCCAGTCACGACGATGCGATCAAGGTGCACGGCCTGAGCGAAGCGTTTCTGGCCGACAAGCCGCTGTTCGGCGCCATCGCCGATGAGCTGCTCGACTTTCTGGCCGGCGCTGAAATCATCATCCACAACGCGGCCTTCGACATCGGGTTTCTGAATGCCGAACTGCGCCGGCTCGGCAAGCCCGAGATCAGCCGCTGTGTGGCCAGCGTGTGCGACAGCCTGCAGATGGCGCGCGACATGTTTCCCGGCAAATCCAACTCGCTCGACGCCTTGTGCCGCCGCCTCGAAGTCGACAACAGCAACCGCACGCTGCACGGCGCCTTGCTCGACGCCGGGCTGCTGGCCGAGGTGTACCTCAGGCTGACCCGCGGGCAGAATTCGCTCGCCATCGATCTAGGCGATGGCCGCACGGGTGAGCTGGCGATTGCGACAATCGATTTTTCGATCTACCAACTGCGCGTGATCCAAGCCGACAGCCTGGAGCTGGCAGCGCACAACGCCGTGCTGGCAGAGATCGACAAAGCCAGCGCCGGCAAGACCCGCTGGCGCCTGCTCGAAGCGACCGCCATGGCATAATTGCCGGCTCCGCGCAGCGCCACCGGGCGCCGCCAAACCCGGATTCCGGGCGGTTAACTCAGCGGTAGAGTGCCACCTTCACACGGTGGAAGTCGCAGGTTCGAACCCTGCACCGCCCACCAGAACAAGCTCCACAAGAGACCGCAAAACACCAAAAGCCCCAGGTAAATCAACGACCTGGGGCTTTTTCGTTTCCGCATGGGTCCGCATGGATCCACTTGAATCTGCCCCCAAAAGGGGGCACATTTGGGGGCAACAGGAAATGCCCCCGAAATTGTGCCCCCAGCGGTGTGGGCTCTGGATGGGCAGCTGAGCCATGGCAAACGACAAGCTCACCGACACGGCGATCCGCAAGGCGAAAGCGAGCGAGAAATCACGCAAGCTCGCCGACGGTGGCGGCCTGTACCTGGAGCTGCACCCGAACGGCGAGCAAGTACTGGCGCTTGAAGTACCGGATCGGCGGCAAGGAGAAGCGCTTGTCGCTGGGCGTCTATCCGGAGGTGAGCCTGGCCGACGCGCGCAAGCGACGCGCCGAGGCCCGGGCGCTCTGCTGGCGAACGACACCGACCCCAGTCGACGTCCGCAAGGCCTCCAAGACGGCTGAGGCAGGTCGCGGGCCCATGCCGAGGCGCTGACCGCGGCAGGCGAGCCGCTGCCGGGCACCTTCGAGGCCGTCGCCCGCGAGTGGCTGGCGAAAGCCCACGAGCCGACCGTTTCACCCCGATACGCGAAGCGCAGCCGGATCCAGCTCGAACGCGACGTCTTCCCGTGGGTCGGCACGATGCCGGCGAGCGAGGTCAGCGCGCCGGCCATCCTGAGCCTGCTGCGCAAGGTGGAAGCCCGCGATGCACTGGATACCGCGCACCGCGTCAAGCAGACCATCGGCCTGGTGATGCGCTATGCCATCGCCACCGGGCATGCGCAACGAGACCCGACGCCGGACTTGCGCGAGGCGCTGCCGACGCCGATCAAACAGCACTATGCCGCCATCCTCGAGCCGAAGAAGGTCGGCGAGTTGCTGCGCGCCATCGACAGCTACGAAGGCCATCCAGGCACACGGGCTGCGCTGCAGCTGGCGGCTTTGCTCTTCCAGCGACCGGGCAACCTTCGGGCAATGCAGTGGGCGCACCTGGATCTCGACGCCGGCGAATGGTCGATCCCCGCCGCCGAGATGAAGCGCACGAAGCAGGAGAAGGCAACCGGTGCGCCGCATATCGTTCCGCTCGCGTCGCAGGCCGTGGCCATCCTGCGCGACTTGCAGCCGTTCACCGCCGCGGGCAAATATTGCTTCCCGGGTCAACGTACCCGCTCTCGGCCGATCAGCGACGTGACGCTCAACGCAGCGCTGCGGCGCCTCGGTTATGCCACCGACGAAATGACCGGCCACGGCTTTCGCGCGATGGCGCGCACGATGATCCGCGAGCAGTTGCCGGAAATCGACCCGGAGTGGATAGAGGTGCAGCTGGGGCACGGCAAGAAAGGGCCGCTGGGCGCTGCCTACGATCGAGCCCAGTACCTGGCTCAGCGGCGCCAGATGATGCAGAAATGGGCGGACTACCTCGACCGATTGCGCGAAGGCGCGCAGATCATTCCGATCAAGTCGGTCTGAACCTGCCCACATTCGAGTGCACTGCCATGGCGGCAGCCAGCCCGGCTGGCTACACTCGCGACCATGCATCCGTTGATCGAAACCCATCGCGCCGATCTGCTGGCACTGGCGCACAGGCGTGGCGTCACGGCTGTTCGGGTTTTCGGCTCGATGAGCCGTGGCGACAGCACCGACAACAGCGACGTTGATCTGCTGGTGACGCTGGCCCCTGGAACCAGCGCCCTCGCGCTGGGGGGCCTGTTGCTGGATGCACAGGAATTGCTGGGCCGCCGTGTAGATGTCGTCACCGAAGCGAGCTTGCATCCTGCGCTGCGCGAGCGCGTGTTGGCAGGCGCGGTGCCGCTGTGAATCCTGGCCCGGAGGCGAGACCGTGTGTTGCTTGCGCACATGCGCGACTGCCTGGACCGGATCTTCGAATACACCAATGGCGAACGATCCCGCTTCGACGCTTCGCGCTTGGTGCAAGACGCCGTCATTCGCAATCTGCAGACCCTGGCCGAGTCAAGCCAGCGTTTATCAGGCGAAATCAAGGCCACCGAGCCACTGATCCCATGGCGTGACCTTGCCGGGTTTCGCAATGTGATCGTCCATGGCTACCTCGGTGTTGATCTCGGGGCGGTCTGGCTGGTCGTCGAACAAGATTTGCCATCGCTGTCCGAGGCGGTGAATCGCATGGCCACGAGCCTCGGCCCTCTCGACTGACCCTTTGGCCGCTCGACGTGCGTGCGGTTCTGGCCGAATCGTGCATTACGACCGCCCGAAGTTCTGCCAGAACTCGAGCACCTCCGATCGCCTCCACCGTGTCGCGCGAACGGCGCGAAACGCCGGCGCTGGCGCCCGGCCATCGCGAACAGCTGCAAACCACCAGCTCATCCCCATCGAGCCGATCGCGGCGCAGGTCTTCGCGTCGATCAAAGCCGCGGCGGCGAGATCGTCAGGCAACTGGAAAGATTCTTTTGCTTTTGCCATGGCTCATCTCCCAACGTAAACCGCCGTGATCTGCTCGCGCTCGTGGCCCGAGCTCGCGTGAGATGGTCAACCTCACTTCTCGATCCACTGCTTTTTGTTCGGGGCTCAGTTGCTTCGAGGT
Organism: uncultured beta proteobacterium; assembly: GCA_963843805.1. Lineage (GTDB taxonomy): Bacteria > Pseudomonadota > Gammaproteobacteria > Burkholderiales > Burkholderiaceae_C > Ideonella_A. Next base: position 567,479 of record CAWJLY010000009.1, read on the forward strand.
GGGTCCACCGGCTGCCGGTGATTTCCATCCCGTCAGTTCCTCGTAGCGGGTTTGCGCATACGCGTGCCGCAGCCCGTGGACATGGTCGATGCCGGCCCGCGCCGTCTGCGCCTTGAACCGGTTGAGCTGATCCCGATACGACATCTCGGCGGGGATCAGGCTGCCTTTGCCGGCGAGCGCCTTGGCTTCGTTCAAGACGTCTCGCTGCGTCTCACTGGTGATCGGCACGTCCCGCTCCTTGCCGCCTTTGGTCCAGCTGGCCTTGAGGTGCAGCACGTCGCCGCGGTCGGCCCATTCCGGCCGCAGCTTGATGCTCTCCTCGCGCCGCAGTCCGAACGCCGCCTGCAGCCGCAGCGACATCGCCGTGTACGGATCTGAAACCTTCGCCAGCTTGTCGCCGTCGAGCTCGGTCGCCTTCGACTCATTGCTCACGTATCGCCGATCGGCGATGGCATACGCCGCGTTGTCGCGAGCGACGATGTTCTGCTTGTCGATCTTTTCGGCCAGCCATCGCAACGCGCTCATGCGATTCTTGAAGGTGCCGGCCGAGATCTGTTCGGCGTGCCAGCGGTTGACCAGGTGCTCGATGTGCTTCGTTCGCAGTCCCTGCGCTCGAAGATGCCGGAATCCACCGTCGGCCAATTGGTTGGCGACCAGGCTCAGGATGCTCTCGCGGTCGTGCTGCGTCTGGAACGAGCCATCGCGGTTGCGCTGGCCCAGCTGCTTGAAGTCGTGATTGAGGTCGCGCATCGCTTGCGTCCTTTCTCGATCCGTTGGTTGTTCACAAAAATTCGTGTGTGGTGTGAAGCGTTCAGGTAAGTGTTTCTGTCCATCCCGACCGCCGCAGCGACCGAGAATCACGAGGGACGCGGGACACCACTCCCGTTGTGTGCAATGGCTTTACAGCTCGCCGGCGTTGCACCGCCTCTTGGCACCGCGCTTCGTACCTGTAGGCACATCGCGCGCGGGGACCAGTAACCCGGGGTCCACGGGGTGTGCTTCGCACACGTCTGAGGTGATCCGATCTCGGGGATCAGCCGGCTGCCAAGGTCGGGCCATTGGCTGTTGCGGGGAAACGGATGCGGGTCATCGCCGCACCGCACGCAGAGGGCTCAAGGCCCTTGAAGATCAAAGCCGCGAGGGCTTCGTCTCACGCGATCAAGGTCGCGATTTGCGCGTCACTTCGACGCGTCACTGCCAGGAGCACCCGCTTTCGCAAGGCCGCTCAAGGTGTTGGCAGCGTCGTCACTGTCAGCGCAGCTTCCAGTGACGACGCCCAGCGCTTTGCAACGCTGGTTCACTGCCCAGGCTCGATGCTGGGCAGTGGGCGAAATCTTCGCCTCTCGGACTGGCTCAGGCAATGAGCCAGTCATCCGAGGCATCGAGGCCTCGGCTCTCTTGGGGACGTGAGTCCCGTACAAAAACGCCCGTCTGCCTTCGCAGATCGGTACAGCTCTCGGGCTCGCCTTGTGCGAGTACTCTCTCAGTGCAGGTAACGACTGCGGCGCCAGCGAACTGGCCTTCAGCCTGGCAAAGCAGGTGGTGAAGGTCTTGCGGACGCGATGCCCGCGGAAGAACCTTCAGTGTGGCTCGGGCTGCACCTCAATTCAAGGCGCAACCAGGTCAACGAAACATTCGCCCGCGAAATCGATGCCGAAATGCGCACTGTTTCGCAGGCGATCACTGCCGGCGTCAATGACGACGGCGACAGAACCACCGTAATCGCTCGGTGAGATCAAGTCTCACGAGAACTCCAAGGCAGGTAACGACTGCGGCGGCCGACATCGGCGTGTCCCTGTTGTTGCGCCCGCGATGGGCAAGGGGAAGGGGCCCCTGGGAAGAACCACCAGTCTGCGACCGGTCAGTTCACACGGCCCGTCGATATCATGGGAAAATTGGGGGGATTTCGAGATCAGCTCTGGATCTGGCTCCCCATTGCGGGCCCCTGCCATCGACTCCTCATCTAGACCTCCGCTCAGGCCCCGTGCGTTAGGGACTCGGGTGCGGCTCAGCGGTCTTTCGTGAGGGACGGCACTCGACCCACTGCTGGTGACGATCGCGCCGGCAAGGGCTGCAATGCGATTGCGACACTTCGTGCTTGCTTGTTCATGTCGGCTATGCACCCTTTCCTGGTCCAAAAGGCGGCGCTCGGCGCCGGTTCGAACTGCTTGCCGCTTGACCGCCACTTATGGCATTCGAACAGTAACTCTGCGCGCGCGCTTGTTAGTCGAGCCGCACCACTTTGCGACAATCGAAGCCCCAATGGAGGTCCCGTGGCGACCGAAACACACCCTTACACAAGTGGCACAGGCCACATCGGAGCGACGATCACCCATGTTCTTGAAAATGTTTCCTGCTGTTGTGAATGCGGACATTCTCAAGAAATTTGAGATTGCCCCGAACAACGAAACCTACATCCTCAACATCCTGAAGTTCCTCAAGATCATCGATCCCGTGTGTCCAAGAACCCATACGGTCGCTCCACTCTTTCACAAGAACGATGACGAGTTCGCGCCGGGGCTTGCGAAGCTCGTCCATGACGCCTACAGCGATTTGTTCAACACCTATGGTGAAGACGCCTGGGACACTCCGCAGTCCAAGCTCATTATGTGCGTACTTCCGCACGCATGACGACACGACGGAGCTGGTTGGGACGAGGCAAGCGAACACGTTCCGTGCGCTGGCAAAACTGAGCAGCAAGCTAACAGATAACCCTGAGTCGGCTGCAAAGCCAAAGTCTGCATCCAAAGCAAAGCCCGCAACAAAGAAATCGCCGCCAGCAGCTGCGGCCGCGTCCGCCCCTGCGCCCCCAGGCCATGCGCCCGCGCCGCCCTCTATCAACCCAAACCCAGCCCAACCGTCTTCAGCAATGGCGCTGACCGTTCGCGTCGAGATAAATCTTCCTGCGGGAGCCGATCAAGCAACGTATGACGCGATCTTCAAGAGCATTCGCGAGAACTTGATGAATGGCAACATCTCTTGACCTGTTCGAGCAGATTGCGCGGAAGACAGTCGCTCCCGCGCCGACGAACGATGAACCTCCCGAGATCAATGGGACCGCTCATCCGTTCGAACTTCGCAACGTTCATCCCGGCTTGCCGGCGAAGGTGCGCAAGCTGTTCGACAATGGCCCAGACTGTGCCGAGGCGACTTTTCACACCTTCAAGTTCATCGAGAAGGTTGTCCAGAAGCACTCAGGGAATCCGCACAACGGCCGCAAGTTGATGATGGCCGTATTCAACAAGGACAATCCGCTGATCAAGCTCAACAGCCTCTCGAATGCAAGCGAGTTGGACGAGCAGGAGGGCTACGGCTTCGTATTTGCAGGCGCGATCATGGCGATTCGCAATCCTGGCGGTCATGAGATCGAGCTGAGCGACGACCCAGATATTTGCCTGGATCACCTGACCTTCGGCACACTGTTACTCCGGCGCCTCGAACGCAGCGGATTCAAGACAACATGAACTGGCCGCTTGCCGTCTTGTCATGGATCGTCGCTGCCTACTTTGGTATCGGCTTCCTCGCGAAGGTGGGCTCTTCGCGAAAGTCCGTACTTTGCTCATTGGCGACGCGCTGTTCGTGGGGCTATTCCTATTTTATTGGTCCTGCCGTTCTTCAACAAGATCAAGGTCGGCTCGTGGCTCGAACTGGAGCGCGAAGTCAAGGAGGCGAAGAGAGAAGCCATTGCTGCGAAGGAAGAGGTCCGCGAGTTCAAGAACGAGGTCCGCAACACGATGTGCGTGGTGTCCTCAAATTCGATCCGCCAGAGCATCAATGTCCACGTGCCCGGAAGCCAAGCACTGAAAGAGCAGGGGGACGAGGTTGACAGGAATCTCGGCGCTGACGCGAAAGAGAAGGCAGACGAGATTGAGACGGAACTGCAAGCCGAGCAAGACGTGAACTACGCACTCGCGAAGGTCCGCATCGATATTGAACGGCTCCTTCGACATGAACTACGGGTGCAGTCCTCAAGGTGCCAGACCCAAACCGAAGCGCGAGGTTCTTGACGATTCAAAGGATGTTCGATCAGCTCGTCGCGGCCGATCAAACCTACGGCTATCTGCGCGAGCCGATGAGTTACGTATTGACCGTGTGCAACGCAGCGATTCATGCGCAGTACATCACCGATGGACAAGCGTCCGAGGCGCTGCAGCTCGGAGCAAAAATCATCGCTGCATTGAAGCAGCACCCCGCCATCAAGCACTAGCGCAAAGAGGTCCGCGACTGCAACGTCCGGTGACCGGAGCAGCGGTCCTTCAGGCGTCGTACTTGAACGGCTGCACTCACTCTAAGCAACCAAACCTGTAAGCCAGGCTACTGGCGCTCCTGGCCGTTGACGGTCGCTCTGGTAGGCGAAATCGACGCCACTTTGCTGACATTCAAGATGGGATGTGACCCCGCCGATTTGGAGCGAGGAGTTCCGAGAGCCGGCCGTCGCCGGGTCAGTCTGATGCTGCTGGCCAAGCTGCTGCCGGGAACGTCAGCAAATGCCAGAAGCTGTTCATCCTTCCATGGGTGCGCTCGGCAAGTTATCGCGGTCAATCCTCTGGGGGCATATTTGGGGGCATCAGAGGGCATATCGCATTGGCCAGATCTATTTGTAATCAATAGCTTGCGTGCGAGATAAAAACCCTGCACCGCCACGAGAACAAGGTTCACAAATAAGAGCCTGCAAATAACAAAAGCCCCGGAGAGGTAAAAATTCCCCAGTGATCGGCATGCCAACATCCTGCCGCGAGAACCCCCTCAAGATCCCTTCGTTACCGCCGCCGCCTTCGTTGCATTGCCAGCAGCCTCGGCCCTGGCGCGTTCTTCCTGCGCACGCAGTTCGGGCGTGAATTCGGCGCCGAAGTCCTCGGCCTCGAAGATGCGGCGGATCTCGATCTCCGAGTCGCCTGGCATCGGGTTGGGGCAGCGGCGCACCCACTCGATGGCTTCGTCCATGTCGCGCACCTGCCAGACCCAGTAGCCGGCTATCAGCTCCTTGGTCTCGGCGAAGGGGCCGTCGATCACATTGCGCTGCTTGCCGGCAAACTGCACCCTCACCCCTTTGGAAGACGGGTGCAAGCCGTCGCCGGCGAGCATGATGCCGGCCTTGACGAGTTGTTCGTTGTATTGCCCCATTGCGCTGAGCAATTGTTGGCTGGGCATCACGCCGGCTTCGGATTCGGCTGTGGCCTTGATGATCACCATCACACGCATTGTGGTTCTCCTGGTTGTTCAATTGTCCAATTCGGCTTCCCGGGCGTTGATTCTTGCGCCCTCGCTGTCACGACGGACGAGGCTGCCTTGAATCGACACGGGCCGGTTCGACAAGCTGGCCTGCATCACGCGGGCGGTGGGTTGGTCATTGACGGGTATCCGGTGAACAGGCCGCTGCAGTCGATCGTCTGAAGGTCCGACCTGCAAACGCCTGCCCCTGCGCTTCAATGTGAGTCACCTCGAGCCGGTCGCCGCCGGCCTGTAGTACGGTTGCGTGGATGCCGTGCGCGCGCAGCGTGCTGCCGTCGATCCGGCCGTCGAACACCATCACCGGCGTGTCGCTGTCGGTGCGGTTCAGGCGCGCCGAGAAAGTCTGAAAGCGCTGCGTCACTTGCAGGCTGCCGTCGGTCGCGCACCACAAGCCCTGCACCTGCGCCGGCACGGTCCATAGATGGATCTTCGAAGCCTTTTCAAGGCCGATCGATTTATCGGGAACCAGCAGCCGCTGCGTCCGATCGGGCAGCCAGTCGCCCATGTCCCAGTCGTGCGACACGATCCGCGTGCCGGGCGCCAGCTGCAGCAGGCGCGGACGCAGCTGCAGGTTGACATCGGGCAGCAGATACATCGTGATCACGGTGGCCCGTTGCAGGTCGGTTGCGAACAGATCCTGTTCGATGAATTCGGTGCGTCCGGCCACACCGGCGCCGCGTGCGATGTCGCGGCTGCGCCGTACCAGGTCACCGACGATCTCGACGCCCAGAGCACTGGCTCCGAAGCGACGCGCCGCGGTGATGACGATGCGGCCGTCGCCGGAGCCGAGGTCGATCAGATGGTCGTCGGGGCCGACTGCGGCAAGCTCCAGCATCGCCAGCGTCACGTTGTCGGGCGTCGTGATGAATGGCACCTCGTCCTGCGCCAGGGCCGTGGTGGCAGCCAGCATCAGTCCGGCGATCAGGCAAAGGATGGGGTTCACGGATGAAGGGCCTGATTGTTGTCGAGAACCGGGGGTTTGCGCGTCCACGCCGGGACGCCGAAACCGGCTATTGCTACCGGTACCTGGCCCGCTTCGATACCCCCGGCGCCTGCGGCAAACTGGCTGCCAAGATGGCCCGCACCCCGAACCGCGACGGTGCCGGCGGTCTGCTGAAGACTTTCACGAAACTGCGCACGCCCGAGCCACGCGCCGTGCTGATCGACAGGCGTCGGATCCGCGGCGAGCGGAGAGCGGAGAGCCCGGAGCGGCTGAAGCTGCCATCTCCGAGACCATCAAGCTGCTGCTGAAACTGATGACCGGCAACTGACGCGAGCGGGTCATTGCTGCCTGCTCGCGCGCAAGGCCGCCGGTCGGGCGGCAATGTTCAGTCCGCGTATTGCCCCGAGGCCTTGATGATCGGGCCCCATTTGGCGATTTCGGCCTCGACAAATTTCTTGTGAGCCGCGCCGTCAGTCCGTCCGTCGGTGATGATGACCGCACCGAGCGCCTCTTCGCGCTTGATGAAATCGGCATCCTTCAGTGCTGTGCGCAACGCGGCGTTGATCTTGTCGACGACCGGCTTCGGCGTGCCTTTCGGTGCGTACATGCCGTGCCAGATGCTGACGTTGAAGCCTTTCAGACCCGATTCTTCGAGCGTCGGCAGCCGCGACAGTGCGGGCGTGGTCAGCCGCTTCGGTGTTGTTACCGCATAGGCCTTGACCTTGCCGCCTTCGATCTGACTGGTGGTATTGGTCGTCTGGTCGCACATCAGGTCGACCTGGCCGCCCATCAAGTCGGTCATGGCCGGCGCGGTGCCTTTGTAGGGCACCGTCGTCATGTCGATCTGCATGCTTTGCTGGAACAGCAGCCCGCACAAGTGGGAGGCTGCGCCCGGGCCGGCATTGGCCAGGTTGATCTTGCCCTTGTTGGCTTCCATCCAGGTCTTCAGCTCGGCAAAATTGTTCGCCGGCAAAGTCGGGCGGCCGATCAGCGTCATCGGCACCTCGTTGACCATCCCCAGATATTCAAAATCGTCGAGCGCCTTGTAGGTCAGGCTGCGGTACAGCGCCGGTGCGGTCGAAATGCCGATGTGGGCGAGCAGCAAGGTGTAGCCGTCGTTCTTGGCCTTGGCAACCTTTGCCGCACCAAGCGTTCCGCCCGCGCCACCGAGGTTCTCGATGATGATGACTTGCCCGTTCATCGGCTTGCGCAGCGCCTCGGCCAGGTCGCGCGCCACCTTGTCGGTCGGGCCGCCCGCGGCAAACGGCACCACGATGGTGATCGGTTTGTCAGGGTATTCGGCGAGCACGGCCGATGCACTGAGAGCGATAGCGGTTGCAAGGAGAATTTTCTTCATGATGGCAATGGGGTAGGGGTCGATCGGGTGCCGTTCACAAGCACGGCGTCTGCGGGGATCCGTATTTTTCCAGTTCTGAGAAAACTTGCGCCGAGGAATCTACTTACTCGCACGCGCTGAAGGGGCGGCCGATCGGCGCTGCAAATTTGATGCAGCCTGGCGCCTGACCTTGTCGCGCAAGATCGCGCTCCAGCCGAGCAACCAGCCCGGCGCACCCAGCGCCTGCCGCGACCAGGCCCAGAAATCGAAGCGGTCGCAGTGCCTGCTGATCAGGCCGCTCGAATCGAATTCGAACTCTGCATCGATCCGGTTCAGCACCTGACGCCCGGTGGCGCTGAACAGGTAGTGGGCGTCCCAGTGCGCACTGTGGTCGGTGATATCGCGCACCTCGAGTTTCCAATGTGCCAGACTGTCAGGCCTGGCCTTGGTGGCATCACACAACATCTGCCACATGGCGCCGATTTGCGGCGCACCATCGAGCGTGAAGACTTCGTCTTCGAAGTGTGCATCGGGCGCGTAGGCCGCCTGCATCGCGGCACCATCGAGCCGCGCAAAATCGGCATAGAAACGCTCGATCGCGGCGCGGTGGGGGTCGGTCACGACCAGCTCACGGCTGCCATGTCGTTGGCAAAGATCGGCGAGCTGTTCCACAAGCCGTGCAGGCCCTTCTTGAAAACCGCCACCTGTGCGGGGTTCCAGATGTAGGCGTTGACGGCATCTTCGGCCAGCTTGCGCTGGATGTCGTTCCACAGCCGGGTCTTGTTTTTCGGGTCGCTGGTGGCGGCGAGTTGCGGCCACCAGGTCGCGGAAGTTGGCGTTGTCGTAGCCGAAGTAGTAGTCGGGGTTGGCGTAGGCGGTGGCGTAATCGAGCGGCTCGACGTGGTTGATGATGGTCAGGTCGAAATTGCCCTTGAACGGGCCACTCAGCCACTGCGCCCACTCGACGTTTTCGATCTTTGCGACGATGCCGACCTTGGCCAGTTGCGCGGCGACGATCTCGCCGCCCTTGCGTGCATACTGCGGCGGTGGCAGCGTCAGCGTCACGTTCAGCGGTGTCGTGACGCCGGCCTCGCGCAGCAGCGCCTTCGCCTTCTCGACGTCGTGCGGATAGGTCTTGGTCAGGTCGAGGTAGCCGGCGTCGGTCGGCGCGAAGTGGCTGCCGATCGGTTTGCCGAGGCCTTCCTGCGCGCCGTCGATGAAGGCCTGGCGGTCGATGGCATGGGCGATCGCGCGGCGCACCCGCACGTCGTTGAACGGCGCCTTCTTGTTGTTGATCGCCAGGATGCCCTTGCCGGCGGTGCTGCCGACCTCGACCGTGAAGCGCTTGTCGCCCTGGAACTGCTTGAGCGCCTGCAATGCGCCGAAGCGCGGCATGCCGTCGATGTCGCCGGCCAGCAGCGCGGCGACCTGCGCCGCCGGGTCGTTGATGAAGCGGAACACGACCTTCTTCAGCTTGACCTTGCGCGGCGTCGCGGTAGGCGTCCGACTTGACCAGCGTGACCGAGCTGCCCTTGTTCCAGTCGTCGAGCTTGAACGGCCCGGTGCCGACCGGCTTGCTGGCCGCGCTGGCGACCGAGTCGGGGTGCAGGATGACCGCGGTGTTTTCGCCCATGCGGAACGGCAGCATCGCGTCGGCCTTGTTCAGCACCAGGATCACCGTCTGCGGGTCCGGAGTGATCACGCTGGAGATGTTGTCGAACACTGCCTTGCGCGCCTTGTTGGTGCTGTCCGGTGCACGCGCGCGGTCGAAGCTGAACTTGACCGCGTTGGCGTCGAAGGGCGCGCCGTCGGAATACTTCACGCCCTTCTTCAGCTTGAAGGTGTAGGTCTTGCCGTCGGGTGCCTGGCTCCAGCTTTCGGCCAGCAGCGGCAGTCACCGCGCCATTCATCGCCGATCTTGGTCAGACCCTCGAGCACGTTGTAGTGGACGATCTCGCCGATCGCGGCGGCCGGCGGCGACTGTCGGGTCGAGGCTCGGCGGCTCGAGCACCATGCCGAGCACCACGGTTTCCTTGCGCGATTGGGCCAGCGCCGATGGCAGCGCAGCGGCCAACGGTGTACCGACGAGCATCGCATTGACGGTGCGGCGGGAAACGGTCATCGGGGTTCTCCTGGCGGTCGAGGAATGGCCGGATTCTGCCTCAGGCAACGCTGGACAAGTCCCCCGCGGCGCGCGCATCCGCGACTCGGACGCCCTGCGGTGTTGCAGATCCTCGCCATGGCGGGCTATGACCTGCGGCTCATACCGCGTCGGTGTGCCGGTTGCCGGGCACCGCGTCGAGCAGACGGCGGGTATAGGGATGCGTCGGCGTGCGGAACAGCTGGTCGGGACTGCCTTGCTCGACGATCACGCCCTGGTGCAACACGATCACGTCGTCACACAGCAGATCGACCACTGCCAGGTCGTGGCTGATGAACAGGTAGGTCACGCCGAACTGGTGCTGCAGATCCTGCATCAGATTGAGCACCTGGGCCTGCACGCTGACGTCGAGTGCGCTGACGGGTTCATCAGCGACGATCAGGCGCGGCCGGGTGATCAAGGCGCGCGCAATGGCGATGCGTTGGCGCTGGCCGCCGCTGAACTCGTGCGGATACTTTTCCAGATCAGCGCTGCCGAGGCCGACCGCGGCCAATGCCTCGACTGGCGCGCTCGCGTTGTTCGGACTTGCCCGCGCCATGCAGCACAGCCAGCGGCTCGGACACGGTCTGCAAGACGGTTCGCCGCGGATCGAGGCTGCCGAACGGATCCTGGAACACCATCTGGAAGCGGGCTCGGGCGCTGCGCAATGCGGCTGCGTCGAGCTGGTGCAGGTCGACTCCCTCGAACATCACCCGGCCGCTGGTTGGCGATTCGAGCGCCATCACCAGGCGCGCCAACGTGCTTTTGCCCGAGCCCGATTCGCCGACCACGCCGAGGCTGCGGCCCGTGCTCACTGCGAAGCTGACGCCGTCGAGCGCCTGCACGATCGGCGCCGGCGACAGCAGACGCATTGCGCGGCAGCCGGTATTGCTTGCTCACGCCTTCGACCACCAGCAGCGGGGCGCCCGCCACGATGTTCGTCACGGATAGACCCTCAGGCAGCGCGCCACGTGTTGTGCAGCGATCTCCACCGGGCCCGGCAATGCGGCGCGACAGGCGTCGATGACCCGTTCGCAACGATCTGCAAACGGGCAGCCGGCCGGCATGTCGCCGAGTGCCGGCACCCGTCCGGCGATCGTCGCCAGGCGGCTGCCGCGCGGCAAGCCGAGCCGTGGCCGGGCCGCAAACAAGCCACGCGTGTAAGGGTGCGCCAGGCGATCGAACACCGATTGTGTCGGCCCCTGCTCGACCACTGTGCCGCCATACATCACCAGCAGCTCTTCCACGTTGTCAGCCATCACGCCGAGGTCATGACTGATCAGCAACAGGGCCATGCCGCCTTCGCCGTTGCCGCGCTCTTCGCTGACCAGTTGCTGCATCAGCTCGAGTACCTCGCGCTGGATTGTCACGTCGAGCGCGGTGGTCGGTTCGTCGGCAATCAGCAGGTCGGGACCGCAGGCCAGTGCAATCGCAATCACCACGCGTTGCCGCTGGCCACCCGACAACTGATGCGGATAGGCATCGAGGCGCTGCGCGGCCTGTGGCAACTGCACCCGCTCGAGCAGGCGCAGCGCCTCGGCGCGTGCGGCGCCGCGCCGCAGCCTCTTGTGCAGGCGCAGTGATTCGGCGATCTGCCGACCCACCGGTTGCAGCGGGTTCAGCGCCGTCATCGGCTCCTGGAAGACCATGCCGATCCGGTTGCCGCGCAGCGCGCACAGCGCCGGCTCGTCGAGCGTGGTCAGTTCACGGCCGGCGAAGCGGATCGATCCGGACACCTTCGCGCCGTCGGGCAGCAAACCCATCAGCGCCAGCGCAGTGATGCTCTTGCCGCAGCCGGATTCGCCGATCAGGCCCATCGTGTGGCCGCGATCCAGCTCGAACGAGATGCCGCGCAGCGCATCGTGTGTGCCGCGCGAGGTTTGCAGGCTGACCCGCAGGTCGACGACTTCGAGCAGTGGCAAGGCGGGTTGATGGGCGAGGGACGGTTGCAGGTGACGATAACGCATGCCGCGACCACTGCCTTGCGACTGCCTACTCCGTTCCCGCCATCAAAGCCGCCCGCACCGCGCGGTCGAGATCGCTGCGGCGATAGGGCTTGCTCAACAACTGCGCGTCAGCGTCGAGGCGCCCATGGTGAACAATCGCGTCTTCGGTGTAACCCGAGGTGTACAACACGCGCAACGCCGGTCGAATTTCGCGTGCGGCATCGGCCAGCACGCGACCATTCATGCCGCCTGGCATCACCACGTCGGTGAACAGCAGGTCGATCCGATCGTTCTGCCTGATCAGTTCCAATGCGGCTGTGCCGTCGGCCGCCTCGATCACCGAATAGCCGAACGAGAGCAGGGCGGCCTTGGCATAACTGCGCACCGCATCGTCGTCCTCGACCAGCAGGATGGTCTCGGAACCTCCAGCCACGCAGACGCGTGCATCCGGTTCGGCCGGCTGCCTTTTTTCATGGCGAACGCGAGGCAGGTACAGTTTGACCGAAGTCCCCTGGCCGACCTCGGAATAGATCGCGATGTGGCCGGCCGATTGCTTGACGAAGCCATACACCATCGCCATGCCCAGGCCGGTGCCCTTGCCTTTTTCCTTGGTGGTGTAGAACGGTTCGAACACCCGACGCAGGTTTTCCGGCGCGATGCCCTCGCCGCTGTCGGATATTGCAACCATCACGTAGGGTCCCGGCGTGACATCCGCATGATGTTGCGCGTAGTCGGTATCGAGGCGGATGTTGGCCGTCTCCAGTACCAGGTGACCACCGCCGGGCATCGCGTCGCGGGCGTTGAGGCACAGGTTCAGCAGGGCGTTTTCGAGTTGACCCGGATCAACCAGCGCCGGCCAGAGGCCGGCCGCGCGAATCAGTTCGATCTCGATGTGTTCACCCAGCGTGCGCCGCAACATCGGATCGATGCTGGCCAGCAAGGCATTGATGTCGACCGACTTGGGATCCAGCGCCTGCTTGCGCGCAAAGGCCAGCAGGCCACGCGTCAGGTCGGCGCCGCGCTGCGCGGCGTTGACGATCGATTCGGCGAGCTGCCGCTGCTGCGGGTTGTCGATCTGCAGTTCTGCCAGCAGTTCGGCATTGCCCAGCACCACGGTGAGCAGATTGTTGAAGTCATGCGCCACGCCGCCGGTCAGCTGGCCGATCGCTTCCATGCGCTGCGATTGCTGCAACTTGGCGTTCAGTTCCGCAATGTCGATGCGTTGCTGCTCGAGCGACTCGGCGGTCTGGTTCAGCGTCAACATCAGCGTACCGAGCTCGCCGCCCGGCAGCGGGGGGGCGATACGGGCCGACAGGTCGCCACCGGCAAGTTGCCGGGCCATCCGGGTCAGGCGGTCGATCTGTCGGCGAATGCCGAATTCGGCCATCAGCCACACGGCGAGGAACAGCAGCACGGCGCTCGACGCCAGCAGCGCCAGATCCTGCTGAAAGCGTTGGTCGGCCGCAGTCACCAGCAGGCTTTTGCGAACGCCCACCGCCACATGAATCTTGGCCTTGTCGATCGGGCCGGAATCCGCAACGGCCCAGACCTCGGTATTGCCCGCTGCATCCTTCACTTCGGCGGTTTTTGCGCCGCGTCCCGAAATGAACTTGAACAGCGCGGTACCGGTGATGGACGAGCCGGAAAGGTCGCCGCTACCGTCGCTGCGCGAGCTTGCCAGCACCGTGCCCTTGTGGTCGACCAACAGAAAGCGGGCGCCGCGCACGGCGAGGTTTTCGGTTTCGAGAAGTTGTGGAAGGTTCAGCGATGCCAGCAGCAAGTATGAAAGTTCGCCCTCCGACGTCACGACCGGGTACACCACCTGCAACACCGCAATGCCGGTGAGGCGACCAAAGGCTGGCTCGAGAATCAATCCGACGGGTGCCGCTTGGGCCGCCTTGAAATATGCGCGATCTCGCAGATCGAGTTGGCGCCCGGTCCGCAGGGAATCGCAGAACAACTGCCCGTCGGGCTTGATCGTGAGGATCCCGGTGTATTGCGGGTAGGTCTCCCGGACCTCGTTGAGGAAGCGTGAGCAGGCTTCGCGATTGTCGCTGCGAGTCAACGAGTCGGTGCGGGCCAAGCCGTACAGCAACTGAGCCGTTCCCTGGATGCGCTCGGAGATCGTCCGCGCCTGCTGATCGGCCATCTGGGCCAACCGGGCCGTATCCTGCCTGATCGTTTCGCGTCGCATGTCGAGAAAGCGGCTCAGTTCGAGTGCGGCAGGCAGCAGGGTGGCCAGCAAGGCCAACAACAGCAGGCGCGATCGGATCGTCAAGCGAGCACTCCGCTGCGCAGCGTCGGCGCGCTGGTGGTCGTATCGGCCAATGGCATGTCGATGGTTTGCTCCACTTCATGATGATAGATGCGCAGCCCGCTGGTGAGACGGTCGATCGGCGGCGGCTCGCGCGACGATCCGTGACAATAGCGTCAGGACCCTGACCAATGGCGCAGCAACGACGACTCCTGGTGCTTGACGACGATGAAATGGTCGGGCAACTGCTCGTGTTCGTTGCGCAACGCGCCGGCTTCGAGGCCCGGATGTGCGATCGACCGCAAGCATTTTTCGAAATGGTGGCGAGCTGGTCACCCACTCATCTGGCGATCGACCTGGCGATGCCCGAGATGGACGGCGCCGAGGTGATGGTTCAGCTGGGTGCCAGCCTTTGCCCCGCCCGCATCATCATCTCGAGCGGCGCCGGCCCCGCTGAAACCGACGCCGCCTTGCAGCAGGCCCGGTCCCTCGGCCTGGACGTGGCCGGTGTCCTGGCCAAGCCCTTTTCGCTCAGCAGCTTGCGTGCCTTGTTGGCCCAGGCGGGAGATGACGCACCCCCATGACAACGGAAACACCCGCTGAAGATCAGGCGCTGGCCAAGCCAGATTCGCTGTGGGAGCTTTTCTGGTCGTTCAATGCCTTGGCGCTGCAGGGGTTCGGTGGCGTGATGGCCATCACGCAGCGTGAGTTGGTCGAGCGCAAACGCTGGATCAGCCGTGAGACATTTCTTGAAGACTGGGCGGTGGCGCAGGTGCTACCCGGCCCCAACGTCGCCAATCTCGCCGTGATACTGGGCGACCGCTACATGGGAGCGAAAGGTGCATTCGCCGCGGTGGCCGGTCTGTTCGTGATTCCGTTCGTCCTGGTCGTGGTACTGGCGGTGGGATTCGGGAGCATCCGGCATCTGCCGCAGGTACAGGGTGCAATGCGCGGCATGGGGCTGGTCGTCGCAGCATTGATCGTCGACCACGGCGCTGAAGCTGGCGCCGGCCTTGCGGAGCCATCCGGGCGGGCGCCCATTTTGCGTGCTGGTGGCGATTGCCACCGCTGTCTGTGTGGTCTGGCTGAAATGGCCGTTGCTGTGGGTCTTGCTGAGTGTCGGTGGCTTGTCCACCCTGTGGACTTTTCATTGCCTGAAGCAGGCCGACAAGGCAGCATGATGGCGAGCGGATTGTCGATGTTCGACTGGCTCAGCCTGTGGCTGCAATTTTCGACCTTGTCGTTGTTGTCGGTTGGCGGTGGCATGAGCGTGGTGCCCGGCATGCACCGCTATCTGGTTGATCAGCACGGCTGGCTGACCGATCCCCAATTCGCTTCGTCGATCGCGCTCGGGCAGATTGCACCCGGGCCGAACGTGCTGTTTGTCTCGCTGATGGGGTGGAACGTCGGCCTCAACGCGGGCGGCATCCATTGGGCGCTGCTCGGCGCGGTGATCTGTCTGGTCGGCATGGTGTTGCCCAGTTCACTGCTGACGCTGGTCGCCACGCGCTGGGCGCATCGCAACCAGCACCATCGCGGTATCCGGGCCTTCAAGCAAGGCATGGCGCCACTGGTGCTGGCGCTGCTGGTCTCGACAGCCTGGCTGCTGATCGCGCCGAGCGTCGATTCGCAGACCGATTGGCGTTTCTGGCTGCTCGCCTTGCTGGCCGGCCTGCTGTTGTGGAAGACGAAGCTGCACCTGCTGGTGGTCCTGGCGGCTGGCGCACTGGCTGGTGCGATGGGCTGGATCTGACCGCGGAAAGCCGCCGACACCGACTCGGCCGGCCAAGGTCGGATGCTGCAACCTGGCAGCGACCGAATGGATGGTCAACTGCCAACAGCGGGACAGCAACAGTCCCAATTGTTCCCGAAGCCAGTTCGCAAGAAGTCTTCGTGAGCGATGCCTATTTAAGTTGATGCTAAGTCGGCACCGCCGACAATCGAGCCATGCACATCCATTTTCTGTTTCTCATGAATCTTCCTGCGACGGGAGCAAATGGTCGCGGCCGGCGTCCACCGGTAATCGGCCAGTGATGGCGTTTGTCCGGCTTCGTCGCAGCTGCGCTGTTGTCATCTGGCTGTGGCTCGGCCTGTGCAGTCTGGCCAGTGCCCAGAATCAGCCGCCGCGCCAGACGCCTTCCATCGCGGAGCTGGAAGCCGCTTCTGCGACCATCGGCGAGATCCGCGTGCTGCCGCAGGAAATCTTCGACACCGCCGATCCCAGGGAAGACAAGCTGCTGTTCCGCTGGGCCAACGCCTTGCACATCCGCACCCGGCCGGAGGTGATCCGGCGTGCGCTGTTGTTCCAGAGCGGCGAGCCGGTTTCGGTGCGCCTGATCGAGGAGACCGAGCGGCTGTTGCGGTCCGAACGTTTCCTGTACGACGTGGTATTGCGCCCCGTCAACTATCGCGACGGCGTGGTCGACATCGAGGTGCTGACACGCGATACCTGGTCGCTCGACCTCGGGGTCAGCGTCGGTCGCTCCGGCGGCACCAATTCGAGCAGCCTGCGATTGAAGGAGTACAACTTCCTGGGCACCGGCGCGACGATCAGCCTGGGGCGTTCGAAGAATGTCGATCGATCCGGAACCGAATTCCAGTTCTCGAACAGCCGCGTGTTCGGCACCTGGACCGCAGTTGACCTCAGCCATACGATAAACAGTGATGGTCGGCGCGATGCGCTATCGGTGGTCCGCCCTTTCTACGCACTGGACTCGCGCTGGGCCGCCGGCGTCACGGCGAGCAGGGACGACCGCATCGACGCCGTCTACAGCGCCGGCAAGATCGCCAGCCAATACCGTCACCGCGAGAGCCAGGGCGAGGTTTTCGCCGGCTGGTCGCCAGGCCTGGTCGACGGCTGGGTGCAGCGCTACTCGCTCGGGCCTGAGTTATCAGGACGACGCCTACGCACCAGCGGGCGGCTTGGCCGCGCCGGCGAAACTGCCGTCCGATCGGAAGCTGATTGCGCCATTCGCCCGGTATGCGCTGATCGAGGACCGCTACGACCGGCAACTGAACCGCAACCTGATCGGTCGGCCCGAATTCTTCGCGCTCGGTCTGGCGTCGACAATGCAACTCGGCTGGGCAACCACCGGCCTCGGCTCGAGCCATGACGCGCTGCTGTATTCGGCGTCGATCAGCCGCGGCTTCGAACCGCAACCCGGACATACGCTGATCGCAGCGGGCTCGGTCAGTGGCGAGATTTCGGACGGCCGACTGCGGCGGCAGGTGCTCGCTGCCCAGGCCCGCTACTACCTGCCGCAAGGCCGGCGCTGGCTGTTTTATGCGTCGGCCGAAGGCAGCCTGCTGACACGGGCCGATCTCACGCAATCCCTGCTGCTCGGGGGCGACAGCGGCCTGCGTGGTTATCCGCTTCGCTACCAGAGCGGTACCCGGCGCGCGCTGTTCACCGTCGAGGAGCGCTTCTACACCGATCTCTACGTCTGGCGTTTGTTCCGCATCGGCGGTGCTGCGTTTGTCGATGTCGGCCGCGCCTGGGGTGACGTGCCGAACCATACCGTCGATCCAGGCTGGCTCGGCGATGCGGGGTTCGGTCTGCGCATCGTCAGCGCGCGTTCGGCGTTCAGCAACGTGCTGCACGTCGATCTGGCGTTTCCGATGAATGCCAACGCCGACATCAAGAAGGTCCAGTTGCTGGTCAAGACCAAGGCCAGTTTCTGATTCGTGCGTGAACGATGGCCGGCCGCAGGGTCAGCGCTGGCGCGCCAGTCGCGGATCCAGCAAATCGCGCAGCCCGTCGCCGATCAGGTTCAGCCCGAGCACGCTGAGCATGATGGCAACGCCCGGATAGACCGCCAGCATCGGCGCCTGGAACATCATCGTCTGCGCTTCGTTGAGCATGCGACCCCAGCTCGGTTGCGGCGGCTGGGTGCCCAGACCGAGATACGACAGCGCTGCCTCGGCGAGGATCGCCGTGGCGAAGCTGATTGTTGCCTGCACGATCAGCGGGCTTGCGATATTGGGCAGCACATGGTCGAGCGTGATCGCCAGCGGCCCTTTGCCTGCTGCGCGGGCTGCAGTGATGAAGTCGCGCGCCCACACCGCATTGGCCGCGCCCCGGGTGATGCGCGCAAACACCGGGATGTTGAAGATGCCGATCGCGATGATGCTCATCAACAAGCCCGGCCCGTAGATCGCAGTCAGCATGATGGCGCTGAGCAAGGCCGGGAATGCGAACGTGAAATCGCTCGCGCGCATGATCACCTCTTCGAGCCAGCCGCGACCTTGGGCGTGCGACGCGGCCGCCACACAGCCGAGCGCAACGCCGATGGCCATGCCGATGCCGACCGCCACCAGCCCGACCACGATGCTGTTCTGCGAACCGACCAGCAACTGGCTGGCGATGTCGCGGCCCAGGCTGTCGGTGCCCAGCCAGTGCGCCGCGCTCGGCAGCTGCAGCTTGGCTGGAATGTCGATCTCGGCATACGGATAAGGGGTCCAGAACAACGACAACAATGCGGCTGCGCACAGCAGCAGCGTCAGCGCGGCACCGACCAGGAAGCTGGGGTGTCGCCTGGCTCGTGCCGCCAGCGAGTTCAGTGCTGCGGGGCTGCTCATCCGCGTCGCAGGCGAGGGTCGATCACTGCATACAGGATGTCGACCAGGAAGTTGACCAGCACCACCACGGCGGCCAGCAACATCACCACATCGCGCACCACGATCAGGTCGCGGTTGCTGATCGCCTGGAAAACCAGCCGGCCGATGCCGGGCAGCACGAAGACGTTTTCGATCACGATGGTGCCGGTGATCAGATTGGCAAACTGCAGCCCGGCTACCGTCAGCACCGGGATCATCGCATTGCGCAGTACATGTCGCCACAACACCTGGCGCCGGCTCAGGCCCTTGGCTCGTGCGGTGCGCACAAAATCCTCGCGCATCACGTCGAGCACGGCCGAACGGGTCACTCGCGTCAGGATGGCGGCCTGCACCAGCGCCAGTGCCATCGCCGGCAGGATCAAGGCGCGGGCACCCTCCCACAGCCCGCCGCCATCCTGTTCGGACCAGCCGGGAAAACCGCCCGCGCTGACCCATTGCAGCTGCACCGCGAACAGCAGGATCAGCAGGATCGCGAACCAGAAGTTGGGGATCGCGATGCCCACCTGACTGGCTGCCATCACGCCGACATCACCGATCTGGTTATGGCGCGAGGCGGCAAACAGGCCGAGGCCGAGCGCCAGCGCGACCGTCAGTACCATGGCCAGCAAGGCCAGCGGCAGACTGACCCACAGGCGTTCGATGATCAGCTCGGCCGTCGGCGTGTCGTAACTGATGCTGCGCGCGGTTTCGCCGTGCAAAAGGCCACCCATCCAGTCGATATAACGGGCGGCAGCCGGGCGATCGAGCCCCAGCTTGATTTGCAGCGCGGCCAGCGATTGAGGCGTGGCCGAGTCGCCGAGGATCACTTCCGCGGCGTTGCCGGGCAGCAGTTCGAGCACCGCGAAGACCACCAGCGACGCCGCTGCCAGCGTGGCCAGCAGCGTCAGCAGGCGCTTCAGCAGAAACGGACCGATGGACATGGACGGGATGATGCCGCATGCGGGTCGACGCCGCGTGATGGCTTGTCGACACGTCGCGATCGGGCCCTGACCGCCTGCGAACATCGTCCACAATTCAGGCTCCGGGCAGCACGACCCTGCGTGCGCGGGACGGTCGATTTCCTCGAAGGAGAAGATTGCGATGCGATTGAAGGACAAGGTAGCCATCGTCACCGGCGGTGGATCGGGGTTCGGGGCCGGCATCGTCCGCAAGTTCGTTGCCGAAGGCGCCCAGGTCGTGGTGGCCGATATCAATCTGCAGGCGGCGCTCGACGTCGCCGCCTCGTGCGGTGTCAAGGCGCGCGGCTTGCGCGTCGACGTCGCCGATGCGGCGGCCGTGCGGCTGATGATGGAAACGGCCGAACTTCATTTCGGCCATATCGACATCCTCATCAACAATGCGGGCGTAACCCACCTGCCGCAGGCGCTGGAGGAGGTCAGCGAGGCTGATTTCGATCGCATCGTCGCCATCAACATGAAGGCGATCTACCTCGCCATGCGTGAAGTCGTGCCCCGCATGAAGGCCAACGCACCCGGGCACAACGGGATCCGCGGCGTGGTGCTGAACATGGCCAGCACGGCTGGCGTCAGCCCGCGGCCGCGACTGAGCTGGTACAACGCCAGCAAGGGCTGGGTGATCACCGCCACGCGTGCCAATGCAGTTGAACTCGCACCGGCCGGGATCCGTGTGGTGGCGCTCAATCCGGTGGCCGGCGAAACGCCGTTGCTGGCGTCCTTCATGGGCCAGGACACACCCGAAATGCGCGCGAAATTTCTGTCGACGATCCCGATCGGGCGTTTTTCGCAGCCCGAAGATCTCGGCAATGCGGCCTGCTTTCTGTGCAGCGACGAGGCCTCGATGATCACCGGCGTGTGCATGGAAGTCGACGGCGGCCGCTGCATCTGAGCGTGCTGGCTGACGGATATGCCGGCTTGGATGCGGCAACTACGTAGCGGCACGCCGGCTGCTTCGCAGGGTAACTGATGATCCCCGGCAGTGCCGCAGTTTGCTAACGTACCGGTCCGCGAAGGATCGGTTGGTTTGCCAGATCCCGCTCCATTTCATCGAAGGGTTTTCGTGATGTCCAAGATTCCATTCAAATCGTTGCTCGCCACCGGTCTGCTCGGCCTCGCCGCGTCGGCATCGGCCGATGTGGTGCTGACCACCTCGAGCTGGTTGCCGCCGACGCACCTGCTGTCGAGGGCCCAGGCGGCCTGGTGTGACGAGGTTGCCGCGGCGACCACCAACCGGGTGAAATGCAATATCCTGCCGAAGGGCGTGACCCCTGCACCGGGTACGTTCGATGCCGTGCGCGATGGTCTGGCTGATCTGTCGTACAGCGTGCACGGCTATACGCCGGGCCGTTATACCTTGAGCAAGATCGCCGAGTTCCCGTTTCTCGGCAATGACGCCATCTCGACCAGCGTGGCCTATCAGCGCATCTATGACAAGTACCTGGCCAAGTTCGACGAGCACCGTGGTCTGAAGGTGCTGGCCGTCTTCACCCACGGGCCCGGCAACATCTTCAACAACAAGCGGGCGATCAAGACCGTCGCCGACATGGACGGCGTCAAGTTTCGCGTTGGCGGAGGCGTCGTCAACGATGTCGGCAAGGCGCTTGGCGTCAACATGACGCTGAAGCCGGCACCGCAGTCGTACGAGCTGATGTCATCCGGGGTGGTCGATGGCGTGTGGTTCCCGCACGAGTCGATCGAATCGTTCAAGCTCGAAAAGCTGATCAAGTACGCGACCAGCGTACCCGGTGGCCTCTACAACACCAGTTTTGCGCTGGTGATGAATCCCGCCACCTGGGCCAAGATCTCCAAGGCCGACCAGGCCGCGATCGACAAGCTGTCGGGTGAACACGCAGCCCGGCTGTTCGGCAAGTTCTGGGATGCCGCCGACGTTCGCAGCAAGGCTCTGCAGCAGGCCGCCGGTATCGAGACCACTGTTGCCGATGCGAGATTCGTTGCCGATTTCAAGGCCAAGACCGGCCCGATCGAAAGCGAATGGGTCAAGGAAGCCGAAGCCAAGGGCTTGAAGAATGCGGCCATGGTGTTGAAGGAATTCCGCGCAGAGATAAACAAGCTGCAGTGACCGTGCAGGCCGCTCAGGCCGTTGCGCAGTTGTTCCGACGACCGGGCGCGGACTTGATCGCTCCGGTCGTCGGTCATTTTTGAACCTATGAAACGCATCGAAACGCTGTTCGCGACTGTCGCTTCACTGGCGCTGTTCACGATGATGATCCTGACTTTCGCCGACGTTGTCGGACGCAAGTTCTTCGATCATTCACTGACCGGCGCCGTGGAGCTCACCGAGCTCTTCATGAGCCTGATGATCTATTTCGCGCTGCCCCTGGCTTCGCTGGCGGGCGAGCATATCGTCTTCGATCTGCTCGACCGCATGCTGCCGCGCACGGTGCTGCAATGGCAAAAGACGATCTCGCATGGACTCACGGCAGCCATCCTGATTGGTGCAGCCTGGATCGTCTGGCAGCGCGCGCGTCGCACCATGGAGTTCGGCGACATGACGGCCACCCTGGAGATCAAGCTGTGGCCATTTCAGTCGCTGATCGCACTGATGCTGATGGTGACCGGCATTGTCCACGTCGTGCAGGCCTTGCGCGCTGCGCGCGGCGAAGGGCAGCCCACATGACCGAGGGATTGATCGGCTTTGCCGCGATGTTCGCGCTGATGTTGCTGCGTGTGCCGATTGCGATCGCGATGGGGCTGGTCGGGCTGATCGGGCTGGGGGTAATGCGCTCGTGGCCGGCGGCGATGTCGTCGGCCGCCGGCGAGTTCATCGATATCGGCGCCTATACCTTGTCGGTGGTGCCGCTGTTCGTCTTGATGGGCAACTTCGTCACCCGGGCCGGCATGTCGCGCGATCTCTACCAGTCCGCCTATGCCTTTGTCGGCCATCGGCGCGGCGGCCTTGCGTTGTCGACGATTGCCGCATGCGCCGGCTTTGGTGCGATTTGTGGCTCGTCGATCGCCACCACCGCGACGATGGCCCGGGTAGCGATGCCCGAGATGAGGCGGTTCAACTACGAGCCGGCGTTCGCCGCCGGCTCGATCTGCGCCGGCGCCACCCTCGGCATCCTCATTCCGCCATCGGTGATCCTGGTGATCTACGGCATCATGACCGAGCAGAGCATCGGCGCCCTGTTTGCCGCCGGTGTGCTGCCGGGTTTGCTGGCCACCGCTTTTTATCTGCTGGCATCGATGTGGGTGACGCGCCGTCACCCCACCTGGGGCCCGCCGGGCGAGCGTGCCAGCTGGGCCGAGCGCCTGCATGCACTGCGCAACATCTGGGGTGTCTTGCTGTTGTTCGCCATCGTGATGGGCGGCATGTATGGCGGCTTTTTCACGCCGACCGAAGCGGCAGGCGTCGGCGCCAGCGGTGGCTTCGTCTTTGCGTGGGCGCGTGGTGCGTTGACCTGGTCGGTCTTGCGCGATGTGCTGGTCGAGTCGTCGCGCACCTCGGCCATGTTGTTCACGATCGTGATCGGCGCGTCGCTGTTCGCCAATTTCCTGAATTTCACCGAGTTGCCGTCGGCCTTGCTCGAATTCGTCAAGCAGTTCAACGTCCATCCGCTGGCGGTGATCTTTGCCATCTGCGCGATCTACGTGGTGCTCGGGACGGCGATGGAAAGCCTGTCGATGATGTTGCTGACGGTGCCGGTGTTCTTTCCGCTCGTCACCTCGCTGGGTTTCGATCCGGTCTGGTTCGGCATCATCATCGTGTGCGTGATCGAAATCAGCCTGATCACGCCACCGGTGGGGATGAATATCTTCGTCCTGTCCAGTGTCATTCCCGACCTGCCGACCACGGCGATCTGGCGTGGAGTGACGCCATTCATCGTTGCCGATCTGATGCGGATGACGGTCTTGATCGCGTTTCCGGCGATCAGCCTGTATCTGCCTCGGCTGTTCGGCTTGTAGGCTCGGCAGGCGGTCCTCGATGGGCGCGCAGCGGGCCGGGCAAATGTCAGTCTTGCTGAAGGCTGCGCAGGATCGCTCTGACCGGTGAGGCATCGGCGTCGACCAGTTTCAGCGGCAACGCAATCAGCTCGTAGTCGCCGGCTGGCACATCGTCGAGCACCAGGTTTTCCAGCACTCGAAGATCGCGGTGCAGCAGCCGGTGGTGGCTCGGCAGATCCTTGCTGGTTGCCGGGTCGACCGATTGGCTGTCGATACCGACCAGCACGACGCCCCGGTCGGCCAGCCAGTCGATGGTTTCCGGGGCAAAGGCGCTGAAATCGTCCGACCATGTGGTCGGGGCGGCCCGGCAACTGCGAACCAGCACGCGGGCTGGCAATTCGTCGGCGGCGTGAGCCAGATCGGCGGGGCGGATCAGCGCGCCGGCGTCGATCGCATGAATCACCCTGCAGCGCCCGAGATAGGGCAGCAGATCCACCGCGCCGATCGCCGGCTCGCCATCCGCGTAGTGCAACGGCGCGTCGGCATGGGCGCCGAGGTGCGGCGACAGCGTGATTGCGCTGACGTTGACCGGGCAAGCCGGCGTGATCCGCGTCGCCCATTGCTGGCTATAGGGCGTGTCACCGGGAAATGGTGGCGTGGCGCCATGCAGGGGCGGCGAGATGTCCCAGATGCGCAGTCGCCGCTCAGGCGCCAGCGCTGAAGCCGGGATGGGTCGGTTGGATGGATCGATGTGCATTGAGACTGTGAACATAGCATCTCGCATCCCGCCTTGTGTCGCGAGTGCCTGCGAGGGTATGTGCACCCGGTGTGCGTGTGACATTTGTCGCCGCTTAGGGGTCGACATGGGGTTTACAAGCAGGTTGTACGGCGCGACCATTGAAACATGCTGTGCATCGGTTGCAGGCATCAATTCATCGCAAGGAGAGTGAAATGCCGGCTTTTATCAAGTTCGATGGCATCGACGGCGAAGCCCATGATCGCGGCTACATGAAGTTCGACGGCATCAAGAAGCCGGGCTCCAGCTTCGAAGAGATCACGTGGACCGTCTATGGCGGAGCAGGCGACATGGTGAAAAGCGTCAGCCGGTCGCATCCGCAGGGTGTGGACGGCATCCTCGTCGGTCTGTTGAAGGTTCCGGGCTACCACATCACCGTGGGAAGCAACGGCATCATCGCCATCCTGATCGGGCTGTTGCTGCCGGCGGTGAAGGGCGTGGCCGCCAACAATTCGCCTGAGCTGCGAACCCTCTCGGCCGCACTCAAACCGCAGGGGCAGATTGCGTTTGCGATGGGAGACGGCAGCGTTCGACTGACGTCGCGGGCGCAGTCGCAAGGTGCAGGCAGCAACTGGATCGACGTACTGAGCAGGGACTGGAGGGTTGTCTCGCCGCGCGACCCGGCCTCGGGGTTGCCGGTCGGCAAGCGTTGAACGACTCTGCCGGACGGGCGACCAGCGCTCAGCCGATCCGCCCCAGCAGCAGATACTCCATCAGCGCCTTCTGGACGTGCATGCGGTTTTCGGCCTCGTCCCAGACCACCGATTGCGGGCCATCGATCACTTCGGCGGCCACTTCCTCGCCGCGGTGCGCCGGCAGACAGTGCATGAACAGGGCATCGGGCTGCGCGGCGGCCATCATCTCGGCATCGACGCACCAGTCGGCAAACGCTTTCATGCGGGCGTCGTTTTCGGCCTCGTAACCCATGCTGGTCCACACGTCGGTGGTCACCAGATGCGCGCCGCGGCAGGCATCGAGCGGGTTCTTGAAGGCCTTGACGCAATCCTTGTTGCTGACACCGGCCACCTTGGCATCGATTTCGTAGCCGCTGGGTGTGCTGACATGCAGCTTGAAGCCGAGAATGTCGGCGGCCTGCAGCCAGGTATTGGCCATGTTGTTGCCGTCACCGACCCATGCCACCGTCTTGCCTTCGATGCTGCCGCGATGCTCGATGAAGGTGAAGACATCGGCGAGGATCTGGCACGGGTGGTACTCGTTGGTCAGCCCGTTGATCACCGGCACGCGCGAGTTGGCCGCGAAGCCCTCGATCTTGGTCTGCTCGTAGGTGCGGATCATCACCATGTCGACCATTCGGCTGATCACACGGGCACTGTCCTCGACCGGTTCGGCACGGCCGAGCTGGCTGTCGCCGGTGGTCAGATTGACCACCGAGCCACCCATCTGGTACATCCCGGCCTCGAAGCTGACGCGGGTTCGCGTGCTGGCTTTCTCGAAGATCATCGCCAGCGTGCGGTCGACCAGCGGCGTATATTTTTCGTAGTTCTTGAAGCGCTGCTTGATGGTTGCGGTGCGCGCAAACAGATACGCATATTCCTCGGCGCGCAAATCCTTGAACTGCAGATAGTGCTTGATCAGACTCATGCCGGGCTTCATGGTTTGCCGCACTTCAACCCGCGGGCTCGGCCAGTTTGGCCTTGATCAGCGGACACAGGATGGCAACGATCTCGTCGGCCTCGGTCTGCGACAGGATCAGTGGCGGCACCAGGCGAATCACCTTGTCGGCGGTGACGCTCAGCAGCAGGCCGACTTTGGCGGCGCGACCGAGCAGGTCGCCGCACGGGCGATCGAGTTCGATGCCGATCATCAGGCCGGCACCGCGGACCTCGACCACGCCGTCAACGCCATTCAACTCGCGTCGGATGGCATCGCTGAGCGCTGCGCCGACCATTGCTGCATTTTCCAGCAGGCCGTCCTGCTCGACGATGCGCAATGTTTCGACGCCGGCGCGCATGGCCAGCGGATTGCCGCCGAAGGTCGTGCCGTGATTACCGGGGCCGAATACGTCGGCGGCACGTGGCCCGCAGACGATGGCGCCGATCGGCACGCCCGAGCCCAGTCCCTTGGCCAGCGGCATCACATCGGGCTTGATGCCAGCCCATTGGTGGGCGAACCACTTGCCGGTACGGCCAATGCCGCATTGCACCTCGTCGAGCATCAACAACCAGTCGTGCTCGTCGCAAAGCCGGCGCACGGCCTGCAGGTAGGCGTTGGTCGTCTGATTGATGCCGCCTTCGCCCTGAATCACTTCGAGGAACACCGCCGTCACGTTCGGATGGGTATTGGCAACCTCCTCGACTGCCGCGATGTCGTTCAGCGGCACGCGCACGAAACCCTCGACCAGCGGCCCGAAACCGGCCTGTACCTTGGCGTTGCCGGTTGCCGAAAGGGTGGCAATCGAGCGGCCGTGAAAAGCCTTTTCGTAGACGATGATTTCAGGCCTTTCGATGCCCTTGTCGTGGCCGAACTTGCGCGCGATCTTGATCGCTGCTTCGTTGGCTTCCAACCCGGTGCTGCAGAAAAACACCTTGTCGAGGCCTGACAGTTCGCACAGCTTGGCCGCCAGCGTTTCCTGCAGCGGCACGTGGTAATAGTTCGACGAGTGGATCAACTTGGCGATCTGATCCTGCAACGCGGGCACCAGTTGCGGGTGGGCATGACCCAGCGTGTTGACGGCGATGCCACCCAGACCGTCAAGGTACTCTCGGCCTTCGGTATCCCAGACCCGACAGCCCTTGCCGTGCGACAACGCAATCGGCAGTCGCCCGTAGGTCGACATCACATGCGGTTCGGCCAGCGGTGTGGTTTCAGCGGGTTCGGCCAACCGGGCGTCGACGGCCATTTTCTGTGCTGCGTTCATGACAACTCCTGAAGCCGACCGGACCGTTCCGGCGACGTTGGATTCACTTTTATTCTAGGGCGTTGCCCGGTGTGGACACGCATCGTGCTTGGCGACGCCAGGCTTGCACCGAATGATTGTTGCAGCGCAGCATTAGGCGGCACAATATCTGCATGGAATCGTCCACGACCATTCCTGACCACCCGAATGACCGCTTTTCGGCCTCCGCTGGCCGTGCGGACAGCGCATGTCCCCTGCTACGTCAAAAGAATATTTCATCCAGGGTGTCACCCTTGATGGTCAGGTGTTTCGCCCCAGTGACTGGTCCGAAAGGCTGGCCGGGGCGATGTCGTCATTCCGTCCGGGCGGCGCGACTGCGCAACGCGGGATGGGTTATTCGCCTTATTGCGTCCCCAGGATGATCAACGGCGTGAAATGCGTGATCGTCAACGAGAAACTGCGCGACATCGAACCGATGGCGTGGGATTTCGTGATGCACTTTGCTCGCGACAACCAGTTGCAGGTCGTCGAGGCCTGCCTGATCGAGTCCGTCAAAGCGGCTGAGCGTTGACCCGGGAAACCCGCAGGTCGGAACAGCAGATTCCGCTGGTACAGGGGCAATGCCGAGCGCCAAAACGAAAGGGCCCGCGATGGCGGGCCCTGGCGTTTGTTTCCGGCTGCTGCCGTTTCAGGCGGCAGGTGTGGCTTCGAGAGCCTTGATCTTGGTCGACAGACGGCTCTTGTGGCGAGCCGCCTTGTTCTTGTGGAACAAACCTTTGTCGGCAACCGAGTCGATGACGCGTTGCGCCGAGCCGAACAACTCGGCAGCCTTGGCCTTGTCGCCGGCAGCGACGGCCTTTTGTACGTTCTTGATCACGGTGCGGAATTTCGAGCGCAGCGCCGTATTGGCGGCATTCAGCTTGGTGTCCTGGCGTACGCGCTTCAGGCCCGAGGCAATGCGAACGGTCTTTTTCTTGGCTTTGGCAGAAGTGGCCATGTCTTGTAGGGTCTGGGTGGAACAGAGCCTTCGAGTATAGCATTGAGTGGCTTTTCCGCCGCACGGCGGCTTTTGCCGCGTCTGCTGGCCGCCGGGCTGTCCGGTAGATCGCTTGAATCTTGCAGCGGGGTCATTGCTGGTCGGTCCGCTACTGTCCGGCCGCTCGGTGCATCGACGTGCACCCGATAATGCGCACCACACTTGCACCCGGCGATCACCTTCACGCCCCGTCGTTTTCATGAATCTGCTGCGGGCCGCCTCGCTGGTATCACTGTTTACGCTGGCCTCTCGCATCACCGGGATGGTGCGTGACCAGTTCATCGCGGCCAGTTTCGGCGCCTCGGCGCTGACCGATGCCTTCAATGTGGCGTTCCGGATCCCCAATTTGCTGCGTCGACTGTTTGCCGAAGGGGCGTTTTCGCAGGCCTTCGTGCCGATCCTTGCCGAGACACGAACCCGTGAAGGCGATGACGCGACACGATCGTTGATCGATGCGGTGGCGACGTTTCTGTTCTGGGCCTTGTTGGCCACTTGTGTGGTTGGCGTGCTGGCCGCGCCCTTGCTGGTGTGGCTGATCGCATCCGGCCTCGAGCGCCAGCATGATGCGGTGGTGATGACCCGCTGGATGTTTCCGTATATCGGCTTCATGTCGATGGTGGCGCTGTCTGCCGGGATCCTCAATACCTGGAAGCGTTTTGCCGTGCCGGCTGCCACGCCGGTGCTGCTCAATCTGGCGATGATCGCCGCTGCCTGGTTTGGCGCGCCGTGGTTTGCCCGTCTCGGCATCGAGCCGATCTATGCCTTGGCCGGGGGCGTCATGATCGGCGGCCTGCTGCAGCTGGGCGTACAGATTCCAGCCTTGCGGCGTCAGGCCCGTTTGCCGAAGATCGGCCTCGCGCCGCGTTCGCTGGCCGAGGCCTGGCACTACCCCGGTGTGCGGCGGGTGCTGCGGCAGATGGGGCCGGCGTTGCTTGGCGTATCGGTGGCGCAGATCTCGTTGCTGATCAATACCCAGATCGCGTCACATCAGGGTACGGGCGCGGTTTCGTGGCTGTTTTATGCTGACCGGCTGATGGAGTTTCCGACCGGCCTGCTCGGTGTGGCGCTCGGCGTCGTCTTGTTGCCACAGCTGAGCACCGCCAAGGGGCGCGAGGATGGTGCGCTGTACAGCGCCCTGCTCGATTGGGGTCTGCGGCTGAGTCTGCTTTTGGCGTTGCCGTGTGCGGTGGCCTTGCTGGTTTTTACGACGCCTTTGGTCAGCGTGCTGTTCCAGATCGGCGCTTTTGCAGCCAGCGATGTCGAGCAGACGGTGCGTGCGCTTCGCGGCTACGGTGTCGGCCTGATCGGTCTGGTTGCGGTGAAGATCCTCGCCCCTGGTTTCTATGCGCGGCAGGATATCCGTACGCCGGTCAAGATTGCCGTTGTCGTGTTGTGCCTGACGCAGCTGATGAACGTGTTTTTTGTACCGCGGCTTGGTCACGCCGGCCTGGCGCTGTCGATCGGCGTCGCCGCACTCATCAATGCGAGCTGGCTGCTGGTCGGGCTGGTCCGGCTCGGGATCTACAAGCCGGCCGACGGCTGGGCCGGCTTTGCCATGCGCCTCGGGTTGGCTTGCGGGGTGATGGGAGCGGCGCTGTACTGGGCCGAGCAGGTGGTTCCGTGGGTCGAACTGGCGGCTCGCAAAGGTCAGCAGGTGGCTCTGCTCGCCTTGTGCCTCGGCGTGGCGGCGCTGCTCTATTTCGGTTGTCTGTACCTGGCAGGCATCCGCTGGCGCAGTTTCATGCGCCGAGAATGACGGCGAGCCCGTTTTACACTTGCGCCATGCCGACTTTCAAGCTCTTCGAGCCCCCGACCGCACTGAGCTATTTCAGCACGCTGGTGGCCGACGACGCGAGCATTCCATTGACCGAGGCGGCGCTGTCGATTGCCCAGATCGATGGCTCGCCGCTCGATGTGCTGGCGGTGCTGGCCGAAATCGATGGCCTGGCGGCGCGGCTGGTGCGGCGGATTCCGTCCGACGCCGCGTCGTTGCACAAGTTGCGCCTGTTGAACCGCTACTTCTTTCAGGAGCTGGGCTTTGGCGGCAACCTGAACAACTACTACGACCCTGCCAACAGCTATCTGCCTCATGTGCTGGCAAGCCGGCGAGGCATCCCGATCAGCCTCGCGGTGTTGTATATCGAGCTGGCCAACCAGATCGGCCTGTCGGCCAGAGGCATCTCGTTTCCAGGCCATTTTCTGGTCAAGATGCGTGTGCAGGGTGGGTCGCAAGCGGGCGAGGTCGTCATCGATCCGCTGAACGGGCATTCGCTGTCGCGCGAGCAACTCGACGAGATGCTGCTGCCCTACAAGAAGAGCCACGGTCTTGTCGACGATTTCGATATGCCGCTGGGGCTGTTTCTGCAGGAGGCTGCGCCGCGCGACGTGATTGCGCGAATGCTGCGAAATCTGAAGGAGATCCACCGCAGCGACGAGGACTGGCCGCGCCTTCTCGCGGTCATGCATCGGCTTGTCATCTTGCTGCCCGATGCCGGTGAAGAGCGCCGTGACCGCGGACTGGCCTGGGCCGAGCTCGGCCAGTTCGAGGCTGCAGCGCAGGATTTGGCCGACTATCTGGCCAGGCGGCCGGATGCGCCTGACCGCGATGTCATCGCTGAGCGCCTGAGTGAGCTGCGCGCCGCGGGCGGGCAGCCGCGGCTGCACTGACCGTGGCTGATCGTCCGTCGGCTTGCCGCGCTGATGGTGCCGATCCTGGCGAAGGAATGGCCGTTGCTGCGCGAGCCGGTTCCGTTCTGGCCAAGCGCAGCATCCGTGCGGATCTGGCCAGTCCGCACCATCTGGATGTTTGAATGGGCAGGATGACGGCAGCAGCGGCAACCAACATGCGTCAGCTCAATCTGCCGATCGGCCATGCTGCGGCGCGCAGCTTCGACAGCTTCGTCATCGGCCCGAACGAGTTGCCGCTGGCGCAGTTGCGAGAGGTCGCGATGCTGGCTGGAGCTGCCGCGGCGCCGGTCTATCTGTGGGGGCCTGCCGGCTGTGGCAAGAGCCATCTGCTGCAGGCGCTGGTCTCGGCATGGCGCGATCGTGGCGTCGACTCGGCCTGCTTCGACAACAGCAGTGCCTTGCCATGGCCACTCGATGAGCGGCGCGGCTTGATCGTCCTCGACGGCTGCGACGATTTCGATGCGGCGCGTCAACAGGCCGCGTTCGCGCAATTTGTCGACGCCAGCTCACGCGGTGCACTGGTGGCCGCAGCCGGACGCCTGCCGCCCGTCGATCTGCCGCTGCGCGACGACCTGCGCAGCCGGCTCGGCTGGGGCCATGTGCTGGCCCTTCAGCCGCTGGCCGAGGCCGACCTGCAAATCGTGCTGCGCCAGGAGGCACGTCGCCGCGGCCTGGTCCTGTCTGACGAAGTGGCGTCTTACGTTCTCAGCCACTTCGCGCGCGACCTCAAAAGCCTGATGACCCTGCTCGACAAGGCCGACGAATTTGCGCTGAGCCAGCAACGCGCGCTGACGATCCCGCTGATCCGGCAGATGCAACTGGAGCCGTCGCCGACGGCCATCGACCGATGAGCGGGCTGTGTCTGTTCGACCTCGACCACACCTTGCTGCCGTTGGATTCCGACCACGCCTGGGGCGAATTTCTGATCGAGCGGGGCTGGGTCGACGAAGCAAGCTTCCGCAAGGGCAACGATGCGTTTTATGCGCAGTATCAGGCCGGTACGCTCGACATCCACGCCTACATCGAATTTTCGACCGCCGCCTTGCGCGAGCGCAGTGCCGCCGAGTGCGCCGCGGCGCATGAAGATTTCATGTGCCGGGTGATCCTGCCGGCCATCCTGCCGCAGGCAATCGAGCTGGTGCGCAGTCATCAGCAGCAAGGTGACCGGATTGCGCTTGTCACCGCGACCAACGATTTCATCACCGCACCGATCGCCCGCGCCTTTGGCATCGACAGCCTGCTGGCGGTCGAACTCGACCGCGCCGAGGATGGGCGCCCGAACGGTCGGATTCGCGGCACGCCGAGCTTTCGCGAAGGCAAGCTGCGTCGGGTCGAGCAATGGCTGCAGCGCGATGGCGCGACCTGGACCGACTTCGAACGCATCAGCGTCTACAGCGATTCGATGAACGACCTGGCGCTGCTCGAACGCGCAACCGAGCCGGTGGCCACCAATCCGTCGGCCGAACTCGCAGACCTGGCCCGCCTGCGCGGCTGGCGCATACTTCAATTGTTCACATGATCAAGAAATTCATCGAAAAACTGCTCGGCAAACCGGCTGCAGCAACAAAAGGGCCGCCACTCGGCAAGCGGGTGGAGATCGGCGAAGCCGAGCACCACATCGATCTGTCGCTGGTCGATGATCGTGCGATCAAGGTGGTGCAGGCGCTGGCCGACGCCGGGTTCGAGGCCTACATCGTCGGCGGGGCGGTGCGTGATCTGTTGCTCGGCCTGCGGCCGAAGGATTTCGACGTCGCCACCGACGCGACGCCGGAGCAGGTCAAGGCCTTGTTCCGTCGCGCCTTCATCATCGGACGACGCTTTCGAATCGTCCATGTCGTCTACGGCCGGGGGCGCGATCACGAGGTGATCGAGGTGTCGACCTTCCGCGCGGTGATGGATGCCGAAACCGCTGAACAGGTGGTCGGCAACGAGAAGAATTTCAAGCGCGGTGCCGAAACCTCGACCACCCGCGTCGTCGATGCCGCCGGCCGGGTGTTGCGGGACAACGTCTGGGGCCCGCAGATCGAGGATGCTGCGCGCCGCGATTTCACCGTCAATGCCTTGTATTACGACCCGCAGCGGCAGATCATCGTCGACTACCACGGCGGCCTGGCCGATTCGCGCAAGAAGCTGTTGCGGATGATCGGCGACCCGGTCACCCGTTATCGCGAAGATCCGGTGCGCATCATCCGCGCCGTGCGGTTTGCCGCCAAGCTCGGCTTCGAAATCGAGGCCAAGACGCGTGCGCCGATCCGCGAAATGGCCAGCTTGCTGGCCAGCGTGCCGCCGTCGCGCCTGTTCGACGAGATGTTCAAGCTGCTGCAGACCGGGCATTCGCTGGCCAGCCTGGCCGAATTGCGCAAGCAGGGGCTGGACAAGGGCATCTTCCCATTGCTCGATGCGGTCTTGTCGGACGCGCCCGCGCAGGCCGAGCAGCGACGTTTCGTCGAACTGGCGCTGGCCGATACCGATCGCCGGGTCGGCGAAGGCAAACCGGTCGCGCCGAGTTTTCTGCTGGCTTGTCTGCTGTGGCATGAGGTGCTGCGTGGCTGGCAGCAACTCAAGGCGAGAGGCGAGGCGCCGCATCCGGCGCTGCAGCAGGCCATCGATGCGGTGTTCGATTCGCGGGTCGGCGAGATCTCCGGCCGCGGCAAGCTCGGCGCCGACATGCGCGAGATCTGGCTGATGCAGCCGCGCTTCGAGCGGCGCAGCGGCAATGGCCCGTTTTCGCTGGTCGAGCAGGCGCGTTTTCGGGCCGGATTCGATTTTCTGCGTCTGCGCGCCGATGTCGGCGAGGGTGATGCCCGGCTGGCCGAATGGTGGGAGGATTTTTCGCTCGAAGGTGAGGATGCGCGCCGCGCGATGGTCGAGGACTTGCGCAACAAGCAGCAGAAGAAGACGCCTCGACCGGCGACGGCCAGGGCCGGCTCGGCCGAGCGCGACGATGCCGAAACGGATCTCGAGCCGGACGACGACGATGCCGAACCCGAAGCGGCTGCGCCCGAACGCAAGCGTCGGCGCCGGCGGCGCAAGCCGGCAGGCGAGCGCGACGCCGCGCGAGGACTGCCTGCGCCGGCCCAGGCAATTGACCCGTCTCTCGATTAGTCCGGCCTTCGACGACTGCCGGCGACCCCGATGGTGCTCGCGTATGTCGGGATCGGCGCCAACCTCGGGGATGCCCGGTCGACCGTGCTCGCTGCCATCGATGATTGCCGCGCGATCGACTGCACCCGGCTGACCGGTGTTTCGTCGTTGTATCGAAGCGCGCCCGTCGAATCCTCGGGTGCCGACTATGTCAATGCCGTTGCCTCGGTCGAAACGAGATTGACGCCACTGCAACTGCTGGCTTCGTTGCAGCAGATCGAGCAGCGTCATGGCCGGCAGCGGCCTTATCGCAATGCGCCTCGCAGCCTCGACCTCGACTTGTTGTTGTACGGCGATGAGATCATCGATCTGCCCGAACTGAGCGTGCCGCACCCGCGACTGCATCAGCGTGCGTTCGTCCTGATACCGCTGCTCGAGCTGGCGCCGTTGCTGCATATACGGGAGCGCGGCGCTGCCGAACAGTGGCTCGCCGGGGTGGCCGATCAGCCGATCGAGCGTCTGCCGGCTTGATCGACGTTATCAGCGGCTGATCCGGTGCGCCGCCTCGACCTCGTGTTCGAAATAGCGCTGCCCGCTGAAGGCGATGGTTGCCATCAACACGCTGGCGCCGATCAGCAGCGCCAGCACGACGCCGATGATCGCCAGCCAGCCACTGCTGGCGGCTTGCGGCTCGGCCGGGTTGTGCTGCTGCCACCAACGCTCGTCGCTGGTCAGGCCGTAGACGATGGCGCTGAGCATCGCTGCCGAGACCGCGATGCCGAGCAGCGGGATCAGCAGCCAGGCCAGTTGATCGTCCTGGCCGAGTTCGCGCATCCGGTGCATGCCGTACAGCCCGATCAGCGTCGGTATCGGGTACAGCCAGCCCCAGACATCGCGCAAGCCGGCCAGGTAGAAGCGGTGCAGGCCGAGGCTGCCGCCAATGAGCGCGATCCAGGTTGCCAGGGTCTTCGATTTGTGTTGCGGCATCGGGGCTGCGGGCTTCCGGGTAGTGGTTGTGCGAGTCTGGGAGACAGGCGCGCCTGTCGATCAGTTTATAATGCGCGGTTTTCGACGGCGGCTCTGGGCTGGCGCGGCAGGCTTGTCTGCCGAGCGGGCGAGGGCGTATCTACGACGGCGAAGTGGTGGCCTTGGGTCAGCGTACGCGAACGGCAAGCCGACTGGTTTCGCCGCGCCTGCCGACCGGCCGATTCCAGCTCTGCTCGCCCTGAGTGTCTCCTGGTGCGGTGGACGATTTTCATCTCTTCAAGGAAACATCATGGTCGTGATCCGACTCTCACGCGGCGGCGCCAAGCGGCGTCCCTTCTACAACATCGTCGTCGCCGATTCGCGGATCCGCCGCGACGGCCGCTTCATCGAGCGCGTCGGTTTCTACAACCCGGTTGCCTCGGGTGCCGAGCAGCCGCTGCGCGTCGCCTTCGACCGCGTCGAATACTGGGCCAGCAAGGGCGCGCAGCTGTCGCCGACCGTTGCCCGTCTGGTCGGCCAGGCCAAGGCCGCCGCCTGATCGATCTGTCGCGCTCGGCTGTGAAAGCGGGCCTTTGGCGATGACGCCCAGCCGCCGCCGGCGATGCGCCCGATCATCCGGCCGATGCGATCGAGGTGGGCCGCATCGGCGAGGCCTGGGGTGTCAAGGGCTGGTTTCGCGTGCAGGCGTTCGCGGCCGATCCGCAGGCGCTGTTCTCGAGCAAGCGCTGGTACCTGAAGGCGCCGGACGCCGGTGCCGTCAAGCGCCCGGGCGGCGCTGCCGCGATGGCCAGCCTGCCCCCGCTGCTGAAGATCATCGAGGCCCGATCCACGGCGACGGCGTGGTCGCCCACGCGCGCGACATCGACGACCGCCCCGCCGCCGAGGCGCTTGCGCGGCGCGCTGATCTGCATTGCGCGATCGAGTTTCCCGACTGCCGATGCCGACGAGTATCTATTGGGTCGATCTGATCGGCCTGGAGGTCGTCAACCGCGAAGGCCTGCTGCTGGGCAACGTGCTGGGGCTGATCGATACCGGTCCGCATGCGGTGCTGCGTGTCGCTCAGCCCGCCGAACATGGCGGTGACGCAGCCACGCCGGCGATGAAACCCTGATTCCCTTCGTCGCCGCCTATGTCGATGGCGTCGACCTGGCGGAGCGACGCATCACGGTCGACTGGGGCGCAGACTACTGACAGCCGGCAGCGTGCGCTTCGACATCGTCACCCTGTTTCCCGAACTGTTTGCGCCGCACCTGGCGCATGGCATCACGCGGCGCGCCTTCGAATCGGCGCAGGTCGACGTGCGACTGTGGCCGCTGCGCGATTTTGCCGACAACGCCTACCGGCGTGTCGATGACCGGCCGTACGGCGGCGGCCCGGGCATGTTGATGCTGGCCGAGCCGCTCGAGCGTGCGATCGCGGCGATCCGGCAGACCGCGGCACTCGACCGGCTCGCCGCATCGACCCGTTGTCCATTTCTCGCCGACCGGCCGCCGCATCGACCAGGCACTGGTGCGGGAGTGGGCGAATGGGCCGGCGCGATCCTGCTGTGCGGCCGCTACGAAGGAATCGACCAGCGCGTGCTCGATCGCCATGTCGACATCGAACTGAGCCTCGGCGATTTCGTGTTGTCGGGCGGTGAGCTGCCGGCACTTGTGCTGCTCGATGCGATGGCGCGGCTGCAGCCCGGCGTGCTCGGCGACGCACAGTCGCATCTGCAGGACAGCTTTTCCGACGGCCTGCTCGATTGCCCGCACTACAGCCGTCCCGAGCTGCTGCCGGCCAGCGGCAGGTTTGCCGCGGCGGCGGTGCCGCCGGTGCTGCTGAGCGGCAATCACCGCGAAATCGCGCGCTGGCGGCGCGGGCAGGCGTTGCTGCTGAGTGCGCAGCGCCGCCCCGACCTGATCGCACGAGCGCGCGAGGCAGGGCCGGCTCGACGCCAGCGACGAGCGGTATCCTGCGCGAGCTTGGGCTATAATCAAAGGCTTTTCGATCCTCTGCCAGGCAAGCAATTCTTTGACAAGCCCTGCGTACGACGCTTCCGGAGTCCACCACCTTCAACAAGGCTTGGGCACGATCATTCGGAGTGAACCCATGGCAATGCGCAGCTGCAAAGGGCATGGACCTGATCCAGACCCTCGAGCAGGAAGAAATGACCCGCCTGAACCCGACCATCCCGACTTTCGCCCCCGGCGATACGGTGATCGTCAGCGTCAAGGTCGTCGAAGGCACGCGCAAGCGTCTGCAGGCTTACGAAGGCGTCGTCATCGCGAAGCGCAATCGCGGCCTGAACAGCAGCTTCATCGTGCGCAAGATCTCCAGCGGCGAAGGCGTCGAGCGGACGTTCCAGCTGTACAGCCCGCTGATCGCATCGATCGACGTCAAGCGCCGCGGCGATGTGCGCCGCGCCAAGCTGTATTACCTGCGCGAGCGCAGCGGCAAGTCGGCGCGGATCAAGGAAAAGCTGTCCTGAGCTAGCAGTCGACTCCCGACCCGTTCGCATCGAACGCGTGACGGTCACCTTGCGAAGCCGCCGTCCAGGCGGCTTCGTCGCTTCAGCAAATACCATGGCGTTGATTTTCGGGCCCGAAGAACTGCCGGTCGCATCGATCGACGCCCACCTGCCGCTCGGTTGCGATCGAGCCGCTTGGGCGCGCTGCAGATCGCCGAGCGCTTCCGCGCGCCGCCGGCGTGGAACCCGAAGATCGCGGTCGAGCGACGCTTCATCGAACGCGAGCCGGCGCAGGCCGCGGTGCTGATGCCGCTGGTGCAGCGCGACGAACTGATGGTGCTGCTGACGCGGCGTACCGATCATCTGCACGACCACCCGGGCCAGGTCAGCTTTCCCGGCGGGCGAGTCGACCCGGAGGATCGCGACGTCGTCGACACCGCCTTGCGCGAGTCGCTCGAAGAGATCGGCCTGCATCCGCGCCATGTGCAGGTCATCGGCCAGATGCCGACCTACACCACCGGCTCGGGCTTCGTCGTCACGCCGGTGGTCGCGCTGGTCGAGCCGACTTTCACGCTGGCGCTCGATGCCTTCGAAGTCGCCGACGTGTTCGAGGTGCCGCTGTCGTTCCTGATGACGCCGGCGCAACCACCGCTGGCATGTCGTCGAGCTCGACGGCGTGCGCCGCGAGTTTCTGTCGATGCCGTGGGACGGTCCGGGCAACGACGGCGCAGCCGCGGCGATTTTTCATCTGGGGCGCGACCGCCGCGATGCTGCGCAATCTGTACCGCTTCCTGAGCGCCTGACGTGCGCAACGCGCGCGGCTATGATCGTCGGGCATGAGCTTCTTCTCCGTCCTGTTGGCGCTGCTGATCGAACAGCTCAAGCCGTTGCCGCACGGCAACCCGGTCCACGACGGATTGACGGCCTGGATGCGCTGGACGGCGCGCAACTTCGATGCCGGCAAGCCGCATCATGCCGGCATCGTCTGGGCGATCACGGTGCTCGTGCCGGCGCTTGTCGATCTTCGCCGTCCATCTGCTGATCGCCCGCTTCAGCTTGCTGCTGGCGCTGGTCTGGTCGGTGGCGGTGCTGTATCTGACGCTCGGCTTTCGCCAGTTCAGCCACTATTTCACCGATATCCGCGACGCCCTCGATCGCGGTGACGAGGCGGCCGCACGCCAGCTGCTGACCGAATGGCGGCACCTCGACGCGAGCGAGCTGCCGCGCACCGAACTGCTGCGCCACGTGATCGAGCATTCGCTGCTGGCCGCGCACCGCCATGTGTTCGGCGTCTTCTTCTGCTTCGTCGTGTTCTCGGCGCTCGGCTTCGGCCCGGCCGGCGCGGTGCTGTACCGGATGGCCGAGTTCGCGAGCCGCTACTGGGGCTATCAAGCAACCGCACCATCGGCGAGCCGTCCAACGAGCGGCTGATGCTGTTGTCGCAGCGGCTGTTCAGCCTGATCGACCACCTGCCGGCGCGGCTGACCGCATTCGGCTTTGCGGTCGTCGGCAATTTCGAGGAATCGGTCAACGGCTGGCGGCGCGATGCCGGGCTGTGGAAGCATCCGAACGAGGGCATCATCCTGGCCGCCGCCGCCGGTGCGGTCGGCGTTCGGCTGGGTGGCCATGCGGCGCCCGGCGTGACGCCGGATCGCTCGAAGACCTTTGCCAGCGGCACCTTGGGTGACGAGGTCGAGTCCGCCGGCTCGACACCGGGCGATATGCCGGCGCAGGGGCATCTGCGCAGCATCGTCGGCCTGGTCTGGCGCTCGATGGTGCTGTGGATGCTGCTGCTGGCGCTGCTGTCGCTGGCCAATCTGATTGGCTGAGTGGCGCGCATTGTCTGTGAATCGCAAGCGCTTCAGCCGCGCCTCAGGCATCGTGGCACGCACCGACGCATCGCAACGCCGCTGCGCGGCATCAACCCAATTCGCGCAGGATCTCGCCGTAGATGCGATGGCGCGAACGGCTGATTTCACCGCGCTCCAGCGCGGCCAGCACGCCGCAGCCCGGCTCGTGCTGGTGGCTGCAGTTGTAGAACCGGCACTGCGGCGTGTGCGCTGGCGATATCGGGCATCAAGCCGTGGCAGCTCCTGCGCATCGATCTGGCGCAGGCCGAATTCCTGGAAGCCTGGCGAGTCGATCAGCGCGCTGCCGTCGCCGCGGTCGATCCAGTGCCATTGCGTGTGCGTCGTCGTGTGTCGGCCCGAGTTCAGGGCCTGCGAGATCTCGCCCACCTGCGCGCGGGCGCCGGGCACCAGCAGGTTGATCAGCGTGCTCTTGCCGGTGCCGCTCGGCCCCAGCACCAGGCTGGCCTTGCCGGCGAGCAGCGGCATCGAGGCGCTGCGCGCGCTTCGTCGGGGTTGGCCTTCAGGCTCAGTTCGGTCACCGGCGTGCCCAGCTCGCGGTACGGCCGCAGCCGCTCGCGTGCCTCGGCGATTGCCGGCAGGTCGGCCTTGTTGAGCAGGATGCGCGCGCCGATGCCGGCGCTGGCTGCGGCAATCAGCGCGCGCGCGAGCTGCGATTCGCTGAACACCGGTTCGCTGGCCACCATCACGATGATCTGGTCGAGGTTGGCGGCAAACGCCTTGGTCTTCCATTCGTCCTGGCGGAACAGCAGGTTGCGGCGCGGCTGCGACTCGACTCGATCACGCCTTCTTCGGCGCTGATCGGTGGTCGGCCGCCAGCGGACCCGGTCGCCGACGACGCAAGCGCTCTTCTTGCCGCGCGGATGGCAGATCAGGCGCTCGCCGTCGGCCAGTTCGACGACTGTAGTGGCGGCCGTGGCCGGCAGACGACCAGGCCTTCGAACGAGTCGTCGGCGGCAGTTCGCCGGGTCGAGCCGGCGCTGCGCCTGCGTCGGCGCGGCAGGCGGCCGTCAAGCTGATGTTTCAGGCTGCCGGCACCGGCGCAAGACCGGCAGTCGTCGTCGCGGGCGCCGCGGGGCAGTGCGGCCAGCCGCTCGACTGCCGGCGGATGCGAGTAGTAGAAGCGCGCGTAGACCGGGTCGGGTGTCAGGGTGCGTCGCATTGTCTTCGTGCAGCTTGAGCAGCGCGCTGGCGAGGTCGCCGCCGTCGGCCTGGCTGCAGGCATAGGCATCGGCCTGGAATTCGTCGCGCCGCGAAAGTCCGGCCACCAGCGGCGAGACGAAGAAGCCGAATACCGGAACCACCATCATGAACAGCAGCAATGCCACGCGCATCGTTGGGCGCGCCGATCGACGGCTGCACGCCGAGCGCGGCGTAGAACCCCAGCTGCGCCGACGCCCAGCCGAGCAGCGGCGAAGCCGAACAGGCTCAGTGCCGAACATCACCACGATCCGCTTGTGCACATGCTTGTGCTTGAAGTGCCCGAGTTCGTGCGCCAGCACCGCCTCGACCTCGCCGCGCGCTCGAGCTTGCCGAGCAGCGTATCGAAGAAGACGACCCGCTTGGCCGCGCCGAGGCCGGTGAAATAGGCATTGGCATGCGCCGAACGGCGGCTGCCGTCCATCACGAACAGGCCTTTGGCGGCAAAGCCGCAGCGCTGCATCAGCGCCTGCACACGGGCGCGCAAGCGCCTCGTCGGCCAGTGGCTCGAAGCGGTTGAACAGCGGTGCGATGACGGTCGGATACAGCACCAGGATCAGCAGATTGAAGCCGACCCAGCTGCCCCACGCCCACAGCCACCAAGCGGTGCCGGCCGCGCCCATCAGCCACAGGATCAGCGCCAGCGATCGGCAGGCCGATCAACGCGCCGACGAGCAGCCGATTTCAAGCGCGTCGGCCAGGTACAGGCGCCAGGTCATCCGGTTGAAGCCGAAGCGCTGCTCGATGCGGAAGGTGCTATACAACTCGAACGGCAGCTCGAGCAGCACTGCCGATCACGACGAAGCCGACCAGCAGCCCGAGCTGGTAAGCCATGTCGCCCCAGGCGCCGGGCAGCAGCGGCCGCAGGGTGTCGAGCAGCAACGCATTCAATTGATCGAGACCGCCGAGCAGCGTCCAGCCGAGCAGCACCGCGGTGCCGACCGCTGCGCTGAGCAGGCCCAGGCGCAGCTTGGCGATGCTGTAGTCGGCGGCCTTCTGGTGTGCCGCCAGCGGCACGGACTCGGCAAAGGCCGGCGGCACCGCGCTCGCGATGCTGGGCGACGTGGCGGATCTGCCGGCTGGCCAGCCAGAATTTGAGCAGCAGCGACGCCAGCAGCGCGGCGGCGAAGATCAGCGTCAGGGGGTGAACATGCATGGTCCGCAAGTGTAGGGCTGCGAGAATGGTCGGGTTTTTGCAACCCGCCAACACCATGCCATCCAGCGAACTCGCCCCGAACGAGCACAACCTGGTCTGGATCGACCTCGAGATGACCGGTCTGCTGCCCGAGACCGACCTGATCATCGAGATCGCGGTCGTCGTCACCGATCCGCAGGTGACGGTGCGGGTCGAGGGCCCGGTTTTCGCGATCCACCAGAGCGATGCGGCGCTCGATGCGATGGACGCGTGGAACAAGGGTACCCACGGGCGCAGCGGCCTGACCGAGCGCGTCAAGGCATCGACCGTCGACGAGGCCAGCGCGCAAGCGCAGGTGATCGAGTTCCTGCGCCAGCTACGTGCCGAAAGGGCAAGTCGCCGATGTGCGGCAACAGCATCTGCCAGGATCGGCGCTTTCATGGCGCGCTGCATGCCCGAGCTGGAGGCGTTTTTCCACTACCGCAATGTCGATGTCAGCACCTTGAAGGAGCTGGCGCGGCGCTGGAAGCCCGAGCTGCTGGCCGGCTTCAAGAAGGCGCAGGCGCATACCGCGCTGGCCGACATCCACGAGTCGATCGACGAACTGGTGTATTACCGGCAGCATCTGCTGGTCGCTTGACGCGACCAAGCATCGGCCGAGCGACGCCCACGCCCAAACGGCGTCATTTCTTTGCAGTAGCGGCTTCAGCCGCGCTTTCAACCCCGCCCGCCAACCCTCCCTTGCGGGCAAACCCGAATCTGGTATAGACTGCGAGCTTCGCCCGGTTACAGCGATGGGTTTTCCAAAGCCGTCGTGGCGTTTCGTTCATCCCCTCTGACCTCCATCGGTCTTCCCGCGGCGCCTCCGGCTCACCATGTGGCTTGATTCCGAACCCCAGGGCTTCGTGCTTCTGGACAGGGTCGGCGGCGATGCCGTCGCATTGACTGTTCCCGAGCACCAGCGTCTCCCGGCGCAGCCGGGGCTGGTTCGAACCTTCTGCGTTGCGACTGATCCTGCATCGGCCATCTGGCTGATGCGAGGCGTTCGTGCGCTCTCGCGATCCGGGACGCCGGGCGCCGTGCATTGTGAAGAGAAGAACCATGAGTTTCAATACCCTCGGCCTGCATGAGGCCCTGCTGAAGTCGGTCACCGATTCCGGCTACACCACCGCCACCGACGTGCAACTGCAGGCGATCCCGCCGGCACTCGCCGGCAAGTGACCTGATGGTCTCGGCCAGCACCGGCAGCGGCAAGACCGCCTCGTTCATTCTGCCCGCGCTGACGCGTATCCTGGCGGCCCGAGGCGACAACACCAAGCGGCGCGAAAAAGGCGTTGTCTACGGCCCGCGCATTCTGGTGCTGGCGCCGACGCGCGAACTGGCGATGCAGGTTGCCAAAGCCGCATCGACCTACGGCCAACATGTGCAGGGTCTGCGTGTGGCCACCGTCGTCGGCGGCGTGCCCTATCCGGCGCAGATCGCCGCGTTGCGTGGTCCGCTCGACATCCTGATCTCGACTCCGGGCCGCCTGATCGATCACCTGCAGAGTGGCCGTGCCGTTCTCGACAACGTCGAGATGCTGGTGCTCGACGAGGCTGACCGCATGCTCGACATGGGCTTCATCGACGACATCACGATGATCGCCGAGAAGATTCCGGCGACCCGCCAGACGGTGATGTTCAGCGCCACCTTCGCCGGCCATGTCGGCCGCCTGGCGCAGAACCTGTTGCGCGATCCGCAGCGCATCGACGTCGCGTCGCATACCGATACCCACGCCAATATCGAGCAGCGTCTGCACTGGGCCGACAACCACGGCCACAAGAATGCGATGCTCGATCACATC
Organism: uncultured beta proteobacterium; assembly: GCA_963843805.1. Classification (GTDB taxonomy): domain Bacteria; phylum Pseudomonadota; class Gammaproteobacteria; order Burkholderiales; family Burkholderiaceae_C; genus Ideonella_A. The sequence goes on from CAWJLY010000009.1 coordinate 610,752, forward strand.
CTGACCCAGCGCGAGATGGAGCAGGCGCTGGTTTTCACCAGCACGCAGCGTGACGCCGACTGGCTGGCCGACCGGCTGGCCGACATGGGTCATCACGTGGCTTCGCTGCACGGCGGGCATCCGCAGGGCCGGCGCAACCGCGTCCTGCAGGGCTTGCGCAACAAGCAGTTGAAGATCCTGATCGCGACCGATGTCGCTGCCCGCGGCATCGACGTGCCGTCGATCAGCCACGTCATCAACTACGGCTTGCCGATGAAGGCCGAAGACTATGTGCACCGCATCGGCCGCACCGGCCGTGCCGGTCGCAACGGTCTGGCGGTGACGCTTGGCCGAGCGCATGGATGTCAGCATGATTCGCCGCATCCAGCAGTTCACGACGCAGGATATTCCGGTCGCAGCGATCGTCGGCCTCGAGCCGAAGAGCCCGCAGCCGAAAATGTTTGCCAGCCGTCCGAACGGCGATTTCGGCAGCCCGCAGCCGTTCAAGAAGTCGTATGGCAAGAAGCCGTTCGGCGGTGGCGGTTTTGCCGGCCGTCGCGACGAGCGCCCGGCGCATCCGCGCAGCAGCAGCCCGTTCCAGCGCAGCGACGAGCGCCGTGATGGCGGTTTCGAGAACCGTCCGAGCGGCGCCTTTGCACCGCGGCCGGCAGCCCGCGGTGCCTTCGACCGGCCGGCTGGTGATCGACCCGCCTTCGCTCCCCGCGGCGACGCACGTCCGGCCGGCAAGGCTGGTTTTGGCAAGCCGCAGCGTCCGCGCACCGGCGGGTTCGGCAACCGCTGATCAACGCCATCGCAGCGGGGTCGACCGATCTGGCTGCGACGCGTCCCGCGAGGCGCCTACCTGCGGCGCGATCAGACGGGGTCAGGAGACCGTGGTGAAACCAAGCGAGGGCATCGCGCCCGGCGACCAGGCGCAAAACCAGCCCGGCAAGCGAGTGCAACGCCTCGCCTACGCCGGGCTATTGCCATTTGTATTTGGCGCCGCGCTGATCTGGATCGTCAGGGCGGATGCCCAGTTTCATGTGGGCGCTGCGCTGTCCGCTTACGCGGCGGTGATCGTCTCGTTTCTCGGCGGAATCCATTGGGGCTTCGGGATCCGGCGCAGTCGCGATGATGACCTGAGCCGATTTGCCTGGGGTGTCGTGCCGTCTCTGGTTGCCTGGCTTGCCGTGCTGATGCCGGCGAACGCCGCGCTGGTGATCCATGGACTGATGCTGGTGATTTGTTATCTGGTCGATCGAAAGATCTACCCGATCGAAGGTGCTGCCCGATGGCTGACCTTGCGCTTTCGACTGACTGTGGTCGCCGCTCTCTCGTGTTTCCTGGCCGCCGCTGGCGCATGATCGGCGCCACGGGCACGATTCACCTGGCCAATCCCATTCGTGTCCAGGGGGTCTGCTTTGGCAGCCGGATCGGCCTCAGTTACACGGCCCATTCCTGAAAAGTTTCGGATGATTTCCTACCGCGTTGAACTGCACCGGCCGCAGGCCCATCTGTTTCGCATCACGATGCGAATCGACAAGCCATCGGGAGAGCAGCGACTGAGCCTGCCGGCCTGGATACCGGGCAGCTACCTGCTGCGCGAATTTGCCCGCCATCTGCACGCGCTCGAAGCCCGTCAGCGGGGCAAGCCGGTGGTCTTGCGCCAACTCGACAAAGCCAGCTGGCTCGCCGAATGCGCCGGCACCGGCGCGCTCGAACTGACTTATCTGGTGTATGCCTTCGACACCTCGGTCAGGGCGGCCTTTCTCGATGCCGAACGCGGCTTCTTCAACGGAACAAGCCTGTTCCTGGCCGCCGCCGGCCATGAGGACGAAACCCATGAAGTGCGCTTGCGCGGCCTGCCGGCCGGTTGGCAGGTGGCCACTGCGTTGCCGTCATCGACTGTCGATTCGCGCGGGCAAGGCGTTTATGTTGCCGCCGATTACGATGAACTGGTCGACCATCCGGTCGAGTTGGGTCAGTTCTGGCGCGGCCGTTTTGTTGCGCATGGTGTTGCGCATGAATTCGTTGTCAGCGGTGCATTGCCCGATTTCGATGGCGAGCGGCTGATTGCCGATACCCGACGCATTTGCGAAGCGCAAATCGGCTTCTGGCATGCCAGGCTGCGCGCGCCGTTCAAGCGGTATGTCTTTTTGCTGAACACGGTCGAAGACGGCTATGGGGGCCTCGAACATCGCGAAAGCACCGCCTTGATCGCCAACCGCCGCGACTTGCCGCAGCGTGGCCGGCCTGAGACCAGTGAGGGCTACGTCAAGCTGCTCGGGCTGATCAGCCACGAATATTTCCACACCTGGAATGTCAAGCGAATGCGGCCGGCCGAATTCGGCCGCTACGACTACAGCGCGCGAAAACTATACCGAGCTGCTGTGGTTCTTCGAAGGTTTCACGTCGTATTACGACGACCTGCTGCTGCGCCGCTGCGGCCTGATCGACGACGCGAGCTATCTGCGGCTGGTCGGCAAGACAATCTCCGGCGTGCTGGCAGCGCCGGGGCGCAAGCTGCAGAGTGTGGCGCAGAGCAGCTTCGACGCCTGGGTCAAATATTACCGACCGGACGAGAACACGCCCAACGCCACGATCAGCTATTACACCAAGGGCGCGCTCGTCGCGCTGGCGATCGACCTGAGCTGCGCAGCGAGAAAGCGCGGCACGCTCGACGACGTGATGCGCTCGTTGTGGCTGCGCAGCGCGGGCGGCCCGATCCGGCAGGCCGACATCGCGCAGGCGCTGCAAGATGTCTCCGGTCGATCGTTCGAAGACGAACTGGCAGCCTGGGTGCATGGCACCGACGATCTGCCGCTGGTCTGCCTTGCTCGAACGTTTCGGCGTTGCGCTTCAACACGAGGCCGCGACGCTGGCCGAGCAGCTGGGTCTGAAGGTCAACGAAAGTGCGTTGACCGGCGTGCGGATCGCGCAAGTGATGCGCGGTGGCTTGGCGGAAGGATGTGGCATGTCGCCCGGTGATGAAGTGATCGGCATCGACGACTGGCGGCTGCGCCGGCTCGACGAGGCGCTTCGCCTGGTGCCATCCGGCAACAAGGCGCAGTGGCTGGTAGCGCGCGACCAGCGTTTGTTGCGGCTGCGGATTCGTGATGCCCGACAGCAAGGGGCAATCGATCGGTGCCGTCAGGCTGGTGTCGATGGCCGCGCCGGCTCGGCCGGTCGCCGCATTGCAAAAGGCATGGCTCGGCGGCTGAAGATCCGCGCCAGCCGCAGCGCCCGGGCATTGCTCGTCCTGCTGCTGCTCGGCGTGCACCTGTTGCTTGCCGACCAGTTGGCAACGAGCCTGTTGGCGTCCAGGGATCGCAGCCGACAAGCGCCGCGGTTGCAGGTGGTCTATTTGCGCGAGATGGCGCTGACCGAGCCGTCTGCGCCGTCACTGTTGGTTCAGGCCCCTGCGCCTCGACTGGCCGACCCGTCGAGCGACCTGTCGGTGCTGGCCTTGGGTAGCGGAGATGCTGCGGCGATCGCCTTTGCGGCATCGCCCGCCTCAGCGCCGATTATCGACAGCGTGCCGCTCTTGCCGGCTGTTGCCGCTGTCGAACCGGCCGTGACGCCGAGCGAACCGGCAGTCCAATCGCCGCCGCTCGCTGCCGCACTGTCAGCCGACGACGGATCGACAGCCGATCCCGCCGCTGGCGCCAGCGGTCCACCGCCATTTGTCTGGCCGGCGTCGACCCGCCTGAGCTATGTGCTGACCGGAAGTTATCGCGGCGAGGTCAATGGCTCGGCGCAGGTCGAGTGGATCAATGCGGCGCCGCGTTATCAGGTCAATCTCGATGTCACGGTCGGCCTGCCGTTCGCGCCGCTGTACACGCGCGAGATGCGCAGCGATGGCCGGCTCGACCGCGATGGGCTGCACCCCGACATTTCCGGCAACAAAGCAAGCTGGCATTCCAGAGCCAGCACGCGGATCGGCCTGGACATCCGCAACGGCGAGGTGATCACCGACGATGGCCGGCCGTCTGCCGAAAGCGCTGTCATCCAGCGATGTGGCACGCAAGCCCGATCATCGGACGCCATGCAGGACAGTGCCAGCCAGTTCGTCCAGCTGACGCTACCTGTTCACCACCCGACCGCAATTGTTGACACCCGGCACGCGAATCGGTTTTGCGCTGGTGCTGCCCAGCGGGGTGCGCGACTGGGTCTATGAGGTGGGTCAGCAGCCAGACCATCCAGACCCGCTTCGGACCGATCGATGCCTTTCATGTGAAAAGTCGCGGCGGGCCTGTCGCGCGGCCGCGATCAATTGTTGGCCGAGGCCTGGTTTGCGCCGCGGCTGGCCTATCTGCCGGTGCGCTTGCGCATCGAGCAACACGCCGAGCTGTACCTCGACATGGTGCTGCAACGGCTACCCGAGTTGGCAGCGCCCTGATTCACCTGGCTGCCAGTGTCCGCACGGGCTTGCCTCACGCCGGCATGTCTTTATAGTGCGCCGATCTTTCAACCGTCACGAAGGCAAGCCAATGACCCGTCAATTCATCCTGACCGAAGTCCGCGGCGAGACCGCGTTGAAGACCGGTCTGATCACGCTGAACCGGCCCAAGCAACTGAATGCCTGAACGATGGCCTGATGGATGAACTGGGCGAAGCGATGCTCGAGTTCGACGGCGACGACTGCATCGGCTGCATCGTCATCACCGGCAGCGACAAGGCATTTGCCGCCGGCGCCGATATCGCGGCGATGTCGACGTGGACCTACATGGATGTCTACAAGAGCGACTACATCACCCGCAACTGGGAGACCATGCGCCATGTGCGCAAGCCGGTGATTGCCGCGGTGGCCGGATTTGCGCTGGGCGGCGGTTGCGAGCTGGCGATGATGTGCGACTTCATCATCGCCGCCGACACCGCCAAATTCGGCCAGCCCGAAATCAAGCTCGGCATCATCCCCGGCGCCGGCGGTACGCAGCGGCTGCCGCGGGCCATCTCCAAGGCGAAGGCGATGGACATGGTGCTGACCAGCCGGATGATGGATGCCGCCGAGGCCGAACGTGCCGGGCTGGTGTCGCGCGTCGTGCCGGCGGCCGAACTGCTGACGGTCGACGCTGGCGGCGGCGCAGACGATCTGCGAGTTCAGCTGCACCGAGCGTGATGATGGCCAAGGAATGTGTCAACCGCGCCTACGAAAGCCCGCTTGGCCGAAGGCATGCATGTTCGAGCGCCGGATGTTCCATTCGACCTTCGCGACCGCAGACCAGAAGGAAGGCATGGACGCCTTCGTCAACAAGCGCAAGGCGGCGTTCAAGCACAGCTGAGTGAGGCCGAGGTTCGCGCCTGAATGCGCTGCCCACCGATAAGTTTCACGAATCGGCTGCTTGTTCTGTGGGAGCGCCTTCAGGCGCGATTTTCAGGGCTGCACCCATCGCCTGTCGCTCCCTTCGAACTGCGCCCGCCGATGCCCATCGGCATGCAGTTCCAGCCAGTCGATCGCCAATCACCTGCGCCGTCGAGCAGCGCGAAATGCTCGCGCTGCGCCAGCACCGGCGGCTGCGATCCGATGGGCGTCCCGGGGGCAGTGGCGCAAGATAGTCCTGCGCCGCAGCGCGAAAGCTTGATCCGCGCCCAGCGCGACGAGACGGCCAGCCCGTCTTCCTCGACCTCGCAGACGACGCGGCAGCGCAAGCTGCCAGCCCAGCCGCTTGCGACCACAGGACGCAGCGTCGCCTCGGGCTGCAGCGCCGAGCTGCCCGACCTTCTGCGCACGCGAGTCGGTATAGATCAGCAGTTGCCGGCGTTCGACATCGACCTCGCGCAGGATGACGGTGCGCGCATCGGCGCGAGTCGCGCTTGCTCGCCGTCACTGACCACGCGTCGCCAGCACCGCGGTGCGCCATTCATGGTCGCGGTCGCTGGCGGCGTCGGCCAGTTCGCGCCAGAGCGCTGCTTCGATCTGGCTCAGGTCAGCCAGCCGATCGCTCATGGCTCGGTCGCCAGCTCACGCTTCCTTGCGCAGCGACGGGAACAGGATCACGTCGCGGATGCTCGGGCTGTCGGTGATCAGCATGATCAGGCGGTCGATGCCGATGCCGCAGCCGCCGGTCGGCGGCATGCCGTATTCGAGCGCGCGGATGAAATCGGCGTCGTAGTACATCGCCTCCTCGTCGCCGGCATCCTTGTTGGCGACCTGCGACTGGAAGCGGGCGGCCTGGTCCTCGGCATCGTTCAGCTCGGAAAAGCCGTTCGCATATTCGCGGCCGGTGATGAACAGCTCGAAGCGTTCGGTGATCGCCGGATCGGTGTCGGATGCGCGCGCCAGCGGGCTGACCTCGACCGGGTAGTCGATGATGAAGGTCGGCTGCCAGAGCTGCTCCTCGACCACCGCCTCGAACAGGCCGAACTGCAGTTCGGCCAGCGTCCAGTGCGCCGGTGGTTCTTCGCCGAGCGACTTGAGCCGACTGTGCAGCAGTCCCGGATCGGCGGCTTCGGCTTCGCTCAGCCCGGCGTGGGCGACCAGCGAGTCGCGCACCGACAGCCGGGCAAACGGCTGGTCGAGATGAACCTCGCGGCCGGCATAGGTGATCGACGCCGAGCCGGTCGCCGCCCGCGCGGCATGGCGCAGCACCTGCTCGGTGAAGTCCATCAGGTCGTGGTGATTCCAGTACGCCGCGTAGAACTCCATCATCGTGAATTCCGGGTTGTGCCGGACGCTGATGCCTTCGTTGCGGAAATTGCGGTTGATCTCGAACACCCGCTCGAAGCCGCCGACGACCAGCCGCTTCAGATACAGCTCGGGCGCGATGCGCAGAAACATCTGCTGGTCGAGCGCGTTGTGGTGGGTCGAAAACGGCTTGGCGTTGGCGCCACCCGGAATCGGATGCAGCATCGGCGTCTCGACTTCGAGAAACGCATGCTCGACCATGAACTGGCGGATCGACGAGATCGCCTTGCTGCGCGCGACAAACCGCGAACGCGCATCTTCGTCGGTGATCAGGTCGACATAACGCTGCCGGTATTTCTGCTCCTGGTCGGCCATGCCGTGAAACTTGTCGGGCAAGGGGCGCAGACTCTTGGTCAGCAGCCGCAGCGCGCTGACGCGAACCGACAACTCGCCGGTCTTGGTCTTGAACAGGGTCCCGCTCGCACCAATGATGTCGCCCAGATCGAGGTGCTTGAAACGCTCGTAAGCGGCCTCGCCCAGCGCATCGCGGGTGATGAACAACTGGATCCGTCCGCTGCCGTCCTGCAAGCGTGCAGAAGCTGGCCTTGCCCATCACCCGCTTCAGCATCATCCGCCCGGCCAGCACGACCGAGACCGCCTGCGGCTCGAGCTCGGCGTTGTCTTGCGAGCCGTGGCGATGCGCAGGTCGAGCGCGTGGTGCGTCGGCTTGAAATCGTTCGGGAAAGGCAATGCCCTGCTCGCGGATCGCCTTCAGCTTCTCGCGGCGTTCGGCGATCAGCTGGTTGTCGTCTGGGGCGGTTGCATTCGACGCAGGGTGCGGAACAGGTGGTATGGTCATTTTGCGATTCGGGTAAGCTGCGATTCTAAGAACATCCATCGTGGTCGCAGACCCCAACCCCGCGTCTCCTTCCTTCGCAGAGTCCTTCACCCCAATCGACCCAATCTCTTTATGCGCCGCGATATCGACCGGCATCCTGGTCGGACCAACGGCCATCCGACAAGAGATACAGGGGCAGCGATAGTGGTTGACGAGCACCCCGTTCCGAGCGCACAAAAGCCCTTCGTCCAAGGTATGAATCATCGACCCTCGATGTCGAAGTCGTTGCCACCCGTCTACGCGGTGGCGGCCGTACGGCTGTTGATGCCATTGATGGTGCTGCCCGTCATGGCTGGTCGCCTGGGTCTGCAAGAGTTTGGACGTCTGGGCTTATGCTTGGTCTGGGCTGCCATGCTGGCGCTTGTGGTCGAAGGCGGCTTCCTAGTTGCGGCCACACGAAAGGCAGTCGTTGCGACTCCTGGGCAGCGGCTGGACTTGGCGCAGAAGGTGTTTAGCGCGCGATGCGTTTTGAGTGTTCCAGTTGCCCTGCTGGGCTTCTGTGTTGGCGCGTGGCTGATTTTCGTCGAAGGATCCAGTCCACATCGATGGGAAACTGCACTTGCACTGGCCGGATTGGCCTGTGCGCAGGGGTGGCCGGCCACGTGGTATTTGCAAGGCACCTCTCAATTGCACCGCTGGGCCTGGGTCGAGTTGGTAGTGCACCTGTGTTTGCTGGGGGCCTGTCTGGGATGGGCGCACAGCACCCTCGCATTCTTGATGTTGCAATGGGTAGCCGGCGCTGCGATCGCGGTACTCGGTTGGTTCTGGGTTTGGTATCAGCTGGTTTGCAGGCCGAGAAACGAATCCGCGATCCGGCTCAATGCCGACTGCGGGGCCTCTGTTCAGGCATCGCAGCTTTGGGCGCGATCGAAGGTGCGTGCCGGCTTGGCGCTCGGATGGACGATGATGCCAGTTTCGATTGCAGGGGCAGGCTTTGCCCTTGCGCTGCCGGCAGTCGCGGCGTCCCAACTCGGCCGTGGCGAACTGGGCCTGTACTACCTGGCTGATCGTATCGTTCGAGCATTGCTTGCTGCTATCGATCCGCTGATTCACATCGTCTATCCCCGGATCGTCGAGAAGTTTGTCGAAGGTTCGAAGGCTGCGCTGCGCTATGCAGCATGCTGGGCCGTGTTTGGTCTGGGCGTCGGCATTTCGCTCAGCGCGAGCGGCTGGATCGCTTGGCCCTACCTGCAGGGCTTTTTCAAGGGCATGGACACGGCGCGCCTGGGTGGCGTCCTTGCGATCCTGGGGATACTCGTTCCGTTGGCGATGGGATGGCGCTTCTTCGCCTACTGGCTGCTTGCGAGTGCCCGCTTCGACCGCGTCTATCGAGTGTCCATCATTGCGGGGGCGTTCGTCGGCATCGGCGGCGCCGGTTGGCTGGCTCACAACGCAGATACATTGGCCTGGGTAGCGATCGCCGCCGAAGTTGCCATCTTGTTGACCGTACTCTTTGGCGTGCTTGGCACAAGTTGGATCCGTCAGCGCCGGATCAGCGACGCACAATCAGCCACTTCGGCGTCTTGAATCGGACAATACTCCAGTAAAGCAACACGTACGACAGCATGAACAGCAAGCCAAAAGCGATCAACCAGGGCGTGCTGTCCCAGTTCAAAACCGCTGGAATCACTGACAGCAGGCACAGCAGCCAGAGATATGGAGATGTCATCGAGTTTCTGACGGTCTTCTGACGAGGGGAGGGACCGAGGGTCCACCGCATCAGCCGCTTGTAGACCAACATGTGCAAATGGACGCCGTCAGGTATACCCGGCGACATGCCGCGAAGAAATTTCTTGCGGTAGATTGAGAATAACGTCTCGAAAATTGGATAGGAGCAAAGCAGAATCGGAAAGAACGAGGAGACGGACTCATTTCTGACGACAACGAGCACACTGAGTTCGCCAAACACGAACCCCAATAGATAGGCACCCCCGTCACCAAGAAAAATGAGACCTGCGGGGAAATTCCAAATGAAGAATCCGAGCACGGAACCGAGCGTGATCAACGCGGCCGTTCCGACGAAGTGATCGCCAACCTGGAAAGCCACATAGGCCAGCGCCGCCAGCATCATCATCATGCACATCGACGCCAGACCATTGAAGCCATCAATGATATTGACCGCATTGGCGATTCCTACGACCATAAGCAGCGTCGCAGCGAAAGCGAAAGGCTCGTAGCCTACTAGCCACTGAAAGCCGGGCAGGTCGATACGCCGCAATGATGCATCCAATAGCCAGAAGCCGAGGCTTGCTGCCAGGGCCGTAAGAGGAGCCGCCGTCTGGGCGACACGCTTTTGGTGATGTCCTCGGCAAGGCCAGCGATGAAAGCTGGAATGGCGCACCCGATCAATAGCCAGATCTGGGTAGCTGCCAGATCGTTCGACCATTGGCTCAAGCCAGCACCGGCGATCATCGCGAGGAATATCGCGAGGCCTCCGATGCGCGGCACCGGGCGCGCATGAAACTTCTGCGGTCCCGACAAAACGCTGTCGGCAGACATCGCCAACACACGGGCGGCATATCTGATAAGTACAAGGGTGGCGACTGCGGAGGTGAGGAAGCAAAGGATCAAATGATGCATGGGTGACCTGACACGACGAGCAGTCCGGATGGCAGGTTCCTATGCCCTCGAGGCGACGAAGTTGGTCACCACTTGCCGGATCAAGGCTTTTCAAGGGTTGCTTTTTGGCATTCCTTTCAACAGCTCTTCGATCTCCTTCTTTACTTTCGGGTCGCTGACAACTTTTCCTGGCATTGATGGATCTGCAAGCGTTGTCGGACGCGGCTCGTCCGGATTCGTCAGAACCGGTCCTCCCCCGGGCCGCACCGGCACTGGCAACGGCACTGGCAACGGCGCTGAGCCGGGGCGGGGCAGCGGTTTGCTCACGGTAAAGTCATCTGGAACCGCCGACCGAGATTCGTCGGCCCCCCTCGGCGCACGCTCGATCGATGCCGGCACGGTCGGAACTGATTCCCGACTGGGCGGCAGCATACGGTCGATCGAAAGGTCCGGCGCCCGTCCATCTACGGCGGGTTCGCTAGCGCTGCTACTGGGTGAAGGTGCTGGCGATGCCGGACCCTCAGATTTGGCTGATGGGGGAGGGATGACACGCGCCGGTTTGAGGTCTGCGCCCAATCGCCGAAGCTCTTCTGGATCGCTTCGGTGATCGCCTCCGATTCGAAGTCGTCGTTGATCACATAGGGCGTGATCATGATCAGCAGTTCGGTCTGGTCGTTGCTGTCGCTCTGCGTGCGGAAGAACGCGCCGAGCCGCGGAATATCCTTCAGATAGGGAATGCCGGTATTGGCGTCGCTGGTGGTGCGCGAAATCAGACCGCCGAGCAGCACCGTCGAGCCGTCGCGCAGCGAGAGCTTGGTTTCGATGCGCCGGGTCGAGATGGTCGGCGACGCAGACACGCCGGTGCGCGTCTCGCGCGGCCGAGCTGACTTCCTGCGAGACATCGAGATCGAGCCGGTTGCCCGAATTGATGACCGGCCGCACGCGCAGGATCACGCCGGTGGAGCGGTACGAGATCTGGTTGCAGCACCTGCGTGCCGCCCAGCAGGCTGCCGGTGCCGGCCGACTGCTGGCTGGTCACGACCGGCACTTCCTGGCCGACCTGGATCGACGCCGTCTCGCCGTTGCGCGCCATGCACTTTCGGATTCGACAGGATGCGCGCCTGGTTGTTGCTGGCCAGCGTATTCAGCTGCGCCAGGATCTGGCCGGTGCTGTTGCCGAACGACAGGCTGAAGCCGCCCGAGCCGATGCCGAGCCGGCCGAGCGTGCCGGCGGTGATCAGGTTGTGGCCGCTGTTGATGCTCGCGTCGGCACATTCCATTCGATGCCCAGCGCCTGGCTGCCGCCGAGCCGCAATTCGGCGACGACGACCTCGATCAATGCCGACTTGACCGGCCGGTCGAGCTCGCGCAGCAGCGCCTGGATCTGCTGGTATTCGTCGGCATTGGTGCCGCGGATGATCAGCGTATTGGTCGCGCTGTTGACGACGACGCGGCTGCTGCCGCTGCTCGAGGCGCGCGTCGCCGGCTGCGGCGCCGACGGCCGGCTGTCGCCGCACCGGCAGCGGTGCCGGCGCGCCGCACGCGGTCGCGCGATCCGAGCACTTCGCCCAGCGTCGTCGCGAGGTCCTGCGCGTCGGCATATTTGACCGGATAGGTATACAGGCCGTTCTGCGTCTGCGCGAGATCGGCCGGTCGAGTTCGCGCGCCCAGCGCAGCACCAGTTCCATCGACGCTTCGGTGTTGGCGAAGACCATCACGCTGCCGATCACCGGGATCGGCATCAGCAGGATCGGCGTATTGCCGGCGGCGCCGGTACCGACCGCATAGCCCTGCGCGGTCAGCACTTCGACCAGCCGGCTGCTGAATTCGCTGCGCGTTGAGGAATGCCGGCGTGAGCCGACGCGCGATGCTGCCGCGCATGCGCGGCTGGTCGAGCGACTGGATCAGCTCGAGCGCGGTGCGCAGGTCGGCCTGGGTGCCGGACAGCAGCAGCGCATTGCGGTCCGGCGTCCTCCTGCACCGTGACGCGGGTGCCCAGCACCTGGCGCAACACCGTGCATCAGGTCGTTGACCTTGACGACATCGAGCTCGACATACTGGAACGCGGTGCGCAGCGCCTCGGGCGTCTGCGGCAGCGTCTTGCCGAAGCGCAGCACCGGCGAAGTCGCGGCGCGCCGGGCAGTTTGCCGGCACGATGCGGATCAGGCCGTCGAGATCCTGCACCGTGATCTGGTAGCTGCGCGAGCAGCTGCACCGCGACTCTGCCATCCGCGCGCGGGTGATCGGCCGCGACGTCTTGAAGGTGACGACGTCGGTGCGCGCATTGACCGCCGGGTCGACCGAATACGGCCGCTTCAGCACGTTGCCGTACAGGATCTGGATGAACATCGGCAGCGGCGTCTGCTCGATCGCCATCGAGACGTCTTCCGGTTCCTCCCGTCGCCTCTGCGGCCGTAGCCGGCTGGACGCGGCGGAGACGGCCACTCGACCGGTCCCGGACGGCATCACCGCGACGTTGTCTCGGGCGTCAGGCGCGGCCGCGCGCCTCGGTGATCTGGGTTCCCTCGCGCGGGCTGCGCGGAAAGTCGAGCGGACCCGGCAGGCTATCGGCGGCTGTGCGCAGGCGCCAGCAGCAGCACGACCAGGCGGGCGCAGTGGCACGAAATCGGATAACTTCATCGGGTACCTATATAAGAGAGCAGCATGGCGCGTTTGCCCTGAATCAGGGTGACGTCCTCTTCGGTGATCGTTCCGACGACGTAGCCGCCGGGCAAGACATCGCCAGTGCTGTAGAACTCCGGGACTGTTTTGCCCTGGCGCACGATGATCAACCGCCAACCTTCCGCGCTCGACGTGGCGCCGATCAGGCGCCAGGTCAACGGTGTCAGAGGCGGATCCCTCGCGGGAATAGGCTGGCGAACCTGGAACTCCCAAAGGGGCCAGCGCAATGGAGCCGCCTTTCCAGAATCGGCTTGACGGGTCGTTCGACCAGCCGAAAGGCTTGGCTGCGATCCTTCGTTGATGTTTTGTTTGCCAGGCGAGACGTTGGGCGCGGAGGCCTGTCTGGCGGCATCTTCTGAATCGACTTTGCTCGCTGACTTTGCAACGGGAGCGAAGACCTGAGTCTGGTGCTGAAAGTAGCCAAAGACGCCGGCGCAGGCCACTCCCAGCAGGCCCGCTGCCCATAGCACTTTGGACAGGGACAGGTGCCAGAGCGCTGTTCGCTTCGTCGAGTCGTGCCGGTCAGGAACTGCCACTGCCTGCCGCTTTCGGTTTGAGAATCTGCTCGATCTCGACATCGAAACTACTACCCCTGACCACAAGCGAGATGACCCGAAACGAGCGGTTGCGGTCATTGGTGAGTGCCTGGAAGAATTCGAGCAACTCCCGGGTCTGAAAAGTGCCGCTGACCACCGCCTTGGCATTGGCCAGACCGAGCTGCTCCAAGCCAACTTCGGCCGCAGTGCGGTCAGCAAGGGCAGCTGTTCGATCCCTCGCATTCGAACCGCCTTGAGGGTTGCTGGTCGCCGCACTTGAGCCGCCTGACTCGCCCACATACTTAACCACGCAGGAGCCGATGCTAGCGGCCTGACAGCGTTGCCGCAAATCGTACAAAAAGCGAGTCTGGATCAGTTCGATCGGCTCCGAAACCAGCAAGGCCGCCTCGATGTTCGCCCGCTCCTGTCCGACAGTGCGCGCGGCACGCTCCGCGTGCGCCAGCATCTCTGCGAAGTTGCGGGTCGGCTGTGTGGCGCTGGAAAGCAGTTGCTGATTCAACTGCTCTACGCGAGCTTGAAGATTTTCTGATCCCAGCCATAACCCGAGGACTGCAGCAATGCCGACCAATGGCCACAGCCAGCTTTTTTCTTCCCTCGCATTGTCATGGTTCGAAGGACCCGTCACGGAGAACCTTTGATAGACCTGCCCGAATCTCGGAAATGCGTGAGCCGCATCGAATACGTAGCCTGCACGGTATCGTTGTTTTGCCTCAGCTGAACCCGGTCAAATCCTGGTACACGTTCCAGCGCGAGGAGCACCGCGGGCAGGTCGATGTCACTGCCAACGGAGGCGACTGTGAGCCGCAGGTCGTCATTTCGCACCTCGAGCTCCTTGATCGCCAGCCGGTGAGCTTCCATCGGCTTCTCAAGCGCGTTAAGCAACTCCCCGACCTGCAAGCTGGCCGACAAGCGTGCAAAGTGGAATAACCATGCTGCATCATTACGTTCGGCCTGCTTGAACTGGTTGACGGCTCCAAGATCGATCTTTTCCCGGTCTGGCTCCTGCCCCAGCGTGGAGACTTGTGCCTGCAGACCATAAAGACTTCCCGCCCAATAGGCCATATGGATGGCCGCTGCGATGGCGACCACGCCGACTGTCGCGCCGGCAAGCTCGCGCGGAGACAAACCCAGGACGCCCCCAGCAGACAGATGCCGCCCACTCAGGATTGTCGCCCAGGGGCGCGGCAACAGATCCGGCCGCGCAAGTCTGCGTCCGGGGCCATGTGGTTCCCAGCGGGCCTGCCGAATTGCGCCACCGTCGAGCTCCAGATGGTCGATTCCGCCTTGGCAGACTAAGTCGAATGGTCCCGATTGCCTGGGCACAAACAACATCAGCGGCTCAGCCACTACCGTACAGGCCGTCGGACTGACTCCGGCCGCGGCGATGGCGGCGTTGACCTCGTCAGCATCCCACAGCCACATCATCAGTCGCTTGTTCCGTACAGCCGCGCAAGCTCCGGTGTTCGCAAAGGGACCGACTCGCAGGATCTGCAATGCCGCGAATTTACTTCGTTCGTGCCAAGCGACGCCAGCGCACGGCACTTGTTCGAAAACGCAGACCGCACGTGGAACGACGACGGTCAACAACCAACTTCGTTGCCCGCTAGCCCGCAGCGCAAGCCGCCCGGCATCCTCAGTTTCCAAACGGTAAAGCGGGTGGCGCATTCGATTGGGTTCTCTCTTGCTCGCTGGGGGAGTAGTCGACGGGCGGAAACTTTGCAGTAAGGGCAGGCTTCGTCGCAAATGGAGTTTTGCCAACGTAGCGAACTTCGTGCAACCGCCAAGGACCGCCCGGGCGACTTGGTGTCAGCTCCAATGCGTACTCCAACTCCCATTCTATCAAGGGCAGGCTGTGACGAATCCGCATCGTTTCCCCCACCCGGCCCCGCGTTCGCATCAACAGGAAGAAGTCGTTCGGATCACCCTCCACTCGCGATTGGCCCGTCATGATCCCGCCAGAGCGGGTCTCCAGGATCCCTTGCGCAATGGGCCGCTCGACGCCGTTGGAAAGCATGACGGACAAGGTTGCCGTGTTCTGGTTGTAGCCACTGTCCGTGCCTTGGGTGATTACCTCGTTGCTGCAGCCACGTTCGTCCCATACGCGCCGGATATCGGGCCAACCTTGAATTCGCCATAGCTCCTCCCGGCTCAACAACGGCGCATTGCGAGGCGGTGGCAGGCCACCGCGCAGGCGATAATCGAAGGCCTCTGCACCATTTAGTCGCTTGAGATCGTCAATGTCGATGTAGTCCTCCAATGCATCAGCAAGCGCATTTGCATCCGCGGCATTGACGCCGCACTGCACCAACAGCTGGCGCACCTGCTGAGTTGAAGCGTTGTTCAAGTTGACCAGGCCTCGCGAGTCCTGCAGGATTACCTGTTCGCCAGCGCCAATTTCCGTCAGGCGGCCATCCAGAAATAGTCTGCCCCGCAGCCCTTCGTATCCATTGAAGTTCGAACGCGACGTTGAAGCGATGACCTGGATCCGCGCAGCGGTACTCATGAAGGCGGCCTCGGCGTTCACTCGGTCCCGCAACAGCTTGGTTGCCTCGTTGCCGACCCTTGCGGAGGCTGCGACTGCGACCGCCACCACGGTCAAGCCTGCCAGTACCCACAACACGATGACCAGGGCAAAGCCGTCACCTGACGCGCGACGGGCAGGACGAGGGGAGCTTTCGGAAGGAAGGCGCAGCGTTTTCATGGCGCCGGCGCGAACGGATTGCCTTGGATGGCGGATCGGATCGTTTCACCCTGGAATCCGTACCACATCACGGCGTTCTGCGAGCCGCGGTCGCGGACAATCACGGCGCTGGGCAGACTCGCAGCATCTCGGCTGGCAGCGACTGTCACCGCGGGCCAAACGGGCGTGATCACCCCCGCCGCGTCAACGAACGCGAATTCCACCCGGCCATCGAAGGTCGCTATCAGCGATTCCGCAGCGGGCGTACCGAAGGCATCGCCGTCGATGGCCACCAGGTCGCTGCGCGTGGCTGCCTCGCGTGCAGGACGAAGTTCGAACGCAAACGCCCGGACCCCTAAATTTTCTGGGGCTCCGTATTGGGTCGTGTACCCCGACAGACGCGACGAACCGCCCAGGAAAAGCTGGTCGTCGGGCACTTCCTTTGGCGCTACCAGATTCGAGATCACGGCAGTTGCAGCCCACCCTCCCGACCAGCGCGTCGACAGTTTCGCCGTCACCGCCTGGGCGGAACGCGATATCTGGGCGACCTGGAATACGACTTCCGAGACGAGTGTCAACACGAAGCCGAGAATCAACATCGAAACAAGCAACTCGACCAGCGTGAGGCCGGCCTGCCTGCTGTGCGGATCATGGCCGGGTCGGTGCATTGGTCGCAGGCGGACTAGGGGACGGCGCATTGCGCAGCAGACTGTCAAAACTCGGGGATGCCGCCGCGACCGAACGCTCTCGCCAGCCTGCGAGGAAAACGGATCTAACTGCTTCGGCGGCAGCACCGACATTTGTGATGACATCGACTTCATACAGTCTTACTAGATAGCGGCCCTGGGATCCCCCGGAATGCACCGCGCTTTCGTCGCCGACACCTTTTGCGTTCCAGCGAACTAAAACATCTCCGATCGTTATTTGACCGGCTGGCCGCTGCATCGGATTGAGGGTGCGCACATATTCGAGCCCGGTCAATTCACCGAACAAACGCTGTTGTTCGGTGCCGAGGCGTCCGAGCCTGTCCGCGGTCTGCGCGATCCAACCGAAGAGGATTACCGCGCCTGCGCTGAAGATCACCATGGCAGCCAGAACTTCGATCAGGCTGAATCCGCCCGTCTCTGATCGACGCCTCATTGCGGGGCGGTGTTGCCTGAAGTAATCGAACATACCGGACCGCGTACGTCAATGCGAATTGATGCAGCCCGTTCCGTTCGCAAGGCTGCATAGCCAGGAACGCACAGGCCGTTGGGGAGAAACGCCGCCGGCGATACGCTTTCGGTGGACCATCCCGTCGGCAACGGAAGGGAAAGCACTTGCCGCTGAATGTCAACCGCCGGCAGATCGCTCGGCTCGGGTTCGCTGGTGCTTCGGACGCCCGAAGCGCCGGATGCCACTGCGGCAGGTGGCGCTGCCGGGGAAAAACTTCGTGTGTCCATGATCAATTTCTTGCGGCTGGCAGGCGCGGCAAACGCCGCAGCGTGCAGCGCCTCGACGATGGCGGCGACGCGCGCGCGCCTGCACCGCGTCGTGCCAGCGCTGCATGGCCGGCAGCACCAGCGTGGTCAGCAGGCCCAGCAGCACCATCACGACCATCATCTCGAGCAGCGTAAAGCCGCGGCAGCTGCATCGCACCAGGACCTGGCGACGCAGTACGCGGCCGGCTGCCGGTCACTGCACGAGGTCGGCGGCCAGGCCTTCTCCGCCTTCCTTGCCGTCGAGCCCGTAGGAGAGGATCGAGAAAGGCTGGCCGTTAACGCCGGGCACCTTGTAGACATAGGGGTTGCCCCAGGGATCCGAGCGGCAGCTTGCCGTCGATATAGGGTCCCTTCCACTGCGCCTTCAGCTGCTCGTCAGCCGGCGGCTCGGTCAGCCATTTCAGCCCCTGGTCCGGCGGCGGATGCGATGCCGATATCGAGCTGCAGGATGCCGACCGCGCTGCGCAGCATCTTGATCTGCGTCTGCGCGGTCTGCACCTTCGACGCGTCGACCTTGCCGAACAGGCGCGGTCCGACCAGCCCGGCGAGCAGGCCGATGATCACCATCACCACCAGCATCTCGAGCAACGTGAAGCCGCGCGTCAGGTCGCGGCGACGACGGGGCATCGGACGGACAGAGGAGGGCAGGCACTGAACGGCGGAGCTTTCGCAAAGCCGAGTGTATGCGCGCTCAAAGCACATTGGTCAGGCTGGTGATGGCCAGCATCACCGAAATCATGATGCCGCCGAGCACGACCGAGATCAGCAGGATCGTGAGCGGTTCGAGCAGCACCAGGAACCGCTTCATGCCGCAGCTGGCTCTGCGTGGTATGCATGCGCGCCAGCGATGCCACCGTCTGCCCGAGCGAGCCGGCGCGCTCGCCGACGCGGATCAGGTTCAGGCCGGCCGCATCGAGCAGTCGCATGGTCGGCCAGCGCGCTGGCTCAGCGCCTTGCCGCCGCGCACCTCGGCCAGCGCCAGCATCGGCGCTGGCCCGCAGGCGCGCCGGCGCAGCGTCTGGTTGGCCTGGCCGAGCGCGGTCAGCAGCGGCACCTGGCTGTTCAGCAGCACGCGCGAACAGCGAGCCCAGCGGGCCAGTCTCGGCATGCAGGGTCCAGGGGCCGAGCACCGGCATGCGCGACGCCAGCTCCCAGGCGCGCCTGGCGCACCTCGGCTGCGCGCGACGGCCCAGACCGCGGCGACGACGAGCAGACCGCGCGATCGGCGCCGACCACCACCTGGTGCTGGGTCAGCCACAGGCCGAGGCCGAGCACCAGCTTGCTGATCCACGGCAGATCGGCCTTCGGGTTGTCGAGCACGGCGGCGAAGCGCGGCACGACGAAGACGAACATGACCAGCGTGGCCAGCATGCCGCTGCCGATCAGCACCAGCGGATAGAGCAGCGCATTGCGCGCCTCCTGCGCAAACTGGAGTTCGGCCTCGAGGTGCAGCCGACGCGGCGCGCATGGCGGCGCCGAGCTTGCCGGTCGACTCGCCGGCACGCACCAGCTGCAGCACGTAGACCGGCAGCTCCATGCCGCTGTCCTGCGAGCGCGTCCGAGAATGCAGCTGCCGCCGCGGATCGCGCTGCAGCACCAGGCTCAGCGGATGGTCGTCGCCGTGCGCATCGGCCAGCGTGGCGACGGCTTCGGCCAGCGGCACGCCGGCCTCGAGCAGGGTCGCGATCTCGCCGATCAGCAGCGCGAGCGCGTCGCCGCTGGCTCTGCCGCGCGCTGGCGCCCGAGCGCGCCGTGCTCGCTGCGGCCGGCGGCCTCGGCCGGCGTCAGCGAGATCGGCTGCAGCTGGCGTTCCGCAAGCAGCGCCTGCCGCGGCGGCGCTCGATCGGCGCTCAGCGTGCCGCGCTGGCGCCGCCGCGGCGGTCGACGGCCGTAAAGGAGAACTCGGGCATGGATGGGTCGGGCGGGTATCGCTGGCCAGGCGTCGGTTGAGCCGCGCGGCAGTGCTAGTGCTCAGGTCAGCTTGCCCTTCGATTCGTTGCTCAGCGCAACGACCGGTGACCCCCCTCAATGGGGGATTTTTCACGAACTTGTCGACGTTTCACGGCGAATGCCCTGTTGCTCCGTAAGATTTTCGCTGGCATACACTCGTTGCAACAGTCCGTAAGGCATTGGCCCGTGATGGCCATGGCCAGAGGCTGTAGAGATGCGGTGGGACTCCTCCTGGTCGGAGCGGGGTGGGCGCCGTGGTTACAAAACCAAGCAAAAGGTGATTCAATGAAGACAATGAAGAAGTTGCAAGTTGCCGCCGCGGTTGCCAGCTTGTTCGCTGTCGCCGGTCTGGCAACGGCGGCCACGCTCAACTCGTCTGGTACCGATGATCGCCGCTGAGACGATTTTCCGAACCGGGATCGGCGACATCGACACGCGTATCCGGGCTCCTGCGTTCACCTATCAGTACGGGGTGGCGTTCCGCGGCCTCGCGCCAGATCTTCAAGATCGCGGTCAATCTGGCCGGCGGCGCCCAGTGGGCTGTCAATCCGGCACGTGTTCGCGCTGATTTCGCGCCTCGTGACGCCGGTCACGACCCAGGCATCGGGCGTGCATCTGCCCAGTACCATCCAGGCTGCCAGCATCTTGGCCGTCGCCGAATGCGCCGGTGTGACCCGCGAGGTCGCGGTGCGTTGCGGTGCTGAGCGAACGTCCGGCTGGCCGGTTATGCGATCAGGCTGCTCCGGTCGAGGCTGGCGACACGATCGTTGGACGCCCGTTCACTGCCAGCGGGGTCGAACCTCGGTCACCTATGTGTTCGAAGTGGTCAACAACACCGCCGACGGCTTGAATCTGAACAAATTGGCACTGACTTTCTCGGCCTTCAAGGATCCGCTCACCCCTACGTCTGACTATCACGTGAATTCGGTGGCCGGAGCGGCGGGGTTGACGACACCTATACCACCGCTGAGCCAGTATCCGACTGATCTACAACCTGCAGGGCCTGACCCTGCCGACTGACGTGGCACCGCTGCCGCTTGCACGCCAACTCCGCAGGGACGCATCGATCTGCGGCTGTTTCCGGCAACAACGATCCGGCCACGGTTTCGCAGGAAGATACGGTCGGCAACAATCAGCAGCTGCGAATGTTTCCAGCTACATCATTCCGTTGAAGAACACATTCGTTCGCGTCGATTCAAGGCAGCAGACCGCCTGATCCAGACGACCAACAGCTTCCAGACCAATTTGGGCTCCACCCCGGTCAACGGCGTTGGTGGCACGGGCGGCGGGCGCTTCTCGTTCAAGCCGACCACGACCGACGTTGCCAATATTTGGGGTGGCAACGGTACTGGTTTGTATACGGTTGACAATTCGGTCAATGGTCCTATCAATGCGATCATTCAAGCGCCGATCGCACTGCCTGGCATTGTTGGGCCTGCTGGGAGTGGAGCTCGCGCCGGTACTTTTCCAGAGCGGCGCACCTCGGGAGACGAGCGTTCGGCGGTTTTGGGTAGCCTGATCTTCGGAAATATTGCCAGTGGCAAAGACCGGCTGACCGATAACGACATCTTCGGTTTCCGTCGTCAAGTCGGTCCGTTGACGCCGGGTTACGACGAAGAGCCGTCGGACAAGCTGCTTCCGGCGCCGCTGCAGCGCGACTTTGGTGAGTTCAGTGATCCGCCCGTTCCTCGCATCGCCACCGACGGCAACATCTATGGCGGTGTCGACGTCGCTTCGACCGGAACTGCGGTCACGTTGACATTCGCTACCCGGCCAAACTTCGAGTTCTTGCCCACCGGTTTCTCGATGTTCCTGCAGGCGGTCGTGGGCCCGGCCAATGGTGGCATCTCGACAACTACAGCTTGCCCGCTGACCGCAGGTGGTAACCCGGTTGCTGTGCCGGGCACGACTCTGTTCCAGACTTCGCCGGGAGTCTATGAGTGGCGCTTCACTCGTGCAGACTTCACGGCTGCCCTGACAAGTGCTGGCGTCCTGGCTGGCAATCAATCGTTGGCCGATAACGTCACTCCAGCAGCAGCAGGAGACACGATCTTGAAGCAAGGCTTCCGCGTGTGCTACACGGTTACCGGTGAAACCACGGTACCGACATTCACGTTCACCAAGGATTCCGTGGTCGCTCGCGTCTTCAAGGATGACATGACCGAGCAGAACATTGCGAGCTGCCCGAGCAACTTCGCCAAGATCTACGGTGGCGTGAAGGTCGATGTTCGCAACTTCCAGCTGCACTCGGTTCCGGCCATCGGCATGCGTTGAACCTGGGTGCTGACGAGCGCGACTATATCGGTATTCTCCGCCTGATCAACAACAGCGAGACGGAACCAGCTGTCGTCGAAGGTCAGTTCATTCACGAAGATGGCAAGTACGGCAAGTGGGGCACGCTGGCCAACCTGGCTGCCCGCGCCGCAACTTACGTGATGGCGACCACGGTGTTCAACAACCTGTCCAACGACGTGGCGAATCCGACCGCCGAGGTCAACAACGCCAAGCCCGACCACCAAGACGATCCGGTTCGCGTCTCGGCCGATACGTCCACCATCCGCGTACAGAACTATGTCTACCACGCAGGCAAGGGTGTGCTGGCCGAGATCTCGGGTGGCCAGGGTGCGGACTTCGTCAATGTCGACTCGTCCAACCGCGATCACATCGACCAGGACGCACAGTTCGACATCGTGAAGGATGGCCGTACGCTGAGCCAGCGTCCGAAACCGTGTCGAAGACCGTCATCACCAATTGATGGAGTCGGCAAGACCGTGAGTGGGTTCGGCGCCGCGTAGCAGGCGCTGAAACCTGAAACAGGGAAGGCTTTGCCTTCCCTGTTTGTTTTCGAATCCGAAATTCAGCGATGATCGGGTTTGATTCAACCAATTCTGAAATGAAGATGATCCGCTGTTTGCGACACTCGCCGCCTTGCAACCGACTGGCGTACGGCGCGATTGAATCTCCTCATCGTTGGCCTACTGCTCTTCGCTCATTCCATCAGGGTCGAAGCGCAAGTACCGTTTCGCCTCGGCCGCTTTGGTCGATGCCGCCAACCACAGCAGGCGATCGCCGTGCTCGGAGCCGGACAGGCCGAGCGCAGTGGACACCTCCTGATCGATGCGCCCGAGGTGGTTCTACCCGGTCGGTACCGCGCAACGTCAAGCGTGAAATTCCGCGGACCTCTCACCTGGTCCTGTTCAGAGCCAGCGTCTATTCACCGTCCACAGCACCCGCCAGTGCCTGCGGAGAAAGTGACGCTGTGTTGCCGAGCGTCTGGATCCCGGGGCGCTCGCCGACAGCAACGGTGGACTTCGACATTCGGATCGGCCCGAGAGCTTGACCTTGCTGGCCTTCGCGCAGGGCCGCTGGTTCGTAACCCGCGCGAGATCAAGCTCGCGCTCGCCGCGCAGGCGCGGTGAAACCGTCATTCCGCCAGCATCACAGATCGCTCACTTGTCAGCCATCCGGGTAGCCACCACGCCAGTCAATCCGTCCGGTCGGGCGGCTGATGCGATCGCCGATCCGGCCGCCACCGGCTGGCGCCGCCTCGACCAGTCGGCGCTGCTCGATCACCTGGTCGAGCAGCAGCTGATATCCATCGAATCGGCACGCCGCGCGGCGTCATTGTCGAAGCAGAACGGCGTCCAGTGTCGCCGGCCTGCTGCGCCTCAATGCGGTGGCCGAGGTGCCGCTGTATGCGGCGCTCTAGCGGCCTACAGCGGCGTGCGGCTGCTCGCCGACCTGGCGATACCGACGAGATCGCCGGGCGGGCCGGCGACGGAGCGAGACCGATGCTCGGTGTCGCGCCGGGCCTGAGTCGCGACTGAAGGCTGCAGTGGTGTCTAGGCAGGACCAACGCGGTGGGTCGGCGGTGCGCGAGGAACTGGCCGCCGAGGTCGTCGACGCTGGTCGGGCGCAAGGTCGCGCCTGCTGGGCAGCGCTTTCAAATGCGGTGTTGTGCCGCCGTCGATGTACGAAGCGGATCTGCGCCAGCGGCCGCAGATTGGGGCCGGTGACCCAGGTCGGCATCCGACGACCTGAAGGCGTTGCGCGAGCTGGCCGAAGAGGGCCCGACGATCGAGTTGGTCAATACGATCCTGTCGCAGGCGGTCACGCAACGCGCATCGGACGTCCACATCGAACCCGCGGAAAGCGAATTCTTGCGTCCGTGTTCGGGTCGATGGCGAGATGCTGGTGCAGTCGCTGCAGCCCCGAGACCGGTTCGATGCGGTCGCTTGCCGTGTCAAGATTCTCTCCAATCTCGATATCGCCGAACGCCGCATGCCGCAGGATGGACGGATCAATGCCCGCGTCAATGGCGAGAGCTTCGATATCCGCGTCTCGGTATTGCCGGGATCGGCCGGGGAGTCGATCGTGCTGCGCTTGCTGCGCCAGGAGCGCAAGCCCGTTCGCTTGCAGGATCTCGGCATGGGAATGAGTCAGGCCCTTACCTTCGAGACTTGGTCGCGTATCCCAATGGCATCGTGCTTGTCACCGGCCCGACCGGTTCGGGGAAGAGCACGACGCTGTATACCGCGCTCGAACTTGCCAATGATCGGACCAAGAAGATCATCACAGTCGAGGATCCGGTCGAATACAAGATTCCCGGCATCACCCAATTGCAGGTGAATGCGGATATCGGCTTCACATTTGCCGGCGCGTTGCGCTCGATTCTGCGGCATGACCCAGACGTCATCCTCGTCGGCGAGATTCGCGACGAGGAAACTGCGCGCATTGCGATCCAATCGTCGCTGACCGGGCACCTGGTTTTTTCTACCCTGCACACCAATAGCGCGATCGGTGCCGTAACGCGCCTGGTCGACATGGGGATCGAGCCGTTCCTGATCTCGGCGAGTGTGCGCGGACTGATGTCACAGCGGCTTGTGCGCAAGCTATGCCAACAATGCGCCGAGCCGCTTGACTCGCCCGATGCTGCAACGCTGGCGCTCGTGGAGTCTTGGCATCGACACAACCCGACTTGCGTTGCGACGCTCAAGCAGCCACGTGGCTGTGCGCATTGCGCGCAAACTGGCTACTTCGAGCGCATCGCCATCTACGACCTGATTCCAATCGAAGGGCCGCTGACCAGTTTGGTGGCCAAAGGAGCCCGGGAGGATGAACTCCTGCACTGCCTGGGTCGCGAAACGGACGATGGCTTGCTGCTCAGCGGGATGGCCCACGTCGTCGAAGGCACCACGACTGTCGCGGAACTGGTGCACGCTACCGGTTGAGCACTGGCGGCATTGAGGCCCACAAAGCCGCGCCCACCCGCCGAGCGCCGGCGTCGGTGAAGTGGCCCTCGTCCCAACTGGAGGGGACGATCGATCCATCAGTGGCTGTGGCTGTGGCCTCGCAGCCTCGTGCGTTGCAAAGGATGTCCCGCATCGACAGAAAGCGTGTACGGGTATCATGTGCTGCGGCAGCAAGGTTTCGATCAATGGCACCCAGTGCATCCTGCTGCGACGGAACCATCCGCAAGCCCGCCTCAAGCACGTTCCCCTCGTTGACCATGCGCCGCGGCAACCCGCCATACCAATTCGGCGTGTTGCCGACGAGCCATATGCGCGTGCTCGGCAGGCGCTCGGCCAGCAGACGGAGCATCGACTCGACCGGCGCCCGACCTTCGATCGATTTTTGGTGATGCAGCCAATGAGCATGGACGATCAACTGGGCCGGCTGTTGACGCGTCAGTCGGGCAAGGATCTCCTGGTAGGCCTGGCCGCAACCAGTCACATGATTAGCGGTCGGCAGGAATGTGGGAACACAGCCCGACACCGTCCATTGCGTGAGGACCCGGCCATTGGCCCGCAGACCGGCCGCGAGCGCGGCGGCGTAGGAGTCTCCGATGATTGTCAGCTCGGAGAGGCCAGGGGAATCGCAGGCATCAAACAGCGGCATCGAAGACCGGTGCTTCAGCTCGACGAAACACGTGCCGGCGCGGTAGCTCGGTCGAAAGTCCGTGTCCAGGAACGACAGTATTCGACGGTCGGGCTCTGTATAGCGGCCAGGCAGGCCATTGGTCAACCAGCCGGACAAGCCGAACACGGCGACCACGGACGACAGACTGATGGTCCAACACAACATCCAGCGGCCCGAAATGCGCCGTGGATTCCGGAACGGTGTCTCGATGAAACGCCATCCGAAATAGGCTGCGCCGATCACCGCTGGCACCACGGCAAGGAGCGTCGTGCTGGCCACCGGCTCTGCACTGGCGTGCCGCATGTAGGCGAAGACCGGTTGATGGAGCAGATAGGTGCTGTAGCTCCACAGGCCCACGTGGTTGAGGCCAGGCAAGCAGAGCAGGCGACCCACGCCACCGCCCGCGTGGCTGAACTGCAGGAGCATGGCCGTGGCACCTGCAGAGCCCAGATGACCCACCCAGTCGTGCCCCCTGTACAGCGGCTCCATGGCAATGGTCGCCCCGTACACGAGCAGGCCGAGCCATCCCAGCGCGTCGCGTGTATGTTGGGATGCAGGCGAACGGGAGTCGGCAATTGCCGTCCGGGCCGAACGTGCCCCCAAAAGCGCTCCGAGGCAGAATTCCCAAATTCGGGTCGGCAGCAGGTAAAAGGCGGCGACGGGCGAATAATAGGTGGCCCACACCGACAATGCGAAACTGCCGACCAGGCCCAGCCAAAGCGTGCTTCGCAGCGTGCCGCCGCCGCTGCGGAAACGACAGCAGGAGTACCAGCGGATAGGCCAGATAGAACTGCTCTTCAACCGACAGGCTCCACGCATGAATCCACGCATTCAATTCCGTGGCGGGATCGAAATAGGACATCGTCCGCCAGAAATAGATATTGGAGCAAATAGTCAGGACACTCAGGATCGTCTCGCTGAACGCCTTCAGGTCACGCATTGGCAGCAGAATCAGCGCAAAAGGGATTGTCAGGGACAGGGAAAGGCAGAGGGCCGGCGCAATGCGCCTGAACCTTCTCGAGATGAAGTCGGCTACCGTGAACTTCCCCGCTTGCAAGTCGAGCACGGCGAGCCGCGTGATGAGATAGCCACTCAACACGAAGAACATGTCGACCGCCAAGAACCCGCCCTTGAAGCTCTCGACGCCGGCGTGGAAAATCATCACCGTCAGCACCGCGATGCCCCGGAGCCCATCCAGTTCGGTTCGGTAAGCGAGTTTTGGCAAACTCATGACTGGGTGCTCAATCGTCGACCAGGCACAAGGGATCTGTTCAGATGACAGTTACGACGACGGTCTGGAGCCTCCAGTTCTTTGCCGACTGTGCGCAGGCGAAGCGGGCTTTTCGTTTGCACGGGTCGACACCGATGGGGACCGCGTGTGTTATTACAAGTGCACAGTCTGCAAATCTCTCCAGACGGAAATGCCCTACTGGCTGGATGAGGTGTATCGGTTGACCCGGAGACCTGGCGATGAACAGCCCGATCTCGACACGGGTGCTGTCGAGCGAACGACCTATGGGCGGACCGCGGTATTTTTTTTGGCGACGCTCGGTGAAGCCATACGACCCGGGGACAAGGTGATCATTGGGAAGGAGGGCCCGGCTTGCTGGCACGCACTACTCCGGGATGCAGGTATCGATGCGTATTCGTATGACAAATTCGTCCCCAACCATTTCGCTGCTGGGTTCGGATTTATCCAGGGGATAACCTATGCCATGGCAACCTGTTTCGAGGTTTTCGAGCATTTTGCGGAACCTTCGCAGGACGTGGCCGCTCTTTTCGAAATCGGCATGAAACATATCTTGATATCAACCGAGGTGTTCGACTCCCATGGACCCGACTGGAATTATCTGGGTCCGCCCAGAGAGTCAACATGTATTTTTCTACTCGCGAGATGCGTTGCGGTGGGTGGCGCAGCGCCATGGTTATGCGCTCGACTTCCTGCCACGCTCAATGGTCTTATTCTCCAGGAATCCGCTGAGTCGAATCCGGCTCGCCTTGATCCGTACCCTGCTTGCGAGTCGCTATGTCGCGGAAATTGTCTTTGCCTTGATTCGGAAGAAGTCGCTGGCTGCCAGTGATACCAGGCTGCTGCGACGGCTTGGAGGCAATGAAGTAGGGAGAGGTTGACGAGCCGGTGAACTGCGTATCTTCAGACCTGTTTCCTTCCAATAACTGACCACACGCGTGCAGGACAGCATGAGTTTCGATACTGCGAATGCACTCCATCGATGCGCAACCCCTGGAGCGAAAGCAGGGCGCGCATGGGACGGGCTTCATCAGCACCAGACTTTTCCGGGACGGACGGAGCCACACCTGGGCATCGTTTATGCCGGCGGACAGACAGATTCGGGGCCGTTCAAATGCAGCGCCCAGATGAGCGGCCGCGGAGTCGTGGGAAACGAGCAGGCTGCACTGAGAGACGGCGGCGAGAAGCCCATTCCAGCTTAGTTGGCTGGATAGATTGACCACGCCCGGGCAAGCAATCGCGAGTTCACCGGCGATCGCATCGTCGGCCTGACCCAGCCCCAGCAGCACGACAGCGTGGCCGCGTTCGCGCAGCCCCTTTGCCAATTCGAGCCACTTCTCGCTAGGCCAGCGTCGCAGGGTGGCGTGCGCACCGATATGCAACACGATGAAGTCGCCTGTGAGTCCATGCTGGCCTGCCAATTCCAGCCATTCATGCCTAGATGCATCGGAGATACCCAACATCGGTCGGTCGAGCGCGGAACGCATGCCAAAGCCTGGCCGCACCGTCTCCAGCAGGAGCGCATGGCGATCGAGGATATACATCGGAGCGTCCACATCGTCCAGGGCGAGGTTCAGCCAAGGTCCGAAGCCACCGCTGGTCCATCCGGCACAGTATGGAATGCGCGTTGCCCTCAGCAACGGAATACTGTTGGGAAAGTAGTGGTATAGGTCGATTGCCATGTCATAGCGTGCAGCGCGAATTGATTGAATCGCAACCCGTCGGCTCTGCCAATGCCGCCACAGTGTTCGCGATATCGACTCCTTGCGCCGGTTCAGGAGGGTGTGCTCGAAGGTATGAATCCGGCTGACCTCGGCCATCCCTGAAAAGACAACAGCCGATGCCGGGTGCACCAGCACGCCGATTTCTGCCCTGGGGAATGCTCGCCTCAGGGCAGGGAGCGCCGCCGTGGCCAAGATCGCGTCTCCCAGATGCGACTGATTGCAGACGAGGATTCGCGCTGGCTGGCGATCGTCGGGCCTTGGCCACTCCGACAAGGGCTTGCGGCGACTGGTCAATCCGAGCAATCGGTCAAGGAGGCGGATGACCTGCCTGATCACTGGATTCCGCGAGGTGTACGACCGGGGCGGCGTCATTTGAACGGTACGGTCGAACGGCTCTGTCGGGGACAGAGCCCACAGGCTGCTTCGGCCGATGGCGAGGCGGAATCGCGATTGATTTCCGACAGAAATGACCCGAGAACTTTCAGCAGGTCGTCTCCAAATACGCTGTCGGGCTCCAGCAGGTTGCCCTCTGCCCACTCGTTCCATGACTTGACCAAGAGGATGCGTTGGTGAGCATCCGCCCGCATCAACTGAGGCTTCGACAGTGCCAGATGGGCTCGGAATGATGCTTGAGTGAGCCCGTCGAATATCACTCCGTTGCGTCCATGGCGCGGGGTGGTGTCCCAACCGGTGAAGACGGTGGGTACATAGTTTGGAGGGGGATTCGACGGGATGAAATCGCGCAACATGCGTGCGAAATCAAAGCGTTGAGGAGCGGTCTGGATGCCTGCCAATGTCCTCAATTTTTCCTTGACGATATTCGGACCGAGCTTCTTCCAGTTCGTCCAGAAGCCAAAGGCGTTTGAATAGGCGTCCAGATTCGCGCTGGGCACCTCGCTGCGCGCAATGTAATCACCCACCAAGAACAGGCCCCCCAGGCCACGGCGGTGGGCGCGTTCACGCCAGATGTCAACGAATCTGTCGAAGTCGGGGATATCTGCGGGTTTGTAGATGAAAAAGAGAGGCTTGCCGTTGACACGGATGTAGCGGTCGCTGACAAAGTGCTGCAAGCACCGATCGAAATAGGCTTCGTAGTCTGCCCTGCCCAGGTACTGCTGTTCCACCAGGCGGCGACTGCGCAGTCGATCGGTCCAGGAATGGTTGGCCCACGCCAAGGCATAGCGAAAGGCCAAGCCTTGGGTCAGGACATGGTCAATCGGCTTTTCGAGAAGTTGGCGGCCTCCGCCCAGCCAATAGTCCCAGACCAGGAATCCATGGAGGCCGTGCGACTGCGCGATCTGGTACTGCATCTCCATCGTACCGGGCGTGAGCAGGTTATAGCTGCCCAGCGGCGGTACCGGGCGCCGTACTCGATGACCTGGAAACCACGTCCGGGCGCGCGACAGATGGGTCCATTCGGTGAAGCCATCGCCCCACCATAGATCGTTCTGGGGGACGCGATGGAACTGCGGCAAGTAGAACGCGAGCGCAGTTACAGGGGCTGACGAGCCGATGTCTCCGCTTGGCCGTGCGTTGCTGCTGTTCACAGGAGCGAGCGGTAGAGATCCAGAGTGAGATTGCGCATCCTATCGGTCGAAAATTCCGTGCGAACCCATTGACGGGCGGCCAGGCCCATGCGCTCACGCAGCGAGACGTCAAGGGCCAGGGTGTCGAGCGCTTCGACCAGGGCCCCCACGTTTCGGGGCGCCGTGGCAAGCCCCGTCACACCGTCCTTGTTCAAATAGTTGACCCCATTGCCCAGGTCGCACACCACGGTCGGCTTGCCGCAGGCCATCGCCTCCGCCGATGCGATGCCGAAGGCCTCCGAGGGTTCGATCGACGGCAGTGTAAACAGGTCGCACCGGTGCAATAGGCTGACCAGTTGGGGAGTGTCCACCTCGCCGAGGAACTTGACCCGATCCGACAGCCCGAGCTCGCTCACCTGGGCCTGCAGGTTTCCGGTTAGCGGGCCAGTGCCGACCATCAAAAGCACGGCATCCGACCGCAGTTTGGAGAGCGCCGTCAACAGGTACTCGTAACCTTTGTAGTAGATGTGCCGACCTACGGTCAGGATAATCGGGCGCTGTAGTGCCCACCGATCGATGCCGTAGATCAGTTCGGGATCGCTCGCAGTGTCGTCGAGTCGGGTGAAGTCGATGCCCATCGGGATAACGGCGATCTTCTTGTCGACGCCGGGTCCGCGCAACTGGGTCGAGCTGTCATAGTGTGCCGGCGTGAATATGACGATGCGATCGGATCGATCCAGGGCACGACGTTGTACGGGACCATAGAGCGCGAGCAGACGTCTCTGCCGAACGATGTCACTGTGCCAGCTCATCACCACCGGTACCCTTGCCGGCTGCACCAGTGCGGCAAGATCCCCCCAGGGATTTGGCGCGTGCAAGTGCAGCAGATTGGCCCGTCCACTCCTGAATTCGCGACGTATCGTACTGAGCATGCCCGGGCTCAGGGCTACCGAAGCCAGGATCCCGTGACATGCTACGGGGAGCAATCGATAGGGCCAATCCCGCCCGGAGAGGTCTTGGCCCGGTAACCGGCTGGCTACCAGGGTCGGGCGGGCGTGTCCGACCAAGCTGCGCAGCAGGGTATCGACATGGGCCTCAATGCCTGCATAAGGAGGCGGAATGACTTTGCCGACGTGCAGCGGCGCGATGTTCGATGTCGTGTCGATCGATCGGGTCGGGGGTGATTCCGGGGTTGACGTTTGCATCAATGGGCGGGGCGCAAAGCAGCGTGAATGGCAACGGCCGTGAGTTCGGCGGTGTGGTCCCAATCGAACCGACGGGCCCTCTCAAGTCCGCATGCCCGCTGGGCATTCCGATGGTCGTCGCTGCGTTGCGTGTGCACCAGGAACTGCTCGGCCAGCTCCTGCACGGAAAATGGATCGAAGAACAGGGCGCAGTCGCCACAAACCTCGGGAAGCGCACCTGCCCGCGCGGCAATGACGGGCGTGCCGGAGGCCATGGCCTCCAGTGCCGGAAGACCGAAACCTTCGTAGAGCGAGGGCACGACAAGTGCGTCCGCACCGGCCACGCAGCTGCGCAGCTCGGGGTCGGGCTGGAAGCCTGTGAAGTCGATGCGATGCGCGAGCCGGGTGATGATGGCGCTCACTTCGCGGCTGCCGCTTCGAAATCCCTCGGACTTGCCAACCAAGACAAGCCGATGGGGCAAGCGATCGCTGACCTGCTCGAAGGCGCGCAGCAGCAATAGCAGATTTTTGTGAGGGCGCAGGTTGCTGATGCACACGAGGTAAGGATATTCTTGGGTGGCCCGCCGCGGCTTGTCGGTCTCGGCAAACCACCGCTGCTCCACACCGAGTGGTGTCACCAAATGCTGCGCAGTTGGCCGTCCAACCCGTTTCATGAACTCGGCTTGCGTGAAGCTCGAATTGAACAGCAGCAGTCGGGCGGTGCTGCGCAGGCTTCGAAAGTAAAGCCCTGCGGCAGCCTTGACGAGTAAGTCAGTGGGAGTGTGTCGAGACATGGCAAGCTGAGCCACGTCGTGCACTGTCGCAATGACCGGCGTGCGGCTGAACAGCGGATGAGCCAGGCTGGTGGCCCAGAACAGATCAGCCTTCGCGGTCTCGCGGCGCAGTCCCACCTGCTCCTTCAGGCCGAGCGGCGCATCCGGAATCTCGATGTATCGGACTGCATGGCCGTGCAGGTAGTCATGCCGACCTTGCCCACCCGGTTCGACCAGCACGCTGATTGACTCAGTGTGAAGGCGATCGATTACGCGCGGGAGCACGCATCTGATGTAAGTTCCGATGCCGGAATCGAATGCCTTGCGTGCGTCTATCAGGATGCGCATGCGCTTGCTTTGCGAAGTTGGAAGTTATAGGCAAACGCTGCGAACCCATCTGCACGACCGAAGCTCGCCCGGCTCAGCAGGCGCGACAGTCGCCCGGCCACTTCCGGGCGGCTGGATATCACCTTGAAGCCTTGTTCCTCGAAAAGGCGGATGGCGCTGCGTCGAGTGAAGAAGCGCAGATGGGTTCGATCCAGGATACCGTGTTCACGGTAGCGGAAATCGTCGCGAACGATCAGGTCGGCCAGCACCGAGTAGTGCCTGAGGTTAGGCAAGGCAACCAGCAGGCGAACGTCGGATGCTGTCCAACGCTGCACCTTCTGCAGGATCGCCGCCGGCTGTTCAAAGTGCTCGAGCACATGGCTCAATATGACGAGATCGAACTTGTCGGCCGGAAAGTCGAAGTCGGCGCCCGCTGCGTCGGCGACATGGATCTCGTGCATTCCGGAGGCCATTGCTTCATGGGCGGCATCGGCTTGGCGCTCAACGCCCACTGTGTGGCACGTGGGGAATCGACGCTTCAGCGCGGACAGCGTCGCCCCCGAGCCGCACCCCAACTCCAGCGCCCTCGTGGGTTTGAAGCCGACAAGCAAATCGAGCAGTTCGATGCGCTCGATGTTGTAGTAGGCCTGAAACGCGGCCGAGCCAGACTCCTCCGGGGGCCAAGGCCGAGGCGACGCGGATTGCGCGTCAGATTGGATCAAGGGTTCAACGCACATGGGGCGGGATCGGCTCCGCGCGGTCAGGATTGCGAAAACCCTGAGGCGTAACGGCACGTGGAGTCCGGAATCGAAGGCGAGCCCGAACCGGGCGTGGCTGGCGGCGCTTCCTCCGCTCTCGGCGCGATTGAGATTCGAGCTGATGCTGGAGAAACTCCATCAAGAGCATGAACACCGGGAAGTAGAAATAGGGTCGTTGAGAGAAGAACAGTGCCACCAGGCCCACCACCAGCCACTGGTGGAAGCCGGTGGCAGCCCTGGCGCTGCGATAGAGTCGATAGAGGAGTGGCAGGTAAAGCGGGATCGCGAGCAGGCCCGAATACCCGAAAGGGCCCACGATGTTGGCCGCGAAGTGCCCAATCGTCTTCTCGGCATGGGTCCAACCCGCACCCCAGAAGAGGTTGTCGCTGAATGCCTTGAAGGCCAGTTCGATCTCGCGCGAACGGTTGTCTCCGGCGATCGACGGCGAGTCGATGACGGACGATGCTTCGTTGGCCGTGAGTCGCCACTGCAGCGCCTGCATCAGCGGATGCTCCTGGAGCAAGTAGGCCGCCAGTCCGACCGCCAAGATCACCGCCCACATGCTGGGTTTCTGCATCTTGGTCGCGAGATAGACCGCGGCAACCACGAAGAACGCCAAGGAGAAGGTCGAAAAACCGGCGAAGACGAGGAGAGCGGCCTCGATTTTCCAGGGCCGGGCCCGTGGATGTGCGGTCGCTATCAAGGCCAGCAGCAGAACGACGAAGTGCGCGAACTGGCCGGGTTCGTCGAACAGGAACGCCGGTCTGGCGAAGATGATGATTTCCGGATTGTCGAAGCCGAAGTTGATGTTGGTCAGACCAAAGAAGGGCAGAGACCTTTCGTCTGGCAGCAGGGTCCGGTAGAGAGGCTGGAACTCGAACGCGAAATAGGCTGCGAACGACAAGACGGCCAGGGCAGCGCCGCGCGCGCCGTAATAGATGACGAACTCCCGGAGGCTGATGAGGACCTTCCGGTCGAGCAGATAGATCTGCAATGACAGGATCAGCGAAAGGACAAATTTTAGATAGAGGGCATCACCCTGGTGGTAGAAAAAAAGCATCAAGGCCACCGCGATCGCCCCACCGTGAAACCACGCCAACGCGGGTGTCAGCCTTCGGAGTGAGCCCCCGAAGGCCAAGCCGACCGATGCCGCGACGAAGCCGATCAGCGCAAGCACGGCGTACTTCGGATAAAACGAAAACGGTGCGCTCAGCAAGATGCCCATCACGATCAGTGCGCGCGTGGCGGTAAAGGCGGGCCTACTTCGCCGTGTCGTGGAAGTGCGTTTGCTGAGCATGGTTCAGAAAAACCTGCGGTAGGTCCTGCGCAGCATGCGGAACGGTAGCAGCAGCATCAACACCCAGGGAGCACGTGCCCGGTAGTGGGGCGATTGCCACAGGATCTTCGCCTCCTCAAGCGAACTGCTGACGACCTGGGTCGCCGATATCCCGTAGGGATCGAAATTCACAGTGATTTCGTTGACGAACGCATAGGACGTCTCGCGCGGCAAGCGAGTCAACCACTCCAGGTCCATGTGAATCTTGATATCCGGCGAGAAGTCTCCAAACTGCCTGAACAGCACGGATCTAAACAAAGTGGCTTGGTGGGACACATAAATGAACGAATCCCGACTAGGTCTCAGCCGCCGCCGCGGGATCGTGAAGGCGCGTTGTTCTACCTTGGCGAACGAGCCGACGAACTGGATCGGCGCCAGTGCGTGCGCGACGAGCACCTGCAGGGAGTCGCTTTTGGCATAGGAGTCGCCTCCGTTCAAGAACTGGATCCACTCGCCTCGCGCCGCGTGGATGCCCTCGTTGAACGCATTGGAGATGCCGCGTGCAGGCAAGTCGCGCACGATAAGACGTTCATCGGCCGGGAGCACGCATTGCTGAGAGCTTCCGCTTCTGACGATGATCATCTCAAAATCCCGGAAGCCCTGGCCCAGCACCGACGCCGCGGTGGCGGCCAATCCGTGGGGATCGTCCTTCGAGATCGTGATGATGCTCACCGTTGGGTTCTTCATGCTGCCTTTCGATCAAGGGCACGTCGAACGATGGCCAGATAGTTCTCGGCAAAGGCAAGTCGCTTGCCGGCATGCTCTCGTTGCACCGCCAGAGGGTCGGGTCCGTTGCCGCGAGCCTGATCGCGGAGCTCCTCCCACCTCGCCCACAGAACCCTCGAGAGCTGGTGATGATCCAGCGGGGTGAAGAAGTCCGCCGATGCCGGGGCCTGCTCGCGGTGGACGGGGATGTCCGACAGGACGATATGTTTGTCTCGTGCCTTGGCCTCCTCCACGGTCGTGCTCCATCCCTCAAACAGCGACGGATTGACGACAAAACGGCAGTGGTGCATGAGCGAGGCCACGTCGGCATATGGAATCACACCGAGGACACGGTACTCTTCGCGAACATCAAGTTGGTCCATCTCCGCCTCGACTGACTTGAAAAAATCCGGATTACGGAAGTCGTCGGTCTTTCCAGTCGAAAGCACCAGGACATTGCGACCCTCTCGTTTTAATGCCGCGACGGCGCGAATGACGGCCAGATGATTCTTGTGTCGCCAGTATTGGTTCGGCAGGAACGCGAAGCTCCCGGTAAAGCCATACCTGCTCTGCAAGTCTTCCAGCGGAGCGATTTGCAGAAGGTCGGACGCTTCGCCGACAAACCTCATAACTTCGACCTTCGCATGGGCCTCAGGCGCAATGCTCAAGAGATCCTGTTCGGCTGCGTGACTGCTGACGATGACACTGCAACTCGCCTTGACAATTCGCTGGATTTCGGCATTGCGGCGAACGATGTCCCAGCGTCGAAACACATCGGGCAGGTGCAGGTGTTGAAAGTCAGGTATCCAGCCGATGCATGCGACGTTGCTTCCAGCGCCAACATAGCCTGAGTGAGACAACACATCGATGCTGTGCACCGCAAGAAAGCGGTCAAGTAGCGGGTCGCTGAGGAAGTATTTTTGAGTCAACTTGCGGAGCAGCCAGCGTGCCGAGAAGCGGTCAAAGATCGGGCTGCGTGCGATTTCGATTTCGCGCCATTGCTCGAGCAGCGTCTCGTCGCCCTGTAAGCCCGTGAGCACGACAAATTCGATCGGCCGCCCAGGCAAGGCCTGGACCGTGTTCACCAGGTTCTTGAAATAGTTCAAGCCACCTAGCCAACCATCCGAAAAGTCGACATAAATTCCGACCCGCAATCGAGCATGCGAATTTGCCGGTCTGTGCAAGTCTGGCGACGACCGATTCATGGGCGTGTCTCTGGCCGCGACTCATTTTGCTGAAACCATTCGACATAGCGGGCGAGTCCTTCATCCAGGCCCACGCTACCCCGCCACCCCAACTGCTGCCACGCGTGAGTGCACGCGCCGGTCAAGCGACGTGGGTTACCCGAATGGGCATGGCCGTTGAAATCAATTTGACCGTCGAAGCCTGCTATGCGAGCAAGCTTCGCAAGGACGGCACTTGTCGAGGCTTTCTCATGCGCACCGTTATAGATCTCGAAGCTTCCCTGCTGCGCTTGAGCTGCCAAACACAACAGTTGCGCGGCATCGCTGACATGTATCCAGTCGCGCAGCTCATTGCCGGTGCCGAAGAAGGTCCTTTCTCCTCGAGCCAGCTTGTTCAGAGCATCCCAGAGAAGCTGCTTGCGAAGTCCCTCTCCATAAACTGAAAAGAGTCGCACGAGACTGACTCGAACGCCGAAGAAACGAGCGTAGGAATCGCATAGACCCTCTGCAGCCAGCTTATGAAAGCCGTAGGGCGAGACAGGTGCGCGAGTACCAGTCTCGCAGAGGTCTACGTCACCTTGATCCCCATACACCGCCGCGCTTGACGCGAGAACGACCCTCATTTCGGGACGGTTGCAGATTCTCGCGAACTCGAGCGCGGCTGCCGTTGTTGCCACGGTGCGGTTGAAATCATCCAGTGGTTGAGCGTAGGAGTGACCCACCGCACCGCTGCCCGCGCAGTGAATGATTGCGCAGGGAGACTCGTCACCCGCTGCACTTTGCAAGTCGGTCACCGTGACATCTGCCGCCGTCCAGCGCGCCATTCCCCAGGAAGACCATTCGGCAGGCGCCATCCGCCCGTGGCCGAAACCATGAACCGAATAACCGCTCATCGCCAATCTCAAGCAGACATGGCGTCCGATGAAGCCCGCCGCGCCGAGCACCAGCACAGTGTCAGGCATTCACCAACTTCCTGCCGTCAACGGTGTAGAGAAACAGGTTGTCACGAAGCCAGACTCCAGCTCCTAACCTGCTTTTCACCTTCGAATCGTTCATGTTCTATCGCTCGATGCCTGAAAGACCGTGTGGTGCTCCCGCCTGGTCAGAATGTTACCCACCATCACTTCGGCGCTTTCGGCGTTTCAACCGCGAGCCTCGACTTGGCCTCGGAGGAACGACCTGCTTGCCGCGAAGTCACTCCGTGGCCGACCGCACTCTACCGTCCAGGACCGCCATCCAAGACGCGGTATAGAGGTCTCCGAACGCCCGCAGCGACTGGACCGTTCCGGATGTCACGTCCACCAAGGGAAGGTCGGCAATCGCCGCGGATCGATCGGCCCCAGAAGCAAGCGTCAAGCCACCCCGTTCGTCCCTCACATCGCGCCAACGCGATGGTCGGGCGGTCTTATCGGCGATCCGCCCTTCAAAATTGGACAAGCGGTCATTTCGAATGAAGAACGCATTGCTGCCCGCCCGATTCGAACCAAGCATCGTATAGCCAAGTTCAGCGCCCAACAGCTCAAATGCCTGAATGGACGCCCCCCAGTACTGATTCGAGTGGTGCGCGGCGGTTCTCCCGAAGTCCTTGTTGTAGGGGATACTGAGAGGATAGCGGTCGCCGAATAGCGCGTTGTACTCGGCAATCACTATCTGCGGTCGTATGCAGTCGATCGCCCGCCACACCCAGTAGTCATTGCCGTCTATGTCGATGCTGAGGATTCCGATCTCCTCCGGAAACCGAACTTGGCGAATGATGTCGTTGATATTGTCCGCGGTGATGAAAGCAGGAATGGAATGCAGTTCATGGCGCCAGCTGATCTGATCCTGCCGAACGATGTCGATGTTCTCGGCGCTGCCATCAATGACCAGCCCGCGCCAGTTCCTGTTAATCAACAGGAAGCGAGTGTTTGATTCCCGGTAATCCTGGATTCCAAACTCGATAAAAATCTCCGGCATGGCTCCATTGCAATGGACCAGCCATTCGATGATGCCGTCTTCCCCCCACTGCGAAAACACCGAGAATTCGACATCCGCCAAGGTCGCCACTTTATCCAATTTGCGAATCTGCGCCGACGCAATGGCCCCTTGCAGGGCCAAGCTGCGTTCGACGAGTGGATCACCTCGGACGCTGACCATCGCACGGCGCGCGAGTTTTTCGATGGAATGCTTAGCGCGATGTCGGAGCGTCATAATGGATTTTCCATTTTCCGGTTGGTTTTGGTTTGTACGGACTGCAAGGGCGATCACGACAGCAGGTAGCTGGAATCATGTCGATTTCTTGACGAAACGGGCCGGGTTCCCTGCGACTACTGTGAACGGCGCGACGTCCTCCCTGACCACCGAACAGGCAGCGATGACCGCACCATCTCCGATCGTGACGCCCTTGAGGATGGTTGCTCCGAAGCCGATCCAAGCGTCGTTGCCGATGACGATGTCCGCTGAGTCCACGTCGGGCAACTCGCGTGGATGTCCGGTGCTGAAGATCGCATCGAAGTGCGCCGACCGCCGGGCAGCGCTTAGCGAATGCGAATTGCAGTCATGAATGCTGACCCCGTATGAAATCAGCGTGCGGTCGCCGATGGTGATGCTCGACGCAGACCAGATCCTGGTGTTTTCTCCCACGAAGCACTTCATGCCGATCCGGATGCGGCCTCCATGCCCAAAAGTGAGTAGTTCACATAAGATTTGAGATTGTCGGCCGACCACGATGTCTTCGCGTGAGCGGTTGTTCTCGATCCTCGAAGGCGGGTGAAGCACCGCGCCAGGGAGCACGACGCACTTGCGCCGCTTGCGCCAACTGTCGGCGCCATTGGACAGCCGCCTGGCAAATCGAAACAGCGTCCGCGCCCAGTGGATGAACAGCGGTCGCTTGACGTACTTTTTCTGCGCTGGTGAGGTCAAGATCGTTCCATCACCCGATCGGTTGGCGGTATCGACGCCATCGTCGGCACAATCGAGTTCATGCTGAACATGTGCTCGGGAACGGCATGTCGGGCATGCGGCCCGATCGGACACTTACGCGATGATGAAGCTTTCGGACCTGGTCATGCGGAATCGCTGCCACGACCTTCGGCGCGAGGAAGCGAACGTCGCCAGCTTCCGCGGGCAGAATCGTTCGCACATTCAGTCTTAAATGTCTTCGGCGAATTTGGCGTGAGGCAATGACAGGTTCTCGAAGGATGGGGCAGGAGATCAGATCCGCAAATTCTTCACTCGTTGTAGTCATACGCCTGGAACCCCGCCATCTTGACCAGGCTATCCCGCCGCGCAGCCAAGTAGTCGGCCTCAACCATCTCCTTCACCAGTTCAGGCAGCGTGATCTTCGGAACCCACCCCAGTTTTTCCTTGGCCTTGCCTGGATCACCAAGCAGCGTCTCGACTTCCGTCGGCCGGTAATAACGGGCGTCGACCTTGACGATGACATCACCCGGCTTGCACTTGGCCTTGAGCTCTCCGCCAACCGGGCTGACTTTTTCGACCGTACCGACTTCGGCCTCGCCCTCGCCGCTGAAAACCAGCGTGATGCCCAGTTCCTTGGCGCTGAACTCGACGAACTGGCGCACGCTGAATTGCACGCCGGTGGCGATGACGAAGTCCTCCGGCTTGTCCTGTTGCAGCATCATCCACTGCATTTCGACATAGTCTTTGGCATGCCCCCAGTCGCGTAACGCGCTCATGTTGCCCAGGTACAGGCAGTCCTGCATGCCCAGCGCGATGCGCGCCATCGCGCGGGTGATCTTGCGGGTGACGAAGGTCTCGCCGCGCAGCGGGCTTTCGTGGTTGAACAGGATGCCGTTGCAGGCATACAGACCGTAGGCCTCGCGGTAATTGACGGTGATCCAGTAGCCGTAGAGCTTGGCCACTGCATACGGGCTGCGCGGGTAGAACGGCGTGGTTTCCTTCTGCGGGATCTCCTGCACCAGGCCATACAGCTCGCTGGTCGAGGCCTGATAGAAGCGGGTCTTTTTCTCGAGCCCGAGGATACGGATCGCCTCCAGGATGCGCAGCGTGCCGATGCCGTCGGCGTTGGCGGTGTATTCCGGCGTCTCGAAACTGACCGCCACGTGGCTCATTGCTGCCAGGTTGTAGATCTCGTCGGGCTGCACCTGCTGGATGATGCGGATCAGGTTGGTCGAGTCGGTCAGGTCACCGTAGTGCAGCGTGAACCGCTGGTGATTGACGTGCGGATCCTGATACAGGTGATCGATGCGATCGGTGTTGAACAGCGACGAGCGGCGCTTGATGCCGTGCACGTCGTAGCCCTTGCTCAGCAGCAATTCGCTGAGATAGGCGCCGTCTTGGCCGGTCACGCCGGTGATGAGGGCGACTTTGTTACTCATTTGACTGCTTCCGGAAAATCGCTGCGAGGTAAGCGCTGCATGCCTTCGCGGCAACGCGGCCCGGCATGATACTGGAGCGCACGTCATGACCGGGCCAGCGCACCGGCCCCTGCGCTCTCAGAAGCCGTCGTGAACCCGCACAAAACTGGCGAATCGTGGCAAGCCGCTGGAGGTCAGGTCCCGGTAACGGTAGGTGATCACACTGCCGACTGGCGGCGGGTTGCGGCGCTGTGGTTCGCTGAAACCGGTACCCAGCCAGAACCTGCGGCCGTCGGG
Source organism: uncultured beta proteobacterium (assembly GCA_963843805.1). GTDB lineage: Bacteria > Pseudomonadota > Gammaproteobacteria > Burkholderiales > Burkholderiaceae_C > Ideonella_A. Next base: position 651,464 of record CAWJLY010000009.1, read on the forward strand.
TGTCTGCACCTGCAATGCGCCCATTGCGCCGCCGAATTTGCCGCGGCCTGGGCGGTGTCCGACGACGACCGCTTCGGTATCGAGCGCTGATTTGAGCTTGACCAGCACGTCGCTGCGGCCAGTGGTGTATGGCGCGGCTGCCAGGTGCAGCATTAAACCCTCGCCGCCATCGGCAATGGTGTGGTCGAGTTTTCGCAACAACTCGGCGCGGTTGGCAAGCGAAAATTGTTGCACCGCCTGCAACTGATCCCAGCCAGTGTCGCGGACGATCGCGCTGATCTTTCGGCTGCGGTCGGCAAAACTTCCAGCCGCGCCGGGCAGCTCGAAGACCATGTAGCGCACCGCGAGCCAGCCGCTGTCGTCGGCAGATTCGCTGCGCACCAGCGCCGATACCGCATCGAAGCGCCCGCGGCCGAGCCAGAGTTCGCCGTCGAGCGCGTGCGCCGCGGGCAGTCGTTCGATGAACCAGCGTGGCGCCGGCACCAGTCGTCCGCTGCGAAATCGCAGGCTGCTGCCGTCCCAGTAGGCTCGCACGCCGTCGAGCTTTTCGCTGACCAGATAGTGACTGACATCGACATCGGGTATGTCGCGATTGGCGAGCAGCAACGCGGGCGGGGAATTGGCAGCGGAACTGGCCGCGGCAGCCCACGCGGAGCCCGCGATCAGGGATCCGGCCAGCAGCCACGGCAGGATTCGCACGCGTGGCAGGTGCTTCGGGGTCTTGGTGTTCATACGCCCGAATCTGCATCCGCTCGCGTTAGCATTCCATCCCCCTTTCATGCGTGTGCATCACGGAGAATTGCGAATGGCCATGGACGTCGTCGATTTCGAGATCAAGGGTTCGGAGATGCAGTTCGTCGAAGTCGAACTCGATCCCAACGAAGCCGCTGTCGGCGAGGCCGGCAGCATGATGTACATGGATGCCGGCATCAGCATGGATACGGTTTTCGGTGACGGCTCGGCCAGCCAGGGCGGCCTGTTCGGCAAGCTGCTCGGTGCCGGCAAGCGGCTGGTCACCGGCGAATCGCTGTTCATCACCGTCTATACCAACCAATCCGCGCAGAAGGCGAAGGTTGCATTCGCTGCGCCCTACCCGGGCAAGATCCTGCCGATGGACTTGAGCCAGCTCGGCGGCATGCTGATCTGCCAGAAGGATGCCTTTCTGTGTGCGGCGCGTGGCGTGTCGCTTGGCATCTACCTGCAGCAAAAGCTGTCGGTCGGCTTTTTCGGTGGTGAGGGCTTCATCATGCAGAAGCTGGAAGGCAACGGGCTGGCCTTCGTGCACGCCGGCGGCACGGTGATGAAGCGTGACTTGCGGCCCGGCGAGACGCTGCTGATCGATACCGGCTGCATCGTCGCGTTCACGCGCGAAGTCAATTTCGAGATTCAATACGTCGGCAAGATCAAGACGGCGCTGTTCGGCGGCGAAGGGCTGTTCTTCGCCAAGGTCACCGGCCCGGGGACGGTCTGGCTGCAGAGCCTGCCGTTTTCCCGGTTGGCATCGCGGGTCTTTGCTGCCGCGCCGCAACGGGGTGGGTCAAGGGGCGAAGGTTCGGTGCTCGGTGGTTTCGGCGCCGGCGGTCTTCTGGGCGGCATTCTTGGCGGGGACGACGAGTAAGCGGTTTATCCTGGCGCCTGCTGATGGCGAGCCGAGGCCCTACACTTGACGGTTTGCTCTGAGGTGCCGTCTTGGGCTTGTTGTTGGAAGCGTATAACCGGCCGTTGAGGCTCCCCGGATCGCCGGGCAGGCGTATGCGATGGCGCGTTGCAACGGTGCTGATTGCGCTTGCGTCGTTTGGCCACGCCGACAGAGTGGCCGCCGCAGTGGCGAGTGCCCCGAAGCCGGCGTCGGCTTCTGCGACGCCGTCATCGTCGCCCACGACCGCACCGCCACCGCCTGCGGCGTCGGGGAGTGCTGCCAGGGCATCCGCATCAGCGGCCAGCCCGTTGCCGCCTGCGGAACCGCCTGCGCTGCGGCGCGCCGGCCGCCGCCCGGCCGATCTTCGTTCTGAATTCGCTCGATGCCAATATCAGCGTGATCGACCCGCGAAATTTCAGCGAGATCAAGCGGATTCCGACCGGCAAGGAGCCGCACCACCTGTATCTGAGCCCCGACGAAAAATCCTTGATCGTCGCCAACGCGATGAGCGATTCCTTGACTTTCATCGACCCGGTCACCGCCCAGGTGCAACGGGTTGTGACCGGAATCGTCGACCCGTACCATCTGCGCTTCTCGCCCGACATGAAATGGTTTGTCACCGCGGCCAACCGGCTCAATCACATCGATATCTATCATTGGGATGGCAGCCAGACCGACGACGCCGCTGAAGCTGGCCGCCCGCGTGCCGACCGGCAAGACACCCAGCCACCTGATGATCGATCGCAAGAGCAGCGTCGTCTACAGTTCGATGCAGGACAGCGACGAATTGATCGCCATCGATCTGGCGACACAGAAGCCGCGCTGGAAAATCAGCCGTCGGCAAGATGCCAGCCGACGTCTACCTGTCGCCCGACGACCGCCTGCTGCTGGTCGGCCTGACCGGCGACAAAGCCGTCGAGGTCTACGACGTGAGCGGCTCTGCACCGAAACTGGTCAAGCGAATCGAAACCGGTGACGGCGCGCATGCCTTCCGTGCGGCCGGCGACCTGCGCCATGTATTCGTCAGCAACCGGGTGGCCAATACGATCAGCAAGATCGATCTGCAAACGCTCGCCGTTGTTGCCAACTATCCTGCGCCTGGTGGGCCGGACTGCATGGACGTGCTGGCCGATGGCAAGACGCTGCTGGTGACCTCGCGCTGGTCGCGCAAACTGACCTTCATCGATACCGAGACCCGCCAGGTTATTCGCCAAGTCAACGTCGGGCGCTCGCCGCACGGCGTCTGGACCTCGACCATGCGCCGCGTTGATCGAATCAGGCGAGCACTGTCGGTGGTGCTGGCGGGCGCGTTTGCGGCCGGACCGGCGCCTGCCGCGGGCACTGGCGATGCTGCACCGGCAGCGCCTCCGACAAACCGCTCTACCTGACCTTCGATACCGGCCACATGGGGATCGCCCCGCTGGTCGCCGAAGTCCTGCAACGCCAGCAGGTCAAGGTGACGTTCTTTCTGGCCAACGAGAAGACCCGCAGCGGCGGCGCCAGTCTCGACGACGAATGGGCGCCTTGGTGGAAGGCGCGTGCCGCCGAAGGGCCATCTGTTCGGGTCGCACACCTTCGACCATGCGGTGTGGGTCGGCGACACGCCGACGGCTTCAAGTTCAAGCCGACCGCCGGGCCCGAGGCCGGGCGGGTGCTGCGCTGGACGGCGGCCGACTATTGCGCGTCGCTGAAGCAGTCGGCCACCCGCTTGCACGACATGACCGGGGTGGCGATGGCGCCGATCTTTCGCGCTGCCGGCGGCAAGACATCGCCCAAGCTGCTCGCTGCAGCCAGCGCCTGCGGCTGGACCCACGTGCCGTGGAGCGACGCTGGTTTTCTCGGTGACGAACTGCCGAGCGACCGATTCCCGAACAAGATGCTGCTGCGCCGGGCGCTGCGCGAGATCCGCAGCGGCGACATCCTGCTCGCCCACCTGGGCATCTGGTCGCGCGAGGAAGCCTGGGCGCCGGCGGTGCTCGAGCCGCTGATCGTCGGTCTGAAGGAGCGCGGCTTCTGCTTTGCGACGCTGCGCGAGCATCCGCGCTATCGCAAGCTGCTGCAGCGTTGAACGGGCCAGCCCAGTGATCGACCAAGTGATGCAGCAGCTGCGGTGCGGCGGCTGAGAGGGAGATTCGCATCGTGATCGACCAAGCCCTGAACCGGATCGGCGATGCCTTCGGCGCGGCCCATCAGGCGCTGTTCGAGGCTGTCGTGCAGCCGGTGCTGTTCGGCCTCGGCCAGGCCAATCTGCTCGAAGACGGCTTTGGCGCGACGGGTTGGCTGCTGGTCGGGCTGGTGCAGCTGACGATCATCGTGATCGTGTTCGGTACGCTGCAGCGACTGCGGCCGGTCGAGCCGATCACCGACCAGCGCGCGGTTCGGGTCGACATCCTGTATACACTGATTCATCGGCTCGGCCTGTTCAGGCTGGCGCTGTTCTTCACGATCGATCCGCTGTGGGACCTGCTGTTCGGCCAGCTCAGCCTGGCCGGCTGGAGCGGCGTGCATCTCGATGCGGCGCTGGCGCCGTTGCTGCCCGGCTTCTCCGACACGGCGTGGTTCGCCTTTGTGGTCTATCTGCTGGTCTTCGACTTTGCCGACTACTGGCTGCATCGTGGGCAGCACCGTCTCCGCTGGTGGTGGGCGCTGCATTCGCTGCACCACAGCCAGCGGCAGATGACGATGTGGAGCGACAACCGCAACCATCTGCTCGACGATCTGCTGCGTGATGTCGCGCTGGTCTTGCTGGCGCGGACGATCGGCGTCGCGCCGTCGCAGTTCGTCGCCATCGTTGCGTTGACCCAGTTGATCGAGAGCCTGTCGCACGCCAATGTGCGGATGGGGTTCGGGCGGTCGGCGAGCGCCTGCTGGTCAGCCCGCGTTTTCATCGGCTGCATCACAGCATCGGCCTCGGCCATGAATCGACGCGGCCGCGGCAGCCTCGGCGGGCACAATTTTGCGGTGCTGTTTCCGATCTGGGATGTGGCCTTTCGGCACCGCCGAATTTCGCGCACCGCTACGAGCCCACCGGCATCCGCGACCAGTTGCCTGAAGCCGGCGGCCGCGACTACGGCGCGGGTTCTGGTCGCAGCAGTGGCGCGGGTTGCGGCGGCTGGTCGGCGCCGGGCTGACCGCAACGTGCATCGGCCGCGCAACGGGTCGACATCCCTCGCGGCCGGGTGGCTTATGCTGCGAGGCTGGCAACGTGGCACTTTCGATCGAGCCAGCACACCATGAAAATCGGCCTGATCATCATCGGCGACGAAATCCTGTCGGGCAAGCGGGCCGACAAGCATTTTCCGAAGGTGGTCGAACTGCTGCAGTCGCGCGGTCTCGCATTGACCTGGGCGCGTTATGTCGGCGACGATCGCGCCGCGCATCACTGACGATCTGCGCGATGCCTTTGCCGCTGCTCGCGACGGCGAGGTCGATATTTTCCTGCGGCGGCATCGGCGCGACGCCGGATGACCACACCCGTCAATGCGCTGCCGCGGCACTCGGCGAGCCGCTGCTGCTGCATCCGCAGGCCCGCGAGCTGATCATCGAACGGATGCGCGATGTCGCCGCCGAGCAAGGCAAGGTGTTCGAGCTCGATCGCGCCGACAACGTGCACCGCCTGAACATGGGCGTATTTCCCGAAGGCGCCGACATCATCCCCAATCCGTACAACAAGATTCCCGGCTTCTCGTTGCGCTTTCCGCCCGCGCCGGCCAATGCCATCGGCGGCGGCGTCTATTTCGTTCCCGGTTTCCCGGTGATGGCCTGGCCGATGATCGAATCGGTCCTCGACGGGATCTACGTCTCGGCTGCACCGTCAGCGAATGCACGCCGAGCGATCGGTGATCGTTTTCGGCGCGATGGAGGCCAGCCTGACGCCGCTGATGGAGTCGATCGAGTCGATTTTCGCCGGCGTCAAGGTTTTCAGCCTGCCCAGCGTCGACCATCCCGAGTTGGGGCGACACATCGAACTGGGTGTCAAAGGCGATCCGCAGTTGGTCGAGGCGGCTTGGCCAGCGCTGGTGGAAGGTTTGCGCCAGCATGGAGCGGAACTGGGCTCCGAATTGGTGCGCTGAGTCTTGCATGCTTTTAAATGGTGCGTATGCACTTTTGTGGTGCAATGACGTTGCATGCGCCGAATCTGAACCCCGGGCCTTCGCTCTGGGCATGGATTCTGCTTTTTCCGTTGGTGCGTTTTCGCATCGCTGATCGTTAGCCCGGCCTGGCCTGGGCAGCTATGGCGATCCGGCCCGTATCCGATTCTTACCAACCCCATGAGCATCCGCTAGGAGAAATTGATGGCCAAGACCGTCGCCGACGTGATGAAGATGGTGAAGGAAAACGAAATCAAGTTCGTCGATTTCCGTTTTACCGACACCCGCGGCAAAGAGCAGCACGTGACCGTGCCCGTTTCTGCATTCGACGAAGACAAATTCACTTCGGGCCATGCCTTCGACGGCTCGTCGATCGCCGGTTGGAAAGGCATCGAAGCCTCCGACATGCAGTTGATGCCCGATCCGAATACGGCGAATATCGATCCGTTCTTCGAAGAGCCGACGCTGATACTGACCTGCGACGTCGTCGATCCGGCCGATGGCAAGCCCTACGAGCGCGATCCGCGTTCGCTTGCCAAGCGCGCCGAGGCCTACATGAAGGCCTCCGGCCTGGGCGACGCCGCCTATTTCGGCCCCGAGCCGGAATTCTTCGTCTTCGACAGCGTGCGCTGGCAGGTCGACATGTCCGGCTGCTTCGTCAAGATCGAATCCGAAGAAGCTGCCTGGAACACCGGCAAGGACTACGAGCACGGCAACTCGGGCTTCCGCCCGGCCGTCAAGGGCGGTTATTTTCCGGTGCCGCCGGTCGACAGCTCGCAGGATCTGCGCTCGGAAATGTGCCTGGTGCTCGAGTCGCTCGGCATCCCGGTCGAGGTCCACCACCACGAGGTCGCCAATGCCGGCCAGATGGAAATCGGCACCAAGTTCAGCACGCTGGTGCAGCGCGCCGACTGGGTCCAGTTGCAGAAATACGTGATCCACAACGTCGCACATTCCTACGGCAAGACAGCGACCTTCATGCCCAAGCCGATCGTCGGCGACAACGGCAGCGGCATGCACGTCCACCAGTCGGTCTGGAAGGACGGCAAGAACCTGTTTGCCGGTGACGGCTATGCCGGCCTGTCCGAATTCGCGCTGTTCTACATCGGCGGCATCATCAAGCATGCGCGGGCGCTGAATGCGATCACCAATCCGGGCACCAACAGCTACAAGCGGCTGGTTCCGGGCTTCGAAGCGCCGGTCAAACTGGCTTATTCGGCAAAGAATCGCTCGGCGTCGATCCGCATCCCGTATGTCGCCGAACCCGAAGGGTCGCCGAGTCGAGGCGCGCTTCCCCGATCCGCTGATGAATCCCTACCTCGGTTTCGCCGCGCTGCTGATGGCGGGCCTCGACGGTGTCGAGAACAAGATTCATCCGGGCGAGGCGGCAACCAAGGACCTGTACCACCTGCCGCCGGAAGAAGATGCAAAGATCCCGACCGTGTGCTCGAGTCTCGAGCAGGCGCTCGAATATCTCGACAAGGGCCGCGCCTTCCTGACCAAGGGTGGCGTCTTCACCGACTCCTACCTCGATGCCTATATCGACCTGAAGATGCAGGAGGTGCAGCGCTTCCGCATGACAACTCATCCGTGCGAGTTCGACATGTACTACACGCTCTGATCGGCGCAGGCCGGCAAAAGCAGGGGGCGGCGCAGGCCGTCCCTTTTCGCTTTCCGACGAATCTTCGGCGCCGGAACTTCGGCGAGTGGTCTTGGTCTTCATCGGTGACAATCGACGCTGGATGCGGCGCTGGTGCGCGTCGACGAGTTGATGTCGGAGAGGTCGTCTGGATGGTGGGTTGCCTGGTTTGCGGATGATGGTGTGTATCGGGTTGCTGGCTGGCTGCGGCCTGGGCAGGCGCTGGCTGCGACCAAGGTGCGCAACGTCGTCTATCGATGCCCGGGCAATCCGGTGCTGTATACCGATGCCATCTCCGAGAAGGAAGCCAAGGAGCGTGGCTGTCGCACCATCGAAGGCGCGCCGATCACGATCATCCAGAACGCACCGCCGAGCGCGCGTCGCGAAGGGGCGCCGGTGCCGTCGCCAGCGACCGGCCCGGCTGGAGCCGAGCGCGCGTGTCGAGCCGTCGAAGCAGCGCGCGCGCGATACCGACCGCCGGGCCATCCTGGCGGCCGAATTGAACCGCGACGAACAGGTGATGGCCGAGCTGGTGCGCGAGTACAACAACGGCGAACCCGAGCGGCAGGGCAACGAGCGCAACTACCAGAAATATATCGACCGGGTGGCCGAAATGAAAATGGCGATCTCGCGCAAGGAAAACGACATCGCCGCGTTGAAGCGCGAGCTGTCGAAGCTGCCGCAGTAATCAGCGTCCAGGCCGCCACGCGCCGCAACGGCGTGGGTCCTCGAGCCTTGATTCCCTGGCCAACGTCCACCACCGTCCTACCGTGCGCCATCTGTCTGTCCAGTCAGCCGATGGCGCCGCTGCCGAATCGTTCGCCGCGTTCGACCATCTGGCGACCATGGTCGCGGTGGTCGATGCGAGCGGGCACTGCGTGTTCGCCAATCCGGCGTTCGAGCAGGTGCTGGGCCTGTCGCGGCGCAGCGTGCTGCGAGCCAACCTGTTCGACTGGTTCGTCGAGTCGCAGGCAGATGCGGAGACGGTCGGAGTCGGTGGCGACCAACCAGTTTGCGACCAGCCGGCTGGAGGCCAACCTGCGGCGGCCCGGTGCAGGCCACTCGGACGGTTTCCTGGTTCACGTGATCGTCAACCAGATGGACGATTCGCCGTGGGTCGTGGTCGAACTGGTCGAGATCCAGCAGCAGACGCGTCAGGACCGCGAGGAGCGTGCGCTCGATCAGGTGCAGGCCAACAAGGAGCTGATCCGCAATCTGGCCCACGAGATCAAGAATCCGCTGGGCGGCATCCGCGGCGCCGCGCAGCTGCTCGAGATGGAGGTCGATTCGCGGGCGCTGACCGAATATACCCAGGTCATCATCAACGAGGCTGATCGGCTGCAGGCGTTGGTCGACCGGCTGCTGGCGCCGCATCGCAAGGCGCTGGTGGTCAGCGATGTCAATATCCATGAAGTCTGCGAGCGGGTGCGCTCGCTGATCCTGGCCGAGTTTCCGCGCGGCCTCGAATTCGAGCGCGATTACGACATCTCGATACCCGATTTTCGGGGTGACCGTGAGCAACTGATCCAGGCCGTTCTCAACATCGCCCACAACGCCACACAGGCCTTGCAGCAGCGGATTTCGATCGGCGATGCGCGCATCCTGGTGCAGACCCGGATTGCCCGACAGATCACGATGGGCAAGCAGCGCCATCGACTGGCACTGGAATTGCATATCGAAGACAACGGGCCGGGCGTGCCGGACGAGATTCGCGATCGCATTTTCTATCCGCTGGTTTCGGGACGGCATGGCGGAACCGGCCTGGGCCTGACGCTGGCGCAGACCTTTATTGCGCAGCACCGCGGAATGATCGAATGCGACAGCGAACCGGGACGGACCATTTTCAAGATCATCATCCCGTTGCCTTGAAGCGGAGCTGGCGGGCGGGCGGAATCGAGCACGCATTGATCGATAGGCAGGCATGAAACCCATCTGGATCGTTGACGACGACCAATCCATCCGTTTCGTCCTCGAAAAGGCTCTGGCCCGCGAGAATCTGGCGGTGCGCAGCTTCAGCAACCCGCGCGACGTGTTGCTCGCGCTCGAAGACGAACAACCGCAGGTGCTGGTGTCGGACATCCGCATGCCCGGCGGGTCGGGTGTCGATCTGCTGGCCAAGGTCAAGCAGCGTCATCCGGGGCTGCCGGTGATCATCATGACGGCCTATTCGGATCTGGACAGCGCCGTCAGCGCTTTTCAGGGCGGGGCCTTCGAGTACCTGCCCAAACCCTTCGATCTGACCAAGGCGGTCGAGCTGATCCGCCGAGCGCTCGAAGAAAGCGTGCGCGAGGAGGTCAGCGATCAGGCGCATGCGCAGATGCCCGAAATGCTTGGCCAGGCGCCGGCGATGCAGGACGTCTTCAGCGCCATCGGCCGGCTCAGTCAGAGCATCGTCACGGTGCTGATCACCGGCGAATCGGGATCGGGCAAGGAACTGGTTGCCAATGCGCTGCACAAGCACAGTCCGCGGGCGTCGGGGCCGTTTGTTGCGATCAATACCGCGGCCATTCCGAAGGATCTGCTGGAGAGCGAGCTGTTCGGCCATGAGCGCGGCGCCTTCACCGGCGCGCAGACGACTCGCCGCGGGCGCTTCGAGCAAGCCGATGGCGGCACCTTGTTTCTCGACGAGATCGGCGACATGCCGTTCGATTTGCAGACCCGGCTGCTGCGTGTGCTCAGCGACGGTCAGTTCTACCGCGTCGGCGGCCACAACCCGATGCGCAGCAATGTGCGGGTGATTGCCGCCACGCATCAGAACCTGGAAGAGCGGGTGGCACAGGGCAATTTTCGCGAAGACCTGTTCCATCGCCTGAATGTGATCCGCCTGCGCCTGCCCGCCTTGCGCGAGCGCAACGAGGATGTGCCGGCACTGACGCGATTTTTTCTGCAGAAAAGTGCCAAGGAACTCGGCGTCGATGCGAAGCGCATCACCGATGCGGCGCTCGAGCGCGTGATGCGTTTCGAGTTTCCCGGCAATGTGCGCCAGCTTGAAAATATCTGCCACTGGTTGACGGTCATGGCACCGGCCCAGGTGATCGAGCAGAAGGATCTGCCGCCTGAATTGCAGGGTCTGGTGTCGGCTCCGGCAAGGTCGGCGCCAACAGCACCGACAGCGCCAATTGCCGCCATTGATGCCGAGGTCCGTGCTGCGGAACAGGCGCCCGGCGTTGCATTGGCTGTGACCGCCAGGGTCGGTGCCGGCAACCGGTGCGCACTGGCTCGACGACCTGGAGCGCGAGTCACGCGCCTTGCTGCAGAGTGGCGTGCCCGCGGTGTGGGACACGCTGACCCGTCAGTTCGAGGCCAGGCTGATCCATACCGCGCTCGAAGTCACCCGCGGACGCCGCATCGAAGCGGCGCAAAAACTGGGTATCGGCCGCAACACCATCACGCGCAAGATCCAGGAGCTTGGCGTCGACGATTGAGGGGACTGTGCCCGCGGTTGATGACGCGCCTGGGGCGTTTCGCAGCAAGCCGGCGCCGATCGGATGAATCCCGTCTCGATCGCCGACGCAAACGCAATTGATGTGCCCGTCGGCTCCGCGCAAGGCCATCCTCGGTTGTAATCCGGTGACCTCATCAGTCGGCAACCGAGCCCGGCCAAGCCCATGTCAAGCCAGACCTCGCCGTCCCACATCGCGCCTTGTGCCGCGCCACGTGTGGTCAGTTTCGGCGAGGCGTTTCGCTTCTGGCTCAAGCTGGGCTTCATCAGCTTCGGCGGGCCGGCCGGGCAGATTGCGATCATGCATGCCGAACTTGTCGAGCGCCGACGCTGGATCAGCGAGCGGCGATTCCTGCATGCGCTGAACTATTGCATGCTGCTGCCAGGACCCGAGGCGCAGCAACTCGCCACCTACATCGGCTGGCTGATGCACAAGACGCGCGGCGGGCTGCTGGCGGGCGGCTTGTTCGTGTTGCCGTCGTTGTTCATCCTGATCGGCCTGTCGTGGATCTATCTGCGCTTCGGCGACGTGCCCGCAATTGCCGGCGTGTTTCATGGCATCAAACCGGCTGTCACCGCGCTGGTTCTGCACGCCGCCTATCGGATCGGCACCCGGGCGCTGAGCAACCACTGGATGTGGGGCATCGCCGCTGCGTCATTCGTTGCCATCTTCGCCCTTGACACGCCATTCCCTGCCATCGTTGTGGCTGCGGCGCTGATTGGCCATTTCGGTGCCCGCCGCTGGCCAACGGTTTTTGCGCCGGACCAAACGCAAGGCGATGCCGGCCGCAGTTTCGGTGCGGCGTTGATCGACGACGAGACGCCGACCCCGCCACACGCCCGCTACTCGCTGCGCCGCTTGGTCGGCGTTCTTGGCGTGGGCTGCGGGCTGTGGTTGCTGGCAACGGGTGTGCTGGTCGCCAGCGTCGGCTGGCACGGCACCTTGCAGCAGATGGGGTGGTTCTTCACCAAGGCCGCGCTGTTGACGTTTGGTGGCGCTTACGCGGTTCTGCCGTATGTCTACCAGGGCGCAGTCGAAACCCACCAGTGGCTGAGCGGCCCGCAGATGATCGATGGCCTTGCGCTCGGCGAAACCACTCCAGGTCCGCTGATCATGGTGGTCGCCTTTGTCGGTTTTGTCGGCGGCTGGACGGCGCAAGTTGCAGGGCCGCAGGCGCTGCTGCTGGGCGGCATGCTGGCGGCCACCGTGGTCACCTTTTTCACTTTTTTGCCGTCGTTTGTTTTCATCCTGGCCGGAGGCCCGCTGGTCGAGGCGACGCATGGCAGGCTGGCGGTTACCGCGCCGTTGTCGGCGATTACCGCGGCCGTGGTGGGTGTGATTGTCAATTTGGCGGTGTTCTTCGCCATCCACGTGCTCTGGCCCGACGGTTTCGGCGGCCGCTTCGACTGGCTCTCGCTGTTCATCGTGTCGGCTGCTGCGCTGGCGCTGTTTCGCTACAAGGTCGGCGTGATGCCGCTGTTGGGCGCCTGTGGGTTGGTCGGCCTGCTATCGAGCGTGCTGACATGAGCAGCTGGATAGCGGGTTCATAGATACAAATATATACTCAGGGCTTTGAACCTCTTGGATCGGACAACAACGATGCGATCACTCTCCCGTTTTCTTCCCGTTGGCAGCATGGTCGTGCTACTGGGTGCTTGCGCCAACACCCCTGCAGAGAAGGCCTATCCGGCGACCACCGCAATGAACTCACCGGCACAATCGGCCGCTGATGCAGCCGCTGCAGCGGCTGCGGCGGCTGCTGCCAAGGCCGAGGCCGACCGCCGGGCCGCGATGGCCTCGCAGACGGCGCAACCACCGGTGATGGCCACGGGCCCGGTGGCCGAGCGCACCGTCTATTTCGGCTACGACAATATCACCATCGATTCGCGCGATGCCGACCTGTTGGCGCGGCATGCCCGCTATCCTCGGTACGGTGCCGGAGACGCCGGTGCGCGTCGAAGGTCATGCCGACGAACGCGGCAGCGTCGAATACAACCTCGCGCTGGGCCAGCGTCGGGCCGATGCCGTGCGGCGCGCACTGACCACGCTCGGCGTTCGCGACGGATGATCGAAAGCGTCAGCTTCGGCGAACTTAGGCCAGCCGAACAAGGCAGCGGCGAAGAATGCCATGGGCGCGCAACCGGCGCGCCGAAATCGTCTATTCGAGCAGATAAGCACGCCGTGGCGTCGCCCCCGGCCGGAGTCAGGTTCTGGCCGAGCGGGATCGACGCGCCGGCGGCGTCGGCGCCGAGCCCGGCAATCAAGCTGGCGAGATCGGCCTCGAGGCGCTGCAACGTGGCGCTGTCGAGATTGGCCAGCGCCTGCGGCAACACGCCGGCGAACGGCCCGGGCGCCCGTCTCAGCACGCGGTTGCCGCCCGGGCGCAGGTGCAGTTGCACGGCGCGGCGGTCGCGGTTGTCCTTGCGCACCTCGACCAGATCCTGCTCGACCAGCGTGCGCACCAGATTGCTCGCCGTCGGTTGTCGCACGTCCATCGACCGTGGCCAGGTCATTGACGCCGATGCCCGGCGCGTCGCGGATCACGCTCAAAGCCCAGACCTGGGCGCCGCCGACCCCGGCCTGTTTCTCGACCTGCTGGAAGTGGGTCTTGATCGCGTTGAAGACAAGGCGGAACTGACGCAGCACACGGGTTGCCGACTGCGTCGTGCAGGGCAACCACGTTGCTTGCCGACTGTTTCTTCAGGACCGGTCAGTGGCGATGAACTTGGAAGAGGCCATCAGTGGCGCGGGGAACGTCCGTGTGCAACAGCGAGTGCGATAGCGAAGTGTATTTGTACAGATGCAAATCTGCAAACGGCGGCGGTTGCTGCAAGTCCGCCGCGTCCCGATGGCTGCAGGCTGCGTCACAACTCGACTAGACTTTGTTCTCCGCTGTCGCCGAGATCCGTGCATGAGTACCGAACGCGTCCTGTTTGCTTTCGTCATCGTGCTGGCGTTGACGTTGAACGTCGGCTTCATCGTCGGCGATATCGCCGAACATCGGTCACCACAACATCTACGAACTGTTCGCCGCGCTGGTCGTCTCGCTGTTCGCGACGGTGATGAAGTTCGGCGACCGCACACCGCTCGGCTCGACGATGCTGGCGACCAGCCTGGTCGCCGATCTGCAACTGATCGCCGCGGCCGTCAGCTGGGGCATCTACACAACGATGGCGGCGATCTGACGGTCGGTCAGGGCGCCACGGTGGTTTCGCTGGCGATCGGCGCAATGGTTGCCAATGTGGTATCGGTCGTGCTGCTGATCGTCGAGATGGCCAGTCTGCGGCGATGACGACGGCGGTTACCGGCGCGCGCAACGGCGTCTTCCTGCTGCTGCGCAGGCTGCGCCTGCCGCTGATGGTGCTGATCGATCGTCTATGCGGTCTCGGTGCTCGGATTTACGCTGGTGCCAGGGGTCGACCCACAGGGCCAGCCGTGGACGATGAGCTTTCTGCACGCCTTCTATTTCGTCAGCTTCCTCGGCACGACGATCGGTCTCGGCGAGATTCCCTATCCGTTCAGCGATGTGCAGCGGCTGTGGGCGACCGCGATCGATCTACGGCACCGTGCTGGCCTGGCTGTATGCGATCGGTGCGCTGTTCGGCGTGTTGCAGGATCCGCTGTTTCGTCGCGTCGTCAACAACAGCCGGATCGAGCGGGCGGTGCGGCGAATCCGCGGCCCCGTTCTATCTGATCTGCGGCTACGACGATGCCGGTACCCGAGTCGCCCGGGAACTGACCGAAGATGGTGCCCGTGTCGTCATCATCGACGCCGAGCAGGAACGAGTCGATTCGGTCGAGATCGACGAGTTGCCGTTCGACGTGCCGGCCCTGTGCGCCGACGCCAGCGATCCGAAAAGCCTGCTCGTCGTCGGCCTGACCCATCCTCAATGCGTCAGTGTGCTGGCGCTTGACCGGCAGCGATTTCATCAATACCAAGATCGCCTTGACCGCGCGCCTGTTGCATCCCGAGGTGCCGGTGCTTGTGCGCGGCGCGCGATCATGCGTCACATGGCCGGATGGCGGCGGTCGGCGCCAGACAGATCATCAACCCGTTCGACAATTTCGCCGAGCGGGTCGCGATGTCGATGCGAACGCCAAGCCTGCACGTGATCTACGAAAGTCTGACCACCCAAGGGGCCACCGCCATGGGCGAGGTGCCGCATTTGCCACATGGCTTGCTGGATTCTGTGCGGCGGCGGCTTGTTCACTCGAACCTTGCGACGGCGCCTTGAGCAACTGGATATCAAGACCCGGGTCATTTCTCAGGAAAACGATTGTGGCGCCGACGCCGACTTCATCCAGGGCGATCCGACCGATCCGGCGGTTCTCGAAAAGCGCTGGACTCGACGAGGCGACTGCACTGGTGGCAGGCACCGATGTGGATATCGACAACCTGACGATCGTGCTGGCCTCGCGTACCCATAACAAGCGGCTGTTCATCATTGCGCGGCAGACCCAGCGCCGCAACGGTGTGGTATTTCGTGCGGCGCCTGCCGATCTGGTGATGCTCAGCGGCTACATCATCGCAGCCGAGGTGCTGCGGGTGATCCGCGCACCGCAACTCGCAAGCTTCCTGCATCAGGCGCGCGCCGAAGACGAGGACTTGGGCGGCTGCGTTGCTGGATCGCATGCGCCAGGTTGTCGGTGATCACATCGTCGAATCCTGGTCGATCGAGTTGACGCCGGTGGCTGCGCCGTCGATCTGTCTGGCCATCGAACGCGGCGATCGCGTGACGCCGGCCGAACTGATGAAACGCCACGACGGCAGCGGCGAACTGGTTCATGCGATCCCGCTGCTGCTGCAAAGCGGCAAGCAGCGCAGCCTGGTGCCCGGCCTCGATACACCACTGGCGGTGGAGGACCGGATCCTGTTCTGCGGCCGGGCGCGGGCTCGCGAAATCATGCGTTACGGGCTGGTTGCGCCGCAATTGCCGCGCTGGCGGCGTCATCCGAGTGTCAAAAGCGCTGACAGCGCCACAGCCTGATTGGGCGGCGCAAGCTGCGCGGCGGCTTCGGATCAGCGTTACCCATCACGGGCAGGGCAGCGGTACATCGCAGC
Organism: uncultured beta proteobacterium; assembly: GCA_963843805.1. GTDB lineage: Bacteria > Pseudomonadota > Gammaproteobacteria > Burkholderiales > Burkholderiaceae_C > Ideonella_A. The sequence continues at coordinate 667,338 of CAWJLY010000009.1, forward strand.
TGCTCAAATTCAAATCCCCGCAATGACCATCAGTTCGATTTTGATTGCTGTCTGTGGAATAGGCTGGATCATTGCTTATGTCGAAGCCATACGGGTCGGCTTTCGGGACAGATCGTATGGTATTCCATTTATTACACTTGCTCTGAATTTTACCTGGGAGATATACTATACCTACCAGGGCTACCTGATATTTGGCTGGCACGTATCGACCTGGGTTAATTGCTTTTGGGTACTGCTTGACATCGGGATCTTGTACACGTATTTCAATTATGGTTCCGATGACGAGACTGCAAGCGATAACATTTTTTTCTTGAGAGCCTGTGCTGTTCTGGTTGGCTGCCTGTTTATCCAGCACGTCGGATTCAGGTTGCTGGGTATTATCGATGGCGCACTTTATGTCGGCTACATGATCAACTTTCTGATGTCATTCTTGTTTGTAAGAATGTATTTCCGCAGGCGATCTCTGAAGGGCCAATCCTTGATCATCGCCATTGCAAAGTGCATCGGAACATTTTCCACGACGATATTATTCGGAATGGTGGGTTCCAAGACCGCAGGTGGGGTCCATGAGATAATTCTTTATATGGGGATGGTCATTTTTCTGACAGACCTGTTTTATATTTCGCTGTTGGCAAGACATGTGCGGATGAACAAGGGGTCACCTTCACTTCGTCGCACAACCCATCAGGCCTGATCAGCAGTGCCGGACAAACGGGTGTCAGGTCTCGCGGTCGACGGGCCGGGCGCCGGCCACATCCGGCGCGGGATTCCCAGCGCTGTCCGGACGTGGCTTGCGCGACAGATTGACATCGAGTGTCCCCGAGCGCACGTGCAGGTCGCGCTGCGGGAATGGAATCTCGATCTTGCGCTGCGCCAGTTCATCGTCGAGTGCCCACATCAATGCGGCATGGGTGCTTGCGGGATGGGTGGTCAGCTGGCGATTGGCCCAGATGATCAACTCGTAGTTGACCGAGCTGTCGCCGTATGAGACGAGCCAGACCGCGGATTTCATCGAGCCCTGCTCGACCACGCCGTCGACCTTGGAGGCTGCCGCCAGGCCGGCTTCGCGCACCAGCTCTTTCGGCGTTCCATAGGCCACACCGAACGGCACATGGATGCGTCGATGCGAATCGTTGAATGTCCAGTTGGCGACCCGACCGTTGATGAACTCGGAGTTCGGCACCACCACATCCATCGCGTCGTTGGTGGTGATGCGGGTGTAGCGCATCGCGATCTCCTTGACGTGGCCGCGAACACCCGATTCGAGGTCGACAAAATCGCCGACTTTCAGGCTGCGCTCGAGCAGGATGATGATTCCCGAGACGAAATTGCTGACGATGTTCTGCAGACCAAACCCGAGGCCGACCGCGAACGCACTGCCGAGCAAGGCAATGCTGCTGAGGTCGATGCCGAGCGAGTTCAGCCCGACCAGGGTTCCGATCACCCATACCGCATAGCGCAGCAGCCTGCTCAGCGCATTGATATTGGCAAACCGCCAGGGTTCGCCGGCGTAGCGCCGGGACAGCCTTTGCACGCCGCGTTCAAGCAGGCTGGCAAACCACCAGACGGCTACCACAAATGCCATCGCCAGCGCCAGCCCGCCGATCGTGACCGCCTTTTCACCGACCGTGAACAGACGCGTCTCGAGCAAGGAAGTCAGGTAGTGCAGATCCGATGTCATCACCTGTCCTCGAGTGTTGCCGTCGTCCCCGGCGTCTTGTCGGCAATCGAATCGTTGGCGGCGGGTTTGCCGCGCGAGAGCGGTTTCGACGGATCCTGCGCCTCACCGGTCAAGCGCAGTGCAAATGCAGCAAGCGGTGGGCCGATGGTTTCGAATATGGCCACCGCACCGAGCACGACGGCTGCAATCTGCAAACCGACCGCCGGCAACATGTCGCTGGTGGTCTGCACCAGGCCGATCGCCAACCCGGCCATCGGTACCAGCAACAGGCCGGCGCCGATCGATCGACGGTGGTTATAGCCGAGCGCCCGTCCACAGGCGTAGATCGACACACATTTGGTCAGCGAACGCACCGCGACAAAGGCCAGCGCAACCCAGATGGTTTGCCAGAGATCGCCGAGGTGCAAGTTGGCGCCGGCAAATGCAAACAGGATGATGAAAAAGATATCGCCGCCACCACCGAATTCAACCGTCGTGAGCCGCGATCGGCCCTGCATCCAGCGACACGCGACACCCAGTGTCAGTGCGGTAAACAAGGTCGAGACCTTCAGCGCCACTGCCGCACCGAGCGCCAGCATGACGGCGCCCACCACCAGCGCGAAGCGGAAATGTTGCTCGCTGACCCGCGTCTGCAGCGCGATTCGGGTGACGATCCACGACACGACGAGGCTGACCACGAGTGCACCGAACAGCTGATAAGCCGGTACCAGCATGGCGGTGACCAGATCGACGTTGACGCTGGTCAGCGCCAGCGGCAGTGAAAACGAGAACAGCACGAAGGCCAGGATGTTGTTCATCGCGACCAGCGCCTTGGCTGCTTCGGTGGTCGGCCCTCTGGCGCGCAACTCGTCGGCGACATGGATCAACACCGACGGCGACGACGATACGGCGATCGCAGCGGCGATGGCGGCTACCATCGGATCGGTGCCGAGCCATGTCATCAAGGCGAGGATGGCGACAAACGTCAGACCGCTCTCGACCACGCTGCTCAGGACCAGGCCACGGTTGCGGATGATCGTCCACGGATGCAGCGAAGCGCCGAGCCGAAACAGGATCAGCCCCAACGCGATATCGACCAACACCCGCGCGCTCGCCAGGTCGGTGCGTGACAACAAGCCCAGACCGCTGGGGCCGATCGTCAGGCCAAGCGCCATGAAGCCGGTGATCGTGGGCACCCAACGCAGCCGCGCCGCCAGAATGCCGCCCAGTGTGCCGAATGCCAGCAACACGCCGAAAGCAATCAGCAGGTTGAGATCGGGCCATGACTGGGGCAGAAAATGGGCGAGGTCGGTGGCGGGAGCAGAAAGCATCGAGACAGGCAAGCCGGGAAAAGAGGAGGCCGCTGCCAGCCCGAAATGTCCGCGCCGACCGGCGGTCGAGCCGCAGCATACTCGAGTCGATCTGCTGCACGGCGGGCGGCATGCCCCGGGCTGCTATCGTTGCGCCACAGTGAATTCAGGCGCTGCCAGCGACCGCGCCGGGCCGCTGTCGAAATACGGGGATTCCCCACGTCGGGACCGGCGCGAACGGTTGATCATGTCAGTCGTTGCGTTTTTCATGAACAGATCCAAAGGAGACCAAAAATGAGACTGCTCAGTATGTCGATGACCACGCTGGCCCTGGCTGCCTCGCTGGCCAGCCTGCCTGCCACCGCACAGAACAACGCGCCGTTGAAGGTCGGACTGATGCTGCCGGCCACCGGCACTTTCGCAGCCCTTGGCACGGCGATCGAAAACGGCTTCAAGCTGTATATCGACGAGAAAGGCGGCAAGCTCGGCGGGCGCACCATCGAGTTCGTCAAGGTAGACGACGAATCCGACCCGTCGAAGGCGACCGACAACATGAACAAGCTGGTCAAGCGCGACAACGTCGATGTGGTGGTCGGCACCGTGCATTCCGGCGTGGCGATGGCGATGGCCAAGGTCGCGAAAGACACCGGCACGATGTTGATCGTGCCCAATGCCGGAGCCAATGCGGTGACCGGCCCGATGTGTGGCAACAACATCTATCGGAGTTCGTTCACCAATTCGCAGCCTGGCTTTGCGATGGGTGAGGCGCTGGCCAAGAAAGGCCTCAAGAAAGTCGTCACGATCACCTGGAAATATGCGGCAGGAGACGAATCGGTCAGCGGCTTCAAGGAGGCGTTCGAGAAAGGTGGCGGCAGCGTTGTCAAGGAACTGGCGGTGCCGTTTCCGAACGTCGAGTTCCAGGCCCTGTTGACCGAGATCGCATCGATCAAGCCGGACGCCGTCTACACCTTTTTCGCCGGCGGCGGCGCGGTCAAGTTTGTCAAGGATTACGCGGCCGCAGGTCTGAAGAACACGATCCCCTTGTATGGCGCCGGCTTCTTGACCGATGGCACGCTGGAGGCGCAGGGCGCAGCCGCGGCCGGTCTGCAGACCACCCTGCATTACGCGGACAGCCTGAACACGCCGCGTGACAACGCCTTCCGGCTGGCCTATGCGAAGGCCTACAAGCTGCAGCCCGATGTCTATGCGGTGCAAGGTTATGACGCCGCGCAGATCCTCGGCATCGGGCTGGCCGCGACGAAGGGCGATATCGGCAACAAGGATGCGTTCGCGGCGGCGGTCGAGAAGGCCACTGTCGACAGCCCGCGCGGTCCGTTCAAGATGTCGAAGTCGCACAACCCGATCCAGGATTTCTACCTGCGCGAAGTGCAAGGCAAGGAGAACAAGGTTGTCGGCATTGCCAGCAAAGGGCTTGTCGATCCGGGGCGTGGCTGCAGGATGTAATGGGCCCACCCCCGTAGCGGCTGACGCCGCACCCCCTCAAGGGGGCACCGCTGGTGGACCGGCAGAGCCGGATCCACGGCGGTTGCTTGATCGCACCGACGTGAGACCGCTTCACTGATGGACCTTGCTACCTTTCTGATCCAGTGCCTGAACTCGCTGCAGTACGGGCTGCTGCTGTTCCTGGTTGCTTCGGGGCTGACGCTGATTTTCGGCATCATGGGGGTGATCAACCTCGCGCACGGCAGCTTCTACATGATCGGTGCGTACATGGCCTATGCGCTGGCGCCGATCGTCGGAGCCACGTTCGGCGGCGGCTTTTTTGCGACGCTGCTGGTCGGGCTGGTGCTGGCCGTCGCGCTGGGCTACGTGCTCGAGTGGGTCTTCTTCAGCTATCTGTACGAACGCGAGCACCTGCAGCAGGTGCTGATGACCTACGGGTTGATTCTGGTATTCGAGGAACTGCGCAGCCTGCTGGTTGGCGACGACGTGCACGGTGTTGCAGCGCCGGCGATCCTGGCGGGCACGCTGCCGCTCGGCGAGCTGATGACTTATCCGGTCTATCGGCTGTTCATCTCCGCTGTCTGCCTGCTGCTGGCATTGGGCATGTATCTGGTCTTCACGCGCACGCGGCTCGGCATGATGATCCGTGCGGGCAGTACCAACCGCGAGATGGTGCAGTCGCTGGGCATCGACATCAAGTTTCTTTATCGCGTGGTCTTCGCCGCGGGCGTCGCCATCGCTGTGTTTGCCGGCATGATTGCCGCGCCGGTGTCGTCGGTGTATCCCGGCATGGGCAATTCGGTCTTGATCATCTGTTTCGTTGTCGTCGTCATCGGCGGCATTGGCTCGATCCGCGGCGCGCTCGCCGCTGCGCTGCTGATCGGCTTCGTCGATACCTTCGGCAAGGTGCTGCTGCCGCAGGCCGCGGGGGTTCTGGTCTATGTGCTGATGGCCTTGATCCTGCTGTGGAAGCCGGACGGCTTGTTCAGGGCCGGATGATGACAACCACCCCCACGACGTTTTTGAAGAGCCAACCGCGGGTCGGCGTCATGGGCGGACCGACGAGGCCGGAAGCATCGCCGCCCGGCCATCCGCAGGCCGCCCGATGGCTTGCGGTTGCCTTCGCGTTTGCGGCACTGGCTGCCTATCCCTTGATCGCCGGCGAATATGGCCTCGGGCTCGTCACCAAGATCATGATCTACGCCATCCTGGCGTTGAGCCTGGAATTGCTGGTCGGCAGTACCGGGCTGGTCTGTTTCGGGCAGGCCGCGTTTTTTGGCATCGGCGCCTATGCGGCGGTGATGTTGTCGCCGCAGAACGGCTCGCCGTCGCTTTTGTGGTTGCTGCCGGCCTGCATGGCCGCGGCTGCTTCGTATGCGTTGTTCGTCGGTGCGCTGTCGTTGCGAACCAAGGGTGTGTACTTCATCATGGTCACGCTTGCCTTTGCGCAGATGGCCTATTTCGTGGTTCACGATACGCCGTTCGGTGGCGGCACCGACGGCATCTACCTGTATACCGCGCCAGCGCTCGGCGGCTTGATCGAATTCTCGGGCGCGCTGCCGCAATATTTTCTGACCCTGCTCTGCCTGCTCGCCGTGTATGCCGGCCTGGCCCAACTGCTGCGCTCACGCTTCGGCCGCGCACTCGCCGGCATCCGCGTCAACGAGCAACGGATGCGGGCCACCGGGTTTTCGACCTATCCCTACAAACTGGCAACCTTCGTGATTTCAGGCGCCATTGCGGGGCTGGCCGGTTTTCTGTTTGCAATCAAGGACGGTTATGTCAACCCGGAGATGCTTGGCTGGCACTTGTCGGGATCGGTGCTGATCATGATCATCCTTGGCGGCCTCGGCCATCTGCGGGGGGCGTTGCTCGGCGCTTTTGCGTTTGCACTGTTGCAGGAGTTTTTCAAGTCCGAAGCCGTGTTCGGCGAATTTGCCAGGCATTGGCACATGGGTCTGGGGCTGACCATCATCATCAGCGTGGCGCTGCTGCCGCGCGGCCTGGTCGATGTGCCGCAACGGATTCGCTCCCGCTTGTCCGGCCGTCCGGTGAACTCGCCACGCGCGGACGACGACGGAGACCTGACTTGAGCGCAGCCGAGACGCTGCTGCGCGGTATCGACATCACGCGGCGCTGGGGTGGCCTGGTGGCGGTCGACCAGGTTTCGCTCGAATTGGAGCGCGGCTCGGTGCATGCGGTGATCGGCACCAATGGCGCCGGCAAATCGACACTGATCAATATCCTGTCGGGCGAGACCGAACCATCGCAAGGCCGGGTCGAATTGCTTGGCCACGATGTCACCGGCTGGACGCAGCCGCGGCGCGCGCGTGCCGGGCTGGGCCGCAGTTACCAGCGCAACACGATCTTTCCCGAATTCAGCGTGTTCGAGAATTGCCGGCTTGCCGCGCAGGCCCGCTTTCAGCGGCCGTGGCGCTTCTGGCAGACCGCCAGCCGCTGCGCCGACAGCGGCGATGCAGCGCGCGCGGCCGCTGCGCAGGCGGGGCTCGACCATCTGCTCGATCGCTCGGCTGGCTTGTTGTCGCATGGGCAGAAGCGGCAACTCGAAATTGCCATGTGCCTGGCCACTGCGCCGTCGGTGCTGTTGCTCGACGAGCCACTGGCCGGCATGGGCGCCGAGGAAACCGAGCGCATGCTCGAGCTGTTGGGCGCCTTGCGCGGCAAACATGCGATCCTGCTGGTCGAACACGACATGGACGCGGTCTTTCGCATTGCCGACAAGATCACCGTGATGGTCAACGGTTCGGTGATCGCGTCCGACACGCCGGACGCGGTTCGCGCCAGCGCCGAGGTGCAGACTGCCTATCTGGGGAGGGACTGATGGCCGGCGCTGAACGGATCGTCGATGCGCGTGGCATCCACGCCTGGTACGGATCCAGCCACATCCTGCACGGCGTCGATCTGCAGATCGATCGCGGCCAGACCGTCGGCTTGCTGGGCCGCAACGGCATGGGCAAGAGCACGCTGATCCGCAGCCTGCTCGGTCATGTTGCGCAGCGCGATGGCCAGATCAGGCTGTTCGGTGTCGATGCATCGAATAGCCGTCCACATCAGGTGGCCCGCCTGGGCGTCGGCTACGTGCCTGAAGGGCGCGGCATCTTCCCCAACCTGTCGGTGCGCGAAAACCTGGTGATGGCGGCGCGCCCTGGCCGCGACGGTCGCATCGTCTGGACCTTCGAGCGCGTGCTCGACACCTTTCCGCGCCTGCGTGAACGGATCAACCACCTGGGCGCTCAACTGTCCGGCGGCGAGCAGCAGATGTTGTCGATCAGTCGCGCTCTGATGACCCATCCCGAGCTGATGATCCTCGACGAAGCGACCGAAGGGCTGGCGCCGCTGATCGTGGCCGAGATCTGGCGCGTCGTCGGCGAGATTCGTGCGGCGGGCATCGCGACCCTGATCGTCGACCGCGACTACCACAAGGTGCTGGCGCGATCCGACCATGCGCTGGTCTTGCAGAAAGGGCGGGTTGTTCTGCACGGGCGCTCGGCCGATGTTGCCAGCAGCCCGGAACTGGGCGGATTTCTCGGCGTCTGATGTACCGCTTCTTCCTCTGGGTCAAGGACAGCGAGAACCAGCTGTGGGTCAAGCCGGCGATCGGCAGCCTGCTGGCCATCTTTTTCGCGCTGCTGGCCGCGTTCGGCAACAGTTCGAATTGCCCGATTCCTGGCCGAAGATCGACCGCGAACACTCGACGGGCTGCTGACGGTGATCGCGTCGAGCATGCTGGCGGTGACGACTTTTTCGCTGTCGATCATGGTGTCGGCCTTTGCTTCGGCGTCGGCTGCCGCAACGCCGCGCGCCTCGGCACTGGTCGTCGGCGACGAACATGCCCACACCGCGATCGCCAGCTTCATCTCGGCCTTCATCTATTCGATCATTGCCAAATCGGCGCTCGGCGTCAGCTATTACGGCAGCGCCGGGCGACTTCATCCTGTTTGTCAGCACGCTGGCGGTGATCGTCTATCTGATCATCACGCTGATCCACTGGGTCAAGACGATGTCGTCGCTCGGCCGGATGGGCAATACGATCGAGAAGATCGAGCGCGCCACCAGCGAGGCGATGCAGGCCTACCGCGACGAGCCGACGATGGGCGCCACGCTGCCGCCGCCGCAACAGGCGGTCGGTCATACCGTATCCGTGCGACCGGGTTGCCTATGTGCGCCACATCGATATCGAGGCGTTGCAGAACCTGGCGCTCGAGCTCGATGGCCGAATCCACATCCGGGTCCGGCCCGGCACGCTGGTCCATCCGGGCACCGATCTGCTGTTTATCGAAACCGCGAAGGAGATCGATCACGATCAGGCACGCGCAGCCATCTTGTTGGGCCATTGGCGCAGTTTCGACCAGGATCCGCGCTTCGGACTGATCGTGCTCAGCGAGGTCGCCCAGCGTGCGCTGTCGCCCGCGGTCAACGATCCGGGAACCGCGATCGCCGTGATGACCGCGATGACCCGGGTGCTGGTGCGCGCCCATCCCGGCGCACCGGCAAAACCGGGTGCCGAACACGACCGGCTGAGTCTGGTCGAACTCGATGAAAACGACTTCATCCGCCAGGGCTTCGATCCGATTGCTCGCGATGGCGCGGCGATTTTTCGAAGTCGCCGTGCGGATGCAAAAACTGCTGGCGATGATCGCCGGACAGGCGGCGTTGTCGCTGAAGGTGCCGGCGCACCAGCAGGCCGCTACGGCGCTCGAGCGTGCGGCTCGTCTGTTGCACTCGACGACGAGAAGCAGGCCGTCGCAGGACTGTTCGACTCCCTGCACGGCGCTGCCATCAACGACAACCGGCGCGTCTGACGCGCGAAACGCTCAGCAGTACTCGCCGAGCCCTCGGGTCAGCGGGCTCCGATCGGCAAGCCGATCAAACCACCTTGGCGCTGTCGCGTTCGGCGATCTTGTCGCGCCAGGCCTGCAGGTGCACCAGACCCTCTTCGGCGGGCCGGTATTTCATCAGTCCGCGTGCAAACTCGATCGCGCAGAAGGCGGTGATGTCGGCGATCGTGAACCGGTCGCCGGCCATGAAGGGTTGACGGGCGAGTTCGCCATCGAGCCACGCTGCCACCTGGCGCATCTTCTCGCCTTGCGAAGTGCCGAAGTCGGCGAACTGCGGTTGCTCCAGAGCCGCCAGCCCCGGGTGGGTGTGGCGGATGCAATTGGCGATGCCGCCCATGAAATAGAACTCGATTCGCCGGTCGGCCATCTCGATGAAGGCGTGTTCTTCAAAGCCGCGACCGAGCAGATTGGGCTCGGGATGGAGACCCTCCAGATAACCGCAGATGGCCCGGCTCTCGCCCAGCACCCGACCGTCATCGAGTTCGAGCACCGGCACCTTGGCCAGCGGGCTCTTGGCCAGATAGTCTTCGCTGCGGTGCTGGCCCTTGCCGATTTCGACCAGCACCGTCTCGATGTCGGTGATGCCTTTTTCGGCGATGAACATCTGAACCCGACGGGGGTTGGGCGCGCGCGGTGATATGAACAGTTTCATCGGAGTCTCCTCGTATCGCTGCCGTATGGGTTTCGAGGTCAGCGAATGCGGTCGTAAGTGACAAATGCAAAATCGGGGCTGCCGTCGGTCTGACTGAGACGGCTGTCGCGTTCGATCTCGATCCAGCCGGGCGACATCTGCCGATAAGGCGGGAAAAAATTGTTGCCGGCAAACTCGGCGTCGATTTCGGTCAGGTACAGGCGGTCGGCATGGTCGATCGACTGTTCGTAGACTTGCGCGCCGCCGATCACCATCACTTCGGCAGGCGCTTGAGGCGCCGTCTTGCCGGGCGACGGTTGCCGGATCCAGGCCTCCGCCAGGCGTTGCGCGGCAGTGAGGTCGGCAGCGATTTCGAGTTGGCCGGCAATTGCATCGACTCCGCTGCCGCGGGTCAGCACGATGTTCAGTCGCCCGGGTAGCGGCCGGCCGATCGATTCGAAGGTGCGCCGGCCCATGATGATCGGCTTGCCCAGCGTTTGCTGCTTGAAATGGCGCAGGTCATCCGGCAGGTGCCATGGCATGCGTTCGCCGTCGATACCGATCAGCCGGTTGCGGTCGATCGCGGCGATCAGCGACAGGCGGATCGGAGCCGTGCCCATCGTGTGTGCTTCGTAGGTATCAGCGTGCAAACGCAACGGCAGCGACCGCGCCGACCGACAGCACGAGGTTCACCGCCACCATCTGGCGAATCGCATTCAGCGCCTTGGCCGCTTCCGGCCAGTTGCCGGCTTCGCTGTGCCGACGCAGGCGCGGAAAAAGCCGGACGTAGACAGCGACGAAAACGCCGCTCATCAGCAGCCCGAGCGCAAACATCACATGCCAGCCGAGCGGCGCAAATTTCATCCCGACCTGCAGCATCATGACCAGTCCGCTGGCGACGATCAAGGCGACACAGACCGCTGCGATCGGCAAGAAACGGGTAAAGGTGGCCGTCCACAGCGGCAATCGCTTGGGTGGCTCGAGCAACTCGGCAGCAGCAGGGCGCAGGCAGAAGTAGGCGAAAAACATCCCGCCGACCCAGATGACGACGCCGGCCAGATGGGTAAACAACATGATTTGTCTGAACATGGCGGCAGTCGGGTGATGGACAAAAAGGGCCCGGAGCGGGCCGGCAGGCATCGAAGCTCGGCGACAGCGATCGTATCCTGCAAGCAGTCGTGCAGAGAGGGCCGGCTGCGAATCAGATACCGGACGCCGCTTCCCGTCCCGCCGCAATATGCCGATGCATCAGCTCGCGGGCCTGCCCGGCATCGCGCGACCTGATCGCCGCCATCAACTCGCGGTGCTCGTGCAGCGACGCCTCGAGTCGCCCCTGCCTGAACAGCGAGTGATGGCGATTGAGCTTCATCACCTTGCGCAAATCAGCGACCACCTGGATGCGCCAGCGGTTGTCGGCGAGCTCGAGCAGCCGCATGTGAAAACTTTCGTTGGCGGCGAAAAATGCCTCGCGATCGTCGATGCGGCTTTCCAGTTCATCATGCAACTGCTGCAGTTGGTCGACCTGGGCATCAGTGGCCTGCGCGGCAACGGTGGCGGCCGCATCGCTTTCCAGCAGCGCCATCAGGTGGTAGACCTCGGCCAGATCGCGCTCGGATACCTCGGTGACATACGCGCCACGGCGCAGCTTCATCGTCACCAGCCCTTCTGCGGCAAGCACTTTCAGCGCCTCGCGCAACGGCGTGCGGCTGATGCCGAACTCGGCGGTGATCGCCTGTTCGTCGATCCAGCTGCCCGGCGCCAGCCGGTGGCCGAGGATCTGCAGACGCAGCCGCTCGGCAACCTGTTCGTACATGGCACGAGTGGGCAGGCCATCGGTATTCGGCTTGGCCATGGCGGGCATCTGCAGGCTTCCAGTCTGTTGGCAAAGCAGTATAATTCAAATTTGAATTATAAAATTCCGCTGCATCTGTCGAGCCCCGGCTTGTTCTCAGGGTTCTGCATGCCGCTCAAGGACCGCCTGACATGTCGACCGCCTCCGAATCAAGCGTTCAGTTCCGTGACTCCGCTCAACTCGACGAGTGGGCCCGCGCCGCAGCCCAATCGGCTCCGAATGGCGATCTGGCTGCGCTCGACTGGACCACGCCCGAAGGCTTGACGATCAAGCCTTTGTACACCGCCGCCGATCTGCAAGGCCTGCCTCTGACCGACACGCTGCCGGGCTTTGCGCCGTATATCCGCGGCCCGCAGGCCACGATGTATGCGGTTCGGCCATGGACGCTGCGTCAATATGCCGGCTTCTCGACCGCCGAGGATTCGAACGCCTTCTACCGCCAGGCGCTGGCGGCTGGCGGGCAGGGCGTCAGCGTCGCCTTCGACCTGGCCACCCATCGTGGCTACGACAGCGATCATCCCCGAGTCACCGGCGATGTCGGCAAGGCCGGCGTCGCGATCGATTCGGTCGAGGACATGAAGATCCTGTTCGATCAGATTCCCCTCGACCAGGTCAGCGTCTCGATGACGATGAACGGTGCGGTGTTGCCGGTGCTGGCCGGCTATATCGTCGCAGCCGAAGAGCAGGGCGTGGCGGCGGAAAAACTCAGCGGGACCATCCAGAACGACATCCTGAAGGAGTTCATGGTCCGCAACACGTATATCTACCCGCCCGAGCCGAGCATGCGGATCATCGGCGACATCATCGAGTACACGGCCAAATACATGCCGAAATTCAACTCGATCAGCATCTCGGGCTATCACATGCAGGAGGCCGGCGCGAATCAGGCGCTCGAATTGGCCTTCACGCTGGCCGATGGTCAGGAATATGTGAAGACGGCGCTGGCCAAGGGGCTCGATGTCGATGGTTTTGCGCCGCGATTGAGCTTCTTCTGGGCAATCGGCATGAATTTCTATCTCGAAATCGCCAAGATGCGGGCGGCCCGCTTGTTGTGGCACCGCATCATGAGCGGCTTCGGCGCCAAGAATCCGAAGAGCCTGATGCTGCGCACCCATTGCCAGACCTCGGGCTGGAGCCTGACCGAGCAGGATCCGTACAACAACATCGTCCGCACCACCGTCGAGGCGATGGCTGCGGTCTTCGGCGGTACGCAGAGCCTGCACACCAACAGCTTCGACGAGGCGATTGCGCTGCCGACCGCGTTCTCGTCACGCATCGCGCGCAATACCCAATTGATCATTCAGGAAGAAACCCACATCACCAACGTCGTCGATCCCTGGGCGGGCTCGTACATGATGGAAACGCTGACGCAGCAGATGGGCGATGCGGCGTGGGCGATCATCGAGGAAGTGCAGGCGATGGGCGGCATGACGCGCGCGGTCGATTCAGGCTGGGCCAAGTTGAAGATCGAAGCCAGTGCGGCCGAGAAGCAGGCGCGAATCGATTCAGGGCGCGACGTGATCGTCGGCGTCAACAAATACAAGCTGACGTCGCACGATGCGGTCGATATCCTCGACGTCGACAATGTCAAGGTGCGCGAGGGCGCAGATCGCGCGGCTCGACAAGTTGCGTGCCGATCGCGACGCGGCGGCCGTGCAGGCCGCGCTCCACGCGCTGACGGCGGCTGCCGAAGCCGGTGACGGCAATCTGCTCGACCTCAGCGTCAAGGCGATCCGCCTGCGTGCCACCGTCGGCGAAATCAGCGATGCGCTGGAGGCGGTATTCGGCCGCCACCGCGCCGATATCCAGAAGGTCACCGGTGTCTACGCAGCGGCTTACGACAGCGCCGAAGGCTGGGATCTGCTGAAGACCGAGATCAGAAATTTCGGCGATGAGGCCGGCCGTCGGCCGCGCGTGATGATCGCCAAGCTCGGCCAGGATGGCCATGATCGCGGCGCCAAGGTGGTGGCCACTGCGTTTGCCGATCTGGGTTTCGATGTCGACATCGGGCCACTGTTCCAGACACCTGAAGAGTGCGCCCGCCAGGCGATCGAGAACGACGTGCACGCGGTCGGTGTATCGACACTGGCAGCCGGCCACAAGACGCTGGTGCCGGCGATCATCGAATCGCTGAAGTCCCAAGGTGGCGATGACATCGTCGTCTTCGTCGGCGGCGTGATTCCGGCGCAGGACTACGACTTCCTGTACCAGGCCGGCGTCAAGGGCATCTACGGCCCCGGCACACCGATTCCGGTCAGTGCAAAAAGTGTCCTCGAGCATATTCGCACCGCGCAAGCGGCGCTCTGAGCTGGTTGTTCTCGTGACCGTTATCTGCGGCGCAGGCGGGGGGTCGACTCCCTCGCCCCACTGGGGAGAGGGTTGGGGTGAGGGGCGGGCTGCTTGCTCATTCACCAGCCCGCCCCCACCCCAACCCTCCCCCAGCGGGGGAGGGGGCCGCGCTGAGCGGGTTGTTTTCGTGACCGGTCCCTGCGACGCATTCGGGGGGTCGACTCCCTCGCCCCACTGGGGAGAGGGTTGGGGTGAGGGGCGGGCTGCTTGCTCATTCACCAGCCCGCCCCCACCCCAACCCTCCCCCAGCGGGGGAGGGGGCCGCGCTGAGCGGGTTGTTTTCGTGACCGGTCCCTGCGACGCATTCGGGAGGCCGACTCCCCGGACTGGGTCGACTCTTCTCTACAGCCCACCCGACCTGCCCAGGGGGGAGGGATCGGCTGGCGGGTGTTCGGCCGGTCCCTGCCGCTTCGAGGCTCGATCTCCCACTGGGAAGGTGGGGTAGGGGCGGCGCTGCTCACACCAGCCCACCCCTCCCACCTCCCCAGCGGGGGAGGGGGCCGCGCTGAGCGGGCTGTTTTCGTGACCGGTCCCTGCGACGCATTCGAGGGGTCGACTCCCTCTCCCCACTGGGGAGAGGGTTGGGGTGAGGGGCGGGCTGCTTGCTCATTCACCAGCCCGCCCCTACCCCAACCCTCCGCCAGCGGGGGAGGGGGCCGGACATGAGTGACGTCGGCTCACTTGCTCCGGCCGAGCGGCGGTTGTTTGACGAGTTGCTCGGCGATTCGCCGATGCCGAGGCGGCGCGCCATCGCCAAATTGATCACCTTGCTCGAATCGACGCGCCCCGATCACCGTCTTCGAGCCGACGCACTGATCAATGCGGTGCTGCCACACAGCGGACGATCGCTGCGCTTGGGAATCTCCGGTGTGCCGGGGGTTGGCAAGAGCACCTTCATCGAAGCGCTCGGCCTGTATCTGATCGGCAAGGGTCACCGTGTGGCAGTGCTCGCCGTCGACCCGTCGTCGAGTGTGTCCGGCGGCGCCATCCTCGGCGACAAGACGCGGATGGAGAAGCTGTCGGTCGACCAGCGCGCATTCATCAGGCCGAGCCCGGCATCGGGAACGCTGGGCGGTGTGGCCGAACGCAGCCGTGAAGCGATGCTGGTCTGCGAGGCGGCAGGCTTCGACGTGGTGATCGTCGAAACCGTCGGTGTCGGGCAGAGCGAGGTGGCCGTCGCCGCGATGACCGACATGTTCGTGCTGCTGCAATTGCCCAATGCCGGTGACGATCTGCAGGCGATCAAGAAAGGCGTGATGGAGCTCGCTGATCTGGTGGTCATCAACAAGGCCGACCTCGACGAGGCCGCCGCCACCCGGGCTCGCGCGCAGATCAGCGGTGCGATGCGCCTGCTCGGCCTGTTTGCTGCTCATGACGAGTCGGTCTGGCAACCGCAGGTCATGCAGATGAGCGCGCTGAAATCGTCCGGCGTCGAATCCTTCTGGCAACACGTCCAGCGTTTTCGCGAACTGCAGACCGGCAATGGCCGACTCGCCTCGCGCCGCCACTCGCAAGACGAGGCCTGGCTGTGGGAGCGGATCGATGCCGGTTTGAAAAGCGCTTTCCGCCATCACCCCGCGGTGTGCGAGGCCTTGCCCAACTGGACTGCCGATGTGCGGGCCGGGCGCGTGGCCGCCTCGGTGGCCGCGCGCAACCTGCTCGAGCTTTTTCACGGTACCGACGCGGTGCCTGCCGAACCAACGCGTTAACGAGCGAGAAACATTGCCATGCATGACATCCAGCAGATGCTCGAGGAAAAGCGAGCCAAGGCACGCCTCGGCGGCGGCGAAAAGCGGATCGCCGCGCAACACGGCAAGGGCAAGCTGACGGCGCGCGAACGGATCGAACTGCTGCTCGATGCCGGCACCTTCGAGGAGTGGGACATGTTCGTCGAGCATCGCTGCCACGATTTCGGCATGCCCGACAACAAGATTCCCGGCGATGGCGTGATCACCGGCTACGGCATGATCAACGGCCGGCTGGTCTTCGTTTTCAGCCAGGATTTCACCGTCTTCGGTGGCGCGCTGTCGGAGGCACATGCCGAGAAGATCTGCAAGGTGATGGACCAGGCGATGAAGGTCGGTGCGCCGGTGATCGGCCTCAACGATTCGGGCGGTGCACGCATCCAGGAAGGCGTCGCGTCGCTGGGTGGTTATGCCGAGGTTTTCCAGCGCAACGTGATGGCCTCGGGTGTGGTGCCGCAGATCAGCATGATCATGGGGCCGTGCGCCGGCGGCGCCGTTTATTCACCGGCCATGACCGATTTCATCTTCATGGTCAAGGACAGCAGCTACATGTTCGTCACCGGTCCCGAGGTGGTGAAGACCGTGACCCACGAAGAAGTCAGTGCCGAGGACCTCGGCGGTGCCACGACCCATACTGCACGCAGCGGCGTTGCCGACCTGGCCTTCGACAACGATGTCGAAGCCTTGCTGATGTTGCGCCGCTTCTTCAATTACCTCCCGACCAACAATCGCCAGAAGGCGCCGGTGCGGCCGAGCAACGATGTGGCCGATCGGCTCGACTGGTCGCTCGATACGCTGGTGCCCGACAACGCCAACAAGCCCTACGACATCAAGGAGCTGATCACCAAGGTGGCCGACGATGGCGATTTCTTCGAGTTGCAACCCGAACATGCAAAAAACATCGTGATCGGTTTTTGCCGGATGGAGGGCCACTCGGTGGGCATCGTTGCCAACAACCCGTTGGTGCTGGCGGGCTGTCTGGACATCAAGAGCAGCATCAAGGCGGCGCGTTTTGTGCGTTTTTGTGATGCATTCAATATTCCGGTTGTGACCTTCGTCGACGTGCCGGGTTTCATGCCAGGCACCAGCCAGGAATATGGCGGCATCATCAAGCACGGTGCCAAGCTGCTGTATGCCTACGCCGAGTGCACGGTGCCGAAAATCACCGTGATCACCCGCAAGGCCTACGGTGGCGCCTACGACGTGATGAGCTCCAAGCATCTGCGCGGCGACGTCAATTTCGCCTGGCCGAATGCCGAGATCGCGGTGATGGGTGCCAAGGGCGCGGTCGAGATCATCTTCCGCGAGGACAAGGGCAACCCGGAGAAGCTCGCCGCCAGGGAAGCCGAATACAAGGCGCGTTTCGCCAACCCCTTCGTGGCCGGTGCCCGCGGCTTCATCGACGATGTGATCCAGCCACACGAGACGCGCAAGCGGATCTGCCGGTCGCTGGTGATGCTGCGCGACAAGAAATTGGAAAACCCGTGGCGCAAGCACGGCAACATCCCCTTGTAGTCAACACCTTACAATGAAGTAAGGAAACTGAAGGAACCCGCGATCATGACCACCGCCACGCTGACCAGCAAGGGGCAGATCACCATTCCCGCCGACGTCAGGCGCAGCCTGAACGTGCAGACGGGCGATCGCGTCGAGTTTGTCGAGATCCAGCCCGGCCGCTTCGAGCTGGTGGCTGCCACACGCTCGGTGCGCGAGTTGAAGGGCATGTTCGGGAAGCCCGCTCGCACGCTGTCGATCGAGGACATGAATCGCGTGATTGCCGAGCAGGCTGCCAAGGCCGGCGTCCGGTCGGGGCGCTCGAAGTGATCGGACTGGACACGAACGTGCTCGTCCGCTATGTGCTGCAGGACGATCAGCGCCAATCGCCACGGGCCAATCGTCTGATCGAGTCGCTGAGTGCTGACGAGCCCG
Organism: uncultured beta proteobacterium; assembly: GCA_963843805.1. Lineage (GTDB taxonomy): Bacteria > Pseudomonadota > Gammaproteobacteria > Burkholderiales > Burkholderiaceae_C > Ideonella_A. The sequence continues at coordinate 685,137 of CAWJLY010000009.1, forward strand.
GCTTCGTGCCGGTGGTGGCCCTGGTCGAACTCGCATGGGTGCTCGGCGCCGGCTACAAGCTCTCACGCGAGCAGTTGGCTGCGGTGCTGGAGACGTTGCTGCGCAGCAAGGAACTGGTCATCGACCGCGCCGACCTGGTGATTCAGGCGCTGAACCGGTTTTCTTCCGGTGCTGCCGACTTTGCCGATGCCTTGATCGAGCGAGCCGCCGCCGACGCCGGCTGCGCGACGACGATGACTTTCGACGCCGGCGCCGCCAAGGCTGCCGGCATGACATTGGTTCCCTGAGTCATGGCCGCCATCCACGACTTGATTGCCCAGGTGGCCGACGAGCGCCTGCGCCGGTCAGTCGGTGGTGCCGAGCAATTCGTCCGGCTCGAGATCAACCGGGCGGAAACCATCCAGAAGTTGCTGCTGATCGACAAGCCTGCGCAGTTGGATGTCCTATTCGATGGAGTCGTCTGATGTTCACCAAGATCCTGGTTGCCAACCGCGGCGAGATTGCCTGCCGCGTCATCAAGACCGCGCGCAAGATGGGCATCAAGACGGTGGCGGTCTATTCCGACGCCGATCGCGATGCACGCCATGTCGAACTGGCCGACGAGGCGGTGCACATCGGGCCGGCGGCTTCGCGCGAGTCGTATCTGGTGATCGACAAGATCATCGACGCCTGCAAGAAGACCGGCGCGCAGGCGGTCCATCCCGGCTATGGTTTCCTGAGTGAAAACGCAGAATTCGCGCGTCGAGTCGAAGAGGAAGGGATCACCTTCATCGGCCCGAAGCACAAGGCGATCGCCGCGATGGGCGACAAGATCGCGTCGAAAAAGCTGGCGCTCGACGCCAAGGTCAACACCATCCCCGGATTCAACGAAGCCATCGAGACGCCTGAACAGGCGGTCGAGATCGCCCAAGGCATCGGCTACCCGGTGATGATCAAGGCCAGCGCCGGCGGGGGTGGCAAGGGGCTGCGCGTCGCCTTCGACGACAAGCAGGCCTTCGAAGGTTTCAGTTCATGCCGCAACGAGGCGCGCAACAGCTTCGGCGACGACCGCGTCTTCATCGAAAAATTTGTCGAGGAACCGCGCCACATCGAGATCCAGCTGATCGGTGATGGTCACGGCAATATCGTCTATCTGTGGGAACGCGAATGTTCGATCCAGCGCCGCCATCAGAAGGTGATCGAAGAAGCACCGAGCGCCTTCCTCGACGACGCGACACGCCAGGCGATGGGTGAGCAGGCCGTGCAACTGGCCAAGGCTGTCGACTACCAATCGGCAGGTACGGTCGAATTTGTCGTCGGCAAGGACCGCAGTTTCTATTTTCTGGAAATGAATACCCGGCTGCAGGTCGAGCATCCGGTCACCGAAGGGATCACCGGGGTCGATCTGGTCGAGTTGATGATTCGGGTGGCGGCGGGTGAGCCCTTGCCATTCAAGCAGGCCGACGTGAAACGCAATGGCTGGGCGATCGAATGCCGCATCAATGCCGAGGATCCGTTTCGCGGCTTTCTGCCGTCGACCGGTCGCCTGGTGCGCTTCGCGCCACCGGCCGAAACCTGGATCGCCGCTCAGCCGGTGCCCGAGGGCGGTGGCGTTCGTGTCGATACCGGGGTGGTCGAGGGCGGCGAAATCCCCATGTTCTACGACTCGATGATCGCCAAGCTGGTGGTGCATGGCAGCGATCGCAACGATGCCATCCAGCGGATGCGAATGGCCTTGAACGGGTTTGCCATCCGCGGCATCAGCTCGAACATCCCGTTCCAGGCTGCCCTGCTCGCCCATCCGAAATTCATCGCCGGCGATTTCAATACGGGCTTCATCGCCGAGCAGTATCCGAACGGGTTCTCGGCCGATGCATTGCCCGAGGCCGATACCAGCCTGCTGCGGGTGCTTGCAGCCGTTGCCAGCCGGATTCACGGCGACCGCTCGGCAGGCATCAGCGGCCAGTTGCCGGGCCATGAGTTCACCGTCAAGCCCGAAGCGGTGGTGGTGACAAGCAATTCAAGCGGCGCGCGCGAAGCCGTGCCGGTGACGGTGAATGCCGAGACGGGTGGGTTCCGCGTCGAGCTCGGCGCTGCCAGTCATCATGTGGTCATCGAGACACCGCTGCGCGAGGTCGTCGTCCGAGGTCTTCTCGACGGCCAGCCGTTTTGTGCGCAGATCGAGCGGCTGGGCTTGTACTACCGGGTGACCCACAACGGCAACCAGATCGATGCGATGGTGCTGACCCCCTTTGCAGCGAAGATGATGGCGCTGATGCCGGTCAAGGCAGCACCCGACCTGTCGCGGTTTCTGCTGTCGCCGATGCCGGGGCTGCTGGTCGATGTGGCGGTCAAGCCGGGACAACAGGTCACGGCGGGCGAGAAGCTGGCGGTGATCGAGGCCATGAAAATGGAGAACATCTTGCTGGCGACGCAGGATGGGGTGGTCGCCGAGGTGTCAGCCGCCAAGGGCGACAGTCTGGCGGTGGATCAGGTGATCTTGCGGTTTGAGTGATTTGGCCCCCCAGTCGCTGCGCTCCACCTTGCAGGCCGCGATGGGCCGGGGGCCCCATCTCCTCGTCAGGCTAGGACAGTCCACTGGACTGTCCAAGTCCGGTCTCGGCCCCCGAGGGGCGCCAACCATCGGACCGGCGGAGCCGGATCCTTGGTCGTTGCTTGATGTGCGCTGTCGCTGCGCTCGCGCCCCGGCGTGTCATGAGCCGTGACAAGGTGATTGGTGATGACGCTCCTGCCCCGGAGGGGCGCCAACCATCGGACCGGCGGAGCCGGATCGGTCTTTGGTTGATGGGGCGCTTCACTTCGTTCGCTTCATTCGATGGAGAGGTAAGTCATGGGCACAACGCGTCCATTCAAGGTTCTGGGGATTCAGCAGGTGGCGATCGGGGGGCCGAGCAAGGCGCGCCTCAGGGAGTTGTGGGTCGACAAGTTGGGCTTGGAGGTGACGGGTTCGTTCGTCAGTGAGCGGGAGAATGTTGACGAAGATATCTGCGCGATGGGGTCGGGGGCGAACCGGGTCGAGGTCGATCTGATGCAGCCGGTGGACCCGGACAAGAAGCCGGCGGTGCACCTGACGCCGTTGAATCACATCGGGCTGTGGATCGACGATCTGCCGCGGGCGGTCGAGTGGCTGAGTGCCAACGGCGTGCGGTTTGCGCCGGGCGGCATCCGCAAAGGCGCTGCAGGGCACGACATCACCTTTGTGCATCCGAAGAGCAACGACGAATTTCCGGTGGCAGGCGAGGGTGTTCTGATCGAGCTGGTGCAGGCGCCAACGGAGATCATTTTGGCGCTGGGCTGAGCGTCTGCTCGCCAAGAAGCGCTAGAGTGTGCGGCGTTCCTCGCCACTTGTTTGCCGATGCTGTTTTTGCTGTCCCCTGCCAAGTCGCTCGACTACGAGCGACCCATCGCGCAACGTCCGCCGCGCAGGCCCGCCTTTGTTGCCGAATCGACCGAGTTGATCGGCATCCTGCGCGAGCGCTCGGCCGACCAGGTGGCCGAATTGATGAAATTGTCGCCAGCGTTGGCCAAGCTCAACGTCGAGCGTTATGCGCGCTGGCGGCCGCGTTTTACCCGCTTCAACAGCCGGCCGGCGGTGCTTGCCTTCAATGGCGATGTCTATGGCGGGCTCGACGCTGGCAGCTTGGGTGACGGACAACTCGACTGGGCCGATGAGCATCTGGTGATACTGTCCGGGCTGCACGGCGCCCTGCGCCCGCTCGATGCGCTGCAGCCCTACCGACTCGAAATGGGCACCGCCTTGCCGAATGCCCGCGGCGCCAATCTGCACGCCTTCTGGGGCGACGCGCTGGCCGATTATCTGAATCGCCGGGCCGCGGGTCAGACCGCGCCGGTGATCGTCAATCTGGCCTCGCAGGAATATTTCGGTGGCGTTCGTCGCAGCCGCTTGAAACCGCGCGTCATCGATTGCGTGTTCGAGGACTCGAAGGACGGTGGCTACCAGGTGATCGGCTTTTTTGCCAAGCGTGCGCGCGGCTTGATGGCGCGCTTCGCCGTCGAGCGCCGGGTGGCAACGCCTTCGGATTTGAAGGAGTTCGCCGCCGAGGGTTATCGTTTTGCAAGCCAGGCCTCAGCGCCCGATCGCCTGGTCTTTCGTCGCAAGGAGCGCGCATGAACCAGACCGGAAGCAGCCAGCAGATCACGCCCGATTTGCGCAAGTGGATCATCGACCAGGCCACCAGCGGGCAGCAACCCGACGTGGTGCTCAAATCGATGCTGGACAGTGGCTGGCAGGAGGACGTGGCGCTGGTCGCGCTGGAAGAGACCATGCGCGGCTTCCTCGCCGACCACGCCAAAGCCAACGGCCTGCCGCAGCCGAGCATCGTGCCCGAGCCGATGAGCCTCGATCGGGCGCCACTGCTCGATGCCGGCGACCGGCAGGTGCCGGTGCTGATCAGCATGCTGACGCCGCGCATCGTCGTTTTCGGGCAGTTGCTGACCGATGACGAGTGCGACGAACTGGTGGCGCTGTCCAGGCAACGCCTTGAGCGCTCTGAAACCGTCAAGCTCGACAGCGGCACCAGCGAGGTCAACGAAGCGCGAACCAGCGAGGGGATGTTTTTTTCGCGCGCCGAAAACCCGCTTTGCAAACGCATCGAGGACCGCATTGCCACCCTGCTCAACTGGCCGGTCGAAAACGGCGAAGGGCTGCAGATCCTGCGCTACCGGCCGGGCGCCGAATACAAACCGCATTACGACTATTTCGATCCATCGCAGGCCGGCACGCCGGCCATCCTCAAGCGCGGCGGCCAACGCGTCGCGTCATTGGTGATGTATCTCAACACGCCGGCCCGTGGCGGGGCAACGACGTTTCCTGATGCCCATCTCGAGGTGGCACCGATCAAGGGCAATGGCGTGTTTTTCAGCTACGACCGACCGCATCCGATGACGCGCAGCCTGCACGGCGGCGCGCCGGTTCAGGAAGGCGAGAAGTGGGTCGCAACCAAGTGGTTGCGCCAGGGTCGGTTCGACTGAGCAATGGTCCGCTGATCGCTGATCGCTGCGACAGCGCCGATCGGCGCTGTCGCCTTTTGCAGTCGGCTTTGCTCACGCAGGCATTGCTGCCGGCGAGTGGTCAGCGCTTGGTCTGCAGCAGGCGCGACGGTGAGCGTGCATCGCGCGGCCCATCGCTGCGCCCCGGGCTCGAAGCGGCCCGCGCTGGCGCGGCCGAGCCGGCGCTGCGTGGCGCGTGACCATTCGGGGCGTGTCCGTTGGCCGGCGCGCTGCGGCGGGTGTCGCGTCGCGGCTCATTGTTGCCGCGACCACCGCCACCGTTTCCCTGCGATGGGCGACCGCCGCCACCGCCGCGGCCTGAATTGCTGCGCATCCCGCCGCGGCCAGCGCCTTCGCCGATCACCATCCGACCGAGCACGATTGGTTCGGGGCGCTCGCTGGCATGCGGTTCGAAGCCGGCGATCGCTTGCTTCGGGATCTCGCGCTTGATCAGTTTTTCGATGTCGCGCAGGAAGCCGTTTTCATCGACACAGACCAGCGAAACCGCTTCGCCCTGCGAGCCGGCGCGGCCGGTGCGGCCGATGCGGTGCACATAGTCTTCCGGCACGTTCGGCAACTCGTAGTTGACAACATGTGGCAACTGGTCGATGTCGATGCCGCGAGCGGCGATGTCGGTCGCCACCAGGCAGGTCAGCTGGCCGGCCTTGAAATCGGCCAGCGCCTTGGTGCGTGCGGTCTGGCTCTTGTTGCCGTGGATCGCCATCGCGCTGATGCCGTGGTCGTTCAGGTGATCGACCAGCCGGTTCGCGCCGTGTTTCATGCGCGTGAAAACCAGCACCTGCTGCCAGTCGTTTTCCTTGATCAGGTGAACCAGCAGGTCTTTCTTCTTCTCGCGGCCAACCGGATGCACCTTCTGCGCGATGGTGTCGGCGGTCTGGTTGCGCCGTGCCACTTCAATCAGCGCCGGCTTGTTCAGCAGGCGGTCGGCCAGGGCCTTGATCTCGTCGCTGAAGGTGGCGCTGAACAGCAGGCTCTGTTTCTTCGCCGGCACGATCGCCAGCACCTTCTTGATGTCGTGGATGAAGCCCATGTCGAGCATGCGATCGGCCTCGTCGAGCACGAAGATCTCGATCTTGCTCAGATCCAGCGTGCGCTGGCCGGCGTGGTCGAGCAGGCGGCCCGGCGTGGCCACCAGGATGTCGACGCCGCGGCGCAGCTTGTCGATCTGCGGCTGCATGCCGACACCGCCGAACATCACCATGCTGGTGAGCTTGGCGTATTTGCCGTAGTTGCGTACGCTTTCCTCGACCTGCGCTGCGAGTTCACGGGTCGGTGTCAGGATCAAGGCGCGAATCGGGACGCGACCGCGCGCATCGCGCTCGGCCGGTGTCGCCATCAGGCGCTGCAGCATCGGCAGCACAAAACCGGCGGTCTTGCCGGTGCCGGTCTGCGCGCCACCCATCAGGTCACCGCCGGTCAGCACCAGCGGGATCGCTTGCGCCTGAATCGGGGTCGGGATGGTGTAACCCTGCTCGTGCACGGCACGCAGCAAGGGCTCGGCAAGGCCGAGGGAATCAAAGGACATGGGGTTCCAACAGGGATCGGCCCGTCGCTCGCACTGCAGAGCGCCAGTCGCAGGCAGAAGATGGTGTGAGCGCTTGAGGCTCGAGTCAGGATGACGTCAACCCGGTGACTGGAGAGTGGGTTGGTGCCGCTATTCTACATTGCTGCAACGCAGCAATAGCGTCGAAATGTCAGGTTTGGCGCGGTTTTCAGCGCAGATTGTCAATTCGGCGCGACGGTTTCGCCTGGGTTGGCAGGAGCGGCTTCAGCCGCGCTTCGGGTTGAATCAAAAACGAAAGCGCGGATGGATCCGCACCTACGAGGGATAATTGAGGGTTTTGCAATTCACCAAAGTCAAGCAAGCACCATGGCGCAATATGTTTTCACGATGAACCGCGTCGGCAAGATCGTTCCGCCGAAGCGCCAGATCCTCAAGAATATTTCGCTGAGCTTCTTCCCCGGCGCGAAGATCGGCATGCTCGGCCTCAACGGATCGGGCAAGAGCACCTTGCTGAAGATCATGGCCGGTATCGACAAGGATATCGAAGGCGAGGCCACGCCGATGCCGGGCCTGAATATCGGTTACCTGCCCCAGGAACCGGTCATGAAGGACGAGCAGACCGTGCGCGAGTCGGTCGAAGAGGGCATCGGCGGTGTGTTGGCCGCGAAGAAGCGGCTGGATGAGGTGTACGCCGAATACGCCGACGAAAACGCCGATTTCGACAAGCTGGCGGCCGAGCAGGCCGAACTCGAAGCCATCATCGCCACGGCCGGCTCGGAAAATACCGATCTGCAGCTCGAACTGGCCGCCGATGCGCTGCGCCTGCCGCCCTGGGATGCCGTGATCGGCCAGTTGTCGGGCGGCGAAAAGCGCCGGGTCGCCTTGTGCCGATTGCTGCTGAGCAAACCCGACATGTTGCTGCTCGACGAGCCGACCAACCACCTCGACGCCGAATCGGTCGATTGGCTGGAGCAGTTTTTGCAGCGCTACAGCGGCACCGTCGTTGCCATCACCCACGATCGTTATTTCCTCGACAACGCCGCCGAGTGGATTCTCGAACTCGACCGCGGATCGGGCATTCCGTACAAGGGCAATTACAGCACTTGGCTGGAGCAGAAGGAAGTGCGCCTCGAGCAGGAGCAGAAGACCGAAGACGCCCGCACCAAGGCGATGAAGAAGGAACTCGAGTGGGTGCGGCAGAACCCGAAGGGCCGGCAGGCGAAGAGCAAGGCGCGGCTGGCGCGCTTCGAGGAACTGAGCGACGTCGACTACCAGAAGCGCAATGAAACCAACGAGATCTTCATCCCGGTTGCCGAGCGTCTGGGCCAGGAAGTGATCGAATTCGACAATGTCAGCAAGGGTTTTGGCGATCGGGTGTTGATCGACGACCTGAGCTTCAAGGTGCCGCCGGGTGCCATCGTCGGCATCATCGGCCCGAACGGCGCCGGCAAATCGACACTGTTCAAGCTGATCTCGGGCAAGGAGACGCCCGACAGCGGTAGCGTCACGATCGGCAAGACGGCCAAGATGGCCTTTGTCGACCAGAGCCGTGAATCGCTCGAAGGCGACAAGACGGTCTGGCAAGATGTGTCGGGCGGGCTCGACAACATCGTGGTCGGCAAATTCGTGATGCCCAGCCGCGCTTATCTGGGCCGCTTCAATTTCAAGGGCAACGACCAGCAGAAGCTGGTCGGCAACCTGTCGGGCGGCGAGCGCGGCCGGCTGCACCTGGCCAAGACGCTGGCGCAGGGCGGCAATGTGCTGATGCTCGACGAGCCGTCGAACGACCTCGACGTCGAGACCTTGCGGGCGCTCGAAGACGCGCTGCTCGAGTTTGCCGGCAGCATCATGGTGATCAGCCACGATCGCTGGTTTCTCGACCGCATCGCGACCCACATCCTGGCTGCCGAGGGCGAGTCGAAATGGGTGTTCTTCGACGGCAACTACCAGGAATACGAAGCCGACAAGAAGAGGCGGCTTGGCGAGGAAGGTGCACGGCCGAAGCGGGTGCGATTCAAGGCTCTGAAGTGATCTGACGACCCGGCGTGTGGGGGCGGGGGCAGGTCATAAAGGGCGGCTGGCGGAAGGGCTGTCAGCGCGGTCGAGTGCTGCCCCCGCTGCAGATTGGTACGCTTGCGCAAACTCGCCTTGGCCCCGCCGACGCGCTGGCGAACCGCTTATCTGGATGTTTCGTGATGAAGCCATCGATCCCTGTGCAGTCTCTGCGCCTGCTTTCATGCCTGTTGCTGGCCGCGGTGGCCACGACGGGTTGTGCCGGCCTGAAGGCAATGAACGCTCGCGCCACTGCACCGCCGTCGGTGGCCTCCGCCGCTTCCGCCGCCTCGGCCGCAGGCGCCGACAAGAAGGCCGATCCGACGCCGAACAAGCCGTTTGCCGAAGTGATCAAGGGGGCCATTCGACAGGCCGGTTATCTGCCGGTTTGGCGCAAGGACGAAAAAGTCTGGATCGAGATCACGCCCGAGCAACTCGACCAGCCGGTGCTGATGTCGGTCAACATTGCCGAATCGGTCGGCGAGCGCGGCTTGTACGGCAGCCAGATGGGGCCGTCGTGGCTGACCATGTTCCGCAAGATCGGCGCCAGCCAGATCCAGCTGATCGCGTTGAACACCGATTACAACGCCAGCAACGGGCAGATGAAGACGACCATCGGCCAGGCGTTCTCGAACAGCCTGCTGGCATCGGCACCGATTGCCAGCGCGCCGAGCAAGGACAACCAGGCCGTGCTGATCGACGCCTCGTTCCTGCTCGCCGACCTGCCCGGCTACTCGACCCGCCTCGAGCGTGCGTTCCGCCTGCCGCTGGCGCTCGACCGCGGCAACTCATTCTTCGAGAAAATCCGCGTGACGGAGGATCTGACGACGTTGAATGCGCGGATCCACTTTGCCACGGCGCGAATTCCGGCGCCACCGCAGCGGCCGACTGGCGGCGAAACCCCGCCGCCCGTGACCACACCCGATCCGCGCAGCCTGTTCGTTGCCTATGTCTACAACTTCGCCAAGCCGGCGGCAGTTCCGATGGCCAGCCGCCTCGCCGACCCGCGGCTCGGGCATTTCCAGGATATCGTCACCGAACTCGGCGATGATCTCAAGCCCAACCCGCGCCAACACCTGATCACTCGTTGGCGGCTCGAAAAAAAGGAGCCTGCGGCGGCGCTGTCCGAGCCGGTGCAAGCCATCACTTTCTGGCTCGACAAGAACATCCCCAAGAACTACCGCCAGTCGGTCGAGGCCGGTATCCTCGAATGGAACAAGGCGTTCGAGAAGATCGGTTTTCGCAATGCCGTGGTGGCCAGACAGCAGCCTGACGACGCCGACTGGGACAACATGGACGCGCGCCATGCGTCGATCCGCTGGTTTGTCGGCGCTGATGTCGGTTTTGCGATCGGTCCCAGCCATTCAGACCCGCGCACCGGCGAGATATTCGATGCCGACATCGGCATGAGTGACGTCTTCGGCCGCGGCGCCCGGCGTTTCATCGTCGAAGATGTCGGCTTCGAAACCGGCCGTCCAACCGCATCGATCTCAACGCATCAGTCTTCGATGTTCGGCAGCCGCCACCGACATGATGCTTATTGCACCTACGCACACGAGGCCGCCGCCGAAATGGATTTCGTGCTCGACATGCTGGAGGCGCGCGGCGATATCGCGCCCGACAGCCCGCAAGCCGAAGCCTTCGTTCAATCGGTGATCAAGAATACGATCATGCACGAGGTCGGCCACACGCTGGGCCTCAAGCACAATTTCAAGGGCTCGACGGTCGTCAAGCGTGATCAGCTGCGCGACAAGGCATTCACCGAAGCACACGGCATTTCCGGCTCGGTGATGGACTACAACGCCTACAACCTGGCTGTCAAAGGTGAGCGGGCCGGCGCGCTGATCAATACAACGATCGGTCCCTATGATTTTTGGGCGATCGAATACGCGTACAAGGTCATCGATCCGGCTGCCGAGAAGGTCGAGCTCAACCGCATCGCATCGCGCAGTGCGACCGATCCCCTGCTTGCCTACGCCGACGATGCCGACGCCGGCGGCATTTCGGGCAACGATGGCATCGATCCGCTGGCCAACCGTTTCGACCTTGGCGACGATCCGCTCGATTTCTACCGCAAGCGCCTGGTGTTGTCGCGCGAACTCTGGCAGCGTGTGCAGGATCGGCCGTTGGCTGACAGCGACGACGTGCTGCGGCAACGGCGCGTATTGCTCGGCGGGTTTCGCCAACTTGGCCAGTCGGCCGAATTGCTCGGCAAATATGTCGGTGGCATGTATACGGTGCGCGACGCGCCCGGTGCCAAACAGCGGCGTGCCTTCACGCCGGTCGAGCCTGCCAAGCAGCGTGAAGCTCTGCGCTTTTTGTCCGACGGGCTGTTCAAGACCGATAGCTTCAGCTTCAAGCCTGAATTCTTGGCCAACCTCGCGCCCGACTACAACGAGTGGGATCGCGGCGGGCTGGTCAGCATTCCGGCGGCGGTGCTGAACGTGCAGTCGCATGCGCTCGATCGCTTGATGAGTGCCGGCACGGCAACTCGACTGCTCGATCTCCCGCTCTACCTCCCGGCAGCCGAGCGGCGCAACCTGATTTCGCTGCCCGAGGTCTACACCACCCTGCAGGATTCGATCTGGAGCGAATTGAAGAGCGGCGAAGACATCGACCGCCTGCGTCGCAACTTGCAACGCGAGCACCTGAAGCGGATCCAGGTGCTGCTGACTCGGGGCTCGCCCAGCCTTCCACCGGACGCGCTGAGCTTGATACGCGTCAACGCGGTGGCGTTGCAGCGCGATCTGCAGCGCGATGTGCAGCGCGCCTCACGCCGTGACCGCCGATCGATCGAGGCGCGTGCCCATTTGCAGGACAGCCTGGCCTTGCTGAGCGAGGCATTGAAGGCGTCGATGAGCCGCAGCTGAGCTGCCGGGGATTTAGCGCAGCTGTTCGCTGTTGCGGCTGCTGTCCGGACTGGTCCTGGCGCTGGCAACCGAAGTTTGTACCGGCTGGACCTGACCGGTGATGACGACCCTTGGCAGTTCAGCCACAACGGGCGCGTGGGAGAAAAATTCACCGCCGATCGCCAGCGTGGCGCCGGCGAGGACGGCAAAAGCCAGGGTCGAGAGAAAAAGGCGGTCGATCATGTGGGGCTCCGTTGGTCACGCCGCGTGTCTGGCGGCTTGAGGTGAACTCTAGAAGCCCCCCGCTGCGATGAAAACCCGATTGCGACCGGATGGCCAGGAGCGGCACCGAACTGCGCCTGGCGGCGATGAACCGCGCGTATCAATTGCCCGGTTGCCGCTCGCCGGCCGACCTGACCTTGCCCGTGATGACGACCCGCGGCAACTCGTGAACAGCCATTTTTGGCGCGGTGGCAGCATCGATCGAAATCTGGCGCGAAGCGCTGGCGACACCGGCGAGCGACAAGGTCGCGAGGCAGGCAAAGGTGAGGGCAAGGACGGTGCTGCGGCTGATCATGGTGGGGCTCCGGGCGTGCGCGAAAGGGTTTCGATCGAGCCACTGTAGGCAGCCTGCCGGGGCGACTCAACTACCTGCAGATGAACGCGGCCGCGCGTATGACAGGCGGTCGCCGGGCGCGACGAAGCGTTGCCGAGCCGGCCGTTCTGGTTCAGCGAGCCCCGTCGAGCAGGCGTAGGAAAAGATCGGGCGAACCCATCTGACCGCCTTTGAGCATGACCTCGATCCCATCCAGCGCAGGGTCGTCGGAGCGAACCCGTGTCAACGCAACGCCAGACGCGATCGAACCAGCCCATTGCAGAGCCCATGCTCCGAGGGCTCGCATTGCAACGCTCGACGTATCGCCGCCCGCCAGCCCGACGCGGCGAACCTGCGGGCTCAAGGCAAGCACCCGGACCAGCAGCTCGGCGCAGAGCTGCGCTGTCAGCAGCGGCGGCAGGCTGTCGGATCCGGCTGCAGAGATGCGCGCCATGACCGGCTGGCCGCGCTGCAGAACCTCCGCACAGCGGCGTGCCAGCTTCTCCAATGCGCCGGCGCCGTTCACCAACGATCGGGGGTCGATTGCAAGTTCCTGATAGCGTCCTTGCGCGTGGCCGGCCTGCGCAGCCGTGACCGGCGACTGGCTTCCGACCAGCAGAAAGACAGGCGAATCGCTGACCGCAGCAGCATGTGCTTGCACCGGCGCGGCAGGATCGCCCGGGCCAATGCGCCAACGCCGCCTGTGCCACGCTGCTGGCGCCGAGCACCAACTGGGGACGGTCGGCGCTGCGCTGCCACAACCAGTGTCCGATCAACTGCAAATGGCGCTCGCGACAAGCGTCGAACAACAAGGCTTGTGGTTCGCCCTTCAATGCCTCGTCGACCGTGGCATCGAGCAAGCCGTCGCCGGTCGCAGCAGCGTCCAGCGCACGCAGGTCGACCAGGCCGGTGTGGGCAATTCCCAAGCTGGCCAGATGGCGCCGCAGGTCGGCCTCCAGCATGGGTGTCACCGGGTGACGACTCATTGTCGGGTGGCGATCAATGCGGTGGACTTCGCCGCCGGCCTGTGCGGTGGCATACAACTCGCCGAATGCGCAGTAGCGGCCGAGTGATGGTTGACCGCCAACCACCGTCAGCACGTTGCCATGGTCCGGCCGGCGCAGTGCGGCCACGCCGGTTGCCAGGTTGCCGACGTCAACGGCGCTGTCGAATGTCGAGCAGCATTTGTAGTGGGTGATCGCCGGCGCCAATTCGGCGAAACAACGGGCGACCGGCGCCAGTTCGGCTCGCATCGCCATCGGGTCGAGTGCGCGGGCCAAGCCAGCGATGCCCAGGGCGTCGAGCGGGCCGGCCGCGCGTGCGCTGTTCAGGGGTGGGTGCGCCGAGAAACAACAAGGCCCGTTTGCCGGCTGCAGCCAGCGTCGCCAGGGTGTCGGATGCGCCGGTGAAGTCGTCAGCCGTACCAGGCGTATTGCAGCGCCATCGACTTCAACCGCGCAGGGTGCCAAAACGATCGAGCGCGCTACGCAGTTCGGGCTGCTCGGCGGCGGCGTCGCCCACCGACCGCCCCGTCTGCCAGGCCGCCCAAGCCTGGCGGACACTGGCAACGCCGGCTGCCGGCCCCATCGGATGGGCCAGAATGCCGCCACCACACATGAACATCAGATCGGCGCTCGGCACTGCGTCGAGCGTCGCCGCCAGCGTGCCCGCCCATTGGCCCGAAGAAAACGCCGGCATCACGACATCCTCTCGATCGGCGGGATCGGCCAGCGGCTGCAGGCAGTCCTGCGCCGATTCGATCACTTCGTCGTCGTCCTGCGCAAATTTGCCGCCCAGCCCATGCACATGCATGTGGTCCACGCCGGCCAGCCGCCACAACATCGAGTAGGGCTGGAAATCAATGCCCAGCGCTGGATGTCGCGACCACATGCCATAGCCGTTGCGATGCCCGTGAATGGCCAGATCGGTTTGGCGGCGCAGCGCCTGCAGCGACGACAGGCCGATCCAGTTCAGGCTGACCATGACGCAACTGCCACCTTCGCGTTCCACCAGCTCGGCATGGCGCAGCATCGCATCGTGTTCATCGCTGATATGAAAGGCAACCATCACCTGCTTGCCGGTCTCGTCGCGATGCCGCCGCACTACCGCCATGACCGCGCGAATGCGCTCGCCGATCGGCGCATGCAACGGGTCTGCGCAGCATTCGTCGTCCTTGATGAAATCGATGCCGGCGCGGCACAGCTCGCCGACCAGGGCGGCGGTTTCGTCGGCGGAAAGCCCCACATTGGGCTTGATGATCGTGCCGACCAGCGGGCCGCTCGCAACGCCGCTCGACTGCCGCGTGCCGGTCACGCCCTGACGCGGACGCTCGAAGCGGCTGCGGAACGCGGGCCGGGATCTGCAACGCCTGCAGACGCATGCCTGTGCTTTCGCCGAGGTCGTACAGATTGCCGGCAACTGTCGCGGCCAGCGCGGTCAGGTTGTGTCCGATATTGGCCAGCGGGAACGACACCGTGCACGCGGGCGCGTCGCCACGGGCCTTGCGAGTGGTTGCGGCGCAGCCAGCTGCTGGGCAGACTCGGTGCGGTCAAGCGGCTCGAGTTCTTCGACCAGCTCGACGCGTGGCCCGGCTGCGCGCGCGCAAGCGCATCGCTTTCGCCGGCGACCCGTACAAACGTGCCGCTGCTTTGCTCGCCGGCCAGCACCTCGGCCACCACTCGCGGGTCGAGCGGTGTCTCGATCAGGTAGGTGGCTTGCAGCCGCGAATCGCTCACAGTGCGACTCACAGTCTGGCGAGATCGGGGAAGGGACGGACCGGATCCGTGCCGTCCCAGCCCTGCGAGGCGTCGCGGATCAGCTTGAACAGCCGGCCCTTGGGGCCGGCGACCTCCGACAGTTCGATCGTCGTTCCGGGCAGGCCGGAGGAATCCTCGAAATAGACGAAGCGACCGTTTTCACCGACCTCGCCGCCCATGCAGACCTCGAAGCCGGCGCCCTGCGCGCGCGCCAGATCGGCGTCGAAAGTTTCGGTCCAGTAGGCGACGTGTTGCACGCCGCGGTGGCCGGCGAGGCTGAAGTCGCGGTACATCGACGGCACGTCGTTGCGCGTTTGCAGCAACTCGATCTGCAGCGCGCCGGCATTGGCCAGCGCCACCGAGTTGTGCGGCTCGTAGCGCTGCGCCGCGGTAGTGGTAGTTCTTGATCGGCACTCGCGGGTTGTAGTACCAGGGGCCGACTCCCATCACGCGTTGCCCAGTGGTCCATCGCCGCCTCGATGTCGGGAACGATGTAGGCCACCTGGCGGATCTCACCAAAAAAACGACTCATTTCGACGCACTCACTTAACGATCAGGTTGGGCAGCCAGGTGCTCAGCGCCGGCACGAACGTCACGATCAACAAGGCGGCCATCAGTGGCCACAGGAAGGGCAGGGCGCCGGCGACCACGCGCTGCAGCGGCATGCGTGCCACCTGCGCCACCATGTACAGGCTCATGCCGACCGGTGGCGTCAGCAGGCCGATCATCAGATTGAGCACAACCACCACGGCAAGGTGAACCGGATCGACGCCGGCGGCCATCAGCGCCGGGGTGAAGATCGGCGCCAGGATCAGGATCGCGGCGATCGATTCCATCACCATGCCCACCACCAGCAGGATGCCGTTGACGAGCAGCAGCAGCATCCACGGGTTCTTCGACAGCCCGAGCATGAACTCGCTGACACGGGTCGGCACCTGGTCGATCGTCAGCACCCAGGCGAACAGCGCTGCCGAGCCGACGATGAACAGCACGCTGGCAGTGGAATGCACGGTTTCGCGCGCCGCGGCGACCACACCCGCCCAGGTCAACTCGCGGTAGACCACGGTGCCCGAGCAGCAGCGCATACACCACCGTGATCGCCGGCCACTTCGGTCGGCCCGAACAGGCCGCTGACCAGCCCGCCGATCAGGATCGACCGGCGCCAGCAGCGCCGGGAGCTGCCTTGACAAAAGCCTGGCCGAGCGTCGGATCGTCGGCGCTGCGAACGTCGCGCGGCAGGTTCTGGCGCCGCGCCATGATGCCGATCTGCAGCATCAGCATCGCCGCGATCACCAGCGCAGGAATCGCACCGGCGAGCAGTACCTTGACCGCGCTGACCTCGGCTGCAGCGGCGAAGATGATCAGCGGGATGCTCGGCGGGAAGATCGGGCCGATGGTGGCCGCGGCCATCGTGATGCCGGCGGCGAATTCGTCGCGGTAGCCTTGTTCGCGCATCAGCTTGATCTGCGTGCCGCCGAGTGCGCCGATATCGGCCAGCGCCGCGCCGGAGATGCCCGAGAACACCAGGTTGGCCAGCACCGTCACATGGCCGAGCCCGCCGCGGATGCCGCCGACCAGCAGGCGGATCAGGACGAACAGGTGTTTGGTGATGCCCGAGGCGCCGAACAGGGCCGCCGCCAGGATGAACATCGGCACCGCCAGCAACGGCACCGAATCCAGCGAATTGATCGTGCGCTGGGCCAGCACGGCCAGCGGCAAGTCGTTGAAACCGATCACCGCCGCGGCGGCGACCCCCATGGCAACCGCGATCGGCACGCCCATCATCATCGTGACGAGGAAGATGCCAAGCACCATCAGGCTCATCATGCTGGTGCCCCTTCAGACCCGCGCAGGGCGCCCGCGACACGCTGCATGGCGACCAGCGCAAACAGCATCATGCCCAGCGTCGCGGGCATGTAGTACAGCCAGTTCGGAATGCCCAGAGCGGCGGTACTGAAACTGGCTGCCCGTTTCAGGAACAGCCAGCCTCCCCACAGGAAAACCAGCGCGAAGCCGAGCACGATCAGTTCGTTGACCAGCTGCAACGCGCGCGCAGCGCCACCGCGCAGGCGCAACAGCAGCAGGTCGACCTTGATGTGTTTGTCGTGTTGCAGCAGCAACGGCACGGCCAGGTAGACCACGCCGAGCCCGGCATAGCGCGCCAGTTCTTCGGCCCAGGGCAGACCCAGCGCGAAGAGATTGCGCGCCGTTACCTGAACCACGATGAAGGCAGTCATCACCGCGAGCAGCACCATCGCCACGCCTTCAAACAGGCGGCACAACCGGGCCAGCATGCCGGTTTTCAGCAGATCGTTGTCGTTCATTGCTTGTCCAGCGTGTTGCGCGCGCTGCCGGTGGTGTCAGTGACTCGACCGCCACGGACGTGCGTTTCCATTGCGATGCAAGGTTGATCTCGCATCTTCGCCCCCATGCGCGAAGCGAGCTATTTCACCGCGGCGATTTCCTTGTACAGGTCGCCGTAGGTGGCGGCAAATTTGTCGTTGACATCCTTGTGCACGGCCGCCTTGAAAGCGTCGAGCTTCAGGCCCTCGGCCGGGCCGATGACGGTCATCTTCAACTCCTTCAGCTTTGCCGTCTCGTCGTCTTCCGATTTGCGAACCATGTCGGTGGCGCGCTTGCGTACCTCGTCGGCGGCCTTGGTGACCGCCGCCTTCATGTCGGATGACAGGCCCGACCAGGTTTTTTCGTTGATGACGATCAGCTGCGCATTCATGATGTGGCCGGTTTGCATCAGGTGCGACTGCGCCTCGTAGAGCTTGGACGACAACACCACATTGACCGGGTTCTCCTGTCCGCTGACCACGCCGGTTGCCAGAGCGGTCGGAACCTCGCTCCAGTCGACCGGCACCGGGACCGCGCCGAGCCCCTGGACGGTGGTGGTGTAGATCGGGAACGGAATGGCGCGGATCTTCACGCCCTGCAGGTCGCTTGGCTGATACACCGCCTTCTTGGCAGTCAACTGCCGGGTGCCGAAATAGTAGCCATACAGCACGCGAACGCCGGCTGCCTTTACCAGGCCGTCGTTGAGCTTTTTCATCACCGGCGAATTGACATCGACAACCTTCATCAGATGGTCGACATCACGATAGAGATAGGGGGTGTCGAGCGCCGCAAACGGTCCGTACAACGAACCGATGCCGGCAGCCGTGTTGTGTGACAGCGCGATGGTCCCGGTCGACACCGCTTCGGCCAACTCTTGCAGTTTGCCAAGTTGCGACGACGGATAGACCGTTACCTTGATCTGGCCGTTGCTGTGTTTGGTCAGCGCCTCGGCGAACCAGTTGGCCTGCATGCCGGCCGCGCTGGTCGGCGGATTCATGTGGCCGTAACGAAATTCGATCGTCTTCTGCGCGTGGGCTGGCAACGCCAACCCGACCAGCGCCGCACAGGCAGCAAGGCCGACGATGCGGCGGCGGGCGAACGGCGTGACAAGAATCTGCATCTCTGTCTCCTTTGTGGTGTACCGGCTGCTCTTGATTTGCGCCAGCTTGTGAGGAGCCTCACCTTAATGTCCAATCCCCGACATCGCAATCTCGTGCCATGATGGTTTTTGATGGAAATTGAACGCAGTCGTGTTGTCGACCTGGCACGCCAGGCCGGGGTGTCGACAGCCACCGTTGACCGTGTCCTGCATGGCCGCGGCGGCGTGCGCCCGGCCACCGCGCAACGCGTCTTGCGTGCGGCAGCGCAGCTGCAGTATCTGCCGGAGGCCGACCTGTGGCGGGCGCTGCAACCGCCGCCGATGGAGCTGGCCTTCTTGCTGCCGGCCGGCACCAACCGCTATCTGCGAATGCTCGGCGACAGCATCGACGTTGCCGCCGCCGGGCTGGCACCGTACAACGTGCGTTGCCGAGCCCACTTCATCGACAGCTTCGATCCGGCCCGCGTGGCCGCCGCTCTGCGTCGCCATGGCCGTCGGGCGCAGGGCTTGGCTTTCATGGCCCTTGAACATCCGCGTGTTCGCGATGCCGTCGATGAACTGGCGGCTCAGAAGGTTCCGGTAGTCACACTCATTTCGGATCTTTCTGAGTCGCGCCGAGTGGCCTGCGTCGGGCTCGACAATGATGCCGCCGGCCGTACCGCGGCGACGCTGATCGGGCGCTTTCTTGGTGGGCGCAATGGATCGGTGGCGATGATTGCGGGTTCGTTGTCGTACCGTGGCCACGAAGAACGCGAACTCGGCTTCATGAGCGTGATGCAGCAGCAATTTCCGCATCTCCATGTGGTCGGCGTGCGCGAAGGCCGCGACGATGCGCAGACCAACTACCGCCATGCCTGTGCATTGCTCAGCCAGCATCCCGAACTGGTCGGGCTTTACAACATCGGCGGTGGCGCTGAAGGCGTCGGCCGTGCGCTGCGCGAGCGGCGCGGCAGCGGGCGGGCTGTATTTGTCGCTCACGGTCTGACACCCGATACCCGGGCGCTGCTGATCGACGGTACGCTCGACGCAGTGATCAACCAGCATCCCCAGACGATGATCCTCAACGCGGTCCGAATTTTCACCAACCTGCGCGACCGGCGCGACGCGACAGCCGGTGTCGAGCCGATGCGGATCAGCATCGTCTTGCGGGAAAACCTGCCGTGAGTCGCGCCGCTTGCTGTCGCTCAACGGTTCGGGGTATTCCTCCCGAGCGGCAAGGTCATGCGGTCGCCGACGATCTTCGGGGTCGGGCCGGAACTCAGGTGGCGTCCTTGCGCAATTTCTCGAACACCGGTCGAAAATCGTAGGTCGGATAAAACTCGGTCGAAAATGCACCCCACGCGCATTTCTCGAGCGCCAGATTGACCTCTCGCAGGCGATGGCCGGGAACCCGCAGGGTGGCGACCTGGCCAATGCCCATCATCACGTACCAGCTGACGACTTCGATCCCTTCAGGCGGAAAGTGCTTCCAGAATCCGGTCGACTCGAGCCGGGCATTGATCTCGCCCAGATTCTTGTCCTGCTGGTGGCGCAGGAATACGGTCAGCAGGATTTCGCCATCGTTGGTCATGGGCGGCTCGCTCGAAGTTGGCAAGCGCACAGTCTATGAGCATCCATGGCGTGTCGGCGGCACCGCCGTTTGCGCTGGTCAGCTGGCTTCGACTGCCGGCTCCGGCAGGGGGAGGTAGCCCGGCAAGTGCCGAGCCGCCGATGCGTCGCGCCATCGCTGCAACACATGAAATGATGCAAGGGTAACAGCCCAGCAGATCCACGCCGTCCACAACGAATGGCTGGCATGGTGGGCGCCGCGGATCAGCTGCACCCAGCCGAGGACCAGGCCGATGCTCACGGTCAAAATCAACCAGATCAGCGCTGCACGCGGCGCCGATCGGCGCAAGACGAAGTACCCGGCCAGAAAACCGAACGCCGTCGACGCGTGGCCCGAAGGAAAACAGCCGCCAGGCCCGCCATCGTGCTGACCAGGCAACCAGTGCGAGACATGATGGGCCAGGCCGCCGCCGAATTCGGCCATCGACCACGGGCAACTCGTCAAGCTGAAATGCTTGAGCAGGGGAATCAACCCGATGCAGAAAAGCGTCGTCCCCAGCCACCAGACCTTGTCGCGTTGGGTCAGGGTTGCCAACAGCCGTGGCGGTCTCCAGATGCTGATCACCAAGATGCCGAACAGCAGCCAGGCCACGTTTCGCATGCCGTTGTGCAGCAGACCCGCCGTCAGCCAGTGATCGCGCCAGGGGAAACCCAGAGGCGTTCCGAACAACCGCGTCAGTGGCAGGTCGAAGCCGATCGCATCCCACGCGATCAGCGCTGCCAGTGCGATCGCCAGCGGCCAGAGGTCGGTGGCGATCGAGCGCCGCGGCAAACCCGACATGCCGGCATCGATGTGCTGGCTGCGCTTCATTTGCGGCAATCGGCGGCTGCGTCGAAAGCCTTCTCGTAGGCGCTGGTCTGCACCTGCAACAGGCCGAGCACGGAATGAAACAGATGATCGTGCGAAACCGGTTGCGAGGCGACACGCTTCAGGCAGACGCGGTCGATGCTGAAATTCTTCGCGAACGATTCAGAAAGCCACCAGACCATCGGAATTCGGGTCTGTTCATCGGGCGCAATTGCGTACGGGATGCCATGCAGATACAAGCCCTTCTCACCAAGCGATTCACCGTGATCGGAGACGAAGATCAAGCCGGTGTCGAAGCGCTCAGACTGGTTCTTCAGAAAGTCGATCGTTCTGGCCACCACGTGATCGGTGTACAGCAACGCGTTGTCGTAGGCGTTGACGACCTGCTGGCGCGAACATCGACTCAGGTCGGCGCTTTCACACGCCGGCTCGAAGCGCTTGAAGCCATCGGCGTAACGCTTGTAATAGGCCGGGCCGTGATTGCCGAGCATGTGCAGCACGACAACCAGGTTGCCTTTTGCATCGCGAGCGATGGTGTCGAGCCCGCGAAGCAGGATGTCGTCGAGGCAGCGGCCATCGGCACACAAGCCCGGCACTTCGGACCGGTCCAGTCGCTGTTCGGTCAGATCGGCGCAGACGCCTTTGCAGCCCGCCTGGTTGTCGCGCCAGACGACATCGAAGCCGGCACGAGCCAACACGTGCAGCAGCGAATCGCTGTTGCGGATGCGGTCTTCATCGTAATCACGGCGACCGATTGCCGAGAACATGCAGGGCAGCGAGGTCTCGGTGTTGGTGCCGCACGATCGCGTGTCCGGGAAATTGATGACGTCGAGCGCGGCCAGTTCCGGAGTCGTCTGTCGCTGGTAGCCGTTCAGGCCCCAGTTGGCCGCGCGAGCGGTTTCACCGACAACGACAACGAACAAGGCAGGTCGCTGATGGGCGGCCCAGGCCGGGCCCAGGCGGGCGTCGGTGCCCACCGGCGTGCGCCGGGTTCGACCAGCGGTCCGCTTGTCGGCGATCATCGCGCGACTGAATGAATAGACCACGTTGGCCGGCGTGATCAGATAGCGCAGTTCCTTCTGGTTGCGCATCAGTGACGAGACGTCCTGAAAAACCGCCAAAAGACAGGCGAGCAGCACCAAGGCCGAGCCGATCAGCCATGCCAGCCGCATTGCGACAGCCCGCCGCCAACTGCGCCGCTCGATTCGAACCCGCCAGATCAGCAGCAGCGGCAGTGCACCGTAGAACATCAGGTGGAGCAGCAGACTGAAACCGAGCAGTTCGCCGGCTTCGGCCAGATCGGTGTGCAACACGTTGCGCGCCATCGTCGGATCGATGTAGACACCATACTTTTGCATGTAATAGGTGGCGCAGGCGGCTGCGATGACCAGCAGGCTCAGCACACTGCGGCCGATCCAGGGCGTCATCAGGAGCCCGAGCAGCAGCGAATGCAAGGCCACCAGCATCAACACGAGCGCGCTGGCGAATAGCCAGCTCGACAGATCGCCGATGGATCGCCCGGCGAGGGCGGCTGTCAGGAACGACTGGTTGTTGGCGAACGCAAAAAACAGCGCGACGCAGAAGATCAGCATTTCAGCCGAGAGCGCTGGACGGGTCAGCCAGGACCAGCGAGCCCGGCCGGGGCGCGCCGGACGGGATACCGTCGTTGCGATCATGGGTGGTGGGGTCGGCGGGAAACGGTCGATCGCTGGGGCCATGGTCGCAGGAGCGGTCCGCTGGGAAGGGGAGATTCAGGTCTTGCGGCCGCCGAACAAGATACGCGCCTGAAGCCGGACAAGGCGCTGCAGAGAATTGACACGCGCATCATGATCCACATGGCGACTTAAGCCGGGCTTAAGGCTTTGGATCACGGGGGTCTTCCGGGAAAGCTGAAACCGGTGGAGCGACCGGCAGTCCGGGAAACGCCACTTCGACCTGCAGGCCGCGGCCTGCAGGCGACCTGTCCAGCCACACCTTGCCCCCATGGCGATCGGCTATCGCTCGTACGATCGCCAGGCCGAGACCACTGCCGCTGTCGTCGGTGCCTGATTCCGACTGATCCCCGCGGTAGAACCGATCGAAGACGCGGTCGTACTCTGCGGGTGCGATGCCGGGGCCGTTGTCGACGATGCAGAGTGTCGGCCGGCCGGCACGCCGCGTCGCCTGCACGTCGACGACACCACCCGACGGCGTATATCGCAATGCATTTTCGATCAGGTTGTTGAGCAGGACAGTGAGTTGCTCGGCGTCGCCCGCCACGACAATGCCTGAATCGACCTGTGCGCCGAGATCGATGCCACGGTGATCGGCCTTGATGCTCAGGTGACCAACCACCTCGCGGACCAGCGCCCCCAGATCGACCTGCTGCAGCCGCATCGGCTCGCCATCGGGGCCGCAGCGCGCAACCTGCAGCAATTGTTCGATCAGCCGCTGTGTCCGTTCGACACCCGAGCGGAGTGCCAGCATCGACTGCTTCCGGGTTGTCTCGTCGCTTGAGCGTTCGAGCAACTGCAACTGCAGGCGCAGGGCGGTAGCCGGCGTGCGCAATTCGTGGGCGGCGTCGGCCAGAAACTGTCGCTGCCCTGTCAGTGCCGCTGACAGGCGTCCCATCAAACCGTTGACCGAGGTGACGATCGGCAGAATCTCGCGTGGCAGTCCGCTGGTGGGAATCGGCTCCAGCGAGGTCTCGCTTCGGACCGCCACGTCACGTGCGGCAGCGTCGAGTGAGCGCAAGCCGCGGCGCAGCGCGAAGATCATCAGCGCGCTGGCGACCACCACCAGCAACAACATCGGCGGCAGCACCGCGGCGGCCGATTCGCCGGCCATCTGCTGCCGCGACGATGCCAATTGGGCAGCCTGCGCAACGCCGCCGTCCCGCACCACGGTGAAGACGATCCAGTCTTGTCCGCTCACCGTTTTTCGCTGCAACCCTGGGGTGTCGGTGAATGGCAGATCGATGGCCGGATCGGATGTGACGACGCGCTGACCGTCGCGACTCCAGATGATGGTCAGGATGTTGCTGTCGTTGGTCATCGGACTGGCCACGGGCACCTCTGAACTCGATTCGCCAAGCGACCGGCCTGCCGAACGGTGATGTGACAGCACCGCGCCGGCGACGTTGCGCAGGTCGGCGTCGAAGACCTCGTTCATTTCTTCGAGCGTCACCACATAGCCGACCATGGAGACCAGCAACAATCCCAGGCACAACGCGCCCGAAACCCAGATCAGCAGAAATCGTTCGATTGATCGCATCAGCCTTCGGTGACCCGATAACCCACGCCGCGAACGTTCTTGATCAGTGCGCCGCCGAGCTTCTTGCGCAGGTTGTGCAGGTGGACTTCGATCGCATTGCTACCCACCTCTTCGCCCCAACCGTAGACAGACTCCTCGAGCTTTTCACGCGACATGACGGCACCTGGCCGCTGCATCAGGGTTTCAAGAAGTGCAAATTCCTTCGCCGAAAGCTCGATCGGCACGCCGTCGCGCAGCACCGAGCGGCGCATCGGATCGAGCGTCAAGCCGCCGAATTTCAGCAGTGGCGAGCCGCTGCCGGCGCGGCGGCGCAACAGTGCACGGACTCGCGCGACCAACTCGTCGAGGTCGAAAGGCTTGAGCACATAGTCGTCGGCACCGGCCTCCAGACCGGCGATGCGGTCGCCGACCGTATCGCGAGCCGAAGCGACCAGCACCGGTATCGGATTGCCACCGCTGCGCAGGGCGGCCAGGATTGCCATGCCATCCTTTCTCGGCAAGCCGAGATCGAGTATCGCCAGGTCGTGGACTGCCGTTGGCCAGCGACAACTCGGCCGCCCGGCCGTCGGTGACCCAGTCGACCGCGAAGCCGGCCTGCAGCAGACCCTGGCGCACCGCGGCGCCGATCATCTGGTCGTCCTCGATCAGCAGGATTCGCATGGTTCACGGCGCATCATGCGGATTGCCGGGCCGTGTTTCAACAACGGGTCGATTCAGCCGAACCGATGCAAACCCGTCATTGCCTCGGGCCTCGGGCACCGGCGTTGCTGTCGGAAGGGGTATCACCGAGCGCGATATCGAGCAGCATGTCGGCTGCCAGCACCGCCAGATCGGCGCGCAGCGCATCGCTGCTGATCTGCGCCGGCACCAGCAGATGCGCGGCGATCTTGAAGCGGTGCCGGGTGCCGACATCGCTGCCGACCAGTTCGGTGTGCAGGTGCTCGATGCTGATGTGGCGGTCGGCCAGCATGCGAGTCAGGCTGGCGACGATGCCCGGTTTGTCGTCACCGACCAGTTCGAGCGAGACGCCGCGCAAGCCACCGCCGACCCGGCCCGATTCGCTTTGCGCAATCGCCACCCGCAGTCCGGCCGACTCGCAGGCCGCGCAGCGCGGCCGACAAGCGCCTCGGCGTTGTCGTGCGGCACCTCGAAATGCACCATGCCGGCAAATTCGCCGGCCAGCCGCGCCATCCGGCTGTCGGTCCAGTTGGCGCCGAAACGCTGCGCCTTGTCGGACAGCAGGCGCACGATGCCGGGCCGGTCCGGCCCCATCACCGTGACCACCAGCGACGCATGGGTCGACCGCGTCGGATCGTTCTGCAGCACCGGTTTGCGGGTCATCGGTGCCCGGGTCGCAAAGCGCGGGTCCTGCACATCGGCATTCAGCCGGCCGTCGCGCATCGCCTGGCGCACCACCTGCGCCAGCAGCCGCAGGCCCATCGGCGCCAACGCGCGTTCCCACAGTTCGCGCGCCGATTCGCCCTTGGCGACAAAACACCAGTCCTGCGCGGCGATCGGCACCGGCGTCCCAGCCGTCGGCCAGATGGTAGACCGAGCCGCCGGCAATCGGATCGCCTTCGAGGATGGTCCATTCGACCGCGGCGATGCCGCGATGGCGCGGCAGCAGCGACGGGTGGTAGCCGACGCCGCCGAGGCGCGAGCGTGCCAGCGCCTCGTTGCTGACCCGCGCATGGGTGTGGGCGGCGATGATCAGGTCGGTGCCTTCGGCAATCGCCTCGGCCGGAACGATCTTCGGGTTGTCAGCACATGCACCGGCAGTCCGGCCGCTTGCGCCGCCAGCGCCAGCCGATCGTCGGCGGCCGGCGCGACGATGCTGGTGAACTGCAGACCTTCCTCGTTGCGCAAGGCATCGAAAACCGAGGCCGCGAAATAGCGCGAGCCGACGAGGGCACATTTCATCGAGATTTCTCCGTGAGTGCGACAGAGGCAGCGTGTCGACAGCGCGCCAGGCGCCGGCATTGTCGACGTTGCCGGCTGGCCGCTCAATCGTCGACGAAGCCGGCCTTGTAGAAACTCCAGGCGCTGCCGTCGTGCAGGTAGAAACTGCCGTCGGCGCAAAAATCCTTGCCGGGAAAAAACTCGCGATAGGCCTTCGGCACGATGCGTGCGAGTTGCTCGTCGTCGAGCCACTCGAACTCGTCGGGCGTGATCGGCTGGCCGACCTTGAATTTGCGCGTTGGTGTCCATGCTGAGCAGTCGTGAAGGCGTCGCGACTCGATTCTGCCGCGATCAGCCCGAGCCCCTGCAAAAGCAAGGCTTCACTCGTGGCGCAACGCGTCGATCGGGTCGAGCCGCGCCGCGCGGCGCGCCGGGAAATAGCCGAACATCACGCCGATGCCGGCCGAGAAGACGAAGCTCAGCAGGTTGACGCCGGGGTTGAAGGCGTACGGCACGTCCATCATGCGCCGACAGGCCGATCGAGGCGCCGGTGGCCAGCACGATGCCGATCAGGCCGCCCAGCGCGGCCAGCACCACGGCCTCGATCAGGAACTGCAGCAGCACCTCGCGCTCCAGCGCGCCGATGGCCAGCCGCAGGCCGATCTCGCGGGTGCGCTCGGTCACGCTGACCAGCATGATGTTCATGATGCCGATGCCGCCGACCAGCAGGCTCACCGCGGCCACCGCGCCGAGCAGCATGGTCATCACCTTGGTCGTGCCCGACAGCGTGTCGCCCAGCTGCTTGGTGTCGAGCACGTTGAAGTTGTCTTCGTCGGTGTCGGCAAGCTTGCGGCGCTCGCGCAGCAGCTGGGTCAGGCTGGCCTTGACGCGCGTCGGCGTCGCTGCCGTCGGCCATCGACACCAGCAGGTGTTGACCTGCGTATTGCCGGTGATGCGCCGCTGCAGCGTCTTGATCGGCATGAAGACCATGTCGTCCTGGTCGTTGCCGAACGCGCCCTGGCCCTTGGACGCCGAGCACGCCGACGACCTCGCACGAGATCTGCTTGACGCGCAGTGATTCGCCCAGCGCCGGGGCACTGCCGAACAGTTCGCGCCGCACGGTTTCGCCGATCATGCAGACGGCCGCGCCGGCGCGCAGTTCGGCGTCGGAAAACTCGCGCCCCTGGGCCAGCTTCCAGTTGCCGATGGTCAGCCAGTCGTTGGTGCTGCCGGTGATGCTGCTGGTCCAGTTGCGGCCGTTGGCGACCAGCGTGCCGCCCGAGCGCGCTTCGGGCGCGGCAACGGCCACGCCGCCGATCTGCGTGGCGATGGCCTCGGCGTCGCGTGTCCTTGAACGATGGGCGCGCTGCGCCGCCGCTGCCCGGCCCCATGCGCTGCCCGGGGCGAATCTGCAGCAGGTTGGTGCCAAGCCCCGAGATCTGGTTCTGCACCGCCAGCGTGGCGCCATTGCCCACCGTCACCATCGTGATCACCGCGCTGACGCCGATCACGATGCCCAGCATCGTCAGCAACGAGCGCATCAGGTTGCGCCGGATCGAACGCAGCGCGAGCAGCAGGGTGTTAAGCCACATCGGATGCCGGCCTCGCTTCGGTGCTGGCCCGGCGGGCTGCGGATTGCGTTGGTCGCTGGCCACCACGCCGTCGACGAAGCGCACGATGCGGCGCGCGTAGGCGGCCATGTCGGGTTCGTGGGTGACCATCAGCACGGTGATGCCTTGGTCGGTATTGAGCTGCCACAGCAGCTCCATGATCTCGTTGCTGCGCTGGCGTGTCGAGGTTGCCGGTGGGCTCGTCGGCCAGCAGCACCGCAGGCTCGGTGACGATGGCGCGCGCGATCGCCACGCGCTGCTGCTGGCCGCCGGAGAGCTCGCCCGGCGTGTGGTGTTCCCAGCCTTTCAGGCCGACCGCATCGAGCGCGCGCGCCGCCATCGCATGGCGCTGCGCGGCCGGCTCGCCGCGGTAGATCAGCGGCAGCTCGACGTTTTCCTGCGCCGAGGTGCGCGCCAGCAGGTTGAAGCCCTGGAAGACGAAGCCGAGGTAGCGCCGGCGCAGCCGCGCGCGCTGGTCGCGGCTCAGCGAATCGACCCGCACGCCCTGGAAGCGGTATTCGCCGGCGGTCGGCGTGTCCAGGCAGCCCAGCATGTTCATCGCGGTCGATTTGCCCGAGCCGCTGGGACCCATGATGGCGACGAAGTCGCCCTTGCTCGATGTCGAGGTCGACGCCTTTCAACGCCTGGAATGCGGTGCTGCCGCTGCCGTAGACCTTGGTGACGCCGCGCAGGCGGATCAGCGGCGCAGCGTGCCGTTGCGGTCAGGGCTGGCGATCGCGTCGGTCGTCATGCGGCACCGGTGCTGCGCTGGTCGGTGATGACTGCCATGCCGGGCTGCAGGCCGTCGCCGCTGACCTCGGTCATGCGGCCGTCGCTGATGCCGGTCTGCACCTGCGACGGCCACCGCCTGGCCGTCGCGCAGCACCCACAGCTGGCGCGCACCCGGCGACCTTGTTCTCGGTGCCGGCGACCTTGGTGCCGCTTGCTGCCTCGGCGGGCGCGGCATCATCTTCGACAGGATGCTGCCGCCCGAGCGTGCCTGCTGCGGCCGTCGCCGCCGTCGACTGCGGCGAAAAGCGCAGCGCGCTGTTGGGCACCAGCAGCACGTCGTTGCGCTCGGTGGCGACGATGGTGGCCACCGCCGTCATGCCCGGGCGCAGGCTCAGGTCGGTGTTGTCGACATCCAGCGTGGCCACGTAGGTCACGACGTTGTTGGTGGTCGTCGAGCCGAAGGCGACGCGGCTGATCATGGCCGGAAAGCGGCGCGACGGGTAGGCGCTGACGGTGAAGCTGGCCTTCTGTCCGACCTTGCACCGAGCCGACGTCGGCCTCGTCGACGCTGGCCTGCAACTGCAGCTGCGTCAGGTTCTCGGCCACCGAGAACAGCGTCACCGCCTGCAGCGAGGCGGCTACCGCGTTGCCTGGGTCGACCGAGCGGCTGAGCACCACGCCATCGATCGGCGAGCGGATCGACGCCTTCGACAGATTGGTCTCGTCGGTCGACAAGGTGGCGCGCGCCACCGCCACGTTGGCCGCCGCGCTGGCCAGGTTGGCCTCGGCGCGCGCCACCGCGGCGCGCGCGGTGTCGAGTTCGGTTGCCGAAGGCACCTTGCCGCCCGACAGGCGCGCCACTTCCTCGAAACGCGCCAGCGTGGCCTTGGCTTCCTTCACGCGTCGCTGCGTTCTGCGCCTGCAGCGCCTGTGCATGCGGCCAGCGACGCGCGCGAACGGCGTCACCTGGTCGTGCAATTTGGACGTATCGAGCTCGACCAGCACCTGGCCGGTCTTCACGCGGTCGTTGACGTCGACCAGCACGCGCTTGACCGTGCCGGACAGTTCGCTGCCGATATTGACCGAGCGCGTCGGCTGCAGCGTGCCGTTGGCCGAGACGGTGAGCGTGAGATTGCCCTTGCTCAACGGCGCCGTCACGTAGTTTGGCAGCGCGTTGGTCGCAGCCTTGGCCTGCCAGAACCAGACGCCGCCGGCGGCCAGCAACAAGGCGATCGAGGCGGCCCACCATGCGCGGCGTTGCCACCAGCGGGGCGGATGATCGTCGCCGAGAAGCGTTTGCAGGTCGGTGGCAGGGGTCGGGCTGTCGTTCATGGTGACGTTGTTGAAAGTGAAGCGGCAGCAGCGGTGCTGGCTGATCTCTGGTCCGGTTTCCGGGTTGCCAACCGCCGCCCAGCGCCTTGTACAGACGCACGTGATCGGCGATCAGGCTGGCCTTCGCGCTGGCCTCGCTGTCTTGCGCCGAAAGCAGGCTGCGTTGCGTGCCCAGCACGGTGGTGAAATCGATCAGTCCGCTGCTGTAGCGCTGGCGCGCCAGCAGTTCGGCGTTGGCTGCCGCGGTGCTGGCAGCCTGCAGGCGGACCAGGCGTTCCCGATCGCCTTGCAAGGCGACCAGCGCGTCTTCGACATCCTGCAGCGCGGTCAGCACCGACGCCTGGTAGCCAAGCCGCGCCTGATCCCACGCCGCTTGCTGAACTCGCACCTGCGCCTTGCCGGCACCGCCGTCGAACAGCGGCGCCGACACGCCGGCCAACAGCGAGTTCAACAGCGATGCCCCGTTGGTCAAGGCGCCCAGTGTCAATGCCGACAAGCCCAGCGAGCCACTGAGCTGCAAGCTCGGCTTGCGCGCCGCTTCGGCCACGCCGACCCGTGCCATCGCGGCGACTGCCCGCAACTCGGCCGCGCGAACGTCGGGCCGCTGGCGCAGCGTATCGGCGGGAAAGGCCAGCGCCAGATCTGGCGGCGCTGGCGGCAATGGCGCCACGCTGCGAAGCGTGGCATCGAGCGCGCCCGGGGCTTGGCCGGTCAGAATGGCCAGTGCATTCAGGGTCTGCGACAGGCTGGTCTGCAGCAGCGGAATCTGCGCCTGGGTCAGTTCGGCCGCACTGACCGCCTGCTCGACGTCGAGTGACGAAACCAGCCCGGCCTGGGCGCGCCACCGGGTGAGCTGCAAGGTCTCGTTCTGCGTCAGCAGATTGCTGCGGGCAATCGCCAGGCGGGCCTGCAGACTTCGCAGATCGATGTAATTCAGCGCCACCTCGGCGGCCAGCGAAACCTGCACATCGCCGAGGCTTGCTGCGACGGCGCTGGCGTCGGCCTCGCTGGCGGAAAGGGCTTGGCGATTGCCGCCGAAGATGTCAGGTTCCCAACTCGCATCGAGACCGGCTTGAAAGCGACTGCTCGCGTCGTTGCCGCCCGCCTGGTTGCGTTGCGTCGAAGCCGACGCGCCGACCCGCGGCCCCAGGCCGGCGCGCTGCACGTCGGCTTGTGCACGGGCCTGCAGCAATGCGCTGCGGGCGCTTTGCACGCTGCTGTTGTTCTGCAGCGCCTGCGCTACCAGGCTCGTCAGATCCGGATCGTCGAAACGGTGCCACCAGCTCAGCAACGAGGTTGGCTGGCTCACAGGCGATGCCGATGTGGCTTGCCACGCCGACGGCACCAGGCCGACCGGCATCGACGGGCTGGGCGGTGGCGCGACGCTGGCACAGGCCGACAGCAGGGTGGCAACGGCCAGCGACAGCCATGCCGATGGCTGGCGAGAGTTCATCAAGAGGCGCGGGTAGCTGGACATTTCGAAAAACGATTGTGCCCAGGCAGTGCTTCACGAAGGTTGCGCCATGTGAAGATCGGGTAAAGCTCACATTGGATTCGCCAGCGCTTTTGCGCTGCGCTGCTGGTCAGCCTGTGGGGCCGGCGCGCGATGGCGGACCGGCTATGCTTGCTGGAAAGGCATCGCGCAGATCCCATGACCAACGAGCCCCGCCCCCTTGAAATCGAAACCGGGCGTGTACTTGCCCGGGTGCAGAACCATTTCGCGGTGATCGATATCGGATCGAATTCGATCCGCCTCGTCGTCTACGATGACCTGAGCCGGGCGCCGTTTCCGCGCTTCAACGAAAAATCGCTGTGTGCACTCGGCGCTGCGATCGACGCCGATGGCCGGCTGTCGGCTGAGGCCATCGATCGCGCGGTGCATGCCGTGCGCCGCTTCGCAGCCATCGCCAAGGCGATGCGCGTCGACGCTGTTCACGTATTGGCCACCGAGGCGACCCGGCGCGCCAGCAATGGCGCTGATCTGGTGGATGCGATCGAAGCCAGCACCGGCTTGAAGACGCGTGTGCTGAGCGGGCTGGAGGAAGCCGGCTACGCGGCGCAAGGCGTGATCGCCGGCTTTTATGACCCGAAGGGGCTGTCGGGAGATCTCGGCGGCGGCAGCCTGGAGGTGGCCGAGGTGCTCGGTAACCGCGTTGGCGACCGGCTGGTCAGCATGCCGCTGGGCGCACTGCCGGTGCTGAAGATGATGGGTGACGGTGTGGATTCAGCCAAGAAGGCGATCGACGCCATCCTGCGCGAAAGCCTGCCACCGATGCTGACCGAGCCGGTCTTTTATGCCATCGGCGGTGGCTGGCGTGCGTTGGCGCGGATTCACCTGGCGATGAATGCAGCGCCGATCAGCGTCGTGCACGGCTATGAAATCGATGCCGACGACTTGCGGTCGCTGGCGAAGAAAATTTCGCGGATGTCAGCCGCCGAAGTGGCAGCGCTGCCCGACGTGCCGAGTCGGCGCATCCAGACGTTGCCGGCGGCCGCGCTGGTGTTGTCACGTGTGCTGCGCAACCTGAAACCCGAGCGGGTGGTTTTTTCGTTGTCCGGTCTGCGCGAAGGTTGGCTTTATTCACAGCTCGATGACACCGAGAAGGCGCGCGACCCGCTGCTCGAGGGCGCGCAGGCCGTCGGCTTGCCGACCGCCCGGGTAGCCGGCTTCGCCGCAGCGCTGGCACGCTGGACCGATGACCTGTTTCCTGGCGAAACGTTGGCTGACCGGCGGCTTCGGCTCGCCGTCTGCACGCTGACCGACATCGCCTGGCGAGACCATGACAAGGTGAAGGCCGAACAGAGCCTGCAGCGGCTGCTGCAGTTTCCGTTTGTCGGCATCTCGCACGCCGAACGGGCCTTCATCGCGATCTCGGTGATGGCGCGTTACGGTGGCCGGATCGATGGTGAACGCATGCAGCAGATTGCCGGCTTGCTCAACACCAATCAGCTTCGCCGCGCCGAAATCCTCGGTCGGGTGCTGCTGCTCGGCCATCGCTTCTCGGCCAGCGTTCCTGAAATTCTTCAGGAGGCACGCCTTCGAATCGATGCCGACGCGGTGCGCCTGGAGGTGCTCGATCGCGACAAGATGCCCGACAGCGATGCCGTGCTTGATCGGCTGAAACAGCTGGCCAAGGCGAGCGGTGTCGACGGCGCGGAGGTGCTTGCCGTCGACGAGTAAGGTCGGCAAAGTGGCCGTCAACGCCCCGATTGCCGGCGGCCCGAAGGCGTGACGCAGCGGCTGGTGCGCCGCGACGGCATTCGGTCAGGCTGCCTTGGCGGTTGCCTTGGCTTTGCGCGCAACCCGGCGAGCGGCGTTCGACGTGCTGGTTGCGGTCTCTGCAACGACCTTGCTGACACGCTTGGTGGCAACCTTGGTCACACGCTTGCGCGTTGCCGCTGCTTCGCGGGTGCTCGTGTTCAGCTTTCGGGTGGCGACGGCCTTGGCAGGCACCGGCTTGCCGGCAGACTCGGGTCACCATTCTGCTGCTGCCTGCTTCGATCCGGTCAGCGACCAGGCTGACCACATTGGCAGCCGGCACCGCAACACGGTTCAGGGTGCCCAGTGCATTCAGATTGGCGACGCGATCAAGGCGCTCGGCATTGGTGGCGACCAGGCTGATGCCTTTGGTGGCAAGGTCGACGGCAACGCCAACGACGCCTTGCGCGCGGTCGGTACCGAAATGCACGCCGCGCACGTAGTAGCCGCTGACTCGTTGCTGGTTGCCGATCAGATTCGAGCGCAGATCCTGGCGCAACATCGAAGCGCCGTTGTTCACCACATCGGCAAAGCGCTGGTCGACGAAGCCGGCAATGCGCTCGCCGCCGAAGCGGTACGTGTTGATGACGTTGGTTGCGGTGATGCCATAGGTCTTGACGACATCGGTGGCAATGCTGGAAAGATTTTTGCTGGACATGCTGGACTCCGGTTGGTTGATTCGGCTTACCCGACCGTGAGGCCTGCACTTGCAGACCGGCTCCAATCAGGAATGTCGCTACTTTGCCGGCATGTCGTAGAGGGCACACCCCAATTGGCGGGTTATCCCTAGAGGGAGACCTCTAGGGGCCGCGATCGGTTGGGTGGCAGGCACAAACAGTCAAGGGTTGCGGAAGTCGTCATGGCAGCCTTTGCAGGCCTTGCCGACCTCGCCGAATGCCGGCTTGATGGCATCCAGGCTGCCGCTGCGGCTGGCGGCAGCCAGCTTGACCGTCTCGGCTTGCAGCTTTTTCGCCATGTCGTCGAATTTGGCGTGCTCGGTCCACACGTTGGGTTTCGGCGATCCTTTCTTGGTTCCACTGGTCCCTTCGGGAAAGGCCTCGTAGGGGAGCTTGGACATCATGGCCACCACGTCGGCGCTTGCGGTCGCCGCTGCCGCGTTGTAGGGCACGTCGCCTTTGACCATCGCGCCGATGCGCGCGAAATGATTGCCCATCACCGTAAAAGCGGCTTGTCGATAATCAACGGCTGCTTCGGCGTTGCGGAACTGCGCAGCAACCGGCAGGGCTGCTGCAAGGCCCAATACGGCAACAGCGACGAGAGACTTGATTGGCATGAGAGGAACTCCAGGAGTTGAATGGCGACAGGCCTGCCACCGGTGCAGGTCAGCGAAGTGTACAAACGGCCAAGAGATCCTGCTGGCCGCAATCCCGCGCGCGCTCGATTTTTTGCTGTTGCCCACGCACCGCCGCTGACAAGCCGCGGTATCGTCGAGTCTTGTTTTCATCACGACTCGCATGAACGACTCGTCTGCCACTTCCGTCCGAATCTGGGATCTGCCGACCCGGCTCTTTCACTGGGCCCTCGCGGCGACCGTCACCGGCTCGTTGGTCAGCGCCAAGATCGGCGGCAACGCCATGGCCTGGCATTTCTGGTTCGGCTACACGGCCTTTTCGCTGCTTGTCTTTCGACTGTTGTGGGGCCTGGTTGGCGGACACTGGTCGCGCTTCGTCAGCTTTGTCTATGCACCGGGCACCGTAGTGAGATACCTGCGTAGCCAAGGCCGCGCCGACGAGCATCTCGACGTCGGACACAGCCCGCTCGGCAGCTTTTCGGTGTTTGCGCTGCTGTTCGTTCTGCTGGCACAGGTGGCCACCGGGCTGGTCGCTGACGATGAGATCGCCACCGTCGGCCCGCTGAACCGCCTGGTCAGCAGCGATCTGGCGCTCAGCGCCACCTCCTGGCACAAGAGTTTCGGTCAATGGGCGGTGTTCGGGCTGATTGGTCTGCATATCGCCGCAATCGTCTATTACACGCTGATCAAGAAGCGCAGCCTGGTGCTGCCGATGATCAGGGGCGACAAGACCTTGCCGCCTGGGTACGCCTGCCAGCGCCGACGGTCGTGGCCAGCGTGTGGTGGCATTGGTGCTGGCGCTTTTGTGCGGTGGCTTGGTCGCCTGGGTCGTCCGGCTCGGCACCGTATCCTGACCTGACGCCCGTATCGGCGGGGCGTGCGCCTGCATCGGTGCGCCTTCGCGCCACTGGCGGCGGTGCAGCACGACAATCCGGCATGCAGAGTGCTCAATACTGGGGTGAAACGGTGCGGCTGGTGGTCGAGTTGAGCGCCACCGCTGCGTTCGCTCTATCGGGCGTGCTCGAGGCCGCCCGCAAGCGCCTGGATGCGGTGGGCGTATGTGTGGTCGGCTTTCTGGCGGCATTCGGCGGTGGCACCGTTCGCGATCTGCTGCTCGACCAGCGGCCGTTTTTCTGGGTCCGCCATATCGATGTGTTGTGGGGCATCCTGTTGTTGTGCGTGCTGGCCATGATGTTCCTGCGTCAGCGGCACTTTCCGCTCACCGAGCGGGCAATCCAATGGCCCGACGCCTTGGGCCTCGGACTGTTCGCGGCCACCGGTGTGCACCAGGCCTTGCTGCTGCAGATGCCAGCCGTCGTCGCGGTGCTGATGGGCATCATCACCGGTGTTTTCGGCGGCGTGTTGCGCGATATGGTGTGCAACGAAATCCCTGCCGCGTTCAAGGATCACCGCCCGTATGCGGTCTGTGCCTTCATCGGCGGCTGGGTTTATGTCGGCTTGTGGCATCTGGCCGCGCCGGGCTGGCTGGCGCTGTTGGCCTGCGTCGGCGTCACCGCCGGATTGCGTGCACTCGCGGTCTGGCGCGATCTGCAGTTGCCGGCTTGGCGGGTCTAGATACCGCCGCGGCCGGCCGAAGAATGGCGGCGCTCAGATTGCCGAACAACGCTGCGCCAGCCAGGCCAATGCCTCGCCCTCGACCAATGGGGCGAGCCGTTCGAGAACCGTCGCGTGATACCGATTCAACCAATCGATCTCGTCACTGCGCAGCAGATCTCGATCGATGCATCGGGTATCGATCGGGCACAGGGTCAATGTCTCGAACTCGAGGAAATCGCCGAAGGTCGAGCCTTCTTCGGTTTGCGCCGGCACGTTGAGCACCAGGTTCTCGATTCGCACGCCCCATTGGCCCGGCCGGTAGACGCCGGGCTCGATGCTGGTGATCATGCCCGGTTCCATCGCCATGTGCGGCTCGGGAATGCTGCGTGAAATGCTTTGCGGGCCTTCGTGGACGTTCAGAAAATAACCGACGCCGTGGCCGGTGCCGTGGCCGAAGTCGAGGCCGGCCTGCCACAACGGGGCGCGGGCCAGCGTATCGAGCATCGGCGACAGCGTGCCGCGCGGAAAACGCGCGCGGCTGAGTGCCATCGTGCCTTTGAGCACCAGTGTGTAGTCGCGGCGTTGCGCCGGCGTGATGTCGCCAATCGGCCAGACGCGGGTGATGTCGGTGGTGCCGCCCAGATACTGGCCGCCTGAATCGATCAGCAGCAGCGTCCCCGATCCCGGCGCTGCGTCGATTACCGCGTGTGATGTGGCGGTGGCGCGGTAGTGGGGCATCGCACCATTGGCGCCGAAGCCGGCGATGGTGGAAAAACTCAAGCCGACAAAGCCCGGACGCCGCGCGCGCGCGGCCGACAGTTTTTCGTCGACGCTGAGTTCAGTGATCTGGCCGCGCTGCGCCGGGTCGGCGAGTGCGTGCTCGAACCAGGCGTAGAACTCGCACATCGCCGCACCGTCCTGGGCCATCGTGTCGCGGATGAAGGCGGCTTCCGCTGCGCCTTTGCGGCTCTTCAGCAAGGTGCTCGGGTTGATGGTCTCGATGACCGTCGCAGTGGCCGCGATCTGCTCGCGCAGGCCGAGCGTGATGCGCCTGGGGTCGAGCAGGATCGTGCTGCGTGCCGGCAATGCCTGTAGCGCGGCGGGCGCCGAGCCGTAGTCGGCCAGCGTGATGCCGTCGGCGCGGAGCCGCTGCTCGAGCGTTTGGTCGATCTTGCCGGTGCCGATGAACAACGTGGCGCCGTTGGCATCGATCAGCGCATGGGCCAGAAAAACCGGGTTGTAGCTGACGTCGCAACCGCGCAGGTTGAAGATCCACGCGATGTCATCGACCGTCGACACCAGATGATGGCTGGCGCCGCGCTCGGCCATCGTGGCGCGGATGCGGGTCAGTTTCTCGCTGCGGGTTTGCGCGGCATGTGGGGCGCGGTGTTCGTAGACGGCGGCAACCGGCAGCGTGGGGCGATCGGGCCATGCTGCGTCGACCACATCGATATCGGTGCGCAAGGCGATGCCCGCCGCCTGCATGGCCTGGCGCAACGCCTGCGCTGCGGCCAAGCCCAGCACCTGCGCATCGACGCCGACGGTCGAGCCGGCCGGAAGCTGGCTTGCCAGCCAGGCCAAATGGTCGGTTGCGGTGCCGGTGGCGATCCTGACCAGTTCGATGCCGCTGCCTGCCAGCTCGGCCTCGGCCTGGGTCCAGTAGCGGCTGTCGGCAAAAAGTGCCGCGCGGTCGAGCGTGACAACCAGCGTCGCCATCGACCCGGTAAAGCCCGACAACCAGGCCCGCGCCTGCCAACGCTCAGGCAGATACTCGGACAGGTGCGGATCGCTCGACGGCACCAGCACGGCTGCCAAGCCGGCCGCTTTCAGGGCGTCGCGCAAACGCTCGATGCGCAGGCGAAAGATCGAGGTCTGGGTATCCATGGCGGTTTCTCGGCGTTGATCGGCAAATTCTAGGCCGCGTGCGGCAGCAACTCCAGCGGTCGATGTTGCCGCCCGATGGTCAGCCGGCGTCGCTGAACCGGCGACGCAACTGGGCTCGCGACACCTTGCCCGTGGTGGTGTGTGGAAGATCGTCGAGGAAGACCACCTGCCGCGGCACCTTGTAAGGCCCGAGGGCCGTTCGCACATGGTCGCGCAGCGTGTCCATCAGTGCGTCCGATCCGATCTGTCCGCCGGCCGGCACGATGCAGGCCAGCACATTTTGACCGCGCTCGGCATCGGGCACACCGATCACCGCCACCTCGGCAACCGCCGGGTGGCGCATCAGGACGGCTTCGATCTCGACCGGCCCGATGCGGTAGCCGGCGCTTTTGATCAGGTCGTCGTTGCGGCCGCAATACCAGTAGTAGCCGTCGTGATCGCGCCGCGCCAGGTCGCGGGTGCGCACCCACTTGCCCAGGCGCATCGCATCGGACAACTCGGGCTGGCGCCAATAGCCGAGAAAAAGGGTCGGTGCATCCGGCGTCGTGACGATCTCGCCAACCTCGCCATCAGCGACAAACGCGCCAGTTTCGTCGACCAATGCAGCGACGTGGCCCGGAAACTCCCATCCCATCGAGCCGGGGCGGATCGGCCGCAGCCGCTGGCAGTTGCCGATCATGTGATTGACCTCGGACATGCCATAACCCTCGTTGCAGATCACGCCGAGTTCGTGATGCAGCCAGTTCAACGTGGCGCCCGGCAGCGGCTCGCCGCCGGTGAAGATCACGCGCAGGCGCAAGTCGGGCCAGCGTTCGCGCGGGCGGTCGATCTGCGCCAGACGGTTCAAGGCGGTCGGCGTCAGCAGGCTGTGGGTGATGCCGTGCAGCTGCATGAAGCCGAGCGCCCATTCCGGCTCGAAGCGATGCTGGCTGGCGATCAGGCGGTGGCCGAACTGCAGCGCCGGGTAGACGACATCGATCAGCCCGCCGACCCACGCCCAGTCGGCCGCCGTCCACAACACCAGACCAGGCTCGCGAAGTTGCAGGTCGAAAAACAGCTCGAGCGTGGGCTTGTAGGCATGCAGGATCCGGTGGGCGTGAAGCACCCCCTTCGGCAGCCCGGTCGAGCCCGATGTATAGACCAGCAAGGCCGGATCTTCGCGACGGGTGTGAATCGGCACCCAGCCACCGGCCTGTTCATCCTGCCATGCGGTAAACGCAATCTCGTCGACCGCTGCCTGCCCGATCACGATCACATGACGCAACTCGGGACAATCCGCGCGCAGCGCTGCGTGCTGGCGCCAGACGGTGTCCTGAGTGATGAGGACCGATGCTGCGGAATCGGTCAGCACATGGTGGATGGTCTCGGGCCCGTAAAGCTGCGACAGGGTCGCCGCGATCGCGCCGAGCTTGTAGACGGCCAGGTGAGTGATGACGGTCTCGATGCGCGCGCCGCTGTGCACCGCGACCACCCCGCCCGTCGAGACACCGAGCCGCCGCAACAACATCGCCATTCGGTTCGCGGCGTCGTCGAGTTCGTCGAAGCGAATGTCGATATGGGCTTCGCCGCTGACACCCGGATCGAAACGGATCGCCACCTCACCGGCGCGCGATCCGATGGCATGCCGGGCCACCGTGTCGGCGGCGATGTTGGCGAAGTCGGGAATGCGCACGCGCTGCCGTCCGTCGCCCGCTGGCTCCAGATCAAGCGCGTCGATGGCGGCCCGGGTCTCGGCGTCTGCCAGTTCGCTGAAGGTGCCAAGGCCGCCGCTGATCATCAGGACGGATTGGCCAACAAGGTGACCTTCAGCGTTTGCGGATCAACAAAGATGCTCGGCGCCGTCATCAGTTGCAGACCGCGACCGTCGGTGCTGCTGCCGGTCCGGACATCGAATCGATAGCCGTGCCAGGGGCAGCGGATACAACCGTCTTCGACCGGCACCGAATCGAGCGGCCCCAGCCAATGCGGGCACACCGTGGCATGAGCCGCCAGTTCGCCCGGTCCGAGTTCGACCAATCGAAACTGCCGGCCACCAACCGCCACCAGCAGCGGCAGTTGTGGGCTCAATTCGGCGATCGTGCCAAGCGTCAGGCTATCTGGCGAGCCGGCGGCATCTTGGTCGGAGCCGGACTTCGCGATTGCCTCGCGGTGCATCATCATGGCCTCGTCTTCATCCCACAGCTGCTGGCAGCTGCAGCGGTATTTGCCGGCCAGCAACTCGAGCTTTTCGGGACGCTGCTCGGGCAGGTAATAGCGCACTTCGATGGCGGTCAGCTGTTCCCCGAGCACCTGCATCTGGGTGTGGATCTGGGTGCCGGTGCCGCTGCCTTCGAGCGTCGTCACGCGATAGCGGGCATTCGGGCGATCGGCCTTCAGTTCGAGCACCTGCATGCGGCTGCTGTCGCCGGGCTGGCGGGTCAGGCGCACGGTCCAACCCTGGTTGTCGATGCTCAGCAGTTCGGCGCGATTGAACAGCATCTCGTGCAGCACTGGCAGGTGCTCCCAATCGAATACGTTCTCCCAGATTCGCTCGACGCTGGCGCGAACCTCGCGGCGATAACGCGTGGCGAGCTGCAACGACGGATCGACCCCGAGTTGTTCGGCGGTGGTGTGATGGATGTGCATGGCTTGCTCTCCGGCAGGGTCGCGGCTTGGCATGATTCGTGTCAAGCCGATCGTGCCCGATCGGTTGATGCACGGCCCCAGGCTGCTGCCCAACGCCGCAACAGCAGTGTGACAGCCAGCAGCAACAAGGACATGACAACGGCCACCGTCGATGCAGCCGCAACGATCGGCGTCAGCGTATAGCGCAGGTTGGGCCAGATCACCTTCGGCAGCGTCTCGATCGCGGGTGTCGCGAGAAACAGGGCGATCACGAACTCGTTCATCGAGAAGACGAAGGCGGTCAGCGCGCCGAATACGATCGCTGGCAACAACGGGGGCAGGGTGATGCGCCACAACGTCATCGATGCCGATGCCCCGAGCCCGCGCGCCGCCTGTGCGATATCGGGGTCGAGTGATTGCAGGGCGTCGCGCACCGCCAGGTAGACAACCGGCAGGCCGAGCAGGGCGTGGGCAAACCCCAGCGACAGAAGATGTCCCCACAGTCCCGACAAGCGCATCAGCGGCAGCAGCGCCATTCCCAGCACCACTGGCGGAATGAACAAAGGCAGCAGCACCAGCTGTGCCGACAGCGCCCGGCGTGGATGACCACCGCTGCCGGCACCAGCATGGGTGTCGGCCATGCCGAGTGCCAGGCCGGTGCCGAGCAGCACGGCGAGCAAGGCGCTGATGGTGGCCACCCAGAGGCTGTTGGCCAGGCCGCCAGTCCAGCGCGGGCTGCTGAAAAAACTCCGATACCAGCGCAGTGACCATTCCGAGGTTGGCGCCTCGAGCAGCTCGCCCGGCGCAAACGACAACCACAACGCATGGACCAGTGGCCACAGCAGCACGCACAAGGCAGCCGCCAGCAGCAGCGGCCCAACCAGCGCGGCCCGTCTCATCGGCCGACCCCGCGCAAGCCCGCCACGCCGGCACCGTAGATGGCGCACAAGCTGCCGACACACAGCAGCATCAAGATCGATTCGGCGGCCGCACGTGGCCAGTTCAGGTTCTCGAAGGTCTGGCGCTGGATATCGATCGACAGCGTGAATTCATCCGGGCTGCCGAGGATCGCCGGCGCCACGTAGGCGCCGATTCCGAAGATCAGGCACAACAGGAATGTCGTCGCGATTCCGGGCAGGCTGAGCGGCAAGGTGATGCGACGAAAGGCCTCGAACCGACCGGCACCCAGGCCACGCGCAGCGGGGATCAGCAGCGGCGGAATGCGGTCCAGTGTGGCCACCAGCAAAAGCACGGCATACGGCAGGATCAGGTAGACCTCGCCGATCAGCGCACCGGTGAAGTTGTGCAACAGGGCCAGCGGCGGGGCCGCATCGGCGCGAAAAATGCCGAGCAGGCTGTTGACTGGCCCGAAGTCGCCGAGCAGCAGCACCAGTCCATAAACGATGACCAGCACATTGGCCAGCTTGGGCAGAAAGACTGCACACAATGCGAGCAATCGCACCGTGGGCGGCAGGCGCACGATCAGCATTGCCAGGGTGAAACCGAGCAGCGTACTGATCATTGCGGCGGCGAGGCCGAAACGCAGCGTGAAACTCAGCAGTTCGGCAAAGTAGCCATCGCTGATCAGGTCGTGGTAGGCGCCGATCGACCAGGTCCCCGACTTGTACATTCCGCCGATGCCGAATCCGCTGCGCCCGCCGCCTTCGTACAGGCTGACCCGCGCCAGCAAGCCGATCGGCACGATGAAAAACAGCGCAGCGAACAGCAAAGCCGGCCACGCCAGCAGACGTTGCTGCAGTTTGTAGCCGCGTTCTGGGATTCGGAAGGACGACCAGTTCACGGTACGGTGCGGGCGCTGGCCGCGCCATCGTCGATCAGCCAAGGCGCGCCCGGCGCCGGAGAGAGGTGAACGACATCGTCAACTCGCCATTGCGGCAGCGTGGTCTGACGAATCCGCACCAGGAGCGTTGCGCCATCGGCACCACGAACCACGATCTGGACATCGGCGCCCATGAAGGTGCTCGAAACAACCGTCCCGTTGGGTGGACGGCCATCCGCTGGGAT
Organism: uncultured beta proteobacterium; assembly: GCA_963843805.1. Taxonomy (GTDB): domain Bacteria; phylum Pseudomonadota; class Gammaproteobacteria; order Burkholderiales; family Burkholderiaceae_C; genus Ideonella_A. Next base: position 727,248 of record CAWJLY010000009.1, read on the forward strand.
GGCAAGCCGCATGTCCTCGGGCCGGATCAACACCCGTTGGCCGGCCTGAGCGCCACTGAGCTCGCTGGCGTCGAGCGACAGCGAACCATCGACGCGAACCACGCTGGCCTCGACCGCCTGCACTGTCAGCAAATTGGCGTCGCCGAGAAACCGAGCCACTTCCGACCGCTGCGGGCGGCGGTAGACGGCTTCGGACGAACCGACCTGCAACAAGCTGCCGTTCATCATCACACCGATCCGATCGGCGAGGAACAGTGCATCCTCCTGGTCATGCGTGACCATGATGGTGGTCACGCCGGTGCGCCGTTGCAGCTCCTTCAGTTCGTGGCGCATCAGTTCGCGCAGGCGTCGGTCCAGGCTGGACAGCGGCTCATCGAGCAGCAGCAGCTTCGGCTCGATCACCAGGGCCCGCGCCAGCGCGACACGTTGCTGCTCACCGCCCGACAGCCGCACCGGCAATCGATCGCCAGTGGCTGCATCGAGGCCGACACGCTCGAGCATCGCATCGGCGCGATCACGACAGGTTTGGCGGGGCAGGCCGCGCGCTCGCAGGCCGAAGGCGATGTTGTCTCTCGCCGACAGGTGAGGGAAAAGCGCGTAGCTCTGGAACACCATGCCGATTTCGCGCTCGGCCAGCGGCAGATCGGTAATGTCGCGGCCCGCCAACTCGATCCGCCCGGCATCGGCGGGCAAGTAGCCGCCGATCAGCCGCAACAGCGTGGTCTTGCCACAACCTGATGGACCGAGCAGGCAAAACAGTTCGCCCGGCGCGACGGTCAGGTCGACGCGGTCGACCGCCATCCTGGCGGCAAAACGCCGGGCCAGCCCGGACAGTGCCAGTGCAGGCGTCATGCCTTCTTGCGCAGGATCTCCCGGTCCCAGACGGCAACGATGTTGTCCCAGTCCTTGAAATACGCGTCGTAGGGGTAGTACTGGATCGATGAGATCTTGTCGACCGTCGAAAAATAATATTTGCCCCACAGCGGGTCGGCCGCCGCGTTCTTTTGTGCAACCGACAGGATCGCGGTGTTGTTGCCGTTCTTGCCGAGTGCCTCCTGCATGTCCTCGCCGATCAGGTAGTTCATCGCGGCCTGCGCCAGCTCTTTCTCGCGGGTACCGGCCGGGATCACCCACATCAGTTGCACCGCCACCCGATCAGCCGCGGGGATGATGGCGTCGATCTCGGGCTTCTGGCGCATCAATGGCAGCAGGCCGTTGCTGTGCATGTTGCCGACGGCGATGTTTTTCTGGCTCAGATTCAGGTTCATGTCGGTCGACGTGGGCCACCAGTACTTGATGCGGTCGCGGTTGTCCTTGGCGAACTTCAACACGCCGGCCAGGTTGTCGTTCATCTGCCTGGCCGCCGTGCCCGGTTTGCCTTCGCTGGCCACCTTGATGGCTGCCATCGTGTACAGCGACATGTAGAACGAGTTGTACATGGCGATCTTGCCGCGCAGGTCGTCGCGCATCAGGTCGCCCCAGCCGCTGGGCTGAAAGTCGATTGCCGTCTTGTTCCATGCCAACGTGTGAACCGAGTCGGGAAAGGTCACGCCGTAGCCCTGCTGCACGATCCAGTTGTCGACTGCACTGGGTGCCAGCTTCGCCAAGTTGGGAACAGCCTTCTTGTCGAAGGTCTGGAACAAGCCCTCCTTGATGCCCGGGTAACCTTGAGTCGCGTCGGTCAGAACCAGGTCGAACGCCGGTTGGCCGGGCGGCGACGCCTTCAGCTTCGGGATCGAGTCCCACCACCCCGGGTCGGGAATCACCTTCGCGCCGGTGATCGCTTCGAACCTTGGAATGAAGGCGGAATTGATCGCCTTTTCCCAGGCCCCGGAGTAGATGAACAGGCGAAGCGTGTGGCCCTCGAACGGCCGCTTGCCCGACTGCGCGCGAACCAAAGGGCTGCCGGCCAGCAGCGTGGCACCTGCTGCACCTGCCAGCAGGCGTCGACGGTCTGATCGGGGCACGACAATCCGGTTTGAGGGCATGGACAGGAATTGGTGAGGGGTGAAAAGCGGGCAGATTGCTGCCGGGGTCCGGCGATGGCAACCGGGGTCTACGTCTTTGACGCTCGTGCCGGAAGATTCTTACAGCCTGCCAATCAACACGGGCCGCGTTTGCCAGCGAGGCATGCGTGCGACAGCAAGTCTTCGCTCTGTCCTACAGCAACCCCTGCCGCGCGACGTTACAACGCTTCAGTGATTACAACCGAGAACATCCCCATGCCCGGTAATGGCGCCGCCAATTCCACTGGCGACGAAGCGTTGCCGAGTGATGTCCTGTCCTTGCGGGTATTGACCGTCAATACGCACAAAGGCTTTTCGTCCTTCAACCGCCGCTTCATTCTTCACGATCTGCGCGAAGCGGTGCGTGATGTCGGGGCCGACATCGTGTTCCTGCAGGAAGTGCAGGGAGTCCACCGCGGCCATGCGCGGCGGCTGGCGGACTACCCGCAGGCGCCGCACTACGAGTTTCTCGCCGACCAGATCTGGGGCGATTTTGCGTACGGGCGCAATGCGATCTATCCGCATGGCGATCACGGCAACGCGGTATTGTCGAAGTTCCCGATCCTGTCGTACGAGAACCGCGACATTTCGATTCAAGGCCCGGAGCGGCGCGGCATGTTGCATTGCGTGGTCGACGTGCCCGCCAGCGGCCGCAAGGTTCATGTGGTGTGTGTGCACCTCGGTCTGCGCGAGGGGCATCGCCGTCGCCAGCTCGAATTGCTGTCGGCCATGTTGCGTGACGAAATCCCCGGTGACGCGACGGTGATCGTGGCCGGTGATTTCAACGACTGGCGACGCCGGGCCAACGGTTTGTTGCGCGACTGCGGTCTGCAGGAGGTCTTTCATTCGGCGAACGGGTCATCGGCGCGCAGCTTTCCGGCGCGGTTCCCGATGCTGCAACTCGACCGGATCTATGTGCGCAATGCGCTGCGCCATCGGCCGATCACGCTGCATCGTCATCCGTGGTCGCGTCTATCCGATCATGCACCGCTGGCGGCGGAGGTCACGTTGTGAAAGGGCGCTGGTTTGCCGGCAACAAGGTCACGCTGCTCGAGAACGGCGAGGCCTTTTTTCCGCGTGTTTTCGAGGCCATCAATGCCGCCCGCAAAGAGGTGCTGCTCGAAACCTTCATCCTGTTCGAGGACAAGGTCGGCTTGCAGCTGCACGAGGCACTGCTCGACGCTGCGAAGAGGGGCGTCCAGGTCAGCGTGCTGGTCGATGGTTACGGATCGCCGGACCTGTCCGAGAGGTTCATCAGCAGCCTGACCGAAGCCGGTGTGCGCTTTCGGGCTTTCGATCCGATGCCTCGCTTGTTCGGTTTGCGGCTGAACGTGCTGCGCCGGCTGCACCGCAAATTGATCGTCATCGATGGCGAGCGGGCCTTCATCGGCGGCATCAATTTTTCAGCCGATCACCTGGGCGATTTCGGTCCGCAGGCCAAGCAGGATTATTCGTGCGAGGTCGAGGGCCCGGCGGTGGGCGCCATGCACCGCTTTGCGCGGGTCGCGGCAAGGGTGGTTCAACCGAGTCGATCGTGGCTTCGGCGCAAGATCGTCGATGCACCTGCGCCTGCCGGCGACGCCGATCTGATGTTCATCACACGCGACAACCGTCATCACCGTGACGACATCGAGCGCCAGTATCGGCTTGCCTTGCGTTCGGCACGGCGGCGCGTGGTGATTGCCAATGCCTACTTTTTTCCGGGCTACCGGTTCATCCGTGAATTGCGCAAGGCGGCGCGGCGCGGCGTCGACGTGATCCTGATCCTGCAAGGCGAGCCCGACATGCCGATTGTCAAGAAGGCGGCGTCCACCCTTTACGACAACCTGATGCGGGCCGGTGTGCAGATTCATGAATATTGCCGGCGCCCGCTGCACGGCAAGGTGGCGGTGGTCGACGACGAATGGGCAACGATCGGTTCGAGCAATCTCGATCCCTTGAGCCTGTCGCTCAATCTCGAGGCCAATCTGGTGGTGCGTGACCGTGCATTCAACCAGATCCTGGGGGGGCGTCTGCAGTACCTGCTCGACAATGAATGTCGGCGCGTCAGCGTTGACCAACTCGAACCCTCGAGCCGCTGGACGGTGCTGCGCAATACGCTCGTCTTCCACTTCCTGCGTCATTTTCCGCGTTGGGCGCCGATGCTCCCCGCGTTCGGTCGCGCAACGGCGCCGGTCCGGCTGTGAGGATGACATGAGCAACAACGCCGCACGTTCCGGGCGCAAAGGCAAACGCAAAGGCACCGGATCCTGGCTCGACCGGGTCCGAGCGATTGAGGACAAGCCCTGGTGGCCTTGGGCCAGGCGGATTCTTGTATTCGGTTTTTTTGTCTCGGTGGCCTGGCTTTTGTTCAATCAAGCCAGCAAGATCGACTGGGGCAAGGTTGCCGATTCGGTGCGCGAGCAAACCCCGCTGACGCTGTCTGCCGCTGCTGCGCTGGCCTTCACCAGCCACGCCCTCTATTCGAGCTTTGATCTGTTCGGTCGCCGGGTGACCGGCCACGAACTGCCGACCTTGAAGGTGATGGCAACCACCTTCGTCAGTTATGTCTTCAACCTCAATGTCGGCATCCTGATCGGCGGTCTGGGCTTTCGCTATCGCCTGTACGCGCGGCAGGGCTTGCCTGCCGAGATGACAACGACGGTAATCGCCATCAGCATGCTGACCAACTGGTTGGGCTTTCTGGTGCTGGGTGGCATCCTGCTGAGCATCCGCCCGCCCGAGCTGCCCAGCGACTGGGTGGTCTCAAGCGGCATGCTGCGCATGGCCGGTGTCGTGATGCTGGCGCTGGCTGCGGCGCTGGCAACTGGCCTGCATGTTCTCGAAGCGGCGCGAGTGGGCGTTCGGCGAGTCGATCATCACCCTGCCAGATGGCCGCATGGCGGCGCTGCAGTTTTTCGTCTCGGCAGTCAACTGGAGCCTGATGGCCGGCATCATCTACATGCTGCTCGGCCGCGACATTGCCTATGTGTCGGTGCTGACCACGCTGCTGATCGGCGCCGTCGCCGGTCTGATCATCCGGGTTCCCGCCGGGCTCGGTGTGTTGGAGGCTGTGTTCGTCGGCTTGCTCGGTTCACAAGCGCCGAGTGCCCAATTGATCGGTGCATTGCTGCTGTACCGCGCGTTCTACTATCTGGGGCCGCTGGCGCTGGCTCTGTTGCTGCAGTGGTGGGTCGAATCCAATGCCAGCGAATCCGATGCGGGACCGCCCGCGCAGCGGGCCAGCCCGGATTCGAACACCAGCAGCGCACCGGCCTGTTGATCACCTGCCTCATCAGCTGCGCAGCTTGTAGCCGGTTCTGAAAATCCAGACCACGGTCGCCAGCGACGCGGCCAGGAAGACCAGCGTCATGCCCAGGCTCAGCGCGACGGGCACGTCGGCCGAGCCGTAGAAGCTCCAGCGAAAGCCGCTGATCAGGTAGACCACCGGATTGAACAGCGCCACGTTCTGCCAGAACGGCGGCAACATGCCGATCGAATAGAAGCTGCCACCGAGAAAGGTCAGCGGCGTGACGATCAGCAACGGCACGACCTGCAATTTTTCGAAGCCGTCGGCCCAGATGCCGATGATGAAGCCGATCAGACTGAAAGTCACCGCGGTCAGCACCAGAAACAGCAGCATCCACACCGGATGCATGATCTGCAGGTCGACAAAAAGCCCGGCGGTGGCCAGGATGATGAGGCCGAGCACGATCGACTTGCTGGCCGCTGCACCCACGTAGGCGAGCACGATCTCGACCCAGCTGACCGGCGCCGACAACAATTCGTAGATGGTGCCGCTGAACTTCGGGAAGTAGATGCCGAACGATGCATTGGAGATGCTTTGCGTCAGCAACGACAACATGATCAGGCCGGGGACGATGAAGGCGCCGTAGCTGACGCCGTCGACCTGCGGAATCCGCGAGCCGATGGCCGCGCCGAAGACCACGAAATAAAGCGACGTGGAGATCACTGGCGAGATGACACTTTGCATCAGCGTGCGCCGCGTGCGTGCCATCTCGAACAGGTAGATCGCCCGGATGGCGTGGCGGTTGAGCGGGTTCATGCGCTGTCTTTCACGAGGTCGACGAAAATATCCTCGAGCGAGCTCTGGGTTGTACGCAGATCCTTGAACGGAATGCCGGCGTCGCCCAGCGCCTGCAGCAACTCGCTGATCCCGCTGTGCTCGGCCTGCGCGTCGTAGGTATAGGTGAGGCTCGCGCCATCGGCCGACAACAGCAGTGCGAAGCTGGCCAGTTCGGCAGGAATTGTCGGCAGCGAATGCTGCAGGTCGAGCGTCAACTGTTTCTCGCCGAAGCGGCGCATCAGCTCGACCTTGTTCTCGACCAGGATGATGCGGCCCTTGTTGATCACGCCGACACGATCGGCCATCTCTTCGGCCTCGTCGATGTAGTGGGTGGTCAGGATGATGGTGACGCCAGTCGAGCGCAACTCGTGTACCAGTTGCCACATTTCGCGACGCAACCTGACGTCGACGCCCGCGGTCGGCTCGTCAAGGAACAACACCTTCGGCTCGTGTGACAAGGCCTTGGCGATCATCATGCGCCGCTTCATGCCGCCCGACAGCGTGATGATCTTGTTGTCTTTCTTGTCCCACAGCGTCAATTCGCGCAGGATTTTCTCGATATGTTGCGGATCGGGCGGCTTGCCGAACAGGCCGCGGCTGAACGAGACGGTATTCCACACCGTCTCGAAGGCGTCGGTGGTCAGCTCCTGCGGTACCAGACCGATCAGCGACCGTGCGGCACGGTAGTCGGCAACGATATCGTGGCCGTCGACCCGCACCTGGCCACCGCTCGGGTTGACAATGCCGCACAGAATGCTGATCAGGGTCGTCTTGCCGGCGCCGTTCGGGCCGAGCAGCGCGAAGATTTCGCCGCGCGCGATCTGCAGATTGATATCGACCAGTGCCGAGAACCCGCCGGCATAGGTTTTCGACAGCTTGTCGATGGTGATGACATGAGGCATGTCGGCAACGATAGCGCCAAGGCGGCGGCTTTGCTCAACGGGGCGGCTGTTCGGTCGATGCGGCGGACGCCTTGCGCCTGACCATCGCAATGTGTCCGCGCAGCGAATACAACTCGTCGGCATAACTCAGCGGAACGTGGACATCGGCAACCTTGGCGTCGATGGCGTCGAGGTCGGCCGTGATGCCGTCGACCGGACGACGACCGATGTCGTTTTCCAGCGCCTGCAACTGGGCATACCAGCGAAACACCCTCGATCGGATGCGGAACTGATAAAGCGGCGGAACAACGCGCGACAGCGGAATCAGGATGGCGATGATCGATACCAGCACGACCCACATCCGGTCGATCAGGTTGGCAGTCCAGAACGGCAGATAACGTTGCAGGACCGGCGGGCCGTTGCGGTAGAAGCGTTCGGCTTCGGCAGCCAGCGGGCGCTCGGTATTGCCGGCTTTCGGGAATTCCCCTTTGCGCGAAAACCAGCCCGGTTCGCTGTGGATGGTGGTGGCAGCCTGCACAAACAGCTGGATGAGGGCCGGATGAACCTCCTTGCGTGCCAGCAGCGTCGCCGTGGGCGCGACCAGCCGCACATCGGTCGGTGGCTGGTCGAGTGCCAGATCAACAACGCCCCGAGGCAACAGGACCGGATTGAGAAACGGAAAACGCCGCGAGTAGGCATCCGCCTGCGCAAAATCCATCAATTGAATGCCCGGCGTCTTCAACAACATCTGCACCATCAGCGATTCGGGGGCCGAGGCAAAGACCAGCGCATCCGATTGCGCTTCGAGCAGGCTCATCACCGCCGGAGTCTGCGGCTGGCGCAGCAACGTCAAGGCCTTGGTGTCGACGCCATTGGCATCGAGCAGCGTGTGCATCAGTTGTGGCACGCCGCTGCCGATGGCGCCGATATTGAGCCGCCAGCCGTCGAGCTGGTGCAAGTTGGCAAGTAGCGCGGTCTTGTTTGTGCCCGATCGCGGCGTGGCTGCGGCGAGCAGCCGATTCGCGCTGTCGGCGCGGTAGAACAGCCAGACCGGCTCGTAGAACAAGCTGCCGAGCGAGACCAGGCTGGCGTCGAATCGGTCGTCACCGGTCGGACGTTGCGGCCCATCGGCGCCGCCCTGTACAAAGGCCAGATCGACACCGGAGTTCGGGTCGTCCAGCAAGGCCAGGTTTTCGGCCGTGCCTTGTGTCGTCCGCAGTTCGACGCTGATGCCGTGCTCCTTCAGCAGCGCCTGGTAGCGTTTGCCGAACTCGGCATAGGCACCCTGCTCGGCGCCGGTGGCGAGCACCACCGTTTTCGGTGGCGTCGGATCGAGGATCCAGTAGGCCAGCACGAGCAGCACCACAACCAGCGCGATGAAGGGCCCGGCGGTCAGCAGCAGATCGCGGATGGACAGCAGGGTATTGCGCAACATTTGGGGCATCGGTCGGTCACGGTCCCGCGCGGCGGACGCTGCAAAGGAGCGAACGATAACCGCTGGCGTTGAAAGCCTGGGCGGTGGCCTCACCTGCGGGCCTTGCCCACCACCGATCGAGTGATGAATTTGCAGCCGCTGGTGTCTGCCGTACCGATTGCGCTGATCTGCGCGGCGGCGGCGTGGTTTGTGTTCTGGATGGGCTCGCAATCGTGGCGGCTCGGGCGGCGCCGTGCGGCCTTGGTGGCCCGGCCCTTTCCGTCGCCGTGGCGCAAGTTGCTGCGCCAGAATGTGCCGATCTACCGCCGGATGCCCGCTGATCTGCAGCGGCAATTGCGCAACCTGATCCAGATCTTCATCGCCGAGAAGGCGTTCGTCGGCTGCCAGGGACTGCAGATCACCGACGAGATTCGAGTCGTCATCGCTGCGCAGGCCTGCCTGCTGCAGCTCAATCGTCGCCGCGCCGAGTTGTTTCCGGATTGTCGACAGATCCTGGTCTATCCCGACACATTCGTTGTCGAGCGCAGCGAGGGCGTGGGTGGTGGCGTCATGCACGAGCGGCGGCACGCGCTGCACGGCGAATCGTGGTCAGCCGGGCAGGTGATTCTGTCGTGGGCGGCCTGTCGCCACGGCGCGGCCGACGCTGACGACGGACAAAATGTCGTGATCCACGAATTTGCGCACCAGCTCGATCAGGCCGGTGGCTCGGCCAATGGTGCGCCGCCGCTGCCGTCACGAGCCCGCCATGCCCGTTGGGCGGAGGTGATGGCGCGCGAGTTCGCGCAGTTGCGCGCCCGCGCGGCGGCTGGCGAGGCGGCGTTGCTCGATCCTTATGCGGCCACCGAGCCGGCCGAGTTTTTTGCGGTCGCCAGCGAGGTATTTTTCGAGCGGGCGGCGCCCTTGGCTGCCAGTCACTCGCAGTTGTATGCCGAGTTGGCGTCGTATTACCGGGTCGATCCGTTGAACTGGTAAGGCTCAAGCCGGCCGCCGGTCGGCCGATAAACGGTGACCACTGCCCGCTCGCCGCCATGTCGAAATCTGTCCAGCCGGCCCTTCCGTCCCAGCACAACTTCGATGCCGAAGCGCAGCGGCTGGCCGCCTTGCATGCCCACGGCATTCTCGATACCCGGCCCGAGCCGGAATTCGACGCCTTGGCTCGAATTGCCGGCCAGGCGCTTGGTGCGCCGGTCGCCTTCGTCGGCCTGCTCGATGTCGACCGCTTCTGGATCAAGGCCGGTGTGGGCCTCGAATCAGCCGAACGGCGTCGCGATGTCAGCCTGTGTGCGTGCGAGCTGACGGCCTGCGGGGTCCCGGTGGTCGTCCAGGACTTGTCGCGAACCGAGTGTTGTGCCGTACTCGCGGCCTTGCCGCAGCCGTCGGCATTGCGCTTCTTTGCCGCCGCACCGATCGTCGACAGTGCCGGACATTTGCTCGGTGCGGTCGGCGTTCTCGACGAAAACAGCCGGACGCTGAGCCAGACCGAACACGATGGTCTGCTCGATATCGCTCAGCTTGCGTTGACAGCCTTGCAGGCGCGCCAGCGCGGGCGGATGTTGTCGCAGCTGGCGCAGACCGATCCGCTGACCGGTGCTGCCGATCGACAACAATTCGAGCAGGCGCTTGAAGTCGAACTGCGGCATTCGATGCGCACCGGTGAACCGTTCGCCGTGCTGCGCCTCGATCTCGACGGTTTTGCCGATATCAATACCGCGTACGGACAGGCTGCCGGTGACGCGGTTCTGCGTGAAGTGGGCCGCCGCCTGCACCAGCAGGTGCGCCAGGGGGATCTGCTGGCCAGGTTGGGCAGTGACGATTTCGGCATCGTGATGCGCCATGGCGGACATCAGCAGGCGAAGATGCTGGTGGCAAGGATCATCGCCGCTGTGCGTGAGCCGATCAGGCTCGGCAGCGCTGGCGAAGAGGTGAGCGCCGGCATTTCGATCGGGGTGGCGACTTATTCGGACGAGATTTCGTCGGTCAGCGACCTGTTGGCCCAGGCAGACGTTTCGCTGCATCAAGCGCGGTCGATGAAGGAAAGTCGTTGGCTGGTTTTCGGCAAACTGTTCAACGGCCCCGATCTGCGGCTGGTTGTCAGCACCGAATCCACCGCCTGCTGAGAACAACCACACGGCTGGCACCGCCAGCGTGCCGTCGCCGGCTTGTTGCCCGGATTGGCCTGGGTTACGCTTTGCGGCATGCGATGTGTGGCCTGCGACTCCGAGCTGACCTTGCTGCAGCGATACAGCGGTGGCGTTTGCAATGACATGTCGTGTCGGCGCAGGCGTGTCAACGCGCAGCGGGAGGCCGATCTGGCCGATTTTCGACAGCTTCGCGATTCGCAGGCTGATCAGGCTGCTTTGCCGGCTTTGCGTGCGGCGCCGGTGGTGACGCTCAGCTGGTACGAGACCGGGCTTGAACCCGTACCGCAACACCAGCGCGCTGCATTGCGTCAGCATCTGATGTCACTGCAAGGCGAGTTTGAATCATTGCTCGCATCGGCTTGCGAGGCGCCCGCTGGCGAACTGGATTCTTCGCCTGCGCCTGCGCCTGCTTCTGCATCCGCATCTGCGCAAGCCTCGAAGGTCGATTCATTGCTGGCGCAGGTCTGCGCAACTTGCACCGGATATTGCTGCCGGCATGGCAACGGGCGCCACGCGTTTCTCGATGCGGCGGCGCTGCGGAAAGCCTGGCTCGAGCATTCCGACTTGAATTTTGCAGAGCTGGTCGACGGCTATCTCGACGAGATTCCCGCGTTGCACCACATCGACTCATGTGTTTTCCACGGTGAGCGCGGCTGCGTTCTGTCACGCAACCGCCGCGCCGAGTTGTGCAACCGCTGGGAATGCCCGGGTCTGCGCGATGCGCGCACTTTTGCCGAGTCGAGCGGCGCGACACGGTTTTTTGTGGTTCGCGGCAAACCCGGCGAGGCCTTTGCCGCCGGTTTCGTGCCGTCGCCGGGAGACTGTCCAACTGACCCGGATTGAGGCTGCTTTTCCGGTCCATCAAGCACGCTGCGGGCGCTGAAAATGAGGCGGATGGAAACCCTGGAACTCGATAGTGCCGCCGCAAAGTCAGCTGACGCAGCGACCCCCGAGCCAGTCGAGGAAACGCCGGAGCAAAAAGCCGCCCGGGCTGCCGCGGACGCCGCCGCCGAGCGCGACGCGCAGCTGCAGAAGCTGTTGCAGCGCATGCAGCAGAACGCCGACTTCCCGTCGTTGCGCGATTCGATCCGCAGCATCCAGGGCATTGCGCGTTCGGAAACCGCCCATCTGCGAACCCTGACCGACCATGTGCTCGGCGACGTTGCGCTGAGCAACAAGTTGCTGCGCATGATCAATGCCGCGTATTACAGCTCGGTCGGTGGCGGCACCATCGACAGCCTGGCTCGCGCGGTGGCTCTGATGGGTTTCACGCCGGTGGCGATGCTGGCCAGTTCATTGAGCCTGTTCGACAAACTGCCGAAAGGCCCCGACGGCGCGCGGGTGCAAAAGGAATTCGGCCGTGCCTTGCTGGCCGCGATGCTCGCGACCCAGTTTTGCCCGATCCGGCGACTTGAAGAAAATGCCTATGTCGTCGCCTTGTTCCAGAACCTGGGACCCATGCTGGCGTGGATGCATTTTCCGCACGAGGCAGCCGAAATCGAGGCTCTTGATCAGCAATCCGAGACGCCCGGCCACGAATCGCTGCAGCAGGCCTCGCGCAAGGTGTTGGGAATCGGCTATGAGGATCTGGCCGTCGAGGTGGCTCGCACCTGGGGATGGCCCGAGTCACTGCAGGCTGCGTTGCGCCGGCTCGAGCCAGCCGATCCGGAGAGCGCAGTCAGTCGTGATGACTATGTGCGGGTTGTTTGCACGGCGGCAAACAGGCTGGCCTCGCAGATTGAGCATCTCGACGAGCCGGCAGCGCTCGAGAGTTGTCTGCAGAAATTCGGGCAGGCCTATGGCATCCCGATCAACCTGGCCGACGAGGAGCTGCCGGGGATGGTCGAGCGGGCGCGCGTGTCATGGCGCGACCTGGCATTGATGCTTGGCTTCGCCAAATTGAAACCGCCCGCCACCAAAGCCGCGCCGGCCGCTTCGGCAACTGCGCGTCGCTCGGCCAGCCCGAGCGAAAAAGGACGTTCTGGCGCGGTACGTCCAGCGGTTGGCGGCCGCGTGGCGCAAGCGGCCAGGCGCAGCGACCCGGCGGTTGCCGGTGCGCTGAGTGCCGCGTTGGGGACGATCAGCCAACAGGCGATGTCCGAAACGCCACTGACCGAGGTGATGCAACTGGTGATGGATCTGCTGCGCAGCGCGATGGGGCTGCAGCGTGTCATCGTCTGCCTGCGCTGCGAATCCAGTGGCGACCTGATCGGCCGCCACGCTGTCGGCGACAGGGCAGGCCAACTGGTCGCGCAGTTTCGCATTCCGATGCAGCCACCCGCCGACCTGTTCGGCCTGTTGTGCGCAAAACAGGCCGATACCCTGATCTCCGACACCACCGACCCGATCATCGCCAAGCGGCTGCCGACCTGGTTCAAGCAACATGTCAAGGCGCCGAGCTTCGTGCTGCTGCCACTCAGCCTGGCCGATCGACCGATCGGCCTGATCTATGGCGATCACCGAGAGGCCAACAGCCTGCTCGTCAACGACAACGAGCTGACGCTGCTGAAGGCGCTGCGAAATCAACTGGTGATGGCGATGCGGCTTCGCGGCTTGAACGGCTGACGCACAATGCTGCCTCGACCATCTTGAATCGAGGATCAGACCATGAGCAAGGCCCATGCGATCGCCGTCATTCCCGGTGACGGAATTGGCAAGGAAGTGATGCCCGAGGCGATTCGGGTGATCGAGGTGGCAGCCAGGCGGTTCGGCTTCGCGCTCGAACTGACACCGATCGAATGGGCCAGTTGCGACTATTACCAGGCCCATGGGCAGATGATGCCCGACGACTGGAAAAACCGCCTGCAAGATCGTGATGCCATCCTGTTCGGCGCAGTCGGCTGGCCGGCGATTGTTGCCGACCACATTTCGCTGTGGGGTTCGCTGATCAAGTTTCGCCGCGAGTTCGACCAGTACATCAACCTGCGTCCGGTGCGGCTGTTCGAAGGCGTGCCCTGCCCGCTGGCCGGTCGCAAGCCGGGGGATATCGACTACATCGTGGTGCGCGAAAATACCGAAGGCGAATACACCAATCTGGGCGGCGTGATGTATCCGGGTACCGATCGCGAATTCGTCATCCAGGAGTCGATCTTTTCGCGCCACGGTGCCGATCGGGTGCTCAAATATGCGTTCGAGCTGGCGCGCTCGCGCCCGCGCAAACACCTGACGGTGGCAACCAAGAGCAACGGCATTGCGATCAGCATGCCGTGGTGGGACGGCCGTGCCGCAGCGGTCGGGGCCGACTATCCCGATGTGACGGCCGACAAGCAGCACATCGACATCCTGAGCGCACGTTTCGTGATGCAGCCCGATCGCTTCGACGTGGTCGTGGCGACCAATCTGTTCGGCGACATCCTCAGCGACCTGGGCCCTGCGACCACCGGAACAATCGGCCTCGCACCATCAGCCAGCCTCAATCCGGAGCGCCAGTTCCCGTCGGTCTTCGAGCCCGTTCATGGCTCGGCGCCTGACATCTACGGCAAGAACATTGCCAACCCGGTCGCGATGATCTGGTCTGCCGCGTTGATGCTTGATTTTCTCGGCCATCGCGATGCCCATGATGCGATTCTGAGAGCCATCGAGTCGGTGCTGGTGACGGGGCCGCACACTGGCGATCTGGGTGGCCAGGCGTCGACCACCGATGTCGGCAAGGCGATTGCCGAGCTGGTGCGCGGCTGAGCGCAGGAACACAAGATGGCCCGACTACCGTTCGTCGATGCCGACACCGCCGGCGTCGACGCCGATCTGGTTCGCGCCGTACAGAAGCGGCGCGGCGGTACGCTGCTCAACCTCGATCGGCAACTGCTGCACAGCGCACCGCTTGCCAGCGGCTGGAATACCTTTCTCGGCTCGATACGCACCGGTGGCGTTCTCGATGGCGGCTTGCGTGAACTGGTGATCCTGCTGGTGGCGGTATTGAATCGCGCGCCCTACGAATTTTTTCAGCACGCACCGGTTGCATTGGCCGAAGGCGTGACACAGGCCAAGATCGACGCGATACAAGAAGGTTGGCGACTGTCGCCATTGTTTGCGCCAATCGAGCGCGACGTGCTTGCCTACGTCGAAGCAATGACCGTGCAGGTGCAAGTGCCGCAAGCCGTATTCGATGCGGTGCACCAACACTTCGACGATCGCGAAATGGTCGAGCTGACGGCAACCACCGCAGCCTACAACATGGTGTCGCGGTTTTTGGAGGCGCTGCAGATCGAGCCGGAAACCGACTGAATCGAACCGCGGCCCCGGTCAGGTCGCCGCCGGCAGCCTTTCCAGGCGAATGTCGGTATCGTGGATCGTCAAGCTGTCGTCGCGCTGCATGTCCACCCGGCGACCATCGGCCAACTTGTACTCGGACACTCCCGTCGGCTCCCATTGATCGGGCATGGCCGACAATGTTTCGACCATCGCCAGGTGTTCATAGCCGTGGACGACATAGGCTTTGCCATCGCTGCCTTGGGCATTGAAGCTTTCCAGCAGATGCAGTTTCTTTTCCATGCTGATCTCCTTGCGGTTTCGATTCGAAACCCGTCGAGACCGGCTGGCCACTGGTCACGCTCACCAGGTTGGTCCGCGGCCCCAACGGGAACTCGTCGGCGGCGCTGAAAGCAGAGCCAGACTGCGCGCGCCGCACAGGCCTTGCTCAGCGCTGGAAGCATCTTAGAGCGATGCCCGCTGCTTGAATACCCCGCCGTCGGATTCCCGATCGTCAGACGGGTTGTTCGCCCGCGTCTGGTGCATGGCCTTACGCGTTGCTACCTAGCGGCGCTGGCAAGCGGATTGCTAAACTTCAGCGCATTGGCAGGCCGGTCGATCCCCTGGACTGGTTTGCGTTTCGCCCGTTGGCATTTTCTGGCGGTCGCTTGTGATTTTTTTTCCCGCGTCGTGGCGCGGGCGGGCTGCCCGATGACCTGGTCGATTCTTGCTCGCGATGAACACGGCCGATTCGGCATGGCGATCGCCAGCCGTTTCTTCGCCGTCGGCGCCTTGTGCCTGCACGCCCGACGTGGCGTGGGTGTCGTGGCGACGCAGGCCTTGATGAATCCGCTGTACGGACCGGCCGGACTGTCGATGCTCGCCGATGGCCGGTCGGCTGCCCGAGTGATCAGCGATTTGACCGCAGCAGATGCCGGCCGGGCCCAGCGGCAGCTTCATGTGTTGCCTGCCGCTGGTGCGCCGGCGGCCCACACCGGTGCGTTGTGCATCGATTGGTGCGGTCATGTTGGTGGCGATCAATTCAGCGTGGCTGGCAACATGCTGGCCGGCGAGGCCGTCATTGCCGAGACCGCCCGCGCCTGGCTCGACAACCCGCACCTGCCGATGGCGCAGCGTCTGCTCGGTGCGATGTTGGCTGGCGAAGCTGCTGGAGGCGACAAACGCGGCAAACAGGCGGCGGCGCTGCGAATTCACGGCGACGAGGACTATCCCGAGCTCGATCTTCGCGTCGACGATCATGCCGATCCGCTGGCCGAGTTGCAGCGGCTCTACCGGATCAGTCAGCAGCGTTACCAGGCCTTTGTGGCCTGCCTGCCCGGCCGACACGATCCTGTCGGCATCACCGATCGAGCCGAGATCGAACAGCGGGTCGCGCAGTTCCAGCAGCAACTCGCCGCGGCAAGCTCGAGTGATCGGTCATGACCGAGGCCCTGCTTGAAGTCCGCGACCTGCGAACGGTTTTCAGGACCGAAGACGGTGAATTCGCTGCGGTCGATGGTGTGAGCTTTGCAGTCGAAGCCGGCACGCACGCTGGCCATCGTCGGCGAGTCGGGCTGCGGCAAAAGTGTCACCTCGCTGTCGATCATGGGATTGGTGCCGAACCCGCCTGGGCGCATCACCGGCGGATCGATTCGCTTCGAAGGCCGCGAGTTGGTCGGCGCATCCGACAAGACCTTGCAGGACCTGCGCGGCAACGGCATCGCGATGATTTTCCAGGAGCCGATGTCGTCGCTGAACCCGGTTTTCACGATCGGAGAGCAGATCGTCGAAGGCCTGCTGCGCCATCGCCCGATCAGCCGCAGCGAGGCGACCGAACAGGCGCTGGCGATGTTGCGCAAGGTGAGGATGCCGGCGCCGGAACAGCGCTTCGCCGAACATCCACACAAACTGTCGGGTGGCATGCGGCAGCGCGCAATGATTGCGATGGCGCTGGCCTGCGAGCCTCGCCTGCTGATTGCCGACGAGCCGACGACCGCCCTCGACGTGACGATCCAGGCGCAGATCCTCGAGCTGATGCGCAGCCTGCAGCAGGAGACCGGTAGCGCGGTGATCCTGATCACCCACGATCTGGGCGTGGTGGCCGAAGTGGCCGATGAGGTGTTGGTGATGTATGCCGGCAAGGTGGTCGAACGCGCGCCGGTGCAGGCCTTGTTCGACGAGCCCCAGCATCCGTACACCGTCGGCCTGCTTGGCTCGATCCCGCGACTGGATGGCGACCGCGATCGGCTGGCGTCGATCGAAGGCCAGGTGCCGAGCCCGCTGCGCCGGCCGCCGGGCTGCAATTTTGCCGACCGCTGTCCGTTCGCCGATCAGCAGTGCCGCACGGCGGTGCCGCCGTTGCGAGCGCTCGGCGCGGCGCATTTTTCGGCGTGCTGGAAGGCGCCGCTCGATCCGGAATGGTTGATGAAAAAGGTTGGCGAGGAGGTGGCTGCATGAGCGCTCACCAACCGATTGCCTTGCAGCCTGGGGCTGGCCGCGACTCGTTGCTGCAGGTCACCGGCCTGGTCAAGCATTTTGCGATCAGGCGCGGGCTGTTCGGCCGCTCGACCAGCGCGGTACGTGCGGTCGACGGCGTCGACTTGCAGATCGCTCGCGGTGAGACGCTCGGCGTGGTCGGCGAATCGGGCTGCGGCAAATCGACACTCGGCCGGCTGGTGCTGCGGCTGATCGAGCCAACCGCCGGACAGATCGTTTTCGACGGGCAGGACCTGGCGAGTCTCGATGCGGCCGGTTTGCGTGCTCAACGCAAGACCATGCAGATCATCTTCCAGGATCCGTTCTCGTCACTGAATCCGCGGATGACCGTCGGCCAGACGCTCGCCGAACCGCTGATGCTGCATGACCTGCATCGCGGGCGGCACCGCGAGCGGGTTGACGAACTGCTGCAGACAGTGGGCCTGGCAGCCGAACATGCGCGTCGTTATCCGCACGAGTTTTCCGGTGGCCAGCGCCAGCGCGTCGGCATCGCGCGGGCGCTGGCGGTCGAGCCGAAACTGATCGTCTGCGACGAGGCGGTGTCGGCGCTCGATGTGTCGGTGCAGGCGCAGGTGGTCAATCTGCTGCAGGATCTGCAGCGCCGCTTCGGGCTGTCGTATCTGTTCATCGCACACGACCTGGCGGTGGTCAAACATATCGCCACGCGGATCGCGGTGATGTACCTCGGCCGCATCGTCGAGATCGGCGACAAGCGCAGCCTGTTCGAAACCCCGCGGCATCCTTATACGCAGGCGCTGTTGGCGGCGATTCCGTTGCCCGAGCCGGGCCGGCGGCGCGCGCGAACCGTGCTCGGCGGCGACGTGCCGAGCCCGGTCAATCCGCCCGCTGGCTGCCATTTCCATACCCGCTGCCCCCATGCGCAGCCGCTGTGCTCGCAGCAGGCGCCGCCGCTGGAGGCCGCGGCCGGGCAAGCGGTGGCGTGTCATTTCTGGCGCGAAATCGCGGCGTCGACAACGGTTGCCGCCGACGCTGAGCGTGCCCACTTCGACCCGGCGGTCGACCAGCGTCGACAGCGGCTGGCGCGGCTGCAATCTGCGTTCGGTGCGCCAGGCGCTGCCTGATCGTTGCCTGTCCCATTTCTTAACCACACGGAGTTTGCAAGATGAAATTCAACGTCCGAAATCGCTGGGCAGCGCTGGCGCTGCTGGTCCTCGCTCCGCTGGCCGTTCAGGCGCAGACGTTGCGCGTCGGCCTCGCCGAAGACCCCGATGCGCTCGACCCCACGCTGGCGCGGACTTTTGTCGGCCGGGTTGTTTTCGCCGCGCTGTGCGACAAGCTGTTCGACGTCGACGAAAAGCTGGCGATCGTTCCGCAACTGGCTGCAAGTCATGAGTGGTCGGCCGACAACAAGGCGCTGACCCTGAAGCTGCGCCCGGGCGTGACTTTCCACGACGGCGAGAAATTCGACGCTGCGGCCGTCAAATACAACATCGAGCGACACAAGACCATGCCCGGCTCGAACCGCCGCGGCGAATTGGCACCGGTCGCCACGGTCGACGTGATCGACCCGATGACGGTGCGGCTGAACCTGTCGGCGCCGTTCTCGCCGCTGCTCGCGCAGCTGGCCGACCGCGCCGGCATGATGGTGTCACCGAAGGCGGCGCAAGCGGCGGGCGACAAGTTCAGCGCCAAACCCGTTTGCTCGGGTCCGTTCAAGTTCGTCGAACGCGTGGCGCAGGACCGCATCGTGTTCGAGCGCTTCGCGCAATACTGGAACAAGGACGCGATCCACTTCGACAAGGTCGTCTACACGCCGATCCCCGATGCAACCGTGCGGCTGGCCAACCTGAAATCCGGGCAGCTCGATTTCATCGAACGGGTTGCGCCGAGCGACATGGAAAAGATCAAGGCCGAGAAGAAGCTGAAGACGTCGCAGATCACCGAAATCGGCTATCAGGGCATCACCATCAATATCGCCAAGAGCGACCGCGCCAAGCAGAATGCGCTGGGCCGTGACCCGCGGGTTCGCGAGGCCTTCGAGCTGTCGCTTGATCGGCAGGGTCTGGTGCAGGTGGTGATGGACAACGAGGCCACGGTGGGCAACCAGTGGGTTGCGCCGAACAACAGCTATTACGCCAAAAGCCTGCCGGTACCCAAGCGCGATATCGCCAAGGCCAAGGCGCTGCTGAAGGCGGCCGGCGAACCCAACCCCAGCTTCACGCTGGTGGCGCCGACCACCTCGGACGCGCAACGCCTCGCACTGGTCGTGCAGGCGATGACGCGTGAAGCCGGCTTCGACGTGAAGATCCAGGCAACCGAATTCGCCACCTCGCTGAACATGGCCGACAAGGGCGATTTCGATGCCTATGTGCTGGCCTGGAGCGGCCGCGCCGACCCGGACGGCAATCTGTTCAGCTTCCACGGCTGCAAGCAGCCGCTCAACTATTCGGGCTATTGCAGTGCCGAGACCGACGAACTGCTGAAGTTGTCGCGCAGCCAGCGCGATCCCGCCGAGCGCAAGAAGACCTTCGAGAAGATCGCCACGCAGGTGATGGCCGAGCGGCCGGTGATCTATCTGTACCACCGCAACTGGCTGTGGGCCTACAGCCCGAAGCTGAGCGGGGTTCGCAATGTGCCCGACGGGCTGCTGCGCGTCAACGGCCTGAAACTCGCACCGTGATCATCGCCGGGAGAACCGGTCTGCGTGTCCGCCCGCTTGACCGACTGTTGAATCACTGCTGATGTTCGAGTTTCTCGTCAGGCGTATCGCCACCATCATCCCGACACTGATCTTCGTGTCGATGCTGATCTTCGGGCTGCAGCAATTGCTGCCCGGCGATCCGGCGAAGGTGCTCGCTGGCGAGGAGCAGGATCCGCAGGTGATCGAATACCTGCGCACCAAGCTGCACCTGGATGAGCCGTTGCCGATGCGTTATGCCTACTGGATCGGCGGTGTCTTCAAAGGTGATCTCGGCGAATCGATCCGCAGCCAGGAGCCGGTGCTCGATCTGATCGTGCAAAAGCTGCCGGTGACCATCGAGCTCGCCTTGCTGGCCATGCTGGTTGCGCTGCTGATCGGCATTCCATCGGGCATAGTTTCGGCGATCGGGCGCGGCACGGTGTGGGATCACGCCGCCAACATCTTTGCCTTGTGGGGCCTGTCGACGCCCAATTTCTGGCTCGGCATCCTGATGATCATGCTGTTTTCGGTGCAGCTCGGCTGGCTGCCGGCGTCGGGCTATGTCAGCCCGTTCGAGGACCTCGGCGCCAACCTGGCATCGATGGTGATGCCGGCCTTTGTACTGGGCAATGGGATCGCAGCGGTGCTGATGCGCCACACCCGCAGCGCGATGCTGCAGGTGATGTCGTCCGACTATGTGCGCACTGCGCGTGCCAAGGGCTTGTCCGAGCGCACCGTGGTGCTCAAGCATGCGCTGCGCAATGCCTTGACGCCAATCATCACGCTGGGCGCGCTGGAGCTCGGTGCCCTGTTGAGCGGCGCGGTGCTGACCGAACAGGTTTTCACGATCCCCGGCTTCGGCAAGCTGATCGTCGATTCGGTTTTCAACCGCGACTATTCGGTGGTGCAGGGTGTCGTGCTGGTCACCGCGACCGCCTATATCGTGTTGAATCTGCTCGCCGATCTGGCCTACTTCCTTGTCAATCCTCGCCTGCGCCGCTGACCGATGAACAACACCCTGGCGCCTGCCATGCCGCTTGTCGATGCGCCGCTGATCGAAGCCGGCCCGTGGCGCCGCGCGCTGCGGCGCTTGCTGCGACGGCGCCTGGCCATGTTCGGATTGACCGTCGTGCTGGCTTTTGTGGCGCTGGCGGTGTTCGCGCCGTGGATAGCACCGCAGGATCCGATCGCCACCAGCTGGAGCGCGATCCGCAAGGCGCCGAGCGCCGAGCACTGGTTCGGTACCGACGATATCGGCCGCGATGTGCTGTCGCGGGTGATCTGGGGCACCCGCGCATCGCTGCTTGCCGGAGTCGTGTCGGTGTCCATTTCGCTGCTGCTCGGCGTGCCGCTGGGCCTGGCGGCAGGCTTTCTCGGCGGATATGTCGATGCGCTGATCTCGCGCGTCACCGATGCCTTTCTTGCCTGTCCGTTTCTGATCCTGGCGATTGCGCTGGCCGCCTTTCTCGGGCCGAGCCTGACCAACGCGATGATCGCGATCGGCATATCGGCAACGCCGATCTTCGTGCGGCTGACTCGCGCGCAGGTGCTCAATGTGACGGTCGAGGACTATATCGAGGCGGCCCGCGCGGTCGGCAATCCGCCCTTGCGAATCGCCATGCGCCACGTATTGCCCAACATCACGGCACCGGTGATCGTGCAAGCGACGCTGGCGATTGCCGCGGCGGTCATTGCGGAAGCCAGCCTGTCGTTTCTCGGCCTCGGCCAGCAACCGCCCGCACCGAGCTGGGGCAGTATGCTCAACACGGCAAAGAACTACGTCGACAATGCGCCGTGGATGGCGATTTGGCCCGGGGTGTCGATTTTTCTGCTGGTGCTGTCGTTCAACCTGCTCGGCGACGGCCTGCGCGATGCGCTCGACCCGCGCCAGCACTGAGCGAGCCCATTTTTGATAACGAATGAAAGAACGCGCAATGAGCTTCGATTGGACCAACCCTTACCCGACCGTGCGCAGCCCGGTATTTGCGCGCAACGTCGTCGCCACTTCCCATCCGCTTTCTTCGCAGGCCGGCCTGCGCATGCTGCAAAAAGGTGGCAATGCAGTCGATGCGGCGATCGCTGCGGCCGCTGCGCTGACCATCGTGGAGCCGATCTCCAACGGTTTGGGCAGCGACAATTTTGCGATCCTGTGGGACGGCAAGGCCCTGCACGGCCTCAATTCGTCGGGTGTGGCGCCGGCCACCTGGACACCTGAATATTTCCGCAAGAAATACGGCAGCCAGATTCCGGATCGCGGCTGGGATACGGTGACCACGCCCGGTGCCGTTGCCGGCTGGGTCGCGTTGTCGAAAAAATTCGGCAAGCTGCCATTCGCCGATCTGATGGAGCCGGCGATCGAACTGGCCGAGCGCGGCCATGGCGTCGGTGTGATCGTCGCCGACAAATGGGCGCGCCAGGTGCCGCTGCTGAAAGACCAGCCGGGTTATGCGCAGGCCTTCATGCCGCGCGGGCGCGCGCCCGAAGCCGGCGAACGATTCGTCTTCAAGCAGGCCGGCGCCACGCTGCGCCGCATCGCGTTGACCGAAGGCGAAGCCTTCTATCGCGGCGACATCGCCGAAAAGCTGGTCGCCCATTCGAAGGCCAACGGCGGCAGCATGAGCGTGTCCGATCTGGCCAACTACCAGCCCGAATGGGTCGGCACGATCAGCAAGGATTTTGCCGGCCACACGCTGCACGAGATTCCGCCGAACGGGCAGGGCATCGCCGCCCTGATGGCGCTGGGCATGCTCGAGCAATCTCGATCTGGCTGGCCTGCCGGTCGACAGCGTCGAATCGCAGCACCTGCAGATCGAGGCGATGAAGCTCGCCTTCGCCGATACCTACCGCTGGGTTGCCGATGCGCGCCGCGATGACGCGAAGTCACGCCAGACGATCTGCTCGAACGATGCCTACCTGGCCGACCGTGCCAAGCTGATCGACCCGCGCCGCGCCACCGATTTCAGGCACGGCACGCCGCCGAAGGGCGGCACCATCTACCTGACCGCCGCCGACGAGAGCGGCATGATGATCAGCCTGATCCAGTCGAACTACATGGGCTTCGGCAGCGGCATCGTCGATGCCCGGAACCGGCATCAGCCTGCAGAACCGTGGCTTTGGCTTCTCGCACGACGAAAGCCATCCGAATATCGTCGCGCCCGGCAAGCGGCCGTTCCACACCATCATCCCCGGCTTCCTGATGAAGGACGGCAAGCCGCAAATGAGTTTCGGCGTGATGGGCGGCAACATGCAGCCGCAAGGCCATCTGCAGACGCTGGTTCGCATGCTGATTCACAAGCAGCAGCCGCAGGCCGCCTGCGATGCACCGCGCTGGAAGGTCAGCACCGGGCTGTCGGTCGATTTCGAGCAGACCATGGACCCGGCCTTGCAAGAGGGGTTGAAGCAACTCGGCCATCGTTTCGAGTTGACCACCGACAGCTACATGGACTACGGCAGCGGCCAGTTCATCTGGCGCCTCAGCGACGACATGGAAGACGGCTATGTGGCGGCCAGCGATTCGCGGCGCGACGGGCAGGCTGTGGGGTACTGAGGGCGGACTGACGCGCCATAAACTTTGTTGGCCCGGCAGCGGCTCGATTGTCTGTAAGACCGCCGCTTACGGATTTCACCGTAGGTAGGCAACGGTTCTTCGCGTCTGGCTGCCTGTTGATGCGCCATTTTCCGTGGGCCGTTCGATCGCAGGCACCGTCCGCTGCTGGCACCCGCTGTGTGCCTGCACGCAAACGGGTGCAAAGCGGCCTTGCATGGCGCGCGCCGCTGTCGGACAGCGCCTGTCGATTTAGCTGACCGTTACCAAACGCAGCAGACTGCAACCTCGACCGCCGCTAGATTCTGGGCTCCAACCCATCCCCTAGAAGGAAGTGCCCATGATCAAAAACAAATTCAGTCTGATTGCAGCAGCCGTGATGACCTTGGCCGGTGCCTCGGTGTTCGCCCAGACCACTACCAACAAGGCCGCTAGCGATACCAGCACGCAAGCCACTCAACAGGTTGCGCCGAGCGCGACCACGCGCGTCGACACGAATTCCAACTTCAAGGCGATGCCGCACAGTTCGGTGAACATCAGCCCGAGCGCGACCACCAACCAGACGACGTCGGCGTCGCAGAATAGCGCGACGACGAGCAGCACCGTGGCAGCAGCCGGCGCGGCTTCGAGCCCGTCCGGCAGCAACACGACCAACCGTGCGGGTAGCAGCACCAATACGGATGCTAGCCAGTCGGTCAAGCCGCAAGCCAACACGTCGATGAACACCAACAGCACGTTCAAGGCCATGCCGCACAGCAATGTGACCGTCAGCCCGAGTGCGACCACAAACCAGAGCACCAGCGCGACGCAAAATACCGCAACGACCAGCAGCACCAACGCTGGTGGCAATAGTGGCGGTAGCAGCAGCACCGGTTCGACCGTGGGTGGCGCAGCCATGGCCGGCGCCGGTGCAGCGGGTACCGGCGCCATGAGCGCCGGCGGCGTCAACGCCGAGGTCAATGCGGACGGTCCGGGCCGCAAGGGTCAAGGCAAGGCCAAGGGTCATGACGACGACCACAAGAAGGACAAGAAAGACAAGAAGGACAAGAAGGACAAGTAAGGCCTGACAGCGCTCGGCGCAGGTTGATCCCCCACCCCGGCGAAGCGACATCGATCTCGCTGCGCCGGGGTTTTTTCCAGTCTTTTTACGCTCGTCATCTTTCCCCTGGATGTCCAGCCAAACCCAGTGAACCAGCTGCCGGTCCTGCTTTTGCTGTTGTCGCTTGCGGCGGGTCACGCCGTTGCCGCGGGGTCGGTGAATACCGTTGTCATCAGCGGCAACTCGACCGTCAGTAGCAGCGTCAGCAACAGCAATGCCACCGGCACGGTGACCTCCGGCAGCCGCACCGTTACCGGCATCAGCACGCAGTCGAGCACGACCACCAGCAGCTCGACCGGCGGCGATCGTGGTGCTGTGACGACACACATTTCCAGTAGCACGGTCCTGGATGACGACAGCGACGACGATGACGGGCCGGCCGCGACGACATCCTGTCGCGCGGTTCACCTGGGTCGCCGCTGCCAGATCAGTTGCCGCGCGCCGAAGACTGCGCATTGCACGCAGACCTCACCGCAAAGAAGGACTCGTTGCGAGTGCCGTTGACGGCACCGCCGACTCGCTGTCGGCTCAGCAAGGTCAATCTGTAGGGCAAAAGGCAACTGGCACTCCGCCAGCCGTAGAATCGCGCTTCTCTGCGCCTCCCGCCGTTTGCTACCGTCGACATGTCGCTTCGCCCGATTCCGGTCAATACCGTTCGAGATGCATCTCCTGCATCGTCAGCGGAGTGGACGCGACAATGACACGCATCTTTTTGCGCGGCCTGACGCGGCTGTTGATCGGCAGCTTGCTGTCGATGCAAATCGCCTTGGCTGCCCATGTCTGCACCGTCGGCCTGCTGATGCCGAAGGTACAAGGCGATCGGCAGCAAGCCGTTGTCGCTGCGGTTATTGCCGCGGATCGGGAGGCGCAGCCGTGTGTCGCTGGGACGGATGACGCTTCGGACGGGATTTGCGGCGAGCACTGCAAACGCGGTCAGCAAAGCGACCAAGCCGGCAGTCTGGTCGTTCCGGTGGGCTGGCTGATTGCGCGATACGTTGTCGAGCCACCTGCCGACCCCGCACCGCTGGGCCACCAGGGCACTGGTGTCCGCAGCGTGATCACCGGTGGGGATCCGCCACACGCCATCCTGCACTGCGTCCTACGAACCTGACGCGGAGGTCGATTCGGCGCTGATCGCGGCCATGCTGGCCGGCCAGCGCTGTTCGGCCCGATCGCCCGCGCGCTTTTGATGCGCGCCCGAGGGGCGGCCGGCTTGCAGGCTTCATTCAGGTGGTGGTTCCATGTTCGATCAACAGATTCAAGGGCTGCGCCAGCGACAACGGGTGCCGTCCTACCGGCTGCTGCTGGCCGTCGGCCTGGCGTTCGTGCTGCAAACCGCTCATACAGAGCCTGCGTTGTCGCTCGACGAAGCCTTGCTGGCGGCGCAGCAGCACTCACGTCAATTGCTGGCCCAGGATGCCGCCGCTGCGGCTGCGCGCGAGCGCGCCATCGCTGCGGCGCAGTTGCCGGATCCGGTGATCAAGGGCGGCCTCGTCAACGTTCCGATCGATGGCGACAAGCGTTACAGCGTGACGCGCGATTTCATGACGATGCGCTCGATCGGCGTGATGCAGGAGATCACCCGCGAGGGCAAGTTGAAAGCGCGGTCGACGCGCTTCGAGCGCGCCGCCGACGTGGCGCAGGCCGGGCGGCTGGCGGCTTTGGCCAGACTGCAGCAAGAAACCGCCCTCGCTTGGCTCGACCGCATGCACCGCGATCGTCTGGTCGAACAGCTACGCACGCAACGCACTGAAGCAGCACTGCAGATTGAAGCGGCTGAGGCTGTGTATCGCGGCGGCCAGGGCTCGCAGGCTGACATCTTCGCCGCTCGCAGTGCCGTGGCACAGATCGACGACGGGATCGAGCAGGCGTTGCTCGACAGCGGTACTGCACGGATCCGTTTGATGCGCTGGGTCGGCGATGCTGCCA
Organism: uncultured beta proteobacterium; assembly: GCA_963843805.1. Classification (GTDB taxonomy): domain Bacteria; phylum Pseudomonadota; class Gammaproteobacteria; order Burkholderiales; family Burkholderiaceae_C; genus Ideonella_A. The sequence goes on from CAWJLY010000009.1 coordinate 753,674, forward strand.
ACCGGCCACTGGCCGAACCGCCGCAGCGCTTGACTGAAACCACTGACCGCGGCGAGCATCGAACTGCAGCTCGAGCGCCATCCAGACATCGCGTTGCTATCACGTCAAATCGAAGCCGCCCGGGCCGACGCCGAACTGGCACGCGCCAACACCGAGTCGGACTGGAGCGTCGAGTTGATGTACAGCCAGCGTGGCCCGTCGTTCTCGAACATGGTGTCGCTGACCTTCGCGGTGCCGCTGCAATGGGATCCGACTAACCGTCAGGACCGTGAAATCGCTGCCGCCGTGTTGATCGTGGACAAGCTGCAGGCCGAGCGCGACGAAGCCTTGCGCGAGATCAGCCTGGCGACTCGAATCAACTTGCTCCAATTGCAGACCAGCCGCAATCGCCTGCAGATCATCGACGCCAGCTTGTTGCCGCTAGACCAGCAGCGGATCACCGCCGCAATAGCAGATTACCGTGGCGGCAACGGGCCGCTGGCGGCGGTTCTCGAGGCCCGGCAGGCCTTGATCGAGCCGGCAGGTCGAGCGGCTGCGCCTGGCCATCGCCGAGTCCGATCAATGGGCCCGTCTGAACTATCTGATACCGACCGACCTGGATGCTCAGTCGGCGATGGAGCAAGCGAAATGAAACGAACAGCGTTGCTCGTTACGTTGGTCGCCGCAGGCTTGTTCGCGGCCGGCGGGTACGGGTTGTATATGCTGGGTATGTCCCGCGGTATGGGGATGTCGGGCCCGCCCGCCAGCAATCCGGTCAATCCATCAGGCGTCGCCGAACCCCCGCCTGGCAACGGCATGGCACCGCTGCCGCAGGGTATCGCGCAGGGCGAGGATGCGACGCGCCGGCATATCGATCAGGGCATCAAGGCCGGCGATATCGATCCGGACAACGGTCACAAGGTGCTCTACTACCACGACCCGATGGTGCCCGGCAACCGGTTCGACAAACCGGCCAAATCGCCGTTCATGGACATGATGCTGGTGCCGGTCTATGCCGATGGCAACGCGTCCGACGAAGGCAAGATCGTCGTCAGCCCGCGGATCCAGCAGAACCTGGGCGTTCGCACCGCCGAGGTGGTCGAGGCCGCGTTGACGCCGCAACTCAGTGCGGTCGGCAGCATCGCCTTCAACGAACGCGACCAGGCAGTGGTGCAGGCCCGGGCGACCGGTTTTATCGAGAAGCTGATGGTGCGGGCAACGCTCGATCCGGTTGTCAGCGGTCAGCCGCTGGCCGAGATGTACGTGCCGGCCTGGATCGCCGCGCAGGAGGAATTTCTGGCCGTTCGCAGGATGACCGGCGAAGGTCTTGCGCCGCTGATCGATGGCGCCCGTCAGCGGATGCGCCAGGCCGGCATGAGCGATATGCAGATCGAACTGGTCGAGCGCAGTGGCCGCACGCAGCCGCGCATCGTCGTATTTGCGCCGATCGGCGGCGTCGTCACCGAGCTGATGATTCGCGAAGGCATGACGGTGATGGCCGGCACGACGCTGTTCCGCATCAACGGTTTGTCGACTGTCTGGGCCAATGCCGAAGTGCCGGAGAGCCAGGCTGCGCTGCTGCGCCCGGGCACCCGGGTGCAGGCGACCAGCCCGGCCGCGCCGGGCGTCACCTTCAGCGGCAAGGTGCAGGCGATCCTGCCCGAAGTGAGTGCCGCCACGCGCACGCTGAAAGCGCGGCTCGAACTGGCCAATCGCGGCGGCCGGCTGGTTCCGGGCATGTTCGTGCAGATGGATTTCACCGATCTGAATGCCGGCCGCTCGCTGGTTGTTCCCACCGAGGCGCTGATCCAGACCGGGCAACGAACGGTGATCCTGCTGGCCGAGGACGATGGCCGGTTTCGCCCGGTCGATGTCGAGATCGGCATCGAAAGCGACGGCCGCACGCAGATCAGGCGGGGCCTGAAAGCCGGCCAGCGGGTCGTCGTCTCGTCGCAATTCCTGATCGATTCGGAGGCCACGCTGAAGGGTGTCGAAGCCAGGCTGAACAGCCTGCCGCCTGAGGCCGTCAAGAGCGAGCCGACACACCGCGGCGAAGGCCGGATCGAGCAGATCGCCGGCAAGCTGGTGACCTTGTCGCACGGGCCGATTCCGTCGCTGAAATGGGGTTCCATGACGATGGATTTCCAACTGCCCGAGCAGGGTCTGCCGGCGGGGATGAAAGCCGGTTCGCCGATCGACTTCAGCTTCGTGATGGGCAAGGACGATATTCCCAAGCTGACCGAGCTGCGCCCGCTGCCGGCCAAGCCTCGCGCGTCGATGCCTGACGCAGCCGGGGTCAAGCGATGATTGCCGCGCTGATACGCTGGTCGATCGCGAATCGGTTTCTGGTGCTGCTGGCGACTGCGATCATCAGCGCCTGGGGCGTGATCTCGCTGCTGAAGACGCCGCTCGACGCCTTGCCCGACCTGTCGGATGTGCAGGTCATCATTCGCACCACCTATCCCGGCCAGGCGCCGCAGATCGTCGAGAACCAGGTCACCTATCCGCTGACCACGACCATGCTGTCGGTGCCCGGTGCAAAGACGGTGCGTGGCTATTCGTTCTTCGGCGACAGTTTCGTTTATGTGCTGTTCGAGGACGGCACCGATCTGTACTGGGCGCGCTCCCGGGTGCTCGAGTATCTGAGCCAGGTGCAGTCGAGTCTGCCCGCCAATGCGAAGCCGCAACTCGGCCCCGATGCCACCGGCGTCGGCTGGATCTATCAATATGCGCTGGTCGATCGCAGCGGCACGCAGGATGCATCGCAGCTGCGCGCCTTGCAGGACTGGTTTCTCAAATATGAGCTGAAATCGGTTCCGAATGTGGCCGAGGTCGCGTCGGTCGGTGGCATGGTCCGCCAGTACCAGGTGGTGCTCGATCCGGACAAGCTGGCCGCCTATCGGATTCCGCACAACCGGGTTGTCGAGGCAATCGGCCGCGCGAATCAGGAAACCGGCGGCTCGGTGCTCGAGCTCGGTGAGGCCGAGTACATGGTTCGCGCATCGGGTTATCTGCGAACGCTCGACGACTTTCGCAAGATTCCGCTGCTCAGTACCGATGCCGGGGTCTCGGTGCGGCTGGGCGACGTGGCGCGGGTCCAGGTCGGCCCTGACATGCGCCGCGGCATCGGTGAACTCGACGGCGAAGGCGAGGCTGCCGGCGGCGTGATCGTGATGCGTTCGGGCAAGAATGCGCTGGAGACGATACGCGCGGTCAAGCTCAAGCTGGGCGAGCTGCAGAAGGGTCTGCCGCGCGGTGTCGAGATCGTTCCGGTCTACGATCGATCGAGCCTGATCGAGCGGGCGATCGAGAACCTCGGCCACAAGCTGCTGGAAGAGTTCCTGGTCGTCGCGGTGGTCTGCTTCCTGTTCCTGTTCCACCTGCGCTCGGCATTCGTCGCCATCATCTCGTTGCCGCTCGGTGTGCTGGTCGCCTTCATCGTGATGCATCACCAAGGCGTCAATGCCAACATCATGTCGCTCGGCGGCATTGCAATCGCGATCGGCGCGATGGTCGATGCCGCGGTGGTGATGATCGAGAACGCCCACAAGCATCTGGAGCGCTGGGCCCACCAGCACCCGGGGGAGATGTTGCAGGGCGAACCGCGCTGGCGGGTGATCGGCGATGCCGCGGTCGAGGTCGGCCCTGCGCTGTTTTTTTCGCTGTTGATCATCACCTTGTCGTTCATCCCGGTCTTCACGCTGGAGGCGCAGGAGGGCCGCTTGTTTTCGCCGCTGGCCTTCACCAAGACCTATTCGATGGCCGCCGCTGCCGGCCTGTCGGCGACGCTGATTCCGGTGCTGATGGGTTATCTGATCCGCGGCCGCGTTCCCGCCGAGCAGTCGAACCCGCTGAATCGGCTGTTGATCGCCATCTACCGGCCGCTGCTCGACATCGTGCTGCGCGTGCCCAAGCTGACCGTGCTGGTGGCGCTGGTGGTGCTGATCGTCAGCCTGTGGCCGCTGCGCCATATCGGCGGCGAGTTCATGCCCCGGCTCGACGAAGGTGACCTGCTGTACATGCCGACCGCGTTGCCCGGGCTGTCGGTCGGCAAGGCGGCGCAACTGCTGCAGCAGACCGATCGGTTGATCAAGACGATTCCCGAGGTCGAAAGCGTCTATGGCAAGGCCGGTCGCGCTGAAACGGCCACCGACCCGGCGCCGCTGGAGATGTTCGAGACGACGATCCAGTTCAAGCCGCGCGAGCAGTGGCGCGTCGGCATGACGCCCGACAAGCTGATCGAGGAACTCGACCGCGTCGTCAATGTGCCGGGTCTGGCCAATATCTGGGTGCCGCCGATCCGCAACCGCATCGACATGCTGGCCACCGGCGTAAAAAGCACGGTCGGCGTCAAGGTGGCAGGTGCCGATTTGAAGACCATCGACCGCATCACGGTCGACATCGAGCGCGCCTTGCAGAATATCCCCGGCGTGGGCAGCGCACTGGCCGAGCGGCTGACCGGCGGCCGTTATGTCGACGTGGCGATCAACCGCGATGCTGCGGCACGTTACGGGATGAATATCGCCGACGTGCAATCGGTGATCGCCTCGGTCGTGGGAGGCGAGACGATTGGCGAGACGGTCGAAGGGCTGCAGCGCTTTCCGATCAACCTGCGTTATCCGCGCGAGATGCGCGACTCGCTGCAGAAGCTGCGCAGCCTGCCGATCGTCTCCGAGCGTGGAGCACGGCTGCTGCTGTCGGATGTGGCGACGGTGCGCATCACCGACGGTCCGCCGATGCTGCGCAGTGAAAACTCGCGCCTGTCGGGTTGGGTCTATGTGGATGTCCGCGGCCGCGATCTGCAATCGGCGGTGCAGGAGATGCAGCGCGTCGTCGGTGAGAAGGTCAAGCTGCCGCCCGGCTATTCGATTTCATGGTCGGGTCAGTTCGAATTTCTCGAACGCGCCATCGCCAAGCTGAAACTGGTCGTGCCGTTCACACTGCTGATCATCTTCGTGCTGCTGGTGATGACCTTCGGCCGCCTCGACGAAGCTGTTCTGATCATGGCGACCTTGCCGTTTGCGCTGGTCGGCGGCATCTGGCTGTTATGGCTGCTGAGCTACAACCTGTCGGTTGCCGGCGCGGTCGGCTTCATTGCGCTGGCCGGCGTTGCCGCCGAATTCGGCGTCATCATGCTGCTGTACCTGAAACAGGCCTGGGACCAGCGAGTCGCCGAGGGCCGCATCAGCAACCAGGATCTGCTCGATGCGATCCGCGAAGGCGCGGTGTTGCGGGTGCGACCGAAGGCGATGACGGTGGCGGTGATCCTGGCCGGCCTGCTGCCGATCATGTTCGGCAGTGGCACCGGATCCGAAGTGATGCAGCGCATCGCCGCGCCGATGGTCGGCGGCATGATCACAGCGCCCTTGTTGTCGATGTTTGTCATTCCGGCGGTCTATCTGTTGCTCCGACGACGCCGTGAATCGGCTCTGGTTACCAGGATCGAGCCTAAATCGGTTCAAATGCCGGCATGACCCAAGCCACCGCCGACCAACCGATATTCGACGCCGCGATTGCTGCCGCCCGATCCCACGAGACCCCCTGGCCGCGTGATCCGCTGGCTGCAGCCGCGCCGGGTCAGAGCCCATGGGGGGTTCATCATGACGATCCGCCGCCCTTCAATCGGTTGCGCGGCCCGGTACACGAGCGTGGGCCGCAGTCGGGGGTGGTGATTCGGCATGGCCGCGAAATCGCTGCCTGGGGCGAGCCCGACCGCGCCGATCTGACCTTCAGCGTGGCCAAGACCTATCTCGCGCTGCTGGCCGGCGTGGCCCAGCAGCAGGGGTTGTTGCCCGACGAGAACGAAGCCGTTGCTGCGCGTCTGCCCGGCATCGGTTTCGACAGCGAACACAACCGATCGATCACCTGGGCCCAGTTGCTGACGCAGACCAGCGAATGGGAAGGATCGAGTTTCGGCCTGCCCGATACGGTCGACCGCTGGCGCAAGGTGGCGCAGGATCCACGTCAACCTGGGGGCCCAAAAGGCGGGCAGCGACCGCTGCAGGCCCCGGGCAGCTACTGGGAGTACAACGACGTGCGCATCAACCAGCTGTCGCTGGCCCTGCTGCATCTGTTCGGCGAAGCGTTGCCCGATGTCTTTCAGCGCGAAGTGCTGACGCCGCTGGGTGGTGGCGCGGGCTTTGCATGGCGAGGCTACGACGACGCCTGGGTCGAGCTGCCCGGCTGCGGCCGGGTGCAATCGGTGCCGGGTGGTACACACTGGGGCGGTGGGGTTTCGGTCAGCGCGCGCGATGAGGCGCGGGTCGGCCGCCTGCTGCTCGATGGCGGGCAGTGCGACGGCCGGCAATTGATCTCGCGCCAGTGGGTCGAGCGGATGGTCGAACCATGCCCCATTGCGCCGTTTTATGGCCGCTTGTTGTGGCTCAACCGCGACGGCAAGGCCTTTCCGGGCGCATCGACCAACGCGTCTTTCATGCTGGGTGCCGGCGGCCATTTTGTCTGGATCGACCCCGGCTTCGACGCCGTTGTCGTCTTGCGCTGGCTCGATCCCTTGCACGCTCACGCGGTGATCGGCAAATTTGCCGATGTGCTGGCATCGTCCACATGAGCGTGAGCCGTTTGATCGCAGCCAAGGCCATGGCCCGCACCGTATTTGCCTTCATCACCGGACCGGAGAACGCTTGATGCCGCCACCCCATTCCCGCCGCCTGGCGCTGCATGCCACTGCCGCGCTGCTGGCGGTGAGCCTGTTCATCGCTGCGCCGCGCCTTGCGAAGGCGCAGGTTCAGCCTGCCGTGCGGGTGTCGTCGAAAATCGATACCGAAGGGTCATTGCTCGGCCAGATGATCATCAAGGTGCTTCAATCCGCAGGCATCAAGACCGAAAACCGGCTGCAGCTCGGCAATACGAAAATCGTTCGTACCGCGCTGCTCAGCGGCGAAATCGACATCTACCCTGAATACACCGGCAACGGCGCCTTCTTTTTTGCCGACGAGAAGAACCCGGTCTGGAAAAAACATGCCGATGGCCTGGCCCGGGTCAAGCAGCTCGACGCCGAGCGCAACAAGCTGGTCTGGCTGACCGCCTCGCCAGCCAACAATACCTGGGCAATCGCGGTGCGGCAGGATCTGGCAAGACAACACAAGCTGCAGTCGCTCGCCGACCTGGACCAATACCTGGCCGGCGGTGGCGCCTTCAAACTGGCGGCATCGGCCGAATTCGTCGAACGGCCGGACGCCTTGCCGGCGTTCCAGTCGGCCTACGGATTCAAGCTCAAGCCGGGCCAGCTGTTGACGCTGGCCGGTGGCGATACCGCAGTCACCATCAAGGCGGCTGCCGAGCAGACGTCGGGTGTCAATGCTGCGATGGCCTATGGGACCGACGGTCCGGTCGCAGCGCTCGGCTTGTTGATCCTCGACGACCCGAAGGGCGTGCAGCCTGTCTATGCACCCACGCCGGTGGTGCGTGCCGAGGTGTTGGCGCGTGAGCCGAAGATTGCCAGCTTGCTGGCGCCTGTCTTCAAGGCGCTCGACGGCCCGACCCTGCAACGCCTGAATGCGCAGATCGCCCTGGAAGGCCAGGATGCCGGCAAGGTGGCCGAGGTCTGGTTGAAGAGCAAGGGCTTGATCAAGTGACGGTGGTGCCGGCTTCCGGCACCGATCTGTTGGCTCGGCGTCGGCCGGTCATCCGGCAACGGGTGCTGGCGGTCTTGCTGGTCAGCCTGCTGGCTGCGCTCTGGCTGCTGCCGTTCTTGCGTGTGGCGCCGAATCGTCTGTTGAGCGGGCAGGGCGTCGCGCTCGAATCGCTGATCGATGGCGGCAGGCTGGTGCTGCTGTTGTTGGCGTTGGCCTGGTTGGCGCTCGCGGCGCTGTTGCCGCCGGGACGTGGCGTCCATTTGTCGACGGCGATCGTGTCGGCAGGCCTGCTGAGCGCGCTGCTTGCGTTGGCTGGCAGCGCCGCGCTGCAGCAGACCGCATCGCTGACACCGCTGGCCAGGGTGTCGCTCGGCGGCGGCTTCTGGCTGTCGGCGCTGCTGCTCTGGGCAATCGGTGCCGATGCGTTGCGCCGCGGCTTGCCTGGCCGCCGGCTCGGCCTGCTGTTGCTGATCGGGCCGTTGTGGTTGCTGACGACCGGCACGCTCGATTCGCTGTCCTTGTTGAAGGAATATGCCAACCGACAGGATGTCTTCTCTGCGGCCGCCTGGCGGCATGTGCAGATCGTGTTGGCCAGCCTTCTGCCCGCATTGCTTGCGGGCTTGCCGCTCGGTGTGGCGGCCGCGCGCCGTCCGCGCCTGGCACGGCCCTTGTTCGCCACGCTCAACCTGATTCAAACCGTGCCGTCGATCGCCTTGTTCGGTCTGTTGATCGGCCCGTTGGCCTGGCTTGGCCAGACATGGCCGTCGACGGGCATTCGAGGCATCGGGCTCTGGCCGGCCGTGATGGCCTTGTCGATGTATGCGCTGCTGCCGATTGTCCACGGCATGGCTGCGGGTCTGCAGCAGATTCCCGCACCGCTGCTCGAAGCGGGCACGGCGATGGGAATGAGCCGGCGCCAGCGCTTCTGGCAGATCGAGTTGCCACTGGCCTTGCCGGTGCTGGTGTCGGCGTTGCGCCTCACCATTGTGCAGTTGATCGGCTTGGCGGTGGTCGCCGCGTTGATCGGCGCTGGCGGCTTTGGCGCGATCGTTTTTCAGGGACTGGCCAGCAGCGCGCTCGATCTGGTGTTGCTGGGGGTCGTTCCGGTGGTGGCGCTCGCACTGTTGACGGATGCGCTGCTGGCAGCCGTTGTCGAGCGCCTGGAGCGGCAGCGTTGATCGAACTTGCCGATGTGCGAAAGTCGTTCGGCCAGACGTCGGCGGTCGATGGCGTGTCGCTGCAAATTGCCGCGGGCAACCTGACTGTGCTGATCGGCGCTTCGGGCTCGGGCAAATCCACGCTGCTGCGGCTGATCAATCGCCTGATCGAGGCCGACAACGGGCGCATCACCATCGACGGCCGGGATATCCGGAGCGAATCGCCCGACTTGCTGCGTCGCCGGATCGGCTATGTGATCCAGTCGACCGGCCTGTTTCCACACTGGACCGTTGCACGCAACATCGCCACCGTGCCGCGCTTGCTCGGTTGGTCGGACTCCCGCACAGCGGCGCGGGTGGATGAGTTGCTGGATCTGCTCGGGCTGACACCGGCGCAGTTTCGTGACCGTTATCCGCAGCAGCTGTCCGGCGGCCAGCAACAACGTGTGGGGGTGGCGCGTGCGTTGGCGGCGCAGCCGTCGGTATTGCTGATGGACGAGCCGTTCGGCGCGCTCGATCCGCTGACCCGTGTGGTGTTGCAGGATGAGTTGTTGCGCATCCAGCAGGCGGTCGGCTGCACCATCGTCCTGGTCACCCACGACATCGACGAGGCGCTGAAGCTCGGCGGTCAGTTGGTGCTGCTCGACCATGGGCGAATCGTGCAGGCCGGTACGCCGCACCAGTTGCTCCACCAGCCGGCAGATCTGCGGGTGGCCGAATTTTTCGGCCGCAGCTCGCTTGGCCAACGCCTGCTCGGTCTGCGGCGAGTCGGCGATGTGTTGCGCAGCGGCGACGTGGTGCCGGGCGAGCCGCTGTTGCCGACGCAGACGCTGCAGCACGCACTGTCGCAGTTTTTGCTGCGCGGCGTCGATCGCTTGCCGGTGGCCGATCCCGAAGGCCGCCCGCTCGGCGTGATCGATTTCGGCGATCTGCTTGGTGAGCCGCGGTGAATTCCAGCCGAATCGCAGCTGTTTCGTTTTTGTCGCGGCTGCTGATCGATCCGCTGCTCTGGGGTCTGGTCGTGCTGTTGTTGCTGGCCGCTGGCATGCCGTGGCTGGAACCGGTTTTTGCAAGCTTGTTTCCCGATCTCGCTCGGCCGGTCTACGTTCAGGATTCGTTTCTCGGCCTGCTCGCTGCGCATGTTGGATTGGTTGCGGTCTCGCAGCGCTGCGGCCGTCACGGTCGGTATCAGCCTGGGTTGTTTTGTCACCCGGTCGGCCGGGCGCGAGTTTCGTGCGCTGGTCGACATGCTGGTGGCTGCCGGACAGACGGTTCCACCGGTGGCGGTGCTGGCGGTCGCCGCGCCGTTGATCGGCTTCGGCAGCGCACCGGCGCTGATCGCACTGGCCTTGTATGGCATCTTGCCGGTGCTGCGCGCCACCATCGCCGGCATCGAATCGGTTCCAGCGGATGTGCTGGAGGCCGCGCGGGGTCAGGGAATGACCGACTGGCAGCAGTTGCGCCACGCCCAGCTGCCTCTGGCATGGCCGGTTTTGCTGGCCGGCGTGCGCACCTCGGTGGTGATCAACATCGGCACCGCGGCAATTGCGTCGACAGTCGGTGCGCGCACGCTCGGCTCGCCGATCATCATCGGCTTGTCGGGATTCAACACCGCTTATGTGCTGCAGGGGGCGATGCTGGTCGGCGCGCTGGCGATCGTCGTCGACGCGGCCTTCGACCGACTCGGCCGAAGCCTGTTGCGCTGGCGAACGAGCGACTGAGTGCCGGCATCGATCAGCCGGATACGCGTGTCTTTTGTGCCTGCCGCCTGGCTCGGCTGCGCGCCTTCCACACGCCGAGCTCGGTGCGCCGTTCGAGATGTCCGGCCTGGTCGCGGCGCACTTCGCGAACCAGCTTCTGGTAGTTGTTCAAGCGGTCTTCATCGACTGCTTCGCGAACTCGGCAGCCCGGCTCGTTCTGATGCCGGCAATCGCGAAAGCGACAACCGGCGGCAAGCATCTGGATTTCGCCGAACGCCGCCGCCACGTGGCTTTTGTCAGCTTCTGCTCGCAGGCCGCGCAGCCCAGGGGTATCGATGATGCAGGCGCCGCCGGGCAGGCGGAACAGGCTGCGGCTGCGCGTCGTGTGTTTGCCACGGTTGTCGTGCTCGCGCGCGGCACCGGTATCCTGAACCAGTTGGCCGAACAGGGTGTTGGTCAGTGTCGACTTGCCGGCGCCCGACGAGCCAAGCACCACCAGGGTCTGCCCCGGTTGCAGGAAGGGTTGCAGCCGGACGGCCGTATCGCTGTCTCGCGCGTCGACGCACAGGATGGGCAACCCGTTGCCGATGCGTTCACGCAGCGTTCGCAGGTGGCTGAACAGGCTTCGCGGATCGATCAGCGTGTCCGCCTTTGTCAACACGATCACGATCCTGGCATCGGTGCTTTGCAGCAGCGTGACATAACGTTCGATTCGCCGCGGGTTGAAATCCTTGTCGAGCCCCATCGTCAGCAACGCGCAATCGAAATTGCTGACCAACGCCTGGCGCACACCATTCGCATCACGTCGAATCAGCTGGTTGGTCGGCGTCAGTCGGTGGTGCAATCGATGCTGCCCGTCGTCGTCGGCAGCCGCCAGCACCCAATCGCCGACGGTCAGCATCGATTGTGTCTGCCCGAGCCGGCGGGACAGTGCAGTTGCAACGGTTGCGCGAAGCGCCGTACGGCCGTCGTCGATGCGAACCGAATCGCGGTGGATTTCAGTCAAGCGCATCAAGCGCATGCGGGGCTGCTTGACGGGGTCAGTCATTGAAAGCTGCCGGGTCATTTCGGCGGCCTGCAGCATCAGTGCGGCCGTCAGTCCCATCGAGCAAAGTGGATCGTCTGGCAGCGAGCGCGGGCGCTCGTCATCGTTGTCAATCATGATGTGGCTTCTCGTGACCTGAAGTGGACCGGCACGCGCAGGCGGCCAGCGCCGCTGCTTGAACAGCGGCTGATAAAGGTAATCGCGGGGCGGGCAGCAGGCTGCTCGCAGTTCAGGTCGCGAAGATGGTCGGCATGGGCTTCGCCTGCCGGGTGGCAGGCGTCGCGCCGACATGGGCCCTGCCGAGGTGGCAGGGCCGTCTATTCGATCAACCGAGGTGCGTCAGACGCTGGCCGCGAGGTGGGCGAGGGTTGTCGATTGCATGTTTTGCCTCCTTCAACTTCGGGTCATCGGGACCACCACGGAAGTACCGTGGGACGAGCCGCAGTTTGGCAGTCCGGCGATCGATCGTCAACCGGCGTCGAAAACTCCTACAGGCAATCGGCGTCAATGCCGATCGTCACGGCCCGCCGCCAGAGCGATAACCGGTTGCAGCGGCAAACTGCAATTTGCCGCCGAGCGTGCAAGTGGTGCTCGTTGATACGACTCTTTTCTGTAGGAGGCATCATGAACAATACGACCAGTGATACCGACGTCATCTCGTCCGACCGGGTCGAAGGAACAACGGTCTATAACCATGCGGGCGACAAACTCGGGTCGATCGATGACCTGATGATCGACAAGCGTACCGGACAGGTGCGGTATGCGGTGCTTGAATTCGGCGGTTTTCTCGGCATCGGCACCGACCGTTACCCGCTGCCTTGGAATGTTCTCGACTACGACGTCGAGAAGGAGGGATATGTGGTTCCCCTCGACAAGGCCAAACTCGACGGCGCGCCGAAATATCCGCACGACGCGATGCCTGCTTACACCACTGATTTCGGGCGCAGGGTGAACGGATATTACGGTGTTGACCCGTATTACTGATCGTCCGATCGGCAGCCACACGCCCAACGCGTTCTCGGTCGCTAGGGGCATTGAAGTTCTGCGATCAGCAGCGAGCGGCGACCGCAGCGTCTGCCGCTGCGCGCGCTCGTCGAGGGCGTGTGGATGAGTGATACCCGGTGAGCGATCTGGACTGGGTTCAGTGGCCTGCAATGGCCGTCACGGTGCTGGCAGCCTGGTTCGTTGCATCGAAGAACGAACGAAAACGACTCGCCGGTTTCTGGTTTTTCCTGCTCAGCAATGTCTTGTGGGTTGTCTGGGGTTGGCACGCCAGCGCGTTTGCCTTGATCGTCCTGCAACTCTGCCTCGCGGCGATGAATATTCGCGGTGCCCTCAAGGCGGAACCCTGAGCAGACCTCACTGGCAACGGGGAATTCCGCCCATCGATTGGTGAAGGCGCGTATATCCTGAGGTTTGCACTGGAGTGATCGACGACATGAATCAAGCAGATAAGCGTTCTGACATTGACGCTCACGACTGGAGCGATGGCGGCGGCGAAGACCCAGGCGCAGGCCTCGGCGAATCAGGCGTTTCCGATGCGATTCGTGGTGAGATCGCCAACAGCGGGTCTGCGGTCGATGGCAGATCGCCGCAACCTGACAATGTTCGACAGGAGAATCGCACGATGGCCAGACAAGATTGCACGATTGTGGGCACCGTGACATACCGTGAAGGTGACGGCGTCGAGATGGAAGTGCCAAAAGGTCCCTGCGAGATCGAAGTCACCGAGCTCGACGCCACCTTGTCATGGGCTGAAGGCGACAGTCACGGCTCGGCGGCGATTTCGCTGCAGGACTACAAACGATTCATCGCTGAAGGCGCGTTGGAACTCGCATGAGTTATCCGGCAGCAGACGCCGGGAGCCAGTCGGTGCCGGTTGCTTCATTGGCCGCAACCGGTCCGGCCCGTTCGTCATGCGAAAGCCGCGGTTCGTAGAGGCCGAGAAGAATACCCATCACCAGCAGTTGTTGCCACGACCGTGCCTTCATCTTGCGCATCACACCTTCACGATGGTGCTCGGCGGTGCGTGGGCTGATCTGCAACTGAAGCGCAATTTGCTTGGCTGAGTGATTTTCCAGCAGTACCGCGAAAACCTGAGTTTCGCGCGGGGTCAGCCGGGCATAACGCTCGTCGAGCAGGGCGCGGTCGGCGTGGCGCTCGCGATCACGGTGATCGAGTTCAAGCGCCGTTCTGACGCTCTCAAGCAGCGCCACCGGGCGCAGCGGTCGGTCCAGAAAATCAACCGCACCACTTCTCATCGCCGCGACGGCGCCGGCCACGTCGCCGGGCTGTCCGACGAATACGGTTGACGGTGGCCGATGATGGAGCGCTTGCAATTGCTGCGTCAACTGCAGGCCGTCGAAACCTTCCGCCTGCCATTCGCACAGCAGACATGCCGGGACTACCGGGTTGAAGCGATGCAACAGGCGAGTCGGCGAGTCGAAGTCGAAGACCGTCAGGCCTTGCTGGCGCAACAGCTGACTCGCCATGTCCGCGAATTGCCGACCTTTATCGACCAGGTAGACGGTGTCGGGAATTTCTCTTGCCGGGAAAATAACCATGGCAGACACCGAGGCAATCGGCATTCCCGCCACCCAGGAACGCGACTGCAGGCACCGTCAGTTCTCGCTGGCGGAAAGTTGTCGATGTCGACTGCCGAAGTTGCCTCGCCGAGGCACGCGCCTTCGACGACTGCCGATGGCAGGCCTGAATCGGAGCGTTTCAGCGCGGCCGTTCGGCGTCGAGGCGTTGGGTGGCCTCGGCGCTCGCGGTTTCGTATTCGCCTGCTGCGGCGTTGGCCTCGACCGGCCGGTGCTCGACAAGTGCCCACGGCCCGGTGGTCGATTCGCGATAGCCTGCAACCAGATAGACCTTGCCGACTTCCATCAGTGGCTTGCCCTGGGCATGACGCGAAAGCAGCAGCGAACTCTCGCGCGGCAGCGTCGCCGGGCCTGCGAGCACCGTGCCGCGGATCTGCTGGCGCTCCCGGCGACTGCCCGGCGACAAGATCTCGATGGCTTCGCAGCGCAGCACCGCGATCAGGCGGTCGCTTGCTGCATAGGGTTTCAGTTCCTGGTAGGTGTTGTCGTTGAACATGGCGCGTTTGGCTCCAGTATTCGGCTGTCCGGCGGACGCGGTAGCGGCGATGGCCAGACACACCACGCCCAGCAAACCCCTGATCTGCCGCCGAGGCCTGCTCATGAAGGTTGCGGTGCTGCGCCGACCCGCGGCTCGCGCCACACCTTGGACAGCGAGAACACCTTGCGATGTTTGCCGTTGATCAACACCTCGATGTAATCGCCCTCGACCGGCAAACCGTCACGCACGTGTTTCCAGCGCGCGCGGAAAAAGTTGCGTCCGGCCATGTTGTCGTAGCCGGACTCATCGAGCACGGCTTCAGCCGGCGGTTCGGCAACCTGCGTCGCCAAGGTCAAGGCCTCGCTGGCGGGCATCGTGCCGTCAGATCCGATCGCCAAAAAGTCGAGGTACCAGGAAATGGTTTCGCCGGTGGTGGCGTTCAGACGGATGCTGCAGGCGCTGAGGCGTGAAAAAACCCCCAATGTCAGCGGCGCGGCATTGCCGGTGCTTTTGCCGTCGGAAGGGCCGAGGCGAAGATGTTCGCCCAGCGCCCCACCCGAGACCGGCCGGCCGGCAGCGAGGCTCTCACGTTCGAGAAATTGCAGGTACCAGGCGTTGGCCCGCTCGATGGGCGATCCCGAGCCGGCAGCGGCGTTCTGCTCAGCCATGGTCGTCACCTTGCAGGGCCTGTGCCGCGCTGCGGGATCGGCGAAACCGCACGATGCGCGCCGTGTCGTCGTCGACCGTCAACTCGACCCACAGAATGCCCGCCGACAACTTCACCACCCAGGCCTTGCGGTCGAACACCGGGCCTGGCGGCGGCAATTGGTCGGCGAGCGGTGCGCCGGCCACCAGTTCGACGATCCGCAGCTCCACGCTGGTCGGCTGGTAGTCGCCCGGGATGCCGAACTCGGGGGCGGCAGCCTGCGCCACAGCGATTGCTTCGCGGTTGTTCACGAAGCGTCCTCGATCACCCGCAACGCTGCGATCTGACGGGTCTTGCAATTGATCAGGAATTGCATCTTGGCCGGCAGGCGATGGTGACGTTGCTGAATCAGCGTCGCCAGCGTGTTGTCAGGGCCTTCGACTGACTTGATCGATTCGACCCGTTTGCCCAGCAAACCGCTGGTGGTGCAGATGCGCAGCACTTCGTCGTCGGGCAGTGCCGCATATTCAGAATCGATCAGCCGTCTCGGATCGTGGAACAGCTTGATCTGGCCGCCCGGATCGGTTTCGATCTGCAACTCGTTGAACTGGTGCCATGCGGCGAAGCGTTCTTCGTGCACGTGGCGTTTCAACAGGCCATCCCAACCGGCCTCGTCATCAAGCGATTGCAGGCGAATCTCGCCGCGCAGCAGCGTCGACAGCAAGGCCTGCAGGCGGGCCTTGGCGGTTGTTTTCAGCGTGGCGGCATCCATCGCGGTATTTCCTAGTTGAACCAGCCCGACAAGGCGTCGCCTATTGCGGCGCCCAGATCGGACAGGGCGTCAGCGATCGACTGCAACATGCCTTTCGGCTCGATCGCGCCGCCACCGATCCCGTAGAGGATCGGCTTCATGTTCTTGTAGTGATCGGACGCGGTCGCGAAGAAACAATCGGGAATTTTCGCCGGATCGAGCCGATAGCCGGCCCAGCGTTTGTAGAACTTGCTGGCCAGCAACGGTGCCTCCGCATCGGGAATCGTGACCCGGAACGCCAGCACGTGGCCGGTTCCGCGCGCCAGCATGGCATCGGCGAAGCTGGACTCCCAGCCGGTCAGACAGGTGCTTGCATAAAACAGATATCGCGGCAGGTTGGGGACGTCGGCCGCGTTGCCGATCTGCGCATCACCGAAGCGGGGTACCGGTGTCAGGTGGACGATGCTCCGCCATTCGGACTTGGTATATTTTTTCTCGCCCGGGTCGTCGTCCGGCATCGACGAGTTGTCGCTTCTTTTGAGTGCATTGCCATGACTGGCCTGGTGGAACGCGTAGCTGTTGCGCAGCGCAGAGCCATAGTCCGCCAGCGCAATATTGACGCCGTTCTGGTTGGTCAGCAGCGCTTTGGAATGGTTGACGCCATTGAGGATGGCGGCCACCGCAGTGGCCTCGGGCAACACGCCGGTGAGCGAGCCGGTTTCGGCAAAACAAGGGTGCCAATATTTGAGAGTCAGGCAAGCAGCACGCTGGCCTGCATGATCGTTGGGGGTCTCTTCGTGCAGACCTTCGTACGACACGTTGCAAGTGAAGTAATAAAAGGGTTTGTCCCAGGTCGCCCAGAGATCGTGGCGGTAATCGAAAACCCATTCCGGACGCTTGCCGGTGACCGGATCGACAACCTTGCCGCCGCAAACTTCGAGTTTGCCGAGATGACCCTCGGTCACCTGTGCGCCGCTGTGGCACAACAATATCGTCATGTCGGCGGCAGTGCCGTCGGGCACGTTGGTGGTGTCGCCGATCAGTTCGACCTTGGCTTCTTCGGGAATCGTATCGGTCGGTGGCGAGGCAGCTGGCCAACTGCTGTTGTGATCCGGCGTGACTTCGGGTTTGGACCAACGAACCTTGAGCGTCGGCTTCGGTTTTTCCGGCGTCGGCCCCGGTCCACCGCCACCGCCACCGCCACCGCCACCGCCACCGCCACCGCCACCCCCGCCGCCACCTCCGGGCGGACAGTCGCACGGCTCGACGCCCGAGCCCGGCTTCTTGTCCGAGTCGCCACCGGCAACCGGCCCGCCAGCGGCGATGTACGAATCGACCCATTCGCGGCGCAGCTCGGCTTGTGCCGGATCGGTTGCGCTGAGCGGGATCCGCTTGCCGTCCGGCCCGATGAATTCAGGATGCTTCGCGTAAAACTCATGGTCGGCAGCCTTGACGGCGGCCGAATCCAGCGGACGCGACAGATCGGTCATGCCGGTGGCGCTTGATCGAGAAAAGCCTGCACGCCGTCGAGCCGCGAAATCTTTTCGCGCGCGCTGAGCTGGCCATCGTTGAGGATATCGCCGGCCCATTGCCGTGTCGGGTCGGCATCGAAATCAGCTCCGTGGCGCAGCATCAACCCGCAGTAGACCCTGATATGCGCCTCGGTGACCAGGCCGTAGAGTTCGGCATGCCGCGTTCCCGTCTCGATCAGATCACGCAGCGCCGGATCGTCGAGCGGTCGGGTCTGCGCCGGAAAATCGCGGCGCAACCGCTGCATCAGTTGGGCCACAAAGCGCCGCTTCTGGTCTTCGCCGAGCTGCTCGATCTGTTGATGCGACATCGTCAGCAAGTTTTCTCCTCGGCAGGCTGCCGACCCAGCCTGTTGCACGAGCGCCGATCTTGGCATCTGGCGCCCGGCTGTCAAGCCGAAAAATGCCGGCGGCTCGTCAATCGACCCGGGAAGCGGGAATTCTCCCGCCAAAAAGGTCGACGGTCGCCAGCACGCGTTTTGCAGCGTTCGCGCTCATTCGACGAACAACAGGGCCGGATGTTCGAGTGTCTGCCGGATTTGCTGGATGAATGCGGCGGCCTTGGCACCGTCGACGACGCGGTGATCGAACGACGACGACAGATTCATCATCTGCCGGATCGTGATGGCGCCATCGCGGACGACCGGCCGCTGCACCATCTTGTTGACGCCGATGATGGCGACTTCCGGTGAATTGATGACCGGTGTCGAGACGATGCCGCCCAGTTTGCCGAGACTGGTCAACGTGATGGTCGAGCCGCTCAGTTCGTCGCGAACCGCCTTGCCGCTGCGTGCGGCTTCGGCAAGCCGGGCGATTTCCGCGCCATGGCTCCACAGGTCGCCGTTCTGTGCGTCGCGCAGCACCGGCACCATCAAGCCGGCTTCGGTCTGCGCCGCCACGCCCATGTGCACCGATTCATGCTGGGTCAATATGCCGGCTTCGTCATCGAACCACGCATTGACCATTGGAAATTCGGGTATTGCCAGCACGATGGCACGGATCAGCAGCGGCAACAGTGTCAGCCGTCCGCGCGTGTCGCCGTGCCGCTGGTTGAGTTGGCTGCGCAGGGCTTCGAGTTCGGTGACGTCGATTTCCTCGACGTAGGCGTAATGCGGGATGCGCCGCTTCGAATCCTGCATCTTTTGCGCGATTCGCCGTCGCAGGCCGATGATCTTGATCTGCCGGGTCGCGCCCGGTCTTGCCGACGCGGAAGGACTTGCGGCGTCGATCGTACGTTGCGGCACTTTGCTTCGTGGCCCGCCGCGATCGACGAAGGCATCCAGATCGGCCTGCATCACGCGGCCGCCGGTACCGCTGGCTTGCACGTCGACCAGTTCGATTCCGAGTTCCCAGGCGCGCGCGCGAACCGCGGGCGATGCGACCACCCGCCCGCTGGATGCTGCTGCCGCGGTTTGCCCGACAGCCGCTGTCTTCGGCGGCGCTGCCGCCAGCTTGTCGGTGGTGGGCGAGCCCGGCGTTGCCGGCGGGGGTGCGTGGGCCGGCGACCGGTCGACGCTGGGTGCCGGTGCAGCCGCGTTCGCACCGGCGCCGGCTGCGGTGTCGATACCGATCAGCTGGGCGCCGACCGCCAACACGTCGCCGACTTCGCCGCCGAGCGAGGCCACCGTGCCGGCCACGGGCGACGGGATTTCGACCGTCGCCTTGTCGGTCATCACGTCAGCCAGCACCTGATCTTCGGCCACGCTGTCGCCGACCTTGACATGCCAGGCGACCAGCTCGACCTCGGCAATTCCTTCACCCAGGTCAGGCATCTTGATGACATGTGTGCTCATCGCGTTTGCATCGACTTCTTCAGGCTTCCATGACGCGTTTCATTGCCGCGGCGACCCGGTCGGGGCCGGGGAAATAGGCCCATTCGAGCGCATGTGGATACGGCGTATCCCAACCGGTGACACGTTCGATCGGCGCTTCGAGTTGATAGAAGCAATGTTCCTGGACCAGCGAGACGAGTTCGGCGCCGAAGCCGCTGGTGCGCGTCGCCTCGTGGACGACGACGCAGCGACCGGTCTTTTTCACCGAGTCGATGATCGCCGGCAGATCGAGTGGCCACAGGCTGCGCAGGTCGATGATCTCGGCGTCGATTGCGCTCTCGCTAGCCGCTGCTTCACTGACGAAGACCATCGTGCCATAGGTCAATACCGTGAGATCGGAGCCCGCCCTGAAAACCGAAGCAGTCTCGAGCGGGACTGTGTAGTGTCCCTCGGGAACCTCGCCCAAGGCATGGGCCGACCACGGCACCACCGGCTTGTCGTGATGGCCGTCGAACGGCCCGTTGTACAGCCGCTTCGGTTCGAGGAAGATCACCGGGTCGTCGTTTTCGATCGATGCGATCAGCAGCCCCTTGGCATCGTAGGGGTTGCTCGGCATCACCGTGCGCAGGCCGCAGACGTGGGTGAACAAGGCCTCGGGGCTCTGGCTGTGCGTCTGTCCGCCATAGATGCCGCCGCCGCACGGCATGCGGACCGTGATCGGCGCGGTGAAATCGCCGCTCGATCGGTAGCGCAGCCGGGCTGCCTCGGACACGATCTGGTCGGATGCCGGATAAAAATAGTCGGCGAACTGCACTTCGACGACCGGCCGCAGACCATAGGCGGCCATGCCGATCGCCGAACCGACGATGCCGCCTTCGGAGATCGGCGCATCGAACACCCGCGATCGACCGTACTTCTTCTGCAAGCCTTCGGTGCAGCGGAAGACGCCGCCGAAATAGCCGACATCCTGACCATAAACAACCACGTTGGCGTC
This sequence comes from uncultured beta proteobacterium, assembly GCA_963843805.1. Lineage (GTDB taxonomy): Bacteria > Pseudomonadota > Gammaproteobacteria > Burkholderiales > Burkholderiaceae_C > Ideonella_A. Next base: position 773,923 of record CAWJLY010000009.1, read on the forward strand.
GCGCTCGAGCATCACGTCCATCGCCGATCGCAACGCCTGGATCATTGTCATGCGCGGCATCTCAGGCCCCCGCGCCCGCTTGGCGCAACTGGTCTTGCAGATGCGGCGGCATCTCCTTGTAGACATCCTCGAACATCGTCTGCAACGGCGGAATGTGGCCGTCGCCCAGCGATCCCGATTGCAGTGCCAGCTTCAGCGCCGTCGCCACCTGGGTATCCAGCGTCTTCGCGGGTCGCTTCGTGTTCGTCGTCCGACCAGTCGCCATGCGCGATCAGGTGGCGCTTGAGGCGTTCGATCGGGTCGCCGAGCGGGAAGTGGCTGGAGTCGTCACCAGGCCGGTAACGCGAGGGTTCATCGGATGTCGAATGGGCGCCGGCCCGGTAAGTGACCCACTCGATCAAGGTCGGACCGAGGTTGCGCCGCGCCCGCTCGGCGGCCCATTGCGACGCCGAATGGACGGCGAGAAAATCGTTGCCGTCGACCCGCAGCGACGCGATCCCGGCGCCCACGCCACGTGCGGCGAAGGTGGTCGACTCGCCGCCTGCAATGGCCTGAAAGGTCGAGATCGCCCACTGGTTGTTGACCACGTTCAGGATCACGGGTGCGCGATAGACATGGGCAAAGGTCAGTGCGGTGTGGAAATCGGATTCGGCGGTCGACCCGTCGCCGATCCACGCCGAGGCAATGCGGCTGTCGCCCTTGATCGCCGATGCCATCGCCCAGCCGACGGCCTGGATATATTGCGTCGCCAGGTTGCCGGAGATGGTAAAAAAACCCGCCCGCTTGTATGAATACATCACCGGCAGTTGTCGGCCTTTCAACGGATCGCGCTGATTGCTCAGCAACTGGCACATCAGCTCGACCATGTCGACATCGTCGCGCACCAGCAGCAGACCTTGCTGCCGGTAAGTCGGGAAACACATGTCGCCTGGAGCGAGCGCAAGGGCGTGGGCAACCGCCACCGCTTCTTCGCCGAGGCATTGCATGTAGAACGAGATCTTCTTCTGCCGCTGCGCGATCAGCATGCGGGCATCGAACGCACGCGTCTTCATCATCGCCCGCAGCCCGAGCTTCAGTTGATCGCCCGAGATCGACGGCGCCCACGGACCGACCGCAGCACCGTCGTCATCGAGCACCCGGATCAGCGTGTGCGCCAGATCGCTGGTATCGACCGGTCTGGTATCGACTGCGGGGCGCCGCACCGCGCCGGCCGGCGCCACATGCAGGTATGAAAAATCGGTGGCCTGCCCGGGGCGGCCGGTCGGCTCGGGAACATGGAGGCGCAGCGGTCCGTCGCTCATGCGTTGCAGTTTGCCCGGATATCGAGTGCCGCGCCAGTGGCGTCTTTGTGTTTAGTTGCTCTGGATCTTCGACCCCTTCAACACCAGCTCCTTCGACGATTTGACGGTGACCTGCCCGCTGCCGAGCAGCACGATGTCTTTGCCGCTGATCAGGATCGTCCCGTCCTTTTTCAGCACCAGGCTGGCCTGGCCGACGGTGAGCGAGATTTCGTCGCCAGCGCGCAGATGCAGCTTCTTGCCCACAGTCAGCGTCGAGTCCATCGAGACGGTGTCTTGCCGGTTGCGCCCGACGGCGATGGTCTGGTTGGCGCCGATCGTCACCGACTGGCTCGATGCCACACTCAGATCTTGGCTTGAACCGACGGTCAAGGAGTCGCTGGCCGAGACTTGCGCCTGGCGGCTTTGTGCCGATGTCGCCTGGCCGGCGCCGACGGTGATGCTTTGGCTGCCGCCGACGGTCATCGATTGCCTGCTGCCAATGCTGACCGTCTGATTGGAGCCGACACTCAGGATATCCGAACCGCCGACCTGGATCGCCCGGTTGCCCGTCACGTTGTCATTTCCGTCGGTTGCCATGTCGACTCTCCTGACCAGTGGGACCGGCATCTTAGTACCCCATTTCACAAATACGCTCACATGAAATCGCGCATTCCGGGCCATGGCGGCGTTGCAAATCCTCGCGATACCTGCAGGTATCGCTGCGGTTTGCGCCTTGCCCTGACCCGCAATGCATCGATTTCATCACGTGCACGTATTTGTGAAATGGGGTACTTAGTATGCACGTCCCCCGGCAGCAAACAACTCGAAAACTTCGCGCATTTTCCAGAGTTGATAGGGTAAGCTGGTCGGCAGCCAAGCCGGTCGGACATGTTGTGCCCGGCGGCGCTCGACAGACGGAGGCTTTTCAATGACCTTGCGCCGGATCGTCCTCACCACCTCCGTTTGTACGCTGCTCGGTGCTTGCTCGGCGTTTGCGCCGATCCGCCCGCTGCCACTGGGCCAGTTGCTGCAAGCCCAGGCGACGGCCGGGCCACTGCAGTTCGCGCAGGCCCAGGTGATCAGCGACAACGACGCGGCATTCGCAGCCAAGCTGCAGGTCGTCGAACATGCAAAAAACAGCCTCGACCTGGCGTACTACATCTTCTGCCGACGATTTTTCATCGTCGCGCCTGAACCAGGCGCTGATCGACGCTGCCGCGCGCGGCGTCAAGGTGCGGCTGCTGGTCGACTATTTCTCAGCCTACAAGGATCTCGACCGGTTCAGCTGGCTGGAGCAACAAGGGCAGGGCCGGATCGCAGTGCGGCTGTACAACCGACCGACGGTCGAGATCCTGAAAGATGCGGCATTCCTGACGCTGAGTTGTGCCGATGCGGGCACGGCAAGCAAGCCCTGCGATCAGCAGAAGATCGCCAAGGTCGATGCGCACTTCGACGCGGCGGTCCGCCACGCCTGCGAATAACCGCAGCTACGCAGGGTCGGGCATCTTTCTGTCGGGCCTGTACGGCAAGAATCCTCACTTGATGGCGTATGCGGTTGCGCGCGGGCAAGGCATCGATGCCCAGGCGTTGGCCGCCGGTGCGCAATCGACCGATCCGGCACGAACGGAGCAGTTGAAAGAGCTGGGCAAGCTTTATTTTCGGGCCCGTTATTTCGGTGGCATCGAGGCGCTGGCCGCGCGCTTCAAGCTGGCCGTGGTGAAGCTGGCATTTGCCGAGCAGGTCAATCCGGTGTTCAACGCAATGAACAGCTATCTGCCGGTGACGCGCCAGAAATCGCCGCAGGGGCAGAAGGACTGGGACTATCTGACCGAGTTTCTGCACCACAAGTTTCTGCTCGCCGATCGCAGCATCGCTGGTGCTCGGCGGGCGAAATGTCGAGGACTCGTATCACATGAATCCGAGCCCGATGGCGGCCAAATATACCTTCATGGATACCGACGTCAGGCTGACACTGGCCGGCCCTGATGCAGCGTTGGCGTCGAGCTTCGATCGCCTGTGGGGCCTGCGCAGCCAGGTCGCGTCGATCGATGAGGTGCGGCAGCACGCGCCGAATGATCTGCTGGAGAATTTTGCTGCGCTTGCGGCCGCTCAGGATGCCTGTCAAATGGGCAGCGATCCGGTTTGCCTGGATCGTGAACTGAACCGCAGTCTGGTTGCCCTGCCGGGCCGCCTGGCCGTGGTGGCAGCCGAGCATCGGAAAAACCTGCAGCGCTACATCGCAGACTACCGGCCGGTTGCCGAGCCGTCGGCCATTGGCAATCGACGCCGGCGCGACGATTCATTACCTGGAAAACCTGCCGATCGCTGCCGGCGGCCGCGTCTACGGGGCCCGGCACGATCGGGAGGCTGCTTCAAGCAAGAATATCCAGGCGACCTGGCGCTCGGCGCTGCAATCAGTCTGCGAAACGAACGCGCCGGCAGCTCGCGATATCGTTTTTCACAATGCCTATCTGTTCATGCCGGCCAGCCTGCTGCGTGACGTCTCGGCCATGCTCGATGGGTCGCGGCCATGTCCAGGCGTGACCTTGTCGTTGGTCACCAACTCGTTGGCAACGACCGATCTGAACATCGTCAACCTGCTGGCCACCTGGCAGTTGAAAGCGCTGGCCGATCACCTGGCCGAAACCGGCTCGACCAGCCAGTCGGCCAGGCTGCGCTATTTCGAATACCAGCCGCTGGCTGGCGTGCAGTTGTCGCTGCACTCGAAGGTGATGGTCTTCGACCGCGACATCTTCATCGGCTCGGCCAATGCCGACGTGCGAAGCCTGATGCTCGACAGCAACAACGGCGTCCTCATCAGCAATGCGCCGGTCTTCTCGGCTTCCTATCACCAATACCTGAAAACCCTGCTGGCCACGCCGTCGCGTGTGGCCGAGCGAACGGCAGGCATTGGCCGCGACAAGGATGCCTTGTCGACAGAGATGAACCTGCAGATCGACAAGCTGATCGAACGTTACGCCGGTGAACGCTTGACGACGCAGCAGCAGCTCGACATCAAGCTGCAAGTGCAGTCCACATCGGCGCGCGTCTACGAGTTGTCGCGGCAGATCATGCGCGGCGATACGCGCGCAGCCGATCAATTCAACGAATTGTTCAAGGCAATCTGAGCGCAAGGCCTTCGCAGAAGGCACTTGCTGTCGCTGGTCGTCAACTGATGATCAGCCGCCGATCTCGTGTTTGGCCATCAGTTCGACCGCGCGCACCAGCGCCGAGTGGTCGAGATCGCCCATGCCGTTGGCTGCACAAACCTGCATCAACTGCGCGGCGCCGGCTGTCTGCGGCAGCGCCAGACCGAGTTCGCGGGCGCCCTGCAGCGCCAGGTTCAGATCCTTCTGATGCAGCCCGATCCGGAAGCCCGGGTTGAAGGTGCGCTTGATCATCCGCTCGCCGTGCACTTCGAGGATGCGGCTCGACGCAAACCCGCCCATCAGCGCCTGCCGCACCTTTGCCGGGTCGGCGCCAGCCTTGCTGGCGAAAACCAGTGCCTCGCTGACAGCGGCAATATTCAGTGCGACGATGATCTGGTTGGCCACCTTGGTGATCTGCCCGGCGCCGACATCGCCGACATGCGTGATGTTCTTGCCCATCAGCGCGAGCAGCGGCTGCACGCGTGCGAATGCCGCTTCGCTGGCGCCGACCATGATCGTCAGGCTGGCCTGCCTTGGCGCCCACTTCGCCGCCACTGACCGGGGCATCGACATAGTCGCAACCGAGCTCGGCAATGCGTTTCGCGAAGGCCTGCGTCTCCATCGGCGAGATGCTGCTCATGTCGACCACGAGCTTGCCCTTGGACAAGCCCAGCGGCCACGCCGTCGTCGGCGAACAGCACCTTGGCGACATCCGGCGTGTCGGGCAACATCAGAAAAACGATATCGGCCGACTCAGCGACCTGCCGCGGGCTGTCACATTCCTTGCCGCCGGCTTCGAGCAGCGCCGCGGGCACCTTGCTGCGGGTCTTGACGAACAGGCTGTGCCCGGCCGCGAGCAGGTGGCCGGCCATCGGCGCGCCCATGATGCCCAGGCCGATAAAACCCAGTTTGAGCGGAGACGTGTTGGTGGTCATGGCGATATGTTGTCGTGGTTCGAGGTTCAATATTGTGCGGCGATCGGGGCAGCCGACTGATTCGCGGTACTTGTCGCACAGCGCCTGGCTCTGCATGCGCAATACGCCGAGGTCGCTGCCGACGCCGACGAAGCGAATTCCCATCTCGAGATAGCGGCGCGCGTCGGCCTCGGCCGGCGCCAGGATGCCGGTGGCATTGCCGGCTGCGTTTGCTGCGGCGAACACGGTCGGCGATGGCCTGCTGCACCTCGGGATGACCGGCGTTGCCCAGATGGCCGTAGGCGGCAGCCAGGTCGGACGGCCCGATGAACAGGCAGTCGATACCGTCGACGGCTGCGATCTTCGGCGGCCGCAGCGACACCGGCGCGGCTTTCGATCTGCACCAGCACCGCGATGTGGTCGTTGACCTGCTTGAAGTAGTCGGCGGTCGCGCCGTAACGGTTGCCGCGGTGCGACACCGACACGCCGCGCACGCCTTGCGGCGGATAACGCGTCGCGGCTACCGCGGCTGCCGCCTGTTCGGCATTCTCGATGAACGGAATCAGGAAATTGCTGCAACCGGCGTCGAGCAGGCGCTTGATGATCACCGTGTCGTTCCACGGCGGGCGGACCACCGGTGCGCTCGAACTGTCCTTCAGCGCCATCAACTGCGGGATCAGCGACAGCACATCGTTGGGCGCATGTTCGGCGTCGAGCAGCAGCCAGTCGAAACCGGCAACACCGAGGACTTCGGTGGTGATCGGGCTGCCAAGCGACAGCCAGCAGCCGATCAGCGCCGATCACCGGCGAGCAGGCGTTGGCGAAAACGGTTTGGCAGCGCGGAATAGGGCGTGGTCATGACGGGGTCTTTCGGTGCGTGAGTGGGATGGTCCGGCCTGTTAGCACCGAGACTCGTCAGTCATCGTACAACAAGCGGCTGCAAAGTCAAGACGCAGAAAGGTCAGCTCAGATCGATCGACACGGCCTCGTTGGCCCGCCGTGCGGCGCTCCCGGCTGTTGGCCAGGTGGGTTCGCATCGCCGCCCGTGCGCCTTCCTGTCGCGGTTGGCGATCGCACTGATAGATGCTTTCGTGCTCGGCGTTGACCCGGCGCAGGTATTCGCGACGCTCGCGGGCTGATTGCTGATCTGCGGGTCGAGCCGCGCGCGCGGAATGATCATCGAGCCGAGCGTGCCGATCAACTCGGCGAAATGCTGGTTCTGTGTCGCGCGGGCGATTTCCAGGTGGAACTGGAAATCGGCGGCGACCGAATCGTCGCCCGACTCGATTGCCTTCGGCGAAGCCGTCCAGCGCGGTTCGCAACGTCAGCAGATTGTCGTCGTTGCGGCGCTGCGCAGCCAGCGCGGCGGCTTCGGTCTCGACGCCGATGCGCAGCTCGAGCACCGCGATCACGTCGCGCAAGGTGGCAAACTGCTCGGGCGCGATCCGGAACGGCGCGGAGTCGCCGAGGCCGACCACGAAGGTGCCGATGCCGTGCCGCGTCTCGACCAGCCCGGAAGCCTGCAGCTTCGACAGCGCCTCGCGCACCACGGTGCGGCTGACGCCGAATTCGCGCATGACTGCGGCCTCGGTCGGCAATTTGGCGCCGGCTGGCGAGCCGGCCTTCGCGGATCCGGTCGCCGAGCGATTCGACAAGTTCGATGCGCGAGCGTGCGCGGCCGGCGGCGGGGCTCGGCAGCAAGAGCGATTGCGCTGCTGGTCATGATCGTCACAAGGGTAAACACCTAGCTTGTCTGCGTTGACGGCTTCGTCGGCTAGATTCGTAGAATTGCGGCTGAGTTGTACGACAACTGATGACTGCAACAGCTGGATCTTGCAACAACTCGGCAATTCGATCAACCCCTGGTCGAACCCGCAGAATACCGATGCTCGTCCAAGCCTGCCACCTCGATCCGATTCAAGCGCCTGCTGCTGACCGGTGCCGCCGGCAACCTCGGCCGCGAACTGCGCCCGCGCCTGAAGGCCTATTGCGACACGCTGCGGCTGAGCCATCGCTCCGAGATGGGCGCAGCCCGGCGAAGGCGAGGAGATCGTCGTCGCCGCTCTGGAAGATCGCAGCTGCCGTGCTCGGATCTGCTGAACGGTGTCGATGCGGTGATCCACATGGGCGGCGTCTCGACCGAACAGCCCTGGGACGCCATCCTGGCCGGCAACATCGTCGGCGCCTACAACCTGTACGAAGCGGCGCGCAAGCAACAAGGTCAAGCGCATCGTGTTCGCCAGCTCGAACCACGTCACCGGCTTCTATCGCCAGGACGAAGTGATCAGACAGCCGCGATCCGGTGCGCCCCGACGGCCTCTACGGCCTGAGCAAGGCCTTCGGCGAAAACCTGGCCCAGTTCTACTGGGACCGCTACGGCATCGAGACGGTCAGCCTGCGCATCGGCTCGTCGTTCGCCGAGCCGAAGGACCGGCGCATGCTCGCCACCTGGATGAGCTACGACGATACCGAGCGGCTGATCGTCGCCGCACTGACCGCGCCGGTGGTCGGCCACAGCATCATCTACGGCATGTCCGACAACGCCACGACCTGGTGGGACAACACTCCGGCCCGCCACATCGGCTACCGGCCGCAGGACAGCTCGGAAGTCTTCCGCGCCGCCGTCGAGGCGCGCCAGCCGGTGCTCGATGCCAGCGACCCGGCCGTCATCTACCAGGGCGGCGCGTTCGTCCGCACCGGTCCGTTCGAATGAACTTTCGCTCAACGCTCAGCAGCCTCGTCCTCATTCACCACCTCACAAGCTTCCACCGGAGACACTCATGAACATTCGTCGTACCCTGATCGCCGCCGCCGCTGCGGCCGTCGTCACGCCTGGGCACCGCCCTCGGCGCGGCCGCCCAGACCATGAAGGCCGCCGACGTGCACCCCGCCGGCTACCCGACCGTCGTCGCGGTCGAGAACATGGGCAAGAAGATCGAGGCAGCCACCGGCGGCAAGATCAAGTTCCAGATGTTCCCGGGCAGCGTGCTCGGCGGCGAGAAGGAGATGATCGAGCAGACCCAGGTCGGCGCGATCCAGATCCTGCGCACCTCGCTCGGCCCGATCGGCACGGTCACGCCCGAGGTCAACGTCTTCAACATGCCGTTCGTCTTCCGCGACATCAAGCACATGCGCGCGGTGATCGACGGCCCGATCGGCCAGGAACTGCTCGACAAGGTCAGCGCGTCGTCGAACCGGCTGATCGGCCTGGCCTGGATGGACGGCGGCTCGCGCAGCCTGTACACCAAGAAGCCGGTGCACAGCATGGCCGACCTGAAGGGCCAGAAGATCCGCATGATGGGCAACCCGCTGTTCGTCGACACGATGAACGCGATGGGCGGCAACGGCATCAGCATGGGCTACGGCGAGGTCTTCACCGCGCTGCAGACCGGCGTCATCGACGGTGCCGAGAACAACCCGCCGAGCCTGTTCACCGCCAACCACTTCAAGGCCGGCGCCAAGTACTACACCCAGACCAACCACCTGATCATCCCGGAAATCCTGGTGATGTCGAAGGTGGCGTGGGACAAGCTGTCGAAGGAAGACCAGGCGTTGTTCAAGAAGACGGCGCGCGAAGCGCAGATGGAGCAGCGCGTCCTGTGGGACAAGGCGGTTGCCGACTACACCGCCAAGCTGAAGGCCGAAGGCGTCGAGTTCATCCAGCATCGACACCAAGCCGTTCTTCGATGCCACCGCACCGGTGCGCGCCAAGTACGGCGCGCAGTTCGCCGACCTGATGACGCGCATCGCCGCCGTCAAGTAAGCGCGGTATCGGGCAGCGGCGGCGTATTTCGTCGCTGTCCATCGTCTTCGGATCGGCGTCCGGAGCAGGCGTGCCGTCCAGCTTCCGCCAGACTGCACGCACCGTACCGCGCGGCGGCGGCGCGGCGGGCAGTGCGGCGCAGCCCGAACCCGCTTCAGCGAGGGACGCATCTTGGACAACTCTTTCATCCGGGCCATGGACAGGCTCTACCTGGCCTGCATCTGGATCGCCGGCACGGCGATCTTCTTCATGTCGCTGATCATTCCGTGGGGCGTGTTCACGCGCTACGTGCTGGGCACCGGCTCGGCGTGGCCCGAGCCGATCGCGATCCTGCTGATGATGTCGTTCACCTTCATCGGCGCTGCGGCCGCCTACCGAGCCGGCGCGCACATCGCGGTGGCGATGCTGACCGAGCGGCTGCCGCCGTCGCTGCAGCGCAGCGGCGAGGTGCTGGTGCACCTGCTGATGTTGCTGGTCAGCGGCTTCGTCGTGTTCTACGGCACGCGGCTGTGCATCGAGACGATGAACCAGTCGATCAGCGAACTGCCCTGGCTGCCGGTCGGCGTGACCTACGCCGCGATCCCGATCGGCAGCGCGATCACGACTCCTGTTCGTGCTCGAACACCTGATCTTCGGCTCGCAGGCCGGCCGGCCGATCGTCCGCTACGAAGAACAAGGCAATGAGCTGCCCGAAGCGGCCGAGGGAGTGCTTTGATGGACATGTTCGTCTTGCTCGGCAGCTTCGTCGTGCTGATGATGATCGGCATGCCGATCGCCTATGCGCTGGGGCTGTCGGCGCTGGTCGGCGCGGTCTGGATCGACATGCCGCTCGACGCGGTGATGATCCAGCTGGCCTCGGGCGTCAACAAGTTCTCGTTGCTGGCGATTCCGTTCTTCGTGCTGGCCGGCGCCATCATGGCCGAGGGCGGCATGGCGCGGCGGCTGGTGGCCTTCGCCGGCGTGCTGGTCGGCTTCATCCGCGGCGGCCTGTCGCTGGTCAACATCATGGCCAGCACCTTCTTCGGCGCGATCTCCGGCTCGTCGGTGGCCGATACCGCCTCGATCGGCTCGGTGCTGATCCCGGAGATGGAGAAGAAGGGCTACCCGCGCGCATTCGCCACCGCGGTGACCGTGAGCGGTTCGATCCAGGCGATCCTGATCCCGCCGAGCCACAACGCGGTGCTGTATTCGCTGGCCGCCGGCGGCAGCGTATCGATCGCCGCCCTGTTCATGGCCGGCGTGCTGCCCGGTCTGCTGATGGGGCTGACGCTTGGCAGCGCTGTGCCTGATCATCGCCAAGAAGAAGAACTATCCGAAAGGCGACGTGATCCCGCTGCGCCAGGCGCTGAAGATCTGCGGCGACGCGATGTGGGGAATGATGACGATGGTCATCATCCTCGGCGGCATCCTGTCGGGCGTCTTCACCGCCAACGAGTCGGCCGTCGATCGCCGTGGTGTGGGCGTTCTTCGTGACGATGTTCGTCTACCGCGACTACAAGTGGCGCGACCTGCCCAAGCTGGTGCACCGCACGGTCAAGACGGTGACGATCGTGATGATCCTGATCGGCTTCGCGGCCTGTTTCGGCTACCTGATGACGCTGATGCAGATCCCGCTGAAGGTGACCACCTTCTTCACCAGCATCTCGGACAACAAGTACGTGATCCTGATGCTGATCAACATCATGCTGCTGATGCTCGGCACGCTGATGGACATGTCGCCGCTGATCCTGATCCTGACGCCGATCCTGCTGCCGGTGGTCAAGGCGATGGGCGTCGATCCGGTGCACTTCGGCATGATCATGATGGTCAACCTCGGCATGGGCCTGATCACGCCGCCGGTGGGCACGGTGCTGTTCGTCGGCGCGGCGGTTGCCAAGCTGAAGATCGGGCGTCGTCGTCAAGGCGATGAAGCCGTTCTTCATCGCGCTGTTCATCGTGCTGATGATGGTCACCTACATGCCGTGGCTGAGTCTGTGGTTGCCGCGGGTGCTGGGCTTGTAGATGGTCCCACCCGGAGCGCCTTGCGGCGCACCCGCGCAAGGGGGCGACACCAGCGGACCGGCGAAGCCGGATCCGCGGGTCTGCTGATGGCAACTTGTGTTCCATCACGTGTGCACCGCTGCTGACCCGTTGCAGAAATGCTGCGGACTCTGAGATGACTTTGAACGAACGCTGGCGATGGGCAGTGCGACGCGGGTGCCGTTCGAGGCGAGTGCGCGTTATCCCGATCCGGCGATCGAGGTGCTCGACGAGCGGTTCCTGAAGCTGCGCCTGTTCAGCGCCGGCGTCGAGCAGCTGGCCACCGGGATGCGCTGGGCCGAGGGGCCGGTGTGGTTCGGCGACGGCCGCTATCTGCTGGTGTCGGACATCCCGAACAACCGCATCCTGCGCTGGGACGAGACCAGCGGCGCCACCAGCGTGTTCCGCTCGCCGTCGAACCATGCCAACGGCCATGCGCGTGACCTGCAGGGCCGGCTGATCGGCTGCGAGCACCATGACGCGGCGCATCACGCGCACCGAATACGACGGCCGCATCACGGTGCTGGCCGATCGCTTCGACGGCAAGCGGCTGAACTCGCCGAACGACATCGTCTGCCAGCGCAACGGCGCGATCTGGTTCACCGATCCGAGCTTCGGCATCATGGGTCACTGGGAAGGCGACCCGGCCGAGCCCGAATTGCCGCATGCGGTTTATCGCCTCGACCCGTCAAGCGGCGAACTGCAGCAGGTGATCACCGGCCTGGCGGCGCCCAACGGCCTTGCGTTCTCGCCCGACGAATCGATGCTGTACGTGGTCGAGAGCCGCGCCGAGCCGCACCGGCTGATCTGGGCCTGGGATGTCGCGTCCGATGGCAGCGCTGTCGAACAAGCGGCTGCTGATCGATGCCGACGGCGCCGGGCGCCTTCGACGGCATCAAGGTCGACGTGCAGGGCAATCTGTGGTGCGGCCTGGGCAGCACCGGTGCACCCGGCGCCGAGCGCTTCGGCGCTCGACGGCGTGCGCGTCTACGACCCGGCGGGCCAGGTGCTCGGCCATATCCACCTGCCCGAGCGCTGCGCCAACCTGTGTTTCGGCGGCGCCAAGAACAACCGGCTGTTCATGGCCAGCAGCCATTCGCTGTACGCGCTTTTCGTCAATGTGCAAGGGGCGGTCTGAGAACGCGCATTGCACACCACCGTCGCAACGCGCTCCTGACTCTGGCACGCGCTGCGCCGCCTGTTCAACCCCCATCTGCCTGGAAATCCGATGAATATTTCAAGACGCGTCGCCACCTCGATTGTCGCCCGGTGCTGCTGCCTGCCGTTTGCCGCTTCGGCGCAGCAGCCGTGGCCGTCCAAGCCGATCAAGATCGTCGTGCCGTTTGCCGCCGGCGGCACCTCCGATGCGCTGGCCCGTCTGCTCGGCCAGCAGTTGCAGGATTCGCTGAAGCAGACCGTGATCGTCGAGAACAAGGCCGGCGCCGGCGGCATGATCGGCGCCGATGAGGTCGCCAAGTCGCCAGCCGATGGCTATACGCTGCTGCTCGGCACGATCGCCTCGCACGCGATCAATCCGGCGCTGCAGCCGAAGATGCCCGTACGACGCCGCCAAGGATTTCGCGCCGGTCTTCTTCGTCGGCAACATCTCCAACGTGCTGCTGGTCGGCGCGGCGCAGCCGTACAAGACGGTCAAGGACCTGATCGCCGCTGCCAAGGCCAAGCCGGGATCGCTGTCGTTCGCCAGCGCCGGCACCGGCAGTTCGCAGCACCTGTCGGGTGAAAAATTCAAGCTCGATGCCGGTGTCGATATCGTGCATATCCCGTACAAGGGCAGCGCACCGTCGATGCAGGACCTGATCGCCGGGCAGATCCCGATGAGCTTCGAGACCGCACTGGTGGCGCTTGCCGCACATCACCAGCGGCAAGGTGCGCGCGTTGGCGGTGACATCGGGCCAAGCGCGCCAAGGTGATGCCCGATGTGCCGACGATCGCCGAGTCCGGGCTTGCCCGGCTTCGATGTCGCATCGTGGCAGGCGATCTTCGCCCCGGCCGGCACGCCGCCGGATGTCGTCAAGCGGCTCAACGACGAGTTGACCGAGATCGTCGGCAAGACGCAGATTGCGGCGCGCCTGTATACGATGGGCGTCGAGAACGTGCCGATGACGCCGGTCCAGTTCAGCGATTTCCAGCGCAAGGAACTTGCGAAGTGGTCAGAAGATCGTCAAGGACGGCAACCTGAAACCCGAATGAGGCACGATGATGAACAGATTGATCGAGCGCGCGCCGCTGACCATTTCGATGCACGAGCGCGACAACGTCGCGATCGTCGCCAACGACGGCGGGCTGCCGGCCGGCAGGGTGCTGGCATCAGGCCTGACCCTGCGCGAGCATGTGCCGCAGGGGCACAAGGTGGCGCTGGTCGACCTGCCGAAGGGCTCGCCGGTGCGTCGCTACGACGTGACGATCGGCGAGACGCTGAAGGACATCGCGGCCGGCAGCTGGGTTCACGAGCGCCTGCTGGCGATGCCCGACGCCCGCTCGCTCGAAGGCCTGCCGATCGCGACCCGCAAGCGCTGAACCGCTGCCGCCGCTGGAAGGCTATACCTTCGAGGGCTATCGCAATCCGGACGGATCGGTCGGCACGCGCAACATCCTCGCCATCACGACCACGGTGCAATGTGTGGCCGGCGTGGTCGACTTCGCGGTGCAGCGGATCAAGGCCGAGCTGCTGCCGAAATTTCCGCATGTCGACGACGTGATCGGCCTCGAGCACACCTATGGCTGCGGCGTCGCGATCGATGCGCCCGATGCCGATGTGCCGATCCGCACGCTGCGCAACATCAGCCTGAACCCGAATTTCGGCGGCGAGGTGATGGTGGTCAGCCTCGGCTGCGAGAAGCTGCAGCCGCAGCGGCTGTTGCCGCCCGGAACGATCCCGCTGGTCGACGAGCGCAATGTCGCCGATATCGGCGCGACAGCCGAGCCGAAGCTCGATGTGGTCTGCCTGCAGGACGATGCCGCACGTCGGCTTCATGTCGATGATCGATTCGATCATGGCCACCGCCGAAGAGCACCTGGAGCGATTGAACGCACGCCGCCGCGAGACGGTGCCCGCCAGCGAGCTGGTGGTCGGCGTGCAGTGCGGCGGCAGCGATGCGTTCTCCGGCGTCACCGCCAATCCGGCGGTCGGCTTCTGCACCGATCTGCTGGTGCGCGCCGGCGCCACCGTGATGTTCAGCGAAGTGACCGAGGTGCGCGACGGCATCGACCAGCTGACCTCGCGCGCGACGACGCCCGAAGTGGCGCAGGCGATGATCCGCGAGATGGCCTGGTACGACGCCTACCTGAAACGCGGCGGTGCCGACCGCAGCGCCAACACCACGCCGGGCAACAAGAAGGGCGGCCTGTCGAATATCGTCGAGAAGGCGATGGGATCGATCGTCAAGAGCGGCAGCTCGCCGATTTCGGGCGTGCTGTCGCCGGGCGAAAAACTGCGGCAGAAGGGCCTGATCTACGCCGCCACACCGGCCAGCGATTTCATCTGCGGCACGCTGCAACTGGCCGCCGGCATGAACCTGCACGTCTTCACCACCGGCCGCGGCACGCCTTACGGTCTGGCGCAGGTGCCGGTGATCAAGGTCGCCACGCGCAGCGACCTGGCCCGCCGCTGGCACGACCTGATGGACATCAATGCCGGTACCATCGCCGACGGGACGGCAACGATCGAGCGAAGTCGGCTGGGAGATGTTCAAGCTGATGCTCGACGTGGCCAGCGGCCGCAAGAAGACCTGGGCCGAACAATGGAAGCTGCACAACGCGCTGGTGCTGTTCAACCCGGCGCCGGTGACCTGACGACCCGGCCGCGCGCCTTGTCTGGATGGGCAGCGCCATGAACCCGCAGATTCTGCTGCGCCAGATGTTCGACGCTGCGGTGGCGTCGGCCCAGCCGGCGCTGGTGATCCCGCCGCATCTGCCGAAGCTAGCCGCCGCGCGGCCGGATGATCGTGATCGGCGCCGGCAAGGCCTCGGCGGCGATGGCGCGCGCCGTCGAGGATCACTGGCAAGGTCCGCTCGAAGGGCTGGTGATCACCCGTTACGGCTATGCCGTGCCGTGCGAGCGCATCGAGATCGTCGAGGCCGCCCACCCGGTACCCGATGCCGCCGGCCTGGCCGCAGCCCAGCGACTGCTGAAAACCGTCGAAGGCCTGTCCGAAGACGACCTGGTGTTGTGCCTGATCTCCGGCGGCGGCTCATCGCTGATGCCGCTGCCGATCGACGGGCTGACGCTGGAACACAAGCAGGCCGTCAACCGCGAACTGCTGAAGTCCGGCGCAACGATCGGCGAGATGAACTGTGTGCGCCGCCACCTGTCGGCGATCAAGGGCGGCCGGCTGGCTGCGGCCTGCCATCCGGCCCGGCTGCTCACGCTGGCGATCTCCGACGTTCCCGGCGACGACCCGATCGATATCGCCTCGGGCCCGACCGCAGCCGACCCGACCACTTGCGCCGACGCGCTGGCGATCGTCAAGCGCTACGGCATCGAGCTGCCCGCTGCCGGTGCGCGAGGTGCTGGACAGTGGCCGCGGCGAATCGATCAAGCCCGGTGACCCGCGGCTGGCCGGCAACGAGCTGCACCTGATCGCGACGCCGCAGATGGCGCTCGAGGCCGCCGCCAAGGTGGCCGCGACAACGGCCTCGATGCCCTACATCCTCGGCGATGCGATCGAAGGCGAGGCGCGCGATGTCGGCAAGGTGCTGGCCGGTATCGCGCTGCAGGTGGCCGGCCGAGGCCAGCCGGTGGCCGGGCCGTGTGTGCTGCTGTCGGGCGGCGAAACCACGGTTACCGTGCGTGGCAACGGCCGCGGCGGGCGCAATGTCGAGTTTCTGCTGGCGCTGGCAGTGGCGCTTGAACGGACACCGGCGAATTCATGCGCTGGCCGGCGATACCGACGGCGTCGACGGGCAGGAAGAGATTGCCGGAGCGATCCTGACGCCCGACAGCCTGATGCGTGCCTGGGGCCTGGGCATCAAGCCCCGCGAGCGGCTGGCGGACAACGACGGCCACGGCTTCTTCGAAGCCCTCGGTGATTCGGTGATCACCGGGCCGACGCTGACCAATGTGAACGACTTCCGCGCGATCATCATCGAGGCCGGACATGGGGTGGAGTAGGCCTGCTGGCAGGCAGGCAGTGAGGCCTCACGGATTTGCATCACCGAGCGGGGACGATGCCCGCGGGTAGCCGGATGCCTCCAGGTCCTCCGCCGCCTGCGGCGGCTCCCCCTTTACTTGCGGCATCCGGCCACCCACCGGCATCGTCCTGGCCTGTTCGGCGCGGCCGCGATCTTCAACCCTTCCCAGCGGTGGGGTGAGCCGGCCTGTTCTGCGGAAGTAAAGGAAGGAGCCGCCGCAGGCGGCGGGGGGACATGAAGCAGAACAGGCCGGCTCACCCCATTGCAAGCTCGGTCGCCCATCTCGCGAGACACAAGCTGGAGGAAACACGCCGGGAATTGTTTCCAGCTGCCGCCGATGCAACACCCCGAACGACCGGGTAAGCGATCGTTGCACGTCGACGCGAGCGTGCGGTATCGTGCCGTCCGCATCGCATTCCGCGTCGTCAAAGATTTCAGGAGACACCTCATGACCTTCCGCCGCCACTTCATGGCCGCAGCGCTTGCAGTTGCCTATCTCGGACTGCCGACCAGCGTTTCCGCGCAGACCATCCTGAAAGCCGCCGACGTGCACCCGCCGGGCTACCCGAATGTGGTCGCAATTGAAAACCTGGGCAAGAAATTCGAGGCGGCTACGGGTGGTCGCTACCAGCTGAAGATGTTTCCCGGTGGCGTGCTCGGTGCCGAGAAGGAGATGGTCGAGCAGACGCAGGTCGGCGCGATCCAGATTGCTCGCATCTCGCTTGGCGTGCTCGGGCCGGTGGTTCCCGATGTCAATGTCTTCAACATGCCTTTCGTCTTTCGCAACGAAGCGCACATGCGCAAGGTCATCGATGGACCGATCGGCGACGAGTTGCTGAAGAAGATTACCGACAGCCCGGCCAAACTGGTCGGCCTGGGCTGGATGGACAGCGGCTCGCGCAGCCTTTATACAAAGACGCCGGTGCGCAAGATGGAAGACCTGAAGGGTCAGAAGATCCGCGTGATGGGCAATCCGCTGTTTCGCGACATGATGGTCGCGATGGGTGGCAATGCGATCTCGATCGGCCACACCGAGGTGTTCACTGCGCTGCAAACCGGTGTCGTCGACGGCGCCGAGAACAACCCCCCGACCTTGTTCACCTCCAACCAGTACTCCGCGGGAATCAAGTATTACACCCAGACTCAGCACTTGATCATCCCGGAGATTTTCGTGATGTCCAAGGTGACCTGGGACAAGATGACACCGGCCGATCATGAGCTGCTGAAGAAATTTTCTCGCGAAGCGCAGCTCGAGCAGCGCGCCTTGTGGGACAAGAGCGTTGCCGAATACACCACCCGGCTGAAGGCGGCGGGAATCGAGTGGATCGAGATGGACAAGAAGCCGTTCTACGATGCGACGGCGCCGGTCCGTGCGAAATACGGCGCCGACTACGCCGACTTGATCAAGCGCATCAACGACGTCAACTGATCCAGAACCAGGTACTCCCATGCAGGTCAACCGATTCAGACCCACCATCCTCTTGTGTTTCACGCCGGAGGCGCGGGCCAACTACTACGGCGACAAGGCACTGGCCGGCTTGCAGGCGCTTGGAGAGGTGCGCCTGCATGAGTCCGATGAGGTGCTGCAAGGCGCATCGCTGGTGAGGGCGGCGGCCGGATGTCAGGTGGTGGTGAGTTATCGCAGTTCGCCCGCAGCCGCCGAGGTGTTTGCCGGCAGCCCCGACCTGGCCGTTTTCATGCGCTGTGCAATGGATATCCGCAACATCGATGTCGCGGCCGCCAGTGCTCACGGCGTGCTGGTGACCCATGCCAGCGCCGGCTTCATGAACTCGGTGTCCGAATGGGTCATCGGCGCCTTGATCGATCTGGCGCGCGGCATCAGCGACAGCGTGTTGGCCTATCGCGCCGGCATCGAGCCGGCGGCTGTGGTCGGCCGCGAGTTGCGCGGCTCGACGCTCGGCATCATCGGTTATGGCCAGATCGGACGCCGGCTCGCCGAGTTGGGATTGGCGCTGGGAATGCGGGTGATCGTGGCTGACCCGGCGGCGACCGTGGCGCATCCGCAGATCACCCAGCTTGCGCTCGACGACCTGCTCGCTGAAGCTGATCATGTCGTCTGCCTCGCGCCCGCCCTGTCGACGACTGAAAACCTGATGAACGCGAGACGTTTTGCGCTCATGAAGCGCGGGGCCGTTTTTGTCAACCCGTCGCGTGGCAGCTTGGTCGACGAAGACGCCTTGCTGCACGCGCTCGACAGCGGACAGCTCGCGGCCTGCGCGCTCGATGTCGGACGTGCACCCGACCAGATGCCGTCGCTTGCGCTGGCACGCCATCCGCGGGTCGTTGCCACACCGCATATCGGTGGTCTGACGCCGCCTGCAGCCGAGCATCAGGCGCTTGAAACCGTGGCGCAGCTGGCTGAATTGCTGCGTGGTGGCATGCCGGCTGGTGCGGCCAATCCCGACCATGCAACACGGCTCAGACAGCTGCTTGCGTAGGCCGCATCCCGAACCACCTCACTCGATCGCCAGCCAGACCCTCGCGCCCTCGATCTTCACCGGATAGCTGCGGATTGCTTCAGTAACCGGTGCGCAGGCGGGCAGGCCGCTGCGGATATCGAAACGGCCCTGATGCATCGGGCACTCGATTTCGTAGCCTTCGAGGAAGCCGTCACACAACTCGGCCTGTCCGTGACTGCAGATGTTGTCGGTGGCATAGATCTCGCCGGCAACACCATACAACGCGACCGGTCGGCCTGCGACGACGATTCCGATGACGTCATCGGCCGGGACGTCATCGACTGCTGCCGCGTCGACCCAGGCTTTGTCGCTGCTCATTGGAGGGCACCTCAGATCGGATAGATGATGGAATTGGGGATCATCTCGCTGTCGTAGACGACGAGCTTGGATTCGAACTTCAACCCTTGTGTCGTGCGAACCACTACATCGATCGAGCGGCCCACATTGAACACCGTCGACAGCTCGGACAACTTGGTGCGAAAGACCGCATAGTTGGCCTCGCATTCGAACCGATCGGTATCGGCCTTGCGAACCAGCGGCGCGCCGACCACCAGGCGTTGGTAATACGGGTCGTGAAACAGGGTTTCGCGGATGCCGTAGACACGGTCTTTCAGCATGCCCTTGCTCTCGAACGACAGTGTGGCCAATGGAAATCCGCGTTCGAAGTTTTCACGTGGCTGCAAGCGGTAGCTGCAGTCGTCGATAAAAAACTCGGGCCACAGATCCCAGTTGCCCGAACTCAGTGCGGCGGCATATTCGGCATAGAGCTGGCTCAGGTCGACATGGTCGCGTGGATCGATACGGATCATGATTCCATCACCTCACGCCAGTAGCGGTACATGCCACGGATCAGCGTCTCGGTGACCATGTGATCGGTATCGCCGACATCGCGTCCGCCCAGTTCAGCCAGCGTGCGGTGGAATGGCTTCTGCTCGAAGCCTTTCTGCGACAACTCGATCACCTCGCCGTCGTCAGCCGAGACAAAGCCGGCCGGGCCGAACAGGTTGGCCTGGCGCAGTCGCCGCTGCGTCATCTCGTCGCTGTCGTCGGCGAAACCGAAATGGGTCCAGACGAAATCGAAGCTGCCGACGCCACTGGGCTGGATGTGCCGGGTCGAGACACTGTTGACCTGCTGCTGCAGGATCACGCTGGGGAACAGCGTGGTCATCACCGCGGTGGGGACCGAAGCCCCGCCGCTCGGCGCGTCACTGCCCGGGCCCGCCCACCAGGCCTCCGGCACGATGTCGAGAAAGCGCGGATCGTGGAGCTGCATGCTTTCCTTGAAGCTTGCGACCTGGGTCACCTGGTCGGCCCGGCCGCTGGCGCCACGGGTCGAGATCATGGCGGCGTGGCGATGATGCGCGTCCATCTTCAGCTCGGATTTGTTGTCGGCGCGCCAGAGGCCGAAGGTAACGAACCAGGTATGCAGCAGTCCGGGGTGATACGGGTCCTTGATGTTCTCCTGCATCAGCTTCCAGTTGCCCGGAATGCGTTGCCGGTTGTAGCCCAGAATCTTCAGCTTGCGGCCGTTGAACAGGCGGTCGAAGTAGCCGAGGATCGTCGGTCCGATGAAATCTTCGAACGCTTCGACATCGGGGTCGAACGATGCAAAGACAACCCCGCCACGGCAAGCCACGCGCAGCTTGTTGAGGCCGTGTTCGGCGGGTTTGAAATCGGCCGGCATGCCGCCGTTGATGCGGCCGTCCTGCTTGACACCGCGGCGGAATGGCACTCCCTGCAGGTCACCCTGCAGGCTGTAGTTCCATTGGTGATACGGGCAGACGAATTCCTTGCGATTGCCGTGGCGCTCGCGGCAAAATTGCATGCCGCGGTGAGCGCAGACGTTTTCGACCACATTGATTGCGCCGTCGTTGTCGCGCACCATGATCACCGAGCGCTCACCGATCACCGTGCGCTTGAAATCCCCGGCGTCCGGCACCTCGGCCTCGAGCCCGACATAACACCAGTGCTTGCGATAGAAAAAGCGCTCGAGCTCGCGGCGATGTTGCTCGGCGCCGGTATAGGCCATGAATGGAATCCGGCTTGTCCCGTCGGTTTCCCAATCGATCTGCGGCGGAAAGACAGTGGCGGTGGTGTCCATGCAGGCCTCGGCTTCAGGTCGTTTCAGTCACGCGAATGACGTGTCCATCGATCATCGCAGTTTCACTCAAGATGCGCGCGCTGGCGCCGGCACCGAATCATTCGTCGCTGCCGTCGGGCGGGCCGAGCACCGCTGCGAGATCGTCCAACAAGGAATGAAGTTCGTTGGTCAGGCGGGGGCCGAGCCGGCCCTCGATGTCGGCGTAGGCGGCTTCGATCTGCGGCGCCATTCGGGCGGCCAGCACCTTGCTCTTGTTGGTCAACGAAACCTTGACCCGGCGTTGATCATGAACGAGCCGCTGACGCCGCACCAGACCGAGCTCGTCCATTCGCGCCAGCACACCGGCCAGGCTCGGGCTCGAAATTGCGCACACGGCAACCATCTCGCGAGGTTCGAGTGGCCCGGTATCGAGCAGGGCGCGGATGATTCGCCATTGCTGTTCGGTCAGGCCATGTTGGTTCAGGATCGGCCGGAAGAACGCGAGGATCCGTTCGCGCGCCTGCAACATCAACAAAGGCAAGTTGGGGCGCGCAATCGGCGGCGCGGCGGTGGTTCGGGTGGCGGGCTTGGCCATGCAGCGCGGGCTCCGATGATTCACGTCGATCGACCATCTGCGGGTTGATCATATTGACTCATTCACATGTCAGCCATTATATTGTTAACATCTTAGCGAAAGAGTCGGTTCGACCGTTCAGATGCAGATTTTCTTCGATCGCCGTTTCGAGTTCGCGCCTTGGCGCCTGTCGGGCGCCGTCTATGGCAATCTGCTCAACGACCGCGCTGCGCTGGCCGCGCTGGGCGATGCGGTCGACGTGCCGCCCTACAAGGCGCCGCCCGCTGCGCCGGTCCTGTTCATCAAGCCGCGCAATACGCTGGCGCCCAGCGGAGCGGCAATCGCTGTCCCGGGCGACGCCGGTGAGATCGAGATCGGCGCGTCGCTTGGCATCGTCATCGGCAGCGCCACCTGCCGGGTCAGTGCCGAACACGCCATGAGTCAGGTGGCCGGCTGGACGCTGGTTGCCGATCTGAGCATCGCGCACGGCCTGTTCTATCGCCCGAGCGTGCGCTTCAAGGCGCTTGATGGCTCGTGCCTGATCGGGCCCGTGGTCGCCGCACGCGAGTTCATCGGCAACCCGGACGCCCTGCAGTTGACCGTGTCGGTCGACGGCGAGCGGGTGCATTCGGCATCCACTTCGGGCATGCGTCGTTCAGCCGCTCGACTGCTGCAGGATGTCAGCGATTTCATGACATTGCAGCCGGGCGATATCCTGCTGCTCGGGGTGTCTGCCGGTGCACCGCGGGTGGCTGCAGGCCACACTTTTTCGATCGAGGCGAGCGGCTTGGGAACACTCTCAGGCCGGCTGATCGCCGAGCCGGCGCGCGGCGGCATATGAAGACAGCACGAGTCGCCTACGCCGGAGCGATTCACGAGGCCCGGCCGCACGAAGCGGGACTGCGGCTCGTCGATGGCCGTGTGCTCGCCGAGCGCGACGTCGTGTGGTTGCCGCCCTTCGATGTCGGCACCATCATTGCCCTCGGGCTCAACTACGCCGATCACGTCAAGGAACTCGCCAAGGAGCTGACCGTCACGGCCAAGGACGAGCCGCTGGTTTTTCTCAAGGGACCGGGCTCGTTGATCGGTCATCGCGGGTTCACACGTCGGCCGAACGACGTCACCTTCATGCATTACGAATGCGAACTGGCCGTTGTCATCGGCGCAACGGCGCGTCATGTGAAGCGCGCCGATGCAATGAATCATGTTGCAGGCTACACCGTATGCAACGACTACGCGTTCCGCGACTACCTGGAAAACTGGTATCGGCCGAACCTGCGGGTGAAGAACCGCGACGGCGGTACCGTGATCGGACCCTGGCTGGTCGATGCCGCTGATATCGACGATCCGCATGCCCTGATGCTGCGCACGGTTGTCAATGGCCGTCAGACACAACAGGGCAATACGTCCGACATGGTCAACGACATTCCGTCACTGATCGAATACCTCAGCAGCTTCATGAGCCTGAGCGCTGGTGACGTGATCCTGACCGGCACGCCCGACGGCGTGGTCAATGTCGATGTCGGCGACGAAGTGGTAGCCGAGATCGACGGCGTCGGCCGGCTGGTCAATACCATCATCGGCGATCAGCCGTTTGGCCGCTGACGGAGACTTCGAATGCGCATCCAGCATCTGATCGACGGCAAGGCCGTCGAGAGCCGTGATTATTTCGAGACCATCAATCCGGCCACGCAGGAGGTACTGGCCGAAGTGGCTTCGGCCGGTGAGGCTGAGGTCAACGCCGCGGTTGCCGCGGCCAAGGCCGCGTTCCCGAAGTGGGCTGGTCTGCCGGCGACCGAACGCGCGCGCTTGATGCGTCGGCTCGGCGAGCTGATTGCCGCCAATGTGCCGGAAATCGCGCGCACCGAAACCATGGATGCCGGCCAGGTGATTGCACAAACCGGCAAGCAGCTGATTCCGCGGGCAGCCGACAACTTTCACTATTTCGCCGAGATGTGCACCCGGGTCGACGGCCATACGTATCCGACGCCAACCCATCTGAACTACACCCTGTTCCATCCGGTCGGCGTCTGTGCGTTGATCAGCCCCTGGAATGTGCCGTTCATGACCGCCACCTGGAAAGTTGCACCTGCGCTGGCGTTCGGCAATACCGCCGTATTGAAGATGAGCGAGCTGTCGCCGCTGAGCGCCGCGCGGCTCGGCGAGCTGGCGCTGGAAGCGGGAATCCCGGCCGGCGTGCTGAACCTGGTGCACGGCTATGGCAAGCAAGCCGGCGAGCCCTTGTGCCGCCACCCCGATGTGCGGGCGATCTCGTTCACCGGCAGCACGGTCACCGGCAACCGCATCGTGCAGGCCGCCGGCCTGAAGAAGTTCAGCATGGAGCTCGGCGGCAAAAGCCCGTTCGTGATCTTCGACGATGCCGACCAGGCGCGTGCGCTCGATGCTGCAATCTTCATGATCTTCAGCAACAACGGCGAGCGCTGCACCGCCGGCAGCCGGATCCTGATTCAGCAGAGCATCTATGCCGATTTCGTGCAGAAGTTCGTCGAGCGCGCCAAGCGGATTCAGGTTGGCGATCCGCTGGATGAAAAGACCATCGTCGGCCCGATGATCAGCCAGGCGCATCTGGCCAAGGTGCGTGCTTATATCGAGCTCGGGACGAAAGAAGGCGCGTCGATGTTGTGTGGCGGGCTCGACGCGCCGGAATTGCCGGCAGCGGTGGCCAAAGGCAATTTCGTCAAGCCCACGGTGTTTGCCGATGTCGACAACCGGATGCGGATTGCGCAGGAAGAAATTTTCGGTCCGGTGGCCTGCCTGATTCCGTTTTCGGACGAGGCCGATGCGATCGCCAAGAGCAACGACATCGCCTACGGGCTGTCCAGTTATGTCTGGACCGAAAACCTCGGCCGCGCACACCGCGTAGCCGCCGCCATCGAGGCCGGCATGTGTTTTGTCAACAGCCAGAATGTGCGCGACCTGCGGCAGCCATTCGGCGGCACCAAGGCCAGCGGTACCGGGCGCGAAGGCGGAACCTGGAGCTACGAGGTTTTTCTGGAGCCGAAGAATGTAGCGGTGAGCCTCGGTTCACATCACATTCCGCATTGGGGAACGGCGGCGTGAAGCGTCGCTGCTGCCCATGGGTGACATGGTGCCCGTCCCAACCCTCCCCCGAGGGGCGGGCGTACGACGCTCGAGATCCGTGGAGATACCGAATGGGCACGCTAGCGCTTGCGGCCAAGATCACCCATGTGCCGTCGATGTTTCTGAGCGAGATCGACGGTCCGGGCAAAGGCAGGCGGCAGGCGGCGATCGACGGGCATGTCGAGATCGGTCGGCGATGCCGCGCGCTTGGCGTTGACACCATGGTTGTTCTCGACACCCATTGGCTGGTCAATGCCGATTACCACATCAATTGCGCACCGCACTACAAAGGTGTCTACACCAGCAACGAACTGCCGCATTTCATTGCCAACCTGGCCTACGAGCTCGACGGCAACCCTCAGCTGGGCATCGCGATGGCCGACGAGGCGAATACCCGCGGCGTGACAACCCGCGCCCATCCGGCAACCACGCTGGCGCCCGAATACGGCACGCTGGTTCCGATGCGCTACATGAATGCCGACCGCCACTTCAAGGTGGTGTCGGTCTCTGCACTGTGTCAGGTTCACTACCTTGCGGAGAGTGCCCGCCTGGGCTGGGCCATCCGCCGGGCGGTCGAAGACCGCTACGACGGAACGGTGGCGTTGTTCGCCAGCGGCTCGCTGAGCCACCGCTTCGCGCAGAACGGCAGCGCCGACGACTACCGCGACAAGATGTGGAGCCCGTTCCTGGAGCGGCTCGACCGCAGCGTGGTCGAGATGTGGCAGCGCGGCGAATGGGGTGATTTCTGCGACATGTTGCCCGAATACGCTGCCAAGGGTCACGGCGAAGGTTTCATGCACGATACGGCGATGCTGCTCGGGGCGCTGGGCTGGAACCACTACGATGGATGCGTCGAAGTGATCACGCCGATGTTTCCGAGTTCGGGAACCGGGCAGATCAATGCCGTTTTCCCGGTCACTTCGATGCCCCGTGATCTGCCCGGAATCGGCCAGCCGCGCACACCGGCGCCGCCCGGCGGCCGCCTTTGACCGCCGCTCTTGACGAACAGGATCCTGATGCCACACCTCGTTGTTCTGTATTCAGCCAACCTCGAAGCCGACGCCGACATGAGCACTTTCTGTCGCGCTGCCGCAGATGCCTTGTTGTCGGTCGACGATGACTCGGGAAAAGCGGTATTTCCGATCGCTGGCGTGCGCGTCTTCGCCTACCCGGCCGCACAGTTCGCTGTGGCCGACGGCAGCGGTGATCACGGTTTCATCTATCTGCAATTGCGCATGGCCAAGGGCCGCAGTGCCATGGTTCACCAGGCGGTCGGTGAGGCCTTGTCAGCGGTGGCCAAATCACATTTCGCCGCATTGCTCGACAAGCGCAAGGTCGGCATGACCGTGCAGGTCGACGAAGGCCACGAAGTCTTCGACGCCAAGATCGGCAACCTGCATCCGCACTTTCAGCGCAGCTGACATGTTGCCTCTGCACAGCATCGAATCGCTGGCGCGCGAGTTGTACGACGCGCGCAAAAGTCGCATTCAGGTCCGGCATTTTTCCAAGCGCTTCCCGGACATGACGATCGACGATGGCTATGCGGTGCAGCGTGCCTGGGTCAGGCTCGAGCAAGCCGACGGCCGCGTCATCAAGGGTCGCAAGATCGGCCTGACATCGCGGGCGATGCAACTGTCGAGCCAGATCACCGAGCCCGATTACGCACCCTTGATGGACGACATGTTCTTTGCGCAGGGCGGCGATATTCCGATCGAGCAATTCATTGCGCCGCGAATCGAAGTCGAGCTGGCCTTCATTCTCGGCAAACCCTTGCAGGGGCCTGGCGTGACGCTGTTCGACGTGTTGGGCGCCACCGACTTTGTTTGCCCGGCGCTCGAAATCATCGACGCCCGCATCGAGCAGTTCGACCGCGACACCAAGGCGCCGCGCAAGGTATTCGACACCATCAGCGATTTCGCCGCCAATGCCGGAATCGTTCTCGGCGGCCGACCGATGCGGCCCGATGCGGTCGACTTGCGATGGGTCGGCGCGATGTTGTTCAAGAACGGCGTGATCGAGGAGACCGGGCTTGCCGCGGCGGTGCTCAATCACCCGGCCAGTGGCGTTGCCTGGCTGGCCGACAAGCTCGCCGCGCACGACGAGATGCTCAACGCGGGTGATGTGGTGCTCGCCGGCTCGTTCACCCGACCGACCACGGCGGTGGCGGGCGACACCATCCATGCCGACTACGGTCCGCTCGGCACCGTCTCGTTTCGTCTTGTCTGAGGAGATCTGCGCGATGACACGCCCCGCATTCGGCCGCCCGGCCCGTTTTACAGAGCCGGAGTGGGATGCTCGCGTGCAACTCGCGGCGGCCTATCGGATCTTCGAGCACCTCGGCTGGGCCGAGCTGATCTACAACCATATCTCGCTGCGGGTGCCTGACGCCGAAGGCCAGTTCTTGGTCAACCCGTTCGGGCTGCATTACAGCGAGGTCACTGCATCGAATCTGGTCAAGGTCGATACCGACGGTCACATCATCGGCCACAGCGACTGGCCGATCAACCCGGCCGGTTTCACCTTTCACGGCGCGATCCACGAAGCGTTGCCCGAGGCCCATTGTGTGATGCATGTCCACACCACGCCGACGATGGCCGTGTGTTGCTCCGAAGACGGCTTGGCGTTCAGCAACTTTTATGCGGCGCATTTGTACGGCAAAGTGGCCTATCACGATTTCGAAGGCATCACCGTGCACCGCGAAGAAGGCCGACGAATCCTGGCCAGCGCTGCCGGGCGCCCGGTGCTGCTGTTGCGCAACCATGGGCCGGTGGTGATCGGCCAATCGATGGCGCAGGCGTTTTCGCTGATGTGGGTGCTGCAGCGTGCCTGCGAGATTCAGCTGGCTTCGTCATCGCTCGGCCGACAGCGCAGCATTCCGGTTCCGGTACTCGAAGCCTGTGTGCGCGACGCATTGAACTTCGATCCGAAATACGGTGCCGGCGAAGACGGCTTTGCCGCCATGCAACGGCTGATCGACCACAGGGACCCGAGCTACCGCAGTTGAGCGATTGTGCCGGCTCACTGGTTGTGCAACCCCGAAATCATTTGGCGTCGGGTCTCGTCGACAAGGCATTTTGTCCGGTTTAATGGCGGAACTGCGCGGACCTGCGCTTTCGGATGATGCCCATGTCCTCACCCACTGCGTTGAAAGCCGCCATCGTTGTTGTCGGAGGCGGCGCTGGCGGTGTCGAACTGGCGGCCAGCCTGGGCCGCCGGCTGGGCCGACGCCACGGCCGCGAGCATGTGCTGCTGATCGATCGTTCCCCCCTTCACATCTGGAAGCCCACCTTGCATGAGGTCGCTGCCGGCACGGTCGACGCCCATTCGGAGGGCCTGTCGTACACGATGCTGGCCCGGCGCAACCGTTTCAGCTTCACGCTTGGCGAGCTGTGCAACCTCGACCCTTCCACCCGCCGATTGACGCTGGCTGAAATCACCGATTCGCAGGGGCAACAGGTGGTCGCTCCACGCGAAATCGTATTCGACCAGCTGGTGTTGGCGCTGGGCAGTGGTGCCAATTTTTTCGGCACGCCGGGTGCGGAGCACGCCTATGTGCTGGAACACGCGGCCGATGCGGAACGGTTTCGCCAACGCCTGTTGACCGGTTTCACGCGTGCCGCGTTTTCAGTGGGCAAACAGCTGACCCTGGTGATCGTGGGTGGCGGGGCGACCGGCGTCGAGCTGTCAGCCGAATTGCTGGAGGCCCATGCCGAACTGCTGCAAAGCAGCAGCCCGATGCTTCAATTCGCGCTCGACATCCGCATCGTCGAGGCTGCACCGCGCATCTTGTCGGGCTTGCCCGAACGCATCTCGAAGCAGGCCGCCGAGGTTCTGCAACAGCGGGGAGTCACCATTTCGACCGATGAAAAGGTGTTGTCGATTACCGAGCAAGGCCTTCGCACCACTCACGGCGACATTGCCGCAGACATCGTGTTGTGGGCCGCCGGCATCCAGGCCGCTGCGCAAAACCGCGCGCTCGGTCTGCAACTCAACCGCAACAACCAGTTCGTCGTCGACCAGCGGCTGCAAACGTCGGTGCCGGGCATCTATGCCATCGGCGACTGTGCCGCTTGCGATTGGCACGACGGGCAAAACGTGCCGGCGCGCGCACAGGCGGCGCACCAGCAGGCCGACTATCTGTGCGGGGTGCTGGCCAACCCGGCCGCTGCAACGTCGACGACCCGGCCGTATGTCTACCGGGATTTCGGCTCGCTGGTTTCGCTCGGAGAAAACCGGGGTGTCGGCAATTTGATGGGCAGCCTGTCCGGCAAGAATTTCTTCGTTGACGGCCTGATTGCCAAGTGGATGTACATGTCGCTGCACCTGTTGCATCACCGCGCCATCCTGGGCCTGCGCGCGACCGTGGTGCTGGCGCTGGCCAGATTGCTGCAGCGACGAATCTCCGGGCGCGTCAAGTTGCATTGAAGCAGCGCCTACTGAACCGCACCGACTGCCGCCTGTTCGCCGCGCAGGTGACTGCCACAAGCTGGCCGCGTTGCTACCTCACGTGATCAGCGAATCGGGTGTCGGCAGACAATGGTCTGCGAATCAGATCCGTCAGCGATCGAGGTCTCTGATGAGCGCCTCCATTTCGGCAATTTCCTTTTTCTGAGTCGCGATGATGCCGTCGGCCAGTTTGCGCACCCTCGGGTCGGTGATGTGCGCCCGCTCACTGGTGAGGATGGCGATCGAGTGGTGGGGAATCATCGCTTTCATCCATGACACGTCGGCAACGGTCTGCTGACTGCGGACCAGCCACAGCGCGCCGGTAAATACCAGCGCTGCCGCCACCACGATGGCGATATTGCGGCTGCGGTTCTCATACATGCTCAGCATGAAGCCCAACATGATCACCGCCATCGCCGCGCCCATCACCAGCGCCATGTAGGCGCGGGTCTCGCTGAAAAAGGCGTGGCTGGCTTCGTAGGTGTTCAGGTACATCAAACCGAACATCACCAGCGTAGAGGTGGCAATCATCACGCCGAATCGGATGTATTTGTTCATGATGTCGATACGTTGGGGGGGCTTGCACGGGGCGGAAAGGGTGTGTCGCAGTCACCCTGCCGAAGGCAGTGGCACCGGTGTGAAACCCGCTTCGCTGATTGCCTGGCGGATCTGCGCTGGATCTGCCTTGGCCGATTCCACTTCGACGCGATGCTGGGGCAGATCGATCCGTACCGTGGCTTGACTGTCGGCGGCCTGCAAAGCCTTGGTGATGGTGGCGACACAGTGTCCGCAGGTCATGTCCTGGACGTCGAAAGCAATCATCTGAAGCTCCTGGTTGATGTGGGAATGAACGAATCTGATGCTTACCATCGTTGTAATGTCAATTCCTTCGAAATACTCCATGATCAGCATATGGCTTCAAGCCCTCAAGGATTGACATTGACATGATGGGAAGCTCGAAGATGGCATCTCAGACGTGATCGTCAGCCAGAGGAACGTTCAATGCCGTCGCCAAGCCAAGCTGCCAACGCCATGTCCACGATCCGCCTGCAGGTCGAGGGCATGACCTGTGCGTCGTGTGTCGGCCGGGTCGAGAAGAGCCTGCACGCGGTGCCGGGTGTGCAGACGGTCAGCGTCAACCTGGCGACCGAGCAGGCCGATGTCGCCGTCGACGGCTCGGTCGATTCCGGCGCGCTGGTGGCGGCAGTGCGCCATGCAGGTTACGAGGTGGCGAGCCGCGACATCGACCTGCAGCATCGACGGCATGACCTGCGCCTCATGTGTCAACCGGGTGGAAAAGGCCTTGTTGAAAGTTCCCGGGGTGTCGTCGGTGCAGGTCAATCTGGCGACCGAACGGGCATCGATCACGGCCTTGTCGACGGTCGAATTGGGGACGCTGAAAGCCGCGGTCGAAAAAGCCGGCTATGCGGCGAAGACGGTCGAGCAGGCGACGCAGGCCGGCCCGCCGAAATGGCCCGAATGGTGGCCGGTGGCGATCGGCGCGGTTCTGACGATTCCGCTGGTGGCGCCGATGCTGCTGCAAGCTGTTCGGCAGCTCGACTGGATGCTCGGGCGGCTGGTGGCAACTGGCGCTCGCCACGCCGGTGCAGTTCTGGCTCGGCTGGCGCTTCTACAAGGCCGGCTTCAAGGCGCTGCGCGCGCGCACCGGCAACATGGATCTGCTGGTCGCGCTCGGCACCTCGGCGGCCTACGGGCTGTCGTTGTATCTGCTGCTCAAGCATGCCGGGCACGGCATGCTGCACCTGTATTTCGAGGCCTCGGCTGCGGTCATCACGCTGGTGCTGCTCGGCAAATGGCTGGAAGGCCGCGCCAAGCGGCAGACTGCCGATGCGATCCGTGCCTTGAACGCCTTGCGCCCGGCGACTGCCCGGGTGCGCCGCGATGGCGCCGAGATCGAGCTGGCGATCGATGAGGTGGTCGTCGGCGATCAGGTGCTGGTGCGCGCCTGGCGAACGCATCCCGGTCGACGGCGAGATCCGCCAGGGCCGCAGCCATGTCGACGAATCGCTGATCACCGGCGAGAGCCTGCCGGTGGCCAAGGCGGTCGGCGACAAGGTAACCGGCGGCTCGATCAATGCCGACGGCATGTTGACCATCGAGACGCTGGCGATCGGCGCCGAGACGACGCTGGCACGAATCATCCGCATGGTCGAATCGGCGCAGGCGGCGAAGGCGCCGATCCAGCGCATCGTCGATCGCGTCAGCGCGGTCTTCGTGCCGGTGGTGCTCGGCATCGCGCTTGCTCGACCTTCATCGGCTGGTATCGTCGGTCGGCGGCGACTGGGAACATGCCTTGATCACCGCGGTGGCGGTGCTGGTGATCGCCTGCCCGTGTGCGCTCGGCCTGGCGACGCCGACCGCGATCATGGCCGGCACCGGCGTCGCGGCGCGCAGCGGCATCCTGATCAAGGACGCTGCCGGCACTCGAGGTGGCGCATTCGATGACCACCGTCGCCTTCGACAAGACCGGCACCCTGACCGAAGGCAAGCCATCGCTGGTCGCCATCGAGCCTGCCGGCGGCTTGCCGCGCGACGAACTGCTGCGCCTGGCGGCCGCGTTGCAGCAGACCAGCGAGCATCCGCTTGGCCCAAGCGGTGCTCGGCAAGGTCGCCGACCGAACAGATCAACGTTGCCCGAAGCGAGCGAAGCGCAGGCGCTGCCAGGCCGCGGGCTGCAGGCCGAGGTCGAAGGGCAATCGCTGGCGCTCGGCAGCAGCCGGCTGCTGCGCGAGCTCGGCGTCGATGCCGGCCAGTTGGCTGCGCGTGCCGAACAGCTGCAAGGTGATGGCCGCACGGTGTCGTGGCTGATCCGCAAGGATGGGGAGTTGCCGCAATTGCTCGGCCTGCTGGCCTTCGGCGATTCGATCAAGGCCTCGGCCCGCGATGCGGTGACGCGTCTGCATCAACTCGGCATCAAGACGGTGATGCTGACCGGCGACAACCAGGGCAGCGCCGAAGGCGGTTGCCGCCGCGCTGGGCATCGACGAGATCCGCGCCGAGATCCTGCCCGGCGACAAGGCCGATGTGATCGAGCAACTGCGTGGCAGCGGGCAGGTGGTTGCGATGGTCGGCGACGGCATCAACGATGCGCCGGCACTGGCCGCTGCCGATGTCGGCATCGCGATGTCGACCGGATCGGATGTGGCGATGGAAACCGCCGGCATCACGCTGATGCGCGGCGACCCGCGGCTGGTCGCCGATGCCATCGATGTGTCGCGGCGCACCTAGGCAACGATCAAGCGCGGCTTGTTCTGGGCGTTCGCGTACAACGTCGTCGGCATTCCGCTGGCGGCGTTGGGCTTGCTCAGTCCGGTGATCGCCGGCGCGGCGATGGCGTTCAGCAGCGTCAGCGTGGTCGCCAATGCCTTGTTGCTGCGCCGCTGGCGCGGCACCGCTCAAGCGGCTGCGCCAGCCGACAAGCTTGAACAGCCGCTTCCGGCGACAGCCTGAGGAGACAGCGATGACAGCGATGAATATCGGCCAGGCCGCCAAGGCCACCGGGGTATCGGCCAAGATGATTCGCCATTACGAAAGCGTCGGCTTGCTGGTGCAGGCGCAGCGAACCGAAGCGGGTTATCGGCAGTATGGAGCCGGTGATCTGCACACGCTGCGCTTCATCCGTCGCGCCCGCGACCTCGGCTTCTCGATCGACCAGATTCGTGAGCTGCTGGCGCTGTGGCAGGACCGCAAACGCCCGAGTCGCCAGGTCAAGGCATTTGCACAAGCGCATCTGCAAGAGCTCGACCAGAAGCTGAGCGAGCTGCAGGCGATGAAGGCCACGCTTGAACACCTGGTCGATTGCTGCCATGGCGACGATCGGCCGGAATGCCCGATCATCGAAGGCTTGGCGCAGGACATGCGGTAAGCCGACGGACGAGTCGGATTCGACATGGCGCGTCGGCGAATTACCAGACCAGCGGGCAACGTGCACACTCGACGCTGGCAACCCAACCGGAGTGATGATGGATCTGCAACTGAAGGGCAAGCGGGCCTTGGTGACCGGCGGTAGCCGTGGCATCGGCAAGGCGGTGGCGCGGGTGTTGGCGCAAGAAGGTGTGGCGGTGGCTTTGCTGGCTCGCGACCTGGCTGCGCTGCAGGCGGCCGCAGCCGAGCTGAGTGCCGAGACCGGCCAGCAGATCGTCGCCGTGTCGGCCGATACCCGAGACGACGCTGCCGTGCGACAGGCTGCCGCCGACGCTGCGCAGCAGCTTGGTGGCAGCATCGATATCCTGGTCAACGCCGCAGCCGAACCGGCCGGATATGCAGCGCCGCCGAAGCTGGCCCAGATCGAATCCGCCTTTTTCCACGGCGAACTGGATACCAAGGTGATGGGTTATCTGCGCTGCGCGCGCGAGGTCGTGCCCGGCATGCAGGCGGCAGGCTGGGGCCGGATCGTCAACATCAGCGGCATGGCGGCTCGGCAAAGTGGCAACACCGTCGGCAGCATCCGCAATGTGGCGGTTGCGGCCTTGTCGAAGAACCTGGCCGACGAACTCGGGCCGTCGGGAATCAATGTGACTGTTGTCCATCCCGGCCTGACGCGTACCGAACGGACCGCGCCGTTGGTGGCTGCACGGGCTGCTGCGCAAGGTTTGCCAGAAGCGACCGTCGAGGCGCAGATGGGCGCGGGCAATTCGACCGGCCGGCTGGTCGACGCCAGCGAAGTGGCCGACGTGGTTGCATTCTTGTGCTCGCCACGTTCACGTGCCATCAATGGCGACACGGTGGCCGCCGGTGGCGGCGTGCC
Organism: uncultured beta proteobacterium; assembly: GCA_963843805.1. Lineage (GTDB taxonomy): Bacteria > Pseudomonadota > Gammaproteobacteria > Burkholderiales > Burkholderiaceae_C > Ideonella_A. The sequence continues at coordinate 807,649 of CAWJLY010000009.1, forward strand.
GCGCGGCATCTATTACTGATCGACGCGTCCGAACCAGGCCATCGACAAGCCCGCCGCCAGCGCGACCAGCATCGCCGCCACCAACGCCAGCAGGGCGGTCAGCTCGGTCTCGCGGGTGCTGATCTGCAGGCGCGAGCCGAGGTCTTTGTAGACACTGCGCAGCATCTCTGCGGTGCCGGCGTGGTGGTACTCGCCGGCGGTCAGGCGTGCCACCTCGCGCAGCATCGGTTCATCGAGCTTCATGTAGATCGCCGTGCCCTCGTCCATCGTGGCATGGCCGTCGGGGGTGCCCAGGCCCACCACGTAGATCCGCACACCACGGTCGGCAGCCATCCGGGCCGCTTGCAAGGTGTCGACCCCGACCGTGCGACGCCCATCGCTCAACAGGATGATCGCAGCGCCGGCATACGAGCCGGGTGCCACCGGGGTGATCGGCCGCGGTTCTGCATCCTTGCCTGGTTGTTCGCGATTGCCGTCACGGCTGCGCGCCGTCGGTCGGGGGCCGAAGGTCATCTCTTCGAGCTTGATGCCGTGGTCCGGGAACAGCTCCGCCAGGCACATCACGATGGCGTTGCCAATGGCCGTGCCGTACTGCATCTGGATGGCGTCGATGGCAACGACCAGCGACTCGCGGTCCAGCGTTGCCTGCTGGGCCACCTGTGTGGTGCCGGCAAAGGTGATCAGGCCCACGTCGATGTTCCTGGGCAATTCACGCAGAAACATCTTGGCGGCGTCCTGCGCGGCCTGCATTCGGCTCGGCGTGACGTCGGCCACGCGCATGCTGCGCGACACGTCCATGGCCAGCAAAATCGTCGTGCGGGCCCACGGCAAGTGTCACGCGGACAGCCGGCCGCGCCGCCGCGAGCAACGACACGAGACACGCCAGCAGCATCAGCGCAGGCGGTACGTGACGCCGCCAGGGGTGGCCCGCCGCCTCGCGGACAAGGGCCAGGTTGCTGAAGCGCAGTGCTGGTTTGCCGCGCCGGCGCAGCAGCCAGACGTACACCAACGGCAGCAGGGGCAGCGCCAGCATCAACCAAAAGGACTGAGGCCACAAGAAGTTCATGCCGGATGCTCGCGAGGTTGGGTCATGCTAGCGGCAAACGAGCGCGCCCGCTCAGCTTGCCGCTCGTTGCGCATGCATTCCTGCGTTGATCACGCACGCCCGGGCCGCGCGACCCCGTCCCGGGTGTGGGCAGCGCCGCTTGTCGCTGCATCGAACCACGATCACACCTATCGTGCGTCGGCTTTCCCTGCGCCGTTTCCGGACTCCTCAATGACCTCCCTGTTCGAACCCCTTGTCGCCGGTGATCTGCACCTGGCCAATCGCATCGTCTTGGCACCCTTGACGCGCAACCGCTCACCGGGCGCCGTTCCCACCGATCTGGGCGTCACCTATTACCGGCAGCGGGCCACTGCCGGCCTGCTGATCACCGAGGCAACGGCCATCAGCCACCAGGGCCAGGGCTATGCCGATGTGCCGGGCCTGTACGCCGCCGAGCAACTGGAAGCATGGAAGCGCATCACCGACGCGGTGCATGCCGATGGTGGCCAGATCGTCACGCAGCTGTGGCACGTCGGCCGGGTCTCGCACACCGACTTGCAGCCGGGCGGCGGCGCGCCGGTAGCGCCGTCGGCGATCGCAGCGAAGACCCAGACCGTGCTGATCAAGGACGGCGTTCCGACCTTCGTCAAGACGTCGATGCCGCGTGCACTGGGCAGTGACGAGATTCCCGGCATCGTCGACGACTTTCGGCGCGCTGCGCTGGCGGCAGTCGACCAGGGCGGGTTCGACGGCGTCGAGATCCATGCGGCCAATGGTTATCTGATCGACCAGTTTCTGAAGACCGGCAGCAACCAGCGCATCGATGCGTATGGCAGCTCGATCGAGAACCGCGCACGGCTGCTGGTCGAGGTGACGCAGGCGGTGGCCGACGCAATCGGTGGCGGGCGGGTGGGCATCCGGTTGTCGCCGGTAACGCCGGCCAACGATGTGGTCGACGCCGATCCGCAGCCGCTGTTCGAGCACGTGCTGCGTCAGCTCGCGCCGCTGCAGCTGGCCTATATCCATGTGATCGAAGGCGCCACCGGCGGCCCGCGGGAACTTCCCGATCGGCCGTTCGACTACCCGGCACTGAAGGCGGCCTACCGGCAGGCCGGCGGGACTGGCGCGTGGATGGTCAACAACGGCTACGACAAGTCGCTGGCGCAAGCCGGCGCTGAGCGACGGCGCCGACCTGGTCGCCTTCGGCAAGCCGTTCATCGCCAACCCCGACCTGGTGCGCCGGCTGCGCGAGGATGCACCGCTGAACGAGCCCGACAAGGCCACGTTTTACGGTGGCGGGGCGAAGGGCTACATCGACTATCCGACCCTGTAGCGGCCGCTGGTGGGTCGGGCAGCGGCCGCTGGCCGGCGGGCGCCAGCGGAAAATCCGGGGCGATATCGCCCGCAAAGCCACCTGCGTGCTCGAGGCGTATCGCCCGACATCCCATCCCTGGAGCACTGAACTGGATAGCAGCCACCTCTTCACGAACCGCAGATTCGTCTTCGGCATGGCGATCTTGTGTTGCCTGCTGTGGGGCAGTGCCTACCCGGCTATCAAGGGAGGCTACGCGTTGTTCTCGATCGCGGCCGACGACGTACCGTCCAAGCTGGTTTTCGCGGGCTGGCGTTTTGCGTCTGCCGGGCTGGTGCTGCTGGTGGTGGCGGCGCTGGGACGCAAGCCGATCATCGATTTCGACTCCCGCCGGTTCGGCCAGCTGACGCTGCTGGGGCTGACCCAGACCTCGCTGCAATATGTGTTCTTTTATATCGGCCTGGCCTACACCACCGGCGTGAAGGGTTCGATCCTGAACGGTACGGGCACTTTCTTCAGCGTGTTGCTGGCCCATTTCATTTATCACAACGACCGCTTGAGCCATGCCAAGGTGATCGGCTGTGTGGTCGGTTTTGCCGGTGTGATGGTGGTCAACTTCGGCGGCGGATTGCTCGATTTCGAATTCACGTTGCTGGGCGAGGGCTTCGTCGTGATTGCCGCGCTGGTTCTGGCCGTCGGCACGATCTACGGCAAAAAGGTCTCGCAGGTGATGGATTCGGTCGTGATGACCGGCTGGCAGCTCGGCATCGGCGGTGTGGCGCTGCTGGCGATCGGCTGGGCCACCGGTGGCACGCTCGAAGGGTTCACGCTCGCCTCGACCGCCTTGATGATCTACATGGTGCTGCTGTCGTCGGTTGCATTCTCGCTCTGGAGCATCCTGCTCAAGTACAACCGTGTCAGCATGGTGACGGCGTTCATCTTCATGGTGCCGGTATTCGGCACCGTGCTGTCGGCGCTGTTTCTCGACGAGAGCATCTTCGAATGGAAAAACGCCCTGGCGCTCGGCTTGGTGTGCCTTGGCATCTGGCTGGTGACGCGCGAAGAGCCGCCGCCGCAACCGGCGCCAGCCTGATCGGGGCAGGTCGCCGTTGCTGGAGCCGGTTGCGACCGGTGTCGCAACTTGGATTGACTAGACGCCATGCAGCAGTCGGCGTCCGCGGGTACGGCAATTGCCATCTGAGCGACTAGCCACCGGAATGTTCCGAACGCCGCTCCCGAGATGCCTTCGATGTCAGTCACCCTGCGACTCGTCCGCCTGCGACACCTTGCGACACCTCGTTGCAACGCCTTGAGGCTGCAATGAGCCGACTTTTTTCGCCGCTCTGGCTGTTCTCGGTTGCCTGCGCAGCGTTGACCGCCTGCACGAGCGGGCCCGTTGCGGGGCAATCCGGGGCGGCACGAACGCTGACGATCGCCCACGTCAATGACACGCACGGCCGCCATCGCCCATTCCAGGTCGAGCCGGGCAACGCAACCGCGCAGACCGGAGACCCCGGACGCGGGGAAGTCTCGTTTGCGCGCCGAGGCCAAGTGGGTGGTTATGCGGCACTGGCTACGGCGGTGAAGGGTCTGCGCGCTCGCCGCGGCGCCAGCAATGTGCTGCTGCTGCACGGTGGCGACACATTCAGCGACGATCTGCTCGGCAATCTGACTCGAGGCGAGGCAACGATCCGGCTGATGAATGCCCTCGGCTTCCAGTTCATGGCGCTCGGCAACCACGACTTCGACTATGGCGCCGAGCGCACCCGCGAGTTGCAGCGCATCGCCGATTTCCCGATGCGCGCGGCCAACGTCACCGATTCGGATGGGCAGCCGTTCATGGGCGAGCCGGCGCATGTCTTCGAGGTGGCCGGGACGCGTGTTGCCGTGCTGGCGCTGGGTTATCACAATACCGAACAGACCGGCAGCCGCGACAACGTTCGCGGATTGACGTTCAGCAGCGGCATCGACGCGGCACAGCGGTGGGTGCCGCGACTGCGCAGCCGTGCCGAGGTGGTGGTCGTGCTGTCCCATCAGGGATCCAAGGTCGACCGCGAACTGGTCCGCGCGGTACCGGGTATCGACCTGATCATCGGCGCGCATTCGCATGATGCGATCACACCGCCCGAGCGCGTGGGCAGCACCTGGATGGTCCAGGCCCTGTCGGACGGCGCGGCGTTGGGCGAGGTGAGCTTGACGCTGGGCCCGGATGGGCGCGTCGGCAGCGTCAGCGGACGACTGTTGACCTTGTGGAACGACGAAGTTCCGGCCGATACCGCGGTTGCAGAAATGATCGAAGGCCTGCGGGCCCCGCACCGGGCGGCGCTCGAGGCACCGATCGCCGACGCCGTCGAACGCATCGGGCGCCAGTACAAGTCGGAAAGCCCCTTCGATACCTTGACTGGCGACATTCTGCGCGAACATACCGGTGCCGCGGTGGCTTTTCTGCCCGGCGTCGGGTATGGCGTCTCGCTGGAACCCGGTCTGATCACGCGCGAGGCACTGGCGGCGTTGTTGCCGCACCCGACGAAGGTCGCTACCGTCACCCTCAGCGGCCTGCAGATGCTCGAGGTTCTTGAACAAAGCGCGACCAACCAGCAACCCGAGCGACCGATGGATGGCGTCGGTGGGCTGGTTCAGACTTCGGGAATGATCTGGACCATCGATCTGACCCGCCCGATCGGCCAGCGCATTCGTGATGTCCGCGTCGGTGGCGTGCTGCTCGAACCGTTGCGCGAGTACCTCGTCGTGACCAACGAGAGCATGCTGAATGGCTTGCACCGCTATCGCAGCTTCGCGGCCGGACGTGATCCGAAGGTGCTCACGCAAAGTGTGACCGAACTCGTCGAAGCGGCGCTGCGCCGGCGAGGCACGGTGCAGGCACCGCCGTTCGGCAGCGTCACACTGGTCAGGTCCCTGGCGTCGACCGCGCGCAACCGCGCTTGTCCGTTCGACGGCCGCCACAGCAGGGTCGAGACATGAGGGCGAATCGCGCCATGGTCGGACTGCTCGGCATGTTGATCGCAGCGGCTGCTGGTGCCGAAGGTGCGCCGGGCGCTCAGACTGGCAAGGCGTCGGCAGCGGTCTGCCAGACTTGCCACGGCGCGGCCGGCGAGGGTGTTGCGCAGGCTGGATTTCCTCGGCTTGCCGGGCTGGGTGCAGCCTATCTGCAACGACAACTCGCGGCGTTTGCCGACGGTTCAAGGGTCAGCCCGGTGATGATGCCGATCGCCAAGGCGCTGTCGACCGCCGACCAGGCAGCCGTGGCCGCACATTTCGCATCGATGCCTTATGCCCAGACCGGCGCCATGGCACAAAGCTCTCGATCGTCTTCACCCGCACCCGCACCCGTACACGCACCCGCATCGGCTTCCGCACCCGCACCCGCACCCGCACCCGCACCCGCACCCGCACCCGCCACGGCCGCGTCAGCCCCGGGCGCCGGGTCGACGGCAATGGGCGCGTGGCTCGCCACCCGGGGCCGATGGCCGGACAAGCTGCCGGCTTGTGAGCAATGCCACGGCCCTGGCGGGCAGGGGGTAGGCGCCGACTTTCCGCCGCTGATAGGTCAGAGTTCGGCCTACCTTGCCGCACAGTTGTCGGCATTCAAGACCGGGGCGCGGCCACCGGGCCCGCTGGCGTTGATGGCTGAAATCGCCGCCAAGCTGTCAGCCGCCGAGATGGCGGCAGTGGCCGATCATTACGGTGCGTTGTCGGTGGGGCCCCGGCGATGATCAGCATGCGTCTGAAGGTGGCGATCGGCGCGGGCCTTGCGGTCGTCGCAGCGTTGCTGGGACTCTGGGCAGGCGGCGTCTTCGACAGCCTGGGCATGCGGGCGTATACGCAACGCCGGATGGCAGAGGTCAGACAATCTCCGCCTCAGCCAGCGGTGCAAGCTGCTTCGGCGGCCAACGATCTGGTCGGCGACATCCCGCGGGCCGAGCTCGCTGCGCCGAAAGCCCAGGGGGGTGTCCGCACAGCCTTTCAACCGCCGCCGGAATCGGCCATTCCGGACAACGAATTCGGCGAGGTGATCCGGCGAGGCCGCGAAATCTTTGTCGATACCCCGCATGCTGCGCCCCAATACGTCGGCAACAGCTTGCGCTGCGTCAGTTGCCACCTGGATGCGGGCCGCCTGGCCGACTCGTCACCACTGTGGGCTGCCTTCGTCAGCTATCCCGCTTATCGAAGCAAGACGAAAAGTGTGTCCAGCTTTCAGCAGCGGCTGCAGGGTTGCTTCCAATTCAGCATGAACGGCAAGGCGCCGCCGCTCGGCGCCCCTGAACTGGCAGCGCTGGAAAGCTACGCTTATTGGTTGGCAACCGGGGCCACTGTCGACCCTGATCTGCCAGGGCGCGGTTATCCGAAGCTGGCCCCGGCCGCGCAGGGCCCGGACTATGCGCGCGGTGAAAAGGTCTACGCCGAGAACTGCGCCTTGTGTCATGGTGCGGATGGCGCTGGTCAGCGCAGCGCGGACGGCACCGCGGTGTTCCCGGCGTTGTGGGGTGCGGATTCATTCAACTGGGGAGCCGGCATGGGCCGGATCAGCAATGCCGCAGCCTTCATCAAGGCCAACATGCCGCTCGGGCTGGGCGGCAAGCTGAGCGATCAACATGCCTGGGATGTGGCGCTGTACATGAACAGCCATGACCGACCGCAGGACCCTCGCTACAAGGGCAGCGTGCAGGCCACGCGGCAGGCGTTCCACGATACCGATGATTCGATGTACGGCCATCAGGTCAGCGGCAAAGTCCTCGGTTCCAGCGGTCCCCCCAAGCCGTTTGCTGCGGACATCCGCCGACCCTGACCCCGCGCGCGAGCCGCCGTTTTTTGAACTCGAAAAGGAAAATACCATGTTCATTGACAATCGATCCAAAGTTTTCGCAGCGTCATTCGCGGTGATGCTGCTCGGTGCGTCGGCAATTTCGGTGGCGGCTTCGCCTGAGCCGTCAGGGCAACCCGCTGTCCCCGGCTTCGGGGCCACGCATACCGCGCCGGGAGCGGCCGAACGTCCGAACCGGTCGATTCAGTACAAGGTCTTGTTCAGCATCACGCAAGGCAACGACGACACCACAAAACCGAACGAGAGCCTCGACAAGGTCGCCCGTTTCATGAACCTGCTGTCTGCAGACGGCGTGCGGCCGAAACAGGGTCAGGTGGTCGCAGTGATCCACGGCAAGGCAACACCGATCGTGATGTCCGAAACAGCCTTCAAGGCGCGCGGCGACGGCAACGTCAACCCGAACCTGGCGCTGATCGACATGCTCAGGAAAGCGGGGGTTTCGGTGCGCGTCTGCAGTCAGGCATTGGCAGCGGCATCGATTGCGCCCGACGCCGTCGACCAGCGCGTGCAGATCGACGTTGCCGCGCTGACCACCATGGCCAATCTGCAGTTGCGAGGCTACGCGCTGATACCTGACTGAGCGCGTACCGCGAGGTCGCCGTGTCGGGTCCTGTGGGCTGAATACACCGATCGTCCGCGTCGAACGGTCTGGAGATCTTCAAGCGGCGCGGGCCGCCTTGACCAGCAATCCGACCGCGACGATCAACAGCACCGCAGCGAAGCCGATCTGCACGTGGCTGGCAGTCAGCCGGCGCGAGGCGATACGCCCGCCGAGCATGCCGAGGGCAGTGGCAGCGGTAAACAACAAGGTCGGCAGCCACGGCATCGTGGCGCCGTGAAGCAGCGCTGTTCCGACACCGCCCACGCCGACGATGGCGATCACCAGCAGCGAGGTGGCAACGATGCTGTGCATCGTCAGGCCGGTCAGGCGACGCAGCAAGGGCACGATGACGAAGCCACCACCGACGCCGAGCAGACCGGTGGTGAATCCGGTCAACGCGCCGACACCGATCAGCAGGCCGGCGGTCGGCAGGTTCCAGACGAAGCGGCCGGTGATCGCATCCAACTGGCATGGAGGATCGCGCGGGTCAGCCCCGGGGCTGCGACGGTCGAAGACACGGCGCAGCAGCCGGATCGCGACCACCACCATCACCACCGCAAACAATGCCAGCAGCACCCGTTGCGAGACGGCCTGGGCAACCAGCACCCCGAGCGAGGTCACGGCAATGCCAGATACCGAGATCACTGCGGCAGCGCGGTAACGCACCAGCCCAGCCCGAAGCCCGTCGACGGCGCCCAGCGCCGCCCCCGCAGCGACCGCAATCAAGGCCACTGGCGCGGCCTGCTGCATCGACCAGCCCAGACCGAAAACCAGCGCCGGAACGGCCAGGATGCCGCCGCCAGCGCCAGTCAGACCGAGCACGGCGCCAACCAGCACGCCGAGGATGACCGAGATCAGCACGGACGGGCGGACATGTGGACGGCGATGGCAGAGCCGAATGTGCTGGACGAGGCGCACCGTTGGATGGCGAACACCATCCGGATGCGCACGCTCAAGCCCGGCCGTTGAGCCACGGTCCGATGCCTCGATCGTGCAGCCACATGCCGACCAGCATCGCCGGGACGAACCAGAACGCCGGCGCGAAGCCTGCCCCGAGCGCGGTCAATGCCGGGCCTGGGCAGAAACCGCCGAGACCCCAGCCGAAGCCGAACAATCCGCCGCCGACCAGCAGGCGCGCGTCGATGGCCCGGTTGGTCGGCAACTCCATCGGCCCGCCGGTCCAGGTACGTTGTCGGCGCTTGGCGAAGGCGTAGCCGATGACGCCGACCGCAATGGCGCCGCCCATCACGAATGCCAGGCTCGGGTCCCAGTTTCCGAACGGGTCGAGAAAGGCCTGCACCTTGCTCGGATCGGTCATGCCGCCGAACATCAGGCCGAGGCCGAACAGCAGGCCGGCGGCCAATGCAAAAAGGATGCGCATGAAAACTCCGATGCTCAGGACAGCAGACGAACGATGGTCACCGTCGCCACGCCGGCGCCGATGAACATGATCACGTTGGCGAGTGATCGCAGCGAGAAGCGGCTGAGGCCGCAGACACCATGACCGCTGGTACAGCCGTTGCCCATTCGCACCCCGATGCCCACCAGCAGCCCGGCGATGACCAGCGTCCCGGCGCCGGCCACCGATTGCATCGGTGGCAGCGGCTTGAAGAGCGTCCACAGCCAGGGGGCGGCGATCATGCCGAGCAGGAACAACAAGCGCTCCGACTGGCCGCGAAACGACCCCGACCTGATCGCCTGCAGGACGCCACCGACGATGCCGGCTATACCGGCGATGCGGCCGAGGCCGAGAATGTAGATGGCGGCGCTGACCCCGATCAGCAAGCCGCCGGCCAGCGAGGCCCAGGGGGTGAAGTGGCTGTAGTCGATGTTCATTTTTCGAAGGAATTCGCAGGCCGGACGCGCCGGCTTTTCGGGACGTGCAAAGGTGCACAGAAGGTGGCATGCAGAATGCGCAGAACCGCCAGCGCCGGTGCGGACGCGATCCGATAGAAGATGAATTTGCCATCCCGGCGGGTGTCGACGATGCCTTCCTCGCGCAGGACGCCCAGTTGCTGCGACAACGACGGCTGGCGGATCCCGGTCAGGGTTTCGAGCGCCGAAACATTGCGCTCTTCGTCGACAAGCAGGCAAAGCAGCAGCAGCCGGTCCGGATTGGCCAGCGACTTCAACAGTGTTGCGGCCTGCGCCGCTGCGCCGGCAAGTTCGGTCAGCGAGGCCGGCTCGGAAAGGGCTGCCTCTATTGCCTGTGCCGCCGGCCTGGTCAGCCGTCGCGGGATCTTGGCGGCGATGGCATCGACCTTCATCCCTGCGGACTTTCAGTCATGCGCTCGCAATACTGGCGCAGCTGCTCGGGCAGGTTGTCCGGGCATTCACCACAGGCGCGGTTGCCGGGCACCGCGTAGTCGATGAACTTCGGGTAAGGCAGATCGAGCGCCGCCATGATGGCCACGAACTCGTCCAGCGTGCGCCCGGCGCCGAGACGGGGGTTGCGGCCCTTCTCCTGGCCGATGCTGGAGACCTGGCGCCCCTGGTAGTCGTGAGCGGGGTAGACAAGCACTTCGTCGGGAAGCGTGAACAGCTTCTGGGTCACGCTGCGGTAGAGCGTCGGTGCATCGCCGTTCTGGAAGTCGGTGCGGCCGCAGCCGTCGATCAGCAGCGCGTCACCGCTGAACAATCGGCCCTCGCAGCGGTAGGCGTAGTGGCCGTCGGTATGACCGGGCGTGTGCAGTGGCTCGATCGTGAGGCCACCGACGCGCAACGGCGTGCCTTCGACGATGCCGATGTCCACGCAAGGCAGCTGATCGATCGCCGGAGCGGCAATCCGGCTGCCGACGCGCTCCCTCAGGTGCCGGGCAGCGGTGATGTGGTCGGCATGGATGTGCGTGTCGAGTGTGCAGGTCAGCGTCAGGCCGAGCGTCTGCAGCAGACCGAGGTCGCGGTCGATCGAGTTGACAACCGGATCGATGAGGATGGCTTCGCCGGTGACGTCACAGCCCAGCAAATAGGTGTAGGTGCTGGAGACCGGCTCGAGCAGTTGGCGGAAGATCATGACGGTTGTGCTCGCTGCCTGGTGAACAGGCCTCCATCATATACCAAAAAATATAGCGTTTTTTATGAATATGAAGCAACCGCGACCGCGATCGGCCGCCGTCAGGCGGCCGAAGCGGTGCTGCCTGCCCGGTCACTGTCGGCGCATTTCGCGGTTCCGGCCGCGCCTTTCAAACCTCCTCGATCCGGCGTCCGGCCGCGCCCGGCCGGGCGACCAGGCTGCGATCGATGCTCGACTTCAGTTCGTTCGCAAAGACCGATCCGACAAAGACGTAATCGGCCCGTGCCTGGGCAGCCGTCAGCGTGACGAGCAGATAACCGCGGTCGCTGGTCTGCGCATAGCGCAGGTCAGGCACCATCTTGACAAACGAGTCGGCGAGGAACTGGCGACCGATGCGGGGATATTCGAGCTCGAGTCCGGCCGACGTCACCGAAGTGGTGGCGAACTCGACCCCGACCGCGGCGCCGCTGGCATCCTTCAAGTCGCTGGCCCAGGCGTTGTGTGAGTCGCCCGCCAGCACGACCAGGTTCTTGTCCAGCCGACGCGCGCTGGACAGCACCGCTTCTCGCGCCGCCGGGTAGCCATCCCAGGTGTCGGACTTGAACGGCGCTCGCGGCTGCTCGACCAGGGCTCGTTGGGCGGCGCTGCGCGACGCCTCGGGCGTCGATTGCGCCGACAGGAACTTGGAGATGCCATCTTCGCTGAAGTCGTCCATCACACTCAGTGGCAAGTGCATGCGCGCCATCCAGACTTGTGATCCCAGCACCTGCCAAGTCGCGGTGGAGGCCTGGAAGCCGGCCGCCAGCCAGGCCTGCTGTTCGGCGCCCAGCATCTGCCGGGTCGGCGCAGCGGTGGCGCCCGACAGATGGTCCTCGCGCGAGGCCTGTACATCGCGCCCGAGCGCACGCGCATCCAGCATGTGCAGCGTCGCCAGATTGCCGAAATCGAAGCGGCGGTAGATCTTGTTCGGCGCGGCGGGATCGGGCAGGCGGATCGGCAGCCATTCGAGATAGGCCTGCATGGCCGCTGCCCGGCGCTCGGTGAAGCTGCCTTTGCTCGGGTCGTGCGAGCTCGCACCGTCGCGCCAGATGCCGTTGATCAGGTCGTGATCGTCCCAGACTGCGATCACCGGCATGGCGGCGTGCATCGCCTTCAGATCGAGATCACCGCGGTAGAAGGCGTGACGCGCCCGATAGTCTTCCAGCGAGATCAGTTCGCGGTCGGGCTTCCAGTTGCGCCCCAGCAGCCGTGCCGCGAACTCCAGCCCTCGGCTCAGATCGGATTCATAGATGTAGTCGCCCAGCAGCACGGTGGCATCGACGCCGCCGCGGCGGGCAACATCGGCGTAGGCGTGGAACTGGCCGACCGGGTAGGCCGCACACGACATCACCGCCAGCCTCACCTGGGCGACCGCACCCTTCGGCAGCGTCCGCGTCGTGCCCACCGGTGACAGCTCACCTTGAAAGCGGAAACGGTAATAGTAGGTCGTCGCCGGCTGCAGGCCAGTGGCGTCGACATGAACCGTGTAGTCAATGGCCTGGCTGGTGGAAACCGTGCCCGAGCCCACCACGCCCGCAAACAGTCCGTCGGCCGACAACTCCCAGCTGACCTCCGCCGGCCCGCCGGTGCTGGGCGTGACACGGGTCCACAGGATGACGCGGTCGCTCAGCGGATCGCCGCTGGCCACACCATGGCCGAACGTCCCTTCCGGCTCGGTGCCGCGGCCGCCGCCGCAAGCCGACAGGCCGGTACCCAGCACGCCGAGCCAGGCCGCATACAACGCGCTGCTGCGCACAAAAGAGCGGCGCGTGATCGGCCTGCCAGCGGCGTCAGATTCGATTGCTTCGGCTGGCTGGTCGGCTTCGGACGGATGTGACGGGCTCATGTCGGTTCCCTAGGTTGATGACACGTGCAACACCATTGCACGCCACCGCGATCTTCGCCGATTCCACGGGCCGAGTGAGTCCGCGTTGCGTGCCGACCGCCCGCTCCGGAAAGATTCAGCCAGTACTTTCAGTCAGTACCGCCCGTGACACGGCCTGTTGCAGCGCATCGATGTCGAAGGGTTTCGTGAGAATCGAGTGGGTATCGAGTACAAGATCGACCTCGGCCATGTCGGCGTACCCGGTGGCGAGGACGACCGGAAGTCCGGGACGCACCGCACGGGCAGCCTTGATGACCTCCGCCCCATTCATCAGCGGCATCGCGTAATCGACGATCAACAAATCCGGTGTGACGTCGTTCATCATCGCGAGACCGGCGACGCCATCGGCCGCGGCGGTGACGCTGTGGCCGGCGAGTTCCAGACTGTCGACGATGACGCGACGAACGTCTTCATCGTCTTCGATCACCAGGATGCGACGTCGATCGGCGGCGACGCGATCGGTCGTCGCTGGACGGTGGCAGTCGGATTGCTCCGGCGGGACGCTCGGAAAATGCATCTCGACGCGTGTGCCTTCACCCTCTGTGCTGAAGATGCGCGCGCTGCCATTGGACTGCTTGGTGAATCCGTAGACCTGGCTCAGGCCGAGCCCGGTGCCGCTGCCGAGTGGCTTGGTCGTAAAAAACGGCTCGAAGACTTTTGGAAGAAGGTTGGGCGCGATGCCGGCGCCCTGATCCGCCACCTCGACGACGATGGTTGACGACTCTGCCGGGCGAGCATCAGGCGTTGCGATCCGCGTCGAGATCGTCAGCATCCCGCCTCGCGGCATCGCATCCTTGGCGTTCACCGCGAGGTTGAGCAGCGCCATTTCGAATTGCCCGGAGTCGAGCCTCGCCCAGGTGGGCTCGGTACACAGGTCGTAGGTGATCTGTACCGTGGATCCGACCGACACCGCCAGCAGATCCTGGATGCCGATGAGCAAGGCGCGGAGGTCGACCACCTTGGGCACCAGCGACTGCACGCGCGCGAACGACAGCAGCTTGGCTGTCAGTTGTGAGCCTCGACCGATTGCTTGCCTGGCCCGGTCTGCCAATGCCGCCACGCCCGGGCTTGATGACTGTCGGACCAGCAGCTCCAGGTTCATGCTGACGGCCTGAAGCAGGTTGTTGAAGTCGTGTGCGATTCCGCCGGTCAGCCGTCCGATGGCCTCCAGCTTCTGTACCTGCACCAACGCGGACTGGACGCGCTCGCGCTCGGCGATCTCGGCCATCAGGCGGTCGTTGGCCGATGCCAGCGCCCGCGTGCGCTCCTCGATTCGAGCCTCGAGATCGTGGTTGAGCTGCTCGACCGTGGCGCGTGCGGTGCTGAGCTCCTGCAAGTGGTCGCGTGTCTGGTATTGGCGGGTGCGGGCACGCAACGACGCTTCGGTTGCGCGGACAAGCGTCTCGACGTTCAACGGCCGTTCGAGCAGCACCACATTCCCCAGCGCCTGCAAAAGCGTGGCGCGATCGCTTGGTGATTGCCGCGCGCTGAGCACGACAAACGGAAAGTCAGACCAGCTGGGCTGATGGCGGAGCCAGTCGTCGATTGCAGGCGACTCGACGGCACGGAACGCCTCCTCTGTTGCGATGGCGACCGCGGCGCCTTGCTGAAGTCCGTGCAAGAGTTCGCCCGGCGTCATGCATACCACCGTCTCGATTCCCCGTGCGTCGAGGACCGTTCGCATCACTTCGGAATCGCGGCCGCGAGGTGCGAACAGCAGCACCCGTTGCATCCGGTCGGTCACTGCTGCTCGACCATCTGGGCGTCACCGAGCAGCGCCTGCTTGCCCCGGTAGGCGGGCACGCCCATCATGACGCCTTCGAAGTCGGTCAGCGCAGCGCCGACCTCGATACCCGTGGGACCGAGCCTGAACTCGCGGATGGTCTGCTCGTGCTCGTTGGTGCGGCTCTTGACCACTGAGACCGCCTTCAGAAGGCTGCCCCGCGCTTCGAAAAAGCTGAACAGCATGATGGTGTCGCTGAGGTAGCTCAGGTCTACATCATTGCGGCTGGTCCCGAAAATCCCGTGCTGGCTCAGGACAACAAGTGTCGCGACGCCGCACTGGTTCAAATACATCAGCAGCTCGTGCATCTGCAGGATCAGGAATTTCGCACCCGGCATGGCTTGCAGATAGGCATTCAAGCTGTCGATGCCCAGCATCGTGGCGCCGCGCTCCTCGACGGCGCTTCGCACGATCGTTGAAAACTCGCCTGCAGACAGTGCCGCCGGATCGAGCGCAACGATCTCGAGTTGGCCGCTTTCGATGAAGGGCCGCAGCGGCATGTTCAGCGCGTCGCACCGCGCCAGCAAGGTCGACAAGCCCTCGTCGAACAGGTAGTAGCAGGCCTTCTCGCCGCGTCGCATGGCCGCGATCAGGCAGGCCATGCCGGTCGTCGTCTTGCCCACGCCCGACGGACCCAACAGCAAGGTATTGGTGCCATGCGCCAGACCGCCGCCGAGCAGCCTGTCCAGTTGCCGATTGCCGGTCGGAGCTGCTGTCGGCGTAAAGTTGCGACCATGCTCCGACGCGATGAGGCGTGGAAAAACCTGGAGCCCGCCAGTCGTCAGCCGGAAGTCGTGGTCGCCGCCGCGGAAGTTGACGCCCCTCAGCTTCATCACGCGGACGTGGCGCTTTCCCTCGCCGTAGTCCGAATTGTTCTGATGCAAGGCCAGGACGCCATGCGCGATGCTGTGCAGCTGCACGTCCGACGCCTTGGATGCCACGTCGTCAAGCAACATCACGGTGCAACCTACACCGGCGAAGTAGTGCTTGAGCGCCAGGATCTGGCGCCGATAGCGCAGCGGGTCCTGCGCCAGCAGGCGCATTTCCGACAGGCTGTCGAATACGATTCGCTCGGGCTTGACCCGCCCCACTTCCTTCAGTACCCGGTTGGTGGTCTCGCTGAGTTCCACTTCTGACGGATGCAGAATCGACTGTTCGAGTTCCTCAGCCATGGCGGGTCCGTTGGACAGCTCGAAGACTGAAAGCCCATCCAATGACCAGCCGTGCGATCGCGCAACCATGCGCAACTCTGCAGCGGTCTCTGACAACGTGATGTAGAGACCGCGCTGACCGTGCGCCAGACCGGCAAGCAGGAACTGCAGCCCGAGCGTTGTCTTGCCCGCGCCGGGTGAACCTTCCACGACGTAGAGATGGTGTTCAGGAAGGCCTCCGCACAGCACCGCATCCAGTCCGGCGATGCCGGTGGAGGCCAGCACCGCAGTGGGCTCTCGTATGCTCGGATCGTTTGGCATGACAAACGATCGACGGGCGGCTTCTTCAAGTCCATCAGTACGCGGCTCGGCCCGTTGCAGGCCTATTCCGACAGGGTTGTTCCCGGGGCCGAGCGACCTGCAGACGCCGGGAGGGCGGATCGAACGCGGCTTTCAAGCGCCGCGAATCCGCTCGGCGGTCCGGCGGCTTCAGCTGGCGGCTTGGTTGTCCATATCGGCCGAGAGTTCGTCTTTGCTGGCCGACGATTCTTCGGCGCTTGCCTCGATGTCCAAGCCGGCGTTCTTGAACGCCGGAAACATCTCGTCCCGCTCAGGCGGGCTCGACCGTCGCAGTTGCAGTTCCGTGCGGTCCGACGCCGCGTTTGAACGTGGCCAACGCCTGGCCCACCACCTGATCCATGTTGTAGTAGCGGTAGCTGGCGAGGCGGCCGATAAATATCACGTCGCTGAGTTGTGCGGCGTCGTTTTCGTAGCGTCGGTAGAGGTTCAGGTTTTCGGCTCGCGGGACCGGATAATACGGATCGCCATTGGCCTGCGGGTATTCATAGACCAGCGATGTCGCAGCATGTCGCTGCCCGGTCAGGTGTTTGAACTCGGTGACCCGGGTGTAGCCATGGTCGTTCGGATGATTGATGGTTCCGACCGGCTGCACCAGTTCCGAACCGGCGCCTGGCTGCACCGTGACGTGATCGAAATGCAGGCTTCGGTACGGCAGATGACCATGGCGATACTCGAAGAATGCATCGATCGGGCCGGTATAGATCATTTGCCGCCACGTGACGGCGTTCGCGATGTCACGGAAATCGGTATTCAGCATGACCTTGATATTGGGGTGCTTCAACATCGACTCGAACATTCGGGTGTAGCCGTGGCGCGGCATTGCCTGAAAGGTATCGGTGAAGTAGCGGTCATCCCGGTTGGTTCGCGTGGGAACGCGGGCGGTCACGCTGGCGTCGAGTTCGGATGGGTCGAGGGCCCATTGTTTTCGTGTGTAGCCCCGAAAAAACTTCTCGTACAGGTCGCGTCCGATCTTGCCGACCACCACGTCTTCCGATGTCCTGACCGGGTCGATCTTTTCGGCCTTGGAAGCCAGAAAGTCGGTCATCTCGAAAGATGTGAGTGACAGACCGTACAGGCGGTTGACCGTATCCAGGTTGATCGGCATCGGCAGAAGCTGCCCGTCAACACTGGCCAGGACGCGATGCTGGTACGGCCGCCAGGCGGTGAACATCGACAGGTAGTCGAAGACATCGCTTGAATTGGTGTGAAAGATGTGCGGACCATAAGGATGGATCAGGATGCCGGAATCGTCATACCGATCGAAGGCATTGCCGCCGATGTGGGGCCGCTTGTCGACCAGCAGCACGCGTTGGCCTGCCTGTGTGGCCAGTCGTTCGGCCATGACGCTACCGGCGAATCCGGCGCCGACGATCAAGGTGTCGAAGCCGAGTTCGACGGCAGACGACCCAGGCTGGAAAAAGGCGCGATAGGTGAGCATGCTGGATTCGGCAGGTGGGTTTCGAGCAAAGGGACGACAAACGTGACAGGGCAATCGCCATGCCAACCGTCGGGCGACTCGATTGCCACGCCGCTGCAATGAACCGACCGTCTTCATTGTTCGAAGAGAAATCGCCAACGGCGACGAGTGGCTCGAATCCAGTCGAGCCAGCGCATCGGGCTGAAAGTTCCCGCCCGACACGGTCACGATCAGATAACCAGCTGGAATCGATTCGCGGCAGTCATCAGGAGGGTGGGGAAAATCCGTTCGCGGGATTCTGGATGGGTGGGTTCGAGGGTGCCGATCATGTCAACGGCCAAGGTGTGCGGCTGGACATGGCCGAATCGAACGGGCATCTCGAACGCCTCGATGAAGACCATCGCCGGGCCGCTCAGGCAGGATTGACATGCATCCGTGAAAGTATCGGGTGGCGCCTTGCCGAGGATGCCGGTGGCCTGATCGACCTGACGCGCGCGGTGGCCATCGCAGCCAGTGCGAAGCGACACGGCTTGCAGGTGCTGTGGACGTTGATGCATTACGGCCTTCCCGGCGATCTGTGTCTGCATGACGATGCATTGATCCCTCGATTTGCCCGTTTTGCTGCAGAGGTTGCGCGTGTGGTCGGCCCGTTGGGAACACTGCCGCCGGTGTTCACGCCAGTCAATGAAATCAGTTTTGTGGCGTGGGCTGCGGCCATGCCTGGGCTCCTGCACGCACCGGACAACACGCCTCCGGGAGACGAGGCGCAATGTCGCATCCGAGGCTTTGCAGTCAAGCGCCGACTGGTGCGGGCTACGCTGGCCGCCATCGAAGGGATCAGGCGTGTCGCTCCCGATGCCCGCTTTTTACACGTCGATCCGGTTGTACACGTCGTCGCGCCGCGCGATCGACCGGAATGGTCGGATGCAGCGGCCGAAGTGGCCGGCTGGCAATGGCAGGCCTGGGACATGTTGTGCGGCCGAGTCGAACCCGAGCTGGGAGGATCTGCGGCGGCTCTGGATCTGGTCGGGGTGAACCATTACCACTCGAGCCAATGGGAGCTCGGCAGTGATCAGCGGCTCCATTGGCATCTGCGGGATTCGCGCCGCCGACCGTTGGGCGACCTGCTGGCGCAGGTGTGGCAGCGGTATCAGCGCCCAGTCGTGGTGGCGGAAACGAGCCATGTCGGGATTGGCCGCAGCAGCTGGCTGGCCGAGGTGGCCGGTGAGGTCGAGCGCGCGCGAACCGACGGCGTTCCGGTGCTTGGCATCTGTCTGTACCCGCTGGTCGACCGGGCCGACTGGTCGGAACCTTCGCGCTGGCACCGAAGCGGCTTGTTTCATGTGAGCGCGACTTCCATTCAAGAAGACCCGCCACGCCCATCGCTGAACAGCGAGACTGCCGAGTCAGCCGCGCATCGGTTCTCGCGCTGGCCAGACCCGGTCTATCGCAAGGCGCTGCGGCAGTGGCAAGCTGCTCTGCCGCACCGCACCATCACACGCCGCCCCTTGCTGATGGTTTTTTCGCATCTCAGGTGGGACGGCATACCGCACCGGTCCCGGCATCTGATGTCGCGGTTGGCCGGACGATGGCACGTGGTATTTGTCGAAGAACCTCGGAAAGAGGAGGGCGCGGCAGCGCTCGACTCACGCTGCGACGGACCCAGTATCGAGATCGTTGTCCCCAGACTGCCCGAAGATGCCGACGGATTTACCGTATCGAATCGGCCGGTGCTGCAAGGGTTGCTGCACGATTGGCTGGCATCGAGCGGATTGACCGTGTCAGTGACATGGGTCACCACGCCGATGGCGTGGCGCCTGGCGAGCAGCATGCATTCTCTTGTCGGCGTCTACGACTGCTCGGATGAATTGGCCGGGTTCCTGGGCGCGCCGCCCGATCTGCCCCGGCTCGAAAACGCCGCGTTGGCATCCGCAGACCTGGTACTTTTTGCCGGATCGTCATTGGCTGCCTCGCGGCATTTCGCAGCGCCGTCG
This sequence comes from uncultured beta proteobacterium, assembly GCA_963843805.1. Taxonomy (GTDB): domain Bacteria; phylum Pseudomonadota; class Gammaproteobacteria; order Burkholderiales; family Burkholderiaceae_C; genus Ideonella_A. The sequence goes on from CAWJLY010000009.1 coordinate 827,092, forward strand.
CGAGCCCGCCTGATAGCGAACGGCGTTGACCCGGCACATTTCCGGCCGCGCCGGTACCCCGAGTCAGGTTGGGATGCCGAGGAGATGAAGGCTTATCTGCCGGCGCAGCGTGGTCCGCGGTTGGGTTACGCAGGGGTCATCGATGAGCGGTTCGATCTGGAATTGTTGAAGCGGCTGGCGCAAGAAAAGCCTGACTGGCAACTCATCATGGTCGGCCCGGTGATGAAGATCGATTTCGCCAGCTTGCCGCAATGCTCGAATATCCATTGGCTCGGATTGGTGCCGTATCGCTTGTTGCCCCGACTGATGGGCGCCTGGGATGCCGGTCTGTTGCCCTTCCTGTTGAACGACGCAACCCTTTTCGCCAATCCCTTGAAGGTGCTGGAGTACCTTGCTGCTGGCCTGCCGGTGGTGTCCACTGCCGTGCCCGACGTTATCCTGCTGGAGGAATATGACGTGCGCATCGCCGTCGATCACGCCGCGTTCGTTTGCGCGTGCGAGGCAGTGCTGGCGTCGGCTGTGCAGCGGGGGCCCGCGCGGCGCAAACGCTCGGCAGCGTGCGGGACATGGGACGCCGCCTCTGACACGGTGCATCGGCTTCTCATCGAGGGCTGCAACCGTCAGACAAAGGCCGTCGCGAGGATCGCTTGATCGCAGCCGCGCAGGGGCGGCTGCCGACATGCAGGAACGCGGTCGCTGGTCAGCCTTGGGGGCTATTGGGTCGTTGACCGGCCGTTGGCTGATATTGCGGTTCGTCGCAACGGGGTGGCCGAATCGCCGTCGGCTGGTACAGGAAAGACGGGCCGCTCGACGGAGCCGATCTCCACTGCGCTCAATCGTTGCATCAGCTGAGCCATGCGTTCGATGTGGCGATCGATTCCCAGCTGCTCGACAGCCCGTTCGCGCGCCGCCATGCCAATGCGGTGCCGCAAGCCGTCGTCGCTCAACAGGAGTTCACATCGATCGGCGATTTCGTCGAAGCGGCTCGGCCCGACCAGCCAACCGGTGCGGCCGTCCTCGACGAGGTCGGGAACGCCGCCAACGCGGGTTGCGATCACCGGCAGCCCGCTCGACATCGCCTCCATCAGGGCCAATGGCATGGCTTCCGAGTGGGAGCTCGACACCACCAGATCGAGTTCGTTGTAGACCGCGGGCATGTCCGGACGCTGGCCGATCATGAACAGATGCTCGGCCAGTTCGTATTGCTCGATCAAGTCTTGCAGATGACGCTTCATCGGGCCATCGCCGATCATCACGCAGCGGGCGTCCGGACAACGCGACTTCAACAACATGGCAGCCCGGACAAACACCTCGGGCCCCTTTTCCGGCGACAGCCGTCCGATAAAGCCGACCAACGGCGTTTCTTCATGCAAACCAAGCGCAGCGCGCAGTTTCGCCTTTCGGGAGCTGCGCGGCTGGAACATCTCGGTGTCGACGCCGTTCGGTTCGTGGCTCAGGTGCGACGCCGCGATACCCAGCCCCAGCGCATGCAGGTAGCTTTGCTGGCACACCACGCTCAAATGAGTGTTGGCGGCCCGATGGACCTCGAGGTCGACCAGGGTGACTTGCCGCCCGTGAATGGTCGTCAGCACCGGTGTTTCAGTCAAGCGTCCGACCATTGCCGCCAGCAGATGAGCGTTTGGCAAATGGGCGTGCAGCAGGTTGACGCCGCGCGCCTTGACCAATGCGGCCGTCATCTGGATCGATGTCCACGAAAGATCCTCCGGCATTGGCGTGACCAGTACCTCGATGCCGGTTTTGCGGAGCTGGACGGTGAAGGCGCTCTCGAACGGGCACAACGCGGTCACCGAGAAGCGATTGCGAGGCAGTCGCTCGACCAGCCGTTCGACGCATTTCTCCATCCCACCCACGATGGCATTGCCGACGACTTCGAGGACGTGGATGCGTGGAGAACTCATGTGGCGTCGAAGGGTTGCCGTGCAGACAGGTGAAATAGCATTTGGTACGAATAGGCAAACCGCGGATTCAACAACACCGTGGCATCCATGATCCGGCTCCGAGCCAGTTTGTCGGCAGGGTGCGGCACCGTGCGATGCCTCCGTCTGACCCGGCCGGTCTTCGACCAGCGAACAAAGGGCGGGCTTTGTCCACACTCGGATGGGGCGTGGCTGCCGAGGCTTCGCCGCGGGTCGATTGAGGGCTTGGCCAAGAGGACAGACCCAGCCACGCGGCAGCAGTGCCGGCCCAGATGCTGGCTTGTGACACCGGGTCCAGTTGCAGGCTGTCCAGCAGATCGACCAGCCAGCCACGCCGCTCGGCAATCTCGGCGCCCGAGCATGGCAGGAAGCAGTCGCTGCCAAACTGCAGCAAGCCCGGGCCGAGCACGTCCAGCGCCCGGCGCAAGACCTCGAGGCGGTACGGCGGAGGCGGACCGAACGAGAGGTCGAAGCGAAACACGGCCGATTCGTCAGCGACGCCGTTGATCTTGTCGATCAGCCCGACGGCGATGGCTTCATCGGTCCATGGCCAGCCCAAGTGGGCCAGCGCGACGCGCACCCCGGGGTGGTCACGCAGCGCTTCAAAAAACGTGGGACGACAGAACCGTCCTGATCGTCCATCGATGAAGATGCCGCTGTGGAACAGCAGGGGCAGCTTCAACTCGGCTGCGACAGCGAAAGTCGGCTGGACTTGTTCATCGAAGGGATACCAGCCGCTCGGGACCATCTTGACACCCGTCAGGCCCAGTTCGATGCCCCGCCTGACTTCGGCCGGTGCCCCCGCCTGGTTCGGATTCACCACCGCAAGGCCGATCAGGCGATCCCGATGACGCGAGATGAGATGGGCCAAGTGATCGTTCGCACGTTGCAATGATGCGGCGTCGTGCATCGAATAACCGTCGGACAGGAAGGGGGCGATCAAGACTCCGATGTCGATGCCGGCGTCGTCCAACGATTGCAGCACATCGTCCGCGGTTTCACGGCCGGTGCAATGGAGATGCGCATCGATGATCAAGGAGCGCCTGCTCGACGGTCAAGCGCGTTTGGCATTCGGTTCGGCATCGAGGATGGAGCCGAACTGCGCTTGCAGCACCAACTCCGGAGCAAGCACTGAGCCGGCCCCGGGCATCACGTCGAGCGCAGCGGGCTGGGCCTGTTGCCACGCTGCTTCGATCAGCGTTCGCACGCTGTTGGCGCTGTGATCCCAGGAACAGCTGGCGACGGTGCTGCGCATCTGCTGGAGGCGCTCCCGTCGGCAATCGTCCGACTCGCTGAGCAGATCCTCACAGGCGCGGATAAAGGCGTCGCTTGTCTCGGCGATCTCGACAGCCTGGCCATACAGCGCTTTCACATCGTGAATCGCCGTACTCACGACCGGTTTTTCGCCGGCCATGTATTCCAGGGTTTTGGTTGGGCTGATGAAACGCGTCGACGCATTCCTCGCAAACGGCACCAGGCAAATGTCCCAACCAGCAAGAAGATGTGGCAGCAACTCATAGGTCTGCATCCCCAGCCAATGGATGTTGTGCATCGACGGCAGCATGCCGGGATCGATCTTGACGACCGGTCCGACCATCACGATCTGCCATTCGGGGTGGGCACTTGCAATCGCGCCGATCAGGTCGAGATCCAGGCGCTCGTCGATGACGCCGAAAAATCCCAGACGCGGGTGAGAAAGTGCTCCCTGAAGCTGGCAAGCGTTTCGGGCTTCTGCGCTGTCGGCGTTCACACGCTGCGGTGCGAAGTGCGCGGCGTCGACCGAACTGGGAATGCAGTGGATGTTCTGGTGCAGACTGCGCTTGGCTTCGTACAAGGAAGGTCCGCCGGTAAAAACGACATCGGCCCGGTCAAAAAGCATGCGTTCGCGTTGTATCAGCTGCGCTGGGGCGTGCAGGAATGCAGCGAGTTCGTCCATGCAGTCGTAGACGACACAACGCGGTGTCAGGGCATCGACCAGCGGCAAGGCCATCGGCGTGTAGAGCCAGCAGATGGCGTGTTCGATGTGATGGCTTGCAACGTACGCTCGCAGCAGCGGTTCGAGCACAGGCAACTGGTCATCGTGGAAACCGGCGTGTGCGACCGGAGTGTGCGGCACAACAACGGTGACACCCGGGCACGGCGTGTGGAACTTCAGGTGAGGGGGGTCGGGTGTGAATACCGGCTCCTCGACGAAGATCACAGGCCAACGGCTGGCCAGGCGAGACAACAAGTGCTGCGGTCGCTGAAAGACAAAACCCCAGCGAAGGTGCGAGAGAACGATCAGAGGAACAGAGCTTTCGGCTTGGGAGGGCAGCTTCATTGGAACGATCAGGGGACGGCACGGCGCCTTCCTCTCCCTGGCAATCGCCGTGCCGCCACGGCATGGCAACCGAAATTCGTCGATTCGCGCATGTCGTCGCCGCCTGGGTTATGAGCATGCCAATCGCTTTTGCAAGACCTCGGCACGTCGATTGCCGAAGGCTCGACGTTGCCGCTTGACGGCCGCACCCTCTACTGATCCAAAGGAGTCTTCATGAGTTCGATCAATTCCGTCTTCAATTCCGTGATCCTGGTTGCAGCCTCAGTCGCGCTGCAGACTGCCCACGCGGCCGATGAGAAGTTCGTCGAGAAAGCCGCGCTTGGCGGCATGGCGGAAGTCGCCGCAGGCGAGGTGGCCAAGACAAAAGGATCGAGCGATGCGGTCAAGCAATTTGGCGCGCAGATGGTGACCGACCACAGCAAGGCCAACGACGAGCTGAAAGCAATCGTCAGCAACAAGGGAATGTCAGCGCCGACCGAACTGGATAACGCGCACAAGAAGGCGGTTGCGAAACTGGAGGGCAAATCAGGCAAGGACTTCGACAAGGCCTACAAATCCCAGATGGTGTCCGACCACAAGGCGACCATCAGCTTGTTCGAGAAGGAGGCCAAATCGGGGAAGGATCCTGAACTGAAGGCCTTTGCCAGCAAGACATTGCCCGACCTGAAGCATCACCTTGAAATGGCACAAGCCATGAAGTAACCGGCGGCTCGACATTCGCCCCGTGGAATCCGAGGCGCTGATCGCGGGGGGCAGGCGCGTTCAGCTCTTGCCGGCGGGGCCCAGATATCGATTCGGTATCAATAAGCCAGCAGTTCTCCAACCGGCTTGAGACCTTCCACCCTGTCGCAGACCGTCTTGACGACCATCAGGATGGGCACCCCCAGCAGCAGACCCCACACCCCCCATAGCCACGCGAACAACAGCACGGTGATGAATACCACGACGGGGTTCATTCTGCTGGCTCTGCCCATCAGCCATGGACCCAGCAGGTTGCCATTGATCGTGCGGACGGCAAACGAGGCGGCACAAATCGCCAACGCCATCTCGAGTGTGCCGAATTGCTCGAAAGCCACCACCCCTGCGCCCACGCCCACCAGCAGCGCGCCCACGTAGGGAACGAGATTGGTAACCGCAGCGACCACACCCCAGACGGCGGACTGTTTCAGTCCGAACGCATAAAAGACCAGCCAGGTCGATACACCGACAATGGCGCTCATGGCCAGCTGCAGCAGAAGGTATCGCTGGATCTGATCGTTGATCTCGTTGAGGGTTTCGATCGTCACCTTCTTCTGGCTGAGCTGGGGGCCGGCAATCCGGACCATTTTGCGACGAAACGCCGAGCCTGACGCGACCAGGAACAGCGCAATGAAGATCATTGCCAGCATCTGTCCCATGAGGATGAGGACGCCCAGCGAGCCACTCAACAGATAGGCCCGCAGGTCAAAGCGCGGCCTGACAGATGGCGAGACCGCATCTTTGTCGGAAGCGCCGGCGACCGCCGGGGGGCTGGTCCGCGTTCGCCGCTCGGCGGTCGAACGCACCGTGCCGTCGGTCTCCACACCTTGCGGGGTTGATGTCGGCACGCCGGCTGGCGCGCTGGCTGGCGGTTCGGCTGGCGCGGTTGCGACCGCCTCGATCTCAGCCACTGCACGTTCGACCTTCTTCAAGGTCGACTCTGTGGCTGACTTGCGCTGCATCAGCTCCTTCATCTTGGCCGTCACCGGGGGCAGGGTATCGAGGAGCGCGTCCGCCTGATCGCTGAGCGCCCAGACGCCCCAGCCGGCGAGGCCGAGCACCGTGCTCAGCACGAGGCCGGCGCCCAACAGGCGTGGAACGCGCCACCGCTCGAGTTGCACGGCCAGGGGTGTCACCGCATAGCTCAGCAAAACCCCCATCAGCACAGGGATGAGCACCGGTTTGGCCCATTGCAGGGCAAACAGGGTCGCCACGGTCGCCAAGATGACCAGCGCCACGAGTTGCACCGAGGATGCAATGCTTGCCGGGACGGGCCCGATCGGATCGCGGCTCGGAGGGGGTGTCGCTTCTTCCATGTTGTCGGCTGGTTGGGCATGCGGTGTTGGCCTCCGGACTTGCGGTCGGGAAGCCGGTCGGCTCGCTTGAAGATCAGCGGGCCTGCGGACTTGTGATGCGCTCCTCGGTGGCAATCGACGAGCCTGCCATTCTCCGCTCTGAATAATGCCAAGACTTCCTGCCCGTCGCGGTGCCGGCCTCCGACGCCGGTGCGTTCACGCTGCACCAATGGCCGGGCCAGACGAAAGACGCGCTGCGGAGCAGCGTTGCACCGGTTCGCGCTCTTCGGATGCAGTCGTTTTGCCGCGTCGTCATACCGCCCAACCGTGGCATTTACTTGGCCGGCGGTCAGCTGGTTGGATCCGCGCCGACTCCAAGGGCAACCAGAAAGCGCGACACGAGGTTGTAGCCAGCGATCACGCCGACCACTTCGACGACCGCTTGCTCGCTGCCGAGCGCGGCCTGTACTGCCGCGAATGTGGGGTCGGCGACGTGGATGGCCCGTGTCATCTCCGTCGACAGCCGCAGCACGGCGCGGTCGATGTCGTCGAACAGGACCGCATCGTCGACCGCCTTGATCGGATCCTCAAGCGCCAGCAACTGTTCGGCAGTGCCGCCGGCTGCGAGGAAGGCTGCTCCGTGCTGCTCGAACTGATACCTCGCACCGTTCAGACTGCCAACCGAGCACGCCACCAATTCACGCAAGCGCGCAGAGAGCAGCATCCCGCTCATCTTGATACCGCCGAAAAAGCCGTCCCACGCGGCGGCGAGTGCCGGACTGTGCAGCAGCATCCGGTCGACATCCAGTAGCTTGCCCCCGCGTTTGTCGCGCAGGTAGCTGACGAACTCGGACGGAGCAGCAATATCTTCAGGGGTATAGGGTAGTCGGGGCATGTTTAAAGTTAAGAATGGAAGGCCGGCAGCCGGCATTGAGAGTCGGAATCAAGACCGTGCAGTGCGGCGGGCAGCGACGCATTGGCAGTTGTTTGGTTTGCATGTCGGCATGTGCTGCACCTGATTTTGAGCTCCCTTCGCGCGCTCGGCTTGATGGGCGTCGGTGGCAACGCACGATGATGGTGTCCAGTCCGCTTGACCGCTCGATGATTGGCCCATGCGCATCGATTGCCCCTTGAGTTAATGAGCGCTGCGCGACTTGATCGAAGCTGAGCCTGCGCGCGCACTGGTTCGCGGGAAGTGCTGGCCGGTCACACCATGCCCTATTCGCCGTCGCTGAACGCGAGTGGGTGAAAACCCCTGATTGTTTTTGAGATATTTTGGAATAAAGTGAAAGCAAGTGACAAATCAGCCATGGCTTTTCAAGCTCAAAGACACACAATGACCGCACCGCGCATCGCGATCACGATGGGAGACCCGGCCGGGATCGGGCCGGAGATCATCTTGAAAGCCGCCGTTCAATTGCAGTCGCGGATCGAGGCGGGCGAACTGCAGTTGCTCGTCATCGGCTGTGGACATACCTACCGTCGGACAGCCGACTCGCTGTCGATCATGGACGGCGGCATCCAGTTCGTTGGCGCCAGTCATGGCGCGCCTTGGCCGGCTCTGGGATTCATCGAGGCCGGACCGGCTACGGCCGAGATCCAGCCCGGTGTGGTATCGACCGAAGCCGGCCGGCTGGCCTACAACGCGATCGACATTGCGGTGAAACTGGCGATGAGTGGCGAGATCCAGGCGATTTGCACCGCTCCGTTGAACAAGGAAGCGTTGAATGCCGCCGGGCATCATTTCAGCGGTCACACCGAGCTGTTGGCCGAGCTGACCGGCGCGCGTGACTCGGTAATGATGCTGGCACACGGAAACATGCGCGTCAGCCACATTTCAACCCACACGGCATTGAGCAACGTACCGAGCCGGGTGACGCCTGAGCGCGTGCGTCGCGTCGTCGAGTTGACCAGCGCCGCGCTGCGCCGCCTGGGCATCGCGCAGCCCCGGATAGCGGTGGCGGCCCTGAATCCGCACGCGGGTGAGGGCGGCCTGTTCGGTCGCGAAGACCTCGATGTGACCATGCCGACGCTGGCTGCGCTGAAAGCCGAAGGCCACGATGTTCACGGCCCGGTGCCCGGTGACACCATTTTCGTCAAGCTGCGTGCCGGCCAGTACGACGCAGTCGTCGCGATGTATCACGATCAGGGCCACATTCCAGTCAAGCTGCTTGGTTTCCATGTCGACCCTGCCACCGGCAACTGGGACTCGCTCAGCGGCGTCAACGTGACGCTGGGCCTGCCGATTGTGCGCACTTCGGTCGACCATGGAACCGCTTTCGACATCGCCGGCAAAGGAATCGCGAGTGCGATGAGCCTGGTCGAGGCGGTCGACTACGCTATCCAGTTGGCCGGTGGCCGATCCTGACAAGAGGCGTCCCAGCTTCCACCGGTCGGCATGCGTGACTCCAGCAGCCGACTGTTTTCGATCCCCGGCGAAGCCCGCCACCCAACGAGCCGTGGATTGCGGCATGCCATACCACAGGAGACACCCTTGAAAAACAAATCGTTCCACTTGACCGCATTTGCCTTGTCGTCCGCGCTGATCGCCACGATGCCGGCCCATGCTGCTGACTTCGAGTGGAAGTTCTACACCTATTTCGCAGCCAACGACAAACCCACCGAACTGCACAAGGCATTCGCCGAGGACGTGGCCAAGGCCAGCAAGGGGCGGCTGAAAATCACTGTGTTCGCGTCGGGCGAACTGCCTTACAAGGCTGCCGACGTGCTGCGCGCCGTCGCCACCGACCAGGTGCAGATGGGCGATGTGGCGCTCGGATTCGTGGCCGGCGATGTGCCGGAACTCAATGCATTCGCGATGCCGTTCGCCTGCACGTCGATGGAAAAGTTCTACGACAAGGCGGCACCTGCCGTCGCGGCCGATGTCGAAAGCGTACTGATGAGCAAGTTCAAGACCCACGCCGTCATGCAGTGGGTGATGCCTCCGCAGCAGCTGTGGCTGGTCAAGCCGGTCAGCAACATCGATGGCCTGAAGAACCTGAAGGTGCGCTCGTGGAACCGGGAGCAGGCCGACATGATGAAGCTGCTCGGCGGCTCGGGCGTCACCATCACGCCGGCTGAAGTGATCCCGGCCCTGCAACGTGGGGTTGTCGACGGCGCCTTCACGGCCGCTGTCCCGGCACTCGACTGGAAGTTCAATGAAGTGACCAAGATGGGCTACATGATGAACCTGACCCTGGCGCACCAGGTGGTCGCCGTCAACGACCAGGCGCTTGGCAAGCTGCCCGCAGACCTGCGCCAGCTGGTACTCGACAAGACCAAGGAGTGGACACCGAAATACCGGCAGGCATTGATCGACGCTGACAAGACGGCCCGCAAGACGCTGACGGACAAGGGTGTGACACTGCTCGAACCGACGTCACAGGAAATGGAAAAGTTGCGCACCGTGACGCATCCGATGTGGGCCGAATGGAGCACCAAGAACGGTCTGGTCGCCCAGCGCATGCTGGCGACTGCTGCCGACGCCTGCCGTTGATATCAAGCGGAAAACGCAGATGATGTCGTGGTGGTTGCGCGTCGGCAAGGGCATGGATCGGCTCGGCGAGGTCTTTATCGCGGCATCTTCGGTGATGCTGATGCTGATGCTGGTGCTGCTTGGCGCGGAGATCGGGGATCGGGCGCTGTTCAAGAGTTCGACGCAGATTGCCGATGAATACAGCGGTTACCTGTTTACCTGGATGACATTGTGCTGCTTTCTCTATGCGCAGCGAAGCGACCGCTTTCTGCGCGTGGATGCGTTGCGCAATCGCCTCGGTCCGCGCGGCCAGGCGCTGGCTGACGGCATTGCGGCCGTGTTGGCCGCCGCGCTTACTGCTGTGCTGGTCTACGCCACCTGGTCGACATTCAAGGCAAGTCTTCAGTTCGGTTCGGTGTCGATCCAGCCATCGCAAACCCCGCTGGCCATTCCACAGGCCATCATGCCGTTCGGCCTGGCCCTGCTGACGCTGGCCTTCCTGCACAGCGGCGTGACCGCGCTGCTGCAGGCGCTCGGTCATCTCCCGCTTCCGACAGCCGCTGCCCCTGCGCCGGCTTTGCACGAATGAGCTGGCAGGCTGCCCTGGCGGTCTACGCCGTCATGTTGGCCGGCTGCCTGGTCGGCGGCGTCGGCATCGGAGCGACCATCGGCCTGGTCGGGGTCGTCGGCATCACGATGGTCTCGGGAACGCAGCTGTGGCTCTCGCTGGGCGACATCGTCTGGAATACCACCAACACCTTCACGCTGGTATCGATTCCGTTGTTCGTGCTGATGGGCGAAATCATTCTGCGCAGCGGCATCGCCACGCGTTTCTATCGCGGCGTCGCGGTGCTGCTGCGGCGATTGCCCGGCGGGCTGGCGCAGACCAACATTGTGGGCTGCGCGATCTTTTCCGCCATCGCCGGCTCATCGGTCGCCACCGCGATGACGGTCGGCACCGTGGCGATTCCTGAAATGCGCAAGCATGGCTATGCCGACCAGTTGACGCTCGGCACCCTGACCGGTGGCGGTTGCCTCGGCATCCTGATCCCGCCGTCGATCCCGATGATCGTCTACGCGTCGATGACGCAGGTTTCGGTGATCGACCTGTTCATGGCCGGCGTGGTGCCGGGTCTGGCACTGGCCGCCATCTTCATGTTTTATGTGACGGTCCGGGTCTGGCTGAACCCGTCGCTGGCGCCGCGCGACCGCGAACCCGCGAGCGTCCATGCCATCGCCCGCGCCTCGCTCGACGCACTGCCGGTGATCGTGCTGATCGCCGCCGTCATCGGCGGCATGTATGCCGGGCTGGTGACGCCCACCGAGGCGTCGGCACTGGGCTGCCTGCTGGCGCTCGGATTGGCGCTGGCCTACCGCGAGCTGACGATCGAGCGGTTGAAGCTGGCGCTGCGCAACGCGTCAATCACCAGCGCGGTGGTGATGTTCATCACGCTGAATGCCCAGATCCTCAACTTTGCGGTCGTCACTTCCGGCATCGGCCAGGGGCTGGCCAGCGGGCTGGCGGCGCTTGGCCTCTCCGGTCTGCTCTTCTTTTGCATGCTGTTTGCGATCTATCTGGTCGTCGGCATGTTCATCGACGGCCTGTCGATCATGCTGCTGACCGTGCCATTGCTGTATCCGTCGTTCGTGGCAATGGGATTCGATGGCGTCTGGGTCGGGGTCATCATCGTTGTCTTCATCGAGCTCGGTGCGCTGACGCCGCCGATGGGCCTGAACCTGTTCGCGATCCAGTCCATTGCCAGCGACCGCAGCATCGGCGACGTCGCCCGCGCGTCGATGCCGTATATGTTGATGATCTCGGCGTTTGCATTCCTGCTGTATGCGTTTCCTTCGATCGCGCTGTGGCTTCCGACAATGATGAAGGCGGGCTAGCGATGTTGTTCAACCCACCCCCAACGGTCCCGACCCGGATCTTTGCCCGCCTGCCCGACGCGTTGCGCCGAACGGGCCACGATACCGACTGGCACCGTGGTCAACCCGGCACACATCCGGAACACTCGTTGCTGGAAGGCCCCGCGTTCGACCGCAACGGCAAGCTGTGGTGCGTCGACATTCCGTACGGCCGCATCTTTCAGGTGACGCCCGACGGCACGTTCACAACCGCTGTCGAATATCAAGGCGAACCCAATGGGCTGGCCATCCATCGCGACGGCCGCATCTTCATTGCCGACTATGCCAACGGCATCATGGTGTTTGACCCGGCGACCGGCGAGGTGACCCCGTTCGTCACGCGTGTGCGGCTTGAGCGGCTGAAAGCGGTCAACGATCTGGTGTTTGCCAGCAACGGCGACCTGTACTTCACCGACCAGGGCCTCAGCGGTCTGCACGACCCGACCGGCCGCGTCTTTCGCGTTCGCGCCGATGGCCGCGTCGACTGCTTGCTCGACAACATTCCGAGCCCGAACGGCATTGCGCTTGATCCATCGGAATCCATGCTGTATGTGGCAGTCACGCGTGCCAACGCGATCTGGCGCGTGCCGCTGCTGGCTGACGGCGGGGTTGCAAAGGTCGGCAATTTCATCCAGCTGTCCGGTGGCGGTGGCCCCGACGGCTTGGCGGTCGACAGCGCAGGCAACCTGGCGGTGGCTCACATCGGGCTTGGCATCGTCTGGTTGTTCAGTGCGCGTGGCGTGCCGCTGGCGCGAATCGAGTCGACAGTCGGCTACCACACCACCAACATGGCCTACGGCGGTCCCGATGGGCGCACGTTATTCATCACCGAGTCCGAAAGTGGCAATTTGCTGCAGGCCGACCTATCAGTGCCAGGGCTGACGCTATTTTCTCACCGCTAGGCGTCAATGAACGAGCGCCCAGACCTCATCCCGGCTCAGCGCCGCGAGATGGTGCTTGAGTTCCTCTTGCAGCACGGCGGCGCCTCGATCCAGGAACTGGCTGACAAGCTGCGCATCTCTGCCTCGACGGTGCGCCGGGACCTGGAGCGGCTCGAGGAGGACGGCAACATCCGTCGCACCCATGGCGGCGCCGTGGTGCCGGGCGCGATGCACTCCACCTTCGAGCCCGCAGCGGCCATTGCGGCACAGGTTTCGCGGGCTGAAAAGGAGGCTATCGGCCGCGCTGCCGCCCAGTCGCTGGAATCCGGCGACAGCGTGATCTTCGACAGCGGTTCCACCGTGCTGTGCGCGGCGCAACTGGCTGTCGAACGGCGCATCGCGCTGACGGCGGTAACCAACGACCTGGGCATCGGACAGGTGCTGGCCGGCTCGGACAAGATCCATGTCGTGGTCCTCGGCGGCAGCATCCGGCGCGGCTCGTCGACGCTCATCGGCGAGCCGGCCCTGACCTTCGTCGGTGAACTGCACGCGGACGTCGCCTTCATCGGGGTGCACTCCATCTGCGGTCGCCTGCTGACCGACACATCCATCGAGATCGCATCAATCAAGCGCGCCATCATCGGCGCGGCACGGCGCGTCGTGCTGCTGGCCGACTCGACGAAGTTCCAGCCGGCAGTATTCGCAAAGATCTGCGACATCACCGCGGTGCACGAGCTGATCACCGACAGCCGCGCCGATCCGCAGCAGCTGGCGATGATGCGTGACCTCGGATTGAAGGTCACGACGGTCAAGGCTGCGGCGAGCAGGCTCACCCCATGAGCCGGCTTTACCTTGCCGCCGATGACCTGACCGGTGCGCTCGACAGCGCTGCATGTTTCTGTGGTCGCTTCGGACCGATTCCGGTATTCCTCGGCCCGGGCCACGAACCCGGCAGCAAGCATGCTGCAGTCGATCTGGCGACCCGCGACGAAGATGCTGCGTTCGCAGTACAGGCGACCTCCCGGGTACTCAAGCGCCTGGCTGGCGCCGATGTCGCGTTCAAGAAAATCGACAGTCTGCTTCGCGGACACTGGGCCGTCGAATTAGCCGAGTTGATTCGCAGTGGTTATTTCCCCATCTGCATCTTCGCTCCCGCCTTCCCGAGCCAGGGTCGGACAACGCACAACGGGCGCCAGATCGTGCACGCGGCCGACGGCTCGTCAGCCACGCTCGACATCGACCCAGGCGCGGTATTACGCCGACTCGGCCTGAGCGTGCTCCACGTAGCGGCGCCGGTCGAAGTCCAGCTGTCGGCACTGGCCGAAGCGCGCCCGCAAGTCCTTTTGTTCGACGCCGCAGGGAATGCCGAGCTCGACGCCATCGTCCGCTGGGGTGCGCAGTTGGAACAGCCGGTGCTGTGGTGCGGTTCGGCTGGTCTGGCACAGGCTCTGGCGCAACGCCCGACACCTAGGGCCACGCAGGTGCAGGCGCCGCTGCTGGTCATCGTCGGTACAGACCATGCAGTGACTGCAGACCAGGTTGCAAGAGCGCTTGCCGCCGCCCCGGAACGACATGTGGTGGCGGGAAGTGATTCGCGCGACACCGCCGCGCGAATTGCGCTGGCTTTCGAGGCTACCGGTACCTGCCTGCTCAGCTTCGAAGTTCCGGCAGGATCGACGGCGGCGGATGCGGCCACCTCGATCGATCAGAGGCTTAGGCAATTGCTACCGGTGGCGCCGCGCCCGGCGACCTTGCTGGTGACCGGAGGTGCCACCCTGCTGAGCGTCTGCGGCGCGCTCGGCGCGCAGCATCTGGAAGTGGATGCGGAGTTCAGCCCCGGCATCCCGCGTTCACGGCTGTGCGGCGGAGTCTGGAACGGTCTAGCCGTGATTTCAAAGTCCGGAGCATTCGGCCATCCTGCCATGTTCGACGAGCTGCTGGCTGCCGCACGCTAGAAGGAACAACCCAGTGGACCGCTACGCCGACCTCAGTGCGCTCAGATGTGCGAGGCACAGTGGCTTTTGATTCTCGCTGTACATCGAACGGCCCTCAGACCAACGGCTGCAGGCTGGCCCCAAGTTCGCTCGCACATCCGTGAAGTGCTCGCCTGAACCGCCCCAGGGCATTCCTGCAGCAGGCAGTCACTCGTGAACGAGTTCTACTGCCCGTCCATTACCCCCAATTCGACTGCCAGCTGATTGCCTGATTGGCCAGGAATCGAACCTGACCACTTTCCCTGAAGTGTCCCGGCTTGCTGTGAAATGGCCGCGCACGAGACGGATCCAATGACGATGGCGACGACCAATGAGGGGCGGAATCTTGCTGCATTGAGTGAGGTAGGGCGTCGCTGCATATCAACCAAGCGACTTCAAGGCCTTGTCGGCCCGCTGCCATGCCTTGCCGTACGCGTTGATCGCTTTGATGTAGTCGACGTTGGACAACGCTGCTGCGGCATCGTCCATGTCCTTCACCACCTTGGCCAGTTCTTCGGCCGCCTTCTTGCAGTCTTTGGTTGTCGTGTTCGGGCATGCCGCGCCGACGAAGGCTGACCGTGCCTCGGCGATTGCGCCAGCTGCAAGTTTGGCGTTGAGATCGACCAGCGAGAGCACGGTGGCCGACACGTCGCTTCCACGGACCTTGAGCAAGGCCGCAACGACTTGGCCCAGTTCGTCGAAAACCTTCTTGCCGTCGTTGCCGGCAAGCGAGGTATCAGTGTTCCAGAGATCAATCTCCAGGCTGCGGTCGAGATGGTCGATGGCCTTTTGTATCGTCTTGTGGTCGCTGACGTTGCTCGTCGGCAAAAGTACAGCCAGATCAAGAAGTTGCAACGCTGCCCGGGGATCCGGCGGGCTGAGTAGCGAGTTGCGGGATACGGTGACCGCAAACTTGCCGCTTGCAGGGCCGCTGGCCTCTTGGATGTTCAGCAGATTTCCGTCGGCAAGTACGACGCACGGCTTGTTCGTTGGCGGATAACGTGTGTCGTCGGCGCAGCCTCCGTAGCCGAGGATTGATTGGTTGTTGAACGAATCGGTGGTCGAGTCGCGCAGCGTTGCACCGAGGTGCGCCGTCAACAGGTTGTTGACATCACCGAACAGCGCTGGAAACGTCGCCCCTTGGCCGTTGATGAATTGCAAGAAGCCACCCGAGGCCGGGTTGATGAAAATGCCATCGTAAGCGCCGGAGTAGCTGGATAGGAACAAGTTACCCGCAGCGGAGGCGCCTGAGAGTCTATACACCGTATTGTTCAGGCTCACCTGCCCTGCGGTGACTGCGCCCAGGAAGCCGCCGGTCTCGGCCCCGGCTGTCGTGTCTATCGCATTGGCCTCAACGCGGTATTCAATCCGCCAGTTCACGCCGGAGAAACGGAACCCCATTCAAATCACCACTGGCATTGCTGCCGGCAAAAACGATGAACAGCGGCGCCGCCTGCGCGACACCCGCCAGCGCCCCGAGATAGGCCGCGATGACCCAGGATTTCATGTTGATCATTTTTTGATCCTCAAACTGGTAGCTGAAGTGGGAAGAGTTGTGTTGGCGCCGGCCACGCCGCCCGGCAGGCGTTGGACTCAGGCTAACTGCAGACCGGGCAGCAAGTCGTCAACAGAATTGACTAGGAAACCCCCAGGTGACCGTCAATCACACGTCTTGCAGCCCCGTTCTGCTACGAACGTCATTCGTGCCTGGGCAGCGTCAATAAAACAAGCCGCCCGATGGTTGAAAGCTTCGTCGTCGGGCTGCGAATAAACACGAAATCCCCCCCGAAAATTGAGGCGGCATGTATTGAAAGCAGCATGAACAACCAGGAATCTGACGCCATCGTCGGCGGTTTTTACCGAGCGGCTACTGGCGATATCGAATGGAGCAGAGCGCTCGGGAGCGTGCGGCAGGCTTTCCACGCGCGCAATTCAATTTTGCAGTCGGTCGAGATTCGAACCGGTCAAATCCTCGGCCTATCCAACGGCGGGCCGCCGATGGAAGCGGTGGCAGCACGTAGCGCGAACCTTCCGGCTCAACGAGCAAGGCGGCGACTGGACCGGTCCAGCGACTCACCGCGTTTGCGCAGCGGGACGACGTCGACGAGCATGCGGGTAGGGTGTCGACGCACGGGCTCGCGGAGTGAGCCAGCCACACGCCAAAAGGCCCACGTGTCACCTTTTCGATTGCGAAACCTCAACTGACTGCTGCCTCTGAAGACGAACCATTCTGAGACGCCGCTCAAGGCAAAGCGAGCCCATGTTTGGACGACCCGCGGGCACGCAGTTTGCCAATCGCTGGGAGCCTTGGCGCGAACCAGCTCATGGTCGGCCACAGGCTACTCAACTCGAAAGGAAACTACACCATGGAAAGCGCTTGGCCCCTTTGGGCACTCCCCTTCTGGATTTTGGGCGTCCCGCTGGTCGGGGCTGTGATTGAGTTGGTCCGAACCCCGAGAACAGGCGCCACAACGGCGCATGTCGGCGCTGACCTTCGACCGCGTCGGGCGCCTTGAGTCAACCTGCACAGGCGCCGCGGCAGTCGCCGGTGCGCCTCTTTGCCGATCCGTTCAGCCCTTTGCTCGGAACGGGCCGTGGTCGGCTTGATTCAGCTCACCGGGAGGGCTCGGGCCGAGCTTTCGCTGGTTTGTACCCAAGCGTTTTCATCGCCGAGGTCAGCGTCTGCCTGGACTTCCAGTAATCCGCCCATGGGTCGATGGTCTGGAAAGACAGGTACTCACGCGCGGTCACGATCGACCATTGCGAGCCGCTCTTGAGCGAGGATAGCTGCTCCCACGACACCGGCATGGACACGCCAAGGCCGGGTCTCGAACGGGCTGAGAAAGCGGTGGCCGTGGTCTGGCCGTGACCGTTGCGCAGGTAGTCGATGAAGATTTTTCCGACCCGGTTGGTGCCGCCACTCTTGGCGACAAAACGCTGCGGGATGACCCGGGCCATGTGCTGCACGACGGCTTGCGAGAAGCCCTTCACCACTTCGTAGTCGAGCTTTGGGGCAAGCGGAACGACGACGTGCAAGCCCTTGCCGCCGGAGGTCTTCAGCCAGGCTTCCAGTCCCAGCCCTTGCAGCATCGAACGGGTCAACACGGCCGCCTCTTGGAGGTGTCCCCAGGTCACGCCTTCGCCTGGGTCGAGGTCGAAGATGACGCGATCAGGCTGGTCGATTCGCTTGATGGTCGAGTTCCACGTGTGAAACTCGATGGTGTTCATCTGCGCGGCCGCCACGAGCGAGTCGGCGCTGTTCACAGCGAGCAGGGCGGAGTGGCCTGGCCACAGTGCAGGGTCCAACTCCGTCAGCCCCGGCATCTTCGTCTCGGGATGCTTCTGGAAAAAGAGCTCGCCGGTGATGCCGGTGGGCGCGCGCACGAGCGAGACCGGTCGGTCCTTCAGGTGCGGCAGCATCCATTCGGCGATGCTTTCGTAGTAGCGCACCAGGTCGATCTTCTTCAGCCCCGTGCTCGGGTCGATGACCCGTTCCGGATGGGTGACCTTGACGCTGGTGATGCGTCCCGTGGCTGGACCATCTGATGCACCGGCTGGCGTCTTCGCCTGCTCGCGGGTGATGTCCTTGCCTGGCTTGTCCGAGCGGACACCGCGAAACGTCGGATGGCGCACATGGCCGTCAGGCGTCCACTCCGAGAACGCCACTTCGACGACCATCTGCGGCTTGACCCAGCGCTCCGTGCCAGCAGCACGTTTCGACCAGCGTCCGGGTTTGACGGTGCTCGCCTCGACGGCCGGCTTGTCGACCTCGAGTTTGACCAATTGCGCATGGAGTTCTCGTCCAGTGCCGGAACTCCAGCCGGTGCCGACCGATCCAGCGTATCGCAGCACGCCATCCTCGTGATAGCCAAGCAGCAGGCCGCCCACTTCGGTCGGCGCCCCGGTGCGGTTGGTGAAACCGACCACGACAAATTCCTGTCGCTGCTGGCACTTGAGCTTGAGCCAGGTGTCCGAGCGCGCCGAGGTGTAAGGGGAGTCTGCGCGCTTGAGCATGACGCCTTCCAGCCCGAGCTTGCACGCCGCATCCAGCAACTGAACCGCCGGCGCATCGAACGCCTCGCTGAAACGAACCCGGTCGGTGCCCCGCTCATCCAGCAGCGCTTTGAGGACGGTCCGCCGGCTGACCAGCGGCACCTGGCGCAGGTCTTTGTCTGCAAGGAATGGAACATCGAACAGGAAGTAGACGATGTCCTTGCTGCGAGCGTTGTCGATGGCGTTCTGAAGACGGTTGAAGTCGGGAACCCCGGCCTCGTTCAGCACGACAATTTCGCCATCGAGCCAGGCGGTGTCGATACCCAGCGCCTCGATTTCGTTTGCCAACCCTTTCAGCTTGGCGGTCCAGTCATTGCCATTGCGAGTCAGCAGCCGGGCTTTGCCGCTTTCGATGCGCGCGAGCATCCGGTAGCCGTCGAACTTGTTCTCTGCAACCCAGTGGTCACCCTGCGGCGGGCCGGAAGCGAGTGTGGCGAGTTGCGGGCGAAGCTTCGCCGGCAGGGCGGCTTGCACCGCTTTCGACAGGTCGGGCGGTGCAGCGGTTGCTGTCGATTTCGAAGCCGTACCCGGATCCGCGGCCTCCCGCGGCTCACGTTCCTCGATCAACCCGAGCGGCCGCTCGACAACACTGTCGGGCAGCGCGGTGATGACGTCGTACGCTGCGTGCGGGCGCGCCCAGGCGTCGCCGCGCTTCTTGAACAGCAACCATTGGTCCTGCTTCTTTTCGCCGGGCTTGGAGATGCGAACCAGCTCCCAGAGGCCGGCCAGCTTCTGACCGTGCAGCTTGAACATGATCTTGCCCTTGATCAGGCCGTCGCGCGGGTCACCCACAGGTTCCCACGTCCCGCGGTCCCAGACGATGACGGTGCCGGCGCCGTACTCGCCCTTCGGGATGGTGCCCTCGAAGGTGTTGTAGGTCAGCGGGTGGTCCTCGACATGGATCGCCATCTGCTTGATGGCGGGGTCGTACGAAGGACCCTTGGGAACCGCCCAGCTGACCATCACGCCGTCCAACTCCAGGCGAAAGTCGTAATGAAGCCTGGACGCCCAGTGCTTCTGGATGACAAACTGGGATGCCTCACCTGCTCCGCTTCTTTCCGGCAATGTGCCGGCAGGCTCGGCGGTCTTGCGGAAGTCGCGTTTGCGGTTGTAGAGCGCCAGCGGTTCGCTCGCCGATGCTGTGGCGCGTGCCTCTGGCACCGTGGGGGCGGCCTTTGCAACTGCCTTCGAGGTCTTTCGCCTGCGTGACCGCTTCGCGACTTCGATCTCGGCCCAGACTGGGGCATGGTCGCTCGTGTTCTCCTTGCCTCGCTCGTCGCGGTCGACGCCAGCATCCACCACCTCAAGACGTGCGCCCACGAGGATGTGGTCGATTCGCAGGCCGGCGTCGCGCTCCCAGCGCTTGCGGCGGTAGTCCCAGAATGTGAATGGCGTCTTGGTTGGGTGGGTCTTCTTGAGAGCATCGGTCCACCCTTGGGCGAGCACGGCCTCGAAGGCTGCTCGCGGTTCCGGCTGCAGCAGGGCGTTGTCGCGCCAGGTATCGGGTTTGTAGATGTCGGCATCGGTCGGAACGACATTCCAATCGCCCAAGAGAACAACGGGCTCGCCCGATTCCCACAGCTCGCGCCGCGCGTTGCCGCATACGCTCGAACCAGCGCATCTTGTAGTCGAACTTCGGTCCCGGCTGGGGATTTCCGTTTGGGAGATACAGGCAGCCGAACAGCACGCCATTGATGGCGGCTTCGACATACCGGGCTTCCTTGTCCTTCGAGTCGTCAGGAAGCGCCGTGACCACGGCGAGCGGTTCGTGTCCACGCGCAAGCAGTGCCACGCCGTTCCAGGAGCGCTGCCCGACCGCGAGCGATTCGTAGCCTGCGCTGCGCAGCGCAGCGGCGGGAAAATCTGCGGTCGGCGTCTTCAGTTCTTGCAGCGCGACGACGTCCGGTTCAGTTCGTGCAAGCCAGTCGAGGAGCAGGTCGAGCCGCTTGGTGATGTTGTTGATGTTCCAAGTGGCAACCCGCACGGCATCACCGCTTGCCGGCCTTCAGGTGCGCCTCGACATCCTTCGCGTTGGAACCCACCGCCTTCACGGCAGCTTTGAGTTCATCGGCGCTGACGCCGAACTTCTTTGACCAGTCCTGCACTTCGTAGTCCTGGCTCGTATTGATGCGGGTGCGATCCTGCCCGCCGGTCATGCTCTTGTCATCAGCCACGTCGGTCTCCATCAGTCATAGAGGATTCCGAGTTTCCGGCATCGGTCAACCGGGTGCTGCCAGCGATCGGTCCATGCGCTTGCAGGCAAATGCCTACGGGATCGAGCCGGCGGGCCCGCCCGGGTTCCGGGGGACTCGATGCTCGAAAACCAGTCTGCGTAAGGAGTGGTTCGCGCCATCTTGCGATTGAAGTCTGGTGCTCCGCATCGGTCCACCAAGCGGCGCCGCGCTCGCCGAGCTGCTGCTTCGCTTCGTCCAAGGCGCGGCGCGCCGAGGCGCGTTCTTCCGGAGACCGGTTTCCTCGAAGAGCCCGTCGTGCATCCATCAGCGCCCGGACAAGCTGCTCCTTGTGCTCCGGCGGCAGATCGGGATTGGATCTGCGCCAGAGGCGACCTCGCACGACGAAGTACCGGCCGTCGGGCGTTGTCGGGTAGCAGACGTCGTGGTCAGCGATGGGTGATGACATGAGCCCTTTCACACGGGTTGCCGCCGCTTGAGCAAGTAGGGGCGTTCGACAAGACGGCGCGGTTGCGAAGCCTCCTCCGTACACTGGCGTCAGGATTTTGACAGGACTGAAGACGATGTGCTACAGCGCACAAATCTGGAGCGACTACCGGAAGTACACACGCCTTTTCGGCGCGCATTTGAGTGTCAAGGAGTTCATGGACCTCTTCTGGCGTCGCACCACCGACGCCAAGGTCAAGATTCCCAAGGGGATGGAAGCTCCATTCCTCGAACCGACGACCGACGCCGAGCGCGAAATCAAGCGGTTGATCGACGAATTCAATGCCGTGCAGGCGATGGAATTCGAGCAGGAGTTGTTCAAGCAACGCAAGCGCCTGGCAGACGCCGAACGCATTCTCGAGACGAAAACGACGAAAGCAGCAACCGACAGCAAGCGCATCGCCGCAAGCAAGATCGAACAGATCCTCGGTCGGCTGGTGGACCTGCGTCGCAGCGAGCCGCTCGACCGGGACTCACGCATTTTCCCGGGCCAGTACGCCCCGGTGATGGTGATGGAAGCGGGCAAGCTGGTCGTCAAGCCGATGCGTTACCAGTGCCGTCCCGCGGGGAAACCAGCGTTCTACGACACGAAGTTTCCCGGGACGTACAACGCCCGTCGCGACAGCCTCCAGGGCTTCTGGAAGGACCTGTTCGGGTTCTCGCACGGTGTGATGGTTGTCGACGCGTTTTATGAAAATGTGGCCCGCCACCGTACGGAGCGACGGGCCTTGCGTGCGGGTGAAAAGGAAGAGAACCTGGTCCTCGAGTTCAAGCCCGATACTGGCCAGCACATGCTGGTTGCGTGTCTCTGGTCCCATTGGAAGGGCGGCGAAGGCGAACCCGACCTGCTGTCGTTTGCCGCCATCACCGACGAGCCACCGGACGAGGTGGTTGCGGCCGGTCACGACCGCTGCATCGTGCCGATTCGTCCTGAAAACTTGCAGGCCTGGCTGAATCCGGCCCGTTCGGACACAACGGCACTGAACGCGATTCTCGAGGATAGAGCTCGGCCTCACTACGAGCATCGGTTGGCGGCCTGAGCACCGGCAGGTGTCCGAACTCGTTGCCGACCGGCCCGTTCGTCGTGGTTTTCTTGTACCAACCGTGCCCCGCCGCCTGGACTTCGGTGAGCGACCGCTGAGGCGCTGAAGACTGGTTGCGGCCAGTCGTTTGAAGGCTGAACGCCGCTCGAGCCGAATCCGGTCGGTCATGCCGTTCACGGTTGCGCTGATTGCCAACGCAAAAAGGCAGGATCGAATCCTGCCTTTTCGGGATCAAGCTGAAGAACTTACTTTTTTTCTTCCTTTTTCATTTCCTTCTTCATTTCCTTTTTCTCTTCTTTCATTTCTTTCATGTCTTTCTTCGCCGCGTCCTTTTCGGACTTCTTCATGTCCTTGGCGTCAGCCTTCATGGCGCCGCTTGCCGGCATGCTGGCGGCGTCGGCCTTCATCGGTGCTGCACCGCCGTGGGAGGCGGCGTGCGCATTGAAGGCGATCGCGCAAAGGGCGAGGGTCAGGGTGGGGAGGAGCTTGGTCATCGTAG
This sequence comes from uncultured beta proteobacterium, assembly GCA_963843805.1. Classification (GTDB taxonomy): domain Bacteria; phylum Pseudomonadota; class Gammaproteobacteria; order Burkholderiales; family Burkholderiaceae_C; genus Ideonella_A. The sequence goes on from CAWJLY010000009.1 coordinate 849,895, forward strand.
TCTTTCAAGTTTAAATGCAACGAAAGGTATCAAAAACCGTCGGCTCAGCTTGCATTGGCACCGGAAACTCCAGTGCAGGATCCGCGTCACCCCGGCCTGAGTAAAACGCTGATCCGCCGCTCCGGTTGACCCGCCGAAAAGAAAGTTTTGTGACAAGGCTGGGCCGGTCGTGCCGGACTGCGTCGATACTGCAGGCCGTGCCCGACCGCCGCCCCATGCACCCACCCAGCTTGCTAGTGCTGCTCGCGGCATTGGCATTGCTGACATCGGCGGCGGCCAGTTTGGCCGCGCCCTATCTGCCCGACTCCGACCAGCAAGTGCTCGAGCGCCTGCCCGCCCGTGCCGACGATCCGCGCACGCGTGCGCTGCGCAATCTGCGCGAGCAGCTCGCGCGGCAACCGAACAATCCGGACGCGGCGGTCGCGCTGGCGCAGCTGTATTACCAGGCGGTGGCGGCCGAGGGTGATCCGCGCTATATCGGTTATGCGCAGGCGGCACTTGCGCCGTGGTGGGACGAGCCGCAGCCGCCGCCGGCTGTGCGCGTGATGCGCGCGATCCTGCTCCAGTTCAGTCATCAATTCGATCTGGCGCTGGCTGATCTCGAGGCCGTCGTGAAAATCGATGCGGGCAACGGTGATGCCTGGGCCTGGCTGGCAGCTATCCACCTGGTGCAGGCGCGGTATGCGGCAGCCCGCGAAGACTGCGCTCATATGCGGCCGATGGCGCAGCCGCTGATCGACGTCGCCTGCTTTGCCGCAATCGATTCGCTGACCGGGCGTGCCGCGGGTGCGGCCAAGTCGCTTCATGCGGCGCTGGCGCAGGGCTCGGCGCCGGCAAGCGCCGCTGCGCGCCTGTGGGCCTTGACCCGGCTGGGCGAGATCGAAGAACGGCGCGGTAGCTACGCGGCTGCCGAACAGGCCTTCCGCGCCGCGCTGGCACTCGATATCACCGACGGTTATCTGCTCGCCGCGTATTCGGATTTCTTGCTCGACCGAGGTCGCCCGCGCGAGGTGCTCGAGTTGCTGAAAGGCCGCGAGCGCTCGGACCTGCTGCTGTTGCGGCTGACATTGGCTGCGAAGGCGGCTGGTGATCCATTGCTCGATCGCTGGACCACCGACCTGCAGGCGCGTTTTGCCGCTGCCGCGTTGCGCGGCGAGACCGTGCATCAAAAAGAAGAGTCGCGCTTCGTGCTGGCGATCAAGGGCGACAAGGGCAGCGCACTGGCACTGGCCAGCGCGAACTATCAAGTGCAGCGCGAACCGGCGGATGCACGCGTGCTGCTCGAGGCGGCGGTTGCAGCGCGCGATCCGCAGGCGGCGGCACCGGTATTGAAATGGCTGGCCGACAACCATGTCGAAAGCGTCGTGTTGCAGGCGCTGGCGCAGCGCTTGGCGAGTCCGTCGTGAGTTTCGCGCTGCGCGCTGCTTGGCGTTGCTCGAGCGGCCTGGGGCTGCTTGCGCTCCTGCTGCTGGCAATCCCTGGGCCGGCGCTGGCCCACAAACCATCGGACAGCTATCTCGCACTGCAGCTGCGGGCCGATGGCCGGATCACCGGCCAATGGGATATCGCGCTGCGTGACCTCGACCATGCGATCGGTCTCGACGCCGACGGCAACGCCGAGATCACCTGGGGTGAACTGCGCGCCAGGCACGAGGAGATCGCCGCCTATGCGATGGCACGCCTGGCGATCGATGCCGACGGCGTTGCCTGTCGCCTGCAAGCGGGCCCACAACAGGTCGACAACCATACCGACGGCGCCTACACGGTGTTGCCTTTCAGCGCGCAATGTGCACGTCGGCCGGAACACCAGATCGGCATCGACTACCGTTTGTTCGCCGAACTCGATCCCCAACATCGCGGGCTGCTGCGCCTCGATGTCGCCGGAGCGTCGCGCACGGCGATCTTCTCGCCGGCATCGAGCCATCAGACGTTCGAGCTGGCGGCGCCGAGCCGGCTGGCCCAGTTCACGGCTTACGCCGAAGAGGGTGTCTGGCACATCTGGATCGGATTCGACCACATCCTGTTCCTGCTCTCCTTGTTGCTGCCAGCGGTGCTGGTCTGGCAAAGCCGACGCTGGACGCCGGTCGAAAGCTTTCGGCCCGCGTTGATCGATGTGCTGAAGATCGTCACCGCGTTCACGGTTGCCCACTCGATCACGCTGTCACTGGCGACGCTGGGTCTCGTCGAGTTGCCGTCGCGCCTCGTCGAAGCCTCGATTGCCGCGTCGGTGGTATTGGCGGCCATGAACAACGTGTTTCCACTGTTCCGGGGACGACGCTGGATGGTCGCGTTCGGCTTCGGCTTGATCCATGGTTTCGGCTTCGCCAGCGTGCTGGCCGACCTCGGGCTGCCGCAGGCCACGCTGCTGCTGGCATTGCTTGGTTTCAACCTCGGTGTCGAAGCGGGGCAGCTGGCGATCGTCGCCGTCTTTTTGCCGCTTGCTTTTGCCTTGCGGCGCACTGCCTTCTACCGTCGCGCGGTACTGGTGATGGGTTCGCTGGCGATCGCGCTGCTGGCAGCCATCTGGTTTGCAGAGCGTGCGCTCAAGCTCGAATTGATCAGATTTTGAATGCCGGTCCATGGGCAGCCGGGATTGCAAGTTTGCATCGCAGGCGAGGCTACCGAAGTGGTGAGCTGTAGGCGTCCGTTCGGGCCAGAAAAGTTGCTCGGTGCAATGACCGCTTGGTCGGAGTCAGCGTGAGTGCCCCGCCGGCGGCCAGCGACGGCAACCGCTGCAAATGCAGTCAGACTGTCGGCCCCAGCCAGCCAGGCAGTGCCAGCACCAGCGCGGGCATCAGGACCAACATCAACAGGCACAGCAGCATCAGCACGAAAAACGGCACGACGCCTGCTATGACCTGGCCGAGCGGGCGGCCGGATATGCCTTGGATGACAAACAGGTTCATGCCCATCGGCGGCGTGATCATGCCGATCTCGCACAGGACCACCAGCACGATGCCGAACCACACCCGGTCGAAGCCCAGCGCTTCGAGAATCGGCAACACCGTGGGCACGGTCAGCACAATCATCGAGATGCCATCGAGGAAGCAGCCCAACACCAGGTACAGCAGGCACACCGCGAACAGTACCGCGTAGGGGCCAAGGTCCAGGCCCAGCACTCGTTCGGTGGCCAGCTTGGGCACGCCGAGCACACCGAAGAAGCTGGACAGCACCATCGCGCCGACGTACACGAACAGCACCATGCTGCTGATGGCCACGGTGTTGCGCAGCGACGCCTGCAGCATGTCCCAGTTCAGCTGACGCATCGCCACCGCCACCAGCAGTGCGCCAGCCACCCCAACGGCGGCGGCTTCGGTGGGTGTGAACAGCCCGGCGAAAATGCCGCCGAGCACGACCACGCCGAGCAGCCACGCCGGCCACAATTCGAGCAGCCCGCGCGCCACACCGCGCAATGACATCGCGTGTTCGCGCGGCGCGATCGAGGGCCGCCGCCACGCCGCCCAGGCGATGTAGGCCATGAACAGGCCCGTCATCAGCACGCCGGGCACGACGCCACCCATGAAGAGCTGGCCCACCGACGCGTTCGCCACCATCGCGTAGATGATCATGTTGACGCTGGGCGGGATCAGAATGCCCAGCGTGCCGCCGGCGGCCAGCGAACCCAGCGTCATTGTCATGTCATAGCCGCGCCGCTCCAGCGCCGGGATGGCAACCGAGCCGATGGTTGCCGCAGTGGCCGGGCTCGAGCCGCAGATCGCTGCGAACAACGCGCAACTGCCCATGTTGGCGTGCAACAGACCACCCGGCGCCCAGGCCACCAGACGGCTGGTGCCACGGTAGATCGAGTCTGACGCACCACAGCGGACCAGAATTTCGCCGAGCAGCACGAACAGTGGCACCGCGGTCAGCGTGAAGCTGTTGGTGCTGTCGAAGAATACGCTCGACGCGATGCCGGCGCTGCCGTGGAACAGAGCCAGACCTGCCAAGCCCGACAACAGCAACGCGAGCGACACCCAGACACCAGCGGCCATCAGCGCGATGACCAGGCCCATCGTCAGCCAAGCGGCGTTGATCGGGTCCATGAGCGTTGTGCGAGGGCGCGGCGTCAGTCGGTGGCGCCGACCCGATCCGCGCGTCGCGGCCAGTGGGCGAGCATGCGCAGCAGCAACAACAGCAGCCCGAACGGAATGAGCGTTTGCACCGCCCACATCGGCCAGCCGGTGCCGGCCAATGAGCGCGTTTGCAGGCGGTAGTCCTGCAGCACCGGCTGCAAGGTGAACCACACCAGCCAGGCAATCAAGACGATCGACGCCGCGTGCACGAACCGCGCCAACCGGGTGCGCCAATGCGGCGCCAGCCGGTCGGTGGCCAGCGTGATGACAACATGCTTGGAACCGACGTCGGTCCAGGCCAGGCCGCCGAAAATGATGGCCACCAGCGCGTAGCCCGACACCTCTGCAGCGAACAGCACCGGCTGGCCCAACAACCGCCCACCGACGCTGGCCAGCGTCAGCAGCAGCATCGCCGCAAGCGCGGCCATCGCCAGCAGCGACGAAACGCGCGCCGCGAGTCCAGCTCGACCGGCGGCATCGGCCGGCGGCAACGGATCGTCGTGGCTGCGCTGCGGTGGCCGTCGTCTCACTTGATACCCAGCCCCTGTTTGGCCAGGTTCAGTGCTTCCAGGTTCTGCGCGTTGGCCGACGCCCATTCTTTCCACAGTGGCTCAGCCAATGCGCGCAGCTGCTGACGCTGGTCGGCTGGAATCTTGTATTCCTTGACCCCCGCCTTGGCCATCACCTCCACCGCCTTGGCGTCTTCGCTGCGCACGGTTTCCTGCGCACGCTCGGTCAGCAGCTTGCCCTCGTCGATCAGTGCCTGGCGGTAAGCCGCAGGCAGGCGTTCGAGCGCGGCCTTGTTGGCCACCAGATACTGGCTGGCCGGCGGCCCGCCGAATCGGTACAGGAACTTGCCGACTTCCTGCAGCGAGCGATCGACCATCGCCGGCGTCCCGGTATTGGCGGCCGTGACCACGCCACGTTGCAACGCCGTGTAGACCTCGGAGCCGGGCAGGTTCACCGGTGTGCCCTTCATCTTCGTGATCAGCTTGCCGTCGAGTTCACGCCAGACCCGGATCTTGATGCCCTTGAGGTCGGTGAAGTCGGGAATCGGGTCGCGGCTGATCAGCTCCTGGCTGGTAAAGGCGAACCAGGCCACCGGTACCGCATCCAGTTTCTTGAATGCCTCGGCGGTCATCGGCCGGGTGGCTTTCTCGATCGTCAGCAATTGCTCGATCGTGCCATCCTGCAAAAATGTCAGGTTGAACACACCCAGGTGCGGGACCTGGGCCGTCAGGAAACCCGGGTCGAAGGACGACAGCTGGATCTGGTCGTTCATCAGCGAACGCACATAGGCGTCGCGTTTGAAGCCAAGTTCGCCTTCCAGTGCCACCCGGATGTTGAACTTGCCACCGGTGCGCTTGGCCACGCCGTCGGCGAACTTCTGCAGGTCGACCACGGTGTGGTGGCCCTTGGTGGTTTCGGTCGACGTGAGAATCCAGTCGACCTTTGGTTCGGCCTGGGCCGACGCGCCGAGTGCCGTGACGGCCAGAGCGCCCGCCGCGATCCATTGCATCGTCTGCCGCCGTTTCGTCATGCTGCTCATGCGCTTCTCCTTGTTGACCAGTCCATTTTCATCAAGCGTCGGGAATCGGGACGCTCAGCCGAATCTGCGGCGTGGCAAAGGCCACACCTGCGGTTCCACATCGCCGTCGAAGGCGAGTAACTGATCGTGCAGAACCAGGGTGCTGTCGGCATAGCCCACTTCCCAAGCCAGACGTTCGCCGATGCGCGGCTGTGCATCGTCGTGCGCCAACTCGAAGCTGGCGTGTTCTGCCGACTGTTGTACGGGGCCGCACAGCTGCAGCCCGCACGGCGCTGCCGGTGTAGGGAACGGCGCCACCGATTTCCAACCGGCGTCGCAAACCACGCGCCGCGTGTTCGGCCGGCTGATCACGGTGCTCCACAGCAGCAGCGCCGGTTCGAATTCGAGTAGCCAGTCGATGCGTGCGCGCCGATCGCCGAAGGCCCCGCCGCCGGCCTGGATCTCGGTCACGCCGGCGAGCGTGCTGGACAGCGTGAAGGTGCCGGTGCCACCGCAGCTGACCACCTCGATCGGTATGCCGGCCGCGCGGCAAGCTTGCGCCGATGCGGTCAGTTCCCCGACCGCGCGACGGATTTCCGCATCGCGATCGGCACCGGGTGGCAACCGGGTCGCCTGTCCTTCCCAGGCCATCAGACCGCGCAGCGTCAGGGCAGGTTCGGCGGCGATGCGGCGCGCCAGCAGCACGCAGTCGTCACCCGGCTGCACACCGCAGCGGCGCATGCCGACATCGACATCGATCAGCAGCGGCAGTCTTCGGCCGGTGTGGGTTGCGGCCTCGGCCAGTGCGACAACGTGGGCCTCGCTATCGACGCACACCGCCACGCTCGCGTGCAGATTCAGCTCGGCAAGCTTCGCCATTGCCGCTGCACCAACCACCTGATTGGCGATCATCACGTCTTCGATTCCACCGGCCACGCAGAGCGCCGCCTCGCCGAGCGTGGCCACAGTGACACCGCTGGCGCCCGCGTCGAGCAGCCGCCGCGCCAATTCAGGCGCACGCATCGATTTGACATGCGGCCGCCACCGTTTGCCGCCGCGAGTGATCACCGCATCGGCAATCACTCGTGCATTGCGGTCGAACGCCAAAAGATCGACCGACAAGTAGGGGGTGGCCGGCAGGTTCATGGAGCGTTCGCACCGGTTGCTTCGCGCTTCATCTGTTCGCGCCGCGAGGTGGTGGCGGCATGGTCGATGATGCCGTCGGCATCGATCACCACACCATACGACTGCCTGGCCGCTTCACGAGACACCTTGCCGTCGAGAACATCTTCGAGCACCTGCGTCGGCTCGCGCTGCGCAGGTTCGCCCCAGCCGCCACCGCCGGCCAGCACGGCGCTGTAGCGCTCGCCCCGGCGCAGGGTGCGCATGAATTTGCCGGGCAGGCGCTCGGCAGTGGTCGAGCCGCTTGGCACGATGAAATTGGACGCGAAGGCGCCGGGCTCGCCACCAGCCAGCCCGTAAGGCTGGAATTTCTGCCGATCGCTGCGCACCTGCAAAACGGCCTCGTCGACGCCGGTCAGCCGATACTCACGGATCAGCCCGAGACCACCACGAAAGCTGCCCGGCGCCGCCCGAATCCGGGTTGAACGCATAACGTTCGATGCGCACCGGCTGCTCGCCCTCGATCACTTCGACCGGCGAGTTCGAGTAGTTCACCGCCAATGAGGACAGGCCGTCGTTGGCGTCCTTGTTCGGCCGCCCGCCCCAGGTGCCGAACAGGAATTCCAGCAGCACGAAGGGATTGGATTCGGCGTCGTAGCCGGCGATGGTCACGCCGAAATCGCCCTGCACGCCACAGGCAAACACCTTGTGCGGCAGCATGCCCGCCAGCGCGCCCCACACCGCTTCGGCCACCCGCATCGAGGTCAGGCCGCGCGCCGCGACCGGCGCCGGCGTCAGCGGACTGCACGATGCTGCCGGGCTCGGTGCGGATCACGATCGGCCGCATGAAGCCACTGTTGGTCGGCAACGCAGGATCCATGATCGAGCGTACACAGGCATAGACCACCGAACTGCGTCATCGAGATCGGCAGGTTGATCGAACCCTTGACCTGCGCCGAGCTGCCGGCGAAGTCGACCTCCAGCGAATCGCCGCCCGCTTGGTGAGCTGCGCGCGGATCGGGATCGGCGTTTCGCTGAAACCGTCGTCGTCCAGGAAATCCACGAAGTGCCACGTGCCGTCGGGAAGCGCCGCCAGCTCCGCGCGCGTCATGTCTTCGGTGTAGTCGAGCAGCTCGTCCATCGCCTTCAGCAGGCCGGCGCTGCCGTAGCGTTCGGCCAGCGCCTGCAGGCCGCGCTCACCGCGGGTGCAGGCGGCGATGGTGGACATCACGTCGCCGGCCACCTTGTCGGGCAGGCGCACGTTCAGGCGCAAGCAGGTCCATCAGATCGCGTTTCAGTTCACCGCGCTCGACCAGTCGCAGCGGCGGCAGACGCAGCCCTTCCTGGAAGATTTCGGTGTTATCGCAGGCGTTGCCGCCGGCCACCCGGCCGCCGATGTCGGTCTGGTGGCCGATCGCCGCTGCAAAGCCGAGCAGCGTGCCGCTGTGGAATACCGGCTTGAAAACATAGATGTCTGGCAGATGCGTGCCGCCGCCAACATAGGGGTCGTTGGTGGCATAGACGTCGCCTTCCTGGATCTCGTCGCCGAAGCGCGCCAGCACCGCCTCGATGGCCGGCGGAAACGAGCCCATGTGCACGGGCAGGCACAGACCTTGAGCGATCAGCTGGCCATGCGCGTCGATCAGGCCGGTGGAGAAGTCCATCGCCTCTTTGATGACGAAGGATCGAGCCGTGCGCACCACCGTGGCGGCCATTTCGTCGGCGATCGCCGCGAAGCCGTTCTTCAGCAGTTCGAGTCGGACCGGATCGCGTGCCATGATGGTTCAGGCCTGGTGCAGTGAAGGCAATGCGCACGCTGCCGGTGGCGTCGCAGCGCAACGTCGGCGTCAGGTGGCACGACGATGGTGGTGTCGTATTCCTCGACAATCAGCGGGCCTCGTCGCGGCACGATCGCATCGCGGCGCACAACCTCGGTGTCGAGCCATCCGGCTCCGGCGCCGAAATAGCACGCGGCGGCGTGTGGATTCCTGGCGCGCGGCGACGGACGCCATCGGTGGTATCGCCGGCATGACCGCGCTCGCCGCGAGGCTGAGCCCCGAGGTTTCACGCGAGCGTGCGCGCAGCCTCAGGTTGACAATCTGCGTGCGCTCGCCCGGGTTCGCGTAACCGTAGCTTCGCTGGTGTTCCAATTCGAACCCGGCCACCGCGGCGCGCAGGCCGTCGGCCGTCAGCGGCAGCTGCACCGCCACCGGCAACTCCGAGCTCTGGCCGGCATAACGCAGGTCGAGCATCGTGACCATTTCGGCCGCGTCGTCGCGCAGCCCTTCAGCGCGCAGCAGTGCCTTGCCTTCGTCCAGCAGCGTGTCGAACAGACGGCCGATGGCGGGCAAGTCTGCGGCCGAGGTGTCGACCCAGTGGGTGCGCACCAATCGATGCTCGATGCGAGCGAACAACAGCCCAAACGCGCTGAACACGCCCGATGCCGGCGGCACGACGATCTGCGCGATGCCCGCATGGGCAGCCAACGTCGCGGCATGCACCGGCCCGCTGCCGCCGAAGGCGATCATCGTGAAGTCGGCCGGTGACCGCCCGACTTCACTGGACACGGCCTGCACCGCGCGCGCCATCGTCGCGTCGGCCACCGCATGAATTCCCCAGGCGGCGTCTTCCAGACTCAAGCCGAGCGGCTCGGCGATGTGCTGGCGGATCGCGCGCTCGGCAGCCGCGGCGTCGAGCGGCATCGCACCGTCAAGCAGGTGGGAGCGGTTGAGAAAGCCGAGCACGACGTTGGCATCGGTGACGGTGGGCTGGCTGCCGCCGCGCCCATAACAAGCCGGGCCGGGCATGGCGCCGGCGCTTTCCGGGCCGACGCGCAAGGCGCCGCCGCGATCGACCCAGGCCAGGCTGCCGCCGCCGGCGCCGATCTCGGCCAGATCCAGGGTCGGCGCGCGAACCACATAACCACCACCCTTGAGCAGCCGTTGGCCGACTGTTCAACCCGGCGCCGACTTCCATCTCGTCGGTCAGCCGCGGTTCGCCGTCCTCGATCAGGCAGGCTTTGGCCGTGGTGCCGCCCATATCAAAGGCAATCACGTTGGGCAGATCGAGCATGCGGCCCAGAGCAGCAGCACCGATGGCGCCGGCGGCCGGACCCGATTCGACGCAGTAGGCCGGCAGCTCGCGCGCCGCGGCCGCCTGCATCACGCCGCCAGCCGACTGCATGATCAACAGCGGTGCGCCGACGCGCGCCTCGCGCATTGAGGCTTCGAGGCGGCCGAGGTAGGCATCGACCACCGGCTTGACGTAGGCGTTGACCACGGTGGTGCTGGTGCGCTCGTATTCGCGGATCTCAGGCAGCACCTGGTGCGACGCGGAGATGGCGATCTGCGGCCCCCGCGCCCGTACCTGCGCCACCACTTGTTGCTCGTGGGCCGGATTGCGGTAGGCGTGCAGCAGGCAGACCGCGATCGAATCCACGCCGGCCGCCAGCAAGGTGTCGATGGCGCGGTCGACGCTGTCCGCATCGACCGCGCGGACCACACTGCCGTCGGCGGCCATGCGCTCATCGACCTCGCAACGATGGCGCCGTGGCACCAATGGCAGCGGCTTGTCCCAGTCCATGTCGTACAGCCGCGGCATGCGCAGCCGGCCGATCTCGAGCACATCGCGAAAGCCCGCGGTGGTGATCAGCCCGACCTTTGCGCCCTGGCGCGTCAGCAGTGCATTGGTGGCGACAGTGAAGGCGTGCACCAGGCGGCTCAATGCAGCCGGCTGCAGCACCTGGGCATCGATCAATGCGTTGAAGCCGTTGACGATGCCGGTGCTGAACTCACTCGGAGTGGACAACACCTTGAGCGTACGAAAGCCGCCGTCTGCGGTAGCCACGACGAGGTCGGTGAAGGTGCCGCCGACGTCGATGCCGATCTGGTGCGGGTGGTTTTTGGCGTTGGTGGGCATCGGAACGAACAGCTCGCTTGAGGCGCACTCTAAAGCCACCAACTTGATAGGTGATAATCAAAAATCGTGCAATTGATTGATAGAGAAAGTCGATCATGAAAGCGACCCTTGCCCAGCTGGAGGCGTTCTACTGGATCGCCCGGCTCGGCAGCTTCCACGCAGCGGCGCGCCAACTGTGCTTGACGCAGCCGACGGTGTCAGCGCGAATTGCCGAACTGGAAGGTGTGCTCGGCCAGCAACTGTTCGACCGCGCCAAGCGCCGCGCGCAGATCACCCCAGCGGCACGCGATCTGGTCGGCATCGTCGAGCGCATGCTCAAGCTCGGCGACGAGATCACACGCCGTGCCCGCACCCCCGCTCCGATGCGCGGGCTGCTGCGGCTGGGCGCAGTTGAATCGGTGGCGCTGATCGTGCTGCCGCGTCTGTTGCCGCGGCTGGTCAATGATTTTCCGGATCTCGAGATTGCGCTGACACTGGACATCGGCAGTGCACTGTCTGTCAAGTTGAACGCGCGAGAGATCGACCTGGCCATCCTCACCGACCCGCAGGTTGGCGAGCACGTTCACATCGAGCCCGCCGGGCGCATCGAACTGCGCTGGATCGCCGGCCGCGATTTGAAGCTGCCCGAGGGGACACTGCGTCCGGACGATCTTTCGCGAGTCACCGTGCTGAGCAATCCGCAGCCGTCGTCGGTATACCAGATGACTCGTGAGTGGTTTGCCAGCGCCGGGCTGGAACCGGCAGCCGTGAGCAGCTGCAACTCGTTGACATTGATGGCACGGTTGATTGCCGCTGGTCACGGCATCGCCATCTTGCCGCCTGCCATCATCGCGAACGAACTGCGCAGCGGCAAGTTGAGGGTCCTGCAAACGCGGCCTGCACTGGAGCCACGGGTGATGTACATCGCTCATCTTGGTGAGAGCGATACATTCGCGCCGCTGATCGTGCGCGCGCGCCAAGCCTTGCGCGATAGCCGCTTGTTGCGCTCGGTCTGAAGGTGTCAGAAGCCGATGGCACGGCCTTGTTTCAAGTGAAAGTTCCGAACGAACCGCTCGGATGTGTTCCGGGACCGCACGTATCGGCTGCCGTTTGCCGCGGATCTCTCGCGGACATGAGTCCCGTGACGCTCAGCCAGTGCTTCAGGGTAAATGGCGGCTGGCTTCACCCGCCGATGGCGCGCCTGACTTGCGCCAACGCTTGATCGGCCGGAATCAATTGAACGGTGCCGCGCTCAACCTCGTCGATGCGGCGACAAAAAGTTCTTCATCCCGAGCGACTCTCCACCGCGGCATCGTGGGGATCAAGACTCGCCAGCAGTTCTTCGGCAAGGCGAGCCCTCGGCAACCCGCATAAACCTCGAAAAGTGGTGGAGAGGAGGAGGATCGAACTCCCGACCTTCGCATTGCGAACGCGACGCTCTCCCAGCTGAGCTACCCCCCCACTTCGGGCGCGAGTTTAGCAAATTGCGCTGGGCTTCGAGGGTGGCACGACCGCTTGGCCGGCGGAGTGTGCGTTCCCCTCCACAGTAGAGACCTCCCGTCTGGCAGATTGATCAACCTCGGGTTAGAACGTCGACCTGCGTTCATCTTGACGACCAACCGACCGGAGCAGCAATGACCGTCTGCGATCCTCACTGGCTCGACAGCCAATACGACAACCGCGCCAACGTTCCCGAGCACCCGGCAATTTTCGAGCGCTGGGATCGAACTTCGGCGCTGGCGCGCAGCCGGATGGCCTGCGAGCTCGACGTCCCTTATGGCCGCTCGGCTGCTGAAAAGCTCGATGTCTTTCCGGCCGCGCGCGATGGCTCACCGGTGCTGGTCTTCATTCATGGCGGCTGGTGGCGATCGCTCGACAAGAAGGATTTCTCCTTCGTCGCGCCGGCCTTCGTCCAGGCGGGCGCGGCGGTGGTCGTGCCCAACTACGGGCTGTGCCCGAGCGTGGACATCTCGACGATTGCCTTGCAGATGGTTCGTGCGCTGGTCTGGACGTTCCGCAACGTGGCGCGTCATGGGGGCGACCCTGAACGCATCGTTGTTGCCGGGCACTCGGCCGGCGGCCACCTGGCGGCGATGATGTTGTGCTGTGATTGGCGCAGCCAAGGCGACGATCTGCCGGCGGCGCTGGTCATGTCGGCCTTGTCGATTTCGGGGCTGTACGACCTCGACGCCATCAGCCAGATCGGTTTTCTGAAAAGCGACCTGCGCCTGACGCCCGACAGTGTGGCCAGGCTCAGCCCGGCACGTTTCCCGGCGCCGGCGCATCCGTTGATCACGGTGGTCGGGGCGGACGAGTCGGCCGAATTTCATCGCCACAACCAGTTGATTGCCGACGCCTGGGGGCCGTTTGCGGTGCCGCACGTGGCCAGTGTGCCGGCGACCAACCACTTCACGGTGGTGCACGAACTGGTCGATCCGCAGGCGCAGCTGCATGCGTTGGCGCTCGAACTGCTGGGGCTGACGCCAGCATGACGGTGATGCCCTATTTGCCGTCGATCCTGAATAGCCTGACGCTATGTGGGACATAGAAGCTTTGCATGGGCTGCGCTGCGCTGCTGCGCTACGGTAGCAAAGCGTTCGCTGCTTGGCGGCGGGCCATCGTCACATCCGTTTTTCAACGCTGGAGAAAACCATGGGACTGAAAGGATCGAAGACCGAGCAGAACCTGAAGGACGCCTTTGCAGGCGAGTCGCAGGCCAACCGTCGCTACCTTTATTTTGCAAACAAGGCCGATATCGAGGGCCAGAACGACGTGGCTGCCTTGTTCCGCTCCACCGCCGAGGGTGAAACCGGTCATGCCCACGGCCACCTCGAGTTTCTCGAGGAGACCGGGGATCCGGCGACCGGGCTGCCAATCGGCTCGAGCCGCGACAACCTGAAGGCTGCGGTTGCCGGCGAGACCCACGAGTACACCGACATGTATCCGGGGATGGCCAAAAGCGCACGCGAAGAAGGCCACGATGAAATCGCCGATTGGTTCGAAACGCTGGCCAAGGCCGAGCGCTCGCACGCCAACCGTTACCAGAAGGCGCTCGACGCACTGGTCGACTGAGCAACCGACTGCGGTGATCAACAAGGGGCGTGATGCCCCTTGTTCGTTGATGGGGCCGCATCACCAACGCGAGGAGACGCCACGATGGCCACCGAAGGCAACCTGCAAGCACCGACGCGGCACCCGATCGACTGGAAAAACCCCGCGTTCTACGACCAGGCGGCCTGCAACACCGAGCTCGAGCGGATTTTCGACATCTGCCACGGCTGCCGTCGCTGCGTGAGCCTGTGCCAGGCGTTTCCGAACCTGTTCGATCTGGTCGATGCGACCGAAGACGGCGAGGTTCACGGTGTTGCCAAGGCCGACTATGCCAAGGTGGTCGACCAGTGTTATCTGTGCGACCTGTGCTACATGACCAAATGCCCGTATACGCCGCCGCATCCGTGGAATGTCGATTTCCCGCACACCATGCTGCGCGCCAAGGCGATCAAGTTCAAGCAGGGCGGGGTCGGTGGCGGCGAGAAGCTGCTGGCATCGACCGATGTGCACGGCCAGTTTGCCGGCATTCCGGTGGTGGTGCAGGTGGCCAATGTCTTGAACAAGACCCGGCCGGTTCGCAAGGTGCTTGACGGTGTGCTGGGCGTGCACCCCGACGCCTGGCTGCCTGAACTGGCCAGCAAGCGCTTCCGCTGGAGCGCCGACAAGCAAGGCCGCGCCACGGTGGTCACCAACGGTGAGCGCACGCCGGGCAAGGTGGCGATCTTTTCGACCTGCTATGTCAACTACAACGAGCCTGGCATCGGACACGATCTGATCAAGCTGCTCGAGCACAACGAGATTGCGTATGTGATCGTCGACAAGGAAAAATGCTGTGGCATGCCCAAGCTCGAATTGGGCGATCTCGATTCGGTCGCCGAGCACAAGGCGGCCAACATCCCGGTGCTGGTCAGATATGCCAATGACGGTTATGCAATCATCACCGCCATCCCGAGCTGCACCTTGATGTTCAAGCAGGAGCTGCCGCTGATGTTTCCCGATTGCGCCGATACGCAGGCGGTCAAGAAGGCGATGTTCGACCCGTTCGAATATTTCATCGCGCGCAACCGCGACGGCCTGCTGAAGACCGATTTCAAGACCGCGCTCGGCAAGGTCAGCTATCACATCCCCTGCCACGGCCGGGTGCAGAATATCGGCAAGAAGACCGAAGAGATGTTCAAGCTGATCGGCAGGCAGGTCGAGGTGAAACTGAATACCGTCGAGCGCTGTTCGGGCCATGCCGGAACCTACGGTGTGAAGACCCCCACCCACCCGATCGCGATGAAGATCGGCAAACCGGTTTTCAAGGCGATGGCCCGGGATCAGCCCGATTTCATCAGCTCGGATTGCCAACTGGCCGGCCACCACATCCAGCAAGGCCTGCAGGTCAACGGCCTGCCGGCTGCCCGGCTGGCTCATCCGCTGAGCCTGATGCGGATGGCTTACGGACTTGAATGAACACAGCCAAGTGATGAGCAGAAAACCGATCACCCGCGACAGCCTGTTGACCCTCGAGGCCTACTCGAAGATTCGCAAGAGCAGCAAGCCCGATGCGATTGCGCACCGCCGCTTGCGATCGGTGCATCTCGGCGAGCATCTGAACGTGCAGTTCGAGGATGAAACCAGCATCCGCCGGCAGATCCAGGAGATGCTGCACATCGAGAAGATCTTCGACGAGGACGGCATCCGCAGCGAGATCGACGCCTATCAGGCGCTGGTGCCTGATGGCAGCAACTGGAAGGCGACGATGTTGATCGAATACCCGGATGTGCACGAGCGCAAACGCGAGCTGGCGCGGCTGATCGGTGTCGAGGACCGCATGTTCGTCGAGGTTGAAGGGCATGCCCGCATCTACGCCATTGCCGATGAGGATCTGGACCGTGAAACCGACGAAAAGACCTCGGCGGTGCATTTCTTGCGGTTCGAGTTTCCCCATGCGGCGCGGCAGGCGGTGCGCGCCGGCGCAGCCGTCAAGCTCGGCTGCGATCACACCAACTACCCGGCCCATGTGGTGATCGAGCCGGCCACCCTGGCCAGCCTTGCCGGCGACCTGAGCTGACCGGCTGCGGCCGATTGCCGAACTCACGGTGACACACCGCCGCGCGCTGATCGGCATGCTGGTGGCCACCCTGCTGTGGAGCACGGCCGGGCTGGTCACCCGCCAGCTCGACCAGGCCCGCAGCTTCGAGGTGACCTTCTGGCGCAGCGCCTTTACCGCCTTGACGCTGGGCCTTTATTTCGCCTGGACACGCGGCCGGGCAGCGCTCACGGTATTTGCGCGAGGCGGCCGGCCGTTGCTGGTGTCGGGCCTGATGTGGTCGGTGATGTTCACCTGTTTCATGCTGGCGCTGACCCTCACATCGGTGGCCAATGTGCTGATCACGATGAGTCTGGCACCGCTGTTGACCGCGCTGCTGGCGCGGTTCATCCTCGGCGCGCCGGTTGCCCGGCGCACCTGGGTCGCGATCACGCTGGCCGGCATCGGCATTGCCTGGATGTACGGCCACAAGATCAGTGCCGAACCCGAGGCGCTGCTCGGCACGCTGGTTGCGCTGGCGGTGCCGCTGGCCGCTGCCGTCAACTGGATCACCTTGCAGCGCAACAGCAGCGCGGCCGGCAGCGGGCAGGTGGCGGGCAGCGCTGCGGCCGATCTGACGCCTGCCTTGCTGATCGGCGCCTTGTTGTCGTGTGCCGTCAGTCTGCCGTTTGCGTGGCCGCTGCAAGGCTCGTTGCATGACGTCGGCTGGTTGGCCGGGTTGGGTGTTTTTCAGCTGGCGTTGCCCTGCATGCTGGCGGTGCAGGTGGCACGTGGCTTGTCGGCCCCCGAGTTGGCACTGTTGAGCCTGCTCGAAGTGGTGTTCGGCATCGCCTGGGCCTGGCTCGGCGCGGGCGAGCGGCCGCTGCCGCAGGTGCTGGTCGGCGGCGGTCTGGTGCTGGGTGCGCTGGCGGTCAACGAACTGGTCGGGTTGATCGGACGGCGCGGCGCTGCCGGCCGCCCGGGGCTGGCTCAGCCGCCGCGCCAGGCCTGACGTGCGGGGTAGCGGTCGGTAGCCGGTCGGTCAGGCGCCGTCCAGGTAATACCAGCGCCCGTCTTCGCGGATGAAACGGCTGGTCTCATGCAGCCGTTGGGCATGCCCGCCGAGTTTGCTGCGGGCGACGAACTCGACCGTTGCCTGGTCGGCATCGACCGTCTCGAAACGGCGCACCTCAAGCCCCAGCCAGCGCAATCCGGGTGGATCGGCCTCAAGCGAGGCCGGGCGGGTCGTCGGATGCCAGGTGGCCAGCAGATAGTCGCTCAGGCGCAGCACATAGGCGCTGTAGCGCGAGCGCATCAAGCGCTGCGCGTCGGGCGCCTGCAATGCCAGCGGGCCGGCATGGTAGAGGCCGCAGCAGGCTTCGTAGGGCTGGGTCGAGCCGCAAGGGCAGGGTGTTCCAGGTGACCGAGGTGCGGCGAGTGACATCGCCCTGATCTTGGCATGCAGCCGGCGGCCTGTTCCAACTCGATGCCGAATGACCCGGCGATGACGCGCGCTCGGCATCCAAGGGAAAACACCGTCTTCTTTCCAGCCGATAGTCCGATTGCACCGGCATCCGCCCCCCGACCGGTTGCGTAGTGTGTGGTTTGGAGGAGAAACGTCATGAAACGAGCGTCGACCCCGTTGGTCATCATGCTGGCCGCCCTGGCCTCAGGCACGGCCTGGAGCCAATCCGCAGCGCCGACTGCCAACCTGGAGGCCGGGCGCGCCCGAGCCACCGCCGTCTGCGCCGCCTGCCACGGCGCGAACGGGGTCAGCGTGACCGACACCATTCCGAACCTGGCGGGGCAGAAGGCGGCTTACCTGGAGGCGCAACTGCGTGCGCTGAAGGCGGGCACCCGGCGCAATGCGGTGATGGGGGCAATCGCCTCCCAGCTCAGCCCGGCGGAAATCACCAATGTGGCAGCCTACTTCTCCTCGCTGCCGGGAGCCGGCGTCGCCGCTGCCAAGTCCGATTTTCTGCCCAGCCTCGTCAAGACGTCGGCCATCTTGCCGCAAGGTTACCCGACCGGTTTCACGATGTACCAGACGGTGAACCGGTCCGACATCAATCAGGTGCGCTATCTGTATGCCAATGCAACGGCGCTGCAGGCGGCCCGTGAAGGGCGCCCGCTTCCCGACGGCTCGGTGCTGGTGCTGGAACAACACGCTGCCAAGCTGGATGATGACAAGAAACCGGTGCTGGGTGCCGATGGCTTTTTTGTCCAGGATCGTTTGCTGGCCTACGCAATCATGGGCCGTGAGGCAGGCTGGGGCCGTGACATTCCCGACATGCTGCGCAACGACGACTGGAACTACGCGGTGTTCACACCCGAGAAAAAAATGCGTGCAGGCGTCAATCAGGCCGAGTGTCTGGCCTGCCACAAGCCACTGGACAAGGCGAGCTTCGCCTTTTCGATCGAGCCGCTGACCGCCGCCGCCAGACGCTGAAGGTTTGGCCGGCCACGGTTGCGCCTGCTGGTCGGCGCAGCAGGCCGGGAAATTGACCCCAATCGGGGGAGCGGTCTTTACCTGCAGTCGTCACTGGGATATGCTGTACATAAATACAGTACTCCAGACCATCTGGATCCCCATGGACCTGCAGCTTTCAAATGGAACCCCTTCCCCCTGCCCAGACCGTGGCCGCGCTGGCCGCCGCTGCTGCCGTCGCTTCGGCGGCAGGGCAGGCACCGGCGCACCCGTTGCCGCGCGTGGGAGCAGGGCCGGATGCGGGCTTTGGCGTGGCCGAGCGGCGAGCGCTACCGTCACCCGAATCCCTGCACCCCGCGCTGTGGCTCGGCCACCAGCTGGGCCGCCAGGTCGACCAACCGCTGCCCAGCGGGTTTGTGCAACTCGATGCCGAGCTACCCGGCGGTGGCTGGCCGCGGCGGGTGCTCACCGAAATGCTGCTGCCACACCCCGGCATCGGCGAAATCCGCCTGCTGGCCCACAGTCTGGCTGCGGCGCAGCGCAAGGGCCGGTTGGTGATGTTGTTCGACCCGCCGGCTCAATTGTCAGCGCAGGCGCTTGGCGAACTCGGCATCGAGGTGGCGCAATTGCTGGTCGTCAATACCCGAACCCGGGTGATTCCGGGCGCCGACAGCCTGTGGGCGCTTGAGCAGGCACTGAAAAGTGGCCATGTCGGCGCCGTGGTGGCCTGGCTGCCGCCGCGCTTGCGTGCCGAGCGGCTGCGCCGTCTGCAACTGGCCGCTCAGGCCCATGACGGCCCGGCCTTCGTGATGCGCGAGCTTGAAGCCCGGCAGCGGCCCACCGCCGCGCCGCTGCGGCTGGCGTTGCGCCCGGGTGGTGGCGACAAGCTGCTGCTGCGTGTGCTCAAGCGTCGTGGTCCGCCGCTCGAGACCAGCTTGCAACTCGATCTGCCGCCGGTCTTGTCGAGCCTGGCCACGCAGCGCGCGTTGGCCGGCGCGGCGGTGGCTGGCCCAGCTGTGCGGCGATCGGCATCGGCAGCGCTTGCGCAAGATCTGCCCGCCGCCACCTTCATCAACCTCGAGCCGCCGCGGCGCCGATGAGGCGGGGCCGCGCATGTTGTGGATCGCCTTGCACTTGCCGTTGCTGTCGCTCGAGACGGTGGCCTGTCAGCCTGGGTTCGGCGCTGGCCAGGCCTTGGCAATCGTCGATGCCCAGCACATTGTTCATGTCGACCAGGCTGGCCAGGCATTGGGCGTTCGCACCGGCATGAAACGCGCCACCGCGCTGGCGCTGGCACCGCAACTGGTGTTGGCACAAGCCGATGCAGCGCGCGATTCGCTGGCCTTGCAAGCGGTGAGCCACGCGGCGCTCGCCTTCACGCCGATGGTCTGCATGTCGGCGCCACAGCTGACGCAAAAGACGCCGCAACCGACCGCCCCACACACAGTGCTGCTCGAAGTGCAGGCCAGCCTGCGTTATTTCGGTGGCTTCGAGCGCCTGCTGCAGCGCCTGCGGGCCGCGTTGCAGCCGCTCGGTCACCAACTGCAGATTGCCAGCGCGCCGACCGCGCAGGCCGCCACGCTGCTGTGCCGCCTGGCCACGCCGGGTGAGGGCGAGTTGCATTGCACCGATCTGCCCCAAACCATTCGTTGCCTCGACGCTGCGCCGGTCGGCTTGCTGGCCACTGCGGCCGAACACCGGGACGCACTGCAGGCGATCGGCCTGCGCCAGATCGGCGAATTGCGCCGCTTGCCGCGCGGCGGCCTGGCGCGGCGGTTCGGTCAGGCTCTGCTGACCGAGATCGATCGGGCCTTCGGCCGTTGCGCCGATCCGCGCCAGCCGATCAGCCTGCCGCCGCAGTTCAGCAGCCGGCTCGAACTGCTGGCGCGTGCCGATACCACCGAGCAGGTGTTGTACGGTGCGCGGGTGCTGCTGAACCGGCTGGTGGTCTGGGCGCTGGCGCAGCAGGGCCGGGTCGGCTGCTTCACGCTGCAGATGCTGCACGAAAGCCGCCATCGCAGCGATGCCGAAACCCCACCGGCCAGCGAGCTCGAAATCGCGCTGACCGAGGCCTCGTGTGATGCCGATCACCTGCAGTTGCTGCTGCGTGAACGCCTGGCCCAGCTGCAACTGGTTGCGCCGACCCTGGAGCTGCGGCTGTTGTGCCGCACGCTGGTTCACCGCGCGCCACCCAATGGTGAATTGTTTCCCACTGCACACAACGAAAAGGAAGGACTGATCCGGTTGATCGAGCGGCTGCAGGCCCGGCTCGGCGGCGAGCAGGTGCAGCGGCTGGTGCGGGTCGACGACCACCGGCCCGAACGCGCCAGCATCGCCCAGCCCTTCGACGGCCATTGGGCAACCGCCTCGCCACACCGCCGCAGCACCTCGTCGGGCGATGGCGCCGTGCCCTTGCAGCAACCGGTGTGGCTGCTGCCGCAAGCCGAGGCGCTGGCCGAGCGCCAGCGTCGCCCGCTGCTCGATGGCCAGCCGCTGCAGTTGCTGTGCGGCCCCGAGCGAATCGAAACCGGCTGGTGGGATGCCGCGCTGGCCGAGCGCGACTATTTCATCGCCCAGGCCGGCGACGGCTCACTGGTGTGGATCTACCGCGGCCGGCTGCCACCGCGCGAGACTGACGCCGACAGCCGTGTGGCCGGATCGGCCATCGACCGCCAGTCCGGCTGGTTTCTGCACGGGCGTTTTGCGTGACGCACCGAGTCGCACAGGCGCAGCAACGTAACATTCGGCATGGATCCTGCTCGATCAGCCGATGAATCTTCCTGAGTGGCTGCTGCCTACCCTTGCCGACTGGCTGCCGATGATCGGCGCGGCCCTGGTGGCCCTGCTGATTGCCGAAACCATCTTCCGCCTTGGCGAGCGGGTGGTTCGCCGAGCCAGCCGAAACTCGCCGATGGCCGCCACGTTGGCGGTCGCCGTGCGTCAGCCGGCGCGCTGGCTGATCTATCTGCTGGCGCTCAATTCGGTGCTCGACCAGGCGCCAGCGGGCCTGGCCTGGCTGCCCAATATCGAGCGTATCAGCGGTTTGCTGCTGATCGCTGCACTGACCTGGCTGCTTGCTGCCGGGGTCAGTGGCGCGGCCGGTGCAGTGACGCAAGCCCATCCCCTCGATGCTGCCGACAACCTCGATGCCCGCCGCATCCGCACCCAGACCCAGGTGCTGTCACGCCTGGCCACGGGGCTGGTGATCCTGATCGGCGCGGCATTGGCGCTGATGAGTTTTCCGGCGGTGCGTCAGGTCGGCGCCAGCCTGCTGGCGTCGGCGGGTGTGGTCGGTATCGTGGCCGGTTTTGCAGCCAGGCCGGTGCTCGGCAACCTGATCGCCGGGCTGCAGATCGGCCTCAGCCAACCGATCCGCATCGACGATGTGGTGATCGTCGAAAACGAATGGGGCGTGATCGAGGAGATCACAGGCACCTATGTCGTGGTGCGCATCTGGGACCAGCGCCGGTTGATCGTGCCGCTGCAGTACTGGATCGAGAAACCGTTCCAGAACTGGACCCGCAGCAGCTCGGAAATCATCGGCACGGTATTTCTGTACGTCGACTACCGGATGCCGCTGGCGCCGTTGCGCGAGGCATTGCAGCGCGCCTGCGCCATGTCCGAGCACTGGGACAAGCGCATCGCGCTGCTGCAGGTGACCGAAGCCGAGCGCGAATCGATCCAGTTGCGCTGCCTGGTGACCGCGGCATCGGCATCTGCCGCCTGGGATCTGCGCTGCCATGTACGTGAATACCTGATCGATTTCGTGCAGCGCGAATACCCGCAATACCTGCCCCTCCAGCGCGCCGAAGCCACCATCGAGCGGCGCTCCGCACCTCCACCCAGCACGACAACAGCGGTGGCTGGGATCGAGTCACGCGGCGGCGCCGATGAAATGCGAACGCCGACCCGGCCAGGCAGGTGAGACGACGCAGCCCGACGTGGCTGAGTTCGATCGACCGCGTCGGGCTTGGGGTGACATGACACAGCTTGTCAGATATGTCGCACGGACAGAAGAGGACTTGGATGATTGCAGTGCGAACACCGATCGGCGATTCTGGGTCATCGTCAAGCCATCCCAAGGAGTACCCCCATGACCTCGATTTCCCGCTTTTGTGCAGTGGCAACCCTTTGCATCTCTGCAGCCTCGCTGACAGCCTGCGCTGGGATGTCCAACCAGGATAAAGCCATGGTCGGTGGCGCCGCTATCGGCGGGGTGGCCGGCTCGATCTTGAGCGATGGCGGTGCGCTTGGCACGGTCGGTGGCGCAGCTGTCGGCGGCGTGATCGGCAATGAAGTCGGCAAGAAGAAATAAGCTTCTCGTCTTCCAGATTCACCTTTGCTTTCAGCCTCGCATTGCGAGGCTTTTCTTTTATCTGCCTTTTCAACAATGATGAAAGCGAGCCACGAGGAAGATGACAACATCACAATCTGGCGTTGGGCGCCATCATTTGCATCACGAGACCGTCCAGACATCGCCATGAAATTTGCCACGCTCGGCTCAATGCTTCTGCTCGCAGCATGCAGCACTGGAAAACCTGTTCTGGACGTGGCTCAGGTCGAGACAACCTGCGCCCGCTGGTGCGCAGACACCCACTCATCGTGCGCATTCGATGGTGCGGTCATCGCCACAACGACGCCCGCCGGTGCTGCCTGTCAGAAAAAGTACATCACCTGCGTCGAAACCTGCCCACCCAAGTAGCGCTTCAATCAGGCGCCAGCCTCAGCCGACAGGGCTGCTTTCATATTCACCTTCAGCAGTTTCGCCACGGCTGGAGACAACGATGCGACGACCAACCGAAGTCATTGGCGTCCAGGATCCTTTCGAAATCCCCACTCGAGATCTGGCGCCCCCGGCAGGAATCGAACCTGCATCTGAGACTTAGGAGGTCCCCGTTCTATCCATTGAACTACGGCGGCCACTCGGATTGGCGAGCGCGGATGCTACCAAATGCCCGCGCTGGTATGGGTTGCTGACCACTGTTGTTTCATTGCCAGCGCCAGGTCCAGATCAGATCCAGCGAGTTTTCAAATCCGGCCTGCGCGCGCAGCGTGAAGCGCTGGGCAATCCGGTAGATCAGCTGCCAGCTGCCCGACGTGGCATTCAAGCCGCGTTCGTAGCCGACGTAGACACTTTTCGAGACCTGCTTGCCCAGGCTGACAACCGTATCCTTGACATCGCCACCGTCGGCCTGGCGCAGTGAAAATTCGTCCAGCCCGAGCGCTCGGCTGATCTTGTCGGTCGTGCTTTCGCCGTCGCCGGCCAGCAGGGCAAACGCAGCGCGCTGCAACAACGCGGTTTCGGCGCGGCCGAGGCCTTCGGTCGGGCGGCCGAGCACCAGCAGTGACAACTTGTCGACCTCCGACATTTCAGGCTCGGAGAACAGGCGGATGCGCAGATTCGACGTGGTACCGGCGACCTGCACGCCGACCTTCGCATCGATATCGGGCCGCACCGCCTCGATGTCGAGTCGCGGGTTGTCGACCGGGCCGACGAAGATCACGCTGCCGCGTTCGATCTTCAGATTCTGACCATAGGCCTTGAAGGTGCCATCGACGGTCGAGACGGTTCCGTTGACCGCCAGATTGCCGCCTGGCGAGGTGACGCGCAGCTCGCCGCGCAGGCCGGTATTCAGGCCGCGCCCTTTCAAGCGAAGGGCCTGGCCGAGGTCGACACGCAAGTCCAGATCGACCGCGCGCGCAGCTTCGGATTTTTTCGGCGGCGGCGGTTTGACTTCACCTTTGGGCTGCGCCACATCGATCAGCTTGCCGTCGGCCGTGCGTTTGGCGCGGACCACCGTCACGTCGTCACCGAGGCTGGGCGCATCGCCACGGGTGAAATCGATCAGGCCTTCATCGACGCGAAATTTGCCGTTCAGGGCAATCTTTTTTTCGCCGAGTTCGAGCTTGCCCTGGCCGCTGGCGACAATGCGGCGGTCGACCCGGCCGAGCAACTGGAACTTGTCGGCAACCAAGCCGAGACTGGCCTGCGGTTTGGCACCGAAACTGGCCACTCCCGACAGCTTGAGGGTGCCGTCGCCGGCCTTGGCGCTGAAGGTTTCGATGGTCGCCGTTTCGCCCTTCAAGGTGACGCCGATCTCGCCGTCGGTGACATTGACGCCTTCGGCAAAATTGCGCACGCTGATCTTGTGCCCGCGCAGGGCGCCGGTATATTGCGGCGCCCCGATCCGCCCGCCGATGCTGGCGCTGGTTCTCAGGTTGCCGCCCAGCCGCCACCCGGCAGGTACCCATGGGCCCCAGGTGCCCAGGTTGTCGACCTGCAACTCGATCACACCCTCGATCGGCGTATTGGCGTCGGGCCAGCTACTGGCCGAACCGGCGCGGGCAACCACCGCACCAGACGCCACGCCGACGGTCGTGCCGGCCAGCGCCTGGGTGAAATTCCAGATACCGTTATCGGCTTTCACTGCCAGCCGCAAATCGGTCAGGCCAAGCCGTCGCACGCCGGCTTCGTCGGTCACGCTGAGGTCGCCGCCGCGCCGGTCGATCACGATATCGGCGCTTAATCGCGGCGTGCTTTGCACCACGAAACGGCCACCAATCTTGAGGTCGCCACCCCAGCCGAAGTCTGGTTGAAACCGGGCCAGCAGCGGGGCCACTTCGAGCGGCTCGAGTTCCGCGTCGATATCGATTCGCGCTGCGCTGGCCGGCTGACCCTTGGCAGCCGGCGCAGCCGCCTGCAACTCGATGCGTTGCCAGCGCAGCGCAGCGACGGTCGGCCCGGCCTGCATTTCGAGTCGGCCCGGTTGAACCGACAGACGCGGCGCGGTGCCGGCCCAACGCGCTTCGAGCGCAATCTCCTTGCCGCGCAACGCCAACGCGGCCTTCGGGTCGGCGCCGCTGCGCAATTGCAATTCGTCGATACGTCCGCGCCAGCCGGTTGCGCCGGGCACCGGGTTGTTGGCGCTGGCACCGCTGAAATCGCTGAGCCCGCCGCTGGCGCGCAGCTTGACACCGGTGGGTGGTTGATCGCCCGGTTTGATGGCCGCGGCGGTGGCGACGGTTGTTCGCTCCAGGGCACCGGTCAAGGCTTCGGTCCAGGCCGGCGGCAACGCGCGGCTGTCGGCATCGAGCTCGAGGCGATGCGCGCGCGCGGTGCCGTCGAGCCGAAGCTGCAGCGTGTCGACGCGGGCGCCTGCAACCGCGAGGCCTGCCAGATCGGCCTTCAGGTTGAATGGCGAATCGGCGCCGGTGCCGAGTGCCCAGTTGGCTGTGGCTTTGTCGAGTTGCAGATCAGTTACGCGCAACTCGCTGGTCTCGAGTTGGCCCGCGCTGCGCACCGCCGGCCAGCGGCCGGTCACATCGGCCCGCAGCAGCAGCTTGCCGCCGATAGCCGGCGCGCCCTTGCTGCCGGCTGCGCCCGCGGTTGAGCCGAACATCGACACCAGCGGTTCAAAGGCGGCCATCCGCGGCGCGTCGAGTGCCAGTTTCAGCTGATCGGCGAGCGGTCGGTCGGCACGCGTGCGCAAACTGGCATCGAGCCGATTGCCGCCGGTCTGCAAGGCGACCACCAGATCGGCTTCGCCGGGCCCGGGCTGCGCGCCCGCCACTTTCAGTGTTACGGTGCCATCGATCGGTATGCCCGCCAGAGAGCTGGGGTTCAGCGTGAGCGCGGCATTGCCACGCAACTGGGCCAGCATCTGATACAGCGCAGCCATCGGCTGCCCGGCGGGATCGTTGCCTTTCGCTGTCGGCCCGAGCGCACTGGCGGGTGGCACGGCCGGATCGAAGCGGATGTCGATGCCGGCTTTTGCATCGAGCTTGCTGGGCCGCTTCAGCCAGGGCGCGTTGCCGCCGGCTGGCAGCCATTGCCGCGGGTCGAAATCGGCGACGGCTGCATCGCCCTTGACATCCCATGCCGCGTCGGCATCGGCACGGCGCAGCTTGCCGTCGATGCGCAGATCGGCCTTGCCGGCGCTGATCTCGGCCGAATCGATATCCACGCTCAGCTGGCCCTTGGCACCGATGGTCGCCGCCACATCGAAGCCCAGCTTCAAGGGCATGCTGGTGGCAGCAGTCGCCGCCCGCCGCGGGGCCGCTGACGACGTGTTGTTTCGCTTGCCTTGCGTGACCGCGGCCGGTGGCCGGGGTGCGGCGTCGAGCGACTGCAACGTACCGGACAGCGTGGCCTTGGCTGTGATCTCGAAGTCGCCGGGATTCGCGCCTGCGCTGGCCGTGCCGGATGGCGACGCGGGCAGGCTGCCGCCGACCGTCAACGGCCCGGACAGGCTCATCACCGGCGCGCGCGCATCGAGGGCGCCAGGCAGCAGCTGGTCGAGAACTGCCTTCAATTCGAAACGGCCGTTATCGAAGCTGCCCGATCCGCCGATGCTTCCAGCTGGCCGCGCCGCCGAGCCCAGCAAGGCCTCGAAGCGGCGCACCGTTGCGATCTGCGGATTGTCGGGTCGGGCCTGCACCTGCAGGCGCAGGCTGCGCAGTGGCAGGCGGGCCTCGTTCCACATGCCGGCTTGCGCATTGTCGAGTGCGATGTCGATCGCCGCCGGCTGATCGAGTCCTTTGGTTTCGATGCTGGCACTGCCGCTCAACGAGGTTTTCGGTGCGGCGCTGCTGAACATCTCCAGATCGAGGTCGCTGGTCCGTGCCTTCAGATCGGCGAGTGGCCAGCGCTCGAACGGCTGCAGCAGCGCGTCGGCCGACAGCAGCGGTTTGTCGGCGGCACTGGCGCGCACCTGCACCTTCGGCCTCGCCAACGGGCCACTGATGTCGATGGTGGCGCGCCAGTCGTCGAGCGGCGATGCGGTCGGCCCAGGAGGCGAAGCACCCGGCGCCGGCTGCAGGGTCAGGCTGCTTTGCAGCGCCATCTCGCCGCTGCTGCCGACCTGCACCCGGCCATTGGCGAGCAACTTGTCCCATAGCACATTGGCCAGTTCGATGCGGTGCTGAGTGCCCGCCTCGGAGCCGATTTCGATGCGCGCGCGCAGATCGCGAACCGGCTTGTCGCCGAGCGCCGCGGTGCTGAATTCGCCGACGGCCAGCTGGTCGATCTTCAGCGTCAGCGGAAAGCGCAGGTCGGTTGGCGGGGCCAGCGGTTCGGGGTCGGGATCGGGCTTCGGCAGCACCAGCGTCGCCTTGCGCGATTGCAGCTTCTGCAGATGAATGGCGACGTAGTGGCCGTCGAGCGGCGAGCGGCTGACCGCCAGGCCTCGCCACTGCGGATCTTCGAGGATCAGCAGGCCACCGTCACCGAAGCGATATTCGATTCGCTCGGCATCAAAATCGCCAAGCAGTGAGCCGCGCGGCTTGGTGACCGTCAGGCCCGGCAGCTGCCCGAGCAACCAGCTGCTGCCATTTTGCGATTTCAGCGTATAGACCAAGCCGAGCGGCACCGCGATCAGCAGCAGAACGATGAGCGACGCCAGGCTCAGCAGCGCAATACGCCAGCGTATGCGTCGCCTGGGAGGCCGTGCCGGCCTGGCGGCAGGAGGCGCCGCGTCAGTCGTTGGCGGGGAGTTGCCGGTTCCGGCCATCAGAACGCCACGCCCACACTCAGATGGAAACGGAATTTGCGCAGTTCGTCGGCATAGGCCAGATCGAGGCGAAGCGGGCCGACCGGGCTGCGCCAGCGCACGCCGGCGCCGTAGCCGAGCACCGGCTTGATCGCACCCCAGTCGTCGGCGGCATTGCCGGCGTCGGCAAATACCGCCCACAACACCGAGGGCAGGCTGGCACTGATCGGCCGGGCGATTTCACCGCTGGCGGTCATCACCACCCGACCACTGCTGACCACGCCGGCGCGCAGCGGACCGAGGCTGCGGTAGGCATAACCGCGAACCGAATCGTCGCCGCCGGCGCGAAACAACAGCGTATCGGGGATGCCCACCGCCGAGTTGGCGAACACCTGGCCGAGCTCAAGCCTGACACTGCCGAACCAGTTGTTGCCGATCGGCCTGAAACCGGTGACGCGGCCGCGCAGCCGGGAGAACGCGCCGTTCTCGGCGCTATCGGCCCAGGCATAACCAACCGCTGATTCGATATTGGCCGCCCAGCCGACGGTTGGCAGCAGGTTGCTGTCGAGATCGCGCCAGATCCAGTTGTAGTTGCCCGAGACCGAGCGGCTCGATTCGGTCAGGGCCGAGCTGACTGTCTTGGCCTGTTGCACTTCGAGAAAGACCAGCCGGTCGATGTGTTCGGTCTCGACGGCACGGCCGACGCGCACTTTCTGCGACGTCACCCGAGTGCCTTCGGCTTCTTCGCGCAGCACGCCGGCGCCGAGAAGATGGCGCCAGCCACCTTCGAGCGGATGCGACGACAGGTCGCCCTCCCATGATTGCTTGGATCGGCCGAGTTCGAACTTGTTTTTCGCCACCCAGTCGGTGCCGAAGAAGCTGCGGCCGAAGAGGCGGCGGTGGGTATGTTCCAGTGTGATCCGTTCGCCGGTCTGATCGGCAAAACCGATGCCCACCGTGGCTTGCTGCAGCGGCGCCTCGCGCACCTTGACGGTGACCGGCACCGCATCGGCCAGGCTGGGATCGGCCTCGATCGACACCACTGCGCCTTCGAACAGGCCGCTGCGTTGCAGCCGCTCCTGCGTGTCGAGCATCGCCTTTTCGCTGTAGCGCTCACCGCTGTGGAAGGTCGTGAGGTTGCGGACGGCCTCGGGCTTGTAGCGCTGCAGGCCGGTGACACCGACCGAGCCGAAAATGAACAGCGGCCCGCTGTCGGCCAGACCGACCAGTGCGGCGCGGTTGGTGTCGGCGTCGACCCGGGCGGACGTCTCTGCCCACGATGCGGCCGGATAGCCATCAACCCGAAGTGCACCGAGCGCTGCACTCTTGGCGGAGTCCCAGGCCGATTGGCTGAAGGTGTCGCCGGGCTCCAGCGGCCATTGTTTGCGAAAGGCCGCGGCAGCTTTCAGCGCGTCGGGTTGGCGGGCCTCGGCGGCCTGCTTCAGATGGCCGGTGGTCTGCAGGTCGACCGATTCGACCTTGGTTTGCGGCCCTGGTGTCAGCTCGACCACCACCAGCGGCAGACCATCGGCACCCGCCGGCTCGCGCCGGGCGGTCGCCTGCGAGTTGAAATAGCCGCGGGTTTCGACCAGGCTGCGGGCCTGCGCCGGCGCGCCGGCAATCAGACGGTCGAGTTCAGCCAACGTGATTTCATCGGTTTGCGGCCCGCGCTGGAATCTCGCCAGATCCAGAAAGCTGGTCAGCAGCGGCTTCACCGACGACGGCGCCTCGACCTTCAGCTTGTACATCTCGCGCAGCACCGGCTCAGCCTGCCCGGGTTTGTCGGGTTTCTTGTTCCACGGCAGCGACGAGCAACCGGCAAGCGTCAGCGACACCAACGCCACGCCGCAGACGGACCGCAACAGACCGGGCAACCGTCTCATTTGCTGAGCAGCCGCATCGCCCCTTCGAGGCCCTGCAAGGTCAGCGGGAACATCCGCTGGTTCATCAACTGCTGCATCACCGCGATGCTTTGCCGGTAACCCCACACGCCTTGCGGCTCGGGATTGATCCAGGCAAATTTCGGGAACGCATGGGTCAGCCGCTGCAGCCACTCGGCGCCGGCTTCCTCGTTGTTGTATTCGACGCTGCCACCGGGCTGCAGGATTTCGTAGGGGCTCATCGTCGCGTCGCCCACGAAGATCAGCTTGTAGTCCTTGTTGTATTTGCGGATCACGTCCCAGGTGCTGAATTTCTCGCTGTAGCGGCGGCGGTTGTTGCGCCACATGAAGTCGTAGACACAGTTGTGGAAATAATAGAACTCGAGGTGCTTGAACTCGGCCTTGGCCGCGCTGAAGATCTCTTCGACGCGGTGGATGTGTTCGTCCATCGTGCCGCCGACGTCCATCAGCAGCAGCACCTTGACCTTGTTATGGCGCTGCGGAACCATCTTGATGTCGAGGTAGCCGGCGTTGGCTGCGGTGCAGTGGATGGTGTCGTCCAGATCGAGCTCTTCGGCCGAGCCTTCGCGGGCAAAACGGCGCAGTCGGCGCAGCGCGACCTTGATGTTGCGGGTGCCGAGTTCGAGGCTGTCGTCGTAGTCCTTGAACTGGCGCTGGTCCCAGACCTTGACCGCGCTGCGGTTGCGGCCCTTGTCCTGGCCAATCCGGATGCCTTGCGGGTTGTAGCCATAGGCGCCGAACGGGCTGGTGCCACCGGTACCGATCATCTTGCTGCCGCCTTCGTGGCGCTTTTTCTGCTCCTCGAAGCGCTGTTTCAGCGTCTCCATCAACTCGTCCCAACCCATCTTCTCGATCTTTGCCTTCTCCTCGGGGCTCAGTTCGAGCTCGAGCTTCTTCTGCAGCCAATCGAGCGGAATATCCTGGCTGAAGTCGGCCAGCATCTCGACGCCCTTGAAATAGGCTGCAAATGCCCGGTCGAACTTGTCAAACTGCGCCTCATCCTTGACCAGCGACGTGCGCGCCAGGTAATAGAAGCGATCGACCGTCGGCCCGCTGTCATCGTCGATGACGCCGGCCTTGATCGCCTCGAGCAGCATCAGGTATTCCTTGACGGACACTTTCAGCTTGGCGGCGCGCAGGGTGAAAAAGAAGTTGATCAGCATCGCGTTGGGGGCGTGACGTTGCGGGCCAGTTGCCGGTCTATCCGAAGCAGCCTCGGGGCCAGCCGCAGGCACGGCAAGCACGGTAGCAGATGCCGCGTGCCCGACCGTGGCGCAGGGTCGATCTGTTCAGTTCCGCGCGCCGGGCCGTGGCTGCTCGAGTTGCCACCTCAGGTTGGCGCGGACCGACGGCCATTCGCTGCGGATGATGCTGTACACGCAGCTGTCGCGCAGGCTGCCGTCAGCGCTGAGCAGGTGGTTGCGCAGGATGCCGTCGAGCTTGGCACCCAGGCGCTCGATGCCACGGCGGCTCTGCCGGTTGTGAAAGTGGGTACGAAATTCGACCGCAATGCAGTCCAGCGTGTCGAAGGCGTGGGTCAGCAGCATCAGCTTGCATTCGGTGTTGACCGCGCTGCGCTGCACACGCTGCGCATACCATGTGCTGCCGATCTCGACGCGGCGGTTGGTCGCGTCGATATTCATGTAGGTGGTCATCCCCACCGGCGTGCCGGCGGCATCGAGCACGGTGAACGGCAACATCGTGCCGCTGGCGCGCAGTGCCAACCGCCGCTCGATCTCCGCTTCCATCCGATCGGGCGCCGGGATGGCCGTGTACCAGAGCCGCCACAACTCGCCGTCGGCAACGGCCTTGCGCAGCGCGTCCGCGTGCGCAAGATCCAACGGGATCAGCGCCGCATGGCTGCCGCGCAAACTGAGGGGGCTGGTGAAGTTGCTGTCCTGCGCCATGGCATTCGATAGAGGTAACTCGGTCGTCATCGAGGGCGCCGCCGATCTGGCTCTGCCAGTCGGCTGGCGTTGCCCCCTGGGGGGTGCGCCGGAAGGCGCTGCGGGGGGTCAACGGTTATTGCGCTGCATGAAGACGAGTTTTTCGAACAGGCTCACATCCTGTTCGTTTTTCAGCAGCGCGCCGACCAGCGGCGGCACGCTGACCTTGTCGTCCTTGCTTTGCAGCACGTCCAGCGGGATATCTTCGGCCACCAGCAGCTTCAGCCAGTCGAGCAGTTCGGAGGTCGACGGCTTCTTCTTCAAGCCCGGCAGGTTGCGCACCTCGTAGAAATTCTTCAGGGCTGCGCGCAGCAGCTCTTTCTTCAGATCGGGGAAGTGCACGTCGACGATGCTTTGCATGGTCTGCGCATCGGGAAAGCGGATGTAGTGGAAGAAGCAGCGACGCAAAAAGGCGTCGGGCAGCTCCTTCTCGTTGTTCGAGGTGATGAAGACCAGGGGGCGGTGCACGGCGCGCACCAGCTCACGCGTCTCGTAGACGTAGAACTCCATGCGGTCGATCTCGCGCAGCAGATCGTTCGGAAATTCGATATCGGCCTTGTCGATCTCGTCGATCAACAGCACCACCGGCTGATCGGCAGTGAAGGCCTGCCACAGCACGCCCTTGACGATGTAATTGTGGATATCGCGAACCCGTTCGGTGCCTTCGATGCCAGCCAGCTGGCTGTCGCGCAAGCGGCTCACCGCGTCGTATTCGTACAAGCCCTGCTGCGCCTTGGTGGTGCTCTTGATGTGCCACTGCATCAGTGGCATGCCCAGCGCCTGCGCGACTTCCTCGGCGAGCATGGTCTTGCCGGTGCCGGGTTCGCCCTTGACGAGCAAGGGGCGCTGCAGCGTGATCGCTGCATTCACCGCCAACATCAGGTCGTCGGTCGCGACGTAGTTATCTGAACCTTGAAACTTCATGGGGCTTGGCGTGATCTTGAACCGGGGTCGAATCAGTATAAACGGCCCCCCTATAATCGAAGGTTGTCCCCAAGGCCCGCCCAGACCTTCATGAACAAACTGCTCCTGACTGCCGCTGTCATCCTGTCGATCAATGCCTTTTCGCCTGCGGCATTTGCGCAGGATGCAAAAGCCGGTGAAAGCAAAGCCGCCATGTGTATCGGATGCCACGGCATTCCGGGCTACCAGGCGAGCTTTCCCGAGATTCACAAGGTGCCGATGATCTCTGGCCAGAATGCCAAATACATTACTTCTGCGCTCGCCGCCTACAAGAAAGGTGACCGCAAGCATCCGACCATGAATGCGATTGCCCAGAGCATGAGCGAGCAGGACATGGCTGATCTGGCCGCCTTCTATGAGGGGCACGGAACGGCCGCCCCGGCCGCTGGTGCCGCCAAGCCGCCATCGCCGCAGGTGGCCGAGTTGCTCAAGAAAGCCAACTGCGCGTCGTGCCATGGCGAGAACTACAGCAAGCCGATCGATCCCAGCTATCCGAAGATCGCCGGCCAGCATCCCGACTATCTCTACGTGGCGCTGAAGCAATACCACACCGACAACAACCGGCTGGTCGGACGCAACAACGCGATCATGGGCGGCATGGCCAAGCTGTACACGCTCGGCGAGCTGAAGCAGCTGTCGCGCTACCTGGGTTCGCTCGACGGCGAGTTGAGAACGGTGCCGCAGTCGCGTTTCCGCTGACCAGACTGCGCTCGCCACAGCCGCCTCTCAGGCGGCTTTTTTGCGCCCGCATGGGCACGCCGGGACCTTCATTCCGGGCAGCGGCAGCCGATAACCGTCGCAACATGCTGAAGAAAATTCGCGTCGAGCAACTGCGTCTGGGCATGCACCTGCAGTCGCTGTGCGGCGCCTGGCTTGACCATCCGTTCTGGAAGACCCAGTTCATCCTGCTCGATCCCGACGATCTGCGCAAGCTGCGCAGCAGCGGCGTGCGCGAGTGCTGGGTCGATGTTGCGAAAGGGCTCGACGTCTCTGCCGGGACCTCGGGCGTTGCGCCACGCCGCGGTCTGCGCGAGAGCATCGTCGAGACGCCCTCGAGCGATGCGGCGTCGTCGACGCTACCCGCCGCTGGTCCACCGGCTCCGCGCTCGCGCAATCTGCGCGAAGAAAGCCTGCAGGCCGCGGCGCTGGTCGGTCAGTCGAAACAGGTTGTCACCGCTCTGTTCACCGAGGCGCGGATGGGCAAGGCGCTCGATGTCAGCGGCTGTGTCGATCTGGTCAATGAGGTGACGGCGTCGGTCTGGCGCAATCCCGATGCGATGCTCAGCCTGGTCCGCCTGAAGACGCATGACGACTACACCTACATGCATTCGGTGGCGGTCTGTGCGTTGATGGTGGCGTTGGCCCGGCAGCTGAACCTGGGCATCGAGCTGGCTCGCGAAGCCGGCATGGCCGGGCTGTTGCACGACATGGGCAAGGTCGTGATGCCGCTGGAAGTCTTGTCCAAACCCGGCAAGCTGACCGACGATGAATTTGCGTTGATGCGCAGCCACCCTGAGCGCGGCCATGAAATGCTGGTCAACCGGGTGGTCGAGATCGACAGCTCGCTCGGTCAGGTGACCGACGGTGTGCTCGACGTCTGTCTGCACCATCATGAACGGGTCGATGGCAAGGGTTATCCGCACGGCCTGGCTGGCGAGCGGATCTCCACGCTGGCCAAGATGGGCGCAGTATGCGATGTCTACGACGCCATCACCTCGAACCGCCCTTACAAGCTTGCCTGGGATCCGTCCGAATCGATCGGCAAGATGGCGTCATGGCGCAACGGACATTTCGATGAGGCAATATTTCAGGCCTTCGTGCGCAGCATGGGGATTTATCCGACCGGATCGCTGGTGCGAATGGAATCCCACCGCCTGGCGGTCGTCATCGAGCAGAACGACTCGTCGATCACCCGGCCGAAAGTGAAGATCTTTTTCTCTGCCAAGACCTCGTTGCCGATTTCGGTCGAGGTGCTCGATCTGGCGAATGCCGACTGCATCGACCGTATCGCCGGACGCGAGTCGAACGCCGTCTGGAAATTTCCGCACCTGGAGAGCCTGTGGGCCAGCACCGACGCATTGCGCAAACTCGGTCGCGGCTGAACAGGCTGGCACGGCGGCGCTGATCACGGTCTCTGCGCTGGCTGCCGGCCTCCGCTCAGCCTACACTTCGAGCCAGGCTTGCCGATCAGTCGCGGATGCGGCATTCGGTGGCGATCTCGTCTCAAGGAGCAAGGCACATGATCCAGGGTTCGCATTTCCGCTTCGCCGGCCCGGGTGGGCTGTTGTCAGCCGCACTGATCGGTGTTTGCCTGGCCGCCACCGCGCTGCCGGCTTCTGCGCAGACGCTGCGTTGGGCGTCACAAGGCGACCCGCAGACCATGGATCCGCATTCGCAGAATGAATTGCTGACCAACAGCATGAATGGTCAGGTCTACGAGACACTCGTCAATCGCAACCGCAAGCTTGAACTGGAACCGGTGCTGGCCACTGAATGGCAGCAGACCGGACCGCTGGTCTGGCGCTTCAAGCTGCGGCCGAATGTCAAGTTTCACGATGGCAGCCCGTTCAGCGCCGACGATGTCGTTTTTTCGGTGCTGCGCGCGCGGCAGGGCACATCGGATATCAAGCAATACTCGATCGCCCTCGGCGAGCCGAAGATGATCGATGCGATGACGGTCGAGTTCACGTTGAAGGACCCGAACCCGATCTTTCTGCAACACCTGGCCACCGTGCAGATCATGAGCCGGGCCTGGTCGGAAAAGAACAAGGCCGCCAAGCCGCAGGATTTCAAGAACAAGGAAGAGGCCTACACGGCGTTCAACGCCAACGGCACCGGCCCGTTCGTGCTGGTTTCGCGCGCGCCGGATGTGAAGACGGTCTACAAGCGCAACGCGAACTGGTGGGGCAAGTTCGATGGCAATGTGCAGGATGTCGTCTATTCGCCGATCAAGAGCGATGCCACCCGCGTTGCCGCGCTGATTTCGGGCGAGATCGACTTTGTGCTCGATCCCGCGCCTCAGGACGTGACCCGCCTGCGCAGCACGTCGGGCGTGAAGGTGATCGACGGTCCTGAGAACCGCATCGTCTTCATCGGCATGGATCAGAACCGCGATGAATTGCTGTATGGCAATGCCAAGGGCAAAAATCCGTTCAAGGATGTGCGGGTGCGGCGCGCCTTGTACCAGGCGGTCGACATCGAGACCATCAAGACCAAGTTGATGCGCAACCAGGCCTATCCCACCGGCGGCATCACGCCGTCACCGCTGGGCGCATTCAACGACCCGGAACTCGAGAAGCGGCTGCCTTACGATTTGGACGCTGCGAAGAAGCTGATGTCTGAAGCCGGCTGGGCCGATGGTTTCGAGGTCACCCTTGACTGCCCGAACAACCGGTATATCAACGACGAAGAAATCTGCCAGACGCTGGCGTCGATGTGGGCCAAGCTGAACGTCAAGATCCGTGTCAACGGCATGCCGCGATCAACCTACTTTCCGAAGGTGCAGAAGTTCGACACCTCGATGTACATGCTGGGTTGGGGAGGCTCGATCACCGATGCCGAGACCACGCTGACGCCGGTGTTGCGCAGCCGGGGTGAGGGCGGTGTGGGCAGCTGGAATTTCGGCGGTTATGTCGATACCAAATTCGATGAACTGGCCGCCGCGTCGAGCAAAGAGCCCGATCCGAAAAAGCGCGAGCAATTGATCAAGGCAGCGCTGAAGCAGCACAACGAGCAGGTCCACCACATTCCCTTGCATCGCCAGGTGATCCCGTGGGCGGCGCGGCAGAATGTCGACGCCGTGCACCGCGCCGACAACTGGCTCGAGTGGCGGTGGGTCACCGTCAAGTGATTCCGCAGGCGCCCGGGCAGGCGCTGTGGCATCCGTTGTTGGCGGCCGGGCCTTCCGGCCCCCGGCCCTCACCACCGCCGCTTGATTCGCGAGCGTGGCATCTCTCTCTGAACCTGTTGACATGATCGATTTCGACGCCATCCCTCGCGAGCGCCTGCCGGGCCTGTTGCAGGCCATGCCGAAGGCCGAGCTGCATATCCACATCGAAGGCTCGCTCGAGCCCGAGCTGATTTTCAAGCTGGCGCAGCGCAATGGTGTCGAGTTGGCCTACCCGGATGTCGAGGCCTTGCGCGCCGCGTATGCGTTCACCGATTTGCAGAGTTTTCTCGACATCTACTACGCCGGTGCCAGCGTGTTGCTGAAGGAGGCCGACTTCTTCGACATGGCGATGGCTTATTTCGAGCGCGCCGCGGCCGATCATGTCGTCCATGCCGAATTGTTTTTCGACCCGCAGACGCATACCGATCGCGGCGTGCCGTTCGAGACCGTGATCCACGGGTTGTCGCGAGCCTGCACGGAAGCGCAACGGCGCCATGGCATCAGCGCCTTGCTGATCTTGTGTTTTCTGCGCCACCTGAGCGAGGACGCAGCGTTCGAGACCTTGAGACAGGCGATGCCGTTTCGCAAGCTCTTCGTCGGCGTCGGACTCGACAGCAGCGAATCCGGTCATCCGCCAGAAAAGTTTGCCCGGGTCTTCGCGCGTTGCCGCGAGCTCGGTCTGCGCCTGGTTGCCCATGCCGGCGAGGAAGGCCCGCCGGCCTATGTGTGGAGTGCGCTCGACACCTTGCAGGTCGAACGCATCGACCACGGCGTGCGCAGCATCGACGACCCGGCACTGATGACGCGGCTGGTCGATTCGAAAATGCCGCTGACCGTCTGCCCGCTGTCGAATGTCAAGCTGTGTGTCTACCCGACGTTGGCCGACCATCAACTGCCGGTGCTGCTCGACGCCGGCATCGTTGCCACCATCAATTCCGACGACCCGGCGTATTTCGGTGGTTATATCAACCAGAATTTTGTCGCGACGTTCGCCGCCTTGCCACAGCTTGGTGCACGTGAGGCGTATCAGCTGGCATTGAACAGTTTCAACGCGAGTTTTGTCGATGAAGCAACTCGGCAGCCCTGGAAAGCGGCGCTCGACCGTGTTTTTGTCAATCCCTGAACACGCCGATCAGCGTGTTGCCGACGGCATGACCGGCGGACTGGGAAGTGGCGGCTTCATCTGATGGCGGATCAGCACAACCGCCAAAGAGACGACGCCGGCCAAGGCAAGCAGCACCACCACCCCGATCGCCCAGATCGCCAGTGCCAGCCATGGCGCGGCACCCGCCAGACTGGCCAGCATGCCCTGCGTCATGTCGATTGCGAACTGCACGATGGTCTGCCAGCCGGGAATCCACAGCTCGATCTGTTCGCCGTAAGGGATCTGTTCGATCATCGGCTTCAGTTCGTGGATGCGGCCGGGTGCGATGGTCAGCAGAGCATGCAGGCCCCAGCAGGTCAACGACCAGATGCCGATGCCAAGCAGTGTAAATATCCAGATCGCGATCATCATCGCGTTGTCTCCAAGGCGAAATCAGCCGCTACTTTAGCGGTCTCAACGGCTCAGCATTCGCAGCCGGGTATACGCAGGTGGCCATGAACGACCAAGCGGTCAGCTTGCCGACATCGATCGAAACCATGGCCGATGTCGGCAGGCTGCAGGCTGCTGCCCGACGATTCGAGACCGTTTGTGGTGTTGGCTCGATCGTCTGGCATCGCTGGGGCGATAAAGGGCCGATCACGCTGTTGCTGCACGGGGGTGCCGGCAGCTGGAGCCATTGGGCGCGCAACATTGCCGCGCTGGTT
This sequence comes from uncultured beta proteobacterium, assembly GCA_963843805.1. Lineage (GTDB taxonomy): Bacteria > Pseudomonadota > Gammaproteobacteria > Burkholderiales > Burkholderiaceae_C > Ideonella_A. The sequence goes on from CAWJLY010000009.1 coordinate 888,004, forward strand.
GCCAGTGGTCGCAGCGTGCTGGCTCCAGACATGCCCGGATTCGGCGCCTCGGCCACTCCGCCATCGGGGCAGGATGCCGACGCGGTGGCGCCGTTGCTCGAACAAGGCCTGGCGACGCTGCTCGGCCGGCAACGATGCGACGTGGTGGCGTTCTCGTTCGGTGGCATTGTCGCGACGTTTCTGCTGGCCCAGTTTCCGGCGCGGGCACGCCAACTGGTCTTGGTCGGCGCACCGGCACTGAGTGTCGAGCCGGTCTCGAAGCTGGGCCTGCGGCCGTGGGCTCATCTGCCTGCGGGCGAGGCACGCAACGCGCTGCACCGCTACAACCTCGGTCGAATGATGCTGGCGCGCGAAAACTCGATCGGCGAGCTGGCCATCGGCTTGCACGACGCCAATATCGTTCGCGACCGTCTGCCCGGGCGGCGGCTTGCCAATACCGATATCGTGGCGCAGACGCTGCCGCAAATCAGTTGCCCGGTGGCCGGTATCTGGGGTGCCGACGATCGGCTGTACCAGGGCCGCATGGACCGCATCGGCGAAGCCCTGCGCGGCGCGCCGGATTTCCGCTCGCTGACCTTGATTGCTGGCGCCGGGCATTGGGTGCAGTTCGAGGATGCCGCCGAGTTCAACCGGCACCTGTTGCAGGTGCTGGCCGACGGTGAACGCCCTCAGGCCGCGAGTGCGTCGGCGAGTTCAGGCGCCGAGTCGCCGAAAGCATAGATGTCCATGCCCAGCGCGCCGTAGGTCACGCTGTCGTGCAATCGCAGCGGTGGGTGTTGCCGCCCGCCGGCGCCAGCGGCCACATACCAGGGCAGCAGATGCTCGTCGCTCGGGTGCATGTCGACGGCATGCGGCGCGAGTTGCCGGTAGCTGAACAAGGCGTCCCAGTCGCGATGCGAACTGCGCTCGACGAACCATTGGCGGAAGGCACTGCTCTCGGGGATTTCCGGCCGATCGGGGTTGGCGCGCAGCCCGCTCGCGAAAACCCGTCGCAGGTTGTGCGTCATGCTGCCGCTGCCCAGGATCAGCACCTTGTCGGCGCGCAACGGCGCCAGCGCGGCGCCGAGGTCGAACTGGGCTTGCGGCGGGTCGTTGGCAACAAAAGCCAGTGGCAACACCGGAATGTCGGCTTGCGGAAAAAGATAACGCAATGCCGTCCAGGCGCCATGGTCGAGGCCACCTTCGTCGAGCTGCTTCGACCTGAACGCCGGCATCTGCAAGCAGCGTGGCGACGCGGTCGGCCAGTGCGGGCGCACCCGGGGCGTCATAACGCAGCTTGAACAAGCGCGGATCGAAATTGCCGAAGTCGTAGACCGCTTCATGCCGCTGCGCGGCGAGCAGCATCGGTAGCCGCGCAGCGGTATGGGCCGAGATCGTGAGAATGGCCTCGGGACGGCCGAAACGCTCGAGCCAGCGCCTGCCGAGCTGGCCCATGAAGGCTCCGGCGGCGCCCGGCTCCAGCGCAATCATCGGCGAGCCGTGGGATACAAACAGCGAAGGCAACGGGGTGGTGGTGGTCATGTCGTGATTGGGCCAGCAATCGCGTCATCAGTGGTTCTGGCCTTTTGCATCCAGGCTGCAAATTTGTTGCAAGGCCCAGGATCACTCAGGTTGGGTCGATGAACCCTTGCGTGATCGGACCCTTGCCGCGGAAGGTCCTTACTCCGGCTCGATGCCGGCCTTGCGGATCACCTCACCCCAGCGCTTGATCTCGTTGCCGAGCAGCGCCTGCAGTTCGGCCGGGCTGCTGCCTTGGACCCGCATGCCGAGTTGGCCGAGTTTGTCGCGCAACGCCGGTGATGCCAACGCGTCGCGCGCCGCCTTGCCCAGCCGCTCGACCACATCGGGCGGCGTGCCGGCCGGCGCAGCCAGTGCGTTCCACGACGAGACGTCGTAGCCCGCGACGCCGGCTTGCTGAACGGTTGGCACATCGGGCAGGGCGGGATTACGCTGTCCCGACGAGACAGCGAGAGCGCGCACCGCGCCGGCGGCCACTTGCGCCACCATCGGCGCGACGATCTCGAACACCAGGTCCGCCTCGCCCGCCCGCAGCGCCTGCAGGACCGCCGGCGAACCCTTGTAAGGCACCGTCAGCACGTCGATGCCGGCGACCATCTCGAACAACCTGGCGGCCAGATGTTGTGTGCTGCCGGGCGTGATCGTTGCCACATTGAGTTTGCCCGGATTGGCCTTGGCGTAGGCGATTGCATCGCGCAGCGTGGCGAAGCGGCTGTTCGCGGCAACAAAGATGCCGATGTCGAAATAGCCCAGCGTGGTAATCGGCGTGAACGCCTTTCTGGGATCGTACGGCAGCTTCTTGAACAGGCCGACGCTGACCGCATTGCCATTGCTCATCAGCAGCAAGGTATGGCCGTCGGGCTTGGCCGTGGCGACCACCTGGCTGGCCACGATGCTGCCGGCGCTTGGCTTGTTGTCGACGACGATCGGCATGCCGAGTGACTTGGTCATCTGCTCGCCGACCACGCGCGCGACGATATCGGCCACCCCGCCCGGCGCAAACGGCACCAGCAGCATGATCGGTCGGCTCGGAAAGGACGGTTGCGCCACCGCCTGCAGGCTGCTGCCGAGGCCGAGTGCGGCGAGGGTCTTGAGGACATGGCGGCGGTTGCGCTGCGCCATTTCGAGGCTGGTTGTCATGGGCCATTTTCCCGCAAATCGTTTGCTCGACTGCACCGCGCGGCGCAGCAGATGGCCCCGGGCAAGCCCACAGGCAGGCGATTGCCGATCCCTTCGTGTAAGGTCGCTTCGATGAAGCTCCCGCACGTCCGATCGGCCGCCGTCTCGCATGTTTCGGTCTGGCGGCTCGCCTGGCAGCAGACACGGCGCGATTTCCGGGCCGGCGAGTTGCGGCTGTTGATGCTGGCGGTCACGCTGGCCGTCGCGGCCTTGACCGCGGTCGGCTTTTTTGCCGACCGGCTGAACAACGGCCTGGCGCGTGATGCCCGCCAATTGATGGGCGGCGACGCCATCATTTCCAGCGACAAGCCGGCGCCACCACAATTCGCCGAACGGGCACGTTCGCTTGGTCTGCGCACCGCGGTCTCGACCAGTTTTCCGAGCATGGGGCGCGCTGCCGATGGTCAGGGCGGCGCCAGCCGGTTGGTGGCCGTCAAGGCAGTCAGCGACAGCTACCCGCTGCGTGGCAAATTGCGCCTCGGCGCGGCGCCGGGCACCGCGGCGGCCAATACCGTTGGTGCGCCGCAGGCGGGCACGGCATGGGTCGACCCGGGGCTGCTCGAAGCGCTCGGCTTGAAGATCGGCGACCCGCTGTTGCTTGGCGATGCCAGCCTGACGATCAGCCGGACGATCCTGATCGAACCCGACCGAGGTGCGGGCTTCATGAGCTTTTCGCCGCGCGTGATGCTCAACCAGGTTGATCTGCCGGCGACCGGGCTGATTCAGCCGGCAAGCCGCGTCAACTACCGGCTGGCGGTCGCCTCGCCCGCCAACGACGATGCAGCGGTGCGCCGCTTTGCCGAATGGGCCGAAACCGAGCTCAAGTCGCAGACGCTGCGCGGCATGCGCATCGAATCGATGGCGTCGGGCCGGCCCGAAATGCAGCAGACCTTGGGCCGTGCCGAAAAATTTCTCAACCTGGTGGCCTTGCTGGCTGCGCTGCTGGCAGCGGTTGCGGTGGCCATTGCATCGCGTGACTTTGCCAGCCGGCACCTCGACGATTGCGCGATGTTGCGCGTGCTCGGCCAGTCGCAGCGCCGGATTGCAGTGCAGTACCTGATCGAGTTCGGCCTGGTCGGCCTGCTGGCCAGTGTGCTCGGCGTTGTTGCCGGCTTTGCCGTTCACCATGTGTTTGTCTGGTTGTTGTCGGGACTGGTCGAGGCCGCCCTGCCGGCGGTGACGGTCTGGCCGGCGCTGTTCGGCATCGGCGTCGGGCTGACGCTGCTGGTCGGCTTCGGCCTGCCGCCGGTCCTGCAGTTGGCGCGGGTGCCGCCTTTGCGGGTGATTCGCCGCGATGTCGGTGCCATCAAGCCGGCATCGCTTGCGGTGCTGGGTGCCGGTCTGCTGGGCTTCATCGGTCTGCTGATGGCGGTGTCGTCCGATCTGAAGCTCGGTCTGATCGCGGTCGGCGGCTTTGCCGGGGCCATCGGTTTTTTTGCGCTGCTCAGCTGGGCGGCGGTGTCGTTTCTGCGCGCCGCGGTGCCTGAGACCCGCGCGCCACGCTGGCTGGTGCTGGCCACCCGCCAGATCGCGGCACGGCCGGCTTTTGCGGTGCTGCAGGTCTCGGCGCTGAGCGTCGGGCTGCTGGCGTTGGTGCTGCTGGTGCTGCTGCGCACCGATCTGATCAGCAGCTGGCGCCAGGCGACGCCGCCTGATGCTCCCGATCGCTTCGTCATCAATGTGCAGCCCGAACAGGCCGACGCATTCAAGGCCACGCTGGCCGATGGCGGCGTGCAACGCTACGACTGGTTTCCGATGATTCGTGGACGGCTGGTGGCGATCAACGGCAGCCAGGTGCAGGGCGATCGGCAAGCCGACGAACGGGCCCAGCGGCTGGTCGAGCGCGAATTCAACCTGAGCCATGCCGCCCAGCTGCCCGGCCACAATCTGGTGGTGGGCGGCCAGTGGGTGGCCGAAGAGCCGGGCGCCATCAGCGTCGAGGAGGGGCTTGCCGAGACGCTGGGTCTGAAGCTGGGCGACGTGATGCGCTTCGATATCGCCGGTCAGTCTGTCGATGGCCGCATCACCAGCCTGCGCAAGGTCGACTGGGGCTCGATGCGGGTCAATTTCTTCGTGATGTTTCCAACCGCCCGGATGACCGATGTCCCGGTCAGCTTCGTGGCCGCGTACAAGGCGCCACCAACGGCCGGGTTCGATAACCGGCTGAGTCGTGACTATCCGAATATCACCAGCATCGATGTCTCGGCGTCGATTGCGCAGATCCAGCGCATCCTCGATCAGGTGATCCGCGCGGTCGAGTTTCTGTTCGGCTTCACGCTGGCGGCCGGTCTGGTGGTGTTGTTCTCGGCAATCACCGCAACCCGCGAAGCACGGGCGCGCGAGTTTGCGGTGATGCGAGCGCTCGGCGCCAGCGGCCGTCTGCTGGCGCAGGTGCAGCGCGCTGAACTGCTGGGCATCGGCGCGTTGGCCGGCTTGCTGGCGTCACTGGCGGCCGGGGCGGTGGGTTGGGCTTTGGCGCGGTATGTCTTCGAGTTCAGCTGGAGCGCCTCGCCCTGGGTGCCGGTGATCGGCGCGCTGGCTGGCGCGTTGTTGTCGCTGGCGGCCGGCTGGTGGGGTTTGCGCGAGGTGCTGCGCAGGCCGGTTGTCGCCACCTTGCGCACGGCGGCGCAGTAGCGACGCATCAGCACACATCAGCGACGCATGAACGGCGCGCGACGGGCGCGGCGCAGTGGGGCAGTCTGCGCCAACGCGGCATACTTCGGCCTCAATGGACCAACTTGTTACCCGCCCGCTGCGGGTCCTTCACGTCGAAGACAGCGAGCTCGACCATGAGTTGATGCTTGCTCAGTTGCGCCGTGGCGGCATCGAGCCGACTGCGCTTCGAGTCGACGGTGAAGCGGCATTTCTGCGCGCGCTGTTGCAGCCCTGGGATGCAATCATTTCCGATTTCAACCTGCCGGGGTTTTCCGGACTGGTTGCGCTCGATCTGTGGCGCGCCCAGGGCAGCGATCTGCCGTTCATCCTGGTATCGGGCGAAATCGGCGAAGAAACCGCGGTCGAGGCGATGCGCAGCGGTGCCACCGACTATCTGCTGAAGAGCAACCTGACCCGGCTCGCCCAGGCCTTGTTGCGCGCTGTGGACGCCAGCCTGATGCGCAAGGCGCGCCTGCGGGCCGATCTGGAGCTCGACGCCTCGAAGCAGCGCCTGCATCAACTGGCGCAGCATCTGCAGACCAGCATCGAGCAGGAACGCACGGCGATTGCGCGCGAAATCCACGACGATGTCGGTGGGTCGCTGACCGCGGTCAAGTTCGACCTGGCCTGGCTGATCCGGCGCAGCGAATCGGCGGAGATCCGCGCGCGCGCCGAATCGGCGATGGAGACGGTGATGTCGGCCATCGAATCGAGCCAGCGCATCATGCACAACTTGCGCCCGGCCATTCTCGAGCAAGGCCTGGTGGCCGCGCTGCAGTGGATGGCCGGCCGCTTCGAGCGACGCACCGGTGTGCCGTGCCTGCTGCGCACACCGGCACGTTTGCCGGTATTGCCGGCCGGCGTGCCGCTGGTGGCCTACCGCACGGCGCAGGAGGCACTGACCAACATCAGCAAACATGCCAACGCCAGCAAGGTGCAGATCGATCTGGCCCATGCCGGCGGGGTGTTGTCGCTGGAGATCAGTGACGACGGCCGCGGCTTGAATCAGCATGACCTCGGCAAGGACCGTTCGTTCGGGATTCGCGGCTTGCACGAACGGGCGTTGACGGTCGATGGCTGGATCGACCTGAGCAGCGGAGGGGCCGGCACCACCTTGATCCTGTCGATCCCGATCGACGAGACTGCACAACACAGCGCGGTGCCAGACTTGAGTCTGCTGGGCAGCCACAACCTCGATCCCACCGGGTGGGGAGAGGAATGATGGCCCACCGCCGGCGGCTTCACCCCCCCTGCGGGCCGCGCCAAACCTGGCGGTCCGGCCCCTTCGTGGTGCTTGCCGAATCAAGGTGGTCATGATCGGCAATATTTCATCGGGTATGGCTGGGGCACCGGGCGCCATCGAGCTGATGGGGAGCAACCAATGATTCGAGTCCTTTTGTGCGACGACCATGCGCTGATCCGGCGCGGGATCCGCGACACCTTGTCGGATGCGCCGGATATCGAGGTGGTCGGCGAGGCGGGCGACTACGGTGAGTTGCGCAGTCTGATGCGTCATGCGTCTTGTGATGTGCTGGTGCTCGACATCAATCTGCCAGGCCGCAGCGGCCTGGATGTGTTGCACGTGCTGAAAGAAGAGGGCAGTGCGATGAAGGTGCTGGTGGTATCGATGTATCCGGAGGATCAATATGCGATCCGTGCGTTGCGTGCCGGCGCTTTCGGGTATGTCAACAAGGGCGGCGACCCGGCGCTGATCGTCTCTGCGGTGCGCACGGTGGCGCAGGGGCGGAAATATGTAACACCTGAGATTGCGCAGATGCTGGTCGAAAGCCTGACCACGCCAGTCAACCAGGCGGCGCACGAGAAACTGTCGGATCGGGAGCTGCAGACACTGACGATGATCGCCTCGGGCAAGCGCTTGTCGGATATTGCCGAGCAGTTGATGCTGAGCCCGAAGACGGTGAGTGTCTATCGGGCGCGGGTGCTCGAGAAACTCGGCCTGACGAACAACTCGGAAATGACGGTGTATGCGATTCGGCATGGCTTGGTGGGGCAGGAGTGACACCGAAGCCCGCAATGACATCCTCGAGAAACGAATGAGCAAGGCCTTCACCCGTGAGACCGATGGTGCTGACGATGCGGACGACGATGTTGTCGACGCGCCGGCAGTGCCGGTGGGCAGCAAGAACTATGTGACGCCGGCAGGTTATGCGAGGCTGCGCGCCGAACTGTTCGGTCTGCTCGACGACGAGCGGCCGAAGATCGTCGAGATCGTCTCGTGGGCAGCCAAGAATGGCGATCGCAGCGAAAACGGCGACTATCTGTATGGCAAGAAGCGCTTGCGCGAAATCGATCGGCGAATCCGCTTCTTGACCAAGCGGCTCGATATTGCCGAGGTGGTCGACCCGACGGTGCACCTGGGCAACGAACAGATCTTCTTTGGCGCGACGGTCGAATACGAGAACCAGTCGGGCGATCGCCGCACGGTGACCATCAAGGGCATCGACGAAGCCGACAGTTCGGCCGGTGAAGTGAGCTGGATCTCGCCGATTGCGCGCGCCTTGCTGAAGGCTCGGGTGGGTGACGAAGTGGCGCTGCACACCCCGGCCGGCGTCGAGACGATCGAGGTGATCGCGGTGCGTTATCCCGCCGCTGATGTGGAGTCGAGCGGTCGCTGACGAGTCGGGCGCGATGCGGGTCAGGGCTTGATCCGCGACACCTTGTGTACCGCCGTCGCCCGCCGCAGCTTGCGCATCACGTCGGCGAGGTGCAGGCGGTCCCGAACGGCGACCACCAGTTTCAGCTCGGTTTCGCTTTCGGCGGCGTGGCCGTCGCCCATGTCGATGTGGGTGATATCGGCTTCGGCCGCAGCGACGGCCTGCGCCACCTGAGCCAGAACGCCTTTGCCGCTGTTGACCAGCACATTGATGCCGGTCTCGAAGGGTCGGCTCGGCTGTTCGGCCCAGTCGACTTGCATGATGCCATCTCGGTCGCGCTCGATCAGGCGTTTGCCGACTGCGCAATCGCTGGTATGCACGACCAACCCTTCACCGCGGCCGAGATGGCCGATGACGGTGTCGCCCGGGATCGGCAAGCAGCAACTGCCGAGCTGGACCGTCGCGCCCTCGGTGCCGTCGATCAGCACCAGCGCGTGAGTCGGCATGGTTTCGTCGGTGGCGAAGCGGCCCAGTGTCAACGTCACGGCGTCGGGCTTGTCACCGCGTTCGGTGAGCAACCCGGCCAGGCGCTTGGCGACGATCGACGCGATCTTGCGGCCCAGACCGATATCGGTCATCAACTCCTCGCGGCTGCGGTTGCCGCTCCAGCGGATCAGGTGTTGCCAGAGCTGCTGCGACTCGGCAGCGTCGTCACCCGGCAGCCGCAGGCCTTCGGCGCGCAAGGCCTGGGCCAGCATCTTGACGCCGAGCTCCTGCGATTCTTCCTGCTCCATCGTCTTCAGATAGTGACGGATCCGCGAGCGCGCGCGGCCGGTGCGTACGAAATTCAGCCAAGCCGGATTCGGCCTGGCATTGGGGGTGCCGATGATCTCGACGACATCGCCGCTGTGCAATTCGGTGCGCAGCGCGACCGGCTCGCCGTTGACTCGGCAGGCCACACAGTGGTCGCCGACATCGGAATGGATGGCATACGCGAAATCGACCGGCGTGGCGCCGCGTGGCAAGGCCAGGATCTTCGATTTGGGCGTGAAGACATAAACCGCATCGGGAAACAAGTCGATCCGCACATGTTCGAGAAATTCGCCCGAGTCCTCGTTGTCGTGCTGGATGTCCATCAGCGACTGCAGCCACATCGTGCCCAGCCGCTGCGCTTCCTCACCCTGGGCGTCGGCGCTCTTGCCCTTGTACATCCAGTGCGCTGCGATGCCGCTTTCGGCCACTGCGTGCATCTGCTCGGTGCGGATCTGGAACTCGACGGCCGTACCGAGCGGGCTGACCAGCGTCGTGTGCAGCGATTGGTAGCCGTTGCCTTTCGGGATGGCGATGTAATCCTTGAAGCGGCCAGGTACCGGCTTGTAGAGCTGGTGCAGGATGCCGAGCGCCAGATAACAGTCGGACAGCTCCTCGACGACGATGCGAAAGCCGAAGATATCGCTGACCTGGGCAAAGCTCAGGTGTTTTTCGCGCATCTTGCGGTAGATCGAAAACAGCGTCTTCTCGCGGCCGTAGACGCCCGCGACCCGTTTGTGTTTGGTGAACGTCTGCTCGACCTCGCGCTGGATGCGTTCGACGACGTCCCGGCGGTGGCCACGGGCGGCGTCAACCGCCTTGGTCAGCGCGGCATGCCGCCACGGGCGCAGAAACTGGAACGACAACTCCTGCAGTTCGCGGTAGATCTGGTTCAGGCCCAGCCGGTGGGCGATCGGCGCGTAGATATCGAGCGTTTCCCGCGCGATGCGGGCTCGTTTGTCGGGCGCCATCGCATCCATCGTGCGCATGTTGTGCAGGCGGTCGGACAACTTGATCAGGATCACGCGGACGTCGCGCGCCATCGCCAGCAGCATCTTGCGAAAGCTCTCGGCCTGGCCTTCTTCGCGGGTCGAGAACTGCAGTTTGTCGAGCTTGGTCAGCCCGTCGACCAGATCGGCCGTCGGGGCGCCGAAGCGCTCGATCAGCTCGGATTTGGTGATGCCGCAGTCTTCCATCGAATCGTGCATCAACGCGGCCATGATGGCCTGCGCATCGAGTCGCCAATCGGCGCACAGGCCGGCTACCGCGATCGGATGGGTGATGTAGGGCTCGCCGCTGGCGCGAAACTGTCCGAGATGTGCCTCGTCGGCAAACCGATAGGCATCACGGACTCGGCGCAGGTCGGCCGCGCTCAGATAGCTCAGTCGATCGGCGAGGCCCGCGAACGAGGTGACCTCGGCGCTGGGCTCGGCACTGCGTCCCGCGCCTGACAAGCTGCGCGCCGCCGCCGCGGCCAGCGCGCGCACGTCTCTGAAAGCCGTCGAAATTCTTGCCACCATGGTGCAAATCTATCGCGGATTCAGCTGCGCACGTTCGAATGGGTAACGAAGGCCCTGTGGAGGCACCTGCAAATGGGCGAAAAAAAACGGCCCCGTGGGGCCGTCAGCGGACTGCTGTCGATTCAAAGTGGAACCTTGCGCAGCATTTCGATACCGATTTCGCCAGCGGCGATTTCGCGCAGCGCAGTGACGCCGGGCTTGTTGCGGGTTTCGATCTTCGGCGTGTGGCCCTGGCTCAGCATACGGGCGCGGTAGGTTGCCGCCAGCACGAGCTGGAACCGGTTGGGGATCTTGGTCAGGCAGTCTTCTACCGTGATGCGGGCCATGGAAACGTCCTTGAAACAGGTGATCGTCAGATCAGATCGAGCGCAGCGAAAACAGCCGATTTGCTGCGTTGCTGGGAGACATATTTCAAGCGCTGGGAATGAACCACCGTTTTCAGGTCGAACAGCGCTGTCTCGAACAAGCCGTTGATTATAACGAAGTCGAAATGCCGCGCCTTGGCCACCTCGATGCGGGCGTTGACCAGCCGCTGGCTGATGATGTCGGGTGCATCCTCGCCACGCCGGTTCAGGCGCGCAGCGAGTTCGTCGTAGCTGGGCGGCAGGATGAAGATCAGCACGGCGTTGGGGAACAGCTTCTTGATCTGCAGCGCGCCCTGCCAGTCGATCTCGAGCACGATGTCATGACCACCGGCGACCCGGGTCTCGATGGCCCGTCTCGAGGTGCCGTACAGATTGCCATGGACTTCGGCCCACTCGAAAAAATCACCCGCGGCGATCTTGTTGCGAAATGCGGCCTCGTCGATGAAGTGGTATTCACGGCCGTCCATCTCCTGGCCACGGGGCGCCCGGGTGGTATGCGAGACCGATACGGCCAGATGGGCATCGAGCTCGAGCAAGGCTGATACGAGCGTCGACTTGCCTGCCCCGCTTGGGGCGGCGATCACGAACAGGTTGCCGGGGTACTCCATCGTCGCGTTCTTTCTGCCGACCGGACGCCGAAACGGTCAACCCGCCAGCCTGCCGGTGCCAAAGCCGACAGTATCGCCGCTGCCCGCAGCTTCAGCCACGGGTTTCCCCGCTGGCGCCGTACATGAGTGATGGCTAATATTCGTAAAGCTGGATATGCGGATCGATGCGATGCAGCGGTCTCGCCGGATGGCAACAACGAGTGGCAAGGAGTTGCGGTGATATTCGACGGCAAGCCCGCGGGGCGCCTGATCAAGGCGCCTGAAAATTTTGTCGACGCGACCGGTGTCCGTCGGGTCTTCGCCGAAGCACGTCATGGTCGGCGTGATTTCATACGCAACGTGTTTGCCGCGGCAAGTGCAGCGGCAGCGGCGCCGCTGGCCATGGCAAGGGGCAATCCGGTCGCTGCCGATGGTGGCGACCCGAACATCCTTGAGCTGCCGGCGCACAGCGTCGGCCTCGGTCAACCGGTGGTCACCGACGGTTACGGCAAGCCGTCGAAGTTCGAGACCAACGTACAGCGCCGGACCAGCCCCGGGCTGACCCAGACCACGCAGGCGTCGGTGTCATTCGCGCCGCTGCAATCGCTGTTCGGCATCGTCACGCCAAGCGGTCTGCACTTCGAGCGTCATCACCAGGGCTGGTGGGATATCGACCCGTCCAGACATCGCCTGATGATCAACGGCTCCGACGATCGGATCGTCAAGACTCCCAGCGTCTTCACGATGGATGAGCTGATGCGCCTGCCGTCGGTATCGCGTTTTCATTTCATCGAATGTGGCGCCAATACCGGGATGGAGTGGGGCAACGTCGCGGTGCCGACCTGTCAGTACAGCCACGGCATGCTCAGCTGCAGCGAGTTCACCGGCGTGCCCTTGCGCACCCTCTTCGAGCTGTGCGGCATCGATTACAAGCGCGGCCGCTATGTGCTCGGCGAAGGCGCCGATGGATCGTCGATGACCCGCACCATCCCGATGGAACTGGTCGAAAGCGGCGAGGTGTTCGTTGCCTACGGCCAGAACGGCGAGATGTTGCGACCCGAGAACGGCTATCCGCTGCGCCTGGTGGTGCCTGGCGTGCAAGGTGTCAGCTGGGTCAAGTACCTGCGCCGCATCGAGGTTGGCGATCAGCCGTATGCAACGAAAGACGAGGCGATTCACTATGTCGATCTGATGCCAGACGGGCAACATCGGCAATATGCGAGCACCCAGGAGTGCAAAAGCGTGATCACCACGCCATCGGGCGGACAGGTGCTGCTCGACAAGGGTTTCTACAACATCAGTGGCCTCGCCTGGTCGGGTCGCGGCAAGGTGCGAGCGGGTCGATGTGTCGGTCGATGGCGGCCGGAATTGGGCAACTGCGCGGCTGGAGACACCGGTCTTGTCGAAATGCCTGACCCGCTTCAATCTCGATTGGGTGTGGGATGGCAAGCCGACGCTGGTGCAGAGCCGAGCCATGGATGAGACCGGTTATGTACAGCCGACCCATACGCAACTGCGCGCGGTTCGCAGCACCCGCTCGATCTACCACAACAATTCAGTGCAGACCTGGCTGGTGCAGGAGAGCGGGGAGGTCAAGAATGTCCAGTTGTCGTGACGGGCTGATGCGTCGTCTGGCGGCGATCGGCTTCGGCGCTGCGCTGGTCGCCGCAGCGACCGTCGTGCAGGCGCAATCGACGAGCTACCCCGGTATCGGCCGCGCGGCGACGGCCAAGGAGATCGCTGCCTGGGACATCGATGTTCGAGCCGATTTCAAGGGCCTGCCCAGAGGCTCCGGTAGCGTGGCCAAGGGCGTCGACGTGTGGGAAGGAAAATGCGCGTCGTGCCACGGCATCTTCGGAGAGAGCAACCAGTTTTTCGCGCCGCTGGTCGGTGGCACGACGAAAGACGATATCGCCAGCGGACATGTTGCGCGCCTGAACGACCGCGGCTTTCCCGGCCGCACCACGCTGATGAAGGTGGCGACCGTTTCGACGCTGTGGGATTACGTGAACCGCGCCATGCCATGGACGGCGCCGAAGTCGCTCAGCGTCGAGGAAGTCTATGCGGTGGTGGCTTATCTGTTGAACATGGGCGGCATCGTTGCCGATGATTTCACGCTGTCGGACAGCAATATTGCGCAGGTTCAGCAGCGAATGCCCAACCGCAATGGCATGACGACCGATCATTCGTTGTGGCCGGGTGCGGCGTTCGGCAATGGCAGACCCGATGTCAAGGCGGTGGCCTGCATGAAGAACTGTGGCGGCGAGCCGGTGGTGGCGTCGTTCTTGCCCGATTTTGCGCGCGATGCCCATGGCAACCTGGCCGAGCAGAACCGCCAGGTCGGCGCTCAACATGGTGCCAATACACACGCACCCGAATCGTCCGCCCCGGTGGGCAGCGCCGCGCAACGATCACAGGTCGTGGCTGCTGCAAGACACGCAGCCGAAAAAGCGGTGGCTGACAAGCCGGCCGGCGCAGCGAAGGCCGGCGGCGATGCGGCAGCCGCCATCGCTTTGACCGCGAAATTCGGTTGTGTCGCCTGCCACGGCCTGGAAAACAGGATCATCGGTCCCGGCTTTCGGGAGGTGGCTGCGAAACACGGGCAACGCAACGATGCGCTGGCCTACCTGACCGGCAAGATCAAGACTGGCAGCGCAGGGGTCTGGGGGCCGATCCCGATGCCGCCCCAGGCATTGAGCGACGCCGAAGCCAAAGCGATTGCACAATGGCTGTCCGATGGCGCAAAGAAGTGAAGAGTCTCGGCATCGATGGCTCGGCGCGACCGGTGCCCACGTAGTACCGTAGCGTCGAACAGTGCCGGTTTATCAGCATCTACCAATGAAGGAGTCCCTTATGCATACGCGTCGAGACATGCTCTCCCGTTCGGCCCAGGTCGCGGCGATGCTCGCGTCGATCGGCATGTTGCCGAGCCTGGCTCGGGCCCAGGCGGCGACGTTCAACACGGCCGCATTCGAGGCCAAGAACATGGCTGATCTGATGAAAGCGTTGGGCAGCAGCGCGCCGACCGAAAGCAAGGACGTGACCGTCACTGCGCCCGACATCGCCGAGAACGGCGCTGTCGTTCCGGTCGGTGCTGCGACTACCCTGCCAGGCGTCAAGCGGTTGCTCATCCTGGTCGAGAAAAACCCGGCGGTGTTGTCGGCCATGTTCGATGTGACCGACGCCGTCGATGCCGATTTTTCAACCCGCGTGAAGATGGGGCAGTCGTCGTATGTCTACGCGGTTGCCATGATGAGCGATGGCAAGGCCCTGTATGCACAGAAAGAAGTCAAGGTCACGCTCGGTGGCTGCGGCGGCTGATGCCGACCCGAGGCTTGACGGCATGACCGACGCTGCAGTTTGCAGCCCCCACTGACAGTTCAAAGGAGATCACGATGGCAGATCCAATGCGCATTCGCGCACAAATGACCGGCGACCGGGCGAAGGTCCGGGTGTTGATGGCCCACGAAATGGAAACCGGGCAACGCAAGGACAGCGCAGGCAAGGTGATTCCGGCCTGGTATATCCAGCATGTCAATGCGTTGCTCAACGGCAAGCCGGTGATGAGTGCGCAATGGGGCCCTTCGGTTTCGAAGAACCCGTTCCTGCAGTTCAACGTCAAGGGTGCCAAGGCGGGCGACAAGATCGCGATCGCCTGGACCGACAACAAGGGGGAGACCCGGACCGACGAAGCCACGGTTTCCTGATCCGCGCTCGCCCGCCGCATCACAACGAGAGGAGACCATGAACAAGTCATTACTGATTGCCGCTTCGCTGGTGGCTGCGGTTGCGGCTGCTTCGGCACAGCAGAAATCGACGGCTGACGGCATCGCCGAATATCGCAAGATGCTCGAAGACGGCAACCCGGCGGAGTTGTTCGAGGCCAAGGGCGAAGAGCTCTGGACGAAAAAGCGGGGGCCGAAAAATGCGTCGCTCGAACGCTGCGATCTCGGCAAGGGACCGGGGGTGGTGAAGGGCGCATTTGTCGAGTTGCCGCGCTATTTCGACGATACCAAGGAGGTTCAGGATCTCGAATCGCGTCTGTTGACATGCGTGGAGACGCTGCAGGGATTCAATGCCGCCGATATCGCCAAGACGCCGTTCGGTCGTGGCGAAATGGCCAATGTCGAGGCGATCGCCGCCTGGGTTTCAGGCATGTCGCGCGGACTGCGGTTCGCGCTGCCGCAGCGCCACCCGAAGGAAGCCGAGATGTACGAAGTCGGCAAACGGGTCTTTTTCTATCGCGCCGGGCCGTACGACTTTTCATGCGCCACCTGTCATGGCAGTGCCGGCAAGCGGATCCGCCTGCAGGACTTGCCTGATCTGACGAGCAATCCCGGCGATGGTGTCGGCTTTGCCGCCTGGCCGGCATATCGCGTCAGCAACGGCCAGCTCTGGACGATGCAGCAGCGGTTGAACGACTGTTTTCGCCAGCAGCGTTTCCCGTATCCGGGGTACGCATCCGACGTGACCATCGCACTTGGCGTCTACATGGGCGTCAACGCGAAGGGCGCCGAATCGATTGCGCCGGCCATCAAACGCTGAAGGAATCGCCATGCAGAACAAGACCAGAATTTGTTGTGACCGCCACCGCTGCCGGGTTGTTGCTGGCCGGTTGCGCCAACATGTCACCGACTGCCAACTACGATGCGTTGGCGTCAGAGGTCATGAAAACGTCGTTTCGCGACCAGGGCATTGCCAAGGTCGACCGGCTGCAGCAGGATGCCAGCAACGAGCTGTGCTCGCAGGCCCTCGGCAAGCCGTTGTCCGACGCGCAGGCCAAGGTGATCGAGGCTGCCAACCTGAAGACCATCAAGCTGCCCGCCAGCGGCAAATTCATCGGCGACTGGAAGGCCGGTGAAAAGCTGGCGCAAAACGGTCGTGGCATGACCTGGAACGAAAAGTCGGCCGCCCCGGCTGAGAACGGCGGCAATTGCTACAACTGCCACCAGATCGGCAAGGCCGAGATTTCGTTCGGCACCATCGGCCCCAGTCTCTACAACTATGGCAAGCTGCGCGGCATCAGCGATCCCGCCAGTGCCGCAGCCAAGCCGATCGTCGAATATACCTGGGGCAAGTTGTACAACGCCAAGGCCTACAGCGCCTGCTCCGAGATGCCGCGGTTCGGCCACGCCGGCATGCTCGACGAGTCGCAGCTGCAGGATCTGATGGCTTTGTTGCTCGACCCGAAATCGCCGGTCAACCAGTAGATCGGGGCGACGCCCGCGCAGGTTTTCGACAGCAAACAGCATTGATTGCGGATCCATGAATCTTTCGAAGCGCGAGTTTCTGCAGGTGCTCGGCGCCGCATCGGCCGCCGGCATGGCGTTGGGTCGCCATGCCGATTCCGACGCTGCAACCGCGCAGAGCGCTCTCTATGACGTGCCTGCGTTCGGCAATGTGTCGTTCATGCACATGACCGACTGCCACGCGCAGCTCAAGCCGGTCTATTTCCGCGAACCCAGTGTCAACATCGGCATTGCCGACATGAAGGGCCGGCTGCCCCATCTGGTTGGCGAATCGCTGCTGAAGACGGCCGGCCTGCGCCCCGGAACACCGATCGCCCATGCGCTGACCTATCTCGATTTCGAGAAAGCCGCGCGGCGCTACGGCAAGGTTGGCGGCTTTGCTCACCTGACCACGTTGGTCAAACAGGTGCGGGCGAGCCGCCCCGGCTCGTTGCTGCTCGATGGCGGCGATACCTGGCAGGGATCGGCCACCTCGTTGTGGACCAACGCTCAGGACATGGTCGATGCCTGCAAGCTGCTCGGCGTCGACGTCATGACCGGCCACTGGGAGTTCACCTACGGCATGGAGCGCGTCAAGGAAATCATCGAGAACGATTTCAAGGGCCAGATCGATTTCATTGCGCAGAATGTGAAGACGTCCGACTTCGGCGACCCGGTCTTCAAGCCCTATGTGATGCGCGAGATCAATGGCGTCTCGTGCGCCATCATCGGCCAGGCTTTTCCGTATACGCCGATCGCCAACCCGCGCTATTTCGTCGCCGACTGGAGCTTCGGCATCCAGGACGAAAACATGCAGAAGATGGTCGACGAAGCCAGGGCCAAAGGGGCCAAGGTGGTGGTGCTGCTGTCGCACAACGGCATGGATGTCGATCTGAAAATGGCCAGCCGGGTGCGCGGTATCGATGCCATTTTCGGCGGTCACACGCATGACGGGGTGCCGGTGGCGGTTCCGGTTGCCAATGCCGGCGGCATGACGCTGGTCACCAATGCCGGCAGCAACGGCAAATTTCTGGGTGTGATGGATTTCGATGTCAAGGCAGGCAAGGTCGCCGACTTCCGCTATCGGCTGTTGCCGGTCTTTTCGAACCAGCTGGTCGCCGACCCCGAGATGGATGCGTTGATCACGCGTGTGCGTGCTCCCTATGAAGCGAAGCTGGCCGAGAAGCTCGCGGTGACCGATGGCCTGCTGTACCGCCGCGGCAATTTCAACGGTTCATGGGATCAGTTGATCTGTGATGCGCTGATGCAGGTGCAGGGCGCCGAGATTGCCTTCTCACCCGGCTTCCGCTGGGGGACCAGTCTGCTGCCTGGCGACACCATCACGCGTGAGTTGATGATGGATCAGCTCGCCGTGACCTATCCTTATGCCACGCTGTCGGACCTGAGCGGGCAGACCATCAAGACCGTACTCGAAGACGTGGCAGACAACCTGTTCAATCCCGATCCGTATTACCAGCAGGGCGGTGACATGGTGAGGGTCGGCGGCTTGAGCTACAGCTGTGATCCGACGCAGGAAATGGGCAGACGGATCAGCGACATGCGTCTGAACGGCAAGCTGATCGATGCCGACAAGACCTACCAGGTGGCCGGCTGGGCGCCCGTTGCCGAGGAAGCGCGCACGGCACCGGGCAACAAGCCGGTTTGGGACGTGGTGGAAGCCTGGTTCAAGGCGCAGGGCGGGCGCGTCAAGCCACCCATCCTGAACACGCCGAAACTGCTCGGCGTTCAGGGTAATCCGGGCATCGCGGGCAAGACCTGAAACGCTCTTTTCAACGATCGGTACTACCACCTCACTTCAAGGGAATGATCATGCGAATCAGAAATCTGGCAGCTGGCCTGTTGATCGGCATCGCCGCCGTGGGTGCCTGGGCCCAGGACACCGTGGTCTACCACATCAACGACACCGCCGAGCAGGCTCTGGGCGGATTGCGCAATGCGAAGAACCACCTCGATACTGATCCCGCCGCCAAGATCACCTTTGTGACCCATGCCCAAGGGGTCGACTTCCTGATGATGGATGCCAAGGACAAGAACGGCAATCCGTACGAAATTGCGGTGCAGCAGCTGGTCGCCCGCGGCGTCAAGTTCGAGGTCTGCGAAATCACCCTGAAAAATCGAAGCCTGAAGCGCGAACAGTTCATCCAGGAAGCTGCGTTCACGCCATCCGGCGTGGTTCGCCTCGCCAAGCTGCAGAAACAAGGTTACGCCTATATCAAGCCGTGATCGCAGGCGGCTGACGACATGAGGGCATGGCGGTTACCGTTCGCCGCGCTTTGGTTCGCCTTGCTGCTGCCAGGGCTCGGAGCGGCTGCCGAAGCCGACCCGATCGTGCAAGCGGTGCGGGTGGCCGACAAGGTCTGGTTCGTGCAGGGCGCAGCCGCTCTCGGCAGCCCGGCCAATCGCAACTTCATTTCGAATGCCGGCTTCGTCGTCACCAGCAACGGTGTGGTCGTGATCGACGCGCTGGGCTCGCCGGCTCTGGCGCGGGCGTTGATTGCCGAGATTGCACGCATCACGCCGCTGCCGATCACCGATGTGATCGTCACGCACTTTCATGCCGACCACATTTACGGGTTGCAGGCGTTCAAGGCGGTGGGCGCGCGGATCGTCGGCCATCCCGCCGGACGCCTCTATCTGAACTCGGATACCGCCAGGCTGCGCCTGCAGGCCAGCCGCGAAGAATTGGCGCCATGGATCGACGCAAAGACCGAACTGGTTGCCGCCGACCAATGGCTGACCGACGAGCAGACGATCTGGCAGCGCGGCGATACCGAGTTGCGGATTCTCCATGTCGGCCCGGCCCATACGCCGGAGGATCTGGTCGTTCTCGTCAAGGACAGCGGCGTCTTGTTTGCCGGCGATCTGGTCTTTCGCGGTCGCATCCCGTTCGTCGGCCAGGCCGACAGCCGCAGCTGGATTGCCTCATTGAGTCGTCTGATCGAGCTGGCGCCAGGCATCCTCGTTCCCGGGCACGGGCCGGTTTCGACGCAGCCGCTCGATGATCTGAAGCTGACACGCGACTATCTGCTGCACCTGCGCAAAACCATGGGCGAAGCGGCAGCCGAGCTCGAACCCTTCGACGAGGCATACGACAAGGCCGACTGGTCGCGTTTTGAACACCTGCCGCTGTTTCGGGCGGCCAACCGCATGAATGCCTACAACACCTATCTGCTGATGGAGCAGCAGGGTCGCCGCTGATCGGTACGCTGCGAATAAAATCGGCCGACGATTGTTGCCATTTAGTCGCACCAGTCGCCTTGGAACAAAATAGCAGCCCGCAATGGATCCTGACATCAAAAGCAGCGAAGACATGGTGTTCGAGTCGGTGGCCGAGTTGTTTTCGATCCTGTCGACGCCGATCCGCCTGAAGATCATCAGCGCGGTGTGTCAAGGCGAAAAGAATGTGTCCGAGCTGTTGGCGCAGATCGACACCACGCAGCCGAACATGTCGCAACACCTCGCGACGCTTTACCGCAGTGGCGTGCTGGCCAAGCGCCGCGAAGGCACGCAGATGTATTACCGGCTGCAAAGCGAGCGCGTCGCAACGCTGTGCCGCGCGGTGTGCATTCAGGTTGCGATCGAACTTGATCCGCAATCCGAACTCAAAGCCACTGAGCGCCTGGTTCCGGTTGGCATGCGTTAGGCTGGCCGAGACGGCCACCGGCGCAGCGATTGACACTCCGGTTGATCGGCGGTCATCCGATCGGTGGCCATTTTGCTTGCCGATCCACACTGCACAAGGAAAACAACAATGCAAGTCCTGCTCAATACCGATCCCAACGTCGACGGCCGTCATGCCATGGCCGACCATCTCGAAAGCGTCGTCAAGGACGCGCTGCATCGTTTCGGCGAACATGTCACACGGGTTGAGGCGCACATCGTCGACGTCAACAGCCAGGCCAAGGCCGGCGATGCCGATATCCAGTGCACGCTGGAGGCGCGGCTGGCCGGGCTCGACCCGGTGGTTGTCAAGGATCACGCCGGCAATGCTCACCAGGCAATCAATGGAGCGGTCGGCAAACTGCAACGAGCGCTTGCCACCACCTATGGCAAGCTGGAGCGCAAGCGAACCGCCATACCCACCGACGACGCGCCGGTCGAACCTGCCGGCGGGACGATCGATTGAGCGGCGGTTGATGCGACGCTGATTGCTGCCCGGTTTTCGCGGCTGCAGAGCAGTGCGGGCCTTGTAATCCGTTCGCCCGCACCGACATCTCGGCATGGGCAAAACGATGTGGTGGCTGATCTGCGCGGGCTTGCACCTCTATCTCGGGGCGAGGCTGTTGCCAGCGTTGACAACATGGCCCTGGGCGGCGGGTTTGTTGGGCCTGATGTTGCTGGTCTCGGCAGTGTCGATTCCGCTGGCCTTGATGGGCCGGCGCATCAGCGGCGGGCGGTTCGCCCGTGTGGCATCGGCCTGGGTCGGCATGCTGGCAATGGGCTGGTTTTCATCGTTGTTCGTACTGAGTTTCCTGCGCGATGTGGCGCTGTTGCTGCTGGCAATCGCTTCGGCCGTCGCGACGGAATTGGCAGTCGATTCATTCAGTGACCCCAGCGCCTGGCTGGTCATCGCATTGGCCAGCCTGGTCACCATCGTCGGCGCCTGGAATGCACGGCGCACCGCTGCGGTGGTGGATGTCGAGGTGCCGATTGCCGGGCTGCCCGATGCCTTGCACGGTTTCACGATTGCGCAGATCAGCGACGTTCATGTCGGCACGACGATTCGTGCCTCGTACGTGCAGGCGATCGTCGATCGAGTCAACCGGATCGAGGCCGATCTGGTCGCCGTAACCGGTGATCTGGTCGACGGCAGCGTGGCCGACCTGGCAGCCCATGTGGCACCGCTGGGCGGACTGGTGTCGCGCCACGGCACGTTCTTCGTCACCGGCAACCATGAGTATTACAGCGGTGCGCGGGCCTGGATCGTCGAACTGCAGCGGCTGAGCATGCGCGTCTTGCTCAACGAGCATGTGGTGCTCGACCACGATGGTTGCGCAATATTGGTGGCCGGGGTCACCGATCACGGCGCGCATCATTTCGAGCCGGCGCAGCGCAGCGATCCGCTGGCGGCATTGGCCGGGTCGCCGGGCAATGTGGCCATGCGTCTGCTGCTCGCCCATCAGCCGCGCGCTGCCGCGCAGGCCGCCGCTGCTGGCTACGATCTGCAGTTGTCGGGCCACACGCATGGTGGCCAGTTCTGGCCTTGGAACCTGTTCGTCCGATTGCAGCAGCCGTTCACTGCCGGTTTGCACCGATTGCACGATTTGTGGATCTATACCAGCCGCGGCACCGGCTACTGGGGTCCGCCAAAACGCTTTGGCGCGCCCTCTGAAATCACCCGTTTGAAGTTGGTACGCGGCTGACGCTGCCGGACTTCGGCAACTGCCTGGGCGGGCGATTGCTGCGTGTTCGCTGCGCTCCATCGCAGTTGACTTATCGGTCGACTGTCCAATAATGAGCGGATGGTCTGGCCTTCACAAGGCAGCGCAGGCGCTGCGCCACTCGACCGCGTGAGGCGCATTTGAACCCGGACCGTTTTCACAGAGCATCGTGGCGAATCGGCTGCTTGCTGGTGCTGTGGGTCGCCGGCGGCTGCAGCAATCAGTCGGCGGCCGTCGGCTGGTCAGGTTATGCCGAAGGCGACTATCTTTATCTGTCTGCGGCCGTGCCCGGAACGCTGCAGTCTGTGACGGTTCGCCAAGGTGATCAGGTGGCGGTCGGGGCGACCCTTTTCACGCTCGATGACGACAGCAGCCGCGCCGCACTCGCCGAGGCCGATGCTCGCGTGGTTGCGCGCCCAGGCGCAGGCCGAAAACATCACCAAGGGCAAGCGCAGCGACGAGCTGGCGGTGATCAAGGCGCAACTGGCGCAGGCCAGGGCGCAGGCCGCGCGCGCCGAGACCGAACTGAAGCGGCAACAGGCGCTGGTGGCGCGAGGAATTCGTATCGCGATCGCGGGCTCGACGATGCGCGAACCGCGGCCGCGCAGGCGCGCGACAAGGTCGCCGAGCTGGAAGCGTCGTTGCGCGTGGCCGAATTGCCTGCGCGCCGCGACGAGCAGGCCGCGCGGCGCTGGCTGCGACCGACGCGGCGCGGCAGGTACGCGCGCAGGCCGAGTGGCGCGCGCAGCAGGCAGCCGTCACCGCGCCGGCAGCCGGGCTGGTGGCCGAGACCTTTTATCGCACTGGACGAATTCGTCCGGCGCCGGCCAGCCGGTGATTGCGCTGTTGCCGCGCAGCCGCGCGCAAGGCGCGATTTTTCGTCACCGAGGCCGAACTCGGCGGCCTGGCCGTCGGCCAGGCCGGTCGCGATCCGCTGCGACGGCTGCGGCGACGCCGATCAGCGGCGCGCATCAGCTTCATCGCGCCGCAGGCCGAATACACGCCGCCGGTGATCTATTCGAACGTGCAGCGCGCCAGGCTGGTCTTCATGGTCGAGGCCGTGCCGCAGCCTGCCGATGCGCCGCGGCTGCATCCCGGCCAGCCGATCGATGTGCAGGCCGCGCCGGCCGGCGAGCCGCCATGAGCGCGCAGCCGCCGACAGACGCGCGATCGCTGGCTGGGCGATCGACGTGCGCGGCCTGACCAAGCGCTATGGCAGCCGCGCCGTCGTCGACGGCGTCGACCTGCGGCTCAGCCGCGGCCGCATCTGCGGCTTCCTCGGGCCCAACGGCAGCGGCAAGACGACGACGATCCGCATGCTGTGCGGCCTGCTGACGCCCGACGCCGGCGAGGGCAGCTGCCTCGGCCTGGACATCGTCGCGCAGCGCCTCGAGATCCGCCGCCAGGTCGGCTACATGACGCAGAAATTCGGCCTCTACGAGGATCTGTCGATCCGCGAGAACCTCGATTTCGTCGCCCGCCTGTTCGAATTGCCCGAGCGGCGGCGCCGCGTCGACGAAGCGCTCGGACGGCCTCGGCCTGCGCAGCCGCCAGGACAGCTGGCCGGCTCGTTGTCGGGTGGCTGGAAGCAGCGCCTGGCGCTGGCCGCCTGCCTGATCCACGAGCCGCGCCTGCTGCTGCTCGACGAGCCGACCGCCGGCGTCGATCCGAAGGCGCGGCGCGACTTCTGGGACCAGATCCATCACCTGGCCGGCCGAGGCATCACGGTGCTGGTGTCGACCCACTACATGGACGAGGCCGAGCGCTGCCACGAACTGGTCTACATCGCCTACGGCACGCATCCTGGCGCGCGGCACGGCCGAGCAGATCATCGACGCAGGCCGCACTGACGGTGTGGTCGGTACGAGCGAGCGGCGGCGGCGCCGAGCGTCGATGCGGTCGCGTCGCCGATCGTGACGCGCTGCCCGATCTGGTCGACCGCTGAAGGCCGCGCCGGGCATCGACAGCGTGGCCGCGTTCGGCAACGCGCTGCATGTCGCCGGCCGCGAGCCGCGGCGCCGTCGAGGCGGCGATCGCACCGCTGGCGCCAGCGCGCCGATCTGCGCTGGCAGCGCCAGCTCGGCCAATCTGGAGGATGTCTTCATCGGCCTGGTCGCGCAGGCGCAGCCGACAACTACGAGTCGGACCCGCACCGGCGTCCGGGAGCCGCCGATGAGCATCGCGCTTCAGCCTGGCGCGGCATGCTGGCGATCTTCATCAAGGAGTTCCAGCAGATGCTGCGCGACCGGCTGACCTTCGCGATGGCGGTCGGCGTGCCGGTGCTGCAGCTGGTGCTGTTCGGCTACGCGATCAACACCGACCCGAAGGGCCTGCCGACCGCGGTGGTCAGCGCCGATGCCGGTCCGCTGGCGCGCAGCCTGATCGCCGCGGTGCAGCAACACCGGCTATTTCCGGATCACCCAGTCACCGCCAGCGAAGCCGAGGCCGAGGCGCTGCTCGAGACCGGCGAGGTGCAGTTCATGCTCGTGATCCCGAGCGGACTTCTCGCGCCGCGCTGGTGCGCGGCGAACGCCCGGCGCATGCTGGTCAGCGCCGACGCCACCGACCCGGCGGCGGCCGGCAATGCGCTGGCCGCGCTGGCGCAGATCGGCCCGCAGAGCCTGGGCGCCGACCTGCGCGGGCCCGCTGCGCGCATCTGCAGGGCGCGCCGCCAGCCTTCGAGTGGCGCATCCACCGGCGCTACAACCCCGAGGGGCTGTCGCGCTACAACATCGTCCCGGGCCTGATCGGCACCATCCTGACGATGACGATGGTGATGCTGACCGGCGCTGGCGATGACGCGCGAGCGCGAGCGCGGCACGATGGAAAACCTGCTGGCCACGCCGGTGCGCCGGTCGAGGTGATGCTCGGCAAGATCCTGCCGTACGTGGTGATCGGCTACCTGCAGCTCGGCGTCATCCTCGGCGCCGCCTGGCTGCTGTTCGAGGTGCCGATGCGTCGGCAGCTTGGCGCTTGCTGATGGCGATGATCGGCGTCTTCATGCTGGCCAACCTGGCGGTCGGCTTCACCTTCTCGACGCTGGCGCGCAACCAGTTGCAGGCGATGCAGATGACCTTCTTTTTCTTCCTGCCGTCGCTGCTGCTGTCGGGCTTCATGTTCCCGTTTCGCGGCATGCCGCGGCTGGGCGCAGACGCTCGGCGAGGTGCTGCCGCTGACCCATTTCCTGCGCATCGTCCGCGGCATCATGCTCAAGGGCAACGGCGCGGTCGAATTGCTGCCCGAACTGTGGCCGATGCTGCTGTTTCTCGCGCGTTGCCGGCAGCATCGCGATGGCACGTTATCGGCAGACGCTCGACTGACGGCCGGCGGGTCTCGTTCGCCGGGATACACCCGGGTCAGCACGCAGCATTACGGACGGAGTCGCCTAGCTTTATTCTTGAAGCTTGAAGGGCAGTGGTCGCCGGCTATGTCGCCGGCCGCGGCGAGTTGATTGAGAAGTTTAAGGAAGTCGAAACCGGCAAAGGTGACAATGCCCTTGATTGCCAACCACGGCTCGAGCCTGATGCTCTGCAAGGCAAAAGGGGCTCAGCTAGAAATCGCCGAACTCGATAGACTAGGCCGCAACGTCCGCTTCGTCACCAAAATAATCGCAACCGGCGTCAACTTCGTCGCAGCCGACAGGCCCGAAGCGAACAAGGTGATGATTCAGAGTCATGCGGTGATCAGCAAAGCGCGACCAAATCGCCGCCAGAACCCGCGCAGCGCTTGCCGCCGCAAGTGCCCGCGGGCTTTGTGTGCCCTGCGAACTTGCGGCGAACATCAAGCAGCGGCGTTTGGAGGCGACGGAATTCGCTCCTTCATCACGCGGGTGGTGGACGGTCGTTCAGTTACTAAGTCGAATCTATTCCGCGTCAACGACAAAGTCTAGAGCGCAGGTTGTGCCTTAACGCAGACGAAATATCAAGGCTGATTGGAGGACGAGTTGCTACTACGCGAAGTTTGGCTGGGAGACAGGTCGGTCGAGTTGGCTGGGAGCAATGCCGATGCATCTGCGAATACTTTCACGCTGTTAATTGGGAGGAATGGATGCGGCAAAAGTAGACTCTTGCAAACCATTTGTAGGATGCACTTAAAGTTCGCAGCTAAATTAAACAACGAATACTATCGAGAGGAGTATAGAAGCGACGAACCGCAGGGGAGCTATGCAGATTCGTTACCACGAAATGATTGTGCGCTTGTCTACGAGTTGGGCGATAGGCGCCATGTGATCAAGCAAAGAATTCCGCGGGTGTCCGACTTTGACCTCTCTGGAATTCCGGAAGCAGAGCGTCAAAGATTTTTTCAGAATTTCATCGAACGAGAGGATCCGTCGTTCGAGCATACCCCTTCCATCACTCTGATTCCTACAATAATTGCTGTATCTTCAAGCCCTTTTGACAAGTTTCCGATTTTGGATTCTCGGCGTAGGCAGCAGATCGAATCTTCGAATACTTTATATTGCTATAGAGGCGCTCGCCCTGGCCGAAACCTCGACGAAATCCTACATACGCGCCAAATTTGACCAACTTGGAGCATCTTTCGTAAACTTTTTCCTAAGGTCCCCGGAATCGCAAAAAAAGAAATTGTCCCACTTTTTAATTTTCTCGGACTATCTTTAGAGTTTAGCATAAAATTATCTATCCCTTTTGGCCTTCGCATGGAAGAGCTCATCGGCGATAAAGCGGTTAATGTGGAGCGTGCAGTATCTGGTGTAAATTTTTTCAAGGGCCAAGAAGACCGTAAAATTTCGCCGGTGATGAGTGTTAAAATCGTCGAAGCTGCTCGTGCGCTTATGAATGGGATGGGGCTAGATCCTCACAGTCATCTGCCACATTCACCTTTACTTAGTTTTGATTTCAACCTCAAAGAAGACACGCCTAAGCCGCAGTGGCTTGAAGAGGTTTCGCTACTAGCTGAGTTTGACATTTTCGATGTGTCAAACATTCAATTCTCAAAGGCAAAGAGCGGAGAAAGATTTCTTTTAACTGAAGCTAGTTCGGGCGAACTCTGTGTCCTATTCAACGTGCTCGCGATTGCGGGGGCGATTTCCGACAATTCTTTGATTATTGTCGATGAGCCTGAATTGAGTCTTCATCCCGAGTGGCAGCGTGACTTCCTGCCATTGATCGGTGAGATTTTTTCCAGCGACGTCGGGTGCCATTTTTTAGTGGCAACCCATTCGCCTGAATTCGCGAGTACGTTGCCGCCAGACAATTCATTTGTGGTTAATCTTGAATCGGCCTCTCCCAAGGCTTTCAGTGGCGGACCACTTACCGAAAAGTCTGCAGACGATCAATTGGCTTGGACCTTTAGGTCACCGGGTCATCGCAACGAACGCCTCTTGACAGAAATTGTAGAGGTGTTAACTGCTCTGTCAGAGGGGAGGGCTCTTAAAGGGGCGTTACTTGAAAAAAGTGAAAAGCTGATTTCTATGAAGCCGTTGGTGCCTCCGAATGATCCTGTTGAGCGCCTCCTCGAAACGCTTGAGGAGGCAATGCGGGTGCTGAAGAAATGATACGTACTGTGGTTTCATACGATGGAGATGAACTTGAACTGGTTCAAATGTTTGAGCGCTGTACTAATAAAAGAGCGGAAATCTGGCAGGCGGAAGAATTCAAAGGCGTCAAAAAAACAATCAAAGATCACTATCTGAAACAGCAGTCGTTCACATGTCAGTTTTGCAGGCAGCCTTGGTATGTGGCCAATAATCGAGGTTGGGATGTCGAGCATATAATACCTAAATCGACGCATCCGGCTTTGCTTTTTGAGCCGTTAAATCTCTGTGTCGTATGCCCTGATTGCAATCAAGCGAAGTCAGATCAAAACGTTTTAGTCAAGCGCGGCCGCAAGACGTTCCCAACGAGTTCCGACGCCTACCTTATAGTTCATCCACATTTTGACAAATACGAGGACCACTTTCATGTAGTCGTGCCATCAAGGTTATATCGATCGAGCACTGGAAAAGGTGCAAAAACTATAAAGATATATGGACTCTATCGGTTTCTAAATGATGCTGAGAGGGCGTTTCCTGCCCACAAAGAGAGTCTAGTTTCTAAATTGATGGAAGCCGCCCTTTGCTTCCCGGATTCTGCAGACGAGTACGCTAAATTAAAGAGGAAATTGTTAAGACAGCTTTTATACGAGAGCAAAGAAATCTTGGGCGAAAGCCTCGTCCTGTCGACCGTCCAAAAACTTGACTCGATGCCCGACGAGCGTTAGCGATGGCCTTTCCAGGCATGGCGGATATGCCACTTCTGCTGGAATCGGTCATGATCTCGAAATGCACTTAGACTGAACTGGAAGTTCGTTTGAATCGTGAATTTAGTTTCACGTTGGAGCTCGCCGACATATCCAGACGCAGCCTGTTCCTCCCGGGGGCGGAGTGGCCGGTAATCGCGCTTGATCCACTCGCGGCTGGGAATTGGCGCCCGACCCCACGGCACCGCTCAGCGCAGCACCAGTACCGGCACCGTGGCGACCCGCAGCAGCGTGGTGGTCGTGCTGCCGACAATCAGATGGCGCAGTCGCGAATGGCCATAGGCGCCCATCACCAGCAACGATGCATGTTGTTTTGTCATGTGCTGCGGGATGACGGTTTCCGGATTCCCCGCCACCAGTTCAGTGGTGACGTCGAAACCCCTGGATTGCAGGCGCTGGCTGGCGCTTGCGAGCTGAGCATGGGCCTGCGCATGGTCACCCGCCATCAGGATCAACACCGGCAAGCCGACCAGCAGCGGGCTGGCCGCCACCATGTCGACCGCCTTCATCGCGGTCGGGCTGCCG
Organism: uncultured beta proteobacterium; assembly: GCA_963843805.1. GTDB lineage: Bacteria > Pseudomonadota > Gammaproteobacteria > Burkholderiales > Burkholderiaceae_C > Ideonella_A. The sequence continues at coordinate 916,666 of CAWJLY010000009.1, forward strand.
TCGAAGGCGATCACGAAGCGCTGCGGTGGTTCGAAGTGGCTGCCGGTGACCACCAGAACCGGGCGTGCGACCGTGCGGATCACTCGTTCGACCTGATGGTCGAGGTGCAATTTTTTCTCCCCGCTGGCGTGGAAATGTTCGCCGAGGATGAACAGCCGCGTTGCCGGCTCGACCTCCGTCACTGCATCGATCAGCTCGCCATGACGCAGGCGGGTGTCGACTCCCGGCGAGCCTGCCATCTGGGCGCGTTTCTGCGCCGCGGCCAGCAGATGCCGGCCACTTTCCTGGGCGAGCCGGCTTTGCGTCTCGTCAAGGTCGCTCAACGATTGCAGCAAGGATGCCTGGGCGTCCAGCCCCAGGGCGCCGCTGTAATCACCCAGTGCGGCTCGCTCGGGATGGCGCTCCAGTGCGTGCAGAAAACACAGCGGTGCAGCGAGCCGGCGCCCGGCCCAGACGGCACAGTCGACCACCGCAGTGGAATTGGCCAGCCCATCGATGCACGCGGTCACCTGATTCATGGTGTGGGGTCCTGTCGGTTCGACATGAGAAGTCACGCTGTCAGTGCATCAATTGTTCCACTGCACCCGGCTTGTCATGCACGGCAAAGCGGTCGACCATCGTCGCGCTGGCTTCGTTCAGGCCGACCACCTCGACCGGCGTGCCCTCGCGCTTGTATTTGAGCACCACCTTGTCGAGCGCGCTGATCGCCGTGATGTCCCAGAAATGGGCGCGGCTGACATCGATGCTGACGCCACTCAGCACCTCCTTGAAGTCGAAGGCCGCGACGAAGGATTCCGACGATGCGAAAAACACCTGTCCGACCACCTGATAGTGGCGTTGCAGCCCGTCGTCCGAAGCTTGGCTGTCGATGCGAAGCACCCGCCCGACCTTGTTGGCAAAAAAGATCCCCGACAACAACACGCCGACAAACACACCCTTGGCCAGATCATGGGTGGCGACGGTCACGACCACCGTGGCGATCATCACGATCGACGAACTCGGCGGATGGTCACGCAGCTTGCGCACCGAATCCCAGTTGAAGGTGCCGATGCTGACCATGATCATCACCGCCACCAGCGCGGCCATCGGAATCAGCTTGACCCACGGGCCGAGAAAGACGATCAGGATCAGCAGAAACAGCCCGGCAACGAATGTCGACAGACGCCCACGCCCGCCCGATTTCACATTGATCACCGATTGGCCGATCATCGCGCAGCCAGCCATGCCGCCGATCAGACCCGTGGCCACGTTGGCGATTCCCTGGCCGACACATTCGCGCTGCTTGTTGCTCGGCGTATCGGTCAATTCGTCGACAATGGCCGCCGTCATCATCGATTCGAGCAGGCCGACCACTGCCAGCGTCAGCGCATACGGCGCGATGATCTGCAACGTCTGCCAGTTCAGCGGTACGTCGGGCAGCAGGAAGATCGGCAAGCTGTCGGGCAGTTGGCCCATGTCGCCGACGGTCCGGATATCGAGATCGAGCGCCATCGCGACGACCGTCAACACGATGATGGTGACCAGCGGTGACGGGATGGCCTTGGTCAGCAGCGGCAAGCCGTAGATGATCGCCAGCCCGGCCGCAGTCATCGCGTAGACCACCCAGCTGACGTCGGTCAACTCCGGCAACTGGGCAACGAAGATCAGGATCGCCAGCGCATTGACGAAGCCGGTGATCACCGAGCGCGAGACGAAGCGCATCAGCGAATCCAGCCTCAGCAATCCGCCGACGATCTGCAGCAAGCCGGTCAGCAGCGTCGCGGCAAGCAGGTATTGCAGGCCGTGATCCTTCACCAGCATGACCATCACCAGCGCCATCGCGCCAGTGGCCGCCGAAATCATCCCTGGCCGCCCGCCGACGATGGCAATCACCACCGCCATGCTGAACGAGGCATACAAGCCGACTTTGGGGTCGACCCCGGCGATGATCGAGAAGGCGATCGCCTCGGGAATCAGCGCCAGTGCGACCACCAGGCCGGCGAGCAGATCGCCACGAATGTTCGCCAGCCAGTCGTGGCGCAGATTGTCGGTCAGCATGGGCGCAGGCCAGCGCGCAGCGCGGGCGATCGGGCAGGCCAAGCGCCGCGCGATCGATGCGGGGCGGTATCAGGATTGCGGGAAAAGGGCGACGAGTGGCGGGCAATCGTCGAAAGTGCCAGTGCAGCCGTTCATGCTGCACTGCATCATTTTACCCGCAGCGGACCGCTCACCCTCCGGCCGTCCCGCTCAAGGGAGCGGCACACCATCCGGCCCTTCGTCGCCCTGATCCGGCACCACGGGCGGGACCTGTCCCTGGTCGGGCTCGACCGGATGCAAGCCGGGGTCCGGTTCGGGCGCGGGCTGATGATGCAATCGTGGCGTCGCGGCGGGTTTGCGCCTGGAAGCGCGGTCGATGACCGCACGCGCTTCCAACTCGCTGTTGAGCGACAGTTCCAGCGGCGTTCGGCACAGGCCGGCCTGCTGATAGCGAAGGTTCTCGTACAGATCGGAGGTTGCCGGGAACACGCCGAGCACCCACTCCAGAGCGGTGTCGGTTTCCAGGCGTCCCAACTCATCCACCAGGTGCCTGACGATCGATCGGTATTGATCAGCCCCGCCGGCACGCGGATCGGCCTCGATCTTCTCGAGCAGGCCGGCCAGCGTCACCACCACCCGCAGGCGCTCGGGCAGCTGAATGGTTTGTTCGCTAGACATACATGAAGAGGCCGCAAGGCCGATGTTTCTGTTGATCGAAGTTGGGGTCGGTCGTCGACAAGACAAGGGGAATGAACGTGCGGCGCTGCGGAAGCGGATCGTCCTACGAGGCGTTGGGCCAACGTCTGCTGTTGGCAAGCAAGGTGCCTGAGACAATCGTCAAGCTCGACGGTGTTTTGAACCAAGGATTGCGGCGGGGTGGGCCGCTTATGTCACCGCACACAGAAAATACATTCCCATGACCCATGTGCTGATCGTCGATGATGAAGTCGACTCGGCAGAGTCGCTCAAGCTCCTGGTTGCCAACGAACACCTGACCGTCGCGGTCGCACACAGCCTGCGCGATGGTCGGCGACAGATCGCATTGCAACAGCCGGACATCGTGTTGCTCGATCTGCGTCTGCCCGACGGCAACGGCATGGACCTGTTCTCCGATCCGCAGTTGCTGGCCAACTCGGAAGTCATCTTGGTGACCGGCCACGCCAGCCTGGAAACATCGATCCAGGCGTTGCGGCTGGGCGCCGCCGACTACCTCGTCAAACCGATCAATGTCGGCCAACTGCGCTCGGTGTTGTCGCGGTTCACCAAGCCGGCCGCGCTGAAGGCGGAAATCGTCGGGCTCAATGCGAACGTCGCACCCGATGGGCATTTCGGGCATTTGTGGGGACGCGACGAGGCGATGCTGCGCGTCTACGACCAGATTGCGCGAGTCGCCGGCACAGGTGTCACGGTGTTCATCACCGGCGAGAGCGGCACCGGCAAGGAGCTGGTGGCCCAAACGGTGCACGATCTGAGCCGTCGCCGCAATCGGCCGTTTCTGGCTGTCAATTGCGGCGCCATCTCGCCGAATCTGATCGAAAGCGAAATCTTCGGTCACGAGAAAGGCAGTTTTACCGGTGCCGACCGTCAGCACCAGGGCTTTTTCGAACGCGCCAGTGGTGGCACCCTGTTTCTCGACGAAATCACGGAGATGCCGGCCGAGTTGCAGGTCAAGCTGTTGCGCGTACTCGAAACCGGGCGTTTCATGCGGGTCGGATCGACGCAGGCGCTCGACGCCGATGTGCGAATGATCGCAGCGACCAACCGGGTGCCCGCCGAGGCTGTCGAGAGCGGCAAGCTGCGTGAAGATCTGATGTATCGCCTCAACGTCTTTCCAGTCGAGTTGCCCCCGCTGCGTGATCGCCTGTGTGATGTTGCCTTGCTGGCCGACCATTTTCTGCATGCGTTCGGCAAGCTGGAGGGCGCATTCAAATCCCTGACCCCACGTGCGCTCGACCAGATGGCCGCCTACTCCTGGCCCGGCAACGTGCGCGAATTGCGCAATGTGGTTCAACGCGCCTACGTGATGGCCGCGGACGACCGGATCGATGAGTGCTGGTTGCCCCGGGCGGCGGCTCAATCAGCGATGCCGGCGCGTCGACCGACCGGCGCAGGTGGCGCGCTGCTGCCTGCCGAGCACCGGCATCTCGATGGTCAGGCTGACCAGATCGCATTGCCGATCGGCACTTCGATGGCGGATGCCGAGCGTTTGCTGATTCTGGGCACGCTGCGCCATTTCAGGCATCACAAGGAGCGCACCGCCGCCACCCTGGGAATCAGCCTGAAGACCTTGTACAACCGGCTGAAAGACTACGCCGCGCTCGATGCGCGTGCCGCAGAGCATGCCTTGGGAGTGGCCGATGAAGCAACCAGCGACCGGGTCGACGGCTGAACTGTCGTGGGTCAGCGATGCCGACCCTGGCTTGCGCCGGTTGCGCAGTGGCCAGCAGTTTCGCTATGTCGACGCACAGGGCAAGCGGGTGGTCGACGACGCTGTGCTGCAGCGGATTCGTTCACTTGTCATTCCGCCTGCGTGGCAAGAGGTCTGGATCTGCCCGCGCAGCGATGGCCACCTGCAGGCGACCGGCCGCGATGCCAAAGGGCGCAAGCAGTACCGTTATCACGCGACGTGGCTGGAGCAGCGAGGCCGCACCAAGTTCGAACATCTTCATGCCTTCGGCCTGGCCCTGCCACGCATCCGCCTGCAGGTGCAGCGCCAGTTGACGGGCGACGCCGAGCCGACCCGGCAACGTGTGCTGGCCACGCTGGTGCGGCTGCTCGACACCACCTGGCTGCGCATCGGCAACGACGAATATGCGCGCGAGAACGGCAGTTACGGGCTGAGCACATTGCGAAGGCGCCACCTCGTACTGGCTGGCGCGGCCGAGCTCAAATTGTCGTTTCCGGGCAAAAGCGGCGTTCGCCAGCAACTGGTCTTGTCAGACCGACGGCTGGCCCGGGTGATCCGACGCTGCCGCGAATTGCCGGGGCAGGAGTTGTTTCAATATGTCGACGACGACGGCGGTATCCATCGCATCGACTCGGCCGACGTCAACGCCTGGCTGGCGCAGGCGGCGGGCGTGAAAGTCACTGCCAAGGACTTCCGGACCTGGCACGCTACCGCGCAGGCGCTTGATCTGACGCTCTCGGCGTGTACCGCCCTTCATCAAGACAACGATGGCGTCAATGGCCCCTGCAGCCACACCGCCATCGTTGCCGCTGTGGCGCGGCGACTTGGCAATACACCAGCGGTGTGTCGCAAGGCCTATATCCATCCCGGCGTGCTGCAGTTTGCGGTCGATCTGCCCAACGACGAATCGCGCGCCATGTTGCTGAAACAGCGTTGGTTGAGTTCGCCGCCGGCTCGTTCCGGGCTGCGGCTGGCCGAGCGGCGGCTGCTGGCCTTGTTGTCACCGCGCAGGCGCCTTTTCAGCCGGTTGCCACCATGAGGCGCTGAATCGGGCGCTGCGTCTGGCCCCGCCGGGGCAACAGCCGTTTGTCGATCCGCTCCAGCGTGTGAAACAGCAAGAAGGGCTTGTACCAGACTTCGCAGAAACCAGTCCCCCGGATCTTGAAGCTTTTATCCGACGTGACAGCAATCGCCGGGCTATCGCGGCAGGCTGACACCTTGCGAAAGTCGTTCAACAGATCGTCGCCTTTGCAGTCGGGCAAATGAATGTCGAGCAGCAGCAACACTGGCTTCGAAGTTGCCGCCAGCTTCAAGGCGGCTTCGCCTGTCGTCGCCGTGACGAGTCTGAGCATGGGCCGGTAACCGAACAGCGCCTGCATCATCAACACATTGATCGGCTCGTCCTCGACATATAAAACCGTCAGCCGTCCCTCCGAGTGATCCGTATCCGTTTGATTCATAGTGGTGATCCCCCAGTTGCTTCGTCTTGGCAATTGACGTTCCCGACGCTGCTCGGCTGGCTAGGAAAACGGTGCGTGGGCAGCCTCCGTCCGGTTTGACAGCACAGCGTATTGGTGTAAGCCTGAGGTCACCTTCAACGTCCCGGATTGCCAGCCATGAAACAGCCCCGCGAGCAAACTGACAGCCTCGGTCAGGTCGAGGTTCGGCCAGGTGCCTTGTGGGGCCCGCAGACGCAGCGCGCCGTCGCCAATTTCGCGATCGGCGGCGAGCCGATGCCGCTCGAGCTGATCCATGCCATGGCCCGGATCAAGGGCTGCTGCCGCCGTGGTCAACGGCCGGCTCGGCCGCATCGATCCGGCGCTTGGCGCCGCCATCGACGAGGCCGCGCGGCAGGTTGCCGACGGCCGGCACGATTAGCAGTTTCCGCTGTCGATCTGGCAATCGGGCTCGGGCACCCAAAGCCACATGAATGTCAACGAGGTGCTGGCGACGCTGGCTGCGCAGCAGCTCGATGGCCGGCGCGGTCCATCCGAACGACGAGGTCAATCTCGGCCAGTCGTCGAACGACATCGTTCCCAGTGCGATTCACCTGGCCGCGCTGAGCGCGCTGCACCAGCGCCTGTTGCCGGCCCTCGAAGCCCTGTGCGACACGCTGGCCGGACTGGTCGAGCGCTATCGAAGACCTCATCAAGCTGGGCCGAACCCATCTGCAGGACGCGGTGCCGCTGACCGTCGGCCAGGAAATCGGCGCCTGGCGCAGCCAGTTGCTGCTCGGCACGCGCAGCGATCGAGGCCGGCCTGCCGGCGCTGCAGTCGCTGGCCGTCGGCGGCACGGCGGTCGGCACCGGGCTCGAATACCCATGCCGATTTCGGCACCTGGGTGTGCCGCGAACTGTCGGCGCGAACCGGTTTCGATCTGGTCTGTGCGGCCGATCGGTTTGCAGCGCTGGCCGGGCACGAGGCGCTGCTTGCGCACGCACGGCGCGCTGAAGGTGCTGGCGGTGGCAATGAACAAGATGGCCAACGACATCCGGCTGCTCGGCTCGGGGCCGCGCGCCGGTCTCGGCGAACTGCTGCTGCCGGCCAATGAGCCGGGCAGTTCGATCATGCCGGGCAAGGTCAACCCGACGCAATGCGAATCGGTTGCGATGGTGGTCTGCCAGGTCATCGGCAACGACGCCGCGCTGACCTTCGGCGCTGCCAACGGCCATCTGCAGCTCAATACCTACAAGCCGCTGATCGCCAGCAACCTGCTGCGCAGCATCCGCTTGCTGGCCGATGCGATGAGCTCGTTCGACCAGTCACTGTCTGCAGCGGCCTGCAAGTCGACGCGCGCCGCATCGAGCAGCTGCTGTCGGCAATTCGCTGATGCTGGTGACGGCGCTGACGCCGCACATCGGCTACGACCGCGCGGCGGCGATCGCCCACAAGGCACATGCCGAGCACACCTCGTTGCGCGAAGCGGCGCTTGCGCTTGGGGTGACGGCCGACCAGTTCGATGCCTGGGTCAGGCCCGACAAGATGATCGGCAGCATCGCTGAAGCGCCGACCTGAAACACGACGCACCGCGATGACCGTATCAATGCAACGGCGCCACGCCCGTGGTCACGGCGCAGACCGTCTCGTTTGGCGGCGCAGCATTTCACGCTGCAAGGTGGCGACCAGGATTTCGGGGGTACAGGGTTTGTGCAGCACCGGCAGATCGTCGGCGCGGGCGGCATTCTCGCGCTGGCCAGTGATCAACACGACCGGCATGTCCGGCCAGCGCTTGCCGACTCGCCGCGCCAGCCCGACGCCGTCCAGCGCGCCGGGCATGACGACGTCCGACAAGACGACATCGATCCCGTCATCACGCTCCAGAACGTGCCATGCCTCGTCGGCACTGGGCGCCCAGCGCACTTGGTAGCCATGGCTGCGCAACAGCGCCGAGGTGACCGCGGCCATTTCTTCGCTGTCTTCGACCAGCAACAGCTTGGCGTTGCCGCCAGGCTTCTCGGCGTCATCCGGCATCGTGGTGCCCGCTGATTCGTCCGGCGGCTCTTTGACGACTGATCGGTCCGCGGCAGGCAGCAGCAAGGTCACCGCCGTGCCCAGACCCGCGGTGCTGGCGAGGCGCGCGGTGCCGCCGAGGGCCTCGCAGAAAGTCTTGACCTGCGACAGCCCGAGACCGCTCGCGCCTTGCGCTTCGCGCGTCGTGAAATAAGGCTCGAAGGCGCGCGCTGCCAATGATTCATCGATGCCGACCCCGTCGTCGGTGACGGTCAAGGCGATGTGGCCAGCGGCGGCCGCATCGTCAGCGAGTTCGGCATTGCGAGCATCGATCCAGAGTTGGCCACCGTCGACCATCGCGTCGCGTGCGTTTTGCAGCAGCGCGATCAAGGCCAGTTCAAGCTGATTCGGCGCGGCCATGATCTGCCAGGTGCCGGGCGCAACATGAATCGACAGCCGGATCCGCTTGCCGACGATGGTGCGTGCCAGATCCTGCGCGTCGAGCAGAAAACTGCGCAGATCGATGGCTTGGACGGTCGTGTCTCGATCGGTCGACAGACGTTGCCACAGTGCCGTCAACTGCGTGCCGGTGGCCACGGCACGCAGGCTTGCGGCCACCGCAACCTGGCCCGCCGGGTCGTCGCACAGGCGTTGCAGCAGATGGTTGCTGTTGCTGATGACGCCGAGCAGGTTGTTGAAATCATGCGCCAGCGTATTGCTGATGTTGCCCAGCATCAGCGTGCGCCGACATCTGCCAAGCGTCTGCTCGGCTGCCTGGCAGCGTTGCGTCTGCTGAGGGTCGTGCGTCAGTTGGTGGTCCTCCGGCGGGTCGACTGGTTCGGTTTTGAGAGGCTGGGTCATGGCAATTGGCTGAACATCAACAGCAGATAACAACACCCGGTCAATCGGTATGAATTGCAGCAATTTCGGCTGGATAGGGCGGCGCGGTGTCGGACACAGCCCGCCGTTCACCCGCTCACACCGTTCGGCATGGTGCTTGCAATCGGCGCTCCTGAAACTTTCAATCGACTCCATCACATGGCTTCAATTCAGTTGGCTCAGGCTACCCGGCAAATCCAGTCCCCGGCGCTGTCACCGCGGTTCCAGCATGCGGTGCGTCTGCTGCAGCTGTCGTCGATCGATTTTGCGGCGACGGTCAGCGATGTGATGGGGCGAAACCCGTTTCTCGAATATGACGAGGATGCGGAAGAAGTTCAGCTTGACGCGCAGCCGTCATCCGATGAGTCATCCCGCGCCGCGGATGATGACACCTCCAACGATATCGACGCGCTGAACGATCGTCGCGCCGAGGTGGCGCTCGATTTCGACGACAGCCGCAGGACCTCGTCAGCGGCCTCGACCGATGACAACGGCTCGGCGTTCGACACCATGGCCGCCCCAAGCTCGCTCAGCGCCATGCTGCACGGCCAGCTCAACTTGTTGCCGCTGACGTGGCGCGATCTGGTGCTGGCGCGTGCCATCATCGAATCGCTCGATGATGATGGTTATCTGCGCACGCCGTTGAACGAGTTGTCGGCCGTTGTTCCGCTCGATCCGCCAGCCGAGCCTGCGGAGATGATGATTGCCTTGCGTCGGGTCCAGTCGCTCGAACCGACCGGGGTTGCGGCACGCGATGTCACCGAATGCCTGCTGTTGCAGATGCCGGCAATAACCTGTGCCGACGAGTTGCGCCTGGCCCGCTTGATCGTCAGCAAGCATCTGCAACTGCTGGCCACACGGGATGTCGGCAGACTGGCAGGCCTGCTTGGCGAGACGCCGGCTCGCATTCAAACCGTCTGTGACCGCATTCGCCGCCTCGATCCGCGCCCTGGCTGGCGTTTTGCATCGCAGCCGGTGGCCTACGTCGTACCCGATGTGATCACCCGCAAGTCGAGGGGCCAATGGCAGGTGCATTTGAACCCGGCCGTGGTGCCGCGGGTGCGCCTCAGCCGCGGTTGTGCCGATCTTTTCCAGCACCACCGCAGTCGTCGCGACGGCGAATTGTCGGCCTATCTGCGAGAGGCGCACTGGACTTTGCGCAACCTCGAGCAACGTTTCAGCACCATCGTCGATGTGGCCGCAGCCATTGTCAGGCGGCAACGCCATTTTCTGGATTTCGGCGCGATGGCCATGAAGCCGCTGGGCCTGCGTGAAATTGCTGACGAGTTGGGAATCCATGAGTCGACGGTTTCGCGAGTGACCAACAACAAGTACCTGGCGACTCCCAACGGCGTGATCGAGATGAAGCGGTTCTTCTCGCGAGCCATGCACAGTGAAAACGGCAGCGCGTGTTCGGCGATGGCCATTCGCAGCCTGATTGGCGACTTGATTGCGGCCGAGGCGCCGGAAGCGCCGCTGTCGGACGTGGAGATCACTCGCCAGCTGGCCAGCCAGGGTCTGGTGGTGGCGCGGCGCACCGTGACCAAATATCGGCAGATGCTGCGGCTTGAACCGGCGGATCGCCGCCGCCTCCATGGCTGATCTTCGCGCTCGCAGCTGCCCGCGTTCGCGCCGATCACGTACCTGACGATGGCACCGTTTCCTACGTGGGTGGTGTGACCAGCGTGATGTCATCGAAGTTTCCCAGCCATCCAGGAGAGCTTCGATGAGCGAGCAGAAAAACCAGGGCGAAGGCAACCGCGATGCGGCCCGGCGTTATGACGAGGCGCAGCAGAAGTTTGTCGAATCGGGCAAGGTGGAGCAGGCGGCCGAACGGGCCAAGCCGACGTCCGATCAGGAGGCTCGCGAAATGAAGCAGGCTGAAGACGAGGGCAAGTCCCACGCCAAAGGCGAAGATCCGACCGTTCCCGGTGCCAATCCTGACAAGTGAGGCGCCGGCCACGGGCGGCGTCTATTTGATCGGCGCGCTACGCGCTGCAGCGCGTCGCTCGGCAGGCGTATCCGGCGTGGCCAACACCGTCGGCGCTTCGATCACGTCGTCGATTGGCGGCTGATCCGGCGGATTGAGCAAGTCACCCGGTGAAGCCTGCAAAATCGCGCGAACAGTCGGTGCAGTTGAATGCCCGCGCTGTTCCATCAAATTGGCAAGTGCGGGCCAGTCGACCGGCGCCTTTTTGAGGAGCGGCAGAATAGTCGCTTCCTCATGCTTGACATGGCGCAGCAGCTGCTCGCCCGCGGCTTGGAAAATGGCTGCGTAGTGATCGTCCCCCGGCCCCCGCGTTTGCAGGCTGTCGAGCAGTACGGCGATTGATTCATGCTCGACCTGTGAACGATCGGTGATGTGCCGATCTGTGGAACTGGCTTGCACCGCAGGATAGAGATGCGCCTGCTCGAACTGCGAATGAAATCGCAGGTCGCCGATGAACTGACGCACCAGGTCGCCGATCGCCTGCCGATCCGAGGCGGGGTCCAGTTTGTCAAAGTGATGCAACGCGGCCTTGAACGCCTTGTGGTCGTCGCGAATGCGCTTGAGCACCTGGCCGCGCGCCTTGATCGCTGCGCGGCCGAGGGGCGGCGAGTTGCCGATGGGTGGTGAGGCCATGTTTTTGTCCGGTGATTTCGAAGTTTGCCGAGCGGTACGGGCAACGTTATCCTAGCGGGCACCTCCGACATTTCTTCATGACGAAAGAAGACCCCATTTCCACCACTGCTGCAGGCGCTTCGCCAAACGAAAGAAGAGGCTTTCCAGTGGTGGGGATTGGCGCGTCCGCCGGCGGGCTGAAGGCCTTGAAGGCGTTTTTCGAGCCGATGCCCAGGCAATCGGGGATGGCCTTTGTCGTGATCATGCATCTGTCGCCGAATCACGAAAGCACCGCCGATGCAATCCTGCAGCGCTCGACGTCGATCCCGGTGACTCAGGTCACTGGGGAGGTGTCCATCGAGGCCGACCACATCTATCTGATTCCGCCTTCCAAACACTTGTTGATGGAAGATGGCCGGCTGCTGCTGGCCGACCTGCATCGTCCACCCGGGGTTCATCTGGCGATCGATCTGTTCTTTCGCAGCCTCGGCGATGCCCACCGCGAACGCGCCGTTGCAGTGATCTTGTCGGGCACCGGTTCGGATGGCAGCCAGGGGCTGCGACGGATCAAGGAGGGCGGCGGTGTGACGCTGGTGCAAAGCCCGGCCGATGCCGAACACGACGTGATGCCCCTCAACGCGATGGCCACCGGGCTGGCCGATTTCGTGATGCCGGCCACTGAGATGGCGCGCAAGCTGGTCGAATTGTGGGCCAATGCGCAGCAGATCCAACTGCCTGATCCGCCCGATGACCTGCGCGTGCGCCACGCCAACCTCAACCGCGAACGGCACGCCGCGCATGAAGCCTTTCACGACGTGCTGGCACTGCTGCTTGCATCGACCGGACATGATTTTCAGCGCTACAAACGCGCCACCGTGCTGCGCCGCCTCGAGCGCCGGATGCAGGTTTGTCGTCAGGCCACGCTGCCGGCCTACCTCGATTACATGAAGGCCAATCCCTCGGAAGCTCGCCTGTTGTTGCAGGACATGCTGATCAGCGTGACCAACTTCTTCCGCGACCGTGAATCCTTCGATGCCCTGGAAGCCGTGCTGGCCGACATGTTCGGCGACGGCCGCGAGTCGCCGCAGCTGCGTGCCTGGGCCGCCGGCTGTGCAACTGGTGAAGAGGCTTATTCGCTGGCCATCTTGCTGCATGAGCAGGCGGTGATGCGTTCGCCGCCGATCATCACCCAGATCTTCGGCACCGATCTCGACGAGCGTGCCATCTCGACGGCGCGGATCGGGCTGTTCAACGACGCGGTTGCCGCCGATGTGACCCCGCAGCGGCTGCAACAGTATTTCAATTTCGATGCCGGACAGTACCGGATCTGCAAGGCGATACGCGAGCGGGTCACGTTCTCGGTGCACAACCTGCTGCGCGACCCGCCGTTTTCGCGCATGGACGTGGTGTGCTGCCGCAACCTGTTGATCTACCTCGGCCGGGATGCGCAACGGCAGGTGCTGGAGATTTTTCACTACGCGTTGAACCCGGGTGGTGTGCTGATGCTGGGTGCATCGGAGACGGCCGAGGTGGCCGACGATCTGTTTGTTGTGCTCGACAAGAAACATCGCCTCTATCGCCCGGTCTCAGGTGGCGGCTCGCCGCGGCGGCTGCTGTCGAATGCCGCACGCGAACTTCAATCGCTCAATGCATCGGCACTGGTCGCACCCGGCCGCGAAAAGCTGCTGGCCGATATCCATCACCAGCTGCTCGACGAGTATTCGCCGCCCACTGTACTGGTCGACGCGAGCGGAAAGATTCTGCACAGCTCCAGCGGAGCCTCTCGCTTTCTGGTGCTGCGCGACGGCCATGGCGAGCAGCTCGGTGATGCCGTGTTGCCGCCGCTGCGGCAAGGTTTGCGGGCAGCCTTGCAACAAGCCCGGCAAAACAACCGCAGCACCGAGGCCACCCGCATCCACCTGACCTGGCAAGAACGTCAGCTGAACGTCAACATGGTGGTGCGGCCGCTGCAGCATCCTCAGGCCGGCCCGCATTGGATGCTGGTGGTCTTCATCGAAGCCGACTCGATGCCGAATGCAGCACGGGACGATGCCGCTGCCGAAGGCGGACCGTCGCAGGCAGGCGAACGGTTGCAGGCAGGCCAGCTGTTGCAGGCGCGCCGCGATCTGCAGCGATCGGTCGGGCGCTCCCAAACATCGGCCGAGGAATTGCGCGCGGCCAACGAGGAGTTGCAATCGCTGAACGAAGAGTTGCGCTCGGCAACCGAAGAGCTGGAAACCAGCAAGGAAGAGCTGCAATCGGTCAACGAGGAACTGACCACCGTCAACTACGAATTGAAGTCGCGAGTCGAGGAAACCGCGAAGACCAACGACGACCTGAAAAACCTGATTGCGGCCAACGACATCGCCACGGTCTTTGTCGATGCCGATCTGCGGATCAAGCGTTTCACGCCGCGGGCATCGGCGGTCTTCAACATCATCAGCAGCGACAGCGGGCGCTCGCTGCTCGATATCACCCATCGGCTGGACTATCCCGATCTGGCGGGCGACGCGAGGGAAGTCTTCACCAACCTGCGAACGATCGAACGCGAAGTGCACGCTGCCGACGGCCGCTGGTATCTGGTGCGCCTGCTGCCCTATCGAACGCTTGAAAACCGGATCGAAGGCGCGGTGTTGAATTTCATCGATGTGAGCGAGCGTCGCGTCGCCGAAGAGCGCTTGCGCGCCGGTGAAGCCCGGATCCGCCTGGTGGCCGAGACGACGCAGGATTTTGCGATCATCACGCTCGACACCGCTGGCGTGATGACCAGTTGGAACAAGGGCGCCGAGACGATGTTCGGCTATTTTGAGCGCGAAGCAATCGGACAGCACTGCAGCCTGATCTTCACCGTCAACGACCGCCAGCACGGCGTTCCCGATGACGAGATGCGCCGCGCCCGCGAGCAAGGCCGCGCCTTGGACGAACGCTGGCATTTGCGCAAGGACGGCACGCAGCTCTATTGCAGCGGCGTGATGACCGCGCTACCCGGCCAGGGCGAAGGTTTCGCCAAGATTGCGCGCGACCTGACGGCGACCAAACGCATCCAGGAGCAGCGCGAGGCCTTGTTGCAATCCGAAAAATCGCTGCGACTGCAACTCGAGGCGGCCAATCTGAAGAAGGACGAATTTCTGGCCGTGATGTCGCACGAGCTGAAAAACCCGCTCAATCTGATCGCATTGAATGCCGACCTGTTGCGCCGCCTGCCCGAATCGCGCGAGATCGCGGCGGTGGTGCGAATCGCCGAGACGATCAGCACCAGTGTGTCGAGCCAGGCGCAGATCATCAACGACCTGCTCGATCTGTCGCGCATGCAGACCGGCAAGCTGTCGTTGAGCCGGCGTCGCGTGGTCTGGAACGAGATTGTCAGGCGAATCGTCGACGCCATTGCGATCGACGCGAATGCCAAGAACCTGCAGCTCAACGTCAACTTGTCCGAGCAGCAGTGCAGTGTCTGGGCCGACCCGGTCCGCTTGGAGCAGATTGTCTGGAATCTGTTCAGCAACGCAATGAAATTCACGCCCGCTGGCGGCGCCATCGACGTCACGCTGACGGTTGAAGATTCGTCGGCTCGACTGGTCGTCGCGGATACCGGCGAAGGCATCGAAAAGGGCTTCATGAGCAGCATGTTCGACATGTTCAGCCAGGCCGACTCGGGAGTTGCGCGGCGCGAAGGCGGGCTTGGCATCGGCCTTGCGTTGACCAAGCGGCTGGTCGATCTGCATGACGGCAAGCTCGAAGTCGATTCGCAAGGGCGCGGGATGGGCAGCAGCTTCACCGTGGTGCTGCCTTGCATGGGCGCGGAATCGCTGCGCGGGCCGGCAACCAGAGATGCCGGTGCGTTGCTGACCGGGCTCAAGCTGCTGCTGGTTGACGACATGCCCGATACGCTGGAAACCTTCGCGATGCTGCTGCAACTCGAAGGCGCTCGTGCGGTGGTCGCCGGTAGCGGCGAACAGGCGCTCGAGCAGGTGAAATCGCAGCGCTTCGATCTGATCATTTCCGATCTGGCGATGCCCGGGATGGACGGCTTCGCGCTGTTGAAGCGTTTGCGCGCCGCAGGTAATCGAACCCCGGCAGTGGCCGTGTCAGGCATCGGGGTCACAGGCAATCGCAACCGAGCGCTCGAAGCCGGCTTCGAAGAGATGCTCAGCAAACCGGTCGATCTCGACATACTGGTCGGCGTGATCACTCGCTTGCGCGAGCGGTAGGCGCCTTCTGTTGCCGTCCGGGTGGCGTCTGGTCAGCGGCCCAGCGTGCGCCGGGCCACGGCGACAAATTCATCGGGGCGATCGGCGTGCACCCAATGGCCAGCGCCGTTGATCACCTCGACCGTGATGCGATTGAACATCGGTGCAAATTCGGCGCCGTCCTTTTGCGCGACATAGGCCGAATCGGCCCCGGCGATCACCGTGATCGGCCGGTCGAATCGCAAGGTGCGCAGTGTCTCGGGGAACCCGCTCAGGGTCGACATCTCGGCGGTGATGGCTGCGAGGTTGATTCGCCAGTCGAAGTGGTCGTTGCGACTGATCAGGTTCTGGGCCAGAAAGCCGGCAACCGACGGATCGGGCAGCATCGACTGCAGGCGTCGCTGCACCTCGGTTCGGCTGGCTGCGGCGAACACATCGACGCTGCGCATCGCCTCGGCAAACGGTGTCAGCGTGTCGGCATACGAGACCGGCGCGATGTCGGCAACGATCAGCTGATCGATCCGCTCGGGGTGCAACAAGGCCAGCGCCATCGCAGCCTTGCCGCCCATGCTGTGGCCGATCACCGAGGCGCTTGCCAGCGCCTGACGGTCGATGTAGGCCAGCACGTCGCCGGCCATCTCGTCGTAGGCCATCGAATCGGCCCAGGGCGAAGATCCGTGGTTGCGCAGGTCGAGCGCATGAACCTGGAATTCGTCTGACAAGGCACGCGCGATGCCGCGCCAGTTGGTCGCTGAACCGAACAGCCCGTGCAGCAACAATACCGCAGGGCCTTCGCCGGTGGTGACTGCATTCAGTTCAAGGCTCATCAGGCGATCATAAGGCTGGCGACCGCGCGCGCGGTGCTGCGCACGAGCAACGTTGATGGCCCGGCAGCCGACCTATTGAAAGTTGCTCGGTTCGCCGTTGACCGCCCAGCCGACTCCGAAGCGGTCGGTCAACATGCCGAAGGTCTTGGCCCAGAACGCCGGTGCAAGTGGCATCGTGACCTGCCCGCCTTCGGCAAGCGCCTTGAAGGCAGCCTGCGCGTCGTCGACGGTGTCGTATTGCAGCGCCATCATCACGCCTTTCATGCCGGCGAAGGGCATGCCGGGTGGCGTGTCGCCGGCAAACAGCCTGGCACCGCCGGGCAGGACCAGACTGGCGTGCATGATGCCGTCGCCGGTGGGTGGCGGGCCGTCGCAACCGCCTTGTTCGGGTGCCGGCATGTCGCTGTAACGCATCATCGCCTCGACCTTGGCGCCGAGTGCCTTTTCGTAGAACGCGAAAGCTTCGCGGGTCGTGCCGTCGAAGCTGAGGTAGGGTGTCAGGGTGGTGGGCATGGTCGGCTCCTGTGGATCAAGTGGATGATGGTCGCGAAGGTCCTGCAGCTACCCGACGAGCGGGGATGGCCATTTTCGACAGGATGCGATGAAATTTCCACCGCCGGGTGCAACAAGTGGCGACTGACGGGCTGTCACTCGCGAAAGGTCGCGGCCTCGGCATGTTGTGCTCGCATGTCTCGACGCGGTGCCGGCATGGCGGTGGCCTGGCGGCCGACGTGGCGGTTGCTCGACAGCAGCGCACAGATCAGCGCTGCCGCATACGGCAAGGCATGCATCGCCAACACGACGAACCAGCCGGCAAGCGCGGCTCCGACCGCTGGTGGACGCAACGTGACGGCTGCAATGCAGCACAACAGCCCGCTCAGCAGCGCCGCTTCTTCGCGAACGCCGGCAAACCGGCCGGGGGCGCTCAACGGTCGGGCCGACGAGGCGGTGTCTGTTGCGCCCTTGCGGGTCACCTCGAAGACCGCACGACGCCCGCTCAAGCCGGCAAACACGCCGCGTGCAATGCTGTGCGACAAACCGATGCCCGCCAGCGCGGCGCCGGCGCTGTCACCGATCGAGCAGCGCACGCGCTTCCAGTACAACAGCGGAACCAGCAGCAGCCGGGCCATAAAAAAAACCGCCAAGGGAACCACGAACAGGGCGATCGGCAGCCGGAACCATTGGGGCGCCGTGATCAGGCCGATCGTCCAGATCATGGCGCCGATGCTGAAGACCAGGTGCAGCGCGTCGCCGATCCACGGCAGCCAGCCGGCGACGAAGTGGTAGCGCTGGCCCAGCGTCAGCGGCGATCGGCCAAACAACGCAGCGGCGTGGGCCCGCAGGATCTGCATGGCACCCTGCGCCCAGCGGCGGCGCTGCCGTTGATAGGAGGCAAAGTCGCTCGGCACCAGGCCGGTGCCCAGCACCTGATCGGCGTAGGTCACGCGATGCCCGCGCTGCAGCAGTCGCAGACCGAGTTCGGTGTCCTCGCAGATGTTGTCTTCACGCCAGCCGCCGGCCTGGCGCAGCGCGCTGGCGCGAATGACCGCCATCGTGCCGTGTTGAACGATGGCATCGCGTTCATGTCGATGGTGCATGCCGATGCGGAAAAAACCGTCGTATTCCCAGTTCATCATGCGGCGCAGCCGCTGCGCGGACCAGTCGCGGTGGGCCTGCGGTGCCTGCACGGCGCCCACGGTCGGGTCGGCAAAAGCGCCACCCAGCGCACGCAGCCAGCTTGGCTGCACCAGATAGTCGGCGTCGACCACGGCAATCCATCCGGCGCGCGGATCGGTCTGCTGCAGCGCAAAATTGAGCGCGCCGGCCTTGAAGCCCGGCCAACAGGGCAGATGGAAAAATCGAAGCTCGACTTGCCGGCCATCGGCCGTGGCACCCAACGCCTGCACATGGGCCTGCACCGGCCGCCAGCGCGCCGGGTCGGCGGTGTTGTTGTCGACGATCACCACCTCGAAGGTCGGCCAATCGAGGGCGCGCAGGCTGTCGATGGCGGCGATCACCATCTCTGGCGGTTCGTTGCAGCAAGCCAGATGGATGCTGACGAACGGTGCTGGCTGCCCGGGCTGCATCGGTTGCGCAAGCGACAAGCGGCGCAGGCTGCCCGACCAGAACAGTTCGGCGAATTCGAAGGCCTGCGCGAGCAGGATGGCGCTCATCAACACCAGCGCAGGCACCAGCAGCACCAGCAGCACCAGATCCTGGACGTGCAGATATCGGTCGAGCGGCATCGCGCCCAGCAACACGGCGAACGATGCAACAGCCTGCACCGACATCGCAAAACAAAGCCGGCCAGGCAGCCGCATGTGGGCAAAGTGCAGCAGGAAGGGCAGCAACGCGACCAGTGCAAGCAGCGAAGAGAGGGCTGCCTTGCCGTGCCAGAACGGATCGGCAAACACCGGCCCGCTGAACGAGAACTTGGCTTGTCGCGCCGCATCGAGCAAACCCCAGTGGGCGCCGACGCTGCCTTCGGTCGCTGTTTTCCACGGCTGATCGATGGCTTCCATCAGGTAGTAGTCGAGCTCCATCGAGGCCGAGCGCGCCAGGAATTCACGTACGAATGCGGCTTGTGTGGCTGGCGTCGGCCGAGCTTGGGCAACATCATCGCCGCCGCTGGGCCAGCCGATCTCGCCGATGACGACCGGTTTGCCGGGGAAACGCTCGCGCACCATCTGGTAACGGCGCAACGAATCGTCGACGGCCGATTCGAGCGCCACGCCTTCCCAATACGGCAGCAAGTGAACGGTAATGAAGTCGACATGCCGGGCCAGCTCGGGCTGGCTCAGCCAGATGTGCCAGGGCTCGGCGGTCGATACCGGCACCCTGACTGCCGCGCGCAAGCGGTCGAGATGGGCATACAGGTCGGCCGCCGGCAACGTGTGATGCAACTGTGTTTCATTGCCCGCGATGACGCGCTCGATATTGGGGTGGTTGCGAACGGCAGCCGTCGCTGCCAGCAACTCGCGCTCGTTGGCGTCGCGCCGACCGTCGAGCCAGACCCCTTGCGCAAGCTTCAAGCCGTGGCGCTGCGCCAGCGCTGGCAGCGCGGCAAATTCGGCCGCGCTGTAGGTGCGCAGCCGCGAGGTGCTGCGCGCCAGCAACTGCATGTCGGCCTCGATGGCGGCATCACCAGGGTAGGCGCGGGCGAGCGGGCTGTCCCAGCGCTGGAATGCGTTGTAGGCCAGTCCGGCAACGCGCGGCAACACGTCGGCAGCCGGCAAGGGCGGGTTGATGGCCCGCCAGACGAGCAGATTGAGCAGCACCACCAGCAAGCCGATGGCTGCTGCCGCGGGCCATCGGCATCGGCGAGCGTGATCGGTCGCAGGCTGCGAATCGTCGCCCAGCGGTTTGGCGTCAGACGCTCGACCACGCGCCGCCGCGGGTTTCGCTGCGTGGTCGTCTTTCATCGGCATCGGACCATCTTGCGGACGTGCGCGATGGCCGCGCAGAGCTGATGACCACGCGATTGCAAGCTGGCGACGCAGCAACCGGGCCAGCGCGCAGGCGCCGATCGGTGGTCTTGCTGGCGCTGGTGTTGTGGGTTGGCGGGCTGCTGACATGGACGATCGAACGAGGACGACCGGTTTCGCTGCCGGCCACAGTCACATCGCTGCTGCCTTGTGTGTCGTATGCGCCGTTTCGCCGCAGCGGCCATTCGCCGTTCGACGCTTCGTTGATCGTCACCCCGGCGCAGATCGAGGCCGACCTGCGCGTCTTGCAGCAGGTCACCGGCTGCGTTCGAACCTATGGTGTCGATCATGGGCTCGACGCCTTGCCGGCGATCGCCCGCAGGCTGGGCCTGCGAGTGGTACTTGGCGCCTGGATCGGGCGCGACCGGGCCGCCAATCAATGGCAACTCGAGCGGGCACTTGCGCTCAGCCGCGAGTTTGCCGATGTGGTCGATCTGCTGGTGGTGGGCAACGAGGTGCTGCTGCGCCGCGAATTGACGCCGCAGGCCTTGACCGAACTGCTGGCGCAGGCGCAACGACGCTCCGCCGTGCCGGTCAGCTACGCCGATGTGTGGGAATTCTGGCTGCGTCATGGTGAGGCCTTGCGCGATCATGTCGACGTGGTCTCGGCGCATGTCTTGCCTTATTGGGAGGACGAGCCGGTTGCCGTGGGCGATGCGGTGAAACACGTGCGGCATGTCGCTGACCGGTTGCGCAAAACCTTCGCACCCCTGCCGATCTTCATCGCCGAAACCGGCTGGCCAGCGAACGGTCGGCAGCGTGGGCCGGCCATCCCGGGAGTGGTCGAGCAGACCCGTTTCGTCCGCGAGTTGCAGGCCATCGCGGAACGGAGCGAAATTTCTGCCGGCGTGCCGGCCTTCAATCTGATCGAAGGTTTCGATCAGCCGTGGAAACGCGAGCTCGAGGGGGCGATGGGCGGTTATTGGGGATTGTTCGACGCTGCGGCCCGTCAGCGGGTGTCGCTCGGTGGTCCGGTCCGGCCGGCAGCCGACTGGATCGAGTTGCCACTCGCCGGCTTGATCGGCGCCGTCATGGGGCTGGCGTTCTGCATGGGCCGAGCCCATTGGCGCTTCAGGCGGCGCGATGTGACCCGTCTTCTGCGGCAACGGATCGAGGCGGCTGTGGTCTGGTTGCTGGCCGGCGCCGCGGTCGGCGTGGCAGCGGTCTGGCAGTGGCAGATGCTGGCTTCGTGGAGTCGCAGTCCCAGCGAATGGTTGCTCGGTGGCCTGGCTGCAGCTGTGGCGTTGTGTTGCGCGATCCTGGCGGCCGATCGTGTTGCCGGTCATGTCGAGGCGACCGCTGCCGTGCCGACGCGTCCCGGCGTGGTGGCAGCCTGGTCGCAGCCCGCTCATGCCGGGCAACGCGGGCTGGCGGGATTGCGGATCGCGCTGCTGTTCGTGACGGCCATTGCGGCGCTGGGCCTGGTGTTCGACTCGCGCTACCGCCCGCTGCTCTGGCCGGCCGTCTGGCCCGCCGCCGTGCTGCTGCTGGCCGCTGCGTGGCTGGGCGATCGATTGGCCAGCGATGCGCGGGAAGAGCGCGCTCTGGCGGGCATTCTGGCGGTCGCAGCGCCGCTGGTCCTGTGGCAAGAGGGCTGGCGCAACGGTCAGGCCTGGCTCGCCGTTGCGCCCTGGTTGATGCTGGCTGCGGCAAGCTGGTGGCCTCATGGCGCAATGCCTCGTTCTCTCGTCGACCCGCGCGGGCATGGCCGGACCAACACCAGCACGGCCAGCAGCACCGCGGGCGCGGCCCAGGTGAGGGAATAGAGCAGCAGCCCGGCGCTGCCGGCAGCCAGTGCGCCCAGCGCTGCCAGCCGCCAACGGGTGACGGTGGCCAGCAATGCGAGCGCAAAGGCCGCGATGCCGACTCGCTGCCCGACAAATGCCTGGACGGTCACCGTGCGCAGGATGCATTCGATGCCTTGCCACGGGGCGGCGTCGCAACGGGCGGTCAGTTCGGGCGGCTCGACGAGGCCGTGGCGAGCAGCGTATGTCAACGTGATGACCAGCGTGGCCAACAACAGCGGTGCAAGGGTTTGCGCCCGACCAGCGCTCGGTCGGGCAACCGCTGGCAGGCGCGCCTTCACGATCCACCCTTTGCACCGGCATCGGCAAGACTCGGCGGCACAGGCCCGAAGCCGCGCAACAGCCAACCCGTCAATTCATGCATCGGCCCGAGCGGCTCGCGCGGCGGCTCGAGCCCGGGCGCAAAACCCATCGATTCGAAGCGCGCCAGCAAGGCCCGGTCGCGCGAGACGATGTGCACCGGCACATCCCACGGTGCCCCTTCACCGGTGACATTGGCGGCCGGCTGATGGTCGCCGATCATCACGTAGACAGCCTCGCGCGGCTCGGGCTGCTGCAACCAGTCGCCGAGCCATCGGTACATGTAGGCGACCATGCCGACATAGCCTGGAAACATGTCGAGCCAATTGGCCGATTGGGCCTGGGCATGCCTGGTGTCGGCGTCGTCGAATGGCTGCTCGGTCAGCAGCCGCTGCCAATCAGGCTGATAAGGCGGCACCGGATTGAACGGCATGTGGTTGGTGATGGTCGGAAAAAACAGCAGCCGGGGCGGTGCGTCGGCTGTCCGCGGATGCAGCTGCTCGAGGCGGGCGACGGTAAATTGATCGGGAACGTTCCAGAAGCCGAATGACGGCCCGCGGTAACCGATCGCGCTTCGATCGAGGTAGACGTCGAAGCCATAGAAAGCCCGCTCCGGCCAAGGCCAGTCGACCGCCGGATACAGGCCGAAGGTCTGGTAACCCTGCGCGCGAAACACCGACAGCAGCGTGGGCCGGTCGGTCGTCAACAGCAGTTCATGCCGGTTCGGCTGGCTCAGGTCGATCCCCGACAGCAAGCCCATGTGCGCCAGATCCGATCCGCCAGCAAACGTCGGCGAGCGGACGAAGGCCGATACCACGTGACGTCCGCTGGCGGCGATATCGGCGGCCAGTTTTTCACGCTTCGGTGCCAGGGCCTGTGATGCCTGTTGGTTGTCATAGACCACCGCGCCGAGGCTTTCGAGAAACAACAGATAGACGTCGCGTCCATGCAGCGCAGCCAGGGCCTGCCCGTCGGGCAATGCCAGCGCCTCGTCGACAACGGTTTGCGCCGGCAGCAGCTGGGCCATCTGGCTTGGCGAAAATGCGGCGGCGAGCAACTTGGCCTGCCGCCAGTAGGTTGGTATCACCGGCTTGGAGACGATCGGCCAGGTGGCACGTACACCGGCCAGATTGGCGCTGACCAGGACGACCGCGGCAGCGCTCACCGCCCAGACCCAAGGCGTTTGCAGGCTATACGGTACCGCCTCGCGGACGGCGACGCCGATGGCCAGACGCAGCAGTCGCGTCAAGGCCCAGATTCCGACCCCGACCGCAGCGAGCAGCGCGGCGGTCAGCCACCACGGCATGTCTTGCGCCGATACCCAGAGGTAGCGCGGAATCTGGGCACCGTCCCAATACAGGTTGATCTCGCGGCCGAACAGGCTGGGCACCGTGATGTCGGCATATCGACCGACCACCAGCATCAGATAGCCGAGCGTCAGCAGGCCGAGCAGCCAACGCGGCGGCGCCTGCCGCCACGCGCCTGCTGCCAGAAGTGCCAACCACAGCCAGACGAATTCAGGCGCCAGCCGGTGATCGGGAACGACGCCGGGTGTCGGCCACCAGGTGCTGAAGCTGAGCATGCCGTTGAGAAACAGCAAGGCGAGCACCGCCGCAGCGATTCGGCCCCAGGGTCGAGCCGGCCCGGCAGGTGACATCTCAATCCAGACTAAAGCGGCGATTAGATCGCATCTGCCCGTTCGTCGGCTTGTCTGTGCCGCGCGGCCCTGCGCGACGCTCGGGCTTGGGCGCGGAAGGTCAACTGACTGCGGCAAGTTGCCGTGTCAAGCCAGCGGGGTCGGCACCCAGCAGGTGTGCACTATCCCTTGGCGTGCTCTCACAGGCTTGCTGCGGACCACGGACAGTGCGCAGACAGCGGGCGTCTGCGGTGGCGGACCCATCGGACCGACGCTGCCCGGTGAAGAAACACGGCGGGCCGGCTACCCGCTGCATCCCGCAGGATGGCCGGCAGATGTCGCTGAACATCGCAGCGGGCCTGGGCGGCGCGGCATCGAACGTCAGCCTGATCTGTTCCAGCCCTTCGCTGGCTTTCCGGACGACGTGATGGTCGAGAACAGCTGCGTCACCACGCCCGACCGGCCCGGTATCGGATTCGAAGGCAAGGCAGATCCGTATCGAGAGATGACGGGACTGTCGGCGTGATCACGCCAAGCCGCCATGCCCCGACTCTGCTGTTCTCAATCCTCTTCCTGAAACGCCTCCTCGCGTTTGCTCTTGATCGACGGCAGCGAAACCACGATGACCATCAGCGCAGCGGCGATCAGCAGCCCGGCTGACAATGGCCGGATCAGGAAGGTTGTCCAGTCGCCGCGGCTCAGCAGCAGTGCGCGTCGCAGGTTCTCTTCCATCATCGGCCCGAGGATGAAGCCCAGCAGCAGCGGCGCGGGCTCGCAGCCGAGCTTGTGGAACAGATAGCCGATCACGCCGAACGCGGCGGCCATGAAGACGTCGAAATTGTTGTTGTTCAGCGTATACAGGCCGATGCAGCAGAACACCATGATCGCCGGATACAGGATGCGGTAGGGAACCGTCAGCAGCTTGATCCAGATGCCGATCATCGGCAGGTTCAGCAGCACCAGCATGCCGTTGCCGATCCACATCGAAGCGATCAGGCCCCAGAACAGCTCCGGGTTGCTGGTCATCACCTGCGGCCCGGGCTGGATGCCCTTGATCGTCATCGCGCCGACCATCAGCGCCATCACCGCGTTGGGCGGGATGCCCAATGTCAGCATCGGGATGAAGCTGGTCTGCGCACCGGCGTTGTTGGCGCTCTCCGGGCCGGCTACGCCACGGATATTGCCTTGGCCGAACGGCACTTCGCCCGGACGCAGGCGCATCTTCTTTTCCAGCGTATAGGCCGCAAACGACGACAACAACGCGCCGCCGCCTGGCAGCACGCCGAGGATCGAGCCCAGCGCGGTGCCGCGCAACACCGCCGGTGCGGCGTCCTTGAAATCCTGCTTGGTCGGCCACAGCCCCTTGACATCCTTGGTGAAGACCTCGCGGTGCTCGGCCGGGCGGCTCAGGTTGGCAATGATCTCGGCAAATGCAAACACCCCCATCGCGATGGTGACGAAGCCGATGCCGTCGGTGAGCTCGGGAATATCGAAGCTGTAGCGCGCCACGCCCGAGATCACATCGGTATTGATCTGCCCGAGCAGCAGGCCGAGCACGATCATCCCGAGCGCCTTGATCAACGAGCCCGAGGCCAGTACCACCGCACCGATCAGGCCGAGCACCATCAGCGAGAAATATTCGGCCGGGCCGAACTTGAATGCCAGCTCGGTCAGCACCGGCGCGAAAGCGGCGATCACGACCGTGCCCACACAGCCCGCAAAGAACGAGCCGAGACCAGCGGCTGCCAACGCCGGCCCGGCGCGGCCTTTGCGCGCCATCGCATAACCATCCAGCGCAGTCACCACCGAGCTCGATTCACCCGGCACGTTGATCAGGATCGCGGTGGTCGAGCCGCCATACTGCGCGCCGTAATAGATGCCGGCCAGCATGATCAGCGCCGGTGTGGCGTCGAGCGCATAAATCGACGGCAGCAGCATCGCGATGGTGGCCACCGGGCCGAGGCCAGGCAACACGCCGATCAGTGTGCCGAGCACCGCGCCCATCAGCGCATAGGCCAGGTTCTGCAGCGTGAAGGCCACGCCGAAGCCGAGCATCAGGTTGTTGATCAGTTCCATGGTGCGGTGTCCTCAGGTGGTCATGAACGCGGGCCAGAGCGGAATCACCAGGGCCAGGCCCTTGATGAAGATCAGCCACGAGCCGACCGTCAACACCACGCTGTTGATCACCACCTCCTTGATATTGAACTCGTCGCCGGCCAGGCTGGACATGACGATCAGCAGCGGCAGTGCGATCCACATGCCGAGCCAGGGCAGGGCAACCCCGAATACCGCCACCGAGGCGATGATCCAGGCGATCGGCCGCCAGGCGATGGCACCGATCGGCTCGCCGTCCTTCGTATCCTTGGCAAAACCCTTGACCAGGATGATGGCGCCGAAGATCGCCAGCAGCAGGCCCAGCCCGAGCGGGAAATATCCCGGCCCGGGGCGCGCCGAGACGCCGAACGAGTAGTTGGTCGCGCCCCAGGCAAAGCCCAGGCCGACCAGCAGAAACATCAGGCCGGACCAGAAGTCTTTCTGGCTATGGATATGCATGTTTTGTCTCCCTTCCAACCGATATTATTGATGTGTTTCGAATCGGCGCGAGCTTCTTTTCAACCGTGGCGTCCACTCTGGCGCAATACCAAATGTTAGTGTAGGCAAGCGCCCGCAGGCGTGGTCGTTGCGAATCCGGCCTAGTCGGAAGAACGCCATGGTGAAGCAGGCGGCGATGGACGGTTCGACGGCCACCTGGATGCCGGATCGAATCGTGCCGGTATCAGTGCGTCATGCCCAGATAGGCCGCCTTGACGGCATCGTCATTGCGCAGTTTCGCTGCCGGTCCGTGGACCGAAATTCTGCCGTTCTCGAGCACGTAGCCATAGTCGGCAACCGCCAGTGCGGCGGCGGCAAACTGCTCGACCAGCAGCATGGTGACACCTTCGGACTTGAGCCGCGCGATGATGCGGAAAACCTCTTCGACCAGAATCGGCGCCAGGCCCATCGACGGCTCGTCGAGCAACACGACGTCGGGATTGAGCATCACGGCCCGCGCCATCGCGAGCATCTGCTGCTCGCCACCCGACAAGGTGCCGGCAAGTTGCGTGCGGCGCTCCTTCAGGCGGGGAAACAATTCCATCGCGCGCTCCAGGTCAGCCTTGACGTCGCCTTTCGGACGACTGCCGGTCAGTCGCGGAAACGCACCGAGGGTGAGGTTGTCGATCACGCTCATCGTCGCGAAGACCCGGCGTCCTTCCGGCGAGTGGGCCAGGCCGCGCCTTGCGATGTGGAATGGCTCGAGGCCGGCGATCTTGTCGCCGTTGAGAACAATGTCTCCCGCACTCGGCGCGATCATCCCGGAGATGGCACGCATCGTCGTTGTCTTGCCGGCGCCGTTGGAGCCGATCAAGGTGACCACCTGACCTTTCGGGACCTCGATCGAGATGCCGTGCAACACCTCGACCTTGCCGTAGCCGGCGTGCAGATTGCTGATGGACAACATGTCGTTCTTTCTGCGGGGTTCAGGCAGCTTCGCCGCCGAGGTAGGCCTCGATGACCTTGGGATCGGCCTGCACCGCGGCTGGCGCGCCTTCGGCGATTTTCTGGCCGAAGTCGAGCACGGTGACGGTGTCGCAGATCGACATCACGACATCCATGTGGTGCTCGATCAGGATGATCGTGATGCCGTGCTGGCGGATCTTCGCGATGATCGCGACCAGTTCCTTGATGTCCGGAGCGGTCAGGCCGGCAGCAGGTTCGTCCAGCAACAGCAGCTGCGGGTCGAGTGCCAGCGCGCGGGCGATCTCCAGCAAGCGCTGTTTGCCGTACGGCAGATTGCGAGCCTCCTCATGGGCCAGATCTGCCAGACCGACAAAGCGCAGCAGGCCGGTTGCACGCTCGGTCGCCTGGTGGTTCTCGCGCTTGTAGCGGGCACTGTGGACCGCCACGTCGAGCAGTTTGCTGGCAAAGGCGTGGTGCAGGCCGACCATCACGTTCTGCAGCGCGGTCATCTCGCCGAACAACTGGACATTCTGGAACGTGCGGGCGATGCCGGACAAGGCGATATCAGACGGCGTGCGGCCATTGACCAGGCGCTTTGCGAACTCGATGCGTCCGGCGGTCGGCAGGTAGATGCCGGTGAGCACGTTCATCATCGTGCTCTTGCCTGACCCGTTGGGCCCGATCAGGCCGTGCACGGTGCCGCGACGCACGTTGAGGTCGACCTCGTTCAGGGCTTTCAGGCCACCGAACTGCATCAGCACCTTGCTTGCCACCAGCAGCTCCGATGGCATGTCGCCGCTGGCCTGGGTAATGGCATCGCTGATGCTCTGCTGAACCATCTCGCCCTCGGCATCGTCCGACTTGGGTGCGCCGCGGCCGAGCGCCTGGCGCACGAAACCGACAATGCCGTCCTGCAGGTAGTAGACGACGAACAGGGTGATGACACCGAACACCGACAGCCGCCAGTCGGTCATCGACTGCAGCACGAACGACAGGGCGGCCAGCGTGACGCTGCCGAGCACCGGAATGGCGACCCGAGCGGTGCTGGTTTTGCCCTTGGCCAGGAGTACCGCTGCGCCGATCACCATGCCGATCGCCAGCAGCACCGCGCCACCGCGAAACATCTGCAGGTCATCGAGCAGCTTGGGCAGCAGGACGATGATCGACGCACCGAGCAGCGAGCCGATCCGGCTCTTGCGGCCACCCATGATGACGGCAAGCAGAAACAACACCGTCAGTTCGAAGTTGTAGGTGTTGGGCGAGATGTACTGTTCGGAGTAGGCATACAGCGCCCCAGCCAGCCCGGCCAGACCCGCGCTGACCACGAAGGCGTAGACCTTGTAGCGGTAGACCGAAACCCCCATGCAATCCGAAGCAACCGGACTGCCACGCAAGGCCTCGAAGGCACGGCCGAGGTGCGAGCGGAGCACGCGATGCACGAACAGCAGCGCCAGCAGCGTCAGCGCGCCGACCAGCCAGAAGTACTCGCGCTCGCTCAACGGATGCCCAAACAGGACCGGCTTGGCCAGCTTGATTCCCAGCGGGCCCTCGGTGAGAAAGCTCATCTCGTTGATCAAGATCTGGATGATGGTGCCGAATGCCAGCGTGACCATGGCCAGATACGGGCCGGTGACCCGCAGCGCCGGCAGCGCCAGCACGGCACCGAATGCAGCCGTTACTGCGATCGCCACCGGAATGGTGACCCAGATTGGCGCCCCGAGCTTGAAAAACAGCACCCCGGCCGCATAGGCGCCGATGCCGAACAGCCCGGCATGGCCGAGCGAGACCTGGCCCGTGTAGCCGACCACGATGTCCAGGCCGAACAGCACGATCGAATAGATCAAGATCGTTTCGACCAGATGAACATAGTACGGGTTGTCCACGACCAGTGGAAACAGCGCAATCGCAAGCACCGAGATGGCGCCAAGCAGCAGCGGGCGCATCGCCGCCAGTGCTGGAATCGGCGCCGACGGCGGCAGGATCGGAGCAGGATGGGTTTGAGTGGACATGCTGTTCAGACCTTCTTGATGGCGGTCTTGCCGAACAGGCCGGCCGGCCGCACGGCCAGCACGATCAGCAGCAGCACCAGGCCTGGCACGTCCTTGTAGCCGGTGGACAGGTAGAAGCCGGTCGTCGTTTCAGCGATGCCGAGAATCAAGCCGCCAATGACGATGCCCATGCCGCTGGTCAGACCGCCGATGATGGCGACCGCGAAAGCCTTCAGGCCGAGTACCGCACCCATCGTCGCGCCGGTCAGTGTCAGCGGCGCGATCAGCATGCCGGCGAATGCGGCGGTCAGCGATGACAAGGCGTACGAGAAGGTGATCACCAGGCCGGTATTGATGCCCATCAGCTTGGCCGCATCACGGTCGTTGAAGGTCGCGACCACGGCCTTGCCGTAGATGGTGCGCCGGTTGAAGAATTCGACCGCCATCATCAACGCGAGCGCGCCGAACACCACCAGCAGCTCCATCGGCAACACGTTGGCGTTCAGGAAGTGCAGTGGCGCTTCCGGCAGCGGTGATGGGAATTTGAGGTCGTCGCGGCCCCAGATGTTTTCCGCCACGTTCTTGAAGATGATGCCCAGTGCGATGGTCGACATGATCCAGCCGAATTCCGATTTGATCTTGATCGCCGGCCGCACGCCGATGCGTTCCACCACGACACCTTGCAGCGCCCCGAAGACGCAGACCATCGGCAATGCAATCCAGTAGTTGACGCCCAGCAGGACGAGTGTCAGTCCGACCAGGGCGCCCAGCATCAGCGCGTCACCCTGGCCGAAATTCAGCGTATCGGAGGTGGCGAAGGTCAGTTGATAGCCGAACGCGATGACGGCATAGATCATGCCTAGCGCGATTCCGCTGAAGACGAGTTGGGTGAAGATCTGCATGGCAATCTCTGGTGTTGAACAGCACGACGGCGCGCGCGAAGACGCCGCACCGGGGCAGGCGGTGCGGCGTCAGCGGGGCAGTGTCTTATTTCTTGCCCGCGGTCAGTGCACCTTTGGCGTTGACATCCTTGACGCGAACTTCGGACGCCTTTTTCGCGTCGGTCTCGTAGGCGTAGACGACGCGTTGGCCCTTGACTTCGCCGAAGACCGGGATGTTGGCGGTGATCGCGTCATGATCCTTGACGCTGAACGGCTTGTTGTAGGTCGTCACGACGCCTTCGACCGGCGACTTCAGGTCCTCGAGCGCGGCCTTGATTTTCGGGCCATCGGTCGACGCGGCCTGCTTGATCGCGGCGGCCAGCAGATAGACCGAGTCGTAGCCCTGGGCGGCCGACACCGGCGAATCGATGCGGCTGTTCTTCGGGTTGAAGGTCTTCAGGTAGTTGACGATGAACGACTGGCGCTTGGGCGTCGTCGGCTCCTGGATGAAGGTCTGCGGCATGCGAGCGCCTTCACCACCAGGGCCGGCGTTGTCGATGTAGTTGGCCATCGACAGCGTCCAGCTGCCGATCATCGGAACCTTCCAGCCCAGCTTGGTCATGCCGTTGGCGATTTGCGCCAGCTCGGGACCGATGCCGTAGGTCAGGATCGCTTCGGCACCGGCTTCCTTGGCCTTCAGCAGCTGGGGCGTCATGTCGACGTCCTTGATGTTGAACTTCTCGGTCGCGACCGGCTTGATGCCCTTCTGCTCGAGCGCCTTCTCGAGGTCGGCGCGGCCGAGCTGGCCGTAGTTGGTGCTGTCGGCGAGGATCGCGACCTTCTTGAAGCCGCGGCGCGTGATCGCCTCCTCGACGATCATCGGCGCCTGGATGCTGTCGTGCGCCGAGTTGCGGAAGACGTAATTCTCGGGCTGGTCGTCGAACTGGCGGGTGATCGCCGAGCCGGTGGCGACGTTGTTCATCACCGGGATCTTGGCTTCCTGGAAGAAGCGCTGCGAGGCCAGCGCGACGCCGGTATTGATGTAGCCGACGACGGCGACGACCTTTTCCTTGTTGATCAGCTCCTGGGCGATCTGCACGCCGCGTTCGTTTTTCGCCTCATCGTCGCGTTCGACCAGCAGGATCGGCCGACCGAGCACGCCGCCGGCCTTGTTGATCTCATCGGTCGCCATGCGCACACCGTCGCGCATGCTCACGCCCATCGACGACGAACCGCCGGTGAACGGGCCGTCGACGCCGATCTTGATCGGCTCGGCTGCGCTGGCGGCCAGGGAGGCGAATGCCAACGTCAGCGACGCAGCGAGGGTATGAAAGGCAAGCTTCATGGTGGGACTCCGGCAGAACAGGGGAAGGTTCAGACGATCGCGTCGATGCAAGCGTCAGCGAAACCCGGATGGTGCCCATCAAGTCCGCTGTACGCTTCCGTCGCAATACGCAGCCGGGCTCCGCGGCATCACGTACTCGCTCACCCTATGCTCGTTAACCCGAAATCACCCGATCTTCGGTGTCCTGCTCGTCGCATGTTCGACCGCATAGCGGATCAGATCAGCCTGCCCCTCGAGCTCAAGCTTGCGGCGAATGCTCTGACGGTGCGTCTCGACGGTACGTACGCCGATATCGAGGCTGCGTGCGATCAGCTTGCTCGACTGCCCGAGCCCGAGCAAAGCCAGCACCTCGAGTTCGCGTTCGGACAACTGCACCCGCCCGGCCGGCTTGCGGAACAGGCGCTGCGCCAGCACCGGGCTCAGATAGCTGCCGCCAGCAGAGACCGTACGAATCGCGCTGATGATTTCGGCCGATGGCGAATCTTTCAGCACATAGCCGCGGGCGCCGGCGGCCATCGCGCTTTCAACATACTCGTTGCTGTCGTACATGCTCAGGATCAGCACGATCAATCCCGGCGAGTGCGCCAGCAGCCGGCCGGTCAGCTCGATCCCGTTGACCTCGCGCATGCCGATGTCCATCAACACCACGTTCGGTCGGCAGGCCATCAACTGGCGTTCGGCCTCGGCAGCATCCCCGGCTTCGCCGACGACTTCGATATCGGCAACACTTTCCAGGCGCGCACGCAGGCCGTCGCGCACCAGCGGATGGTCGTCGACCAGCAGGACACCGATCGGTTGGCCATATGCAGCCCCGACGGGAAGTGTCGCAGGCGCCGGTTTCATGTCAGCTCACCTGGGAGAATCGGTCGATGGCATGGAACGGAACCTCTGCCACGATCTGCGTGCCGTGCGGGCGCGAGGCGATATTCAGTTGACCGCCGACGGTGGTCAGACGCTCGCGCATGTTGCGCAAACCGATTCCTTCGCGCGGGTGGCGGGTGATTGCCTCAGTGTCGAAGCCGCCGCCATCGTCCTCGATCTGCAGGCGCAATCCGCTCGGCTCGGAGGTCAAGGCAAAGCAGACCCGGGAGGCGCCGGCGTGTTTGCTGACATTGGTCAGCGCCTCCTGCGCGACGCGAAACAACGTGGTCCGGACTTCGTCGGGCAGGTCGGCAGGTTCTTCGCAAGGATCGAACTTGAACGACATCCCGCGGGTCGAACACATCTCCTCACCGAGCTGCCGAAGCGCTGTCGTCAGCCCGAAGGTGTCCAGCTCGGCCGGGCGCAGACGGTGCGAGATGCGGCGCACACCGTCCAGCGCACTGTCGATGCGGTCGAGCGCGCGGCGCAGCACCGGGCGCGCCGAGTCGTCCGACAGACTGATCCGGTCGAGCGCTGCCTCGGTCAGAAGCTTGGCCGAAACCAGCGTCTGGCTGGTTCCATCGTGCAGTTCTCGCGACAACCACGCGCGCTCGTCTTCCTGCGAGCGCGCCAGTTTGCGAGCCAGCAGGGTCAGTTTGGCATCGGCTGCCCGCAACTCACTGACGCCCAGACCCAGAATGCCGGCAAAGATGATGGCCAGGGAAGCGACCGCAGCCAGCGCGATCCAGCGCATCGTTGCATCGACGTTGGCCGCGAGCTGACGGTCGAGCTGGTGCATCACATGGTCGAGGTCGTCGGTGTAGACACCGGTGCCGATCATCCAGTGCCAGCGGTCGAGGCCGGTCACATAGCCGAGCTTGGGTGCCTGGCCGCGCGTCGACGGCTTCTGCCAGCTGTAGGTGACGAAACCGCCGCCTCCGCGCGCCTTGTCGATCAACATCCGGATCGCCGGCAGACCGCCAGAATCCTTCATCTGCAGCAGATTCTTGCCGACAAGTTCAGGTTGCCGGGGGTGCATCAATACCGTGCCGTCGTAGTCATAGAGAAAAAAGTAGCCATCCGGGCCATACGAGAGGTCGGCCAGTTGATGACGCGCCATGCGCTTGATGTCGTCATCGTCACGTCCGGTGTTGTAGTACGGGCTGACGGTGCTCAATGCGAGCGCCACGTAGTGGCGCAACTCGTCCTGCGTCAAGGCGGTGTAGCTGCTGCGCACCAGTTCCTGCTGGCTGTGCGCCAGCGCGTACTGCTGCTGCCGCAGCACATAGGCGATCAAGCCGAGCGATAGCAGCAGCGGAAGTATGGCAACCAGCAGCAATTTTCCGCGCAGCCGCATGGCTTACAACGCCAGTTCCCTGTCCATCAGATCAAATGTAATCCGCGTCATCGTGGCCGCTACTCCAGGTTCTGCACCTGCTCCCTCATCTGCTCGATCGCCACCTTCATCTCGACGGCGGTATTCGTCAGTTCGATTGATGCGGCTTTCGAGCCGAGGGTGTTGGCTTCGCGCAGCAATTCCTGGATCAGGAAGTCGAGGCGTTTGCCGACTTCGCCGCCGGCTTTGAGCAGGCGGGCGATCTCTTCGAGGTGGGCGCGCAGTCGGGCCAGTTCTTCGGCCACATCGATGCGGATGGCATAGGCCGCGGCTTCGTTCAGCGCGCGCTCCTGCAACGCTGCCTGCGAGATCGTCTGCGCGGCGCCGGTCGATTCGAGCGCCTCGCGCCAGCGCTCGAGAAACTTCTGCTGCTGCCGTTGCACGACTTCGGGAACCAGCGGTCGGCCTGATCGGCCAGTTCGCGCAGGCGTTCGATGCGCTCGTGCAGCACGGCGACCAGCTTGTCGCCTTCGCGCTGGCGCGCCTGGCGCAGGCCCTTGATCGCCTTCTTGGCGGCAGCCAGCGCGGCTTCGTCGAGCCGTTCGGCCGGCGCTGCGCTCTTGCACCAGTGCAACACCTCGTTGACGCTCAGTGGCGCTGCCTTTGGCAGCCATGAACAAACGGCTTCCTGCAGATGGGCCAGCTTGCTCAGTTGGGCTGGTTGTGGTTGTGGCCAGGCCTGCTCGGATTCGGCGCGGGTCGATATCCGCAATTCGATCTTGCCTCGCCGCAGCGAGGCGCCGATCAATTCGCGCAGCGTCGGTTCGAGCGAGCGCAATTCGTCTGGAAGGCGGAACGACAAGTCGAGAAAACGGCCGTTGACGGAGCGGACTTCGACGCTGACCGACGCCCCGATCGGACTCGCCGCGGACTCGTCAGCGGGCTTGTCGGTATCGGTGGGCAACGCGGCTGAACCGGCACCGCTGCTGGCGCTGGCGTAGCCGGTCATGCTGTAGACTGGCATGAAGTCTCGCGCAATCAAAAGCTGATTATGTCAAAGCCCAAACCTGCCTCGTTGCCGGCTGGCACGGTGGTAGGCGGGTATCACATCATCAAGCGCCTGGCTTCGGGTGGTTTCGGTGTCGTCTATCTGGCCGAAGATTCCGAGCGCCGCATGGTGGCGCTGAAGGAATATATCCCTGCGTCGCTGGCCGAGCGTTCGCCCGGCGAACTGGTGCCGCGGGTTCAGCCCGACAAGCAGCCGCTCTATCGGCTCGGGCTGAAAAGCTTTTTCGAAGAAGGCCGCTCGCTGGCGCAGATCTCGCATCCCAGCGTCGTCAGCGTGCTCAATTTTTTCCGCGAGAACGAAACCGTCTACATGGTGATGAACTACCTGCAGGGCGATACGCTGCAGGATTTCATCGTCACCGCGCGCGATCTGAAGCGCGACAAGGTGTTCCGTGAATCGACGATCCGCTCGCTGTTCGACGAGATGCTGCGCGGCCTGCGCATCGTCCATCAGCACAAGATGCTGCACCTCGACATCAAGCCGGCCAACGTCTTCATCACCAACGACAACAAGGCGGTGCTGCTCGACTTCGGCGCTGCGCGCGAGGTGCTGAGCAAGCAGGGCGATTTCATCCGCCCGATGTACACGCCGGGTTTTGCGGCGCCCGAGATGTATCGCCGCGACGGTTCGCTGGGCCCGTGGACCGACATCTATGCGATCGGCGCCTGCCTGTATGCCTGCATGCAGGGTTATCCGCCGTACGATGCGCCGCAGCGCATCGAGAAGGACCGGCTGGCGCTGAGCCTGTCGCGGCTGCGCAATGTCTATTCGGACAACCTGATCGAGGTCACCGAATGGTGCATGTCGCTCGATCCGCTGGCGCGTCCGCAAAGCGTGTTTGCGCTGCAGAAGGAACTGGCGCGCGAGACCGAGCGCCGCTATACCAAGCTGAGCTTCAGCGAGCGCCTGAAGCTCGGCGTCGAGACGCTGACGACCGGCGCGAAGAGCTGACCGGCGATGCGCTTCAGCGTTTTCCAGATCAGCCGCAAGGGCGGGCGCGAGAAAAACGAGGACCGCGTCGGCTACAGCTATACGCGCCACAGCGGCCTGTTCGCGGTGGCCGACGGCATGGGTGGGCACCCGGAAGGCGAGGTCGCCGCGCAACTGGCGTTGCAGACGATCGCCGGGCGATTCCAGCGCGAGGCCAGGCCGCGCATCGACGATCCGCAGGCCTTTCTGCAGGAGGCGATCATCGCCGGCCATCATCAGCTGCAGCGGTACGGCGAACGCAAGGCGATGAAAGATACGCCGCGCACCACGATCGTGGCTTGCGTGCTGCAGGATCACGATGCCTGGTGGGCGCATTGCGGCGATTCGCGCCTTTATCTGATCCGCGAGGGTCGATTGTTCGTCCGCACGCGCGATCATTCGATGGCCGAACTCGAGCAGGCCAAGCCGCCGGCGATGCGCTCGGAACGCTTCAATCGCAACGTGTTGTTCACCTGCCTGGGCAGCCCGGGCATTCCGGTGGTCGATTTCGCCGGGCCGATCGCGCTGCAGCCGAATGACCGCCTGTTGTTGTGCTCGGACGGTCTGTGGGGAACGGTCGGCGAATTGCGGCTTGTCGCAGGGCATGAGCGAAGACACGATCGACCAGGCTCTGCCGAGCGCTGGTCGATCTGGCGCTGCGCAACGGCGGCTCGCGCTGCGACAATGTCACCGCACTGGCCATCGAATGGGAGGCCGCCGACGGACCAGGCGGCGATACCGATGGCGGTGACTCCCGATTCGATCCCGAGGCGACGATACCCGCGCTCCTGCGCCAGCGATTCGCGCCTGTCCTCTACCTGAAAGGTTGTCTCGATGAGTTTTGTCCGCACGCAAGGCCGTGCCCTCGATGCATTGCGCCCGGTGACGCTGCAACGCCGTTATACCCGCCATGCCGAAGGTTCGGTGCTGGTGTCGTTCGGCGATACCAAGGTCTTGTGCACCGCTTCGGTCGAAGAGCGGGTGCCGCCGCACAAGCGCGGCAGCGGCGAAGGCTGGGTCACCGCCGAATACGGCATGTTGCCGCGTGCCACCCATACCCGCAGCGACCGCGAGGCCGCGCGCGGCAAACAGAGCGGGCGCACCCAGGAAATCCAGCGTCTGATCGGCCGCTCGCTGCGCTGCGTCTTCGATCTCGGCAAGCTCGGCGAGCGCACGATCTCGCTCGATTGCGACGTGCTGCAGGCCGATGGCGGAACCCGCACCGCAGCGATCACCGGCGCCTATGTCGCGGCGCATGACGCGGTCAGCTGGTTGATCGCACAGGGCAAACTGAGCGAGTCGCCGATCCGTGGCGCGGTTGCCGCGGTATCGGTCGGTCTGGTCGACGGCTGCCGCACTGCTCGACCTCGAATATGTCGAGGACGCCGGCCTGCGACACCGACATGAATGTCGTGATGACCGGCAGCGGTGGCTTTGTCGAAGTGCAGGGCACGGCCGAGGGCGCAGCCTTCAGCCGCGCGCAGATGAACGAACTGCTGGCGCTGGCCGAACTGGGCATCGGACAGCTGATCAGCGCGCAGCAGCAGGCGCTGGCCGATTGATCATGTGTCAGGCGCAATGCTCGACAGGCCGTCGATGAAACTCGTTCTGGCATCGAACAACGCCCACAAGCTGGTCGAGTTGAGCAGCCTGCTGGCCGAGTTGTCGATCGAACTGGTCAGCCAGGGCAGCCTGGGAATCGGTGAGGCCGAAGAGCCGCATCCGACGTTTGTCGAGAACGCGCTGGCCAAGGCGCGCCATGCCGCAGCGCATTCGGGCTTGCCGGCGCTGGCCGACGATTCCGGGCTGTGTGTCGATGCGCTGGATGGCGCGCCCGGGCGTGCTGTCGGCGCGTTATGCAGGCCTGTTCGGCGAGCCGGCGGGTGATGCTGCCAACAACCGGGTACTGCTCGAGAAGATGGCCGGCCAGACCAGGCGCGTCGGCGCGATTCGTCGGCGTGCTGGTGGCGGTGCGATCGGCCGATGACCCCGAGCCGCTGGTCGCGATGGGCCGCTGGCATGGCGAGTTGCTCGATTGCGCCGCGCGGCCGAGCACGGCTTCGGCTACGACCCCTTGTTGTGGATCCCGGCGTTCGAGCTGCAGCGTGGCCGAGTTGCGCGCCGAGGTGAAGAACCGGCACAGCCACCGCGCCTTGGCGGCGGCGCAGATGCGCGGCCTGATGCGCGAGGTCTGGCGTGCCTGAGCAGGCGCTGCCGTGGCCGCGCAAGCCGGCGTGTCGATGCAGACGAATCGAGCGCAGTTGCCAGTCGGCCGCGGCACAGCTGCTTCGCCACATGCGCCCCGGCACGCTGAACCTGAGCGCCCTGCCGCCGCTGTCGCTGTATGTCCACCTGCCGTGGTGTCTGAAGAAGTGTCCGTACTGCGATTTCAATTCGCATGAATGGGGGCCGCGCAGCGAGCGGCCATGCGGCGTTGCCGCAGCAGCGTTATCTGGATGCCTTGCGCGCCGACCTCGAAGCCGCGCTGCCGCTGATCTGGGGCCGGCGCGTGCACAGCATCTTCATCGGCGGCGGCACGCCCAGCCTGTTCGAGCCGGCGGCCATCGACCAGTTGCTCGGCGACATCCGCGCCCGCGTCAACCTCGAACCCGATTGCGAGATCACGCTCGAGGCCAACCCCGGCACCTTCGAGCGCGACCGCTTCCGCGATTTCCGCGCCGCCGGCGTCAACCGACTGTCGATCGGCGTGCAGAGTTTCGACGATGACAAGTTGCATGCGCTCGGCCGCGTTCACGATGCGGCGCACAGGCACGTGCCGCGGTCGAAGAGGCGGCCGATTGTTTCGAGACCTTCAACATCGACCTGATGTATGCACTGCCCGGGCAGACGCTGGCGCAATGCGCCGCCGATCTCGAACAGGCACTGGCGTTCGAGCCGCCGCATCTGTCGATCTACCAGCTGACGCTGGAGCCGAATACCTTGTTCGCCCAGCCACCCGCCGGCGGGCCGCTGGCGTTGCCGGACGACGACCTGGCCTTCGACATGCTCGATCTGATCAGCGCGCGCACCGCTGCATCGGGCCTTGAGCGTTACGAGGTTTCTGCCTTCGCACGCGACGGGCACCGCTGCGCGCACAACCTCAACTATTGGCAATTCGGCGATTACCTGGGAATTGGCGCTGGCGCGCACGGCAAACTCAGTTTTGCGCACCGGGTGATGCGGCAGGTCAAGTTTCGCGATCCGCTTGCCTACATGGAAAAGGCCGAGCGCCGGGGCGGCGGTAGCCCAGGAGAACGAGGTGACGCGCAGCGAATTGCCGTTCGAATTCATGCTCAATGCCTTGCGGCTGAAAGACGGCTTTCGGCTCGCCGATTTCAGTGCGCGGACCGGCCTGCCGATCGGTGCGATCGGCGCCGCGCTGGATGTGGCCGAACGGCGTGGCCTGCTCGAGCGCGACTTCGAGCGCGTCTGGCCGACCGCTCGTGGCTTCGATTTTCTCAGTGATCTGCAGGCGCTTTTCTTGCCGTCCGACTGATCGAACCTGCGCGCTCGAGCGGGAATCGCTTGTTCAGCTTTTCGGATATGCGCGGTCCGCACCCTTCATTTCAGCCACTGCCTGCATCACGGGCACTGCTAGACTGCCGCCGAGACGGGCCTTGGCCTGCCATCCACCACCAGATGATTCCATTCACATCGCTATCGGCCGCTGCGCAGTCGGAGTCATCCGTGGAACCCTGCACCAGTGCGCCTTCCGAGGGACTGGATCTCCAATCCGCGCTGCAGTTGCTGATCCAGTCGGGCCATGAATTGCCGGACGATCTGCAGGCCGGGTCGATGGCCTGGATGCAGGCTGTCATCGATGGTCTTTGTCAGTTGTCCAGCCGTGACGCCTTGACCGGCCTGTCGAACCGGCGCCAATTCGAACTGGCACTGTCGCGCGAAGTCGACCGCGTGGCACGAGCCGGCGAGCCGGCATTGCTGCTGCTGGCCGACATCGATAACTTCAAAAGAGTCAACGACGAACACGGCCACAACGCGGGTGACATGGTGATCAAATCGGTTGCGCAATGTTTGCAAGACTGCATCCGTCCGATGGACACGGTAGCGCGTCTGGGTGGCGAAGAGTTTGCGGTGATCTTGCCCAACTGCCCTCCGGCGTTCGGATTTGCAGTCTCGGAGCGGATCAGAAACAAGGTCAAGAAAAGCTCGTTGGAAGTCGCCCCGGGTGTCAGTGTCCATGTGACGATCAGCCTGGGCGGCGCGTTTGCGCCGCAGTGGGTCCGTTCGTCGGCCTTGTTGTGGATCGAGCGCTCCGATCAGCAGCTCTATCGCGCCAAATCGGAGGGACGCGACCGCACCTGTCTTGAAGAGGCAGCCGTCATGCAGGTCAGTGCCGAGGAGAAAAGTCTGTTGTTTGCGGTTTCCCAGTTTCAGGATATCGAATGAGTTCCGCCACCAAAACGAGTCGTCCCGACGTTGCCGCAACAAGTGCCGCTCGGGCCCGCATCTCGGCAATCACCAGCGGCAAGGGTGGAGTCGGCAAGACATTCATGTCGGCCAACCTGGCGGCCGGGCTGGCGCGCCGCGGCCAGCGGGTGCTGGTGCTCGATGCCGACCTGGGCATGGCCAACCTGGACGTGGTGCTGAACCTGTTTCCCAAGGTGACGCTGCATGATGTCTTCACCGGCAAATGTTCGCTCGATGACGCCTTGCTGCCGGCGCCTGGCGGGTTCGACGCGCTGCTGGCCGGCTCCGGGCTGGTCGAGTATTCGCGCCTGACGTCCGAAGTGCGTGACCAGTTGCTGGAAGTTCTGCGCACGGTTTCGCCGCGCTACGACCGCATCCTGCTCGATACCGGCGCCGGCATTTCAGATGTGGTGTTGTACACCGCCTCGCTTGCCGACGAGATCATCATCGTCGCCACGCCCGAGCCGACCTCGTTGACCGACGCCTACGCCACCATCAAGGTGCTTGCCGCGCAACAGCAGCGGCGTCTGATCAAGCTGGTCGTCAACCAGGTCAGTCGAGCCGGCGAAGGGCGAGTCATCCGCGGTCAGTTGCAACAGGTGGTCGACCGCTATGTGACCCCGTTGTTGCAGAGGGACGCAGATGGTGCAGTTGAAAGCGTCAAGCTCGAACTGCTTGGCGAAGTACCACTCGACTCGCATGTGCGTGAGGCCATCCAGAAGCGGCAATTGCTGATGGAAATGATGCCCGGATGCCCCAGTGCGCGGGCCGTCCAACAGATTGCCGAAAAACTCGGCTGACGTGGAGCTTCGCTGACGGTTCAGTCGGCGGCAGCCAATCGGCTCGCCTGCAGACGTGCCAGCCCCGGGCTGAGCAGGACAACCAGCGCGCCGTGGCCACCTTCGGCCGCTCGGGCCTGCACGAAGGCGATCACTTCCTGACGCTGCACCAGCCAGCTCTTGACCTTCGATTTGAGAACCGGTTCTCGGCCCGGTGAGCCGTTGCCCTTGCCATGGACCACGCGAACGCAGCGCAGCCGCTGGCGCACCGCACGCCGCATGAAGTCAGCCAGCGCTTCGCGCGCCTCATCGCGGCGCAGCCCGTGCAGATCGAGTTCGGCCTGGATTGCCCAGACGCCGCGGCGCAGCTTGCGCAGGACTTCAGCGCCGATGTCGCTGCGCCGATACGACAAGGCGTCGTCGGTTTCGAGCAGTGTCTCGACATCGAACTCGTCGGAGATGGCTTCGTGCAGCACAGCGGCTTCGTCGCGCATGCGTTGGCGTGGAATCGCTTCGGCAGGTTCGCGTTGCAACGGCGGGGTCGGCTGCCGACGCAACGGTTGCACCGGGCCGACACTGCGGCTGAACAGGTTGCGTTCCGCTTCGAGGCGAGCGGCGTGTTCGCGCTGGTCGGCCTCGCGTGCCAGACGCTGCTTGCGGGCGTCGGCCAGGGCCTGCTTGAAGCGCAGCAACTCTTCCTGCGGGTCGGGCCGCGGCACCGCCTTGCGCCACGCCGGGTGCATGCGGCGCGTCACAACAAACCCCGCTCGGCAAACGACACCACTTGGCTGCGCGACACCACCAGATGATCGAGCACCCGCACGTCGACCATCGCGAGTGCCGATTTCAAGGTCTGGGTGAGGTATTCATCGGCGCGCGAGGGTTCGGCGACACCCGACGGATGGTTGTGCAGCAGGATCACCGCGGCTGCGTTGAGGGCCAGGCAACGTTTCAGAACCTCGCGCGGATACACACTGGTTTGAGTCAGCGTGCCGCGAAACATTTCTTCCCACTCGATCAGCCGATGTTGCGCATCGAGAAACATCAGCGCAAAAACCTCGTGGTCGAGGTGGGCCAGCTGCATGCGTGCATGGTCCTTGACCTGGGTCGGCGACTCGAACACCGGCCGCTCGGCGAGCCGCCGCGCCAGTGAGCGGCGGGCCAGCTCAAGCACCGCTCCCAGTTCGGCGCGTTTGGCGGGGCCCAGGCCCTTGACCCGGCTCAGCTGGCTGGGTGGTGCCTGCAGCAGCCCGTCGAGACCGCCAAACCCCTGCAGGATCTGCTCGGCAAGCTGCAGCACGTTGACGCCTTTCACCCCGGTGCGCAACAGCAGCGCGACCAGCTCGACATCGGCCAGCGCTGCCGCGCCAAGGCTGAGCAGCTTCTCGCGTGGCCGTGCGTCAGAGGGGAGGTCTTTGAACACGGCGCGGCGTTGCCCGAGGGCCAGGGGTGGTGGATGCAGCATTGAACGGCTTACTTGCGGGGTCATGCATCCCTCGTTCGGTGGTTCGCGCCACCGGTTTGCGCTGCGCCCTAAAATTGGCACAGTCTATCGAAGCTGAGAAACCATTGAACCTCGTCCAAGCCGGCTCCTTCCTGACCCTGCATTACCGCCTGAGCGGCCCCGACGGCGCCGACGTCATCAATACCTTTGCCGACAAGCCCGCCACCTTGTCGCTGGGCACGGGCGAGCTCGCTCCGGCAATGGAGCGTTGCCTGCTCGGGCTGGCCGAAGGCAGCCGCAGCCGCTTCGAGCTGGCGGCGGGTGAGGCCTTCGGCGAACACAACCCGCAGATGCTGCAGCGGGTCAAACGCTCGCTGCTGGCCGAATGGGGTGATGCCGATGTGCAATACCGAGTGGGTGATGTGGTGCAGTTTCCAACCCCGGACGGCGCTGGCCGCTACGCGGGGGTGGTTCGCGAAACCGCAGACGACTGGTTGTTGTTCGATTTCAACCACCCGCTGGCCGGCCGACCGGTCAGCTTCGAAGTGCAACTGATCGGAGTGTTGTGATGTCGCCGACTGTCGAGGAGGTCGTTCTGGCCGAGCCGCGTGGCTTTTGCGCCGGGGTCGACCGTGCGATCGAAATCGTCGAACGGGCGCTGAAGAAGTTCGGCGCGCCTATCTATGTGCGCCATGAAATCGTCCACAACACTTATGTGGTCAACGATCTGAAGGCCAAGGGAGCGATCTTCATCGAGGATCTGGCCGACGTGCCACCCGGCGCGACGCTGGTTTTCAGCGCCCACGGCGTCAGCCAGGCGGTGCGGCACGAAGCCAAGGCGCGCGGCTTCTCGATTTTCGACGCGACCTGCCCACTGGTGACCAAGGTGCATGTCGAGGTAGCCAAGT
The DNA here is from genome assembly GCA_963843805.1 of uncultured beta proteobacterium. GTDB lineage: Bacteria > Pseudomonadota > Gammaproteobacteria > Burkholderiales > Burkholderiaceae_C > Ideonella_A. Next base: position 959,766 of record CAWJLY010000009.1, read on the forward strand.
TGCACCGCGAGGGCTACCAGTTCATCATGATCGGTCACAAGGGGCATCCCGAGGTCGAAGGCACGATGGGCCAGCTGAGCGAAGGCATCCATCTGGTCGAAGACGCTGCCGACGTGGCGCATGTCGATATCGAGCAGACCGCCAAATTGGCGGTGGTCACGCAGACCACGCTGTCGGTTGACGATGCCGCCGAGATCCTGGCCGCCGTCAAACGCCGCTTCCCGGCGGTGCGCGAGCAGAAGCATCAGGACATTTGTTATGCCACCCAGAACCGGCAGGACGCGATCAAGTTGCTGGCACCGCAGGTCGACATCCTGATCGTTGTCGGCAGCCCGACCAGTTCGAACAGCAACCGCCTGCGCGAACTTGCGCAGCGGCTCGGCACCGATGCCTACATGGTCGACAGCCCGGATGATCTGCTGCCGCAGTGGTTCGATGGCAAGCGCCAGGTCGGCCTGACGGCTGGCGCATCGGCGCCGGAAATTCTGGTCGAACAGGTGATTGGTCGGCTGCGCGCGCTGGGTGCCATCACGGTGCGCCGCATGCCAGGGGTGATCGAAACGGTTCAGTTCCCGCTGCCGAAGGGGCTGAAGCTGGGTTGAGCTGGCGCCGTCGCTGGCGCCCCTTGCCGGCGACGGCCGACTGCCGGCTGGCCGCAAGGGCATTTGCTGGATGCAATTGCAAATGCGAACGGTTCGCGGTTATCATGGCGATATCGTGATTGATTCGCACCACTTCCGCTTCGCTCTGCGCGCTGGCATTCAGTCGCCGAGAATGGTGGGTTTCGCCGTCCAGACCCATGCCGGCTTGCCGTGCTGGGCCTGAAACGCCAACCGCCATTCCAGGAGCGCTCTTCATGAAATCCGATCCGCAGGTCCTCGTCCACCTCAATGCGCAGCTGAAAAACGAGCTGACCGCGATCAACCAGTATTTCGTGCACTACCGGATGCTCAAGCACTGGGGTTTCGACAAGCTGGCGAAGAAGGAATACGACGAATCGATCGGCGAGATGAAACATGCCGATGCCCTGATGGCCCGCATCTTCATGCTCGATGGTCTGCCCAACCTGCAAGACCTGGGCAAGCTGCTGATCGGCGAGACGGTGCCGGAGATTCTCGATTGCGACCTGCGTTCCGAAACCGGCGCCCAGGGCACCATCAAGGACGGCATTGCGTACTGCGAGTCGGTTCGCGACTACGTCTCGCGTGACCTGCTCGAAACGATCCTCGACGATACCGAAGAGCACATCGATTTTCTTGAAACACAGATCGACCTGCTCGGCAAGGTCGGTGTTGAAAACTATCTGCAATCGCAGATGGGCGAAGCGAGCTGAGCCGAACCACTCATCCGATACGAAGGCCTGTCACCAAATGATTGTCTGCATGTGTGCCCGGGTATCAGACCGGCAGATTCGCGAAGCCGCCGCCAACGGCGCGCACAGCCTCGAATGCCTGCAGATCGATCTGGGCGTTGCGATGCAGTGCGGCAATTGCGCCGATTGCGCCGTCGAGGTGCTTGGTGAGGCGGGTGCTCACGCGGCGGTTGCACAGCGGCAGGTGATCCACTGGCAGCGCGAGGCCTGCGCGGCTTGAATTTCGGCTGAGGCCGCGCTGGGCATCCTGCAGGCGCGGCTTCAACCGCGATCGTGGCCTGGCATCGAGCCGTTTATCACACTCGGCCCTTCGCGGCTGAAGCGGCTCCTACAATTCCGGTTCCTTTTTCTGCTGGCTCCATCGGGCGCCACCTTGCCATGCTCGACATCAGCCAGTTGCGCAAAGACCTGCCGAGCGTCATCAGCGCGCTTGAGCGGCGCAAATCGCCCCAGCCGTATCTCGATGTCGAGCGGTTCCAGACCCTGGAGTCGGAACGCAAACGTCTGCAAAGCGCAACCGAAGATTTGCAGGCACGGCGCAACAGCCTGTCCAAACAGATCGGCGGGCGCAAGGCGAGAGGTGAAGACGCTGCCGATCTGCTGGCTGAGGTGAGCGGCATCGCAGAGCAGATGAAGGCCTCGGCCGACACGCTCGACGTCATTCAGGCCGAGCTGTCGGCCATGTTGATGAGCATACCCAACCTGCCGCATGCCAGCGTTCCCGACGGCGAGGCGGAGACGGCCAATGTCGAGATCAAGCGCTGGGGCTCGCCGCGCCGGTTCGAATTCGAGGCGAAAGATCATGTCGATCTCGGCGCGCCGCTGGGCCTCGATTTCGACACCGGTGCCAGGTTGTCCGGTTCGCGCTTCAGCTTTCTGCGCGGGCCGATGGCCAGACTGCACCGCGCACTGGCCCAGTTCATGCTGGATCGGCAGACCGATCAGCACGGCTATACCGAGTGCTACACGCCCTATATCGTCAACCGCGAAGTGCTCGAAGGCACCGGCCAGTTGCCGAAATTCAAGGACGACATGTTCTGGGTGCTGCGTGGCGGCGATGACGAGCAGGCCGAGCAGTATCTGATCTCGACATCGGAAATCTCGCTGACCAACTCGGTGCGTGAGCAGGTGCTGGCCGAAGCGGTGCTGCCGATCAAGCTGACAGCGCACAGCCCGTGTTTTCGCTCCGAGGCCGGCAGCGCCGGCCGCGATACCCGCGGCATGATCCGCCAGCACCAGTTCGACAAGGTCGAGATGGTGCAGATCGTCCATCCCGACAGCTCGTACGAGGCCTTGGAAGAGATGCTCGGCCACGCCGAGGCCATTCTGCAGGCGCTCGAGCTGCCGTATCGGGTGATGTTGCTGTGCGCAGGCGACATGGGTTTCGGTTCGGCCAAGACCTACGACCTGGAAGTGTGGCTGCCCGCGCAACAGACTTACCGCGAGATCAGTTCGGTGTCGAATTGCGAAGCTTTCCAGGCGCGGCGCATGCCGACACGTTTCAAGAACGCGCAAGGAAAGAACGAGCTGGTGCACACCTTGAATGGTTCAGGGCTGGCCGTCGGGCGTGCCTTGGTGGCGGTGCTGGAGAATTGCCAGAACGCCGACGGCTCGGTGACCGTGCCCGTGGTGCTGCGGCCCTACATGGGCGGCATCGAGATATTGAGAGCGTGAACGACTGCCAGGAGTGCGCATGGCCGATGTAAAACGGATTGCTGATCGACTGATGACGGCGCGCCGGCAGGCCGCACTGATGGCGCTGCCATCGGCCGACGGCGAATTCACGCTGGCCGATGCCTTTGCCGTCGGCGACGAAATCCGCCGCCAACGAATTGATGCGGGCGAACGGCCGCTGGGCTACAAGATCGGCTTTACCAACCGCACCATCTGGCCGCGCTACGGCGTCTTCGCGCCGATCTGGGCGCCGGTCTGGGACAGCACGGTTCGCCTGCTCGACGGCGCCGCTGGCGAGTTGTCGATGAACGGTCTGGTCCAGCCACGGTTCGAGCCGGAGGTCGTTTTCGGATTCAAGCAGGCGCCGCCTCCCGGCATCTCGGCGGCCGATCTGCCGGGCTGCCTGGATTGGGTTGCGCACGGCGTCGAGGTTGTTCACACCCACTTCGATGGCTGGCAATTTACCGCCGCCGATTCGGTTGCCGACTTTGCGCTGCACGGTGCGCTGGTGGTCGGCCCGCGCTGCGATCCGGCCGATTTCGGCGCCGACCTGTCGGGCCAACTGGCTGCGCTGACGGTCGAACTGTCATGTGATGGTCGAGTCGTCGACCGCGGGCAGGGCAGCAACGTGCTCGATTCACCGCTGCTGGCACTGCACCTCTGGCTGCAGGCGATGGCGATGCATTCGCCGCAATGGCAGGTCAAGGCCGGCGATATCGTGACCACCGGCACCATCACCGACGCCTGGCCGATTGCGGCCGGCCAGACATGGCAGACGAACTTGTCGGATTCGCGCTTGACCGGCTTGCGCCTGACCGTGACCGAATGACGCGCGCGCCGCCGGCGAGGCCGATCAGTCAGCTAGAATCACGGGCTGCGTTGGCGACCACCACGCGTCGAAGTGAACACCAGGAGAGGTGGCAGAGTGGTCGAATGTACCTGACTCGAAATCAGGCGAACCGCAAGGTTCCGCGGGTTCGAATCCCGCCCTCTCCGCCAGATAGTCAAGCAAATACGGGCCTTCGCGGCCCGTATCTGTTCCTGCAGATCAGTCTGCAGGCCAGAGGCTTTCGCCTGAAGCGAACAGGCGCCTCGACCATGCCCGCCATCCCGGTCAGGTCAGCGGTAGCGACAGAACGGACGACGCGCAACTTCAGCCCGTCTGATTCTTCCAGCATCGCGATCCGAAACACAGCACCAAGCATGCCAAAGAAGGAGCTTTCGCTATGACGAGGCAGCTTGTGTTTGACCGTGTTCGGATCGCTTAGGATCCATGTTGCTTCTTCCGCCAAAACGCGTGCCGCCAGGAGATTTGATGCATTTGCGCAAGTTGCCGATCACCTCGATTCGTCATGCCTGGCGCAACGCAGCTTTCGGACTGGGGGTGGTGTCTGTCTGCGCGAGTTTTTCGGCATTCGCGGCCAACGCAGATGGCGCGCGCGTTGCCGAATTGGCCGATCTGTCGTTTGAACAACTGCGCGAGGTGGTGGTGACCACGGTGTCGCGATTCGAGGAGCGTCTCGACAAGGCGGCCGCATCGGTTTACGTCATCAGTGCGGAAACGATTCGCCGCTCGGGCGCCACGACGCTTGCCGAGGCGCTGCGGCTTGCGCCGACCTTGGGCGTCGCCCGCGCCGATGCCAATCAATATGCCATCAGCGCCCGCGGATTCAACAACGTGCTGGCCAACAAGATGCTGGTGCTGATCGACGGTCGAACCGTCTACACGCCGTTGTTTTCCGGCGTGTTCTGGGAAGCGCAGGATGTCGTGCTGACCGATGTCGAGCGGATCGAGGTGGTCACCGGTCCCAGCACCGCGTTATGGGGAAGCAATGCAGTCAATGGCCTGATCCATATCATCACCCGTTCCTCTGCCGAAACGGTCGGGTTCGCTGGTCAGGTGAGCGTCGGCAATCGAGACCGCGGCACAGCCCTGCGATATGGCCGCCATGTCGGCGACAAGGCCAGCTTTCGGATCTACGCCAAGTCTTATGACCGCGATGGCACGCGGCGCGCCGATGCAAGCGCGGTCAATGACGGCGCGAAGGGCGTGCAGCTCGGGTTTCGCGCAGACTGGGCCGGCCCCGGCGAAAGCCTTTCGGTGCAGGGCGATACTTACCACGGCAAGATCGATCAGCTACCGGCAGCGCGGCGAATCGAGGGCGCCAACCTGACTGCCCGTTGGGAGCGGATTTTGGCCAATGGTGGTGCGGCCAGTGTGCAGGCTTATGTCGATCAGACCTACCGTGACCATCCTGCCAGCTTCCGCGAGCGGTTGACCACGCTCGACATCGCCGGGCAATACAGCATGCGGCCGCTGTCGAATCATTTGTTGGTTCTCGGCGGTGGTTTGCGGCAGGGGCGTGACCGGGTTGAAACAGGCGCGCAGTTCGGTTTTGTCCCGGGCTCGGTCAACTTGAACTGGAGCCGCCTGTTCGCTCAGGATGTGATTGATCTGAGCCCGCGTCTGGCGCTCACCTTGTCCGGCAGCATCGAGCGAAACCCCTATACCGGCACCGAATTTCTGCCCGGTGCCCGGCTGGCCTGGCAGGTGGCCGAGGATCACTTGTTGTGGTCAGCGATGTCTCGCGCAGTGAGAGCGCCGTCGCGGATCGATCGCGACTTTGTCCAGCCAGCCCAGCCGCCGTATGTGCTGCGCGGCAGCCCGGATTTCCGCTCCGAGGTGTCGGATACGATCGAGTTCGGTTATCGCGCGCAGATATCGCGCCCGCTGTCTTACTCGGCGACGCTTTTTTACCACCGGCATCGCGATCTGCGCAGCATCATGCCGTCAACGCAGGGCGCGCAGCTCGTCAACGGCATCGAGGGCTCGACCCGAGGTTTCGAGCTGTGGTCGCGGTGGCGGCCGTCCGAGCGCTGGCGGCTCGATGCCGGTCTGGTCGGCCAGCGCGTCAACTTGAGAGTCAAACCCGGGCAAGTCGATGCGGGCGGGCTCGCCGCATTGGGAAACGATCCATCCCACTACGCAAGCTTGCGTTCGTCGCTGGATCTGACGCAGGCATGGAGCTGGGACATCTCGCTCAGGCGAGTCGGCGCACTGTCCAACCCGGTGGTGCCCGCCTATACATCCGTCGACAGCAGAGTCGGCTGGAAGATGTCGCCTGGGGTGGAGTTGTCGCTGGTGATGCAGAACATCGGCGACCCCGGGCATCCGGAGTGGGGCGCGGCCGCAAGCCGGGCTGAATTTGAGCGCAGCGTTCTTTTGCTGCTGCGCTGGCGGTTGTGAATATCTGGCAAGCACGCCGCAGCCGGCGCTCATCGGGACGCAGCAGTGTTGTTGCGCTGGGTTGGCACTGGCTCGCCGCAATCCTGCTCACCGCCGCTCCGGCGGTGGCGCAGAGCCCGCTCGAAGCGGCTGTCAAGGCGGCGTATCTCTACAAGTTTCTGAGCTATGTCGAGTGGCCACCCATCACATCACGGCCGCCAGCCAGCGCGCCGCATGAAGACGCGACACTGACGGTCGGCGTGGTCGGCTCGGACACGTTGCTCGCCGAATTGCAAAAAGTCATCGCGGGGCGCCGGGTCAACGATCGGCCGGTGGTTGCGAAAAAGGTCGCAGCCGGCGAATCGCTCGACGGGCTGGATGCGCTCTACGTCGGTCGCACAGCGGTCGCCGCAGGGATGTTGAGCGCACTGAAAGGGCGTCCCGTACTGGTTGTGACCGATGAACCCGACGGCTTGCCTGCGGGCGCTGCATTGAACTTTCTGCTCGTCGATGGTCGCGTCCGATTCGAAGCGGCGCTGGCCGGCACCGAGCGCGGGGGACTGCGCTTGAGCGCGCGTCTGTTGGCAGTGGCCGAGCGGGTGGTGGCCCCGTGACGTGGAAAAAGACGGTTCGGCTGAAAGTCATTCGCGTGGTGATGATCACGACCTTCGTCGCACTGCTGGTGAGCGCTACCGCGCTGCTGATCTACGAACTGCTGGCCTCGCGCAACAGTTGGCTGCAGGACCTGAAAACGCAGGCGGTGCTGGTCGCTCAGTCCAGTGTGTCCGCACTTGCCTTCGACGATTCCCGTGTCGCGACCGAGAACCTCGATCTGCTGCGGCTTCGGCCACAGATCGAAGCTGCGTCCATCTACGACGCTGACGGCACGCTGTTCGCGCAGTACACGGCTGCTGGGCAGGCAACTGCTGCATTGCGCTTGTCCGGACGGCGCGAAGGGCATGAATTCAATGGGGGCACGTTGGTATTGCACCAGCCTGTGGTTCAGAACGGCGAAATGATCGGCACCATGGTGCTTCGCGCGCGCTACGAGGTCTTGCCACGTCTGCTGGGCTACAGCGCCATCTTGGCCGTTGTCATGTTGGCCAGCCTGATGCTCGCCGCGTTCATCGCGACCCAATTGCAGCGAACGATCACCGACCCGATCGTCGCCGTTGCAGACGTGGCGCGTGAGGTAATGCAACAACGCAACTACGCCCTGCGGGCTCCGAAAAGTACCGACGACGAGATCGGCCAACTGGTCGATGCCTTCAACGACATGTTGAAAGAGCTGGGTGACCAAGCCGAGATTCTGCAGCTTGCCGATCGTCGCAAGGACGAGTTCCTGGCGACTCTCGCCCATGAACTGCGCAACCCGCTGGCCGCACTGTCGACCGCCTTGACGGTGCTGACCCGCGACGAACTGGACGCTGGCGTGCGCAACAAGATGCGCGAGACCGCCAAGCGTCAGATCCAGCAACTGGTTCGTCTGATCGATGATCTGCTCGAGGTATCGCGCATTTCCACTGGCCGGATGCATTTGCAGGCCGAGGTGATCGATCTGGTCGAACTGATCCGGCTGACTGTCGAGAGCGCGATCGTGACCATCCAGGAGCGCAATCACGAACTCGTCGTGAGCTGGCCAGCAGAGCCGATCTGGGTGATCGGTGACAGCACCCGGCTTGCGCAAGTATTCGTCAACTTGCTGAACAACGCGGCCAAGTACACCGATCCCGGAGGCCGAATTGCAATCGAATTCGAACGCTTGTCCGAGATGGTCGAAGTGCGGGTGATCGACAACGGCATCGGTATCGCTGCGCCGATGCAGGAAGCCATCTTCGGCCTGTTCGTTCAAGTCGACCAGTCGCTGGAGCGTGGCCGCGCCGGGCTGGGAGTCGGTCTGTCGCTGACGCGGCAATTGGTGGAGTTGCACGGCGGCACGGTGCGACTGGACAGCCGAGGTCTGGGCCAGGGTGCAACTTTTGCGGTAAGGCTTCCGCTGGAGGAGACACCCCAGGCCCAGCCCGTAGCCGTTCAACCATCGACACGCGTCGACGGGCCCGCGGCATCGCAGATCCTGATTGCCGATGACAATCAGGACTTTGCCGAAAGTCTGGCCGAGCTGTTACGCGACCTCGGGCACACGGTGCAGGTGGTCAGCGACGGCCAGACTGCACTGCAAGCGGTCATTCGAGAGCGCCCGGATATCGGCCTGTTCGATGTTGGCATGCCTGGCTTGAATGGCTATGAATTGGCCGCTGCGGTACGCCAACTGGATGCGGCAGGCGACATCCTGCTGGTGGCGGTCACCGGCTGGGGCCAGGCGGAAGATCAGCGTCGAGCTCGCGAAGCCGGATTCGACCATCACATTGTCAAACCGCTTGACCTGGACGTCTTGCTGGCCTTGTTTCGCAAGCTGCCCGTTTCACGGACGCGCACATGACGCAGCTCGATCAGGACAATCGATCGGTGGCCCTGTATTGGGACTTCGAGAATCTGCACGCCGGCCTTGTCGAAGCCCGCTACGGCGAAGGTGCATATGCCAAACAGGACAACCGTTTCAAATCGCAAGAGCCGCTGGTCGACGTGCAGGCTCTGGCTGAGCTGGCTGCCTCGTTCGGACCGGTGTCGATCAATCGGGCCTACTGCAATTGGCAGTTCTTTGGTCGTTATCGCGACGCATTGCTGCAAAGCGCCGTCGAATTGATCCAGCTGTTCCCGCCGGGTGCGTCGGCCAAGAACGGCGCAGATATCAAGCTGTGTCTCGACGCCACCGAAGACATCAGCCGTTTTGCGCACATCGGCACCGTCATCATCATTGGCGGCGACAGCGATTTCATGCCGGTGGCTCAGAAGATCAAGGCTGCCGGGCGCACGCTGATCGGCATCGGCAACCGGCGCAACACCAATCGCCACTGGGCCAAGAGCTGCCACGAATTTCGCTACTACGACAGCCTGATTGGGGCGCCGGCTGCAGAAGGCGTCGAGACGCCTGTAGCGGCCAACTCCGAGCGCCCGCCGACACGTCCGGTCGACCCGGCGGTCGAGATGCTCAAGCGGGCTGTGCACCTGCTGGCCGAATCCAAAGGCGAGCCCTGGGTCGACAAGGGCAGCGTCTGGCCGATGATCAAGCGCCTGGATTCGACCTTCGATCCGAAGGACCATGGCCATGCGGGCTTTTCCGAGATGCTGAAGGCGATGGACACGATCGTGGAAATCAAGAAGGGTGACACGGACCACCTGGTTCGGCTGCGTTGAACCAAGGTCTTGTGCGCAACCGTTCACGGTGGAACCCGGGTGCGGCTGTAGACGAAGCGAATCGCTTGCCGTAGCCTTGCCGGCTTCACGCGAAGGACGTGCGGCCGCGTTGCCGGGGGCGCTATCGGCGCCGGGCGATCGCCGCCTTGACCAGATCGGGCCGATCCGAGATGATGCCGTCGACGCCCATGCCGAGCAGCTTGTCGATCATGTCGGGCTGGTTGACCGTCCACGGGATCACGGTCAGGCCGAGTGCCTTGGCTTCGGCCAGCAGCTCGGGCGTCAGGTAGGTCTGGTTCGGCGCCCAGATCGTGCCACCGGCGGCCTTGACCGCCTTCGGAACCGAGCCATATTGTTCGGGCGTGAAGCCGGCCAGCCACGGAGAGGGTCTTGCCATCGGCCTCCGCCTTCAGCGTGCGCGGCGAGGTCAGGTACATCGTGCGGATCTCGGGTGCTTCGGCTTGCACCACTTGCAGCGTTCGCCAGTCGAACGACTGGATCATCATGCGCCTGGCCATGCCGTACTGGCGAATCTCGGCGATCACGCGCCTTGCGAAGGCTTCGGGGGGCAGGGTGGCATCGGGTTCGAGCGGCGACAGCTTGGTTTCGCAATCGAAGCCGATCTGCTGGTTGCCCGATTGGCTGACCAGCTCGAACAGATCGGACAGTTTCGTGACACACGCGTGCCATCGACGGCCTGCTGATCGGGAAACTCCTTCGCATAATTGCTGCCAGGCTTCAAGCGGCCGATGTCGTAGCGCTGCAGTTCGTCGAATGTGAGCTGATTGATATTCGGCCCTGGCGCAGTCAGCCACTGGCCATCGCCGGTGCGTGTGGTATCGGCGTTCAGCCGCAGGTCGTGGTGGACAACAACGACATCGTCCTTGGTGACGCCCATGTCGCATTCGATGGTGTCGACGCCGAGCTCAAGCGCTTTTTTCCACCCGGGAATCGAATTTTCAGGTGCCAGTCCGCGGGCGCCGCGGTGGCCCTGCAGGTCGAAGGCATGTGATGGCGCGAGCGTCAGCATGGCGGTTGCACAAACGGCGGCAGCTATTCGCATGGTCGGTTCAGCAGTGGTGGGCTTGGCTGGTCGTGGTCGTCGGATTCGGTCGCTGCGGGGCCTCAATCGAGCCGCACCGGCAGCGAGCTGAAGCCGCGAAAGCGCAGCCGGCGGTCGCGCGTGGGCACTCCGGCGAGATCGATTCTCGGGTAACGGGCCAGCAACGCGCCGATCGCGATTCGCGCCTCCAGCCGGGCGACGTTCATTCCGGCGCAGGCATGGCGCCGTGGCCGAATGCGAGATGACGGTTCGGTTTGCGCGCCACGTCGAGCCGAATCGGGCGCATCGAATACGGCCGGGTCGCGGTTGGCCGCGCCGATCGCCAGGGTCAGAAAACTGCCCGGCGGAATGGCCACATCGCCGATGGTCATCGGCGCGGTGGTCAGCCGGTTGTTCAACTGCAGCGGGCTTTCGAATCGCAGCAGTTCTTCGACCGCAGTCGGCAGCAGCGCAGGCTCGGCGGCCAGCCGATCGAGTTGCGTCGCGGTGGGTCATCAGTGCGTGCACGCCGTTGCCGATCAGGTTGCTCGTCGTCTCGTGGCCGGCGTTGAGCAGGAAGATGCAGTTGTGCAGCAGTTCGGCCTCGCTGAACTGATCGCCGCCATCGCCGTGGATCAACCGCGTCAGCACATCGGCTTCGGGGTCGCCGGGATGTTCACGTCGTTCGGCGACCAGGGCGCGCAGCAGGGCCAGGAAGTCGGTCGTCGCCGCGTTGGCGCGCGGCCAGCACGGCAGCTGCAGGCAACGGCTCGAGCGCCGACAGGATGGCCAGCGACCAGTCACGCAGCGGGCTGCGATCGGCCGGCGGGATCATCAGCAGGTTGCCGATCACGTCGACCGGAATGGCAGCGGCAAAATGACCGATCAGATCCGGTCTCGGCTGATCGGCCATGCGCGTCGAGCAGCGTGTCGACCAGCGCGACCAGGCCGGGCTCCATGCGGGCGATCGCGCGCTGGTTCAGCGCCCCCATCATCAGCCGCCTGACCCGGCTGTGCAGCGGCGGGTCGTTGAAGACGAGGCTGGTCGTGTGGTGTTCGTAGATCGGTGTACCGATGCCCATTCGCGGCGCGAACTCGCGCTGCTTGTCCGAGCTGACATCGGCGCTGCGGTAGATCGCCTCGACATCGGCATGGCGTGTCAGCAGCCAGGACCCGGCGTCCAGCGCGTGAACCGGGTCCGCGCAACGCAGTGCGGCATAAACAGGGTAGGGGTCGTCGGCAAAACCCGGCGGCGGGTCGGTCAGACGAAAGTCGCGCAGCGTGGCAGAGTCCATGGGAAAGTCTATGGCAGCGGGGGAATCAGTGGGTTTCACATGCCACTCGTGATGCTGGGAAACCCGCGCCGCCGGTCGTGCGCATTACCTTTCTTTACGGCCCGCTCATCAGCGCTTCACCACAAGATTCCATCATTGCTTCACGGTCAGGCTTGAGGCCCGACTGGTAACTCCTACCAAGCCCTTGAGGAAACACACCATGTTCCAGAAAATTTCGCTTTCCGGCCAGCGTCCTGGCAAGCTTGCCCATGCGCGACGGCGTTTGGAAGCCTGCTGATCGCAGCGGCAGCGGTTTCGCGTGCAACCCAGTTTTGCCCAGGCAGGCGAGCACCGCCACGGCGGCATGGGCGACCGCGGTGAAATGATGGGCGGCGGCGGGCGACACATGGGCCACATGCTCGATGCCGTCGATGCGACCGATGCCCAACGCGCGCAGATCAAGCAGATCCATGAAGCGTCCGCTGCCAAGATGAAGCCCTTGCGCGACACCGAGCGGGGGTTGCGTGAGCGCGGCCGCCAGCTGTTGGTATCGCCGAATGGAATCGACCGCGGGGCTGCCGAAACGCTGCGCCTGCAGGGGCTCGAACTGCACAATCAGATGAGCAAGATCAGGCTCGATTCGATGCTTTCATCGGCTGAGGTGCTGACCCCGCAACAACGCGCCAAACTCGGCGAAATGGCGGCCAAGCGCAGCGAGCGCATGCGTGAGCGCATGAAGCGCCATCATGGCGAGCCGGCGGCGGCGAAGTCCTGAGCGTCAGAATAGTCGGCCCGGGTGGCGGCAACGTGCCGCATGGCCGGGCGAAACTGACCGCTGCCGACCCCCGGGGCCGGCAGCGGTCTGTTCCCGTTGATGTTTGTCAAAGAGCAAGCCAGCCATGAGTTCTCGCTTATTGATGATCGATGACGACGTTCGCCTGTCGACGATGGTGAGCGACTATTTGCGTGCGGCCGGGTTCGAGGTCGAACTGGCGGCGTCGCTGGCGCAGGGTCGCGCCGCGCTGGCTGCCGCATCGTTCGATGCCATGCTGCTCGATCTGATGTTGCCCGATGGCGATGGTCTCGACCTGTGCCGCGAGTTGCGCGCCAATCAGCGCACCCGCAGCATGCCCTTGCTGATGTTGACAGCGCGCGGCGAGCCGCTGGACCGAATCGTCGGTCTGGAGCTCGGTGCCGACGACTACCTGCCCAAACCGTTCGAGCCGCGCGAGCTGCTGGCACGCGTCAAGGCGCTGCTGCGCCGTGCCTCGCCGCAGCCTGCGGGCGACGAAATTCTGCGTTTCGGCCGGCTGGAGATCGACATCGGTGCTCGTGTTGCCCGGCTCGACGGTCAGCCTTGCGACCTGACCGGCCATCAGTTCGAGTTGCTGGTGGTGCTGGCGCAAAGCCCCGGTCGCGTGTTGTCGCGAGACCAGATCATGGATTCGCTGAAGGGCCATCCGCTCGAGGCCTTCGACCGCTCGATCGACGTGCACATCTCGCGAATTCGCGCCGTCATCGAAGACGACCCGAAAGCCCCGCATCGTGTGTTGACCGTGCGCGGATGCGGGCTATGTGTTCGCCAAGAAGCAGGATGCCGACGACCGCGCCGCCTTGAGCGCCATCGTCACCTCGAGATTGCATGCCGAGATTGCCGCCGTGAAATTTCCGACCCTGAAAACGCTCACGCTGCGCATCTACCTCACGGTGGTGGCGGTGCTGCTGCTGTTTGCGGCGGTTTCGGGCTGGCTGTTCCAGCGCCACATGGACGACGAGCGGGTGCGCGCCGAGTCGATGGTGTCGGAGCGCATGGCAGCCTGGGGCGAACTGATCCAGCGCTCGCTGCCCGGCAGCGACGCGTCGCCAGCCGAGCAGACGGCGGCGCTCGATGACTGGTCGCAGCGCTTGCGCCTGGCGATGGCGCTCGACGATGCGCAGGGGCGACGGATTGCCGAATCAGCGCTGTTCACGCGATTGGAAATGTGTCGGGTAGCCGACTTTCGCGATCAAGCTCGACGATGGCCGAACCTTGCGCATGATGCGCCCGCAGCGTCGACGCATCATGCGAAGGCGATGCGGCGAGGCCGTGGATCGGCAATCGGACCCGGGGTGGTGACGGCGAGGGACCGCCGGGACGCCGCGGCGCGCCGACCGCCCGACGATTTCGGGTTGCTGCCGCGCGGCATCGGCTGGCTGGTGCTGCTGGTGGTGCTGTTCTTCGCGGTGGCCGGCGCAGCCTGGCCGGTTGCTCGCGCGTTGACCCGACGCCTGGCGGCGTTGAAGCTCGGTGTCGAGCGTTTCGGGTCGGGGCAGCTCAGCCATCGGGTCGAGGTGTCGGGGCAGGACGAAGTGGCTGCGGTGGCCAGCAGCTTCAACCAGGCCGCAGCGCGGATCGAGGCGCTGGTGCGCTCGCACCAGAGCCTGCTGGCCAATGCCAGCCACGAGCTGCGTTCGCCGCTGGCGCGCATGAAGATGGCGATCGAGATGCTCGACGATGCGCCGGTCGAGCAGCGCGTATGCGTTGAAGCACGAGATCGATACCAACATCGCCGAGCTCGATGCGCTGGTCGAAGAGGTGCTGCTGGCCAGCCGGCTCGATGCGTCGGCCGATACTGCCTGCGCATGTGCCGGTCGATCTGCTGGCGATCGGCCGCGACGAGGCGGCCCGTTTCAAGGCCGAGGTCGATGGCGACGACGCGCGGGTGACGGCGATGAACGGCTGTTGCGGCGCGCGCTTGCGCAACCTGCTGGAAAACGCCAGGCGTTATGGCGGCGATCCGATCGGCGTGTTGCTTGCGTCGATCGGGTTCAGTCGGTCGAGATTCAGGTCTGCGACCACGGGCCGGGGGTTCCCGAGGCGTCGCGTGAGCGAATCTTCGAGGCCTTCTACCGGTTGCCGGGCCATGCCGAGCAGGCCGGCGGTGTCGGCCTCGGGCTCAGCCTGGTGCGGCAGATCGCGCAGCGCCATGGCGGATCGGTTCGCTGCGAGGCGCGTGCAGGCGGCGGCAGCTGCTTCGTCATTGCGCTGCCGAGGCGGGCCAACGCTGATCCGCTGCCGGAAGGCCCAGGCCATCAGCGCCGTCAGGCCGACTGCGGCCAGCGCCAGCCCGACGGTCGAGGCGATCCAGAATCCGCGCGCACCGTGCAGCGACGCCGGCAAACGTGTTGTCGGCGTCGAAGGCCAGCAGGTAACCGCCGCCCAGGCCGACTCCCCACAGCGCGAAGACGAAGATGAACAGCGGGGCGGTGGCGATCCGCCAGGCACGCAGACACGAATGCCGCGACGCCTTGTGCGGCATCGGCGAAATGAAAGATCGCCACCCAGGCCAGCAGCGGCAGCGCCGCGGCGATGACGCGCGGGTTGTCGGTATACAGCTGCAGCACTGCTGGCGGCCGAAGAAGACCGCGGCGCCCATCAACGCCGCGATCGCCATGCCGATCTGCACGCCATGCCAGCCGATGCGGCGGGCGGCCGCGAGGTCGGCGGCACCGATGCGCTGCGCGACCAGCGTGCCGGTGGCATTGCCAAGCGCCAGCGGCATCATGAACATCAGCGCCACCAGATTGGCGGCGATCTGGTGGCCGGCGACCGCGGCGGTGCCGAGCCGGGCGATGAACAAGGCCATGAAGCTGAAGCCGGTGACTTCGATCAGGATCGTCAGCCCCATCGGCACGCCGAGCCGGAGCTGGGCCAGCAGCGCGACCCGGTCGGGCCGATGCAGAGCGGGCCGCCCCTTCGCCAGTGGCGTCTCGAAGGCGGCGTAGAAACGAGTCGTTGCGCAGCAGCCAGACGGCGGCCAGCAAGGTGCAGCCACATCGCGATCGCGGTGGCGATGCCGCAGCCGACGACACCGAGCGCCGGCAGGCCGATCGCCGGCACGCCGAAGACCAGCGCCGATCGACAGCGGAATCTTCAGCGCCAGGCCGCCGAGCTGCAGCGACATCACCGCCTTCGGCCGTCGACACCGCGGTGTTGAAGCCGCGGAACGCCGAAAACATCAACGACGCCGGCAGCGCAAATGCCAGTGCCAGCAGATAACCGCGCGCCTTGGCGGCCACCGCCGGCGTGGCCTGCGACAGGGCCAGAAACGGTTGCGGGAAGGCCAGCACCGTGCTGCCCAGCAGGCTCAGCGCCGAGGGCCAGCCAGACGGCCTGATGCAACTGATGGCCGGCGGCGACGATCTTGCGCGCGCCGAACAGCTGGCCGCTGATCGGCGCCACCGCAATCACCACGCCCATCAGGCCGATGAAGACGGTGATGTAGGCCGCCGCGCCGACCGCCAGCGCCGCCAGGTCGGCCGCCGATTGGCGCGCAACCAGCAGCGTATCGATGGTGCCGAAAGCAACCACCGAAATCTGGCCGATGAAAACCGGCCAGGCCAGCGGCGCGATCTGCCGCGCGCTGGCGCGCCAGCTTGTCGCCGGCGCAGCTGTGACGATCGACGTCGCCCCGGCAGCGACCCCGCCGGGCTCGGCCGGTTGCGGGTTCATCAGCGCTTGTCCGGCACGACGTCGGCGAACTGGTTCGGGTCGGGATGGTCGACGCCGCTGGCACGGCGCGCCCGCTCGGCATACCGGTTGAAACGCCAGGCCGTGCCTTCGCGCGTGATGCGCCGCCAGGTGGCGCGTTTTTCGGCCGGGCTCATCGACGGCCAGTGCTGCACTTCGTCGAAGCTGCGCCCGCAGCCCTTGCAGATGTCGTCGCCCTGGCTGGTCGAGCAGATCGCGATGCACGGCGCGTCGGGCGTCGACGCATACCAGGCCAGCCAGGCATCGAGTGCGCGCGACGGCATCGTCTGCTCGTCGCATTCGGCCTCGCGGTAGTACACCATCAGCGCATAGACCTCGGCCAGCGCGCGCACTTCGGCGCACGCGGTGATGCCGTCGGGCGACGGGTTGCGCTCGCGCCACCAGTTGATGGCCGACTCGATATCGGTGATGTGGATGGCCGCCATCAGACAGCCGGACGCGTCAGCCCGCCTGCGCCGCGACCAGCGCCGCCAGCGCCGCCTGCGAGCGCCGGCGCGATCACCGTGCGGCGGCGCCTTCACCGGTGCCTCGTCCAGCGCCGCCATGCCTTCGGTCTTCAGCCGCTTGACCCAGGCGCCGGCGGCGCGGCCGTCGGCCAGGCCATCACTTTGCAGCAGCAGTTCGCCGTCGGCGGCAACCAGCTTGAAATAGAAGCGGCCGTCGCTTTCGCGGTATTGCTTGAAGCTCGGCGATGCGCCGCGGCGCTTGCGTCTGCAACGGCGGCCGACTGGCGGCAGCGCGGCGCGCATCGGCCGCAGGCCGACGGCGCGACGCAGGCTTTCGAGGAAGGGCTTGGCCACCGCGCGCGCCTTGCCGGCGCCGGCCTGCAGGACCTCCTCGATCTGCTCGGGATGCGCCATCAGCGTCGCGTAGTGGTCGCGCATCGGGCCGATCTGCTCCTCGATCACGTCGACCAGTTGCTGCTTCGCCGCGCCCCAGCCGAGGCCGCCACGCAGGTCGGCGCGGAACTGCTGGCGCTGCGCCTGCGTCGGCAAAGGCATCGTAGATCGCGACCAGCGCCGTGCCTTCGGGCTCCTTGGCCTCGCCGGGCAGCCGCGAATCGGTGACGATCCGCGCGACCGCGTCCTTCAGCGCCGCGTGCGCCGCCTTCGAACAGCGGGATGATGTTGTCGTAGCTCTTCGACATCTTGCGGCCGTCCAGGCCCGGCAGCAACGCGACCGACTCCTCGATGTCGGCCTGCGGCAGCACGAACAGGTCGTGGCCCTGGCCGAACAGGTGGTTGAAGCGTTGCGCGACGTCGCGTGCCATTTCGATATGCTGCGCCTGGTCGCGGCCGACCGGAACCCGGTGCGCGTTGAACAGCAGGATGTCGGCCGCCATCAGGATCGGATAGCTGTACAGGCCCATCGTGATGCCGGCGTCGGGATCTTCGCCGGCCTCCAGGTTGGCGTCGAGCGCGGCCTTGTAGGCGTGGGCGCGGTTCATCTGGCCCTTGGCGGTGACGCAGGTCAGCAGCCAGGTCAGCTCGGGCGTCTCCGGAATATCGCTCTGGCGGTAGAAGCACACGCGCTGCGGATCGAGCCCGGCGGCCAGCCAGGTGGCCGCGATCTCCAGCCGCGAGCGCTCGATGCGCTGCGGGTCGTCGCACTTGATCAGCGCGTGGTAGTCGGCGAGGAAGAAGAAGCTCTGCACACCGTCTTCGCGGCTGGCCGCAATCGCCGGGCGGATCGCGCCGACATAGTTGCCGAGATGGGGCGTGCCGGAAGTGGTGATGCCGGTCAGGACGCGTTGTTTCATGGAGTGCTCGTCACGGTGGAGGGGCGGGAAGCGGCGCCAGCTGACTTCGGTCGCAGGGCATTCGGCATCGAGTCGGCGGATTTTAGGCGCGCGAGGTCGGTGAACACCCGAGGTGCGGGATCCGACGGGCCACATCGACCGGGCACGATCGCCCTTGCCATACACTGCGCGCCGATGAAACGAATCGTGATCCTGATCTCGGGCCGAGGCTCGAACATGGTGGCGGTGGCCGATGCGTGCGCGCGCGAGCGCTGGCACGCGACCGATCGTGCGCGGTGATCAGCAGCCGGCCCGATGCGCCGGGCTCGCCGCCGCCGCCGAGCGCGGCCTGCGAAATCGGCGTCGTCGACCACCGCCGACATGCCGACCGCGAATCGTTCGACGCCGCGCTGGCCGCCGAGATCGACCGCCATGCTCCCGATCTGCTGGTGCTGGCCGGCTTCATGCGGATCCTGACGCCGCAGTTCGTCGCATCGCTACGGCGGGCGAATCGTCAATATCCATCCGTCGCTGCTGCCGGCATTCGCCGGCCTGCATACGCATCGCCGCGCGCTGCGAGGCCGGCTGCAAGCTGGCCGGCGCGACAGTGCATTTCGTGACGCCCGAACTCGACCACGGCCCGATCATCGCGCAGGCCATGGTGCCGGTGCTGGCCGGCGACGACGAAGACAGCCTCGCCGCAGCGGGTGCTGCAGCGCGAGCACCAGATGCTGCCGCGCGCGGTGCGCTGGCTGGTCGACGACGAATTGACCGATCGCCGACGGCATCGTCAGCCACCGCAGCGGCGCAATCGCAGTTGTTCTGAGATTCGCGGCGCCAGCGGCGCGGGACCCTGTCGGGCGGGGCGGCGCGGATAATCGGCGCCGATGCATCCGAACGCCTTGCTCGAACTGACAACCGAACTGCTCCACCAGGTGATGCAGTTCACCGCGCCGGCCGACAGGGTGGTCTCCGACTTTTTCCGCCAGCATCGCGACCTCGGCGCGCGCGAGCGCCATACGCTGGCCGAAACGACCTATACCGTGCTGCGCAAGCGGCTGCTGTTCCAGCACCTGGCGCAATCGGGCCGGGGCGAGATCGAGCGCCGCCTGGCGCTGCTCGGCTGGCAGGGCAACGACGCCTTCCTGCGCGCCGCGCTGAACGAGACCGAACAGCAGTGGCTGGCCAAGGTCGGCCCGATCGACCCGGCCAGCCTGCCCGAGAAGCTGCGCCACAACCTGCCCGATTGGCTGGCCGACGCGCTGCACGAACGAACTCGGCGACGAATTCTGGCCGCTGGTCGACAGCCTGAACCAGCGGCGCGGCGCTCGATCTGCGCGTCAATGCCGCTGAAGGCCAAGCGCGAGGACGCGCAGGCGACGCTGGCCGCGGCCGGCATCGACGCGCGGCCGACGCCGCATTCGCCGTGGGGCCTGCGCATCGACGGCAAGCCGGCGCTGAGCAAGTTGCCGCTGTTCATCGACGGCGCGATCGAGGTGCAGGACGAAGGCAGCCAGTTGCTGGCCCTGCTGACCGACGCCAAGCGCGGCGAGATGGTGGTCGATTTCTGCGCCGGCGCCGGCGGCAAGACGCTGGCGCTCGGTGCGGCGATGCGCAATACCGGGCGCCTTTACGCCTTCGATACCTCGGGCCATCGGCTGGCGGCGATGAAGCCGCGGCTGGCGCGCAGCGGCCTGTCGAACGTGCATCCGGTGCAGATCGCCCACGAGCGCGACGACCGCATCAAGCGGCTGGCCGGCAAGATCGACCGCGTGCTGGTCGATGCGCCGTGCTCGGGGCTGGGCACGCTGCGCCGCAATCCGGACCTCAAATGGCGCCAGTCGCCGCAATCGGTGGCCGAGATGGCGGTCAAGCAGCGGCGATCCTGGCCAGCGCGGCGCGGCTGCTGAAGCCGGGCGGCCGGCTGGTCTATGCCACCTGCAGCCTGCTGCCGGACGAGAACGAGGCCATCGCGGCGGCGTTCGAGGCGCGGTTGCGCGAGACCGCGTGCCGCGTCGTTCACCGCGCTGCCGGCCGACCGAGGTGCTCGGCCGGGCGCATGTGCGCGACGCCGCAGCGCTGGTGCGCGGCCCGTATCTGCGGCTGTGGCCGCATCGCCACGGCACCGACGGCTTTTTTGCTGCGGTCTGGCAGCGCGATTGACGTCGCGCTCAAGGCGCAGCCGAAGTCAAGTTTTGTTGCAGTGCAACAATTTTTCGCCAAAGCCCCTCTATTTCGGAGGATTTGCGCGGGGTCGCACCTTACAATGCGGGGTTGGCCGAGATTCGGCCGACACTCTGAGTCCACATTGGAAGCGACTTGATGACGACTGTGACGATGCTGTGGGATGCCCTGGTCAACTGGCTGGCCAACGGTTTGCTCGATGCCAGCTGGTGGCAGGTCGCTGCTCGCCGCAGCCGTGATGACCCACATCACCATCGCCGCAGTGACGATCTTCCTGCACCGCGCGCAGGCGCATCGTTCGCTCGAACTGCATGCGATACCGGCGCATTTCTTCCGCTTCTGGCTGTGGCTGACCACCGGCATGGTGACCAAGGAATGGGTCGCGATCCACCGCAAGCACCACGCCAAGTGCGAAACCGACGAAGACCCGCACAGCCCGGTTGCCAAAGGCATCAAGACCGTGCTGCTGACCGGCAGCGAGCTGTATCGCTCGGAAGCGAAGAATCAGGAGACGATCAGCAAATTCGGCCACAACACGCCCGACGACTGGATCGAGCGCAACCTGTACACCCGCTACAGCTGGCAGGGCGTGGGCGTGATGCTGCTGATCGACATTTCGCTTGTTCGGCGCGATCGGCGTGACCGTCTGGGCGGTCCAGATGTTGTGGATTCCGATCACCGCCGCCGGCATCATCAATGGCATCGGCCACTGGTGGGGCTACCGCAATTTCGAAGCGGCCGACGCGTCGACCAACATCTCGCCGTGGGGCATCATCATCGGCGGTGAAGAGTTGCACAACAATCACCACACCTACCCGACGTCGGCCAAGCTGTCGGTCAAGCCGCACGAGTTCGATATCGGCTGGGCCTATATCCGCTGCCTCGAGATCGTCGGGCTGGCAAAGGTTCGCAAGACCCCGCCGATGCTGCGCCTGGGTGCCGTGAAAACGTGTCGCCGACGGCCACACGCTCGAGGCGATCATCGCCAACCGCTACGAAGTGATGGCCCGTTATGCCGGCAATCTGCGTCGCGCCTGCCGCGCCGAGATCGCCAAGCTGAAGGCCGAAGGCACGTGCTGCGAGCCATGCCAAGCTGTCGAACCTGAAGCTGGCCAAGCGCTGGTTGCATCGCGACGAAGACAAGATCCCGCATGCCGCGCGCGCCCATGTGGCGGCAGCGGTCGAACACAACCCGCGCCTGGCCAAGCTGATCTCGATGCGCGAGGAGCTGCGCTCGCTGTGGACGCGCACCAATGTGTCGGCCGAGCAACTCGTGCTCGATCTGCAGGCCTGGTGCAAACGCGCCGAGGACAGCGGCATTGCCGCGTTGCAGGAGTTCGCGCTGAAGCTGCGCTCGGCGCACCAGCACGCCTGACGAAGGTCGACCGACCAGGCCTCTGCGCGCTGCCCACTGCAGCGTGCCGACGCCAAAACCAGCGGAAGGCCCGGCTCGGGCGCTTCCGCTTTTTTTCGTCTGCCAGAATCGACGTCGGCGCATCGTCTGCATGCGCGCAAGGAGTTCTGATGGCTTTCGATGCTTCGCAGCGCTTGCACCTTGCGCATTGGCCGGCCCGGCTGCCTCGCGAACTGGTGATTCCGGCGACCACCCTGTGGTTCAACCTGGAGGTCTCGGCGCGGCGTTATCCCGACAAGGCGCTGTATATCTTCTTCGGTCGACCGATCAGCTTTTCGCAGGTGCTGGATCAAGCCGAGCGACTGGCCGGCTGGCTGCAGGCCAAGGGTGTCGCCAAAGGCGACCGGATCGGGCTGTACATGCAGAACTGCCCGCAATACGCGATTGCCTATTACGCCATCCTGCGTGCCGATGCGGTGGTCGTTCCGATCAATCCGATGAACCGCGCCGATGAGTTGGGCCACTACATCAGTGACCCGCAAACCAAGGCGATGATCTGCAGCGCCGAACTGGCCGGCTTGCGTGGTCGCTGCAAACGCCGAGTTGCCAGCCGACGAGCGGTTGCAGCAACTGCTGGTGACGCGGTACAGCGAGGCGATGAGTGATGCCGCGTTGATCGATCCGCAGGATGCGCCGACGCCGGCTCTCGATCAATGGCTGCGCGCTGACCCCGACCTGCCGGACGCCGCTGCCGGACTGCCTTGCACACGCTGGGCCGATGCGCTTGCTGCCGGCCATCGGCCCGGGCCGCATACCGCGCAGCCGGACGATCTGGCGATCCTGCCTTACACCTCGGGCACAACCGGTTTGCCCAAGGGCTGCATGCACAGCCACCGCACCCTGATGCCCAACGTCGTCGGCGCCGCATTGTGGAGCTTTGCCAGCGCCGAGTCGGTCAGCCTGGGCGTGGTGCCGATGTTCCACATCACCGGCATGATGTACGGCCTGCACTCGCCGATCATGAACGGCAGCACCGTCGTGCTGATGCCGCGCTGGGATCGGGAATTGGCCGGCCGGCTGATCTCGCGCTACCGGGTCAGCCATTTCACCTGCATCCCGACGATGATCATCGACCTGTTCGGCAGCCCGAATTACGCATCGTTCGATCTGTCGCAGCCTGCGCTACATGAGCGGCGGCGGCGCGGCGATGCCGAAAGCCGTTGCCGAGCGGCTGCAGCAGGAATTCGGTATCACTTTCGCCGAAGGCTACGGCCTGACCGAGACGGCCGCGCCGTCGCATGCCAATCCACCCGAGCGGGCCAAGCTGCAGTGCCTGGGCATGCCGATCTTCGGGGTCGATTCGCGGATCGTCGATCCGCTGTCGCTGGAGGAGTTGCCGGCCGGCGAGGTCGGCGAAATCATGACCGCCGGGCCGATGGTCTTCAAGGGCTACTGGCGACATCCGCAGGCGACGCAAGCGGCGTTCATCGAACTGGACGGCAAGCGGTTCTTCCGCACCGGCGACCTCGGCCGGATCGACGAGGAAGGCTATTTCTTCATCACCGATCGGCTGAAGCGGATGATCAATGCCAGCGGCTACAAGGTCTGGCCAGCCGAGGTCGAGATGCTGCTGTACAAGAACCCCGCGGTCCAGGAAGCCTGCATCATCGCAGCCAAGGACGCCTATCGCGGCGAGACGGTCAAGGCCATGATCGTGCTGCGCGCCGCCGCGGTCGGGTACGACCAGCGCGCAGGACATCATCGACTGGTCACGCGAGCACATGGCGGCATACAAGGTGCCGACGCAGGTCGAATTCGTCGACGCGTTGCCGAAGTCTGGCTCGGGCAAGGTGATGT
Organism: uncultured beta proteobacterium; assembly: GCA_963843805.1. Taxonomy (GTDB): domain Bacteria; phylum Pseudomonadota; class Gammaproteobacteria; order Burkholderiales; family Burkholderiaceae_C; genus Ideonella_A. The sequence continues at coordinate 983,273 of CAWJLY010000009.1, forward strand.
GGCGGGTGCTGCAGGAGCAGCAGAATCGCTCGGAAATGGTTTGACTACCATCGGGTGCGTCATCCATCGCTGACCAGGGATATCGGTTGATGCCTGCACGTCGTCCGTGCAGTGCTCAACTCAACCGACCGCTGGGCGACTCACATGCCGCCGATGAAACTGTTGCTGCTGCTCCAGCGGGCGTATCCGATATTGCTGCGCGTCGCATCAACCGCTTCAGCCTGGACTTCGGCCCGGCTGGCAGTACTGCTGGCGGGTGCGGCAAAACGCGGATAGGCGTCGTCGGAACGGAGTTGATCGGCACGCGACAACCGTTCGGCCTGTGTCTGGACAGCTTGACGGCTCTGGCCCGTGGTCATCGGGCACCGGGGTGCGCGTGGCTTCTACTGCAAAGCTCAGCGACGAGGCGGAAAGGGCAAGCGCTGCAACTGCAAAACGGATGGTTGTCATGTCAATCTCCAAGTGAACGGTTGGTTGATTGCCACGAGATCGCCCAAAGCATGTGGGGTCCCGAAGCATGTCGACCGTTTCTTGAAGATTCAGTCGGCACGCCAATACTTACGCTTGACATGCCGGACCGGATGCACTGAAAGGTAATTTGTTATACCGATCAGTATTTAACCAATCAGCGAATCGTGATCTCGTTACGCACGTTTTTCACGCCGTTCACACCGTGAGCGATCTTGTGCGCCATCTCTTTTTCAGTCAGCATTTTTTGCAAAACCGGACAGCAGAACGGTGCCGTTCAGCGTTTCAACGCTGATGGCGGCCGCATCGACCTGTTTGTTCTCGATCATGCGGGCCTTGATCTGCGTGGTGATCGTCGAGTCATCGATATAGGCGCCGACGGTTGATTGGTCGCGCACAACGGCGCAGCCGGGGAGCGTCAGAAATGCAGTGGCCGAAGCGAGCGCGATCAGGGTGGATTTGAGCAACATGGTGTGCCTTTCTTGGGGCGGTTGGAAATAAAGAACGGCGCATGGAGCGCCGCGGGTTGTTAGCGCATCGAACAACTGCACTTCACGAAAGCATTGGTTGTTTGCGCTGCGAGGCTGCCCGGAACAAATCCGGGCTGCCTCGTTGCCCAGTTCAGCGATCGCGCCGCGTGAACGACAACAGAAGTCCGATCAATGCACCTGCTGCAGCCGCATACAAAACCGACTTCAGCGGCTGGTCGCGGATATAACCTGCTGTCTGCTCCGATGCCCGCAACGCCTGTTCGCGCAATTGCTGCGACTTCAAGCGGGCGGCTTCAGCACTGCGGCGGGCCAGTGATTCGGCGTTATTGCCCAGCCGCTCCAGGGCCGGTACGGTGGCGTTGCGTGCGGATTCAACGGCGCCTGACAAGGTGTCGAACGTGTTGTTGGCGATCTGGCTGGTGCGAGCGCCGGCCTGTTCGACGCGAGCGGCGACGTCATCCGCAGCCTGACGGGCGACCTGGCCTGAGCCATTGGTGCCGGCCGTGGATGTCGGGTAATTGGGGTTGGTGGTGTTCATTGGAATCCTCTCTTGGATGAAAAACGGATTTGTCGCTGGTAGTAATCAGCGCCCGCGCCTGAGCAGCCCGAATATGAAACTGGCGACTGCCAACACAGCAAAAACAACGAACAGGATCTGCGCGATGCCCGCAGCGCTTGCTGCGATGCCGCCGAAACCGAACAGTGCCGCGATGATTGCGATAACGAAGAAAACGACGGCGTAGTGCAGCATGATCTCTACTCCCGGACCATCGGTCCCTGTTGCAATGGATACAGCTTAGAGACGATGGGGATCAGCGCCCATGAGAGGGTGGGCCGTTGGAATGTCGGCGCCACCACGCTATCCCTGTAGGAAGGCGCCGACATGTCATTCGGGCGCATGTTTGGGTTCGTGTGCCGCTCAGGCGGCACACGCCGTCAACTCTGTACTTCTGGCTGCTCTGGCGGGCTCGGCAAGGTCGCGCTGACCAGCGTGCCGCGTCCGGGCGCCGACTCCAGCTTCATGCGGCCGCCCTCGGCCTCGACGCGGAATCGCATGCCCAGCAACCCGTGCGACGACGGATTGCGCTGACTGGTGGGATCGAAACCGACGCCGTTGTCCTGTACCTCGACCAGCGCGCCGTCGTCGGCAGCCTGCAGCCGGATCTGCACCTCAGTGGCTTTTGCATACTTCGCAATGTTGGTGCAGGCCTCTTGCACCAGACGGTAGACCGTGAGTTCGGTCGACGGCGCCAGCCTGACGATTTCAAGCCGAGGCAGAACCCTGATTTCCGATGCCTCGGCAAACTCACGGGCCTGGATTTCGAGCGCTGCAACCAGTCCCAGATTCGACAGTGACGACGGTCGCAGGTCCTCGATGATGCGGCGCTTCATGGCGATACCGCTGTTCAGTGTTTCATTGAGGTGCGCCATCCGTGCAGCGGCCTCTGGCGAAATGTCTGGAATCCGCGACTTGAGTCGCGCCACATCGAGTTTGGCGGCGGTCAGCAGGGCGCCGAGCTCGTCGTGAAGATCGCGCGCCAGGCGGCTGCGTTCATCCTCGCGGGCTGTCTGCAGGTGGCGGGCAAGTTCGGTCAACTGGGCGGTGCGGTCGAGCGCCAGCGCCTCGAGCTGATCGCGCTCCTGCTGCAATGAGCGCCGCTGGTCGACGCGAAGCGTTTCGATGGCCACACGCTGCCGCAGGTACAACATCAGTGCCAGAACGCTCAACGCCGTCATCGAGGCCACGCCGATTCGTCCGAGTTGCAGGGTCGAGTCGATCTTCTGACGCTTGCCTGCAATGTTGCCGACTTCGAGTTCGTCCAGCTTTTTCGAGCTTTGGCGGATCGAGTCCATCTGCTCACGGCCGATATCGGTCAGCAGCAGTTGCAACGCGCCATCGGCCTTGCCCTCCTTGACCATCGTCAATGAGGCCTGCATCTCCGACACCTTGCGGTTGATGCCATTCTGCAGTTCGGCAAAAAGCGCCTTGCTATCGTGAATCGTCCGCGTAATAGGCGCTGAGCGGCTCGAGCAACTGCCGCAACTCCTTGATCGAATCACGGTAGGGCGTCAGATATTCATCGCGCCCGGTGAGCATATAGCCGCGCTGGCCGGTTTCTGCGTCGACCATCAGACGCAGCAATTCGAGGTTGCGGATTCGTACCGACCGCATCTCCTCCAGCTTGTCGAGCGACGCCATCGCGTTGCGATACGACAATTCACTGATCACCAGCAGCAACACGGCGATGATTGCCACCAAGGGAACGGTGTACGGGCTGTCGCGCAACATCAGCAGAGACTGCGACCATCCCGATTTGGGCTGGCGCGGTTTTGCAGCCCCTTCAGCGGGTTTCGCCGGGGTCAGCATCTGAGCCTGAAAGGGAATCTCGATCGAGCGCATGATCGACGCAATAAGTTGACCAACGAATCGATCTCGTTGGATTTGTCGAACACGCGGTCGGCGCCCAGGTCGAGGCACTTCTTGCCGCATGTCGGCGGTCGCATAATTGCTCAGCACGACCACCTTGGCGTTGGCTTTCCTGCAGCTGGGATGACGCCAGGACGCCCAATCCCGGACCCGCTCTTCAGGAAGATATCGACGATCACCAGATCACATTGATCGGGATGCCCACCCAGCCAGATCAATCGCGCTCGATTCATCCTCGGCAGTGCCGACAACCTCGAACAGGCGCAAGCTCTTCGAGCGTGGCGACCAGATTTTCCCGAATAACCGGGCTGTCTTCAACGATGTAAGTCTTGAGATTAGCCATCAATCAGCCGGTTTGCTGCTTTGCCTGGATGGCTGTGAATACGCCATCGGCAAGTGTCGGTCGCTGAAAGGCTTGCGCATGTGGGTCTGCGGGTGCGCGCGCTGTAGGCTTCATCCTACGTCATTCAGGTCGGCAGCCGACCGAGCTCGAGCGGCTTCACGGGTTGACGCGTCGGACCTGGACCTGCACATCCATTCCCGCATAGGCATCGGCTTCGCCGTACCAGCTTCCGGAAACCGGCGCCGCCTGGTTCGGATCCCGCGCCACCGCGACGCGAATCAATTGAGTGCCGCCCAGCAAGTTGTTGGTCGGATCGAACGGCACCCAGCCCGCGCCCGGAAGGTAGGCCTGCATCCATGCATGTGTGGCACCGGCACCAACGGTGGGGATCGGCGCATCGCCGGGTGCAGCCACCGGGGCATCCTTGGCGAGCCAGGCCTTGGCGAGTGACGGCTTGTCAGCTTCATCAGGCTCGTCGGAATCGAGCGCGGGGTCGTAGAGGTAGCCCGAGACGAACCGCGTAGCAATTCCGAGGTGGCGTGCCGCCTCCATCATCAGCAACGCAAAATCACGACAGCTTCCGCTGCCGAGTTTGAGCGTTTCCAGAGGCGTTTGCGTGCCTTCTTCATCGCGCGTCGAATAGCTGAAATGTTTGCGGATCGTGCTGTTCATCTGCACCAGTATCTGGCGGGTGTAGGTCGGGCCTTCGGTGCTGAGAAACTGCCGCGTCCAGCTGGTGAGCTCGCCGTCCGGGTCGGGGTAGTGAGGCCGCAGGTAGTGCTCGAGATCGAATCGGTCGGCCATCGAATAGCAGAACGGATAGATTTCGGCCGAGGGCGACAGCGGCAACTCCAGATTGTTGGTGTGTGCGTGTTCGATCGTGAACGAGCAGGTGATGCTGAGTTCACTGGCCTGCGTCAACGGCTGCACCAACGCCACCGAGTTGGAATACGGATCCTGGATCATGCGGACTGCCGAATCGGGGCTGACCTGCAGGTCGGTTGCCAACACGCGCAGATCATGACTGTCACGCGGCCTGAAGACGACGCGGTGCTCGCCGAAGTCGACCGGTACCTTGTAACGGTAAACGGTCGTGTGAACGATGTCGTAGCGGACGGGCATCTGACGGGCTGCTCAGACGCCGTGGAGTTCGACTTCGAACTCGAGCGTTGCGCCGGGCGGAATGACGCCACCCGCTCCGCGTTCGCCATAACCGAGATCGGGGGGAATGATCAGGGTTCGTGTCCCACCGACCTTCATCCCCGCCACACCCTCGTCCCACCCGGCAATCACCGCGCCAGCGCCCAGCTTGAAGCTGAACAACGAGCCGCGATCCTTGCTGCTGTCGAACTTCACGCCGCGCTGGCCGTCTTCGTGAAGCCAGCCGGTGTAATGCACCTGTACCCGCTGCCCCGCGCTGGCCGGTTCGCCGTCTCCGACGATTGAATCCTCGTATTGAAGACCCGAGTCCGTTCTGTTCATGATGTGCCTTTTGTCGATTGCATCGGTTCGCATCGTATCGGCTTTGCGCCGAAGGGCGATTCAAGGCCATGGCTTTCGGCCCAGCGCCGCGTTGCCTCAGCCAGCCAGTCGGCGACACTTGATGCGTCGTGAGCAAGCCCGAGCACCGTGCCCGCAGCGCGCAAAACCTGCAATGGCGCGCTTGGATCGATGGCGCGCGCACCGTTCTGTTTGGACAGCTTTTCGCCGTCTTCGGCCCGCACGAGCGGCGTATGAAGGTATCGCGGGTGCGGCACGCCAAGCAACGTTTGCAGATGAATCTGACGTGCGGTGTTGTCGGCCAGATCCTCACCGCGGACGACGTCAGTGATGCGTTGCGCCGCATCGTCGACCACCACCGCCAGCTGGTAGGCCCACGAGCCGTCAGCGCGCCGCAAGACGAAGTCGCCGACCGATCGGGTCACGTCCTGCTGTTGGTCGCCCAGGCGCCGGTCGTGCCAATCGACGACAAGCGGTGACGCGTCGGTGCCGCAGCGCAGGCGCAGTGCGCAGCCGGCTGCCCCGTCGAGGTCGAGTCGGTCGCGGCAGGTGCCGGGGTAGGGCCACTCATCGTGTCGCTGCCGTATCCGCCCGCGCTGTTCCCAGTGGCTGGCAATCTGCTTGCGGCTGCAGTTGCAGCGAAAGACCGCGCCTCGGCTGGTCAGTCGTTGCAAGGCGGCAGCGTAGGCGTCGCCACGTGTCGATTGATGTGGCGCCAATTCGTCGGGAATCAGCTGGCAGGCGGCCAGCTGTGACAAGATCAATTCGTCGACGCCTTGTACGCATCGCGCGCCGTCGACATCCTCGATGCGTACCAGCCACGTCCCTTGATGGGCCTGCGCGTCCAGCCAGCTGGCCAACGCGGCGACCATCGAGCCGGCGTGCAAAGGGCCGGTTGGCGAGGGTGCGAATCGACCGCGGTAGGCCATGACGAGGTTGCGCTAGTCGACCAGCGCCGGCCAGCGGCTGCTGTGGCGTTCGATCAATGCCTGTCGGGTTGCCGGGCCGGCAAGTTGGTCGAGCCACCAGCGCAGCGCCAGACCGATCGGCGGGCGGCGACCCGGGGTGTCGCCGCCCGGCTGACGCCATGCATAGCCCAGGTTCGCCGAATTCGGGCAACGTGTCGTCAGCTTGCGCACCAGCCGGCCGCCTGCCAGCAGCTCACGCGCCATCGGTTCGGGCAGGTAGCCGCAGCCCAGTCCCCGAATCTGTGCCTCGATCTTGGCTGCAGTGCTCGGTACGGTCAGCACGTCCTGACCCGCCAGCATGTTGAAGCTTGCCGGCGTCAGCCGCTGCGCCGAATCGGCGACCGCGACGGCGCGGTGCCGGATCAATTCGGCATCGGCAATCGGTTCGCTGGCGCTTGCCAGCGGATGGTGCGGGGCGACCACGAAAACGAACGGCATCTCACCCAACGGACGCATCTGAAAGCCGCTTTCAGTGCTGCGTTCGGGGCTGAAGGCCACGCCGATCGCCAGGTCGACCTGCCCGGAAATCAGCGCTTCCCAGGTGCCCGTCATCACTTCGGTGCGCAAGCGCAATCGGGTGGCCGGCCCTTGATGACCGGGCGCCGCGTCGTCCGATCGCGGAGGCGCCGGCAACGTGAGCGCGAAGAAGGCTTCGCACAGCTCGAATACCGTCACCCGCGAGATGACGCCGTCGACAGCAATGCTGAGCTGTGATTCCCAGCCGGTCGCGACGCGTTTGACGCGGTTGGCGACGGCCTGCATTTCCTCGAGCAGGCGCCGACCTTCGAGCAGCAATTCTTCGCCGGCGGCGGTGAACTCGGCCTGCCGCGAGCGCCGGTCGAACAACAGCACGTCGAGCGCTTCTTCGAGCTGGCGCACGCTGTAGGTCAAGGCAGACGGCACTTTGCCGAGCTCGCGGGCAGCCGCTGCAAAGCTGCCGGTTCTGCCAATCGCGTCGATCATGGCCAACGCATCGGGGGTCAGTGCCTTGTGGGACATGGTCGGCTCAGCGTGCGCAGGGTCTTCATCATATTTGAACGATTGCTTCAAAGACTGCTGGCTTGTCGAGCGGCGCCCGCCCCTATATTTCAGTCAACAAGGAGGTTCCACGATGATCAGTCTACGCAAGAGTCACGAGCGCGGCGCTGCCGATCACGGCTGGTTGAAGAGCAAACACAGTTTTTCCTTTGCCGACTACATGGACCCGCAGCACATGGGTTGGGGCAATCTGCGGGTGATCAACGAGGACCGGGTCGCGCCGGGTCGCGGGTTTGGCGCGCACAGCCACCGCGACATGGAAATCGTCAGCTATGTGCTCGACGGTGCGCTGGCGCACCAGGACAATATCGGCAATGGCGCGAGCATCGTGCCGGGCGACGTGCAGCGAATGAGTGCCGGCAGCGGCGTGACGCACAGCGAGTTCAATCATTCGGCGTCGGTGCCGACCCATTTCCTGCAGATATGGATCCTGCCTGATGTGCGCGGCATCACGCCGTCGTACGAGCAGAAGCATTTCGATGCACCCGGCAAACGCGGCCGGCTTCGGCTGGTCGCCAGCCCTGACGGTGCGACGGTTCGGTCCGTCTGCATGCGGATGCCCGGCTGCATGCCGGTCTGTTCGACGCCGGCGAGCGCGTCGAGCTGGCCCTCGACCCGCGGCGCAAGGCCTACGTGCACCTGGTACGGGGCGAGTTGTCGGTCAACGGTGAAACACTGCACTCGGGCGACGCCGCCTTGTTGGCCGATGTCGATCGCCTCAGCCTGGATAACGCTCAGCAGGCGGAGGTGCTGGTGTTCGACCTGGCGGCCTGATCAACCGCGCGCCAGTCTGAAGCCGCTGAACTGCCATTGCGCCTCGGGCGGGAAAAAATTTCGGTAGCTGGCGCGAACATGCCCTGCCGGGGTGGCGCAGGAGCCACCCCGCAGCACGAACTGATTGCACATGAATTTGCCGTTGTATTCGCCGACCACGCCGGGCAGCGGACGGAATCCCGGATAAGCGTTGTAGGCGGATTGGGTCCACTCCCAGACGTCGCCGAACATCTGGACCGGCTGATCGGCCGCCGACTGGCTGGCTGGCAGCGGATGAAATGCGCCATGGTCGGCAAAATTGGCGGTTGCCAGTGCCGGCGGTCGCAGTTGTCGCGCGGCGAACTCCCACTCGGCCTCGGTCGGCAGGCGCGCATCGGCCCAACGGGCAAACGCATCAGCTTCGAAATAACTCAAGTGGCAGACAGGGGTGTGGGGATCGATCTCGATCAGGCCCTGCAGGCTGTGATTCAGCCAGCGATCGTCTTGTCGGCGCCAGTACAGGGGTGCGCTGCGCTTGCCGGCGCTGACCCAGTCCCAACCCATCGACAGCCACAGCTCGGGCCGGCGGTAGCCGTCGTCGTTGATGAAATCCTCGAAATCACCATAACTCACCGGGCGTGATGCCAGTTCGAAGGGCGCCGTGAACACCTGGTGCCGCGGGGTCTCGTTGTCGAAGCAAAACGCGCCGTCCTCCTGGGGATCGTGCCCCAGTGCGAACAGGCCGCCCGAATAGTTCAACCAGCGCACCGGCTGGGCCTGAACGGCACCGATCGGCCAGCGTTTGGCATACGGCTTGCCGGCAGGGTTGGCGGCAAGCAAATGCTTGATGTCGGTCAGCAGCAACTCCTGGTGTTGCTGTTCATGCTGCAGGCCCAGAGTGAGCAGCGCCCCGATCGCCTCGTCGTCGCCCTTTTTGCCGAGCAGTTCGAGCATGCGCTCGTCGACCGCCTGCCGATAGGCTGAGGACGTCCTCGAGCCCCGGTCGGGTGATCAGCCCGCGGCTGACTCGCGGGTACTGCTCGCCGATACCGTGGTAATAACTGTTGAACAACACGACGAACTGCTCATCGAACGGCCGAAAATCGGCTTCGTGGTGTTGCAAGATGACGTTTTCGAAAAACCAGGTGGTATGCGCCAGATGCCATTTGGCGGGGCTGGCGTCGGGCATCGACTGAACCTGGCAATCCTCGGCGCTCAGCGGCGCGATCAACGCAAGGCTGTTCTGGCGAACCTTGTCGAAGGCGGCAGCCGGTGCGCCCGGATTCGACTCAGGCTGCTGCGCGGATAACGGTTTTTGCCACATCGGTCGCTCCCATCGACTGATTGGTGCCGCTGAACCTCAGAACTGGGCAACAGCAACTGATCGGCCGCCGTTCGATGCACGAGCCGTTTCGATGTGATCGGCAGGCTTGGCCAAAGTTCGCCCTGTCAGCAATGAATCGGCGCTGCGGTGCATCAATCACCCCCGTGGCCCACGGCGATGCGTTCGTCAAAGACGAAACATTCGCCATCGAAATGGCGTCCGCCGACCTGCTCGAAATAGTTCAGGATGCCGCCGTCGAGCTGGAACACCCGATCGATACCCATCTCGGCCAGAAAGATCGCCGCCTTTTCGCAGCGGATCCCGCCGGTGCAATAGCTGACGACGGTCTTGCCAGCAAAAATGTCCTGGCGCGTCAGTCGCCGCAGCGGGCAGATCGCTGAATTTGCCGGTCTGCAGATCGACCGCGCCGGCGAAACCGGCCCAGTTCGACCTCGAAGTGGTTGCGCGTATCGAGCAACAGCAGCGGTCGTCCGCCGTCGTCGTGGCCGGTGTCGAGCCAGTGCGCCAGGGTGTGCGGGTCGACGGCCGGCGACCGGCCGAACCCGGGCCGGATCGCCGGATGGTTCATGCGGATGATTTCGCGTTTGATCTTGACGCGCAGTTTGCGAAACGGCACCTGCTCGGACCAGCTTTGCTGAGCAGTCAGGGCGGCAAAGCGTGCGTCCTCGCGCAGCCAGTCGAGCCAGCGAGTGAGCGGGTCAGCCTCACCGGCCAGAAACAGGTTGATGCCTTCCTCGGCCAGCAGCACCGTGCCCTTCAGGCCGTTCGTGCAACGCCTCGTTGCTCGATGCCGATCACGCAGCGCCGCCGGTCGTGCAGCGCGACGAACCGGTAGGCTGAGATGTTGAGGATCGCGGTCACCGGCTGATTTTAGGGTCGTGCGCTTTGCCCGTCAGCCGGGAGTCGTGCGCGACGCGGTCCTCGTCGACCCGCTGCCTACAATCGTCCGATGGCCTTCATCCACCTGCGCACCCATACCGAATTTTCGATCGTCGACGGCAGTCTGCGCATCGCCGAAGCGATTGCCGCTGCGGCAAAGGACGGCCAGGCGGCGATGGCGATCACCGACCTCGGCAACCTGTTCGGCGCCGTCAAGTTCTACAGCGCGGCGCGCAAGGCCGGCATCAAGCCGTTGATCGGCGCCGATGTCTGGCTCGCGCCGGAAGGCGGTCGATCGGCGCCACGATCAGCAAGCCGAGCCGGCTGCTGCTGCTGGTGCAATCGAATCGCGGCTACCTGAACCTGTGCGAGCTGCTGTCGCGTGCCTGGCTGCAGGCGCAGCCGGGCGGGCAACGTGGCCAGGCATGGCTGCAATGGGAGTGGCTGGACGAATTGAACGAAGGCCTGATCGCCTTGTCGGGGGCCGATCTCGGTGCCGTCGGGCAGGCCTTGCTGGCGCAGGACTCGGGTCGCGCGCGCGAGTTGGCGACTCGCCTGGCGGCGATCTTCGAGGGCCGCTTCTATATCGAACTGCAGCGCGCTGGCCTGGCCCATCACGAGATGCATGTGTGCGCCGCGGTGCCGCTGGCGGCCGAACTCGGGCTTGCCGGTCGTCGCGACCCATCCGGTGCAGTTTCTGCGAACCCGACGACTTCGAGGCGCACGAGGCCAGGGTCTGCGTCGCCGAAGGCGAGACCTTGACCAACCCGCGTCGCGTCAAGCGCTTCAGCGCGGCGCAGTATCTGATGAGTCAGGCGCAGATGGAGGCGCTGTTCGCCGATATTCCGAGCGCACTGGCCAATACGCTCGAGATCGCCAAGCGCTGCAACCTGAGCCTGGTGCTCGGCAAGCCGCAGTTGCCCGACTTTCCGACGCCGTTCGCAAGACGGCGTGCCGATGGCGATGGCCGACTATTTCCGGTTGGCATCTCGGCAGGGGCTGGAGGAGCGCCTGCTGATGCTGTACCCGCAGCCCGACGAGCGTGAACGGCAGCGACCGCGCTATGTCGAGCGGCTGGAGTTCGAGATCGGCACCATCTTGAAGATGGGGTTTCCGGGCTATTTCCTGATCGTTGCCGATTTCATCAACTGGGCGCAGCGCAATGGCTGCCCGGTCGGGCCCGGGCGTGGCTCGGGCGCAGGATCGCTGGTCGCTTATTCGCTGAAGATCACCGGCCTCGATCCGCTGCGCTACAACCTGCTGTTCGAGCGGTTCCTGAATCCCGAGCGGGTGTCGATGCCCGACTTCGACATCGATTTCTGCCAGGCCAATCGCGACCGGGTGATCGATTATGTGAAGCAGCGCTACGGGCGCGATGCGGTCAGCCAGATCGTCACCTTCGGCACGATGGCGGCCAAGGCTGCGCTGCGCGATGTCGGCCGGGTGCTCGGCATGGGCTACGGGCATGTCGATTCGATCGCCAAGCTGGTGCCCGCGCCGCCCGGCAAGATCGGTGACGCTGGCGCGTGTTCCCGAGCATCCCGATCCGGGCCTCATCTATGCGCGCAAGGAAGCGCCGGAGATCGAGCAGCGCGAGGCCGCCGAAGAAGAAGTGGCCGAGTTGCTGTCGCTGGCGGCACGGGTCGAGGGTCTGACGCGCAATGTCGGCATGCACGCCGGCGGGGTGCTGATCGCGCCGGGCAAGATCACCGATTTCTGCCCGCTGTATCTGCAGCCCGGCAGCGACAGCGCAGTCAGCCAGTTCGACAAGGACGATGTCGAAGCGATCGGCCTGGTCAAGTTCGACTTTCTCGGCCTGGCGACGCTGACGATCCTCGAGCTTGCCAAGGAGTTGATCGTGGCCAGCCGGCCGGCGTTGAAGGATTTTTCGTACGAGACGCTGCCGCTCGACGATGCCCGCGTCTATCGGCTGTTTTCAGACGGTCGTACCGAATCGGTGTTCCAGTTCGAAAGTGCCGGCATGCAGCGCATGCTGCGCGATGCCAAGCCGAGCCGGCTCGAAGACCTGATCGCACTGAACGCGATGTTCCGCCCTGGCCCGATGGAAAACATTCCGAGCTTCTGTGCGCGCAAACATGGCCGCGAAGCAGGTCAGCTATCCGCATCCGCTGCTCGAGACCGTGCTCGGCGAGACCTACGGCATCATGGTCTACCAGGAGCAGGTGATGCAGGCGGCGCAGGTGCTCGGCGGCTATTCGCTCGGCGGCGCCGATCTGCTGCGCCGGGCGATGGGCAAGAAGAAGGCCGAGGAGATGGCCCGCCATCGCGAGATTTTCCGCAACGGTGCCGCCGCAAAAGGGATTTCGGCCGCTGTGGCCGACGAAGTTTTCGACCTGATGGAGAAGTTTGCCGGCTACGGCTTCAACAAGTCGCATGCCGCCGCCTATTCATTGCTGGCCTATCACACCGCCTGGATCAAGGTTCATTGCAGCGCCGAATTCTTCGCCGCCAACCTGACGGTCGAATCCGACGATACCGACAAGCTGCGGGTGCTGTGGAACGACGCCAAGGCATTCGGCATCGAATTGCTGGCGCCTGATGTCAACCAAGGCATTCATCGCTTCGAGCCGGTCGCCGACAGATCGATTCAGTACGGGCTGGCAGCAATCAAGGGCACCGGCCAAGGTGCGATTCAGGCCATCGTCGCTGCCCGCGAGGACGGCGGTCCGTTCAAGAGCCTGTTCGATTTCTGCGCCCGCGTCGATCGGCAGCGGATCAACAAGCGGGTCATCGAGGCACTGATCAAGGCCGGCGCGTTCGATGCGCTGCATCCCGATCGCGCGGCGATGCTGGCCAGCGTCGGCCTCGCGCTCGACTGGGCCGACACGCAGGCGGCGCATGCCAATCAGGGCGGCTTGTTCGATTTCGGCCCCGACGATGCGGCAAGCCATGCGGCGTCGACGCTCGAGCCGCCGCTGGTCGAAACGACGCCATGGAGCATCCGAGAACGGCTGGCTCTGGAAAAAGCCGCGCTCGGGTTTTTCATGTCCGGTCACCTGTTCGATCAGAGTGCCGACGAGGTGCGGCAATTTGCCAAGCGGCCGATCGGCGATCTGCTCGACAGCCGCGAGCCGCAGGTGCTGGCCGGCATCGTCGGCGACCTGCGCATCGTCAACGGCCATCGCGGCCGGGTCGCGATCTTCAAGCTCGACGACAAGTCCGAAGCGATCGAATCGGTGGTCGCCGAGGATCTGCTCAACGCCAACAAGGACCTGCTGAAGGACGACGAATTGATCGTCGTCGCAGGGCAAGGTCCAGCCGGACCGCTTCTCGGGCGGCGTGCGATTCAACATTACCCAGCTGTGGAGCCTGGCCGAGGCGCGATGCCGCTTTGGCAAACACCTGCGCGTCGAACTCGGGGCCACGATGCCGCCGGTCGACAAGCTGATCGAGGCGTTTCCGGCGCGTCGCAAGTCGGGAGAGCAGGGTGAATGGCTCGAAGGGCTCGATGTGCGGCTGGTTGTGCAGCGCACCGAAGCGACGGCCGAAATCGATCTCGGCGCTGAAGGGCGGTTTTTTCCGACCGACGAGGCGTTGTCGCACTGGCTCGCCGCAAGCGAAGGAAACGCGCGTCTGGTTTACGAATTGTCACAAGGCGCGTTCAGATGAGGCAGGAACCTGCACGCTCAAGCCCAGCATCTAACCGCGGTCATCCGACGCCCGAGCCGAGAGGTCACCACATGAAAAAAATACTTGCCAGTCTTGCGCTTGTCAGTGGCATTGCGCCGGTGATGGCGGCTGATATCGGCGTCTCGATCAACATCGATCAACCGGGCGCTTATGGGCGCATCGATATCGGTCGCGTTCCTTCGCACCCGTGCTTCTATATCAGCAGCCCGTCGTGATTGCACCGTCGCCGGTTGCTGTTTATCGCCAGCCGATTTATTTGCATGTGCCGCCCGGGCACGCCAAGCAATGGAGAAACTACTGCGGCCGCTACCAGGCCTGCGGCCAACCGGTCTATTTTGTCCAGGAGCGGTGGTATCAGGATGTCTATTCGCCCGTCTATCGCCAAGACCGCTGGGACAAGCACGATCGCAAGCACCAGCAGAAACTGCTGAAAGAAGAACGCAAACATCAGCGCAAGCACGACAAGCACGACAAGCACGACAAGCACGACAAGCACGATCATTGATCTCCCGAACTGGGCGCTGAACGCTTCCTTTCAGCGGGGTTTGCTTCAGGCGCGGGTGTGCCTACACTGCGGTCGTGTTGCAGACCGTTCAATCGCCATCGCCGCGCCGGCCACCGCTGACCGGGCTGATACTCAGCGGCGGTGGTGCGCGGGCCGCCTATCAGGTCGGGGTGCTGCAAGCGGTCGCCCAGATAAGACGTGAGGCGCTCGCTACCCGGTCCGAGCGAGGTCGGGACGCCGGTGCCGCTGCGACCGGAACGAATCCGTTCCCGATCATCGCCGGCACGTCGGCTGGCGCCATCAATGCGGCTGCACTGGCCGCCCGGGCCGATGACTTCGACCTTGCGGTGACCGATCTGGTCAATGTCTGGCGTGGTTTCAGCGCCGAGCAGGTCTATCGAACCGACAGCCTGGGCATCGCCAAAAGCGGCGCCCGCTGGCTGACGATGTTGACCATCGGCTGGCTGCTGGCTCGCTGGAGCCGGGCCCGGCCGAGATCGCTGCTCGACAATTCGCCATTGGCCGAATTGCTGAGAAGGTTGATTGATACGCAGCGCATCGATGCGATGCTGGAACAGGGGCATCTGCATGCGTTGGCTGTCACAGCTTCGAGCTACAGCACCGGCCAGCATCTGACCTTCTACCAGTCTCGCGAACACATCCTGCCATGGACCCGCTCGCAACGAATGGCCAGACGCTGTGCGATCGGTCATCAGCACTTGCTGGCGTCAGCGGCCATTCCCTTTGTATTTCCGGCCGTTTCATTACCGGTGGATGAGTTGACCGACTGGTTCGGCGACGGATCGATGCGCCAGTCGGCGCCGATCTCGCCGGCCGTGCACCTCGGCGCCGAACGAATCATGGTGGTAGGTGCCGGGCGCATGTATGAACCGGCAAACGGGCACCGCGGCAATGGCGAATACCCCAATCTCGCGCAGATTGCCGGCCACGCGATGTCGAGCATTTTCCTGGATGCGCTGGCGGTCGACGTCGAGCGCCTGCAGCGGATCAATGCCACGCTGGCCCTGCTGCCCCCACCGTCGCGCCAGGCCTCGGGTCTGCGACCGCTCGATGTGCTGGTGATTTCGCCGAGCCAGCGACTGGACGATATTGCCGCCTGCCATCTTGGCAGCCTGCCGGCGCCGATTCGAGGCCTGTTACGCAGTGTTGGTGTCTCGGGCGAGGGCGAAACCGCACGCGGTGCGGCACTGGCGAGCTACCTGTTGTTCGAGTCCGCGTATACCTGCGAGCTGATTGATCTGGGGATCGCCGATACGGTCAAACGCCGCGACGAGGTGGTGGCGTTCTTCGGCTGGAGCCCGCAGACCGTTGACGTGGGCGGCGCGCCGCCCACTTGAAGAGTCACTTCTTTGCCGGTTTTGCGTCGGCGGACTTGATCGCCGGTTTGCCGCTGTCGGCTTTCGCATAGGTAGCGCCATTGACAGTGAGTCCGGCCTCGGAGAATTTTCCGGCGTTACCCGAGCCGATTCCCTTGACGCGGTCGATCATGTCGGACCAATCCTTGAACGGGCTTTTCTTGCGTTCGTCGAGCAAGCGTGTCGACATCGCCGGGCCGATGCCTTTGACACTTTCGAGCTGGGCCTGATCGGCCTTGTTGATATCGATGGCCGCGAACGCCGCGGCAGCGAAAAGGCATGCAATGGTGGCCAGCAACAGGGCCCGGATCTGCTTGATCATGATGTTTCCTTTGGTCGGTTTGAAGAGGCTGCCAACTGGCTCATCCAGCGGCCCGACCAGTAAAACTCAGCTCTGTGCAGCGAGCCACCCCCCGTAGCGTGCAACACCTTCCCCCACTGGGGCGAATTGATGGGTGCACCCGACAGAGCGCAATCGCGACATGTCGGCCTGGGTAAAACACTGGTATTTGCCGACCAGCGACGGTGGAAAATCGATGTATTGAACGAGCCCGGCCTGCACCATCTCGGCCAGGCTTCATGGCCGTCTCGCCGCGTTGCGCCCGCGCGGTGTTGACGGTGGCGGTTGCGACCTCGTTGAATGGCTGGCCGCGGCCGGTGCCGAGATTGAAGATGCCGCTGCGATCCGGATGCTGCAGAAACCACAGGTTGATCGCCACCACGTCGTCGACGTGGATGAAATCGCGCGTCTGCTGGCCCGGCGCGTAGCCGCCGTATTCGCCGAACAGCTTGACGTGGCCGGTTTCGCGGAACTGATTGAAATGATGGAAGGCGACCGATGCCATCCGCCCCTTGTGCTGCTCGCGCGGGCCGTAGACATTGAAATAGCGGAAGCCGACGACCTGCGCCGTGGCACTGCTGATCATGCGCCGAACGACGTTGTCGAACAGCAGCTTGGAGTAGCCGTAGACATTGAGCGGCTGCTCGAACTCGGGCTCTTCCCGAAACTCGCTGCTGCCGCCATAGGTGGCGGCCGACGAGGCGTACAAAAGCCTCGTGCCTTGCGCCTGACAGGCATCGAGCAGGTCCTTCGAGCAGCGATAGTTGTTGTCGAGCATGAAGCGGCCGTCGTGCTCCATGGTGTCGGAACAGGCGCCTTCATGCAGGATGGCGTCGACTTGACCGAACGCGCCGGCGGTGAAGCGCTGGTAGAACTCGGTCTTGTCGAAATAATCGCTGAACGACGCGCCCAACAGGTTGCGATATTTCGGCCCGTCGGTCAGATCGTCGACGGCAATGATGTCATCGATGCCGATCGCGTTCAGGCCATGAACGAGGTTGCTGCCGATCATGCCGGCTGCGCCGGTGACGACCACTTTCATGAAGAGTCCTTCCTGGGTCGCCGAGGCGCGCCGCTGTTGCGAAATACCCGCATTTCAATCAAGCGCAGTCTGCCCGAACAATTCGTCGTAGTCGACGCTGGCGGTGCCGAATTTGCCGACCACGATGCCACCGGCGCGATTGGCAAGCGGCATCGCGGTGCGCAAATCCAGACCTGCACCAAGCATCGCCGCCAGCGTCGCGATCACCGTATCGCCTGCACCCGTGACATCGAAGACTTCGCGCGCCTGCGCCGGAATCAGGCTGTGGCTGGCGACGCCGCCCGGCGCGTCGAACAGCGACATGCCGTCCTCCGAGCGGGTCAGCAGCAGCGCCTGCAGGCCGAGGCGCTCGCGCAAGGCATGGGCGCGCTGATGCAGGTCCGCCTCGTTGGTCCACTGGCCGACGACCTGCGCCAGTTCGGCCTGGTTGGGGGTGATCACCGTGGCACCGGCATAGCGGCTGTAGTCGCTGCCTTTCGGGTCGATCAATACCGGTACGCCGCATGAGCGGGCCAGTTCGATCATTCGTGGAATATGGGTGAGGCCGCCCTTTCCGTAGTCGGAGAACAGCACCGCCGCATGGTCTGGCAGCACGCGCTCGAAGTCGCCGAGCATGCCGGCCAGCACCTCGTGATCGGGCTGGTTCTCGAAATCGATTCGGATCAGTTGCTGAGCGCGCCCGATGACCCGCAGCTTGACGATCGTATACAGCTTCGGATCCTCACCCAGCAAGGTGGAAACGCCTTGCTGATTGAGCAGATCGCGCAATTTGCGCGCCGGTTCGTCGACACCGACCACCGTCATCAAGGTGGCCAGTGCGCCCAGCGTCTGCACGTTCAATGCGACGTTGGCGGCACCGCCCAGGCGTTCTTCCTCGCGGGTGACCCGAACCACCGGCACCGGTGCCTCAGGCGAAATGCGATCGACCGCGCCGTACCAGTAACGGTCGAGCATGGCGTCGCCGACCACCAGCACGCGAGTTGCCGCCATCTGCGCTCGGCTCGGCGGTGTCAGTCGCGGTCATCCTTGATCCTCAAGCAATTTGGGTGGATAGCTGTCCCAGCTCAGGCAGCCCGGGCACTGCCAGAAATAATGTTGCGCTTCGAAACCGCAGGCTGCGCAGCGGTAACGTTGCAACGGCCGCGCCGCAGCGGCCAGTGCCTCGTCGATCAGCTTGCGGTCATCACCATCGGCAGCGGGCGGCGCCGACAGTCGCAACAAGGCGCGTGCCGTCGACAAGCTGGGGTGGCGCTGCAGATGCTCGCGCAGGCGTTCGCGTTGATGGTCGACATTGTCGTCGAGCAGCGCAATCGCATTCAGCAGCTGCAGGCCGGGTTCGCGTTTGGCCAGCTTGAGCAGACTGGCCAATGCAGTCTGCGCTTGTCCGACGACGCGTGCGCTGTCGGCAAAGTCGACCGCGACCAGACAGAACGCGGCCGGATCGGAAACCATCAGGCTGCCCCATTCGCGCAAGGCCTCGGCATGGTCGCCGCGCAGGCGGGCGCGTTGCCCGCTCAACAGCAGCGGTCGCGCCGCCAATGGTGCCGCTTCGCGGGCACGGCGCAAGGCCTCATCGGCTTCGTCAGGTGCCTGCCGTGCGTCGGCTTCCATTGCCAGTTCGCACCAGTAGTGCGCGATCCGCGACGCATACGATCCGGTGCCGCTGCGCTCGAGCTTGTGAGCGACATCGACCGCGGCGCGCCAGCTGCGCGAGCGCTCGTGCAGACTCAGCGAGAGCCAGCCGGGCCTCGGTGTCGAAGGCGGTGCCTTCGAGCGCATGCCAGGCCGCTTCGGCGCGATCGAACAGGCCGGCTTTCATGAAATCCTGCGCCAGTGCGTGCTGCGCACGGTCGCGATCGGCGCGCGGCAGATCGGCTCGGCTCAGCAGGTGCTCGTGGACCCGCACGGCGCGCTCGTATTCGCCGCGCCGTCGAAACAGGTTACCAAGCGCGAAATGAAGCTCGGAGGTATCGGGATCCTGCTGGACGGCCTCGATGAACGAATCGATCGCCTTGTCGTGTTGCTCGTTGAGCAGCAGGTTGAGCCCTTTGAAATAGGCGCGCGGCGAGTCGCGGCGCTCACGGCGCCACTTGCCGCAGATCCAGGCGCGATGCCAGCCAGCCGATGCCGAATGCCAGCGGCAGGCTGAGCAACAACCATTGCAGGTCAAAGTCCATCGCGGGGAGGGTGTCGATCGGCGTCCGGATCAGTGAGCGGCGCGGACGGTCTGCTGCTGCCGGAGTCGACTTCGCCATTGCCTGCCAGACGGGCGACACGCCGATGCCGCCACCAGCTCGGCACCATCGCGAAGACGCCGAAAGCGCAGCCCAAGGCAAATGCGGTCAGGACGATGAACACCATCGGCGCACGCCATTCATAGCCAAAGAACCAGCGCACGGCTGCGTTTTGCTGGTTGTTCAGTGCAAATGCGAACAGGATGAAAAAAACCAGCGCTCGCCAAAGCCAGATCAGGTACCGCATGGAGCCTCCTGCGGCAATTCTAGAGGTGCCCGATCAATCAAAGTGGCGCAGCCAAAGGCGTCGCAGCCGCCGACGACGGTGGCACCACCCGGAGCTTTCAGCGGACAGCGGGGGACGCCTCATCGGCCAGCGCCATGCGGCTGTCGACGGCTTCGCGCAAGGCCTTGCCCGGTTTGAAGTGCGGCACCAGCTTTTCGGGGATCAACACCTGATCACCCGAGCGGGGGTTGCGACCCATGCGCGGCGGCCGACGGTTGATGGCAAAACTGCCGAAACCGCGGATCTCGATCCGGTGCCCGCGCGAAAGCGAATCCGACATGGCGTCGAGAATCGTCTTGATTGCAAATTCGGTATCGCGATGCGCCAGCTGCGCGAATCGTTCGCCGAGCAGCGCTACCAGGTCGGAACGGGTCATCGCTGAGATCCATGCAAGCCGAACAGTGAACGACGGCCATCACACTGGGAAGCGGGATGGCCGTCGGGAATGCTGGCCCCGGTCAGGATGCACCGGGGCAAGGGCAGGAGATCACTTCTTCTGATTGTCCAGCTTGGCGCGCAGCAATGCGCCCAGGCTGGTCGTTCCCGCGGTTTCACGCTCGTTGCTCTGCGACAGTTTTTGCATCGCCTCTTGCTGATCGACGCTGTCTTTCGACTTGACCGACAACTGGATCGAACGCGTCTTGCGATCGACGTTGATGATCACGGCCGACACTTCGTCGCCTTCCTTCAGCAGGTTGCGCGCATCCTCGACGCGATCGCGGCTGATTTCCGACGCGCGCAGGTAAGCCGTCACATCTTCGTTCAGCTGGATTTCGGCGCCACGGGCGTCGACCGTCTTGACTTTGCCGGTGACCATCGCGCCACGATCGTTGAGCGTGGTGTAGGCGGTGAACGGATCGCTGTCGAGTTGCTTGATGCCCAGCGAGATGCGCTCGCGCTCGACGTCGACGGCCAACACGATGGCTTCGACTTCCTGGCCCTTCTTGAAATTGCGAACCGCCGCTTCGCCCGGCTCGTGCCAGGACAGGTCGGACAGGTGAACCAGGCCGTCGATGCCGGCCGCCAGGCCGACGAAGACACCGAAATCGGTGATCGACTTGACCGGGCCCTTGACGCGATCGCCGCGCTGCACCGTGGTGGAAAACTCTTCCCACGGGTTGGCCTTGCACTGCTTCATGCCCAGGCTGATGCGGCGCTTGTCCTCGTCGATCTCGAGCACCATGACTTCGACTTCTTCGCCGAGCGAAACGATCTTGCTCGGCGCGACGTTCTTGTTGGTCCAGTCCATCTCGGAGACGTGGACCAGGCCTTCGATGCCCGGCTCGATCTCGACGAACGCGCCGTAGTCGGCGATGTTGGTGATCTTGCCGAACAGGCGGGTGCCGTTCGGGTAACGGCGCGACACACCGTGCCACGGATCGTCGCCCAACTGCTTGATGCCCAGCGAGACGCGGTTTTTCTCGGCGTCGAACTTGAGAACCTTGGCCTGCAGTTCCTGGCCGACCTGAACCACTTCGCTCGGGTGGCGGACACGGCGCCAGGCCATGTCGGTGATGTGCAGCAGGCCGTCGATGCCGCCGAGGTCGACGAAGGCGCCGTATTCGGTGATGTTCTTGACCACGCCGTCGACGATTGCACCTTCGTGCAGCGTCTCGAGCAGCTTGGCGCGTTCTTCGCCCATCGAAGCCTCGACGACAGCGCGGCGCGACAACACGACGTTGTTGCGCTTGCGGTCGAGCTTGATGACCTTGAACTCCATCGTCTTGCCCTCGAACGGGCTCATGTCCTTGACCGGACGCGTGTCGAGCAGCGAGCCCGGCAGGAAGGCGCGGATGCCGTTGACGAGGACGGTCAGGCCGCCCTTGACCTTGCCGTTGACGGTGCCGGTGACGAACTCGCCCGATTCGAGCGAGGTCTCGAGCGACATCCACGACGCCAGGCGCTTGGCCTTGTCGCGCGACAGGATGGTGTCGCCGTAGCCGTTTTCGATCGCGTCGATCGCGACCGAGACGAAATCGCCGACCTGGACTTCGAGTTCGCCCTGGTCGTTCTTGAATTCTTCAATCGGCACGTAGGCTTCGGACTTGAGGCCTGCGTTGACCACCACGAAGCTGTGCTCGACGCGGACGACTTCGGCCGAAATGACCTCGCCGGCGCGCATGTCGGAGCTCTTCAGCGACTCCTCGAACAGAGCGGCAAAAGATTCCATGCCTTCGTTGGTTGAAGTTTGGGTTTGTGACATTGAGTATTTCCGGTGCTTCCGCGTTGCGGAAAGCGGGGTTGCTGAGTTGCAGAAACCGCCGATTCAGCGTGCCGCGCTTCAAGAAGTTGCGAATGGCACTGAGGGGAACCGGCGGGGCCGTCAGCCTTTCACCTGTCAGGCGGGCCACGGTGGCGCGCTGGTCAGGCAAATGGCCGGCGCCGCTCCCAGGCATTCAATACCAGCTCGACCGATTGCTCGACCGACATCGAAGAATTGTCCAGCAGCAACGCGTCTTCGGCAGGTTTCAAAGGCGATGCGGCGCGCATTCTGTCGCGCTCGTCGCGTGCCTCCAGCCCTTTTCGAAGGTCGTCGATATTAGCAGAAATTCCCTTGGAAATCAATTGCTTATGGCGGCGTTCGGCCCGAGTGGCTGCGCTTGCGGTGAGAAAAACTTTCAGTTCGGCGTCGGGAAAGATCCGCGTTCCCATGTCGCGGCCATCCGCCACCAGACCCGGCACCCGTCGAAATGCGAGTTGCTGGCGGCGCAAGGCCTCGCGCACGGGCTCGATGCTCGAGATTCGCGATGCCATCGCGCCAACATCCTCGGCCCGCAGCAACTCGGCGACATCGTCACCATCGAGCAACACCGCACCCGGAATGAAACGCAAATCGAGTGTGGCCGCCAATGCCGTCAGCTGGGCGGCGTCGTCGGCCGCAATTGCGCGGCGCATGGCGGCGAGCGCAGTGGCCCGATAAACGGCGCCTGAATCGAGAAAATGGTAACCGAGCGCCTGAGCCACCGCGCTGGCCACGGTTCCTTTGCCCGAAGCGGTCGGCCCGTCGATGGTCAGCACCGGAATCTGCTCGACGGCGGTTTCGACAACCCCGAACAGGGTCTCGAAATAGTCTGGATAAGTCTTGGCGACACAGCGCGGATCGAGGATCCGCACCGGTACGCCATTGCCCGCGTCAGGCAGGAGCGGGTTGAATGCGGCGAGCGACAGGCACATCGCCATCCGATGGTCGTCATAGGTGTGCAACGTGGCCGCATGCCACCGGGCCGGTGGCGTGATCTCGATGAAATCGGGCCCTTCGTGGACGCGGGCGCCGAGCCGCGTCAGTTCTGTGCTCATCGCGGCAATCCGGTCGGTCTCCTTGACACGCCAACTCGCAATATTGTCGAGCCGGCTGACACCATCCGCATACATGGCCATCATGGCCAGCGTCATCGCGGCGTCGGGAATGTGATTGCAATCGATGCGAATCGGCAGCAGCGGAAAACGCCCTCGACGAACCTCGATCCAACCCGGGCCGCTGGTGATTTGTGCGCCCATCGCCAATGCGGCGTCGACGAAACGGATATCGCCCTGGATCGAGTTCGTGCCGACACCGTCGATCCGAATGGCGCCTCGATCGGCCGCAATGGCGCCCAGCGCGACGAAGTACGAAGCCGACGACGCATCCGCTTCGACATGAACATGCCCGGGCGACTGGAAACGGCTGCCTTGCGCGATCGTGAAGCGTTGCCAGCCGTCGCGGACGACGTCGACGCCGAACTGGCGCAACAGGTTCAAGGTGATGTCGACATAAGGCTTGGAAATCAGCTCACCGTCGACTTCGATGACCCGCTCGCCGCCATCCGCAATCAGCGGCAGTGCCAGCAGCAGCGCGGTCAGAAACTGGCTCGACACATCGCCGCGGACCCTGATCGGCTGCAACTCCGCGAAGCGCACGTCACCCGGCAGCAAGCGCAGCGGCGGATACCCGGCGACGCCCAGATAGTCGATGCCGCAGCCAAGCTGGCGCAGCGCATCGACCAGATCGCCGATCGGCCGCTCGTGCATGCGGGCCACGCCGCGCAACTCGAATTCGCCGCGCTGAGTGGTTGCCAGCAGCGCCAGGGCGGCAGCCAGCGGTCGCATCGCGGTACCGGCATTGCCGAGAAAAAACTCGGCCCGCCGCGTCGCCAGTTGGCCACCGATGCCGGTGATCTGCAGGCCGTCGGCAGTCGGATCGACGCTGCAGCCGAGACCACGCAACGCAGTGAGCATCACGCTCGTGTCGTCTGATTCGAGCAGATCGTGAATGATGGTCTGGCCGGCGCACAGGCCAGCCAGCAGCAGCACCCGATTTGAAATGCTTTTCGAACCCGGCAACTGCACACGACCGGCTGCGTGATGCAGCGGGGGCAGGTCGATGAAGGGGGTCTCGAACATGTGCCGATCAGCGCCCGGACCGCAACCGTGCGTTGGCGATGCTCCATTCGGTGCGGCCATCCGAGGCGGTTCGGATCAGCGTTTCGAGCGCTTGTCGGTCACCGGCCCGCGCGACATGTTCAAACGCGTCGAGGGCCTGGCGAAACCGCATCGATTGCTTCAAAACCTCTTCGCGATTGGTCCACAGGATGTCGCGCCAGACTTCCGGGTCACTGGCGGCGATTCGAGTGAAGTCGCGAAAGCCAGGACCTGCCATCTGCAGATAATCGGCTCCAGCCGGCTGACCGAGCAGCGAGTTGAAATACGCGAACGCCAGCAGGTGCGGCAGATGGCTGACGGCTGCAAAGGTGGCGTCGTGGTTGTCCGGTGTTGTGTGGCGCACCTCGGCACCGATCGCGGCCCACAGCGATTCGGCGATTTTCAACAGGCGCGGATCGCTCTGGCTGATCGGCGTCAAGAACACCTGACGATTGCGAAACAGCGTGGCCTCGGCATTCGATACGCCTGCCGACTCCTTGCCGGCAATCGGATGCGCAGGAATGAAATTGCGCAGCCGCTCGTGCAGCACGCGGCGCGCGGCATCGACGATATCGCGTTTGGTACTGCCGACATCCATCAGCAACACGTCGGGCGACAGGGCGGGACGAATTTCACGCAACAACGCTTCGGCCGCTGCCACTGGAACCGCCAGCAGCACCAGATCGGCGCCAGCCACCGCGCCGGCTGCCGAACTGGCTGCGCTGTCGATGACGCCACGGGCCTTCGCCGCGGCCAGACTGTCTGCCGAATTGGCAAATCCGACCACCTCTCCGACCAGACCAGCGGCCCGCATCGCCATTGCGAACGAGCCGCCGATCAGGCCGCAACCGATCACGCAAAGTTTGTCGAATGAAAGGAGGGAAGATTCGGACACGGTCTGTTCGGGCGGCGGTGTGGCGTCAGGCTTCAATGGCTGTCGATCGGATAGGTGCCGAGTACTTTGAAAAACGCACAGGCTTCCCTCAACTCGCTGAGCGCGGAGCCGACATGTGGCTGGTCGGGATGGCCTTGGACGTCGATATAAAAGTAGTACTCCCATTGCCCCGACCGGGCCGGTCGGGATTCGAATCGCGTCATCGATACCCCGTGCTGCTTCAATGGCACAAGCAGGTCGTGGACCGCACCCGGACGGTTCGCGACCGATACCACCAGGCTGGTGCAATCATTGCCCGAGGGCCCTGGACTCGGGTGTTTTTGCGGGTGCGCAACGATGGCGAAACGCGTCCGGTTATGGGCATCATCCTGCACGGCAGGCGCCACCACATGCAGGCCGAATTCACTGGCGGCCCGGGTGCTGGCCAACGCGGCCAGGCTGTTGTCGAGGCTGGCCAGCCGGGCGCCTTCCGCGTTGCTCGACACCGGCCGCCGCTCCGCCTGGGGCAAGTGGTGGCTGAGCCAGCCGTGGCATTGCGCCAGGGCCTGAGGATGGGCGCACACTGCGGCAATCGCATCAATCGAGTTGCTGCTGCGCAGCAGGTTGTGACGCACGTACAGGCTGGTCTCGCCGATGATGTTCAAGGGTGTGGTCAGAAACAG
Source organism: uncultured beta proteobacterium (assembly GCA_963843805.1). Taxonomy (GTDB): domain Bacteria; phylum Pseudomonadota; class Gammaproteobacteria; order Burkholderiales; family Burkholderiaceae_C; genus Ideonella_A. The sequence continues at coordinate 1,008,875 of CAWJLY010000009.1, forward strand.
ATCGAGCGAGCGCGTCACCACGCCCTCGCTCGAATTTTCGACCGGCACGACGCCAAAATCGGCTGCTCCGGCACTGGTCTGCTGAAATACCTCGTCGGCATTCGCACACAAGACCTTGACGATCGACGAGCCGAAGAAGCCGAGCGCGGCCTCTTCGCTGAACGTGCCGGCCGGGCCCAGGTAGGCGACCCGGCTGGGTGTCTCGAGCGCTCGGCAGGCCGACATGATCTCGCGCCAGATCGGCGCCACGCTGTCGCGCAGCAAGGGGCCGCCATTGCGCTGCTTGAGGTTGTCGATCACCTGCGCTTCGCGTTCGGGGCGGAAAGCCACCGAGCCCTCCTTCTTTTTCAGCTCGCCGACGTCGTGCGCCAGACCGGCGCGCTGATTCAGCAGCGCCAGCAATTGAACGTCGACGGCGTCGATTTGTTGGCGCAGCACAAGCAGGGCAGGGTTGATGGGGGCGGCCATGGTCGGGTTCAGCAAGGGCGTGGGGCTTGGCGAACAATCACTTGGTTGGAGGGGTCGGCGGTGGCGGGGTGGCCTTTGCTGCCGCCTTGCCGGCTGCCGGCAGCGCTGGCAATCCGAGTGTGTCGCGTATTTCCTGCTCAAGCGTCAGCAGTTTGGGATCGATCGTCGGTCGTGATTCGGCAACCAGCTTCTCGACGAAGCTGTCCTGAATCTGTGGCATCAGCTGCTGAAATTTGCGGCTGACCGGTGATTCGAGCCAATTGACCAGTTGATTCAACTCGTCTTCGCTGAATTTCGATTCGAGTTCAGCGCCCAGCACGAGCGGTGCCAACTTGATCGCACGGGCTTGCACTACCGGTCCTGCCGCGTCGACATACTTCTTGACGCTGTCCTGGACACGCTTGCTGGCGGCGTCTCGCTTGTCGACCGGTACGCGTTTTTGCATCGCCTGGCCGGCATCCTGCAGCATCAGTGCAGCCGGGCGCTCGACCAGACCCTGGGCAATCGAGACGATTCCCGGCATCTGCAACTGCAGTACGCGGGCCGCCAGTTCCTTCTTCGACGCCGGTGCTGTCTGTGCAAGCAGCGGTTGTGGTGCATACAGCGCCGCCACAGCACCGGCAAGCAGCCAACGTGCGTGGGGCGAGCCCGATTTACGCTGGGTATGCATCAGTCAGTCCCGGCAGCGTCGCTGTCTTCCTCGTCGGAGTCGGCATCGGCGACAACCTCCGGATTGGCGTCGTTCTCGACGATTCGTTGCAGCCCGATCAACTTCGATTTGGCATCCAGCGCGATCAGCGTCACGCCCTGAGTCGCGCGGCCGAGTTCGCGGATCTCGGATACCCGCGTGCGCACCAGCACGCCCTTGTCGGTGATCAACATGATCTCGTCATCGGGGCGCACCAGGGTGGCGGCGACCACCTTGCCATTGCGCTCGGTCTGCTGGATCGCGATCATGCCCTTGGTGCCACGGCCGTGGCGGGTGTATTCGGTGATGCTGGTGCGTTTGCCGAATCCGTTTTCGGTCGCTGTCAACACGCTTTGCGCCTCGTCTTCGGCCACCAGCATGGCAATCACGCCCTGGCCTTCGTCGAGATTCATGCCGCGAACACCGCGTGCATTGCGGCCCATCGGCCGAACATCTTCCTCGTCGAAACGCACCGCCTTGCCGCTGTCGGAGAACAGCATCACGTCGTGTTGCCCGTCGGTCAGTGCGGCGCCGATCAGAAAGTCGCCGTCATCGAGGTCGACCGCAATGATGCCGGCCTTGCGCGGATTGCTGAACTCGGTGAGTGCGGTCTTCTTGACCACGCCCTGGCCGCTGGCCATGAAAACGAAGCGGTTGTCGGGGAAGGTTCGTGCATCGCCAGTCAATGGCAGCACCACGTTGACCTTCTCGCCCGGTTGCAGCGGAAACATGTTGACGATCGGCTTGCCGCGCGAATTGCGCGAGCCCTGCGGCACCTCCCACACCTTCAACCAGTAGACACGGCCCTTGTTGGTGAAACACAGGATGTAGTCGTGTGTATTGGCGATGAACAACTCGTCGATCCAGTCGTCTTCCTTGGTCTGCGTCGCCTGCTTGCCGCGGCCGCCGCGCTTTTGCGCCCGGTATTCGGCCACTGGCTGACTCTTGATATAGCCGGTGTGCGACAAGGTGACGACCATGTCGGTCGGCGTGATCAGGTCCTCGGTGCCCAGATCGAGGGCGTTCTGCACGATCTCGCTGCGCCGCGCGCCGAGTTTGGTCTGGCCGAACTCCTGCTTGATCGCCGCCAGTTCGTCGGAAATGATGGTGGTCACCCGCAACGGTGTGGCCAGGATGTCGAGCAGATCGGCAATCACCGCCATCACATCCTTGTATTCACCCAGAATCTTGTCCTGCTCGAGCCCGGTCAGGCGTTGCAGTCGCATCTGCAGGATCTCGCTGGCCTGGTTGTCGCTGAGGCGATACAGGCCGTCTTCCTGAAGGCCGAAGCTGGCATGCAGGCCTTCCGGACGGAACGCGGCCCGCCCGCCGGGTGTCTGGCCTTCGGCGCGGGCCAGCATCTCGCGCACCATCGACGAATCCCAGCTCTTGCTCATCAGTGCGGCTTTGGCCACCGGCGGCGTCGGCGAACTCTTGATGGTTGCGATGAACTCGTCGATATTGGCGAGTGCGACCGCCAGGCCTTCCAGCACATGGCCGCGCTCGCGCGCCTTGCGCAACTCGAACACCGTGCGGCGGGTGACGACTTCGCGGCGGTGCTCCAGAAAGATCGCGATCAGATCTTTCAGGTTGCACAGCTTGGGCTGGTTGTCGATCAGCGCCACCATGTTCATGCCGAAGGTGTCCTGCAGTTGCGTCTGCTTGTACAGGTTGTTCAGCACCACCTCGGGCACTTCGCCGCGCTTGAGCTCGATCACCACCCGCATGCCCGACTTGTCGGACTCATCCTGGATGTGGCTGATGCCTTCGAGCTTTTTTTCGTGCACCAGCTCGGCCATGCGCTCGAGCAGGTTCTTCTTGTTCACCTGATAAGGAATCTCGTCGACGATGATCGCCTGGCGCTGGCCACGGTCGATATCCTCGAAATGCGCCTTTGCGCGCATCACCACGCGGCCGCGCCCGGTGCGGTAGCCGTCGCGCACGCCCGAAGTGCCATAGATGATGCCGGCGGTCGGGAAGTCGGGTGCCGGCACGATCTCGATCAGTTCGTCGATCGTCGCGTCCGGGTTCTTCAATAGATGCTGGCAGGCGTCGATCACCTCGTTCAGGTTGTGCGGCGGGATATTGGTCGCCATTCCGACCGCGATTCCGCCTGATCCATTGACGAGCAGGTTCGGCAGCCGCGACGGCATCACCAGCGGCTCTTTTTCGCTGCCGTCGTAGTTCGGCCCGAAATCGACCGTTTCCTTGTCGAGGTCGGCCAGCATCTCGTGGGCGATTTTCGACAGGCGGATCTCGGTGTAACGCATGGCGGCGGCGTTGTCGCCGTCGACCGAGCCGAAATTGCCCTGCCCATCGACCAGCATGTGGCGCATCGAAAAATCCTGCGCCATCCGCACGATGGTGTCGTAGACCGACTGGTCCCCGTGCGGGTGATATTTGCCGATCACGTCACCAACAATACGGGCCGATTTCTTGTAGGGTCGGTTCCAGTCGTTGTTCAACTCGTGCATGGCGAACAAGGCCCGACGGTGCACCGGCTTCAGCCCATCCCGGGCGTCCGGAAGTGCACGGCCGACGATCACGCTCATCGCATAATCAAGATAGGAGCGGCGCATCTCCTCTTCGAGGCTGATCGGCAGCGTTTCTTTTGCGAACTGTGTCATTCCGGTGCGGCCCCATCACATCACGCGACAGGGCTCTGAAGGGCCAAGCCGCTGATTCTAAGGTGGCGGTGGTTGTCGCATTGACGCAACATTGACGCAAGCTGGGCCGGCCGAGGCTTGCGAAATCGGGTTCACGCAAAGCCCTATGGCACAATCTGGCGAGTGGTAAGCACCTGCGAAAGCATGGGTTTGCCAGTATTTTCCGGATCCTGTTCGGACGTTTTGCAGAACCTACTGCGCTTTCCCTCGAGAGGAGAACCATGAAGAAACTGAACAATGTGGCGTCGATCTTCGCAACCGCTGCTCTCGCCGTTGCCAGCTCGGGCGCCTTCGCCCAAGCAAAGACGATTGATAACTGGCTGAATCCAAACGGCCTCGTCTGGAAAAACGGCACCAATGAGCTTTGCTGGCGCGATTCGTTCTGGACGCCCGCTACCGCGGCCGAAGGTTGCGATGGCGCTCTGAAGCCGGCAATGCCCGCCGCACCGGCTCCGATGCCTGCTCCGGCAGCTCCGGCTCCTGCTCCGGCTCCTGGCGCTCCCCCGGCTGCCGCACCGCCTGCTGCGCCACCGGCGGCGCCGCCTGTTGTCGTCGTGCCGACCAGCGAGAAAGTCACTTTCGCCGCCGACGCCTTCTTCGACTTCGACAAGTCGGTGTTGAAGCCGGAAGGTCGCGCCAAGCTCGACGATCTGGTCAGCAAGATGTCTGGCATCAACCTCGAGGTCATCATTGCGGTTGGCCACACCGACTACATCGGCAGCGACGCCTACAACCAGCGTCTGTCGATTCGTCGTGCCGAAGCCGTCAAGGCCTATCTGGTGGGCAAGGGTGTCGAGAAGAACCGGGTCTACACCGAAGGCAAGGGCGAAAAGCAGCCGATCGCCGACAACAAGACCGCCGAAGGCCGCGCGAAGAATCGCCGCGTGGAAATCGAAGTCGTCGGGACACGCAGCCGCTAAGCCCGCGTTTCGTTCTCGACGGACCTCTAAACCCCGCTTCGGCGGGGTTTTTTATTGGTGCGTCGGCTGTCGGCGATCGATTGCGGGTGTTGATTCGGAGCTGGTCGAGCAAGCGCATCGGCAGCAAGCTACGCTCGGCTGTCGGCGATCGGCCCGCTATCAGGAATGAGGCGGATCATTTTCGTGCGCTGTCAGTGCGATGGCGAATTTGAGAAAGCGGAGGACAGTGTGGCCGATCTGGAAGTCGACTTGATGGTGCTGGGAGCCGGGAGCGGCGGTGTGCGAGCGGCTCGCCTGGCCGCGCAGTGCGGGGCGACGGTGGCGGTCGCCGAAATGGCGGCCACCGGCGGCACATGTGTCAATGTCGGATGCATCCCGAAAAAGCTGTACAGCATCGCGGCGCACTATGCGGAGGCGTTTGAAGAGGCGCCGGGCTTCGGATGGCCGGCAAGCAACTATCGGCTCGACTGGTCATTGCTCAAATCACGCCGGGCAGCGGAGATCGCTCGCCTCAACCGGGTCTATGAAAGTCTGCTCGAGGGGTCCGGCGTCGCGCTGCTGCGTGGCCGGGCTCGGATGCTGTCGGCAACCGAGATCGAAATCGCGTCGGCTGACGACGGGTCGACCACGATCGTCAAGGCACAACACGTGCTGGTGGCGACCGGCGGCCATCCGATCCACCTGGCGATTCCGGGTAGTGACCGGGCGGTGGTATCCGATCAGATGTTCGATCTGGCTGCATTCCCGCAGCGGCTGACCGTGGTCGGGGGGGGGTATATCGCCTGCGAAATGGCCTCGATCTTTCACGGTCTCGGTGCGCAGGTGACCCAGTTGATCCGAGGCGAGACCCTGCTGCGCGGATTCGATGCCGACATCGGACGCTTTCTGGCCATCGAAATGCAGAAAAAGGGCGTGGAGCTTTGTTTTGGTCGCAAGCCGACAGCGATCGGACATAGCGATGACGGCCTGTTTGTGCATGTCGATGATGGCAGCATGATTGACGCCGATACCGTGCTGATGGCAACCGGGCGCGGGCCCAATACCCATGGCCTGGGCTTGGCCGAAATCGGTGTCGATCTGCGTGCCAATGGGTCTGTGAAGGTGGACGAGCGTGGTGCCAGCAACTTGCCATCGATCCACGCCGTTGGCGACGTGACCGACGGCCCGCAGCTGACCCCGGTTGCACTGGCACAGGCCGGCGTGGTGGTCGATCGGCTGTTCGGCGCTGGCAGCCGAAGCTTCGATCCGACACTGATTCCGACAGCGGTTTTTACCCATCCCAACGTCGGCACGATCGGGCTTTCTGAAGAAGCGGCACGCCAGCTGTACGGTCGCCTGCGTATCTTTCGCAGCGAATTCAGGCCGCTCAAGCACACCTTGTCGGGCAGCGACGAGCGCAGCATGATGAAGCTTGTCGTCGATGCGGCGAGCGACAAGGTGGTGGGCCTTCACATGGTGGGCGCCGAAGCGGGTGAAATCGTGCAAGGCTTCGCCGTGGCGATGGGAATGGGTGCAAGCAAGGCACAGTTCGACTCCACGCTCGGAATCCATCCGACGATGGCCGAGGAACTGGTGACGATGAGAACTCCGGTGTCGACCGACTGACCAGATGGTCGCGCGTCGGACGATCGCCGCATGAATGGGCCTGCCGCGAGCGACGGGTCGGTGTTGTCCTGCTAATGCAGGCTGCGGGTATCGATCCAGCGCACAACACCGGCAAGTCGGCAAGCTTCGTCGATCATGTGCGCAACGCCCCCAGGCCCGTCGCCATCCATGCCGTTCCAGAGGCACAGCAAGCGCAGCTTGGGTGCGCCGTACGCCAGCGCGGTGTTCAGCAGCCAACGATTGCAGCGTTCATAAGGGTCACTGCCCAGAGGGCCCGGTCCCAGCGAAGCGGCCATTTCGCGCACACTGTGAAGTGCGGGTCTGATCGCCAACCAGCGGTCGAGCCAAGACTGGCCGTCGATGCTGGCGAGGATCGAGCGTTCGATGAACGTCGGCTCGCCGAATGGCAGCAAAACCTGGCAACTCACGCCCCGTGACAGGCAGGCCTCGAGAAACAGCAGGTCGCCGCCCGCGGCCGCCTGGCACAGTGCCCGATCGTCAGTCGACGCCTGGAGGTCGTCGAGCTCGTCGTTGATTCGCCGCGTCGCCGCGGGCAGCAGGTCCGGATCGAAGCGAGGTTCGGGTCGCCCCGGCTCGTCGATTCGATGTCCCGAAAAAAGCAGAACCTGTTTCGGCTGTGACGGTGCATCCACAGTCCCTGCAGCGATGCGCTGCCTGCATTGCGCTGCAAGTTCGTGGCTTTCGCGTCCACCGGAATCGAGCTGCAGCGCGTGTTCGAGTTGCACCAGAGCCGCGTGGGGTTGCCCGTCGTCGAGCAACAGCCGGCCCGCGAGACGTCGGGCTTGCGCTGCGGCTGTCGGCAATGTCGTTTCGTCGGCCAAGGTCAGTACGTCACCGGCCAGCCGGGCTTGTCGGGCAGCTTGCAGCAGTTCAGGCCAGCTTTTGGAAGCGTCCTGACCGTCATCAGGCGTTGGGGCAGGAATGTGCATCGTCGAACGTCAAAAACAGGCCCGAAGCCGTTTGCATTCAGGGGTCCATTGTGCCGCTCCTTGGACGGCTGGCCGGTTCGATGGCATCATGCCGGCCCTCGCGATGATTGAGCCATGTCGTTTCAATGGCCGACTTGCGTCCAGCCTGTTCAATCTGCCGTTGCACGATGTCCAACTCGTACCCCCATTTTCCGCGTCTCGCGAGTTTGGCAATGATTGCCGGCTCGATTGCTGCAACATTGACTCTGGCCGTCCCGGTTGGGGCCGCCGAGCCGACCAGGCAGAAGCCGAAGCCAGCTGCGAGACCCAGTGGCAAAGTCGATACGCCGCCACCATTTGTACCCAAACCGATCGAGCCTTTGCTGACCCGTGATCAGTTGCGCGCTTGCATGACCCTGCAGACGGGCAACACGGCGCTCAGGGCCGAAATCACCGGGTTGCAGACGGAGGTGATGGCCGTCACCGATGCGATCAAGCGCGACGGTGAAGCCCTTCGCAGCGAACTGGCCGGCCTCGATCGAAGCAATGCCGATGCGGTCAATGCCTACAACCAGCATGCGCTTGTTCGGAATCAGCAGGTGGCCGAGTACGAGGCCAAAGTGGCGGCATTCAATGTGAAAGTCCAGTCGCTTGACGAGCGCCGCGCCGCCTACACGCGCGATTGTGAGAACCGCAAGTTCGACGAAAAGGACGAGCAGGCGCTGCAGAAGGGGTCGTGAAGCGGCGTCAGTGCGACGGGTAGTCATCGGCGGGCTTCTGCTGGAAGCAGTCGGTTCAAGCCGGCCAAGAAGCTGGAGAAGCGAATCGGTTTGGTCCAGTAGTCGTTGAATCCCGCGGCCTTTGCGCGGGCAACATCTTCAGGCATGGCGTTGGCCGACAGCGCAACGCAACAGAGCTTGGCGGTTTGTGGTGCGGCGCGCAGCTGGCGCAACACCTCGAAGCCGTCGATGTCGGGCAAGTGAATATCGACCAGCACCAGATCGGGCTGGAATACAGCCGCCCTGGCGACACCGGTCTGGCCGTCTGGCTCGCTGCAAAAATCGATGCCACCGCGTTGCTCGATGAGTTGCTCGACCAGAATCACATTGACCGGGTTGTCCTCGATATACAACACACGCGCAGGCTTGTTGCCGGAGTCGCCGTCGGTGTGGCATGTTGATGGCGCGTCGGATGCAACAACGCGAGCCAGCGGCAACCACATGACCACCCGTTGCGCACCGCGTGGGTCGGCCGGCCGTTCGACCCGACCGTTCATGCCGTTGAGCAAGGCCCCGAACAGTCCGAAATCGAGATCCTGCGTGGGCCGGAAATCGGTTGCCGGTGCGGCGGATTGAGGGAACAGCTCGAGCTGCCGTGCCGACGTTCCCGGGCCGCGGTCACTGATGGCGATTCCAGCCTCGTCGTCCTGAATCGATACCGAAATTTCCATTTCTCCTGCAGCCGGAGCAACGCCGACATGATGTCCGATGAGCTTGGACAAGATCTGTCGCAGCCGGGTGGGATCTGCCATCACCGAGACCGGTTCGACCCTGAGGTGCAAGCGCAGTGATCGCAGCCGTGCCTTCGGCAGGTGCTGATCGACAACGCTGCGCAGCATCGGCGCCAATTCGACGGGCTGCGGTTGCATCGACAGTTCACCGGTCTCGATCTTCGACAGATCGAGCACCTCGTCGACCAGACCGAGCAGCTGTTCGGCGGCGCGTCGGATATGGGCCAGCCGTTCGCCTCGGTAGCCGGCCGAGCTATTCGCTACCGATTCGCCGACTGACTGATCCTCGCGTGCCAGCAGATCGGTAAATCCGAGAATGGCATTCAGTGGCGTGCGCAACTCGTGGCTCATGCGTGCCAGCAGCGCGGCCTTGGCGTCACTTTGGCGTTGGGCAACCTGGGCGTCACGGCTGGCGGACTCGGCGATCACGCGCTCATGGACATCCCACTCGACGCCGAGGCGCCGCACCCGGCGATCGCTTTCATCGCGCACCGGAATCGAGCGAGAGGCCAGCCAGCGGTAGCTGCCGTCCGGCCAGCGGACCCGGTACTCATGGCTGGCCATCGAGCCGGCTGCCGTCGATTGGCGTTCGGCTTCGTCGATCGCGTCGACTTCGTCGGGATGTCTCAGCGACCGGCGCAACTGGTGTGCCGAAGCAGCGCGCTGGGCGGTGTCGAGCGGCATCTTCAGGCCTCGCAGCATGAACATCTGCTCGTCCCAGCGCACCTCGTCACTCAGCAGATCGTGCTCCCAGGTTGCAACGCCTGCACCTCGGGTGGCCAGCGCGATTCGTTCGTTGGCTTGACGCAGGGCCAGATCGGCATTCTTGCGATCGGTGATGTCCAGTGTGGCGCCAAAGATCATCACATGGTCGTCTCGCTCCTCACGACGCGCCATTTCGACCAGCCAGCGAACCGAGCCGTCGGGTCGGATTACCCGATGCTCGGTGTTGGCGGGGCGATCCGGCGCAGCAGCGAGCCGGTCTCGAACCGAATCCATCAGCCTTCGATCATCGGGGTGAATCATCGTCCTCAGCCACTCTTCACGCGTCGGTGCGCCGAGTTGCGGATCACGCCCGTTCAGCCGAAACATCTGAGCGTTCCAGTGCCCTCGCCGGTGCTGGTGTCCCGGCTCCAGATTCCGACGCCAGCGGCGGTCGTCGCCACATCGAGGCGGCGCGCTGTTTCCTCGAAGGCATGCTGGGCTTCGACGCGGCCCGTCACGTCGAGCGCCACACCGACAAATGCAAGCGGACGGTCGAGCGGCATCCCGCTGCAGCACGCGGCGAGACAACAGATGCCGCCATTGCCCATCGTGGCGTCGGTATCGCACCTGCATGTCGACCGGGCGCCGCTCGGTCCATGCCCGCGAACGTTGGCAGCCTGCATTTCCGTCGCGATCGTGTGGGATGAACCAGCGCATCGAACTCGGTCGATCGACAGGCCCGATTCGCGCGGCGGCAGGCCGAGAATCTCGAAACCGCGAGCATTCAGCGCAATACGGTCGGCTTGCAGGTCCTGCTCGAAGATGATGATTTCGCCGAGGTCGACCGCAATCGCCAGTTTGGCGGTCGCCTGGTTGAGCTGCGCGGCCATCGAGACGGTTTCACTGTCGTCGACCATCACCCCGACCGCATGGGTCGGCGTCCCGTCTGCCGCCGTCTTGATTTCCCAGTGCGAATGCAGCCAGCGAAGCGTTGCCATCGGGCTGCAAGACGCGAAAGCGCTGCGAATAGTGGCCGGCCTGGCGAGTCGACAGCTTGTAATCCTGGGCGTTTCGATCGTCTGGATGAATCCGGTGCACGGCGTCGGCAAAGCTCGGGGTACCCGCTGACGGGTCGAGACCCCAGAAGCGGAATACATGCTTGTCCCAGCGGCCCTTGACCCGTTTTCAGATCACGCTCCCAGACGCCCATGCGGCCGAATTCCTGCGCGGTATCGAGCAGCTCTTCAAGCCGCTGCAGGCGTGCGTCGAGTCGGCGCTCTGTGCTGATATCAGTCAAGGTCCACAAGCACTGTCCGGCCAATTGGCTGATCTGCAGACGAAGACGGCTCGTCTGCACGGCCGGTGTTGACGAGCGGATCGGCAGGATCACGGTGGTGTCGCGGCAACCGTCGCCAAGCAACGCATCGTCAAACAATGCTGTGTGTCCGGACACTCGCTGGGGTCGCCTCCGCTTTCGTTTTCCAGGCGAAAAATTGCCGGCAGATGTCCGTCGAACCAGGTCAGCCCGTCGAGCACGCGCCGGAAGCACGGCATTGGCCCACAGCAGGCGACCGGCACGGTCAGTGATGGCAAACCAGTCGGCGCTTTGATCCAACAGCGCCGCAGCCGGTGGTGAATTGCTCAGCAAATCGAAGTTACCGACGTTCAAAACGGGAAGTCGAAAGATGCCACATGCACCCCTCGGCCGAGGCGTTGAAACGATTCAGCCGAGGCGCAAAACGCAGGCTGTGGGAGCCTTCCTACCTTGCGAAATGGTGCAAGCCGACCAGTGGCGAACGGGCGGCTGGTTATATTTTGTCTGAACGCACGAGCCGTGCCAAAAACACCGAGGAACCACCATGAAACGCAATATGACGCTGATTGTCATGATGATGTTGAGCAGCGTGGCTGCTGCGGTTGCGTCACCTGAACAGCCCGCACATGCTGCTGCAGTCGACTGCTTTGAGCCGCAGCAACTGGCGGTAGTCAGCCAACCCGATGAGTCGCATGGCCGCAGCAGCGGTTTGCTCGAGTCGCAACCTGCGAAGGCGAGCGCTGTCCATCGCCAGCCCACCTCGTGCACTGAGGATGTCACTGCCCCGTACCGGCAACTTCACCACGGTGGTATGAAGTTGGCCGCCGGCTGCGACGCCGCAGTATGAACACCAGACTTTTGACAGCATGAAAAAACGCGGCCTAGGCCGCGTTTTTGTTTGAGGTGAAGGCTTTTACAGCGGACGGATGTTCGCTGCTTGCAGACCCTTTTGGCCTTGCTTCACTTCGAATTCGACCTTCTGGTTTTCGGTCAGGGTTTTGAAACCCGAGCCCTGGATGTCACGGAAGTGGGCGAACAGGTCAGCGCCACCCGCGTCTTGAGCAATGAAGCCGTAGCCCTTGCTCTCGTTGAACCACTTCACGGTACCGGTTTGCGTCGTCATTTAGTATTTCCTAACTCTCTAGCTTTATAGCGGATTGAATGCGTGGCACATGCCGCGCATGCAGCAACACTCAAGAATTGATCTGGGGATTTCCGATGGCGCTGGCAACCGAAGCTGCCTTGAAGCAAGGGATTTCTGACAATCGGTCCTGCGCATGACTGTGACTGGAATGTACACCATGTCGTCAACCGGCCGATCGACGCAACGCATCAACCCTGTCGAGTCGCCAGCTTGCACAATGCAGACTCGGCAACAAGAACGGGAGAGCACGGATGACCGACCACATGAAAGATGGTGAAGGCGACGCCTTGTCCGGGCGTTGGAAACACGACGGGGTCAGGGTGGTGACCAGTGGCCAGCTCGACCCGAATACCGCGCAGACAGCGGGAATGGACCGCAAGGCGGCGATCAATTTCGCTCGCGTCGGCGCGCAGAAGTTATGGGCAGGTACCGTGCACATCCACGCCAACGCCAAGACCGGTGCCCACCATCACGGGGCGCTTGAAAGCGTGATCTATGTCGTCAAGGGTCGTGCTCGGATGCGCTGGGGTGAGGCGCTTGAATTTACCGCCGAGGCCGGTCCCGGCGATTTCATCTATGTTCCGCCGTTTGTTCCGCACCAGGAAATCAACGCCAGCGTCGACCAGGTGCTTGAATGTGTATTGGTGCGCAGCGACGGCGAGGCGGTCGCGGTCAATCTCGATATCGAGCCTGCCGAGAAGCCGGAATCCGTCGCCTGGGTCGATCCGACCCATCCTGCACCCTGACCGCCTCATGCCGACGGTCGATTTCGTTTTGCGGGGTGAATTCATCCCGCTCGATGCCCTGCTGAAAGCCAGTGGTCTGGCGGGTAGCGGCGGCGCTGCCAAACAGATGATTGGCGCCGGTGTTGTCAGCGTCGATGGCGCAGTCGAGCGACGCAAGACGTGCAAGATCAGGTCTGGGCAGATCATCGAATGTGCAGGCACCACGGTTCGCGTCGGCGCGGCACCGGTCGACGTCGAACTTGCCGATCGATCCGAATGAGTGACTTTGCGCCCCCGCTGGTCGCCGCATCAGCGCTCGCGCAGTCCCTGATCAGTCAGGGCTACGGTGTGTTGTCCGCTGACGCCCTGTGCGAATTGATCGGCATCGAGCGTCATGCCTTGCAGTCGTTGGCACCGAGCTGGAGCGATTTGCCGCCCGATCTGTACTTGCGTGACGGCGGCCGATATCGTCGGCGCCGCCATGCCTGCTTTATCGTCTCCGATGGCCAGGTCGAACAGACCGCCCATCGTGCGCATTGGCAGCCGATCGAATACAACGCGCTGCACGGCGGGCTCGAGCGCTGGTTCGAGCCGATCGACCCAGCGGTGATCTGGCGCAGACGCCTGGCAGCGGCTGCTTTCGGGGCTGGCGCTGGTGGCGTCTCGCGCCACCGGGTGTGATCGCTGGTTTGTCGAGGCGCACCAGTTTCGCATCGATACCACCGACGGCATCGGCCGGCCCACGCCCGAAGGCGCCCATCGCGACGGCGTCGATCTGGTGGCGGTCATCCTGGTGTCGCGGGTTGGCATCAAGGGCGGCGAGACCCGGGTCTTCGACGCCGACGGGCCCGCGGGCAGTCGCTTCACGATGGCCGAGCCGTGGACACTGCTGTTGCTCGATGATTCGCGGGTGATTCATGAGTCCACCCCTATCCAGCCGCTCGACCCGGACGCGATGGGGTGGCGCGACACGCTGGTGATTACCTACCGACGCGACGGTTTCCAGGGACCGGCCTGACGCCGAAGGGTGAACTATCTGAGCAAGGTTCGCCGCAGGAATTCGACCGTGGCATAAAACTGGAAATCAGCATTTTCCTTGCGCGCAAAACCGTGGCCCTCGTTTTCGGCAAGCAAATACCAGATCGGCACGTTTTTCTCGCGCAGTTTGGCGACGATCTGTTCGGCTTCGGTATACGGCACGCGCGGATCGTTGCGGCCTTGCACGACAAGCAGCGGCTTGCGGATTCGATCAGCCTGGTTCAGTGGCGAGATTCGTTCCAGAAATTCGCGCATCATCGGGTCGCGCTCGTCGCCATATTCGGCCCGCCGCAGATCGCGGCGATAACTTTCGGTATTGTTCAGAAAACTGACGAAACTGGAGATGCCCACGACATCGATGGCGCCGGCGATCCGCTCGGCATAGTGGGTGCTGACAGCCAGGCTCATGTAGCCGCCATAGCTGCCACCCGCGACCATCACTCGCGACGCATCGAGACCGGGCTGCTTGGCGATCCAGTCGAACAACGAGCCGATGTCCTTGACGGAATCTTCGCGCAGGCGGCCGTTATCGAGATCGAGGAACGTTTTGCCATAGCCCGACGAACCTCGAACATTGGGTTGAATCACGGCAATGCCGAGCTCGTCGATCAGAAAGTTGTAGCGACCCATGAAACCGACCTTGGCCTGAGCCTCCGGGCCCCCGTGGATCTGCACCAGAACCGGCCGCTTGCCGCCAAAGCGAGGCGGCGGCAAGTTGATGAGGCCCGATATCGTTCGGCCATCGAAACTGGTCCAGCGGATGATCTCCTGCTCGCTGAAGCGGCTCGGATCGATCCCGGCCGGCGCTTGCGCACGCGTCCACTGCTCGACCTTGCCGGTCAGCGGCGCAGCGCTGAAGAGCTGGCTGGGGCCCTGCGCACCGTCGATCGACAAAGCCAGCTCTGGCATTTGAGGATGAAACTGTGCGCCGCCAATGCTGCCGGAAGCGCCCGGCGGCAGCGCCAAGGCGGGTAACGCGGCCAGTGTGTTGCCATCGAAGAGGCGCAGTTCATCGCGACCATCGACATTGATCCGTGCGGCAACCAACGACGCATCTTCACTTGTCGTCAGACCGCTGATATCCCATGGAATGTCAGCGGTCATTCGCTGCATGGTGCGCGCCGCCATGTCGTAACGCAGCAGTTCGCGAAATTCGCCGAAGCGGTCGCTGACGACAAACAGGCCTCGGTCGCCTGGTGAAAAGGCCTCGGCAAAATAGCTCGCTCGCTCGGTCGAGCCTGGCTGCGGCAGAATCTGCGTGGTGTGTCCATTGGCCAGATCGAGCATCCAGATTTGTGATTCGTTAGCCGACAGGTAACGCACCATCGCCACCTGCGTGTCGTCGCGCGACACCGCCCCGACAGACCAGCCACCACCATCCATCTCGGCCACCAACCGCGCGTTTTCGGGCTTCAGCGGATCGATCAGGCGGATCCGGGTCAGGATACGCTCTCGTCTGCCCGCTTCGGCGGTCTTGTCGAGTGGCAGCGAGGTGACCAGCATCTGGCCGCTGTGGTTCAGCCAGCCCTCCAGGCTGTGGCGCTCACCCGGGTCGGTCAGCTGGGTGGTAGCGCGGGTTTGCGGGTCGAGGCGAAACAGCTGACTTGCCTCGTTGCCCCCGCTGCTGCGCTCGAAGATGATGTAGCGTCCATCGCGCGGTTCGTAGCTGGCCGATGACACCGGGTCGGCGGAGTCGGTCAACTGCTCGGCGTCGGCCAGCGGCGAAGCGATCTTGAACAGCTGCGTCGTATTGCCGCCGGCTTGGCGGTGCGCGACCAGCATTTCACGGCGCAGCGGATGCCAGTCGACAAAACGGTGGCCACGAAAATCGGTGTACTTCGCGACCTCATCGGCTAGACGGACGGGCAACGGCGGGATGCCTTGCAAGCGCAGGTTGACGTTGGGCTCGATGAAACGCGGGCCCGTCGACTCAGCGGTCGGCGGCGGTCACACATGCGACGAGCAAAACCGACAAGCAGACCATTGCCGCCGTACGCAGGGGAGCCCGGTGCAAGATCGTCACGTCAGGATGATGGCGGCGAGTCCGGCTGCGGATTGTGGCAAGCACGCTGTTCATGTTTGACGGACGTCAGCGATCACCTGCTCGCCGAAGTCAGCGCGCTGCAAGAACGAAATGACTTGTCGCGCCGCCTCGCTGGCTGAAGCCAGCCGCCCTTGGGTCTTCATCGCGATGAAGTTGGCCTGCTCGGGAAAACCGCCCGGGTCCGCACCACGCAACTGGACCTGCATGTCGGTATCGATGACACCGGGCGCCAGTGAAACGATTCGAGCGCCACCAGGTCGGGCAGCTTCGTCGAGTGCCATGGCCCGTGACAGATGATCCAGTCCCGCCTTGGCTGCGCAATAGCTGGCCGAACCCGCCATGGCGCGCCGCCCGAGGCCCGACGAGATATTGAGGATCTGCCGAGCCACTTGCCAATCGGCAGTCCCTCTCAGAAAAGCGGCACTCAACAGCAATGGCGCCTCCAAGCCGATACGAAGTGCGCGCGACAGTTGGTCATCGACATCTTCATCGACCGGTCCGATCCTGCTGATCACCCCGGCGTTGTTGATCAGACAGGCACGATCCAGGCCAGCGGTATCGAAGGATTCAAGCCATCGAGCCAGTTCGGCAGCCACCGATTTCGGGTCGGCCAGGTCGCTTTGCCATTGGGTGAGCCGCGCACCGGCCGCCTGCGCCTTGGCCTGCAGATCGGAACTGGCATTCCGAGAAAGGCAGAGCAGCGAAGTGTCGCGGGCCAGCAGTTGCTCGGCAATGGCGGCGCCCAGGCCGCGCGACGCGCCGGTCACGATATAAAGGGATTTGGTCATCGGGATCGATCCGGAAAATGATGAGCCATGGCTCAGAAGGGCGTGGCCGATTCAATCACAACCGCTGCGGATGTGACCGGGTGGCGAAATCCGATCGAGCTGGCGTGCAGCAGCAAACGCGTTGCTGGCGGCGAGGCCATGGCCGACGCATCTCCATACAAGGCGTCGCCGATGATGTGATGTCCGATTGCCAGCAGATGGACGCGAAGCTGATGTGAGCGGCCGGTGATCGGCGTCAGCGCCAGCCGGGTCCAGCGGCCCAGCGGGTCATGCGAAAGGACTTGCCAGCGGGTGGTCGAGGGCTTGCCATTCACCACGTCGACATGTTGGCGCGGTCGATTCGGCCAGTCGGCAGCCAACGGCAGGTCGATCTCGCCGCGATCGCCGACTTCGTTACCCAGCCGGCCGTTGACCACCGCCTCGTATCGCTTGTCGATCCGACGCAGCGCGAACTCACGACTGAAATGGCGCTGCCAACATGCGCCGCGTGCGAACAGCAGCACACCCGACGTCGCCATGTCGAGCCGGTGGACGATCCGGGCATCTGGCCAGTGCGTCTGCACCTGTTGCGCCAGGCTGCCGACCGACAGTGCGCCGCGACCGGGAACCGATAGTTGGCCGGCCGGTTTGTCGATGGCGATGCAGACCTCGTCGACCAACAAGGCGCCGGGACGATCGACGGCCTGGCTGTCAATCACAGTCATCTGCCTGCCGGCAAGGAACGTCGAGGGCAAATGCTGAGATGATCGAGCCCCCATCCGTTTCGCAGACTGACCATGAATACCGACATTCTCTGGTGGCTGCTCAGCATCGTCTTGATCATCGGGGGACTCGCCGGAACGGTGCTGCCAGCCTTGCCCGGCACCGCGCTGATTCTCGCCGGCATTGTGCTGGGAGCGTGGATCGACGGTTTTGTGCGGGTCGGGAGTACCACGCTGATCGTGATCACGGTCATCGCCGTGATTGCCTGGGTGCTCGACTACGTGGCCGGCCTGCTCGGCGCCAAAAAGGCCGGAGCCAGCCGGCAAGCCATCATCGGCGCGATGATCGGCACGGTTGTCGGGTTGTTCATGGGCGTGGTCGGCGTGCTGTTCATGCCGCTGGTGGGTGCGGCAATCGGCGAATTCATCGCAATCAAGGATCAGCGACAGGCCCTGCGCGTCGGCGTCGCCACCTGGCTCGGCATCATGGCCGGCCTGCTTGCCAAAGTGGTGCTGGCGTTCGTGATGATCGGGCTGTTTGTCGCCGCGCTGATCTTCTGAACTCGGTTCTTGCCTGCCGATTGGGTCGATTAGAACCGCGGCAAGCGGCGAGGCTCGCGGAGAAGTCAGATAGGCCGTGACGGTGTGAGAGCTGGGGCGAACCCGTAGCCAGCTACCTGACGATCAAGCAACCGCCGCGGATCCGGCTCCGCCGGTCCGCCGGCAGTGCCCCCTTGAGCGGGAGCGGCGTCTGCCGCAACGGGGGTAGGAGGTCAGCGTTGCTGGATGCCGGCGATTGCCCACGAGCGGCTGTCGTCGAGTGGCTTGACGAGGTGCCAGATTTCGTCGAAATCATTCGCCGTCGCCTCGCGTTCTTCGCGGATCAGGCCGTGGAATCGCACGCTGACGATCTGCTGGGCATCCTGTTCGGATACATCGAGCACTTCCGCGTCGACTTTCATGACATCGGTCTGCTGCGCAACGCCACCCCGTTCCTGCAACTCGAGGCGCACCGCCGCAAACATCTCGGGCGTCGTGAAATTGCGCAGGTCATTCAGGTCTCCGGCATCGTTGGCCGTCTGCATGCGGATGAAGATCATCTTGGCGATCCGCTCGAAGCCTTCGGCATCGAACCCTGCAGGCAATGAGGCACTCGCCGGATTGGCATCAGTTGCGGCCGCGCCCAATGCGGCTGGCGACAGCGATTGCTGAGCTGGCGTTGGCGGCGCCCAGTTCTGCTGGCCGGATCCGAATGCGTTACGTGCCATCGGATCAGCTGCGTTGCCTGCTCCGGCGGCCTGCAGACGCGGGCCGCTGCCATTGGCCGCCTGCGGGCCGAAGCGGCGCATCAGCAATCGGATGACAACGAAGGCCACCACGGCCAGCAAGGCCATCATGATGAAATTGGCAAACTCGGCGCCCATCCCCAGGTGGCTCATCAATGCGGCGAGGCCAAGCCCTGCGGCGAGGCCAGCCAACGGCCCCATCCATGAACGCTTGCCCGCCGCTGCGGCGGCAGCGCCACCGGCCACCGGCGCCGCGGCTGCACTGTTGGTCGGTGCCTGTTGCGGGGTGGGTGCCGCGGCCGGCTTCTGCGCCGGCATGCTGCGCTGCATGCCCTGCGAACGAGCGCCACCGAAACGGCGCGCTTCAGCGTCGGTTGGCAGGAACATCGCACCGATGCTGCCCACGGTAACCGCCAATGACATCGTGAAGGCCAGCCAGCTCTTTTTCATTGCATCAAGTCCTGTATTGCGTGGGCCTGCGGGATGCAGACCTCACCAACGATAACCGAGTCATTTTCCCTGGTTGCAAGTGGGGCTGCCAGACGGGTTTTCAAGGAGACGGAAAGCAGGCTGCCGACTTGATCATGTCAGCCGCCTTTTCCGCAATCATCATCGTCGGCGCGTTGGTGTTGCCGCCGACGATCGTCGGCATGATCGATGCGTCGACCACGCGCAGCCCCCGCACGCCGTGAACCTTCAATTGGGCGTCGACCACCGCGAGCGAATCGCTGCCCATCCGGCAGCTGCCCACCGGATGGTAGATGGTGTCGGCATGCTCGCGAATGAAGCGACTGATTTCGTCGTCGCTGCGCGCATTGGCCGACATTGGAAGTTCTGCGCCCCCGAGATCGGCCAGCGCCGGCTGCCGCAGGATCTGGCGCATCAGCCTTGAAGCCCCGAACCATCGCCTGCAGATCGTCGGCTTCGGCAAGGAAATTGGGATCGATCAACGGGGCGGCCATCGGATCGTTGCTGGCGAGTCGCAGCGTGCCTCTGCTTTTCGGGCGAAGCAGACAGACATGGCATGAATAGCCATGGCCGAATACCGTCTTGCGGCCATGATCGACCAGTTTGCCGACGACGAAATGCAACTGCAGGTCGGGCAGCAACTCCTCGGGTCGGCTCTTGATGAAGCCGCCGGCCTCGGCGAAATTGGTCGTCAGCAGGCCGCTGCGGCTGCGATGCCCATTCGCGAGCGCCGTTCAAGCAGCCGCCAGGCGCCGGCCGATCGACAGGCCGAACAGGTCCTTCAGCTGCGGCGCGTCGACCACCTGCACCACATCGGGATGGTCGTGCAGGTTGCGAGCCGACCCCGGGCAGATCGTGCACGGGTCGCGATCCCCAGCTTGCTGCAGATGGTCGGCGGGGCCGATGCCCGACAACATCAGCAACTGCGGCGACTGCAAGGCGCCGGCGCACAGCAGAACCTCGCGGCGCGCACGCAGCTGTTTGATCGCGCCGTCCTGGCGGTATTCGATTCCGATCACGCGACGCTGCTCGTCGAACAGCAGGCGCGTCGCCTGCGCCGCAGGTGATCACGTCGAGGTTGGGCCGATCGAGGTTCGGCGTCAGATAGGCCTTGGCGGCGCTGAAGCGTTCGCCAGCCCGATGGGTGACCTGGTAGGGGCCGACACCTTCCTGCTGCGCGCCGTTGAAATCGCCGTTGAAGTGGAAGCCGGCCTGCACCGCGGCGGCGACGAACCGTGCCGTATGCGGGTTCGGGTGCAGCCAGGTCCATCACGTTGAGCGGGCCGTCGGCGCCGTGAAAGGCATCGGCGCCGCGCTCGTTGTGTTCGGCCTTGATGAAATACGGCAGCACCTCGTCGTAGCTCCAGCCGGGGTTGCCGGCGGCCGCCCAGCCGTCGTAATCGGCCCGGTGGCCGCGGATATAGACCATCGCGTTGATCGAACTCGATCCGCCGAGCAACTTGCCGCGCGGCTGATAGCCGCGCCGGCCATTCAGGCCGGGCTGGGCGACGGTCTCGAAACGCCAGTTCGCAGCCGCCGGTCTTGGCGAGCACCGCGATGCCCGCCGGGCAGTGCACCAGCACGCTGCGGTCGGCCGGCCCGGCTTCGAGCAGCCCAACGCTGACGGCGGGATCTTCGCTCAGCCGCGCCGCCAGGACGCAGCCGGCCGAGCCGCCACCGACCACCAGATAATCGAACTCCATTCGAATCTTTCTCCATGGCTGCCGCGCATTCGTGCAGCCGTCCATTTGCTGCAGACCGGCACGCGACAGATCGGCGCGACCGGCGACAGCCTGGCTGAAACCCTGCCGTTCGCCGCGCTTTCGACCGTGTGCGCTATCGTTCCGCCCTTGTGTCGCGAAGCGATTCTGAACCGGGATCACGGCGGCCGCCAAGACATCCCCGAACCCGGAGATCGCCAGTGCTGAAAGCCTTCGAAAATCTGGTGCACCCTTATCCGGAAACGGTGCCCGATTCGCCACCCAGAGGGTTTTTTGCCTTCTTGTGGCGCTGCACCGACGGCTTGCGGCCATTCATTTTCGCGATGACGCTGCTGACCGCCGTGATCGGCGTTTTCGAAGCGATGTTGTTCAGCATGCTGGGCAATGTCGTCGACTGGCTCGGGCCGAGCACAGCCAGCCAACTTCTGGCGCAACGAGCGCGGCAATCTGCTGCTGCTTGGCGGTCATTCTGCTGGCCAGCCCGATCGTCATTGCGCTGCAGACGATGTTCAAGCATCAGACGCTGGCGGCCAATTTTCCGATGCGCCTGCGCTGGAATTTCCATCGTCTGATGCTCAGCCAGAGCATGGGTTTCTACCAGGACGAATTTGCCGGTCGCATCTCGACCAAGGTGATGCAGACCGCGCTGGCCGTGCGCGATGTCTGGATGATCCTGGCCGATATCCTGGTTTTCGTCGTGATCTATTTCGTCACGATGATCGCACTGGTCGGCGGTTTCGATCTGTGGTTGCTGCTGCCGTTTACCGGATGGCTGGTGCTGTATGTCAGCGCGATGTTCTATTTCGTTCCCCGGCTGGCCCGGGTGGCCAAGGCGCAGGCCGATGCGCGATCGCTGATGACCGGCCGGGTCACCGATGCCTATGCGAATATCGCCACCGTCAAGCTGTTTTCGCATGCGCAGCGCGAAGCCGGGTTCGTGCGTGGTGCGATGCAGGAGTTCATGGTCTCGGCGCATGGCCAGATGCGGCTGGTGACCGGTTTCGAGATCGTCAATCACATCCTCAGCATGGCGCTGATCGCCAGTACGGCCGGCACGACCTTGTGGCTGTGGACGCTCGGCCAGGTCGGCATCGGCGCGGTCGCCGCGGCGACTGCGATGGCGTTGCGTCTGAACGGCATCTCGCATTGGGTGATGTGGGAGTTTGCATCGCTCTTCGAGCACATCGGCACGGTTCAGGATGGCATCAATACGCTGTGCCGTCCGCTGGCCGTGACGGATCGGACTGATGCAAAGGCGTTGCAGGTCACGCGTGGCGAGATCAGCTTCGACCAGGTCAGCTTTTCCTATGGTGGCCAGACAAAGGTGATCGACGAATTGAACCTGCGCATCGCGCCGGGTGAAAAAATCGGCCTGGTCGGGCGCTCCGGTGCCGGCAAGTCGACCATCGTCAACCTGCTGCTGCGTTTTTATGACATCGAGAGCGGGCGGGTGCGGATCGATGGCCAGGATATCGCGTCGGTGACGCAGGATTCGTTGCGCGCGCAGGTCGGCATGGTCACGCAGGACACCTCGTTGTTGCACCGTTCGGTGCGCGACAACATCCTCTACGGGCGGCCGCTGGCCAGTGATGCCGAGATGATTGCCGCCGCCGAGCGTGCCGAGGCTCAGCTGTTCATTGCCGGGCTGGCCGATCCGAGCGGCCGAACCGGCTACGACGCCCATGTCGGCGAGCGCGGCGTCAAATTGTCGGGCGGCCAGCGACAGCGCATCGCGATCGCGCGGGTGATGCTGAAGGATGCACCGATCCTGTTGCTCGACGAAGCCACCAGCGCGCTCGACAGCGAAGTCGAAGCGGCGATCCAGCAAAGCCTTTATCGCCTGATGGAAGGAAAAACGGTGGTGGCGATTGCGCACCGGCTGTCGACGATTGCCGCGATGGACCGGTTGATCGTGCTGGACAAGGGACGCGTCGTCGAGGAAGGTGATCATCGCAGCTTGCTGGCCAGAGGCGGGCTGTACGCGCGCCTGTGGGCTCACCAGAGCGGCGGCTTCCTCGGTGAAGATCTTGACGACGACGAGTCGGCAGCGGACAACGGTAACCTGGGCATCGAACTGATGCGGGCCTGACCGCAGACCGTGACACCGGAACACTCGCACGCCTTCGGCTCGGGTGCGATGTTTCTATGTAACGGCGTGCTGCATCCGGTCAGAGCTTCAACTCCAGCCGCAGATTCCACTGGGTGCGTGTGTGGCTGCGGTTTTCACTGCTGTCGCGCAGATTGCCGACATCGAAGTTGCTGACCGTTGTGTAGTCGAGCGGCGCGATGTCGTTGGCGCTGATTCGCAATGCAGCGCTCGGGTTGAAGACCCAGCTTGCGAAGACCTCGAAGCTTCGCTTGGTGGTGCTGCTGCGCCGCTGCTCGACGGTCTGCTGGACGACATAACTCGGCGTCCAGTTCAGGTTGCCGCCAAGCGTCAGCGGCAAGCCGCGGAAGCGGTAATCGGCGCCGAGATTGGCGGTTGCCGATGGTTGCTCGTCGAGGCGATTGTCGGGCCCCGGAACGCCGTCGACCCGCGAGCGGAACACACTCAGGTTGCTTCGCAGCGCAACGGCCGGCCATTCGGGCACCTGCTCGTCGAGTCGACCCTTGGCTTCCAGTTCGATGCCCTGGGTTACCGCATGGCCGAAATTCTGCGGCTGCGAAACCCAGCGTGGTTGCGACGCCCACGGCACGGTTTGCAGACTGGTGACGGTGCGAATGAGGTTGGTGATGCGGCGGTGAAACACGTTGACGCTGACCAGGCCGCCCGCCGGCAGATAGTGTTCGTAAGCGAGATCGAGCCCGGTCGCCAGCTCGGGGCGCAGTTGCGGGTTGCCGATGCTGTCGGCGCTGGTGGCGACATTCGGCCCGGGTGCCGGATAACGGGTCGACAGCGACGGCCTGGCGATCAGGTTGCGCAGCGTCGGTGACTTGTAGCTTCGCGTCAGCGCCAGCCGAATCTGGTCACGGCTTTTTTCGTCAGGTTTCCAGAGCGCCTGCAGCAGCGGCGTCCAGACCGCATTGCGCTGGCTGCACCGGATTGGCGCTGTCCTCGCTGCGCGTGGCGATCTGTTCCCAGCGCAGACCGGCGTAGGCCGACCATTGCTTGTTCGGACTCCATTCGTCCTGCGCATACAAGCGCCACCCGTTGCGACGAGGCGTTGACCTCGTTGTTGAAATTGTTCAACAACGGCACGCCGTTTTGAATGCTGCTGCGTTGCTCTTCGCGGCGAATCAACTCGATGTCCCAGCCGGTGACCAGGCTGTGTTCGCTGGCGAGTTCATGCGACAGCTTGCCGATCGATGTCAGCGACCGCTCCCGAATCGAGCTGCTTTCATCGAGCCGGCGCAGCAGCTGTCCGACGGCGTCGGCCTCGAGCCGCAGGTTGTTCGATCGGCTCTCGAAGCCACCGGTGCCGAGCCGCAGATCGAGCCTTGAATCGCTGCCCAGCCGCTGCTGCCACTGGGCGTTGATCCGGGCCACGGTGTAGCGGCTGGCGCTGTCGAGATCGGCGTCGGCATAGAGCGCAGGCACGGCGCCGATCGATTGCCGAGATGACGGAGGCCCTGGCTGTCGCTGCGCGAGGCGAACATGAATGGCTGCAGGCTCAGACTGCTGCCGCCACCAAATCGCCACTGAAGACGGCCGCTTACGTTCATGCCGATGCGATGATCGCGGTCCCCGCCGGTCTCGTCCTGTTGCAGCACAACTGTACCGCTGTCGATTTCGGACAGCGTCGTCCGGTTGTCGATGGTATCGGCGCGATTGCGGCGGAATGCCGAGACCGACAGGTTGTAGACATCGCCATCGGCGGTCGCCGAGCTTGTCGTTGCGCGTCCACGACAAACCGGGCGAGACATGACCGCGCTCGACACCACCGCTGATGCGCAGATCGTTGAGGCGCTTTTGCAATGCCTCACGCAGCACGATATTGATCGTCCCGGCAATCGCCCGGGCGCCGAATTCGGCCGTCGGTGCGCGCAGGATCTCGATCCGCTCGACCTGATCGGGGGTCAGCGATTCGAGCGAGAAGCCGGCCGGAATGCGCTCTCCATCGATCAGCAGCTGGGTGTAGCCACCGCTCAAGCCGCGCATCCGAGGGCCGCCGCGCCGTCCGGGAGCACCGCCCGTGGTCACGCCCGGCAGACGCTTCAATACGTCGGAAACATTGTCGTCGCCGAAGCGTTCGATTTCCTCACGTCCGATGATGATCTTGGCGGCAGTCGACCGACGGCGCTGCTCGTCGTCGTCGGCGTTGGCATTGCCGGTGATTTGCACACGCTGCAACGTTGACGGTTCACCGGCGCTTTTCGTGCACCGGCTTTTCCGCTTGTGGCGTCGATGCAGCCGGCGCGGCTGGCTGAATGGCGTCGGTCTGCGCGAGCACCGCGAACGGCATACCGAGCAGCCAGCCCGACTGGCGCCAAAGGCGACACGGGATGAGTCCGTGCGGGTGAACACGCGTCACAAGGTACATTTTCGGCGTGGCCGCAAACCGACGCAGAATGCGGATGAAGTGCGAGGTCGGATCGTGCGGGTTCTGCGCGGAGGGCATGGTATGGAACGTGGCGATTTGAAGATTCGGACCCGGCAACAGGCGACGCGTCGGCAGGCCGGCCGATCGGCCCATGGCGACGGCGGTGATGCTATCTCGGCTGGACGCCGCGCATGCCCTCAGTTCATGAGGTAAAAAATGGACTCTCTGATTCCCGGACCGGGCGATGCTGACGATGCCGATCAGCACGCGACTCGCCTGGCGCGGTCCTTGACGGCCAATCCGGCGCTCGCCGACCTGGCGACCGGACTGCTTCGAACCGACGGGGCGATGGCCGACCTTGATGCGGACGAAGCCGCCTGTGTGGTGGGCTACATGGGGCTGGTGCAGTACCCGTCCGGGGCGACGGTATTTCGTGAAGGCGACGCCAGCCGCACCAGTTATCTGTTGTTGATACTCAACGGCGAGGTGTCGGTCGAAACAGTCGATCCGGCAGGTGGCGGGCAGGTATCGATTTCGGTGCTCGGCGCCGGTAGCGTGATTGGCGAAATGGGCCTGCTCGATGGCTCGCCGCGCTCGGCAACGTGTACAGCCGCCAGTTCGCTGCAGGCTGCAGGGCTGACTCGCAAGGCGTTGCAGCGCCTGATCGATGAACACCCGCGGGTCGGAGCCAAATTGATGATCGGGCTGAGCAAACGCCTGGCTGATCGCCTGCGTGGACTGAACGCTCAATTGCAGGTGTATGCGCGACTCAATCAGTCGTTGCAGCAGCAACTCGATCGATCGTCTCCACGCAGCCGTTTCTGACCGAGTCGGCTGCTCGCGATCCGGAGCTGCACGGCACTTTTGCTGCAGGGCACAATCGGGTCCGGTATTCGATTCGATCCGGGCCGGCGATCGGTTCGTCGGCAGTTGCAGCCATCAAGAAACAGCGGGAACCCAGCATGCGGCGTGTCGTTTTCAATCAAAAGGGCGGGGTCGGCAAATCAACGATCACCTGCAATCTGGCTGCGATCAGCGCGCATCAGGGCCTGCGGACATTGCTGGTCGATCTGGATTCGCAGTGCAACTCGACCCGCTACCTGCTCGGCGAGGCCGCCGATGCGCCGATGGTCAATGTGGCGGAAATGTTCGAGCAGACGCTGAAATTTCTGGCCCGCCCCCGAATCGACCGCCGAATTCATCTACGAAACGCCGTTCGAGCGCCTGCACCTGATGCCGTCATCGAACGCGCTCGACGAATTGCAGGCCAAGCTCGAATCGCGGCACAAGATCTACAAGCTGCGCGAGGCGCTCGACGAGATTGCCGATCGCTACGATCGGATCTACATCGATACCCCGCCGGCGCTGAACTTTTTCACCCGCTCGGCATTGATCGCCGCTGAAGGCTGCCTGATCCCGTTCGACTGCGACGATTTTTCGCGCCGGGCGCTGTATACGCTGCTCGAAAACGTGGAAGAGATCAAGGCCGATCACAACCCCGGGCTGCGGGTCGAGGGGATCATCGTCAACCAGTTCCAGCCGCGCGCCAACCTGCCTCAGCGGCTTGTCCAGGAACTGATCGACGAAGGGCTGCCGGTCTTGCAGCCGTATATCGGCGCGTCGGTCCGGATCCGCGAGTCTCATCAACTGGCCACCCCGATGATCCATCTCGATCCGCGCCACCGGCTGACTCAGGAGCTGGTGGCCCTGCACGACGCCTTGCCCGGCGGATGACGGTACCCTCGGCAGCGGGCCCGGTGTTCATCGTGCTGAATGCCGGATCGGGGCATCAGGATCGGCAGGCACGGGTCGGTGCGATTGGCAACGCCATGGGGCGCGCCGGGCGCCACCATGAGTTGCTGCTGTTCGATCGACAGCGCCCGATCGAGCGGGTTGCAGGCCAGGCAGTCGAAGCCGCCCGCGCAGCCGGCGGTGTGGTCGTCGCCGCTGGCGGCGACGGCACCATCAATGCAGTGGCACAGGCGGCGATTGGCAGCGGCTGTGCATTTGGCGTTCTACCGCAGGGCACCTTCAATTATTTCGGACGCACCCACGGTATTCCGGAAGAGACGCCGGCAGCCCTCGAGTTGCTGCTGAGTGGCCATCCGACACCGGTTCAGGTGGGCCGCGTCAACGGCAAGATCTTTCTTGTCAATGCCAGCCTGGGCCTGTATCCGCAACTGCTCGAGGATCGTGAGGGATTCAAGAATCGCTTCGGACGCAGCCGTGTGATCGCGATGATTGCCGCGACGGTCAGCCTGCTGCGCGAGCATCGGCAATTGCTGCTGACGGTCGATTGGACGGGCGACGAACCCCCGTTGGCGCCGACCGGCCAGTCAGGGGCGGGCAGCGGCGCGCGAGTCATCAAGACGCCGACGCTGTTTGTCGGCAACAACCGGCTGCAGCTCGACCAGATCGGGATCAGAGAGGCGCCCGAGCTGGATCGCGGCCGGCTGGTCGCCATTGCGCCGCGGGCCATCGGCACCCTCAGCATGTTTGGCATGGCGTTGCTGGGCGCCATCGGTCAGCTTGGCGACGCTGATTCGGTGCGTAGCCTGGCCTTCGAGCGCATGCGCGTGGCGCCGAAGAGCCGATGGGGCCGGCGCCGGCTGAAACTGGCGACCGACGGCGAAATCGTCTGGATGCAGCCACCCTTCGAGTTCAGCGTCTGCGAACAACCACTGTGGCTGATCAAGCGCATGGTTGCGGATGGACCAGTCACTGAGAGCACCGCGGCATGACCAGTGTGCTGCAGATTTCGGATACCCATTTCGGAACCGAGCGGGCCCCGGTCGTGCAGGCGCTGGCACAGCTGGTCGACCGGCAGAGACCGGACGTCCTGCTCGTATCGGGCGACATCACGCAGCGCGCCACGGTGGCGCAGTTCCAGGCGGCGCGTGCATTCATCGACCGGTTGAAAGTGCCGCGCGAGTTGGCCATTCCAGGCAACCACGACATCGCGCTGTTCAATGTGGTCGAGCGGATTTTTTGGCCCTATCGCAACTTCCGCCGATTTTTCGGCCCCGATCTTGAACCGGAACTGGATCTGCCAGATCTGCTGCTGCTGACCCTGAATACGACGCGCCGCTGGCGCCATGTCGATGGCGAGCTCGACAGCTCACAGATCGAACGGGTGGCGCAGCGACTGTGGGCAGCGGCCCCTGGCCAGTTGCGAATTGTTGTCACACATCAGCCGGTGTCGGTCAGCCGGCCGACGGACCGGCACAACCTGCTGCATGGCCACGCCGAGGCCATTCGTCGGTGGGGCGCAGCCGGCGCCGATCTCATTTTGGGTGGCCATATTCACCTGCCTTTCGTACGCGCCTTGCATCACGCCGGACCGAATCTGCAGCGGCCGCTGTGGGCGGTGCAGGCAGGAACGGCACTGTCAAGCCGGGTTCGCCACGAGGCCGAGAATTCCGTCAACCTGATTCGGTTCGACGCCCCGACGGACGACAGTCGATCGCAACCGGACGGGGCGCGGCAGGTGCTGGTCGAGCGCTGGGATTTCGAACCGGCGTCGGCCGAGTTCGTTGTTCACGAGCAACATCGCTTGGCGTGTGGCGCTGTCGACGCCAGTGGATCAACAGTCGGTTGAGGGGCAAGGTCATTCGGCCGTGGTGGTCGCACGCGCGCAGGGCGGCGACAATTCACCAGTCTGTTTCGCATTCATTTTTCTTCGTCCTCGGCAGGCCCGTTCAGTTTCCGCACATCGTGCCGGTGCTGTCGGGGATGTCGCCCCAGTGAATTTTTTCCCATGTCATTGACTACTTCCGACCCGTCCGTCGCTCGAACCACATTCCCTGTTCGTCCCGCTTCGTTGCGCGATGCCAAACCGATTGGCGAAGTCCATGTCGCCGCGTGGCAGGCAGCGGTCAGCGCCGCGGGGCCGGCCGAAGCGATGCACAGCTTTGCGCTCGACCGCTGTCAGTCGTATTGGCGCGAGGCCATCGATCTGTGCGAACCCCAAGTGCTGGTGGCAACCGACAACGACAAGGTGGTCGGCTTTGTCGGATTCGATCGCTCACGCGACAAGGGAACACCGTCGACGACTGGCGAGTTGTGGGCCGTCTACGTCAGCCCGTCACACTGGGGGCGAGGTGTCGGCCTTGCCTTGTGGGATGCAGCGCGAGACGGTCTGCAAGAAGAGGGCTGCACCAAGGTCAGCATCTGGTTGCCGATGCGCTTCGAACGAACCATGCGCTTTGTCGAGCTGGCCGGTTTCAAGCGCGAGCCGTCGTCGGCCAAGACGGTCGAAATCGGCGGCGCCCGCATCGAGGAAATTCGCCTCAATCGCAGCGTCATCTGAACTGCGTTGACACGTTGGGCGTCTGGCGCCCGGCGGGGCAAGCATGACGGATCCAGCGCGCACTGTCGTCCAAAGCCTGACCCGATGTTGCGCATTTCACTGACATTGCGCAGTGGCTGGCACCCGATGCAACTTGATGTGTTGCGATTTAATCTTGCCATATCTGCTGCGCGCTGGAGACGTCATGAATAGCATTCCGATCAGCCTCGATTTGCCACCGAGTTACGAATTGCGGTTTCAGTCTCTCTTCAGCGAGGGCAGGGCCTTGGCATTCCCGTGTGACGATGGCGGCACTGTGCCTCTCGACAGTTTGAGCGAGCGCGCCCGCATCAATTATTTCTATGCGCGCGCAGTTGTGGGCCGCGAGTATGCGGTTCCGGTCATTCGCGCTGCTGCCGCTTCCGGCCGTCATTGACCGTCACTGTGCAGTTACCATGGACGGCACGGCTGCCTGACCGACCGTTATCCCGCCGCCCATCCGGATTGTTCCCTCCCGCCAGCCTGGCGTCCAGGTTGCGCACCTGCTGCCGCTGCCATGGCTTCAAGCTTGCTTGCCCTGCTAGACGATATCGCCACGGTACTCGACGATGTTGCGGTCCTGACCAAGGTCGCAGCGAAAAAGACCGCCGGTGTGCTCGGCGACGATCTGGCGCTCAATGCCCAGCAGGTCAGTGGCGTCGCCGCTGACCGCGAACTGCCGGTGGTCTGGGCGGTTGCCAAGGGCTCGGCAATGAACAAGGCGATTCTGGTGCCGCTGGCATTGGCCATCAGCAGCTTCATTGCCTGGGCAGTAACCCCGTTGCTGATGCTCGGCGGGCTGTTCTTGTGTTTCGAAGGGTTCGAGAAGCTTGCCCACAAGTTTCTCACAGCGCGCGACGACGACGAGGCTCGACCATGCCGAGCTGGCCAAGGCTGTTGCCGACCCGAAGCTCGATCTGGTGGCCTTCGAGAAGGACAAGATCAAGGGCGCGATCCGCACCGATTTCGTCCTGTCGGCCGAAATCATCGCGATCACGCTGGGCACCGTGCAGGCGGCCGACTTCCTGACCCAGGTCGTCGGTGCTGATCGGTATCGCGGCGATCATGACGGTGGGTGTTTACGGCTTTGTCGCCGGCATCGTCAAGCTCGATGATCTGGGCTTGTATATGAGCAGGCTCGCCGGCGCCCGGGCTGCGGTCGGCCGTGGCATCTTCTCGCCGCGCCTTATCTGATGAAGGGCCTGACGATCGCCGGCACCGCCGCGATGTTTCTGGTCGGCGGCGGCATCCTGAGCCATGGCATTGCGCCGCTTGGCCATGCGATCGACGCGCTTGGGGCGAGGCGGCGGCGGGCTGATCGGCGGCGTTGCTGCCCGCTCTGCTGAACGGGCTGGTCGGGATCGCGGCCGGTGGGTGTCGCGGTGCTGCTGTTCAATGCAGTGCGGTGCGGCATGCGCAGGCGATTTGCCGCCGCCTGAAGTCACGGCGCGGTCGAAGACTCAGAGAAACAGCGCCGGATCGACCATCGCCTGATTCAGGCTGACCGACCAATGCAGGTGCGGGCCGGTGACCCGTCCGGTGGCGCCGACGGTTGCAATGCGCTGACCGGCGGCGACCCGGTCGCCGACCCGCACCGAGTGTCGAATCGAGGTGGCAGAACATCGACAGCAGGCCGGCGCCATGGTCGAGCCAGACGGTATTGCCGTTGAAAAAATAGTCGCCGACATCGATCACCCGTCCTGCCGCCGGAGCGACCACTGGCGGACCCGGTCGGCGCTGCGATGTCCATCCCGCTGTGCGGATTGCGCGGCTTGCCATTGAAGAAGCGGCGCAGGCCGAACGAACTCGACCGCCGGCCTTCGGTCGGTGGCCTGCAGGCGCAGCGACGCCGGCTGTCGTCGCTGACCGTGGCGATCACCTGTGCCTGATGTGCGCGTTCGCGTTGGTGGCGGGCCAGGTCGCGCGACGACAGATCGACCTTGCCGGGTTTGACTGTCAGTCGCTGCTCGGCATAGTCGGCCGGCGCCGATCGTGATAGCTCGATGGTTTCGGCCGGCTGCCCGGGCAGCTGCACGCGAACCTGTTGGCTGGCCAGGCGGCGCCGACAGCGCGATGCCGATCACGGCGATCCAGCCTTGCGCGCTTTCGACGACCAAGGCCGGGCGTTCGCCGGCCCACGCGCGGGGCCGCGCCGTGCCGCTGCGGCGATGTCGAGCAGCGCGATGCCGCCGGGCACCAGGCGCTGCGTGGGCAGTTCGATGGCCGCTGCGCCACGAGCCGGTGGCGCCGGCCGGCAATCAGGCCGGCCAGCCGGCCACGACACCGCCGAGCATGTGCAGGGCCTGGCGGCGGCGCCGAGGACTGTTGCAGTGTCCGATCATTCGATAAACTTTCCGACTCGAATCATCGCAGTTTGCCTGGTTGAACGTGTCGACAATTGCGGCTGGCGTCATCGATGCCGCGTTGCTGCGGCGGAGAAAACTCTTGAAAACCTACCACATCGAATTGCAGCGTCTGAAGGCCGCCAAGCAGGGCAATGGCCTGGTCGAGTTTGCCATCGATGCCCAACTGGCGCCGCGCCCGCCTGGCGACGAACCACGCCAACCAGCGTCCTCAGCATGACCGAGGCCAATGCGCGGGTCCTGCTGGCGCTGCTGAAGGCGCAGCTCGGCGACATCGACAAGCGCAAGGCGCGAAGCCAGCGCTGAAGCGCAGATCAGCTAGTGCGCCAGATTCGTGGCGGATTGGCGGCCAGCGCCCATGCCGCCTGGCGCCAGACTCGCGCGAACCTGCGACAACAGCTTGCATCGCCGGTTCGGTCCGTTGCGCCAGCACCCGCAGCACGACCAGGCGATCGTTCGGCGAGGTGGCGCCGGCGCTGCCGGGCCAACCAGCTACTGCCGCGTGCTTCGCGGGCCAGTTCGAGCAGGCGCTGCGCGCAGCGCTGTCGTCGATCGCATCGCCCCCGGCTGAACCAGACGATTGCCAGCACGCGCGTGGCCGGCCCAGCCGAGCGGGCCATCGAGCAGACGGCGATCGGCGCCATCGACGAATGCGCGCTCCAACCAACAGCCTGGCAGCTCGATCTGCTGCAGTGATGCTGCCCTGGTCGAAAGGTTCGCCACTGGCGGGCAGGCCAAGCGCCAGCGTGTCCCAGCCGATCATCTCGAGCGCCGGCATCGAGGCTGAAGCTCAAGCGATTTTCGGCCCGCGTGGCGCGGTGGCAGATCGTTTCCATCGGCAGCCATTCGAGGCGCGCGCCGGCGGCCACGCTCGCATCGACCTGTTGCTGCGCCAACTCGCCCGCACTGCGGTAGAAACGCGTCGCACCTGGAGTCGTCAGTACCACATGGCTGCCCGCGGAGAGTCGCATTGACAGTTCGAGTACATCGCCGCCGACCAGCCACCGGGCGGATGGACCAGGATGTGATGGCAGACCCGCGGCCCTTCCGGATACAGGCTGGCCAGTACCCGCATCGGCCCGTGATGGCGGCTGCGCGATCGGGTCGTCTCGCCATCGAAATCGTAGTCGAGTGCGAGACGACCGTGCCAGCCCATCAGCGCAGGGCGGTCAATGACGGCGCGGTCTGCGTCCTTGCCTGACAGCGACGGCGGCTCGCCGCCGAGCGCGTCGAGCGGCCAGGCGATCGCCAGCTGCGGATCATCCCAACGCACTGCGCCTTCGAGTTCCGGCGCGTAGTAGTCGGTTGTCTTGTACAGGAAATCGGCGCTGTCGCTGGTCACCATGAAGCCGTGCGCCAGGCCCGGCGGGATCCACATCTGCTTGTGGTTGCTGCCGCTCAGTTCGACGCCGACCCATTGGCCGAAGCGTCGGGCTGTCGCGGCGGATATCGACCGCAACATCGAAGACGCTGCCCTGCGTCACCCGAACCAGCTTGCCCTGCGCGTGTGGCGGGCGCTGGAAATGCAGGCCGCGCAACACGCCGCGCGGCCGAGCGCGAATGGTTGTCCTGAACGAAGGTGACGCGATTGGCCGACGGCATCCTCGAAGACCTTCTGATTGAAGCTTTCCATGAAGAAGCCACGCTCGTCGCCGAACACCTTGGGCTCGAAGATCAGCACGCCGTCGATTGCCGTTCGTGGTGAGCTTCATCAGAACACCCGCTCGTCGAGGATTTGCAACAGGTACTGGCCATAGCCGTTCTTGGCCAGCGGCTCGGCCAGCGCCTGCAATTGCCGCCGATCGATCCAGCCCGATCGGTAGGCGATTTCCTCCGGGCATGCGACCTTCAGACCTTGGCGCTTTTCCAGCGTGGCGATGAACTGGCCGGCCTCGAGCAGGCTGTCGTGGGTGCCGGTATCGAGCCAGGCATAGCCGCGGCCCATGATCTCGACATCGAGCTGGCCTTGCTGCAGATAGTGCGCGTTGACCGTCGTGATCTCGAGTTCGCCGCGCGCCGAGGGCTTGATGCTGGCGGCGATGTCGCAGACCTGCTCATCGTAGAAATAAAGGCCGGTCACCGCATAGTTGCTTTTCGGCTGCTTCGGCTTTTCCTCGATGCTCAGCGCGCGTCGCTCGGCATCGAACTCGACCACGCCGTATCGCTCAGGGTCATGCACGTGATAGGCAAACACCGTTGCACCGGTTTCACGCGCGTCAGCCGATTCGAGCAACTGCTGGAAACTGTGGCCGAAAAACAGGTTGTCGCCGAGCACCAGCGCGCTGGGCGCGCCGCCGATGAAATCGCGCCCGAGGATGAAGGCCTGCGCCAGGCCGTCAGGGCTGGGTTGCACGCAGTAGCTGATAGTTCAAACCCCAGCGCTCGCCGTCACCGAGCAGCGCTTCGAAGCGCGGCGTATCTTGCGGCGTGCTGATCACCAGGATGTCGCGGATGCCAGACAGCATCAGCGTCGACAACGGGTAATAGACCATCGGCTTGTCGTAGACCGGCAGCAATTGCTTGCTGATGGCCAGCGTGGCCGGATGCAGCCGGGTGCCCGAGCCTCCGGCGAGGATGATTCCTTTGCGGGTCATGACAATCTCTTCTCGGTGTTCAGGCAATCACTTCGCTCAGCATTCGATCGACACCCGACTCGCCAGTCGGGCAGCGTGACGCCGAAGGTCTGGCGCAGCTTGTCGGTTGCCATTCTGCGAATTGCCAGGCCGTCTGGCGGGCGTCGGAAATGCACTGGTCGGCACGGCTGCGATGGCACTGTCGGCCACCTTGATCGGCTGGCCGGCGCGGCGGGCGAAATCGATCACGTGGCGGGCATAACCGTGCCAGCTTGTCTCGCCGGCCGCAACGGCATGGTAGGTGCCGGACACCGCCGTTTGTTGCAGCGCCGTTCGCAGTGCATGAACACTCAGATCGGCCAGCAGCTCGGCGCCGGTGGGCGCGCCGATCTGATCGTCGATCACGCTGAGCTGTTCGCGCTCTTTCGCCAGTTTCAGCATGGTCTTGGCAAAGTTGCCGCCGCGGGCCGCGTAGACCCAGCTGGTTCGCAGAATCAGATGGTGGCAGCCACTGGCGCGGATGGCGTTTTCGCCCTCGAGTTTGGTCTGGCCGTAGACACTGAGCGGCCCGGTCGGTGAATCCTCGACCCACGGCGTGCTGCCGCTGCCGTCAAACACATAGTCGGTGCTGTAGTGCAGCAGCCAGGCGCCGCTGACGGCTGCTTCGCGTGCCAGCACGGCGGGCGCGGTGGCGTTGATGGCGCGTGCCAGCGCGGGCTCGCTTTCGGCCTTGTCGACGGCGGTGTGGGCGGCCGAATTGACGATGATCTGCGGCGCAATCGCACGAATGGTTGCCGCCAGTGATTCGGGCTTCGAGAAATCGGCGCTGAAATCGGTGCTGTCGAAATCGAGCGCGACCACCTCGCCCAAGGTTGCCAGCGAGCGCTGCAATTCCCAGCCGACCTGGCCCCCTTTGCCGAGCAACAGAATCTTCATCAGGCTGCGCCGCCTTGCATTGCCGTCTTCTGGTCGTCGCGGGCCCTGTAGTTGCGATCCAGCCATTCGCGGTAAGCGCCACTTTGCACCCGTTCGACCCAATCGGCGTGAGCCAGGTACCACTGGACCGTCTTGCGAATACCGGTCTCGAAAGTTTCGGCGGGTTTCCAGCCGAGTTCGCGTTCCAGTTTGCGGGCATCGATTGCGTAACGACGGTCGTGGCCCGGGCGGTCGGTGACGTAGGTGATCAGCCGCGAATGGCTGCCGGCCGGGTCGGGCCGCAGCTCGTCGAGCAGCGTGCAGACCGTCTGCACGATCTCGATATTCGGCTTCTCGTTCCAGCCACCGACGTTGTAGGTTTCGCCGACCCGCCCGCGAGCCAGGACCTCGCGAATGGCTGAACAATGGTCCTTCACATACAACCAGTCGCGCACCTGCTGGCCATCGCCGTAGACGGGCAACGGTTTGCCAGCCAGCGCATTGACGATCATCAGCGGGATCAGCTTTTCCGGAAAGTGGAACGGCCCGTAGTTGTTGCTGCAGTTGGTGGTCAGAACCGGCAGGCCGTAGGTGTGATGCCAGGCGCGGACCAGGTGGTCGCTGGCCGCCTTGCTCGCCGAATAGGGACTGTTCGGTTGATACAGATGCGTCTCGGTGAACGGCGCATCGGTCTTCGCCAACGAGCCGTAGACCTCGTCGGTCGACACATGGTGGAAGCGAAAAGCCGCCTTGTCGGCATCGCCCAGGCTCGTCCAGTGGCCGCGGGCCGCTTCGAGCAATGTGAACGTGCCGTTGACGTTGGTCTGCACAAACGCGCCGGGGCCGTGGATGCTGCGGTCGACATGGCTTTCGGCAGCGAAATGGATGACTGCGCGCGGCTTGTGCTCGGCGAACAGGCGATCGAGCAGGGCGCGGTCGCCGATGTCGCCGTGGACGAAGACATGCCGCGAATCGCCATCGAGCGAAGCCAGGCTCTCGCGATTGCCGGCATAGGTCAGCGCGTCGAGGTTGACCACCGACTCGTCGCTCTGGGCCAGCCAGTCGAGCACAAAATTGGCGCCGATGAAGCCGGCGCCGCCGGTGACGAGGATCATGAAATACCCTGCAAATTGGTTGAGGGAAAGGTGCCGACTGACGCGGGGCGCCGGGCGATGGCTGGCGCTTCGATCGAGCGATTTTAGGGGGCGACGAGAAGGGCACTTGGCGTGCCGACCCGCCGAAAATGCCGACACGCGCGATAATCACGCATGATTGAAGCTACACAGTTGGTCGACGGCGCAACGCCCGAGACCGTGGCAGCCGCGCCCGCGCCTGCCCGATTCGACACCTTGCCGCTCGACCCCAAACTGCTTCGCGCGGTCGCCGAGTCGGGTTATCTGATGATGACGCCGATCCAGGCCAAGGCGATTCCGGTTGTGCTCGCCGGCCGCGATGTGATGGGCGCCGCACAGACCGGAACCGGCAAGACGGCGGCCTTCTCGATCCCGCTGCTGCAGAAGATGCTGCGCCACGAGACCTCCAGCGTCTCGCCGGCCCGCCATCCGGTGCGAGCGCTGGTCATTGCGCCGACGCGTGAGCTGGCCGATCAGGTCGCCAACAACGTGAAGACTTATTCGCAACATACCAAGCTGCGCGCAGCCGTGGTGTTCGGTGGCATCGACATGAAGCCGCAGACCGCCGAGCTGAAAGCCGGCGTCGAGGTGTTGATCGCGACACCTGGCCGTCTGCTCGACCACATCGAGGCGAAGAACTGCGTCTTGAACCAGGTTGAATACGTGGTTCTCGACGAAGCCGACCGCATGCTCGACATCGGCTTCCTGCCTGACCTGCAACGCATCCTCAGTTATCTGCCGAAGCAGCGCCAGACGCTGCTGTTCTCTGCCACCTTTTCGCCCGAGATCAAGCGTCTGGCCGAGAGTTATCTGCAGGATCCGGTGCTGGTCGAGGTGGCGCGGCCGAATGCCACGGCGACCAATGTCGAACAACGCTTCTACAGCGTCGACACCGACGACAAACGTCGTGCTGTGTTGCGGCTGATCAAGGATCGGCAACTGACGCAAGCGCTGGTATTCGTCAATTCCAAGCTGGGTTGCGCCCGGCTGGCGCGTTCATTCGAACGCGACGGTCTGCGTACCACGGCCTTGCACGGCGACAAGTCGCAGGACGAGCGACTGAAGGCGCTGGATGCCTTCAAGGCCGGCTCGGTCGAGGTGATGGTGGCCACCGATGTCGCGGCGCGGGGCCTGGATATTGCTGATCTGCCGGCAGTCTTCAACTTCGACGTGCCGTTCAATGCCGAAGATTACGTGCATCGCATCGGCCGCACCGGCCGGGCAGGCGCATCGGGCCTGGCGGTCACGCTGGTCACCCGCGACGATGCGCGGCTGATGAGTGATATCGAAAAACTGATCAAGAAGAAGGTCGAACTGGAGCCGCTCGAGCTCGACGACGAGCCGCCCCGGCGGGACCAACGCGAACGCTTTCGGCAAGAAGCCGTTGTGGCCGACGCGCCACCGCGGTCGGCGCCGCTGCGCAGCAGTCCGCAACCATCGCGCGACCCTTTTTTCGACAGGCCCTACGAAGCGCCGTCCGATGCCAAGCCGAGCTGGGAGAAGGCGTCTGCTGCGCCGGCAGCGCGCGGTGTTTCGGCCAATATCAAGCCCAAGCGCAAGGTCGCGGCGCTGTTCGGCGCCAAGCCGGTCGAGTCAGCCACCAGCGGCCAGCACTGAAAAAACAGCCGGCACATTGGCCGGCAGGCTGAGCGCTTGCCGGCGCCACTCGGCAACGGTTGCGCTGCGATTGAAGCCGCCGGGCATCGTCAGGCCACAGGCCACTGCGAGCCGCGTCGTCGGCTGCAACGAGGCCAGCAGCGCACTCAGCAACGCCGGGTTGCGATACGGCGTCTCGATCATCAGTTGAGTCTGTCGGGCGCGCAGCGAAAGCGCTTCCAGTTCACGGATTCGCGATTGTTCGCGAACTCGCGTCGACCGGCAGATAGCCGACGAACGCGAAGCTCTGACCCTGCAGTCCACTGGCGGCCAATGCCAGCAGCAGCGAACTGGCGCCGGCCAATGCGATCACTTCGAGCCCCAGATCGTGCGCCGCCTGCACGAGGCCGGCACCCGGATCGGCGACGGCAGGCAGTCCGGCCTCGGACAACAGCCCGACATCGTGGCCGGCGAATGCCGGCTTCAACAGCTCGTTCCACTGTGCTGGTGTCGGCCCGCCGCGCGCCGCGCCGCCCTTGGCCGGCCGCGGCAGTTCAACGATCGACAAGGCCTGCAGCGGCGCGGCCAGCGGCGTGACGGCGTCGACGCGTTTGAGCAACGCGCGGGTTGTCTTCGCATTTTCACAGACCCAGTGTTCGAGTCTCGCGGCGATCCGGATCACGCCCGCCGGCAGCAAGTCGTCGAGCGCGGCGGGCAGTTGACCGGCGGCCAGCCCGAAGTCCAGCGTGTTCGGTACCAGATACAGGCGCCCGTTGGTGCCTGGGCTCATTGCAGTCCTCCGACAGGCGCCGGTTGCGGTGCAGGAGCCAGCGGGTCGATTCCCGCCTGACGCAGCAGCTCCGCGGTCTTGATCATGGGCAGTCCGATCAAGGCAGTGGCGTCGTCGCTGCGGATGGCGGACATGAGACTGATGCCGAGCCCTTCGCATTTGGCGCTGCCAGCGCAATCGTAGGCCGGCTCCAGCTGCAGATAACGCTCGATCTCTTCGTCGCTGAGCTCACGCATCCGCACCTCGACCGGCTCGCGCGCGCTGCGCTCGAAGGCAAGCGCATGGCAGACCACGGCCACCGCCGTCTCGAAGTGGATCGTCTGCCCGCGCATGCGCGCGCAGTTGAGCTACTGCACGCGAATGGTCGCCCGGTTTGCCGAGCACCTGATCGCCGAGTGCAGCCACCTGGTCCGAGCCGATCACCACCGCATCGGGAAAGCGCGCGCGACAGCGCGTGCCTTGGCCAATGCCAGCCGGCCGGACAGTTGCTCGCACCGTTTCACCCGCATGCGGCGGTCTCGTCGACCATCGGCGACACCACGTCGAACAGCGATTTTCAGGCGGGCCAGCAGTTCGCGTCGGTACGGAGAGGTGGACGCGAGGATCAATGGACGAGAAGCGGTCATGGCCGATTGTCCAACAGGCTTGCCGGCAACCGCGCGGGACATCTGTCGACCGAGCCCGGGATGCGAATGCGCGCCGTACACTGAGCCGATGCGCGGAAAAAAATTCGATCCTCGGCACCTCGATATCAGGGCATTTGCCGACCGCTCGGCTTCGCTGGAGGGCGTGACCCCGGTGCGACAGTTCAAGCGACTGAACGCCAGTACACATCCGGATGCTCCAGCTTCGGCCGACGACTCGGCAAGCTGGCGTGTCGCGGGCGAGGTTCGTGCCGTGCGTGGGGCCCCTGCGCAGCCCGGTCTGCACCTGGATGCCGATGTGCTTGTGCACCTGACCTGCCAGCGCTGCCTGCAAGCGGTGACGACGCCCTTGCACGTCGATGCCGACTTCATATTCGTACCGGATGAAGCCACCGCGGCGGAGCAGGACGTCGATTCCGAGGCGGATATCCTGGTCGAGTCGCGATCCTTCAATCTGCTTGCGCTGATCGAGGACGAGCTGCTGTTGGCACTGCCTTTGGTACCCCGGCATGATGGCGCAATGCCCGCAGCCGCTGCGGCCGCCCGCCGACTCGGAGGTGAGCGAATCCGCCGCACAGGACAATCCGTTTGCCGCGTTGGCAGGTATCAAGCTGCGCAAGACGACCGACTGACCTCTGGGCTGCCCCCGATCACCGCGCATGCTAGAATCGCAGGCTTTTCAGAGCGCGCCTACGCCTTTTCTGGCGGAGATGCGCGCCGTGTGCCTGGGCGATGAAGCCTCTGGCCGCATCAGGAGAATCTAATGGCCGTTCAACAGAACAAGAAATCCCCATCCAAGCGCGGCATGCACCGCTCGCACAATGCCGTGGCGGCGCCCGGCACCGCAATCGAGCCGACCACCGGCGAGGTGCATTTGCGTCACCACATCAGCCCGACCGGGTTCTATCGCGGGCGCAAGGTCCTCAAGAGCAAGGCCGACGCCTGATCGGGCTTTCTCGGCTTCGCTGCGCCGCAAGGCCGGCGCGTGTCGCTGAGGTGGCCACTTCGATCGTCATGCGTTTGCATTCGGTGATCTGGCAATGCGCCTGGCGCGCCTTGCGTCACTGCATGAGCGTGGCTTCGTTTCCTTCGGCGCATCCGCCGGTCGCTGGCAACAAGGCAGTTGTGCGGCTATCAGTCGATTGCATGGGCGGTGACCACGGGCCCGCGATCACGCTTCCAGCCTGCAAGGCGTTTCTCGACAGCCATCCCGATGCCGAATTGATCCTGGTCGGCCGCGCCGATGCCTTGGCGCCAGCACAGGGTTGGGCCCGGTGTCGGATCGTCGTTGCCGCCGATGTCGTGGAGTCGGACGACCCGATCGAGACTGCACTGCGACGCAAGAAGGATTCTTCGCTGCGGGTGGCCATCATGCAGGTTCGTGCCACGGATGGCGAGCCTTCTGCTGCCGACGCCTGTGTGTCCGCCGGCAACACCGGTGCGCTGATGGCGCTGGCCCGTTATCTGCTGAAAACGCTGGACGGTATCGATCGCCCGGCGATCGCCACGGTCTTGCCGAATGTGCGCGATCGCTTCACCACCGTGCTCGATCTGGGTGCCAATGTCGATTGCAGCGCGGAGCATCTGCTTCAATTCGCGGTCATGGGCAGCGCACTGGTATCGGCGGTCGAAGGCTGCGAAGCGCCCAGTGTCGGCTTGCTCAATATCGGGGAAGAGGCCATCAAGGGCAGCGAGACCATCAAACACGCCGGCGAACTGTTGCGCGCAGCAGCCGAGCGCGGCCATCTGAATTTTTTTGGCAATGTCGAAGGCAACGACATCTTCAAGGGAACGACCGATATCGTCGTCTGCGATGGCTTTGTCGGCAACGTCGCATTGAAGACCTCCGAGGGCCTGGCTGCCATGTTGTCGGATTTCATCAAGCAGGAATTCACCCGCAATCTGTACTCCAGGCTGGCTGCGCTGGTGGCGTTGCCGGTGCTCAGGCATTTCAAGTCACGCGTCGACCATCGCCGCTACAACGGCGCTGCGTTGCTGGGCCTGCGCGGCCTGGTGTTCAAGAGCCATGGTTCTGCCGATGCGTTTGCATTCGAGCACGCGCTCAATCGCGCTTATGATGCAGCGAAACATCAGTTGCTCGACAGGGTTCACGACCGCATCCGCGACATTCTGATGGCCATGCCCGAGACCGCCGGTCAGCCGCGCGACGACGCCGTCGCCACTGCGGCTCAACCGGCCGCTTGAACGAGAACCAACGATCAGTCATGGGTTTTGCACGCATCACCGGAACGGGCAGTGTCTTGCCCGGCGAGCGCCTGAGCAATCAGCAGTTGGCCGATCGTCTGGCGGCCAGCGGCGTCGAAACCTCCGACGAGTGGATCGTCGAGCGCACCGGAATCCGTGCCCGGCATTTCGCGCTGGCCGATCAGCAGGCAAGCGACCTGGCCTGTACCGCAGCCCGGCATGCGCTGGAAGCGGCCGGCCGCAAACCGGCAGATATCGATCTGATCATTGTCGCTACCTCGACGCCGGATATGGTTTTTCCGTCGACCGCGTGCATCGTGCAGCGCAAGCTGGGCATTCACGGCTGCCCGGCCTTCGATGTTCAGGCCGTCTGTTCGGGTTTCGTCTACGCACTCGGTGTTGCCGATTCGATGATTCGCACCGGCATGGCGCAGCGTGCGCTTGGTGATCGGCACCGAAGTATTTTCGAGAATTCTCGATTTCAGCGACCGCACGACCTGTGTGCT
The DNA here is from genome assembly GCA_963843805.1 of uncultured beta proteobacterium. Taxonomy (GTDB): domain Bacteria; phylum Pseudomonadota; class Gammaproteobacteria; order Burkholderiales; family Burkholderiaceae_C; genus Ideonella_A. Next base: position 1,051,129 of record CAWJLY010000009.1, read on the forward strand.
GTTTGGTGATGGTGCCGGCGCCGTGGTCCTCGAGGCCAGTGACGTGCCCGGCATCCTGGCAACCGAGCTGCATGCCGACGGCCGCCATGCCGACATTCTCTGCACGCCTGGTACGGTGGCGGGTGGTCAGGTGGTGGGCAGTCCGCTGCTCAAGATGGACGGCCCGGCGGTTTTCAAGATGGCTGTCGGTGTGCTCGAAAGCGTGGCGCGTTCGGTACTGGACAAGGCCGGCAAGTCGTCCGACGACATCGACTGGTTGATTCCGCACCAGGCCAACATCCGGATCATGCACAGCACGGCAAAAAAACTGCACGTGCCGCTCGACAAGTTGATCGTGACGCTCGACGAGCACGGCAACACATCGGCTGCGTCGATTCCGCTGGCGCTCGACGCCGCGGTGCGAACCGGCAAGGTCAAACGCGGTGATACGGTGATGCTGGAAGGTGTCGGTGGTGGTTTTACCTGGGGTGCGGTGTTGCTCGATTTTTGAGTGGCCGCCGACCGTCGCCTTGCGTCACTCACGGTGCGCGAAATAAAGAGAGGGTGATGACCGATTTCGCATTCGTTTTTCCCGGACAGGGCTCACAGGCGGTTGGCATGCTCGACGCCTGGTCTGGGCATCCCGCAGTTGAACAAACCCTGGCCGAAGCATCCGACGCGCTCGGGGAAGATGTCGCCGCCTTGATTCACTCCGGATCGAAGGAGGCGCTCGATCTGACGACCAATACGCAGCCAGTGATGTTGACAGCCGGGATCGCCTGTTACCGGGCCTGGCTGGCCGAGACGGGCCTGCGTCCGTCGGTGGTTGCCGGTCATTCGCTGGGGGAGTACAGCGCGCTGGTTGCTGCAGAAGCCTTGTCTTTGGCTGATGCCCTGCCACTGGTTCGCTTTCGTGCGCAGGCGATGCAGGAAGCCGTGCCGGTGGGTGTCGGTGCGATGGCTGCTGTGCTGGGCCTCGATGCCGAGACGGTTCGCCTGGCCTGCGCCGACGCGATGCGGATCAGTGGTGAAGTGGTCGAGGCAGCCAATTTCAACGACCCCAAGCAGACGGTGATTTCCGGCAGCAAGGCCGCAGTTGCCGCAGCGTGTGAACTGGTCAAGACGCGCGGCGCCAAGCGTGCGCTGCCGCTGCCGGTTTCGGCTCCGTTCCATTCGAGCCTGATGCGCCCGGCCGCCGAACGCTTGCGCGAACGTCTTGCCGGGCTTTCGTTGCGGACTCCGAAAATCGAATTGATCAACAACATCGATGTGGCTGCGCCGAACGATGTCGATGCCATCCGCGATGCGCTGTACCGCCAGGCCTACGGGGCAGTTCGCTGGGTCGAGGTGGTGCAGGCGATCCGCAGCCGCGGCGTCGGCGTGGTGCTGGAATGTGGCCCGGGCAAGGTGTTGTCCGGTACCGTCAAACGCATCGACGCATCGATCAGTTCGACCTGCATTCTCGACCCGGTCACGCTGGCCGAGGCGCGGGCGTTGCTGGCCTGACTTGTCGGCAAAAACTAACCGCCTGGAACAAGCTTCGACATGAATGACATGACGTTTGCGGGACAGATTGCGCTGGTGACCGGCGCATCGCGCGGCATCGGCCGGGCAATCGCAATGCAGCTGCAAAGCCAGGGGCTGACCGTCATCGGCACCGCAACCAGCGACTGCCGGAGCGCAGGCGATCAGCGACGCCTTGCAGGCCGCAGGCGGCGGTGCCAGCAGAGGTCTGTGCCTGGACGTCACCGATGGTGCCGCAGTCGATTCGGCAATCGAACACATCATCAAGGCCGACGGCGCCCTGCATGTACTGGTGAACAATGCCGGAATCACCCGCGACACGCTGTCGATGCGGATGAAGGACGACGACTGGGACGCCGTGCTCGACACCAACTTGAAGGCGGTATTCCGCACCAGCCGCGCGGCAACCCGCCCGATGATGAAGCAGCGTTATGGGCGCATCGTCAACATCACCTCGGTGGTCGGTGCCAGCGGCAATGCCGGGCAGGCAAACTATGCGGCAGCCAAGGCCGGCGTGGCCGGATTGACGCGATCATTGGCCCGCGAACTGGGCAGCCGCGGCATCACGGTCAATTGCGTGGCGCCCGGTTTTATCGATACCGACATGACGCGCGCCTTGTCCGAAGCCCAGACTGCCGCGCTGAAGGCGCAGATCCCGGTCGGCCGACTCGGCGAAGCCGTCGAGATTGCCTACGCGGTGGCTTTTCTTGCCTCGCCGCAGGCCGCTTACATCACCGGATCCGAGTTGCATGTCAATGGTGGCATGTTCATGAATTGAATTTTCCGGATTTGCCCGGCCGGAAGCCGCAACACCCGGTCGTCTGAGCAGACCGGGTGCTGCCTTTAGAATCCCGGGCTGTTTCAGACCACACTCCAGGAGGAGTCATGAGCGATATCGAATCCCGTGTCAAGAAAATCATCGCCGAGCAACTCGGCGTGCCCGAGTCGGATGTGTCGAACGAGAAAGCCTTCGTGGCCGATCTGGGCGCCGATTCACTTGACACCGTGGAACTGGTGATGGCCCTCGAGGACGAGTTCGGCATCGAGATCCCCGATGAGGAAGCCGAAAAGATCACCACCGTGCAACTGGCCATCGACTACGCGTTGAAGAACCAGAAGGCCTGATGGACTGTTCGCAACAGCGGAGCTATCGAATGAGCCGCAGACGTGTCGTGGTCACCGGGCTCGGCTTGATCAGCCCGGTGGGCAATTCGGTTGCCGAAGGGTGGGCGGCCGTCACTGCGGGGCGCAGCGGCATTGCCGATGTCACCAAGTTCGATGCCACTGGTTTTGCCTGCCGTTTTGCCGGCGAGGTCAAGGGCTTCAGGATCGAGGATTACATCCCGTCCAAGGAAGCCCGTCACATGGATACCTTCATCCATTACGGACTCGCGGCATCGATTCAGGCAGTTCGTGACGCCGGTTTGCCGATCAACGGCGCGTTGAGCGAAGAACAGGCCGAGCGCATCGGCTGCCTGGTCGGCTCGGGAATCGGCGGCTTGCCGCTGATCGAAGATACCCATGGCGAGTTGATGGCCAAGGGCCCGCGGCGGATCACGCCGTTTTTCGTTCCGGCCTCGATCATCAACATGATCTCGGGGCACGTCTCGATCCATTTCGGCTTTCAAGGCCCGAATCTCGCCATCGTCACCGCCTGCACCACGGGGCTGCATTGCATCGGTGAAGCCGGACGGATGATCGAGTATGGTGATGCCGACGTGATGGTTGCCGGCGGTGCCGAGGCGACGGTGTCTCCGCTTGGCATCGGGGGTTTTGCGGCGGCGCGGGCCTTGTCGACCCGCAACGACGATCCGGCCACAGCGTCTCGTCCATGGGACAAGGATCGTGACGGCTTCGTGCTTGGCGAAGGAGCCGGCGTTCTGGTACTTGAAGAGCTTGAGCACGCCAAGCGACGCGGCGCCAGAATTTATGCCGAACTGGCCGGCTTCGGCATGGGTGCCGATGCCTTTCACATGACAGCGCCGAATGTCGACGGGCCGAAGCGGTCGATGAAGGCGGCGCTGCGCAACGCCGGGATTGCTGCCGATCAGGTGCAATATCTCAACGCGCACGGTACCTCGACCCCATTGGGCGACCTCAACGAATCCAATGCCATCAAACTGGCATTCGGCAGCGCGGCCGACAAGCTGGTTGTCAGTTCGACCAAATCGATGACCGGACACCTGCTGGGCGGCGCTGGGGGTGTCGAATCGGTGTTCACGGTGCTTGCGCTGCACCATCAACTGGCGCCACCGACCATCAACATCGTCAACCAGGATCCCGCCTGCGACCTCGACTTCTGTGCCAACGAGGCTCGCCCGATGCAGATCGACTATGCGTTGAAGAACAACTTCGGATTCGGCGGGACCAACGGCAGCCTCGTATTCAAGCGGGCCTGAAGCGGCTGACGGCTTCCGGCTTTCCTCCCGCTCACGTGCGCACGCTCCCTGCGATCGAACTCGACGTCCCGATCCAGTCGGCTTGGGCCTGGCTGGTCGACGGCCTGTGTCTGCTGGCATCGGCCAGCATGGCGTGCTGGTGGTGGCAGGCGGGTGACACGGTGCCGGCCGAGACCTTGCGAAACGCCTTGCTGCTGATCGGTGTGCTGGCCGTGCTGCTGGCGTCACGAGCGCGGCGCTGCGAGCCTTGCCATTTGCGCTGGGACGGCCAGCAATGGTTCGGTGGGCCTGTTCAGGGCGGGTCGATCGAATCATTGCCTGTGGGACGGCTGAGCGTCATGCTCGACCTGCAACTGGCCATGGTCTTGCGCTTCGATCCCGAATGCCCGGACCCGATGAGGTCGGCCCGCTGGTTGGTGGCGCGCCGTGGCGCGATGGCCGCAAGCTGGCACCTGCTGCGCTGCGCGGTGTTCAATCAACCGGTGCTGGGCACGGGGAACGCAGGGCACGGGGTCGAAGCCCGCCGATGAACGCAGCCGATGCCGACCAGCAACTGATCGAACGCGTCAAGAACGGCGACGTCAAGGCTTTCGAGATGCTGGTGGTCAAATACCAGCGCCGCATCGAGCGCTTGATCGGCCGGATGGTTCGCGATGTCGATCTGGTGGCTGACATCGCACAAGAAACCTTCATTCGGGCCTATCGCGCGTTGCCGCAGTTTCGCGGCGAGAGCGCCTTTTACACCTGGCTGTATCGGATTGCAGTGAACACGGCCAAAAAATCCCTGGTCGAACTCAAGCGCGACCCGTTGGTCACCGAGTCGGCGCGTGCATCGAGGGACGACGATGATGAAACTTCTCGCACTGAAAACGAACTAAGTGACGGTGAGACCCCCGAGTCGGTGTTGGCAGGCAAACAAGTGGTTGCTGCCGTGAATGCCGCGGTGGAGGCCTTGTCCGATGATCTGCGCCAGGCAATCACCCTGCGCGAAATCGAAGGCCTGAGTTACGAAGAAATTGCCGAACTGATGAATTGCCCGATCGGAACCGTTCGTTCGCGGATTTTCCGGGCTCGGGAAGCGATTGCCTCGCGACTGCGCCCATTGCTGGATACGCGTGATGGTGACCGCTGGTGAGATGGCCGAACGATGCCCGGGTAACGTGTGGAGATTGGAAATGATGAACCAAGCGAATGTCGACCCTCAACAGTTCGAGGATTTGTCCGCGCTGGCTGACGGAGAGCTCGAAGCCGGGGCGGCCTTGCGGGTCTGCAGGACTTGGCGCGAACAATCGGCCGTTCGCGAGCGCTGGCATGGTTATCAATTGATCGGCGACGTCTTGAGGTCGGACGATCTGGCCTCCACCGCGCGGCATGACGAAGATTTTCTTCTGGCCTTGCGCGCACGTCTGGCTGCTGAGCCGGTGGTTCTGGCACCCACCGGCAGGCCGCCGCCGCGCCGCACGCCAGGTCGGCCGGCCGCCGCCGCTTTGCCGCGGCCGGTGCCATCGCTGCCGGTTTTGTCGTGGTGGCAGTGGGTGCGTTGACGCTGTTCGGCCAACCGGCTGGCGAATCGACGCAAATATCCGCGGCCAGATCGGTCGGCCAAGTCGCGCAGCCTTTGGTGGTCGCCTCCAGGTCGACGGTTCGCCCCGATGCGCTCGGCGACCTTCAGCCCGTTGTTGCAAGCGGCCAACTGATTCGCGATGCCAACCTCGACCGATACTTGTCGGCACATCGCCAGTGGGCCGATGGCGCGCTGTTGGGCGGTCACGCGGCCTATCTGCGCTACCAGCCTGGCCATGAATCGAGCCGTTGAAGGTCGATCGCCCATGCACCTGCCTCGATTGACCAGACAGCTTGTTCTGGTCATCGGTGGTGGCCTTGTGATCGGCATCGCAGCGGCTGCTCCGGGCGAGCAACGGCCCGCCGGCGCGGACCGCCAGGCAGTGCTGGCTGCGGTGTCGGCTGCAGATGGTCAGCGCATGCTGACGCGGATTCAGCAAGCCCCTTCGCAGCGCAGTTTCCAGGGCACGTTCATTGTCAGTGCCGGCGGCTCGATGTCGAGCGCACGGATGACTCATTACCAGGCCGGCAAAAGCCAATACGAGCTGATCGAATCGCTGAATGGGCAGGCCCGCAAGGTGTTTCGCCATGATGACCTGATCCAGACCGTGTGGCCGCAGCAAAAGGTGGCATTGGTCGAAAAGCGCGACAAGTTTGGGTCGTTCCCCTCGCTCATCCCCAGTGGCGCACCCAAGTTGCTTGAGTTTTACGAGGTGCGAATGAGCGGTGTCGACCGGATCGCGGGACGGACCACCGATGTGCTCAGTGTGACACCCCGCGATGCCTTGCGCTTTGCAGTCAGGCTCTGGTCCGACCAGGAAACCGGTCTGTTGCTGCGCGAGGATGTCATCGGCAGCGGTGGCCAGGTGCTCGAATCGTCTTCGTTTTCGGATATTGTGATTGGCGTGCAGGCACAGCCGGAGAGTTTCCTGCTGGCAATGAAGAAGCTGGATGGTTTCCGGATCATGAGGCCGACCTTTTCGGCGACTGAACTCGCTGCCGAAGGTTGGCAACAGCGGGATGTCGTGCCGGGTTTTCGTCCGGTCAGCTGCATCAGGCGGCCGTTGATCGGCGCCAGCGACGCCGACGCGGCGACCAATCCACCGCAGGTCTTGCAGACAATCTTCACCGATGGCTTGACCTATGTGTCGGTCTTCATCGAGCCTTATCAGGCCGAACGCCATCCGCATCCGGTCTTGACGAGCATTGGTGCCACCCATACCTTGATGAGCAAGCATGCCGACTGGTGGATCACGGTCGTCGGTGACGTGCCTGCGGATACCCTGCGCGCTTTCGCGAATTCGCTTGAGCGCAGGCGCTGAATTGCCGTGATCGGTTCGTTGGCTGCGCTCGCAATGCTGCGCAACCCAGCCCCACCGGTACCGATGTCGGCCCGCTGGCCTGGGCTGGATTTTGTTTTGAACGAGGTTGCAAACATGATGATGTCTATAGCTGAACCGAGGCCATTGCTTGCCAGGGCCGCTCAGGCTTGCCTGCAGTGGCGCAAGATGCTGGCAGTCGGATTGACGGGTGCGGCACTCGCGGTTTCCGCCATGGCGCCAATCGCCGCGTCAGCCCAGGGCTTGCCCGATTTCACCGAGCTGGTTGAGCGGGTCGGACCGGCTGTGGTGAACATTCGCACCACCGAGCGGATGCGGGCTCCTCGCGCTGGTGGAGGGGGTGGCGGGCCCGAACTCGACGAGGACATGTTGGAGTTTTTCCGCCGTTTCGGTATTCCGATCCCGGGTCAACCGAATACGCCGGGGCCGCGTCGTGGTCAGCCGCAACCTGATTCGGCCGAACCGCAACAGCGTGGCGTCGGTTCGGGGTTCATCCTCAGCGCCGACGGCTTCGTGCTGACCAATGCCCATGTGGTTGAAGGTGCCGAAGACGTGACCGTCACCCTGACCGACAAACGCGAATTCAAGGCACGCGTCATCGGCAGCGACAAACGCACCGATGTGGCGCTGGTCAAGATCGAGGCTGCCAGCCTGCCATTCGTTCGCATCGGCGATGTCAGCCGCTTGAAGGTTGGCGAATGGGTGATGGCGATCGGCTCGCCGTTCGGGCTCGACAATACCGTGACTGCCGGCATCGTCAGCGCCAAGGCGCGTGATACGGGTGAGTTCCTGCCATTCATCCAGACCGATGTGGCGATCAATCCGGGCAACTCGGGCGGCCCGTTGATCAACATGCGTGGTGAAGTGGTGGGTATCAACTCGCAGATCTACAGCCGCTCGGGCGGGTTCATGGGCATATCGTTTGCAATTCCGATCGACGAGGCCGTTCGTGTCTCCGATCAGTTGCGCACCAGTGGCCGTGTGGTTCGCGGCCGGATCGGCGTGCAGATTTCACCGGTCACCAAGGATGTCGCCGAGTCGATCGGGCTCGGCAAGGCTGGCGGTGCGTTGGTGCAGGCGGTGGAGGCGGGCGGCCCGGCCGACAAAGGCGGGGTCGAGGCCGGCGACATCATCACCAAGGTCGATGGCAAGGTCGTCGACAAATCGGGCGACCTGCCACGCGTCATCGGCAACACCAAGCCGGGGCAGAAGGTGACACTGCAGGTATTCCGGCGTGGCGCCTACAAGGAATCTGCAGGTCAGCGTGGTCGAGTTCGATCCGCCCACCACGACCGCGGCCAAGCGCTCTGCGGCACCGGCCGATGGCGGCAAATCGGCCCCGGTGATGAGTGCGCTGGGCATCGCGGTGTCCGACTTGACCGATGCGCAAAAGCGCGAGTTGAAGGTGAAGTCGGGAGTGCGTGTCGAGAACGTCGAGGGCGCAGCGGCTCGCGCTGGTGTTCGAGAAGGCGATGTGGTCCTGGCGCTCGACAACACCGAGATTACCGGCGCCAAGCAGTTCGAAGCTCTGATCGGCAAACTGGACAAGACGAAACCGGTGACGGCTCTGGTGCGGCGTGGCGAGTGGGTCAACTATGTGGTGATCAGACCGGCTGCGCGCTGAAAGAGTTCGTCCGCGCAGCCGGGAAGCCATCTGATGGTGCGATCGAGTTTGCTTGCTGGCACCATCAACTTTTGCTATTGAAAGATAAAATTCGATCGTCGTAGTCTATTTTGCATCTGACCGCGACGTCTATTTATTGAATTGGCGCCCTTGGTCGTCAGGTGTGACAGCCCGCCCATCCGCTGGCTACCGCGTTGGAAAGTCGTTTTTTCCAACTGCTCGGCGCGTCTGCAGCAGTAATCGAACGTCCTGGCGGTGCTGTTGATAAGCTGTGCATAACTTCGCTGTTGGCGCACTGCAACGGCTCGATTTTGCGTCCTCAAGGCGCAACGGGGAGGGCGTTTTCGTTACAATGAAGGCCCAACAAGCAGTTGCCAAACATTTTGTTGGAAGGCGCGTCAGAACTTCGACGTGCCTTTTTTTTAGCTTCAGCATCAGCCATTGAGTCGTCCGCGTATCACGGCCGAATGTTGCCAGGTACCGAGTCGAGACGCCGTTTCAAGCCGCCTTGGCAAGGCCTCGTGCCAACGGCGCCAGCGTCCACCACCCGTGTTCATGAACCACATCCGAAACTTCTCAATCATTGCCCATATCGACCATGGCAAGTCAACGCTGGCCGATCGGCTGATTCAGTTTTGCGGCGGTTTGAGCGACCGCGAAATGGAGGCTCAGGTGCTCGACTCGATGGACATCGAGCGCGAGCGCGGTATCACGATCAAGGCGCAAACCGCGGCGCTCGAATACAAGGCACTTGACGGCACGCTTTATCAGCTCAACCTGATCGACACGCCTGGCCATGTCGATTTCTCGTATGAAGTGAGCCGCTCGCTGTCGGCCTGCGAGGGTGCCTTGCTGGTGGTCGATGCAAGCCAGGGCGTCGAGGCGCAGACAGTAGCCAATTGCTACACCGCGCTCGAGCTTGGAGTCGACGTGATTCCCGTTCTCAACAAGATGGATCTGCCGCAGGCCGATCCTGAGAATGCCCGGGCCGAAATCGAAGACGTGATCGGTATCGACGCTTCCGAAGCGATTGCTGCCAGCGCGAAGATGGGAATCGGTATCCGCGAAATTCTCGAAGCGGTGGTGGCCCGGGTGCCCCCGCCGCGCGGCAATCCGGATGCGCCGCTGCGCGCGATGATCATCGATTCGTGGTTCGACAACTACGTCGGTGTCGTGATGCTGGTGCGGGTTGTCGATGGCGAACTCAAGCGCGGTGAGCGGTTCAGGATGATGGCGAGCAACGCGGCCTACGCTGCAGAGCAGCTCGGCGTGTTCACACCGAAATCGATCGCGCGCGAAGCACTGCGCGCCGGCGAAGTCGGTTTCGTGATCGCCGGCATCAAGGAGTTGCAGGCTGCGAAAGTCGGCGACACCATCACGGTCGAGAAGAAGCTGCCGAACAATCTCGGCCCTGCAACCGAGGCACTGCCCGGCTTCAAGGAAATTCAGCCGCAGGTTTTTGCTGGGCTGTACCCGACCGAAGCCAGTGAATACGATCAGCTTCGCGACGCGCTCGAAAAGCTCAAGCTCAACGACTCGTCGCTGCGCTACGAGCCCGAGGTCAGCCAGGCACTCGGCTTCGGCTTTCGCTGCGGCTTTCTCGGCCTGCTCCACATGGAGATCGTGCAGGAGCGGCTCGAACGTGAATTCGACCAGGACCTGATCACCACCGCACCCAGTGTGATCTACGAGGTCGAACTCAACGACCAGACTGTGATCCGGGTCGAGAACCCGTCGAAGATGCCGGATCTGGGCCGAATCAGCGAGATTCGCGAGCCGATCGTCACCGTGCAACTCTACATGCCGCAGGACTATGTCGGCCCCGTGATGACGCTGGCCAACCTGAAGCGCGGCAACCAGATCAACATGGCCTACCACGGCCGGCAGGTGATGCTCACCTACGAGATGCCGCTGGCCGAGATCGTGCTCGACTTCTTCGACAAGCTCAAAAGTGTGTCGCGTGGTTATGCGTCGATGGACTACGAATTCAAGGAATACCGCGCTGCCGATGTCGTCAAGGTCGATATTCTGCTGAACGGTGAAACGGTCGATGCCTTGTCGATCATCGTGCATCGCTCGCAAAGCCAGTTTCGCAGTCGCGCGGTGGTTGCGAAGATGCGCGAACTGATCTCCCGGCAGATGTACGACGTCGCGATCCAGGCGGCGATCGGCGCCAACATCATTGCGCGTGAGACAATCAAGGCGCTGCGCAAGAACGTGCTCGCGAAGTGTTATGGCGGTGATATCAGTCGCAAACGCAAGCTGCTCGAAAAACAAAAAGCCGGCAAGAAGCGAATGAAGCAGATCGGTTCCGTCGAGGTTCCGCAGGAAGCGTTTCTGGCCATTCTCCAAGTGGACGATTGATGAGTCTGTTGACCGGTTTGCTGTACGGCGCGCTGGCGCTGTATCTGGGTGGGTGGTATCTGGGCAGGTGGAGCGGCAACTTTTCGCTGCTGCTGTTCATTCTGTCGGTGGTCACGATGGGTTATTGGCTGGCCGAGCGCTTTGTCTTCGCGCCGCGGCGCCGCCGCGCAGCCACGGCGCTCGAGCAGCAGGCCGCACGACGCTCGCAGGAGTTGACGCGCCAAGGCATCACCAAGGTCGACACCGACATCAGCGAGGCCAGGCGTGCCGTCCTTGCGCAGCCGTGGTGGCTCGACTGGACGGCAGGATTGTTCCCGGTCATTCTGGCGGTGTTCTTGCTGCGTTCGTTTCTGTTCGAGCCGTTCAAGATTCCGTCGGGATCGATGATCCCGACGCTGCTCGTCGGCGACCTGATCCTGGTCAACAAATTCCACTACGGGGTTCGCCTGCCGGTGGTCAACAAGAAGATCATCGACAACAACGATCCCAAGCGGGGCGATGTGATGGTCTTCCGCTTTCCGGCCGATCCGAGCATCGATTACATCAAGCGGGTGGTCGGCTTGCCGGGTGACGAGGTCAGCTTTCGCAACCAGGTGCTGTCGATCAACGGCCAGCCGGTGCCGCTCGAGAGGCTGCCCGAGCCCGGCTTCTATGACGAGACGGTGATGCGCTACTTCCCTGAGTTCAAGGAGACACTCAGTGGCGTTACGCATCGGATCATCATCAATCCGAAATACCAGCCGTTTTACGGCGCCGACGACAAGATCGACTTTCCTTTCCGCGACAACTGCCGATATGGTGCCGAAGGTGTGAGCTGCAAAGTACCGGCAGGCCACTATTTCATGATGGGCGACAATCGGGACAATTCGCAGGACTCGCGTTTTTGGGGATTTGTGCCGGATGCCAATATCGTCGGAAGGGCATTTTTCGTGTGGATGAATTTCGGCGACCTGAAGCGCATCGGCCGGTTCAATTGATCGCGCTTGTCCTGGAGAGAAGCTTCGTGATGACACAGGAAATGGCGCCACGCAAGGCCACCAGATTAGGAGGATCCTCGATGAAGCATGCTGGTGCATTGGCCCGCAGTCAGCGCGGCATGGGCCTGTTCGGTCTGCTGTTCATGTTGATCGTGATCGGCGCGGTTGTGCTGATCGGCCTGAAGGTTTTTCCGACCGTCAATGAATATCTGACCATCAAGCGCGCAGTCAACAAGATCGGCGCGGCCAACTACACGACGATTCCGGAAGTGCAGCGTGCTTTCGAATCGACCAAGGCCGTCGAATACTCGATCGTGTCCATTTCCGGCAAGGACCTGATCGTGACCCGAAACGGCGACAATCTGGTGATTGCATTTGCCTACAACGTCGAAATCGAACTGATTCCGCCGGTATTCCTTCTGATGAAATACAAGGGCCAATCCGGCCAGTAGATTCAGGCGATGCGATCGAACGACGATTACGCGTGAAAGAACAAGGCCCCCTCGACTCATTGCAGACCCGGATCGGCTACCGGTTCGTCGATATCGAATTGCTCGGCCGCGCCCTGACCCACCGCAGCCACGGCGCAGAGCACAACGAACGGCTCGAGTTTCTCGGCGACGCCGTTCTCAGCCTGGCCGTATCGGCGCTGTTGTTCGAGCGCTTCGCCGGCTCCGACGAGGGCGATTTGACGCGGGTGCGTGCCCACCTGGTTCGCGAGGACAGCCTGCACCGGGTGGCGCTGTTGCTCGAACTGCCAGCGGCGCTGCGCCTCGGCGATGGCGAGGCGCGTGGTGGCGGTGCTCAGCGGCCTTCGATTCTGGCCGATGCACTCGAGGCCGTTATCGGCGCCAGCTTTGTTGACGGCGGGTTCGATGCCGCCAAGGCGTTGGTCGAACGCCTGTTTGGCGAGGTGATCCAGACCACCGACGTTTCGTCCTGGGCCAAGGATGCAAAGACCGAGCTTCAGGAGTGGCTGCAGGCACGCCGCCTGCCGGTGCCGACTTATCGCATCGCGGCTACTCGAGGACAGGCGCATGCGCAGACCTTCGAGGTTGAATGTGTTGTGGCTGCGTTGAATCTGATTCACCGAGGTGAAGGCCGATCCCGGCGGATTGCCGAGCAGGAGGCGGCCCGGCGAATGCTTGACTCGTTGTCTGACAACGACGAACCCGGCAGCCCGCTGCGCTCCTGATTGCCCATGTCCAAACCCGGTACCACCGGATCTTCCGACGATCCAGCCCGCGACACGCCGTTGACGCCGCCGGCCGAATTCGTCAGCACTGGCGGGCAAGGCCGTCGTTGCGGTTGGATCGCCATTGTCGGGCGGCCGAACGTCGGCAAGTCGACGCTGCTGAATGCCTTGGTCGGCCAGAAAGTCAGCATCACCTCGAGCAAGGCGCAAACGACACGCCACCGCATCAACGGCGTGCGCACCGTCGGGCAGTCGCAGTTTGTTTTCATCGACACCCCGGGCTTCCAGACTCGGCACGCGGCGCCGCTCAACCGGACGCTCAATCGCACCGTGCACGGTGTGCTTGCCGATGTGGATGTGGTGCTTTTTGTGGTCGAGGCGGGGCGTTTCGGTCTTGATGATGCCAAGGTGCTGTCGCTGTTGAGCGCGGGAAGCCCCGGGGCGGTGCCGCCGGTGGTGCTGGTCGCCAACAAGCTGGATGCCGTGCACCGTCGGTCCGAACTCGCGCCGTGGCTGAAGGGCATGCAGGAGCGGCATCCGTTTGCGCAATTTGTTCCGTTGAGCGCACGCCGCAAAAGCGACGTCGCGCGGCTGCTTTCGATCGTCGAGCCCTATCTGCCGCAGCAGGACTGGTTCTACGACGCAGAAGCGCTGACCGATCGAAGCGACCGCTTCCTGGCCAGCGAGCTGATCCGCGAAAAACTGTTCCGGCTGACTGGTGACGAATTGCCGTATACATCGACCGTCGTGATTGACAAATACGAGGAGGAGGGCCGGCTGCGGCGCATTGCGGCCAGCATCGTCGTCGAACGCGAAAGTCACAAGGGCATGGTGATCGGCGACAAGGGTGCGATGCTCAAGCGGATCGGCAGCGAAGCCCGCAAAGAGCTCGAGACATTGCTCGGCGCCAAGGTCTTTCTCGAATTGTGGGTCAAGGTGCGCACCGGCTGGGCCGACGACGAAGAACATCTTCGCAGTTACGGCTACGAGTGAACACGTGGCGCTGACGGTCATGGCGTTGCCATCGGGCGGCTGTTGATGGTCGGCCCGCGTCGGTCGTCCACCTTCTTGTGGGCATTCGTGTTGCACCAGTACGACTGGAGCGAATCGAGCCTCATCGTCGATCTGTTCACTCGCGAACAAGGCCGGATCGTGGTGGTTGCCAAAGGCGCCAAGCGCCCCTATTCACAATTGCGTTCGGTTCTTTTGCCCTTCAATCGCATCCAGGTATCGTTGGGGCGTGACAAGCGCAGTCAAAGCGGCGCCGACAGTTCGAACGAGGTGCAGACGCTGCGCTCGGCCGAATGGGCGGGCGGCGCACCCCCGCCGTCGGGCGACAGCTTGTTCAGCGCTTTTTATCTGAACGAATTGCTGCTCAAACTGCTCGCCCGCAGTGACCCGCACCCGGGCTTGTTCGACGCCTATGCAGCCACTTTACCGGCCTTGGCCGGCCCTGATGCCCAGCGCAACCTGGTTCGCGAAGCGATGTCCGGGGCGGCAGACAGACCGGGCGGTGACGAGCCACCGGGTCAGGCCGCCTTGCGTGCTTTCGAGTTGCGGCTGCTGAATGAAATCGGCGTGTTGCCCGATCTCAGCGTTGTCACGTCGACGCAGGCTGCGGTGTTGCCTGACCAGCGGTATCGACTGAATGCCGACAACGGGGTTTCCGGCAGCGCGCAGCTTGCCGATGTCGAGTTGCCCGGCAGTTCATTGATTGCGGTGCAGGCCGCATTGCAACACGGCAGCCTGCCAGCCTTGCAGCAAGCCTGTATCAGATCGCTGCCGGCCTGGCGGCTGGCGCTGCGCGGCATGCTTCAATACCATCTCGGCAATCCGAACCTTCGGACCCGTCAATTGATGATCGATCTGCAGGCGTTGACATGAATCCATTGATCAGCAGCGGAATCGTTGGTCCCGGCGCTCAGAGGGGGCGCACGGCCTTGTCGGTCAATCTGAACAAGGTGGCGCTGCTGCGCAATACCCGCAGCCTGACGATTCCGGATGTCCGTCGCGCAGCCACGCTGGCCCTGGACGCCGGCGCGCATGGCATCACCGTTCACCCGCGGCCCGATGAGCGGCATATCCGGCCGCATGATGTCTTCGATCTGGCCGCGCTGCTGAGTGAGCGGGCTGGCGTCGAATACAACATCGAAGGCAATCCGTTTCACAACCTGATGGACCTGCTGCGGCAATTGGCTGCTCAGGGGCGTCAGGTACACCAGGTCACTTTCGTTCCTGACAGCATGGATCAGGCGACGTCCGATCACGGTTGGCAATTTCCGGGTGACGGCGACCGCCTGGCACCGTTGATCGCCGAAGCCAAGTCCCTCGGCGCCAGGGTCAGCGTCTTCATGGACCCGACGCCCGACGCCATGGCCGCGGTTCGCGACATCGGAGCCGACCGGGTCGAGTTGTATACCGAGGCCTATGCGCGCAGTCATGGCATGGCAGAGCAGACTTCGGTTCTGGAACGCTACCGAGCCTCTGCCGAAGCCGCCTTGCGTGAAGGGCTCGGCGTGAACGCCGGCCATGATCTCAATCGCGACAACCTGAGCGATTTTCTGGCCGCTGTGCCCGGCGTGCTGGAGGTGTCGATCGGTCACGCATTGATCGCCGACGCGCTTGAACTCGGCCTGACCGAAACGGTGCGCGACTATCTGCGGTGCATTCATCGGGCGGGCCCATCAAGCACATGACGGCGTTTCGATGATTTTCGGAATCGGCACCGATGTCTGCGACGTTCGACGAATTCGCTCGGTGTGGCAACGGCGTGGCCAGCGGTTTGCCGAACGCATACTCGGCCCGCGCGAACTGCAGATCTTCGATGTCCGAATGCGGAAGGTCGAAGCGCGTGGCATCAGTTATCTGGCAACGCGGTTTTCGGCCAAGGAGGCATTCTCCAAAGCGATTGGCGTCGGCATCCATCCACCGATGAGCTGGCGACATTGCGAGATCCTCAACCTGCCCGGTGGCAAACCGGACTTGCACTTGAGCGGTGCTCTGGCCGAGTGGTTCGAGGCACGGCGGTTGATCGGCCATGTCAGTGTCAGCGACGAAAGCGATGTGGCGACGAGTTTTGTCGTGGTTGAAACCCGCAACGAATGAAGGACAACGATGGCCACCCGCAAACCCTCAGTTGAATCCACCCACGCACCGGTTGTGCTCGATATTGCCGGCACCAGCCTGAGCGCCGATGACAAGCGCCGCTTGCGCCATCCGCTTGACCGGGGGCTTGATCCTGTTCGCACGCAACTGGCAGGATCGGCATCAGCTGACCGAACTGGTTGCCCAGATCAAGGCGATACGCGCCGATATCCTGATATGCGTCGATCATGAAGGTGGCCGGGTGCAACGCTTCCGCAGCGACGGCTTTACCCACTTGCCGCCGATGCGGGTGCTCGGCGAACGCTGGATGAAAGATGCGCTGGATGCGACCGACGCCGCCACGGCGGTCGGTCATGTACTCGGTGCCGAACTTCGTGCCTGCGGCATCGATCTGAGTTTTGCGCCAGTGCTCGACCTCGATTTCGGCAGCAGCTCGGTGATCGGCGATCGTGCCTTTCACCGCGATCCGCGTGTCGTCACGATGCTGGCCAAAAGCGTGATGTTCGGTCTGCTGCGGGCTGGCATGGCCAATTGCGGCAAACATTTTCCCGGCCATGGGCGAGTCAAGGCCGATAGCCACGTGGCGATCCCGATCGACAAGCGCAGCCTGAAAGCCTTGCTGGCCGATGATGCCAAACCCTACGAATGGCTGAGCACCAGTCTGGCCAGCGTGATGCCGGCGCACGTGGTCTATTCGACGGTCGACCATCGGCCGGCCGGCTTTTCAGCGCGCTGGCTGAAGGATATCTTGCGCCAGCAACTCGGCTTCAACGGCGCCATCTTCAGCGACGACCTGAGCATGGAAGCCGCACGCCAGCTCGACGGTGCCATGCTCAGCTATACCGAAGCGGCCATCGAGGCGTTGAATGCCGGCTGCGACATGGTGCTGCTGTGTAACCAGTCGATCGACGGTGGTACGGCAGTCGACGAGTTGCTCGATCAGCTTCACCAGGCAAACCAGCGCGGGTTGTGGCAACTCGATCCCGACAGCGAACGCCGCCGCATCGACCTGTTGCCGCAAACCGCGCCGCTGGCCTGGGATGAACTGATGCATCAGCCGGCCTACCAGCATGCGCTGGAACGCCTGCCCTGAGCGGCGAGGCGCTGACTCAAAGACCGCCTGAAGCCTCTGCCGGCCTGCCGGCTGATGGCTGACAGGCAGATGTGACACCAGCGTCAGGAGTGCGGCTGTGCTGGTGCGCCGGCTTCGAACGGCAGTTTGATCTGCGACAGATCCTTGCGAGTTTCGACCAGCACCAGCGGGCCTTCGTCGACCGCGACCACTTGTTTCGGCACGCGCGGCTGGTGTGCCGGCTTTTCCTCCGCCGCGATGGCTTGCTGCGCGGCGCGGATCTTGTCGGCGTCGGAATTGACCCAAGCCAGGCCGGCCGATTCGGCCAGCTGCTTGCAGATCGGCGGTCGGCAAGACAAAGGCCTTCGGCTGCGTTGGCTCCGGCGTTGCAGGCGACTCCGCCGCCGGCTGCTGTTGCGCGTCGGCCGGCATGGCCGGTTGAGTTTCGACGGACGCGGCCATGTCCACCTGCGCAGCGTACGGTGTGGCAGCCGCCACTTGCGCGGGCTGGCCCGGCTCTTCGACCGCTGCCGCGCCTGCGGGCGAGTCGGTGCGCTGGTCGGGCAGGGCGATCACGGCCGGAGGTTGCGGCAGCATCGACTCGGCGGAAAGACCCTCGCTAGCTGTGGTCTCGGCCGTGGATGGCTGCTCATTGCGATCTCGCCGATTGCGGCCGCCACGGCTGCGGCGTCGACCGTCGCGTTCGCTCGAATCATCGGTCGTCGAAACCGATTCCTCGCCATTGGCATCGGCCTGCACCGGCGAAACCCGCTGTGCGGCCGGTTCGCGCTCGGCGGTGATGCCACCGCTGCCGGTCTTGCCTGCCGATTCACCGTCCGCTTCGGCAGAACTGGCAGCCGCGTCGCTGGTGCCGGTATCCGTGTCGCGATCGCGACCCCTGCCACCACGGCGACGGCGCCGCCCGTCGCGGGGTTCGCGAGCCTCGTTGTTGTCGCCGTTGACTGGAGAATCGACGATGTCGGTCTCGACCATTCCTGGCTGGGTTTCAACAAACGCGGCGACGCCGGCGGGTTCATCACTCACCGGGTCGCGGTCGCGCGGGGTATCGCGATCGGTCGCCTGCTCGGCGCGGTTGCCACGCCCACCTCGTCGACCGCCATCTCGCGGCTCACGCGGTTCACGTGGCTCCCGCTGTTCGCGGCTGTCGGCCTGTACGTTCGATTGCTCGATGCCGTCGGTCGGTATCGACGCATCGCCTCGCTCGCCACGACCGCGGCGGTTGCGACCGTCACGCGGCTCGCGAGCTTGTGTTGCGTCTTGTTGACGATCAGGCGCACGCTCGGTGCGAGGCCCGCGTTCGGCACGCGCCTCGCTACGGCCTTCGCTACGGCCCTCGCTACGACCTTCGCCCCGGCCGTCGCGTTGTTTCCCGTCACGCTCACCGCTGCGGCCACTGCGGCCGCCTCGGCCTCCTCGGCGCGCGCCGCCATCGGCCGTCGCTGGCGTGACCGCTGGTTTGGCCACCACCGGCGGCGGACTTGCCGGCAATTCTTCGGTGGCACCGAATACCCGCTTGATCCAGGCAAAAAACCCGCCGCCGGCATCGGATGATGTGCTGGCTGCCGGGCGTTGCCGGTGCGCGGCAGTCGGCGGCGACTGCTTCGGGCCGTGGCGCTGGCATCGGAGCCGGGGTTTCCGGCAGGATGCCCTTGATCACCGGCTCCTGCTTCGGCTTGACGTGTGCCGTCGCGACGTCGCGTGATGCCGACTTCCTCTTCGGCATCGATCATCGTATAGCTGGCCTGCAGATTCTCCAGCCGCGGATCGTCGTGGCGCAACCGCTCGAGACGGTAGTTCGGCGTCTCGAGCGCCTTGTTCGGCACCAGCAGCACGGTCACGCGCTGCTTCATCTCGATCTTGGTGATCTCGGTGCGCTTCTCGTTGAGCAGGAAGCTCGTCACCTCGACCGGCACCTGCACATGCACCGCGGCGGTGTTGTCCTTCATCGACTCTTCCTGGACCATGCGCAGGATCTGCAGCGCGCTCGATTCGGTATCGCGGATGTGGCCGGTGCCGTTGCAGCGCGGGCAGGTGATGTGGTTGCCTTCGGACAGCGCCGGGCGCAGCCGCTGGCGGCTCAGTTCGAGCAGGCCGAACTTGCTGATCGTGCTGAACTGCACGCGGGCGCGGTCCTGGCGCAGCGAATCACGCAGCCGGGTCTCGACTTCGCGCCGGTTCTTCGACTCTTCCATGTCGATGAAGTCGACGACGATCAGGCCGCCGAGGTCGCGCAGCCGCATCTGGCGCGCGATCTCGTCGGCGGCTTCGAGGTTGGTGCGGGTCGCGGTTTCCTCGATGTCGCTGCCGCGGGTCGAGCGCGCCGAGTTGACGTCGACCGAGACCAGCGCCTCGGTGTGGTCGATCACGATCGCGCCACCGGACGGCAGGTTGACGGTGCGCGTGAACGCGGTCTCGATCTGGTGCTCGATCTGGAAGCGGCTGAACAGCGGCGCGTCGTCGCGGTAGCGTTTGACCTTGTGTGCCGTCTCGGGCATCACATGGCTCATGAACTGGTGCGCCTGTTCGTAGATGTCGTCGGTATCGATCAGGATCTCGCCGACATCGGCGGTGAAATAGTCGCGAATCGCGCGGATCACCAGCGACGATTCCTGGTAGATCAGGAACGCACCCTTGCCGGCCTTGGACGCACCATCGATCGCGTCCCACAGCTTGAGCATGTAGTTCAGGTCCCACTGCAGCTCGGGCGCGGTGCGGCCGATGCCGGCGGTGCGCGCGATCAGGCTCATGCCTTTCGGATATTCGAGCTGGTCGAGGTTTTCCTTCAGCTCCTCGCGGTCTTCACCCTCGATGCGGCGCGACACGCCGCCGCCGCGCGGGTTGTTCGGCATCAGCACCAGGTAGCGGCCGGCCAGGCTGACCATCGTCGTCAGCGCCGCGCCCTTGTTGCCACGCTCTTCTTTTTC
>CAWJLY010000010.1:0-521042 GCA_963843805.1 uncultured beta proteobacterium
CGTTCTATCTTCTATCACTCAAAGAATTGAAGCAGAACCCACGCTCAATTTCACTCAAGCATGGTCTTCTCTCTTCAGTGAGCGTTTAAAGTCCAGGAGACTCGACATCTCTCAATGTCCAATCACCCTCACCCTCCACGCCCACGCTTATCGGCTGTTAGTTTTTAAAGAGCTGCACCAGCATATTCTGCTGCTGCGGTGCTGATTTTTCGTCAGCGGCAAAGAGATGGGACTTTAACATCTTTTCTCTTCGTCTGTCAAGCAACTGGATTTTGATCCGAAGCCACTTTAGATCTCGATGTTGCCGCAAGCCTCGACCGGCGATGCCGCCCGGTGATTTTCGGCAGTCGGCGATTGACCTTGAGACTCGCCACGGAACGTCAAATCTTCTAAACCCTTGGAACGTTTGCTCCTCGGCTTCGTTCTGCCCCGCTGAACATCTGCGTGTTTAGCGAAGACATCGACTGTAGCACGGTTCTCTCACTAAGCGCAAGTCAGCTGCCCGATCAGGCGTTGCAACTCAGCTTCGGGTTCTTCGTGGTTCAGCACTGCCGCCGTACGTGCCACCAGCTTGCGGGTGTCTGCACGCAGGATGCGTTGTTTGACGGCAGGGATCCGTGCCGGGTGCATCGAAAAGCTGCGCAGCCCCATACCCAGCAACAGTTCGGTGAACGCCGGATCGCCGGCCATTTCCCCACACACCGAGACACCGCGGCCTGCGCTGTTGCTGGCTGAAATTGTGGTGGCCACCATGCCAAGCACGGCGGGGTGCCAAGCGTCGAAGCAGTGGGCCACCGACTCATCTGCTCGATCGATGGCCAAGGTATATTGAATCAGGTCGTTGGTGCCGATCGAGACGAAATCGAAATAGCGAAGGATGGTCGGCAGGATCATCACCGCAGCGGGTACTTCGATCATTGCGCCCACTTCCACGCGGTTGAACGCCTGCCCGGCCTCCTTCAACTGCGCCTTTACCCGCTCGACTGCTTCGAATGTTTGCCTGATCTCGCGCAGTTGCGCAACCATCGGGATCAACATGCGCACCTTGCCATGCGCACTGGCACGGAGAATCGCCCTGATCTGCTGCCTGAACATCACCGGTTCTGACAGGCTCCAGCGGATGGCCCGCAGGCCGAGCGCAGGATTGAGGGCGTGTTCGTGGCGCAGATCATTGATGCTCATGCGCTCGAGCGGCTTGTCGGCACCGATGTCGACGGTGCGAATCGTCACCGGCATGCCGTGCATCGCTTCGACCGCCGCAATGTAGGCCTCGAGTTGCTCGTCTTCGCCAGGCAGATCGCCATTGCGATTCATGAACAGGAACTCGGTGCGAAACAAGCCGACACCCACCGCCCCGGCCTCGAAGGCCTGCTCGGCGTCGGATGGCAGCTCGATGTTGGCTAGCAGCTCGACGCTTTCGCCGTCCAGCGTGACCGCAGGCGTATGCCTCAGCCTGGCCAGACGGATGCGCTCGAGCTCGCTCTGTCGTTGCCGAAAGCGGTACTCCTCGAGCACGATCGGCGACGGATTGACGATGACAACACCCATGTCGCCATCGATGACCAGCCAGTCGTCTTGCCGGATCATCCGGCTGGCATCGCGCGCCCCCACCACCGCCGGAATATCGAGGCTGCGCGCAACGATTGCCGTATGTGAAGTCTTGCCGCCCACGTCGGTGACGAATCCCGCAAAAACACTGCGCTTGAACTGCAACATGTCGGACGGTGAAATGTCGTTAGCCACCAGCACCAGCGCGTCCTCGCCGGCAAAGTCCCGATCAGGCGGCACGGTCTTGTGCAAACCTGCCGTCGGAAAGCCTGCCGACTGAACTCCGCGGGCCATTGTTCGCAACATTTGCTCGACGACCTGCTCGAGATCGGCCTTGCGCTCGCGCAGATATTCGTCTTCCATCTCGTCGAATTGGCGAGCCAGCACTTCCAGCTGCGCCGACAAGGCCCACTCGGCGTTGTAATGCCGATCGACAATCCATTGCTTGGTGGCTGTGGTCAGCGTCTCGTCGTGCAACAGCATCAGGTGCACATCGAGCAAGGCCGCCAGCTCAGGAGGTGCATCGGCCGGCATGTCACGCTTCAGCGCGACAAGCTCTGCGGCAACCCGGTCACGCGCGTCGCGCAAACGGTCGATCTCGATGGCCGCTTGCGACGGGTCTACAAAATAATGCGCGACGTCGATTCGGCTCGACGCAACCAGCACCGCGCGCCCGATTGCGACGCCGCGTGATATCGGCAAGCCGAAGACCTGAATGCTCATGGCCACATGCTAGCAGCGGTGTTGCCCAGACGGCGACCTGCCGCCGGCACAAACCGGCCGGGCGAAGCAACGTCGCCCGGACCGTGCGTCAAACGGGACTACTGACCCTCGCCGAACTTGTCGTCGATCAGCCCGACCAACGCGGCCGTTGCCGCCTCTTCGTCGGCGCCATCGGCTTCCAGATCGAGCTGGCTGCCCATGCCGGCGGCCAGCATCATGACTCCCATGATGCTTTTTGCGTTGACGCGGCGGCCATCGCGCGCCAGGAAGACCTCGCTCTTGAACCCGCCAGCCAGCTTGCTCAGCTTGGCCGAGGCGCGGGCATGCAGGCCAAGCTTATTGCTGATGATGACGGGCGTCTTGATCATTTCCACCGGCTCGTTGTGCCTGGTTCTGCGGCTTGGTACTGGCCTGCACCGTGACGCCATCGGTGCCGCCGGCAATCGCGCAATCGACCAGACATTCGATCGAGTCGTTCACGTGCGCCAGCGCTTTCCACAACATCGGCACGTTGACTCCGCTGATCACTTTGGCGCGTTGGCCCGAGACATCGTTAAAACCCCTGGCGATCTGCTTGGATACATTGCAAGGCGTACCGCCGACCACATCAGTCAGGATCAAGGCGTCGGGTTTGCCGACTGCCGAAAGCATTGCGCCAGCTTTCGACTCGATCTCTTCGGGGCTCATGTCGACCGTTACGTCGAGGGCCTGTAGGTGCTGCGCGAAATCCGGAAACGCGTGGCGGGCGACCTCTCGAAGGGCGCTGGCGAGCGGGAAATGCGCAATGATCAATAAACCGGGCATGGCTGGTCAGATATCGGCGGCCTGGCGGAATGGTTGAGAGCACAACGCATCACCGCCTCCAGCGGCCGACAAAGGCAGCAGACAAACCCGTGCGACCTGCCGATTCCGCCTGCTCATGCCGGCAAACTCCGTTTAGAGAAAGGCGCCTACAGTGTCACGTCAAAATCCAAGGCGCAACCGATGTGTCGCCAACGCCACACTTCGGAATGCAATGGGCGTCGATCCGGGAGTGATCTTCTGCATCAAGTCATGGCCGCTTGATCGACGAGAAAAAGAATTCCACCGCATCGGCATCCAGGCGCCGGCCAACCACAGTCACCTGGACAACGACGTTCTCATGGTTGTAGATGCGGCTGCGGGCACGCAGCGGGTGGCCGTCCGGGCCCGTGCCATCCACAATGAACAGTTCTCCGTCTCCTGGTGCCGGTGCCGGTGCCGGCCTCGAAAGATTGATGTACAGGGCCTGTCGAAGCACCTGCTTGACAGCGCCGATCCGATTCGCCTCGCCCGTGTCGAGGTGAGCCACTGCAAAGGTTGTATCTGCAGCAACGCAAGACGTGATATCCATCGTGACCGCATCGCCGGCCATCATGATGTGGCGTGAACTTGTCTGAGGCCGGCAAGGGAACCAGGCGATCCACGCCGGGGAGGAGCGAATCTCGCGCCAGTCAAACGTTGGCGAACAGCCCGCAGCGGCAAGCGCCAGCAAAACGACAACCAACCGACTGCAACTCGACATCGGTGGATTATCCCGGCTGAAGCACAATTGCCCCATGAGCACAGAGGATTCGGCGTCAGGTCAGGCAGAAGGGAGCAGCGCCAAGGCGTTGACCGGCGTTCGCGTCCTCGATTTGTCGCGCATCCTCGCCGGCCCCTGGTGCACACAGACGCTCGGCGATCTGGGTGCAGATGTGATAAAGATCGAGCGCCCCGCCGGCCAGGGCCATGTGGGTGGTGACGATACCCGGGGCTGGGGACCGCCGTTCCTGCAGACCGAAGACGGTGTCGATACCGCCGAGGCAGCCTACTATCTCGGGCGCCAACCGCAACAAGCGTTCGATGACGATCGATATCTCGCACCCGAAAGGCCAGGCGCTGATCCGCTCCCTGGCAGCCCGCAGTGACGTATTCGTCGAGAACTACAAGGTCGGCGACATGGCCCGTTACGGGCTCGACTCGGCAAGCCTGCTGGCACTCAACCCGCGGCTGATCTATTGTTCGGTGACGGGTTTCGGGCAGACCGGCCCCTATCGTGACCGCGCCGGCTACGACTATGCCATCCAGGGCATGGGTGGCTTGATGAGTGTCACCGGCGAGCGCGACGATCTGCCCGGCGGCGGGCCGCAAAAGGTCGGCGTGGCGGTGTCCGACCTGTTTACGGGCATGTATTCGACAGTCGCCATTCTCGCCGCGTTGCGCCACCGCGACTCGACCGGGCAGGGGCAGGTCATCGACATGGCGTTGCTCGACACGCAGATTGCAATGCTCGCCAACCTCGGGTCCAACTATCTGACGACCGGCGTCGCGCCGCGCCGCGCCGGCAACGCACATCAGAACATCGTTCCTTATCAGGTCTTCGAGGTGGCTGACGGCCACCTCATCCTTGCGGTTGGCAACGACAGCCAGTTTGCCAAGTTCTGCAAGATTGCGGGCGCGCCTGAACTGGCAAGCGATCCGCGCTTCGCCCGCAATGCCGACCGCGTCCGTTCGCGCGAGTCGCTGGTGCCGCTGTTGAGCGACCTGATGAAGACGCGGTCGCGCGAAGCCTGGCTGAGCGATCTGCAGGCTGCGAAAGTGCCGTGTGGGCCGATCAACGACCTGGCCGACGCATTTGCCGATCCTCATGTGCAATCGCGCGGCATGGCAGTGCGATTGCCGCATCCGTTGGCTGGCACGGTTCCGCTGGTGGCCAGCCCGATCAAGTTGTCAGTGACGCCGGTGCGCTACGACCGCCCGCCGCCTTTGCTGGGCGAGCACAGCGATGAAATCCTGGGCTCGATCGGCGTCGACGCCGAGCAGCGAGCTGCCCTGCGCGAACTCGGGGTGATCTGATGACGGACTTCGTCCTCGTGCACGGCGCCTGGCACGGTGCCTGGTGCTGGAAACGAGTGCTGAGCGGTCTGCGCGCGCGAGGCCACCGCGCATTTGCGGTCTCGCTGACCGGGGTCGGCGAACGCGCCCACCAGCTGTCTTCGCACATCAGGCTGGCCACCCATGTTGCCGACGTCATCGCGGTGATCGACGCCGAAGAGCTGCGATCCTGCGTGCTGGTGGGCCACAGCTATGGCGGGATGGTGATCACCGGCGTCGCCGATCGAATCGACGACATGGCCACGCTGTCGAGGCTGGTCTATCTCGACGCCATGGTGCCGCTGCCTGGCGAATGCTGGTCGAGCACGCACGATCCGCAAACCCGCGCGGCACGTCGTGCGTCGATCGCCGAGCTCGGCTATCTGCCGCCACCTGATCCGCTTGTTTTCGGGCTCGATGGCGCCGATCGTGACTGGGTGGCCAGGCGCCAGACACCCCAACCCGGCAGTCTCTACGATGATCCGCTGAATTTCGACCCAGATCGTGCCAGTCGCTGGCCACGCCAGTTCATCGATTGCACAGCGCCGGCCCTGCCATCCATCAATGCAATGCGTCAACGCGTGCGCGCCGCCGAGCGCTGGCAAGTCGACGAGCTGGCGACAGGCCATGACGCGATGATCAGCGCCCCGCAATTGCTGCTCGACTTGCTCGATCGGACGCCCGCAGCATGAGCCGCCACGGCGATGCAAGCCCGGCGGCAGCCGCTGGTGGCGTCTCCGACAACCAGTGGCTGACGCTGGTCGGCAAAGTTGGGGCCGATATCGCAGAGCCGTTGACCGGCGCGCTGGAGCAGATTCACGCCCTGATCAGCGGAGCGACGCCCGATCCGTCGAACTTGCGCAGGCTGCGCGCGGCCATCGAACAAGCGCGCCAGGTCGGCATGGCAGCACAACAGGTCACGCGCTTTGCATCGCGGCGGATCCGCGTCTCGCACGAGCGTCTGCAGCTCGACGCGATGTTGCTCGATGTGCTGCAGCATCGATCTCGGGAAGCCGTTGTGCGGGGCTTGGCGATGTCGACCGATCAGGCGTCGTTGGCGCAGGCAGAGGTTCTTGCCGATGCGTCGCTGCTGTTCGCGTTGCTCAACACGATGGTCGACTGGGTGCTGCGACATGCGCAAGACCAGCTTCGCTTCAGCGTCGATATCAGGACCTGGCCGGCCAATGCCCGGTTGCGCTGCAGCTTCAGTACCGGCGATGCCGACGGCGATGCTCACCAGCCAGCGGCCACCGCTTTCGAGTCGCTGACCTGGCGCCTGCTTGAACAGATCGCTCAGACAATGGATCTGCGTCTGCAGCACTCCGCTGACGCCGGGTTGGCGGAACTGAGCCTGGAATTTCCACGCACCGCCAATCACAGCCTGCAGGGCGTCAGCAGCATCGATCTGAGCGACGACCTCGGCCGCCGGGCCGAACTCGATGCCGCTGGTCGGCAGCCACGTCCTGATCCTCGCGTCGCGCCGCGACATGCGGATGCAGATCCGCAATGCCATCCACCACATGGGTCTGTTGATCGATCTGCGTCTCGTCGGTCGAGGAAGCGGTCGACTTCTGCCAGGAGGGCCTGCCACACGCCATCGTTTTCGAAGGCATTCTCGAGGGCGAGCGGCTAGCGCGGATGCGCAGCGAAATGTGGGCCGAGGTGCCCAACCTGGCCTTCATCGAAATCAGCGAGGAAGGCGACGGCTTCGAGATGTCCGATGCCCGAACCGGCCATGTGGCCCGTGTCGGCCGCGAGGCGCTGGAAACCTCGCTGCCCTCGGTGCTGCTGTTCGAGTTGTCGCGCGGACTTTGATCGGCGTCCCCGCCGGACTGTCAGCGCAGGCCGCCGAATACCTTCTTCAGGATCGCGCTGCCGGTTCCGATCGGGTCGCTGCGGATCTTGCGCTCTTCCTCGGCAATCATCAGATACAGCCCGTCAAGCGCCTTCGCGGTGACATATTGCTGCAGGTTGGCGTCGCGCTTGATTCATCAGGCCGAAGCCGGCGGCCTTGCCGGCAACCGCGTTGTATTTGTCGGCCAGCGCCAGCCGCTCGGTCTGCCGGGTGACGATCGGCATGAAGCGCTCGCTCAGCGGCTCGCGCGTCTTGTCGGCGAAAAACTTCGTCACCGAATCGTCGCCGCCGGTGAGGATGCGCCGGCCGTCGTCGACGCTCATCGACCGCACCGCGCTGAGCAGCAGCGTTCGCGCCTCGGGCATCGCGGCTTCGGCGGCCCGGTTCATCGCCGTCACGAGTTCGTCGACTCGACCGCTGCCGCCGGTGAATTTGAGCAGCTTGGCCGCGCGCTCGAGAAAATCGGGCAGCGGGATGCGCACCTTCGGGTTGCCGAGAAAGCCGTCGGTGCGCCCCAGCGACGAACCGCCACCTCGGCGCCGCGTTCGAGCGCCGCGCGAATGCCTGAGGCCGCATCGGTTTCGGTGAACTGTGCGAATGCAGAGCCGGCGGCACCAACAACCAGACAGCCGAGCCAAGCCAGCGGCAAACCCGTCGACGAACGTGTCGTGCGCACACATGGTGCTGGCCCCGGTTTCAAGCGACCTCAGCCGCCACGCGCTGGCCGGCTACCGGACGCAGCGCCAGCCGGCGCATGGGCCTGTTCATCGGCGTGATAACTGCTGCGCACCATCGCGCCGACGGCGGCGTGCGAAAAGCCCATCGCCGCCGCCTCGCGCTCGAACATCCGGAAGGTGTCCGGGATGCACATAGCGACGCACCGGCAGATGATGGCCGCTCGGCGCCAGATACTGGCCGATCGTCAGCATGTCGATCTGGTGCGCGCGCATGTCGCGCATGACCTGCAGGATTTCGTCGTCGGTCTCGCCGAGGCCGACCATCACGCCGCTCTTGGTCGGCACATGCGGGCGCAAATTCCTTGAACCGCTTCAGCAGGTTCAGGCTGTACTGGTAGTCGGAGCCCGGGCGCGCTTCCTTGTACAGGCGCGGCGCGGTCTCGAGGTTGTGGTTCATCACGTCGGGCGGCGCGGCCTTCAGGATCTCCAGCGCGCGGTCCATGCGGCCGCGGAAATCCGGCGTCAGGATCTCGATCTGGGTGCGCGGGCTCAGCTGCGCGCACCTGGCGGATGCACTCGACGAAGTGCCCGGCGCCGCCGTCGCGCAGGTCGTCGCGGTCGACACTGGTGATCACGACATAGTTCAGCTTCAGCGCGGCGATCGTCTTCGCCAGGTTGAGCGGCTCGTCGGCATCGAGCGGATCGGGCCGGCCATGGCCGACATCGCAGAACGGGCAGCGCCGGGTGCACTTGTCGCCCATGATCATGAAGGTCGCGGTGCCCTTGCCGAAACATTCGCCGATATTCGGGCACGAGGCTTCTTCGCAGACCGTGTGCAGCTTGTGCTCGCGCAGGATCTGCTTGATCTCGTAGAAGCGGGTGCTCGGCGAACCCGCCTTGACGCGGATCCAGTCGGGCTTCTTCAGCGTTTCGGCGGCAACGACCTTGATCGGAATGCGCGCCGTCTTGGCCTGCGATTTCTGCTTGGCGGTGGCGTCGTAGTGGGCGGCCGGCAAGGCCTCGCGGGTGACGTTTTCGGTCGACATGGATGGGGACACTCTGCGATCGCCGACCGCGCGCGACGCAGCCGACGGTTCAGGGACTCAGATGCGAGGCCAGCAGCCGCGCAAGCCGTTGCGCGACCTCGATCTCGATCGGCACGAACCCCGAGTGTAGCCAAATCGACCGTCTGCAGGCCGGCATAGCCGCATGGATTGATGCAGTCGAAGGGTGCCAGGTCCATCGCGACGTTCAGCGCCAACGCCGTGATAGGTGCAATGCCGCGACACCTTGATGCCCAGCGCGGCGATCTTGCCGATGCCGTCGAAGGCGCCGTCGGCGGCAACGCCGAGCCGCTCGCGCGGCGGCGCCGATTCGAGCGGCGCATGGCCGAACGGATCGGCGAGCCGCACATAGATGCCCGGCGCGCCGGCAATCCGATGGCCGGTGACGCCAGCTCCTCGAGCGTGCGCAGCACGCAGTGCTCGAGCCGGTAGACGAACTCCTTGACGTAGATGCCCAGCCGCTGCAGGTCGATCAGCGGATAGGCAACGACCTGGCCGGGCCCGTGGTAGGTGATCTGGCCGCCGCGATTGGTCTGCACGACCGGGATCGCGGCGGGATTGCGCAGCAGGTGCTCGGCCTTGCCGGCCAGGCCCTGCGTGAAGACCGGCGGATGCTCGCAGATCCAGATCTCGTCGGCCGCGTCTGCGCGTCGCGCTGTTCGGTGAAGCGGCGCATCGCATCGACGGTCGCGCGTAATCCACCAGCCCGAGCTCGCGGTCACACCGTGAAGCCGGATCGGCCACGTCAGCGCGTTCGGTCAGCCGGTATCGCCGCCCTGCGGCGCAGCCAGACGCAGTGCCCTCACAGCACCACCTTGACCATCGGATGCGACGACAGGGTGCGGTACAGCTCGTCGAGCTGCTCGCGGCTGGTCGCCATGACGGTCAGCGTGATGCCCAGGTATTTGTCGCCCTTGCTGGCGCGCAGTTCGATCGTCGTCGCGTCGAAATCGGGATCGAACTGGCTGCGCGACCTGGGTCATCGCGTCGACGAAGCCATCGACGTTGGCGCCCATCACCTTGATCGGAAAGGCGCAGGGAAAGTCGATCAGCGATCGCTCGGCGGGGATGTCGTCCATGCCCGACTCAGATCGCCTGGCTAGCCTTCGCCCGCACATAGGCCTCGTGCAGCCGCGCGTAGACCGGGCCCGGCTTGCCGCGCAGCGCGCCATGGCCGACCGCTTCGCCATCGAGCGTGGTCACCGGCAGCACCTCCTTGGTGGCCGAACTGAGCAGGATCTCGTCGGCCGCCATCACCTCGCCTTCGGCGATCGGCCGCAGGTTGAAGGCGATGCCCTCCTCTTCGCACAATTCGCGGATCAGCTCGTAGCGGATGCCTTCGAGCACATGCTCGCTTTTCGGCGGCCCGAGCACCGCGCCTTCATGGACGATCCAGACATTGCACGCCGCCGCTTCGGTCAGGTGGCCGTCGCGGAACATGATGGTCTCGATCGCGCCGTGATCGGCGCTGATCTGCCGCGCCAGCACATTGCCGAGCAGCGAGATGCTCTTGATGTCGCCGCGCTCCCAGCGGAAATCGCGCGCCGTGACGCAGGCCACGCCGCGCTGGCGCTGCTCGGCGGTCGGCGGCACCATCCGGTTGACCATCATGAAGACGGTCGGCTCGAGATGCCTGCGGCATCACATGGTCACGCAGCGCGACGCCGCGCGTCACCTGGATATAGACCAGCTGGTCGTCGACGCCCTGCTGATCGGCCAGCGCAGCGACCAGCCGCCGGCAGCGCTCCAGCCATTCGTCGCGCGTATGCGGGTTGTCGATGCGCAGCTTGCCGAGCCCGCGCTCCAGCCGGGCCATGTGCTCGGCAAACCGGAACAGCCGCCGCCCGTAGACCGGCACCACTTCGTAGATGCCGTCGCCGAAGATGAAGCCGCGGTCGAGCACCGACACCTTCGCCTCGTTCAAGGGCAGGTAGTCGCCATTGAGGTAACACAGGGTAGCGGGAAGCGATTGCATGGCGGCTCCGATCAGGTGCGTCGAGCGTGCAGCTTACTTGATCCACAGCCGCATCGCATCCCAGGCGCGGCCCAGCAGGCCAGCCTGCGCGCACCGCCTTCGAGCACGGTCAGCGGCACTTCGGCAATCGGCTGCCCCGGCGCCGGTCGTCACTTTCAGCACGCCGACGCGCTGGCCGGCGGTCAGCGGCGCGACCAGCGGGTCGGTGCGTTCGATGCTGCGTCTGCAGCCTGGCGCCTTCGCCTTTGGGCACCGTGACGAATACGGCACCACCTTCGGCGCCCAGCCCGACTTGTGCGGCCTTGCCTTTCCAGACCGGCACGGTGACGATCGCCTGGCCCTTGGCGAACAGGCGCACCGTATCGAATGCCTGGAAGCCCCAGTTCAGCAGCTTCTGGCTTTCGTTGGCGCGCGCCTGCATCGAGCTGGTATTGAGGACCACGCTGAGCAGGCGCCGCTTGCCCGGGCCCTCGCCGGTCGACCCCGAGATTCGGAAATTCGCGCTCGGCGCTGGCGATCAGGCAATAGCCGGCGGCTTCGGTATAACCGGTCTTCATGCCGTCGACGCTCGGATCGCGCCGCAGCAGCAGGTTGCGGTTCGGCTGCGCGATGTTGTTGTACTTGTATTCCTTGATCGAGTAGTACGGGTAGAACTCGGGAAAGTCGCGAATGATGTGGGTCGCGATGATCGCCATCTCGCGCGCGGTGCTCTTGTGCCCGGGCTCGGTCAGACCGGTCACGTTCTTGAACGTCGGTGTTTTTCAAGCCGAAGGCCTGCGCCTGCCGGTTCATCATGTCGACGAACTGCTCGGCGCGTGCCGGCCACACCTTCGGCCAACGCCACCGAGGCATCGTTGCCGCTTTGCACGATCATGCCGTGCAGCAGTTGCTCGACGGTCGGCGTCATCTTGGTATCGATGAACATCAAGCGAGCCGCCTTCCTTGCGCTCGTCCCAGGCGCGCTTGGATACCGGCAGCGTCTGCTGCAGCGACAGCTTCTTGTCGCGCAAGCGCTGTGAAAACCACGTACGCCGTCATCAGCTTGGTCAGCGAAGCCGGGTCGGACAGGCGCATCGGCATCGCGTTCGGCCAGGGTCTGGTTGCTCGTCAGGTCGAGCAGCAGAAACTGTTTGGCGGCGATCTCCGGCGGCTGTGGAGCCTGTGCATACACCGATCCGTGGCAAACCGCGGCCAGCACAAGTGATGCAACGGCGCGTTGAAACAAAGGGGAATAGCGAATCATGAAAATGGGCCCAATTCAAGGAGGTGCGTGCGCGGGCATGGGCACCGGCCGTCGAGTCGACGCTGTGCCCATGGTGTCGCCAAACGCGACCCGTTGCCAAGCGATTCGTCTGCGCAAGCTGGCCAGACAAGGCGCGGCAATCAACGGCCGACTTCAGGCGGCAATATCAATCGCTCGACCGGCTCGCCGCGCACCAGATGCGAGTCAACGATCTCGTCGATGTCCTCGTTGTCGACAAAGCTGTACCAGACCGCATCCGGATACACCACGGCGACCGGCCCACCTGCACATCTGTCCAGGCAGCCGGCCTTGTTCACCCGAATCCCGCCCGGACCGCTCAGACCCGCTGACTTGATGCGCGACTTGCAATGATCGAAGCCTTCTTTCGCGCCATGCTGCAGACAGGCGTTTTCGCCGTTGTCGCGCTGGTTGAGGCAGAAAAAAATATGCCGCTGGTAATAACTCATCCAAGGGATTCTACCGATGGGCCCGCCAGCCGGTCAGCGTTGGCCGGGTGGCCGATTAACAGTCGCGCGGCGCGTCAGAACAGCCACCAGATGCCACATCGCCGCATAGGGCCAAAGCCATCCGACCCATTGGGCCAGGCCGTGGAAACGGATGAAACGTCCCTGCTCCCAGGCCTTCAGGCTGATCGCATAGTACGGATCGGCCGGGGCCAGGGTGACCAGCGCGACCATCAGCGTCAGCACGATCAGACCCGAGGCGGCCGAGGCTCGACGCGGCAGCCCAGCCGTCAGCAGGGCAAGCAACGATCCGACGCCGAGGGCCGCGGCGGTCTGCGGGGTCGCCCAGGCCAACGCGTGTTGCGGTGCGAAATTCAATGCGGTCGACAAGTGCCGTCACCGTCACCGCCAGCAACGGTGCGATCATGCCCAGGGCCACTCTGCGCCAGCCGGGGATCGATACCGAATAAGCGACCAGGCAAGGCCCGAGCAGACCGAGCACCACGACCATGAACTCACCCGCTGGTGGCAGTGCCGGTGCGATCGCATCGACGCGCAGCCAGACCTCGGCCCACGGTTCGGCCCAACTGTCCTGCAAAGCGTCGTACAGCAGACTGCGAAGCCGTGGCAATACCTGACCCAGGCCGAGCGGCAGCGGCAGCGGAAACAGCAGCGCAACCGGCCACATCAGCAACAGCACAAGACCGCTGGCGCTGCGCTGTGAAAACCAATGGTCGCGCAAGGTCTGCCACCGTGCAATGCCCCCCCGCGCCTGCGCCAGAGCACCCAGCGCGGCACCCGCAGCCGCACCTGCGAGATTCAGACCGGCATCGACATTCGAGGGAATCCGCTGCGGCAAAAAGTTCTGCAGGGTCTCCATCGACAAGCTCAGGGCACCCGCCAGCAGGCAGGCCGCGCTGAACGCGCTGAGCGAGCGCCAGCCGCTGCGGATGAAGGCCACGAACAGCAAGCCGCCCAGCGGGATGTAGCCGAACAGGTTGGCCGTCAGATCGAACCATGTCCACCAGCGTGGCCAAGGCAGCAGCAGGAATTGTCCGATCGGAACGCCGGGCATGCGCCAACCGACAAACGGGTAAAGGCTGGCATAGACGATCAGCGCGGCAAACAGCAGCGTCAGCCCAATCGCCGAACTGCGGTGGCGGACTTCGGGAACTGGCACCGAGGGCAGGCGCGATCAGAACGGCTTGACGACGACGAGGATCACAATCGCCGCGAACATCACCACCGCGACCTCGTTGAAGATGCGAAACCAGCGTTCGCTCCGCGCATTGGCCGAGTTCTCGAATTTGCGCAGCAGGGTCTTGCAAGCATGGTGATAACCGATGGCGACAACAACCAGCGCCAGTTTGGCAAACATCCAGCCGTTGCCAGGCCCATGCAAGCCGATACCGAAGGCCAGCCACAACATCGCGCCGAGCGTCAGCGCGATCAACATCAGGATGCCCATGAAGCGGTGCAGTCGACGAGCCATCAACAGCAGTCGCTCCCGTTCGGCATGACTGTCGGCCGGAACGGCAACCAGATTGACGAAGATGCGCGGCAGATAAAACAGGCCGGCAAACCAACTGGCGACGAAGACGATATGAAAAGCTTTGATCCAGAGCATCGCTCGATTATCGCGATTCGACCGGGTCGCCGGATATTTCAGCGCAGCCGCCCGGCCCGGATGCACCGTGCCGACGCCGACACGCAACGTATCATTTCGACTTGCTGCGCACCATCGCCAGCGCCCCCGAGCAGACGCGCCGTGTTCATCCCGCCCCCGTTTCCAGTCAGCCGCCCGCGCCGCCTGCGCCGCGACCCGTTTACGCGCGACCTGGTTCGCGAGCACGCACTGCAACCGAGCGACCTGATCCTGCCGGTTTTCGTCCTCGCCGGCCAGGGCTTGAGCCAGGATGTCGCATCGATGCCCGGGGTCGCGCGGCACAGTCTGGACCGGCTTTTCCCGATTGCCGAACAATGTGTGCGCCTCGGAATCCCGGTGATGGCGCTGTTTCCGGTCATCGATGCGGGGCTCAAATCCGCTGACGGTGCCGAGGCCACCAATCCGGATGGACTGATTCCGCAGGTAGCCCAGGCCTTGAAGAAGCGGTTTCCGGAACTCGGCCTGATGACCGATGTCGCGCTCGATCCGTATACAAGCCATGGCCAGGATGGCCTGCTCGACGCGACCGGCTACATCATCAACGACAGCACCGTCGAGGTTTTGACTCGCCAGGCGCTGGTCCAGGCTCAGGCCGGGGTCGATATCGTGGCCCCCAGCGACATGATGGATGGCCGAATCGGAGCGATCCGTTCAGTGCTGGAAACCAACGGCCTGGTGCACACCCGCATCATGGCCTACAGCGCCAAATATGCCAGCGCCTTCTACGGCCCGTTTCGTGATGCCGTCGGCTCGTCAGCCAATCTGGGCAAGGGCAACAAGAAGGTTTATCAGATGGATCCGGGCAATTCGGACGAGGCGCTGCGCGAAGTCGCACTCGACCTGGCCGAAGGCGCCGACATGGTGATGGTCAAGCCTGGTATGCCGTATCTGGATATCGTGCGTCGCGTCAAGGATGAATTCAGAGTTCCGACCTTTGCCTATCAGGTCAGCGGCGAATACGCGATGCTGAAGGCTGCGGCGCTCAATGGCTGGCTCGATCACGATGCGGTGATGCTGGAAAGCCTGCTCGCCTTCAAGCGCGCCGGCGCCGACGGCGTGTTGAGTTATTTCGCGATCGAAGCCGCCAATTGCCTGCGGGCAGCCTGACTCCGACCCTCCCGGAACGATGCGGATCTTTCATGCCAGCGGCGAGCAGTTTCTGGAACTGTCGACGTTGCCGGAGGCGTTGCCCGCGCAGGGCTGGCTGTGGATCGGCGCCGCCCGTAGTGAGCTCGCATCCGATGCCAGCTGGTTGCAATCGACGCTGCGCCGCTGGACGGGCGGCGAGCTTGTCGATCTGCACATCTCGGATCTACTGAACAAACAGCTGCCGTCGCATTTCGACTCGACGTCCTGGTACGACCTGCTGGTTTTCCGTCGTCTGGCAGCCGGCGCTCGCGACCCGTCTGGCGCGGCGATCGCCGGTTCGGTTGTCGGGGCAATCGATACCAGCCCGGTCGGTTTTGCGCTGTTCGACCGCGTCTTGCTCAGTGTCCACCCCGAAGACTGCCTGGTGCGCGATTTTTTCGCCGCCCGTCTGTTGCAACAGGGTCAGACGGTCGACTCGCGCAGTGCCTCGCGTCTGCCGCCGAGCGCAGCCGATCTGATGCTTCGCATGCTCAACCACATGGTCGACGGCTACCTCGAACTGCGTCGACTGTTGTCGAAAGAGCTGACCGAGCTGCAGCGCCAACTGTTCGAGCCACACGGTCGTGTGTTCGATTGGCGCATCTTGCTCGCGCTGCGCAATGCCTTGCACCTGCTTGAAGACACCTGCGAAGACCAGCAATCGGCGGTTGTCGAGTGGATCGATTCGCTCGACGAGTGGCCGCAGCATGACGACGGTTTGCTGGCGCGCCGCGAGCTCGAGCTGCTGCGCCTGCGATCGCGCGATGTGCTCGAGCATGTCGAGCGCGTACTCAGCCATGTCCGGCGGCTCGAATCATCGGCCGAAGCCGCGGTGCAGATGCATTTCTCGGCGCAGAGCCATCGCACCAACAACATCATGCGAACACTGACCGTGCTGACCGCGATCTTTTTGCCGCTCAATCTGGTGACCGGCTTTTTCGGCATGAACTTCGATCGCCTGCCGCTGATCCACAGCAGCCTCGGACTGTGGGCCGTGGTCGGGACGCTGCTGACGACCGGGGTGGCGCTCAGCATCTTCTTCTGGCGCAAGCGTTATCTGGGAGGAAACCGGTGAGCGGTGAACGTTTCAGCCGGCGCCACTTGCTGCTGTTGGTCTCGGTGACCTTGGTCTGGGGCTTCAACTGGCCGGTGCTCAAGCTCGGCGTGAGCGGTTATCCGCCGCTGTCGTTCCGCGCGCTGTCGATGCTGCTCGGACTGCCCTTGCTGTTTCTGGCGACGCGGCTGTTCAAGATGCCGCTGCATGTGGCGCGCAGCGATTGGCCGGAACTGGGCCGGTTGACAATGACCAACATGATCGTCTGGCATGTGCTGGCGATTCTGTCGATCCAGTCGCTGTCGTCCGGGCGCGCCGCCATCCTCGGCTACACGATGCCCATTTTCTCGGCGGTGTGGGGAATGATCTGGTTCAACCAACGGCTGTCGGGCCGCCAGCAGAGTGGCGTCGCCGCTGCGGCATTCGGTGTCGCGTTGTTGCTTTGGCATGAAATCGATCGCATGACTGGCAGCCCGATCGGCGTGGTCGGCATGTTGATCGCTGCAGCGGTCTGGGCGCTCGGCACCCAGATGCTTCGCCGCACCACGATCCAGGCTCCGACCTTGGTGCTGGTCTGGTGGATGACGCTGGTCACCACGATCGTGACCGTGATCCTGGCCTGGATCTTCGAACGCGATCAGTGGACGGCGCTGCCGCCGGCCGTCTGGGCGGCGGTAGCCTACAACGGCATCCTGATCTTCGGCTTTGCTCAACCTGCCTGGCTGCTGCTGGCTCGTGAACTGGCCCCCGCGGCGTCGACGCTCAGTGTGATGCTGATTCCCGTTCTCGGCACCCTGTCCGGTGCCTGGTGGCTCGGCGAGTCGATCTATTGGCAGGACGGCGCAGCGCTGCTGTTGATCGGGGTAGCCATCGCCTCGGTGCTGCTGCCGCCGCGCCGTCAGGGCAGCGGATTGGAGGCGTAGGGATCCGCCACGCCAAGCTGCGCCAGGATGCGGCTCTCGCGCCCCTCCATCTGCCGCGCCTGTCGATCGTCCAGATGATCGTAGCCCTGAGCATGCAGGCTGCCATGCACCAGCAGGTGGGCATAGTGATCGGCGAGCGGAATTCCCATCGCCGCAGCTTCGCGCTCGACCACCGGCGCGCACAAGACCAGGTCGGCCACCACCACCGGATCGATGGCTGTAGTCGAATGTCAGGACATTGGTGGCGTGGTCTTGCTGGCGGTAGTCGCGGTTCAACGCGCGGCCTTCGGGCTCATCGACCACTCGAACCGTCAGCTCGGCGGGACGCTCAAGCGCGGCGCGCAGGCAGCGGGCAACCCGGCTTCGCGGCAGAAGCTGCCGATGCGCGCGCGCCGCATCGTTGCGGGCAAACTGGAGCGACAACGAGAGAGCGGGAAGCAACGACAGCGGGCGTGTCCGGTCAACCGTCATCGCCGCGCGCTGCGTCGTAGGCTTCGACAATGCGCGCGACCAGCGGGTGCCGCACCACATCGACCGAAGTAAAACGGGTTGTGGCGATGCCATCGACCCGGCGCAGGATGCGCTCCGCGTCGATCAGGCCGCTCAACTGGCCGCGCGGCAGATCGATCTGGCTGACATCACCCGTCACCACGCATTTGCTGCCGAAGCCGATGCGGGTCAGAAACATCTTCATCTGCTCGGGCGTCGTATTCTGGGCCTCGTCGAGGATGACAAAGGCATGGTTCAGCGTGCGCCCGCGCATGAATGCGAGCGGCGCCACTTCGATCAAACCCTTCTCGAAGGCCCGCGCCACCTTGTCGAGCCCCATCAGGTCGTCCAGGGCGTCGTACAACGGACGAAGATAGGGGTCGACCTTTTGCGCCAGATCGCCGGGCAGAAAACCCAGCCGTTCGCCCGCCTCGACGGCCGGGCGGGTCAGGATGATCCGCTGCACCGCACTGCGCTCGAGCGCATCGACCGCGCAGGCCACCGCCAGAAAAGTCTTGCCCGTGCCTGCCGGGCCGATGCCGAAGCTGATGTCGTGGCTGAGAATATTGGCGAGATAGAGCTGCTGGTTCGGCGTGCGGCCGATGACATCGCCGCGGCGGGTTCGCAGGTTCGGCTCGGCGGTGATGGCTTCGCTGGTCGCGCTGGTGGCCGCCGAGGTCTCGCGGCGCGACAGGCTGGCCGGATCGGCAACCGCCTGCACCAAGGCGAGCTGGAATGCCTCGGGCTCGAGCGGCTTTTTGGCGCGGTCGTACAAGGATTGCAGCAGCGCCACCGCCCGTTCTGCCTGCGCTTTGCTGCCTTCGATCCGGAACGACTCGTTGCGCCGCGAGATGGTCACGTCCATCGCCGATTCGATATCCCTCAGCTGGCTGTCCATGCTGCCGCACAAATGCGCGAGCCGGGAATTGTCGACAGGGATGAAGGCGTGGCGAAGGATCACGGTGGGCGGGCTGGGTTCGGCATTCGACCTGGAACGCTGATTGTCGCTGAAGGCGCAAACAATCTGCAGTCTGCGAGCATGCCGTCGGGCGACCCGATAATCAACCGATGATCGGACGACTCACCGGCCTGCTGGCCGAGAAGACCCCCCCACAGGTGCTGCTCGACGTGAACGGCGTCGGTTATGAAATCGACGTGCCGATGAGCAGCTATTTCAATTTGCCGGCGATCGGCGAGCGGGTCAGCCTGCTGACCCATTTTGTGGTGCGTGAAGATGCACAGGTGCTGTTCGGCTTTTTGAGCGCAAGCGAGCGCCATACCTTTCGGCTGCTGATCAAGATCTCCGGCGTCGGGCCCCGCATGGCACTGGCCATCTTGTCGGGTCTGAGTGTCGACGACCTGGCGCAGGCCGTCAGCCAGCAACAAAGCGGCCGTCTGGTCAAGGTGCCGGGAATCGGCAAGAAAACCGCCGAGCGGCTGCTGCTCGAGCTGAAGGGCAAACTCGGCGATGTGCCCGGCGAGACGCCATGCCGGCCCTGGCGCTGACAGCCATGCCGACATCTTGCAGGCCCTGTTGGCGCTTGGCTACAACGATCGTGAAGCGGCGGCTGCGCTGAAGGCCTTGCCGGCGGGTATCGGCGTCAGCGAAGGCATCCGGTTGGCGCTGCGCTCGCTCGGCAAATGACGCAGCAGCCTGCCGGCTGCCACCGAAATCAGTGCTTGTGCTGCGCCGCGCCACCTGGCGCCGCGACTTCGACCTGAACCTTGACCGGCCCGGCTTGCTCGAAAACCAGCGTCATCTCGAACTGGCTGCCGGTCGCCAGCGGCTGCTTCAGACCCATCAACATCAGGTGCAGGCCGCCCGGTTTCAGTTCGACCACCTGGCCGGCAGGCAGTTCGATGGCGTCGATCTGGCGCATTCGCATCACATTGCCGTCCATGCTCATGCTGTGCATCTCGACCGCCGCAGCAACCGGCGTCGACACCGACAGCAACTTGTCGACCTTGCCCGAGTTTTTCAGGCTCAGGTAGGCACTGCTCATGGCCTGCCCGGCGGCGGTGCTGCGTGCGTAGGGATGGCCGATTTCGACCGGAGCCGCTTTGGACCCCTGGGCCATCGTCAGCGGCCCGGCCAGCAGACCGGCCAGCAGCAGCACGGACGAGAAGATTCGATCAGATGACATTTGTCGAGATTCCTTGAAGCTGGCGGCCGAGCACGTGCCCGATGCCACCGGATAATGTGCCATGAGCATCCAGACCGATGATTTTGCAATACCGAAGCGCGTAGTCAGCGCCGCTGCCGGTATCGCCGAACGAGGAAGCGATCGAGCGCGCGCTGCGGCCGAAGGGCATGCAGGAGTATGTCGGCCAGG
This sequence comes from uncultured beta proteobacterium, assembly GCA_963843805.1. Lineage (GTDB taxonomy): Bacteria > Pseudomonadota > Gammaproteobacteria > Burkholderiales > Burkholderiaceae_C > Ideonella_A. The sequence continues at coordinate 20,017 of CAWJLY010000010.1, forward strand.
CCAAGGCTCGCGAGCAACTCGAGATCTTCATCGGTGCGGCACGCAAGCGCAGCGAAGCGATGGACCATGTGCTGCTGTTCGGACCCCCCGGGCTCGGCAAGACAACACTCAGCCACATCATCGCTAATGAGCTGGGCGTCAATCTGCGCCAGACCAGCGGGCCGGTGCTTGAAAAGCCGAAGGATCTGGCAGCGATCCTGACCAATCTCGAACGCAACGATGTCCTGTTCATCGACGAGATACACCGACTGAGCCCGGTGGTCGAGGAGATCCTCTACCCGGCGCTGGAGGACTACCAGATCGACATCATGATCGGCGAAGGGCCGGCCGCGCGCAGCATCAAGCTCGATCTGCAGCCGTTCACGCTGGTCGGCGCGACCACCCGCGCCGGCATGTTGACCAACCCGCTGCGCGATCGCTTCGGCATCGTCGCCCGGCTCGAGTTCTACAGCCCCGAGGAACTGACGCGAATCGTCAACCGCTCGGCCGGGCTGCTCAAGGTGCCAACCGATGCGCGAAGGCGCCTTCGAGATCGCCCGGCGCTCACGCGGCACGCCGCGCATCGCCAATCGGCTGCTGCGCCGGGTACGCGACTACGCCGATGTCAAGGGCAACGGCACGATCGACAAGGCGTTGGCCGACCTGGCGCTGGCAATGCTCGATGTCGATCCGCAGGGTTTCGACGTGATGGACCGCAAATTGCTCGAAGCGGTGGTGCACCGATTCGACGGCGGGCCGGTCGGCCTCGACAACGTCGCCGCGGCGATCGGCGAGGAACCCGGGACGATCGAAGATGTGATCGAGCCCTACCTGATCCAGCAAGGCTTCCTGCAGCGCACGCCGCGCGGCCGTGTCGCCACCCTCGCGGCCTATCGACATCTGGGCATCGCACCGCCCGATGCCGAACCGGCGACGACAACCTGTTCGACCGCAGCTGAGGGGGCTCAGGGCTCTTCGAACAGCAGCCGGCCCTGGCCGCTGGCGCGCTGCGGGCCAAGCCACGACGCTGGCCGTCGCCCCGCTGTCTGCTCGGCCAGCAAACTCATGAATTCGTCGTTGGCCAGCGCCGGATGGAACAGGAAGCCCTGCATCCGCGGGCAGCCTGCCTGTTCCAGATAGGCCGACTCTTCGGCTGTCTCGACGCCTTCGGCGATCACGTTCATGCCCAGCCCGGTGGCCATCGAAATGATGGCCAGCACGACCGGGCAATGCCCTTGTGCATGGAGAATTTCACGAACGAAAGATTGATCGATCTTCACCGTGCGGATCGGAAACCGGTGCAGATAGGCCAGCGAGGCATAGCCGGTGCCGAAATCGTCGATTGCCACACTGACCCCCAACCGGCACAACATGTTGAGCTGATCGATCACGTACTGCGGGTTGCGGATGCTGACGTTTTCGGTGATCTCGACCTCGATGCGGTTCATCGGGTAGCCCCATCGCGTCTGCGAGTCGGCCAGTTTGCTGACGAAGTCACCACGCTCCAGGTAAAGAGGCGACAAATTGATCGCCATCGTCACGTCGTCGGCGCCGAGCGCAATCCACTCGCACAGATCGCGGCACACCGTCTCGAGCATCCAGTCGCTGATCGGCACGATCAGCCCACCCTCTTCGGCAAACGGCAAAAACTCGACTGCCGATAACAGGCCTCGCTCGGGATGGCGCCAGCGCATCAGCGCTTCGGCCCCAATGATGCGGCCGCTGCGCACGTCGATCTGCGGCTGGTAGAACATCTCGAGTTCACCGTTGTTGAGAGCGCGGCGCAAACCACGATCGAGCGACAGCTTGTGCTGCGACGCATCGAGCATGTCGGCGCGAAAGAAGCAATGCCCGTTCTTGCCATCGGCCTTGACACGGTACATCGCGATATCGGCATGGGCCAGCAATTGATCGATGGTCGTGCCGTGGACGGGATAGACAGCGATGCCGATGCTGGCGGAAATCCTGACCTCGTGCTCACCGAGGATGAATGGAAACTGCAGGCATTCGAGGATCTTGCGGGCCACCACACTGGCGTCGTCGCGGCTGCCCAGCCTCGGCAGCATGATGATGAACTCGTCGCCGCCCAGCCGAGCCAAGGTATCCCCGGCGCGCAGCACATCCTTCAGACGACTTGCCGCCTCCTTCAGCAAATCGTCGCCGAGCAGATGACCCAGCGTATCGTTGACCAGCTTGAAGCGGTCGAGATCGATGAACATCACCGCCAACTCGCAGCTGTTGCGCATCGCCTGCAGCATCGCCACATCGAGGCGGTCGCGAAACAGGATTCGATTCGGCAGATCGGTCAGGATGTCGTGGTAGGCCTGATGCGAAATCCGCTCTTCGGCATGTTTGCGCTCGGTGATGTCGCGCGCCACGCCATAGGTGCCTGCATAGGCCGCCGCCCCGTCACCGTCAGCAGGCGCGGGCGCATACATCGCAATCGAATTGAACAGCAGCGTCTTGTAGCCCGGTCCGGCGTCGGTCGACGGCGGCAACAGCGACAGTGGGCGCAATCGCAACTCGACATTGCGCGCCGCCCGCTCGCCGCAGCGGCGTTCGTGAAAAACGTGGCCCGCCATGGCCTGATCGTCATCGTCGATCACCGACGAGTAGTGCCGCCCGATCAGGCTGTCACGCTCGACGCCAAGCAGCGATTCGAAACGATCGTTGACGAAGGTGAACCGTCCGCGCGGATCGAGCATGTAGATCATGTCGGGCGAGCTGTCGACGAGATGCCGGTACAGCCGCTCCGAATGCTCGAGTTGCTGCGCCATCCGTCGGTTCTCGGCCAGCAGGCGCCTGCGCTGCAGGACATGGTCGATGCTGCGCAACAGATCGGCCGCCAAATAAGGTTTGCGGACGAAATCGTCGGCGCGCCGGCGCAGCGCACCGATCGCCGCATCGATCCGCGTTTCGCCGCTGACCACGATCACGGCGACGTCGAGCGAGCGGTCGTTGATCTGGTCCATCACGGCGTTGCCGCCCAGTCCGGGCATGTGCAGATCGAGCAGGACAAGATCGAATTCGCAGCTTTCGAGCCTGCGGATCGCTTCGCGGGCGCTATCAACCGCGGTGATCTCGTGGCCCGTCACGTTCAGCAATGCCGTCAGGCTCTGCAGGTGGCGCGTATCGTCGTCGACCAGCAGCAGACGGGCCCGTTCAGCGGGCACCAGGGTTACAGGCGGCTGCGCTCCGCGCTGGTCGGCGGTCGGCAGGGCGCGCAGGTGTTCGACTGAAAATGGCTTCATCGATCGTCAAGCGCCAATTCAGGGCTTGCCGGCGTTCGGTATGGGAGGAGGATGTCGAAGCTGGTGCCGGTCAGATTGCTGCGGCACTGAATGCCTGCGCCCATCGACTGCACAAGACCGTGGACGATGGTCAGCCCACGACCACGTGGCAAACGATGTTGCGGCACATCAGGCGTTTCCTCACCGGGCTCTGATAAATCAGCGTCGACCCGATGGCCGGAAAAAAGTTGTGCCAAAAGCTCGGCAGGCATTCCCGGGCCGTTGTCGCGCACATTGATTGCCAGCGACAGGCGGCCATCTCGATTGACCAGCCCGTTGTTCGAAACGACGATCTGTGCGCCATCGGACGCCGTTGCGCCGGGCTGTGCTGGCGCCAGCGCCTCGACCGCGTTCTTCACGAGATTGAGCAGAACCTGCTCCAACTGGTCGCGCTGGACGGCCGGCTTGATGGGAGCTGAATTGAAGCGGCTGGAGATTGCAATTCCAGCCGCCTCGGCCTGCGTCCTGAACAGCTGCACCACATCGGCGATCAGGTGATCGACATCGACCGCACCGACCACGCCGGTGGCTGGCTGCTCCGCCGACAGCGCCTGCACCAGCCGGCCAACTCGAGCAACCTCTTGCTGCAGCAATCCGATATCGCCGCCGAGGGCGCGTTGCTCATGGGCCGACAGCGCCTTCGAGGTGCCGAGCTTCACGCCAAGCACGTCCAGGTAGTTCTGCATGATCGTCAACGGATTGTTGATCTCGTGCACCAGGTCGCGGGCAGCGTCGCGTTGCTGCGCGGCCCGGCGATCGAGCAGACGATCGGTTTTTGCACGCCGTTGCGCGGCTCTGCGATTCAATGTGTCCGCGCGCGATGCAAATGCGCTGAGCAAGCCTTGGCGGGCTGCCAGATCGGCCATCAGCGCCGAATCGCCGACGCCGACCAGCACCGCGGAGCTGCCGCTATCGCTGCGATCAGCGGTCAGGTAGAGCGGCAGGCAGACCAACTGGTCGGTCGAAAACTGTCTCAGCAGTTGATCTTCGGCAATCGACAAGTCGGCAGCAGCGTCAAGTTGCCGGTCGATGAACAGTGGCCGACGGGTTGCCAACGCGTCGCGCAAGCGGTCAGACGCGGCAAGCGGCAACGCAATTTCGGGCATGACCGGAAGTGGTGATGTGTCCGCGCCGAAGTGCCCGGCCAGCACAGCACGCCGCAGCATCTGGCCGGAGTCGACGACAAGAGGCACCACCTCGCTGAACTGGAACACCATTTGCGCGGTCTGGGCGACATGCTGAAGCCGCTCGGCCTGATCGAGCTCGATCGATTCGTCGGCAAGCAACGTTGTTGCAACCAGCAACGGTTCGACCTCACGTTCGACCTGCTCGGCGGCGGCCGACGAGCGAACCGGCACACCCATCGCATCGAGGCTGATGCCCAGATGTTCGGCCGCACCCCGCAACTTGGCGTGAGCTTGTTCGGTCGCTCGGGTCACCTGCGCCAGATCCATCCCGCACAAGGTGGCTGCCGCGCTGACCTGCGCCGCGTCTGGAGACTGTTCGGCAACCAGATGGGCCAGGGCAACGATGCGAATCAATGGGTCGGCATTGACCAGGCGAGGCAACGGCTCGTGGTGGTAGCGCACGCTATCGGCCAGCGCGCGGCTCAATCGCCAACGCCCGATCAACCACGCGCCGGCTTCGGCATGGTCGACCATCATCCAGCGGCGCTCGACTGCGCAACGCGCAAAATCGTCGTCCGGGCCCAGGCCTTCGGCGTGGAATTCAGGCGCAGCTGCCAACAATGCCAGGTGCCCGATGTCGTGCAACAAACCGGCCAGATAGGCCTCGTCCTGTTGCACGCCGGCACTGTGCCGCGCCAGTTCGCGTGCCACGGCGGCCGCCAGCAACGAATGCCGCCAATATGGCCCCAGATCGGCCCGGCGCAGCGCCGCTACGCTGTGCATCGATTGGTAGATGGCCTGGCTGATGACAATCGAGCGAACCGTCTCCGTGCCCAACACGTTCAGACAGCGATTCAAGTCGCGAACTGTCTCGGAGGTGCGGTAAGCCGCGCTGTTGGCCGCAGCCATGACCTTGGCCGCCATCGCCGGATCGGCGGCGATCAAGCTGGCAAATTCGGCAATCGATGCGTCGTCGCGCCGGTACAGCGCCAGCAGCTTCAACAAGACCTCGGGCAACGCGGGCAGTCGGACCGCACCCAGCCGGGGTCTGGCGTCTGTCACTACCGGGCTTCGGGTCAAGGTCTGCTGCTGAAAAGAAAATACTCGGCGGCGGCGGCGCCGCTTCTGCTCGACTCGCTAGCCGATGACAATTGATTTCAGCCGAGCGAATCGCTGATGGTACAAACAAATTGTGAGAATATGTGTACGCAAAAACCCAATGTTGCAACCGGCGGTTTGAGGTAGGGATCGTCTCAGCGGATGCAGCCTCGCGCGTCGACCGGCCAGATCGCCTCGACAACTCCTTCGCGCAAACCGCCCCGGACCACCACCAAATGGTCATGCAGGTTGACGGTCGGATCGCAATGCCCCGGAATCAACCAGACAGTCTCGCCCAGTTCGGGCAGCGGATCGCCAGCCGAGGTCAGCACGCCGTGTTCATCGCCGCCATTGGCGACCTCGAGCCGCCGGCCGTCGACCAAAGGCAGCCCTGAATCGATCGCATGCGACTTGTGGCCGGCGTCGATCACCGCACGGCTGGGATGCCGGCTGATCACCTGGCTTTTGAGAAACAAGGCATGCTCGAAAACCGGCGCCTGCGGGTCAGCCTGATTGGCTGCATAGTCGGCATCGAGGAACAGATAACTGCCGGTCTGCAGTTCGCCATAGACACCGCTGGCCGCCTCGTTGACAAAACTGCCGGAGCCTGCGCCGGTGACCAGAGGACAGTCGATTCCCGCAGCTTTCAGATCGGCCAGAACCCGGCGAACGCAATCGACCGACGCAGCAATCGCTGCATACCTGCCTGCCGGGCTGCGAACATGCTGCGCTCCACCGTGGTAGGCCTGCAGCCCGCCAAACCTGAGCCCGCTTGCTGCCGCCGCCGAACGCTGCAACTGTTGAACCAGCGGCAACGCCTGATCGGCGGCCACCCCACAGCGCCCCTGGCCGACATCGATCTCGACAAAGACATCGATCTGGCTGCCAGCCTGCCGCATGGCGTGCTCGAGGCGGCTGATGCCGACCGGAGAATCGACGCAGATTGCAAGCCTGATCTGCGCCGCCAGCGTGGCCAGCTCGGCCAGCTTGCGCTCGTCGACGATCTCGTTGCTGATGTAGATATCGTCGATTCCCTGCGCCGCCAGTGCCTGCGCCTCCGACAGCTTCTGCACACAAACGCCGACTGCCCCGGCGTCGATCTGCCGCCTGGCAATTTGCGCACTTTTATGCATCTTGGCGTGGGGCCGCAGTCTCAGACCGCGCTCGCGAGCAAAAGCCGCCATTCTGGCCAGATTGCGATTCATCGCATCCAGGTCGACCACCAGCGCAGGTGTCGCGATCGACGCCACGCCATCGCCGGGCAGCGCAGCCGGCTCGATCATCGGGTGCGCGCTCCAACCTGCGGGACTCATGCGGCAGGGCCGACGCGGTCGAGATCGACAGCGCCGTCGCTGGTCTCGTCGAGCGCCATTTCGGACGCGAGGTGGTTGCTGTCGGCCCAGCCGACCAAGGCAAAACCCTGTTCGCTGTAGAGCAGCCGGTTGATGCTGGCGTTGCTGACCAGCCAGGTTCGCGGCGCCTGCAGGCTCTGCCGGGTTGCTGCCCGATGCAGGCAGTCGAGCACGCCGCCATGAGCGATCAACGCGATCGTCTGCCCCGGGTGCGTCGCGGCCAGGCGCTGTGCAGCGCTTGCGCTGCGCTCGTAGAAATCGATCAGCGACTCACCCCCAGGCGGCGCGAATGCGGGATCCCGCATTCGCCAGCGCTCGCTTTGCTCAGGCCAACGCGCGTCGATCTCCTTGAAAGTCAGGCCTTGGAAGCTGCCGAAATCGCGTTCACGCAGCGCGCGCTCCCTATGCACCACCAAGCCGGACCGCTTGGCCAGCGGCGCCGCCGTTTCCAGCGCTCTCGACAAGTCGCTCGAATAAATCGCAGCCAGTTCCTCACCGGCCAAGGCTTCGGCCAGCCGTTGTGCCTGCCAGCGGCCGGTCTCATTCAACCCGATATCGAGCTGTCCCTGGATTCGACCACCCGCATTCCAAGCAGTTTCGCCATGGCGAATCGCCAGCACGCGCGTGCTGCGATCGAGGTTGCCGAGCACCTCAAACGCCCCAGACAATATCGTCGCCTGCAGCGCTCGACCGTTTCATCATCTCGACCAGTGGCCATACGCGTTGCCGCAACGACACCGCATCGCGCTTGATGGTCGCTTCGGGATCCGCCGCCGCCTCGGCATCGGCCTGCTTTCGGGCGGCCTCTTCAGCGGCGACCGCAGCCTCCAGCGCCGCCGCTGCGGCCGGCAGGCCAGCCGCTTCGAAAATGCCTTTCTCGGCAGGCTCGCGGCCCAGGATGCGCATCACCTGATCGCCATTGGGCTGCAACATGATCACGTCGCCCGCGGCTTTGGACTTGAATTTGTACATCATCGGTCGGCTCCCCGGCAAAGCTTCAGAAGCCTGATTGTGCGACCGTCCGCGGTCGTGATTTCTGTTTTCCTGTGGACATTTGAAAATTGCGCCGACCCGAACCGTCGAGCCCGGCTACAATCCCGGACTGTTTCGAGGAGCGTTGCAAGGTGCTGGGTTGAACCCCGCGCACCCCAGGCTCGAGACACTTCATTGCAACCGCGCTCACCCGCACGATGTGTCCTCGTGGGTGAGTGGTGAATTCCAGTTCCACTTCCGATTGGCATGTCGTGCGGGTTCCACATCAAGACGGAGCCTGAAATGAACGCTGTTCTCAAACCCAGACAAGATCAAGATCACGCGGTAGCCAACCTGACGCTCGCCGATTGGGGCCGCAAGGAAATCAAGATCGCCGAGACGGAGATGCCCGGCCTGATGGCGATCCGTTCGAGAATTTGCCCAAGGCCAGCCGCTGAAAGGCGCTCGCATCACCGGATCGCTGCACATGACGATCCAGACCGCGGTGCTGGTCGAGACGCTGCAGGCGCTCGGCGCCGACGTGCGCTGGGCCTCGTGCAACATCTTCTCGACCCAGGATCACGCGGCCGCTGCACTTGCCGTCGCCGGGACGCCCGTGTTCGCGCACAAGGGTGAAAACCTGACCGAATACTGGGACTTCACCCACCGCATCTTCGAATTCGGCGCCAAGGGCACCGATGGCGAAGGCCCGAACATGATCCTCGACGACGGCGGCGACGCGACGCTGCTGATGCACCTTGGCAAACGTGCCGAGAAGGATGCGTCGCTGCTCGCCAACCCGACCAGCGAAGAAGAAACCTGCCTCTACGCCGCCATCAAGGCCAAGCTGGCGCAGGACTCGAGCTGGTACACCCGCAAGAGCGCGCAGATCATCGGCGTCACCGAGGAAACGACGACCGGCGTGCTGCGCCTGAACGAGATGAGCGCCAAGGGCACGCTGATGTTCCGGGCCATCAACGTCAACGACAGCGTCACCAAGAGCAAGTTCGACAACCTGTACGGCTGCCGCGAATCCTTGGTGGATTCGATCAAGCGCGCGACCGATGTGATGATTGCCGGCAAGGTGGCCTGCGTGGCCGGTTACGGCGACGTCGGCAAGGGTTCGGCCCAAGCCTTGCGTGCGCTGTCGGCGCAAGTCTGGGTCACCGAGATCGATCCGATCAATGCCCTGCAGGCAGCAATGGAAGGCTTCAAGGTCGTGACGATGGAGTATGCCGCCGACAAAGCCGACATCTTCGTCTCGGCCACCGGCAACAAGAGCGTGATCCGCTACGAGCACATGGCGGCAATGAAGAACGAGGCCATCGTCTGCAACATCGGCCACTTCGACAACGAGATCGACGTTGCCGCACTCGAAAAATGCGAGTGGGACGAAATCAAGCCGCAGGTCGATCACATCACCTTCCCCGATGGCAAGAAGATCACGCTGCTGGCAAAGGGTCGGCTGGTCAACCTGGGGTGCGCCACCGGCCACCCGAGCTTCGTGATGTCGTCGAGTTTTGCCAATCAGACGATTGCGCAGATCGAGCTGTTCACGAAGCAGGATCAATACGAATCGGGCAAGGTCTATGTGCTGCCGAAACACCTCGACGAGAAGGTCGCCCGCCTGCACCTGACCAAGGTCGGTGCGATGCTGACCGAACTGAGCGATGAACAGGCCGCCTATATCGGGGTCAGCAAGCAAGGGCCGTACAAGGCTGATACCTACAGGTATTGATTGGCCCCCCAGTCGCTGCGCTCGCGCTCCTGCCCCCAGGGGGCGCCACCCATCGGGCCGGCGAAGCCGGACCCTTGAGCGTGGCTCGAGGGGCGGACGCGTCGCGCCGCCTCAGCTTGGCTTCGCAGCCTTTGCCGCTCTTGCGGCCAGGACAACCTCTCTGATTCGTAATCGTGCGTGCTGATCAACTGGTTTTGCAACGCGGGCTTGCGCCGACGCGGTCGGCGGCGCAGCGGTTGATTGCTGCGGGCGCGCGTGCGTTGGCTCGGGAAGAGCGGGTGGTTGGTGTTGCGCAAGGCAGGTGAAGACTTGCCAGAGCGACTGCCAGCTCGACGTCACCGACAACGCCGAGACGCGTTGGGTTTCGCGCGGTGGCTTGAAGCTGGATGCGGCGCTGGCGACGACGGGAATCCAGGTGCAAGGCAGACGCTGCCTGGATGTCGGGCAGAGCACCGGCGGATTCACCGATGTCTTGCTGGCGCGAGGCGCAGCGGCGGTGGTCGGTGTCGACGTCGGGCATGGACAGTTGCATGCGAAATTGCGGGATGACGAGCGGGTTGCCGCGATCGAAGGACTGAACGCACGTGAACTGGAAGGTGCCGACCTTGGCCATTTCGATCTGGTGGTTGGCGACCTGTCGTTCATTTCGATGACGCTGGTGCTGCCGGCCATCATCACCGTGATGTCTGGCGATCTGCTGATGTTGGTGAAACCGCAGTTCGAGATGCAGCCGGCCGATATCGGCAAGGGCGGACTGATCAAGGATGCGGCCTCGTACCCGAAAGTCGAACGGAGGATCCGCGAGGCCTGTGCGGCCGGCGGGCTCGAGGTGATCGACTACCTGCCCTGCGCGATCGATGGGGGCGACGGCAATCGGGAATTTTTCGTCTGGGCGCGCGCCGGTATCGAGCCGTCCTCGTCCATGGAAGCAGAGGCGTGAAGATGCGTGTTCCAGTCAGTTTTGAATTTTTCCCGCCCAATACGCCAGTCGGCGACGACAAGCTGAAAGCGGTGGTGCGCGAGCTCGGCGACTTGCAGCCCGAGTTTTTCAGCGTCACCTATGGCGCCGGCGGGTCGACCCGCGAGAAGACGCTGGCTACCGTGATGGGCATTGCCGGTGCGGGATTCGATGCCGCGCCGCATCTGTCTTGTGTCGGATCGACCCGCCAAGGTATCGCCGACATTCTGGCCACCTATCGGGACCAGGCCATCCGCCGCATCGTCGCCTTGCGCGGCGATCTGCCCAGCGGCACCGCCACCGCAGGCGAATTCCGTTATGCCGCCGAACTGGTCGCTTTCATTCGCGAAACCCAGGGCGACGACTGGCATGTCGAGGTGGCCGCCTACCCCGAATACCATCCGGCCGAGCGCTACGCCGCCCGCGATCTGCAGCACTACGCCGCCAAGGTGAAGGCCGGCGCCAGCTCGGCAATCACCCAGTTCTTCTTCAACGCCGACGCCTATTTCCATTTCGTCGATGCGGCTCGCAAACTCGGCGCCGACGTGCCGGTGGTGCCCGGAATCATGCCGTTCCACAATTTCGCGAAGATCGCGCAGTTCGCACAACGCGACGGCATCGAGATCCCGCGCTGGGTCGCGCTGAAGATGGAAGGCTACATGGACGACGCTGCGTCGGTACGCGCCTTCGGGCTGGATGTGGTTTGCCAGTTGTGCGAACGGTTGATCGCCGGCGGGGCGCCCGGACTGCACTTCTACACGATGAACCAGTCGGCGCTGACGACCGAGATCTGCAAGCGGATTTCCCGCTGAACGGCCGGTCGGCGACGCAGGCTTCGGGCCGCATCGGCACTTGCATCCAACCGATCGCGGCGCGGGTCTTGACGCCATCCACGGCGACCGAGCAACGCCTTATTCGCGCTGCCAGCCGATCCCGTCGTCAGTCAACAAGGTATCGACTGACAGATCGTCGGCAGTCGCACGCAGCATCGGCAGAAAGCCGTTCGAATAACAAAGCCCTGCGACGTGCGGCCGCGGCTGCAGCGCCAGCACCGTTCGGTCGTAGAAGCCGCCGCCATAACCGAGCCTGACACCGCCTGGCCCATAACCGACACAAGGCGTCAGCAGCATCTGCGGCTCGAAAACCTCGGTGCCTTTCGGTTTGGGGATGTCGTAGGCATCGGGTTCGGTCGGGCAGCCGGGAAACCAGACATGAAAGCGCAGCGAGCCCGACGCCTTGTCGACCACCGGCAGGCCGATGCGTCGCCCCTCGCCGCCTTCGGACCAGCGAAACAGTGATGGCAGCGGGTCGAACTCGCCCTTGATCGGCCAATAGGCCCCGATCGTCGACTCGCTGCGGCCGACCAGCCAGGCCCGCAGGATGTCCTGCAACTGCTCGGCTCGTTGCTGGCGATCGGGCAGCGCCTGGCGCGCGGCAATCAGTTTGGCTCGCAGGGCTTGGCGGTCTTCAGGCAGCATGGCATGTCCGGCAAGCGATCGGCAGCAATCGACAGCGATTGTGCCGGAGTGCCCTGGCTTATCCGATCACGCCGTGTTCGGTGACGACCATCGTCAAAGCTTGATCGTGTGGCTGGGCGACGAACTCGTCGGCAGCCAGCTCGCCGATCGCCCAGGCGACGCCGACCGTCGTGACATGACGGGTTGGCGGCCTGCCAGCGGTCGAAATAACCGGCGCCATAACCGAGCCGGAAACCATTGAGCGTAAAACCCAGACAAGGCAGCAGGACGACGTCCGGCGTCACCCGTTCACCGTCTGCGGTGGCAATCGCGCATTCGTCGACCTCTCTCGGCGGCTGGCCGTCCCAGCGCCGGTAGAACATCTCGATCGGCGATTTTCGACACCAAGGCAATGCCTGCGGCGTGGCCGCAAGCCGAGGGTCGGCCGCGCACGCCGCCACTGCGTTAAATTCGGAGCGGATCGGCCAGTAGATCCCCAGACATTCGGGTTCGAGCTGGTGCAGCACATCGACCAGTCTGCGAGTCAGCAAAACCTCGGTCGGCATAAAGGCCGGGCTGGCGACCAATCGATCGCGTTGTGCGAGCAGTCGATTGCGCAAGGCAGCGCGTTCGACCGGCTGGGGCGGGATAGCATCGGATGCCATTGATCAGGAAACAAGTGAACGTCAACAACTCCACAGTGTGCGCCAGATCGAGCCCGTCATGCGGCGCCGGGAAGCCTGCAGCCCGGACTGCCCGTGCCTGTGGCGAGTGGCGTCGACGCCTCCATATCGGCTGGCAGCTTGGGTTGGCGGCGACGCTGATCGGCTTGTCTGCCAGCGCATTCAGTCGCGCAGACGCAGCCAGCCGGCCTCAGCTACGACAGCATTGTCGACGCACGTGAGGCGTTTCGCCGCCGCGACCGGGAACGGCTGGCGACCGCACGCGCGACAGCCATTGCCACCGCCAACCCGCTGGCCATGTGGCCCGACTATTGGTCGATGAGCCTGCGCATCGAGGAACTGACGTCCCGCTGAAGTCGAGGCGTTCTACAAGCGGTGGCCGCGCACTTACGTCGAGGATCGCTTCCGCAATGACTGGCTGCTCGAACTCGGCAAACGGCGCGACTGGCAAAGTTTTAGCGCCGATCAGCCGCGCTTCGTGATGAACGACGATCGCAATGTCAGCTGTTATGGCCTGCTGATCCAGCAGCAGGCCGGTCAGGATGTGCGTGGAGCCGCCCGGGCCGCGCTGGCCGATCGGCGCGAAGGCGACGACGCTTGCCAGCTGCTGGTGGCTGCGATGTTCGCGGCGCGACAGATCGACTCATCCGAGTTATGGCAACAGGCGCGGCTGGCGATCGCGGCCAACCGGCCGAGCGTCGCGCGAAGAGTCGTGGCCCTGCTCGGCGCCGAGACCGCAACGGCTTTCGACGCACTGTCCGACAACCCGGCCCGCTACCTGGCGACCAAGGCCAGCACGCGCGATCGCAGTGCGGCCGAATTGGCCACGCTGGCGCTGATGCGCTCGGCCGCCAAGGACCTCGACTACACCAGCGGCGTCCTCGGCTCACGTTGGGACAAGGCCTTGCCGCCCGATCTGGCTGGCTGGGCGTGGGCTGCGATCGGCCGCCAGTCCGCGTTCCGGCTCGAATCGCAAGCCAGCGGCTATTTCGACCGCGCCGAATTTTTTGCCGAGCGTGGCCAGCCGCAGCGCAAGGCACGCGGCGGGCTGGTCGTCAACTGGCCGGATGACACCTTGGCCTGGCGAATCCGCTCGCTGCTGCGGCAGGCCAGCACGACCGATCAACCAATCAAGTTGTGGACCAAGGTGCTCGAAACCATCGACGCCCTGAGCCCCGCCGAGCAGCAGGATTCGGCCTGGCGCTACTGGAAGGCCAGGGCCTTGCAGGTCACCGCCATCGATAACAAGAGCCTGCCGCCACCGCAGGCCGACGAGCGGCTCGCCGAAGCCAGACAACTGCTCGAAACGCTGGCTGCCGAGCTTCACTTCTACGGCGCACTGGCTGCCGAAGACCTCGGCCGTCAGGTCCGTCTGCCGGCGCCGCCAGTGCCGCTCGGCGCCGACGAGCGCAGCCGCATCCGTCGCCAGCCCGGCCTCGACCGGGCGCTGCAATTGATTGCCATTGGCCTGCGCAGCGAAGGGGTTCGTGAATGGAATTTTTCGTTGCGCGGCTTGACTGAGCGCGAGCTGCTGGCGGCGGCTCAATGGGCCTGCGAGCGCGAGGTCTGGGATCGCTGCATCAACACCAGCGAAAAGACCGTCGGCGAAATCGACATCGCCCAGCGCTACCCGATGCCGTTTCATGACGAGGTGGTGGCGCAGACCCGCCAGATCGGTCTCGACGCTGCCTACGTCTACGGACTGATCCGCCAGGAATCGCGTTTTGTGATGAATGCGCGTTCACATGTCGGCGCGTCAGGTCTGATGCAGATCATGCCGGCGACGGCACGCTGGACAGCGCGCAAGATCGGCCTCGATTACAGCCCCGATTTGATCGACGATCGGGCAACCAACCTGTTGCTCGGCACGAGCTACCTGAAACTCGTTCTCGAGGATGCCGGCGGTCAGCAGGCGCTGGGTGCGGCGGCCTATAACGCCGGACCGGGCCGGATGCGGCGCTGGCGCGAGGGTTCGCCGATCGAGGCTGCAGTCTGGGCAGAGAGCATCCCTTTCGCCGAAACCCGCGACTACGTCAAGAAAGTCTTGTCGAACGCGCAGTTCTATGCCGCCAGATTGAGCGGCGACATCGCGCCGATCCGCAACCGCCTGGGGCCACCGGTTGGCAGCTCCGACGCGGCACGCCCGTCGGTCAAGGACTTGCCATGAAGCGCCTGCCGATCAGAAATATCCTGCTGCTCGGTGGAACCGGCTTTGTCGGCAGCCAATTTGTGCGAACGGCTCGTTTCGCGCAGCGGCGGCGGTGGTGGACGGATCACGGTGCCGAGCCGCCGCCCGCAGCGTGCGACCTGGCTGCGTCCGCTGCCCACCTTGGTGCTTCCGCAAGCCGACCTCAGCGATGATCTCGAACTGGCCGGATTGGTGGCTGGCCACGATGCGGTAGTCAATCTGGTGGCGATCCTGCATGGCAGCGATCAGCAATTTCACGCTGTGCATGTCGACCTGCCACGTCGATTGGCCGCCGCCTGCTCGGCGCAGGGCGTGCGGCGACTGATCCATGTCAGTGCGCTCGGTGTGGCGGCCGATGCGCCGTCGGCTTATCTGCGCAGCAAGGCCGAAGGCGAAGCCGTGTTGCAGGCCAGCGACCTCGAACTGACGCTGCTGCGGCCGTCGGTGATGTTCGGTGAGGCCGATCGCTTCATCAACCTGTTTGCCTCACTGCAGCGCTTCGCGCCGCTGCTGCCGCTGGGCGGCGCCGACGCGCAGATGCAGCCGGTCTGGGTCGAGGATGTTGTCTCGGCGATCGTGCACTGCATCGATTCGCCGGCGACGATCGGACGGACGATCGAATGTGCCGGCCCGGCCGTCTTCACGCTTGCGCGAGCTGGTGCAGACTGGCCGGCCGCTGGGCCGGCCACGAACGGCCGGTGTTGCCGCTGCCCGATGGGCTGGGCCGGATGCAGGCCTGGGTGATGGAACATCTGCCGGGCGAGCCGCTGCTGTCGCGCGACAACCTGTTGTCGCTGCGCGTGCCGAACGTTGCCAGCGGCCAGCTTGCCGGGGCTCGATTCGCTGGGTATCGAGGCGACCGACATCCGCAGCGTGATGCCTGCCGTGCTTGACCGTCGGAGCGGGCCCAGCCGGCTCGACAAATTGCGCGCGCCGATCGGCGAATCAGGGCGCCGCGGCTGAACCTTCCTCTCATTCGAAATCGAGGCCGACGATGATCAGATTGCGCCTGGCGATCGGCAACAAGAACTACTCGTCGTGGTCGATGCGGCCTTGGGTGCTGATGCGCCAGGCCGGCATCGATTTCGAGGAGGTGATGGTTCGCTTCGACAGTTTCGACGCCGACTCGAGCTTCAAGTCGATGGTCGGCCAATGGAGCCCGGCCGGGCGGGTGCCGGTGCTGCTCGACGGCGACCTCGCCGTATGGGACACGTTGGCGATTGCCGAATATCTGGCCGAATCGTTTCCCGGCCGGCAGTTGTGGCCAACCGCCCGGCCTGCGCGAGCGCGTGCACGCAGCGTCTGCGCCGAAATGCATTCGGGTTTCGGCGCGCTGCGCAGCCATTTCCCGATGAACATCGAGGCGTCGCTGCCCGAAGTCGGCGCCCGCGTGCTGGCCGAGCAGGCAGCCGTTCGTGCCGATCTGGCCCGCATCGTGTCGATGTGGGGCGGCTTGCTGGCGCAAAGCGGCGGCCCGATGCTGTTTGGCGGCTTCACCATTGCCGACGCCTTTTTCGCGCCGATCGTGATGCGGATCCGCTGTTACGGTTTGCCGCTGGATCGCGCCTGCGCCGCCTATGCCGATGCGGTGACGGCGCTGCCGTCGGTCAGCCGCTGGATCAGCGAGGCGCGCGCCGAAAACGACTTCCTCGAGTTCGAGGAGCCCTACCGCAAGCAATGATCGGCTCGACTCGAACCGATCCGGCAGCGGATCTCGACCAATGAAGACCTGGCTGGTCGGCGGTGCGGTTCGCGATGCGTTGCTCGGCCTGCCAGTGACCGATCGTGACTGGGTCGTTGTCGGCTCGACACCGCAGCAGATGGTCGACGCCGGATTTGTGCCGGTCGGCAAGGATTTTCCGGTCTTCCTGCATCCCGAAAGTCACGAGGAATATGCGCTGGCTCGCACCGAGCGCAAGACCGCGCCGGGTTACCACGGCTTCACATTTCATGCCGAGCCCTCGGTGACACTCGAGCAGGACTTGTTGCGCCGCGATCTGACGATCAACGCGATGGCGCAAGATGAATCGGGGCGGATTGTCGATCCATGCAACGGCCGCGAAGATCTGCAACAGCGCGTGCTGCGCCACGTCAGCGACGCCTTCGCCGAAGATCCGGTGCGCATCCTGCGGTTGGCCCGCTTTGCCGCACGCTTCGACGATTTCAGCGTCGCGCCCGCCACGCAGCAGCTGATGCGGTCGATGGTCGGCGCGGGTGAGGTCGACTCACTGGTCGCCGAACGCGTCTGGCAGGAACTGTCGCGCGGCCTGATGGAAGCCCGACCGTCGCGGATGTTCGATGTCTTGCGCGATTGCGGTGCCTTGGCCCGCTTGCTGCCCGAGGTCGATCGGCTATGGGGCGTGCCGCAACGGGCCGACTACCACCCCGAGGTCGATACCGGTATTCACCTGATGATGGTGCTCGACATCAGCGCACGGCTCGATGCGCCACTCGACGTACGTTTTGCCTGTCTCGGCCACGACCTGGGCAAGGGAACGACGCCGGTCGATGTTCTGCCCCGCCATATCGGCCATGAGCAGCGCAGTGTGACGCTGGTACGGGCGCTGGCCGGGCGGCTTCGCGTGCCGACCGCCTGCCGAGAACTGGCCGAGCTGGTGGCCCGCGAACACGGCAACGTGCACCGCAGCGGCGAGTTTCGGCGCGGCCGCCATTCTCAGGCTGCTCGAACGCTGCGACGCGCTGCGCCGGCCAGAACGGTTCGACGACATCCTGCTGGCCTGCGAATGCGATGCCCGCGGCCGGCTCGGCCTGCAGGACGAGCCGTATTCACAGCGTGAGTTTCTGCAACGCACGCTTGCTGCCGCCCGATCGGTCGACGCAAAGGCGCTCGCCGCAGCGGCGATGGCGGCAGGCCAACGCGGCCCGGCGATCGGCGAGGTGATTCAAGCGGCGCAGATCGCGGCAATCGAGATGGTGCTCGCGGGTTGATCAGAACAACTTGCCGATCAGCAGCCCGATCACGCTGATCAACACCGCACTGGCAAACGGCAGAAAGAACTCACGACCGAACAAGCGGAAGCGGAAATCGCCGGGCAGGCGGCCGAGACCGATCTTCTCCAGCCAGCGGTGAAAACCGTTGAAGATCAGCAATGCGACGAAGACGACGATCAGCCAGCGAATCACAGCGTGTGGCTCCGGTCACCCTCGGAAAAGCCGATCGCCGTCGCTGCCCAGCGCTTCGCCGCACCCTTTGGCAGAAAGCCAGCACCTTGAACAACTCGCCCATTTCATGTTCGTTGACGAGACGCTGCGCATTGGACCGCCGCGCCAGGTCGGCAGCCTCGAGCAAAGGCGTCAGGCCGCAGTTCAGCAAAAATCTCGCTTGCGACGCATAGCCGATCACGTCGGCACCGGCGTCCTGCGCCGTCATCGCGATTGCGCTGAAATTGACATGGGCCGTGATGTCCTTGCTGCCCACATCGCTGAGCGGGTCATCGTCGACGCGATGGCCGCGGTGACAGACCAGCGTGCCATGTTGGCGTTGCGGGTGGTAATACTCGGCTTCGGGAAATCCGTAATCGATGAAAAAAGCCACTGCATGATTCATCCGCTCGACCAGCGTGCGGACGAAAGCCTCGGCTTGCAGATGAATCTCGATCGTGCTGCCCGGCAGCCAATGTTGATCGATCGGCGGACGCAAGTCGGTCGGCCGATCGGCCCAGCACCAGACGGGTGGTATCGGCATCGACGGCAACCCCGCGCTGCGACCAGCGCCTGTCCGTCGAAATGCAGCAATTGCACCGGCATCGCATCGAGCACCTCGTTGCCGACGATCACCCCATCGATGGCGGACGGCAGTTCGTCGAGCCAGCGCACCCGATCAGCCCAGCGCGCCAGCCGCTGTTGCTGCAGCGCGCGCAGGCTGCCCGACAGGTCGACGATCGAATAACGGCGCAAGCGGCAACCCAGCGTATCGAGCTCGCCGATCAACTGCGTCGGCCAGCGCACCCGATCCGGCGCCGAACTCGAAGATTTGGTCGCCGCCGCAGGCTGCCAGTGCCTGCGCGACCTGGCGCGCCAGCGTGCGGCCGAACAGCGGCGACAACTCGGGCGCGGTCACGAAATCGCTGCCCGATGCGAGGCATCAGGCCGAATTGCCGGCTGCCGCTGGCGTAATAGCCGAGGCGCGGGCGCGTACAGGGCCATCGCCATGAAGCGGTCGAACGGCAACCAGCCACCTTGCGTCGGCGATGGCCTTTGCGATCAGCGTGCGCAGGCGCGCCGATACACTGCCGGCTTGGTCAGAGTCTGTTGGCATATCAATAACGCATTGTAGGAATCATGTCCGAACGCCCCGTGGTGCTGGTCACCGGTGCGGCACGCCGGGTCGGGCGAGAAATCGCGCTGCATCTGGCGGCAGCCGGATTCGACGTCGCGGTGCACTTTCGCCAATCGGGCGACGAAGCCTCGCAGACCGCTGCCGACGCCCACGCGGCCGGCTCAGCCCAGCAGGTCGAGGCCGCCTGCTTTGCTGCCGATCTGTCCGACGAGGCCGCCTGCCGTGGCGCTGGTGGCGACGGTGACCGCGCATTTCGGCCGCCTGGATGCCGTTGTCAACAACGCGTCGGTCTTCGAGTACGACGATCCGGTCAGTTTCAGCCATGCTGCGATGGAGCGTCATTGGCGAGCCAATATGCGCGGCGGCGGTGTTGCTGACCAGCGAGTTTCACCGCCAACTGGTTGCGGCGGATCGCAGCGGATGTGTCGTCAACCTGAGTGACCAGAAACTGTGGAATTTGAACCCGGACTATTTTTCATACACGTTGTCGAAGGCCGCGCTCGAAGCCGCCACCGTGATGATGGCGCAGGCTTTCGCGCCGCGCCTGCGGGTCTGCGGCGTCGCACCCGGCGTGACGCTGCCATCCGGGCCGATGAGCGATGCAGGCATTTGCCGAGATGCCGCGCCATTCCCCCTTGCAACGCCTGTCGACGCCGCATGACATCGCCCGCACGGTGCTGTTTCTGCTTCAATCGCCGGCCATCACCGGCACCACGCTGCTCGTCGACGGCGGGCAGCATCTGCAGGCGCAGGCGAGAGACGTCCAGTTTCTCGATCGCGCGCCTGGCACCGATACAGCCTGATCCACTTCGCACCTTGCCTTCAATTGACAGGCCTTCCATGACCGCACCGATGAGCCCACCCGATCTGGCCGATTGCCGCCGGTTGTTTCTGCGCAACTACAAGGTTCATGCCCATATCGGTGCCCATTCATTCGAGAAACTCGGCGCACAGCGGGTCGTCTTCAACGTCGATCTGTATGTGCCGCTTGCCGAATCGACTCCGGCCCACGACCGGCTCGATGAAGTGCTCGACTACGATTTCATCCGCACCACCATCCGCGAGCGCATTGCACGCGGCCATATCGTGCTGCAGGAAACGCTGTGCGACGATGTGTTGCAGATGATGCTGGCCAATCCGCGCGTGCGAGCGGCCCGCGTGTCGACCGAGAAGACCGACGTCTACGACGACTGCGATGCGGTTGGCTGCGAGGTGTTCGGCATCAATCCGCGCTGAGCCGCGCGCCTCAGTCGAGTTGCACCGTCTGCGCGAAGCGATCGATGGCGTCGTCGCGGTCGAACAGCATGTCGCCCGATTGATTGGCGGCACCCGCCACCCGAAACGCATCGAAATCGAACAACTCTCGATCGAGCAGGTGCGACGGGGCGACGTTGGTCAGCGCCGTCATCATGCTGCGCAGCCGCTGCGGATGGTCGCGGTCCCACTGCGCGAGCAACTCCTTCATCGCCCGCCGCTGCAAATTGGGTTGTGAGCCGCACAGATTGCACGGGATGATCGGAAACTGCATCGCCGCGGCAAAACGCTTGATATCGGCCTCTTTGCAGTAGGCCAAGCGGTCGGATCACGGTATTGGTACCGTCGTCGGAGCGCAGTTTCGGCGGCATGGTTTTCAGCGTGCCGCCGAAAAACAGGTTCAACAGCAGCGTCTCGAGAATGTCATCGCGATGGTGGCCGAGCGCAATCTTGGTCGCGCCGAGTTCGCGCGCAGTGCGGTAAAGGATGCCGCGGCGCAGGCGCGAACAGAGCGAGCAGGTCGTCTTGCCCTCAGGAACTTTTTCCTTCACCACGCTGTAGGTATCCTGCTCGACGATGCGATACGGCACGTCGATCCGCTGCAGATAGGTCGGCAGCACATGCTGCGGAAAGCCGGGCTGCTTCTGGTCGAGGTTGACAGCGACGAGGTCGAAGCGGATCGGCGCAATGCGACGCATGTACATCAACGTATCGAGCAGGGTGTACGAGTCGGCACCGCCGGACAGGCAGACCATCACCAGATCGCCGTCTTCGATCATCGAAAACTCGCGAACCGCGCGGCCGGCCAGCCGGCGGATCTTCTTCTGGGCGCCCGCCGCTGAATTGGACAATCGGATCGACGAGGCGGCGGCGCGGACGGTGCCGGAACCTCCGCGCCTCGCAACGGTCTCACAAGCGGCGGGATCGCCGTTGCCGAGCACGTCCTGCCGTTCGGACGAAAGAGTCGCCGATTGACTCGAATTGCCTGCTGATTCGGCTGCTCGGGTCGGCGTCGGTCTGGCTTTGATGGCTCATGGCGCGGCTTGGTTGGCGACTTTGCTGACTGGTTATTGTCTCAGTGCTGGCGAGACGATTCGATCGATGCGGGAGAACACGATGTTGAAAACCTGGACCCTGTTGCTGCTGGCGGCCTTGCTGGGCGGTTGTGCGTCGATGAATCAGCTCAGCAGCGAGGTATCGACCTTCGGCAGCTGGCCGGCTGGTCAGGCGCAGCCGACATTCGTTTTCGACCGGTTGCCTTCGCAGCCGGCCGAAACCCGGCAGGCCCTCGAAGCGGCTGCGCTGCCGGCCTTGCAGCGCGCCGGTTTCAGGCAGGCCAGCGACGCCGGGCAGGCTGACTACATCGTCCAGCTCGGTGCCAGCATCAGCGCCGATCTGCGAACGATCGATGTGCTCGATTTCCATGCCCGCTTCGGCTGGCGCGGTTGGCATTACCGGCATTTCGACCCGGGCTGGGGGACCGGCTTCGGTCGATTGGGTGGCGGTTTTTACCCGACCACCTACCTGCGCGAAGTGGCGGTGCTGGTTCGCGATCGCCTCAGCGGGCAGACGGTGTATGAAACACGGGCTGCCAACAGCAGCAATTCCCCGTTCATGAACCATCTTCTGCCGGCCATGTTCGAGGCCGCATTGGCGAATTTTCCGAACCCGGCTGGCAGCCGCCGCGACGTGGTCACGCCGATCGGCGGCTGACCCTCGTGCGTCAGGAATCGATGTCGCCCATCAGCAGATGGATATCGCTCTCCCAATCCTTCAGCTTGTCGACCAGCCGCTGGCGTTGCGCCGGCGTTGCCGCGTTGTGCACTTCGGCAACCAGCGCACAGTTGTAGTCGAACAGGCGCTGTTGGTAGGCACGGTAGTTCTCGCGGCTCGATTGGCGCATCTGCCGCCCCAGCAATAAGAGCTGTGCGCGAACCTTGCCCGGTGCGGTTTTCTCGTCAGCCCAGCGCTGCAGACTGTTCAGGATATCTTGCTGACGGGCGCGACGCTCGACCAGCCAGAGTTCGGGATCGAACGGCGATTCGGCAGTCCGGCGTCTGACTGCCGTGCGCTGCTCGGCATTGAGCGGCCCGTAGAAATCTTCGGCCCGTTCGGTGAATCGCTTGATCGATTCACGCAACCGCGCATTGAACGACGCCTGCAGATATTCCTCCTTGAACTTGGCGTTGTTGGCTTCGTAACGCGAGGCGAGTTTGCTGATCTGCTCGGGGCGCAAGCTCATCGCGATCTCGGCAATCGCCGGGATGCCATGTTCGTAGGCGGTCGTCAGATGGTCCGACAGGGCGTCCGACCAGCGGCAAACCTGCGCCGGCGTGGTCGCTGCCAGCGCATCGACCTGCAACTGCCTGATCAAGACCTCGATACCGGCAAGCTGCGTCGTGCGATGCCAATAAAACCAATCCTTCAAGCCCTGGCGAACCTTCACCGACTGGCTCGAATCGAAATCGACGAAGCGATCGGCCCACCAGATAGGTCAACGTCGGGCCCTGGTTGTAGCCCAGCCGCAGCGCGCTGCAGCCGACCACCCCGACCAGCAGCCCGCCGATAATCAGCCGACGCACAAGGGACGAACACATGGATCTGGATCTGGTCATCATGGCTGCCGGCAAAGGCACACGAATGAAATCGGCGCGGCCGAAAGTGCTTCATTCACTGGCTGGCAGAAGCTTATTGCAGCATGTTCTGCAGATGGCTGCCGGCCTGTCGCCGCAAAGCCTGATCGTCGTGACGGGGCATGGCGCCGACGAGGTCGAGGCGCAGTCGGCCGGCCCCGGCATCCAGTTTGTCCGCCAGATGCCACAACACGGCACCGGCCATGCCGTGCAGCAGGCGGTGCCGCTGTTGCATGACAGAGGGACGACGCTGATCCTGAATGGCGATGTGCCGCTGATCGAACGCTCGACCGCCCAGGCTCTGCTGGCGGCATGTGCCGGCGAACGACTGGCGCTGTTGACCGTCGAACTCGCCGACCCGACCGGCTACGGCCGGATCGTCCGCGATGCGGATGGCCAGATCACCGGCATCGTCGAACACAAGGACGCCAGCCAAGCGCAGCGGCAGCTCAGCGAGGTGTATACCGGCGTGATGGCGGCGCCGACCGCCCAGCTGAAGCAATGGCTGTCGCGGCTGACCAACAACAATAGCCAGGGCGAGTATTACCTGACCGATGTCGTCGCGATGGCGGTTGCCGACGGCGTGCCGGTGGTTCATGCAATGGCCGCTAACGAAACCGAGGTGCTGGGTGTCAACAGCCCGCTGCAACTGTCGCATCTGGAACGCCGGTTCCAGCAACGCGCCGCCGAGCAGTTGATGGAAGCCGGGGTCAGACTGGCCGATCCGGCCCGCTTCGATCTGCGCGGCGAGTTGATTTGCGGCCGTGATGTCGAGATCGATGTCAACTGCGTCTTCGAAGGCCGGGTCAGCCTGGCGGACGACGTCCGAGTCGGTGCCAACTGCTGCATCAGGAATGCGCAGATCGGCGCAGGCACGGTGATCCAGGCGTTCACCCACATCGACGGCGACAAAGATCGGTGTGGTGGTCGGCGCCCATGCCGTGGTGGGTCCGTTCGCGCGGCTGCGGCCCGGCGCCGATCTTGGCGACGACGTGCACATCGGCAATTTTGTCGAGGTCAAGAACAGCCGGCTGGGCCGCGGCTCGAAGGCCAACCACCTGGCCTATCTCGGCGATTCGACGCTCGGCGAGCGCGTCAACTACGGTGCCGGCAGCATCACCGCAAACTACGACGGCGCAAACAAGCACCGCACGGCCATCGGCAACGATGTCCACATCGGCAGCAACTGCGTGTTGGTCGCGCCGATGACGATCGGCGACGGCGCAACCATCGGCGCCGGCTCGACCCTGGCCAAGGATGCACCTGCCGGCCAGTTGACCGTCGCGCGTGCCCGCCAATCAAGCCTGGCCAACTGGCGGCGCGCAGTAAAAAGCCGGTAAGTGCCGGTCAGCGGGCTGGCGTGGACGGCGCCGCAGCGGATGGAGCAGGCGCCAGCTCGGCAAGGCTGCTCGCGGCCAGGCACAGATCGTCCCAGGCGCGCGCCTTTTCCTGTGGGTTGCGCAGCAGATAGGCAGGGTGATAGGTCACCACCAGCGGAACGCCTTGATAGTGGTGGACCCGCCCTCGCAGGCGACCGATCGGCTCGCTGCTGCGCAGCAGGCTTTGCACTGCAAAACGGCCCATCGCAAGAATGATTCGCGGCTTCACCAAGCCAATCTGGCGGATCAGAAACGGCTCGCAGGTTGCCAGTTCATCGGCGGTCGGATTGCGGTTGCCCGGTGGCCGGCATTTCAACGTATTGGCGATATAGACCTGGCGTTCGGGGCCGCCCTCGTCGCGGCGAAGGCCGAGCGCACGCAACATGTTGTCGAGCAGTTGACCCGAGCGGCCGACGAAGGGCTCGCCCAACTTGTCCTCCTGCTCGCCGGGCGCCTCGCCGACGATCATCCAGTGCGCAGACGGATGGCCGACACCGAATACCGTCTGCGTTCGCCCCTGGCACAGACCGCAGGCGATGCAGCAGGCAACCGCAGCTTGCAGCTCGGTCCAGTCAAGGCCATCTGCTGAAGCAGCGGCGGTTTCGCCCGGCATCAAAACGGGCGCGGCGGGCGCGGCGGTCAGCGCTGCCGGCAGCGATCGCGTTTCAGCCAGCGGGTGCGGCGCCCTGGCCACGTCAGCTCTTGCTCGCGCAAGGGCCAATTGACTGTCGCCGGTCGGTTCGGCACTGCGCTCGGCAACCGGCGCCGGCGCCAGCCATCCCGCCAAGCCAAACTCGGCCAGCATCCGACGTTGCCGATCGCTCCAGCCCATCAGCTTGACCGGTCTGCGGAAGAATCAGGCGTCGCTGTCGCGATGCTCATCACGACGGCGTCTTCGCGCGCACCCCCGCCGGTCGGATAGTAGTTGCGGCGGATGCCGATCTCGTTGTAGCCGTAACGCTTGTACAGCGCACGAGCGCGCTGGTTGCCGACCCGTACTTCGAGCCACAACATCGCTGCCGATGTGGCGCGGCAATGCGCCAGCAAGCTGTCGAGCATGAAGCGCGCATGGCCGCGGTGCTGCAAAGCCGGTGCGACAGTGAGATTGAGCAAGTGCATCTCGTCGACGCCGGCCATCGCGACCAGGTAGCCGGCCAACAGGCCATGCTCGTCGTAGAGAAGGCGGCCCAGATAGCCGGCATGCAGCGAGTCGAGGAAATTGCCGCGGCTCCACGGAAATTCATAGGCCGCTTGCTCGATCGCCAGCACCGCCGGCAAATCGGACGGCATCATGTCGTCGAGGCGGCGCTGCGGCCTGAGGACCGCGTTCATCGGTCGCTCCGATAACTGGGCAGACGACCGACAATCGCCTTCATGCGGCCACCTTGGCGGCGCGTTCGACCTCGCGTTCGGCGGTGGTCAATGCAACCTTGTCGCGCAGGTACAGCGGCACGGCCTGCGCCGCGTCGAGACGGATGCCGTCCTGCCATTGGCAGATCGACAGCCGCGCCAACGCCAACGCCCGGCTATCGGCTGCGCCGGTCCGGATCGCAGCGCCGTCGAAGCTGTCCAATCGCGATCCCATCGCAGCCAGCGCCGAGCCCGTCACCACGGCCCGGCCCCTGCCGGCCTGCTGCCAGGCTTGCCAAGTGGCATTCAAGGCAGCCACGCTGTAGAGCGCCGGTGCAACCAGTGTCTGCCAGCGCTCGGGCCGCTCACCCTGCCAGCGGTAAGCCGCCGCATAGATCTCATCCATCCGCGCATCCTGGACCACCCAGACCGTATCGATGGCCAGCGCGGCCATGGGATCACGAACCGATTCGGCCACCATCATCAGGCTGTCGACTGGCAGCACCGGTTTGCCGGCACCGAAGGCCAAGCCCTGGGCGACCGAGCAGGCCGTCCGCAGCCCGGTGAAGGCACCCGGACCGCAGCCGAACGCAATCGCATCGATTTGTGGCAAGCGAAGGCCTGCTCGGTCGAGCAGGTCGCGGATGTCCGGCAGCAGCGACGTCGATGCGCGAGCGCCGCCCGCAGAATCAAGCGTCAGGATGCCACCGGGAGCGATCAACGCCAGGCTCGACGATTCGGTTGCGGTATCGAATGCGACCAGACGACACGTCAGTGCCAAGGGGGCTGCAGTCTCGACAGGGGCCATCGCCGAAGTTTAGGGCAACGCCCGCTTGGCCCTTCACGGTGCTCGCTGCCCGAATCCTCGCTGCAGGCGGTCTGCACGCGCCTGCAACGCAGACGGCGGCCTGGCGGCCAGTTTCCGCCCGCTCCCACAACGACTGGTCGCGGTGTCGGCACAACGCCATGCCATCATTCCGACATGTCGCTCGATGCACCGTCGCCTGCCGTTTCGAACCGTCTGCTTCGGCAGCTTGGCGTGTGGCTGCTGGCGGCATCGACCCTGTGCTGGCAACCCGTCGCGGCGCAGACCGGGTTGCCGGACGAGGTCATCGCCGCGCTGCAGGCTGCCGAATTGGCACCCGGCGATCTGGTGGCGGTGGTCCAGGAGGCTGGCAGCAACCTGCCACCTCGGCTGGCCTGGAACGCGCTCCGGCCGGTCAACCCGGCATCGCTGATGAAACTGTTTCCGGCCGTCGCCGCGCTCGAACTGCTCGGCCCTGCATGGCAGTGGTCGACTCCGGTCTGGCTGAGCGGAGCCCTGCCACCGCCACGCGCAGGCGCGGCGACGGGCCATGTCGGGTCCGAGGGCATCTATGAAGGCGACGTCACGATCCGCGGCAGCGGCGACCCGACCTTGACGATCGAGCGGGTGTGGCTGCTGCTGAACCGGCTGCAACAACTGGGAATCCGCGACATTCGCGGCGATATCGTCATCGATCGAACGGCGTTCGGCCAGCCGGCCGGCGGCGCCGGCGATTTCGACGATGAACCGCTGCGGCCCTACAACGTCCAGCCCGATGCATTGCTGCTGAATCAGAAGGTGTTGTTCATCAGCTTTACCCCGGATCCCAGCCAGGGGATTGCGCGCATCGCAATCGAGCCACCACTCGATGGCGTCGAGGTGCCGGCCAGCGTTGCACTGTCGGATCAAGCCTGCGCCGACTGGCGCAGCGGCCTGCAGGCGGATTTCGGCAACCCCACGGCCCCCCGCTTCAGCGGCGCATTTCCGGTCTCCTGCGGCAGCAAGACGCTGGCCGTTGGCCTATCCGGACCCGCAGACTTACAACGGGCGCTTGCTGGTCGGCCTGTGGCGGGCGATGGGTGGCGCGATCAGCGGGCGCGTTCGTGACGGCATCGCCCCGCGCACGAAGCCGAGCTTTCGAGGTGCAATCGCCGCCACTGGCCGATGTCGTTCGCGATATCAACAAATTCAGCAACAACGTGATGGCGCAGCAGTTGTTTCTCAGCCTGCCACTGGCCTTGCATGGCGATGGCAGCGTGGCCGCCGCCCGCCGCAGCCTGCTCGAATGGGCACGTCCGTGGCTCGGCGACGAGCTGGCCGCATCGATGGTGATCGACAACGGATCGGGCCTGTCGCGCGACAACCGCGTCAGCGCGTTGGCGGTGACCAGGCTGCTGCAGCGCTCATGGGCCAGCCCGGTGATGGCCGAACTGTTCGAGCTCGCTGCCAGTCAGCGGGATAGACGGCACGATGCGCCGTTCGGCGATTCCGCTCGGCCGGGCCCATCTGAAAACCGGCTCGCTGCGCGACGTGGCCGGAATCGCCGGATTTGTGCTGGCCGACAATGGCCGACGCTATATCGTCGTCGGCATCATCAACCACCCGAATGCCAACCGTGGCCGCCCGGCACTCGATCAACTCGCGCGCTGGGCCGTGCGCTCGGCCAGCCGCTGAGCCGGCCCGCGGTTACCAGGAACATCACATGCCGAACTGGACCGACTGGACCGGTTATGCCGCCGCCACGCTGACCACCTTGTCGTTCGTTCCGCAGGCCTGGCTGAGTTTTCGCAGCCGCGACGTCAGCGGCATCTCGCTCGGCATGTACAGCATCTTCACCGTCGGCATCGCGCTCTGGCTGGCCTATGGCATTCTGCTGGACGCCTGGCCGATCATCATCGCCAATGCGATCACGCTGGCGCTGTCGCCGAGCATCCTGATGCTCAAGCTGCGCGCAGCGGCCCGACGCGACCGGCGCGCAGACAACGCTGACGCCGCGGATCAGAACGGGTTGTTGCGCGCCACCGAGGCGCCGATCTCGCCGATCCGGAACTGCCCGCCAGCGCTCAGGTCGCAGCGAATCGGCCCACAGCCAGGTGCTGCCGTTGGCCAGATTGCCGCTGCTGTCGGTGACCAGGGTCTGCGTGGTGCAATTGGGCAGCGCGACGGTCGGCAGGCAGGCCGCCTGGGTGACGTTGACGAAACCGAAGTTGCCCGGAAAGTTGACCACGCTCTGGATTCGCTCGTCGGTCTGCACCAGGCCGATCTTGCGGCCGTCGTTCTGGATATCGACCCGCAGCTTGGCATTGAAACGCGCGGCCAGCGAGGTCAGCAACGCCGCCCGATCGGTATCCGGTCTTGGCGGCCTTCTCGGCCAGTGCGAAGGGCGTCTGCCCGAGATCGAGCACCTTGCCGAGCAGCACCTTGCCGCCGGCGTTGGCAACCCGGTTGACCTGCACCGCCAGCGCGGCGCCAGCGGCCTCGGCGGCGGCGCGTGGCCTGCTCGATGGTGATCGTCGGATATTGCGCATAGATCGCCAGCACGTCGTTGGCGCCGACCAGCATCGTCACCAGATCCTTGTCGGACCGAAGCTGTCGCCGCCCGCCAGATGGGCGTTCACCTGGGCTGCCAGGTCGGCCACCTTGGCGCCGGGCGTCGGCCAGGATGCGGCTGCGTCGGCGCGACGACATTGGTCGGATTGCATTCGCGGAAAGACCAGGCCGAACGAGGCGGCCACCGTTTGCACCCAGATCGGGTTGCTGGCGCAATCGAGGGTCACGTTATCCGTCTGCAGCGCGTTGACGGTGTATTTGCTGCCGGTGGTGGTGATCACACTGGGCTCGTCGCCGAAGGCCAGCACGCGCTGGGCGTCGAAGGGCTCGAGCTGAGTGCCACCCCCACACGAGGCAAGCAAGCGCCGCCGCCCCGCCCAGCGCAAGCAGGCGAACCGATTTGCGCAACACCGCTGCGCCGCGAACCAGACCAGACATCGACATAAATACTCCAAGAACCACTCAGGAGACCGGCCGGTCCCGATCGACAATCGGCCGTCAAAGCGGATGCCGCACGCTGCAATCGGTCGCGCACGCCATCCCATTCGGATCCCGGCGGCGGCTGCTCGACCCAGATCAATTGCACGCCTGCCGAGTCGAACTCACGCAGCACCGAAAACAATTCGTGCGCCACAGCCCCGGCCTGCGTCGGCATGCGTGCGCCAGCGCAAACCGCCCGGCTGTTGCCGAACCGGCGGCAATGCTGTGGGAATATACCGCCAGACCGGGAAACGCCGGACCGAGCACCTGCAACGCCGCCTTCAGCTGCGCCGCATCCATCAGCCGCAGCGTCGCGCGCGGCGCGTAGTGCGACTCGAGGGCTGCCCGAGACGCGCAGCGCCGCGTCGGCTGCGGTCGACCAACGCCACGCCGGCCGCCGCCTCGATCTGCTCGCTCGACAACATGCCCGGGCGCAGCAGCACCGGTTCGGCACCCCGGCAGTCGACGATGCTCGATTCGATGCCGACCTGGCACGGCCCGCCATCGAGCATCAGCAGATCGGCGGCGAATTCGGCGGCGACGTGTGCAGCGGTGGTCGGGCTGATGCGGCCGAACAGGTTGGCGCTGGGTGCGGCAACCCCGCTGACCCCTTTGCCTGCCGCGGCGCGCAGCAAGCGCCTGGGCAACCGGATGGGCCGGACAGCGCAGGCCGATGCTGTCCTGCCCGCCGGCTGCGGCCGCGCCCATGCCGGCCCGGCGCTCGACGATCACGGTCAGCGGGCCGGGCCAGAAGGCCGCGGTCAGTCGCTGCGCCAGCGGCGTCCAGTCTGCGGCAAAGCGCCGCTGCGTCGGCCGCATCGGCGACATGGACGATCAGCGGATGATCGGCCGGGCGGCCCTTGGCCTCGAAGATGCGCGCCACCGCCGCATCCGAATCGGCGCGTGGCGCCGAGCCCATAAACCGTTTCGGTCGGAAACGCGACCAGCTGGCCGGCCGCCAGTTCGATCGCCGCGCGCTCGATCGCTGCCACGTCGGATCCGTTCAACACCACCGGCTGCAATCCTCGGCGAACGCTGTCAGCCTCATCAGAATGCCGGCAAGCCGAGGATGGCTGCAACCTGCATGCGCAACCGCGCGGGCGCCGGCAGCGTCGGCGGCGGTCACCGTCAGATGCCCCATCTTGCGGCCGCGGGCGGGCGGCACGTCTTGCCGTACAGGTGCAAATGGACGCCGGGCAGAGCACAGCACCTCGTCCCAGCGAGGCGTCTGCTCGGCGCCGCCGGCTGCAAACCACAGATCGCCGAGCAGGTTCAGCATCACCGCCGGCGAATGCAGCCGCGGCGCCATCAGCGGCGCGCCGACCAGCGTGCGCACCTGCAGCTCGAACTGCGAGATATCGCAGGCATCGATGCTGTAGTGGCCCGAATTGTGCGGGCGTGGCGCCATCTCGTTGGCCACCAGCGCGCCGTCGGCCGTGCCGTCGTCGACGACAAAAAACTCGACACACAACACGCCGACATAGTGCAGCGATTCGCGCCAGCTGGCGCGCCGCCGCCACCGCCTGCGCCTGCAAGCGCGGGCGAGATATCGGGCGCCGGAACGCAGGTGACGGCCAGGATGCCGTCACGGTGCAGGTTCTGCTGCACCGGCAGTTCGACCATCTGCCCCTGACGGCCACGCGCCACGATCACACTCAATTCGCGCGCAGATCGAGCCGCTTCTCGAGCACGCAACGGGCGCTGCCCAAGCGTCTGCCAGGCCGCTTCGAGTTCGCGCCCGCGACGTGACCACGCGCTGTCCCTTGCCGTCGTAGCCCAGACGCGCGGTTTTCAGGATGCCGGGCAGCAGCGTCGTCGTCGACCGCCGCCAGCTGGGCTGCGTTGTCGATCACGCGAACGCGCGCAGTGGCACGCCGGCACTGCCGAAAATGCGCTTTTTCGGCGGCACGGTCCTGGCAGACACCGCAACCGCCTCGGCCGATGGCGCGACCGGCCGATGCGCGGCCAGCTTGACCAGCGCGGCTGCCGGCACATTCTCGAACTCGGTGGTGATCGCCGCGCTGCGCTCGATCAGTTGCGCCAGGCCTTGCTCGTCAAGATACGGGGTGGCAATGTGATGGTGCGATACCAGTCCGGCCGGGCTTGCCGGATCATCGTCCAGTACGGCGGTGAAATAGCCCATCTGACTGTGCGGCATGAACAAACATCCGGCCGAGTTGCCCGCCGCCCATCACGCCCAGCGTCGTGCCCGGCGGCAGATATGCGGCGCTCATTTGAGTTGGTCGCTCATGGCCTGCGCGGCGGCTCGCTGGCGCTCGCGGTAGGCGTCGAGCCGGCTGCGCAGTGGCGCCGATTCGTTGGCCAGCATCGCGATCGCGAACAGGGCCGCATTGGCGGCCCCGGCGGCGCCGATAGCAAAGGTGGCGACCGGGATTCCCTTGGGCATCTGGACGATCGAATGCAGCGAATCGACGCCCTGCAGATGGCGGCTGGCCACCGGCACGCCAAGCACCGGCACGGTTGTCTTGGCTGCCAGCATGCCGGGCAGATGGGCGGCGCCACCGGCCCCGGCGATGATCGCCTTCAAACCGCGACCGGCCGCCACTTCGGCGTATGCGAACATTTCATCAGGCATGCGATGCGCCGAGACGACGCGCGCCTCGTAGGCGATATCGAACTCGGCGAGAATGTCGGTAGCTTGGCGCATGGTGTCCCAGTCGCTGCTCGAACCCATCACCACTCCCACCAGGACGGCAGGTTCACTCACCTGTTGACGCCAGTTGTTCGACTCATGCTTGAATTGTAGGTGGCCCGCCACCACCTGTTCTGCGCCAAGGGCCTCCACGAGCCTTCACGCAACGAGAAAACCGCCTATCCATGATTGACATCACGCTGAAGAATTTCGAGACCGAGCTGATCAAGGGTTCGAGCCAGGTTCCCGTCTTGCTTGATATCTGGGCGCCCTGGTGCGGCCCATGCAAGGCACTCGGCCCGCAGCTGGAAAAGCTGGAAGTCGCCTACGCGGGGCGTTTCAGACTGGCCAAGCTGAATTCGGACGACCAGCCCGACATCGCGGGCCAGTTGTCGCAGATGTTCGGCGTTCGCAGCATCCCGTTTTGCGTGATGTTCAAGGATGGGCAGCCGATCGACGGTTTCGTCGGCGCGCTGCCGGAAGCCGAGATTCGCCAGTTTCTGGACAAACACGTGCCAAGTGCCGACGACATCGCCGCCGAAGAGGATGTGCAGGCGGCCGAGGAGTTGCTGGCCGAGGGCGACACCGACAGCGCGATCGACAAACTCGCTGCGGCCGTCGAACTGAGCCCGACCAACGATGCGGCGCGTTACGACTACATGCGTGCGCTGCTGCTCGAAGACCGTATCGAGGAGGCGCGCGCCGCGCTGCAGCCGGTGAAGGACCAGGTGATTCCGAACCCGCGTTTCGTCGCCTGCAAGCTGTGGATCGATGCCCACGACCAGGCCGCCGAAGCGGCGCAGCGAACAAGCAGCTGATGCGACGCGATTGCCACCAACAAACGTGATTTCGAGGCCCGCTACGAGCTCGCCCAGCGCCACTTCGCCGCCCGGCAATTCACTGCGGCAATGGACGAACTGCTCGAAATCATCATGCGCGACAAGGCCTGGAACGACGAACTGGCACGCCGTACATTCGTTGCCATTCTGGAGGTGATGACCAAGCCGGCCGCGCCGGCCAAGCCGGAAGCGGCAGCGGCCAAAGGCGCCCTCGAGCTGGCCGGCCGAATGACCACCGCGCCGAGTGACCCGGTGATCGACAGCTACCGACGCAAGCTCAGCATGTGCCTGTTCTGAGCAGCGCTGGCCCGGCGGCTTTCGGCTGGGGCAGGTCGGCCAGCAGTTCGAGCGCACGCGCCTGCAGGCGGCGGTGCGCGTTCCAGCTCTCGCGCGCCTTGCCTTCGTGCTGCAACGCGGTGTCGATTTCGCCAGCGGCCCGATAAAGTTGCGCCAGGCGGCCATGGGCCACCGCACGGTCGTCCGCATGCATCGACGGATCGATGTTGCCGCTGGCCGACGCGGCGTCTCGCATCGCACCGTCCGGATCGCCCCGGTTCCAGCGGCACCAGGCCATGTCGGCGAGAAAATTCGCCGCCAGCCGGCCCAGCCCCTGCCGTTTCGCATCGAGCCAGTGCGCCTGATACAAGGCGAGCGCCTTGTCGTATTCACCCTGCACCGAATGAATCACCGCGCGCAACATCGGCACCAGCGAGTCCAGCGATGTGATGCCGACCCATTGGCCGAGGTTATCGGTGGAGTCGGCGCCGGCCAGCGCCTGCCGGGCATGTTCGGCCGAATCGCCACCAAACAATGAGTTCTGCATCGCGTGGTTGCCTCGATAGGCCGCGATGTTGTAGATCAGCGCACTGAGCGTGGCTTCGTCTCCTTCCGCGCTGGCACATTCGCGTGAACGCACGAACCAGGGTTGCGCCAGATCCAGCCGGTTGGCGAAATGGTAGGCCACCCCGACGACCAGGCAGGCCCGCGACATCGCGGCGAGGTTGTGACGGATCGGCCAGTTCGAGCGCCTCGCGGGCATGACGGAACGCAGCCTCCAGATCGAATTGCGCCAGATCCATGTGTGCCAGCCAGGCCGCGCTGATCGCACGGATGCGAGTCAGGTGGGCTGCCGTACTGATGGCGTGGGCGCGCTGCATCTTGTCGCGCGCGGCACCGCTCAGGCTGCTGAAATACGCCACACATCCTTCGGCCAGGCAGAGCCACGCGCTGACCGACGCCGATGGCCGGCGATCGAAACTGTCGTGAAGGGCGGCCAATTCATGCTTGGCGATGTCGAACTGACCTAACCGGGCCAACTGGGCCGCGCGCTCGCAGCGCAGGCAAGCGTTGTCGATCGGATCATGGGTTCTGCGAATGTCCGAATCGAGCCTGGAAAGCAGGCGCGAACCGGCATGGTTCTGCTGATTCATTTCATCCCCTCCACTCCACACCGCCAAACCCCGCCGCTGGAGTCCGTCTGTCCTCGGGGCCGATGCTTGACCTGCCCCGTCTGACAAAGACACGCGCGATCGGGTACTCAGTTCGTCAAGTCGGCGCAACGCCTCGCGGTAACTCGCAACGGTCGCTTCGACCACCTCGCCGGGCAGTTTCGGCGCCGGTGGCTTCTTGTTCCACGCCTGGCCGTCGACCTGTGCCCGCTCCAGCCAGTCGCGCACCGATTGCTTGTCGAAACTGGGCGGATTGCGGCCTACGGCAAAGGCCGCCTGGTAAGCGTCGACCGGCCAGAACGCGCGACGAGTCGGGTGTCAGGATTTCATCCATCAGGGTCAGTCTGCCGTCGGCATCGAGTCCGAATTCGAACTTGGTGTCGGCGATGATGATGCCTTTGGCCGAGCGCGATCGCGGCGGCCCGGCAGTACAGTTCGATGGCCACCTTGCGGACCTCGTTGGCCATGTCGGCACCGATCACGGCGGCCATTCGATCGAACGAGATGTTTTCGTCGTGGTCACCCGATTCGGCCTTGGTCGCCGGTGTGAAGATCGGTTCGGGTAGCCGCGCTGCATTGCTCAACCCGGCCGGCAGGCTGACGCCGCACACCGACTGCCAAACCTGGTATTCGGCCCACCCACTGCCGGCCAGATAACCCCGCACCACGGCCTCGACCGGCAACGGCTGCAGCCGCTTGACGAGCATCGAGCGGCCACGCACCTGCTCTTGCTCAGCGGGCGCAACGACGCTTTCGGGATCGACACCGGTCAGGTGGTTGGGTACGACATCGTGCAGTTGGTCAAACCACCACAGCGCCATTTCAGTGAGCAGCGCACCCTTGCCGGGAATCGGCTGATCGAGGATGACGTCGAATGCCGACAGCCGGTCGGTGGCAACCATCAGGATGCGATCGTCGCCGACGGCATAGTTGTCGCGGACCTTGCCGCGGCCCAGCAACGGCAATGAGCTGATCGATGTATTGAGAAGGGCGGCGGTCATGACGGCAGGCTGGTCCACGGCTGCCGATTCTAGGTTGACCAGCACCAAGTGCCATCCTGCAAACAGGGTGTCTGCGCTGCTGCCAGACCCCCTTCCTCAAATGCAGGAACCGGTTCAGCCGGTGACTCGCTGTGCGAGCTCTCCCCTGACATAGCGAGTTGCCATCGCCGACAGCTCGACCGGCTTGATCTTCGCCGCCTGCCCCTCGCAGCCGAATTCGAGATAACGCTGCTTGCAGATCGATTTGGCGGCTTCGCGAGCCGGCTTCAAATAATCGCGCGGGTCGAACTTGTCCGGGTTCTGCGCCATGTATTTGCGGATCGCCGCCGTCATCGCCAGACGAACATCGGTATCGATGTTGATCTTGCGCACGCCGTGCTTGATCGCTTCCTGGATCTCGCTGACCGGCACGCCATAGGTCTCGCGCAGGCTGCCGCCGAATTCGCGGATCGTCGCCAGCAGATCCTGCGGCACGCTGGAGCTGCCATGCATCACCAGATGCGTATCGGGATGCGGGCGTGGATCTCCTTGATCCGCTTGATGGCCAGGATGTCGCCGGTCGGCTTGCGGGTGAACTTGTAGGCACCGTGGCTGGTGCCGATGGCGATTGCCAGTGCATCGAGTTGTGTACGCTTGACGAAATCGGCAGCTTCCTCCGGATCGGTCAGCAGCTGTGCCATCGTCATCGTCGCCTCGGTGCCGTGGCCGTCCTCCTTGTCGCCCTTCATCGTTTCCAGCGACCCCAGACAGCCGAGTTCGCCTTCAACGGTGATGCCCTGGGCGTGAGCCATGTCGACCACCTTGCGCGTCACGTCGACGTTGTAGTCGTAGCTGGCGATCGTCTTGCCGTCGGCCTGCAGCGAGCCGTCCATCATCACCGAACTGAAACCCAGATCGATCGCGCCGCGGCAGACATCGGGACTCTGCCCATGATCCTGGTGCATCACGAGGGGAATATCCGGATAACTTTCGAGCGCCGCCTGGATCAAGTGCTTGATGAACGGCTCACCGGCGTATTTGCGCGCGCCGGCGCTGGCCTGCAGGATGACCGGCGAGCCGACCTCGCTGGCGGCCGACATCACCGCCTGCACCTGTTCAAGGTTATTGACGTTGAAGGCAGGCAGGCCATAGCCGTTTTCGGCAGCATGATCGAGCAGTTGGCGCATCGAAACGAGTGGCATGGTGGGTCTCCAAAGGTTGCTGAATATTCCGGGCTCGCCGAGGCGGCAGCACGGCCGTCGCGTCGGGCCGGCTGATCGTCGATTCTAACGAGGGGTCCGGCGGTGGCAGCGGTCGCATTCGATATCCAGGCTGCCGGTTCGGGCAGGCCTGCGCCACAGCTTGGGCGTCGAGCCCGGGCGTGCCGTCAAGCGATGCGCTGAGCGCCGTATCCCCGTTCGTTGAGCGAGGCCAGGATTTCGTCGATGTGGGCAACGCCACGGGTCTGCACCACCACCTCGACCTGCACGCGTTCGACCGACAGCGATGAAAACGCCCGCTGGTGCGCCAATTCGTCGATATTGGCGCCGAGTTGGCCGAGCAACCTGGCGATCTCGGCCAACGCACCGGGAACATCGCGGACATCGAGTCGCAAACGCGCCAGCCGGCCTGACTTGACCATGCCGCGCTCGATGATCTCGGCCAGCAGCAGGGGTTCGATATTGCCGCCACACAGGACCAGACCGACCTTGCGGCCGGCAAATCGTTCGCGGTATTTGAGCAAGGCCGCCAGGCCGGCAGCGCCGGCCCCCTCGACCACCGTCTTCTCGATCTCCAGCAACATCAGAATCGCCTGCTCGATGTCGCCTTCGCCGACCAGCAGCACATCCTTCACCTGTTCACGGATCACCGGCAGCGTC
The DNA here is from genome assembly GCA_963843805.1 of uncultured beta proteobacterium. Taxonomy (GTDB): domain Bacteria; phylum Pseudomonadota; class Gammaproteobacteria; order Burkholderiales; family Burkholderiaceae_C; genus Ideonella_A. The sequence goes on from CAWJLY010000010.1 coordinate 57,410, forward strand.
AGGCTGCCCGGCGACTTGACTGCGATGCCGTCCGCAATCGTCGCCTGTCCGCAGGCGATGGTCGTCGTCGTGAATTGCATTCCAGACTGCCGGGAAGCGTTCGGTCTGCACGCCGTAGACCTGCAGATCGGGTCTGATGGCGCGCGCCGCAGTGGCCATGCCGGCGATCAGGCCACCGCCGCCGATGGCAATCACCAGCGTGTCGATCTGCGGCTTGCTGGGCCAGCATTTCCAGCGCAATCGTCCCCTGGCCGGCGGCCACCTCGAGGTCGTCGTAGGGATGGATCAGCGTCAGCTTGCGCTGCGCGGCCAGACGCCAGGCCATGCGCGCGCGCATCGTCGAAGGTATCGCCCTCGAGCACCACGCTGGCGCCGAAGCGGCGCGTATTGTCGATCTTCACCGCCGACGCGAAGCGCGGCATCACGATCGTCGCCGGGATGCCCATGCGCTGCGCGTGGTAGGCGACACCCTGCGCATGGTTGCCGGCCGAAACCGCCAGCACGCCGGCTGCGCGCTCGGCGCGTGCTGCAGCTGGGCCATCCGGTTGAGCGCGCCGCGCTCCTTGAACGAGGCGGTGAACTGGTGGTTCTCGAACTTCAGGAAGACCTGGCAACCGATCAACTCCGACAAGGTTCGCGAGACCAGGCAGGGCGTTTCGATGACCTCGCCGCGCAGCCGCTCGGCCGCGGCGCGGATCGAAGCCAGTGTGAGCCCGGCGCCTGCAGTTGCCGCCGCAGCGTTGCCTGGCCGCTTGTGCGCGGCCGGCTGCGCAGCCGCGGGTTGTCGAGCGTCCATCAGGCGACGCGGCAGACCTTCAGCATGTTGGTCCCGCCGGGATGACCCATCGGCTCGCCACAGGTGATGGCGTAGGTATCGCCGGAGCGCAACACGCCACGCTCGATCATCAGCGCCTCGGCGCTGGCCAATGCATCGTCGCGATCCGAGTGGCTTTGCATCAGCAGCGGCTGCACATTGCGGTAAAGCGCCATCTTGCGCTCGGAGAACCTCTTTCGAGGTCAGGCCATAAATCGGCACCTTGATGTTGTGGCGGCTCATCCACAGCGCCGTCGACCCGGATTCGGTCAATGCAAGGATCGCCTTGCAGCCCAGGTGATGGGCGGTGAACAGCGCGCCCATCGCAATCGACTGGTCGATGCGACCGAATTTCTTGTTGGTGAAATCGGTATCGATGCTGCTGTCTGCGGCGCTTTCCGCCTCCAGGGCGATCGCGGCCATCTGCTCGATGGTTTCGACCGGGTACTGGCCCGCCGCGGTTTCGGCGCTGAGCATCACCGCGTCGGTGCCATCCAGGACGGCGTTGGCCACATCGCTGACCTCGGCGCGGGTGGGCACCGGATTCAGGATCATGCTCTCCATCATCTGGGTTGCGGTGATCACCACCTTGTCGTGTTCGCGCGCCAGCTTGATCATTCGCTTCTGCAGCGCCGGCACGGCTGCATTGCCGACCTCGATGGCCAGATCGCCGCGCGCCACCATGATGCCGTCGCTGGCGCGCAAGATATTCTCCAGCTCGGGGATGGCCTCGATGCGCTCGATCTTGGCAATCAGCGCCGGCTTGTGCCGCCAGGGTTGGCCGGCCACGTTGGCGAGCTGCCGCGCCATTTCCATGTCGGTCGCGCCCTTCGGGAAACTGACCGCCAGATATTCGCACTGGAAGGCCATGGCGGTCTTGATGTCGTCCATGTCCTTGGCAGTCAGCGCCGGCGCTGTGAGGCCGCCACCGGCCTTGTTGATGCCCTTGTTGTTGGACAGGATGCCACCAGCCTTCACGGTGGTGTGCACCTCTTCACCACGCACCGTGTTGACAACCAGCTTCAGCAGCCCGTCATTGAGCAGCAACACGTCGCCGGTTCGCACATCGCGGGGCAGTTCCTTGTAATCGAGGCCGACCCGCTCGTTGTTGCCCAACTCGGTGCACCCGCCATCCAGAATGAATGTCTGTCCGACCACCAGTTCGGTCTTGCCACCCTCGAATTTGCCGACCCGGATCTTCGGGCCCTGCAGATCGGCCATGATCGCCACCGTCCTGCCGGCCGCACGCGCCACCTCGCGGACCACCGATGCCCGATCGATGTGATCTTGCGCCGTGCCGTGCGAGAAGTTGAGCCTGACCACATCGACACCGGCCAGAATCATCCGTTCGAGGACAGCCGGATCGCTCGATGCCGGTCCGAGGGTTGCAACGATCTTGGTGGCGCGTGTCATGCGGAGTCTCCCTTGTGTGATGGCCGATGGCGATCAGCTGCCGCCTCGCCGTTCGAGCCGCATTATCAGCGCGCCCGGGCGGGCCGCGGAACGTCTGGCGTTGGCTAGGCAGTGGCTGCCGCGCGCCGCTGCAGGACCTCGAATGCGGGCAGGGTCTTGCCCTCCAGGACTTCGAGAAATGCGCCACCACCGGTCGAGATATAGCCGATATCGCGATCGATGCCGTACTTGGCAATCGCCGCCAGCGTATCGCCGCCACCGGCGATACTGAAGGCAGCGCTCTGCGCAATCGCGCGGGCAATCGTCTCGGTGCCGTGGGCAAAGGCGTCGAATTCGAAGACACCCACCGGGCCGTTCCAGACGATGGTGCCGGCCGCTTTCAATTGCTCGGCCAGCGCGGCGGCCGTCTTCGGACCGATGTCGAGAATCAGGTCGTCGGCCGCCACATCGGTCGATGCCTTGACGGTGGCCACCGCGTCGGCGGCGAACCGCTTGGCCGTGACCACATCCACCGGGATGGGCACGGCCGCCCCCCGCGTCTGCATTGATGTGATCACGGTGCGGGCTTCGTCGACCAGATCGGCTTCGGCCAACGATTTGCCGATCGGCAGACCGGCGGCCAACAAAAAGGTATTGGCGATACCGCCGCCCACGATCAACTGATCGACCTTGTCGGCGAGCGCCTTCAGGATCGTCAATTTGCTGCTGACCTTGCTGCCTGCCACGATGGCTACCAGCGGTCGAGCGGGCGCTGCCAACGCCTTTGTGATGGCATCGATCTCGGCGGACAGCAGGGGGCCTGCACAGGCGATCGGTGCGTATTCGGCGATGCCGTAGGTACTGGCCTCGGCACGGTGGGCCGTGCCGAAGGCGTCGTGGACGAAGATGTCGCACAGGGCAGCCATCTTGCGGGCCAGCGCCTCGTCGTTTTTTTTCTCGCCCTTGTTGAGGCGGCAGTTCTCGAGCAGCACCAGCTGGCCGGGCTCGACATCGACACCATCGACCCAGCCTGTTTTCAACTCAACCTCGCGGCCGAGCAGCTCACCGATGCGCCGCGCCACCGGCGCCAACGAGTCCTCGGGCTTGAACTGGCCTTCGGTCGGCCGGCCCAGATGCGACGTCACCATCACCGCGGCCCCCGCGCCCAGTGCCTGCTCGATGCACGGCAGCGAGGCCTGGATGCGAGTGTCTTCGGTGATCGTTCCGTCGGCGGCCAGCGGAACGTTGAGGTCGGCGCGGATGAAAACGCGGCGGCCAGCCACACGGCCGGCGGAAACCAGGTCCTGGAAGCGAATGATGTTCATGCGGTGGCGAAATGGAAGCGGTGGGATCGAACCCGCGACGCGGGGACGGCGACCCGGCCATTCTGCTACCAGCCGAGCAGCAGCTTCAACGGCAGCAGCACCGCCATGCCGGCCACGATGGTGCCCAGGATGTCGCGGCGCCAGAAAAACCATGCGCTGGCAGCGAGCACCGCAAACAACCGGGCATCTTTCCAGGTGTCGATGAAATGACCGTGCGACATGACGATTTCAGGCGCCAGTACCGCTGTCAGCGCGGCCAGCGGGGCGTAACGCAGACCGCGTTTGATCCAGTCCGGCAAGATCAGCTCGCGATCGGAAATCAGGAAGAATGACCGGGTGACGACGGTGATCAGCGCCAGTCCGATGATGGCGACGGTGGCCTCTACGCCGCTCATGCGACAACTCCGGTACCGCGCCCGGCGCGTGCCAGCAAGGCGCGTACACGGCGGCCGGCATCGCCACCGCCATCAATCATCAAGCCCACACAAACGGCCGCGGCGATCGCCACCACGATATTGAGCTTGAAGGGCAGTGCAAAGGCCGCAACCGCAGCGGCGCCGGCGATGACTGCGGCGGCGGTGGTCGCCTGGTCGGTCAACAGCGACCAGGTCAGGCCCAGCAACGCCAGCACGCCGGCAAAGCCAAGGCCCCACTGGGTCGGGATCACATCGGCCAGCACGATGCCGATCACCGAAGCGATCTGCCATGACGCCCAATTGATCGAACTGCCGCCGAGCAGATATTCGATCTGTCCTTCATCGTCACGGGGCTCCTGAAAGCGCTTCATGAACAGCACATAACTCAGGTCGGCTGAACAATACATCAGCGCCAGGCGTTCGCGCAGCGGAAATCGCATCAGAAACGGCCGCCACTGCGCGCTGAAGATCACGAAACGCAGGTTGACGCACAGCGCAGTCGCCCAGATCACCCACAACGGCGCGGCCGACGTAATCAGTGGCAACACCGCCAGCTGGGCACTGCCGGCAAAGACGGTAAAGCTCATCAGCAGCGCCAGCGGTACCGACAGGCCGCCCTTGACCATCGCGACACCGGTGACCAGGCCCCAGGCGGCGATGCCGACGCTGACCGACGACATGTCACGCAGACCGGCCCGAAACTGGGGGTGGCGCAGGCATGCGCTGATCGAATTCATCGGCCGGATTGTCTCAGGCCGGCGCGGAAATCGGCTGTCGCAGGGTCAAGCTCGAGAGCTCGGCAGTGTCCGACGCTCCAGACCGTCGTCGGCCGTCAGTGTCTGCCGGCGGCCAGCCACCTTCTTGCGAGCCGCGCCGCGGCGCCTCGTCTTTCCGCTCCGCCGGCATCCCCCTCGCGGCGCAATGCTGCGACCTGCAGCACGGGCGCGACGATCTCGATCTTGTTTTCGCGCATGTAGTCGTTCATGTCGCGCCAGCCGGCAAATATCGCTGCGCGGTCGACTTTCTTGTTCAGGATGAAACAGTCCTCGAGCGCGCGGCCGGCATGGCGACAGGCGCCGCCGACGGCGCGGCCGTCGGCCTGGCGCGCGGCGGCAAGGGTTTCTGGCGTTTCGATGCCGAGTTGCTCGCAACCAGCCAGCAACACCATCGCGCCGCAAAGGAACAGCCGGCTGAAACGGGCGTGCAGGAATGGCGGTGCAGACGTGGCATGACCTGCGATTTATCGGCAGCCGCCAACCCAACTTGAGCCTGCTGGCCGCGCGCCAGGCAAAGCCTGGCCGCAACACGGCGCGACTCAGCGCATCGCCATCAGTCGGGCCACGCGCTCTTCGGTCGACGGATGGGTCGAAAACAGGCCGCGCAGGCCACCGCCCGACAACGGATTCATGATCATCATCTGCGCCGTCTCCGGATGGCGCTCGGTGGCCTCCAGCGGAATGCCCCTGGCGTATTGCTGAATCTTCTGCAGCGCGCTGGCCAGCGCCTGCGGGTCGCCGGAAATCTCGGCACCGCCCCGATCGGCCTCGAACTCGCGGGCGCGGCTGATCGCCATCTGGATCAGGCTGGCGGCCAGCGGCGCCAGCATCATCACCAGCAGCCCGACGATCGGGTTGGTCGAGCGGCCCTCGCTGTCGCGGCCGCCGAAGAACATCGCGAAATTGGCCAGCATCGAAATCGCGCCGGCCATCGTCGCGCTGATCGTGCTGATCAGGATGTCGCGGTGGCGCACATGCGCCAGTTCATGCGCCATCACGCCGCGCAGTTCGCGCTCGCTGAGCACCCGCAGAATGCCGGTGGTCGCCGCGACCGCCGCATTGTCCGGGTTGCGCCCGGTGGCGAATGCATTCGGCGAGTCTTCGTTGATCAGGTAGACCTTGGGCATCGGCAACTGCGCGCGCTGCGCCAGCTCGGCGACCATCCGATAGAACTGCGGCGCCGAGGTCTCGTCGACCTGCTGCGCGTTGTACATCTTCAGCACCAGCTTGTCGGAAAACCAGTAGCTGAAGAAATTCATGCCGACCGCAACCGCCAGCGCGATCATCATGCCGGTCTGCCCACCGAGCAGCGAGCCGATCGCCATGAACAGCGCGGTGATCGCGGCCATCAGCACGGCGGTCTTCAACAGATTGAACATCGGGCACAACCTTTCTCAGGGAAGCGTGCAGACGCAACAGGCGCTGCAAGTCGATCTTCGAACGCATCAGATGCGGCCGGCAGGGCCAAGTTCAAGCCGGTCGCGCGACCGCCAGGCGATCGCTTGCCGGCTCAGCCCAACACGGCGCCCGGCCTGCAGCGGTCTGGACTGTAGAAAGGCCTGCGCCGATTGCCGCCGGCCGCCCGGACGTTGCAGTTCGTCGATGCGCAGCGCCGCCTTCGCCGCAGGCGACCAGCAGCCCCGCAGGCCCGGCAGCCAGCACCGTGCCAGGCAACCCGCTGCGCCGGCTCGACCCGCGCGCGCCACAACTTGACAACTTTCGCCGCCGATGACTCGCGCTGGCACCAGGAAACGGATCGAAGGCGCGAATCCGCCGCTCGATCGACCGCCGCCGCGCGCGTCCAGTCGATCGCCGCCTCCGCCTTGTCGATCTTGCCTGCATAGCTGACCCCTTCGCGCGGCTGCGGCACCGGCTGCAACCCGCCGGCGGCCAGCTGCTGCAGCGTCTCGACCATCAGGCGGGCGCCGAGCGACGGCCAGTTCGTCGTGCAGGCTGGCCGTCGTCGCGGCAGGGCCGATGGCAACCCGCCCGCTGCGCAGCATCGCGCCGGTGTCGAGCCCGGCGTCCATCTGCATGATGGTGATGCCGGTTTCGCGGTCGCCGGCCTCGATCGCCCGATGGATCGGTGCGGCGCCGCGCCAGCGCGGCAGCAGCGAGGCATGCACATTCAGGCAGCCGCAGTCGGGCAGCGCCAGCACCCACGCCGGCAGGATCAGCCCGTAGGCGGCGACGACCATCACATCCGGGCGCGGCGGCCAGCAGCAGCATCGCGGGCGGCGCGGCATCCTGCGGATAGTTGCCATCCAGCCGCAGGCTGCGCGGCTGGACTCACCGGCAAGCCGGCGTCGACCGCAAACTGCTTGACCGGCGACGCCTGCAGCCTTCATGCCGCGCCCGGCCGGCCGGTCGGGCTGGCTCAGCACCAGCACCACGCTCGAAGCCGGCCTGCACCAGCGCCTGCAGCGTGACCCGCGCAAATTCCGGCGTGCCGGCGAAGGCGACTCTCACCGGCACGTCGCCGTCACCAGCGGTGCGGCCAAGCGACGCCGGCAGTCGGCTCATTCGGCGCGTGCCTTCTTCAGCATCTTGGTCTTGATGCGGTCGCGCTTCAGCGAACTCAGATATTCGACGAAAACCTTGCCAAGCAGATGATCCATCTCATGCTGCACACAGATCGACAGCAGGCCGTCGGCCTCGAACTCCTGCGGCTTGCCGTCGCGGTCGAGCGCGCGCACGCGTGACCCGCTGATGGCGATTGACCTTGTCGTAGATCAGCGGCACCGACAGGCAGCCTTCGTCGACGAAGCTCATTTCCTCGCTGCGTGCGATCAACTCGGGGTTGATCAGCACCAGCGGATCGTCGCGCGTTTCCGAGGTGTCGATGACGATCACCCGCTCGTGTACATCGACCTGGGTCGCGGCCAGGCCGACGCCGTCGGCGGCATACATCGTCTCCAGCATGTCGTCGACCAGCTGGCGGATTCGCGCGTCGACTTCGGCGACCGGCTTGGCGACCTTGTGCAGACGCGGATCGGGATAACGCAGGATGTTGAGTTGGGGCATGGAATCAATCGGGCGGCGCGCCGAGCGGCCGCGGACCACATCGTTCGATGCGCCGAGCGCCGTGCAGCCGAGCGTTCGCACTTGTACCGTCGACGCATCGGTTTCGTTGCGACATCAATGGTTTAGGGGCAGAATCTGTGAATTCAAGTGAGGATTTTCGCCGATCTGCTCGGAACCCGTCGTGCGCGCGCCGGGCAGCCGACGCCGATCTCTCCCGCAGCCACGTCCAAGCCACGATGAACATGCCCACGATGCGCGGTACCCGCACGCCGACTCCGCCCGCGCAGGCTGCTGCGCTGCCAGCTGGCTTGCCGTTGCGGCTGCCGCCGCCTTGGCTGTCGATGCCCGCGCAGGCAGTCCACTATCCGGTCACCCCCGGTCAGCGCGGTACCGCGCAGAAGGTCGCCGAAGACGGCGTGCCGTTGTCCGAACTGGCGCCGAATGCGCCCGATTCATATACCGTCAAGCGCGGCAATACCTTGTGGGGAATCTCCGGCATCTTCCTGCGCCGCCCGTGGCGCTGGCCCGAGTTGTGGGGAATGAACCTCGAGCAGATCCGCAACCCGCACCTGATCTATCCCGGCCAGGTGCTGTATCTCGACAAATCGGGCGGCCGCGCACGGCTGCGGATGGGCCGGCCGGTTGGCGACCTGAAGCTGTCGCCACAGGCGCGCAGCAGCCCGCTCGACGACGGCGCGATCGCATCGATCGAATTCCGCCTGATCGAGCCGTTCCTGAACCAGGCGGTGATCTTCGACACCGACCAGCTCGACGCCGCGCCGCGCATCGTCGCCGCCCAGGAGGGTCGGGTGCTGTTGACGCGCGGCGATCTGGCCTATGTGCGTGGCGATGTCGTCCGCGGCAGCAACTACCGCATCTTCCGCGAGCCCAAGCCGATGCGCGACCCGGCCACCGGCGAGATCCTCGGCTACGAAGCCAGCTATGTCGGCGGCGTCGAATTCGTCCGCGATGGCGAGTCGCGTCCCGGCGCCGATCGGCGCGCCATCGTGCCGTCGACATTCCGCGTCAACGAGGTGCGTCAGGAGGCCAATGTCGGCGACCGGCTGGCGCCGGTGCCGCCGCGCGACTTCAGCAACTACGCGCCGCGCTCGCCGGAAGACGAGATGTCGGGCCAGATCGTCTCGATCTACGGCGACGCATTGACCGCCGGACAGAATCAGATCGTCGCGCTGAACCGCGGCGCCCGTGCCGGCATGCAGCGCGGCCATGTGCTGGCGCTGTGGCGCTCCGGCGATGTCGTGGCCGACAAGACCGACGCCAAGCGCACGCATGATGAAGCTGCCCGACGAACGCCACGGCCTGCTGTTCGTTTTCCAGGTCTTCGACCGCATGTCGTACGCCTTGATCCTGTCGGTGCAGGAACCGGTACGGCCAGGCGACCGCTTCAGCCAACCCTGAGCCGCCGGCCCGCCGCCGGGGCCATCGACGGCCGCCGATCCCGTTCGCCAACCAATGTGATCGGCGATGACGAACTGGCCGCCTGGCTGCGACTGGTCGAGACGCCCGGCGTCGGGCGTGCAACTGCACGCCGGCTGCTGGCGGGCTTCGGCTCCGCCGGCGCGATCTTCGATGCGCCGCGCTCGGCAGTGCGCGAATTCGTCGGCGCCGAGCTTGCCGAATTCGCTGAGCGGCCCGGCGTCGTCGCAGCAAAGCGACCTGCTCGCCCGAACCCGCGCCTGGCTCAACGACCCGGCGGCCCCAGCACCGCGCTGCCTGCTGGGCCTGGCCGACCCCCAATATCCACCGCGGCTGCTGCAATCGGCCGATCCGCCCCTGCTGCTTTATGCACAGGGCCGCATCGAATGGTTGGACACGCCGGCGCTGGCGATCGTCGGCAGCCGCCGGCCGACACCGCAGGGCCGCGAAAATGCGCGCGATCTTCGCCGGCGAACTGGGCCGCAACGGCCTGACCATCGTGTCCGGGCCTGGCACTCGGCATCGACGGCGCCGCGCACGAAGCGGCACTGGGCGCCGGCGCTGGCTCGATCGCCGTGGTCGGCACCGGGCTCGACCGCGTCTATCCGGCGGCCCACCGGGCACTGGCCAGGCGGCTGTCGGTCGAAGGCCTGTTGATCAGCGAATTCCGCCTCGGCACCGAGCCGCTGGCCGGCAATTTCCCGTCACGCAACCGGATCATCGCTGCCATGACGCTGGGCACACTGGTCGTCGAGGCGGCGCTGCGTTCAGGATCCCTGATCACCGCCCGATTGGCGGCCGAGGCCGGACGCGAGGTATTTGCGATTCCGGGTTCGATTCATTCGGCGCAGTCGCAGGGCTGCCATGCGCTGATCAAGCAGGGCGCCAAACTGGTCGAATCGGCGCAAGATGTACTGGAAGAGCTGGCGTTGGCTCTACCCGCCAGCGCGTCGGCTCAACCTGCCGAGGAGTCGGACGATGAGCCGCCAGCCAACGCGTTGCTGGAAGCGCTGGGCCACGATCCAGTCACGCTCGACGCCTTGCTGGCGCGCACCGGCATGGCATCGAGGCACTTGCGGCAGCACTGCTCGAACTCGAACTGGCAGGCAAGGTGGCCCGTCTGCCCGGCCAGCTGTTATCAGCGCATCGGCTTCGCCTGAGTGTCGTCGGGGCCACCAGCCGCGGGCAGAAAACGGGCGCCGACGGCTGAGGTATAGTGGTTTCCGATGTTCGACGTTCTCGTCTACCTGTACGAAACCTACTGGCGGCCGGATGCCTGTCCGGACCACGCCCAGCTGACGCGCAAGCTGTCGGCAGTGGGCTTCGAGTCGGACGAAATCCAGGAGGCGCTGTCGTGGCTGGACGGCCTTGGCTGCCGCTGCACAGTCGTATGTCGGCACTCAAAGTCCGAAGGCCCTGAGAATCTATTCCGCGGCCGAGCACGAACACCTCGGCGAGGCCTCGATCGGCTTCCTGAGTTTTCTCGAGTCGGCCGGGGTGCTGCCGCCGCCGATGCGCGAAATGGTGATCGACCGCGCCAACGCCATTCCCGGCGCCCCGCTTGACCTCGAAGACCTGAAGATCATCGTGCTGATGGTTTTCTGGAGCCTTGGCGAAGAACCCGACGCGCTGATCCTCGACGAGCTGTTCGTCGACGAAGACGAACGGCTGATTCATTAGGCCCCCAGTCGCTGCGCGACTGGGGGCTCAATGTTGCAGGCGTTGCGGGTCGGCGTCGATCTTGGCCATCGCGCTGCGGGTGGCTCGCACAGTCAGCGATTCGTCCTGGGCCGGAACGAGCAGTCCGGCCTGCAGAAACGACGCCAGACGATGTTGCTGGAACAGGACCCCGCGACCCTGCTGCGTGACAAACAAGGCCAGTTGCTGGCGCAGGCCGCGCCACGCGAGCTGGACTGATTCGTTGCGGCCCCGGTAGTCGAGCATGTACCAGGTGCCGACCTGCAGTTCCTTGGCCCAGTCGATCATCGATGCGGTGGGCATCGAACCGCCATCGCCGACGATTTCAAGCTCCGAACTCTCGTGGCCGGACAGGTCGAGCACCATCGATTCATCGAGCTCGACATCATCGGCATCGGGCAACAATTCCTCCAGCGTCTCCAGTCGGGTCTTCAGCTCCTCCATTCGATCGGCGCTGATCGAGGCGACCCGTGCGGTGAAGGCAGCAGCCAGCGAATTGTTCAGGTGCTGGATATGTTCATCCTGGCGCTGTGGCATCACGCCAACGCTTTGCATGCCATCACGCAATGCCTTCAGCAACGCCGGCAATTGGCGGATGACCGTCGCCCGCTCTTCGCGCGACACCTTGGCACTGGCCGACCAGATCAGATCGGCCGCCACCTTCTTCATGTCGCGCGTGGCATCGCTGTGCAGGCCGTTTTTCAGTGCGGCGACCGCCAGCACGTCGGCCCAGACATGGAACAGAAATTCGCGCACGCCCTCCTGTACCGGCATTTCGCTGAGCATCTTGCGCAACTCGATGGTGTACTGGATCGCCAGGGTCTCGCGTTGCTCGACCTGCTGCGCCAGCGACACGCCCTTGCGGCTGGCTTCGTTTTCGTTGCGGAAGAAGTTCTCCAGAAACGCCTCGAATTCGTTGAGCACGGTCTGGAACACCTTGCGCCCGGTATCCGGATACGCTTCCACGACCTGGACAATGCGCTTGATCTCGATTTCGAGCTTCTCGCCGACCTTGCTCAGGGTGGCGTCGAAACCCATCACGCAGGCACCCATGCGGTCGATCAGCCGGCGCGCCGGATGATCGGCGGTGGCGAAGAAATCGGGCTCACCGACCGCCACCCGCAACACCGGCATCTGCAGGCGTGCAAACCAGACCCTGACAGTGGCCGGCAGCCGCTCTTCGGTCAGCAGGCTCTGGAACAGCAAGGCGACCACCTCGATGGTGGCGCGCTCGACCGGCGACGAGGCGGCACGCTTCAACGCCACCTTCTGCTGATGCAGTTCCTCGAGCATCGCCGGCGTGCTGATCTGCAGCGCCTCGCCGCCGGCCTGACCATCACGCGACAGTCGGCGAGTGATGCCCTGCTGGGCCTGGCCGATCGCTTCGGTCAGCCCGTTACCGCCGGCAGGTCGATCGAGCGAGGTGGCCGCAAAATCGGGCAACTGACGCCAGATCAGCCGGTTCAGCCGCCCGAGTACGGCCTCGGCCTGACTGGCGCCGCGGCCCAGCGGACCGGTGCGGGTTTGCAGCCGCGTCTCCTGGCCGATTGCGTCACGACCCACTGCGGTGGCCGAAAAACGCGAGCTTGGATCATCCCCGTTGGCCGACCCGGCGTCGGCCCGAATCGAATCAGTCGAGCGACCCTGCGCAGGACTGAAAGTCGAGGTGGCCATCCCGCCATCAAAACCGTTGCCGGCCTGGCCTGGCGCGGTCGCGGGCGGTACGCCGTTGTCGCGAGCACGCCTGATGAAAGGGCGCAGATCGATTTCCGCAAGGACGCCTTTTTCGACCAGCAGCCGATTGACTTCGTGGTAGGCCTCTTCAGCCAGGTGTCCGACCTCATCGTGGATCAGTGACTGCAAGACCCGCCAGTTCTCGTGCGACAACCCGGCACTGTGCCAAGCTGCCGTCGTGGTGCGTGCCAGCACATGAGGGCGCAAGATGTCCTGCGGGTCGAGTTCGTCGCTGTTGGCTTCGAGCGTGGTCATTCGCGAGCGCAAATCGCTGAACTCCCACGATGCTCGATCCATGATCGCCAGCGAAAGCCGCGAACTGACGATTTCGCCCTCGATGGTCGAGTCGTCGACCAGCGTGAAATCGGCCGTTGCCGCACCTGCAAACTGACTCGGCCGGTCCAGATCGAGCTTGCCTCTGCTCTGGGCTTCGCGCAGCAACTTCTCCATTGCCCGCAGCCAGCCGACACCCTTTCCCTTCAGTTGCTCGACGGCGGTGCGCCGCTGCAACACCAATGCCGGATCGGCCACCTTGCCAAGCAGGATCCGCGCGCCGGAATCAATGGCTTCGAGCAGGCCCGGCAAGGCGTTCAGCACGTTGTCGACGTATGCCCGTCGAGCTTGGGTGGCGATAACGGTCGAGGCAGCGCCAGTCGCCATGAGAGTCAATAGGTTGCAGGATGTAAGCCGATGGCGACTCTACACCCAGCCGATGCGCTACACCACCGCACCGGCATTCGGGTCGTCGGGATCGGTTTCTTTCGGCCCGATCCGAACCAGATCTTCGCGTTTGACGCCGAGCCACATCGCGATCGCGGCGGCCACGAATACGGACGAATAGATGCCGAACAAGATGCCGATCGTCAGCGCGATGGCAAAATAATGAAGCGTCGGTCCGCCGAAGATCAGCATCGATACCACCATCATCAGCGTGCTGCCGTGAGTGATGACGGTGCGGCTCATGGTGCTGGTGATGGCGTTATCGATGACCTCGCGCGGCGACAACTTGCGGTATTTGCGGAACGATTCGCGAACCCGGTCGAAGATCACCACCGACTCATTGACCGAATAACCCAGGACCGCCAGCAGTGCCGCCAGCACCGCGAGCGAGAACTCCCACTGGAAAAACGCAAAGAAGCCGACGATGATGATCACATCATGCAAGTTGGCGATGATGCCGGCAACCGAGAATTTCCACTCGAATCGAAATGCCAGATACAGCATGATGCCGACGACCGTTGCAAGCAACGCATAAGCGCCGTCACGGGCCAGTTCCGAGCCCACCGTCGGGCCGACAAATTCGCTGCGTTGCAAACGCACCGGCTCGACACCGCCGCCGGCGGTCGCGACGCAGGCCGAACGGCTGATCGCCTCGCCCTTGTCGGATACCGATTGCTGCGCGGTCACCGAAGCGCCATCGGCGCGGCACAGGGCGTCGAACACCCGGCTGACCACATCGGCCTGCTTGATGTCACCGCGAACGGGCAGGCGGATCAGTACATCGCGCGAAGTGCCGAAGTTCTGCACCTGCACTTCGCCGAAGTTCAACGCCTCGACCGTCTCGCGAACCTTGGCAATATCGGCTGATTGCGGGTAGGCGACCTCGATCACCGTGCCACCGGTGAATTCGATCGACAGGTGCAGTCCGCGGGTGGCGATGAAGAATACGGCAGCGACGAAGGTCAGCACCGAGATGAGGTTGAGCAGCAGCGCATACCGCATGAACGGGATGTCGCGCCTGATTCTGAAAAATTCCATTCGGGTCTCGATTGGTGTCGGTCTTGCAGCCCCTGCCGGGCTCAGCTCTTTGTCACGGCCGTACCGGTGTCGGGTTTCCAGACCTGACCGATCGACACACTTTTCAGCCGCTTCTTCTTGCCGTACCAGAGATTGACCAGACCGCGCGAGAACATCACGGCCGAGAACATCGAGGTGAGGATGCCCAGGCAGTGCACCACCGCAAAGCCGCGCACCGGCCCCGAACCGAAGGTCAGCAGCGCCAGGCCGGCAATCAGGGTGGTGATGTTGGAGTCGAAAATGGTCGCGAACGCTCGCTCGTAACCGTTGTTGATCGCCACCTGCGGCGAGGCCCCACCCCGCAACTCCTCGCGAACGCGTTCGTTGATCAAGACGTTGGCGTCGATGGCCATGCCCAGCGTCAACGCGATCGCGGCAAAACCGGGTAGCGTCAACGTGGCCTGCAGCATCGACAGCACCGCGGTGAGCAGGAGCAGGTTGAAGGCCAGCGCCAGCGTCGAGAAAACGCCGAACAACAGGTAATACAGCGACATGAAGACGGCAATCGCGCAAAAACCGTAAATCACGCTGTCGAAGCCTTTGGCAATGTTCTCGGCACCCAGGCTCGGGCCGATGGTTCGCTCCTCGATGATTTCCATCGGCGCGGCCAACGAGCCGGCCCGCAAAAGCAGTGCAGTGTCGCTCGCCTCGGCCGTCGACATGCGGCCCGAAATCTGAAACCGGGCACCCAGTTCGCCGCGGATCACCGGCGCCGTGACAACCTCGCCCTTGCCCTTCTCGAACAGCAGAATGGCCATGCGTTTGCCGATGTTCTCGCGCGAGATGTCGCGCATGATCCGCGCGCCCTTCGCATCGACCGTCAGATGCACCGCGGCTTCCTGGGTCTGCCCGTCGAAACCGGCCTGCGCGTCGGTCAGGCTTTCGCCAGTCAGGATCACCTGGCGCTTGACGATCAGCGGCGAACCGCCGCGCTCGACATAACGTTCGGTGCCGAACGGCACCGGCCCGTTGCCGGCGGCGGCAGCCGCCGCCTCGTTGCTGTCGTCGACCATCCGCAACTCGAGGGTTGCAGTGCGGCCGATGATGTCCTTCGCCTTGGCCGTATCCTGTACGCCGGGCAATTGCACGACGACGCGATCGGTGCCCTGCTGCTGGATCACCGGCTCGGCGACGCCGAGTTCGTTGACGCGGTTGTGCAGCGTCGTGATGTTCTGCTTGATCGCGGTCTGCTGCACACGAACTGCCGCTTCGGGCTTGAGCGCACCGCGCAGCAGAAAATCGCTGCCTTCGCTCGACGGCGTCCATTGCATGTCGGGCAACTGCTCGCTCAGCAGATCCTGCGCGGCCGTCTGCGTCTGCGCGTCGCGGAACCGCAGATCGACGCCATTGCCGTCGCGGTTGATGCCGCTGTGACGCAGGTTCTTGTCACGCAGCAGCGTGCGGATGTCGCCGGTCAACGATTCGGCCTTCTTGGTCAAGGCGGACTTCATGTCCACCTGCATCAGAAAATGCACCCCGCCGCGCAGATCGAGCCCCAGATACATCGGCAACGCATGCACCGATGAGAGCCAGACCGGCGAGCGAGAGACCAGGTTCAAGGCAACGATATAGCCCGGGTCGGCGGGATCGGGGTTAAGCGCCTTGCTGATCGCATCCTTGGCCTTCAGCTGCGCATCGGTATCGGCAAAGCGCGCTCGCACCGACTGCGCCTCCAGTTGCACGAAATCGGCGTTCAAGCCCGCTGATTTCAACGCGGTTTCGACCCGCGCAGTTGTATTGGAGTCGACTTTCAGCGTGGCCTTGCCACTGCTCACCTGCACCGCCGGCGCCTCGCCGAACAGGTTGGGCAGCGAATAGACGATGCCGACCAGCAGGGCGACCGCCAGGATCAGATATTTCCACAACGGATAACGATTCATGACGATTTCCAGCAGATCCGGCGCTCACACCGGCACGGCGCCAGGCGCCACTTGACTTGGCCAGCTTGGCTGCGGCCCGTTTGCCCCGGCCCGCTGCGCCGCAGGCCGGCTATCACCATTCGACGCGGATTCCTACTTGACTGTGCCTTTTGGCAACACCTGAACCACTGCGGTGCGCTGGATCTGCACCTCGACGCCGTTGGCGATTTCAACGTGAATGAAGCTGTCGCTCAGGCGCGAGACCTTGCCCAGCATGCCGCCGCCGATGACAACCTCGTCACCCTTGGCAATCGCCTCCACCATGGCCTTGTGCTCCTTCTGCCGCTTCATCTGCGGACGGATCATCACGAAATACAACACCACGAACATCAATATCAGCGGCAGCATCGAGCCCAGGCTGCCGAACATCGAATCAGCCCCGCCGGTTGTCGCGGCCGGTGCAGCTTGAGCAAGAGCTTCTGATATGAACACGAGACAATCCCCTATGGCGGCCCCGGCACCATGCCGGCAGCCCAACCGCGCATTGTAGTTGGCACGCCGTTGCCGGGAGCCGGGCTACGCAACGCCCCTTCGCCCGCAGCCGCAAAGCTGCGCCTGCCGGCTTGGCAGCGCTGCCCCACCTCGGCCCGACGGCTTTGCGTCTGCCCTAAACTTGCCCGCAGATGAACTTTTCCTCGTCGGATCCCCGCCGGCTGCCCGCGCGTCTGCATGACCTGATCTGGGCTCGCCGCGACCCATCGCTGCCAGTCTGGCAGGCGATCTCGCTGCGCATCGTCCGCACGCTGTCGATGTTGGCCCGCGACCTGATCGGCGGGCAGTTGACCTTGCGCGCGATGAGCCTGGTGTACACCACGCTGCTGTCGATCGTGCCATTGCTGGCACTCAGTTTTTCGGTGCTGAAGGCATTCGGTGTGTCGAATCAGATCCAGCCGCTGCTGCTGCAACTGCTCGAGCCGCTGGGCCCGCAAGGCGCCGAAGTGGCGCAGCGAATCATCGGCTTCATCGAGAACATGAACGTCGGCGTGCTCGGGGCACTTGGCCTCGGTCTGTTGCTGTACACCTCGATCTCGCTGATGCAGAAGATCGAGGAATCGCTCAACTTCATCTGGCACATCCCGCAGCCGCGACGCCTCGGCGAACGTTTCAGCCGCTATCTGAGTGTGCTGCTGGTCGGCCCCTTGCTGGTCTTTTCGGCGCTGGGCATCACCGCAACCGTCATGAACATCGACACCGTTCGCGGTTTGCTCGAGTTCGGCGTATTCAGCGTCGCCGTCGAGGTGTTGAGCCGACTGACTCCTTATCTGCTGGTGATTGCCGCGTTCACCTTTGTCTACCTGTTCATTCCGAACACCCGGGTGCGTCTCTGGCCCGCCTTGATCGGCGGTGCGATCGGCGGCATCGCCTGGCAAACCGCGGGCTGGATCTTCGCGCTGTTCATCGCCACGTCGAAAAGCTACGCGGCGATCTATTCCGGGTTTGCCATCCTGGTGCTGTTCATGATCTGGCTTTATCTGAGCTGGCTGGTGCTTCTGTTCGGCGCCAGCATTGCCTTTTATGCCCAACACGCCGAGTATTTGTACGCCGGAAGCGGCGAGCCGCGCCTGAGCAACCGCGTCCGCGAGCGGCTGGCGTTATCGGTGATGAGCCTGACGGGTAGCCGTTTCCTGGCCGGCTTGCCGGCGCCGGCCGTGACCGAATTCACCCGCGCATTCGGCATCCCCTCGCATTCGCTGTCGGTTGTCATCAAGGCTCTCGAGGAGCAGCAGCTGCTGGTTGCCTCGGATGGCGATCCGCCGTGTTATCTGCCCGGCCGCGACCCGTCACAAATCGGCGTCGAACACATCCTGGCCGCGGTACGTGCCGCTGGCGAGGACAACTTCATGACCCCGTCGCATCTGCCGGCTCCGGCGCCGGTCGAAGCTGCACTGGCGCAGGATCGATGCTGCATTGTCGACCGCTCTGTCCGGCATGAGCCTGCGCGATCTCGCCGCGCCGGCAAATGGGCCAACAACTGTGGCCCGTGACGACAGGTCTGCGGCGACCCCGTTCTCTGCCATTCTGGCGTTGCCTGCCAACGACCCCGCCAAAGCCGGCACGTGAGCGATCCGGCGTGTCGCCGCTCAGGCCTGCCTGCTCGGTTTGAGCCTGTCCACCATTGCCTGATTCAATTACATTCGTCACAATGTATTGCATTGTCCCTTGAGTTTTCCCATTTACCGTTTCACTGGAGAGTCCATGGACTACAACGCATTCGTGGTGCCGCTGCAGGCATCCATCGGTGGGCACATCCCGCAAATTCTCGGCGCCGTGCTCGTATTCGCGATCGGCTGGCTGATTGCGGTGGTCGCCCGCGCTGCCACCATGCGGCTGCTCTCGATGCTGGGGGTCAACCGGCGCATCGAAGAAAGCACCGGATCGCGGATCGATGCCGAACATCCGGTGGCGATCGGTGTGTTCTGGCTGATCATTCTCGGCGCGGTGATCGCGGCACTCAACACGCTCGATCTGGCCAGTTTGTCCAACCCGTTCTCGCTGCTGCTTTCGGACATCCTCGGCTATCTGCCCCATCTGCTGGCCGGTCTGGTGCTGACGCTGATTGCCTGGCTGATCGCAACTGTGCTGCGTGCTGCCGTTACCAGAGCCTTGCAGATGACGTCGATGGACGATCGGCTGAGTGCCGCAGCTGGCATGTCGCCGATGAGCCGCAATGTCGGCAATGTGCTGTTCTGGCTGGTGATGCTGATGTTCCTGCCGTCGATCCTCGGCGCATTCCGTCTTGGCGGCACGCTCGGTCCGGTGCAGAACATGCTGACGCGGGCGCTCGATCTGGTGCCCAACATCTTTGCTGCGGCCGTCATCGCCTTCGTCGGCTACGTGGTGGCCAAGGTGCTGCGTGGCCTGGTCACCAACCTGTTGAGTGCCGCGGGTACTGATTCGCTGAATCAGAAGGTCGGCTTCGACAGCGAGGTCAAGCTGTCGCGGCTGGCTGGTACGGTGGTTTTCATCCTGGTGCTGGTGCCGTCGCTGATCGCCGCACTCGACGCGCTTGCACATCGACGCCATCTCGCGGCCGGCCACGCTGATGCTCGGCAAGATGCTCGACGCGGTGCCCAACATCATCGCCGCCGCGGTGATCATCCTGATCACCTGGTATGTCGCGCGTTTTGTTGCCGGCCTGCTTGCCCGCCTGCTCGAAAGCGCCGGTTTCGACACCTTGCCGGCACGCATCGGCATGGGCGACGGCGCATGACCGGCAAGTACCCGGCCGTCGCAGCTTGCGCACTGGGCGGTGATGTTCTTCGCGATGCTGTTTGCCGTGGTCGAAGCCGCCGACCAGCTCGGCTTCTCGCAAGTGCGTGACGTGGTCACCAGCTTCATCCGCTTCGGTGGCGACATCATCCTCGGTGGCCTGATCCTGGTGATCGGTTTCTGGCTCGCCAACATGGCCTACAACGCGATCGCGCGTGCCAGTGGTGAAAATACCGCCGGCCTCGCATCGGTCGCGCGAATCGCCATTCTGGGCGTGGTGATCGCGATGGGTCTGCGAGCAATGGGCATCGCCAACGAGATCGTCCAGCTCGCGTTCGGTCTGACGCTCGGAGCGGTTGCGGTTGCGGTGGCACTCTCGTTCGGCCTCGGCGGCCGCGAAGCGGCCGGCAAGCTGACCGAATACTGGGTCGAAAAGTGGCGCCGCAGCCGCGTTGAACGGGATCAATTGCCGCCTCCCGGCCAAGGCTGACCGACGTCAGGGCAACGCTGAACCAGTCCCTTGGCCGACCGGCTCGGCCAGGCTGACAACTTCGTCGCCCGGGCCGGGCCGGCAGCCTTCGGCAATCGGTTGCCAGCCGTGATGGATCACCACCTGGTGCTCGTTGTGGCACAGCTCGATCCGCCGCGCGTGCGGCAGCCGGCCAACCACGAAGGCCTCGATCGACGCCGGCATGCTGACCTGCAGACGCATCGCCTCGATATCCTCGATCGGATGATCGTCATGGTGCAGCAAGGGCATCATCAGGCCCAATAGCGCGGGCGGGGGAAATTGCAGGTCGAACCGGGTCGGGCGATACCCCTCGCTTTGCAACCAGGCCTGCGTCTGTGGGCGAAGTGCGTCGACCTCTGCCCGTCCCGCCCCAGGCAGCCGCCAGCAGTTCGATCAGCCACTGGTTGCAGTTCTGATATCGATCGCTGAACGGAAAGGCGTTGGCGCTGTAGCGTCCGCCGAGCAGCGCCAGCGCCAGTCGATCGTCGAGTGCCGATCGCTCGACGGCGGCTTCTGCTTCGATGGGCAACAAGACCAGCGACAGGTAGCCGATCGCCGGATCGTCCATGCCAAGCAGGAAACCCGAAATGCCCTGGTCGAAGATCCGTGGCCGCTGCTCGTCACACGCAAAATAAAGCTGGCGCACCGACCACGCGTGTGTTGCCGCTTGCCTGCAGGCTGATTCCCGAATGGCTGTAGCGGACGCCGAAGCGTTGCAGGTCCAGCCCGGACCGCGAAATCAAGGCCAGCCGGTTGCCCGACGTCTCCAGCTGCGCCTTGACGATGGCGGCGAAGCGGAATATTCGATCCTGCTGACCAGCGTCCGGCGTGATCGGGCGATCACAAAAGCGCAACGCGCCGGCATTTGCCAGCGTACAGGCGGCAAGCAAGAAGCAGCAGCAGAAACAGCCGCCGCCATGCGTCGGCGCGTCGACGCCACAAAGCGACGCTGCGCCTGATCAGAGCGCCAGCGGAGTCGACTGCAATTCGCGGTACCACTCGTCGTGCAGCGCCAGAAAAAATGCACGCCGAGGCTGCCCCGCAGCAAACTCCAGGCCATAGGGCCGCTGACGAGCGCTGATCATCGTGCCTTCGGCAAGCGGTATGGTGGCCAGCAGTTGCTCCGGCAGATACAGCGAAAAACGGTCGCTGGCCTGGGCTGCATCTGCGCCTGGCGCTGCGGGTGGCGCCAAGGTGACGGCCGCCAGCGTCAGACGGACCAGGCCGGGGCGTCCGTCTTCGCTCGCCAATTCGATGATCTGGTAGTCGCCGTCGGCAAGCTGTTTGTCTCGTGACGAGCTGTTGCTCGACTGAACCAGCGAGCCCGAAATGCTGCCAACCGATGCGGCAATGCTGTCAGAGGCCGACGATGCTGCCGAGCTGCCGGCACCCGCAGGCAGGGCACAAGCGACGAGCAGTGCGGGAATTGCCAGGCGCTGCAGCAAATTCTGGATGGACAGCATCATTTGAAGCATCGACTGTTGAAAGGTCTCGATCCTAGTCGACTGCGGCGGTGAGCGCGCCGTACCCGCGCTCGTGCAAGGCACTGCCACGGGCCACTTTGCCAGGTGGCGTTACAGCCCGTCACAAATGCGAGCCTCAGTTCCACAACGCGCCGCCGATACCGGTTCGAGGCCCGGCCTTTCCCATCCATGAGGCGCCCGCGAGATGACTGTTGATCCCAATGCCCCGTTCCTGACCCGGCGCCGATGGCTCGCCGGTACGGGTGCGGCCTTGCTGCTCGGAAGTTGCGGCCTGGCAGGCGCCACCACACTCGCACCGGCATTGACCGTCGAGCCCCTGAGTCAACGTGATCTGGTCGATTGGCGAAATGTGTTGCTGGCTGGTGATCGCAGCATCCTGATGCGCCGCGACGGCCCGGCCGTTCGGGTGCGTTATGGCAACGGCGATGGCTCGCTCGACCGTGACGGTTATTTCGCCGCCTGCCACCTGCTGCGCGACGTGCGGGCCCAACGCACGGTACAAATCGATCCCGAACTGCTCGACGTGTTGTGCGGGATCCAGCGCTGGATGGAGTTCAACGGCAAACTGTCGACGATCGAGATCACATCGGGCTTCCGCACCATCACGACCAACGACTCGGCCGAAGGTTCGGCGCGCCAGTCGATGCATCTGTATGGCAAGGCGGCTGACATCATCGTCCCCGGTGCGTCGAGTTCGGTGATCGGCGCGATGGTCAGCCGTTTCAACGACGCCGGCGGTACCGGCATCTACCCGGGGCTGCAATTCGTCCATGTCGATACCGGTGCGCCACGCACCTGGGTTGGCGGCCGCTCGCCGGCAGCGGCCCCACGCCGGCGCCGCCGCCGCCAATCGAAGCACTGACAGACGCACCACCGATTGCCGTTATCGTCGGGCGCAGATCATTCTGCTTCTCGCCCGATGCCCATGACGGAAACCGTCGGCAGCCCCGCCCCGGATCAAGCCCGATCCGCCGCCTCGACCGACACCAGCGCCGCCGCGCCGGTGCCGATACTTGCCATTGTCGGGCTGGCGCTGGCTGCCATGTGCAGCGGCATCGCGCTGCGACTGGCCGACGCCTTGCTGCCGCGCCTGGCGGAGGAATTCTCGATCTCGCTCGGCCAGGCGTCGCAGGTGATCACGATCTACTCGATCGCCTACGGGCTTTCGCAACTGGTTTTCGGTCCGATGGGAGATCGCTTCGGCAAATACCGCGTCGTCGCCTGGGCCTGCCTGGCCTCGGCCGCGACATCGATCCTGTGTGCGCTGGCCGTCGGCCATTCGACGCTGCTGGCGGCCCGGCTGCTGGCCGGCGTCAGCGCTGCAGCGATCATTCCGTTGTCGATGGCCTGGATCGGCGACGCCATCCCGTTCGAGCAACGTCAACCGATCCTGGCGCGTTTTCTGATCGGCCAGATCTCCGGCTTTGCGATCGGCGTCTGGGCCGGCGGGTTTGCCGCCGACCACCTGCACTGGCGCG
This sequence comes from uncultured beta proteobacterium, assembly GCA_963843805.1. GTDB lineage: Bacteria > Pseudomonadota > Gammaproteobacteria > Burkholderiales > Burkholderiaceae_C > Ideonella_A. The sequence continues at coordinate 80,425 of CAWJLY010000010.1, forward strand.
TCCCGTTCGCGGCGCTCGCGATTGATCTTTCTGGTGGTTGCCGTGGCACTGCATCGGCGTACGCAGTCGCCTGCCGGCCAACGCAGATCGAACCAACCCGGCGACGTCGGGCGCGATGCTCAGCCGCGTGTGGCGGGAATTCGGCGCGGTGCTGGCCACGCCGTGGGCCCGAGTGGTGCTGCTGTCGGTCGGCCTGGAGGGTGCGTTCATTTTCGGTCCGATGGCTTTTATCGCCTCCCACCTGCATCTGCGATTCGAGATGCCGCTGTCCAGCGTCGGCGCGGTGGTGATGCTGTATGCGCTCGGCGGCATCGTGTTTGCGCTGTTTGCTCGCACGCTGGTCTGGCGACTGGGCGAACGGGCGATGGTCGCCAGCGGCGCCGTGCTGGGTGCCCTGGCGATGATCGCGGTGGCTGTTGCGCCGGTGTGGTGGTGGGCGATTCCGGCCTGCAGCTTGCTCGGGCTGGGCTTCTACATGGTGCACAACACGCTGCAAAACCACGCCACACAAATGGCACCGGAGCGCCGCGGTGCTGCCGTCGCCTGCTTCTCGGCGTGCTTTTTCATGGGTCAGTCGGCCGGCGTCGGATTGGGCGGTCTGCTGCTCGACCGCGTCGGCAGCGTCACGGTGATCTGCGCCGGGGCGATCGGCTTCGTCGGCATGGCCTGGAATTTCAACCACCGCCGAAAATCGCTGCTGCCTGCCGTTGGCCGTTTCTGAAACGTGGCGCCGGCATCGGCAGTCAGCCCTGTTGCCGGGCCTTCGTCACTTCGACCGTGCCTTGCGCGCTGCCGTCCTGCGGGACGGTCTCGCCGCTGCGATCGGTCACCTCTTCGAAGCGGGCCGCCAGCTGTTCGGCCGCATCAGGTAAGTTGCCGATGTAGACGCCAGGGGTCAGCGTGACATGAGCTGCCTCATAGCTGCCGCCGCCGGCGCAGAGAATGGTCCGGGTCGGCGCATCATCGCTGGCCAGGAAGACGACGGCCGGAGCCACCGCTTCGGGACTGAGCGCAGCCAGCACCGCCGCGGGCAGCAAACCCTCGGTCATCTGCGTCGCCGCGGTGGGCGCCAGGCAGTTGACACGGATGTTGTCGCGCGCGCCTTCGATTGCCAGCGTCTGCATCAAGCCAACCAGCGCCATCTTGGCGGCGCCATAGTTGGCCTGGCCAAAATTGCCGTACAGGCCTGACGACGACGTGGTCATCACGATGCGACCGTAGTGTTGCGCGCGCATCGTCGACCACACCGCTCGGCTGCAGATCGCAGCGCCCATCAAATGGACCTCGACGACCAGCCTGAAATCGGCCATCGACATCTTGCCGAAACTCTTGTCGCGCAGGATGCCGGCGTTGTTGACCAGGATGTCGATGCGGCCCCAGCGGGCCAGCACCTCCTCGACCAGCGCGGCAACCGCCACCTCGTCGGTCACCGACGCGGAATTGCCCATCGCCTCGCCGCCGGCGGTGATGATCTCGCGCACCACCTGGTCGGCGGCGCTGACCGCCACACCGTCAGGCCCGACAGCGGAGCGGCCGAAATCGTTGACGACGACCTTGGCGCCACGCGCTGCGAGTGCCAGGGCGTGTTGCCGGCCGAGCCCTCCGCCCGCCCCGGTGACGATCGCGACCTTGCCGTTGAATTCGATGCTCATCTGGATCCTGGTTTGCTGGTATGGTTTGCCGAACAAAAGGTAGTTTGCGTGCTCCGGCGCTCGAACAGGCCGTAGTAGAACAGGCCATGGCAGTCGATTGCAAGAATGCCCAAAGGCCACAACCAATCCGTCGGAGACAGCGATGACCGCATCCCCCAACCGTGACGCCGCCCCGCGACCGTCGTTCGTCGATCTGCAGCGCCATGGCCATGTGGCGGTCATCACGATGGACAAGCCGCCTGTCAACGGTCTGGGCTTCGAATTGCGCGATGGCATCGCCAAGGCGCTGGATCAGGCGAATGCCGATGCCGGCATTCAGGCGATCGTCCTGACCGGCACCGCGCGGGCTTTTTCCGGCGGCGCCGATGTGACCGAGTTCGGTACGCCGAACGCCTTGCGTGAACCCAATCTGCGGGTTGTCATCGGCCTGCTCGAGGACAACCCCAAGCTGGTGGTGGCTGCCATCGCAGGTCAGTGCCTGGGCGGCGGGCTCGAACTGGCGATGAGCTGCCATTACCGTGTGGCGCTGGCCGATGCCACGCTCGGGCTGCCTGAAGTCAAGCTCGGTCTGCTGCCGGGCGCCCACGGCACGCAACGCCTGCCACGGCTGATCGGGCTCGAGCCGGCGCTGAACATGATCGTCAGCGGAACCCCGGTTGCGGCGGCCAAGTTGGCAGGCACCGCGTTGATCGACCAGATCATCGACGGCGATCTGGTCGACGGTGCGGTGGCCTTCGCCAGGCAATTGCTGGCCGACAACAAGCCGCGTCGCCGCGCCCGCGACCTGAAGGTGACACATGCCAATGCCGCGGGGTATCTGCAGTTTGCCCGCAATACGATCGCCGCCACGTCGAAGAACTTTCCGGCGCCGCTCAAGTGCTGGGAGGCGGTGGCCAACTCGGTCAGCAAACCTTTCGATGAAGCGGTGCGAATCGAGCGCGAACTGTTCATGAGCCTGATGAATACGCCCGAGTCCCGCGCGCTGCGTCATGTCTTCGCCGCCGAGCGCGCCGCCACCAAACTGCCCGATCTGCCTGCCGATACGCCGCTGCGGCCGATCAAATCGGTCGGCGTGATCGGCGCCGGCACGATGGGCGGCGGTATCACGATGAATTTTCTGAACGCCGGCATCCCGGTCGTGCTGCTCGAGATGAAGCAGGATGCGCTCGACAAGGGGCTGGCCACGATCCGCCGCAACTACGAGAGCTCGATGAAAAAGGGCAAGCTGAAGCCCGAGCAGGTCGAGCAGCGGATGGCAGCCGTCACCGGCACGCTCGATTACAAGGCATTCAGCGACGCCGATCTGGTCATCGAAGCGGTATTCGAGAATATCGATGTCAAACGCCAGGTATTCGAGACGCTCGACCAGGTCTGCAAGCCCGGCGCCATCCTGGCTTCGAATACCTCCTACCTCGACCTGAACCAGATTGCGGGTTTCACCAAGCGCCCGCAAGACGTGATCGGTCTGCACTTTTTCAGCCCGGCCAATGTGATGCGGCTGCTCGAAATCGTCCGCGGCGACCAGACGGCGCCTGACGTCCTGGCCACCTGCATGGCGTTGGCCAAGACGATCAGGAAGGTTGCGGTGGTCTCGGGCGTCTGTGACGGCTTCATCGGCAACCGCATGCTGGCGCGCTATGGCGCGGCGGCTTACGGGCTGGTCAATGCCGGTGCCTTGCCGCAGCAGGTCGACGCCGCTTTACAGAAATTCGGACTTGCGATGGGACCGTTCCGGATGGGCGACCTGGCTGGTCTGGATATCGGCTGGGCCACACGCAAGCGCCGCGCCGCCGAGGCCGGCGTCGAGATGAAGCCGGTGGTCGCCGACCTGTTATGCGAAGCGGGGCGCTTCGGTCAGAAAACCGGTGCTGGCTGGTACCGGTACGAAAGCGGCAAACGCGATCCGATTCCCGACCCACTGACCGAGAAACTGATCACCGACTATCGGCTGACCAACAACATCAGCGAGCGCAAGATCAGCGACGCCGAAATCGTCGAACGCTGTCTGTTCGCGCTCGTCAACGAAGGCGCGAGAATTCTCGACGAGGGTATCGCTGCGCGCGCTTCGGATATCGACCTGGTCTACCTGAACGGCTATGGCCACCCGGCGCATCGCGGCGGTCCGATGCTGTATGCCGATACCGTCGGTTTGCCCAACGTGGTTCGCAGCCTGCGCCGTTTTGCCGCCGAACCCGGCGCCGATGCATCGTGGCAGCCGGCGCCATTGCTGTTGCGTCTCGCCGAAGAAGGCAAGACTTTCAACTGAACATCGGCCATGGTAACCAGCTTGGCCAGATTGCCCAACGAGGGGTCGATCGAGTTGCTGTTTCTGCTGTTCCATGGCCACGGCCAGGGACCGCAGGCGATGCAGCCGCTGGCTACCGCCCTGGCCAACGAATATCCGCAAGCGGCGGTGTTGTGCCTGCAGGCGCCCGACCCCGCAGATGACCCTTCCGGCCGGCAGCGATCGACCGGCTTCCAGTATTTCCCGCGGGTCGGGCTGACCGAAGACAACCGGGCCCAACGCGCCGACGCGGCCTTGCCACCGTTCATTGCGCTGGTTCGCGGCTTTCAAGATCGGTTTCAGGTTTCGTGGGAGCGCACCGCGTTGGCGGGTTTTTCACAAGGCGCGATCATTGCGCTCGAAGCCGTGCAGGCCGAACCCCGGCTGGCCGGCCGGGTACTCGCCTTCGGCGGTCGCCATGCCAGCCTGCCGGATCACGCACCCGTCGATACGACCTTGCACCTGCTGCACGGCATGGCCGATGCGGTGGTACCGATCGCGCCGGTGATCGAAGCCGCCAGGCAACTGGTGTTGCTCGGTGCCGATATCACTGCCGATATCCTGCCCGATATCGGCCATGAACTGCACCCGCTGCTGATCGACAAGGCGATCGAGCAGCTGCGCACCTTCCTGCCGCGCCGCCTGTGGCGCGAGGCCATCAGCGAGGCTGCAATGCTGCCTGAGGCGGGTTCGATTCGCGACCTGGACTGATTCCACAGCGCGGCGATCAGATCTCCAGGGAGCAGCGGCGGTTCTTGGTCGGCGCAGCCGGCGGCGAAGATCGCCCATTCGATTGCCAACGGAACTCCGCTCATGGATCGGGCGTTCCGGTATCTTGTTCACCGCGCGCCAGTTCCGCCCTGGCGGCCGATGCCAGGGCCTGGTATTTGGCCTTGAAAATGTCCAGCTTGTCCTGTTCCAGTTCTTCAAGGTCGAGCAAGGCGTTGTGCGCGCCGTTGGTTGCCCGGATCAACTCGTCGAGCTTGACCTGGATCGCCTCGGTATCGCGGTTCTGCGTGTTCTGGATCAGAAATACCATCAAGAAGGTGATGATGGTGGTGCCGGTATTGATCACCAGTTGCCAGGTATCGCTGAAATGGAACAGTCGGGCCGGTGACAATCCAGACCACGATGACCCCCACCGCCAGCGTGAACACACGCGGCCGCCCGCAAAAATGCGCGGCAGCTTTTGCAAACTGCGAATACCAGGCGGCCGTTTTCACTGTGTGGCTTGCGCGCGGCGGAGCATCGGGGAGTCCTGTCGGGTCAGCTGATCGGAATGCTGAGCGATGATGCCGCAAGTCACCGAGGCGGCGCGCGGGAGATCGGGAATGGCAGCGCAACACCGCGGTTCCGGCGTCTGGGGGACTCGCCGGCGCATGGTGACGCTGGTCGGTCGGTGGTAGCCGGGATGTGCGGTTTCGGCCACCTTTTGAAACCCGAGCGCACCGAAGGCCCGCTGGTTCTCGACCAGTTGCACGCGGGTTTGCAGCTCCAGACAAGCGCGCCCGTGTTGGCGTGCCAGGGTGTCGACCGTAGTCAGCATCGCGCGGGCAACGCCCATGCCGCGCGCCGACTCGGCTACCGCGATCTTGCCGACGTAGATGCAGTCGGGTCGAAGCGCCGCGAAGGCGCAGCCGACGAGGGTCCGACCGTCGTACGCCACGATCAGCGTTTCTTCGACGGCCTTGGCCATGAATGCCTCGATATCCATACCGGTCAGCGACGAAGGTGGATCGATCCGGCCCTCCATGTCGGCGAACGCGTCGTGAATCAGGCGCAGCAGCGCCGGCCAGTCGGAGAATCCTGCCGGTGCGACGTTGATCAACATGCCGATAGCGGCGAACTCAATCCGCCTGCTTTCCCGTTGCACTGCGCCAGCCGCGCGCATATGGGTCGATCAGCATCTGTGCGCCTTCGCGGGCCAGCCTGGCCACCATTGCCGGCGCGTTGTGTTTTCCATGAAGGGGCGTGAGTTCGGCCTCGACATCCGCGGCGTTGAGCGCGACACCGACGCCGTCGTTCAGCCGCACGCGCAATCCGGACTCATGCGTTGCCGTGCCATCGGCCCGGTCGACTTGCCAGCGGTCCTGCCAGTTGTGGTGTTTGGCTGTCATGGGCAGATCGTACGTCCATGCTCGATTCAGCCGCTGCGTGGCGCAATCGGCGTCCGGCCCGATGACGCTTCGCATCCGCGAACGGGTAGCCGCCACCCTGGTGGACTGCACCAAATTTCTTGGCTTTCGTATGACAACGGTGCAACGGCGCGGCTCCAGGTGAGATGCCCTGCCTTCCTCGGAGGAGAGGAGGTTCAGATGTCGAGAGCAAACGTTTAGACCCCATAGCCGACGAGCGTTTGGCGGCAGCGCGTAAACGTTGACGTGCATCCGATCCGAGTTGGCGCTGTTCTCAGCACCGCGCCCCGGCTTGCGGCGCGGAGACTGTTTACCCGCTCACGCCCACCGACTTCTCCAACAACGGCACAAACAAGGTCGCGATCCCCAGGAACGAGAAAAACCCGACCACGTCGGTCACCGTCGTCAGGATGATCGACGACGCTGTCGCTGGATCCTGCCCGAAGCGCCGCAACAGCATCGGCACCAGCGCGCCGGCCAGCCCGGCGGCAAGCATCGAGATCACCATCGCCAGCGTGATCACGCCGACCAGCGCGAGCGATCGGCTCCAGATGTAGACGCCGATGCCGGTGGTGGCCGCCACGGCCATGCCGTTGATCAGGCCGGTGAAGGCTTCCTTGAACATCACCGAGCGCCAGTGGCGCAGGCTGATTTCGCGCAGCATCAGGCCGCGCATGGTGACGGCCAGCGCCTGGGCGCCGGCGTTGCCGGATTGGCCGGCGACCACCGGCAGCAGCACGGCCAGCGCGGTGAACTGGCCGATGATGCCTTCGAACAAACCGACCACCGCCGCCGCCAGAAAGGCCGTCAGCAGGTTGATCTGCAGCCAGGGCAGGCGCTTTTTCACCGCGAAGCCGGGCGACGACAACGCACGCTCGTCGGGGCTGGCGCCCACCATGGTCAGGATGTCGAGGCTGGTTTCCTCTTCGACCGCCGCGACCAGTTCGGCCTGGCGGATCACGCCGATGAAGCGGCCCGCGAGGTTGACGACCGGCAGGGTGGTGATCGGGTGGTTCTGCAACACCTCGACCACCTCCTCGCGCGGGTCGAGGTCGTTGACGAAGGCGACGATGCTGCGGGTGATGTCGGACAGCGGCAGCTCGCGTTCGGCCAGCAGCATGTCCTGGATCTCGACGCGGCCAGCCAGCCGGCCTTCGTCGTCGACGACGAACAGTTCGCGCAGGCCGCTGCGCCGGATCATGCGCAGCCGCTCGATGGCCTCGGCCACGGTCATGCCGCCGCGCAGCGGGCTGACGCGCGGGTCCATCATGCTGCCGGCGCAATCGTCCTGGTAGGCCAGCAGGCCACGCAACTCCTTCGATACTTCGCTGTCCAGGCGCTGCAGCCAGGCTTCGCGCGGCTCGGGGTCGATTTGCGCCAGCACGGCGATGCTGGTCAGCGGTTCGGCTTCGGCCAGCAGATGGATGGCCAGCGGCTCGGGCAGACGCACCAGGGTCTGCGCGGCGACATCCGGTGCCAGCGCCTGCCAGGCGCGCAGTGCCGCGTGTGGCGCCTGGCTGGCCAGGACCTCGGCGGCGGCGGCGGCCGGCATGGCCTCGAACAGGCGGGCGGCTTCGTAGGGGTAGTCGAGCAGGTAGCGCTGCGTCAGCGCCGCCTCGGCCGGGCCGATCGCCGCTGTGGCTGCCAGTTCAGTGCTCATCGGCAGCACCCGGCACGCTGGCCGGCGTCACTGGAATCACCGGCGTCACCACGGGATCGACTTTGGGCAACAGGGCGAGCACGGCCTGCAGCAGACCCGACACCGCGTTCCAGTACGTCTGTGCCAGCAGGCCGGGCAGGCTGGTCGCGGCTTCGCCGCTGGCCGGCGGTGTCGAGCGGCGGATGGCACGGGCCAGTGCATCGCGGGTCAGGATGCCGACCAGCCGCTCCCCGGGTTCGACCACCGGCAAGGCCGAGGCATGTTCCCAGCCGGGGTGATCGACGGTGGCCGACAGTGGCGCAAAGGCGGTCAGCACAGCCGCCGGGCGAACCATCAGCGAGGCCAGCGTGGCGGCCTGCGGTGCATTCAGCAAGATGGCCAGGGGCACGCTGCCGACCAGCCGGCGCTGCGCGTCGGCGACAAAAACGATCGGATGCGCAGCCGGTGCCTGCTGCATGCGGCGCAGCGCATTGCCGGCCGAGGTATCGACCGGCAACAGCACCACGTCGGGGTCGGCCCAGGCGCCCAGTGTCTCTTCGCCATAACCGAGCAACATTGTTGACGCCAGCGCGGCCGCGGTGGGCAGGCCGGAGATCAAGCGTTTGCGGTGATCGTCGGGCAGGTGCCGCAGCAGCGCCACAGTAGGCTGCGTGCCCATCGGCGCCAGCAACTCCAGCGCGCGGCTGTCCTCCAGTGCGGCAATGCAGCGTGCGGCGCGACGCGGCAACATCGCGGCCATTACCGTGGCGCCCACGCGGGCCGGCGCTCGCTCGAACATCGCGCTGGTTTCTTCCACGGGCAGCGATTCCAGTACCCGCGCCGCCTGCACCGGATGGCTGCGCATGAAGGCCAGGCTGAGGGTCTGATCGCGGGCGTCGGTGGCCATTGTGCGGCGGCTCAGTCGGCGTCCTGCTTGACCACGACAACGATGCTTTGCTCGTGGTAGACGCTGCCAGGAAGCAAGACCCGACCGTCGGCGGTTTCCAGCACCAGCGAGGTCACGCTCAATTCGACGATGCGCCCTTCGTGCCCCGCCACCCGCACCCGCTGGCCGATGCGCAACGCCTGGCGCAGGTGATGGGCACCGATCAGATTGGCGACGTAGCTGCGCGAACCCAGGCTGACGGCAAGCGCCAACCCGCCCATGATCGAGGCCACCATCACCGCGGCGAAGATTGCCAGCCAGGTGACTTTCAGCCCGATCTGGTCGGCACCGATCAACAGCGCCAGCATCAGCGTGGCCCATCTGGCGACCCGTGCCAGCGCATGGCGCTGCGGCTGCGCCAGACCGGCTGCGGTGGCCAGCACGATCTCGCCGACGAAGCCCGACAACACATAGCCGGCAAAGGCAATCAGCACCCCGGCCGCAATTGCCGGCAGGTGATCGAGCAGCCGCGTCAGCCAGTCACTGAAACTCTGCAGCCCCAGCGTGTTGGTGGCCGCCGTGATGAAAAACAGCAGCACCACCCAGTAGACGATCGTGCCGACCAACGACGCCGAGCGGCCGATCTGCCAGCGGGCGCGGCCGGTGCTGCGCGTGATCAAGGAATCGAGCAGCGCGGCGGCGCGGCGCGTGGCCAGGCGCAATACCCTGGCCAGCAGCCAGCCGATCAGCAGCAGTGCCACGGCGCCGAGCAACTGCGGCAGGTGCGCCAGCAGGCGGTCGATGGTGGTCGTCGTTGCCTGGTTCAGTGCCTCGCCGAAATTGCCCATCGGCACATCGTAACCGCCGCGCTTTTTTGCCTACTTGTGAAAGCTGCCTGAACTGAAGCCGCCGAAGGCACCACCGCCGGTGCGTGAGCGACCGACCAGGCAGTTCGGGTATTCGCTCGATGACTCGCCAGACGTCGAGCGCAGCGAATCGCAGTGGTTGTCGCCACCGCAGCGAAACATCGTGAACAATGACCTGCGCGCGGTAGGAAGGCGAGCACGTAGCGGCCGTTGTCTTCGGATAGTCAGCCATCGTCCGGATTTCATTGCCGGCCATCGGAAAGGTCGGCGGCGAATGATGCGGCCGAAGAATCCGCGCGGCCGGATGCCGCAGAATGTGCGTCGATGGCTTTGCAATTACAAGGGATCAATCTGGCGGTGGTCGGTGCCGGCCCGGTCGGGTTGGCGCTGGCGCTGTTTGCCGCGCAGCGCTTGCCGACGGCACGGATCAGCGTGTTCGACGCGCGCCCGCTCGACAAGGATGTCGGCACCGACGCGCGTACGCTGGCCTTGTCGCTGGGCAGCGTGCAGATGCTCGACTGGCTGGGCGTCTGGCAATCGGCGATCGAGCCGGCCGCTCAAGCCATCACCGAGGTGCATGTGTCGCAACAGGCACCGTCGCTGGGTGGTGCGCTCGGGCCTTTGGTCGAATCGCTGATCGGCGAGCCCGAAGTGCGGATCCGAGCTGCCGACGAAGGCGTCGGCCAACTCGGTGCGGTGCTGCCATACGGCGCGCTGGTGGCGCCGTTGCAGCAGGCCTGGCTGGCCTTGTGCAAGACGCAGCCGCAGCGTCTGTCCAGCCGTTTCGGTACACCGGTGGCGGCGTTGAAACCGTCACCCGGCGCGGTCGAGATCGACGCTGGCATCGTCGACAGCTTCGACCTGGCGGTGGTCGCCGAGGGGGGTGTCTTTGCCGATCAGGCGCGCAAGGCACTGACCCACGACTACCGCCAGAACGCATGGGTCGGCACGGTCGAATTGCCCAAGGCGCGGCGCGGCGTTGCCTACGAACGATTTACCCGCCACGGGCCGGCTGCGCTGCTGCCGTTGCGCGGCGGACGGGCGGCGCTGGTCTGGTGTGTCGACCGCGACGACGATCCGGTTGCCGAACTCGATGACGTGCAGCGCAGGCTGGTGCTGGCGACGCTGTTTGCGAGCGAAGTCGGCCCGATCGCCGATGTGTCGCCGCTGAAATGTTTTCCGCTCGGGCTGAATGCCGAACGCAGCCTCACCGATGGCCGTGTCGTTCGCATCGGCAACGCGGCACAGACACTGCATCCGGTGGCTGGCCAGGGTCTCAACCTGGGCCTGCGCGATGCCCACCAGCTGGTCAGTGCCTTGGCCCGAAGCAGCGATGTCGCAGCAGCCTTGCGGCGGGTCGAATGGCAACGGGCACCCGACCGCTGGGCGATGATCGCAGCCACTGATTTTCTGGCCCGCAGCTTCACTTGGGCATTGCCGGGCGCGGGCGCCGCGCGTGGCCTTGGCATGGCGGCCTTGCAGGCGGCCGGGCCGCTGAAATCGCTGATCGCCAGACAGATGATGTTCGGCTCGCGCTGACGGATTGCCGCGCAGCCCGTTCGGCGCTGCCCGCGATCGAGGGCCGTCGGGTGCGGCGGCGCACACCGATAATCGCCCCTCATGTCGCTGGCCATCTTTGTCAAGCTCCTCGCATTGGTGGCGGTGGTCGCAATCGGTTATGTGGTCGGCCGGGCGCGCTGGCTGAGCCCGGACGGCAAGGATGCCGATCCGGCTCGAACGCTGTCGTATGCGGCCTTCTATATCTTTGTGCCGGCACTGCTGTTTCGAACCACCGCCCGGCTCGATCTGCATGCCTTGCCGTGGCGAATCCTGATTGCCTTTTTTGTGCCGATCGCGCTGACCATGCTCGGCATTTATGGCTGGCAACGCCATGCGCAATCGCAAGCAACGGTTGCCGGTGGCTGCGCCCAGCGTGCGGGCCATGTCGGCCGGCTTCGGCAATACGGTGCAGGTCGGCATCCCGATGGCGGCGGCGCTGTTCGGCGAGACCGGTCTGGCGATCCACATCACGCTGGTCAGCCTGCATGCGCTGACGCTGCTGACCATGCAGACAACGCTGGTCGAGACCGACCTGGCACGCGAGCAGGTCAGAAGCAGCGGCTCGGGCGGATTGTGGTCGACGCTGCGCAGCACGGTTCGCAATACCGTGATCCATCCGGTCGTCCTGCCGGTGATTGCCGGCCTGGTGTGGAACCTGCTCGGCTTGCCACTGCCCGGCGTGGTCGACGAACTGCTGCAGATGCTCGGCCAGGCGGTGGTGCCGCTGTGCCTGGTGCTGATCGGCATTTCGCTGGCCTATTACGGCATCGGCGGCGCCGCGCGCGCAGCACTGATCATCAGCGCCGTCAAGCTGCTGCTGATTCCGCTGCTGGTCCTGGTCTTTGCCCACTGGGGCCTGGGGCTGAACGGCATCGCGCTCGCCGTGGTGGTGATGGCCGCAGCACTGCCGGTTGGCTCGAATCCGCTCATCTTTGCGCAGCGTTACGGCACCCTGCAGGCCGAAACGAGCACGGCGATCGTGGTGTCCACCGTCGCCTTTGCCTTGACCGCGCCGCTGTGGCTGCTGGTGCTGGCCTGGCTGGGCTGACAAAGGTCTCAGTCGGCGCGCCCATCAGTGTTGCGCGAAATGCCGGTGCAGTTTGCGACAATCGGGGCATGACCGCGAATCAACTTTCCGCCACCATCGCCCATGTCGGCGCAGCCGCCCGTGCGGCGTCGCGCCTGATGGCGCGGGCCTCCACGGCTGCCAAGAATGCGGCGCTGCTGGGATTGGCTCGCCGACTGCGTGGTGATACTGCTGCATTGACGGCTGCCAACCTGCGCGATATCGAGGCGGCCACCCAGGCCGGCTTGTCGGCGCCGATGGTCGACCGCCTGCGCCTGACCGACAAGATACTGGCCACGGTTGCCGAAGGCTGCGAGCAGATTGCCGCGATGCCCGATCCGGTCGGCGAGATCACCGGCGTGCAGCGCCGGCCGAGCGGCATCAGCGTCGGCCAGATGCGGGTACCGCTCGGCGTTTTTGCGATGATCTACGAAAGCCGGCCGAATGTAACCATCGAGGCGGCATCGCTGGCGATCAAGAGCGGCAATGCGTGCATCTTGCGCGGCGGCTCGGAAGCCATCCATTCCAATCTGGCTTTGTGGAAGCTGGTGCAGGAGTCATTGACCGAGGCCGATCTGCCGCCGGATGCGGTGCAACTCATCGAGACCACCGATCGCGCCGCCGTCGGCCTGCTGATCACCGCACCCGAATCGGTCGATGTGATCATCCCGCGCGGTGGCAAGGGCCTGATCGAACGCATCAGTCGCGAAGCCAAGGTGCCGGTGATCAAGCACCTGGACGGCAACTGCCATGTCTATGTCGACGCCGCGGCCGATCTCGACTTGGCGAGCAGCGTCACCGATAACGCGAAGACACAGAAATACAGCCCCTGCAATGCGGCCGAATCGCTGCTTGTGCATCAGGTGGTGGCGGCGCAGTTTCTACCGCTGATCGGGGCGATCTTTGCGCGCAAGGGCGTCGAGATGCGCTGCGATGCGGGCAGCAAGACCATCCTGCAACAGGTGTCCGGCGCGACTGTTCGCGACGCCAGCGAAGCCGACTGGGCCGAGGAATATCTGGCACCGATCATCAGCATCAAGATCGTCACCGACCTCGACGAGGCGATTGCCCACATCAACCAGCACGGCTCGCACCACACCGATGCCATCATCAGCGACCATCATCCGAGCGTGATGCGGTTCCTGCGCGAGGTCGATTCGGCCAGTGTGATGGTCAATGCGTCGACGCGATTTGCCGACGGCTTCGAATACGGCCTGGGCGCCGAAATCGGCATCAGCACCGACAAGCTGCATGCGCGCGGGCCGGTCGGGCTCGAGGGTTTGACATCGATGAAATGGGTTGTCCTTGGCCAGGGCGAGGTGCGCGTTTGAGCCCGCGTCGGGTGCGCGGCGGCCTGGCATTGATGGTGCTGGGCGTCATTGCCTATGCAGTTGCCAATCCGACCTGGTTCGCTGAGGCCGAGCCATCGCCGAAAGCCGGCATCGCGTCTGCGCCGGCTCGCGCCACTGCAGCGCCTTCGGCTGCATCCGATGGGGTCGCCGCATCGGACTCGACGCAGGTGCAATCTGCGGCCTCTCAACCACCAGCGGATCTGGCCGTGACTCCGGTCGGCGAAAAGTCCGCCACCACGGCGTCTGCGCCGACTGGCACAACATCACCGTTGGTTGCCGCAATCGGGGCAGCAGCGGCTTCCGCCGCATCCGCCCCACCGGCCACCGTGCCAGGCGGTGTCGCAGTTGCCGCGCCTTCGGCAGGGCGCGCGGCATCGGCTGCCACGGCCGGTCAACTGGCGACATCGGCATCGGCTCCAGCCACTGCGGCCGCGGCGTCTGCCGCTTCGTCGCCTGTCGTCGCCAAGACGCCCCGAACCATGCACTGTGCCGAACTGGCGCGCCAACTGCCCAACCTGACCGAGGATTTGTGCAAGGCGGCCAATCTGCAGGCTTCGGGATCGCTCTCGGTCGAAGGCATTCCGCTGTATCAACGCGATGTCATCGCGCCGCCCGAAGAATTCTCGTCCGCCGCCGAGGGCCTGCCGAAGCCGCCGAAACGGCCACGTGTGCTGGTCATCGGTGCGATCCATGGCGACGAAATCTCATCGACCTCGTTGGTCTTTCACTGGATTGCGCATGCCAAGGAAACCGGCGCCGACATGGACTGGCGCTTCATTCCGGCGCTCAACCCGGATGGCTTGCTGCAGAAGCGGCCGACGCGCACCAACTCGCGCGGCGTCGACCTGAACCGCAATTTTCCGACGCCGAACTGGGACAAGGAGGCGCTGCAATACTGGACCAGGCGAACCAAGCAGGATGCGCGGCGTTATCCCGGCCCAGAAGCACTGTCAGAGCCGGAGAGCCGCTTTATCCAGCAGACGATGCAGCGCTGGAAGCCCGATGTGATTGTCAGCATCCACGCCCCGTTCGGCGTGCTCGACTACGACGGCCCGAGCACGCCGCCCGAGCGTCTGGGCCGCCTGTTTCTCGATCGGGTGGGCATCTATCCCGGCTCGCTCGGCAACTACGGCGGCATGCACCGCGGTGTCCCGGTCGTCACCATCGAGTTGCCCAGCGCGATCCGCACACCGACCGACACCGAAATGCGGCAGATGTGGATCGATCTGCTGCGCTGGATCGGCGAGCGGCTCACCCCTGTCGAGCGGTAACCGGCTGCCATGACGGAAGCAGCGGCGGTCTTGCCGTTGACTCCTGCCCAACGGCTGGCCGCGTTGCACCGGCTGGCGGTGGTCGTGATGCTCGGGTTTGCGTCGGGGTTGCCGTTGGCCTTGACCGGGCAGGCGATGCAGGCCTGGCTCAGCGTCTCGGGGGTCGATCTGGCGACGATCGGTTTTCTCAGTGCGGTGGGGCTGCCCTACACATTCAAGTTCCTGTGGGCGCCGCTGATGGACCGCTTCGAGCTGCCCTGGTTCGGGCGGCGGCGCGGCTGGCTGGTGCTGACGCAACTCGCGCTGGCGGGTGCGCTGGTGGCGCTGGCCGCGACCTCGCCCACCGACGCCACCCGCAGCTTTGCGCTGCTGGCGGTGCTGGTCGCGTTTGTATCGGCCTCGCAGGACGTGGTCGTCGATGCCTACCGCACCGACCTGCTGACGCCCCGCGAGCGCGGACTCGGATCGTCGCTTTACGTGCTGGGTTATCGGCTGGCGATGATCGTATCGGGTGGTATCGCGTTCATCTGGGTCGACCCCAGCCAAGGAGGCGGCTGGACCTGGCCGGGTGTCTATCGGTTCATGGCCGGCCTGATGGTGGTTGCGGCGGTTTTTTCGGCCACCCTGCTGCCGCGGCTGAATGTCGAGTTGCGGCCGACCAGCGTGGCCCGCCGCGACCTGTTCGGCTTTGCTGCCGTCGTGGCCGCTGTGGTCGTGGGATTCCTGCTCAGCGAGCGGCTCGGCCCGCCCTTGGCGCAATTGCTGCTCGGCCCGCTGCTCGAGGGCAGCGGGCTTGACACCGACCTGCAGGCCAAATGGATCCAGCTGCTGGCCCTGGTGATCGGGCTGGTCGTGACGATCCCGTTGGCCGTCTGGGCGGCCCGGGCGGCGCGCTTCGAAACCCTGCTCGGCGGGCTGCGCAGCTACTTCAGCCAGACCGGAGCCGGCGCCTTTCTGGCCTTCATCGTTTTCTACAAACTCGGCGACGCCTTTGCAGGCTCTTTGATGACGCCGTTCTTGCTCAAGTCGATGCTGTACAGCCAGGCCGAGGTTGGCGTGGTCAACAAGGTGATCGGTCTGTGGCTGACGATTGCCGGCGCGCTGCTTGGCGGCGCCTTGATGCTCAAGCTCGGGCTGTGGCGTGCGCTGCTGCTGTTCGGCATCCTGCAGATGGCCAGCAATATCGGCTTCTGGTGGCTGGCGGTCAGCGGCAAGGGAGCGATCCAGGGGCTCACGCTGCCGGCCTTCGACTGGGGCTTCGTGCAGTTGTCGCATCCGACGCCGGTCGATGGCGGCTTGTTGCTGGTAATCGCTGCCGAGAATCTCAGCGGCGGCATGGGAACGGCCGCTTTCGTCGCCTTTCTGATGAGCCTGTGCAACCATCGGTTCACCGCTACCCACTATGCGTTCTTGTCGGCGTTTGCATCGGTCGGGCGAGTCTGGGTCGGGCCGCTGGCCGGTGTGCTCGCACAATCGATCGGCTGGCCGGCGTTTTTTGTCGTGTCCACCGTGATGGCTTTGCCGGCCCTGCTGATGCTGTTCTGGCTGCGCCGGGCGATGATGCCGCTGGATGTCGACCCGCAAGCCACGCCGGCTGATGATTGACTGCAGCACCGGCCCGGCGGCACCGTTTGTACCTCTCCATCGTTCATTCATGACCCCGTTCAACCGCAGAGCAGCTGATCGATCACCATGACCCACAACCTTATCGACACCTTCGATCCGCAGGCTGACTATCAGCCAGGCGAACACGTTCGCGCTGCGCTGACCAGGCACCAGGCCGGCTGCGCTTGCCATCTGCACCGCCGCCGCCTGTTCGGCGCCGCGCTGCTGGCCGGCGGTGCGGCGCTGGCGCTGCCCGCCACCGCACAGGATGGCGTGACGATGGACAAGCAGTCGCAGATCGCCAAGCTGGTTCCGGCCGAGCAGATCGAGGCCGCCGCCGCCCAGCAATATCAGCAGATGCTGCGCGAGGCCGCCCAGCAAAAGGCGCTGGCGCCAGCCAATCATCCGCAGGTGATCCGGCTGCGGGCCATCGCGCAGCGGCTGATTCCGTTTGTCGATCGCCCGAACCTGCAAAGTACTCCCCGCGCAGCGCAATGGCAGTGGGAGGTCAACCTGATCGGCAGCAAGGAGCTGAATGCCTTTTGCATGCCGGGCGGCAAGATCGCCTTCTACATTGGCATCCTGCAGGAGTTGCAGCTCAACGACGATGAAGTGGCGCAAATCATGGGCCACGAGATGGCCCACGCCCTGCGCGAGCATGCCCGCGAACGGGTCGGCAAAACCACTGCGACCCGCATTGGCGCAAATCTGCTCAGTTCGTTGTTTGGTCTGGGCAACCTGGGCGATGCCGCGCTCGGCATGGGCGCTCAGTTGCTCACGCTGCGCTTCAGCCGCGAAGACGAGTCCGAAGCCGACAAGGTCGGCCTCGACCTCGCAGCACGTGCCGGCTATAACCCGCAGGCCGGCGTCACGCTGTGGGAAAAGATGGCCAAGGCCGGCGGCGGCTCACCACCGCAATTCATGTCGACGCACCCGTCAGGCGCAAGCCGGATCCGTGACATCCAGCAAAATTTGCCGTCGGTCGAGCCGGTCTACCGGCAGGCTGCCAAACCGCCGCGCCAGTACGGGCCGCCGCCAAGCCGCTGAGCCGAGCGGGCAAACCGCCCTGGCAGGTCGATTCTCTGCTTCGGCTGAACTGGCTGCCTGACTGGTGGAATGTCGACCATCGCAGCGCCGCAACACGTGGCGCGCTGCAGTGCACTAGTGGTTTATGGCATTGACAGCGAAGGGCCGTGCCACTCCAATGGTAAGACGATTGCGTCGCGTCGCCTGTGCAACAGATTGGCGGCCGCGCCGTGCTTGTCCAACCCCTCAGGAGTGTATGAATGCGAAATCAACTGCGCGCAGTACTGCGCTGTCTGGCTGCCGTCACGGCGGCCGTCTCGTTTGCCGCCGCGGCACAGGCGCCGATCACACTGCACGGTGCCTCGCAGTTCGGCGACGACCACCCGTTCACCAAAGGCCTGGTGAAATTCGAGGAGCTGGTCAAGAAGTATTACGGCAAGCCAATCAACTTCGTGCTGCACAAGAACAGCGAACTCGGTCTCGAGAAAGACTACTTCGCCTACATGAACCAGGGCATCTCGGTCGACTACGGCATCGTCTCGCCGGCGCACATGGCGACCTTCGCGAAAGCCGCGCCGTTCATCGACGCACCGTTCGTCTTCCGCGACCACGATCAGATGAACAAGGTGATCGCGCAGGACGTGCTGAAGCCGATCGCCGACGAGATCGCGCAGAAGGCCGACGTGCTGCTGATCGGTTTCGGCGGTGGCGGCGTACGCAACATCTTTGCGACCAAGCCGATCCAGCAACATGGCCGAGCTGAAGGGTCTGAAGATTCGGGTGCAAGGCGCGCCGATCTGGACCCGCACCTTCGCGGCCGCCGGCATGGCGCCAACGGTGATCGCCTACAGCGAGATCTATAACGGCATCCAGACCGGCGTCATCCAGTCGGGCGAAAACGAGGCCGCGGGCGTCGAGCAGATGAAGTTCTACGAAGTCGGCCCGAACCTGATGCTGACCCAGCATGCGATCAGCATCCGACCGATCTGCTTCTCGGGCAAGACGCTGCGCAAGTTGCCTGCCGATCTGCAGGCGGCGATCAAGAAGGCCGGCACCGAGGCCGGCAACTGGGAGCGTGAGCTCGAATCGAGCAGCGACACGACCATCCTGACCGCGATGGAAAAGTCGGGCAAGGTCAAGCTGGTCAAGTTCGACCGAGCGTGACAAGTTGCAGGCGTCCATGGAGCCGGTGCTGGCCGCTTATGCCAAGGAGATCGGCGCCGATGCGATCTACGCACGCATCAACGCCATCAAGTGAGCTAGTCAACGCCGCCCGGCCGGTGCGTGCGCCACGCTGGCGCACCACCGGCCGGGCGCTTTTGTGTCCGAATATTGTCCGATTGCCAAGCGAAAACCGATGCGCCAACTCAACCACTGGATCTACCGAGGTCTGCAGGCGCTGCTGACCTTTCTGATCGCGATCCTGATCGTCCCGGTGACGATCCAGATCTTCGCCCGTTTCAGCAGCCACATCCCGCATTTCATCTGGACCGAGGAGATGGCCAGGTTCTGCCTGATCTGGATCATCATGCTCGGCGCCAGCGTCGCGGTTCGCGACGGCGCGCACTTCGATGTCGACGTGCTGCCGCATCCGAAAACCGCGGCCGGGGTTGCCGTCAGCCGGATGGTCGTGCACGTCTCGATCTTGCTGGTCGCATTGATCTTTCTGGCCTTCGGCTGGCGCTTCGCGCAGTTCGGCTACGACCAGGAGTCCGAGCTGACCGGGATCAACATGGCCCTGATCCACGTGGCTTGGCCCTTTGCCGGGCTTGACCTGGCTGCTGTTCACGCATGGAAAAATTCGTATGACGACATCCAGTTGTTCAAGCTGGGCGCCGCGCCGGCACCCGAGTTGAAGGGGGTCCGGCATGAGCCCGGGTACCGTCGCCCTGATCCTGTTCGGCGTCTTCGCGGTGCTGGTCATCGCTGCGCGTGCCGGTCGCATTCGCGCTCGGGCTGGCCTGCGTCCCGGTGTTCTTCATCGACGACCGGCTGACGCCGTTCCTGCTGCTCAACGAGATGTTGAAGTCGTACAACTCGTTCCTGCTGCTGGCGATTCCGTTCTTCATGCTGGCGGCCAACCTGATGAATTCGGCCGGCATCACCGACAAGCTGATCAACCTGTCGAAGGCGCTGGTCGGCTGGCTGCCCGGCGGGCTGGGTCATGTCAGCGTGCTGGTCAGCATGTTGTTCGCCGGCATCTCCGGCTCCAGCACCGCCGAGGCCGCAGGGGTTGGCGGCGTGCTGATCCCGGCGATGAAGAAGCAGGGCTACGACGTCGAGTTCGCGGTGTCGCTGATCGCCTGCGCGGCGGTGATGGGCGTGATCATTCCGCCAAGCATCCTGATGGTCGTCTGGGGCGGCGTGATTTCGGTATCGATCGGCGGCCTGTTCCTGGCCGGCGTGTTGCCCGGGGCTGCTGATGGCGGTGTCGTTCATGGTGGTGGTGTATGTCTATGCCAAGCGCCGCAACTACCCGGTGTTTCCCAAGCCCACGGCCCGGGAACTCGGCTCGGCAATCGCCCACGCCATCCTGCCGATCCTGACGCCGGGCATCATCATCGGCGGCATCGTATTCGGCTTCTTCACGCCGACCGAAGCGTCGGTGGTGGCGGTGCTGTATGCGATGGTGCTTGGCGTGTTCGTCTACCGGCGCCTGGGCGTGCGCGAGCTGCGCGAGGGCATGTACGACTCGGCGCGTTTCGCTGCCATCTCGCTGTTCTGCATCGGCACCGCCTCGGCGTTCGGCTGGCTGCTGGCCTATTTCCACATCCCGCAGCTGTTCGTCGACATGGTCTCGGGCTGGGGTGGCGGCATCACCAGCGTGGGCTTCATCACCGCGTTCTGCTTTCTGGTGGTGGGTTGCTTCATCGATGCCATTCCGGCCATCATCATCGTCGGCACCATCCTCGCGCCGTTGGCCACCAGCGTGGGCATGCACCCGATCCACTTCGCGATCATCGGCGTGATCTCGATCGCCTACGGGCTGGTGACGCCGCCGTACGGGCTGTGCCTGATGATCGCCTGCACGGTGGGTGGCATCAAGATCCGAGCTGCGGTCAAGCGACACCCTGATCCTGTTCATCCCGATGCTGCTGGTGCTGCTGATCGTGATCCTGCTGCCCGATGCGATGTTGTGGTTGCCGCGCACGTTGATGCCCACCCTTGTCAAATGACCAACGAGGGGTCATGAATGCTCGAACTGAAACCGCTATGCGAGGGCTTCGGCCTTGAGGCGTCTGGTGTCGACATTGCGCAGGCGATGTCCGACCAGGCCTTTGCTGACATCGAGGCCGCGTTCTACGCCGGTCAGGTGCTGGTGCTTCGCGGGCAATCGCTGACGCCAGCGCAGTTTCTCGCCTTTGCGCGCCGGCTGGGCGAACCGCAGCCGCATGTGATCGACCAGTTTCATCACCCGGCCGACCCGAACATCCTGATCCTGTCCAACGTCAGAAAAGACGGCAAGCCGACCGGCCTGCAGGACGCCGGATCCTATTTCCATACCGACTATTCGTACCTGCAGATGCCGGCGCGGGCAACCACGCTGTATTCGATCGAGGTGCCGAGCAGGGGCGGCGAGACGCTGTTTGCGAACCAGCAGGCCGCCTACGATGATCTGCCGCAGGCGATGAAGGATCGGATCGAACCGCTTTATGGCATCCACCACTACGGCAACCGCAACGACACCGACGAGCGCAGCCGCACAGTGGCCTCGGTGCTGTCCGATGCGCAGAAGGCGAAGATGCCGGTCATCACGCACCGCATTGCGCGACCGCATCCGGTCACCGGACGGAAATCACTGTATGCGGTGTCCGGCAGTTCGTTCGGCATCGTCGGCATGCCCGATGACGAAGCCCGTGATCTGCTCGACGAGTTGGCAGCGCACTCGACACAGCCGACATACCGCTACAGCCTGGCCTACGGCGTGGGCGATGTGGTGATCTGGGACAACGCCTCGTTGCTGCACGCTGCCACGTTGACCGATCCGGATGACCCGCGCACCTTGTGGCGAATCACCGTACTCGAGTCGACTCCCGAAGCGATGGCGCCGCAGGTACTCGCACCGACTTACGCGAACAGCGACGCCTGAGCTGGAGTGTGCGGGGGCGCGCGGCTGGCTTGGCTCTCAGCATTTTGCAGCGCGCGCCTCCTGATCGCGCTTGCGGTCGGCCGCCACCCGTTGCCCCGCCGGGCGTTCGCCGATCAGCTTGGCATGACTCTTCCAGTCGACACCGTCAGCCAACAGCAGATCGTCACCGCAGACGATCTTGCTCGCCATGCCGACCAGCGGCAAGCTGACCCAGGCCGAGCAGTCGGCCATCGTGCCGATCCGATGGTCACCGGCGCGACACGCAGCGGCACAATTGCGCCATGCCATCCTTCATCGACAAACTGTGCCGGCGCAGTGAACTGGTCGGGCGCATCGCCTCGCTGGCAGCGCCGGTCGTTTTCACCAACGGCGTCTTCGACATCCTGCACCGCGGACACGTCACCTACCTCGAACAGGCGCGAGCGCTCGGTGCCAGCCTGGTGATCGGCTTGAACAGCGATGCGTCGGCGCGCGGCTTGGGCAAAGGGCCCGATCGGCCGCTGAATGCCGAATCCGATCGCGCTTGCGTGCTCGCAGCGCTCGAAAGCGTCAGCCTGGTGACCTTGTTCGATGACGCGACGCCAGTGGAACTGCTGAAGCTGGTGCGGCCGCACTTGTACGTCAAGGGAGGCGATTACGACATCGAGTCTCTGGAGGAGACGCGCTGGGTGCGCAGCTGGGGCGGCGATGCGCGGGCCTTGTCGTTCGTCGATGGCTACTCGACCAGTTCGCTGGTGGCGCGCATCCGGACCTGAAATGTCAGCTCGACGAGTAGGTGCTGTCGCTCCAATCGAACGTGGATTGCCGCGCGTGCGGTTAACCGAGGGCTTGACTATCTGTGCATGCAAGCGTTGAAGCGAGGCCGAGGGCGGCGGGTGGCCGGATGCCTCCATGTCCCCCGACGCCCTTCTGAACGTCGGCGTCTCCGCCTCTACTTCCGGCATCCGGCCACCCACCGCCCTCGGCCTGCAACCACCGTGGGTTGCGGCGCAAGATCTCGAAAAACCGCAGCGAAGCGCTCCTGGAACGATCGACATTCCGATTCGCTGCCTGTCTTCTGTAGGAGCGCTGTCAGGCGCGACCTGTACGTCTCGGTGGCAACAGCGCGGGTGGGGTTGGCGTATTCCGCGGAAGTAAAGGAGGAGCGGACAACCCCCCGGGTTGTCCGCGGGGGACATGCAGCGGAATATGCCAACCCCATCCGCGCCAGATCGGTATCGCAAAGTCGGCGATCGCCATCAATCTGAATTTCAGCCAATCAGCACGAGCCGTTCAAGGCCACCGGACCAAGCTCTTAAACAGCGCCTCGCGATTTTCGACTGACGACGAAGATGCCGGCGGCAACGGTTGCCAGCGCAACCAGCAGCCGCATCGTGATCGGCTCGTCCAACAGCGTGGCACCCAACAGCAGGCCGAAAACCGGCGTCAGCAGCGAAAACGACGCCAGTTGGGTCGCCGGATAGTTCCGAATGAGCCAGAACCAGGCCAGATAACTCGCAAAGCTGACGATGACCGCCTGGAAGACAACCGATGTCCAGACCAGCGGTGACAGGCTGGCCGGCCATTGGTCACCGCGGAAGTACGCTGCGGCCGCCAGCGCCAGACCGGAAACTGCCAATTGGTAGAACAGCGTTTTTTCGGCCGACGCAACACTCAGCCGGCTGCCCCGAATCGCCAGGGTGGTGGCTCCCCACAACACGGCGGCCATGACGCCGAGCGCATCGCCGAACGTCTGTCGAGGCCCGATCGACGGTTCGGAGAAGCCCCCCGCAAAAGCCCACGCCACACCCGCAAATGCGCCGACCAGACCGCCGATCTGCACGGCCGACAAACGCTCGCTGGCCGCAATGAACGGCATTCCCAAGGCGACGATAAAAGGCGACAGATAGATGAAGACGACCATCCGCGACGCGCTGGTGTATTGCAAGCCGACGAAGATGCAGCCGAACTCGGCGGCAAACAACAATCCGGCGAGCAGCCCGCCGGGCAGACTGCCGTCGCGGTCGAACAGTGCAATACCGCGCCAGCGCGACCACAGCAGCACCAGCAAGGCCGCTGCCAGCGACCGCACCGCAGCCTGCACCAGCGCCGGCAGTTCGGGCAGCGCCACTTTGACCGCGACCTGATTCAATCCCCACAAAAAACAGCAGCCAACCAGCAGACCGACAGCCAGCGAATCGAGATGCGAACGACGTTGTGTCAAGCCGCGCTCCGTGCTGCTCGGGCGCGGCGGAGATGGCCGTAACAGACCAGCTCGGCCACCACGGCACATGCCAGACCGGCCACCAGACCGCTGGCGTGCGCCGCCGGCGCAAGCGCGATATCCCAGCCGGCCACCTGGCGCAGCGCCATGCCCCACGGCTGCTCGCTCAGCACCTTGATGGCCAATCCGACCAGCAAAGCCATGCCGATGCCGCGGCGGATCCCGGTGGCGCACAGCAGCAGGTGAAAACCGACGATCGCAACACCCGCGTGCAGCACCCCCGACAAGCCGCCGAAATGCCGCAGATCCGGTTGCAACAGCAGGCCTAATTGGGCCAGCGGCCAGGCGGTCGCCCAGGCCCAGGCGCAACGACGCGGAACGCCAGCGGCCAGGCCGAGGCTCAGCAACGCGACCACTCCAACCACGTTGGCTGCCAGATGCAGCGCGCTGTAGTGCACGGCAACCGGGCTGAACATGCGCCAGACTTCCGGCCAGATGCGATCAGGCTGCCAGTCGAGCCCGGCAATCCAGTTCGACGGCAGCAGGCTTCCGGTGATCGCGATGACCGCGAGTACCAAGCACATCGAGCACCAGGCGACGCGCCCACGCCGTCCGGCTCGCAAAGCAGTCCAGGCGGTGTCAACCGACGGCTCGGCGTACCCTGCCGGCGCGCTGGACAACCCGCGCGTCAGTTGAAAACCGCCGTCCACAAGGCCAGCACCGCGTCGCGTGGCGCGACCAGCTGGCCTGGCTCGACCTGCGTCGGCTTCTCATCGAGCCTGGCGCGGTGCTGTGCACGCCGCAATTCGCGGTAGGCATCGGCAGCCGCGGTGCCGATGCCTGACGGCAGCAGACCGGCGGTCTCAGCGCGCTTGAGCAACGCGATATTGCCGACATTGGGCACCAGTTCGGGATGTTGCGCGCTGTGAGCAAGAACCAGCAACTGCACGACGAACTCGACGTCCATCATGCCGCCGGGGCTGTGTTTGACGTCGAAGCGGTCTTCGGCAACGGGATGGGCAGCGCGCACTTTTGCGCGCATCGCCTGTACTTCGGCGCGCAGCGAATCGATGTTGCGCGGCGCTGTGAGGACCGATTCGCGAACGGCATCGAAGCGTGGCGCCAGTTCAGCCGAGCCGGCGCAGAAGCGGGCCCGGGTAATGGCTTGGTGCTCCCAGGTCCAGGCGGTATTGCTGCCGCGGCCGGTCTGGTAGTCGGCAAACGATCTCATCGAGGTGACAAGCAAACCCGAATTGCCGTTCGGACGCAGCGCGGTGTCGATGTCGAACAACTCGCCGGCCGATGTTTGCAGCGTCAGCCAGCCGATCAACTTGCGAACGAAGGCCGCATAAACCTCCGCGCAGGCATTGGCATCGCTGAGCGCGGCAGCGCCGACCAACGTCGGGTCGGTGTCGTACAGGAACACGACATCCAGATCACCGCCATAACCGAGCTCCTTGCCGCCCAGCTTGCCGTAGGCGATGACGGCAAACCGCGGCTCGGCGCGATGCGCATGTTTCAGATGCTGCCAGCACCAGTCGAGCGCGCATTGCAGCGTGGCGTCGGCCAGTGCGGTCAGATCATCGGCGACTTCTTCGACGCTGACATGGTCCTCGACATCACGCACCAGGATGCGGAAGACCTCGGCATGGTGAGCCCGCCGCAAGGTATCGAGCAGCGATTCTTCATCGGCCTCGCCCGAACGCTTCCACGCCGCATGGCGCTCCTGCAGGTCGGCGATGAAGGCATCGGGCCGGAAGCGCGAATGCAGCAGGCGCTCGTCGGCCAGCTCGTCGATGACGCCGGGATGGCGCATCAGATAACGCATCGGCCAGCGAGCCAGCCCGAGCAGCCGAAGCAAGCGGCTCTGCACCTCGGGGCGCTCGACCAGCAGGGCCAGATAGTTTTCGCGGCGCAGCAGCGGCTCGATCCAGTCAATGAAGCGCAGCGCAGACTCGGATGTGCAGCGCTTGTCGTCGATTGCCTTGGCGGCCCGTTTGATCAGGCGCGAAAGCCGCAGCTTGGTCTCGTCACGCAGCGCCTTGACCTTCGGCTGCTCGGCCCAGGCCTTGACGCGCTTGGCCAATTCGTCGGGCAGCTGTTCGATGAAATCGTCGCTGTCGACCGGCAGGCTCGGGCCACCACACTTGCGGCAGCCCGACGGGTCGACCACGCTACCCGCCTTTCCTTCGTGGAGCAGCGAATCGAACTCGGTGGCGACCAGTTCGCGGGTTTGGCCCAGTTGGTCGAGCAGCCCGCAGGCCTCGGGGCGGCAGGCCAGACCCAGGCTCAGTGCAATCCAGTGCAGGTCGGCGTCGACGGTGGGCAACAGGTGGGTCTGCTGGTCGTCGAGATACTGGATTCGGTGCTCGATGCGGCGCAACAGCACATACGCCTGGGCCAGGCGCTCGGCAGCATCGGCACTCATCAGGCCGCCGGCCGCCAGCTTGTCGAGCGCCTTCAAGGTCGAGCGGGTGCGAATTTCGGGGAACTGACCACCGCGAACCACCAGCAGCAGCTGGACGATGAACTCGATTTCGCGAATTCCGCCACGCGACAACTTGACATCGTTGGCACGCTCGGGCCGCCCCGCAGCACGCCGCTGCGCCTCGTCGCGCACCTTGCGGTGCAACTGGCGCAAGCCCTCGAAAACACCGTAATCGAGGTATTTGCGGTAGACAAACGCAGTGATGATCGAGCGCAGCTGCAGCGCCCGGCCGTTGGCGATGCTGGCCCGTGGCGCCACCACGCGGCTCTTCAGCCAGGCGAAACGCTCCCACTCGCGGCCATGCGCCTGCAGATAATCCTCCAGCATCGCCAGACTGACCACTGACGGGCCCGAATTCCCGTTCGGCCGCAGTGCCAGATCGACACGAAAGACGAAACCATCTTCAGTGGTATCGCCGATCAGCGTGTACAGGTGTTTGGCGAGGCGCGAAAAATATTCATGCGCCGACAACGGTTGCGGGCCGGTGGTTTGTCCGTCCTCTTCGTAAACATAGATCAGGTCGATGTCCGACGACACATTGAGCTCGCGGGCGCCGAGCTTGCCCATGCCGATGACCCAGAAATCGATCACCTCGCCGACTTCGTTTTTCGGTGCACCGTGCAGGTCATCGAGTTCGCCGCGCGCCGCATCGAGCGCCAGATCGAGCGCCGCCTCGGCCAGTTCGGTCATCGCCAGCGTGATGTCCTGGACCGTCGCACCGCATTCGATATCGAGTACCGCCAGTCGTTCGAGCACCAGTTGGCGAGCCACCCGCAACGCGCTGCCCAGCGGGCGCCCGCCTCGCTGCAGATCACCAACCAGGGCAAAAATGGTGTCACGGCGCGGCAATCCCGACGGCAGCATGGCGAGTTCGTCGACGTAACGTCGCCGGATACGCTGCACGAAACGGCTGTGATCGGCGCAAGCGACAGGGGCGCCAGCGGCCGCCGGGAGCTTGTCGCGGGGCGGAATATGGGGCGCGGCAGTGGTCGACATGCAATGAAGCAGGCTTTGTTTGCTGTGCTAGATTGGCTTGGCGGACGATGCCGCAGCGCAACAGACCCAGCCCAGCGGCCGGAGTCTCGCGACCCGCGCACAATTTTGTTGATTCATGTCGTCCCTCCTGCCTCCGTCAACCGCCGCTTCTGCCGATTCGCTGCCACCTGCCCGGCGGCATTGGTCAATGCCGATTCGCGGGCTCAGGGCAATGCTCTGGCTGATGCGCGTCCTCCTGCTCAGTCTGCTCGTGCTGTGGAGCGCCTTGTTATTGATCTGGCTTGTCCTGCACTGGGGAATTCTGCCCCACATCGATCAATGGCGTGGTGCGATCGAACAGCGGGCCAGTTCGGCACTCGGCATTCAGGTGCAGATTGGCGAGATTCAGGTGCACTCCAGCGGCTGGGTGCCTTCGGTCGAGATGCGCCAGGTGGTCCTGCTGGACACCGCCAAGCGGCCTGCGCTGGTCCTGCCTCGGGTGGTGGCCGCATTGGCTCCGCATTCGCTGCTGGCACTCGAGTTGCGATTTCGCCAGTTGTTCATCGAGGGCGCTCAACTCGAGGTGCGACGGGATGCGAACGGGCACATCTTTGTTGCCGGTCTTGATCTCGACCAACCCGGCGGCAATGACGATCGTGCCGCCTTGCGCTGGTTTCTCAAACAATCCGAGATCGTCATCCGCGGCGGCTCGCTGCGCTGGGTCGACGAGCAACGCGCAGCACCACCGCTGGCACTGTCCGACGTGCAGTTGGTGATCCGCAACGGCCTGCGCCGGCACTCGATGCAATTCGATGCCACGCCACCCGCGGCTTGGGGTGAGCGCTTCACCGTTCGCGGGCGCTTCCGACAGCCACTGCTCGATGGCGAGGATTTGAAACATTGGACGGGCACCGCGTACGCCGATCTGCCGGGCGCCGACGTGCGCCTGTTGCAGCAATACGTGACGCTGCCGTTTTCAGTCAGCAAAGGTGACGGCGCCGTTCGCGCCTGGGTCGACCTGACCCGCGGCGAGGTCAGCGAAGCGACTGTCGACGTTGCGTTGCGCGCGGTTACCACCCAACTCGGCCAGAGCCTGGCGCCGCTGGCGCTTGAACAGGTCGAAGGTCGACTGCTGTTGAGCCGGCAGGGGGATCAGCACTCGGTGCAAGTCAAGCAACTCGGTTTCCAGACCGGTGACGGCCTGAACTGGCCGCGCGGCGATATCAGCGTCGGTTGGCGCAAGGCCGACGACGCGCCGACAACCGGCGGTGACCTCGCCGCACAACAACTCGATCTGGACGTGATGTCGCGGATTGCCGCCTCACTGCCGATCGGCGAGGCAGCGCGAAAACTGCTCGCCCAGACCCGGCCGCAAGGCAGGGTCAACGGGCTGGCGCTGTCGTTCACGGGGCCGCCTGACGAGCCGAGCGCCTATCGCCTGTCGGGCGAAATCGATTCGCTTGCGCTGGCCGCACGGCCCTCGGCGCAACGCGACGGTATCGGCCGTCCCGGCCTGCGCAACGCCGGGCTGACGTTCAAGGCCAGCGAGCGGGGCGGCGAAGCGCAACTGCTGATCCGCGACGGCGCAATGAGCTTCCCAGGCGTTTTCGACGAGCCGGAGGTGCCGTTTGCCGAACTGGGCGCGCAGATCGGCTGGCAGATCGAAGACAAGAAAGGCGGGCGTGGGCTGCCGAAGATCAGCGTGACGGCCAAATCGGTCCAGTTTGCAAACGCCGATGCGCAAGGCAGCCTCGAAGGCAACTGGACGACCGGGCCTGGCGAGGGGTTGGCGCGCAACGGCCGCTTTCCGGGTCGTCTACTGCTCAGCGGCAAACTGAGCCGGGGCGACGGCGCACGCGTGGCGCGTTATCTGCCGCGTCAGATCGATCCCGAAGTTCGCAGTTATGTCGGTTACGCGGTAAAAGACGGCAGCATCGGCAAGGCCGAATTCCACGTCAATGGCGATCTTTGGGATTTCCCTTATCCCGAAGCGGGGCGACGAGCCGGCGAATTTCGCATTGCCGCGCAAGTCGAAGGGCTGACCTTCGCCTACCTCCCGGCGTGGCCGGCGCGCGGCAACCAGCCTGCAATCGAATCGACCTGGCCACCGATGACCCAGCTGAATGGCGAATTGATCTTCGACCGCGTCTCCATGGAAATTCGCCATGCCACCGCGCGGATCGGCAACGTGCGGCTCGAGCCGCTGCGCGCGAAGATCGCCAATCTGGCCGAGGCACCGACCCTGCAGATCGACGGGCGAGGCAAAGGATCGGCTGCGGAGATGCTGAAGTTCGTGAATTCGACGCCGATCGGCGGCTGGCTGGGCGATACCTTGAAGCCGTCGACGATCAGCGGCGATGCCGACTTGCGGTTGGCGCTGAGCATGCCCTTGTTCGACACCGCGAAAACGACGGTCAAGGGAACGCTCGAGCTGCCCGGCAACGATCTGCGCATCCAGCCGGAAACGCCGACACTGGCCAATGCGAAGGGACGGGTCGATTTCAGCGAGCGCGGCTTTCAGATCGTCGGTGCCACCGCGAAGCTGCTCGGCGGCGAGGCCAGCTTCGAAGGCGGCAGCCAGAGCGATGGCTCGGTCCGCTTCAACGGCAGCGGCGTGGCCAGTGCCGACGGGCTGCGCCGCGCTGTCGAGCCGGGCCCGCTGGCACGCGCGGCTCGTGTGCTCAGCGGGCAGGCTGCGTACAAGGCCGAGTTGGGTTTTGCAGGTGAGCGCTCGCAGATCCGCGTCACCAGCAACCTGGTCGGCATGGCGGCGGATCTGCCGGCGCCCCTGCGCAAAGCGGCCGATACGGCGCTGCCGCTGCTGTATCAGACCACGCTGCTGTCGGAAGGCGCCGGCAAGGCGACGCGCGAACGCCTGCAAATCGACATCGGCTCGTTGCTGCAGGCGCGGTTTCTGCGTGAATACCCGGAACTCGACGGCGCCCGGGGGGCAACGGCCGAGCCGCGGGTGATCAGCGGCGGAATCGGCATCAACGATGCGGCACCGACCCCGCCGAGCGGCGTTGCCGCTTCGCTGAACCTGGGTGTCGTCGATGCCGATGCCTGGCAGGAGGTTGCGGCGAAGATCGGCGAGACATCATCTGCCCAGCCCGGTGCCAATGGCGAGGCGGCTGGCGGCTATGCACCCACCACCATCGCCCTGCGGGCCCAGCAGCTGCAGATCGGCGAGCGTCGCCTCAATGGCCTGGTCGCCGGCCTCAGCAATGACAACGGCAACTGGCGGGCCAACCTGGAGGCGCAGCAACTGTCCGGGTATGCCGAATATCGGCCGGCGCGCATCGGTGCGGGCGCCAGTGCAGCGGGTCGGGT
This sequence comes from uncultured beta proteobacterium, assembly GCA_963843805.1. Classification (GTDB taxonomy): domain Bacteria; phylum Pseudomonadota; class Gammaproteobacteria; order Burkholderiales; family Burkholderiaceae_C; genus Ideonella_A. The sequence goes on from CAWJLY010000010.1 coordinate 110,853, forward strand.
CTACGCCCGGCTCAGCCGGCTCTCGTTGCCCAGACAAGAAGCCGAGCAGGTCGAGACGCTGCTCGACCAGCAGCCGGCCAGCGTGCCATCGCTCGACATCGTCGTCGACGACTTCGAATTGCGCGGCAAGCGCCTCGGCCGGGTCGAGATCGAGGCGACCAATCGCAACGAAGCCAACGAAGCCGGGCGAGTCCGCGAGTGGCGGCTGACCCGTCTGAACATGATCAATCCCGACGCGCGGCTGACGGCCAGCGGCAGTTGGGGCAGTGGCAACAGCCGCAACTCGCCGCGGCGGTCTGAAATCGATTTCAAGCTCGACTTGACCGACAGTGGCCGCCTGCTCGAGCGGCTGCAGATCGGCGGCGCGATTCGCGGCGGCAAGGGCCAGCTTGCGGGCCGCATCGGTTGGCAAGGCTCGCCGATCTCGATCGATTACAAAAGCCTGGGCGGACAAATCAAGGTGGCCATCGAATCGGGCCAGTTCCTGAACGCCGAACCGGGTGCCGCGCGGCTGCTCAGCGTGCTCAGCCTGCAGGCCTTGCCACGCCGGCTGGCGCTCGATTTTCGCGATGTGTTCCAGAAGGGTTTTGCATTCGACAACATCACCGGTGATGTAGCGATCAGTCAGGGGGTGGCGCGAACCAACAACCTGCTGATGCGCGGCACGCAGGCTGCGGTGCTGATGGAAGGCATGGCCGACATCGAGCGTGAGGCGCAGGATATCCGCGTCATCGTGGTGCCGGAAATCAATGTCGGCAACGCTGCCCTGGCCTACGCGGTGATCAATCCGGCGGTGGGTCTCGGCGCGTTCCTGGCTCAACTGGTGCTGCGCAAGCCGTTGGTGCAGGCCGGCACGCGCGAATTTCATGTCAGCGGCAGCTGGGACGACCCGAAAGTCGAACGTGTCGAGCGCAAGCTGACCGAACCATTGCCCGATCTGGATCCGACGCCACTGGCCAACGTACCCGCAAGCCAGCCGGTCGCCGACGGCGCGCCAGGCGTGCCGGCAACCCGTTGACGGTGGGCGGGCTGTCGCAAAATCGGCGTTCGTCTTCTCCCCCTGTGCCCGACGATGAAAATTGCTGCAATCCAGATGGTTTCGACACCGCGGGTGGCCGACAACCTGACCATCGCGCGAAAGCTGATCGCGCAAGCTGCCGGCGCTGGTGCGAAACTGGTGGCGCTGCCCGAATATTTCTGCCTGATGGGTCACAGTGATCGCGACAAGTTGACGATCGCCGAAACCGCCGGTAGCGGACCGATCCAGAACGCGCTCGCCGACGCCGCGCGGCAAGCCGGCATCTGGGTGATCGGCGGTACCTTGCCGGTACGTTGCGAGCCGCGCCACGACGAGGACGGACCGCGGGTGACCAACAGCTGTTTCGTCTACGGCCCGGATGGCCAGCAGCTGGCTCGCTACGACAAGATCCATCTGTTTCGCTACCGCAGTGGCCAGGAGCACTACGATGAGGCGCGTGTGCTGCGCGCCGGCGAGCAGCCGGTTGCGCTGACGCTGCAGGGCGCCGATGAGCGAGCGCTGCGGCTGGGCCTGTCGGTCTGCTACGACTTGCGGTTTCCCGAGCTGTACCGGGCGCTCAGCTTCATGCCGGGCGAGGCGCCTTGTGATCTGATTTCGGTGCCATCGGCATTTACCTACAGCACCGGCAAAGTGCACTGGGAGCTGTTGCTGCGTGCCCGAGCGGTCGAGAACCAGTGTTTCGTGATTGCGCCGGCGCAAGGTGGCGTACACGAGAACGGCCGTCGAACCTGGGGCCACAGCCTGATCGTCGATCCCTGGGGCGAAATCCTGGCGCTGCAGCCGGAGGGCGAAGGCGTGGTCAGTGCCACGCTCGATTTCGGCCGGCTCGACGCGGTACGACAACAGCTCCCGGCCCTATCGCATGTGCGGCAGTTTGGACACAATCGGCCCGCATGATCGAGGGTTTGGACGGTCCCTCGGCGCAACGCGTTTTCACCAGGGCCCACCATGAACCTGATCCAGCGTGTCAAATCGATTCTGCTCGAACCGAAAACGGCCTGGCCACAAATCGACAGCGAGTCCACCACCCCGGGCAAGCTCTACACCGACTATCTGATGATCCTGGCGGTGATCCCTGCGGTGGCCGGTTTCATCGGCATGTCGATCATCGGCGTGGGCGGCTTCGGCGTCAGTCTTCGCGTGCCGTTTTTTTCCGGACTGTTGAACATGGTGGTCAGCTACGTGCTGAGCCTGGTTGCCGTCTTCGTGATGTCGCTGATCGTCGATGCGCTGGCGCCGACGTTCAAGGGACAGAAGAATTCGCTCAACGCGCTGAAGCTGGTGGTCTTTGCATCGACCGCGGCGCTGGTCGGCGGCATCTTCAACCTGATTCCGGCGCTCGCCGTGCTGGGTCTGCTGGCGTCGCTGTATTCGGTCTACCTGATCTATGTCGGCCTGCCGGTGCTGATGAGATGTCCGCAGGACAAGGCAGTGGCTTATACCGCGGTAACCGTACTCTGCGGCATCCTGGTCGGCATCGTGATCGGCGTACTGGCGTCAATGACCTTGCCGGCACGCGGCTTCGGCGCGATTGGTCATACGGGCAGCATTCCTGGCGCTTCGTCAGGCAAGGATGTCACGCTCTCGGTGCCCGGCGCCGAAATCAAGATCGACGGCAACCGGATCGAAGAGATGGCCAAGAAGATGGAACAGGCCGGCAAGCAGATGGAAGCAGCCCAGCAATCGGGCGACAGCGCGGCAGCCGGCAAGGCGATGGGCGACATCCTGGGGGCGATGAGCGGCGCAGCGGGCGGCGGCACGCCCATTCCTGCCGATCAACTGAAAGCCAGCTTGCCCGACACGTTGGGTGAGCTCAAACGCGAATCGATCGAGTCGCAAAGCGGCCAGGCGATGGGGCTCGGCAGCTCGTCGGCGAAGGCCAGCTATGCGCAGGGCAGTCGGCGGGTCGAGCTGTCGATCACCGATCTGGGCGGCTTGGCCGGCGTCGCCGCGATGGCCAACTGGGCCAATGTCACGGCCGATCGCGAAACCGCAGCGAAGATCGAGAAGACCTACAAGCAGGGCCAGCGCACGATCAAGGAAGAAGCCTGGAAAGATGGCAGCCGCGGCGAGCTGACGGTGTTGCTGGCCAACGGCGTTGTTGTGGAGGCCAATGGCCATCAGGTCGACCTGGCAGCGGTACGGGCGATCGTCGACAGCCTGTCCCTCGACCAGCTCGAATCGATCAAGCGGCCGGCCAAGTCGTGATGGCTTGCAAGACCGGGGCGTAGCGGCCGGCCGGTCGCTCAGTGTGAGCAGCAGCGGTATGGGGGGTGCAGACGGCCTGCGCTATTCTCCGCGCCATGACCCTGACCGAGCTGCGTTATATCGTCGCCGTTGCGCGGGAAAAACATTTCGGGCACGCTGCCGAGGCCTGTTTCGTTTCGCAACCCACGCTGAGCGTGGCAATCAAGAAGCTCGAGGAGGAACTCGACGTCAAATTGTTCGAGCGTGGCGCCAGCGAGGTCAGCGTGACGCCGTTGGGCGAAGAAATCGTCCGCCAGGCGCAGCAGGTGATCGAGCAGGCCGCAGCGATCAAGGAGATCGCCAAACGCGGCAAGGATCCGGTGGCCGGGCCGCTGCGCGTCGGCGTGATCTACACCATCGGCCCCTATCTGCTGCCCGATCTGGTTCGCGAAACCATCGCCGCGGTGCCGCAGATGCCGCTGGTGCTGCAGGAAAATTTCACCGTCCGGCTGCTCGACATGCTGCGCACCGGCGAGCTCGATTGTGCGATCCTCGCCGAACCCTTCCCTGATACGGGGCTGGCTGTCGCGCCGCTGTACGACGAACCTTTCATCGTTGCGGTACCCACCAGCCATCCGCTGGCCCGACGCCAGTCGGTCAGTGCCGAGGAGCTGAAGAACGAGACCATGCTGCTGCTCGGCACCGGCCATTGTTTTCGCGACCACGTGCTCGAAGTCTGCCCCGAATATGCGCGCTTCTCGAGCAACGCCGAAGGCATCCGCAAAAGCTTCGAGGGCTCGTCGCTGGAGACGATCAAATACATGGTTGCCGCCGGCATGGGGCTGACCGTCGTGCCGATTCTGGGGGTACCCAAGGAGCCGCAGCCACACGTCACCTACCTCCCGTTCAGCGGCTCGGTACCCACACGCCGTGTCGTGCTGGCCTGGCGGCGTACATTCACGCGCTACGAGGCCATCGCGGCGCTGCGCAATGCGATCTATTCCTGCCCGCTGGATCGCGTCACCCGTTTGTCCTGAGCGGGCCGCGGTTGCAGCAGTTCGCGGTCAACAACATCAACTGGAGCAATCATGAGCAAGAAGCACAAGGTCATGCAGATCGGCGGCAACGGTCCACGCATCAACATCGGCATCAGTGAGGAAGACCGCCACGCGGTGGCGTCGGGCCTGTCGAACCTGCTGGCAGATACGTACACCTTGTATCTGACGACGCACAACTTCCACTGGAACGTCACCGGGCCGATGTTTACCAGCCTGCATGCGATGTTCATGGCGCAATACACCGAGTTGTGGAATGCGGTCGATCCGATTGCCGAACGGATCCGCTCGCTGGGCGTCGCGGCCCCCGGCTCGTACGCCCAATTCGGCAGCCTGACCTCGTTGAAGGACGCGCCGACCTCGCCGCCGAAAGCGATGGACATGGTTGCCATCCTGGTTGAAGGGCATGAAGGTGTCGCGCGCACGGCGCGTGGCATTTTTGCTGCTGCCGAAGCCGCCCATGACGAGCCCACTGCCGACCTGCTGACGCAGCGGCTTGCCGTCCACGAGCAGGCAGCCTGGATGTTGCGCTCGATCCTGCACGATTGATCGGCCCGGACTGTCGAGCACCGTCGCAGGCGAGTGATGCACATCGCCATTCTTGCCTTCGACGGCTGCAACGAGGTCGATACCTTCGTTCCACTGGGCCTGCTCAATCAACTGGCATCACTCGGCTGGAAAGCCGAACTCGCCTGCCCGTCAAGTCATGTGACATCGATGAACGGCGTCACCATCCAGGCTCAGCAGCCGCTCGAATTCGCCAATGAGGCCGATGCCGTCATCTTCGGCGGCGGTCTCTACACGCGTGCAATTGCAGAGAACGGTGCGTTGATGGACCGGCTGCAGCTCGATCCGCTGCGCCAGCTGATCGGCGCCCAAGGCTCGGGCAGCTTGCTGCTGGCGCGGCTCGGCCTGCTCGGCGATTCGCCGGCCTGCACCGATGCGGCGACCAAACCCTGGATCGTCGAAGCCGGTGTACGGGTCATCGACGAGCCCTTCCACTGCCGTGGCCCGATCGCCACCGCCGGCGGCTGCATGGGTTCGCACTATCTGGCCACCTGGATGATGCTGAAGGGTGCCGACCATCGCAAAACGATCCATGCGTTGACCCATTCGGCGGCTGCTGAGAGCGATGTCGATGCGGACTGGCTGGTGGGGCGGGTGACGCAGCTGATGGACGACGAGCGCGACCCGCCAGATGCGTCACGAACATCCGGCGGCTGATGCGGCGCGCTGGCGACTGCACCTGCGTTGTCACGCCGACAGGTCGCAGCCGCGGATAATTGCATCTTTCCACTGTGAGGCTGCAGCGATTTGATGGTCGCCTGAGCGATTGATGTTGACCGAATCCCCGACCACACCCGCCGCGAATGCCTTGCGCAAGGAAGTGCGCCGCCGCCGCACGTTTGCCATCATTTCGCACCCTGACGCGGGCAAGACGACGCTGACCGAAAAGCTGCTGCTGTTTTCCGGGGCGATCCAGATTGCCGGCTCGGTGAAAGCGCGCAAGGCGACCCGGCACGCGACCAGCGACTGGATGGAGATCGAGAAACAGCGTGGCATTTCGGTGGCCTCTTCGGTGATGCAGATGGAATACCGCGACTGCGTGATCAACCTGCTCGACACGCCGGGACACCAGGATTTTTCGGAAGATACCTATCGGGTGCTGACCGCCGTCGACGCCGCGCTGATGGTGATCGATGCCGCCAACGGCGTCGAACCCCAGACGCGGCGACTGTTGCAGGTATGCCGGGCGCGCAACACGCCGATCCTGACCTTCGTCAACAAGATGGACCGCGAGGTGAAAGAGCCGCTCGACCTGATGGACGAGATCGAGCGCGAGCTGGGCATGGAAGTGGTGCCATTCACCTGGCCAGTCGGCATGGGCAAGGCGTTTCACGGCGTGATGGACTTGCGCGAGCAGCAGATGCGCGTGTTCAGCCCGGGCGAAGATCGCGATCACCACAATGACGAAATCCTGGTCGGTCTCGACAATCCGGCCTACGCACAACGCTTCGGTTTGCAATACGAGCAGGCGAAGGGCGAGATCCAGCTGTTGACGGATGCGGCCCCGCCGTTCGACAAGCAGCAGTTTCTGGCCGGCCGCCAGACGCCGATGTTCTTCGGCTCTGCGGTCAACAATTTCGGCGTTCGCGAGGTGCTCGATGCACTGGTCGATCTGGCGCCGGCGCCCGGCAGCCGGCAGGCGATCCAGCGCGAAGTGGCACCCGACGAGGCCAAGTTCAGCGGTGTCGTCTTCAAGATCCAGGCCAACATGGACCCGGCGCACCGCGACCGCATCGCCTTCCTTCGCGTCGCCAGCGGCCACTTCGAGCGTGGCATGCGGCTGAAAGTGGTGCGCTCGGGCAAGGAGCTGCGGCCCAATTCGGTGGTCAGCTTTCTGAGCCAGCGCCGTGAATTGCTCGACGAGGCATTTGCGGGTGACATCATCGGCATCCCCAACCACGGCGTGCTGCAACTCGGCGATACGTTGAGCGAAGGCGAGGCGCTGCAGTTCACCGGCCTGCCGTTTTTTGCGCCGGAGATGTTTCGCAGTGTCGAAGTGGCCGACCCGTTGAAAACCAAGCAGCTGCGCGCCGGCTTGACGCAGCTCGGTGAGGAAGGGGCAATCCAGGTGTTCCGTCCGGTGGGTGGCACGGTGCTGTTGCTCGGCGCAGTCGGCCAGTTGCAGTTCGAGGTGGTGGCGCACCGCCTCGAGCATGAATACGGCGTCAGGGCGCGCATCCTGCCAAGCCGCTTTCAGGTCGCGCGTTGGGTCAGCTGCGATCCGGCCGACGGTGGCGAACGCGAATTGAAGCGTTTCATCGACGCCAATTCACACCGCGTGGCCTACGACGCCGTCGATGCGCCGACGGTGCTGGTCGAATATGCACCGGAGCTGCGTGCCATCGAGGCAAACTGGCCGAAGATCAAATTCCATGCGTTGCGCGAACATGCCGGTCTGGTGTTTCAGAGCCGGCTGGAGACATGACAGCCCCCCAGTCGCTTCGCTCCTGCCCCCGAGGGGCCGAGCCCGGAAACGAGAAGTCCAGTGGACTTTTCGTGCCTGGCGAGGAGTCGGGCCTCCGCGCCCGAAGCGGCTTGCAAGGCCCGCCTGGCGGACCGGCAAAGCCGGATCCGCGGGCGTTGCTTGATCGGACCCGATCGGCCTGATGGCACTACCCGCCAATCCGCAGAAGTTCGCGGTCGTCGTGCAGTCGAGTGCTATTGACGGCCAGGGCGCTTTCGCTGGCGAAGCCGTGCCGGCACGGCGCAAGATCGGCGAAATCCGCGGCGAATCGATCAGCGTTCGTGCAGCGCGTGCCCGGGCCAAAGGACAACAACGAATCATGCTGATCGAAGTCAGCGACAAACGCGCGATCGACGCGTCGAACTCGGCCGATCCGCTGCGCTTCACCAATCACTCGTGCCGGCCCAATTCGGTGCTGCGGATCCGGCAGGGCCGGGTCGAGTTCTACGCCATGCGCAATCTGCTTGCAGGCGAGGAAATCACCGTCGACTACGGTGAAACACACCACGAGGGCCGTCTGGTTTGCAAATGTGGCGCAGCCGGCTGCGCCGGCCGGCTTTGAACCGCCGTTCGCAGTTTAGCTGTATCCGCTTGTAACAGCTGCTGTCGCCGCAAGTCGGCGAGCGCTGCTGAGGTTCAGCTGGCAGGTGGCACGGTTGCCAGTGATCGTCGCGTGACCAACTGTTGCAACACCGCAACGAACTTCCCTGAAGGTTTTCCCTCCAAGCTAAGCACCTGCTATACAACAGTCCGGTGATTTCATGAAGAGGTGAATCACCGATGCTTCGGGTAACGAGCTGAAAGCAGCAGCGAAGGGTCGGGTCACCGACCAGCTGCCAAGCGTCAACCAGTGAGATAGCCGAGACGTTGATTCAATCCGCTTGATCTGACAGGTTCGCATATTGCGGGTCCCAGCCGGTCTTGCGGGCAAAAAAACGCCGTCGTATCAAGACGGCAAGGATATTGTTGATGAGCCCCGTTTCCGTTCCCCCCGCCGACGCCGAATCGCTTCGCGCGTTGTTGCTGGATCCCAGCCCCATGCAACGGGCGATCGCCCTCCACGCCTTGGAGCTTGCGGTTGCCGATTGTTGCGGCCCCGACGCCACAGCCGCCAAACTGGCTGCCGAAGTCGACCGGTTCACTGCACGCGGCATTCCGTTCTATCAGCCACAGGATCGCAGCTTTCGCAGTTGGGTCGATCGCGCCGTCGGCCACTGGCAGCGGCTGCATCCCGCCAAGCCGCTGACCCGGCAACAAGCCAGCGCCTGAAGCAGGCCGGCCCGCCGGGAGCAGCCCGGTTACGGCAACGCGCCCGGGATGGCTGGCAGCATCACGTCGCTGTCGTAGTCGCTCACGCCCGCGCAGGCAAGCGTCGGCGCCCGGTGGCCGCGGCGCAAGCGGCGCCAGATAGTGCGGCGCCGAGATGGCGGGGATGGCGAAGGCCTTACCGTTCTGCCATGTAGTGCGCAATGCTGACGGCTTCGCCTGGCAGCAGAAAGGCGCGGACGCGGGCCTCGATTTCCTGATCGGCCAGCGTCGTCCGGGCGCGCTGATGCAGGTATTCGGCCCAGGAGGTGACGATGAACCGCTCGCAGAATCGCGACGGATCGGACAGATCGCGGTAGACACGCCAGAAGGTGGCGCCGTCGCGCCTTCGCGGCGCGCGCAACTGGGTCACGGTGGCCAGGAATGCATCGGCTTGCCCCGGCGCGATGCGGTAGGCAAATTCGACGGCAACCGGCCCCGCACCCGGCGCCGGCTCATGCGCAACGAACAGTTCCTGCCAGGCCGAAACCTGCGTCACATCCTGCGCAGCGCCCATTCGCAGCGGAAACGGCCGGGCGAGCAGCAGCCCGGCGGCCATCATCAGCGCGGCACCGATCAGCGCCGATGCAAGGCCGAAAATTCCCGACATAGCGCCCCAGATCGCCGAGCCGATCGCAAACGAACCCAGCGCACACACCGAATGCATGGCCAGCGCGCGTGCCCTGACCCAGGGCGGCACGCTGGTCTGGGTGGCCGTATTGAAGGTCGCCATCGTTGTCATCCACGCGCCGCCGCCGACAAACAGCGCCACATAAACCAGCAACGGCCAGTGCGACAACGCCGCCACCAGCATCACTGCGGCAAAGACCACGCAGCCGCCGCCGACGATTCCCTCCAGGCCAACCCGCGCCCGCAAACGAACGAGCAGCAAGCCGGCCACCACTGCACCGCCACCCAGACAACCCATCAGCAAGCCATAACCGGCGGCGCCGAGCCCGAGCTGACGTTGCCCGATGACCGGCAACAGCGCCCACAACGCGGAGCCGGCCGCGCTGTAGGCGACGGTTCGAACCAGCTGCGCCAGCACGATCTCGGAGTGGCGAGCGAAGCGCAGGCCGCTGAGCACACCGGCCCACAGCCGTTCGGGCGGCAGGCGTGATGGCGGATGGGGCTGTGGCGGCCAGCGCCTGATCGCGTACCACATGCCCAGGGTGCCGAGCGCCGCCAGCGCGAAATTCCAGGCGCCGCCGAGCTGCGCAAAAACAACCCCGGCCAGCGCCGGGCCGAGCGCTCGCGCCGCATTCCAGTTGATGGAGATGGCGGCAATCGCCTGCGGCAACTGTTCACGAGGCACGGCATCGCCGATGGTCGAATTCCAAGCCGGCAACACCAGCGCAGTGCAACAGCCGGCGAAGAAGATGAACAGGAGGATGGTCGCCGCATTGGCCCAACCGGCCAGCAGCAGTGCCGCCAGAATGACCACCGAAAAGCCCTGCACGACCAACGACCAGCTCATCAGCCGCTGGCGGTCAGCGGTATCGGCGAGCACCCCGGCGGGCAGTGACAACAGGAACATCGGCAGAAAGACGGCCGTCTGCACCAGCGCGGCCAGGAAATCCGAGCCGGTCAACTCGACCATCATCCAGGCCGCAGACATCGTCTGCATGGCATTGCCGAGAAAAAAGACGCCGGCAAACAGCCACAGGCCGCGGAACGGATTGCGCTTCAGCAAACCACCGCCCCAGTCACTCAACGCCATGCGAAATCCGGCTGGTCGTAGTGCGCGACCCGGGTTTCGCGCCCGAGCAGACAGACTTCACAGAACTGATGGATCAGGGCCGCGGTGGGCGCAGCGATCCAGCTGTTGCCCACCGGCAGCCGCAACACCGGGTGCGGACCATGCGCGCTGGGCTCGAGCATCGGTGAATCGCTGCGCATGAATTCGGTCACCTCGATGCGGTGAATGCTGGCAACTTCGGCCGGGTTCATCTGCAGCGGGTCTGCACGGCCGGCCCAGATCACCACCGGGGTGATCGAAAAGCCCGATCGGGTGGCATAGTCGTCCAGACGCCCGAGCACGGCGTCGTCATCCAGATGCAGGCCGACCTCCTCGCCCAGTTCGCGCAAGGCGGTCTGCTCGGCGCTTTCGCCTTCGTCCATTCGTCCACCGGGCAGCGCCCATTGCCCCTTGTGACTTCGCAAGCTGCCGGCGCGGCGGGTCAGCAACAACGCCGCCCGATCGGACCAGTCAGCCAACGCCGGCAGGCCCGGCAGATCAGCGCCGAAGCCGGCTTCGCAAAGGACCAGCGCAACCGCTGCACGCCGCGCGCCGGCTTGCAGGGCCAAAGGTGCGAGGCGCGGCGCAAAGGATTGCAGGCGCTGCTGAAAAGTCTGGCGCAGCGCCGGTCCGAGGGTTGGCGCTTGGCCTGCAAGCGGCGTATCGACTGGCTGTGCGTCGACAGTGCAAACGGACTTCATCGGGTGCGGGCAGGCGTCGAAAACGGCATCAAGACCAATTGTGCGCCGCATTCGGCTGCGGCCGACATCAGCTTGCCCTGCTTGCCGGGCACTCGGGCCGAGGCATGCAAATGCGCGCAAGACACAACGCAGATGGCCACATGCGCACCGGCACGCCACCCGTCGATTGATTGCGCCTCGACCGCCGCTGCTCGGCAACGCAGGTGGCAGAGGGTGGACTATGCCGCCGAGGCAACGGCAGCGCCAAAACTCTCGCCGAGGCCGGGTTATTCGGCTACGCTGTAGCCAAAGGAGACTGCAGTGATCAACGGCCGCTCGTGTTCTACGCTGTTGGTATCTTGTCTGGGAAGCATGTTGGCGGCTTGTTCGACCAACCCGCTGCAGACGTCTGCACCCGTCAAGTCGCCTGACACCGCGGCGCCATCCACCAGTGCGCCGGAGACCGCTACCGTCGAGCTGATAGAGACAACCCGCCAGTCGGCGCGTGCCACCGCTTTCTGGCTGGCTCGCGGTGTCGACAGCTGGTTCGGCGACAAGCCGTTCCAGGAAGGCGGCAACGTCAGCGACGGCCGGCTGAGCCTGAGCCTGTTCAAGCGTCAGGACGACAACTTCCAGGTCAGCCTGCGATTCAACGCACGCTTCCGCCTGCCCAACGTCGAGGAAAAAACGTATCTGTTCATCGGCCGCGACAACGAGCGTGAAGTCGTCACCGACAAGCCCGGCGGCCTGTCGCGGCAGGATCGCCTGCTCAGCGACAACCGCGACGACCGATCGTTTTTTGCCGGATTCGGTCGCGACATCAGCGAGGCAGTGGACTTCCGTCTCGGTATTCGTGGCGGCCTGAAGCCTTACGCCCAGGCGCGCTACCGGCAACTGTGGCAAATCAACAACCGTGACCTGGCCGAGTTTCGCCAGACCGTCTTCTGGACCTTGCAGGACCACTTCGGCTCGACCACCGTGCTGTCGTTCGAGCGCCCTTTCTCGCGCACCTTGGTCGCTCGCTGGCTGAACGCCGCGACGATCACCCAGAAAAACCGCAAATTCGAATGGTCGAGCAGCCTGGGCGCCTACAAGGCCTTCGGTGAGCAGCGATTGCTGTCCCTGGAGGCGCTGGCCAGTGGCACCCAGGGCTCTGGCGTCGGCGTCTCCGACTACGGCGTGCAGACCAAATGGGAACAACCGATCTACCGCAACTGGCTGGTCGGCGAAGTGCTGCTCGGCCACTTCTGGCCGAAACGAGACCCATCCACCGAGCGTGAACGCGCCTGGGCGATCGGTACCCGGCTCAAGATGCGATTCTGAGCGCCAGACCTCCGGTGGTTGCAGCTGTCAGGCATAGCGGGCCATCGTCAACCCCTCCATGCTGATCTCGGGCCTGCGCTCGGCGATCAGGTCGGCCACCACGCGGCCGGTCCCTGCGGCCATCGTCCAGCCAAGCGTGCCGTGGCCGGTGGCCAGCAACAGCTCGGGGTAGACGGTGCCGCCGATGACCGGCGTGCCATCGGGCGTCATCGGCCGCAAGCCGGTCCAGAACGAGGCCCGACTGGTATCACCGCCGCCAGGAAACAGGTCATTGACGACGAACTCGAGCGTGCGCCTGCGCCCGGCATCGAGCCGCAGGTCGAAGCCGGACAACTGGGCCGTCCCGCCGGCGCGGATCCGATCGCCGAGCCGGGTCACTGCGACTTTGTGGGTTTCGTCCATGATCGTCGACTCAGGCGCCCTCGAGGCATCGGTGATCGGAACCGTGATCGAAAATCCCTTCACCGGATAGACCGGCAAGCGGATTCCCAGCGGCGCCACCATCCGGGTCGAATAACTGCCAAGCGCCAGCACATAGCGATCGGCGTCGAACGTACCTGCGCGGGTACGCACGCCGCTGATCCGGCCACCACTTGATTCGACCGCTTCGATGGCGGTGCCGAAGCGGAACTGCACACCGATCGCTTTGGCCTTCTCGGCCAGCGCCTGCGTGAACCGGTGGCAGTCGCCGGTCTCGTCACCGGGCAAGTGCAGCGCGCCGACAAATTTGTGCTGGACCTCGGCCAACGCCGGTTCATGTTGCAGATAGCCGCTGCGGTCGAGCAGTTGGAAGGCGACGCCATGCTGTTTCAGGATTTCGATATCCTTGCCGGTCGAATCGAACTGCTTCTGGGTGCGAAACAACTGCAGCGTGCCCTGCATCCGCTGGTCGTAACTGATGCCGGTTTCATTGCGCAAGGCTTGCAGACAATCGCGGCTGTACTCGGCCAGCCGGACCATGCGGCCCTTGTTGATGCGATAACGCTCGGCCGTGCAGTTGCGCAGGGTGGCCAGGCTCCAGCGCCACATCGCCAGATCGAGCATCGGTTTGACAACCAGCGGACTGTGGTGCATGAGCAGCCACTTGATCGCCTTGATCGGCACCCCCGGGCCGGCCCAGGGCGCCGAATAGCCGGGCGAGACTTCGCCGGCATTGGCAAAGCTGGTTTCCAGGCCGGCACCCGGCTGCCGGTCGACGACGACCACCTGATGGCCGTCGCGGGCCAGATACCAGGCGATCGAGGTTCCGATCACGCCACTTCCGAGCACCAGAATCCGCATCTGCATTGCCTCCGCTTGGCTGCGCTTGCACTCGACGGTTCAGCAGGCCATCACGTCCCGTCACCTGCCGATGCAAGGTCGCTTTCGCGATGCGACATTAACTCACATCCAGGTATCGGCGGTGATCGGAAGACGCACGCCCGCCCCGGCAAATCAATGTCGCCATTCAGCCGATCGAGCCACCAGCCAGGAAGCATGCAGAATGCCGTCCTTTTGCCATTCAGGATTTCCCATGAGACTCCATGCCAGCTGTGACATCACGCTCGACGCGGCGCAGGACTGCCCGGTGGTTGCCATGTTGAGGCCGATCAGCGGCAAGGCGCAATGGCTGACTGGCGAAAGTTATGCATTCGAGCCCCACGTGCGCCCGACCGAATACGTCGACTCCTTCGGCAACATGTGCCAGCGCTTTGTCGTGCCAGCCGGCCGCATGCGAATCCGCGTCGAGGCGGTGGTGGAAACCGAAGCGGAGATCGCGGTCGAGCCGAACGCCGGGCCGTCGGCGATCGAGGACATGCCAGATGGCGTCTTGCGCTTCCTGCTGCAAAGCCGCTATTGCCCGTCAGACAAGATGGGGGATCGAGCGGCGGCGATCGTCGACGGCATCGCACCCGGCTATGCGCAGGTCGAGGCGATCCGGGCCTGGATCCAGCAAAACATCGAATACCGGTATGGCGTCAGCAGCGAAAGTACCGACGCCCTGGACACACTGCAAGCCGGCGCGGGTGTCTGCCGCGACTTTTCGCACATCGGCATCGCCTTGTGCCGCAGCCTGCGCATTCCGGCGCGGATGGTGGTCGGTTATCTCTACCAGCTCGATCCGATGGACTTGCACGCCTGGTTCGAGGCTCATGTGGGCGGGCGCTGGTTTACCTTTGACGCCACGCAGGAGCAGCCGCGCGGCGGACGCATCGTTGTTGCCTACGGTCGAGATGCGGCAGACGTGGCGTTTCTGTCCAACTACGCCGCGCTGGAGACAGTCGGCATGCAGGTGACGGTCGAACAGGTCCCGCAACCGGCTGCACTGCCTGAGCCGAGCTACCTCCGTTGAAGTCCCAAGCTGCGGCAGGCCGACCTGACGCGTTACGGCCATGCGATGGGTGTACCGAGTACCTTCACGGCCATCGGGTCGGCAGCACGCCCAGCGTGTGACAGGCGCCTCGTTATAATCGGATACAGCGCTGATTTGTTCCGGCTTGCGGGCGCTTGGAAATGCAGCCAAGGCGACACTGGACAAGTCCCCGCGAATGCGCGGGCCTCGCCGCGGGATGGGCGGCAAGGCGCAAACCACAGCCATAGCTGCAGGCTTTGGCGAGGACTTGCAACGCCGCGGTCCGCCCACTGCGAGGATGCGCGCACCGCGAGCGGCTGGTTCAGCGTTGCCCAGAAGAGAGGTGGCAATCCACCGGCATCTTGCGTCGTCGCCCAGCCGGTTTTTCTCGCTTGCCATGTCCGTCTCCACAACCCCTCTCAGCTCCGATTCGAGTGTCGCCTTGCTGGATGCGGTTGAACCGCAGCAGATGTGTTTCGACGCCCCACTGTCGCTGCAAAGCGGCCGGCAACTGCTCGACTATCAACTCACTTACGAGACCTACGGCGAGCTGAATGCCGATCGCAGCAATGCGGTGCTGGTTTGCCATGCGCTCAATGCCAGCCACCATGTGGCCGGTCGTTATGCAGGCCAGCCAAAAAGCGACGGCTGGTGGGACAACCTGATCGGCCCCGGCAAACCGGTCGACACGCGCCGCTTCTTTGTCATCGGCATCAACAACCCAGGCTCGTGTTTCGGCTCGACCGGACCGATGCACGTCAACCCCGATCCGGCTGCCGGAGGAAAGCCCTACGGTGCCGACTTCCCGGTGATGACGGTCGAGGATTGGGTCGATGCGCAGGCCCGCTTGTTCGATCGGCTCGGCATCGACAAGCTGGCCGCAGTGATCGGCGGCAGCCTGGGTGGCATGCAGGCGCTGAGCTGGGCGCTGCGTTACCCCGACCGGCTGCGCCACTGCGTGGCCATCGCCACCGCGCCGAACCTGTCGGCGCAGAACATCGCCTTCAACGAGGTTGCGCGGCGCGCCATCATCACCGACCCTGAATTTCACGGCGGGCATTTCTATCAGCACGGTGTGGTGCCGGTTCGCGGCTTGGCGGTGGCACGGATGATCGGCCACATCACCTACCTCAGCGACGATGTCATGGATGTGAAATTCGGCCGCAGCCTGAAGGGTGGGGTGCCGCATTTTTCGACGCAGGAAGTCGAATTCGAGATCGAGGGCTATCTGCGTCACCAAGGCGCGAAGTTCAGCGGCTATTTCGATGCCAACACCTATCTGCTGATCACCCGCGCACTCGACTATTTCGACCCTGCTCTGGCGCACGGTGGCGATCTCAGCGCCGCGTTTGCCGCCGCGCGTTGCCGCTTCCTGGTTGCCAGTTTCAGCACCGACTGGCGCTTCTCGCCGCTGCGTTCGCGTGAACTGGTCAAGGCCTTGCTCGACAACCGCCTGCAGGTCAGTTATGCCGAGATCGATGCGCCGCACGGTCACGACGCATTTTTGCTCGACGACCCGCGCTACCACGGCGTGGTGCGCGCCTATTTCGGCAACATCGCTCGCGAGATCGGTGGCAGCCCGGAGGCCGGTCATGTCTGAACGCAAGGACATGGAACTGATCGCCGAGCTGGTCCCGAAGGGCTCGCGGGTGCTCGATCTCGGCTGCGCCGATGGCGCGCTGCTGGCGCACCTGCGCGACCATCGGCAATGCAGCGGTTATGGTGTCGAGATCGCCGACGCCAATGTGCTGGCGTGCACGCAGCGCGGTGTCGACGTGATCCAGCTCAACCTCGAAGACGGGCTGTCGATGTTCGGCGATCAGAGCTTCGATGTGGTGTTGCAGCTCGACACCATGCAACACCTGCGGCAAACCGAGCGCATGCTGCGCGAGACGGCGCGGGTCGGACGGGTCGGCATCATCAGTTTCCCCAACTTCGCCCACTGGTTGAACCGGCTGCGCGTGCTTGGCGGGCGCATGCCGGTGACACGCGCGCTGCCTTACGAGTGGTACGACACGCCGAATCTGCGCGTCGGCACCTATGCCGATTTCGAAGTGCTGGCCAACAAGATCGGGCTGCGGCTGCATGACGGCTTCGGCATCCAGCGCGGTCGCGTCGTGCGCAGCCTGCCCAACCTGCTGGCCAGTGTGGCCGTCTTCAAGTTCGAGCGCGGCGAGCATCGCTGAGGAACGGCCGATGAGCGATCCGCTGGCACTGTTCGGTGACCGACTTCGAAACAGCTTGCTGGATGGCGATTTCGTCAAGCTGGTACTGGCCAATCACCGGGGCGGCGATCCGGCGCTGCAACGCGTGCTCGGGCGGGTCATCAAGCTGCGCGGCGAGGCCATGTTGTCACTGTTGTATCGCTACAAGACACGCGATGTGACGAAGAATGTCGGCATCGCAGACGGCGTGACGGTGGTGCTCGACGCGCTGGCGGGAGCTGCCGCGGCCAGCGCAAACGGCGGTTTCGGCCACGTCCATTTGTCGACTCGCAACGATGATTTCGATCTTCGGATCAGCAAGAAGGGGCAGATCAGCCTGCGCCGACAGCCGCTCATCACAGCGCTGGACGATGGCGATGGCTGTGCGCAGCCCGCTCCGGAACCGGTCATCGCAGGCGGATCAGCCGTCACGGCGCACGACCGCCCCAAACAGCGCCTGTTGAACCTCGACTCGCCGTGCTGGCAGGATCTGGGCATCACCGACCGGCAAGGCCGGCCGATCGCGGCGATGTCGCGAAAATGGAAACAGATCAACAAGTTTGTCGAAGTGCTCGATACGGCCTGGCGTGAATCGCCGCTTGCTCGCCGGGACGACCCGTCGCAGCCGGTTCGGGTGATGGATTTCGGCGCCGGCAAAGGGTATCTGAGTTTTGCCGTTGCCGACCCACCTGCAAGCCGCACTCGGCGTTCGTGCCGAGGTGATCGGCGTCGAACTTCGCGCCGATCTGGTCGAGCTGTGCAACCGCAGCGCGCGCCAGCACCAGATTGCGGGT
The DNA here is from genome assembly GCA_963843805.1 of uncultured beta proteobacterium. Classification (GTDB taxonomy): domain Bacteria; phylum Pseudomonadota; class Gammaproteobacteria; order Burkholderiales; family Burkholderiaceae_C; genus Ideonella_A. Next base: position 128,541 of record CAWJLY010000010.1, read on the forward strand.
TTGTCGTTCGAGCAGGGCGATGTCGTGAACCATCCGATCGGTGCGATCGACATCATGATTGCGCTGCATGCCTGTGACACCGCCACTGATCATGCGATCCACAAGGGAATCGCCGCCGGTGCGCAGATCATCCTGTGCTCACCGTGCTGCCACAAGCAGATTCGACCGCAACTTCGCAGCCCGGGTTTGCTGCGGCCGATGCTGCAACACGGCATTCACCTTGGTCAGCAAGCCGAGATGATCACCGACAGCCTGCGCGCGTTGCTGCTCGAGGCCCACGGCTACCGCACTCAGGTCTTCGAGTTTGTCGCCCTCGAACATACCAGCAAGAACAAGATGATTCTGGCCGTGCGCCGCGACAAGCCGGCGCCGGCTGATGAGCTGTTCGCGCAAATTCGCGAGATCAAGGATTTCTACGGCGTTCGCGAACATTGCCTGGAGCGCTTGCTCACGGCCGCAGCAGAGTCTGCCGACGCGACCGGCGCCAGCCCTCGCAAATAGGCATCGAGCACCTGTTCACCGATCACCCGCAAGTCGAAAGCTTCGGGGTCGAGGGTCCAGTTCTGGATCAGCCCGTCGATCAGCGCGTGCAGACCGATCGCCGCCGTGGCCGGTGACAGCTTGCAGCCGATCTGCCCTTGCTCCGTCGCCAGACCCAAGGCGCGCGTCATGCTCGCCATGCAATCGTTGCGAACGGCCAGATGCCGTTTGCGGACCTCGCTCATCTCGTCGACATATTCCACCTTGTGCGTCGCGATCTCGAATACGCGATGAACCTGTGGGTCGGAAACCAGCTTGTCGAGCACGCCGATGAACGACGCACGAGCCTGTTGCAAGGCATCGGCAGAGGGATCGGCACTGCGCTCGAGTGCTTCCTCCATCGGCAGACTGACCCGGCTCATCATCGCGTTGAACAAATCCGCCTTGTCCTGAAAATGCCAATAGATGGCGCCCCGCGTGACGCCGGCTGCGGCGGCCAGGTCATGCAGCGAGGTCCGCGAGACACCACGTTCCAGAAAGACGCGTTCGGCGGTATCGAGCAAATGATCACGGGTCGCTTGTGCGTCCTGCTTGGTTCGGCGTGCCATGGCGTTCAGAAAAGCCTGTCAACATACATTCATCATTGTATGTATACTGCGCATCTTTCGAATCCGGGCCCTGGATTACCCTTGGTCGGATTGCTCTGATTCTGTCAATCAACGAGTGCCGAGCCGGCCAGCGAGTCGGCTGCCGGCAGTTTCGCGAAAGCCCTGCATGCCCCGCATCGCCCCATTGTCCAGGCCTGTGCCGGAACCAAGTTCGTCCGCTCGGCGCCACGCACCTCATCGGATCGGCGGCCTGCTGTTGATGGCCAGCTTGGTGCTTGCCGCCTGCGGAGACAAGCCCGGCAGCGCTCCCGGTGCAGCGGGCGGCGCAGGCGGACCGGGTGGTCGTCCGGCAATGCCGCCACCCGAGGTCGGCATTGTTGTGGTCACGCCGACAACGATCGGACTGAGCAACGAGTTGCCGGGGCGGCTCGAGGCTTCGCGAATCGCCCAGGTGCGGGCTCGTGTCGCCGGCATCCTGCAGAAGCGGCTGTTCCGCGAAGGCAGCGAGGTGAAGGCCGGCCAGGGCCTGTTCACGATCGATTCGGCACCGTACCAGGCCACTTCCGACAGCGCCAAAGCCCAGCTGGCGCGCAGCGAAGCCTTGGTGGCCCAGGCCAGTGCCACGGTAGACCGCTACAAGCCGCTGGTCGATGCCAATGCGATCAGCAAGCAGGACTATGCCAATGCGGTGGCGGCGCAAAAGCAGGCCGAAGCCGATCGCTCAGCGGCACGCGCAGCACTGCGCAGTGCGCAGATCAATCTGGGCTACGCCGAAGTGCGCGCGCCGATCAGCGGTCGCATCGGACGATCGCTTGTGACCGAAGGCGCACTGGTCGGCCAGGGCGAGCCGACCCAGCTGGCAGTGGTGCAGCAGATCGACCCGCTATACGTCAATTTCACGCAGAGCACGGCCGAGGTGCTGCGCTTGCGCCGCTCGCTGGCCAGCGGCAAATTGCAGGCCACCGGCAATGGCCAGGCAACCGATGTTCATGTGGTGCTGGACGATGGCAGCGAGTACCGCCATGCCGGCAAGCTGCTGTTCACCGATCAGACCGTCGACCCGACATCGGGCCAGGTCACGTTGCGTGCCGAGTTGCCAAACCCCGAACGCCTGCTGCTGCCCGGCATGTATGTGCGGGTGCGTCTGCAACAGGCTGAAGTCAGCGGCGCCGTGCTGCTGCCGCAACAGGCGGTGACTCGGGGTGAGACCGGCGACACCGTGCTGGTTGTCGGCGACGACAACAAGCCGGCGCCCCGGCAGATCAAGATTGCATCGTCACAGGACAACCAGTGGCTGGTCACCGACGGGCTGAAAGCCGGCGAAAAGGTCATCGTCTCGGGATTCCAGAAGATGATGGTGCCCGGTGCACCGGTCAAGCCGGTGCCGTTCGTCGCCGGCGCCGCCAGTGGCCCGTCACAGGCGGCATCGGGCGCATCGGCACCGATGGGCGCCGGCGCGGCCAAGCCGTCTGCTTCGGCAACCAAGAGCTGAACGGGCGCGCACGATGTTGGCCTCATTTTTCATCGATCGCCCGATCTTCGCGTGGGTGATCGCGCTGTTCATCCTGGTGCTCGGCGGGGTTGCGATCACCCAGCTGCCGATCGCGCAATACCCGTCGGTCGCGCCGCCGTCGATCGTCATCAATACCGCCTATCCCGGCGCTTCGGCGCAGACGCTCGAGGACAGCGTGATCAGTGTGATCGAGCGCGAGATGAACGGCTCGCCCGGTCTGATCTACACCGAATCGGTCTCGCAGTCCGATGGCAGCGGCTCGATCACACTGAGCTTCGAGCCCGGCACCAATGCCGAACTGGCGCAGGTCGACGTGCAGAACCGGCTCGGTCGCGCCACACCGCGATTGCCGGCAGCCGTCGTCCAGCAAGGCGTGCGGGTCGACAAGGCGCGGTCGAACTTCCTGCTCTTCACCATCCTGTCGTCGGACAACCCGGCCTTCACGCCGGTTGCGTTGGGCGACTATGCCGCGCGCAGCGTGCTGCCCGAACTGCAGCGTGTTCCAGGCGTTGGCCAGGCGCAATTGTTCGGCACCGAACGCGCGATGCGGATCTGGATCGACCCCGCCAAACTGGTCGGCTTCAACCTGTCGGCAGCCGATGTCAACGCGGCAATCCGTTCGCAGAACGCCCAGGTTTCCAGCGGCACCATCGGCGATTTGCCGAACCTGCCGGGGCAATCGATCTTCGCCACGGTGGTGGTCAACGGCCAGTTGTCGAATGCCGAGCAGTTCGGCAATGTCGTGCTGCGCGCCAATGCGGACGGCTCGACGGTTCGTCTGTCGGATGTTGCACGGATCGAACTCGGCGCTCAGTCGTACGGCACCTCGGCGCGCCTGAACGGCAAGCCGTCGACCGGCATCGGCGTGCAGCTCTCGGCCACGGGCAATGCGCTGGCAACCGCCAAGGCGGTGCGCGCGCGGATGGAAGAGCTGTCGAAATTTTTCCCGCCCGACGTCAAATATTCGATCCCGTACGACAGTTCGCGTTTTGTCGATATCTCGATCCGCCAGGTTGTCGAGACACTGCTCGAAGCGATGGTGCTGGTGTTCCTGGTGATGTTCCTGTTTCTGCAGAATTTCCGCTACACGATCATCCCGACCATCGTCGTTCCGGTGGCCTTGCTCGGTACCTTCGGCGTGCTGCTCGCGCTCGGCTTCTCGATCAACGTGTTGACGATGTTCGCGATGGTGCTGGTGATCGGCATCGTCGTCGACGACGCCATCGTCGTGGTCGAAAACGTCGAACGCATCATGAGCGAGGAAGGCCTGCCGCCGCGGCAGGCCACGCGCAAGGCGATGGGACAGATTTCGGGCGCCATCATCGGTGTCACCGTGGTGCTGATCTCGGTGTTTGTTCCGCTGGCCTTCTTTTCCGGATCGGTCGGCAACATCTACCGCCAGTTCTCGGCAGTGATGGTCAGCTCGATCGCGTTCTCGGCCTTCCTGGCCTTGTCACTCACGCCGGCCTTGTGCGCCACCTTGCTGAAGCCGGTCGAGGCCGGTCATCACCATGCCAAGAGCGGATTCTTCGGCTGGTTCAACCGTGGTTTCAGCCGGACGGCCAAAGGTTATGAGGGCCTGGTTGGGCGCATGCTGCGCAAGGCCGGCCGTTACCTGATCATCTATGCGGCGATCATTGCGGTGGTTGCCTGGATGTTCCAGCGTTTGCCGACATCGTTTCTGCCCGCCGAGGACCAGGGCTACCTGATCGTCAACGTGCAACTGCCACCGGGGGCAACCCGCAACCGCACCCTCGAGGTGATGAAACAGGTCGAAGGCTTCGTGCTGAAGCAGCCTGAAGTCGCCAGCATGGTCAGTGTGCTTGGCTTCAGCTTTTCGGGCACCGGACAAAACGCGGCGCTCGCCTTCGTGCCGCTGAAGGACTGGGGTGAACGCACCGGGCCGAACAGCAGTGCGCAGGCGGTGGCAGGCCGCACGTTCGGCGCCATGATGGGTGTCAAGGATGCCTTCATCTTTCCGCTCAGCCCGCCGCCGATCCCCGAGCTCGGCACCGCCTCGGGTTTTTCGCTGCGTTTGCAGGACCGCGGTGGCAATGGCCACGATGCCTTGCTGGCGGCGCGCAATCAGCTGCTGGGTCTGGCATCGCAAAGCAAGATCGTCACCGGGTTGCGCCCCGACGGGCTGGAAGATTCACCGCAACTGCAGCTCGATATCGACCGCGACAAGGCCAACGCGCTGGGCGTGCCGTTCGATTCGATCAACGCGGCGGTTTCGACCTCGCTCGGCTCCAGCTATATCAATGACTTCCCGAGCCGCGGCCGCCTGCAACGGGTCGTCGTCCAGGCCGACGCGCCGGCCCGCATGCAGCCCGACGATCTGCTGCGAATCAATGCGATGAGCAGCAAGGGCCAGTTGGTGCCGTTGTCGGCCTTCGCGACGACGCGCTGGGTGGTCGGGCCTGCGCAGACGGTTCGCTACAACGGCTTTCCGGCCATGCGCATCTCGGGCCAGGCAGCGCCCGGCTTCAGCAGCGGCGCGGCGATTGCCGAGATGGAGCGGTTGGCCAGCCAGTTGCCGAGCGGCTTTGCCTATGAGTGGACCGGTCTGACACGCGAAGAAAAGTTGTCTGGCGCGCAGGTTTTCGTGTTGCTCGGCTTCTCGCTGCTGGCCGTTTTTCTGGCGCTGGCGGCGCTGTATGAAAGCTGGTCGATACCGTTCGCCGTGATCCTGGTGGTACCGCTGGGCGTGCTCGGTGTCTTGCTCGGCGGCACGCTGGGCGGGCTGTCGAACGACATCTATTTCAAGGTCGGATTGATCACCATCATCGGCTTGTCGGCCAAGAACGCCGTGTTGATCATCGAATTTGCGAAAGACCTGCAGTCGCAGGGCCGCAGTGCGATCGACGCGGTGCTGGAGGCGGCGCATCTGCGGTTCCGGCCGATCCTGATGACATCGATGGCCTTCATGCTCGGCGTCCTGCCACTGGTGCTGGCGAGCGGCGCCGGATCGGCCGGCCAACGTGCCATCGGCACCGGCGTCTTTGGCGGCATGATGACCGCCACCATGCTGGCGGTGTTTTTCGTGCCGATATTCTTCGTCGTGGTGCGCCGGTTCTTCAAGGCACCGCCGCCGATCCCGGCCGACGAGCCGCCGGCGCCGGTCCTGCCGGTCGCGGAGGGCAAGTCATGATCGGCGCCAAACACCATTCGCATCGATCGGCGGCGCGACTGGTCACGCTGCTGGCCTCGGCGCTGTGGCTGGCCGGCTGCAGCTCGTTGATCCCCGAGTTGCGCCGCCCGCCTCTACCGGTGGCCACGGCCTATCCGCTGGCCGATGCCACCCCGAGCGTCAAACCGCTCGCCGAGGTCGCCTGGCAGGACTTTTTTGTCGACCCGCGTCTGCAGCGGCTGATCGCGCTGGCGCTCGACAGCAATCGAGATCTGCGTCTGGCAGTGCTGGCTATCGATCAATCGCGCGCGCAATTGCAACTGCGCCAGGCTGACCAGTTGCCAACCGTCGGCGCCGGCCTCTCGGCCAGCCTCAGTCCGGGCGCGAATGGGCAGACACGCAGTTACACCGCTGGCCTGCAGATCACCGCCTGGGAGATCGATTTCTTCGGCCGCATCCGCAGCTTGAGCGAATCCGCACGGGCGCAGTTGCTGGCCACCGAGGAGTCGCGCAAGGCGGTGCAGATCAGTCTGGTGGCGGCGATTGCGCAGACCCACCTGGCGATGCAGGCGGACGAGGCCTTGCTGGCGGTGACGCGGGAGACGCTGCGCACGCGCGAAGAGTCGATGAAGTTGACGCAGCTGAAGTTCGACAACGGCGCCAGCTCCGAGCTCGACGTACGACAGGCCGAATCGCTGCTCGAAGGCGCCAAGGTGGCGCTGGCGCAGCAACTGCGGCAGCGCGCACTCGACGAGAATTCGCTGGTGCTGCTGGTCGGCCAACCGCTGCCAGCCGACCTGCCGCCCTTGCAGGCGCTCGGTTCGACGATCGATGCGGCGCCGCTGGCCGAACTGCCCGCGGGCCTGCCCTCCGATCTGTTGATTCGCCGGCCTGACATCCGCGCTGCCGAGCAACAGTTGATTGCGGCCAATGCCAATATCGGCGCGGCCCGCGCGGCGTTTTTCCCGCGCATTTCACTGACCACCAGCGCCGGCATTGCCAGCAACGAACTGTCGGGCCTGTTCAGCAGCGGCCAATTTGCGTGGTCTTTCCTGCCTCAACTGCTGCTGCCGATTTTCGACTCCGGCCGCAACCAGGCCAACCTCGAATCGGCCAGGCTGGGCCGCGAGGCCGCCACCGCGCAGTACGAACGCGCGATCCAGACGGCGTTTCGCGAGGTCTCCGACGCCTTGGCGGGGCAGGCGACGCTGACCGAGCAGCTGCGCGCGCAAAGCGCACAAACCGGCGCCGAACAGACCCGCTTCAGATTGGCCGATCTGCGCTATCGCAATGGCGTGTCGAGTTACCTCGACATCCTGGACGCTCAGCGGTCGTTGTTCGCTGCGCAGCAGGCATTGGTGCAAGTGCAGGCGCTGCGGCTGCAGAACCGGGTCAATCTGTACAAGACGCTGGGCGGTGGCTGGGTCGAGCCTGCGGTGGCCGTGCGCTGAGCGGGGTCTGGCCCGGCGAGCCGGTGGCAGCCGGCTGGTTCCACCGGTGAGCTGCACCGCAGCATCGTTCTACACTGTGCCGATTCCAGACAAGCAGGAGTCCCGATGAACGCACGCGATCCCCATCTGCCAGTCCAGCCGGACGAAGCCAGCGCGCTTGCCCGTTACGCCGACCGTGTCTGGGACCACGAGATCGTCCCGGCACTGACCGACTACATCGCCATTCCGGCGAAAAGCCCGATGTTCGATGCCGATTGGGCCGCCAACGGCCACATCGACCGGGTTGTCCGCGACGCAGCCGCCTGGGTCGAACGCCAGCAGGTCGCCGGGCTCAAGCTGGAGGTGATCCGGCTCGAGGGACGCACGCCGGTGATCTTCTTCGACGTACCGGCGACCCGGCCGGGTGGCAATGAAGCCGATTCGACGACGATCTGTCTCTACGGCCATCTCGACAAGCAGCCTGAATTCACCGGCTGGCGCAACGGCCTCGGTCCCTGGACCCCGCGCTACGAAAACGGCTTGTTGTACGGGCGCGGCGGTGCCGACGACGGTTATGCCGTCTATGCGGCGATCACCGCCATCAAGGCACTCGACGCGCAAGGGATCGCCCGGCCGCGCTGCGTCGGCGTGATCGAGAGCTGCGAGGAAAGCGGCTCGTTCGACCTGCCTGCCTATGTCGATTTGCTGAAGCCCAGACTCGGCCGGATCGGCCTCGTCGTCTGCCTCGACAGCGGCGCCGGCAACTACGATCAGCTCTGGTTGACGACCAGCCTGCGCGGCAATGTCACCGGCACGCTGAAGGTCGAGATCCTGACCGAAGGTGTGCATTCCGGTGATTCGAGTGGCGTGGTGCCGTCGAGTTTCCGGATCCTGCGCCAGGTGCTCGACCGGCTCGAAGATTCGAAGACCGGCCGCCTGCTGCCGCAGAGTTTCCATTGCCGGATCCCGACTGATCGAATCGAGCAGACGCGGGCGGCGGCGCAGATTCTGGGCGACGAGGTCTGGAAGCGGTTCCCCTGGGCCTGCGGCGCCGATGGTGCCCTGACGCTGCCAACGACGACCGATCCGACCGAGGCCTTGCTGAACCGCACTTGGCGGCCGACACTCAGCGTGACCGGCGTCGACGGCTTTCCGGAGCTGAAAAATGCCGGCAACGTGCTGCGGCCGTATACCGCATTCAAGCTCAGCCTGCGCCTGCCGCCGCTGGTCGACGGCAACCAGGCCGCAGCCGACCTGAAAGCACTGCTCGAAGACAACGCGCCGTACAACGCCCGCGTGACCTTCAACGCCGACGGCCGGGTCGGTGCATCGGGTGCCACCGGTTGGAACGCGCCCGAGCTTGCGCCGTGGCTGACGAACGCGGTCAATACCGCATCACAGGCCCATTTCAATGCGCCGTGCGGGTTCATCGGCCAGGGCGGGACGATCCCGCTGATGAACATGCTGCAAACGATGTTCCCGGCCGCTCAGATGATGGTCTGCGGTGTGCTCGGCCCGAAAAGCAATGCCCATGGGCCGAACGAGTTCTTGCACGTGCCGTTCGGCAAGAAATTGACCGCTGCGGTGGCGCAGGTGATGGCCGCAACCGAATAGAAGCTGCAGCCGTCGATCCCCTGCAGCGGCCTTGTCTCAGCCGCTCAGAGGCGGCGGCGTCTGACGGCGCTCAAGCGGGCTTGGCCGCGCCGCCAGTCGCGGCGGCGGCCGCCAGCACCGACGCGCTCATCTCCTTGCGAAACCGGTTCAGCTCCTGGACGCTGGCAAAACTGCGCTCCATCAGCAGGCTGAGGTTGTGCAGGATGCGCTCGACGACCTTGTTTTCCCAGACCGAATCGAACTGGATCTGTTTGTCGAGCCACTCTTCGAGCCATGCCGGATCGGGAAGACGGCTTTGCACCGTGTCGCGCGGGAACAGGTCGACGTTGACGTGCAGATTGGTCGGGTGCAGGGCCTGCGCGGTGCGCCTCGCGCTGGCCATCAACACGCCGACCTTGGCAAATGCCGCGCGCGCCTCGTCACCGAACTTCTGCAGCGCACGTTTCATGTAGCGCAGATAGGCGCCGCCATGGCGCGCCTCATCGCGAGCAAGCGTTTCGTAGATCGTCTTGATGACCGGCTCGGTGTGCCATTCGGCAGCCCTGCGATACCAGTGATTGAGCCGGATCTCACCGCAAAAATGAAGCATCAGCGTTTCCAGCGCCGGTGCCGGATCGAACTCGAACCGCACCTCGTGCAACTCGGCCTCGGTCGGAACCAGCTCGGGCCGAAAACGCCGCAAATATTCCATCAAAACCAGCGAGTGTTTCTGTTCCTCGAAAAACCAGACGCTCATGAAGGCCGAAAAATCACTGTCGTCGCGGTTGTCGCGCAAGAACATTTCCGTCGCCGGCAACGCAGCCCATTCGGTGATGGCATTCATCTTGATCGTCTGCGCCTGCTCCTCGGTGAGCGCAGACGGGTCGAAACGATCCCAAGGGATGTCGGTATCCATCGACCAGCGCACGGCTTCGAGCTGCTTGAACAGTTCCGGATAAAGCATGTCGTGTCCTTGTTGTCAGTCGAATTTTAATCGTGGCAGTGGCGACCCTTGCCAATCTACGCAGCGCCCGTCAAGGCAGATGCTGCCCTGTGCCATTGCCACCAAACGATCCCGCTCTGCCTCAACCTTAACGCGTTTGGCCGCTCGGCGGTCGACCTCTGGTCTTGAGGCCGACCGCAGCGTTGCCCGAGCAGGTGTCACCGGTCGCCACGATGCCAATCGAGCAGCGCGCCATGGATGGCATCCAGACTGGCCAACGCGCGGACACCGTCCAGCGGGCGACGAAACAATACCGGCGCCGACCCACCGGCCCAGATGACCACGGTCGAGGGCAAGCTGCGCCGCAACTGCGCCAGGCCGTCGACGATCTGATTCGGCGTCATGCAGCCGCTGAAGCCAAGCGCAACGATGTCGATCTCGAAGGCGCGTGCGGCGCGCGCGATATCCCACAGCGGTGTCTGCGGCCCGAGTGCGATGCTGCGGGCTCCGTCGATTGCCAGCAGGGCCTCGGCCATCAGCAGCCCCAGACCGTGTGGCTCCCCGGGGAAACTGCCCAGCAGGACACGGGGCCGCGCGAATCCCGGATCGTCGAGGCGGGCCATGGCCTTGCGCAGCATGGCTTGCTGGATTTCGCTGAGCACATGCTCATGGTAGATCTCGAGCCGGGCGCGCATCCAGTCCTCTCCCACTCGCGTATTGAGTGGCACGAGCAGGTCGCGGATGAAGGCTGCGAGGCCCATGCGTGACAAGGCCTGCGTGAGCAGCCGCTTCAACGAGTCGACATCATGGTTGCGCAGCAAGCCGATGCAGCTTTCGATTTCCCCGAGCAGGCGGTGCTCGCCGGCTGGAGGAACGGGCGCCGAACGTTCGACCGTGGTGACACTGATTGCCAGAAGCTCGTCGACTTCGAGCTTCACGACATGACTCGGCCGATGTCCTGCATCGACCAGCCGTTTCAGCACCCGCAGTTTTTCGACCTGCGCGCCAGGGTAGCTGCGCTCGCCGAGTGCATCGCGCTGCGGGATCGGAAATCCGTAGCGCTTTTCCCATATGCGCAGGGTGTCCTTGCCAATACCGGTATCGCGCTCGACCGCAGCGATCGAGAACCAGTCTGGCTTCTCGGTCAGCTCGTCAGGCCGCATCAGCGGCTCCCGCATGGGGTGGCAGCGTCGGGCAGGTGGGGAGAGGGCAGGTCACTTGTTGGTAGCGGGCTGGTCGACAACACCAGTGGCATGGTAGCCACCAACGCCACTGCCTTGGACGCCGAGCAGTTTGTCCGCCACAACCATCCGCCATGCAAGGTTATTGTCGCAGAACAAATACCGATGAGTTACATTTGAGACTGAGCAGTATTTATGCAAGCAACCGAGGTCACACTCCAACGTTCATGGCTCCGATCGATTCGGCAAATTTTTGTAAAAACCGCGTCGCATCGCGCGGTGCCGTGGAACCGCGCGGACCCGAAACGCTCGAAACTTTGCCGAATGGCGATGCAGCTCAGGATCTGCGCTGTTCCCCGACCGGACGAACGACAACCTCCAATTTTTTTCTGTTGCACAGCCAGCCGGTTCTCCGGACTGCAATCCCGCAGCGCATCTCCTCCTCCTCCCTCCCTCCCTCGTTCGCTGCGGGGCGCTGTGCAACAGCTTCTATCTGGCTCTCGCCGCCCTCTCGGGCGCGCCACGGCCCATTGCTCGTCGGGGCACCACCGTGATGCGGCGAATCGCCGTCATCGGGTCCGGCATTTCCGGCTTGGCGGTCGCGTGGCAGCTGTCGCGACTACCCGAAGCCTGCCGGGTCAGCCTGTTCGAGTCGGCTGATTATTTCGGCGGGCACACCCACACGGTGGATGTCGAGGTGACCGCCGGAGGCCAGCGAATCCGCCACGGCGTCGACACCGGCTTTCTGGTCTACAACGAGCGTACCTACCCCAGGCTGATCGAACTGTTCGAGTTGCTGAAGGTCGAGACCGCGGCGTCCGACATGTCGTTCTCGGTCAAGTTGCCCGACATCGACCTGGAATGGAGCGGCTCTGATCTGAACAGCGTGTTTGCGCAACGGCGCAACCTGGTCAGGCCGGCGTTTCTGCGCATGCTCGCCGACATTGCTCGCTTCAATCGCTTGTGCACTGCATTGGCCATCGCCGGTGAGGAATCGGCACTGCAACAGCCGATCGGTGATTTTCTGGATGATCACGGCTTCACCAAGCCGTTTCGCGATTGGTATTTCCTGCCGATGATCGGCTGCATCTGGTCGTGTCCGACCGACCAGATGCTGCGTTTTCCGATTGCAACGATGATCCGCTTCTGCCACAACCACGGCCTGCTGCAGATCACCGACCGGCCGCGCTGGTTCACCGTGGTCGGCGGTGCGCGGCGATATGTCGACAAGATGCTGAGTTGCATCGACGACGCCCGTCTGAATTCGCCGGTGCGGCAGATCCGACGCCTGCCGCCGGCTCCGTCTGCAGGCGCCGGCAGCGGCGGCGTCGTGGTCAGCACCGACAGCGGCAGCGAGCATTTCGATGAGGTGGTGCTGGCCTGCCACAGCGATCAGGCGCTGGCAATGATTGCCGATCCGACCGACGCCGAACGTGATGTGCTGGGTGCGATCCGTTACCAGCCCAACCGCGCCGTGCTGCATACCGATACCTCGGTGTTGCCGAGGCGTCAGCGCGCCTGGGCGGCCTGGAACTACGAACGTTCCGGTCGGGCGTCGACCGACCAGAATTCGGTTTGTCTGCACTACCTGATCAACCGCCTGCAACCGCTGCCGTTTGCACAACCGGTGATGGTCTCGCTCAATCCGCTGCGTGAGCCGCGTGCCGAACTGATTCAAGGCGAGTTCGACTATGCGCACCCGGTGTTCGATCAGGCGGCGATCGACGCCCAGCGCAGACTGCCAGCGTTGCAAGGTGCCGCGAGCACCTGGTACTGCGGTGCCTGGACGCGCTATGGCTTCCACGAGGACGGTCTGATGTCCGGGCTGGCCGTGGTCGAGGGCTTGCGCGAACGGCTCAAGTTGCCGCAACAGGACGCTGCGTGACCTGCGCAAAGGCTTCGCCCACCGCCATGTTGGGGATCGGCGAGGTTCGCCACGCGCGACTGCGTCCGACAATCAACCGGTTCAGCTATCCGACCTATTTCCTGCTGTTGCCGTTGCGTGGGCTGGCCGCCACACCGACCGCCGCCTTGCGTCGCAACCGGTTTGGTCTGATCAGCTTCTTCGATCGCGATCATGGCGATGGCCGCGCCGACTGCCTGCAGTGGCTCGACGAGCTGTTGCTGCGCGAAGGCATCAGCGGCGCAGACGGCGAAATCTGGCTGCATTGTTATCCACGGGTACTGGGACTCACGTTCAAGCCGGTCAGCTTCTGGTATTGCCATCGGGCCGACGGCGGGCTCCAGGCTATCGTCGTCGAGGTCAACAATACCTTCGGCGAGCGCCACTGTTATCTGCTCTCGGCCGAGGGGGCGGGCATCGGTTTCGGCCGCGAGCTGCGTGCCGACAAGGTGTTTCATGTTTCACCCTTTTGCAGCGTCAGCGGCGATTACCGGTTCCGCTTCATGCGAAGCGACGTGGCAGGCAGCGCCGCACACTCGCCGACCGGCAATCGCCCGCTGCGCACCGTGGCACGGGTCGACCTCCACGATGCCAACGGCGCGCTTTTGCTGACCAGCGTCAGTGGCGAACTCGCACCGCTGACGCCGCAGCGCATCCGCAAGGCCTTCTTCGGCGTACCTTGGATGACATTGGGCGTCATCTTGCGCATCCATTGGCAGGCACTTCGGCTGTGGTTCAAGCGAGTGCCCTTGCTGCACAAGCCCGCGCCGCCCGCCTCCTTTGTATCCCGTTGAATTCTTCTGCAGCACCGCGATGAGCCTTCAGACCACCACCCATCCCCGCCTGCCTTGCGCCGACCTCCCCGCCTCGGCGCCGGCCGCCGCCCGAGCGGTATTCGGCCTGTTGAAAAACCTCCGCCATGGCCGCCTGAATGTCCAGATGCCTGACGGCAGCTCCGCATTTTTCGGCACCCAGGCCGACGGTGAGCCGAATGCCGCCATCAGGCTGCGCAACTGGAACGTCTGCAGTGCGGCGCTCCGGTCAGGCGACATCGGCTTTGCTGAAAGTTATATCGCCGGTGACTGGACCACGCCCGACCTGGCGGCGCTGCTGAAGTTGTTCATCAGCAACCGCGACGAGATCGAATCGGTGGTCTATGGCACCTGGTGGGGCTCGCTGCTCTACCGCGTCAAACACCTGTTCAACCGCAACTCGCGACGCGGCAGCAAGAAGAATATCCACGCCCACTACGATCTCGGCAACGACTTCTACAAATTGTGGCTCGACCCGACGATGAACTACAGCAGTGCGTGGTTCGATGGCGATCCGACTCGTTCGCTGAGCGACGCACAGCAGGCGAAGATGCACCGCATCTTGTCCGAAGCCGGGGTGCGGCCGGGTGACCGGGTACTCGAAATCGGCTGTGGCTGGGGAGCGATCGCCGAATGTGCAGCGCGCGATTTCGGTGCCACCGTCAGCGGCGTCACCTTGTCGAACGAGCAACTGGCGTGGGCCCGGCAACGGCTGGCCGACGCCGGCCTCGGCGCCGACTTGCGCTATCAGGATTACCGCGACATCTCCGACGGTCCCTATGACGCAATCGCCTCGGTCGAGATGTTCGAGGCTGTCGGGCGCGACTACTGGCCCGAATTTTTTGCCACCATCCAGCGCCAGTTGAAGCCCGGCGGCAAGGCATGCATCCAGAGCATCACGATTCGGGACGATCTGTTCGATCGCTATGTTGCATCGACCGATTTCATCCAGCAGTACATCTTTCCGGGCGGTTTGTTGCCAAGCCCGCGCGAGTTCCGGCTGGCCGCGCAGCGCGCCGGATTGGTGGTTGTCAACGAGCTCGATTTCGGCGCTGACTACGCGCAGACGCTGAAGGCATGGCGCGATTCGTTCGTGCACCACGATGCCCGAGTTCGCGGGCTCGGTTTCGACACCCGTTTCATGCGCATCTGGGAGTTCTATCTGGTCTATTGCGAAGCCGCATTCGAGATGGGCAATACCAGCGTGATGCAGTTCACCTTGCAGAAGGCGTGAGGCTTTCGTGCCGACCATCCGTCACCAACTGCTGCTGCAACGGCCGGCGTCGCTGATCGGCCGGCGCAGCGTGTTGATTGCCGGCCTGAGCTGGCCGCTGGCGATGCACGCCGTGGGCAGTGGGCGCGCTGCACCGCCCGAGGTTGCACAGCAGCTGCCACAAGCGCAACTCAGGGGCAGCGGCCGGCTGACCTATTTCACCTTGCATGTCTACGATGCCAGGCTGTGGGCGGCCCCGGGCTTCAAGGCCGCCAGCTTTGCCAACACGCCGCTTGCCCTCGAACTCGAATATGCCCGCTCGCTCGATGGCAAAGCGATCGCCGAGCGCTCGATCGAGGAGATGGCGCGACAGACCGAGATCACCAAGGCACAGGCCGGGCAATGGTTGGCGCAGATGAGCGCCATCTTCACCGACGTCAAGGCCGGCGACCGCATCACCGGCATTCAGCAACCACGCGAGGCGACCCGCTTCTTTCTCAACGGACGCGCCATTGGCGAGATCCGTGACGCCGAATTCACCGCCTTGTTCTTCGGTATCTGGCTGTCGCCGAAAACCTCGGAGCCGGGGCTGCGCAAGGCCTTGATCGGCGGTTCGGAAGGGCAGGCTTGAACGCCACATGACAGGCACCGACACGGCCTCGCGAGGCCCGCTGGGGGGCCCGCTCGGCGGTTTGAGCTATGGCGGGCTCGGCCTGCCACTCGCATTCGTCGCTCTGCCGCTTTATGTCGTGTTGCCCAACCACTATGCGAGCCAGTTCGGCGTGCCGCTGGCGCTGCTCGGCATGGTCTTGTTGCTGGCCCGCCTGCTCGATGCGGTTGCCGATCCGCTGATCGGCCGCTGGGTCGACGCGCTGTTCGCACGCGGCAGCCAATCGGCCTGGTCGGTCGCAGCGCTGGCAGCCATCGGCCTGGCGATCGGTTTTGCCGGGCTGTTTTTTCCGCCGCTTGCGGTCAGAGCGGGCAACCTGAACCTGTTGATCTGGTGCGCCGCTGTGCTGGCTGTTACCTACCTCTGTTACAGCATCGTCAGCGTTGTCCACCAGTCCTGGGGAGCGCGGCTCGGTGGCAACGAGAGCCAACGTGCGCAGATTGTCGCGTGGCGTGAAGGCCCGGCGCTGGCCGGCGTGTTGATCGCCAGCGTGTTGCCGGCGCTGGCCGGGCTTGGCGTGTCCAGCGCCGTGTTTGCAGCGCTGGTCGGTATCGCGATCGTCGCACTGGCCAAGGCGCCTAGGCCGCGGCCCAGTCCGCTGGACCCCGGGCACATGCGGCCTTCATTGGGCCTGCCGCTGGCCAATCCAGCCTTTCGGCGCCTGCTGACCATTTTTCTGCTGAACGGCATAGCCAGCGCGATTCCGGCGACGCTGGTCTTGTTCTTCATCCGCGACCGGCTGCAGGCCGCTGCACTCGAGCCGCTCTTTCTGGCCAGCTATTTCGCTGCCGGCGGCTTGTCGATTCCGCTCTGGGTGCGGCTGGTCAAGCGTTTCGGGCTGGCGCCGGTCTGGCTGGCCAGCATGCTGCTGGCGATCTTCGCTTTCGCGTGGGCTGCTTTGCTCGGGGCGGGTGATGTCTACGCTTTTGTCGCCGTTTGCGTGTTCAGCGGTCTCGCGCTCGGCGCCGATCTGACCTTGCCCGGTGCAATGCTGGCAGGTGTGATCCGGGATGCCGGCCATGGCGACCACGCCGAGGGCGCCTATTTCGGCTGGTGGAACCTGGCCACCAAGATGAATCTGGCACTGGCCGCCGGAACGACCCTGCCGCTGCTGCAGGCCTTTGGCTACGCACCCGGCTTGCAGAGCCCGCAGGCCCTGTCGGCCTTGACGATCGCCTACAGCCTGCTGCCGTGCCTGCTCAAGCTGTTGGCAGTTGGTGCCTTGTGGCTGCTGTGGATTCGCAACCGCCCGGGCGCGGCGCGCACCTCCCCGGCCCGTCTTCCAATCTGAAACGCAAAGACCGACCTGTCATGTCATTGAATCGACCAATCAAGCAATGGACGGGACAGGTCGTCTGGCTCGTCGGGGCGTCGACCGGCATCGGCCGCGCCACCGCGCAGCGTCTGCATCAGCTCGGCGCCCAAGTCATCATTTCGGCGCGCAGCAGCGGCGAATTGCAACGCTTCGAGCAAAGTCACGCGGGCAGCCTCGGGCTGCCGCTTGATGTCACCGACCAACCAGCGATGCAGGATGCCGTCCGCACCATCATCGCCAGGTTCGGCCGCATCGATCTGGCCGTTTATTGCGCCGGCTACTACAAGGCAATGCGTGCCACCCAGTTCGACCTGGCTGAGGCGATCCGCCACGATGAAGTCAATTACCGAGGCGCGCTGCGTCTGCTCGATGTGATGCTTCCGGTGCTGCAGCGCCAGAAAGCCGGGCATCTGAGCCTGGTGGCCAGCGTAGCCGGCTATCGCGGCCTGCCGCAGGGGCTGGCCTACGGACCGACCAAAGCGGCGCTGATCAACTTGGCAGAGACGCTCTACATGGATCTGCAGCCGCTGAACATCGGCGTCTCGCTGATCAATCCCGGGTTTGTCGAGACCCCGCTGACCGAGCAGAACGACTTCAAGATGCCGGCCCTGATTTCGGCCGAGCAGGCCGCGCTCGAAATCATCGACGGCTGGCAAGCCGGCCAGTTCGAGATTCATTTCCCGAAGCGTTTCACCTGGTGGCTGCAAGCGATGCGTCACCTGAGTGACGGCTTGTATTTCAAGGCAATCCGCCGCGCCACCCGTTTGTGAACGCGCCCTCTGCCCCAAGAACGCTTTTCGTGCAGGCCGGCAATCAGTGGCTCTACAACCAGCCTTTGCGACGGAAATACCAGAACGGCGCGCCGACGCTGGCCACCATCAAGGCAATCGCGAATGGATACCCGTATCGCCATTGCAGCTCGGGCATGGCCTGAAAATTCATACCGTAGACGCTGGCGATCAGCGTCGGTGGCAACAGCGCGACGCTGGCCACCGAAAACATCTTGATGATCTTGTTCTGGTTGATGTTGATGAAGCCGACGGTCGCATCCATCAGGAAGTTGATCTTGTCGAACAGAAAGGCGGTGTGGCTGTCGAGCGAGTCGATGTCGCGCAAGATCTGCCTCGATTCCTCGAACTGTTCGGCATTGAGCATTCGCGAACGCATCATGAAGCTCAGCGCGCGGCGCGTATCCATCATGTTGCGGCGGATGCGGCCGTTCAAGTCCTCTTCGCGCGCAATCTCGGCCAGCACGGCCGCCGCATCGGTATCGGTGATCTCCTTCTTCAACACCTGTGCGCTGACCGATTCCAGGCTCAGGTAGATGCCTTCCAGCGTGTCGGCCGAATATTCGGCATCGGCGTCGTACAGCTTGAGCAGCAGATCCTTGGCGTCCTCGATCATGGCCGGCGTGCGCCGGGCACGCAGCCGCAACAGTCGAAACACCGGCAGATCCTCGGAGTGCACCGAGAACAGGATGTTGTTGAACAAGATGAATGCCACCCGCACATTGCGAGGCGTCCGGTCGTCGTCGATCAGGAAGTCGCTTCGAATGTGCAATTCGCCGTTGTCTTCCTCATAGAAGCGGGCCGACTCTTCGAGGTCATCGTCAATTGCATCGGCCGGGATGACCAGGCCGAATCGCCGCGTGATCCAGTCTTTTTCCTCGACGGTGGGCAGTTCGAGGTCGACCCACACCGGCGTCGCCGACACCGACAACGCGTCCGGGTTGTCGATTTCCTCCTGGAACAGCCGGCCGTTGGCCAACGAAAAAATGTTCAGCATGCAAATTCCAGCAGGACGGCGTAGCGGCGCAGCGCGCGAGCAGTCGACGCGCCTGTCTGGCAGCGCGTCCGCGGCGGGCTCGAAACGGCGCGTTCGCGGACCGACCCCGACGCCACGTGGCGCGCTTGCACGCGGGCGCAGACGGGCTCAACAAATGATTATCACATCGCCCAGGCCTGTGGCGGCGGCACCGCCGTTTTGCCGGCAGAGCATTGTTTTCATCGGGTTGTCACACTGGCGCAATGGGTGCACACTGGGCCAGACAATGACCCGCAGCGGCCTCCCGTCGACCTTCGGCCCCCGCCGTAACCACATCGCGCGCCTCCTTCGCGGAGCCTGCGCAATCCTCTCTCCCCACACCCCTTGAAAAGGAGTCTCCATGAACTTGACGATCAGTGGACATCACCTTGAAGTCACTCCTGCGCTTCGTGAGTATGTGCTCACCAAGCTCGAGCGCATCACCCGCCATTTCGATCAGGTTGTGGACATCAACGTGCTGCTCTCGGTCGAAAAGCTGAAGGAGAAGGAGCGAAGGCAGAAAGCCGAAGTCACTTTTCACGTCAAGGGCAAGGATATTTTTGTCGAGCAAGCCCACGAGGACTTGTATGCGGCAATCGACCAATTGATGGACAAGCTCGATCGCCAGGTTTGCCGGCACAAGGACAAGCTGCAGGACCACCATCACGCGTCGCCCAAGCGGCTTGACGCCAGCGCGGCTTGAAGCACAGCGGCACCGGGGAGCAGCCGGCGGCCGCGCGCCGGTTGTGTCCGCGCTGACAACCCACCATGGGTACCTCGAAGACACTTGCTGCAATGCACCAAGCGGTGCAAAATCCGCCCCCCGAGCCGCCGGGTGTGTCGTCCACAGGCGATTCCCGGCACCTTCAACCTGCCCTCCGGGCGACTATCGCGGCACGTTCGTCGGAGTTTCGGCGACCCCCGCATTGCTGACATGAACCGTCTCGCCGCCATCTTGCCCGCCAGCAATGTGATTGTCGATGTCGACGCCACGAGCAAGAAGCGTGTTTTCGAGCATGCGGGCCTGCTGTTCGAGAACCAGCATTCGATTGCCCGTGCGATCGTCACCGACAACCTGTTTGCCCGTGAACGTCTGGGTTCGACCGGTCTCGGGCATGCCGTCGCGATCCCGCACGGCCGGATCAAGGGGCTGAAAAACCCGCTGGCCGCCGTGCTGCGGGTGCAACAGCCGATCCCCTTCGACGCACCCGACGATCAGCCGGTCGGATTGCTGATCTTCCTGCTGGTTCCGGAGGCGGCAACCCAGCGCCACCTGGAAATCCTGTCGGAGATTGCCGAGATGCTCAGCGATCGCGAATTTCGCGAACGCCTGAAGACCGAGGAATCGGCCGCCAAGGTGCACGAGATGATCGCCAACTGGGAACCGCTCAAATCGGTTGCCTGAAAACGACCGGTTGGCGCTGCCACTTCGCACCAGTCTGATGCCAAGCGGCGCAAAGCCGCACTGGCGCTGATAATCGGCTTGTCACCGACGCCAGCCACCTGCATTGAAACCTACCGTCATCAGCGCCGAGGCGCTGTTCGAAGAGCACAGTGCGATCCTGCACTGGCAATGGATTGCCGGCCATGCCCATCCTGAGCGTCGCTTCGACGAGGCCGCGGTGCGCAACGCCCAGTCCGCCGCAGATCTGGTCGGTTATCTGAATTACATCCACCCCTATCGGGTGCAGATCGTCGGCCGGCGCGAGGTCGCCTATCTCAGCGCATCGGCTCCAGAAGACCAGGAACGCCGAATCCAGCGGATTGTCACGCTCGAGCCACCGGTGGTGATCGTCGCCGACGATCAACAGCCGCCGCCGCGCCTGATTGCACTGTGTGATCGGGCGGAGATTCCCCTGTTTGTCACCGCAGAATCGGCAGGCCAGGTGATCGATGTGGTGCGCAGCTATCTGGCATTGCACTTCGCCGAGCGGACGACTCGTCACGGCGTTTTCATGGACATCCTGGGTCTGGGCGTGCTGGTCACCGGAGAATCCGGGCTAGGCAAGAGCGAACTCGGCCTGGAGCTGATTTCGCGTGGCCACGGCCTGGTGGCTGACGACGCGGTCGATCTGTATCGGGTCTCGCAGATGTCGCTCGAAGGGCGTTGCCCGGAGCTGCTGATGAATCTGCTGGAGGTGCGGGGCATCGGCCTGCTCGATATCAAGGCGATCTTCGGCGAGACCGCAGTGCGCCGCAAGATGCGGCTCAAATTGATTGTCCATCTGGTCCGCAAGGAAACGATGGAGCGCGATTTCGAACGTCTGCCCTACGAACCCTTGTACGAAGACATCCTCGATGTGCCGGTTCGCAAGGCGGTGATCGCGGTCGACGCCGGGCGCAACCTGGCGGTGCTGGTCGAAGCGGCGGTGCGCAACACCATCCTGCAGCTGCGCGGCATCGATACCTATCAGGAATTCATCGCCCGGCACCAGAAAGCCATGACCCGCGGCGAACCACCGGCCTGATCAGGCTTGCAGCCGCGCGGATCAAACCGGCTTGTTGCGATAGGCACAGTCTTTTTTCGTGCAGGCTGCGTACAGCGCCAGCGCATGGTCCTGCAATTCGAAGCCCCGCGACAGGGCAACCGTCTTCTGCCGCTTTTCAATCTCGGGATCGAAAAATTCCTCGACGCGGCCGCAGTCCATGCAGACCAGATGGTCGTGGTGTTTGCCTTCGTTCAGCTCGAAAACAGCCTTGCCGGTCTCGAAGTGATTGCGCGACAGAATGCCAGCCTGTTCGAATTGCATCAAGACGCGGTAGACGGTGGCCAACCCGACATCCGCGCCGTCGGCAAGCAGCATCTTGAAGACATCCTCGGCGGTCATGTGGCGTACCGCGCTGCGCTGGAAGACTTCCAGGATCTTGATGCGCGGCAGTGTCGCCTTGAGCCCGCTGCTTTTCAGTTCGTCGGCGTGGTTGGTCATGTCGGCTGGCCCGTGGGGCGCGCGGCTTGCGCCGGATGGCGGCAAACCCCTCGCCCGCTAGAATCGACCAATGATATCGGGCTGGCTGTTTCGTGCCTTGGCATGGCCGCGTCCGAACCAACATCTTTTTGCGGGTCATCTGCCATGTTCTTGTCCAGCCACTTCAGCATCGATGCGCTCGCCGCGCGTGCCGCTTGTTTCAGTTGTGCGGCGTTGCTGCTGGCGGGCTGCGCGTCGATTGTCAACAAGGACAAGGTGCTCGGCATCGTCACGCCATACAAGGTCGAGGTGGTGCAAGGCAACGTGATCACCAGCGAGCAGGCGGCGCTGGTCAAACCGGGGCAGAGCCGGTCGCAAGTGCGCGACATCCTCGGCTCGCCTCTGTTGACCGATGTTTTCCATGCCGACCGTTGGGACTACATCTTCACGATCAGGCGCCAGGGTGCAGCGGCGCAACGCCGCCAGGTCACGGTATTGTTCGACGGCGACGAGCTGAAATCGATCAACGCCCCCGAACTGCCGGCCGAGCGCGAATTCATCGCCTCGATCGATACCTTCAAGAGCAGCGGCAAGACGCCGTCGTTGGCGCTCAGCGAGGAACAGATGAAACGCCTGCCCGCGCCGGCTGCGCCGTCGGCCGACGCACCGGCTGCCGCACCGGCACTGCCGGCGCGCAGTTATCCCCCGCTCGAGGCACGCTGAAAGGCGGAGCCGATGGCGTCCGACAACGGCGTGGCCGGTCCCACCGGCAAGCCCCTGCGCATTGCAGTCGCTGGGGCTTCCGGACGAATGGGCCGGATGTTGATCGAGGCGGTGGTCGATGCCGACGATCTGCAACTCGCTGGCGCCATCGACATCGCCGGCAGCGAAAGCCTCGGCCAGGACGCCGGATCGTTCCTTGGCAAACCGCTTGGTGTCGCGATCACCGGCGATCTGCACGCCGCGCTGTCGGCAGCCGACGTGTTGATCGATTTCACCCGTCCCGAAGGCACACTCGCACATCTTGCGGTCTGCCGGCGCCACGGCGTCAAGGCGGTGATCGGCACGACCGGTTTCAGTGCCGAGCAGAAGGCCGAGATTGCGGCTCATGCCGAACAACTGGCGATTGTGCTGGCGCCCAACATGAGCGTAGGGATCAATGTCGTGCTCAAGCTGCTCGACATGGCCGCGCGGGCGATGTCCGAAGGTTATGACATCGAGGTCATCGAAGCCCACCATCGCCACAAGGTCGACGCACCCAGCGGCACCGCGTTGCAGATGGGCGAAGTGGTGGCACGTGCGCTCGGCCGCCGCCTCGACGATTGCGCCGTCTATGCGCGTCATGGTGTGACCGGCGAGCGAGACCCCTCGTCGATCGGCTTCGCAACCATCCGGGGTGGCGACATCGTCGGCGATCACACCGTCTTGTTTGCCGGCACCGGCGAGCGCATCGAGATCAGCCACAAGAGTTCCAGCCGGACCACCTACGCGCAGGGCAGCCTGCGGGCGGCGCGCTTTCTGGCCGACAAGCCCAACGGTCTGTTCGACATGAATGCCGTGTTGAACCTGGCCTGATCCGCAAGGCAATCCGGCGTTCTCCCATGGGCGGCTTGCAACAGGTCTGGCAACAAGGCGATCACGTCATTCGGGCGGTGGCGGTGTTGTTGCTGCTGATGTCGTTCAGCGCATGGCTGCTGATCTTCTGGAAAACCTGGCTGCTGCGCCGGGTACGCCACGATATCGCGCGCGCCGTGCCGGCATTCTGGGCCGCAGCGGACCTGGCGGCTGCACGGGTCCAACTGGGTGCATTCGACCGTGAAGCGGTGCTGCTGCCGCTGCTCGACGCGGCCACCGCGCGGGCCTCTGGCCACAGCCTGGAAGCCCACGGGCAGCTTGCCTCGCAATTGACCCGGCGGCTGCGCGACGGCCTGCACGCAGTGCTCGCCCAGCTGCAGTTCGGCCAGGTGCTGCTGGCGTCGATCGGCAGCACAGCACCGTTTATCGGGCTGTTTGGCACCGTCTGGGGTATCTATCACGCGCTGATTGCAATCTCGACAGCCGGCGGCATCACCATCGAACGCGTCGCCGGCCCGGTCGGCGAGGCGTTGGTGATGACCGCCGCCGGCCTGGCCGTCGCCATCCCGGCGGTACTGGCCTACAACATCTTCGGCAAGCGAATCAGCGGCTGCGAGGCCGAACTCGAAGGGTTTGCCCACGATCTGCGCGAGATGTGCCTGGACAGCGCCGGCCCGATGCCAGGCGATCGGCGTCAGGATTAGACGAAATGGCATTCGGGCGCCTCGAACGCAGCACCGCAGCGGCGCCGATGAGCGACATCAACATGACGCCGTTGATCGACGTGATGCTGGTGTTGCTGGTGATTTTCATGATCACCGCGCCGTTGATGGTGTCGAGCCTGAAACTGGACCTGCCGGCCAGTGATGGCGCCCGGCCCGGCGACGCGCCGGCATTCATAGCCGTCGCCATCGATTCAGCCGGGAAATGGTATCTGGCCGACGAAATTGTCGACGCGGCCACGCTGCGTTCGCGAGTCGCCGAGATCGCTCGCACGAATCCCGACACCGAGGTGCAGTTGCGCGCCGACAAGACGGCGCCTTACGGCGAAGTGGCCGGATTGATCGGTGAGGTGCAGCAAGGCGGCCTGACGCGGATCGCGCTGGTCGCCGAGCCGGGCAGCTGAACCTTGGCGCAAACCGGGCGCCCAGTCAGGCCGGCTCCGGCGCGGTGACTGCCTCGACCGCGGGCCGACCGGCAACGCCGGATCGGCACCGCTTTCTATAATCAATCCACTTCACAAGCGCCAACAGCGACGCTTCGGCCGCGTCCCGCCATGAGCCCAGACTTCAAACCGACCGAAATCGAACGCGCCGCGCAGGAAGCCTGGCGCGCTGTCGACGCCTACCGCGTAACGGAAGACCCGGACAGGCCGAAGTTTTATGCCTGCTCGATGCTGCCCTACCCGAGCGGCAAGCTGCACATGGGCCATGTGCGCAACTACACCATCAACGACATGTTGACGCGCCAGTTGCGGATGAAGGGTTTCAACGTGTTGATGCCGATGGGCTGGGACGCCTTCGGCCTGCCGGCTGAAAACGCGGCGATGAAAAACAAGGTGCCTCCCGCCAAGTGGACCTACGACAACATCGCGCACATGAAATCGCAGATGTTGGCGATGGGGCTGGCGATCGACTGGAGCCGCGAGTTCGCGACCTGCTCGCCCGAGTATTACCGTTGGAATCAATGGCTGTTCCTGAAGATGCTCGAGGCTGGCATCGCCGAACGGCGCACCCAGGTCGTCAACTGGGATCCGGTCGACCAGACCGTGCTGGCCAACGAGCAGGTGATCGACGGCCGCGGCTGGCGCAGTGGCGCTGAAATCGAAAAGCGCGAGATCCCCGGCTACTACCTGAAGATCACCCGATACGCCGAAGAACTGCTCGACCATGTGCAGAATCATCTGCCTGGCTGGCCCGAGCGCGTCAAGCTGATGCAGGAGAACTGGATCGGCAAGAGCGAAGGCGTTCGTTTTGCGTTCACCCACACGATCAGCGGCGACGCCGGCGAACTGATCCAGGATGGCAAGCTCTACGTCTTCACGACCCGCGCCGATACCATCATGGGCGTGACTTTCTGTGCCGTTGCACCCGAGCATCCGCTGGCCTTGCACGCGGCGAAGTCGCAGCCTGCAGTGGCCGCCTTCATCGATGAATGCAAGGCCGGCGGCACCACCGAAGCCGAGTTGGCAACGCAGGAGAAGAAGGGCGTACCCACAGGCCTGATGGTGACCCATCCCCTGAGCCATGAAGAAATCGAGATCTGGGTCGGCAATTACGTGCTGATGAGTTATGGCGATGGTGCCGTGATGGGTGTGCCGGCCCACGACGAGCGCGATTTCGCGTTCGCCAGGAAATACGACATCGCGATCACCCAGGTGATCCACATCGACGGCAAGCATTACGACTACGAGCAATGGCACGACTGGTACGCCGACAAGCAGGCGGGTGTGACCATCAACTCGGACCTGTACAGCGGTTTGCCGTTCGCCACTGCGGTCGACGTGATTGCCAAGGCGCTGCATGCCAAGGGTCTGGGCGACCGGAAGACGACCTGGCGGCTGCGCGACTGGGGCATCAGTCGACAGCGCTATTGGGGCACGCCGATCCCGATCATCCATTGCGACGACCACGGCGCGGTGCCGGTGCCTGAGCAGGATCTGCCGGTGGTGCTGCCGGAGGATCTGATTCCCGACGGCAGCGGCAACCCGCTGGCCCGACACGACGCCTTCATCAACGTCGCTTGCCCGGTTTGCGGCAAAGCATCGCGTCGCGAAACCGACACGATGGATACCTTCGTCGACTCGTCGTGGTATTTCATTCGTTATTGCAATGCGCAGCAAGTTGATGCGGATGGCAACGGCGATGGTGTCGCCCAGACGATGACTGATCCGCGGGTCGACTACTGGATGCCGATGGACCAGTACATCGGCGGCATCGAACATGCCATCCTGCACCTGCTTTACGCGCGCTTCTGGACCAAGGTGATGCGCGACCTGAAACTGGTCACGGTCGACGAGCCGTTCAGCCGCCTGCTGACGCAGGGCATGGTGCTCAATGAAGCGTTTTCGGGCATCACGGAAAGCGGCGGCAAGGACTATCACTGGGCGCACGAGCTGGATATCACGCGCGATGAACATGCCCAGGTGTTGTCGGCCAAGCTCAAGCACGATGGGCAGCCAGTCGCCTACGAAGGCTGGACGACCATGTCGAAGTCGAAAAACAACGGCGTCGACCCGCAACAACTGATCGACAAGTTCGGTGCCGATACGGCGCGTCTGTTTGTCATGTTTGCGTCGCCGCCCGAGCAGACACTGGAATGGAACGACGCCGGTGTGGAAGGCGCACACCGCTTTCTTCGGCGAGTCTGGAACCATGCCGCCAAACATCAGGCGCAGTTGCAAACACCTGATTCGATCGGCGACGAAGCGGCGTCAGCCGCTGCCAAGCTGCTGCGCTTCGAGGTCCATACGGTATTGCGCCAGATCAGCTACGACTACGAGCGGATGCAATACAACACCGTCGTCTCGGGTGCGATGAAACTGCTCAACGCGCTCGAAGGCTTCAAGGGCGGCGTCGATGGTGCGCAAGCCGCAGGCGCGTCCGCCGTGTTGCGTGAAAGCTTCGGCATCCTGTTGCGTTGCCTTTACCCGGCTTGTCCGCACCTGAGCTGGATGTTGTGGCGTGAGCTCGGCTACAGCGAGCAATTCGGTGACCTGCTCGACGCCCCGTGGCCCGAAGTCGACGAAGCCGCCTTGCAGCTCGACGAAATCGAACTGATGTTGCAGGTCAACGGCAAGTTGCGCGGCTCGATCAAGGTTGCCGCCAACGCCAGCAAATCGGCGATCGAGGCAGCCGCGCTGGCGAATGCCGAATTCATCCGTTTTGCCGACGGCAAGCGGGCGAAGAAGGTGATCATCGTGCCGGGTCGATTGGTCAACCTGGTCGTCTGATGGCGACAACCGCAGCGCCTGCCAAGTCACGCCGTCGCTCCCTTCTCGTCAGCGCAGCGCTGGCGTTGATGGCCGGCTGCGGCTTCGAACTGCGACGCGCGCCAGCGTTGAGCTTTCGCACCATCCAGCTGCGCGGTTTCGCCGACCAGTCGCCGTTGGCCGAGCAGTTGCGCGCCCACATCAATGCCAGCCAGACGACGCTGGTCGTCGATTCGATTGCGCAGGCCGGCGTGGTGCTGCAAGTGCTCGCCGATGCCCGCGAGCGAAGCGTCGTCGCCAGTACATCGGCTGGCCAGGTGCGCGAACTGCAATTGCGTTCGCGGTTCGTGTTCAGCCTCTCGACGCAGGCCGGGCGCATCCTGATCCCGGCCCGTGAGATCCGGCTCAGCCGCGACATGAGCTACAGCGAAACCATTGCCCTGGCCAAGGAGCAGGAAGAAGCCGCGCTGTTTCGCGCCATGCAAAGCGACATCGTGTCGCAGGTGATGCGCATCCTGTCCGCTGTCAACCTGAGCTGAAGGCGCAGCGGCAAGCCATGCAAATGCGCGCCGATCAACTGGCCAGACATCTGAAGCAGGCCGGCGAACAGGGGTTGCGCAGCGTCTACACGGTCTGGGGCGACGAGGCCTTGCTGGTACAGGAAGCAGCCGACGCCATCCGCACCGCCGCGCTGGCCGCCGGATATGGCGAGCGGCAGGTCCATACCGTTGCCGGCGCCCACTTCAACTGGAGCGGATTGCTCGGCCAGGCTCAGGCGATGAGCCTGTTCAGCGATCGACAGCTGGTCGAGATCCGGATCCCCTCAGGCAAGCCTGGCAAGGATGGATCCGACGCCTTGCAGCGCTATTGCGATCATCTGAGCGACGATGTGTTGACCCTGGTGCAGTTGCCGAGGCTCGACCGCCAGCAGCAGCAGTCAGCCTGGTTCAACGCGCTCGACAAGGCCGGCGTCACGATCCGCGTCGAGCCGGTTGAACGCCACGCGTTGCCGGCGTGGCTGGCTCAGCGGTTGGCGCTGCAGGGTCAGCGAGTCAAGGCAGGCGACGACGGCCAGCGTGCGCTCGCTTTTTTTGCCGATCAGGTCGAAGGCAATCTGCTTGCCGCCCATCAGGAGATCCAGAAACTCGGCCTGCTGTTTCCTGTTGGCGAATTGGGCTTCGAGCAGTTCGAGCAATCGGTGCTCGACGTCGCCCGCTACGACATCGCCCGTTTTGCCGAAGCGGTGCTGGCCGGCCAGGTGAACCGCGCGTTGCACATGCTGGATGCCTTGCAGGCCGAAGGTGAAGCCGCGGTGCTCGTGCACTGGACACTGGCCGAAGATATCCGCGCGCTGAGGCGGTGTCGGCAGGCGCTGCAAGACGGCAAACCAATGCCGATGGCCCTGCGCGAAGCACGCGTCTGGGGCGCCAAGGAGCGTCTGTTCGAGGCCGCGTTGCCACGCCTCGACGCGGCAACGCTGGCCGAGCTGCTCGCCGCGGCGCAAATCTGTGATGGGTTGGTCAAAGGCTTGCGTCACCCCCGCTGGCCACTCGACCCATGGGCGGCGCTGCGTCGGCTGGCGCTGATGTTGATGCAGCCACTGGCAGGCGCCGAGCCGCCGCGGCGCGGGCAGCCGACGCCGCCGGTTCGTTTGGCCCTGAGCGCCTGAAACTGCGGTCCGGCCTGGTCGGCGATTCCGGGGGCAACAGGAATCAGTAACCGCGCTGGCGATCGACCCGATGCATCGGCGCGGCGCCGCTGCGCAGCCGCGCAATATTGGCGGCAACCACGGTCGCTGCACTGCGTTTGTCGGTCTGCGCCGCCACATGGGGCAATACGGTGACTCGCGGATGGTGCCAGAACGGATGCCCGGCGGGCAGCGGTTCGCAGGCAAACACATCGGCAACCAATTCGCCCAACTGGCCGCTGTCGAGCGCGGCGACGATATCGGCCTCGACCAGATGCGCGCCGCGTGCCAGATTGACCAGATGAGCGCCGCGGCGCATCGTGCCCAGCCGCTTCGAATCGAAGAAACCCGCTGTGTGCGCCGTCAGCGGCAACAGGTTGATGACAAGCTGTGCCTGCGCCAGCGCGTCGGCCAGCGGGGCATCGCCGCTCAGGCAGGTCACTCCGGACAGCGCGGCCGGACGACGACTCCAGCCGCTGACCCGATAACCGTTGGCGACCAGTCGAGCGGCCACGCAACGGCCCATTTCGCCGAGGCCCAGCAGCAGCACAGGCCAATCGTCGGCGCGTCGCTGCGGCCATGGCCGCCAATCGGTATGGCGCTGCTGGCGCGAGTAGACGAAGAAGTCGCGCTGCAATGCGAGCACGGCCCACAAGGCGGTTTCTGCCATTGCCTGGTTCATCAACGGATCGACCATTCGCGCCAGCGCCACATCGTCGGGCACGCTGTCGTCAGCGAGCAGTCGGTCGACACCCGCCCACAGCGACTGGACCAGACGCAGGCCGGGCAACCCCTGCAACGCCCCCTTCGGCGGATTGGCGACCACGGCGATGTCGATGGCATGCGCGTCTGCGCCGCGCTCGGTCAGCCAGCATTCGTCCGGTGCCAGCTCGCGCAATACCCGTAACCACTCGGCTCGCTCGGCAGCCGAAAAGTCGCCGCACAGCAAGATGCTCATGGCGGGCCGAACGGCGTGGCCGAAAGGGCTTGCTGCAACGCCTTCAATGCCGCCAACACGGTCTGCCCACGTATCGCCCGCCGGTCACCATCCAGCTGCAGCAGTCGGGCAGCCGCCGGCGCCGACCGGCCGCCGAGCGCCAGCCACACCGTACCGACCGGTTTGCCCGGCACCGCACCGCCAGGGCCGGCAATGCCGGTGACCGCCACCGCCCAATCGGCAGCCGACCGCGCCAGCGCTCCCCGCACCATCGCCAGCGCCACCGGCTCGCTGACCGCGCCAAAGCGCTCGATCAACGACTGATCGATCCCCAGCATCTCGACCTTGGCCTGGTTCGAATAGGTGACGAAGCCACAATCGAACCAGTCGCTGGAGCCGGCCAGCGAGGTGCATTCGGTGGCGATCATGCCGCCGGTGCACGACTCGGCCGTGCAGATTCGCTCGCCGCGATGACGCAGCAACGCCGCCAGTGTCTGCAGTTCGGCTTCGATCACCGCTGGGTCACCGCACGCCATCGGCATCACCACCAACGCCAGAAGGCGATCAGCAGCAGCACGCAGCCAGCGGCCACCACGTCGTCGAACAGCACCCCGAAGCCCTGGGCCCAGCCGATCGATTTGCCGGGTCGCAACTTGAAGTGGCGATCAGCCCAACCAACCGGGCCCGGCTTGGCGGCATCGACATAACGAAACAGCGCAAAAGCGATCAATTGCCCAAGCCAGCCTGCGGGTGTGATCAGCCACAGGATCAGCCAGAAGGCAATGATCTCGTCCCAGACGATCGACCCGGGATCGGCGCTGCGCAAGTGCCGCGCCGTGACCGTGCAGCACCACCAGCCGAGCAGGGTCGCCAGCAGCAGGACCATCGCGCAGGCGGAGTCGCTCAGATAGGGTCGGAACAAGGTGAAGCTGAGCCAGGCCCACAAGGTGCCGACGGTTCCCGGCGCCCCGGGCGCCAAACCCGCACCAAAACCCAGCGCCACCCAGTGCGCCGGATGCGACATCATGAAGCGCAGATCGGCGCGGCGCGGCGCGGCCGTCGGCAGCAGTTCGGTGACCAGCGTCGACATTGCAGGGGCCGTCAATCGCGGAAGTGATCGAACGAGTCGTGCTGGTCGGCGAGCGCACTGCCGTCGGCATTGATCAGCCGCAGCCCGGCCGCCGCATCGACCCTGCCGATTGCAGTGACCGCCACGCCAACTCGTCGACCCGCCGCCACGACTTGATCGGCAGCATCTGGTGCGGCGCTGAACAACAACTCGTAATCGTCGCCGCCGGCCAGCGTGCAAAGGCCTTGCGTGGCGGGTGTCTGTCGACGCAGGACGGCGCTGCGCGGCAAAGCGTCGACATCGATGGTGGCACCGACTCCCGAGCGGGCCAAGATGTGGCCGAGATCGCCGAGCAAGCCGTCGGACATGTCGATCGCGCTACTGGCGATGCCCCGCAAGGCCAGGCCGAGCTCGATGCGCGGCTGCGGCATTTCCATCGCCCGCCGGACCTGCTCGAATTCATCACCGGGCAACTGGATGGTGCCGCGCAGCACCTCGAGCGCCAGCCGGGCGTCGCCGGTGGTGCCGCTGACCCACACCGTATCGCCGGGCCGAGCACCCGATCGCAGCAACGCCTGGTCCTTCGGTACCTCGCCGAAGACGGTCACGCAGATTGCCAGCGGGCCACGCGTCGTGTCGCCGCCGATCAGCTCGCAGCCGTGCTGGTCGGCCAGTGCCAGCAGGCCACGCGAGAAGGCGTCGAGGAAAACCGCTTCTGCGCGGGGCATCGCCAACGCCAATGTGAACGCCAGCGGCCGGGCGCCACAGGCTGCCAGATCGCTCAGGTTGACGGCAAGCGCCTTGTGGCCGAGGCGATCGGGTGCAACGGTCGACAAGAAGTGCCGGCCTTCGATCAACATGTCGGTCGAGGTGGCCAGATGCATGCCGGGTGCAGGCGCCAGCAACGCGCAATCGTCGCCGATGCCCAGCACCGCCTTGTTCACCGGCCGCGTGAAATAGCGCCCGATCAATTCGAATTCACCGAGCGGCATCGGCATCCAGGCTCATGTGCTGGCGGATCAGGTTGGACAATTCAACCGCTGAGCGCACATCCATCTTTTCGAATACTCGGGCCCGATGCACTTCGACCGTTCGCACGCTGATATTCAGGTTGTCGGCAATCTGCTTGTTCTGCCGGCCGTCGATGACCAGCCGCATCACTTCGCGTTCGCGCTCGGACAGATCGGCCAGCCGGGTGGTAAACAGGCGCCGGCTCTTGCGCGATTGCAGTGCCGAGCAGGCTGGCCTGCAAGGCCTGCTCGACGCGATCGACCAAGGCATTGTCGGCAAACGGTTTCTCGACGAAATCGAAGGCGCCGCGCTTGACGGCGGCGACCGCGGTCGGCACGTCGCCATGGCCGGTCAGAAAGATCACCGGCAGCGCGGCCAGCAAGCCACGTTCGACCAGCCGCTCGAACAGCACCAGGCCACTGGTGCCGGGCATTCGCACGTCGAGCAGCAAGCAGCTCGGGGAGGTCGGCCAGTCGGGCTCGTCGACGCGCTGGGCGGCTGCGGGCAGGCGTTCGTCGATCATCTTCTCGAACAGCTCGGCGCTGCCGAAACCTTCGCTCAACAAGCGACGCGACCGCAGCAACCAGGCCAGTGCATCGCGCACCACCGGTTCGTCGTCGACCAGATAGACCATTGGCAGGCCGAAGCCGGCTGTGGCCAGCGTCGGCGAAGCGGTGTCGGGTACTGGCGGCTGGCTCATCGGGCAACAACGTGGCGTACCGCAGCGAGAAGCCGCAGCTGGCGCGATTTTCAGCCCGATTGTGACGCTTGTGACGGATGCGATGGTCTGGCGATCGGCGCTGACCGCTCAGCCGGCAGCGTGAAGCGGAATTCGGTGGCAGGGCAGGCCGTGTCGTCGCTGCCGACGGTGCGCCGCCAGCCGCTCGAAATCGAGCGCGCCACCGTGTTGCTCGATCACTGTGCGGCACAGGCTCAACCCCAGCCCCATGCCTTCGGGGCGAGTTGTGAAAAACGGTGTGAACAGTCGCTGCGCCACATCGGCGCCGATTCCCGGCCCGCGGTCGATCACGCTGATGGTGACCCAGTTGGGATGGCTGCTGCGCACCCGGATCAGCAGTTCGCGCTGCGTCACGGGTCGTCGCTTCCTCCATGGCCTGGATGCCGTTGCGTGTCAGGTTCAGCAGCACCTGCTCGACCATCGTGCGGTCACAGACGACACGCGGCAACGCGTCGGCCAGCGCAACTTCGATCCGCGCGCCACTTTTGCGGGCCTGCAGGCGCATCAACGGCAAGACCGCCTCCATCAGCACCTCGACCCGCACCGGCTCGCGCTGCTGCTCGCGACGGCGCACGAAGTCATGCACACTCTTGATCACCTTGCCGGCCCGCTCGGCCTGCTCGCCGATCCGTTCGAGGGCCTGGCGCAACATGGCGGCATCGTCGGCCGACGCGTTCTCGTCGCTCAACAGGTTCAACGAACCTGCGGCATAACTCGAAATCGCTGCCAGCGGCTGATTCAGCTCATGGCTGAGCAGCGAAGCCATCTCGCCGACCGTTGCCAGCCTGGCGGTGGCCTGCAGACGCTCCTGCTGCTGTCGAGACAACTCCTCGATGCGCCGCTGGTCGCTGACATCGAGGGCCGCGCTCATCCAGCCGGTCTGCTTGCCATGGCTGTCGACCAGTGGCGCCTCGAAGATCAGCACCGCAAAGCGCTCGCCGTCCTTGCGCATGAAGGTGGTCTCGAAGCCCTCCCGCGAGGTACCGCGCACAGCCACTCCGGATGGCGTTGGCGGGTCGGCCATCGGCAACTGGCGAAGCTGCATCCGGCGGCGGTATTCAGGCACCATCTCGGGCGGCCAGTAGGGGGGCGGGTCATGCCCGATGATCTGGTCAGCGCCAAACCCGACCATTTCGCAGAATGCCGGATTGACATAGCTGACGCGCCCGTCGAGGTCGCGCGCGCGCAGCCCGGTGAGCAGTGAATCTTCCATGGCCTTGCGGAATGCCAATGCTTCGGCCAGCGCATGCTCGGCCGTCGAACGCCGGCGCATGTCCCGTGCCAACAGCACGACCACCGCGCCGAGTGCCAGCGACAGGCCGAGCACCAGCGCAACCGCCAGGTTCGGAATCAACTGGGGCCGGCCCGAGATGCTGTCCACCCGCAGGCGCATCGTCTGACCCGCCAGATCGACCAGCCGCTCGGCAATATAGATCCCGCCACCACGCGGCCGCCCGGCGCGCGCCAGCCGCGTGCCGTCGACATCGATGAATGTCAGCTCGTTGTCCTGCAGCAGCGTCGGGCTCACCACCTCGGCCAGCAGTGATTGCAGCGACACGCTGGCAACCACGAAGCTGGTGATCTGACCACTTCGCTGCACCGGGATGCACACATCGACGACCTCGACACCGAGATCGCCCGGCAAGGGTACGAAGAAGCTGCGCGAGAAGGTCGGCCCACCCACGCGTGCGGCGGCGATGCAGGCCACCTCGGTTTCCTGATCGATCGCATTGCGCGGCAATCGCGAAAAGATCGGTGGGTGGTAAGGCCCGTCGACGGCACTGACAATCTGCATCTGCAGGTCGCGACGCTCGATTCGCAGCAACTCGCGCCGCTCCAGCAACTGCTGGATCACCTCGGTTCGCCACTGCGCGGGCCTCACGTCGTCGCGCCAGCCGAGGGCCTGCAAGCTCTGCAGATCGCGCGAAATCGCTTGCCGGATGTCGGCGGCGATGCTCGCCGATGCTGTTTCAACCTCCTCCTGCAGGCGGTTGATCTCGAAATTGAAGGTCAGCCAGACCAATGCCGTCTGAGCGATGAGCAGCAGGCTGACCAGCGCCAGCCACAGCCAGGGGCGCCGCCGCCGGGAGGGCGAAGTCCAACGCGGACTGGTCGGAATCAACGGCGCAACCACACCACCGCGCGGTTTGTCAGCAGTTTCTGTCAGAGGAGGCGCCATCGAATCGGGTTGCAGCCCCTCAGTATCGGCCAGTGCCTGCGCTGCAGACTACGCAGTACTGCGCATCGCGCAAGCCGTGCAGCCAGGTGTTCCTGGCGACTCATCTGGTCATCGACCCGATCCCCTGGAACGCGGAACGCACCGAAAAGGTGAATATTCCGTAAAGCCTGCATTCCTTCATTGACACGACCAGGTTCGTTCAGGTCAATAGGAAAGGTGCTTGACCGATACAGCCAGCCGTTGTCGTAATTTTATTGGCAGTAAGCAGCCACTAACCGCGCACCATCACGCGTCGGCTACAAGCCCCTCACTTGAGCTTTTGACGCCATTTCGGTAACATACTGCTTTCTTGATTGAGGGAAAACCCGTGTTTTTTTCAGGTCGGCCACTTGCGTTGTCTGCTTGGCGCAGGGCCGGCCTTGCGGCAGGCTCGGCGTTTTTTTTACTGGGCCCGGGCGTGGTCGCAGCAAAGGAACAGACACCCGAGTCGGCAACCGTGCGGCAGGCTGATCTTCCGCAAGAGGCCCGGCAAACTGCAGGCCTGATCGCGCGAGGCGGACCGTTCCCCTACCCCAAGGACGGGATGACGTTTGGCAATCGCGAACGCCTGTTGCCGGCTAAACCGCGGGGTTATTACCGCGAATATACCGTCCGAACCCCGTATTCGCGTGATCGCGGCGCACGACGAATCGTTTGCGGCGGAAAACCCCCTTCAACACCCGAATTCTGCTTTTACACCGACGACCACTACACCAGTTTCAGACGCATCGTGCAGTGAACGTTTTCAAACAACATCCCGGGCCTGCGGTCGGCGTGTGCCTACCCGTGCCGGACGCTTTTCTTTTTTTGATCCAAGGAGGAACGTGACATGCTTTTGCATACAGTCCGTCCGAACATCGTTCAATCGATCCGCGCCTATCGCGTTGAAGATCTGATGCAGGCGGCGCAGGCCGTCGAGCAGCATTTCCTTTACGCGAATCTCGGTGCGGCCCAGTCCAAGCAGGACGTGCTCGACATCATTGCCGAGGCATTTTTGTTCCCGCCGCATTTCGGCAAGAATTTCGATGCCCTGTTCGATTGCATGACCGATCAGGTCAGCAAGGCGGGCGACCAACCCGGGTTTGTGGTCGTTCTCGAGCAACTGCCGGACAACCCGCGATTCGACCGCGAGGCCCGCGAACAGCTACTCGACATTTTTCGCGACGCTGCTGATTTCTGGGCCGAGCGCCGAGTGCCATTCAGGTGCTTCTATTCTTTTCAGTAGCCCGCTCCCAGGAACAAGGGTCATGGGAGCGGGCGACAGATGTGGCCCAGAATGTTGCAGCCAAACCTGCGAAAGCAGGCTCCAAGGCGGCAGCGAACGCAAATTTCGGCATGAACATGCCGATGATGAGCAGTGCTTTTGATACCTCGATGTGGCTCAACGCGGCCTGATTGGTTTCGACCCACCCCCGGAGCAGCTTCGCCGGCCTTGCAGGCCGCGCCGGGCTGGCCCGGCCCCTCGCCAGGCGGACCGGCAAAGCCGGATCCGCGGCGTTTGCTTGATCGGCACCAGTCGAGAGACTGGCGTTGCTCGATAACCTCGAGGAAGCCGGGGCCGCGGCGCTTGCTATCGCCACCAGTCAAGAGACTGGCGTCGCTCTGACGCTCAGTGCCTTGAAGGGTCGGGTTCCAGGCGATTCACGCGTGCGCCGAAGCGGCGCCAGCCAGCGCCAGATACTCGGCCACCGGCACCTCTTCGGCGCGCCGCTGAAGATCGAACGGGCAGTCGATGCCCTGCGCCTCGATCCACTTGCCCAACGTGTGCCGCAGCAGCTTGCGACGCTGTGAAAATGCAACTGCGACCAGTTCACCGAGGCGTTCGACATTCACCCCGGTGATCGAAGCCGCAGGCAGCGGCGTCATGCGCACCACTGCGGAATCGACCCGTGGCGGCGGATCGAAAGCCTGCGGCGCCACATCGAGTAGCGACTCGATGTCATAGCGCCACTGCAGCATCACCGACAACCTCCCGTAAGCCTTCCGGCCCGGCGTTGCGGCCATGCGCTCGACAACCTCTTTCTGCAGCATGAAATGATGATCGGCGATGGCATCGACCGCACTCAACAGGTGGAACAGGATCGGCGTCGAGATGTTGTATGGCAAGTTGCCGACCACTCGCAGCGACTGTCCGGCCTCGGCTGCCAACGCGGCGAAGTCGACCGTCAGCACATCGGCCTCGATCACCTTGAGTTCGGGCTGCCGGCGCAGACGTGCCGCCAGATCGCGATCGAGCTCGATCACCTGCAGACCCGGGCAGCGCGCCTGCAGGGAAGCGGTCATGGCGCCCAGGCCCGGACCGATCTCGACCAAGGCCTGACCGTTGCGCGGATCGATGGCGTCGACGATCGCGCCGATCACCGACGCGTCGGTCAGAAAATGCTGGCCGAATCGCTTGCGTGCGTGATGGCTCATGACTGCGCCTTGCCAGACGCGTCAGCGAGCAGCAAAACCCGCCATCAGGGCGGCGGCTCACGCATCTCGACGTAGGCGCGAGCCCTCATCTCATCGACCCACTCTTCATAGGCGGCCTCGTATTTCCGCTCCTTGAGCGCATTGCGTGCCTGTTCGCGCTGCTGCCGCGAATCGAGCTCGACATCGCGTCGCTCGACGACCTGGATCAAGTGCACACCGAAGCGCGAGACCACCGGATCGGACAAGCCGCCGGGCTGCAGGCTGCTCATCGCCTGTTCGAACTCAGGAACCATGCTGCCGGGCGACGTCCAGCCCAGATCGCCCCCCGCAGCGGCGCTGCCATCTTCTGAAACCTGGCGCGCCAGGTCTTCGAAGACCGCCTTGCCGGCGACCAGCTGGGTCTTGAATCCTTCGAGGCGGCGGATCGCCGCCTGTTCGCTCAGTTGCGCGGATGGCCGCAACAGGATATGGCGAACCCGAGTCTGGGTCACCTTGAATGCGGGTGCTTCGCGCCGTTCGATCAGCTTGAGCACATGGAAGCCGGCACCTGTACGCAGCAGTTCAGGCGCAATCGCACCGACCTGCAGATCTTTCACCTTGTTGACAAAGACATCGGGCAGGCGATCAGCTTCGCGCAGGCCGATGACCCCGCCCTGATTCTTGTTGGCGTCATCGGACATCGACCGCGCCACGGCGGGAAAGTCTTCGCCGGCACGCACCCGGGCCAGCACATTTTCGGCGCGGACGCGCCGTTCCATGACCAGTGCATCGCCAGCGCCGTCAGGCACCGCAATCAGAATCTGCGCGATATTCAGCTCGGTCTCGTTGCCGGCAACGAGCCGCTGGCGCGCCAGCTCGGCATCGATTTCCGATTCGGTGATGCGGATCCGCGATTGCACCTCGCGCTCGCGGGTTCGCTCGACCAGAATCTGGTCGCGCAGGTTGCGGCGGAACCGCCCGTAGTCGACGCCTTCGCTTTGCAGCCGTGCGCGCAACTGCGCAGCCGTGAGCTGGTTCTGAGCCGCCACGTTGTTGACCGCGCGGTCGACTTCGACCTCCTCGACTCGCTGGCCGGTTTCGCGCGCGGCGGTGACCAGCACCCGCTCGTCGATCAGCGCTTTCAAGACCTCGCGGCGCAGCTCGGCCTCGGGAGGCAGGCGGTTCCCGGCGCGAGCGGCCGCGTCGCGAACGCGATCGATTCGAAGCGCCAGTTCGCCGGCCGTCACCAACTCCTGATTGACGATGGCAAGGATGTAGTCACCGCGCAGACCGCCGTTTTGCGCCGCTGCCTGAGCCGGCGGCGAGCCGCCGGCCTGGCTATTGGCCGGCGCCCTGAGCTGGGCAAGCGCAGGAAGCGCGAGGGCTGCGGCCGACAGCATCAGCCAGCGCACCCACCGAGCCCTGCGCACGAGGGCCAGCCGGACCACCGCTGCCGCCGGTTTGCGCCGCGTGGCCTGGGGCGCAGGGGCCGATCCAGAGATGCTCACCAGGGTCGATTCATTCATAGGTTTCCACATTCGAGCCAACGCCCGAGGTTTCGCGCAACAGCCGATAACCCGGGATATTGTCCTTCAAGACCTGCAGCGGGCTGCTGCCCAGCCTCGACAGGCCGACCAGTTCGAGCTGCAACAACAATCGAGTTGTCGCTTCGCTGCGTCCGGTCGACAGTCGCTCGGCGACGATGCGGCCGATCCAGCAGCCGGCGTCATACTCCATGCCGACAATCGAATCGGTGATGCGCCGGTCGGCGGTGCTGTAGTTGATGCGGCCCACACCATACAAGGTGCCGTTGCAATCGGAGCGGCCACCCAACTGCAATCGCGACCCCCGGTCGGATCGCCGGCTTTGCAATGCGGCGTCGACACTGCCGAAAATCGGCCACTGCCAGCCCAGTTCGAGTTGTTCGCTGAGACCCCGCGTCAAGCGATAGGTCGCATTCACGGTGCGGAACGGGCCGGGCGAAAAACGCGCACTGGCCACCGAACGGACGACCCGCTTCGCATCCGGGTTGTATTGCACCGACGATTCCAGCGTCCAGTCGCGCAGCAGGCTGGTCCGGCCCAGCAGCAGCAGGTCGGACAGGCGCTGGGTGGTCGGCTGGCCATCGGCAGTGATCCGTTGATCGCGGAACAAGACCCGCTGCACCAGACCCAGGCGCATCGCTTCGACACCGGTCGACGGATCGAGCAGGCGGGTTGTCACGCCCGCCGTCAGCTGGTTGCCGTCGCTGACCCGATCCACCCCGGAAAACTGGTTCTCGGTGTAGATCGAATCGAAATTGAAATCCTTGATTGCCGAATCGAAATTCGGCAGCAGCCGCTGGTCGCGATAGGGCGTATTGACATACAGCAGGCGAGGCTCGAGGGTCTGGCGCAGCGAGCGACCGAACCAGTTGGTATCGCGCTCGAAAACCCAACCGGTGTCGACGCTCAGCGTCGGAATGATTCGCGCCGGGGTGCGGCTGCCGTCGGCCAACGGCTGATCGAGCGAATACGAAGCGGCGTTGAACGACAGCTTCGGCGTCAAACTCCAACCCGGCGTCAGCCAGGGCCGGCTGATCGATCCCAATGCATGAACGCGTGATCCGGTCGGTCGGCCGTTCGGTCCGGACAGTGGCAGCAGCGCGCCCACTGGAACCCCGCTGACTCCTCCGGTTATGCCGGCCGGATTCGTGAAGCGATTGAACTCGGCGTTGAAATCGACCTGCAGACCTGAGCCGATGTGCTGCTCGGTTCGCACGCCGATTTGCGGTGAACGATCGTAGGGCGCTTCGATCCGGCTGGCCGGATCGATATTCTGCAGCACCTGCCAGCTCTGCACGCGTGCGTAGGCGGTCCACTCGCCGCCTCGCTCCAGCGGGCGAAACGGTCGGCTCAACTGCAGATCGGACAGCAGCAGCCGCGGCGTCAGGCTCGGCACCTTGGCGGTGAAGTCTTTCCAGTAGTCGTCGTCGGAGACCCGCAACACGCGCAGCGACAAGCGCGAATCGCCGCGCAGTCTGGCATCGTGCTGCAACGCCAGCGAGTAGCGGCTGCGCCCGGCGATTCGGTCTGACGGCAGCAGATCGAGATTTGCCTTGCCACGGTAGCTCGGCTCCAGATAGCGGTATTCGCTGTAAAGGCCGACGCCCCGTCTGGCGATCAGGTTCGGGGTCAAGGTGGCATCGCGGTTCGGCGCGATATTCCAGTACCACGGCGCCGCCAGTTGCAGGCCGCTCTTGCTGTCGATGGCGAAGCTGGGCGGCAGCCAACCCGATTTGCGGGCATCGGTGAGCGGAAAACTCAAGACTGGAGCGGCCAGGATCGGCACGCCATAAAAGCGCAGCACGGCACCCTCGGCGATGCCTTCGTTGGCGTCCAGATCCATCCGCAACCGCCGGGTGCTCAGCTGCCATGCGGGTGTGACATGCCGGCCCTCGGCGTCGAGTTTGTCATCGACCTGGCAACTCGAATAGGTGGCAGCGTTGGCGGTTGCCCGGTTTTGATCGAGAAAATCGATCCGCTCGGCATGGCCACCGGCGCCGGTCTTGCTGAAAAAATAGACCGGTTGCAAGAAATAGCCTTCGAAAGTCTGCAACCTCAGTTGCAGTTCCGGGCCGCTGTAGACATTGCCGTCGCGGACGATGCGCACCCTGCCCTTGGCGCTGGCCTGGTCGTCGGCATAGTCATAGCTCAGTCGGTCGGCCGTGATGTCGATATCGGCACGCTGCAAACGGACCTCGCCGTCGGCCTGCATGTCGAGATCCGGACGGCCCCGAAGCTCGCGCGCCTCCAGCACGGTGGGAATGTCTTTCCTGCCGTCGGGCTCACCCGGCACGATGGCCTGCGAAAGCACACCCACCGGCAGGCCGAAAACCAGCGCGGCAATGCCCGCCGCACGAATCAGGCGTGCTGGCAGGGTGGTGGGCAGACTCGGCGCGGGCGTTTCGAACACTCGGTGGCAGGCTCGGCGGAAAACGCAGGATAAGGCGGACCGGGGCCCGCAGCATGGAACGGATCGGTGGCAATGGATGTCAGGCCAAGCGGCCGGCCCTCGGTCAGGCTGGCAGCTTGAACCGGGCAACTCCGTAGAATCGATTATCCATGCTGCAGCCCTCGACCCCGCCCGCCGATCTCCACTGGCCCAATCCCGAACGAGCAGCGGCTTTTGCCGCCTGGCTGGCACCGCTGGTGACAACGCATCGGCTGTTGCCGGACAGCCTGCGGGCGGCGTCGAGCGATGCCAGTTTTCGCCGCTATCTGCGAATCGACTGCGCCGCATTGGCCGGCAAGTCCGGCTCCAGCCTGATCGTGATGGATGCGCCACCGCCACTCGAGGATGTGCGTCCGTTCATCGCGATCGCCGGCCTGCTCGACCGGGCCGGCCTGAACGCGCCTCGTGTGCTGGCGCAGGATGTCGAGTCGGGCTTCCTGCTGCTGAGTGACCTCGGCACGACCTTGTATCTGCAAGCATTGCAGGAGGCAGCGGCACGTGATGATCAGGCGGCCATCAACAGCCTGATGCGCGGGGCTCTCGGCACCTTGATCGATTGGCAAACAGGCATTGACGCCAGCGCCTTGCCAGCCTGCGACGCGGCGCTCCTGCATCGCGAGCTGGCACTGTTTCCGCAGTGGTGCCTGGGGCGCGAGCTGGGCCGTCAATGGAGCGTTGCTGAACAAGCGACCTGGGACCAGGCCTGCATGATGCTTGTCGACAGCGCGCTGGCCCAACCCACGGTGGCCGTGCACCGCGACTACATGCCGCGCAATCTGATGCTGACCGAAGCGGGGCCGGGAATTCTCGATTTCCAGGACGCAGTCAACGGCCCGATCAGCTACGACCTGGCGTCGCTGCTGCGCGATGCCTTCATCAGTTGGGACGAAGAGCGGGAACTCGACATTGCCGTGCGCTACTGGGAGCAGGCGCGGCGAGCCGGATTGCCGCTGCCCGACGATTTCGGCGACTTCTGGCGCCAGGTCGAATGGATGGGGCTGCAGCGCCACCTCAAGGTGCTCGGCATCTTCTGTCGGCTCAAGCACCGCGACAACAAGCCGGCCTACAGCGCTGATCTGCCGAGGTTCTTCGGCTACGCCCATCACGTAGCGGCGCGATACAACGCCTTGCGGCCGTTGGCTCGCCTGCTCGAACCGCTGATGGGTGCCAGACGGATCGACGTGTTTTATTGACTGGTCCGGCTGCGCCCGGCAGCCTGGGCAGCGGCCGCCTCGATTCCATCCTGCGCCGCATCGCCGGCCGGCGATACACCGCAGTGGCCTTCCGGCAGAAGTAAAAATCGCTCGACTATTGCGATTTTCGAAATGATCAATTCCTTTCAGACCGGTTTATCCGGACCAGGGTAATCCCTAGACTTCAGCCCATCGATGAGCCACAAGTCAGTCGGCGACTCACCGAGGTGGACAAGACGGCCCGACCCAGATGGCCGCCCTGCCCGGATTGACCAACACACTGTTAAGGAAATCATCATGAATATCAAGACTTTTATTGCCGCTTCGAGCCTCGCCCTGATCAGCGCTTCCGCTTTTGCATACGAAGCGCCCGATCTGACCTCGACATCGACGCTGAGCCGTGCCGACGTTCGCGCCGAGCTCTCGCGCGCCCAGGCGGCCAATGAAATCATGCGGACGTCGCAGCCGTATTCCCAGGTGGACGCTGCTTTGGCTGCGGCAAAAAACACCGGGCGCAGCCGTGCCGACGTGGTTCGCGAATTGGCTGAGGCCCGCGGCGTGGCCCCGAGCAACGAGGCCTATGGCAGTTTCGGAGATCGTCAGCGCAACACAGACAGTGCTCGCGAGCAGGCGGCAGCACGCTGGCCCGAGTGCGTCGAGCGGCGAATAAGCGCTGCGTCACGATCGATCGGGCTCGCGGCAGATCGACCAGGCTCACGAGCCGCCTGCGGGCGGCTTTTTCGTTGCTGCGTGGTTTGCTGTCGCGACCGTGGTCTGGCATCCGGCCGCCACCAGCCACGGGTCTTGCAGCGGGTCGGCGCTGCCGAAACGCGCAATCAGGAAATCGAGAAAGGCCCGCGTCCGCGCCGGTACGTGTTTGCGCGTCGGCATCGCTGCATAGATTGTCGAACTCAGCAGGTGCCACCCCGGCAACACGCGTTCGAGTGCCTGCTCGAGCAACGCATCCTCGACCACGAACGACGGCAGGCCGGCGATTCCCAGACCGGCCAGCGCGGCGGCATACATCGTGTCGATGTGGGTGGTACTCAATGCGGGGCGTTGCGCGGTCAACCTGATCCGCTCGCCGGCCGGTTCGGCACCGGCGTAGGGAATGCGCTGGAAGTTCAACTCGCGCAGATAGTTCGGGATCATTGCGTCGTGGCCGGCCAGCTCATCGGGATGCTGGGGTCGACCGCGGCGGTCGAGGTATTCGGGCGACGCGCAGACGATCACCTCGGAAGTGGCCAGCCGACGCGCGATGAAATCACCTGACAAGTTCCGCTCGCCGACGATGATGATGCTGATGTCGAAACTCTCATCGAGCGTTTCGACCGGGCCGGTGGCGACCAGCTCCACACTGACTTGCGGAAAATCGGCTCGAAACCGCGGCAGGTGCTTGGCAATCTGATGCACCGCAAAGGCCGGCGGAACCAGTACCCGAAGGTGCCCGCGCGGTACCGATGTGGCGAGGTTCGCCTGCGCCTCGGCATCTTCGACATCGGCCAGGATCTGCCGCGCCCGGTCGAGGTAGTCAGCCCCGGCCTCGGTCAGCGACAAACGCCGTGTGGTCCGGTTGATGAGCCGTGTTCCGAGGTGCTCTTCGAGGTCGGCGACGAGCCGTGTGACGGCGGCCGGCGACACGTTGAGGTCGCGCGCGGCCACGGCGAAGCCGCCCAGGTCGATGACGCGGGCAAAAACACGCATGGCATGCAGTCGGTCCATGCTGGCTCCTTCGGTTGGTCGATTTTCGGTCAGGCCGGCTCAAGGCAACATCGACGGCGGATCGCCGAAAATCGGGCAATGTTGAGAATCACCGACCTGCGGCTGCCGCTCGATCACCCCGAGGAGATGCTGCGCGACGCCATCATTGGCCGGCTCGGCGTCGACGATGCCACGCAACTGTTGCGATTCGAGGTTTTCAAGCGCAGCCACGACGCGCGCAAGAAGACTGCCATCGTGCTGATCTATACCGTCGACTGCGCGTTGGCCGATGAAACGGCCGTACTGCAACGCCTGAGTGGCGACCCCCACATTCGCCCGACACCCGATACGCGATACCGGCCTGTTGGCCATGCACCGGCCGATCTTGCCGCCAGCGCGCGGCCGCGGCCGGTGGTGGTCGGGTTCGGGCCGTGTGGCCTGTTTGCCGCGCTGGTGCTGGCCCAGATGGGCCTGCGGC
Organism: uncultured beta proteobacterium; assembly: GCA_963843805.1. Classification (GTDB taxonomy): domain Bacteria; phylum Pseudomonadota; class Gammaproteobacteria; order Burkholderiales; family Burkholderiaceae_C; genus Ideonella_A. The sequence goes on from CAWJLY010000010.1 coordinate 172,967, forward strand.
CGATCGTTCTGGAACGCGGCAAGGCGGTCCGTCAACGCACACTGGACACCTGGGGCCTGTGGCGCAAGCAGATCCTCGACCCCGAGTCGAACGTGCAGTTCGGCGAAGGCGGCGCCGGCACCTTTTCCGACGGCAAGCTGTGGAGCCAGATCAGCGATCCTCGCCACCTGACCCGCAAGGTACTGAGCGAGTTCGTCAAGGCCGGTGCGCCGGAGGAAATCCTCTGGATCGCCAAACCGCATATCGGGACGTTCCGCCTGGTCGGCGTGGTTGAAAAGATGCGTGCCGAAATCGAGACGCTGGGTGGCGAAGTGCGTTTTGGACAACGCGTGGCCGACATCGTGATCGAAGGCGGTGCGGTGCGCGGTCTGGTGCTGGCCGATGGCCAGCAGCTGCACGCCGACCAGGTGGTGCTGGCGCTCGGCCACAGCGCGCGCGACACCTTCGAGATGCTGCATCGACGCGGCGTCGCGATGGTGGCCAAGCCGTTTTCGATCGGCTTTCGAATCGAGCATCCGCAAGGTCTGATCGATCGTGCCCGTTTCGGTCCGAACGCCGGCAATCCGCTGCTCGGTGCGGCCGACTACAAGCTGGTTCACCATGCTGCCAACGGCCGCTCGGTGTACAGCTTCTGCATGTGTCCGGGCGGCACGGTGGTTGCGGCGACTTCCGAAGCAGGCCGTGTCGTGACCAATGGCATGAGCCAGTATTCGCGCAACGAGCGCAACGCCAACGCCGGTATCGTGGTCGGGCTCACACCGCAGGACTATGCGCTGCGGCCAGCTGCTGACGGAGCGGTCGATCCACTCGAAGGCATCGCCTTCCAGCGTTTCTGGGAATCACGGGCCTACGAACTGGGCGGCGGCGGCTATCTGGCACCCGTTCAGCGGGTCGGCGATTTCATTCGAGGCCAGGCGTCGCGCGCGCTGGGCGATGTGGAGCCCTCGTATCGCCCGGGCGTCACACCGGCCGATCTCGGTGATCGCTCCCGCCCTGCACTGCCGGACTATGCAATCGAGGCGATCCGCGAAGCCTTGCCTGCCTTCGACCGACAGATCAAGGGCTTCTCGATGCCCGATGCGGTGCTGACCGGTGTCGAAACGCGAACCTCGTCGCCGCTGCGCATCGGCCGTGACCGGTCGTTGCAAAGTCTCAATGTCGCGGGCCTGTACCCGGCCGGCGAGGGCGCGGGTTATGCGGGCGGCATCATGTCGGCCGGTGTCGACGGAATCGAGGTTGCCGAGGCGATCGGGCGAGTGCTGCTGGGTATCCCCTGAACGCGGCCATCGGATCGCCCAACGGTATTCCGGCCCGCGCCGGGCCGGGTTACGCTCGCCCTTTCGAAATATGAGGAGTCGGCGATGGTTCGTGTCTTGATCTTTGTGCTGTTGCTGGTGCTGACCGGCGTCTTCGCCGCGATCAACTGGACGGCGTTCACCACGCCGACCACCTTGTCGCTGTGGTTCACCACGGTCGAGGCGCCGGTGGGCGTGATCATGCTGGTATTGCTGGCGCTGGCACTGGTCGGGTTCACGGCCTGGGCCATCGTGATGCAGGGGCGCGCGTTGCTCGATGCGCGGCGGATGACCAAGGAGTTGCAGGCGCAACGCGAGTTGGCCGACAAGGCCGAGGCATCCCGTTTTACCGAGCTGCGCAATCACATGGATACGCGACTCGACAAGCTGCAGCGGTCGATCGAACAACAGGGCAATGGCCTGGCCGCGCAGATCGGTGAACTCGAAAACCGCATTCTTACCGTCGAGCGCCCGCGAACCATCATCGACAACGATTTGCCGGCGACCCGTTGAACCGCCGCTGCGCGTCGGACCTACCGAGCCTGCTCACGCGCCAGCTTTTCGCTGCGCCAGTAGACATCGTCGCCGCCCAGGCCATCCAGGTTGGCGCGGTTCAGCACCCGCGCCAGCACAAACATCAGATCACTCAGCCGGTTCAGGTAGTGGCGGGGTTCGGCACGTACGGCCGGCACCGGGGGCGCGTCACCGTCGTTGGGCGACGGTCCGGCGCCGCGCATTGGCCAGCGCCACCACCGAACGTTCGGCGCGGCGTGCGACGGTTCGCGCCACGTGGGCCAGGGCCGCGCTTCGGCTGCCGGCCGGCAAGATGAACTCGACCAGCCGCGGCAGCTGTGCGTTCCATTGCGCAAGTGCCTGGTCCAGGTGCAGCACCGCCTCGGCTTTCAGCAAGGCGAAGCCGGGGATCGACAATTCACCCCCCAGATTGAACAACTCGTGCTGAATGACCACCAGCAGCTCACGCACCGGATCCGGAAGCGGCTCGGCAAGCAGCACACCCAGTTGCGAGTTGAGCTCGTCGACATCGCCCATCGCCTGGATCCGCAAATCGTCTTTCGGCACCCGCTGGCCGTCGCCAAGGCCGGTGGTGCCGTCGTCACCCGTGCGAGTGGCGATCTGGGTCAAGCGATTGGACATGATGTCTGGCTCCGGATTGCCGCGGGACGCCTAGGATAGAGCACCTGAATTACCGACCTGTCATGAACCCGCAACCCGGCCCACCGCCATCCAGCCACCTGACCCGCGCCGCGCTCGTGATCGGCTTTCTGTTTGCGCTGGGCGCCGTGTCGCTGCAGATCCTGCAGCCATTCCTGATCGCCTGGTTGTGGGCGGTGGTCATCGTTGTGGCCACCTGGCCGGCGATGCTGTGGTTGCAGCAGCGCATGGCAGGCCAGCGCTGGGCTTCGGTCAGCCTGCTGATACTCGCCCTGCTGGTGCTGCTGGTGTTGCCGCTGTCGCTCGCCATCACCGCGGCTGTTGTCAATGCCGGCGAAATTGCCGAGCGGATCAAGAATCTGGACAATTTCCGCCTGCCCGCGCTGCCGGCCTTTGTCACCGAATTGCCGTTTCTCGGAAACAAGGCGGTGCAGTTCTGGGACCAGGTGGCCATTTCCGGACTCGAGGGTGTACTGGCCCGCCTGGCGCCTTATGCCGGCATCGTCACCAAAGGCATCGTCGCCCGCGCCAGCGGCTTTGGTTTCATCATCATCGAGTCGGTCTTTGCGCTCTTTTTCTCGGCCTTGCTCTACTTGCATGGCGAGGCAGCCGCCCGCATGGTGCAGCGAATTGCAGCCCGCCTGGCCGGACCCCGAGGCGCCACGGCTGTGCTGCTGGCCACCCGCGCGATACGCGGTGTGGCGCTCGGCGTGGGTGGCACCGCAGTCATCCAGAGTGTGCTGACCGGCCTGGGCCTGTCGCTGGCCGGGGTGCCGTTTGCCGCACTGCTGAGCGGGCTGGCGTTTGTCCTGTGTCTGGTGCAGATCGGCACCGTGCCGGTGTTGCTGCCAGCTGTGATCTGGGTCTTCTGGAGCGGCGACACCGGCTGGGGCATCTTCCTGTTGATCTGGTCGGTCATCGTCGGGACTTGCGACAACGTGCTGCGGCCGCTGCTGATTCAGCGTGGCGTCGACCTGCCGTTCTGGCTGGTGTTCATTGGCGTCATCGGCGGCCTGCTCGCCTTCGGCCTGGTCGGCTTGTTCATCGGCCCGGTCGTGCTCGCGGTGGCCAGCATGTTGCTCAGCGACTGGCTGGATGACGGCGATCGGGACGTGCGGTCGACCCCGGCGTTGACCCACGCCATCCCTGCCGATCAGCCTCGCTTGACTGATGTGGACCAGCAAGAGCGCGGCCCGACGACTCCCGATCTTTAGGGCAACGCCTCGGACCTCGAGCTTTTGATGCGGGTTCGGGCCCGAACCGCCGCGCCTGTCCGCACCGCCTCGCCGTGCTGTCACACTGCGCTCCATGAGCATCCGCCACCTCGAATCGCTGCTGAACCCGCAATCGGTTGCCGTGATCGGCGCATCGAACCGGCCGGGCAGTGTCGGCGCAACGGTCTGGCGCAATCTGCGCGCCGGCAAGTTCGATGGCGCGGTGCTGGCGGTCAATCTCAAACACGACAAGCTCGACGGACAGCCGGTTTGCGCGCGATTGGCCGATCTGCCGCAGACGCCCGAGCTGGCGGTGCATCTGCACGCCGCCGGCCAGCGTCACCGGCTTGATCAGAGAGCTCGGCGCGCTCGGCATGCCATGCTGCAATCGTCATGACGGCCGGCCTGTCGAAGCAGCAGAAGCAGGCGATGCTCGATGCCGCACGGCCCACGCTGCTGCGCATCCTCGGGCCGAACTGCCTGGGCCTGCTGAGCCCGCATCTCGGCTTGAACGCCAGCTTCTCGCATGCCGACGCGCTGCCCGGGCAGGTCGCGTTCGTTTCGCAATCGGGCGCGCTGGTCACTGCGGTGCTCGATTGGGCCAGTGCGCGGCGGATCGGCTTTTCGCACATGGTGTCGCTGGGCGAACATGCCGATGTCGATTTCGGCGATCTGCTCGATCACCTGGCCAGCGACTGCCCGCACGCGATCGATCCTGCTGTATATCGAATCGATCGAGGCGCCGTGCAAATTCATGTCGGCAGCCCGCGCAGCGGCGCGCAACAAGCCGGTCATCGTCGTCAAGGCCGGGCGCGCCGGCAAGGGCATGGCGGCAGCGGCCTCGCATACCGGCGCGCTGGCCGGCGCCGATATCGTCTTCGATGCGGCGTTCCGGCGCGCCGGCATGTTGCGCGTCGATACGCTGCAGGATCTGTTCATGGCCGCCGAAACGCTGGCCCGCTTCGGCTCCAACCGCGATACCAGCGCTGACGGTGATGACCAACGGCGGCGGCGCCGGCGTGATGGCGGCCGACGCCGCGGCGCGGGCCGATATCGCGCTGGCCGAGATGAGCGAGGCGCTGCGCGAGCGGCTCGACGAGGTGCTGCCGGCAACCTGGTCGCGCAGCAACCCGATCGACATCATCGGCGACGCGCCGGTGCAGCGCTATACGCGATACGCTGCAGGCCGTGCTGGCCGACCGCACGCGCCGGCGCGGTGTTGTTCATGCACGCGCCGACCGCCATCGTGCGCAGCGACGATATCGCGCGCGCCTGCGCGCCGATCGTACGCGGCGCAACCGATCGGGTGCTGGCCTGCTGGCTCGGCGATGCCTCGGTGGCCGGTGCGCGCCAGATCTTCGAGGATGCCGGCGCCGCCAACTACGACACGCCGGAAGAGGCGGTCCGCGCCTTCGACCTGCTGTCGACCTACCGGCGCAACCAGGCGCTGATGCTGGAGGCGCCGACCGCCAGCGAAAACGGCCCGCCCGATCTGCAGGCGACTCGATGCGATCGTCGCGACGGTGCTGGCCGACGGCCGCGAGATGCTCGACGAACTGGAGGCCAAGGCGGTGTTGAAGGCCTACGGCATTCCGGTGGTCGAATCGGTCGAATGCGGCGCCGATGCCGAGCAGGCGGTCGCTCTTGCGCGCGAGATCGGCTTTCCGGTGGTGCTGAAGATCCTGTCGCCCGACATCAGCCACAAATCGGATGTCGGTGGCGTCGCGCTCGATCTGGCCGATGAGCAGGCGCTGCGAGCCGCGGTGCAGCAGATGCTCGATCGGGTGAAGATCGCCCAGCCCGACGCGAACATCGAAGGCTTTTCGGTGCAGGCAATGGCCAGCCGGCCGCAGGCCCACGAACTGATCGTCGGCGCCAGCATCGATCCGGTATTCGGGCCGGTGATCCTGTTCGGCCAGGGCGGTACCGCGGTCGAGGTACTGGCCGACCGCGCGATCGCCCTGCCGCCGATGAACCGCGTGCTGGCCAGCGATCTGATCTCGCGCACCCGGGTTGCCAGGCTGCTGGCCGGTTATCGCGATCGCCCACCGGCACGGCTCGATGCGATCGCCGATGTGTTGATCGGCGTCTCGCAGATGCTGGCCGATCTGCCGGAGCTGGCCGAGCTGGACATCAATCCGCTGTGGGCCGACCACGACGGCGTGCTGGCACTCGATGCGCGGATCCGCGTCGCGCGCAACGCAGGTGGTGGCGCGGCTGCCTTTTCGATCGTCCCGTATCCGGCTGAATTGGTCGAGACGATCGATTGGCACGGCCACCCAATCGTGCTGCGTCCGATCCGCCCGGAAGACGGGCAGCAGCACCGCGAATTCGCCCGCCAACTCGGCCCCGAAGATCTGCGCCTGCGCTTCTTCAGCACGCGCCGAACGTTGCCGCCCAGCGAACTGGCCCGGCTGACGCAGATCGACTATGCACGCGAGATGGCTTTTGTCGCCGTTCGCCCGCTCGCCGATGGCGCCGGCCAGGAAACGCTGGGGGTGGCACGCGGGGTGGTCGATCCGGACAATATCGAGGCCGAGTTTGCGGTGATCGTGCGCTCGGATCTGAAGGGCAAGGGTCTGGGCCGGCTGTTGATGGACAAGCTGATCGCCCACCTGAAAGCCCGCGGCACGCAGCGCGTGATCGGCCACATCCTGCACGACAACGAATCGATGCGCGGCATGGCGCGCAAACTGGGTTTCGAGACGACCAGCCGCGAGATCGGCGATGACTCATCGGTTTGGGCACTGAGCTTGAATCCCGCTGCCGAGAATTGAAAACGAGGCTGGTATCAGCGTGGCGGCGCGATCCTGATTCCGGCCGCACGGCGCCACAACCAGTTCAGTGTCTCGCCGATTTTCGGCCGCTGGCCGGCTGAGCGCGGTACATCGACCGGCCGCAAGCCATCATCAGCCTGGCTCGCGACGACGAACGAAAAGGTATAGGCAGGTTCCTGCCCCATTCGCAAGTCGTTGATCAGGATCTGCCCGTCGCTTCGAGACAGGCTGAAAAAGCCGTGACTGAACCAGGCAATGCGCTGTACCGGCGCTTGTGCTGCCAGCTTCCGGTACCACGACGCGCCGCGATCGAAGCGGTCGAAGTCGATCCTCGGGTCGGCGTCGAGCAGCGAATGGAACCCTTCGCGATAGCCGTCGGCTGTCATCACCACGATTCGCCACAACACGGTGTTGAAGGCGGTGGGCGTGACCAGCACCCGCTCGGCCTGGATCGATTGCGCTGCAATCGCCCGCTGCGCCACGCCGGTGACATGCTGCTGAGCGAGCCAGCTCCAGCCCAGATACGCCGTGCTGAGCAGCAGGCCAACCGCATTCCAGCGCATGCCGCGCGGTGAGCGCCAGCGCAGAGCCGCGATCAAGCCGACCAGCAGCGGCAGCGTGTACAGCGGATCGATGATGAAAATGCTGCCGACGGCGAACGGATGGTCGGTCAACGGCCGTGCCAGCTGGGTGCCGTAGACCGTCATCAGATCGAGCAGCGGATGGGTGACCAGCGCCAGCCAGAACATCAGCCACCACCAGCGAAACTGCGCGGGCTGCCGGCCATGTAGCCGCCAGACCAGCCAGGCAATCAACGGCGCCAGCAGACTGAGCCAGAACAAGGCATGGCTGTCGCCGCGGTGCAGCGTCATGTTGCTGATCGGGTCGCCATGATCGATGAACGAGTCGAGGTCGGGCAGGGTGGCCGCCACGCCACCCCAGAGAGCAGCCTTCCAGACCGCCGTGCGGCGGCCCATGACCGCGACGCCGATTGCGCGCACCCAGCGCCAGTTGGGACAACGAATCCATTCGCCATATTGTGTTGCCAGTGGGCTTTTCCGACCGCCCTGGACCGGCCACCTGTTGTCCGGTTATATTTGTAGCTATGCACAAGCTTTGCCCGCCGCCGCTTCGGATCCTCGAGCACACACGGCCTCGACACCGGTCCGCCACGCCTGCATGACCAATCGATCGACCTTATCGATACTCGGAACGGTTTTCGGGATCGCCCTGCTCGCCTTCGCCGGATGGTTCTGGTCGCAACGCGGGGCAACCGAACTGGTGGCGCCCGGCGGGGCGGCATCCAGCCCACCGGTCGACAACGTTGCCGCTGCCGCGCCCGCCAATACAAACGCGGCCGCATCGGCGCCGCCGGCCTTGTTTCCGGTCGAACAGGCCGCGTCGGATCCTTCGTCAGCCCGGTTCGACTTCGTCACCATGCTGTCGGGCCTGATTGGCAGCAAGGCGGCCGCCGGGTTTCTGCAGACCGCTGACTTTCCGCGCCGCGTCGTGGCGACGGTCGACAACCTCGGCCGCTCCCATGCGCCGCCGTCGTCATGGCCGGTAAACCCCACCGCCGGTCGATTTCTGATCGACGAGCGCGACGGCAGGACAGTGATCAACAGCGGCAATGCGGAACGCTATGTGCCGCTGGTGCGCCTGATCGAAGCGGTCGACATCAAGCAGTTGGCGAAGATCTACACGATGGCCTATCCGATGCTGCAGCAGGCCTACGAGGACATCGGTTATCCGAACCGGTATTTCAACGACCGCTTTGTCGAAGTGATCGACCAGCTGCTGGCAACGCCCGAAGCACCCGAGCCGCTGGCCGTCCATCTGACCGAGGTCAAAGGGCCGCTGGTTTCGACCCGACCCTGGGTTCGCTATGAATTTCTGGACAGCAGCTTCGAACAGTTGTCGTCAGGGCAGAAGATCATGCTGCGAATCGGCGCAGACAACCGGCGACGCCTGAAGACGCGTCTGGTCGAATGGCGTCGCGAATTGACCCGCTCGCCCGGTCCGCGCTGAAAAACTCTGGCAAGATGCGGCGATGAGCCAAGGTTTCGGAATCGAATCACAACACCAGCCTGCCGGTGCTCCGCACCGCGCGCCTGCCCGCTACCTGGTCATCATCGAGTCCGCGGGCTCGATGGTTGCCCGGCTGTTTCTCGACAGCCGCGAAGAAGTCGGCGAGTTCGACGCCGGCTCGGAGGAAGTCGCTCAGATGACCACCGGCCTGCAACCGACGCAGGATGCCGGCGATCCGTCGTGGAACGATGCGCTCGGTGCGCACAGTGCGTCTGAGCGGGCTGCTGCCGACGTCTACTTGCTGGATATCTGATCCGGGCCACGCTGATCAGCCTGCTGTGCCCGGCTGCAGCAAGTCGAGCAGGCCACTCGTGCGCTGTGTGCGAACCGCCAGGGCGTCGCCGAGAGCCTGTCGCCGGCCCGTGACCAGCGTCAACGCGCTCCGTGCGCGGGTGATGCCGGTGTAGACCAGTTCACGGCTCAGCACCTGGCTCGGTGCCTGTGGCAGAACCAGCACGCAATGACCGAATTCGGATCCCTGGGCCTTGTGAACGGTCATTGCAAACGCTGTCTCGACATGCGCCAGCCGGCTGATGGCAACGCTGCGGTAAGCGTCACCTTCGTAAAAGTAGGCGCGCAGCGCCACCCCGGCCAGCGGGCGCAGCACGATGCCGATGTCGCCGTTGAAGACGCCAAGGCCCGCATCATTGCGGGTCACCAGGATCGGCCTGCCTTCGTACCAATCGCCACGCCTGGATGATGCAGCCTCGCTGGTCGGCAATGCACGCTCGATTGCCAGGTTGAGCGAGTCGACACCCCATTCGCCCTCACGCAGCGCACAGAGAATTCGAAAGCGCTCGAATGTGCTCAGCAGCGACATCACCCAGGCGTCGAATGCGGGCTTGTCCGAACCCTGCGGCCGGCGCTGCAGCAAGCTGACAAACGGCCGGTAGCCAAGGCCGCCGCTGCCTCGAGTTCCAGCGGCAAGGCGCAGCAGCGGCACGGTATTGGCAGCATCGATCCAGCGCAACGATTCATCGGACGGGCCGAGCAGCAGCGTTTGTGCAGCCTGCAGATCACCGGCATTGACTGCCAGCGCAAGCTGACCGATCGGCCCGCTGAAGCGGCGGCTGGTGCGCAGCATCACCGTATGCTGGGCCAGCGCCGGGCCGTCGCCGCGATGCGCCGGCGGCACCACCTGACCGGTCAGGTCCTGCAGCAAGCCGGCTGTTGCAGCGGCGTAGCGACCGCCCTCGGCATCGTGACAAAGATCGCCGAGCACCGCACCGGCCTCGACCGACGCCAGCTGATCCTTGTCGCCGAGCAGGATCAGCCGCGCGCCTGCAGGCAGTGCATCGAGCAGCGCAGCCATCATCTCGAGGTGGATCATCGAGGCCTCGTCGACGATCAGCACATCGACTTCCAGCGGATGGGCCGCATCGTGGGCGAAGCGGCGCGTATCGGGCCGCGCGCCGAGCAGCGAGTGCAGCGTGCGCGCCGGGCCGATGTGGCCGGCCAACGCGGCCAGCGGCAAGGCGCCGCCAAGCGCGTTTTGCAACGGCGCCAGCGCAGCAGCGATCGACTGGCGCAGCTTGGCCGCAGCCTTGCCGGTCGGCGCGGCCAACGCAATCCGCAAGCGCTCGGGCGCCGGGTCGACGGCCAGCAGCAGCGCCAGCAGACGGGCCGCGGTGTAAGTCTTGCCGGTGCCCGGGCCACCGGTCAGCACGGTCAGCCTGCCGGCCAGCGCCAGACCGCAGGCGGCTTTCTGCCAATCGAAGCCGGCTGCTTCGGCCGACGCCTCGGCAGGCGGCACAAACAGGCGATCGAGCCAGCTGCGGGCCAGGCCGCGATCGACCGGCAGCAACTCGCCGGCGCGCTGGTTGATCTGCCGCGCAACCTGCAACTCGTCATGCCAGTAGCGGCGCAGATAGAGCCTGCCGTCGCGCAGCACCAGCGGCTGGCCGTCATCAGACGCGGCCGGCGGATCGGCCTCGTCAGCCACTTGCACCAGCGGGCAGGCCTGCAGATCGGCAAGCCAGTCGGCCGGCGTCGACGGCAGCGCTGCGAGCAGGTCGCGCAGCGCTTGCGCCGCAAGTGGCGGCAGGCCGAGCGAGGCGCCACGGTCACTCACCAGGCGGTCGACCGCCAGACAACTGTGGCCTCGACCTTCGACGTGCGCCAGCAGTGCGCCAGACAGCACCACCGAAGCCGGTACGGCCGGGCACAGGTCGACCAACAGCGCCGCAAAGGCACTATCCAGGCGACGGATCCAGCGCTGCTCGCTCCAGCGTGCCAACTCGCCGAGCAGCCGGCGCAAGGCGTCGTCGGCCGGCGCGGCAAACCGGCTCATCGTGCGCTCGCCACCGTCGGCGCGCCCAGCATCGCGTCGAGGCCCTCGAGCAACGCCAGTGACGGCCCGATCGACGTGGCAGCCGCGCGCCGGCCCGTTGATGCCACGCATGAACAGGTAGATCGCGCCGCCGAGCTGTTGCAACGGGTCGTATCCAGCGCCGAGCCGGCTTCGCAGCAGGCGATGCAGCGCCAGCAGGTAGATCGCCGCCTGCACGTCGTAGCGGTGGCTGGCCATGGCGGCTTCAAGTGTGTCGGGTGTGTAGGCTGCATCGTCGTCGCCCAGCCAGTTCGACTTGTAGTCGAGCACCCAGTAACGCCCGCCGTGTTCGAACAACAGATCGGCAAAACCCATCACCATGCCGTTCAATTCGCTGCGCGGCAGCGCCGGACGGTCGCGGCCCCGCAGCAGATGCCGACGGCACAGTTCATCGATGGCAGCGACCGACAGGCGGTCGCTGTCGAACCAGAATTCCATCTCGGGCAGCGGCTTGGCGATCGCCTCGAGCGCCACGTCGAGCGGCTGCAGCGGCGTTCGCGACAACACCGTCAGCCAGTCGAGGACCGCTTGCCGGCGGTGCCCCCAGCCCTGACGCTCGCAGCGGCGCAACAGCTCCAGCCGCAACACCGGCGAACTGGCCAGCGCGAACCGCTCGGTCGCCAGCCACTCGAGCATGTCGTGCAAAAAATTGCCCGGCACCGAGCCGCGTGGAAAAAGATGCCAGGGCTCGTCGGCAAACAAATCGAGGCTGCCGCCCATCGGCTCGGCGGCCGCGTTCGGCGCAGGCGCCGCAATCGACACCTCGGTGTCGGCCACAGCCGTTTCGTCGTCGTGCAACTGCGCGTCGGCGGCCAGCCTGGAAGCGACGGCTGGCAGATCGCGCACCAGTGACGAGAAGCTGGCGATCCGCCAGTTGCGCTCGAAATCGCCGCCATAGTCGGCCGCGGTTCGCAACGGAGCAGGCCGATCACGCGGCGCCAGCCGGCTGCAGGCGATGGGCTCGTCGGCGTCGACGACATCGCAGTGCGATGATCGACTGCTGGCCGGCGACCCGCATGGCCAACTCGCCCGGCAGGCTGTCTGCATCGACCGGCAGGCCGTTACCGAGCAGATGGCCGGCGGCGCTGCGATGCCACAGATTGCCGCCCTTGCGCGCTCTGTGCCGCCAGGCCGACCCACAGCGCGTGTCGCGCCCTTGTCATTGCGACATACAGCAGACGCAGATCTTCGCGCTGGCGGTCGAGATCGGCGGCGCTGATCTGCTGATCGGTCGGGTCGAGATGCAGCCCACGTTCGCCCGAGGCTTCGTCGACCAGATCGACGAACAAGGTATCGCGCTTGTCGACCGGCCTGAAACCACTGGCGAAGGGCAGAAAGACCAGCGGATATTCGAGGCCCTTCGATTTGTGGACGGTGATGACCTTGACCAGATCGGCATCACTTTCCAGCCTGACGATTCGCTCTTCGTCGCCCGGCAGACCGGCCTCGTCGATCTGCGCGGCCAGCCAGCGGATCAGTGCCTGTTCGCCATCGAGCCGCGTGCTCGCGGTTTGCAGCAACTCGGCCAGGTGCAGGAAATTGGTCAGGCGGCGCTCGCCGTCGAGGCTGGCGCCTCTCGGCGTCGACAATCCGGCAACGCCATCGCGCGGCAGCCGGGGTGCGAGCCAGCGCGCCGGCAGTTCGAACAGGTGCAAGCTTCGGCGCAGCATCGTCAGCACGCCTTGTGTCTGCCACGCGCCATGCAGCCGCGCGAGCTGCTCGCTGCGCTGATCGAATGCTTCATCGTCGCCGGCAAGCGGTCAACAGTTCGGCGATCGGCAGGCCGATCATGCCGCGTCGCGAGTGCCGCGCGGACCAGCCGGGCGTCCAGCGGCTGCGCAACGGCGCGCAGCCAGTGCAGCAGGTCGGCCGCTTCGGCGCTGGCGAAAACCGAGTCCTGGTCGGACAGATAGACCGACGCGACTCGGCGTCGCTGCAGCTCGCGGCGCACCGCCGCGCTTCGCGGCCGGTGCGCACCAGCACCGCGATATCGGCCGGATGCAGGCGGCTGAAGCCGTCGCTGGCGGATCGGTCGAAACCGGCCCGGTCGTCGTTCAGCAGCGTCGCGATTTGTTCGGCGCAGCGTTGTGCAAAGCGCCGCCGGATGCCGTCGGCGTCGCCGGCGCCTGCCTCGAACACCAGTTGCATCGCCGTGACCGCGCCGCTCGATGTCGACCAGCCGCTCGGCGCGGCCGCGCGCGCCGACCTCGACGAACGGCAACGGGTTCGATGGCGCCGCCGACCGATCCGCCGAGGCGACGCGCGTACATGAAGGCGCCTTGCTGGCCGCCGGCTCGCCGGATAGGCGCGGCCCTCGGCGCGGCTGAACAGGTAATTGACCGCCGCGACCAGCGGCGCTGTCGAACGGTGGTTGGTCGCCAGCATGTGGTGGCGGCCGGCGGTCTTGCGCCGCGCGCTGAGGTAGCTGTGGATGTCGGCGCCGCGGAAGCGGTAGATCGACTGCTTCGGGTCGCCGATCAGCAGCAGCGCGGTGGTCGGGTCGTTGTCGGCGATCCGATACAGGCGATCGAAGATGCGCAGCTGCACCGGCGAGGTATCCTGGAATTCGTCGATCATGCGCAACCGGATAACGGGCGATGATGCTGGCGCGCAGGCGCTCGGCAGACGGCGCCGCTGCGCCGGGTCGAGCGCGCGGTCGAGCCGGTTCAGCATGTCGGCAAAACCGAAACGGCCGGCCTGCTGCTTCAGTTCGGCAAGCCGGGCGGCGATCTGCACGGCGGCATGCGGACGCAGCGCGACCGACAACGGCGCGCGGGCGGCGAGGGCGTCTCATCAGCTCGCCGAAGGCGGCGAATGCGGCTGGCAGATCGACGCGTCCGGCCGGGCTTCAGCGCTGCGTGCATGCCGGCTGGCGTGAAGCCGTTCGGCGCCCGTCTTCAGCTCGCGGCAGTTCGAGATGCGGATCGGCCGCCCAGTCGGCCAGCGCCTGCAGCCAGCGTCGACAGATCTTGATGCTTCAGCTTGCGCCGATTGAACGGACACGACGGGCTCGCGAGCTGCGCTCGATCCAGCTCAGCCATCTGACCGGCACGCTCGACCCAGCCGTCTTTCAGCGCGGCCAGCTCGGCGCTGCGCGTTGCTGCCGCAGGCGGTCGATCAGCTCGCCCAGGCTGCCGTCGCCGGCCGCCGCCGGCCACGGCTGCTCGACCAGTCGCGCGCGCCTCGGCAGCCAGACGGCCGGCATCGGGCCAGACCGACAAGCACCGCATCGAGCGCCGCGCCGCGCCAGCGGATAGACCTGCAGCCGCCAGTAGTCGCGCGCGGCCTCGGCCAGCATCGCCGATTCGTCGGCGTCAGTTCCTCGTCGAACAGGCAGCCGCTGTCGAAGGCATGTTCGCGCAGCATGCGCTGGCACCAGGCGTCGATGGTGTGCACCGCGGCATCGTCCATCGCCTGCGCCGCCATCTCGAGCCGCCATGCGGCGTGGCTGGCGTCGGCGCCGGCCGCGGATAGGCGGCCAGCAGTTCGGCCAGCAGCCGATCGTCGGCCGGTGCCGCGACGCTGCCGCGGAAGGCCGCGTGCGGCTTCGAGCAGCCGCCTGCGGATGCGGTCGGACAGTTCGCGCGTGGCCGCCACGGTGAACGTCATCACCAGGATTTCGGCCGGCGCCAGCGGCCGTGCGAAGCCGGCCTCGCCGCCATGGCCGAGCACCAGCCGCAGATACAGCGCGGCGATGGTCCAGGTCTTGCCGGTGCCGGCGCTGGCCTCGATCAGCCGGCTGCCGCGCAGCGGCAGCGTCGCCGCATCGAGCGCGCGAGCGGCGGTGCCAATGTCGCATCGAAGCCATTACTCCGCCACCTCGTCGATGGCGAGATTGCTGGCCAGACCGAGCCCGGCTTCAGGATGGGGCTCGACGCCTGACACTGTGCGTCGACCCAGTCGAACAGCGGGCGGTAGACGCGCTCCGCCAGCTCGGCGAACGCGGCCGTCGGCGGCCAGCGATTCGAAGTCGGGAAACATCCGCGCCAGGCAGGGATCGTCGTCGACTTCGCCGCGCGATCCTGCCGAAGCCGCCGTCGTAGACGTCGGCCGGCTTGCCCTTCCCGGCAAGCTGCGCCAATGCGGTCTTGATCGGCAACGGCAGCGGCGCGGCCATGCCGTCGTGCCAGACGTCGAGCAGCATCGCCGAGCGTGTCGCGCGGCGGCTCGGGGTCGATCGGCCTGATGCGCACGCTGGCATCGCGGCCGACCAGCATGCCGCCGCAGCGGCTGCCCGCTCGCGCTGGCCAGCAGCGCGGTGATCCAGGCGCGCAGCAGCTTGTCGATGCGCAGCCGCTCGACCACGAGCCGGTCTTGCGCTTTTCTCCTGGCCCTGACCAGCAGACGGCTCGGCGTCAGCTCGAGCCAGCAGGCCGCGGCGTCGCCGCACTCGGCCGCTGCCATGCGAGCGCCGGTCAGCCAGTCGGCCAGCTGCAGACCGCGGCCTCGAACTGCAGCAGCTGCTTCGGCAGTCGCATGCGGATGGGCGGCCTGCTGCCGGTACCAGACGTGCAGCATCGGCAGCAGCGTGTCGCGCATCGCCAGCGGCTTCGCGGCGCCCGAGCTCGGCCATCGGCAGGCTGCCGCTCAGCCGCAGCTGCTCGATCGGTGCGTCGAGCAGCGCTGCCAGCTCGGCCTCGTCGCGGCGCCGGCAGCGCGCTGGATCTACGCCTGCTCGATGCGGTCCTGCACCTGCTTCAGCAGCGCATCGAGCAGCTGGTAGTGCTGCAGCCCGGCGACGCGAAAAGCTTTCGTCGTCGGCGCGCGAGGTCCTGCCGCTCGGCGAAGACCACCGCCAGCCGGTTGCGGAAAAATCCTTCACCGGGTTGCGCAGGAACCGCGCCAGCTCGGCGATCGTCAGCGTGCCATCGCGCGTCGGCGGCCGGCTCGCCGGCGGCCGGCGCCGGCACGCGGCTGGCGCGACGGCGGCTCGCGCCGGCATGGGCGGCGCGCCATTCGCGGGCATGGGTGAACAGCGCGGTGGCGCCGGCCGGCATCGGCCGGCTGCCGATCGGCAGAAATAGCGGCGGCTGAACGGCTGCAACGGGTGCTCGGTGGTGCGCTGCGCGCACGACCTCGCCCGGCCAGCCGGCATCGAGGTAGTCGCGCAGCTGCGACACCAGCACCGACGGCGGCTGCACGCTGTTGTCGCGCACGCTGCGGCCGGTCCAGCTGACGTACAGCACCCGCCGCGCCGACAGCAGCGCCTCGAGCATCAGCTGGCGGTCGTCGTCGCGGCGCGAGCGGTCGCCGGGGCGCGCCTGGCCCGGGCAACGCCATCAGATCGAAATCGCTGCGGCTGCTGCTGCGCGGATAGTCGCCATCGTTCATGCCGAGCAGGCAGACGACCTCGAACGGGATCGAGCGCATCGGCAGCAGCGTGCAGAAGGTCACGCCGCCGGCCCTGAAGCGGCGGCCGACGGTCGGCTCGTCGACCGCCGACAGCCAGGCTTCGCGCGGCGACCGCCGAGCGGCACCGGCTCGGCAAAACCGGCGGCGTCGCAGGCCTCGAGCCAGCCGCGCAGCGGCTTCGTCGAAAGCGGCGATGCTCGAGCCGTTCGTGGTCGTCGGTCGGCGCCAGAAAAGCGTCGACCAGGCCGCGCAGCCGCTGCGGCCCACTCGGCCGGCGTCGCATCGCCGGCCGACCGCTCGGCCCAGGCCAGCAGCGCCGACACCAGGTCGGCGAGCGAGCCGGCGATCGACGCTTCGAGCCCGCCGACTTCCGGATACGGCGCGATGCCCTCGAACGCCGCCGCGTCGCCGCTGGCATAACCGAGCAGCATGCGGCGCAGCCCGAACAGCAGGCTGTTCTGTTCGCCGCAGGCTGCCGAGGCCGAGCGCCTCGCGCTGCTGCTGGTCGAGCCCCCAGCGGATGCCGGAGCCCGCCATCCATGCCGACAGCCGCGGCAGCTCGTCGGCCGCCAGGCCGAAGCGGCGCGCCACCGCCGGCACGTCGAGCAGGTCGCGCAGCTCGCTGAGCGTGCAGCGCTTGCTGCGGCAGCTGCAGCAGCCATTCGATCGCCAGCAGCAGCGGGTTGTTGCCGCGCTGCTGCAGGTCGGCGATGTCGAACGGGATGAAGCGCGCATCGCCGCGCGCATACTGGCCGAACACCGAACGGATCGCCGGCGCGAATGCCGCGATGTCGGGAACCATCACGACGATGTCGCGCGGCTGCAGCGGCGCAGCGCCGGCGCGGTCGCGGCCAGCAGATCGAGCAGCTGGTCGTGCAGGATCTCGACTTCGCGCTGCGCGCTGTGCGCGATGTGGAAGACGATCGAGCGGTCGGCGGCAGCGACGCGGCTGCTGCGGATGCTCGGCCAGCGGCAGCAGGTCGCGGATGTGGGCCTGCACCTGTTCGAGCAGCGTGGCGCCCGGCCCGTCGCTGAACAGGTCGATGCGGTTCAGCGCGAAGCGCTGCTGCGCCACCAGCGCATCGTCGAAGGCATCGAGCTGGCGGACGAAATCGCGGCCCTGGCGGCCCCAGGCGGCGAGCAGCGGATGGGCATGGGCATGCATCTCGTCGAGGCCGAGCCCGGCCAGGTCGCGGCCGCCGCGCAGCGGATGGCGGCGCCGGTCGAAGCGCAGCAGCTCGCGGCCCTCGATGATGTCGGCCCAGTGGAAGCGGCAGGGGTTCGGCACCGCCAGCAGCACCTGGCAATGCCGCCGACAGCGCGGCCAGCGCCTGCAGCGTCTGCATCGGCACATGGCGTCATGCCGAACAGCACGACGCGCCGCGGCAGCGGCGATGGCCGGCGCGGCGCCGGATTCGAGCGCGCGCAGAAAGCGCTGGTGCAGTTGCGGCCGCACCGCGGCGCGCTCGAGCTCGTCGAGCGGCGCCAGCAGCTCGCGCCACAGGCCGGCCTGCCAGCGCTGGCCGGGCGGCAGCGGCTGGCGCTCCGGCCGTGGCCGCTGCCGGCAGGCGATCGTCGCCGGCCGCCCAGGCGCCGAGCCAGTCGCTGCGGTAGACCTGGTACTGGTCGTAGAGATCGGCCAGGCGCTGCGCCAGCTGCAGCCGGCGGTCGAGCCCGCCGCGCTGCAGAAAGCCGGCCAGCGGCTCGTAGCCGGGGCGCTCGAGCAGCGTGCGGCAGCAGCTGCATCAGCCGCCAGGTCAGCGGCAGCTTGTCGAGCGGCGACTGCGCCGGCACCGCATCGCGGCCGAGCACCTGCCGATAGGCGCGCCACAGGAAGCGCGCCGGCAGCTCGACCCGGGTGGCCGCGCAGATGCCGGCGTGCGCTGGCCAGATTCATCTTCAGCCACTCGGCGACGCCGTTGCTCTGCACCAGAAAGATCTCTTCCTCGAGCGCGCCGCAGCGGATTGGCGGCGATCCATTCGAATACCGCCTCGCCGAGCAACTCGGCGCGGTTGCCGTGCAGGACCAGCAGGCCGGGGCGGATGCGGTCGTTCATCGCCGGATGGTCGACCGGTCCGGCTCAGTGGATGAGCCGAGCGGATCGCCATCAGGCTGGCGCCGCGGCTGCCGAGTTCGCCGCGGCGGCCACGGCCTCGGGTCGGCCAGTCACGCGATCCCGATCACCTTGTGGGTCTGGATGCTCAGCCGCCATTGCGGATGCGCAGGCAGTAGTCGACCGCCAGCCGGGTATTGCGTCGGGCCTTCGATGCCGTCCATCGGCTGCAGGAAGAAATGCTCGAAATCGAGGTCGACAAAGCGCTCGGGCATCGCCGCACGGCTGCGGATAGACCAGCTTCAGTTCGCTGCCGCTGGTCAGCACCAGTTCGGCATCGGCCTTCGGGCTGACGCAGATCCAGTCGAGGCCAGGCCGGTGCCGGCTGGGTGCCGTTGGTCTCGACCGCGATCTCGAAGCCGACTGCGTGCAGCGCATCGACCGCCGCCTCGTCGAGCTGCAGCAGCGGCTCGCCGCCGGTGCAGACAACCAGCGGCTTGCCGCGCTGCGCCTGTCGGCCATTGCTCGGCGACGGCGTCGGCCAGTGCCTGCGCAGTCGCTGAACTTGCCGCCGCCCGGGCCGTCGGTGCCGATGAAATCGGTATCGCAGAAATTGCAGACCGCACCGCCCGATCCTGCTCGCGGCCATTCCACAGGTTGCAGCCGGCAAAGCGGCAGAACACCGCCGCGCGCCCGGCCTGGCCGCCTTCGCCCTGCAGCGTGTAGAAAATTTCCTTGACGCTATAAGTCATGTCGAATGCTCTGTCTGAACGTTGGCGACCGCCACCACTTGCGCTCGAATTGATCAAGCGGCCGCCGCGGATCCGGCTTCGCCGGTCCGCTGGCGGCGCCCCCTTGAGGGGCAGAGCCCGGACGCCAAGGGTCCGGGGACCTTTGGCGCCTGGCGAGGGGCCGGGCTCGCCGGCCCGGCGCGGCCTGCAAGGCCGCCGAAGGCGCTACGGGGGTGGGCCATCAGATCGGCAGCGCCGGGCCATCGTCGCCGGTGCTGACGATCGCGCCGCAGCCGCGGGTCTCGTACAGGTCGACGCGGTCGAGTTGCGGCAGCCGCGCGCGCGCCTTGTGCAGGATCCAGCGCGCGATGCTGGCGGTATCGCAATCCTCGAGATCGGCGATCTCGTGCAGCGGCTGGTGGTCGAGCGCCGCGAAGATCGGCTTGAAGAGCTCCTTGACGTCGCCGAAATCGACCGTCCAGCCCATCAGCTGATCGAGCGGCGCCGACAGATGCAGCCGCAGCGTATAGGTATGGCCATGGATGCGGCGCAGCGGGCTGCCGTCGGGCGCGCGCTTGAGCTGCAGCGCGCTGTCGAGCGTCAGCTCCTTCCAGATCCGGTATCGCCTGCCGTCGAAATTGGCGCCGCACGATCCGGTCTCGTAGACGGTGATCCACGACAGCTCGGGCAGCTGCGGCTGCAGCCGCTGCCACAGCCAGCTCGACAGCATCTCGCTGGTCGGGTTGGCGAGCCCGGGCAGGTCGTTCAGGCAGGCATGGTGCAGCTCGGCATGCAGCGGCGCCCACAGCTCGTCGAGGTGGTCGTAGTCGATGCCCAGGTCGCGCGCTGCCGAGATCCTGATTGGCATGCACGATGACCTCGAAGCCATGGCCGTGCATGCGCCCGCACTGATGGCCGGGCGGCACATTCGGCAGCCGGTGCGCCGCCTGGAAGACATAGCGCCGCCAGACATGGGCATGGCCGGCCAGATCGAGGTCGACGCCTTCGTGCGCCGTGCTCTGGATGCCGACCTGCTCGATGCCCGGCACGTCGAGCTGGGCAGCGCACCCAGCGCGCCAGGTTCTCGTCGGTCGGCTGCGCAATCTGCTCGTTGAGCAGGCGGTAGTCGAGCCGCGCGATGCGCGCCTGCAGCTCGCTTCTCAGCCGCTCGACCTCGCCGCCGGGAAAAGCGGCCCAGCCGGCCGGCAGCGCACAGCGCAGCTTGGCCAGAAAGCTGTGGCCGTGCAGGCGGCGCGAGCGGTGGCCGGCGGGCAGCATGTCGACATGGCGGGCCGCCTCGAAGCCGGCGCGACGCCGCAGAACAACGTCTGCGTCGGCATGCTCAGACCATCCCGAAACGGACGATACAGCGGGTCGGCCACGCCGGCTTCGGCAAAGCCCTTGGCGCGCAGCAGGCACGAGTCGCAGGCTGCCGCAGGGCCGGCCATCGGCCGCCGGGTCGTAGCAGCTGCTGGTGATCGAATAGTCGACGCCGAGGCGCAGACCCTCGCGCGACGATCTGCGCCTTGCTCATCTGCATCAGCGGCGCATGGATCTGCAGCTGCTGCGTGCCCTTCGACGCCGGCCTTGGTCGCCAGATTGGCCATCGCCTCGAAGGCGGCGATATATTCGGGCCGGCAGTCCGGATAGCCGGAATAGTCGAGCGCATTGACGCCGATGAAGATGTCCGACGCGCCGAGCGTCTCGGCCCAGGCCAGCGCAAAACTCAGGAAAACGGTATTGCGCGCCGGCACATAGGTGATCGGAATGCCGTGCGCCATCGTCGTCGGCCGAGCGGCCCTTCGGAACGTCGATATCGGCGGTCAGCGCCGAGCCGCCGAACTCACGCAGATCGATCTTGGCAACCACATGCCGCGCCGCACCGCTGCGCCCGCGCCACCGCCGCTGCGGCAGCCAGTTCGTGCACGATGCCGCTGGCCGTAGGAAAAACTCAGCGCATACGGCTCGAAGCCCTGCTCGCGCGCGATCGCCAGCACCGTGGTCGAATCGAGCCCGCCACTGAGCAACACGACCGCCGGCCGTCGAGTGGATGCCACATCTGCCATAAAGGAAAACTCCTGTGCCAGCACAGGCTGGAGGGCTGCCGATTTTACGGTCAGCCGGCGTCGGCCGGGCATGGGCCTGTGCTGCAACGAACCATCAGCTCCACGCCAAGTGACTGCGCGGGCGCCATCGGCGCGTTTTGCAGACAGCCGAGCAGGTACGCGGCGGCGCGTTCACCGATCTCCCTGATGGGCAGGCGAACCGTGCTCAAGGGCGGATGGAGGAATGGCGCGAAGTCGTTGTCGTTGAAGCTTGCGATGGACAGCTTGGCGGGCACCGCGACACCGGCCTGATCGAGCGCAGAAAGCGCGCCCGCCGCGAGGTAGTCGTTGCCACAAACGACAGCGGTCGCTTCGGTCCGGCGACCCAGTATTTCGGTCATCGCTTCGAAACCTTCGCGGAATCCGTATTCGGTTTCGACCAGCGCGCGTTCGCACAATGTCATCCCGCGTCTGGCGATCGCTTGCGTCAGCCCCTGGAGCCGACTGAGCGCCCGCTCGTTGTCGATGGTGCGTCCACCGATGAAACCGATCTGGCGATGCCGCAGGGCACCCAGGTGATCGATCAGCAGCGCCGCCGCCGCCGCCTCGTCGAATCCGACACTCGGCCCGGCCTGACTCGGTGCCGACCACATCATCACGTAAGGCGTCCGGTGCGCTTCGAGCAACGCGAACACCTCCGGCGGGTGGCGTGACCCGAGCAATGCCACGGCATCGACCCCGCGCTCCAACAGCGCTCTGAGGATGGAGCCTTCGTCGACGTTGTGATGTTCCGGTGCGGCGAGCAGCAAGGTGTAGCCCTGCGCCGCCAGTGCGCTTTCGAGGGCCTGGATCATCGTCGGGAACGACGAACCACCGAAGCGCGGCACGACGGCGCCGACCGTCATCGTGCGCCGCATGGACAACGCGCGCGCCGCACCATTGGCGACATAGCCCAGACGGGCGGCTGCTGCCAGCACGCGTTCGCGAGTTGCCTCACTGATCATTTCCGGGCGCGTCAAGGCCCGCGAAACGGTTCCGGTCGACACACCGGCCAGCGAGGCCACATCTGCCAGGCAAGCAGAGCGCCCCGGTCTGGCGGGTTCGGCGCGACGAGGCGCTGCGGGGGCTTTGGTTCTCATTGGAAGCAGACAGTGACCCGGGATATTACCCGCATGCAAGCGGATGCAGCGGCGACCATTCAATTCGGTGAAACCCGTCGTTGACGGCCGGTTAGCGTCCGGTTAAGCTCAGTGCAAGCGTTTGCATCATCAGCCGCCAGTCGACTTCTGCGACCCTGGATCCACCCTTGCCAACCATCAAGATTGCCCTTCTTCGAACGGAAGGTGCGCCCATCGACGCATCGCCAGACCGATACAGCGTGTCCGCCGACGCGACGTTCACGTGGCGAGAGGTAAAGCCGTGATGCCGCGTCCGGTCGTCGTCATCACCGGAGGCTCCAGCAACATCGGCCTGGCGTGCGTGCGCCGCTTCAGCGCCGACCATCAGGTCTTGATCGCCGACCTGCAGCCACCTCCCGGGGCCGTCACCGACGGCATCGATTTCATCCGTACCGACATCACCGATTTGCAGGACTGTGCCGCAATGATGAGCCGGGCCAGCGAGCTGGGGGCGGTGGTCGCGCTGATCCATTCGGCCGCCATCACGGCACCGGCCCGGCCGGTGCAACAGATCTCCGCCGATGAATGGCGTCGCGTCATCGACGTCAATCTGACCGGCTCATTTCTGGTCGCGCAATCAGCCATCCCGGTTTTGCTGGCGAACCGCGGCTCGATGGTGATGATCTCGTCGCGCGCCGCGCGCACCGGCGTGGCCGCATTGAAGCCGTCCGGAAGCGGCATCAAGCCGCACTACTGCGCATCCAAGGCGGGGGTGCTCGCCCTTGTCAAATCACTGGCCGTCGAGCTGGCCAGCGGCGGAGTCCGCGTCAATGCCGTCGTGCCCGGTTCGATCGAGGGCCAGATGATTCCGCGTGAGCGCTGGTCCGAACTGGCGGCACAGATCCCGCTCGGTCGCCTCGGCCTGCCCGATGAAATTGCCGACAGCGCATGGTTTCTCTGCTCGCCGCAAGCCCGCTACATCACCGGGCAAGCCATCGATGTCAACGGCGGCACCTGGATGAACTGAATGATCGAGGCATGAACGACATCCCCCACATCGACTACGGCGCGCTCGACGCTCCGCGGCCGGCCGAAGCGCATCGCCACGCGTGCCGCCGCTTCATTGGCCGCAATGCCGTGCTGACCGGCGCGGCGCGTGGCATCGGGCTGGCTTCGGCCTTGCGTCTGGCTGCCGAAGGCGCGCGGGTCTGGATCACCGACGTCGATGCAGCTGCGCTCGACCAGGCGGCCGGGCACGCGGCCGCATGCGGGCTCGAAGTCTCGACCGCCGCGATGGACTCGCTCGATGCCAGCGACGTGGCCCGCAGCCTGGCCGGGGTGCTGGAAGACGCGCAGCGGATCGATATCCTGGTCAACAACGCCGGCGGTTCGCTGCACACCCCTTACCGCTTCGCCGAACAAGGCAGCACCGACTGGCAACGCGTGATGGACCTGAATCTGATGGGTACGGTCTGGGCCTGCCAGGCCATCCTGCCGAGCATGGTGGCCAACCGCTACGGGCGAATCGTCAACTTCGGCTCCAAGGCCGGACGATTCGGCAGCCTGATCGCCGGTGCCAACTACGCCGCCAGCAAGGGGGCGGTGACCGCGCTCGGCCGCCAGTTGGCGATGGAATACGGGCCCCATGGCATCACCGTCAATTGCATCTGCCCCGGCGTGGTGATGACCAACCGCACGCGGCTGTTGTGGTCGCAGCGGCGCAGCCCCGAGGAACGCGAGCGGGTGCTCGGCGAGATCCCGCTGCGCCGCCACGGCGAGGTTGACGATGTAGCAGCCAGTGTGGCATTCCTCGCGTCCGACGATGCGTCGTTCTTGACGGGCGTGACGCTCGATCTCAACGGCGGCCAGGCGATGGCCTGAGCTGCTGCATCCTTCCACCCACCGGAGTTTCAACATGAGCCCACTTTCCCGTCGCCGCGCGACATCCGTCCTGCTCGCCATCGGCACGTCGCTGGCCGCCGGCTCGTTTTCGGCGAGCGCGAGCGCGCAGACCGCCTGGCCGGTCGCCGGCAAGCCGATCCGCATCGTGGTGCCATTCCCCGCAGGCTCGGGATCGGACGGCAATGCGCGGATGGTGGCCAAGCTGTTGAGCGACGAGCTCGGTGGCCACACCGTGATCGTCGACAACAAGCCGGGGGCCGGGCACCTTCATCGGCGCGCAGGACGTGGCGCGCTCGGCCGCCGATGGCCATACCCTGCTCTACACGATCGTCATCACGCACACCCAGAACCCGCACCTGTACGCCAAGCTGCCCTACGACCCGGTCAAGGATTTCACGCCGCTGACACAGGTGATGAAATCGGCAACGGTGCTGATCGCGCCACCCAATGCACCGTTCAACAACGTGCAGGAACTGGTCGCCTACGCCAAGGCGAATCCGGGCAAGTTGAACTACGCCTCGTACTCGACCGGCTCGACATCGCATCTGAATGCAGAGCTGCTGAAGATGCGCAGCGGCATCGACGATGTGCATGTGCCGTACAAGGGGACCGCCGATGCATCGCGCGCGCTGCTCGCCGGCGATGTGCAACTCTATTTCGACGGCACATCCAGCGCAGTCGCCCTGATCAAGGCCGGCAAGGCAAAGGGCATCGGAACGGCCACGCCGACCCGTGTATCGGTGCTGCCCGAATCTGCCGACCTTGACCGAGCAGGGCGTGAAGGGACTCGACATCGTCGGTTGGCAGGCCTTGTTCGGCCCGGGAAACATGGAACCCGCGCTGGCAACCAAGGTCGCCGCGGCCCTCTGCCAAAGTCGTGCGATCGCCCGAAATGCTGCAAGTGATCGAGAAGCAGGGCAATGAGCCATCGGGCATTTCAGGCGCCGAATTCGGAGCGATCGTCAACAGCGACTCACGCCGTTGGGGTGAGGTCATCCGCGCGGCCAACATCAAGCTCGAGTGACAAGGAATAGAACCATGTTCGACACCACCATTCGCGGCGGCACCATCGTCGACGGCAGCGGCAGCGCCGCGCTATACCGGCGATATCGGCATTCAAGGCGGGCGCATCGCCGCCGTCGGGAGGCAAGCTCGCGCCAGGCAAGCAGGACATCGACGCCAGCGGCGCCATCGTCACGCCCGGTTGGGTCGACGTACACACTCACTACGACGGCCAGGTGACCTGGGATCCGTATCTGAGCCCGTCGACCGACCACGGCGTCACCAGCGTGGTGATGGGCAACTGCGGGGTCGGTTTTGCGCCGGTGCATGCCGACAAGCGAGACTGGTTGATCAGCGTGATGGAGGGTGTCGAAGACATCCCCGGCACCGTGCTGGCCGAAGGCATCGACTGGCAATGGGAGAGCTTCCCGGAGTACCTGGATGCGCTGGAGCGCATGCCGCGGGCACTCGACGTGGGCGCGCAGATTCCGCACTCGGCGCTGCGCACCTTCGTGATGGGCGAGCGTGGCATCACCCACGATGAAGCCACACCGGCCGACATCCAGGCCATGATCGAGCTGGTCGACGCCGGACTGCGTGCCGGGGCGCTGGGGTTCTCGACCAGCCGCACCATCATCCACAAGTACCAGGGGCGCAAATATCCGCCCGGAACCTTCGCTTCGCCAGACGAGATCCTCGGTCTGGCCCGGGTGATGGGCAAGGTCGGTCATGGCGTATTCCAGATGACCGCCAACCACTACCAGATGGAAATCGAGCTGCCGTGGATGCGGCAGCTGGCGCGCGACAACCAGTTGCCGGTGGCGTTTGCGCTGGTGCAGACCGACCAGACGCCCGACACCTGGATCCGGCTGCTGGCGGCCCTCGACGAGACCCACGCGGCAGGCATTCCGCTGTACGGCGCGGTTGCCGGACGCCCGGCGGGCATCCTGATGGCCTGGCTGGGATCGACCCACCCGTTCATGGCGCACCCGCGTGTGGCAGAAGATGTCGACGCTGCCTGGCCCGACAAGCTGGCCCGGTTGCGCGACCCCGCGGTACGCGCGCAGCTGACCGACATGCAGGCGATGGCCGGTGCAACGCGGCATGATTCGCGGCTGTCGTACCTGACGCGAAAGCTTCCACAAGATGTACGCGCTGGGCGCCGAGCCGGACTACGAGCCCGCGCAGGAAAACTCGATCGCCGCGATCGCGCAGCGCAGCGGGCGTTCCCGCTGGAAGTCGCCTACGACATGCTGATGGCGGACGACGGCAAGGGCATCATCTACTTCCCGAGCTTCAACTACGCCTACAACGACCTGCGCCAGCTGCACACCGAGCTGCAGCACCCGCGCACCATGATGAGCCTGGCCGACGGCGGCGCGCACTGCGGGTACATCTGCGATGTCAGCATGCCGACCTACATGCTGACGCACTGGGCACGCGACCGCCAGCGCGGCCCGACGCTGCCGCTGGAACTGATGGTGCAGCGCCAGACGCGTGATACCGCCGCCATCTACGGCATGAAGGACCGCGGTCTGCTGCAAGCCCGGCTATCTGGCCGACCTGAACATCATCGATTTCGACCGGCTGCGCTTGCCGCCGCCGTTCGTCGCGTTCGACTTGCCGGCCGGCGGGCGACGCCTGGTGCAGACCGCTGAAGGCTATGTGGCCACCTTCAAGTCGGGCAGGCGATCATGAAGGACGGCCAGCGCACCGGGGCGCTGCCCGGCAAGCTGATCCGCGGGCCGCAAGCGGCGCCGCACTGAGGACCCGCCCGGATCCGGCGCCAGCACCTGGACCCCTCACCGGTCGCGGGCATGCCTTCCGGGGTTCGCCCCGGCAGAGCCTGGCACCACGGTCCTTTCCTACAAGCCGGGGATCGATCATCCGACATCGCGAGTGGCTGCGGGTGGCTACGGTGGGTTACGTGATGACGTCGAGTTCCGACGTTGCAGCGACCCTCCCCTTAGCCCACCCCTGACCCCGCATGCCGACCTCGCCCACGCCAAGTCGTCATCGTTTTGCCGCCGTTGTGGCGTTTGTCTTCCTGATGCTGTCGCTGCCCTTGGCTGCCGGCGGCATCTGGTTGCTGACACTGGGCGGCAGTCCCTATTATTTGCTCGCCGGGCTGGGTCTGTTGTTGACCGGCCTGATGCTGCGCGGCGGCCAGACGGGCGCGCTGTGGGTCTACGCGCTGCTGCTGCTGTCGAGCCTGGTCTGGAGCGTGTGGGAGGCGGGCCTGGACTGGTGGCCACTGGCTGCCCGGCTCGATCTGCTGTTCGTGCTGGGCCTGCTGCTGTTGCTGCCGTGGGTCATGCGGGCACTCGGAACACCGGTTCGCCATGCGTCGCCGGCACGCGGCGGCGGCCTGCTGCTGTCGATCGCCATGATCGCCTCACTGGCTGTTGCGATCGCCTCGTGGATTCATGATCCGCACGACATCGACGGCGCATTGCCGGTCTCGCAGGGCGGCCTGATCGCCAAGGGCGAGGCGATTCGTGGCGTCGAGCCGGGCGAGTGGCATGCCTACGGCCGGACCGGCTTCGGCCAGCGCTATTCACCGCTGGATCAGATCACCGCCGAGCAACGTCGGCCGCCTCGAGATCGCCTGGCACTTCCACACCGGTGACCTGCGCGGCCAGCCGGGCGATCCGGTAGAAACCACGTTCGAGGTCACCCCGCTGAAAATCGGCAACCGCCTGATCCTGTGCACGCCGCACCAGTTCGTGATCGCACTCGATGCGACCAGCGGTCAGCAGCTCTGGCGCTTCGACCCGAAGATCCGCGACAAGCTCGCGCTGCAGCACCTGACCTGTCGCGGCCTGGGTTACCAGCCCCCGCTGCAACGCAGCCCGGATCCGGCGCTCGACGCCTTGGCCGCTGCCGCACCACAGGCATCGGCACCACGACATCCGCGCCGAGGCCGACGACGCCGCGCATCGCGCGCCGGTGGACCTGCCGGTCGCCGCCTCGGGCGGTGCGCCAATCAGCGACGAATGCAAGTCCAAGCTGTTCATGCCGACCGCCGATGGCCGCCTGATCGCACTCGATCCGGAGTCCGGCTCGGTGTGCAAGCGCTTCGGTGGCGGCACGGGTCAGGTCGATCTGTGGAGCAACATGCCCAACGTCCGGCCGGGCGCCTACTACTCGACCAGCCCGCCGGTGGTGTCACCCGCGGGCTGGTGATCGTCGGCGGCACCGTACTCGACAACGTCTCGACCCACGAGCAGTCGGGTGTGATCCGTGCCTACGACGTCGAGACCGGCGGCCTGGTCTGGAACTGGGATTCCGGCAATCCGGACGACACCGCGCCGATTGCCGACGGCCAGACCTACACGGTCAATTCGCCGAACAGCTGGTCGATCTCCAGCGTCGATGAAGAACTCGGCATGGTCTATGTGCCGCTGGGCAACCAGCCGCCCGATCAGTGGGGCGGCAACCGCAGCGCCGTCGGTCGAGCGCTACTCGTCGGCGGTGGTCGCACTCGATCTGACCAGCGGCCGCCCGCGCTGGGTCTTCCAGACCGTCCACCACGACCTGTGGGACTACGACGTACCCGCGCAACCGAGTCTGGTCGATCTGACGATCGGCGGCGAACGCGTTCCGGCCCTGGTCCAGCCGACCAAACAGGGCGAGTTGTTCGTGCTCGATCGCCGCACCGGCAAGCCGTTGCTGCCGGTCGATGAAATCGCCGCGCCGCAGGGCGCGGCCAAAGGCGACTTCACGGCGCCGACGCCAGCCGAGATCCGCCTTGTCGTTCAACCCGCCGCCGCTGCAGCGAACGCGACATGTGGGGCGCCACCCTGTTCGACCAGTTGTTGTGCCGAGTGTCGTTCCAGCGGCTGCGTTACGAAGGGCGATTCACGCCGCCTTCGACGGGAGGCTCGCTGGTCTACCCGGGCAACTTCGGGGTCTTCAACTGGGGCGGCGTCGCCGTGGACCCGATGCGCGAGATCGTCTTCACGACGCCGGCTCGGCTGGCCTTCGTGTCACGGCTGATCCCGCGGCCCGACGACAGCTCGCTGGTGATCAACAAGGGCAACCCGCCCGAAGGCAGCCTGCCGGCACTGAACGAGAACTTCGGCGCACCGTTTGCCGCCGAGATGCATCCCTTCACCTCACCGCTCGGCCTGCCGTGCCAGGAACCGCCGTGGGGCATGGTGGCGGGCGCCGACCTGAAAACCGGCAAGGTCGCCTGGCAACACCGCAATGGCACGGTGCGCGATCTGGCGCCGGTCCCGCTGCCATTCCGCATGGGCGTGCCCAGCCTCGGGGGTCCGATCGTGACCGCCGGCGGCGTGGCGTTCCTGTCCGGCACGCTCGACTACTTCGTGCGGGGCTACGACGTCTCCACCGGACGCGAGATCTGGAGAAGCCGGCTGCCGGCCGGCGGCCAGGCAACCCCGATGACCTACCTCGGCGCCGACGGACGCCAATACCTGTTGGTGATCGCCGGCGGTCACGGATCGACCGGAACCAAGGCCGGCGACTCGGTCATCGCCTATGCGTTGCCGGGCGGTCGCTGAAACCTGTGCAGATCCCTCGCACGCCCTGTCGGTGCCAACCGGTCGGCACGCCGATCGATCGAACGGTGACAGGAGGTCGAATCTATGTCGCGCGCCGAGGTGAGCAATGATGACGAGGCGCCTGCTTCACCCCGCCGGCAGTGGCTGAGCGTCGGACCACAGGCGCGCCGCGTGCTGCTGGTCGACAGCATCACGCAGCTCATCGCAAGCGACGCCGGCGCGATCGTGATCACCGGATCGCACGGCGGACGCAGCGCGGCGAGCTACGCGCTGCAGTACCCGATGGCGCTGGTCGTGTTCAACGACGCCGGTGTCGGCAAGGACAAAGCCGGCATCGAGGCGCTGCAACGGTTGTTGAAGCAAGGCCGGGCCGCGGCCACGGTGGCCCACGACAGCGCCAGAATCGGCGATGCGATGGATGCGTGGGATCATGGCGTGTTGTCGCATGTCAATGCACTCGCCGCCCGGTTGGGGCTTCGGCCCGGAATGAGCCTTCGCGACGCCCTGCGCTGACGGCCTTCGGTTGGTCGGCATCGCGACGGCAGTGTCTGGCACGACGACGCTGAAGCCGCAACCAGGTCAGGCGTCCTGACCCGGCCTCTGCCAGGCCGCACTCCACTGCTGCACCAGCTCCGGCGACAACCGGTCCGTGCCCTGTGCATACCCGGCGGCCAATTGGCCGTAGAAGCGCGCATTCATCAGGTTGGCGGCCGAGTTGTCGCGTGTGGCGACCCGCTTGCCCGGCACGCCGGCGATGATCGAGTTGTCGGGAAATACCTGGCCTTCGGTGACGATGGTGTGGCCGGCGACGATCGAGTTGGCGCCGATCCGCACGCCATCCATCACCGTGGCGTTGATGCCGATCAGGCAACGGTCGCCGATGTGGCAGCCGTGCAGCGTCGCGTGATGGGTGATCGAGCAGTCTTCGCCGATCAGGGTCGGCGTCGTGTAGCCGACATGGATCATCACGAAATCCTGGATGTTGCTGCGCGCGCCGATGCGGATCTCGTGCATCTCGCTGCGCATCACGACATTCGGCCAGATCGACACGCCGACGCCGACATGGATCTTGCCGTACAGGCAGGCACTCGGGTGGATGAAGGCCGGCGAGTCGAGCACGACGTGTGCCCCGATGGTCGGCTGCTGTTTCGGTTCGACCGGTTGTGACATGAGGTCTCTCCTGGTGGCTGGTGGCGGGATGGCGTCAGGATCTGCTCTCGTCACGCCGAGCCGTCGCTCTCGTCGGACGAATCCGCTCGAGCATTCTTGCGCTTGCGTTTCGCCAAGCGTTCGGCCTCGCGCTGCATGCCAAGCGCCAGCCACTGCGCATATTCATCAGGCGTTTCCAGCGTGATCCGACCCCAGGCGCCGGTGCGAAAATCGTTGATGACGATTTCGGCTGCCTTCTGACGGTCGACCAGTCCGCCGGCACGCAGGCCGCCACGCTTGCGGCCGATGTCGTCAAGCAGCACCTCGACCGCCGGGCCGCTCGTCGACCGAGCAGTCGGCCAGCTTGTAGCGCGCCTGCAATCGCTCGGCATACCGGCCGCGCACGACATCGAGCAACTCGAGCGCCACTTCCTCTTCATCGTAGGCGTTGCGACCGATGCCGCCACTGGCCGCCAGGTGGTAGCCGCTGCGCTCGACGATGATCCGCGGCCACAACATGCCCGGCGTGTCGAACAGGTAGAAATCGTCTGCGAGCACGATCTTCTGCTCGCGCTTGGTGATGCCGGGCTCGTCGCCGGTGTGGGCGCGGCGCTGGCCGGCCAGCGTATTGATCAGCGTCGATTTGCCGACATTCGGGATGCCGCAGATCAGCACCCGCAGCGGCTTGACCATGCCACCGCGCAAGGGTGCCAGCTCGCGGCAGGCGGCCACCAGCGGGCGCGACGGTGCCGCACTGCTGGCATCGAGCGCGATCGCACGGGTGGTCGACATCGCCTGGTAGTGGGCCAGCCAGGCGTCGGTGCAGGCCGCATCGGCCAGGTCCTGCTTGTTCAGGATCTTCAAGGCCGGCTTGCCGCGGGTCAGCTCGGCGAGCAACGGATTGGCGCTCGATCCCGGCAAGCGGGCATCGAGCATCTCGATCACCACATCGATATCGGGCAACCGCTCGGAAATGGCTTTCCTGGTCGAGTGCATGTGACCGGGAAACCACTGGATCGGCATGGCGTTGTCTGCTTTCGTCTGGCCCGACAGGCTGCCGCGGCTCTGCGACATTGTCCACGCAGGCTGATCGATGCGCCGGTGAACCAACCGAGCGCGACGGCAGGCGATGCGCCGGTCCAGCGGCCATGCGCTACGGCAGGTCGAGTTCAGGGTAGCGGCGAAAGATGCCATCCTCGTTGAACGCGATGCGTCGCTCGCTGCGCAGATAGGCGGCCACCCGCGGCAGCTTGGACACCCGTTGGTGCAACTGCATCACCAGCGGCGCCTTGTCGAATGCCTTGCCGGCCGCGTTCGGGAACGCGTAGGTCAGGCCCTCGACCAACTGGAACAGCGACAAGTCGGCATAACTCAGCTTGCCGGCCACCAGGTGTCGCGAGCCGGCCGGATTACTCTGCAGGATCCGTTCAAACCAGTTGACGAACTTGGGAAGTCGTTCAGCGCAGAAGCCTTTGGCGCGGCGCAGCGCTTCGGGCTTCTGGTCGTCGTAGTACAGCCCGCTGCCAACCGGGTGGTGGGTGTCGTGCGCTTCGTCGACGACGTCGGCGATGGTCAGCTGGATCTGCAGTGTCCAGATGCGCGCCTGCTCGCTGCGCGCCACCAGTTTCAGGGCGGGCCCCAAGTGATGCAGGATGGCGGCGGTCTGCGCCACCCACAGCTTGCCGTCCTTCAGAAACGGCGGCGCGAACGGCGGATAGGGCAAGCTGTCTTCATGCATGTGACGCAGCATGTCCGACATGCCGAGCTGTGGATCACCCGCCGAGCGCGCCACGTCGACATAGGGCGCACCGGCCGCCTCAAGCGCCAGACGGACAAATTCGCCGCGGCCGGGGATGGTCGGCCAGTAATGCAATTCGTAGCTCATGCATCGACTGTAGCCGGCGACGGGTTGAGTCCTGTCCTTCTCTTGCAAACTGCTTTCTGCGAAAGCGCTGCCAATAGATGGGGTTTCAGGCCCATGCTGGCACCGGGCACAAAACGGACTTGCACGCCTGCAGATCGGTCGACTGTCAATTCTGCACCGCCAGACCCGTAGCGGGGCGGCCGTCGAGGTTGGCCATGGTTTGCGTCCGAAGCTGGCATCATGCAGGCCGACCCGACTGCCTCGACCCACCGATGTTTCCCACCTTGACGATTCCCCAGGCCTGGCTCGTGTTGTCCGGCGCCATCGTGCTGGAGGTCTGCGGCACCACTTGCATGCGGCTGGCCGAAGGTTTCACGAAGCTGACGCCGTCGATCCTGATCTTCGTGTTCTACGCGTTGTCGTTCATGCTGAACACCATCGTCATCCGCACGCTGGGGCTGAGCGTGGTGTATGCGGTCTGGTCGGGGGTCGGCACGGTGCTGACGGCGCTGATCGGCTTCTTCTACTTTCGCGAGCCGGCCACCGCGGTCAAGCTGGCCAGCATCGGGCTGATCGTGATCGGCGTGTTCGGGCTGCATGCCGCGTCGCGGAGCACGGTCTGAGATGGATCGCAACAACCAGCGATCGATCGAGCTTTATCGCCAGGTTGCGGAGGGTTATGACGCATCGGCCGAATTCACGATGCCGTTGCGGCGGCGCACGATCGGATTGCTCGACTTGCAACCGGGCGATGTGGTGCTGGACATCGGCGCCGGCACCGGCTTGAGCTACAGCCTGCTGCGCGACGCAATCGGGCCGGCCGGCCGGGTGCTGGCCTTCGAGCAGAGCCCCGAGATGTTCGAGCAGGCCGCAGCGCGCGTGCAGCGCGAAGGCTGGCGCAATGTGTGGCATGTCAATGCCGCCGCCGAAGACGTGGTGTTGCCCGAGGCGCCGAACGCATTGCTGTTCAACTATGTGCACGACATCACGCGCACGCCAAGCGCCATCGACAACATCCTGCGCCAGGCCAGGCCGGGGGCGCGGCTGGCGATGGCCGGCATGAAATTCTTTCCGTGGTGGACCGGCCCGTTGAACCTGCTGCCCTGGATCAAAAATCGCCCCTACAACGCGCGGCCGGCAGACATGTGGCAACCTTGGGACCAGGTGCAATCGCGCTGCAAGATCTTCGAGCGCCGCTCGACCCAGTGGGGAATGGGCTACACCGCGCGAGGTGTGCTGCGCCTCGACGGTCACTGAATACCGTTTCCGCCACGCATCAATTCCTGCTGCACCTGCTTGCTTTCCGCGTCGCTTCGACGCCTTCACGAGTTCACCGAGGATCGCCCCATGACCAGTCGCCGCCTGCTCTGCATTGCCCTGTTGACGGCCCCGTTGTTCGCCCACGCCGCTGCCACGGCAAGCGCCGCGCAGACCGGACCGTTGCGCACCAGCAAGGATGGAGCGCACGACAAGCTGATGCTCGAAGGCCATGATGCGGTTGCCTATTTCACGCAAGGCGCCGCGGTCAAGGGGGATCCGGCCATCACCTCGGCGTACCAGGACGTCACCTGGCGGTTTGCCAGCGAGGCCAACAAGCTTGCGTTCGAGCGCGAGCCGGAGCGCTACATGCCGCAGTTCGGCGGCTTCTGCAGCAACGGCATCAACTATGCCGTGCCGTGGGGCGGCGGCGGCGGCCCGAATACCTGGCGCATCTACCGCGGCAAGCTCTATGTGTTCGGCGGCCAGTCGTCGCGAGACCATTTCGAGATGGATACCGAACTGAATCTTCAGCGTGCCCATCATTACTGGGACAGCGAGGTCGCCGGCTCGAATGCATTGCTGGTGCGCAGCAAGCGGCTGGTCTTCCGGGTTCCTCACTACCGCAGCGATGCGTCGCTGCAGTCGGAATGGGAATCTCGACGCAGCGCCGGCACCTTGCCGGTGATGCCGGGCCAGCCACAGGTGGTACCCGCCGCACCTTGAGTGGCGGGGGGCCGCTTGCTACGCGTGCATCGCCCGCAGCGCGTCGGCCATTGCCAAGGTATCACGCAGGCCGGCGGCAATCGCGCGTTCACGAAACTCGCGTGACAGATTGACCCAATAACCGAAGTCGGGTTTGATCACCAGATCGGCGGCGCGGGCATCGGCTTGCACCAGCGCCTGCTTGCGCAAGTCGCCTTCGCGGTAACGCAGCGCGCCGTCGGGCGCCTTGTCGAGGTGGACAGTGGCATCGATTGCCAGCACCTTGTGCGCACCCAAGGCCTTGGCCAGCCGGACCGGCAGCGGCGCGACCCAGTCGGCATCGACATAGCGCTGACCCATGATTCGCACCGGCGTAAATCGGCCTTCGATCGCGGTCGATGCCTGGACGGCCACCCCGACATCACCGCTGGTGAACGCCACCGCCTGCTGATCGTCGAGGCGTGTGGCCACACAAGCCATCGCTATCGGCATCTTCTGCAACAGGCGCACGGGCGAATGCTCTTGCATCAGTTCGGCCAACGGCTCGCCGCTCAAGCGCCAGTCACCAACGGCAGCCAGCCGGGCCAGCGAGATCGGCTCCAGCTCGACCGCCAGGGTCTCGATGTCGCTCGCCGACATTCCCGCAGCGCGCAGGCCGCCGATGATCGCCCCGACCGACGCGCCGACAATCAGGTCGGGTGCCAGCCCGAGCCGATCGAGCGCCAGCAGCACACCGACATGCACAAATCCGCGCGGTCCACCCGAACTGAAGACCCAGGCGGTGCGGGGCCTCCTGCCGAGCGGCAACGCACGCGGCGCGTCAGGGCCGTCGTGATTGCGATCCGGCCGCAGCGTACAGCCGGGCAGCAGCGCTGCTGCACCGAGCGTCAGCGCGTGCCGGCGCCATCGATCAGGCTCCGCTTCGGGCTGCGACCGGTTCATGGACCGGAACCGTCTGCAGCGGCAGCTGCGGCGAGCCGCCTGTCCGCAGGGCCGAGTTGCCGAACACATACGGCGCTGACCAGCCCAGCAATGCCGACGCCGCTTCGCAACGTCGATGCAAATCGCCCGGATCGGCGCCGCCGAGGTGAACAATGCCGAAGCGATGGCTGCCCAGCCACTTGAAGTCGCGCGCCAGCGAATGGCCGGCCTTCGGGTAGAGAAAAAGCAGCGAGTCCGGGAAAGCGCTGGCCAGCGCCGAACACTGGCGCGGGTTGGGGGTTGCGGGCACCCGATCCGGATCGAAACTCCGATAAACGAAACTCGCCGCCGCCCCGGCGGTCGGCTGCAAGCGCGGCACCGTGGCCGGATCGACGCCGCTCGCCAGCGCCAACGCCAGTGCATGCAGATCGATGCCGTAGACACGCCGATACAGGTCGCCGAACTGCGAGGCCAGGCGCGGATTGAATTCGATCACCGACAGGCGGTCGGTCACCGGGTCGTGAAAAAACTCCATGTTGAAAAAGCCGTGGTCGAAGCCGACCGCGGCCAGGAAGCGGCGAGCCACGTCGGCGGCGCGGCGCTGGACATCCACATCGAGCCGGCTCGGCAACTCGAAGCGCATGAATGAATGGGTGCCCGGATACATCACCGCATCGACCACCCCCAAGGCATGCAACTGGCCATCACGTACATAGCCGTCGAGGTTGTACTGCGGCGCACGAACCGGCTCTTCGAGCATCAGGCGGTGCGCGGTGCCGGCAGCGGGCAGACGCTGGCGCATGATGCGGTCGAACGGTTCGACCAGGCGGCGGATCACCCACAGTTCGCGCCGGCCGAAGCGCGTGTGATCGAACAGTTCTGCGCGATGACCGACCTGGCGTGCCAACACCGAAAAAGCCGCCTTGACCGGTTTGACAAAAGCCGGATAAGTGACCCCGTCGGGTATCGGCCCGCCATACTCGGCGTCGAGTTCGGCAAACGAGAGGTTGGCTTCAGGGCATACGCGCTGCAGCACCTGGCGCGCATGAAGCTTGTGTTGACAGGCCAGCACCGCTTCGGGGCGGGTGCCGGGCAGGCCTGCGGCCTCTGCCACCAAGGCGGCAGCCAAGGCACCGAACTGTTCGTGATGCGAGACCACCGCCGACCAGCCCAGCCGTCGGGCCCGCGTCACTTGCGCATCGGCAAACCGTTGCAGATCGAAGCCGATCAGCCGCGCATTGCTGGGGAACGAAAACAAGTCGAAACCGGCGCGGTCGAACTGGTACGCGGACCGCAGACGCCGATGCGCCAGATCGTCCCAGTCGTAATCGAACAACAGGCCCACGCGTGGCGGGCCTGCTTTGGCAGAGGCACTCGGGTACGGCATTTTCAAGCGATTGTCAGGTAAGCGGCGCCGATTTGCTTCGGGGCATCCCCTCAGCATCCAGTCGCAACGCGCATGCGTACTGGCTGCGCCTGCGCCACTGTGTCGGCTGCCGCGCAACACTCTTACATCGACAATCCGCGGCATGTCGATCTGTCGTGCCGTTTTACGCCACGCACGCCAGCGATTGCTGACCGCAACGCCGAGACGCAACGGCGCCGCCCTGCGTCGCGGCCGTTTGTCAGCCTTTCAGCCGTTCGTTCTGCGGGAACATCGCGCGCCGCGCATCGTCGTCCATTTCGCCCTTGAAGGCATGCCGATCCTTCAAGGCAGCAGCCCGCTGCGCTGCCGGTCGTTCGCCAACCGCATCAAACACGCGCTTGACATTGGGCAACTGCTCCCAGGCTTCGGCGCCCAACGCAAAAGGCACCGCACGGGCCCAGCCCCACAGCGCCATGTCGAGCAAGCTGTAGCGGTTACCGATCATCCAGTCCTTGCCGGCCAGATGGGCATCGAGAATCTTCCAGTGGCGCCAGGCTTCGAAGTCGTAGCGGTTGGTCGCATACGGATTGGGCTCCGGGGCGTAGTGCTTGAAATGCACACACTGTCCGGTGAATGGACCGATGCCCGACGCGATGAACATGAGCCACGACAACATCGGGCCGCGATCGGTTGCTTCGGGCAGAAATTTTCCGCTCTTGTCGGCCAGATAAAGCAGGATCGCATTGCTGTCGAAAACCGTATTGCCGTCGTCGACAATCACCGGCACCTTGGCGTTCGGATTGATTGCCGTGAACGACGCCGCATGTTGCTCGCCTTTGCGGGTATCGACCGGAATGGCCTCGTAGGGCAAGCCGGCTTCCTCGAGAAACAAGGCCACCTTCATCGGATTCGGGGCGAGCGAGTAATAGAACTTCAGCATTGCGAAGGCCTTGACAGTGGTTGCAGTGCGGGCATTGTGGCGCATGCGGCCTTCAGCCGCCGCCCTTGAATTCAGACCGGATGGCGTGTGGCTCAGCGAGCCGGCGTGATCTTCCACAACTCGCCGTTGCTTTCGTCGGTGACGACATAAAGCGCACCGTCGGCAGCTTGACGAACATCGCGGATGCGTTTGCCGCGATCGGTCAGCAGATGCTCCTCGCCGACCACCC
Source organism: uncultured beta proteobacterium (assembly GCA_963843805.1). Taxonomy (GTDB): domain Bacteria; phylum Pseudomonadota; class Gammaproteobacteria; order Burkholderiales; family Burkholderiaceae_C; genus Ideonella_A. The sequence goes on from CAWJLY010000010.1 coordinate 211,004, forward strand.
GGTTGCCTTCAACCACCAACCGCACCAGTGCCTGGCTGCGCATGCCGCCGATCAGCAAATTGCCCCGCCAGGCCGGAAAGGCGTCGCCGCTGACCCACTGCGCACCGGATGGCGCGATCACCGGATCCCAGTAATAGATCGGTTGTTCCATGCCGGATCGGGCGGTGTCGCCCGCGCCGACAGCCTGGCCTGAATATTCGATGCCGTAGGTGATCGCCGGCCAGCCGTAGTTCTTGCCGCGTTCGATCAGGTTCAATTCATCGCCACCACGCGGACCCATCTCGGCCGTCCACAGCCGACCCTGTCCGTCGAACGCCGCGGCCTGCACATTGCGATGTCCCCAGCTCCAGATTTCCGGGCGGGCGCCGACCTTGCCGACGAACGGGTTGTCGGGCGGCGCAGCGCCATCGACGGTGATCCTCAATATCTTGCCAAGATGGCTGCCGAGATCCTGCGCCTGATGGCGAGTGGCCATATCGGAGCGTTCACCCAGCGTGACATACAACATGGCGTCGGGTCCGAACGCCAGGCGCGAGCCGAAATGCTTGTCGCCGTTGTAGGTCGGTTGCGTGCGCAAGATCACCCGCACCTGCTCGACACGCTGCAGATCGGCTGACAAGATACCGCGCGCCACACTGGTGCCGTTGCCGCCTTCGCGCGGTTCGCTGTAGCTCCAGAAAATCGTTCGATCGGTCGAAAACGTCGGGCTCAGCGCCACATCGAGCAGCCCACCCTGACCGCGCGAATCGACCGTCGGCAGGCCGGCGATCGGCCGCGACACCGCACCGTCGGCAGAAACATGGCGCAGACTGCGCCCGTCGCGCTCGGTGACGAGCACACCGCCATCGGGCAAGGGCTCGACAGCCCACGGATGATCGAGGCCCTTGGCGAGCACGGTGACCACCGGCGGCGCGCTTCTGGCTGCGCGGCAGGCGCGCGTCTGGCCGGCAAATGCCGGCCGTTGCGACGGCGCATTGGCCTTGCCGTTGTCGAACGGTGTGCAGCCCGCCGTGGCGGTCTGAGCACTTGCCGAAACGGCGAGCAGGGGAAGCAAGGCGACAGCCAGCAATCGTCGGTGGTTGAAGAACATCTTGGGTCGCCGGGAGTGGTGGGACTGCTGCGACTCTACGCAATCGAAATGTCCGGCCGGACCCAGGGGATTCTTCACGCCACAGCCGCGTAGGACAACGTCCCGCTGACCCGTCGGAGCTTCGGACGATCGTCAAGATCACGAAAAGTTGATGTGATTTGGCTGTCATGTCGGCCAAATCGCTGCGACAGAACCTCAACTGCGCGGCCATTCCGCCGCCAGCAAATCAACCCGCAACCAAGGATCCACCATGAACGTCAACACCCTCATCGCCGCCCTCACGCTGACCATTGGCGCCGCCGCTCCAGGCCTCGCCGCTGCAGCACCCTCGATGCAAGATCACATGAAGATGTCACGGGTCGAAGTGACAGCCGACATGACCCCGTCGACCAGTGGCTATGCTGCACGTGGCGAGGCCTACAGCGAGGCGGCTGCGGTCTCGACCCACTCGCGCGGGCAGGTGATTGCCGAATTGCAAGCCGCGCGCTCCGCCGGTTTGCTCGACCAGCGCACCGAGTTGTACGGCTCGTTCCGCGCCAGCGACCTGCAGACGACGATGTCGCGCTCGGAAGTGGTGGCAGGTGCTGCGATCGAGCAAAGCCGCTACGAGCAGCAGTACGCGGGCGCGTGATCGGCAAGGTGCTGAATCAAGCAACCCGATAAAACGCCATCTCCACCGTGTCGGGCCGGCGCACGCCGGTGCCGACAAACAGGCTTTCTGCGAGCCAGCGCCAGCGACCTTCGGCAACCTCGAATCGAGGCAGGCAGCGGAAGTACACCAGCGACGGATCGACCGCTTCGCCGCGCACCAGCTTTTCGGTCACTTCGATCGACGCACGACGCAGCGCCCGGTTGGCAACGAACACCTTGGTGCCGTCGTCGAGTTCGAGCACATACCGCGCATCGAGTTCGGCCACGCCGTCGCCTTGCACCAGTTGGAAGTCGGCGCCGGCGTCGAGCACACGACCGCTGACGTGGGGGCCACGGATCTCGCCGCCGATGATCGGAATGATGCGTCGTCGGCCTCCATTGACGGCACCGATCTCGATCGGCGCAGCCACTCGCACCGACAGCGTCGCAAACAGTTCGAGTTTCGGTGCGTCGAGGTCCGGCATGCCGTGCCTCAGCTCAGCTTGAGCAGCCGCTTGGCGTTTTCCTTCAGGATCAGCGGCTTGACCGCATCCTTGAAGCCGGCCTCTTCGAAATCGGCCATCCAGCGGTCCGGCGAGATCAGCGGAAAATCGCTGCCGAACAGGATGCGATCCTTCAGCAGCGTATTGCAGTACTGGACCAGCTGCGGCGGAAAATATTTCGGGCTCCAACCCGACAGATCGATCCAGATGTTGGGCTTGTGCATCGCCAGTGACAGCGCTTCGTCCTGCCACGGCCACGACGGGTGCGCGATGATGATCTGCATGTCGGGAAAGGCGATCGCCACGTCTTCGAGCTTCATCGGATTCGAGTTCTGCAGCCGCAGCCCGCCACCACAGCGCATGCCGCTGCCGATGCCCGAGTGCCCGCTGTGGAACACCGCCGGCAGCTGGTATTCATTGATCACTTCATAGATCGGCCAGGCCATCTGATCGGTCGGCTCGAAGCCCTGCACGGTGGGGTGGAACTTGAAGCCCTTCACGCCGTGCTGCTCGACCAGCCGGCGCGCCTCGCGCCCGCCCATCTTGCCCTTGTGCGGATCGATGCTGCCGAAGGCGATCATGATGTCCGGATTTTCCTGGGCGGCATCGGCGATCTCTTCGTTGGTGATGCGGGCACGACCGAGTTGCGACTCGGCATCGACCGTGAAATTGACGAAGCCGATCTTCTTCTCGCGGTAGAAGTCGATCGTCTCCTGCATCGTCGGGCGGCGGCTCGAGCGAAAGTACTTGTCGGCGGCGCGGTCGTATTCCTCGCCGTAGTTGTCGAAGGGGTTGCGGCACGACACCTCGAGGTGAGTGTGGGTGTCGATGGCGATCAGCTCGTCGGTGTTCATGATCCGGACTGGCTCCAATGCTGAGGCGCCTTTAGTTCTCTTTGTGAACTACATCGATCGGCACCCCGAGGTGAATTCGGCCATTCTCAACAAAAAACCGGCCCAAAAGCCTAGGGTTTCCCCTGTTTCGTTAGTTCATTTTTTGAAACAATAATCCGGCATCGACTCCTGGATTCCCCGATGACATCGACTTTCACACCCGCCACCGGTTTGTTGGCCTCGCTCGATCTTCTGCAGATTTCGCTCGACGGCCCGGTGATCCATGTGCGCTTGAATCGCCCGGCCAAGCGCAATTCGATCAGTGATCCGCTGATCCAGCAAATGCAGACCTGCTTCATCAACCTGCCCGAGCAGGTCAAGGCGGCGGTGGTCAGCGGCGAAGGTTCGCACTTCTGCGCCGGCCTGGATCTGTCGGAACTGGTCGAGCGTGATATCGGCAGCGCGGTGCTGCATTCGCGGATGTGGCATGCCGCATTCGACGCCATCCAGTTCGGCCGCGTACCGGTGGTTGCGGTGCTGCACGGCGCGGTGGTCGGCGGCGGGCTCGAACTGGCGGCGAGTTGCCACATTCGAGTCGCCGAAACATCGGCCTATTTCGGATTGCCCGAAGGCCAGCGCGGCATCTTTGTCGGTGGCGGCGGTTCGGTCCGCGTGCCCCGGCTGATCGGCGTCGCCCGCATGAGCGACCTGATGTTGACCGGCCGCGTCTTCGACGCCGAAGAAGGGGCACGGATGGGCCTCGTCAACTACGTCGTTGGCGACGGTGAAGGCCTGGCGAAAGGGATCGCACTGGCACAGCGAATCGCCACCAATGCACCGATGTCCAACTACGCGGTGACGCATGTATTGCCGCGAATTGCCGACCAGTCGCAGGCCGACGGGCTGATGACCGAGGCGCTGATGGCCGCGGTCGCCGAAAGCACGCCCGATGCGCAGGACCGCCTGCGCGCCTTCCTCGAAGGGCGCGCCGGCAAGGTGGTGAAGACATCATGAGCAGACAAACTGCAAGCTGTGTCGGCGGGCCGAGCGCCGGGCCGCCCGCAAGCCGGCCCGCCATTCCAGGGGCCACGCCGGGCCGCTTCGTTCGCAATGGGGATCGGCCGGCGCCCCCGTCGGCCGAGTGGCATTCATGACCCCGCGCTATCGCGATGCGCAGGTCGGTGGCTGTGTCGAAGCCACCATCGAGCAGCGCGCCGATGGCAGCACCGTGCTGCGCTCGGTCGAGCCGCTGCGCGAGTATCCGGAGCGCCTGACCGACAGCCTCGAACAATGGGCCCGTGAAGCGCCCGACCGCAGTTTCATTGCGCGCCGTTCAGTCGACGGCGGCGAGTGGATCGAAGTCAGCTATCGACAGATGCTGCAACGCGTTCGCAGCGTCGGCCAGGCGCTGGTCGACCTCAAGCTGTCGGCCGAGCGGCCGGTCGTCATCCTGTCGGACAACGACATCGAGCACCTGACACTGGCGTTGGCCGCGATGTGGGCCGGCGTGCCGTACGCGCCGGTCTCCAGCGCCTATTCGCTGATTTCGCAGGACCATGCAAAGCTGCGTCACATCGTCGGCACGGTGACGCCGGGATTGGTTTTTGCGAGCGGCCCGGCCTATGCCAAGGCTATTCAGGCGGTGGTTGCCGACGACGTGACCGTGGTGCTGACCGAAGGCAGCATCGATGGCCGCGACACGCGCTCGTTCGCCAGTCTGCTCGAGACCGCGCCCGGCCGATCGCTCGACCAGGCGCATGCCGCCGTCAACGCCGACACGATTGCCAAATTCCTGTTTACCTCGGGCTCGACCAAGGCGCCGAAAGGTGTCATCAATACCCACCGCATGTTGTGCGCGAACCAGCAGATGCTGCGTCAGTGCATGGGGTTCCTCGCCGACGAGCCGCCGGTGCTGGTCGACTGGCTGCCGTGGAACCATACCTTCGGCGGCAACCACAATGTCGGCATCACGCTCTACAACGGCGGCACGCTCTACATCGACGATGGCAAGCCGACGCCCAAGGGCATGGCGCAAACGCTGCGCAACCTGCGCGAGATCTCGCCAACCGTCTACTTCAATGTGCCCAAAGGCTTCGATGAACTGGCCACCGCGATGGACAGCGACACGGCACTGCGCGACAGCCTGTTCAAGCGCTGCAAGGTTTTCATGTTTGCCGGTGCCGGCCTGAGCCAGGCGGTCTGGGACAAGCTCGATGCGCATGGCGAAGCCGCCATGGGCGAGCGGGTCCGCATCATCACCGGACTGGGCATGACCGAGACGGCGCCGAGCTGCACCTTTGCCGTCGGCACCGACGTTCGCTCCGGCCATATCGGCCTGCCGGTGCCGGGTGTCGAGGTCAAGCTGGTCAAGGACGCCAGCACCGGCGACAAGACCGAGATCCGCTTCCGCGGCCCGAACGTGATGCCCGGTTACTGGCGCGCGCCCGAGCAGACCAAGGAGGCGTTCGACGACGAAGGTTTCTACCGCACCGGCGACGCGGTGAGCTTCGTCGACCCGGCCGATCCGCAGCGCGGCCTGTTGTTCGACGGTCGCACCGCCGAGGATTTCAAGCTCGATACCGGCACCTTCGTCAGCGTCGGCCCGTTGCGCGCGAAGATCATCCTGGCCGGTGACCCGTGTGTGCAGGACGTGGTGATCACCGGCATCAACCGCGGCGAAGTCGGCGCACTGCTGTTTCCGCGGCCCGACGAATGCCGCAAGCTGGCCGGCGCGTCAGCCGGGGTGCCGCTGCCTGAGGTGCTGCACCATCCCATGGTTCGTGCCTTCTTCCAGACGCTGGCCGACAAGCTGTGGCGCGACGCCACCGGCAGCGCAACCCGTGTCGCCCGCATCCATGTGTTGGCCGAGCCGCCGGCCATCGATGCCGGCGAGCTGACCGACAAGGGCTCGATCAACCAGCGTGCGGTGCTGGCCCATCGCGCCTCGCTGGTCGAAGCGCTTTACGGGGGCGGCGACGCCGATCCTTTCCTGATCCTTCCGAACAAGGGCTGAGCGATGAAGTTCCAGGGGCAAAGCGCCATCGTCACCGGCGGTGGCTCGGGGCTCGGCGAAGCGGTCGCGCGTGAACTGGCACGCCTGGGCGCCAAGGTCGCCGTGCTCGACGTCAACCAAGCCGGCGCGCAACGGGTCGCCGCCGAGATTGGCGGCATGGCAGTCAAGTGCGACATCACCGACAGCGCGTCAGTCAGCGCGGCGCTCGATGCCGCGCAGGCGGCGCACGGCGTGCCGCGCATCATCATGAACATCGCCGGTATCGGCAGCGCCAGGCGGGTCGTCGGCAAGGATGGCAACCCGGCGCCGCTGGAGGATTTCGAGCGCGTGGTGCGGGTCAACCTGATCGGCACCTACAACGTGATCCGGCTGGCCGCCGCGCGGATCGCCAAGCTCGATGCGCTGGAAGACGGTGAACGCGGCGTGGTGGTCAATACCGCATCGGTGGCCGCCTTTGATGGTCAGGTCGGCCAGGAAGCCTATTCGGCCAGCAAGGGCGGCATCGTCGGCATGACCTTGCCGCTGGCGCGCGATCTGGCCCAGTACGGCGTGCGTGTGGTCACGCTGGCGCCGGGGCTGTTTGCGACACCGCTGATGAAGGAATTGCCCGACGCCGTGCAGGCGTCACTGGCCGCATCGATACCGTTTCCCAGACGATTGGGCAAGCCCGAAGAATTCGCCGCTCTGGCTGCTCACGTTGTCAGCAACGGCCACCTGAACGGCGAGGTGATCCGGCTCGACGGTGCGCTGCGCATGGCGCCGCGCTGAGCAGCCGGGTTGACAAGATCCGATGTCGACTCGAACCAGCCCGGCGCTGACCGGCGCCCTGCCCGAATCTGTCGATCGCCTGCAGCTCGGTCCGTTGAACGAATTGCTGGGTTTTCATCTGGCGCGGGCAGCGGTCACGACCTCGTCGATGTTCGAGCGCCAGATCGGCAAACCGTTCGGGTTGAGCAAGGTCGAATTTTCGATGCTGATGCTGGTCATGGGCAACAGCGCACTGAACCCGAAGCGGCTGGCCCAGGCGCTGGCGCTGACGCCGCCGCAGACGACGATGCTGCTCGATCGCCTGCAGGCGCGCGGCCTGCTGCACCGCGAACGCAGCGAGGTCGATCGTCGCTCACAGAACGTGGTGTTGACCGAAGCCGGCGATCGCATCGCCCGCGCCAGCGCAGCGGCGGCCAGATCTGCTGAATCGGCACTCGGCGATCAGCTCAGCGGCGCCGAGCGAGCGATGCTGATCGAATTGCTCGGCAAGGTATCTGGCAACTGAGGCGCGGCGTCCGCGACACCGCAGCGCCACCGCGGTTACAGTGCGTCGAGCCAGCGCCGAGTTGGCAGCATCGGAGCATCCATGGATACGGCTGCCTCGCGGGCGGTTCATCTGAAGGGCTTGTTGACGCGTCACCTGGCCGACCTGCTCGGCGAGATCGGAGCCGATGCGCTGCAGCTGCTGCTCGATCACCTCGAGTGGGTCGAATTGCCCGGCGGCGCCACCTTGATGAAACAAGGCGACCCTGGGGACTCGATGTACCTGATTGTCAGCGGCCGGCTGCGCACCTACATCGACGACGACTCCGGTCAACATCGCCTGGTGCGCGAAATCGCCCGCGGCCAGACCGTCGGCGAAATGAGCCTGTACACCGACGAGCCGCGATCGGCGACGCTGGTGGCGATCCGCGATACGGTTCTGGCGCGGCTGCCGAAGGCTGCGTTCAAGCAGTTGCTGGCGATCAGCGGCCAGGTGTCGATCGCGCTGACGCGGCAGCTCATCAAGCGGCTGCAGAAAGATGCCCTGCGCTCGCCAACGGATCGGCCGGTGACGATCGGCCTGATCTCCGTCACCGACGGCATCGATGCGGCCCGGTTTGCCGCGACCCTGGCCAGCGCCTTGCGCGGCAGCGGCCGCGTCGCGGTGATCGACGCTGACGCGCTCGACGACGAACTGGACGAACCGGGCATTGCACAACGTGACCAGACGGACGCCGAAACCAATCGACAGATTGCCCTGCGCCTCGACGAGATCGAAGCCCGGCATGATTTCGTGCTGCTGTTGAGCGACGCCACGCCAAGCCAGTGGACCCAACGCTGCATTCGACAATGCGACGAGATCTATCTGCTGGCCGACGCCGACCCAGCTGCCGCGGATTCACCCGACTGAACAGCAATGCCTGATGCAGCGGGAGATGCGAACCGATGCGCTGCAAATTCTGGTGCTGCTGCATCCGGCGGATCGGCAGACGCCGTCGGCCACCACCGCCTGGCTCGAGCGTCGCCCGATCGCCGAGCATCTGCATGTGCGCGTCGGGTCTGCTGCGCGACTTTGCGCGCCTGGCCCGGCTGATCAGCCGCACGGCGGTCGGTCTGGTGCTCGCTGGCGGCGGTGCCCGCGGGTTGGCGCATCTGGGGGTCTACCGCGCGCTGCAGGAGCGCGGAATCGATATCGATGTGGTCGGCGGCACCAGCATCGGCGCCGTGATGGCCACCTATGTGGCCAGCGACCAGCCAGCGGCCAGCGTGACCGCCAATGCGCGGCGGGCGTTTTCGGTCAACCCGACCGGCGACATGAATCTGATTCCGATGTTGTCGCTGATGAAAGGGCTGCGCCTGCGGCGCATCGTCGCGCAGGCGCTGCGCGAACTGATCGGCCGCGACGGTGCCCGCATCGAGGATCTGTGGAAAACGTATTACTGCGTCGCAACCAACTATTCACAGGCTCGCGAGCAGGTGGTTGCCAAAGGGCCGCTGCTCGAAGCCATCCTGGCCAGTATCGCGATCCCCGGCGCGCTGCCGCCGCTGATCAGCGACGGCGATCTGTTGTGCGACGGTGGCACCTTCAACAACTTTCCGGTCGACGTGATGCGCCGCATGCGCGGCGTCAGCCGGGTGATCGGCGTCGACCTGACGTCCGACGAACCGCAACGCTTCGACTTTTCGGAGATACCGGGCAGCTGGGCCCTGTTGCGCGACCGCCTGCGCCCGCGCGCGCTGCGCCGCTTCCGGATGCCGTCGCTGGCCGCCTATCTGATGAATGTCACGCTGCTGTACAGCACCTCACGGCAACGCCAGGCCCGACAACTGATCGACGTGTATCTGAGCCCGCCACTGGCCGACATCGGCCTGCTGCACTGGAAGCGATTCGAGCAGATCGTCGAGACAGGCTATCGCCACACCTGCGAGGTGCTCGACGCGCCAGCCGACAGCGCCAACGACGGACACACCACGCCCGAGCCCACCGGGCTCAGCGCTGCTGCGGCGCCTTGAAACGCGCACACAAGGCATCGGCCGCCCGTGCCAGCAGGCCGAGATCGGCGCCCACCGCAACAAAGCAACTGCCCATGTCCAGGTAGTGTCGGGCCAGCTTTTCATCACCGGTCAGAAAGCCGCTCGGCTTGCCGGCGGCGTGAATGCGCGCCATCGCGCCGTCGATCGCCTTGATCACATCGGGGTGCGACGGCTGACCGAGAAACCCCATCGACGCCGACAGATCGCCGGGGCCGATGAAGATGCCGTCGACACCGGGCACGGCAGCGATCGCCTCGATTTCGTCCAGCGCAGCCGCCGTCTCGACCTGCACCAGCACGCAGATTTCTTCATGTGCCGATTGCCAATAGGCCGGGATGCGGCCGAAATTGGTGGCTCGCGACGCACTGGCAAAGCCGCGCACGCCATGCGGCGGGTAGCGGGTGTGGCTGACCGCAGCGGCGGCCTCTGCGGCGTTCTGCACGCACGGGATCAGAAAGGTCTGCACGCCCAGGTCGAGCAGCCGCTTGATGGCCACCATGTCGTTCCACGGTGGGCGCACCACGGGCGTCGTCTTCGGGCTCGCCATCATGGCTTGAAGCTGGCCATGCATCAGCGGCAGATCGTTTGGCGAATGCTCCATGTCGAGCAGCACCCAGTCGAAGCCGGCGCCAGCGATCACCTCGACCGCAACCGAGCTGGCCAGGCTGTTCCACAAACCGATCTGTGCTTGTCCGGCGGCAAGCGCGCGCTTGAAGTGGTTGACGGGGATGCCGGACGGGCTGGCGGATGCTGGGGTCATCGTGGTCGTTCGTCGTGGATGGGGCGGTTTGGCCCGGGAAGCCGTTCGGCCGCAGAAGATCTGCACGAAAAGGCCATGTAGCCGGCCTGAAACTTCACCGCCACACCGTGCATTCTAGGAGGACTGCAAACAACGCTGGCGCGGCTGTCTACCGCGGCACAGCCGATGCCATGCGGGCCGGCACATCACTCCTTCAGCTTGTCGTCTTCGCGTTTGGCATCTTCCATCGCTTCCGGCTCGAGTTCTTCAGCCGAGCGGTTCAGGTGGATGAAGACACCCCAGCCCGCCAGCAGAATGCCGGTGGCAACGATCAAGCTGGAGGCGTAGATCAGGTCCGACTGCTGCTCATGCAAGGCCTTGAAAGTGGCCACCAGCCCTTCGATCGCCAGCGCGACGATCACCACCACGAAAAAGCGTGACAAGAAGCGCCGGACGCGGGTCGGCGCACTGATGTCGGCGTCGCGGATCACTTCTTCCTCGGTGATCGTTTCGCTGATCTGCAGAGCGACGACGGCTGCTGCAAGCAGGCCCACGGCCTCGATGATCTCTTGTGCCGCATTGGCATCGAAACCGCCCGCAACAGCCACCCAGCCTGCCTGCGCCGCAATCAGCGTCAGCATGATCGCGGCTGCCGCAAACAGCATGGCCATCACGACATGGACGAGGCGATAGGCTGTCGTCACAAACTTCATCGGTCTCTCCGGGATCGGTCGGTTCAGCCAGGTCAGTTGCAATTACGGCGAATCATGATTGGGATCGGGCGCGCGGCCATCGGCAACGAGGCGCACGCCCGCCAAGCTCATTCGCAGATATATGCATATTGTGGATGCCCCGGCGAGCAGATGGCCTGGCAGGTATTGACCCGGACCCGCCCGCTCCGGCATTGCGGTTCGGGCGCCGTCCAGGCGGGGTTCGGTCCCCAACAACCGCAGACTTTCATGCCATGCCCGCTTGGGAAACCGCGCGCACCGGGCTGTCCGAGCAGCGGTGCAGCGCTGCCTTTCTCCTGATCCAGCCAGTTGCCGATTGCCCCCATCACCAGCACCACCACCACCACACCGATCCACATCGACTTGCGACTCTTGACCTCCGGCTCCGGACTCGGCCCGGGTGTCGGTGGAATCGGCTTGTCCTTGCGCAGGAAACCCGGCAACTTGGCCAGCATGTCGATCAGCCGTTGCACGTCACCCCGCCAACTGACATCGGCCAACTCCAGCGCCTGACGGCGCACCAGCGGGCGCAAATCCTTGGGCAGCTCGGACGCGTCCGGCAGCCGGGCCCCCTCGAGCAAAAGTGGCACCACCCGGACTTTGCGCGCCAGCGCCGTCGCGATTTCCTGGCGGATCCAGTCGTTCGGATTGTCCAGCCGCCGCTTGCCATCCTTGGCGTCGGCGATGTCGAGCCATTGCCGACCGATCAGCACCAGCATCACCGAACACCGCGCGAGTGCCGCCTCGAGCGAATCTGCAAAATCCAGGCCCAGTTCGATGCCCTCGACATCTCTGAAGACGGCGTCAGCGCCGAATGCCAGACTCAATTCATCCGCCAGACGCCCGGCTGCATGCCGCGCATCGTCGCGCCGGTAGCTGATGAAAATGCCTTCAGACATGACCTGCTCCGCGAGTGCGCCGGCCGGAAATTTGTCGGGCCGAGAGGCTGGCCTTGGAACGTGTCACGGGACCAAGGCAAGCCGCCAACCGGGGTGGGTCGACTTTACAACTTGTGAGGCAGGCAACCATGCGGTCGAGCGGGTTGACGAACGTCACGTACCGAGGTTGTGGGAGAACGGCGACAGGTCGGGGCCATCAGGCCGACCACAGGCCTGACTTGGTCCCGACCACGCCGGACCCTTGCACAGTGAACAGGATGGTTCGACGGGTCGGGCTCCACCCGCCGTCATGCGGATTCCTCACGTGCTTTCTCGAACCACCAGTTCGAACCCGAGGTCGACCAGCCGCGGGCAGTCGCTGCGGGGCGGCATGCTCAAGCATGCCCGCGCGCCTGCCGCGACCCATCGCGGCAGGACTTGTCGGGGCGGCGACCTGCTTTTCATCCGGCGCTGCAACTTTTGTCGCGGCGATGCGTACTATCGAACATGAGCGAGAACACGCAGCCCCCCATCCCCGCGAAGGCGCCTGTCGCCTCGACGGATATCGCGGTTGTCATCGGTGCATCGGGCGGCATCGGCAAGGCCCTGGTCGCGCGGTTGGCGGACGACCCGCGGTTCGCTTGCGTGCTGGCACTGTCGCGCTCGGCCGCCTCGGCAAGCAGTGGACGCACGGTGGTGGGCGCAATCGACATCGGCGACGAGACCAGCATCGCTGCGGCAGCTGCGCAGGCGGCCGCATTGGGCAGCGTCCGGCTGGTGATCGTCGCCAGCGGCGTGCTGCACGGCGGCGGCATCGCGCCCGAGAAGAACTGGGGCGCACTCGACGCCGCACAGATGGCGGCGGTATTCGCGGTCAACAGCATCGGGCCGGCTTTGGTGGCCAAACATTTCCTGCCGCTGCTGCCGCGCAGGGGTCGATCGGTCTTCGCTGCTTTGTCAGCCAGGGTCGGCAGCATCGACGACAACCGGCTCGGCGGCTGGTACAGCTACCGCGCCTCGAAGGCGGCGCTGAACATGCTGCTGAAGACCTTCGCGATCGAACTGGCCCGCCGCGCACCGGAAGCGCTGTGCATCGGCCTGCATCCGGGAACCGTCGATACCGCCCTGTCACAGCCGTTCAGCGACAACGTGGCGCCAGGCAAATTGTTCAGCGCCGCGCAATCGGCCGGCTATTTGTTGCAGGTGATCGACGGTGTCGATGCGGCCGACAGCGGGCGCGTCTTTGCATGGGATGGCCAGGCGATTGCGGCCTGACATGCACAGCCGGCTTCGAGCTGCGCCATGGGGTGGCGCACGCGACCGGCTGGCTGGCAAACGTCTGCAACCCATCGATGCCGTACCGGCTGACCCACCTGCTGCCGGAATCGGGGCTGACCGTGCCATTCTTGATCGCCGGTGCCGGCGCCAAGGTGCGAGCTGCACCCGGCTGCTCGACGGCGAACTCGTCAAGCCGCAGCGCAGTCGTCAGAAAGACCCTGGTCCGATCAAACTTTGCCTAGGCAAATATTATGCGGTCCGAGCGGTTGCCGATCCATGCAGACACCACCCTTCTACAAAGCCAGTAACTACGACCCCGAGCAGAGCGTCGGTTTCTTGATGAAGCGCGTGCTCCTGTCGATCGTCTACCAGGTCGATCAGCGCCTGCAGGTGCACGGGCTGACAAGTGCCCAATGGGGCCCGCTGATGCGCATCCAGGCAAGCGGACGGTGTACCGTCGTCGAGCTGGCACGCTGGCAGAACGTCGATCCCGGCGCGATGACGCGCCTGCTCGATCGGCTCGAAAAGAAGGGCCTGTGCCGACGCGTTCGGTCGAGCACCGACCGGCGCGTCGTCAACGTCGAACTGACGACAGACGGTGAGGCGTCGATCGCCGGAGTGCCGGCGGTGCTGTCCGACGTCCTGAACGCCCACCTGGACGGCTTCTCGGCCACCGAGTTCCAGGCGCTGAAGCGCTCGCTCGGCCGCATGGTCGCCAGCGGCGACGCGCTGCGTCAGCCTGCCGATGCGGCGTGACCACCGATCAGAATTCGCATTGCCGATGAGCGCTCCCGCCCGGCCGCCCGAAAAGAGTGCTCGCGTCCCTCCCGGAGGGACCCGCGCAGCGGAGGGTGCACCAGTGAACACGAATCCCGACCGCTTCCCGCGCTGCACCCCGCCATGGCGCCGTGCCACCGGCCGCCTGCTGTTGGCGGGCTCGTCCGTCCTGGTTGCGCTGGCGCTTGGCGGCTGCGCCAGCAGCGCCGGCATTGCACCGCTGGCGCAAGCCCTGCCGGCATCCAGCCTCGGCTTGTTGCCGTCCGACGCCGTCACGCCGGGCTTGTCCGCCAGCTGGTGGCACGACCTTGGCGATCCGGTACTCGACCGCCTGATCGAGCAGGCGCTGGCAGCGCAGCCCAAGCTCAGGATGGCGCAGGCGCGCGTCGCCCGGGCCGCGGCAGCGGTGGCCGGCGTCGATGCCTCGGTGCAGCCGCGCATCGATGCCCAGGCTGGCGTGCAGCGCCAGCGCTTCAGTGGCAACAGCATCTATCCGCCGCCGCTCGGCGGCAGCACCCTGACGTTGCCGAACGCGCAGGTCCGCGGATCGTGGGAACTCGACTTCTTCGGCCGCAACGCCGCCGCGCTGGCGTCTGCGCTGGGCGGCCAGCGAGCCGCCGAGGCCGATGCGGCGGCGGCGCGCAGCCTGCTGGCCAGCCAGCTGGCGCAACGCTACATCGGCCTGGGCCGGCTGCAGGCCCAGCGCAACGTGGCCGCCGCGGCATTGCAGCAGCGCCAGGACATGCTGGGCCTGATCCGGCAACGCGTACAAGGCGGTCTGGACAGCAGCGTCGAGCTGCGTCAGGGCGAAGGCGCCTTGCCCGACACCCGCCTGCAGATCGAGCAACTCGACGAGCAGATCACCCTGACCCGCCATGCGCTCGCTGCGTTGACGGCCCAGCCGCCGGACGCGCTGGCGGCGCTCGATGTGCGGTTGCCGGCGCTGCAGCCGCTGGCCCTGCCGACCCAGCTGCCGGCCGACCTGCTGGCCCGCCGGGCCGACGTGGCAGCGGCGCGCTGGCGCGTCGAAGCTGCGGCCGGCGACATGCGTTCTGCGCGTGCCGACTTCTACCCCAATATCAGCCTGAGTGCCTTCGTCGGCCTGTCGAGCATCGGGCTCGGCCAATGGCTGAACGCCGGCAGCCGCGAGCTCGGCATCGGCCCGGCGCTGCACCTGCCGATTTTCGATGCCGGCCGCCTGCGTGCGCAGTTGCGCGGCCGCACAGCCGAGCTCGACGCCGCCGTCGAGAGCTACAACCAGACCGTCATCGACGCCGTGCACGAAGCCGCCGACCAGATCGGGGTGCTGCAGTCACTGGCCCGCCAGCAGACCGAGCAGGCGCAGGCGCAGACGGCGGCCGAAGCCGCTTATGCGTTCGCGCTGCAGCGTTACCGTGCCGGTCTGAGCGGCTACCTGGTGGTGCTGAACGCCGAGACTCAGGTGCTGGCGCAGCGCCGCCAGTCGGTCGACCTGGCCGCCCGCGTGCTCGATAGCCAGATCTTGCTGGCGCGCGCACTGGGCGGCGGCTACCGCGATGCTGCTGCCGGTGCGGCGTCGTGATGCGCTTTCCTCGATCATCTTTCTACAACCCGATTGCCATGAACCCCTCGTCGACTTCTGTGGAACCGACCCCGCAACGCAACCCGGCGCGCCGCAAGGCACTGGTCGGCGTTGCAGCGCTGGTCGTTGTCGGCGCCATCGCCTATGGCGTCTGGTGGGCGCTGGTGCTCAACCACTACGAATCCACCGACAACGCCTATGTGCAGGGCAACATGGTGCAGCTGACTCCGCAGCAGGGCGGCACCGTGGTCGCCATCAATGCCAACGACACTGACCACGTCAAGGCCGGTCAGTGGCTGGTTCGCCTCGACCCGTCCGATGCGCGCGTGGCGCTCGACGGTGCGGAGGCCCAGCTGGCGCGGACGGTGCGCGAGGTGCGTGGCCTGTACGCCAGCAACAGCGCGCTGGCGGCCCAGATCTCGCTGCGCGAGGCCGACCTGCAACGCGCCCAGAGCGACCTGCAGCGGGCCCGCGACGATGTCGCGCGGCGCGCACCGCTGGTTGCCAGCGGCGCGGTCGGGCAGGAGGAGTTCAACCACGCCAAGGCGCAGGTCGACGCCGCCCGCAGCGGAGTCGCGGCCGCACAGTCGGCGGTGCGGGCAGCGCGCGAGCAGTCGGAGGCCAACCGCAGCCTGACCGACGGCGTGGCGGTGGCGCAGCACCCCAGCGTGCTGCAGGCCGCGGCGAAGGTTCGGGAAGCCTTTCTCGCGCTCGGCCGATCGGAGTTGCGCGCACCGGTGGATGGCTACGTCGCCAGGCGCAATGTGCAACTCGGCCAGCGCGTGCCGGCCGGTGCGCCACTGATGTCGGTGATTGCACTCGACGGCGTCTGGGTCGAGGCCAATTTCAAGGAAAGCCAGCTGCGTCAGCTGCGCATCGGCCAGCCGGTCGAACTGGTGGCCGATGTCTACGGCGACAAGGTCCCCTACCACGGCCGCATCGAAGGCCTGGGCGCCGGAACCGGCGCCGCATTCGCACTGCTGCCGGCGCAGAACGCCACCGGCAACTGGATCAAGGTGGTGCAGCGTATTCCGGTTCGCGTCCGGCTGGAGGCCAAGGATCTGGCCGCTCATCCACTGCGCGTCGGGCTGTCGATGCAAGCCAAGGTCGACGTCAGCGTCACCGACGGGCCGATGCTCGCCGCAGCGGGCAGCGCGCCATCCACGCTGTCGGCGCAGGTACTCGACAGCGACGTCGATGCGGCCGACGCCGAGGTCGACCGCATCATCGCAACCAACGCCGGCCAGCTCACCGCAGCGCCGCCCGCCGCGCGCAAGGCGGGGGGCGCGCGCGCGGCCCGCCGGGCAATCCCGCCCGCGGGCCCGCTGGCCAGTGCGGCCGACGTGCCGCACTGACTCGCCGGACAGCGCTGCTGATGGCCACCTCATCCTCCGCCGCGTTGCGCGGCCCCGGGCCGGTGCCTGACGCCGCGCCGACGCCGCCACGCCCGACCGCCTTCGAGCCGCTGACCGGCGGCAAGCTGGTGCTGGGCACGATTGCGCTGTCGCTGGCGACGTTCATGAACGTGCTCGACACCTCGATCGCCAACGTCTCGATCCCGGCCATCGCCGGCGACATGGGCGTGAGCCCGGCGCAGGGCACCTGGGTGATTACCTCGTTTGCAGTGGCCAATGCAATCT
Source organism: uncultured beta proteobacterium (assembly GCA_963843805.1). Classification (GTDB taxonomy): domain Bacteria; phylum Pseudomonadota; class Gammaproteobacteria; order Burkholderiales; family Burkholderiaceae_C; genus Ideonella_A. Next base: position 227,962 of record CAWJLY010000010.1, read on the forward strand.
CGGTGCCGCTGACCGGCTGGCTGACGCAGCGTTTCGGCCAGGTGCGGCTGTTCGTCACCAGCGTGCTGCTGTTCGTCGTTGCGTCCTGGTTGTGCGGGCTGGCACCGAATATCGGCATGCTGATCGCGTTTCGCGTGCTGCAAGGCCTGGTGGCCGGGCCGATGATCCCGCTGTCGCAGACGCTGCTGCTGGCCAGCTACCCGCGCGCCAAGTCCGGCATGGCGCTCGCGATGTGGTCGATGACGGTGCTGGTGGCACCAGTGGCCGGACCGTTGCTGGGCGGCTGGATCACCGACAACATCGCCTGGCCCTGGATCTTCTATATCAATATCCCGGTCGGGTTGGCTGCCGCAGCGGCAACCTGGTCGATCTACCGCCAGCGCGACCCCGGGCCGCGGCGCGTGCCGCTGGACGTGGTCGGCCTGGTGCTGCTGGTGCTGTTCGTCGGCTCGATGCAGATCATGATCGACAAGGGCAAGGAGCTGGACTGGTTCTCGTCGACGCAGATCGTCATGCTGGCGGTCACCGCGGTCGTCAGCTTCATGTTCTTTCTCGCCTGGGAGCTGACTGACCAGCACCCGATCGTCGACCTGCGGCTGTTCGCCCGGCGCAACTTCATCGCCGGCACGCTGTCGCTGTCGGTCGCCTACGGCCTGTTCTTCGGCAACGTCGTGCTGCTGCCGCTGTGGCTGCAGCAGTACATGGGCTACACCGCCACCTGGGCGGGCCTGGCGACGGCGCCGGTGGGCCTGCTGGCGTTGCTGCTGTCGCCATGGGTCGGCAAAAACGTCAGCCGCATCGACCCGCGCAAGATGGCGACGGTCGCCTTCATCGGCTTTGCGCTCGTGCTCTGGCTGCGCTCGCACTTCACCACCACGGCCGACTTCACGGTCATCCTGATCCCGACCCTGCTGCAGGGTGCGGCGATGGCATTCTTCTTCATTCCGTTGCAGGCGATCGTCTTTTCCGGCCTGCCGCCTGAGCGGATGCCGTCGGCCGCCGGCCTGTCGAATTTCGTCCGCATCACCGCCGGCGCAGTCGGTACCTCGCTGTTCACCACGGTCTGGGAGAGCCGCGCGGCTTTGCATCATGCGCAGCTGGCCGAAGCCATCCACGCCGGCAACGCCACCGCGGTGCAGGCGCTCGACCAGCTGCAGGCCGGCGGCATGAATTCGGCCCAGGCACTGACGGCGGTGAACCGGATGATCGACCAGCAGGCCTTCACGCTGGCAGTCGACGATCTGTTCTACCTGTCGGCTGCGCTGTTCGTGCTGCTGGTGGCACTGATCTGGGTATCGAATCCTCGAAGCGGACAGCCGGGCAACGCTGGCGGTGGCGCACACTGAGGCGATCGCCAGCGGCTGCAGGCTGCTGCCGTGTCGGCGCGAGCGCTCGCTGTCATTTCAGGGGTTCAGGCATGCTGGCCGGCCGCGCCGTCAACGGCGGCGCCAACACCCACTTCGCCGCGGCGGATCGCCGCCGCCCGGCCGCTCACGGCCTGCTTCTGCACGTCGGTCAGGCGGTCCAGGTTCTTCAGCTGCAGCGTCATGCGGGGGTTGCTCGCCAGGGCCGCCTGATGGCGCCCCAGAAAATCCCAGTACAAGGTGGTAAACGGGCAGGCGTTGTCGGCGCTGCGCTCGCCGGGGTCATAACGGCAAGCCTTGCAATGCGGGCTCATGCGCTGGATATACCGGCCGGTGGCGACATAGGGCTTGCTGCCCATCAGGCCACCGTCGGCATACTGGCTCATGCCCAGCGTATTCGGCAGTTCGACCCATTCAACCGCATCCACATAGACCGCAAGGTACCAGGCGTGGACCTGGTTCGGCTCGACGCCCAGCAGCAATGCGTACAGGCCGGTGATCATCAGCCGCTGGATGTGGTTGGCATAGCCGTGGGTCAACGTTTGCGACAGCGCATCGCGCAGGCAGGCCATGTCGGTGTCGCCGGTCCAGTACCAGGCAGGCAGCGCCTCATGCGCCTCGAGCGCATTGCCTTGCAGGTACCCGGGCATCCGGGTCCAGTAGATGCCGCGCACGTATTCGCGCCAGCCGAGGATCTGCCGGATGAAGCCTTCGACGCTGGCCAGCGGCGCTTGCCCGGCGCTGCAGGCCGCTTCAGCGGCAGCCACCACTTCGCGCGGATTGAGCAGCTTCAGGTTGAGCGCCGCCGACAGGTGCGAGTGGTACAGCCAGGGGTCTGTCGGCCAGATGGCGTCCTGGAAGCGGCCGAACAACGGCAGCCGCTGCTCGATGAACGCCTGCAGCGATTGCAGCGCCTGCCCGCGGGTGACCGGCCAGGCGAAGCTGTCCAGCCTGCCCGGATGATCCGGAAAGTGCGTGTCGACCAGCGCGATCACCTCGCGCGTGACCGCATCGGGCTCGAAGGCCGCGCGAGGCGGCACGTCAGCGGGCCCTGTGGCACCGAAGGCCTGACGGTTCTCGGTGTCGAAATTCCAACGGCCGCCGAGCGGCGAGTCGCCTTCGCCACCGCTTTCCATCAACACACGGTGACGCTTGCGTTGCTCTCGGTAGAAATATTCCAGGCGCAGCGACCTGCGGCCGGCGGCGTACGCTGCAAATTCCGGGATGCTGACGAAGAAGTGGCGGTCTTCCCGAATGTCGAGCGGCAAACCGCAGGCGTCGGCGACGCCCTTGATCGCCTGCAGCACGCGCCATTCTCCGGGGTGGGTCAGTACCAGCCGGGCGGGCCGCAGGCGCTGGATGTCGGCCTGCAGGCCTGCTGCCAGACTGCCGGGGTTGTCACCGGAATCGAGGCGGGTGTAATGCACGGTGCGGCCGGCGGCCTGGGCAGCGGTCGCAAAATGGCGCATTGCCGCCAGAAACATCACCGTGCGTGGCTTGCTCGACCACACATGGGTCGATTCCTCGGCCACCTCGGCCATCCAGACGGCATCGAGCCGGTTCTCGAAGCCGTCGAAGGCGGACGCGTCGAGATCGAGCTGGTCGCCCAGCACGATGACGAGCGAACGCAAGTCAGCCACGCTCGACCGGCTTGCGCCTGCAGGCATCGGAACAATACCGGACCTCGGCCCAGTTCTTCGCCCAGCGCCGACGCCAGCTCATCGACAGCCCGCAAGCCATGCAGGGCTTGCTCGGCAGTGCGGCCTTGTTGCCGCGAAAGCCGGTGGCGCGAGCGTTCACGAACCGGTCCCGCGGCCGGCGGCCCCCGCCATCACCCCTTCTTGGCCCAGGCGCTGCACCAGCCCGCTGCGGCAACCTGCTTGCCGGCGAACAGCGGGCAACCGCCGGCCTTGTCGCCGGGCTTGCCCTGGTAGAGCGCACAGTTGGCGCAGTGCTGACCGGCCGCGAATTTAGGATATTTCTTGGTATCGACGCGCTTGGCATCGGCGACATAGCCAAGCGCCACGGCCTGCGGATCTTTTTCGTCGACCATCGCCTGGGCGCGCGCACGCGTTGCCAGCAAGGCGCCCGACGCCGCCAGCGTCATCAAGAAGACGCGACGGGGAGGTTGTTGACCGTCGGCCAGTTGCTGGCTGATGCGGGGCAGTTGCTGATTCATGGGGAACTCCTTGATCGGGGTAGAGAAAAAAAACGATGGTTCAGACGATGAGCCGACTGCGTGAATGACCGGTCCGGCCAGGCCACCCATTTGGCGCTCGACAACGACACGCCTTCTGACGGCGGCACCATGACATGGGCTGGATCATATCGATATCGTGTTCAGTTACGATTCATTGCAAAATAGCAGCATGAAATCGTCTGACAATACGAGTCAATTGCGCTTCATCAACGGGATTCGATGAGCCAGAACAATCTTCCGCCCGCTGCGGATGGCGCCACTCATCCGCCGGATCCGTCGCTCCACCGCAGCGGCGCGGTCGCGCGCATGCTGCGCATGCCGGTGTCGACCCTGCGTGTCTGGGAACGCCGCTACGGCCTGACACGGCCCGCGTTGTCGCCCAGTGGGCAGCGTCTCTATTCAGCCGACGACGTGCGCCGCCTCGCGCTGATCAAGCAGCTGACCGATCTCGGTCATGCCATCGGCAGCCTGGCGCCACTCGACATGACCGGTTTGCAGCGCGTGGCTGCGACCCATGCGCAGGCAACCGCGTCGACGCGAAAATCCGCGCCGGCCGAATACCCTGACCCGCCGCCGGTGCAGGCCTGGCGGGTGGCGGTGATCGGTGCGGTGCTCGGCAAGCGGTTGCAGCGGCCCGCACTGCTGCGCAGGCTGGGACGGCCGGTGCGGCTGCTCGGGCCGTTCGACGACATCGCGCAGGCCGCCGCGGCGCTTCAGCACAGCGATGTCGATGCGTTGCTGATCCACGCACCGCGGCTGCACGAGGGCTGGCTGGCGTCGGTCGACACGGCTGCACCCGGCCTTGCCGATGTGCCGAAGGCCGTGCTGTACGGCTTTGCTGCCGGCACGGTGTGCGATGCCTTGGCAAGCTCCGGTACGACACTGCTGCGCGAACCGCAGCCCGACGCGGTGATCGCGCAGTGGCTGCACGGCCAGGCGATGGCCGGGGTCGCTTCGTCCGCGCACCGGGTGGCGCCGTCGAGCGGCGCCTTGCTGCCTCGCCGCTGGGACGATGCGGCCCTGGCCGATTTCGCCGGACTGTCGTCGACGATTGCCTGCGAGTGTCCACGCCACGTCGCCGAACTGCTGGTGCAACTGTCGCATTTCGAGGCCTACAGCGCAGACTGCGAAAGCCGCAGCGCAAGCGACGCCCAGTTGCACGCCTACCTGCGCGATACCGCGGCGATTTCGCGGGCACGGTTCGAGGCCGCACTCGAGCATGTGGCTTTGCACGAAGGCCTGTTGCTGCCGTCATCAGCATCGCCAAACGACACCCCCATACCGAACCCGAGCCGACCGGATGCCGTCCAGACGGCCGCAAAAGGTCGACGCAGACCCGGCTCGTGAAATCCGGATATCGATGCCGCGGCGGATGGCGATGACCGCGCCGGTGACCCAGGCGGCAGTGCCCTCGTGCACGTATTTGCGAAATTGGGTACTAAGTCTTCGCCAGTTCCGACAGCCCGAGCGCAAGCAAAAGGCCGAGTGCCGTTGCCAACCCGGCGAGGTGATGATCTTCCTTGAAGGCTTTCGGAAAAACCTCGGTTGCCAGGCTTGCAACGACGGCCCCGGCTGCAAAACAGCGGGCGATAGCCAGCGTGTGTGATGACGCGTCCTCCAGCGCCACATTTCCAATGACAGCTGCCAGCGACAACAGCAAGGCGGTGAGGCCCCAGATCAACAACACTTGCCGTCTCGGCATGCCACCTTTGGCCATACCCTTCGCCCCACCCGCAGCTTCTGGCAAGTTCGACAACAGTATCGAGCCGGCCAAGGCAGCGACCTCCGGCAAACCAGCTCCGATCAGTGCCACGCCGAGCGCGAGATTCTCCGGAATCCCATCGAGCGAAATGGCGATCAACAGTCCATATCCCTCTCCCGCCTTCCATTTCTCGTCAACCAGGTAGTCCACGACTGTAAAAACCGTTGCACCGGCTGCTGTCGCTGCACTCACGATCCAAAGCGAAGACGCTTCCAGTGACGGCTCAATCAGCTCGCTGACCAACGAAAACAGCAGAGCGCCGCCAGCCAGCGCAATCAGAAATCCCTCCGTTTGTGCGCCGAGGCGACCATAGACGCCCCACAACGCGCCGACCAGAAGGGCGCCGGAAACTACTGCGACGACCGCCAGTGTCAAGATCATCTGCACTCCGTGAGTAGCCAGTTTGCTGTTACGGGCACAATCTTCTCGATGGATGCAATGGCTGCGATCGTAGCCACGGAATGACCGCCGTCCAAAGCAATTTGGGTTTGCTGCAGCGCTGAGTGGATCAGGTCGTGTTCATCTGGCAGGGTGTCTGCGCGCATCAGCCGGGGGGCGCAAGGACGAGCTGCATTAGAAAGCCGACAGTCCACCTGGCAAGGTCGGCCGGCTTCGGCCCCGACTTGGATCGCAGTGCGGCGGATCGGCTACGCTCCACCCGATGCACGCCGCCGCCGCCAACGCCTCGATCGCTCGCGCCGCTGGTTGGATGGCCGGCTGGCTGACGTTGATGATCGTGATTGCTGTTGCGGGGCGCGAGGCTGCACGCGAGTTGTCGGTGTTCCAGGTCATGTTGCTGCGTTCGACCCTGGGCATGGCCATGCTGTGGCCGCTGGTGCGCGCAGCAGGCGGCCTGGCCGCAGTGCGGACCAAACGGCTGCCCCAGCATGTGCTGCGCAACGCGGTCCACTACGCCGCACAGTACGGCTGGTTCGTCGCCCTGACCCTGATCCCGCTCGCGCAGGTGGTGTCGATCGAATTCACCATGCCAATCTGGTCGGCAGCCCTGGCGGTGCTCTTCCTCGGCGAACGCATGAGCGGGCGAAAGTGGTTCGCCGTGCTGTTGGGACTGGTCGGCGTGGCAGTCATCGTGCGGCCCAGCACCGGCCAACTCGATGCCGGGCAACTGATCGCGCTGGCCTCCGCACTGGGTTTCGCAATCTCCATCGTGCTGGTGAAATCGCTCACCCGCACCGACGCGCCGGTGGCGATCAGCTTCTGGATGCTGTTGGTGCAAAGCGCGATCGGGCTCTTGCCGGCGCTCGTGGTCTGGCAATGGCCCTCGGCGACAGCCTGGGGTTGGGTGGTGCTGGTGGCATTCTGCGGCACCTTCTCGCACTACTGCTTCGCCAGCGCGATGCAACATGCAGAGGCCACGGTTGTCGTGCCGATGGACTTCCTGCGCGTGCCGCTGACCGCGCTCGTGGGCTGGCTGGTGTACTCGGAACGGCTGGATCTTTTCACGGCGACCGGCGTCGGCCTGATATTGGCTGGCAACGTGCTGAACCTGCTTCGTTGGCCGGCTGGGGGTGGGGGGTTCGGGCGTGCGCGCAAGCCGTAAGGCGCATCGCGCATGCCAAACAGGCCCTGCTGGCGGGAGCGACGGAAGCGGCGGGTTAATCTCCCGCTCCCTGGACCTTGCCATACGTCCTCAGCCAACCTGTTCACCGCATGCAAGCAATCCAGCGTCATTGCGCGCCCGCTGAATCCAGAGCCGTTCCCCTGCTGATCATTCTCACCCTGGTGTGGGGCACCAATTGGCCGCTGTTCCCGATCGCCGTGCGCGAGCTTTCGGTGTGGACCTTCCGAAGCGTCAGTCTGGTCGGAGCCGGGCTGGCCTTGCTCGCGTTCGCGCGGCTGCGGGGCCGATCGCTCGCGATCCCGCGCTCGCACTGGGGCACCGTCCTGGCTGCCTCGCTCGCGTACCTGGTGGTGTGGAATATCGCCAGCACCTATTCGGCGATCCTCATTCCGTCCGGTCAGGCGGCGATCCTCGGCTTCACGATGCCGCTGTGGGCGGCGCTGATCGGCTGGCTGTTGCTCGGCGACCGACCGAGTCGCCGCTTGATGCTGGCCTTGGCCATTGGCGGACTGGGCGTGGCCCTGCTGATCGCCGACGGCGTCGACGCCTACGCCAGGGCGCCGCTCGGCTTCGGGCTCGGGCTGCTGGCCGGTATCGGCTGGGCCGCGGGCACCCTGATTCTCAAGCGACGGCCGGTGCCGGTGCACCCGCTGGTCCTCACCGGCTGGCAATTGCTGATCGCCGCGGTGCCGATCGCGGCGGGCGCCATCGCATTCGGAAGCGGTGAGGCGTTCATGCCATCGCTCACCACCCTCCTCGTCATCGCCTACATCACCCTCGTCCCGATGGCCATCGGCAATGCCGCCTGGTTCACGATCGTCGGCCTGCTGCCGGCGAATGTGGCCGGCTTGTCGTCGGTGATGGTGCCGGTGGTCGCGATGGTTTCCGGTGCACTGGTGCACGGCGAACCGCTTGGCCTGGTGCAATGGGCCGCCATGATCTGCTGCGGCGGCGGGCTTGCGCTGGCGCTGATGAGGCCGAGGGCAGCGGGTGGAGGGGGCTGACGCAGCGCCCGGTCAACATTGCTGTCCGTGGCGTCGGCAGTGGTCGAGGTAGGCGGACTCGTGTACCGCCATGAGTTCACGCACGCCGATCCAAGTCCATGACGGCGCATCGAGCGTCTTGGACTTCGAGGCCTGCACCGTCTTCGCCCAGCGTTGCCTGTCCGCGGTCGACATCTGCGCGCCGTGCGCCTGGCCCACCACCTTCGCCAGTGCACCTGCGAGTTCGATGGCCGCCTGGTCATCGACGCCAGCGAGTTCCAGCTTCAGATCCTGCGGCATCAGTTCGCGCGCGAACATCGAGCGGCCGCCGAGCTTGATCGTGGTCATCCGCCGTCCGAGGTTCGGCGCCAGCGCATTTGCGCCAGCCATCACGCGCTCCGCAGGATCATCGGGCATCAGGGCCGGGTCTGCGGTCGGCGCCACCGATTGCACCGCCTGCTTCAGGTCGAGCAGGCGGATATCGCCATTGCGCCAATGCTGTCTGACAGCCTTCCAGAAGCGACGCTCCATTTTCGAGGAAGTGCCGGTGTCGCGGCCCGCCTCCAGCGCATCGGCTGCCTTGCCAACGGCGACCAGGATCGCGATCCGCATCAAACCAAGCGAACTGCATCCCTTGACCCAATAAGCGGCATCGAGCAGCACCGGGCGGGTTGCATTGCGCAGCTCGCTGCCGACTCCCCCGAGCAGCGTATCCAGCCGCTGCGCTCCATCGGGCCCGTCGAACGCCTGCTGGACCTGCAACTGTTCTGTGTCAGATAACGGCCAGAAAGCCCTGCCACGGGGCAGGTGGGGAAGCAGCCCATCGAGCCGCTCATGGGCCAGCGCGGTCGACGCGCGACGGGTGGAGGTGCGAAGCATCTGACGCAACAGCGGGGGATGACGCAGTTCCACGTGCGGCGCGCGCAGGCCGTGTGCGTAGCCACGGCAGCCGGCCTCGATCATGTGCAAGGTCGTCACGCCTGCCAGGTCCATGCCGCGCGCGGCGCTGGCCAGGCTCAGCAGCAGCCGCATCAGATCCCATGCCGGATTGCCGACCACGGTCTGATCAAGGTCGCGCAGCTGGAGCGCGAGCCGGCCATCCGCTGCGCCGAGCGGGCCGAGGTTGCCACTGTGGCAGTCACCGCAGATCCACACCGGCGGCCCGGCCGGCACACTGAGCGCGTTGTCGCCGATCCACTCGTAAAACCGGGCCGTGCTGCCGCGTACGTAGGCATGTGCCGATCGCGCCATCTTGAACGATTGCTTTTCGCGCAGCAGCGCCAGCCGGTCGTCGGGATGGGTCTGCGGCAGCGCTTTGACGGGGCGTTTCATGAGAGCACGTGGTCGAGTGATGGACATCGGCCAACCGGGCAGATGAGCGCCGCATTCTCATGGCTGATCCTGGTCAAAAGATGCGGCCGTGATGGCGATCGGGCCCAATGCGCTGCCTGCCGGCGAATTGATCCGGCCCCGTCCTACAGGGCAGCTTCCTGGTGCCGCTGGCGGCGACGCTGAATGCCGCCGGCCTGAAGCTGACGGTCGAGCTCGCAAACCAGCACGTTCGGCCTTGGCTCGACCAAGTGGCGAATGCGCGGGTGCACGGCACCACCGGCGTCGTGCCGGCCGAGCGGCTGGCCGAGGAGCGCGCCGTGATGCTGCCCGCACCCGCGCTGAAGGCGCCGCCCAGGGCCCAGGAGCTGGCGCCGGGCTACGAATGAGGTCTTCACACACTTCACGGACTTGAGGGGAAGGACTCAGCGCTTTACATCCCGCCGTCGTCCGCAGCGACACAACGCTCACCCGATGGTGCTAAACTTTGTACCATCTTTTTGTAATTCAGATTGCCATGGAAGCCCTCACCTTCAGTCATGTGCGCGCGAACCTCACCGAGGTGATGCGCCGCGTGAACGACGATCGCGCACCGGTGGTGGTCACCAGCCAGCGCGGCAAGCCGGTCGTCATCATGGCGCTCGACGACTTCAACGCGCTGGAGGAGACCGCCTACCTGCTGCGCAATCCCAAGGGGGCCAAACGCCTGATGGATTCGATCGCTCAAGTCCGGGCCGGCAGCGTCACCGAGCACCAGTTGATCGACGATGCCGATCAAGTTCTCTGACCTCGGTTGGGACGATTACCTCTACTGGCAAGGGCAGGACAAGAAGACCCTTCGGCGGATCAACGAACTGCTGCAAGCTGTTCGGAGGGAGCCGTTCGAAGGCATCGGCAAGCCTGAAGCCCTGAAGCACCAGTTGGCCGGCTTCTGGTCGCGCCGCATCGACGACAAGCATCGGCTTGTCTATTGCGTCGAGAATGGCACGGTGATCGTGGTGGCTTGCCGAGACCACTATTGAGCGGCCGGTAGCGGGACCCTCGGCGAAAGTGTTTTTGTTGGTTGGAACCGACTCGATCCGCAAAAAGCCTCGCGCTTGACGCCGGGTCAGAGAATCACCGCGCGCTGCCTCTGTCGTTCACGATCAGCCTGAATTGCCGTCCACGATGGGCTCAAATACGCACTGATTCGACGTGTCGGCGTGCTGCTTGTGCCCTGCACGGATGGATGCAGCGCGGTTGGCGGCCGAGGCGGGGCCTTCACGCAGGCGCGTGGCAGGTGTAGCCGCATAAAAGGACACATGCAGGCGGTTTCTGGTTGAACAAGGGTAGGCGGACTGTTATTCTGGTCAGCGCGACTAGAAACGAGGTACTCATGGATCGGATCAAATCAAAAGAAGCTTCACCACCCGGCTACTGGGTGCTGCAGGACGCCAAGGCGCGGTTCAGTGAACTTGTGCGACGCGTGCGCAGCGAAGGGCCGCAGCACGTCACTGTTCACGGCCGGGATGAGGTTGTCGTCATTGCTGCCGAAGACTTTCGACGCTTGCAGGGGAACCCCAGCGGCCAAGCACTCGTCGATGCGCTGCAAGCCTCCCCGCACAAGGACATTGAACTGGTCTCCCCGCGCGAGCCGATGCCGGTTCGGGATGTGGTCCTGTGAGCGGATGGCTACTCGACACCAACGTCGTTTCTGAATTGAGGCGGCCGAGGCCGGAGCCACGCGTCGTCACGTTCGTCGCTGCACAGGCACTCGATGCCCTCTTCATCAGCGCCGTGTCGCTCGCCGAAATTCGATTCGGCATCGAGTTGATCGGCGACGCCGGCAAGCGCGCCGAACTCTCCGGCTGGCTGGCCAACAAAGTTCGTCCAATGTTCGAACAGCGCGTCCTGCCGGTTTCCGAAGACGTGATGCTGAAATGGCGGCTGATGGTTGACGAAGGCCGCAAGACGGGACACACCTTCTCGCAGCCGGATCTCATCATTGCCGCGACGGCGGCCCTTCATGGGCTCACGGTGGTGACCCGGGACACTGCAGACTTCCTGAAAGCCCGCGTTCCGGTGCTCGACCCCTGGCAAGATCGGATCAGCGAGGGCTGAAGCTGTGTCGCGGCGTTACCCGGCTGTAACCCTGGTCACAGCGAACGGGCCATTGCCACCCCGGGCGAGGGTCAAGGGTCTCAGGCGCGAGTCACCAGCCTGGGCCTGCCGGCACAATATTCCGATCATTGACGTCCCACGCACATGCGCCTGCTTCAATACAAGGACCTCAACCTGCGCCGCGTGCGCCCGGCCTTCGACAAGTTGCGCGCGGCGATCGAGGCCGGAGATTTCCGCAGCGCGGATGTGAAGAAGCTGCATGTCGGCAGCTACTACCGCGCCAAGCTCGACTACACCAACCGGTTGTTGCTGCAGTTCGCCCACATCGATGGCGAGACGGTGTGCCTGGCGCTGGAGGTGATCGAGAACCACGCCTATGAGCGCAGCCGCTTTCTGCGCGGTGCGCCGGTGGACGAGGCCAAGATCGAGGTGGAGGCGGCGGCCGACGCGACAGCGATCCCGGCCGGTGATGGCCAGCGTTTGCGCTGGCTGCACCCGAGCCGCGCCCAGTTCGAACTGCTCGACAAGCCGATCGTCTTCGACGACGCACAGGATGCCGTCGCGCGGCTGCCGGCGCCGGTGGTGATCGTCGGCTCGGCCGGGTCGGGCAAGACCGCCGTCACGCTGGCCAAGCTGCGCGAAGCGGAAGGCCGGGTGCTGTATGTCACCTTGTCGGCCTACCTGGCGCAAACGGCGCGCAGCCTGTACGACGCCCACGGCTATGACAACCCGGCGCAGGAGGTCGACTTTCTCAGCTACCGCGAGTTTGTCGAGACGCTGAAGGTGCCGCCCGGGCGGGAGCTGAGCTTCCCCGCCTTCGGCGGCTGGTTCGAGCGTCATCGCGCTGCCGCACGTGCACTCGGCGACTTCGATGCCCATGCCTTGTTCGAGGAGTTTCGCGGCGTCATCGGCGCGCAGGTCGGTGGCGCGCTGAACCTGGCGGACTACCAGGCGCTGGGCACACGGCAATCATTGCTTTCGGCGAGCGCGCGTGAAGCGGCCCATGCCCTGTTCGGGCGCTATCGGCAATGGCTGACCGACACCGGCTTGTTCGACCTGAACCTGGTCGCCGATGAGTGGCTGCCGCTGGCGAAGCCCACCTACGACTTCGTCGTCATCGACGAGGTGCAGGACCTGACCCCGGTGCAACTGGCCTTGGTGCTGGCCACGCTGAAGCGGCCCGGCCAGTTCCTGTTGTGCGGCGACTCGAACCAGATCGTGCACCCCAACTTTTTCTCCTGGGCGGCGGTGAAGAGCCTGTTCTGGCAAGGCTTGGCCGGCGAGGCGGCGCAACGCCAGGCGTTGCAGATCCTGCAGGCCAACTACCGCAACACGCGCCGCGTCACCGACATCGCCAACCGGCTTCTCAAGCTCAAGCAGGCCCGGTTCGGCTCGGTCGACCGGGAGAGCAACTTCCTGGTCACCAGCACCGCTGGCGAAGAGGGCAAGGTCACGCTGGTGCAGGCGAAGGATGCGGCTCTGAAGACACTCGACGCGGCCAGCCGCGGCTCGGTTCACCACGCCGTGATCGTGCTGCGCGACGAAGACAAGGCCGCCGCGCGGGCCCAGCTGCGCACGCCGCTGCTGTTCTCGGTGCACGAGGCCAAGGGCCTGGAGTATCCGCATGTGCTGCTCTACAACCTGGTCTCGGGGCAGCGCAGCGCCTACGCCGAAGTGGCCGAAGGCGTGGCCGCTGCTGACCTTGAAGGCGACGACGCTCGATTACCGCCGGGCCAAGGACAAGGCCGACAAGTCCCTGGAGCTCTACAAGTTCTACGTCAATGCGCTGTATGTGGCGATGACACGTGCGGTGCAAACGCTGACGCTGATCGAATCCGACACGGCCCACCCATTGCTCGATCTGCTGGGGCTGCAGGCCGGCGAAACCCAGGCCACCGCCGTACAGACATCGACCAAGGAAGAGTGGGCGCAGGAGGCGCGCCGGCTGGAACTGCAAGGCAAGGAGCAGCAGGCACAGGCAATCCGCGACACCTTCCTGCAGCACAAGCCGGTGCCCTGGCTGCCCTGGAGCCAGGCGTCGGTCGAAGAGCTTGCAGCCAAGGCTTTTGATCCTGCCCACCCCGGTGCCAAACCCCGGCAGGCGCTGCTCGACTATGCCCTGTGGCACGGCCAGCATCGCTGGATCGAACGGCTGGCCGAGGCGGGCTTCCAGCAGGCGCGGGGCATGATGGCGGACGGCGAATACATGCACGTCAGCCCGGTTGGACATGGCCAGCTTTCGAATGGTCGGACCTCGGTCCGGATACAGGTGATGAACCAGCGAGCGCTGGCGGCGCTGCGCCAGCGCATGCTGCACGCATCGGCGGCGCGAAATTTCAAGGACATCCTGCGCCTGTGCGACGTGCACGGCGTCGACCACCTGACGCCGGTCGGCGCCACCCCGCTGATGCTGGCGGCACGCGCCGGCAACCTGGCGCTGGTCGATGCGCTGCTCGAACGCGGTGCCGATCCGCAGTTGCGCGACGAATTCGGCCAATCGGCGTGGCAGCACGCGGTCAACCGGGCGATGGAAGAGCCGGTATTTGCCAAGGCATCGTTTCGCGCCCCTGTTCGATCGTCTGGCGCCGGCGGCGCTGGACGTGCAGACCGATGGCCGGCTTGGTGCGCCTGGAACGTCATCAGGGCGAATACTGGGTGCTGACGCTGATGCTGGCCGGCATCAAGACGCAGTGGTCGCTGTGCGCAGCGCGCGAGCAAGGGCCCTACAAGTTTTCGCAGGGCTTCTTTGCCGAGCAGTTGCACCAGGTGCTGGAGAACCTGCCGCCGCACCTGTGGCAGCCCAAGCGACGCAAACGCAGCTACATCAATCAGGTGTTGGCTCGCGGCGAGGTCGCCAGTGCCTACCAGCCGGCGCGCAAACTGTGGACGCGCTCAGGACATGGCCACTACCTGCCGAACCCGGCGATGCAGTTGCGGCGTGGTGGAGGGTGGGTACCGGTTTACGAGGCCTTGAATCTGGCATGGATCGATGCCGGGACCGGCGGGGAGGTCTTTTATCGACCTCGGCCTGCGGAGGTCGTGGCAAATTTGACTGCGTTGGTCGGCGAGGTAGGCAGCCCCGCCAAGGTGCCCCGTGAACACCAGCCAGCCGGCAAATCCGCATGAGCCTGCTTCGAACAGCGTGACGGCACCGGCGACGGACTTCGGATCCGCGAACGTGAACGCGCTTTCCTCCAACAGGCTGCGCACCGCGATCAACTGGGCGTCCTTGTCATGATCAAAGGCCGACCTCAGCGTCCAGACCTCCTTCCACCAAGACGACATCCGTCACCAGCAACGAGCCGGGCGTGCCGCCATGCTTGGCCAGCAGCGCATCGATGCGCCTGTTCTGCACCATAACCCATCGAACGACAAAAGCGGGGCTCGCTAGAGCCATGTGGTCGGAACGAATTGACTCTCGGCGCCGATGCTACCCATTAGCCGCTCTGCTCAGAATGGATTCGAGTCTCGTTTCGTTTATTGCGCTTTTCGTTTGTTTCGTTTATATTCAGCCGATGTCAACACGCACCCCCTGGAGTTAGCCATGACCGCCACCGCTTCGACCAAGATGACGCTCCCCGTCGAAAGGGAGGTCCAGGCCGCCGTGCAAGGTCAACGTGCCCTGGCAGCGTTTCTGGCCACCCGGTTCGAGACCCAGCACATCCAGATCTTCGACGAGAAAAACCAGGCCCACCAAGTGGAGCTTCCGACCTCGGCACTGCGTCTGCTGGTCGACATCCTTGCCGAGCTGGCGGACGGCAACGCGGTCAAGGTCGTGCCGGTACATGCCGAGCTCACGACGCAAGAGGCGGCCGACATGCTCAACGTCTCTCGTCCGCACCTGGTGAAGCTGCTGGAAGAAGGGGGTCTTCCCTTCCACAAGACCGGCAAGCATCGGCGCGTGCGCTTCGCCGACCTGATGCAGTTCAAGTCCAACCGGGACCAGGCCAGTGAGAACGCGATGACTGAGTTGGCGAAGCAGGCCCAGGAGCTGGCGCTGGGCTACGAATGAGGTCTTCGCCGTTCACGGCCGTCTATGACGCCTGTGTCCTGTACCCCGCGCCACTTCGGGACCTCCTGATGTGGCTCGGGCTGTCGGGCCGCTTCCGTGCGCGGTGGAGTCCTCAGATTCACGACGAGTGGAAGCGCAATCTGCAGATCAATCGGCCCGACCTGACCAGCACACAACTTGATCGCACCTCGGGTCTGATGGACCTGGCCATTCCGGACGGCCTGGTGACCGGCCATGAAACGCTCATCGCCGGCCTGACGCTCCCGGACGCCGACGATTGCCACGTGCTCGCGGCCGCGATTCGCTGCAACGCCAGCGTGATTGTGACTTTCAACGAGAAGGATTTCCCGGCATCAGCCCTGGCGCCCTATGGCATCGAGGCGCAGCATCCGGACCTGTTCATCGACAACCTGTTCGACCTCGACCAGGCTGCTGTCATTGCAGCGGCCCAACGCCAGCGCGCACAGCTGAAAAATCCACCGCTGGACGTCGACCGCTACTTCGATGTTCTGCTTCGACAGGGACTGGTGCAGACCGTCAAGGCGCTGGGCACCTTCCGCACGATTCTGGAATCGAACAGAGCTGCCCGATCTCAGAAGGCATGCGCTGCGTTGTAGCCGAGGTCGAAGCGGCTTTCGAGCGAGAGGGCCGGGTTTGCGGCATCCTTGAGCCGCGCGCGCCCCGAGCGAAGCAGACCGGCAAACTCGGCGCCGTCGGGCGGCTCGACACGCAGCGACTTGCCCGGACCGGCCAGATTCTCAAGCGGCGAGGGCATGCTCGTCTCCAAAGACCCAGATCTTCGGCTGCGCCAGCACCCGGCTGATGAATGATTCGTTCGCCTTCAAGCGTTTGGCCAGCTCCTTGCGCGTGAGGATCGTCGGGTTGACGTTGCGCCCGAGCGTGGCACTGACGGACTCCAGTGCGGCGAACAGGTCAGGGTACTCAAGCTCGTCGCTGACGACCATCAGGTCGATGTCGCTCGACGTCGTGTCGGACTTCTTCGCCACCGAGCCAAAGACGAACGCCGCGGAAATCTTCTTCGACAACGGCATCAAAGCCTGCCGCAGCGGCTCGGCAAGACCGAAGGTCTTGTCGACGATGCCCTTCAGCTCATCAAAAATCGGCGCTTCGGGGTTGGCCTGGTAGGTTTCTGGTTGCCGATCGGTCGCACGGTGACGAGCCCGCTGCCAGCGAGCTTGGCCAGTTCGCGCTGAACCGCACCTGAACCCATGCCTGCCAAGCCGATCAGTTCACAGGCGTAAAAGCTGCGCGTCGGTTGCCCGAACAGCAGCGCCAACACGCGCTGCTGCGTGCCGGTGAACAACACGTCGGCAAGGCTCAAGGACGGCGCAGTCGCGGCTTTGGATATACCCATATTGGGTGTCTTTACGGCTGCTCGGCAGGGGTGATGTTGAATGTCACTACCACACGACGGGATCATCACTGCTGGAGCTTCGACGCCGAAGCTGGCTCAGCCGAAAGACCCCCAAGAGCAGGCGACGGGGGCGCCACCAACCCCAGAAAGACAAAAGCCCATCACGATGGACGGGCTTCAGGGGGATGGCTGGTGGCCTGGGGCGGAATCGAACCACCGACACGCGGATTTTCAATCCGCTGCTCTACCAACTGAGCTACCAGGCCAAGCCCGTCAGTATATCAGCGCGTGTTGCCCATCTTTGTCACGGCAGGTCTCAGTTTAGCAGTACGCTTGGCGCCTCCAGCACCGGCCCCGCTCACATCCCGTTGCGCTTGTTCCGGCTCAGGTCGACGCCGAGCTGCTTCAGCTTGCGGTACAGGTGGGTGCGCTCCAGGCCGGTCTTTTCGGCGACGCGGGTCATGCTGCCGTTTTCCTGCGCCAGGTGAAATTCGAAATAGCTTTTCTCGAAGGCGTCGCGGGCTTCGCGCAGCGGGCGGTCGAGGTCGAAGCTTTGTTCGGCCTGCGGGCCCGAGCGGGGCGTTGTGCAGCATGCTGATCGGGCCGCCGACCAGCGTCGTCTCGACGATCATCGGGTTGCTGCCGTCGAGGCGTTGATGGCTGTGGGCCGCCAGGTAATGGTGCTGCTCGACCCGCGGTGCCGGTTTGGCCAGCCCTTGCTCGACGGCACGCAGCAGCTTCTGCAGCGTGATCGGCTTTTCGAGAAACGCCATCGCGCCGTGTTTGGTCGCTTCGACGGCGGTGTCGATGGTGCCGTGTCCGCTCATCATGATGACCGGCATCGTCAGGCAGGCGGTGGCGCTCCATTCTTTCAGCAAGGTGATGCCATCGACATCGGGCATCCAGATGTCGAGCAGGACGAGGTCGGGCCGCACGCTCTCGCGCAGCGTGCGCGCCTGGGCGGCGTTTTCAGCCACTTCGACGGTGTGGCCCTCGTCGGTCAGGATTTCCGACAGCAGTGCGCGGATGCCAAGTTCGTCGTCAACTACAAGAATGGTGGCCATGAACCCTCAATGCGTCGGTGCCTGGGAAATGGCTGTCGCGGCATCAGGAATGCCGGGATGGGGCGCCAACTTCGAAAATGATATAGAAACTTGAGCGCCGTGCGCTGCGCCGGTCGATCCGGCCGGTGCCGGCTCGGTGTCTGCGGCATCTGACGCCGGGCCCAGATTGGCGATGCGCACCCGCGCGCCGTGCTCGTCGGCAATCTTCTTGACCACTGCCAGGCCGAGGCCGGTGCCTTTGCTCTTGGTTGTCACATAGGGCTCGAAAGCGCGCTTGAGCACTTTTTCGGGAAACCCGCTGCCATTGTCGGTCACCACCAGGCGCACAGCGCGCACCTCCCCTTTTTCGTTGCGCGCTGCTTCGGTGCGCACCCGCACTCTCGGATCCTGGCCGGTCGGCCACCGCATCGAACGCGTTTTGCACCAGGTTGTGAATCACCTGCCGCAACTGTGTATTGTCGCCTTCGATGGCCGGCAGCTCAGCGCTGGCATCGAAATGCAGCTGGCCGGCCTCTTGCTCGTTGGCGTACAGCGCCAGCACTTCAACGGCCAGGCTGTTCAGATCGACCGGCGCCAGGCGCACCGCCGGCAGGCGCGCATAGTCGCGAAATTCGTTGACCAGCCGTTTCATCGCCTGCACCTGATTGACGATGGTGCCGACTGATCGCACCAGCATCGCCTGATCGGTGCCGTCGAGCTTGGCCTCCGAGCTTGTGCTGCAGGCGTTCGGCCGACAACTGGATCGGCGTCAGCGGGTTCTTGATCTCGTGCGCCAGCCGGCGCGCCACCTCGCTCCAGGCTTCGCTGCGCTGCGCCGAGACCACTTCGGTGATGTCGTCGAAGACGAGCAGCCGCGCGCCGTGCGGCATCGCTGCACCGCGCACCAGCAGGGTCTGGCCGTCGCGGTCGCGGCCTTGCAGGTTCTGCGTCTGCAGCTCGAACGAATCCTGCCACTGGTCGCGCTCGCCGGCCTCGGGGCCGCTGCCATGCAGCTCGAAACGCTGCGCCACGGCGCGCGCAAAGTCGGGCAGGCCGGCGACATCCTCGAGCCGCCGCCCGATGTACGACAGCAGCGGCAGCCGCAGGATGCGCGTCGCGCCGGGGTTGACCGTCTCGATCTGGCCGTCGCGGTCGAACACGATCACGCCGGCCGTCAGGTTGTCGAGAATGGTCTGCAGATTGGCGCGCGCGCTTTCAACCTGCGCCACGCTGCGATCGACCAGGCCGCGCGCCTCCGACAGCTGTTCGGTCATCTCGGCAAACGATCGGGTCAGGCCGCTCAGTTCGTCTCGCGATCCGAGCACCGGCTTGGTGCCGAGGTCGCCCTTGGCGACCTGTCGCATGCCTTGGGCCAGCAGCAGCAGCGGCTCGGCCAGTTGGCGCGCCAGCGTCACCGCGAGCAGCAGCGCGCCGAACACCGCCAGGATCAGCGTCAGCGTCAACGTGCCGATGTACATCCGGCGCAGGCCGTCACGGGCCAATGCGCGTTGCTGGTATTCGCGATAGGCCGACTGCACCGCCAGCGCATTGGCGGTCAACAGGCTGGGCAGGATCTGGCCGACGTACAGGTAGCGCTCCTGCTGCGTGAAGTCGAGGCTGGTCGACTGGATATAGGCCAGCGCGCGGATCCGCGCCGGCTGGGCCGGCGGCGTGCGCCGCTGTCGACGCGGCATGGCCCGGCCCGCCGTCGTCGTCCAGACCCTCGAGCTGGCTGGCCACGCGCGACTGTCTGGCCTGGCGAAGCAGCGCAGCCGAGGGCCGCTCGGGCGCCAGCGAACTGCCGGCGCTGCCCGCGCTGAGCAGGATCTGGCCATTCGATCCGACGATCGAGATCTCCTGCAGCGACAACTGCTCGCGCAGACGCTCGAGTGCCAATGCCGGCGACCCGGCGCTGTTCTCGCCCAGCCGTTCAGCGGCCAGCCGGGTCTTTTCGGCCAGTTCGTTGACTTGCGCATCGAGCGTGCCGCGGCCGAGGTTCAGGCCGGCATCGAGCGCACCTTCCACCTTGACGTCGAACCAGCTCTCGATGCTGCGCGAGACGAACTGGTAGCTGACGGTATAGATCAGTACACCCGGCACCACGCCGACCAGCGCGAAAATCGCCGCCAGCTTGAGCAGCAGCCGGCTGCCGAACTTGCCGCGCCAGACCCGCACCAGCAGCCGCACCGTGGCAATGCCGATCACCAGCACCAGCAGCGACGCCACCACCACATTGACCCAGAACAGCCAGACGTAATGCTGTTCGTAGGCCGCGCGGTTGTTGGTGGCCAGCGCCAGCATGAAAGGCCAGCACCAGGGCCGCGCCGGTCATCGCCACCAGCGAGACGATCCAACCCCAGCGTGTGGCTTTGGTCATGGCGCGGGGTGATCAATCGATGCGATGGTATTTCTCGATCCGCAGATTCCAGTCGGCCTGGCCGCTCAGGCCGATCTGCAACGGGCGCGGCAGCAGGCTGGTATCGAGCCGGAAACTGAATTCGACATAGTGGCTGCCGCCATCGTCGATCGCGCCGGCATCGGCAATCCGCCAACTGGTCACGCGACGCACCGCCACCAGCGCATCGGCCAGGCTGTCGTAGCTCTGGTTCAGGCCGCCATAGCTGACCCGGTACTTGCGGCTCAGCGGCTGGAACGCCAGCCGCCAGGTGCGCTCAGCCACACTGATGCGTTTGTCGCGCCAATACCAGCGCTCGCGGATCAACTCGGCCTGAGCGACGAAATACAGCGGCACACCCTTGTTCAGCGCGTCCTCGACGGTACGTGGCAACTCGAAGTTGAGCGCAAACGCAACCGTCACGCCATCGTCGCCGCGCGTCACCTCGAAGCTCTGCAGCTCGGGTGTGGTCTGCGCCGCATGCCGTCGTCGCCGACAGCCAAGCCAGGCTCGCGATCAGCAGCACCCAGCGCAAGCCGCACCAGCCCGCGAGCGAATCTCGCGGCGATGGTGTCGGTTGACCATTGGGGCCATCGCATTGCGGGCACTTGGGGGAACGGGGCTTTCAGCGTTTGCCGATCAGGCAGTAAAAGAAGAAGTCGTGGTCGACCACGGCGGCGTCCGGTGGTTTCTCCGGATTGTCGACCAGGGGCAGCAGGTGGCCCGGCGAAGCCGGCTGTTGGACCGGGAAGGCGTCGGGCTGGCGTTGTAAAAATGCGTCGATTTGCGCCTGTCCCTCGGCCTTGAAGACCGAGCAGGTGCAAAACAACAAGCGGCCGCCGGGCTTCAGCAGGGGCCACAAGGCATCGAGCAGCCTGGCCTGGGTCTGTGCCAGCGACGTCGATGTCGGTTGGCCGGCGCAACCAGCGGATGTCGGGATGGCGGCGGACGATCCCCGACGCGCTGCATGGCGCGTCGAGCAGGATGGCGTCGAACGGTCGACCATCCCACCAGTCGGCCGGTGCGGCAGCGTCGGCGGCCCGTGTGCCGGCCTGCAAGCTCAGACGGGCCAGCGTCTGCTCGACCCGCTGCAGGCGCGACGCATCGCGGTCGATCGCCAGCAGGTCGAGCGCGCCGCCCGCCAGTTCCAGCAGATGGGCCGTCTTGCCGCCGGGCGCCGCGCAGGCATCGAGCACCCGGGCGTTCGGTGGCAGCGGCTGGCAGCTGCGGGCTGTCGGCCAGCAACAGATGGGCTGCCAGCTGGGCAGCCGCATCCTGCACCGAGATATCACCGGAATCGAAGCCGGGCAGCCGATGCACCGGCACCGGCGTCATCAGCACGATGGCCGAGCGCCTGCGCCTGGTCTGCCAGGCCGGGCACCTGCAGCGGCCGCGCGTCGATTCCGGCCTGCGCCAGCCGGGCCAGATAGTCGTCGACGCTGCCATGCCGCCGGTTGACCCGCAAGGCGAGCGGCGCCCGACGGTTGTCGGCTGCCACGATGGCTGGCCAATGGATTGGCCAATCGGCACGCAAGCGGTCGATCCACCAAAGCGGGTGATTGGCCGACGCCATCACCTCGCCGGCGACCGATTGCATCAGGACATCGCGCTCGCGCACGAAGCGGCGCAGCACCGCATTGGCAAAACCGGCGCTGCGCGGCTGGCGCCGGCGGACCGCCTGCACGGCTTGGTCGACCACGGTATGCGGCGCGTAGCTTGAGCGATCGGAGCCGGCCTCGTCGTCGGCCGTCAATGCCGCTGTGCCGGTCGGCAGCAACAACACCAGTGCGACCAGCAGCACGTTGTCGACCGTCGGCTGCGGCGCCTTGCGCACCAGCAGCGCACGGATCGCGGTGGCGGTGCCGAGCTTGCGCAGCACCTCGAAACTCAAGGCCTGGCTGCCCGGCCGAGCCGCCGGAGGGCAGCGCGCCAGGGCTTCGGTCAACGACTGTCCCGATCGCACGGCCTGCACCGCATCGGCGGCATGGCCGAGCAGCAAGGCCAGCGGAAGCGAGTCATTCACCGGGCGAAGTCTACGGGCAGCACCGATGGCAAGGCCAGCATGCGCCAACTCGGTTACGCTGTGGGCCACCCGACGACGGCAGGCGGTCCATGTCAACACCCAACGCACCCAAGATCTTTCGCAGCGAGGACGAGATGTCGCAGCTCAGCGCATCACAACGCATCCGCTATCGCCTGCAGGCTGCCGACTGCCGCTACCACGCCAACGACAACATCGCGAAATACATCGCAGAGGGCGAGCTCGACGAGTTGCGCGCCGAGGTGCAGGCCAAGATGCAGGAGGTTCTGGCGGCGCTGGTGATCGATACCGACAGCGACCACAACACCATCGACACGGCCAAACGGGTGGCCAAGATGTTCCTGACCGAGGTGTTTCGTGGCCGTTACGTGCCGATCCCCGAGGTCACTGAATTTCCGAATGTGTCGCGGCTCAACGAACTGATGATCGTCGGCCCGATCACGGTACGCAGCGCCTGCTCGCACCATCTGTGTCCGGTGATGGGCAAGGTCTGGATCGGCATCCTGCCGAACGAACATTCGAATCTGATCGGCTTGTCCAAATATTCTCGCATCTGCGAATGGATCATGGGCCGCCCGCAGATCCAGGAAGAAGCGGTGACGATGCTGGCCGATGAATTGCAGGACCGCGTCAAACCCGATGGCCTGGCGATCGTGATGGAAGCCGACCACTTCTGCATGCAGTGGCGCGGCGTGAAGGACAACCAATCGAAGATGACAAACAGCGTGATGCGCGGCGCGTTCTTGAAGGACGCCAACCTGCGCCGCGAATTCCTGTCGCTGCTGAATCAGAAGAACTGAAGGAGTGATCGATGCTTGTGCGCCTGATGTATGCCAGCCGAGCCACCGAGCCGGTGGCCAACGACGAGCTGGTCGCGATCCTGAAAAAATCGAAGATCAACAACCCGCGGCTCGGCGTCACCGGCGTGTTGTGCTGCTCCGGCGGCGTCTACGTGCAGGTGCTCGAAGGCGGGCGGACGCAGGTCAGCTCGCTGTACAACCGCATCGCGGCCGACCGGCGACACCACGATGTGTGCCTGCTCAGTTTCGAGGAGATCGGTGAGCGCCGCTTCGAGGGCTGGGCCATGGGCCAGGTCAACCTCGGCCGCCTCAACCCGGCGCAGGTGATCAAATATTCCGAAACGGCGGTGCTCGATCCGTTCTCGCTTCCCGGCGCGGCGTCGATGGCGCTGTTCAACGAGCTGGTGGCCAGCGCGGCGGTCATCGGCCAGCACTGACGACGGATATCACCAGGTGCCGGCCGGCTGAAAGCCGAACAGGCCGGCGATCAGTGTGGTTGGAAACTGGTGCAAGGCGGCGTTGTAGACCTCGGCGGCGGCATTGAATTGCTGGCGGGCGAACGCCAGCGTCGAATCGACTGCCAGCATCCGGTCGCCGATGCCCGACAGTTCGCCGGCGGCCTCGCTCAGGGTCGGCTGGTGGACATGGGCGGGCCGCTCGGCAGTCAGCTGGGTGCGCGCAGCCGCCAGGCTTGTTTCGGCGACCCCCAGATTGCCCACGGCAGCTGCCGAACTGGCCCGCTTGCGCGTCTTTTCGGCCTGCTGCAGCAATTCGACTGCGGCGCGTTCGACGGCATCGATCTGCGCCGAGTCGTCGAACACATCGCGCAGGGTGGTTGTCCAGGCTTCGAGCAACTGGTGCCGCTGCCGGATCTGCGCATCGACCGCATTGAATGCCTCATGAATGGCCGTGCGCAGCCGAACCAGCCGGTTGTAGGCACCGACGATCCAGAAGCCGACCACTGCGGCAACGAGCACCAGCAACAACTGCGGAGTGCTGAGGAATTCGCTCATGCGGCACCGTGCGGGGCTGGCGCACGCCGCTGCTTTGCAAAGCCGACGAACCAGTCGACCGACGACGCATTGGCCATCGCGTCGCGCTTGAAGACGTCGTCGGCGGCGCTGCCCATCAGCAACTTCTTGACCGGCAGCTCCATCTTCTTGCCGCTGAGCGTGCGCGGAATCGACTCGACCTGAATGATCTCGTTCGGCACATGGCGGGCTGACAAGCCCTGCCTGATCACATCCTTCAGCCGGCGGATCAAGGTGTCGTCGAGCGCCATGCCGTCGCGCAAGACGACGAACAGCGGCATCCAGCTTTCCCGGCCGAGGTATTCCAGATCGACGACCAGGCAATCGAGCACCTCGGGCAGCGCCTCGACGGCCCGGTACAGCTCAGCCGTCCCCATGCGGATGCCGTGGCGGTTGATCGTCGCGTCGCTGCGCCCGTAAATGATCGAACCGCCGCGTGGCGTGAAGCGAATCCAGTCGCCATGCCGCCAGATGCCAGGCCACATCTCGAAATAACTGCTCCGATAACGCGCGTCATCCGGATCGTTCCACAGATACAGCGGCATCGACGGCAACGGCCGGGTGCAGACCAGCTCGCCCACCGCGTCGATCAGCGGCCGGCCATCGTCGCCCCAGGCCTCGACCGCCGCGCCCAGGCAGCGGCACTGCATCTCACCTTCGATGACTGGCAGCGTCGGCAGTCCGGCAACAAAAGCGCTGGCGAAATCGGTGCCGCCGGAGATGGTGTCCAGCCAGATATCGTGTCCATCGACCTTCGGCAGCCTGGCCCAGATCCAGCGGTAACAGTCGCTTGCCAGCGGTGATCCGGTCGAGCCGATGGCGCGCAGCTGCGACAAGTCGGCATGCGCCATTGGCTCGACATCGGCTTTCAGGCAGCTGGCAAAAAAGGCCGCGCCAGCGCCGAAAAAGGTGGTGCCCGAATCGCCGACAAAGCGCCACAGGCTCGACCAGTCCGCGCTGCCCTGTCGCCCGGAAGGGCTGCCATCGTAGAGACAGATCGTCGTGCCGCCGAGCAGCGCATTGATCTGGCAATTCCACATGATCCAGCCGGTCGCGCAATACCAGAGGAAGCGGTCACCGGTCTCGGCACTGACGCCTAAATTGTTGTGCAACACACCGAGCTTCAGCGCTTCGATCATCACCCCGCCATGGCCATGAACGATCGCCTTCGGCAGCCCGGTCGTGCCACTCGAATACACCACCCACAGCGGATGGTCGAAAGGCACCCAAACAGGGTCGAGGGTGGTGTGGTCGGCCGTCAGCTGGTCGAAGTCGTGCAGCCCGCGCTGCACATCTGCGAGACCCTGGCCGTCGGCCTGCGGATCGAGGTATCGCCACAAGACCAGGTGGCGCAAGCTCGGCAGTTCGGCTGCCAGTTGGCGCAGCAGCGGCAGACGATCATGGCTCACGCCGGCATAGACATAGCCATCGCAGGCGATCAACAGCTTCGGCTCGATTTGCCGGAACCGATCGAGTACCGCAACCGGCCCCATGTCCGGCGAACAGACCGACCAGACCGCACCGACACTGGCCACTGCGAGAAATGCCACCGCCGTCTGCGGCGCATTGGGCATGAAGGCACAAACACGGTCACCCGGGACGACCCCCAGCCGGCGCAGATGAGCGGCCAGCGAAGCGACTTGGCGCCGCAACTCGGGCCAGCTGAGCTGTGCCAACTCGCCCCGCGCCTGCATCGATTCGTTCTGGAACACGATCGCCGGCTGCCCGGCGGCATGAGCCGCCTCGGCGTGGCGAAACACCTGTTGCGTGTAGTTGACGGTCGCGCCAGGGAACCAGCGCGCCCCGGGCATGTCGCCGCCGGTCAGCACCTCGCTGAACGGGGTGGGCGACTCGATCTGGAAATAGTCCCAGATCGAGCGCCAGAAGGCGGGCAAATCGTCGACCGACCAGCGCCAGAATGCGTCGTAGCCTTCGACCGTGGTTGGATCG
The DNA here is from genome assembly GCA_963843805.1 of uncultured beta proteobacterium. Lineage (GTDB taxonomy): Bacteria > Pseudomonadota > Gammaproteobacteria > Burkholderiales > Burkholderiaceae_C > Ideonella_A. The sequence continues at coordinate 253,929 of CAWJLY010000010.1, forward strand.
AACAACAAGCCGCGTTCACGCGCCAGCCACTCGCTGTAACGCAGGATCTGCGGCGTTGGCAGTGACATGCAACGGGCCGGCGGGCTGCGGAAGCTCGACGAACGGATCTCAGGCGCGGCCGCGGATCGGATAAGCCTTGCCAATGACAAATTTGCAGCCGTCGAGCAGCGACTTCAGATCGGGCCTGGCAAATGGCGCGTTCGAGATATCGACGATCTGCACCTCACCCTGCGGATTGATCACGAAGACCGCTGGCTCGGCGAACGGTCGATCGGTTTCCTGCGCCGACCGCGGGTCCGAGATATACAACCCGAGTTGACGCATCTGATCAGTTGTCAGGTCGTAGCCGACCGGAAATTTCCAGCCGTTTTCCTCGACCTGCGCCGTTGCCTTTTCGAGCGGATCTGCCGACACGGTCATCACCTGGATGCCGGCCGATTCGAAATCGCCGAGCATGTCGTTGAGCGTGGCCAGATACTTTTTGCACAAGGGGCAGTGCTTGCCGCGGTAGACGATCAGCAGCCGCCAGCCCGATGCCTCGGCGGGGTCGACGCGGCCGCCCTCGACAGCGGCCCAACTCAGCTTCGGAAATTGTGCGCCCGCAGCCATTTTTGTCTGTTGCATGTTGTGTTCTCGAAAAGTGGAGGATGGGGTGGGCGGGTGAACGCGAGCAAGCTTGCGCGACGCCATCGCGCTGCCTGATGGTCGGCCATCCTGGCGCGGCGGTCGATATCGACATATTGCCAGAACTGGTTGCCGAACAAGGGGCGGCGATATCCGACCACCCAGGGATGGTTCAGATCATTGACGATCCGGTGCACGTTGTATTTATGCGGTGCGTAGGCCACCACGATCTTTTGCGCCTCGCGCAGCAGCGCCAAGCGCTGTGGGCCATCGGGCAGGGCCTGCATCTGGTCGAAGATCGCGTCGTATCGGGCGTGCCGAAAACGCCCCAGGTTCTGCCCGCCCGACGACGGTCCGTAGAGCAGTTCGAGCCCGGGCTGCACATCGGGCGAGGTCGCGCTGTAGGCGAGTTGCCAGATCATCAACTGGCCGGCGCGCGCGGCTTTCAGTTGCTCCGGCCATTGGCCGGCGCGGATCTCCAGCCGGATGCCCAGCGAATCCATGTTCGATTTCCAGACCTCGTCGAAAGCGCGCGAGATCGCATCGGGCTGGCTTGAATACTGGATCGACAACGGCCTGCCGTCGGGCTGCTCACGCCAGCCGTCGCCGTCGCGATCGACGTAGCCGAACAGTTCCAGCAAGGCCTTGGCCCGTGGCAGATCGAAATCGCTGTTTTCGGTCTTCAGCTCCGGGTCGTAGCCCCAGCTGCCCGGCGCGACGACCGATTGCGCCGGGATCGCCTGGCCGCGCCGGACGATGTTGATCTCGCGCCAGACGTCCGACGCCAGACTGATCGCGCGGCGCAGGGCAACCTTCGGTGGCGTGTAGCCGCCGACCAGCGGATCGTTCATGTTGAAGTAGAACAGCGTGCGATCCGGGTTGAGCACGCGGTGCAATTCGATGCCACGCCTGGCCAGATTCGGCGCCAGCCGGCCTTGCGGCACCGCCTGGCTGGCAAATTCCAGCGGCACCGGATTGGACAGGTCGAACTCCTCGTTGAGAAACGACAGCCAGCGCGGCTGGCTCTCCTCGATGATCGCGATCTCGACGCGGTCGAGCATCGGCAGCCGCCGGCCTTTCAATTGCGCGGCAATCGCCTGGCCCGCCAGATCGTCGGCAGCCGGTTCGCCATCGAAGACTTGCTCGCGAAAGCCGGGGTTTCGTTCGAGCACGATCTTCGAGCTGCGCCGCCAGCTTGCCAGGCGGAACGGGCCGGTGCCCACCGGGTGCTCCATGATGCGCTCGCCATACGCCTCGACCACCTCTCTGGCCACAGCACCCAGCACGTTGCCTTCGGCCAACGTGAAGAGCAGGCGCGGCCGCGGCTTGTCGAGCTTGATCTGCAAGGTGTAGCGATCAAGGGCGCGCAGGCCCTCGACCGGCCGGTCGTAGTCGAATGGCCGCCCGCTTTTCAGCGCGTCATCGCGCAAGGCGAGCAGCCCGATCACCCCCAAATCGTTGAAGGCCGGGAAACTCGGGCTCTTGTTGATCGGATCGAACATGCGCTTGAAGCTGTAGACGAAATCCTCGGCTACCAGTTCGCGCGGGCGGCCCTTGAAGGCCACATCGTCGCTGAAAAAGATGCCCGGCCGGATGCGGACGGTCCAGGTTCGGAAATCGCCACTGACCTCGGGCAAGGCAGCCGCCACATTGGGCTTGATCCGGTAGGGCCGGGCCAGGTAGTCGTACTTGTACAGCCCGTCGAAGATGTGCGCGGTGACCGTTCGCGAATACAGATCCGATATCTGCGCGGGGTCGAAGCCAGTCTCGACCGCTCGGGAAGGCGTAACGCAAGACCTTGGCTGGCGCCACCGCCGACGTCGACGCGGGCGACGCAGCAACGGTTGGCGCCGCCGACACCAGCGCAGCTGCCAGCATCAGCACGCCAGTGCTGCGGCAGCGGGCTCGCCAGCTGGACATCGTCACGGCCTGGCTCGTTGCTGCAGCTCGCTGTCGATGTCGATATAACGCCAGAACTCGCGGATGAACGGGTTGCGCCGATAACCGACCACCCACGGGTGCATCAGGTCGGTGGCGATGCGGTGGCTGCTGATCTTGTACGGCACATAGGCCACCATCAGTTTGCTGGCTTCCTCCATCACCTGCTCGCGCTCGCGGGCCGTCGGGCATCTTGTTCTGCTTGATATACAACTCGTTGAACGCCGGCAGATCGAAGCGGGAGTGGTTGGCCTGGCCCTTGTTCGGGCCGTAGGCCAGCGCCAGGAAGGTATCGCCATCCGGGCTGGTTGCCGCCCAGGCGACGCCCCACATCATCAGCTTGCCGGCGCGCGAGGCCTTCAGGTTTTCCGGCCACTTGGCGGCCTTGAAAACGATCTTGATGCCGACCGCCTTCATGCTCTTGTCCCACAGCTCGACCAGTTGACGACTCAGCTGATCGGGCTGGGTGGCGTATTCGAGCACCAGCGGCGAGCCATCGGGCAGATCGCGCCAGCCGTCGCCGTCCTTGTCGACATAGCCGTACAGATCGAGCAAGGCCTTGGCGCGTGCCGGGTCGTAATCGCTCATCGAGGTCTTCAGATCGGGCTGGTAACCGAAGGTCCATGGCGCGATTGCGGTTTGCGCCGGCACAGCCTGATTCTTGCGGATCAGACGAATCTCGTCGCCGCTGTTGTAGGCCAGTGCGATGGCACGTCGCAACGCCACCTTGTCGGGCGTATAGCCGCCGACAATCGGGTTGTCCTGATTGAACAATGAGGCCAGCGTGGCGTCGATCAGTGGCGCGCGGTCCATCAGCACGCCCTGCTTTTTCAGGTTGGGCGCCAGCTGGTTGTTCGGTATCGCAATCTCCGAGAATTCGGCCGGCAGCCGCTCCAGGAAGTCACTTTGTCCGTTCAGGAAACTGAGCCAGCGTGGCTGCGTTTCCTCGATGATCGAGACCTCGATCCGATCGAGCATCGGCAGTCGACGGCCTTTCAGCGCCGCCGCGATGGCCTGCGAGCGCGGGTCGTCGGCCGGTGCCTGTGCATCGTAGAACGATTCGCGGAAATCAGGGTTCCTGACCAGCACGATGTGAGAGCTGCGTCGCCATTCGCCCAGCTTGAACGGCCCGGTGCCGACCGGATGTTCCATGATCTTGTCGCCGTAGAACTCGACCACCTGCCGGGCCACCGCACCGAAGGCCGAACTGTCGGTCATCAGTTGCTGATGGAACCGCGGCGAAGGCTCGGCGAGATTGAACTGCAGCGTATAGCGATCGAGCGCCTTGACGCCCTCGACCGGCGTGTCGTACGGGAACGCTGCCTTTGTATCGACCACCCGCTTGCGCAACTCGCTCAGGCCCATCAGCTTGGCGTTTTCGAGCAGATAGAGATTGGGGCTTTTCCAGCGGGGGTCGTAGTGCCGCTTGATCGTGTAGACGTAGTCTTCAGCGGTCAATTCGTGGCGTTTGCCCTTGAAGGCCGCATCAGCGGCGAAATAGATGCCGCGCCGGATGCGGAACGTGAACTGCGTGAAATTGCCATTGATCTCCGGCATCGCCTCGGCGGTCAGCGGCTTCATCTTGAACGGGCGGTCCAGGAAATCGAAGGTCAGCGGCGTCTCGAAGATGCCGGCAGTCAGCGTGCGCGAATACAGGTCGGACAACTGCGCCGGGTCGAAGCCGGTCTCGGCCACCGGAAAGGCGTATCGCAAGACTTTCAGCGGCGCCGCAGCGGCCTTGACCGGCTGCGCAATGGCCGATGCAGAGAAGGCCGCCGCCAACAACCAGGCGCCGCAGCGCCACCACAGACATGCAGACATCGATTCGACTCCTGGTCGGCGAACAAGCCAGACAACGCACTGCGATGGCAGTGTCTGATCGGCGCCGTGTGCAGCGCCGAGTTTAGGGTCGGCCCGGCAAACCGGACCACCCGAGACAAATCAGGCCCCGCCTCGCCCGAGATCGCTGGCATGGCCGACGCTTCCCTGGGCAAACAGGGGGTGAAGCGAGCCGGCGCAGAAACTAGACTCTGCGCCTTGTAGATTCCACGCCGCCGGGCGCCAAAAGTACCGGGCGGCCTGACCCCCCAATCCGGAGCGTGATTCTCGATGGCAGCCTATCTGATCCGGCGCCTGTGGCAAATGATTCCGACCTTGATCGGCGTCGTGCTGCTGGTATTTTTCCTGTTCAAATATTTCGGCGGCGACCCGGCCGAGATTCTCGGCGGCCTGAATGCCAGCCCCGAGCAGATCACTGCCATCCGCGACCAACTCGGCTTGAACCGGCCGGTGTGGCAACAGCTGCTGATCTTCTTTCAGCAGATCGTCACCTTCGACTGGGGCAAGAGCTGGGCCACCAATGAATCGGTGGCCAATCTATTCGCCAGCCGCCTGCCGGCGACGCTGACGGTGATGATCCCGATCCTGATCCTCGAAGTGGTGCTGGCGATTCCGCTGGCGCTGCTGGTCGCCTACAAGCGCGGCACGCTGACCGACCGCAGCATCATGATCATCAGCACGGTTGCGCTGTCGATCTCGCTGCTGGTCTATGTGATCGTCTTCCAGTACGTGTTCGCCTTCCAGCTCGGCTGGTTTCCGGTGCAGGGCTGGAGCAACAGTTTCTGGACCAACCTCAGTGTCTATTCGGTGTTGCCGGTGATGGTTGTCACGCTGGTCGCGCTGGCGCCGCAGACCCGCCTGTACCGCAGTTTTTTCCTCGATGAAATCGGCCAGGATTACGTTCGCACGGCACGCGCCAAGGGCCTGACCGAAAAGACGATCCTGCTCAAGCATGTGCTGCGCAACGCGATGATCCCGATTCTGACCAACGTGGCCGTCGCGCTGCCAGGCATCTTTGTCGGCTCGTTCCTGATCGAGGTCTTTTTCTCGATCCCCGGGCTCGGCCGCGAGGTGTTGCTGGCGGTCAACCGCAGCGATTACCCGGTCATCCAGGCGGTGACCATCTATATCGCGGTGATCACGATGACGGTCAACCTGCTGACCGATGTGCTGTACAAGCTCGCCGACCCGCGCGTGGTGCTGAAATGAGCGCCGTCATGCAGGCGGGACAAGCCCCCGCGGTGCGTGCCGCGTCGCTCGGGGTCTGGGGTGCGGCGTGGAAGCGGTTTCGCACCGATCGCGTCGGTCTGGCGTCGCTGATCATCGTCGCCGCCTTCGGCCTGCTGGTGCTGGCGTCAGGCCTCGGCTGGGTGGCCGGCAGCTGGCAGGTCGAGGTCGGGGTGCCGAATGCACCGCCCGGCTTTGTCGGCGCCCGTGAGGCCTCGGCGTCGACCGCCATCCCGGTGCCGACCGGCCCCAATATCGACATCTCCGACATCGACCCGCTGGCGCCGCGTTATGCCGAGTGGGAAGCGGCAACCGCCAAATTCAGGACCGTCGCTGCGGTCAAGGCCGAGACACTGCCATTCGGCGCCGACCGGCTCGGCCGCGATGTGTTGGCCAAGGCGGTGAAGGGCGCCGAGATCTCGATCATGGTCGGCGTGCTGGCGGCCCTGGCGGCGACGTTGATCGGTACCGTGCTCGGAGCGCTCGGCGGCTTCTATGGCGGCAAGGTCGGCGACCTGCTGGAATGGGTCTACAACGTCTTCACATCGATTCCCGGCATCCTGCTGATCTTCACGTTTGCAGCGGTGCTGAACCGCGCCGACGCGATCGTGCCAAAAGGCATCTGGAGCATCGTCGTGATCCTCGGCCTGACCGGCTGGACCGGCATCTACCGGCTGGTTCGCGGCGAATTCCTGAAGCATTCGGTGCGCGACTACGTACGCGCCGCCGAGGCGATCGGCGCCAGCAACGCGTCGCGCATCTTTCGCCACATCCTGCCCAATGTCAGCCATGTGGTGCTGGTGCAGCTGTCGATCCACGTCGTCGGCTTCATCAAGGCCGAGGTGATCCTGAGCTATCTGGGCCTCGGTGTCGCCGTCGACCAGGTCAGCTGGGGAACCATGCTGGCCGAGGCGCAGAGCGAGCTGATCCTCGGCAACTGGTGGCAACTGGTCGCGGCGACGGCTTTCATGGCGGTTTTCGTGACCGCTTTTTCACTGTTTACCGATGCGCTGCGCGATGCGCTCGATCCCAAGCTGCGCGGACTGGAATGACCCACCCCCGTAGCCGCTCACGCCGCACCCCCTCAAGGGGACAACGCCAGCGGACCGGCAAAGCCGGATCTGCGGCGCCTGCTGGATCGGACCGCGGATTCGCGCAGCGCATCTCGCCCTGCAAGCTGGAGCACAGCAATGTTGTTGTCGATTGAAGATTTGCGGGTGTCGTTCCGGATGGGTAACGACAAGGGCGTGATGCAGCGCATCCAGGCCGTCGGCCGGGGCGACACGGGTGTGAGTTTCGAGATTCCGGAAAACACCACCGTGGCGCTGGTCGGCGAATCGGGATCGGGGAAAAGCGTCACCGCGATGTCGATCCTGAACCTGCTGCCCGACAATGCCGAACGCAGCGGCCGCATCCGTTTCGTGGGGCGCGACATCATCGGCTTGTCGCTGGCCGAATTGCAGTCGCTGCGTGGCAAGGACATCGCCTGTGTGTTCCAGGATCCGATGACCTCGCTGAATCCGGTCTTCACGGTCGGCCAGCAGATCTGCGAGCCCCTGATCAAGCATCTGGGGCTGTCACGACGCGCAGCGTGGGCGCGCGCCGAGGCCTTGCTCGAGGAAGTCGGCATGCCCGACCCGAAGCGGCGGCTGTCGGCGCATCCGCACGAGTTGTCGGGTGGCCAGCAGCAACGGGTGATGATCGCGATGGCGCTGGCCTGCGAGCCCAAGCTGCTGATCGCCGACGAGCCGACCACCGCGCTCGACGTGACCATCCAGCGGCAGATCCTCGAACTGCTCGCCGGCCTGAAGAGCCGCCACCGCATGAGCATGCTGTTCATCAGTCACGACCTCGGCGTGGTCGGTGAAATTGCCGACCACGTGGTCGTGATGCGCCAGGGCACGGTGCGCGAGCAGGGGCCGGTGGCCGGCATCTTTGCGGCTCCGAAAGACGGCTATACGAAGGCGCTGCTGGCCTGCCGGCCGACGCTGGCGCAGCGTGACAACCGCCTGATGGTGATCGATGATCACATCGCTTCGCAGCAGGGCAGCGTGCTGGCATCGTCGAGCCTGGCAGCGGGCGTCAAGGATCCCGCGGCGCCCATCGTCATCGAGGCGCGCAGCCTGACCAAGAGTTTCTGGCTGCGCAGCGGGGTCTTCGGCCGCAAGGAGTTTCGCGCTGTCAAGGGCGCCAGTTTTCAGCTGCGGCGTGGCCAGACACTGGGCGTCGTCGGCGAATCGGGTTCGGGCAAGACGACGATGGGCCTGAGCCTGCTGCGGCTTCACGAGCCCGGCGGCGGACCGGTCGGTGGCCAGGTCTTGTTCGACGGGCAGGATCTGCTGACCCTCAGCCGAGCGCAGATGATGCCGATGCGTCGCCGTATCCAGGTTGTTTTCCAGAACCCTTATGCCAGCCTGAACCCGCGCTTCACGATCGGGCAGACGTTGATCGAGCCGCTGACCATCCACTCGATCGGGCGCGATGCCGCCGAGCGCGAACAGCGAGCCTGCGCCCTGCTGGCAAAGGTCGGGCTCGACGACTCGGCGATGCACAAATATCCGCATGAATTCTCAGGCGGTCAGCGCCAGCGGGTCGCCATCGCGCGCTGTCTGACGCTGGATCCGGAAGTGCTGGTGCTCGACGAGGCGGTCAGCGCGCTCGACGTCAGCGTGCAGGCCCAGGTGCTCAATCTGCTGAAGGATCTGCAGGACGAACTCGGACTGGCCTACGTCTTCATCAGTCACGACCTCGCCGTGGTGCGCTTCATGGCCGACGAGGTGATGGTGATGCAAGACGGCGAGGTGGTCGAGCAGGCCGGCGTCGAGCAGATCCTCGATGCCCCGCGCCAGGACTACACGCGGCGCCTGCTGGCGGCCATTCCTCGCGGCTATTCAAGCCCACCCCCGTAGCGGCTTCCGCCGCACCCCCTCAAGGGGGCGCCGCCGACGGCCCGGCAAAGCCGGATCCGTGGCGGCCGCTTGGCCGGTCAGCGATTCCTCAGACTTCCTGCTTGAACAGCAGTTCGTAGATCTCGCGGATCGCGTCTGCGGTGGCGTCGATCTGGTACATGTAGCCTTCGGGGTAGAAGACGTACAACAGGTCGCTCTGGTGAGCAACATGATCCTGCGAGGCGTGCTGGATCATCTCGCAACCGAAACCGCGGTTCAGAAACTGCTGGATCTGCGGGAAATTTCGCACTGTAGTAGTGCGGCGTGCCGTGCAGCCGTTCTTTCAGCACGCGCGGTGAGCGGTTGGCCAGACTGCCGCTCAGCGACGGCCAGTCGGCAGGGCTCAGATCGATCATGCCGTACAGGTCGTAGTCACCGTGGACATAACGCATCTCGGTCTGCTTGAAGCGCTGCCAGCCACGGCCACCGAGATGGAAATCGTCGGCCGGCATGTCCTGGTTCGACAACATCACGCAGCCGAAATGGCGACTGACGTGCAGCGTGTCGACGGCGTAGAAGCCCTTGGTCTCGCGACGCCTGAAAACCTTTCGCGCCTTTTCTTCCTTCGTCTTGTCGCGCAGAAAGCCGAGCCACGACTCATGTGCCTTGCGCCGCTTGCCGTCACTGGCGAACGCCGCGAAGCTGACCATGGTGGGGTCGACGACCAGCCCGCCGCACTCGCTGTACAGATTCAGGTCCTGGACGAAGCAGTTGCTGTCGGCAGTCTTCGGTTTGCAGTCGATCGGCTTGGGCGTGTAGTTCTTCTGTCCGATGTAGTTCAGCGATTTCAGGTTGGTCGCCCGCACGATGATGATGTGGTCGAACAATTCGGCCGCCGCAGAAAAAACCGCGATGTCTTCGCGACGCAGCTTCAATGACTCGCCGAAAGCCAGTGGCTGAAGGCGTGAACTGGCGACGTCGATTCGGTGCAGTCGACGTCCCGCCTGGCCGGCGGCATTGCTGGTTGCCATCGTTTCTCCCCGGACCCGAACACGGTTGCAGCCCCGGTTCCAGGGCGCGCCCCGATTGTTTGCGCTGCGCCGCAGAACGCCAACGGGTCCGAGAGAATTTATGCGGAAAACTGCCGGAATCCGGCGCCCGAGGTCAGGAACGGTGTCGGGTCGGCGTGCTCAGGCGGCTGCGCGGCTTTGCATGGCGAGCAGTTGTTGCTGCAAGCGGCGCGATTCCCGCAGCACTTTGCCCGGATCGAGATACGCCTGACGCGCGACCGCCTGCACGGCCTCGTCCAGCTTGCCGACGTCGTTCATCAAGACGTTGGCCAGCACCGAAAGCGCGCAAATCGCCGGCCTCGGCACGTTTGGCAATCGCCATCCTGCGCTGCAATCGACATGGTGGCGCACGCAGTGCACGGCGGCCAGCGCCAGTCCCCAGCTTTCGCACAGCGCAGCGCCAAGCGCATCGTGACTGACGCCGTATTCACGGTGCTCCAGATAGATCAGCTCCACGTCGTCATCGGCGCTGCGCAGCAGCGGTACATAGCGTTTCGTCGAGTGCCTGAACAACACCGCCTTGCCACATTCTTCGAACAAACCGGCCGAATGGGCGGTCCAGGGGTCGACCTGCAGCGCCTCGCCGAGCCGGCCCATCAGCATGCCGCGCAAGGCGGCCCGTCGCCACACTGGTTCGAGGTCGCGCGAGGCTGGAAATACCGCGCGCAAACCCATTTCGTAAGCCACTGCCGCCACTTCGCGGGTGCCGAGATAAGTCACCGCCTGGCGAACCGTCTGGACCCGTCCGGCCAGCCCGTACAGCGACGAATTGACTGCCTTCAGCACGGCGGCGGCCAATGCCATGTCGTCCTCGACCAGCTCGCCGACCCGTCGGATGTCGCAATCGACGTCGGCCAGCAAGGCTCCCAGCCGCAACAGCGCGGCCGGCTGGGTTGGCAGTTGCACACTCAACGAACGCAGATCGGGATCGACTGGCATCCCTCCGATTTCGGTCACCATCGACGGATCTTGAGCGTGGCGCGCCATAGAAAAAGGGCGCTGAATCTCAGCGCCCTTTCACATTTTTGCCATCCAGTGGCTGTTTGCACGTGGCGCCGGCCGGGCCGAACCACGTTTGTCATCTCCTCAGACCCCCGCCAGGGCAGGCTGGTGGCCTGCCGCGAGTGGGGCGTACTGTAGGCAACTGTTCGCCGACCCGCATCGGGGGTTTCCCTGCGCGCTCGACGCGGCAAAGACGCGGTTTTCTGTCGCGCTTGGCGTCGAACACTGCGTTATACCGGCAGGGCGATGGTGACCGAAGTGCCTTTGCCCAGTTCGCTGCTGACGCTCAGCTCGCCGCCATGCAACTCGACGATCCGCTTGACGATGGCCAAGCCCAGGCCCTTGCCGTCGTCCGCGGTAGCCGGTGCAACCGTGTGCCGGCTCTGGTAGAAGCGATCGAACAGATGCGGCAGATCAGCGCTTGCGATGCCGCGGCCGCTGTCGACGATTGCAACCTCGACCCGCCGCGCGGCGGCGACAAGTGTGGCCTTCATCTCGATCGAGGCGCCGGGCGGACAGAATTTCAGCGAGTTGTCGAGCAGGTTGGCCACTGCGCGTTCAAACAGCTCGATATCGACCGATGCCACCGGCCGAGCCTCCGAATTACCGGGCAGGCTGGTCAGCATCTGCACACCCTGACTCTGCGCGCGGGCGACAAAGCGCAGGGCGATGTCGTCGATCAGCTCGGCCAGGTCGACCGGCTCGAGGGTCAGCTTGAATGTCGGGCTCATCGAGCTGAGCCAACTCGCCGAGCGAGCGCACCATTCGCGCAGTATTGCGGGTATTGCGCAGCGCTACCTCGACCAGCCTGCGCTCCTCGGCGTCACGCTGCCCGGGCGGGTCGAGCCGGCTCCAGCGCGCTTCCAGAGTCTCCAGACAGGCCACCGTTGCGGTCAGTGGCGAACGCAGATCGTGCGACAGGTTGCTGACGCCTTCACGGCGAAAGTGATCGAGCCGGCGCAGGTCGTCCCACTGGCTGCGCAGCGTCGCCAGCATCGTATGGAAGCCGCGTCGCAAATGCGCAAATTCGTCACCGACCGGCTCCTCCTTGGCCGAGACGATCTCGATGGTCGACACCTGCGCCAGCGACGGCGGCAGCGCAGCGCCAGGCGCCGAGCTGAGGCCATCGCGGGTCACCGCTGCTGCCTCGGCGCTCAGCTCGCGCAAGGGTCGGGTCACCGTGGCGACGATCCAGGCCGCCAACAGGGTGGCCAACGCCACCACCGCCGCGATCGCCGTGATGGCCGGCCAGACCAGCGCCGACCGAAACCCCGCCGCCCGCCCCGGCGGCAGTGGCGGCTTGTCGCACACCATGTACAGGTAGCCGACCAAGGGCCCGCCGGACAGGATCTGCTGCCGTCGCAGCGGTTGGGCAGCAATCACCGCACTGGCATCCATGCGCTGCGGATCATCTCCCTTGACGTATGGCATGGCGGGCATCTTCATCGGCTGCCCGCTGCGGCGCGCCTCGAACAACTCGATCGCCGCCTTCACCGGGCCGAGCGGCGACCTTGAAATCGGCCGGCAGTTTCTTGTTGCCGGTGCCGGCCAGCACCATGCCCCGCGGATCGAGCAGATACAGCTGGCTGTCGGGCTCGAGCAGCACCAGGTTGCGCAGGAAGATCGAGAAATCATCCGGCTCGCGCTCGTACAGCTCGAAGATGTTGTCGTACAGGCCAACCAGCCGGGTCAGAAACAGGCCGGCCCGCTCGAACGTCGATTCGTCTTCGAAGCGCTGAAACGAATAGGCTACCGTCGAAATGACGCCGATGGCGGTGATCAGGCCGGTGATGAAGATCGTCAGGGCGATCTTGAACCGGACCGTCAAGGCGGCGCCTCGCGCATCTTGTAGCCGGCGCCCCTGACCGTCAGAATCAGTTCGGGCCGCATCGGATCGGACTCCAGCTTGCCGCGCAGCCGGTTGATGTGCGTCGTCACCGTGTGTTCATAACCCTCGTGGCTGTAGCCCCACACCGCGTCGAGCAACTGGCTGCGCGAAAAGACATGCCCGGGATGCTGGGCAAAATACAGCAGCAGATCGAACTCGCGGGCGGTGAAGTCGATGGCTGCGCCGCGCACCCGCACCAGCCGCTTGATCGGCATGATTTCGAGTTCGCCGTTGCGCAATGCACTGCCGCCCGCGTGGGCATTGGCTTGCGCAGCACGCAGCAGGTCGGCGCGGCGCAGCAGCGCCTTCACCCGGGCCAGCAGTTCGGCCAGCGAAAACGGCTTGGTCAGATAGTCGTCGGCACCGAGCTCCAGGCCGAGCACGCGGTCGAGTTCGGTCGACTTGGCGGTCAGCATCAGGATCGGTGTGCTGCGCCCGCGCGCGCGCAGCGCCTTGCAGACCTCCAGGCCGTCCATGCCGGGCATCATCAGGTCGAGGATCAGCAGATCGCTCTCGCGCTCGGCCTGGCTGGCCAGCGCGGCCACGCCGTCGGCCACCGCATCGACCGTATACCCCGCATTGCGCAGGTTCATCACCAGCAGATCGCGGATATCGGTCTGGTCTTCGGCAACAAGCAGATGGGCTGACATGCGCGGATTGTCGGCCCGTGCTGGCTGTTCCTTACGTCGATGTGATGTTCCTGTGAGGTTCGGAGACGCTGGCGGGAGATCGGCGGCCCACAGTCCAGTCATCGATTCAGCAGCCCTGCTGCCCCATCCGAAGGAGCCGACGATGACCACTGCCCAGCCGCTCGATGCACCACACCGCTTCCATCCCGCCATCGCCCGCGCCGCGGCCAGTGCAGCGGGTATCGATTCGGCAGGCGACCAGGCGGTGGCCGTTTCTTGGCCCGAGATGGTGTCGCACCGCGCCTACCTGATCCGCTTCGCGCAGCGCAAGCTGCACGATCCGATGCTTGCCGAAGACGTGGTCCACGATGTATTCGAGGCGGTGATCGCCGGTCGCGCCAGTTTTGCCGGCCGGGCAGCGCTGCGCTCCTGGCTGACGGCGATCCTGAAGCACAAGATCATCGATCTGGTTCGCCAACGTGCTCACTACGACGCCTTCGAGACGGTCGATGACGGCGATGACAACGGCGCCAATTTTGTCGAGTGTCCGCAGCCGCGTCCCGACGAAGTGGCCGAACAGCGCCAGGCTTTGCGGCAGACGCTGGCGCGAATCGACGCCCTGCCGAGCAGCCTGCGCGACGTGATGCGGCTGCGCGTGCTGGCCGATCAGCCGACCGAGCAAGTCTGCGCCAGGCTGTCGATCAGTGAAGAAAACCTGTTCGTGCGGCTGCACCGCGCGCGCAAGCAGTTGCTCAGCTGACCGGCCCCAGGGGATGGATCGGCTGCCACGCGGCCGGCAATCAACGGCGATACTGAGCGGGCCGATCCAACCCGCCCGCCCGCCCGCCGCCGATGACAAGACCCTTGTTGCTCAGTCTGATCCCGCTGTCCAGTGCCAGCCGGCAATCGATCGACGCCGCGTGTGACGAACTCGGGCTCGACCTGCGCGTGGCCGGCTCGCGCGACGAGCGCCAGGCCGCAATCGCCGAAATCGCCGGCCGCGTTCGTGTGCTGCTGACCAACGGCACCACCGGTCTGCAAGCGGATGAAATGGCTGCGATGACCCGGCTCGGTCTGGTCGCAGCGCTCGGCGTCGGCTTCGAGCGAATCGATATCGGCGCGGCGCGCAGCCGCGGCATTGCCGTCGTCAACGGTGCGGGCAGCAATGCCGGTTGCGTGGCCGACCACGCGCTGGGCCTGCTGCTGGCTGCGGTGCGCGGCATTCGCCGCCTCGATCTGGCCTGCCGCGACGGCATCTGGCGCGACCAATTGCCGATGTTCGGGCAACTCTCCGGCACCCGGGTGGGCATCGTCGGCTTCGGCACCATCGGTCAGCAGATTGCCAAGCGCCTGCTCGGATTCGACGCTGAAGTGGCCTACCACGCCCGATCGGCACGCGCCGATTCGCCGCTGCGATATTTCGGCGATCGGCACGCGCTGGCGCAGTGGTGTGATCACCTCATCGTGGCAACCCCGGGCGGCGCGGCAACGCAGCACCTGATCAACGCGGAAGTGCTGGCCCGGATGCGCAGCCACGGCTGCCTGGTCAACGTCGCCCGCGGCAGCGTCGTCGACACGGCGGCGCTGGCCGGCGCACTTCGCGCAGGGCAGTTGGGTGGCGCCGGGCTCGATGTCTACGAAAGCGAGCCCGAACCGCCGCGCGAACTGTTCGAATTTGCCAATGTCGTGTTGACACCGCATGTCGCCGGCACGTCGCCGGAGGCGATTGCGGCGTCGGTCGGGTTGTTCATCGCCAATCTGCGCCGCTTCAGCGCGGCCGACCGCCTGCTGACACCGGTGCCCTGACTCGACGGCGACCAGCCGCAGGCATCAGGCACCGGCTGCAACCCGCGGCTGCTGACTGCCGCTCGACAATCCGACGCTTCAGTTGCCCAACCGCACCGTCACGGTGCTGGCATGGCGCAGATAAGGCCGCGGATCGAGCCGGCTGCCGGCCAGCGCGGTCGCGGCCTGGTTGACCTGCGTGAACAGCGACAGCAGGCTGCCGCGCTCGGCGTTGACGATGCCCCAGCACGAGCCGAGGCCGGTCAGCCGCGCCTCGTCATCGAAGACACCGAGTGGCACATTGTCGAAATTGAGATGGCCCCGACCGAGCACGAAGACACCGTCGAGCCCCGGACTGGCGAGCCGTTGCCGCTGCTCGCCGGTGTCGGGCATATCGGGTTCGCTGATGCCGTGGCTGCGATAAGCGGTCTTCAACCAGATGTGGCTCTCTGCCATGTCGGACGGGCCGTCGAAGGCGACCAGAAAACAGGCGATCACCCGGGCCTTGTCGTCGTCCGCCGCTGCAACAGGAGCTTCGCAAAGGCTGGCGCCAGCCAGCAGCAGCCCGTTGCGTCGCAGCGCCTTGACCGACCGGGCGCTCGCCACCGCATTGTTCATCGACTGCTGATCGAGCACCGGAGCGACAAAGATCGCCGCGACCACCGATTCGGCCAGCATGCAGTCGCTCAAGCCATCGACCTCGAGTCGCGGCCCGGTGCCGTTGCATAACAGGATGTCCGCATGGGCATGAGGCGCCTCGGGCGACGAGCGCGAGTCGACCACGCGGCCGCCTGCACAGAACAACTCGGATCCGAACATCGGCTCGCAGAATTCGCCCCTCAGCCAGTCGGCCGCCGAGTTGGCCTCGCCGTCGATGCCGGCGCGCAAGCGTTGTTCGAGGTTTCCGAGGTGGTCTGCAAGCATGGCGTTCGGCTGTTGTGCAGTCCTTGAATATAGCGCTGCGATCAACGCGGCAACGCAATCGGCCGGCTTCGCGGCGGTGGCCGCAATCAGCCGCGATTGTCGTGGCCATCTGATGCTCGAACTGAAGGGGCGCGGCGAGACGCTGCAGGGATCGGACAGCTACAGCCAGCGCTTCAAACAGATGTGACGCCGCTGCGCCAGCTTGCAGTATCCTGCGCGCGACCGGTGCCGCAGGCCCGGTTTCGCCAGCCGCCGCAACCAGGAAGCGACCATGCCCAACGCCGCCTATCTTCGCCATCCGGGTCTGCACGGCGACAAGCTGGTGTT
Organism: uncultured beta proteobacterium; assembly: GCA_963843805.1. GTDB lineage: Bacteria > Pseudomonadota > Gammaproteobacteria > Burkholderiales > Burkholderiaceae_C > Ideonella_A. The sequence continues at coordinate 270,070 of CAWJLY010000010.1, forward strand.
TGTCAGCGACGACGATCTGTGGCTGGCCCATACCGAAGGCGGACCGGCGATCCGCCTGACCGCCGGCCTGTCCGAGCCATCGACGCCCTGTTTTTCGGACGATGGTCGCTGGATCGCCTATGTCAGCCGCGACGAGCATCACCCTGAAGTTCACCTGATGGCGGCCGACGGCGGGCAGTCGCGGCGGCTGACCTGGCTTGGCCCGGACGTGATGGTTCGCGGCTGGACACCGAACGGCCAGATCGTTTTTGTGACCACTCAGGGGCAGCCGTTTTTCCGCAACTACCGCGCCTTCACCGTCGATCCGGCCGGCGGCCTGCCGCGGATGCTGGCGATCGGCCAGGTGAACCACCTGGCCTACGACCGTCGACACCCGACGCAGCGTCGACTGATCGGCCGCAACACCGCCGATCCTGCACGCTGGAAACGATACCGTGGTGGCACCGCCGGCCATCTGTGGGTCGACGAGCTCGGCAACGGCCAGTTTCGCCGGCTCGCACTGGCCGGCAATATCAGCAGCCCGATGTGGCTTGGCGAACGCATTTTCTATCTGTCGGACGCGCAGGGCATCGGCAACCTCTACTCATGCCGAGCCCGATGGCGACGATGTGCAGCGCCACACCGATCACGACCGAGTTCTACGCGCGCCATGCGCAAACCGACGGCCAGCGCATCGTCTATCAGCACGCCGGCGATCTGTGGCTGTACAACCCGGCTGACGACAGCACACGCCGCCTGCAGATCGACCTGCCCGGCCATCGCAGCCAGGGCTCGCGCCGGTTCGTCACGGCGGCCGACAATCTGCAGGGTGTCGAGCTGCATCCGCAAGGTCACAGCCTGGCCCTCGATGTGCGCGGCAAGCTGTTCACGATGCCGCTGTGGGAAGGCGCGGTGCGTCAGCACGGCGCGGCCGACAACGGGCGCTTGAGCCACGGCCACTGGCTGGCCGATGGCCGCATCGCTGGTCGTTGTCAGCGACGCCAGCGGCGAGGAGCAACTGGAAATCCACGTCGACGGTGAAACCCATCCGCTGCCGGGCGATATCGGCCGCGTCACCGATCTGCGCGCCGCCCCGCATGGCCGGCGCATTGCACTGGCCAACCATCGCAACGAACTGTGGCTGGTCGATCTCGACAAGTCACCCGGCAGCCACCGCGACGCTGCCGTCTTCAGCCGCATCGACCACAGCACGCCGGGCGCTGCGAAGACCTGGCCTGGTCGCCCGACGGTCGCTGGCTGGCCTATTCGATCGCAACCAGCATGCGCCATCGTGCGATCAAGCTGCATCGGCTCGACGATGGCCGCCAGACGCTGCTGACCCGCCCTGAATACATGCGACAGCAAGCCGGCCTTCGATCCATCGGGCCGTTACCTGTATTTTCTGTCGGTGCGCACCTTCGATCCGGTCTATGACGCGGTGCAGTTCGAACTGAGCTTCCCGCGTGCGGTGCGCCCCTACCTGATTGCGCTGCAAGCCGGCGGTCGGCCACCCTTCGATCCGCTGCCCAAAGGCATGCGTCCGGAGGGCGATGGCGACGCCGCCGCCGTGGCGGGCAACGGCAAAGGCAGCCACCTGCCACCCGGCGAACAGGTGGCGCCGCTGGTGGTCGATCTGGCCGGCATCGCCGATCGGGTGGCCGCGTTTCCGGTCGCCGAAGACCGTTACGACCAGAATCGCCGGCGTTGCCGGCGGCAAGGTCGTCTGGAGCGTGTTGCCGATCGTCGGTGCCCACGGTCGCGGCGGTCATGCCGAGAAGACGGGTCGGATCGAGCTGTTCGACTTTGCATCCGGCCAGGCGCAAACCATGATCGCCAAGGCCGACAGCTTCAGCGTCTCGGCCGACCATCACACCATGCTGGTTCGCGAAGGCAAGCGGCTGCGTGTGCTCGCCGCTGACCGGAAACCGGCCGACGATGCCGACGCCAGCGACCAGCCGTCGCGCAAGAGTGGCTGGATTGCGGTCGACCGCATCCGCGTGTCGTTGCAGCCGCGCGCCGAATGGGCGCAGATGCTGCGCGAGGTGTGGCGGCTGCAGCGCGACAACTTCTGGACCGCCGATTTGTCGGGAGTCGACTGGGATGCCGTCTGGCGCCAGTATTCGCCGCTGCTCGACAAGATCGCGACCCGCGCCGAGCTGTCCGATCTGATCTGGGAAATGCAGGGCGAACTCGGCACCTCACACGCCTACGAGATGGGTGGCGACCACCGCAAGCCGCCGGCAGTCGGCCTCGGTCACCTGGCCGCGCAGTGGCAGTGGGCGCGAGGGCGGGGCTGTCAAGCGAAGCGACGGCTCGGCAGCGCTGCCGGCCGGCTACGAGATCAGCGCGATCGTTCGCGGCGACCCGTGGGACGCCAGCGCCGATTCACCCCTCAACGCGATCGGCGTCGAGGCCACGATCGGCCAGCGGATCGTCGCCGTCAATGGACAACCGGTGTCGCGTGAACGGCCGCCGCAGGCGCTGCTGGTCAATCAGGCTGGCGCCAAGGTGGCGCTGACGCTGGCCGGCAGCGGCCCCGACGGCAGCGTGTGGCGCCGCGAGGTGGTTGCGCAGGCGTTGAGCGACGAGGTGCCGGCGCTGTATCGGCAATGGGTCGAAGGGCGGCGCGGCTGGGTTCACTCCGAATCCGCCGGCCGGGTCGGCTACCTGCATCTGCCCGACATGATGTCGGCCGGTTTCGCCGAGTTCCACCGCTACTTCTTGACCGAATGCGACCGTGAAGGCCTGATCGTCGACCTTCGGTACAACCGCGGCGGCCATGTCTCGTCGCTGCTGCTCGAGAAGGTGGCGCGGCGACGCATCGGTTATTGCAAATCGCGCTGGGGGATGGTCCAGCCGTACCCGGAAGAGGCGGTGGCCGGCCCGGTCGTCGCATTGGCCAACGAACATTCAGGATCGGACGGCGACATCTTCTCGCACGGCTTCAAGTTGATGGGCCTCGGCCCGCTGGTCGGCACCCGCACCTGGGGCGGCGTGGTCGGGATCTATCCGCGCCACCCGCTGGCCGACGGCACCGAGACGACCCAGCCCGAATATGCATTCTGGTTCCGCGATGTCGGCTGGGGCGTCGAAAATTACGGGACCGATCCGGACGTGGTGGTCGACAATTCGCCACAGGACGCCGCCGCCGGGCGCGACGTGCAACTCGAAGTGGCGCTGAGCGAAACCCTGCGCCTGATCGATTCAGGCACTCCGGCCTCGGCCAGTTTCGGGCCACAGCCGAAACTGGCGCGCATGTCGCTGCCGCCACGCGGCAAATGACGCCAGCCGCTGAGATCCTCGATCGCGGCTGACGAGCGATCCTGCCAGGCGGTTACCGCTGGTCGAATCGGCCACCGTCCAGCCGGGTCACTTCGATCCAGCGTCCGGCCCGGCCGCATCCTCGGCAATCCATTGCGCCGCCCGCTCGGCGATCATCAAGGTCGGCGAATTGGTATTGCCGCTGGTAATCGTCGGCATGATGCCGGCGTCGGCGATGCGCAGGCCGCGCACCCCGTGTACCTTCAGCCGCGCATCGACAACCGCCATCGGGTCAGCCAGCGGGCCCATCTTGGTGGTGCCGACCGGATGGAAGATGGTGGTGCCGATGTCGCCGGCCAGTTTGGCCAGGTCAGCGTCGCTTTCGAATTCGATGCCGGGTTTGACTTCTCTGGGGTGGTAGCGCTGCAACGCCGGCTGGGCCACGATGCGCCGCGTCACCCGCAGCGATTGCGCGGCGACCAGCCGATCGGCATCGCTGCGCAGATAGTTCGGCGCGATGCTCGGCGCGGCATTCGGGTCGGTCGAGCGAATCTGCACCGCGCCGCGGCTGGTCGGGTTGAGGTTGCACACGCTGGCGGTGAATGCATCGTAGCGGTGCAGCGGCTGGCCAAAGGCATCGAGCGACAGCGGTTGAACGTGATATTGCAGATTCGCATGGGCACGCGCCGGATCGCTTCGGGTGAAGGCACCGAGTTGCGACGGCGCCATGCTCATCGGGCCGCTGCGCGACAGCAGGTATTCGAGACCGATCCTGCCTTTTCCCCAAAGGGTGTTGGCAATGCTGTTCAGCGTCGGCACGCCGTCTACCGCAAATACCGCGCGGATCTGCAGATGGTCCTGCAGGTTTTCGCCGACCCCGGGCAGCACGGCGCGTGGCGTGATGGCATGTTGCTGCAGCAGAGCCGCCGGGCCGATCCCCGAGCGCTGCAGCAGCAGCGGCGTGCCGACGGCGCCGCTGCACAGCACGACCTCGCGCAAGGCGCGCAGCTGCAGCAGCGCGGTGCCGCGCGGCGGTATCACCTCGACGCCGCGCACCGCCGGTTCGCCGCCGGCGGCCGGTGCGTCATCGAACAGCAGACGGACTGCAGCGGTATCGGTCCACACCTGCAGATTGGGCCGCCGCTGCACCGGACGCAAAAACGCCTTGGTCGCATTCCAGCGGATACCGGCCTTCTGGTTGACCTCGAAATAACCGACGCCTTCGTTGTCGCCGCGATTGAAATCATCGCGGCGCGGCAGGCCGGCCTGCTGCGCGGCTTCGGCAAAGGCGTCGAGGATCTCCCACTTCAGGCGTTGCCGTTCGACCCGCCACTCGCCACCGCGCCGCCGGCCGCTGGCATCGAAGCCCGGCGCGGCGTGAAACTCGTCGGCGCCCCGGTAGGAATCTTCATGGGCCAGAAAGTACGGCAGGCATTCGGCCCAGCTCCAGCCCGGGTTGGCACCGCAACCGTCGCCGGCGCCCCAACCGTCGTAATCGCGGGCCTGTCCGCGCATGTAGATCATGCCGTTGATGCTCGAACAGCCACCGAGCAATTTGCCGCGCGGGTAGATCAGGCTGCGACCGTTCAGGCCTGGCTCGGCATCGGTCTTGTACAACCAGTCGGTGCGCGGATTGCCGATGCAATACAGATAACCGACCGGCACGTGAACCCACAAATAAGAATCGCTGCCGCCAGCCTCGATCAGCAGCACGCGTTTGGATGGATCGGCGCTGAGCCGGTTGGCGATCAGGCAACCGGCGGTGCCGGCACCGCAGACGATGTAGTCGAAGGTGGTCTGGTCGCTCATGGGCAGGCCGCGGCTCAGCGCCGCATCGAACCGAGGATCGGGAACAGCTGTCCGAGCCCGTCGGCCAGCAGTTCAACCGCGACAGCAGCCAGGATGAGACCCATCAGCCGCGTCATGATGTTGATGCCGGTGGTGCCGAGTGCGCGCGCGATGCGTCCGGCGGCTGAAAAAACCAGCCAGGTCACGACGCCGACGACCACGCCATAACCGACCAGCACCGCCAATTCCCACCATTGCCGGGTCTTGTCGGCATAGATCACCATTGTCGAGATCGTCGCCGGGCCGGTCAGCAGCGGAATTGTCAGCGGCACCACCGCAACGCTGGCGCCGGCACTGACCTTCGAATGGCCTTCCCGGACATCCTCGGGGCGTGTTTCGGCCGGCTGCGCGTTGAGCATCTGAATGGCCGAAATCAACAACAAGATGCCGCCGCCAGTCTGGAACGACGCCAGCGAAATGCCGAAGAAGCCGATGATCTTCAGGCCGAACAAGGCACTGACCGCGATCACCACGAAAGCGCTGAACGATGCCACGCGCGCGGTGCGCTGCCGTTCGCGGCGCTCGAGACTTTGCGTGAAATGGATGAAGAACGGCACGATGCCGATCGGGTTGACGATCGCCAGCAAGGTGACCAACGGCTTGAAGATGTCCATCGACGGCGGGATCATCGCAGCGCCTGCTCGGTCGCGGCGGTAGAAAGGCTGGCCAGGCCGCGCAACAGGCGCAAACCTGCCACGGTGCGCGGCCCATGCCAGCTCAAGGCCTCGCCATCGACAAGCTGCACGGCCGCGTTCGGGCACAAGGCCTGCGCCTCATCCAGATGAGCGGTGGTGAAGGCATACGGCTCGGAGCTGAGCAGCACCCGATCGACCTCGGCAAGCCAGGGCTCGCTGCCGCTCAGCACCGGGTAGCGACCGGCACCGCTGGGCCCGCCGTCGACCGCCGGCAGGCTTTGCCAGCTGACCTGCGCCAGCATTCGCGAAATGTAGGTGTCGCGCGCCACCGTCATCCAGGGCGAGCGCCAGATGAGGTACAGAACATTCTGGGGCGGATAGGCCTGCGCACCGATCCGCGCCAGTTCATCGGCCAATTCGCCCTTCAGCTGCGCAGCGCGCCGGCGCAGAGTTACCCCATCGCTGGCCGCGAGACCCGGCGCGTCGGCGAACGTGGCAACCAGCTGATCGATCAGCACCGACACGTCTTCGGGCCGCTGCGGATGGGTGACGACGATTCGTGGCCGCGAGTCCGGCGGCCAGGATTCGATTTCGCGGATTGTCTCGAGGCGGTTCTCGTCGACATTGACCAAGAGGTGGCTCACGTCCAGCTCACGCAGCCGATCCAGCCTGACATCCTTGGTCCCGCCCAGTTTGGGGATCTGGGCAACGATGGCCGCCGGGTGGATGCAAAAGCCGGTGCGTGCCACCAGGTACTGGTGCAGACCCAGCTCGGCCAGCAATTCGGTCAGGCTCGGGACCAGGCTGGCGATTCTCAAGCGGGGCGTCGACGACATGGGCAAAAACCTGGCGTTCCCCGGTCTGGTGCAGCGGCAATGATAGCGGCCGCCCGGCAAAGGCACTTTCCCAACACTTTCGACGCTGCGAGCGCGATTAGCCTTTGCCAGCGATGTAAAAATGAATTGATAATGGAATTTCGTGCATGGAGTCCGCGCCTTCGCTTGAAATGGGTCAGGATGGGTAGAAGCTCCACATGGATATCTGAGTCATCAGGAAAGAAAGGCGCTCTCGATGGGCAACAAACTCTACGTCGGAAACCTCGCTTACAGCGTGCGCGACGACACTCTTCAGCAAGCATTCGGGGCATTCGGCTCTGTATCGTCGGCCAAAGTCATGATGGACCGTGAAACCGGTCGATCAAAAGGCTTCGGGTTCGTCGAAATGGGCTCTGACGCCGAGGCGCAGGCAGCCATCAACGGCATGAACGGCCAGATGGTCGACGGCCGTGCGGTCGTCGTCAACGAGGCGCGGCCGCGCGAAGAGCGTCCGGGCGGCTTCGGCGGCGGTGGTGGCGGTCGCAGCGGCGGCGGTGGTGGTTATGGCGGCGGTGGCGGTGGCTACGGCGGCGGCGGTGGTGGCCGATCTGGCGGCGGCGGCGGTAGCGGTGGTGGTGGCGGCTATGGCGGCGGCGGTGGTGGATTTGGCGGCGGTGGCGGTAGCCGCGGCGGTTATGGCAGCGGCGGCAGTGGCGGCGGCGGTGGCGGTCGCCCTGGCGGCGGCGGCGGTGGTGGTGGCCGCGGCGGCTACTGAGGCTGAAGCGGTCAATCTGCCGCCGGTCACGCTTGCGTGATCCGGCGGTCATCGAGGCGGTGGCGCGAAAGCCCACCGCCTTTTGCTTTTTGCCTTTCCGCTTGCCGGCGCGAGCCGCGCCGGTTGCTACTCGCCGCGGCGGCGTTTGCGCGGCCGACCGGCCAGCAGGCGATCGAACAGGAAGTCGGGCAGCAGGCGCAGCAACTTGGCAACCACGCCCATCTGCCAGGGAATGACGCGGTAACTGACGCCGGCTTCGATGGCTTTGAAAGCCTTGTCGGCGAACGAGTCGGCCGGCATCAGAAACGGCATCGCATAGCGGTTCTTCTGCGTCAGCGGGGTATCGATATAACCCGGTCCGATGGTGACGACCTTGACGCCGTCACTGCGGCATTCACCGCGCAGGCTTTCGCAATAGGCCATCACGCCGGCCTTGCTGGCGCAATATGCGCCGTGGCCAGGCAGGCCACGAATTCCGGCGACACTCGAAATACCGACCAGCGTGCCACTGCGCCGCTGGCGCATGCCGTTCAGGAACGGCTGAAACGTCGCCGCCATCCCGAGCAGATTGGTTTCCAGGCTGGCCCGCATCACCTCCAGATCCTCGGCATCGGCGGTATCCATGCCGACGCTGATCCCGGCGTTGGCAATCACCACGTCGGGCAGGCCGAGCTCGTCGATGCAGCGCCGCCCGGCTTGCGCGATCGAGCCGAGGTCACGAACATCGGCAGCGCAGGCCAGCGCGCGCGTCGGCTCGATGCCCTGTCCGCTCAGCCAGGCGCGCAGCAAATCGTCGCGTCGCGCTATCAAGCACAGCCGGTAGCCCGCACGGTGGAATCGAAGCGCCAATGCCTGTCCGATGCCGCTCGAGGCGCCAGTGATGACGACCAGTGGTGCACTCGATCGACTCACGTGCCGGCCCGCCAATCAGCGTGGTGCACGTTCACCGGCAGCCGCAAACGTGGCCCGGACGCGGCCCTTCAGTTGCAACAGCTGGGCATCGTGTTTGTAATCCAGGCTGTCGGCACGAAGTTGGGTCGAGCCTCGCTGGATCATCACCGGCAGGTGCGAGCGCAATTCTTCGCTGTTGAAATAGGCGTGCAGAAACTCACCTCGAAACTCGATCGGCGGGCTGGCTGCGGCCATTTCGCGAATCACTTCGGCGCCGCCCAGCAACTGCACCTCGGAGCCATCGCCATTGCTCTTGGCAAGCCGCGCGGTCGCCCGGGTCACCTTGCCGTCTGGCGCAAAGGCGCGGATCCGCGGGTTGTCGACCTCGACCGTGTCGTTGTCCGGAAAGTGCCGCAGTTCGTCACCCTCAATGCTCACCCGCAGCCGGCCGGCCGTTGTGAAGCGTTCGATCTTGAACTTGTTCATCGTGTAGTCGGGCACGTGCCGCGCGACCGTCGACGGCCCATCGGCTTCGCCGCGTGGCGCATTTTCGACCAGCCACCAGGTGGCCAGCGCGAGCAGTGCCATCACCAGCAGCGGCAGATAGGCATTGACCGCTTCGCGCAGCCGATGGCCAAGCGGCAGCCGGGTCACCGCTGCGCCTGCAGGACCGGAACGCACCGACGGCGGCAACCGCCCGCCGGGCGCCGGCTCAGTGCCCGCCGCCATCGAGTGTTACCAGATGACTGTTGAGCAGCCGGGCATATTGGCCGGCCGCCGTCAGCAGCAGATCGCAGCATTCGCGCGCTGCGCCGTAGCCGCCGCCGGCTGTCGTCACATGGGCAGCGATTGCCTTTACCTCGACATGTGCATTGGCCGGCGCGCAGGCAAATGAGGCGCGCACCATCAGCGGCAGATCGGGCCAGTCGTCGCCCATCACCGCTATTTCCTGCCAGCCGACGGCCAATTCGCGCAGCAACGGCTCGGCAACGGCCAGCTTGTCGGCCGCGCCGTAGGCGGCATGAACAATGCCGAGATCGGCGACGCGGCGGCGCACCGCCGGCGAATCACGGCCGGTGATGACCACCGGCACAATGCCGCCGCGTGCCAGCAACTTCAGCCCGTGGCCGTCGAGCGTGCTGAAGGCCTTGAAGGTTTCACCGCCTTCGCCGACAAAGATGCGGCCATCGGTCAATACCCCATCGACGTCGAAAATTGCCGCTCGAATCCCCTGCGCCTTCAGCAGCAGTTCCGGCTCGAAGCGGATCGCAGGCTGCAGCAAGGTCATGCCCTCGACGTGTACGCGTCCGAACGCGCAGCGTTCGCGGCGCCGATCAAGCAGCCGCCGCGGAACCGGCTTTGCCGGGCCGCTGGCGGCGCCCCCCTGGGGGGGAGGCGCCGCAGGCGCTTCGGGGGGGGGACCATCAGATCACCTTGGCTCGCATCAGATCGTTCGAATTGAGGGCGCCGATCAGCCTGGCGTCGGCATCGACCACCAGCACGCTGGTGATCCGGTATTGCTCCATCACGCCGGCCGCGTCGACCGCCAGATCATCGCCTCGAACCAGCCGCGGGCCGGTGTGCATGACTTGGGCGGCAGTCAGTCCACGCAGGTCGGTCTCCTGCTCGATCAGGCGGCGCAGATCACCGTCGGTGAAGATGCCGAGCACCCGCTCATCACCATCGACGATGGCGCTGAAACCGAGCCCCTTGCCGGTCATCTCGCGCAGCACCTGGTTCAGACCGGCTTGCGGGCCGACCTTCGGCAGCGCATCGCCACTGCGCATCAGATCGCGCACATGCATCAGCAACTTGCGGCCGAGGCTGCCGCCGGGATGCGAACGGGCGAAATCGGCCTCGCGAAAGCCGCGCGCGTCGAGCAGCGCAACCGCCAGCGCATCACCCAGCGCCATCTGCGCGGTGGTGCTGGCCGTCGGCGCAAGGTTCAGCGGACAGGCTTCCTGATCGACGGCGCTGTCGAGCACATGGTCGGCATGGCGGGCCAGCGTCGAGGTGGCGCGCCCCGTCATGGCGACCAGCGTGACACCCAGGCGCTTGATCGCCGGCAGGATGGCGGCCAGTTCATCGCTGTCGCCCGAATTGGAAATGGCCAGCACGATATCGCCGGGGATCACCATGCCGAGGTCGCCGTGACTGGCTTCTGCCGGGTGGACAAACATCGCCGGCGTACCGGTCGATGCCAGCGTGGCGGCAATCTTGCGCCCGACATGCCCGCTTTTGCCCATCCCCATCACCACCACCCGACCACGGCAATTCAGCATCGCCTCGACACTGCTCGCAAAACTGTCGCCCTGCCGGCTTTTCAAACCGATCAATGCCGCAGCTTCGATGTCGAAGGTCTCGCGGCCCAGGCGCAGCGCACGTGCCGGGTCGAACGGGCGCAACGGCGCGGCTGTCAACGGCGGAACGGTAACGGCGAAAACGGGTCGGTCGGCAAGTGCGTCGTTTAGGATGGGGCGTGCTGCCCGCGTCATTGTAGGCACGCACCTTTCCACAAGGGACCCATGGCTGCTTCGACGCTGGCGATTGCCTTGCTGTACCTGATCGCGGCGGTTGCCGGAGTGGTGGTCTGCCGCTCGCTGAAGCTGCCGCCAATGCTCGGCTACCTGGCGGTCGGCGTAGTGATCGGCCCGAATGCGCTGGCGCTGGCGCAGGACTCCGCCAGCATCCGTTATCTGGCCGAATTCGGGGTGGTCTTCCTGATGTTCGTGATCGGCCTCGAATTCAACTTGCCGAAGCTGAAAAGCATGCGCAAGCTGGTGTTCGGGCTCGGTTTGGCGCAGGTCTTCCTGACTGTCATCGGATCGGTGGCCGGCCATTTTCTGCTCGTCTGGCTGTTCTCGTTTACCGGCCGGCCTTGGGAATTGACCTGGCAGGGCGCCGTGGTTCTCGGCAGCGCGATGGCGATGTCGAGCACCGCCATCGTCGTCAAGCTGATGGCCGACCGGCTCGAACTGGAAAGCGAACATGGCCGCCGCGTGATGGGCGTGTTGCTGTTCCAGGACCTGGCCGTGGTGCCCCTGCTGGTGCTGATTCCGGCGCTCAACTCGACCGGCGCCGAGATGGCGGCGTCGCTCGGCTGGGCAGCGGTCAAGGCGGTTGCCCTGCTCGGCGTGCTGCTGGTCGGCGGGCAGCGCGTCATGCGCTGGTGGTTGACGCTGGTGGCGCGCCGCAAGAGCGAAGAGCTGTTCGTTCTGAACCTGCTGCTGATCACGCTGGGCCTGGCCTGGCTGACCGAACATTTCGGGCTGTCGCTGGCGCTCGGCGCGTTCGTCGCCGGCATGTTGATCGCCGAGACCGAATACAAGCACCAGGTCGAGACCGATATCCGGCCATTCCATGATGTGCTGCTCGGGCTGTTTTTCATCACCATCGGCATGAAGCTGGATTGGCGGCCGGTGCTCGACCAATGGCTGCTGGTGCTGTTCCTGAGCATGATGCCGGTGCTGGCCAAATTCGTGCTTGTCGCTGCGATCTCGCGTCTGTTCGGCGCGGCGCCCGGTGTGGCACTGCGCACCGGCATCTATCTGGCGCAGGCCGGCGAGTTCGGATTCGTGCTGCTGACTCTCGGCGCCGATCAGCAGCTGATCGATCCGAAATGGCTGAGCCCGGTGCTGGCCAGCATGGTGCTGTCGATGCTGGCCACACCGTTCCTGATCATGTACAGCAACCGCATCGTGATGCGCCTGTCGGCGACCGACTGGCTGATGCAATCGGTGGCAATGACCACCATCGCCAAACGCTCGATCAACACCGAAGCCCACGTCATCATTGCCGGCTACGGCCGCAGCGGGCAGAACCTGGCGCGGGTTCTCGATGGTGAACATATCCCGTACATGGCGCTCGACCTCGACCCGGATCGGGTCCGCCAGGCCGCAGCCGCCGGGCAAAGCGTCGTATTCGGCGATGCAGCGCGGCTGCAGGCGCTGATGGCGGCCGGCCTGGCGCGCGCCAACGCGGTGGTTGTCTCCTACCACGACACCCCATCGGCCTTGCGAATTCTTCGTCTGGTGCAGGAGCATGCGCCGAAGGTGCCGGTGATCGTGCGCACGATCGACGATTCGGATCTGGAAAAACTGCAGGCCGCCGGTGCCACCGAGGTGGTGCCCGAAGCCATCGAAGGCTCGCTGATGCTGGCCAGCCATGCACTGGCGCTGGTCGGTGTGCCGATGCGCCGCGTCATCCGCGTCGTCCAGGAGCAGCGCGATGCGCGCTACAGCCTGCTGCGCGGCTATTTCCACGGCGCCGACGACGATACCGTCGACGAACACAACAACGCCCGCTTGCTCAGCGTGACGATGCCGCATGCCGGCCCGTGTGTCGGCAAGAGCCTGTCAGCACTCGCGCTGCATGCAATCGGCGTCACGGTGGCGTCGATCCGGCGCGCCGCGGGTCAGGTCGTGCCGCCTGACGATGGCCTGGTGCTGCGACCCGGCGATACGCTGGTGCTGTCGGGGCTGCCCGAAGGGCTGGCGCTGGCCGAAAAGAAGCTGTTGACCGGCGGCGGCGGCGCGTGACCCGCAGCCGCTGACTGTCTGCGGCGGATCGGCCTCAGGTGAATGGCGTGCGCCGGGTCAGCGTCGAGCGCATCCGCGTCGCCATCACGACGCCGGTGGCGCGCAGGAAGTCGATTGCAATCTGCGGCACCCGTTGCGCCATCTGCTCGAAACGTTGCCCGCTCAATGCCCACAGCGTGCACGGCGTCAGCGTGCTGACGCTGGCCATGCGCGGGCTTTCGCCGAACAGACTGGGCTCGCCGACGATCGATCCGGCGCGCATGATGGCGATCTGCGCGCTGCCTGGCGGCCCGCCGGAGACATAGACCTGCAGCGACCCGCGGCCGACAAAATAGCAGACCCGATCGGTCTCGCCTTGCTCGATCAGCACCTCGCCCTCCTTCATCTCGAAGGGGATCAGATAGTTGCCGATGGTTTGCCATTGCACCATCGAGAACCCCGAGCGAAACGCGTCGGGCGCATTCAAGGACTCGATGGCTTCCACCAGTTCGGTCAGTTCCATGGCAGAGGTGTCCGCAGCTGTGCTGCAAACGATTATGCGCAGCCGCGGCTGGCGGACAAGCCAGCAAACCCGCAGTCCCGGCAGATGTTGCATCCGGTGACATCCCCAGGCCAATGCGCCCAGCGGCGATACCAGCGCGCGATACGGATTTCGCATCGATTTCGACCTGCCCGTCACAGGGTGCCGGCCTCCCTGCTAGGCTGCAATCTCGCACCGAACGACAACGATCCGGAACCCAGGACATGGATATCAACACAGGCTCGCCCGAGGCATTGCCGGCATCCGGCGACGAAGCCTTGCACATCGATTTCGACAACAGCTACGCACGCGAGCTCGACGGCCTGTACGTCCGCTGGCAGCCGGCCCCCGCGCCGGCACCGCAACTGCTTTGGCTGAACCGGCAGTTGGCTCACGAGCTCGGCCTGGACGCTGTGGCGCTGGCCGGGCCCGGCGGTCTGGCGATGTTGTCGGGCAACGGCCTGCCGGACGGCGCCGAACCGCTGGCCCAGGCCTACGCCGGTCACCAGTTCGGCAATTTTTCACCGCAACTCGGCGATGGCCGCGCCTTGCTGGTCGGCGAGCTGATCGACCGCAACGGCAAGCGCCGCGACATCGCCTTCAAAGGCTCGGGCCGAACACCGTTTTCGCGTGGCGGTGATGGCAAGGCAGCACTCGGCCCGGTCTTGCGCGAGGTGCTGATCGGCGAGGCCATGCAGGCGCTGGGTATCCCGACCACCCGGGCACTGGCCGCGGTGGCCACCGGCGCACCGGTGCAGCGCGAGCGGCAACTGCCCGGCGCGCTGTTGACGCGGGTTGCCGCCAGCCACCTGCGCGTCGGTACCTTCGAGTTTTTTGCCGCTCGCGGGGATGCGGCCTTGCTGAAGCGGCTGGCCGACTACACGATCGCCCGCCACGACACCGAGCTGCTCGGCCAGCCCGACGCGTATCTGCGGCTGCTGCACGCCGTCGTCGAGCGCCAAGCCGCGCTGATCGCCCGCTGGATGGGCGTCGGCTTCATCCATGGCGTGATGAATACCGACAACATGACCATTTCCGGCGAGACCATCGACTACGGGCCGTGCGCCTTCATCGAGGCCTACGACCCGGCCACCGTCTTCAGCTCGATCGATCGCCAGGGCCGTTATGCCTACGGCAACCAGCCCGGCATTGCGCAATGGAACCTGCTGCGCTTTGCCGAATCGCTGCTGCCGTTGTTCGATGGCGATGAAGAGCGCGCAGCCCGGCTCGCCGTCGAAGCCGTCAACCGATTCGGCGAACGGTATGCCGCACATGGCCTGGCCGTCTGGCGGGCCAAGCTCGGTCTGGATGACGCAAGCGACGGCGATCAGGCACTGGCCGACGACTTTCTGGCCCTGCTGCAGACCGGCCAGGTGGATTTCACGCTGGCCTGGCGCCGCCTGGCCGATGCCGCGGCAGGCAACGAGCTGCCGTTGCGCGCGCTGTTCGGCGAAGCGCAGACTCAGCTGCAGGCCTGGCTCACAAGCTGGCAACAACGCCTGTCGGCCAGTGCAATCGATTCGGCGACACGCGCCGCAGCAATGCGCCAGGTCAATCCGATCTATATCGCCCGCAACCATCAGGTCGAGGCCGCGCTGGCCGCCGCTGTCGACGACAACGATCTCGGCCCCTTCGAGCGACTGCTCGAGGTGTTGGCCCACCCGTTCGACGAAGTCGCGTCGCTGGCGGCGTATGCCGATCCGGCGCCCAGCGAGCTGACCGCGGGCTACCAGACATTTTGTGGCACCTGATGCTGAACCTGATGCTTCAGGGCCGACTGGAATGAGGGTTCTCGATGCCGAGGCAACCTGCCGCGCGCTGCCATTCGACCGGCTGATCGCGGCGCTGCGGTCGATGTTTGCAACCGGCTGCACCGCCCCGCCGCGGCATGTCCACACCATCGCTTCAGCGCCGGGTGAAAGTTTCACATCGCTGATCATGCCGGCCTGGCTGGAAGGCCGTTACTACGGCGTCAAGGTCATCAATATCGCGCCGGGCAATGCGGCGCGCGGACTGGCCGGCTTGCACGCCACCTATGTGCTCTACGACGGCATGACCGGTGTGCCGCTGGCCCTGATCGACGGCGACCAGATCACGACCCGGCGCACCGCTAGCGGCATCTGCACTGGCCGCATCGTGGCTGGCGCGCGCCGATTCGCGCCGCCTGCTGGTCGTCGGCGCCGGGCAGGTGGCGCGGCTGCTACCCGACGCCTACCGCGCCGTGCGCGACATCGACCACATCTCGATCTGGGCCCGCCGCATCGAACAAGCCGAAGCGATGGCCGATGATCTGCAACGCCGAGGCATCGCCGCCCACGCGGTGGCCGATCTGGAGGCCGCCGCCAGCGCAGCCGATATCGTCAGCTGCGCCACGCTGTCGACCGAGCCCTTGATCGAAGGCCGCTGGCTGCGCCCGGGCAGCCACCTCGACCTGATCGGCAGCTTCACGCCGGCGATGCGCGAGGCCGACGACGCGTGTTTCATCGACGCCGCGCTTTACGTCGATACCGAAGAAGCACTGCAGAAAAGCGGCGAGCTGCTCGGCCCGCTGTCGCGCGGCGTGATCGGCGCGGCGGATGTGAAGGGAACACTGAGCAGCCTGTCGCGCGGCGAGGCCGACGGGCGCACATCCCCGCATCAGCGCACGGTGTTCAAGTCGGTCGGGCTGGCTCTGGAAGATCTGGCTGCCGCCATCGCCGTCTGGGAAGCGCAGGCTTGTTGAAGGCGACTTCCCAGAACGGCCAATCGTTCAACGCAATGTCGCGTTCGAGATGCTGGCGCCTCGCGTCTTCAATCGCGGCCGAAGCCGCTCATGCAAAGCGCAGGCGCGGCTCTGACACCGATTACGGGTATTTAAGTTTTCACGTCTATGTCGCCTGCAGCGCGTCCCCACCCCCACCGAACCTGCCACCCATGCTTTGCTGCCAGACGTGCTCGAACAGCACCTTGGATATCGAGTCTTTGTCGACTGACGAGTAGGGTGGTTCAGGCAACATAAATATTTGATCGAGGATGAAGGTTTCCACCTCGGCGCGGGTTTGTTCCTTCTCGGTCCACTGATCCAGCGGGCCGATAATTTTCAACAACTCGGCG
Source organism: uncultured beta proteobacterium (assembly GCA_963843805.1). Taxonomy (GTDB): domain Bacteria; phylum Pseudomonadota; class Gammaproteobacteria; order Burkholderiales; family Burkholderiaceae_C; genus Ideonella_A. Next base: position 286,425 of record CAWJLY010000010.1, read on the forward strand.
ATCAATGCGCGGCTCGCCTGCTTGATGCGCTCCCGCTCTGGCCCACTTAGGTTCTGCTTCTCCAGCAAATCGAAAACGGCCAACTCGCTTTCGGTCAGGCCCTCTCGAGCAGCGCGATGCTGCTCATCGTCCATGCTCTTCGATAGCGCCATCAGCTTTGCAAAAGTCTCTTCCAATGTGGCCCGATCCTTGTCCAGGTTGTACAGGGCAACGATCTCACGGTACTTGATCTCGTAGTTCATCCGCTTCGGGTTCTGGGCCAACAGCAGTGCCAGCTTGCGTTCGACCAGCATCCGGATGTCTTCGATCGTTGTGGCTTTGTGCTTCACCTTCTTGGCGAATTCTTCGCGCAGCTTTTCCAGGTCGATTCGCTGACAGATCGAACGTCAGCCCTTCGGCCTGGTCATCGCCCGGCTTGTCTGGCCGCGATCGCCTCGTTGACGATGCGGTGCAGCTCCTTCAGCAACTCGGTCACGTCGGCCGTCGTCGCGCCTCTCGGTCAGCTTCTTGTAGATCGCCTCGATGTTGTCGTGCCGCTCGGCATACAGGTAAACGGTCGGCTCCATCACCAGCGCCTTGAAGCGGATGAAGACCTGCCGCGCCAAGATCTCGAAGCGCTGCCGGGAATGATCAGCGCTCTCGGTTTATCGCTGAAGGTGGCGGAGTCGCGGGTGCATTGACGGCTTCCACCGCATCGGCCAGGCGCCTCGATCCGCACAAAGCCCTTCGCGCCGATCAACTGGTTCGGCTCGAAACCGAGCCCGCGCAGATGCGCCTCGGTCGCCTCGCAATGGCCTCGATCAAGCGCCGGCACCCGCTCCTCGATCGGCGCGACGATCTCCTCGCCGCCCTGTGCCATCGTCACCCAGCGCATACTGCGCCAGCGCCGCGCGCAGGCTCTTCAGCATCCCGTTGTAGTCGACGATCAGGCCGAAGTCCTTGCCGGGATAGACCGGTTGGCGCGCGCGATGGCCTGCATCAGCGTGTGCGCCTTCATCGGCTTGTCGATGTAGAGCGTCGACAGGCACTCCACGTCGAAGCCGGTCAGCCACATGGCGCAGACGATCGCCACGCGGAACGGGTGCTTCGGGTCCTTGAAGCGGTCTCCACATCGACGCGCTTGCCGTCCGGCGTCTCGAAGCCCTGCTTCATCAGCGCGCGGTGCGGGATGATGTCGAAGCCCCACTTCTTGAAATCGGCGACCTCGTTCTGCGCCTCGCTGATGATGATCTCGATGATCGTCTCGTCGAGCCACTGCGCCTGGGCTCGCAGCTTGCCGCGCTCGGTCGCGAGCCGTTCCCGATCGCTCGTCAGCATCGCGGCCGCACGCTTCCGCCTGCTTGGCGTCAGCCGCCGCGCGCACCGCGGCCGCCTTCGCCTGCCAGCGCGGCATGATCACGCTGGTGCATGCGCGCGCAGGTGATCTTGTCGATGCACACGAGCATGCGATTTGCCCGACTCCCACCGCGTCGGCGCAGTGCTCGACGAAGTCGGCCGCGATCTTGTCGAGCCGATCGTCGGCGGTGATGACCTCGTAGTCCTTGCCCAGCAGCTTTTCGAGCAGCGCCTGCCTGATCGGCGTCGAGTTCGGCCTCCTCGATCTGCGTCCGCGATCCGGTCGTTCAGATCGAGGCGCGCGACGCCCAGCTTCTCGCCGCGGTTCTCGTAGACCAGCTTGACCGTCGCGCCGTCTTCCTCCGAGCGCTTGAAGTCGTAGCGCGAGACGTAGCCGCCGAAGATGCGCTTGGTGAGCTCGTCGTGCTTGAACAGCGGCGTGCCGGTGAAGCCGATGAACGCCGCGTTGGGCAGCGCCAGGCGCATGTTGCGCGCGAGCTTGCCGGCTTGCGTGCGGTGCGCCTCGTCCGAGATCACGATGATGTCGTCGCGCTCGCTGTAGGGCTCTTCGGGTCCACGTCCTGGTTGAACTTGTGGATCAGGCTGAAGATGTAGCGGTGGTTCTCCTTCAGCAGCTCGCTTCAGGTCCGTCGCCCGAGCTCGCGCGCGGCGTCGTCCTCGTCGGCCACGCCGCAGCCGACGAAGGTCTTGTAGATCTGGCTGTCCAGATCGTTGCGGTCGGTCATCAGCAGGAAGGTGAAGTTGCCCGGCACCTTGCGGCGCACCTTCTCGGCGAAGAACGGCCATGGAATAGGACTTGCCGCTGCCCTGCGTGTGCCAGAACACGCCGAGCCGGCCGAGGTCGGGGTGCGCCCGCTCGATGAGCTGACCGGCCCTCGGGCATGAACGGCGGCGACGCGGCATGCCGCCGGCTCAGCGCGCTGCCGCGTCGCCATCGGCTCGGCGACGCGCTGCGTTCCAGCGGCAGTTCGATCACGCGATGCGCAGCCGCTCTCCGGCGGAAACTCGCGCTTCAGCTCTTCCTGCTGCGCGACCGACGCCACGGCGCTGGTTGACGCCCAGCACCTGGTGGTTGCGCGCCACCACCTTGCGCGTCGCGCCCGGCCTTGCTCTCGTCGAACAGGATGAAGTTCTCGACGAGGTCGAGCAGCCGGTCCTGCGCCAGCATGCCGTTCGAGCAGCACCTCGGCCTCCACGCTGCCCTTGTCGGCTTCTCGTCCTGCCGCTTCCACTCGGCGAAGTGCTCCCAGCTCGCTGGTGATCGAGCCGTAGCGCGCGCGGTCGCCGTTGCTCACGATCAGGAACGCGTTGTGGTGGAAGGCATGGGCGATGACGTTTTCGTCCAGGTAGTCGCTCAGGTTGCCGTCGAAGCCGGCGCGGATGTTCATGTAGACCGCCTTCAGCTCGATGAAGACCAGCGGCAGGCCGTTGACGAAGCAGACCAGATCGGCGCGGCGGTTGTAGTCGGCGTGCGCAGGCCCGTGATCTTCAACTCGCGCACGGCGAGGAAGCGGTTGTTCACCGCGTGTTGTCGAAGTCGATCACCCGCGCCGTGCGTCTGGCGCATCTGCGCCGCTTGCATCCCGCTAGCGCACCGGCACGCCGTCGCGGATGCAGCGCGTAAAACTCCTGGTTGTGCTGGACCAGCGAGCGGCTGAAGTCATGCCGCGTCAGCGCGCCGATCGCCTCTTCGATCGCGGCGGCCGGCAGGTCCGGGTTCAGCCGCGCCAGCGCCGCCCGCAGGTCGCGCATCAGCACCACCTCGCGCTGTCCGTGCGGCCCAGGCGTGCCGTCCGGCCCGAAGGTCTCGTTGTTCCAGGCATAGACGCTGTCCCAGCCGAGCTGCTTCTCCAGATGCTCGGCGAAGGTCGCCTGCACCAGCCGGTCTTCGCTGTTGATGTCGGTGTAGGCCATGGGCAGTCAGAAGACCGTTAGCGGCGAATGTCCCAATTTCCGTGCTTATGGCTCGAGTTTGGCTCAAGCGGCCGGTTTTTGACGAACCAAATCGATTGTTGCTTCCTTTAAAAATCAACAACTTGGCAATCGATACGGACCTTCTTTGGTAGCCTGGCTCAAAATTCGGGCAGGATTGGCGCGGGGCTGAGCTAAACACGGCCGGGTCGTTCATCGTGGGCCTGACAGACGATAGCGCGCCGCCCGCTTCACACCAATCATCTGCAGCTCACCGCGACCCACCAAGTCCGACAGTACGCGCTTCAACTGGGAGCGGGCAAGTTCAGCCCCAACCCGACTGTGAATTTCTCCGATCGCCGAGGACGGATATCGCCGCAAATCTTCAAGCACCAACGCCTGCAGCCGGTGTGGCTCGATGCGTGCCAGGCTGGTAGCGCTGGGCACCCGGGCGCCACGCAGCAGCCCCGCGTCCACGAAGTAGCGTTGTCCCTTGGTTCGGCCACTGGTCTGCACCAGGCCCAAGGCTGGAAGACGCCCCAACCAGGGCTTCAATGCGTCCGCCCCCGCCACCTCCATCTGCCGACACAGATCGATCGCCGTCAGCCCGTCAGACTGCGCCAGGATGCCCAGGGTGATGCGTTCTCGCTGCGACAACTGGAAACGCTTGTCGGCCTCGTCGATCAGAGCAATCACCTGCGGCTTGATGATGCGCCGCATCACGGTCACCATCACCGAATCGATGCCCTCGGTGGGCACCGGCGGCGGCCGGCCGCTGGCCAGAAGCCGGTCGTACATCAGGTCGAAGCCGCTGCCCTCGCGCTCCATCAGCCCCAGGTCGTGGAACACCCGCGCCAGGCCGTCGTTGCGGCGTCGGCTGTCGTGCAGGATGGTCTGCGGCGTCACGCCAAGCGGTAGCCGACCAGCGTTCACCACCTCCAGCCGGTCCGGGTGCAGGTTCAGGAAGATGTCGCCGCGTTGGGTGTACGGCCGGTGCACCAGCGCATTGACCAGCAGCTCGCGCAACACTTTTTCGTCGAAAGCCGGCACGCTGCGCCGGTACAAGCCCTCGGGCAGTTCGTAGGTCTCGCGGAAGTCGGGCACGCCCTGCCAGACGGCGTCGACCAGTTCAACCGGCGACAGGCTGTGGTCGTCCCACACCCACTTGTTGACCTTGCTGCCCTGCTCGTCGAATTTCAGGCACTGCACCACCGGCGCGGTGCCCAGCCGGGCGCGGTCTTGGCGGCGGCCGAGCAGCAATGCGCCCAGATGCGTCACGGTGTCGCCAGTGGTCAGGTCGTAGTGGTCGAGCAGCTCGTCGACAGACTTTTCCGTGACCGATTCCTTCACCCGCGTTGACGCGCGAACGGCCGCAACGAAGGCGGCGCACTTGTCGGCGTCCAGGCCGCTGCGCGCGAGCCCCGTAACTGGCAGCGATTCCCAGGGCCGCGCCGGGCGGTCGTTGAGCAGCCGCGCCACGTCGTCGCCGACCACCGGCTTGCTCTCGTCGCCGATGCGCAGCACATAGCGCCCATCGGTGGTGGACGCCACACCGTGGGCGCGGGCCACGCGCAGGGCGATGAACGCGCCGCCGTTTGCCGCGGTGGTCACGCTCGCTGCCAATTCGACATTGACGGTCAACTCGCGCATGCGTTTGGCAACCATCTCCGCCAAGCCATCCGCGATGGTCTGGCCCGGTGGCGGCGCATCCTGGTCGTCTTCGATGCCGATCAGCAGGCTACCGCCCTGGGCGTTGGCGAAGGCCACGCAGTCCAGCGCCAGTTCGGACCAGACCGCGGTCTTGCCCGTCACCTTGCGCAGCGACTTGCGGTCGAAGTGCTGGTTCTCGGGCGTCATGGCTCAGACGGTGAGTTCGCCGCTCATCAGGCGGGGAAGCAGAAGGTCGCGGGCGGTGCGGAGCTTGCGCGACTGCTCATACCAAAGAGCATGTCGAACTGTTCGGCCCACATCATCGGCGATAGCTTGCGAAGCGATCCATGCAATTCGCCGCAGGGTGGCAACGGGCACGGGCACGCCTTGTGAACGCGCCTGGCGCTGAGGTTGGCGATCGTAGACGCCACCGTTGTACTGCCCAAGATTATTCCGCGCAGCATATCGCACGGCGACAGCTGGTGTGGCACGCTTGAAGACCTCGACCACAGGAAACGTGGATGCACTGAGCAGAAGTCCTGGGCCGCATGCGCAGGCAGCCTGTGCCGCAGAAGTAACCCGGACCTGACGCGGACACGATGATAGGCGCGGCGACCGATCTCGCCTCGGCGCCCAAACCGACAATGTCACCACGCTGAACCATGCGATGCCGGCCCAACTCATCCGCCAAGTGCTCGGGAATGCGCGCAATGGACTGAGAGTCGAAACTCATCGCTGGAGAAGTAGCACTTGGGCATCACGACGGGCACACCTTCGACCGAGCTAGTCGGCATGGTGAAGCGTGACTGCCAAACGGACGGTGCGTGATGCCAGGCAATCGTAAACGCACAGTTGCTGCAGCGTAGAAGTCGGCCAGCCCGAGACGCTTGCGCCGACGAACCACTCATCGAAAAGCAGCCGCACCGAGTCTTCCAGCAGCTTGATGCGGCGGCGGTTGTTGTCGATCAGGTCGTCGTAGCTTCGCGAGTACGTCGACGATGCGAATCTGAAGTGCCAGATCTGGCGCACGAACCTTCACCTGGTGAAGCACGTTCCGGTCGATGCCAGGCACCGCGGCCTTGTCGCTCTGGTAGTCCTTGAGAGCATTCCTCAGGAAATATGCGGCGAACCTCGGATCGTTGTCCTTGAAGTCGGTGACGTACAGCGCCGTGTTCAAGGGCCAGTAATCGCGGTCGAGATAGAACACTTCGCCCAGCGTGCCGTAGCGTCCGGTGATCACACCCGGAGCAACGGCCTTCGCCTTGCTGTGATAGCCCGTGATCCCTGACGACGAGACGACAGGGACTTCGCCATCTTCCCGGGCTTGCGCCGGCAGGTCATGGCCACGCTGTAGCCGCATAACGTCCCCCAGACTGCAATCCCGCCACGTCATGCAAGCAGCCCGGCAACGGTAGCCCGGATTCGCACCGCCAGTTGTTGCGCCGACAGGTCCAGGTCAGCCAACTCGGCGTGGATGTCCTTCATCGTCTCGGTAAAGTCGAAGTCCTCATCCTCTGCCACAGCCGCCACGCCCACATACCGCCCAGGCGTTAAGCTCCAGTCCGCCGCTTCGATCTCGGCGCGAGTGACAGCCCTGCACAGCCCCTGCACATCGCAGTAGCGCGCCTCCGGAAACCGCTCGATCAGCCAGGCCGCATGTCGCTGGAAGTGCCGAACTTGCTTCAGTTGATCTACCGCCTGACTCCCGCACCGCCTCCAGCGCCTTGCGCGCTCTGCTGATCTCGCGTGTGAGCCAACGTTCGTCGTCACGCGCGGCCAGGTCCTTCTCTGCTGCGTCCAGCAGACGCAGCGTCACACGCACGGTCTGGTCCAGCACGGACACCAGCTGGCGCGTGGCCTCGGCATAAGGGCGCCAGGCGCTCGTCGTGAAAGCCCGCGCTGCGCTGCATGCTGCCGTCCAGCGTGCCATGCGAAGCCACCAGCGGCCAAGTGCTGCCGCGCAGGGCTTCGATGCTGTTGTACGTCGCTTCGGTCTGGGCCTTGGCTTCGGCCACCAACTGCTGCAGCGGCGCATCAGTGGGCAGCGTGTCAAGAAATGGCTGCATCAGCGCCCGCAGCGTCTGGTGGGCGCTTGATGAAATCGTCCAGCGGGGCTGTTGTTGCGCCGGCTTCTGCGACTTCGTCGTTCAGACACGCCTGTGCCGCCTGCACAGCTTGGCCCAGGTGCTGCGCCACCAGCGCCTCGAATCGCTCGTGCTGCCCCCGGTACAGCCAGACGATGGCCGTCAGGTCGGCCAGTTGCTCGGGGGAGAAGTCGTAGATCTTGCGCGTGACCTTGCGGAAGACCTGCCGCGCATCGAGCATCAGCACCTTGTCGCGCCGCTCGGCCGGCTTGCCGCGGTCGAAGAACCACAGCTCGCACGGCACGGTGCGGGTGTAGAAGAAGTTGGAGCGGATGGCGATCATCACGTCCACGTCGCCGGTCTCGACCAGCTTCCGCCGCACCTCGGCCTCGCCATGGCCGGCGCTGGCTGGCCTGCGACGACATCACGAAGCCGGCGCGGCCCTGTCGGCTTCAGGTAGCTGTAGAAGTAGGTGATCCACAGGTAGTTGCCGTTGCGAGACCTTCTTGGCCTTGTTCACGCCGGGCAGGCCGAAGGGCAGGCGGCGGTCGTCCTTCACCTTGTCGGCGTCCACCATGTCCACGTTGAACGGCGGATTGGCCATCACGAAGTCGCACTTGCCCACAGCGGCCAGCCGTCGCAGGCGGTGCTCGTCCTGGTAGAAGGTGTTGGCCGGCGCGATGTCGCCTTCCAGCCCGTGCACGGCCAGGTTCATCTTGGCCAGCCGGATCGTGGTCGGCGTTTTTTCCTGGCCGTAGAAGGTGACACGCTTCGTCGTGTCCTGCCCCTCGTGCTCGATGAAGTGGCTGGTCTGCACGAACATGCCGCCCGAGCCGCAGGCCGGGTCGAGACGATGCCGTGGTCCGGCTCGATGACGTTGACGATCGTCTGCACGAGCGAGGGCGGCGTGAAGAACTCGCCGTTGTCCTGCGCGCCCTGCATCGCGAACTTCGTCAGGAAGTATTCGTAGATGCGGCCGAACACGTCGCCCGATGCGCGGCGCAGCGCCTCGCTGTCGAAGGCTCGCAGCAGGTCTTCGAGCAGGCGGGCGTCGAACTGCTCGTAGTCCTTGGGCAGCTGGTCCAGCAGCGGCTCGAAGTCGGCCTCGATGGCCTTCATCGCCGCCACCAGCGCCGCGCCCAGGTCGCTGCCTTTGGGCAGCGCCAACAGGTGGTCGTAGTGCGCCTCGGCTGGCAGCATCAGCGCGCGGCGGCTGCACGAAGTCGGCCTGCCACCAGCTTGCGCTTGGGCATCCTGCCGGCGTCCTGGTCGGCCTGGATCGGCCTTCAGTGCAGCGTCGTAGCGGTTGCTGGCGTGGCGCAGGAAGATCACGCCCGAGCACGGGCATGCAGTATTCGCTGCTGGTCAGCTTGGAGTTGGCGCGCAACTGGTCGGCGGCCTCCCACAGGCTGGCTTCGATCTTGTCGATGCGGTCGAGGGCGTTGGCGTTCATCACTGAATTTTCTATGCGGCTTCGCTGGGTAGATCCACAGGCGGTGAAGGCGCGGCGATCGGCATTATTTCCCGATACAAAACCGCCCGAAGATCTCCCCCAGCAGATCATCGGCCGTGAACTCGCCGGTGATCTCCGACAGCGCGTTCTGCGCCAGCCGCAGTTCTTCGGCCAGCAGATCGAGCGCGGCATCGGCGAGTGCGGCTTGCGCCTGCGCCTCGGCGAGGTGGGATCGGGTGCGGCGCAGCGCGTGCACATGGCGGGTGCGGGCGATGAACAGGCCTTCGGGGCGGGCGTGCCAGCCGGCCAGTTCGAGCAGTCTGTGGCGCAAGGCGTCGAGGCCGTCGCCGGTCACCGCGGACAGGCTCAGCGCGCCTGCCATCACCGCCGCGCGCAATCGCCGGCGGCAACACCGGCAGCGGTGCTTGCGCGGCCTGCAGGTCGGCCTTGTTGAAGACATGCAGCACGCGGTCCGGGCCGGCATGATGGGCCAGCAGGCGCTCGGCAATTCGCAGGTTGCCGGCTTCGTAGGCCGGCTCGCCGACGCGCGTCAGGTCGTGCAGAAAGATCACCGCGTCCGCCGCCTCGATTTCGGCCCAGCTGCGCGCGATGCCGATGCGTTCGACCTCGTCGCCGGTCTCGCCGAGCTCGCGCAGCCCGGCGGTATCGATCACGTGCAACGGCACGCCGTCGATCTGGATCGTCTCGGTCACCTTGTCGCGCGTGGTGCCGGCAATCGGCGTGACGATCGCCAGCTCGGCGCCGGCCAGCGCGTTGAGCAGCGAACTCTTGCCGACATTCGGTTGGCCGGCCAGCACCACCTTGATGCCTTCACGCAGCAAGGCGCCCTGGCGAGCGCGTGACAAGCACCGTGTCGACCTGCCCGGCAACCGCGTCGAGGCGGCCGCGCGCGTTGGCCTTCTCGAGAAAATCGATCTCCTCTTCAGGAAAATCGAGTGTCGCCTCGACCAGCATACGCAGCGCGATCAGCTCATCGCGCAGGCGCTTGATCTCGGTCGAGAAATCGCCGCTCAGCGAGCGGCTGGCCGAGCGGGCCGCGGCTTCGGTGCTGGCGTCGATCAGGTCGGCCACCGCTTCGGCCTGCGCCAGATCGAGCTTGCCGTTCAGGAATGCGCGCTCGGTGAATTCGCCGGGCGCGGCGAGTCGCAGGCCGATCGATTCGCCGGCCAACAGGCAGCGTGCCAGCAGCAGTTGCAGCAGAACCGGGCCGCCGTGGGCCTGCAGTTCGAGCACGTCTTCACCGGTATAGCTGTTCGGCGCCGGGAAATGGATGGCCAGGCCTTGGTCGAGCGCTGCGCCGTCCTGATCCAGAAACGGCAGATAGGTCGCTTGTCGCGGGCGCAGCGATCGGCCACAGATGGCAGCGATCACCGGCGCAATCTGCTTGCCCGAGACCCTGACGATGCCGACCGCGCCACGGCCCGGTGCGGTGGCCACCGCAACGATGGCATCGGCATGACGGGCCAGCATGGCGAGGCGATGCAGCGTGATGGCGGCTGTGGCGGCGGGTCAAGCAGCCACAACCGCGGCCGCTATTTCTTGCCGAGCTTGAGGAAGGCCGGCAGCTTTTTCTTCTCGCCCACCACACCCAGCTTCTTGTTGATCATGTACTGCTGGGCGATCGACAGGATGTTGTTGGTCAACCAATACAACACCAGGCCGGCCGGGAAGACGAAGAACATCACCGAGAACATCAGCGGCATGATCCACATCATCTTGGCCTGCATCGGGTCCGGCGGCGTCGGGTTCAGCCAGGTCTGGAACAGGCTGGTCAGCGTCATCAGGATCGGCAGGATGAAGAACGGATCCTTCGCCGACAGGTCGCTGATCCACAGGATCCACGGCGCATTGCGCATCTCGACGCTCGACAGCAGCACCCAGTACAAGCGCGATGAAGAACGGCATCTGCGCCACGATCGGCAGGCAGCCGCCGAGCGGGTTGACCTTCTCTTCGCGGTAGATGCGCATCATCTCCTGCTGCATCTGCTGCGGCTTGTCCTTCAGCCGCTCGCGCATCTCCATCACCTTCGGGTTGATGGCCTTCATCTTGGCCATCGAGGTGTAGGCCTTCTTGTTGAGCCAGAAGAACGCGGCCTTCAGGATGAAGACCAGGCCGACGATCGCCCAGCCCCAGTTGCCCAGGATGCCGTGCAGCTTGTCGAGCAGCCAGAACAGCGGCTTCGACAGGATGGTGAACCAGCCATAGTCCTTCACCAGCTCGAGCCCGGGGGCGATCGCGCTGAGCTTGTTCTCTTCCTGCGGACCGACATACAGGCGTGAATCGACGGTCTGCGTGGCGCCTGCTGCCAGCGTGCCCAGCGGCACGATCATGCCGATCGAATACTGGTTGGCGTCGACCTTGCGGGTATAGAAATCGCGCGGTCGCTTTTCGTCTTCGGTGGCGCCGAGCAGCCAGGCCGAGGCGAAATAATGCTGCACCATCGCCACCCAGCCGTTGTCGGCCTGGGTCGGCATGGCCGATCTTGTCGCCGGGCTGGCGCTTCTCGATGTCCTTGAAATCGACCTTGTGGAATTTCTCGGTCGTCGGTGTACAGCGCCGGACCGGTGAAGGTGAAATAGAAGCTCGATTCGCCGGCCGGCGCATTGCCGTCGCGCACCAGCTGCAGATACAGCTGCGGGTCGATCGGTGCCTGCGAGGTATTGACCACCTCATGGCGCACCGCCACCAGGTAGCTGCCGCGTTTGAAGCGGTAGGTCTTCAGCAGCTTGGCGCCGCCGATCGCCGGCGATTCGAACTTGACTTCGAGCGTATCGCTGCCGTCCGAAAAATCCCGCTTGCCCGGCAACACCGTCATCTGCGTCAGGTGATTGGGCAGCGCCGCACCCCCTTGCGCAGCGATCAGCCCGGTCTGCGACTTGTACAGCCGCTGCGGCGACTGGTCGAACAGAATGACGTTCTGACCCTTGATGTTGTGGTCATCGTATTTCAGCAACTCCAGGCGAACCAGATCGGCGCCCTTGCTGTCGAAGGTGGCCTTGACCAGATCGGTGGTGACGATGACCTGCTCGCCGGCCGGTGCGGCCGCCGTGGTGGCTGCCGTCCCCGGCAAGGCCGACGGGCCTGCGGGTGTGGCGGCGCCAGGCACCGCAGCGGGTGTCGGCAAGGCCGCGTTCGGCGCCGCCGACGGCGGTTTGGTGCCCGCCGGTTGAACCGCCGCCGGCGGCGACCCGCCGAACATCGAGGGCTTGCCGTTGTGCTTGTTCCAGGCATCCCAGATCAGTACCAGGGACATCGAGAACACCACCCACAGCAGGGTGCGACGGATATCGGTCATGGAGAAGGCTTTTCAGTATTCGATGAAGGCGACAACAAGGCGCTCAGAAAGCGCACGGGTCGCTCGGGAACCGGATCGTGACCGGGTGTGCACCAGGGATGGCAACGCAGCACCCGCCAGCCGGCCAGGCCACTACCGAGCACCGCGCCATGCGTTGCAGCGCCGCAATGGCATAAACAGAACAAGTCGGCTCGAAGCGGCAGCTGTTGCCCAGCCAGGGGCTGAGCAACAACCGATAGGCGCGAACGAGCATGATCAACACGCGGCGCGGCCACGATGCCACGCTGGTGAGCCAGCCGCGCGTATCAGCCATGGCAGCGCTTGACCGCACGTTCGACCAGCTCGCTCAATTCGACGTGCATCGCCTGGCGCAGCGCGTCCGAGCTGGCGCTTGGGTACAACTTGCGATCGATCACGGCGCGCAAGCGCACCACCCACAAACCGGGCCGCAACGCCGGTTGAACCGGTGGCACGGCGGCGCCGACCGCAGCCCGAATCTGGCGCTTCAGCAAACTGCGCGTCACGCTTCGCTTGGCATGCCGCTTGGGAACCACCAGACCGAGCCACCAGCCGTCGACCGGTCCTGTTTCAAGGCCACTGGCAGGCAAGTCATCCACAAGTTGTGGACAAGTCTGTTCGCCGTCTGTTGATAACTTGGCTCGCTGCGAAGCGGGGCGGGCGCTGCGCCCAGGGCGCTGCTGCAGGTGATGCACCGCAAAATGGTTGCTGCGGGCCCACGGCGCTGTGCCCAGCACGCGCTGAAAGTCGGCTGGCCGAACGATGCGGCCCATCACGCCAGGCGCCGGTTTCGACTCGCCGCTGCCGTCAGACTGCCAGACGCTTGCGGCCCTTGGCGCGGCGAGCCTTGATGACGGCGCGGCCACCACGGGTTTTCATTCGGACCAGAAAGCCATGGGTGCGGGCGCGGCGGGTCTTGGAAGCTTGATAGGTGCGTTTCATGGCTTTTTTGCGGCGCGTCAAAAGGCGCTGGGGCCGCATCGGGGAAACCGAGCATTAGAACAAAAAGTTGCAGTCCAGTCAAAGACTTGGCGGTGGAACCACAAGGCTGGTCGAGGATTAGCGCGTTTCCAGGCTGTGGATAACCCGTTTTGTGGCGGCCCTTCGGACGTACAATGCAGCGTCTGCCACCCAGACTTTTCCACAACATGAGCGCTGACCTCTGGCAACGCGGCTGCGAGCGCCTCGCTGCCGAATTGCCTGAACTCCAGTTCAACACCTGGATCCGCCCGTTGCCACCCGCCGAGATCGTCGAAGCGGTGTCGACAACCGGCGGTGCGTCGGGCGCCAGCGCGGTCGCCACCTTGCGGGTGCCCAACCGTTTCAAGCTCGACTGGATCCGCAGCCAATATGCGCCGCGCATCGAATCGGTGCTGACCGAACTGGCCGGCAAACCGGTGCGCCTTGACATCACCTTGTCGGCCAGCGAACAAGCCGGGCCGGCACGTCTGGCGGCAATCGCCGCCCGCCAGACGGACAGCTCGATGGTCAGCCGGGGCGACCTGCAGGCGGGCGTGGCACCAGCAAAACCGGGCATTGACAAAGGCATCAGTTCGGCGCCGCCCGGCAGCACGGCATTCGACAGCCAGCAGAACCGCTACCGCTTGAACCCGGCACTGACCTTCGACACGCTGGTGCCCGGCCGGGCCAACCAGATGGCGCGCACCGCAGCGCTGCATGTGGCCGGCGCTCCGGGGCACATGTACAACCCGCTCTTCATCTACGGCGGCGTCGGCCTCGGCAAGACACACCTGATCCACGCGGTCGGCAATTCATTGCTCGCCGACCGACCCGATGCCCGGGTGCTTTATCTGCATGCCGAACAGTTCATCAGCGATGTCGTCAAGAACTACCAGCGCAAGACCTTCGACGAGTTGAAGGCCAAATACCACTCGCTGGATCTGCTGCTGATCGACGACGTGCAGTTCTTTGCTGGCAAGGAGCGCACCCAGGAGGAGTTTTTCAACGCCTTCGAAGCGCTGCTCGCCAAGCGGGCGCACATCATCATGACCAGCGATACCTACCCGAAGGGCCTGCCGGATATCGACGAGCGCCTGACCAGCCGCTTCGATGCCGGGCTGACAGTGGCCATCGAGCCGCCCGAGCTCGAGATGAGGGTTGCCATCCTGATGCGCAAGGCAGAGGCCGAAGGCACGCCGATGCCTGAGGATGTGGCGTTTTTCATTGCCAAGAATGTCCGCGCCAATGTGCGTGACCTCGAAGGTGCGCTGCGCAAGGTGCTGGCCTATTCACGCTTCAGCAGCAAGGAAATCAACATCGGGCTGGCGCGCGATGCGCTGAAAGACCTGCTGTCGATCCAGAACCGGCAGGTCGGTGTCGAGAATATCCAGAAGACGGTGGCCGACTTCTACAAGATCAAGGTGGCCGACATGTACAGCAAGAAGCGCCCGGCCAGCATCGCCCGGCCACGCCAGATCGCGATGTACATCGCCAAGGAGATGACGCAGAAAAGCCTGCCCGAGATCGGCGAGCTGTTCGGCGGGCGCGATCACACCACCGTGTTGCACGCGGTGCGCAAGATCAGCGCCGAGCGGCAGAAAAACAGCGAGCTCAACCAGCAGCTGCATGTGCTCGAACAGACCTTGAAGGGCTGAACTCGATGCCCGTCAGCGAGCCGACCTTCCGTGCGATCCGTCTTGTCAAGGCACAAGGCTGGGGACAACTTTCTGGCAACCCGCAGCTTGTCCACAGCCCCAGCTGCAGCCGCCAGGTTGTTGTCTGCGACTCCCGCCGCAAACCGTCTTTGCCACACAGGGTTCATCGTGAGTTAACTGCTTGATGGAAAAGGGGAAAATAGCCTTCTCCACAGATTCATGCTCCCTCTACTAAGACTACCAATGAAGAGGTTCAAATGATTGTTCTAAAAGCAGTTCAGGAAAAAATTCTGACTGCCTTGCAGTCGGTTGCCGGTATCGTCGAGCGACGCCATACCTTGCCGGTGTTGGCCAACGTGCTGATTCGCAAGACCGAAGGTCAGATCGAACTGACCACCTCCGACCTGGAAATCCAGGTGCGAACCCATGCCGAGCTGGGGGGTGATGCCGGCAGTTTCACCACCACCGTCGGCGCCCGCAAGCTGATCGACATCCTGCGCTCGATGCCGGCCGATCAGATGGTCACCTTGTCGGCCAACCAGAACAAGCTGACGCTGCAAGGTGGCAAAAGCCGCTTTACCTTGCAGACGCTGCCCGCCGACGACTTTCCGCTGGTGCAGGAGGCGGCCGATTTCGGGCCGACCTTCAGCGTGCCGCAGAACACGCTGAAAAAACTGATCAACCAGGTGCACTTCGCGATGGCGGTGCACGATATCCGCTACTACCTGAACGGCATCCTGTTTGTTGCCGAAGGCAGCGACCTGATCCTGGTGGCCACCGACGGACACCGACTGGCACTGGCGCAGGCCAAGCTCGAAGTCGAGATCCCGAAGCAGGAGGTGATCCTGCCGCGCAAGACGGTGCTCGAGCTGCAGCGATTGCTCAACGACGACGACAGCCCGATCGAAATGCGTTTTGCCAACAACCAGGCGCAGTTCAAGTTTGCCGGCATGGAGTTCGTCACCAAGCTGGTCGAGGGCAAGTTCCCCGACTACAACCGGGTGATCCCGAAGAACCACAAGAACAACCTGATGGTCGGCCGCCAGCCGCTGCTGGCCAGCCTGCAACGCGCCGCCATCCTGACCAGCGAGAAATTCAAGGGTGTGCGCGTCAACCTCGAGCCGGGCAGCCTGCGCATTGCATCGAGCAATGCCGAGCAGGAAGAAGCCAAGGAAGAAATCGAGGTCGACTACGAAGGCGATGCCATCGAGATCGGTTTCAACGTCACCTACCTGATGGACGTGCTGGCCAATACACAGGTCGAGATGGTCAAGCTCGAGCTGCAGGACAGCAATGCAAGTGCCTTGTTCACGGTGCCGGAGATGCCGGGCTTCAAGTACGTGGTCATGCCAATGCGAATCTGAGGCCGCTGTCGCGGCTCAGATTCGATTGGCTTTTTATTGTTTCGCACCCCCGGGCCCCCGCCAAGCGGGGGTTCCGGTCAGTTTTACCAAAGGGCCGCAAGGCCCGCTTTCATTGAAGTCATGAGCGATCTTCCGAACGTCCCACCCGTGCCTGACGACCTTCCCAAGGATCTGCCTGCAGACCTGCCGGAGAGTGCCGAGAGCATTGCCGAGAAGAAGGCCGCGAAGGACGCTTCCAGCGCGGCGGCGAGCACGGCTTATGGCGAAGGCAGCATCCAGATCCTCGAAGGGCTGGAGGCGGTGCGCAAGCGCCCGGGCATGTATATCGGCGACACGTCGGATGGCACCGGTCTGCACCACCTGGTGTTCGAGGTGGTCGACAACTCGATCGACGAAAGCCTGGCCGGGCACTGCGACGACATCGTCGTCACCATCCACACCGACAGCTCGATCAGCGTGACCGACAACGGCCGCGGCATCCCGACCGGCGTCAAGATGGACGACAAGCATGAGCCCAAGCGCAGCGCGGCCGAGATTGCACTGACCGAACTGCACGCCGGCGGCAAGTTCAACCAGAACAGCTACAAGGTATCGGGCGGCCTGCACGGCGTGGGCGTCAGTTGCGTCAACGGCCTGAGCAAATGGCTGCGGCTGACGGTGCGCCGCGACGGCAAGGTGCACTACATGGAGTTCAAGCAGGGCATCCCGCAAGACCGTGTGGTGGAGCAGCGCAACGGCTTCGAGATCAGCCCGATGCGAATCACCGGGGATACCGAGAAGCGCGGCACCGAGGTGCACTTCCTGCCGGACCTGGAGATCTTCTCGGACCTCGACTTCCATTACGAGATCCTCAGCAAGAAGCTGCGCGAGCTGAGCTTCCTGAACAACGGCGTGAAGATCCGCCTGGTCGACGAGCGCAACAACAAGGAAGACATCTTTGCCTATGCGGGCGGCGTGAAAGGCTTCGTCGAATTCATCAACACCGGCAAGAAGGTGCTGCACCCGACCGTCTTCCAGGCGATGGGCGAGAAGCTCAGCGACCAGGGCACCACCATCACCGCCGATGTGGCCATGCAGTGGAACGACGGCTACAGCGAGCAGGTGCTGTGCTTCACCAACAACATCCCGCAGCGCGACGGTGGCACCCACCTGACCGGCCTGCGCGCGGCGATGACCCGCGTCATCAACAAATACATCGACGACAACGAGCTGGCCAAGAAGGCCAAGGTCGAGGTCACCGGCGACGACATGCGCGAAGGCCTGTGCTGCGTGCTGAGCGTGAAGGTGCCCGAGCCCAAGTTCAGCAGCCAGACCAAGGACAAGCTGGTCAGCAGCGAGGTGCGCGGCCCGGTCGAAGACGTGGTCAGCAAGGCGCTGAACGATTACCTGCTCGAGAACCCGATCGACGCCAAGATCATCTGCAGCAAGATCGTCGACGCTGCCCGGGCCCGTGAGGCGGCCCGCAAGGCGCGCGAGATGACGCGCCGCAAGGGCGTGCTCGACGGCATGGGCCTGCCCGGCAAGCTGGCCGACTGCCAGGAAAAAGACCCGGCGCTGTGCGAGATCTACATCGTCGAGGGCGACTCCGCTGGCGGCAGCGCCAAGCAGGGCCGCGACCGCAAGTTCCAGGCGATCCTGCCGCTGCGCGGCAAGATTCTCAACGTCGAGAAAGCGCGCTTCGAGAAGCTGCTGACCAGCAATGAAATCCTGACGCTGATCACCGCCCTGGGCACCGGCATCGGCAAAGGCTCGGGCGGCGACGATTTCGATGTGGCCAAGCTGCGCTACCACCGCATCATCATCATGACCGACGCCGACGTCGACGGCGCCCACATCCGCACCCTGCTGCTGACCTTCTTCTACCGCCAGATGCCCGAGCTGGTGGAGCAAGGCCACATCTACATCGCGCAACCGCCGCTGTACAAGGTGAAGGTCGGCAAACACGAGGAGTATCTGAAAGACGGCAACGAGCTCGACGCCTACCTGCTGAAGGTGGCACTGACCGACGCCAAGCTGGAGACCGGCACCACCGCCGCCGACGGCACCGCCACCGTGCTGCAAGGCGAAACGCTGGAAGCGCTGGCGCGCAACTACGTGCTGGCCAACAACGTCGTCAAGCGGCTGTCGAAATGGATGGACGTGGAAGCGCTGCGCGCCATCGCCGACGGCCAGGACCTGAACCTCGACAGCCTGGAAGCCGCCGAAGCCTCAGCGCGCGGCCTGAAAGGCGCAGTCCACGATGCCGAAGTGACCGCCGAATTCGACGAACGCACCGACAAGCACATCCTGCGCATCAGCCGCATGCAACACGGCAACGTGAAGAGCAGCGTGCTGACGGCCGACTTCGTCCACGGCGCCGACTACGAGGTGCTGAGCACCGCCGGCAAGACCTTCAAAGGCCTGGTCGGCGAAGACGCCACCATCAAGCGCGGCGAAGGCGAACGGCAGAAGGAAGCGAAAGTCAGCGACTTCCGCGAAGCCATGGCCTGGCTGATCGGCCAAGCCGAAAACGCCGTCGGCCGCCAGCGCTACAAGGGGCTTGGGGAGATGAACCCGATGCAGCTGTGGGAGACCACGATGGATCCGACCGTTCGACGCCTGCTGCGGGTGCAGATCGACGATGCGATCGAGGCCGATCGGGTGTTCACGATGTTGATGGGGGATGAGGTCGAGCCGCGGCGGGACTTCATTGAGACGAATGCGTTGAGGGCGGCGAATATTGATGTTTAGTCGTGGCCTAGGCCGTCAAAACCATGGAAAACATCTTGCAATCGCAAGTGGGAACCAGGTTCAGCCGCGGCTACTATTCGGCTTCCATTGAAACCTTTCTAGGTACATCCGCCGAAGCCGTTCTCGGAACGCTAACGGCATCGAGCGAATTTTCTGTTGATCTGACTCAGCGAGATGCTTGGCAAGCGGAAATTGCCTTGCTGCGAAATGTCTTACAGCGCCTTTCGGGAAGAGGACGAATCTATCTAGAGTTTGTCGTCCCTCGTCTTGGCAAGCGCATTGACGCAGTCCTTCTCGTCGACGGCATGATCTTGATCATTGAGTTCAAGATCGGCGCGAAGGAGTTTGCGCGACAAGATGTGGAGCAGGCGTGGGACTATGCGCTCGATCTGAAGAATTTCCATGAGACCAGTCACGGCGCGCGGCTCGTCCCAATACTTGTCATTACCGGGGAGACGGGGAAGTTCCAAAGTTTGGGCTATCGAGGCGAACGCGACGGCATCCTTCCTCCAATACTCGTCTCTGGCGACAGATTTGAGGAAGCAATCACCTCAATCGTAGGCATCGCGGTTTGCGAAAGTTTTGATGGCGATGGCTGGGAAAGTGGTCGATACCTGCCGACGCCCACCATCGTGGAGGCTGCGTCGGCCCTGTATCGAGGTCATGCAGTCACTGACATTGCTCGCCACGATGCTGGAGCACGCAATTTAACGGTCACTACGGCATCCGTTGCTGAAATCATCGAGAGTTCTCGGCGCGACGGAGTCAAAGCGATCTGTTTGGTAACCGGCGTTCCTGGCGCCGGCAAGACGCTCGTCGGTCTAGACATCGCCACGCGGTATATGGACCCAACGAATGCCCAGCACAGCGTCTACCTTTCCGGCAATGGGCCGTTGGTGGCCATTCTCCGAGAGGCGTTAGCACGTGATGATGTGAAGCGCTCGAAAGCCAACGGAAAACGGCGCACCAAAGGTGAAGCGAGGCAGGCCGTAAAGGCGTTCATCCAGCCGATTCACCATTTCCGCGACGAATGCCTGAAGGACTCGAGGCCACCACCAGAGCATGTCGCGATTTTTGATGAGGCGCAGCGGGCCTGGAATTTGGAGAAGACTGCAGACTTTATGCGGCGCAAGAGGAGCCTTCCGAACTTCGATCAGTCAGAACCAGCCTTCCTCATTTCATGTCTTGACCGACAGATTGACTGGGCGGTGGTTGTTTGTCTCATCGGCGGGGGCCAGGAAATCAATACCGGTGAGGCTGGAATATCTGGATGGATCCGCGCAATCCAAAACCTCTACCCGAGTTGGCATCTACATCTTTCACCGCATTTACAAGATGTCGAATACAACGCGGGCGCGGTGCTGTCAGAACTACGCGCTCGGCCAAATGTCTTCTACAACGAGGATCTTCATCTTTCCGTTTCAATGCGGTCGTTTCGGGCGGAGCACTTGTCCGGTTTCGTCAAGAAGGTCCTCGATCTAGAACTAGACGAAGCACGCGATTTATACAAAAGAATTTCGGGTCGCTACCAGGTGGTGTTGACGCGCGATGTTGGTAGCGCTCGGCAGTGGTTGCGAGACCGCGCGCGAGGAAGTGAGCGTTTCGGCATCTGCGTTTCATCGCAGGCGCTACGCTTGAAGCCTCTTGCGATCGATATCAGATCTCCGGTCGATCCTGTGAACTGGTTCCTCAATGATCGCGACGATGTCCGCTCGTCCTTCTATCTTGAGGACGTCGCGACCGAGTTCCACGTCCAAGGGCTTGAACTGGATTGGTCTTGCGTTGTTTGGGATGCCGATTTCAGACACAGCCCTCAAGGCTGGCAACATCATTCTTTCGTCGGAGACCGCTGGCAACAAATCCGGAAGGAAGAGCGCAAGGTGTACTTGAAGAATGCCTATCGGGTTCTACTTACGCGAGCACGGCAAGGCATGATCATTGTTGTTCCAGAGGGCGCGCAGGATGATGAAACCCGGCGAGCCGAGTTCTACGATGGAACGTACCGCTACCTGCGAGACACCGGACTACCGACCATTTGAAGGGGGAGGGTCGGGACATGGGAGAGCTTTCAAAAATCAGCTTTTATAGTCATCGCGCTCTTCACGATGATCGTTCTGGGCCCGCTTTTGTAGCAGGGTGGTATTTGCAACGCAGGAAGAGCAAGGCGAGGCAGATGCGGCGATCTCCACTCACGACGGAGTTGCTGCGCTCCCCCGGGACTCGCGCTTCGAGAAAATCGAGGTGACATCGGTACCAATGTCGCGACGCTTTTGGCCATCCCGATTTTCCTCTAGCCTCCTTCTCTTCTATATACAGCAGACCCTAAGTGGCAGACCTGTTTCTGTGGGTACGATCTCTGTCGTATTTGTAGTTGTCGAAGATTTCGATGCTGCGCAGCAGGCCTTGAACACGCTCGTGGAGCAGATCGAACGGCAGTTGAGCCGCGTGCCGTTCATCTTCCGCAAGGCTGGCCAGAACTCGTTCGTTCGCGAGCTGGTTGTTCCGTTCCGCGGTGGTGGCTGCGTTGTGCTCTTTGAATCGAAGGCGCAGAGCAGGTCAACATCCTTGCAGTTCGACACCAGCTCGAAGACGACTACCACTGAGGACCGACGCGGCGACCAAAATGGACGGGTATCGGCCCCGTGGGTCACCTCCAATGCTTTCGTGACGCCTGAGGGTGGGTGACACCATACCGACCACTGCCGTGAACCCGATCGTCGACGCCGACTGGGTATGGCCGTGCAACGAGAGCGAAGCCGCAGCAGGGTGTCCCTTCCTCGGGAGGCTCTGTCAGTCCTTGCGCACCGACTTGTGCAGGTCTTCCTTGACTTCGTGGTCGGGTGCATCGAAACCGCGGACGGCGCGGTCCGACGGGGGCTTGTGCTGGTCGGCGTGCGCGCCCTGGTTCTGATTGCGCTGCATCGGTGGCGCATCGCCGCGTGACATGCTCTGATCCCGCGCGTCGACCTTCTTGGCGGACTGCTTGGCGGACTCCTGGTCCGATGCCTTGTTCTGGTCGTGGTCCTGGTTCATGGGGTGATCTCCGTTCAGTGGTTGCGGTCTCATCAAGCCAACTGCGAGTGGGGCGCAAGTTCATGCGTCCCTCTTGGCGAGTTGCCTGCTCCACCCTAGCGGCTGCATCCGAATCGGCCAATCGACGAATCACGGTTCGCCGAGTCGGAGCTGTCCTACTTGAGGGTTGCCGCGCTGGTTCGATCGATCACTCGGCGGTCCAGCTGCCAATTGCAGCCCGATGACCTGCGCGAACTCGCGCGTGTTGTGGGTGACCAGCAGTGCCTGCCGACTGATGGCGTGCGCGGGCCGTTTACCGAGGCACCATCGATTGTGAAGGCGGCCGAGAAGTAGCGGTGATCGTCCGGGCTGTCCGGCCTCGGGATCGGCGCATGCCCGGCATCACCCCGCATTGCTCGATGCCGCCCAGATATTCAGATTCGAGTCGAGCGCCCAGCGGTCGATCGCCGCAAGCTCGTCGTCTGAAAACTGAAGATTGCCGAGTGCGGCAACGTTCTCTTCCAGTTGGCTGATGCGGCTGGCGCCGATCAGCGCCGAGGTCACGGTGGAATGCCGCAGCGCCCAGGCCAGCGCCATTTGCGCCAGAGACTGTCCGCGTGCTGCGGCAATCTGTGCCAAGTGACGGATCCGTTCCAGGTTGGCCTCGGTCAGGTGCTCGTCGCGAAACGACGGTGCGCCCTTCGCCTTGCGTGATTCGGCCGGCACACCATCGAGGTATTTGCCGGTCAACAAGCCTTGCGCGAGTGGTGAAAAGACGATGCAGCCGATGCCTTCGTCGTTCAGCGTATCCAGCAGACTGTCTTCGATCCATCGGTTCAGCATCGAGTACGACGGCTGATGGATCAGGCAGGGCACGCCCATCTGCCTGAGCAGCGCCGCGGCCTCGCGCGTCTTGTTGGCCGAGTAGGAAGAAACACCGGCATACAGCGCCTTGCCTTGTTTGACTGCGGATGCCAGCGCGCCCATGGTTTCTTCGAGCGGGGTATCCGGATCGAAGCGGTGCGAATAGAAGATGTCGACATAGTCGAGCTGCATCCGCTTCAGGCTTTGATCGAGACTGGCCAGCAGGCTCTTGCGGCTGCCAAAGGCGCCATAGGGGCCGGGCCACATCGGATAGCCGGCCTTGGTCGAGATGATCAGCTCGTCCCGGTAGGCGGCGAGGTCCGATGCCAGCACCCGGCCCAGCAGGCTTTCGGCTGCGCCCGGTGGCGGGCCGTAGTTGTTGGCCAGATCGAAATGGGTGATGCCGAGGTCGAATGCTCGCAGCAGCAAGGCACGCGCCGCGGCGGGGTCGGCGCTTGCGCCGAAGTTCTGCCACAGTCCCAATGACAGCGCCGGCAACTTCAGGCCGCTGCGCCCGACGCGCCGGTACTGCATGGTCTCGTAGCGGGCCACGGCAGGGGTGAATGAATGATTGGTCATTGCTCGATTTTCACCGCGGATCCGATTTCCCGTTGCGACCGCCGGTTTGACCAACCGCAGCCACAGCGAGTGCTCGGCGCGTTGCCTTCGGTTGGAACGCGTCGCGCTGCGCGGGGTCGGCTGGATCTGTCTGGCCTCGGAAAACGGCTGACCCCCGCCCGCCAGCCACCCCCGCTCAAGCCTGCCAAACCCCGTACCCAGCCTCGCGCAGCCCGATCGCCAACTCCACCTCCATCTCCTGCGCGGCCAGATAAGGCATCGGGTTGTAGACCTCGTACAGCGATGGCAGCAGGCGCAGGCCGTATTCGAAGACATATCGGTTGGCCTGGATGCCGGCCTTGTGCTTGTCGAAGCGCAGGTCGGGGTCGAGGCCGGTCATGCCGACATAGACGCAGGGTCTGCCGAGCTGGTGGTCGGGGTTGGCTTTGCGAAAGCGCGGCTTCGTTCCAGACCCGGTCGTCGAGTTCGACGACGTAGACATGGTGGTGGCTGCGCGGGCCGGTCGGCGCCTGGCGTTTCGGCATCAGGCAGCCGGGCCGGTGTCGACCCGGACGGCCGTCGCGGCAACGGTATCGGCGTTCATGGCTGGATTGTCGCCAACAGCTGTCGACGCAACGCCAAGGCGTTGTCTGCCGCCGCACCGGAGGCGGTGTTGTCGAAGACGCACCAGCACTGCGCATCGCCCGGCCATGCGCGCAGCTCGGCGGCGCGTTCGCGCAACCAGTCGGCGCCATAACTCGACCAATACATGCGGGGTGCACCGTGCCAGCGGTGATAGACCACGGCGCCCGCGCCGTCACCGGCGGGGCCGAGCCAGCCGCCGGGGCTCGACGCTGCCGGTTGACGTGCCGGATCGGCCGCCACACGGCCGACGCGGGCGGCCACCAGCAGACGGTCGGCGGCTGGCGTGAACCAGCTCGCGTGGCGCGGCTCGCACACCACCGCGCCGCCGTGCATCGAAGCCAGCAGCTTGAAGAACGTCCGCATCGGCCGCGCTTCGAACACCAGCGACGGCGGCAGCTGCACCAGCAACACGGCCAGCTTGTCGCCGAGCCCTGATGCCTCGGCCAGAAAACGCTGCAGCGGCCGGCGCGCCGCGCGCAGTCGGCCGTCGTGGGTGATGGTCCGCGGCAACTTGACCGCGAAGCGGAAGCCGGCCGGCGTTGCCGCGGCCCAGCGTGCGTAGGTTTCAGCGCGGTGGCTGCGATGGAAGGACGAGTTGATCTCGACACAGTCGAGCGTGCGTGCGTAGCGCTCCAGCTGACTGCCGCTGCCAACAAACGCACCGGCGCTGGCGCGCGGGATGGCCCAGCCGGCGGTACCGATCAGCATGCCGCCGGCCATTGCTCAGCCGAAGCGCCGGCTGACGAAACGTGAGCCCGCCAGACCGAAGCGCCATGGCAGCTCACGCGCCTTGGAGATGCCGACTCGCACGCCACTCACGACTTCGACCGGCGCCGCCAGATCGGCAGCGCTGCGCAGTTCGAATGGCGGCTGATCGAGCGGCAGCCCATCATGTGAGCGGTCGATGCCGAGCGCCTGGCCGACGCGGCCCGGGCCCGCACACAGCAGCCGAACGTCGTCCAGGCCACGACGGCGGCGCATGGTGTCGAGTCCGTCGGTGGGTTCGATCGCGCGGATCAGCACGCCGGCACCGTGGCCGGCTTCGCGGCAGACGACATTCAGGCACCAGTGGATGCCGTACGAGCGGTAGACATAGGCGTGCCCGGCCGGGCCGAACATCGACGCATTGCGCGGCCGGGGTCCACCATGGCTGTGCGAGGCGGGATCGTCGGCGTCGTAGGCCTCGGTCTCGACGATCCGACCGCCGACGCCGTCGACGAGCAGCAGCATGCCGATCAGCCGCCGTGCCACATTCAGCGAGGTGTCATCGAAATCGAGTGCGGCAATGCAGCGCATGGGTGCAGAAGTGGAAGCAGGATCGCCGTAGCGATCGGGCCAGAGTATGCCCCGGCTGGCCGGGCCGAGCGGAGCCCTCGCACCAGCGTGTTTGCCGTCGCGCGGTGACAATCCCGGCGGTCTCTCTCACGTCTCATGCAGCCCATCCCCGACCTTCGATCCGCAACCCTGCCGACGCCGACAGCGGCCCCAGCCGACGGCCTGCCGACGCCGGCGCGCTACTACGCCATGGCGACGGTGTTGTGCGGCATTGCGCTCAGCGTGCTCGACGGCGCGGTGATGAACCTGGCACTGCCGGTGGTGGCGCGCGACCTGAACGTCAGCGCGTCGATGGTGATCTGGATCGTCAACGCCTATCAGATCGCGATCCTGGCGATGCTGCTGCCGCTGGCCAGGGTGGGCGACCTGTTCGGCTACAAGAAGGTCTATCTGGCAGGTTTGGCGCTGTTCACGCTGGCCTCGCTGGCTTGTGTCTTGTCGCACACCTTGAGCCAGTTGCTCGCCGCCCGTGTGCTGCAAGGTGTGGGCGCCGCCGGCATGTTTGCCATCAATGCGGCGCTGTTGCGCAGCATCTATCCCAGCCGGCAACTGGGGCGCGGCCTGGCGATCAATTCGGTCGTTGTCGGCGTCTCGTCGGTGGCCGGGCCTTCGGTGGCGGCGCTGGTGCTCTCAGTGGCATCCTGGCCGTGGTTGTTTGCGATCAATCTGCCGATCGGCCTGTTCGTGTTGATGCTCGGCTGGCGCAGCCTGCCGGCCGACCGCGTCACCGAAAAACCCGCCGGCGAGCGCTTTTCGCTGCTCGACACGACGCTGAATATCGTGATGTTCGCCGCGCTGTTTCTCGGTGTCGATCGGCTGGTACCGCGGGTCGGTGACAAGCCCGTTGCGGGGTTGCCGGCCGAGGCGCTGGCGCTGATCGGTGTCGGCTTGCTGGTCGGCGCCGTCTTTGTGCAGCGGCAGCGGCGGCAGGCGGCGCCACTGCTGCCGATCGATCTGTTGCGGATTCCGGTCTTCCGCTTGTCGATGTGTGCATCGATTGCCGCCTTCACCGCACAGATGCTGGCGTCGATCGCGTTGCCGTTTCTGTTGCTCCACGGGCTGGGACGCAGCCCGGCCGATGCGGGCCTGGTGCTGACCGCCTGGCCGATCGCAACCGTCGCCGTCGCGCCGCTTGCCGGCCGGCTGATCGGCCGCGTTCCTGCCGGCTTGCTCGGCGGCATCGGGCTGATCACCATGGCCAGCGGCCTGTTGCTGATGGCGCTGTTGCCCGAGCAAGCCTCCATGTGGCAGATGGCGTGGCGGCTGGCGCTGTGTGGTGCGGGGTTCGGCCTGTTCCAGTCGCCGAACAACCACACCATCGTGACCTCGGCGCCGCGCTCGCGTGCCGGCGCTGCGGGTGGCATGCTGGGCACTGCACGCCTGACCGGCCAGTCGATCGGCGCGTTGCTGATCGCGATGTTGTTCAGCCTGGTGCTGGTTTCGCAGCCCCGTGTGCCGCAGTTGGCGCTCGCGATCGCTGCCCTGTGCGCGCTGGTGGCAAGCGCGGCCAGCATGTTGCGGCTGCGAATACGGGCGCCTGCATGAGCCGAGACAACCACGATGGCGCCGAGGAACGGCGCTTGGGGTGCGCGGGTGCTGAAACGCCGATCTTGATCCGGCGCGCCTGATTGCGCGGTGCAGGCGCGGCCGATGCGACGCCTGCGCGGTTCAGAGTTGCGACGCAATCAGCGAAGCCAGCCAATCGCCGAACTTCTCGCGCAGCGGACGCTGTTGCCAGTCGGCCAGGCTGTAGGGTTTGGCGGCTTTCAGGTCGGCCTCGAAGATGGCTGTCTGCTCGGCGGCGAATGCAGCGTCGACCACGTTGAGCGAGGCCTCGTCGTTGAGGCGGAAAGACCGGTTGTCGAAGTTGGTCGAACCGACCGAGGTGAGCAAGCCGTCGACGATCAACACTTTGCAGTGGTACATCGTCGGCTTGTATTCGGCGATCAGCGCACCGGCGGCCAGCAGCTCGTCCCATTGCGCGCGTGACGCCGACCGGGTGGTGTCGGAATCGATGTGTTCGCCCGGCAGAACGACGCGCAGTTTGACGCCCCGCTTCAGCGCAGCGAGCAGCGTCTTGCGGGTCAAGTCGTCAGGGACGAAGTAGGCCGACGACAGGTCGATGCTGCGGCTGGCCGCCGTGATGGCCATCTGGTACATCAGGGCCATGCTTTCGCTGCCGCCGGTCGGCGAGCTGCTGAACATCTGAGCCCGTTGCGGGCCGGCTTCTTTCAGCTCGGGAAAATAGGCATCACCGTGCAGCACTTCGCCGCTGACCTTGATCCAGTTGTCGAGGAAGACGGCCTGCATCTGGCCGACCACCGGCCCTTCGACCCTGAAATGGGTGTCGCGCCAGTGGCCCGGGTCTTGTGCGTTGCCGGTCCACTCAGGAGCGATGCCGACGCCACCGGTAAAGCCGATCGTGCCGTCGGTGATCAGCAGCTTGCGGTGGGTGCGGTTGTTGAGGCGGCCAAGCTGGTACCAGCTGACGGGGTGGTATTTCTCGACCTGCACGCCGGCTTTGCGCATCTGCTCGACCCATTCGCCGTCGATCTTGGCAGCGCCGATGGCGTCGAGCAGCACATGCACCTTCACGCCGGCCCGGGCACGCTGCGACAGCGCCTCGGCAAACTGTTTGCCGATGTCTCCCGACCAGTAGATATACGACTCGAAGTTGATGCTGCGTTGCGCGTTGCGAATGGCCTCGAGCATGGCCGGAAAGATCTCGTCGCCGTTGAGCAGCACGCGAACGCGGTTGCCGCCCAGCAGCGGCGGGCCGAGCAACACGCTCAATTCGCGAGTAAAGGCGGGGGCATCAGTGGCGTAGAGGCGCTCCAGGCGGCGCTCGATCCGCTTTTCGCCCGGCTTGAAATTGGCGACCAGCACGCCGGCCAGCAAGACAACCAGCGTGATGCCGAGTGCCAGCTGCCAATGATTCTGCAAAATATTCTTCATGTGTCTGCCTTGGCAACGCAAAAACGACCGCAGGTGAAACAGGCAGCGCCATCGGCACCGTGCGGCCCAATCGACTCGGAGCGTCCTGCCTCGGCGGACTGTCGGGCGGGAAGGATGCTACAACGTGAACCGAGGCCGGCGCGATCTGCCAGGCTGCTTACATCATCGCGATGACTTCACCAACCCTCGAGCACCTCGATACGCCTGCCGCGCTGATCGACATCGATCGCATGCGGCGCAACATCGCGCGCATGCAGGCACGCGCCGGCGAGCTCGGCGTCGCCTTTCGGCCACACGTCAAGACCAGCAAATGCGCCGACGTGGTGGCCGAACAGATGGCTGCAGGTGCGCAAGGCATCACGGTGTCGACGCTCAGGGAGGCGCGCGAACTGTTCGCAGCAGGAATCGACGACATCCTGTATGCGGTCGGCATGGTGGCGGCAAAGTTGCCGGCGGTGCTGGCCTTGCGGCGCGCCGGCTGCAGGCTGAAGATCATCACCGACAGCCTGGCATCGGCGCAGGCGATCGTGGCGTTCGGTCAGGCCAACGACGAACGGTTCGAGGTATTGATCGAGATCGATACCGACAATCACCGCTCAGGCGTCAAGCCCGACGATGCGCCGACCCTGCTCGGCATCGGCCGTTGCCTGCACGAAGGCGGCATGTTGCTGGCAGGTGTGATGACCCATGCCGGTTCGAGCTACGACCACGACTCGCCCGAGGCCCTCGCCGGGGTGGCCGAGCAGGAGCGCGCCGGCGTGGTGCTGGCGGCGCAGCATCTGCGAGACGCCTTGTTGCCATGCCCGGTGGTCAGCGTCGGCTCGACGCCCACTGCGCTGGCCGCCCGAAGCCTGGCCGGGGTGACCGAACTGCGAGCCGGCGTCTATGTCTTCTTCGATCTGGTGATGAGCAATGTCGGCGTGTGTGGCCACGACGACATCGCGCTCAGCGTGCTGACGACCGTGATCGGCCATCAGTCAGACAAGGGCTGGGCGATCGTCGATGCCGGCTGGATGGCGATGAGCCGCGACCGCGGCACCGAGCGCCAGCGCCACGACTACGGGTATGGCCAGGTGTGCGACGTCGACGGCGTCGTGCAGTCCGGCTATACGCTCGGCGGTGCCAACCAGGAGCATGGGCTGCTGTCGCGCAGCGGCGCGCCCGATCTGCAGATTGCCGAGCGCTTTCCGATCGGCACCCGCTTGCGCATCCTGCCCAACCATGCCTGTGCAACGGGGGCGCAGTTCGGCGCGTATCAGGTGCTGGGCGTGGATGGCCGGCTCTCGACCTGGGGACGTTTCAGTGGCTGGTGAACCCGACATCACCTACCTGCAGCCCGACGGGCTGACGGCGCCCGGCGGGCACTACAGCCACGCCACGCTGGCCAACGGCTTCGTCTTCGTCTCCGGGCAGCTGCCGGTCACGCCCGACGGCAGACGCCTGGTCGATGCGCCGTTCGAGCGTCAGGCGCAACAGGTGCTGGACAACGTGCGCACTGCATTGCGCGCCGCCGGCAGCGATGTCGACCGCCTGGTGCAGGTGCGCGTCTACATCGATGACATGGCCAACTGGCCGCAGTTCAACACCGTCTATGCCGCCTGGGCGGGCGCCGCGCGGCCGGCCCGAGCCGTGGTGCCGACCGGTGCGCTGCATTTCGGATTGAAGGTCGAGGTCGAGGCGGTCGCCCTTGCGCCGGTGTTGCCAGCAGGCTCCTGAGCAAAGGCGTGCCATGATGGCCCGCCTTGATCCTGAATGCCGGCCATGAAAACCATCCGACTCGGCCGCACCGGCCTCGAAGTGTCCCGCCTGTGCCTGGGCTGCATGACGTATGGCGACCCGGCGCTCGGCAACCATCCCTGGACGCTCGGTGAAACCGAGAGCCAGCCATTCCTGAAGCGTGCCCTCGATCTGGGTTTCAATTTCTTCGATACCGCCAACGTCTACTCGGCTGGCACCAGCGAGCAGATCGTCGGCCGCGCGCTGCTCGGCTACGTGCCGCGCGACGAGGTGGTGATCGCGACCAAGGTGCACGGCCGCATGCGGCCCGGGCCGAACGGTGCCGGGCTGTCGCGCAAGGCCATCCTGTCCGAGATCGATGCCAGCCTGCAGCGCCTGGGTACCGACCACGTCGATCTGTACCAGATCCACCGCTGGGATCCGAAGACGCCGATCGAGGAGACGATGGAGGCGCTGCACGACGTGGTGAAGGCCGGCAAGGCGCGCTACATCGGGGCGTCGTCGATGTATGCGTGGCAGTTCCAGCACGCGCTGCAGGTCGCCGAGCGCCACGGCTGGACGCGCTTTTCGACAATGCAGAACTACGTCAATCTGTTGTACCGCGAGGAGGAGCGCGAGATGTTGCCGCTGTGCCGCGCCGAGGGCATCGGCGTGATGCCGTGGAGCCCGCTGGCGCGCGGTCGGCTGACGCGTGACTGGGACGAACCGAGCGCGCGCGCCGAGACCGACGATTTCGGCCGCACGCTGTATGCACAGACGGCCGACGCCGACCGCAAGGTGGTCGAGGCGCTGGCCGCCGTGTCCGGCCGGCTCGGCCTGCCGCGCGCGCAGGTGGCGCTGGCCTGGCTGCTGGCCAAGCCCGGCATCACCGCGCCGATCGTCGGCGCATCGCGCCTGCAGCAACTCGACGACGCGGTGGCCGCGCTGTCGGTCGAGCTGGCGCCGGAAGACCTCGCCGAGCTCGAGGCGCCGTACGTGCCGCACGCGGTGGTCGGGCATTCCTGAGCCGGACCGACTGCGGCGCGCGGTGCGGCGCTTGCTCGCTGGGTATCGCGTGGTATTTCGCAGGCGGCTGCAACCGCGATTCGTCCGAAAAAAATCGGTTGCCGCCATCCGCACATGCTTCGCGTGCCCAGCCTGTCGATCCGGCCCGCCGATCGGTCAGCCAGCGGTTGATGCACCTATCCGGCCACGTGGCGCATGAGGAGCCGTCACCCTCGATCATCTGAATCTGGCATGATTGATGCGTCATGATCCGCATTTAGCATAATCAAGCCATGGAAATGCGCCAACTCGAGGCGTTTGCGGCCGTGATGTCCACCGGGAGCGTCACTGGCGCGGCGCGCTTGCTTGCCCGATCGCAGCCCGCGGTGACGCGGCTGGTGCAGGAGCTGGAGGCCGAGATCGGCTATCCGCTGTTCCTGCGCAACGGGCCGCGGGTCACGCCCACCGTGCAGGGATTCCGGCTGCACGAGGATGCCGAGCGCGCGTTGGCGAGCTTGCGGCTGGTCCATGCCCGGGCGGCCGACATCGCCCTGGGACTGCCCGAGCCGATGCTGCTGGCCGCCACCTCGGCGCTGGCGGTCGGCTTGTTGCCGCAGGCCTTGAAACAGGTCGAAGCGCGCAGCGGGGCCACTCCGGTGCAGCTTCGCACGGCTGGGCCCGAGCGGGTGATGCAATCGGTGTTGAACGGCGAGGTGCAGCTGGGCATCAGCAGCCTGCCGCTCGAGCACCGCGGCCTGGATGTGCAGTGGATCGGTCAGCTCGACTGCGTGGCGGTGCTGCGGCGCGGCGATCCGCTGGCCCGGCTCGAGCGCGTGCCGCTGGCGGCGCTGGCGGCGCGTCGGCTGATCACGATGAGCAACCCGTACCGGCTGCGCCACCGGCTCGATGCGGTACTGGCCGAGGTCGGCGAACGCCCGGGCGATGCGCATGCACTGATCGAAACCAACTCGTCGATCAATGCCCAGGCGCTGGTGCGGGCCGGGCTCGGTATCGCGGTGCTCGAACCGCTTGACGGCGCATGGCGCACCGTTTGTCGGTGTGGTGGTGCGGCCGCTCGACACCGCGATCCCGTTCTTCTTCGGTGCCGTCACACCGCAGGGCCGGCCGGTCAACCCGCTGGTGCAGGCCCTGTCGGATGCGCTGCTCGAGGCGGCTTCTTCGATGCCCGGTTTCGTGCGGCACGCGCCATCGGCGCACGCCAGCCTGCTGCACGCGATCGGCACTGAAGGTGCGCCGCACGGCCACGCCAGAAAGGCCATTCAATGAACGCGCCGATCGGACTGCCCGCACTCGAACAGCGGCTGCAGCAGGACCTGCGCTGGTTGG
This sequence comes from uncultured beta proteobacterium, assembly GCA_963843805.1. Classification (GTDB taxonomy): domain Bacteria; phylum Pseudomonadota; class Gammaproteobacteria; order Burkholderiales; family Burkholderiaceae_C; genus Ideonella_A. The sequence continues at coordinate 318,360 of CAWJLY010000010.1, forward strand.
CGCTGCCCGGCAGACAGTGGGTGCCCAAGCCGGCCGGCGCGGCCGCCGAGCTGCTCGACACGGCCATCATCGGTGGCGGCATGGCCGGACTGGCCTTGGCCGCCGCCCTGAAACACCTGGGCGTGCGCGTACGCATCTTCGACCGCTCACCGGAAGGCTTCGAAGGCCCGTGGGCCACCACCGCGCGGATGGAAACCCTGCGCTCGCCGAAGGAGCTGACCGGCCCCGCGCTGGGCTTCGGCGCGCTCACTTTCCGTGCCTGGTTCGAGGCGCAGTTCGGTCTGCCGGCGTGGGATGCGCTCGACAAGATCCCGCGCCTGCAATGGGCGGACTACCTGCGCTGGTACCGCCGCGTGCTCGGAATCGACCTGCGCAACCAGCAGCGCGTGGTCGGCGTTCAGCCGCGCGCCGATGGACGGGTGCAGATCGATATCCGGGACGAGCTGAATGGCGGCAGGTGCTATCAGGTGATGGCCCGCCATGTGGTGCTGGCAACTGGCCGCGACGGGCTCGGCGGCTCATGGGCGCCGGCCTGGTCGGGCGACTTGCCACGTGAGCGCTGGGCCCATTCGGATCAGGATTGGAGCGCCGCAGCCTTGCGCGGCAAGCGGGTGGTGGTGATCGGTGGCGGCGCCTCGGCGATGGACAGCGCAGCCACTGCGCTGGAGGCAGGTGCGGCGCGTGTCGACCTGCTGATCCGGCGCGCCGACCTGCCGCGTGTCAACAAGGGCAAGGGCGCCGGCAGCCCCGGGGTGGCGCATGGCTTCTGGATGCTGCCCGACGAATGGAAATGGCGCTTCCGACACTACATCAATGTGCAGCAGGTGCCGCCGCCGCACGGCAGCACGCTGCGTGTCTCGCGCCATCCGAATGCCTTCTTCCACCTCGGCGCGCCGGTGCGCGCTGCCAGCGTGCGCCGTGATGGCGCCTTGTGCCTGGACACCGCCAAGGGCCCGCTGGCGACCGACTTCGTGATCTTCTGCACCGGCTTCCGGCTCGACTGGAGCCGGCGTCCCGAGTTCGCCGCCTTTGCGCCGCACGTGCGTTTGTGGAAGGACCGATTCGCGCCGGCGCTGGACGAGCGTGACGCCGAGCTCGACGACTCGCCCGATCTGGGCACGCTGTTCGAGTTCCAGGAAAAAGTGGCCGGCAGCTGCCCCGGGCTCGACCGGGTGCATTGCTTCTGTTATCCGTCGGCCTTGACGCACGGCGCGGTTGCCGGCGATATCCCGCAGGTCAGTGAAGGCGCACGGCGGCTGGCACAGGGGCTGGCGGGCAAGCTGTTCACCGAGGACATCGAAGCCCATTTCGAGGCGATGCGTCGCTTTGCCGAGCCCGAGCTGGACGGCGACGAGTGGACGCCGGCGCGGTTCCCGGACTATGTGGTGGAGGCCGGATGACCGGCTGGCTGATCCGCCGCATCGGCCAATCGTTGGTGGTCGTGGCGCTGATGACGGTGATCGTCTTCGTCGGCCTGCACGCCATCGGCAACCCGATCGACATCCTGATCGGCGAGGATCTGAACCAGCAGGAGCGGATGGAGGCAATCGCCCGGCTCGGCCTCGACCAGCCGCTGTGGCGCCAGTACATCGCGTTCGTCGACGGCGCGCTGCACGGCAGCCTGGGCAAGAGCTTCATTTATCAGGAAGATGCGATCCGGCTGATCCTGCAGCGTCTGCCAGCGACCATGGAGCTGGCGATCAGCGCGCTGCTGCTGGCCGTGGTGATCGGCGTGCCGCTCGGCCTGTTCGCCGGCATGAAGCCGGATCACCCGGTCTCGAAGGCGCTGATGGCGGCCAGCATCGTCGGCTTCTCGCTGCCGGCATTCTGGGTCGCGCTGATGTTCATCATGGTGTTCAGCGTACAGCTCGGCTGGCTGCCGGCCAGCGGGCGCGGCGAGACGCGCGAGCTGCTCGGCATCCAGTGGTCGTGGCTGACCCTCGACGGCCTGCGGCACCTGATCCTGCCGGCCGTCAACCTGGCGCTGTTCAAGATCTCGCTGGTACTGCGGCTGACGCGTGCCAATGTGCGCGAGGTGCTGCCGCAGGATTTCGTCAAGTTCGCGCGCGCCAAGGGCCTGTCGCCGGCGCGGGTGGTGGTGATGCACGTGCTGCGCAACACGCTGATTCCGCTGGTCACGGTGCTCGGGCTCGAGCTGGGTTCGACGATTGCCTTTGCCGTGGTCACCGAAACCATCTTCGCCTGGCCGGGCGCGGGCAAGCTGATCCTCGACAGCATCAACTCGCTGGACCGTCCGGTGGTGGTGGCCTATCTGATGGTGGTGGTCGTCATCTTCGTCACCCTGAACCTGATCGTGGACCTGCTCTACAAGCTGCTCGACCCACGGGTGCGGCTGGAAGGTGCGCGGTGACGCGAGTCAAGAAGAGCTTCGACGAGCACTCGATCTGGTGGCGGGTTGCGGCCGATTTTCTGCATTCGAAAGTGGCGGTGACGGGCCTCGTGATGCTCGGCATCGTGGTGCTGGCCGCGCTGGCCGCGCCATGGATCACGCCGCAGAATCCGTACGATCTGATGCAGCTCGACGTGCTCGATGCGCGGCTGCACCCGGGCACCGCCAGCAGTTCGGCCGACTACACCTATTGGCTCGGCACCGATGGCCAGGGGCGTGATCTCTATTCCGCGATCGTCTACGGGCTGCGCATCAGCCTGCTGGTGGGCATCGGCTCGGCGCTGATCGCTGCCGTGATCGGCACCCTGGTCGGCCTGCTCGCCGCCTACGCGGGTGGGCGTGTCGATGCGCTGCTGATGCGGCTGGTCGACCTGCTGCTGTCGTTTCCGACCATCCTGATGGCGTTGATGATCCTGGCCTATGTCGGCAAGGGAGTCGGCAACGTGGTGCTGACCTTGGTGCTGCTGGAATGGGCTTATTACGCCCGCACGGCGCGCGGCCAGGCGCTGGTCGAGACACGACGCGAATACGTCGAGGCGGCGCGCGGGCTGGGCGTGCCGCGCTGGCGCATCCTGGTCGGTCACATCCTGCCCAACTGCCTGCCGCCGCTGCTGGTGATCGGTGCGCTGCAGATCGCACGCGCCATCACGCTGGAGGCCACGTTGTCGTTTCTCGGCATGGGTGTGCCGATCACCGAACCGTCGCTCGGCCTGCTGATCTCGAATGGCTACCAGTACCTGTTGTCGAACGAATACTGGATCAGCTTTTTCCCCGGCGTCGCGCTGCTGGCGACCATCGTCGCAATCAATCTGGTCGGCGACCAGCTGCGCGATGTGCTGAACCCGAGGTTGCAACGATGAGCGCGCAAGGCACACGCGATGTCAAACTGTCGGACGAGCTGCCGACGCTGGAGGTGCGCGACCTGGTCACGCGCTTTCACACCCGCGGCGGCGTGCTGCCGGTGGTCAACGGCGTGTCGTTCTCGGTCGGCCGCGGCAAGGTGCTCGGCATCGTCGGTGAATCGGGCTCGGGCAAATCGGTGACCGGCTTCTCGATCATGGGGCTGGTCGATCCGCCCGGACGGGTCGAAAGCGGCCAGGTGCTGTTCAAGGGACGCGACCTGATCACGCTGTCGGCCGCCGAACGGCGCGCGCTGCGCGGCGACCGCATCGCGATGATCTTCCAGGATCCGATGGCGACGCTGAACCCGGTGCTGCGTGTCGACATGCAGATGGTCGAGGCCGTGCACGCGCACCGCAAGGTCAGTTCGACGGCGGCCTTGAAGCAGGCGGCCGACGCGCTGGCGCTGATGGGCATTCCGAGCCCGGACGAGCGGCTGCGCGCCTACCCGCATCAGCTGTCGGGCGGCATGCGCCAGCGCGTGGCGATTGCGATCGCGCTGCTGCACGGACCGGATCTGATCATTGCCGATGAGCCGACCACGGCGCTGGACGTCACGATCCAGGCGCAGATCTTGTCGGAGATGCAGAAGCTGGTCGAAGCCAGCGGCACCTCGCTGATCTGGATCAGCCACGACCTGTCGGTGGTGGCCGGTCTGGCCGACGAGATCGCGGTGATGTATGCCGGGCGCATCGTCGAGCACGGCAGCGTCGACGATGTGCTGGATCACCCGCAGCACCCCTATACCCAAGGTCTGATCGGCAGCTTGCCGAGTGGGAACCGGCGTGGTGTGCCGCTGCGCCAGATTCCCGGCATGGCGCCGAATCTGTTGCAGATGCCGCCGGGTTGTGCCTTTGCGCCGCGTTGCCCGCGCGCCGGGCCGGAGTGCAAGGTGATGCCCGAGATGTCGCGGCCGCGTGCCGAAGCCATCGCGCATGAGGTGCGTTGTTTTCATCCCGGGCCATCGACGCGGGTGCTCGAGAACACGGCATGAACGATGGGGTCGCCACGATCGTGAATTCGCCGGTCGGCAGCAATCCCGCTGCGGCCAGCGAGGTGCCGCTGGTCGATATGCGCGGCGTCACCAAGCGCTTCGGCGCCATGGCCGAGCCGCGTGGCGCCGCTGCGTGGCTGCGCCGACTCGGCTGGAGCCATGCGCCAGTGGTGACCCACGCGGTCGACGGTGTCGACCTGGCGGTGCGGCCTGGCGAGGTTGTCGGCCTGGTCGGCGAATCGGGTTGCGGCAAATCGACGCTCGGCCGCATTGCCGCCGGACTGCTGACGCCGACCGAGGGCGAGGTGCTGGTCAACGGCAAGCCCCTCGAAGGTCTCAACGCGAAGGAGCGGCTGGCCGCGCGGCTGCGCGTGCAGATGGTGTTCCAGGATCCGTTCTCCAGCCTGAACCCGCGTCTGCGGGTGTCGCGCATCGTCGGCGAGGCGGCGCGCCTGCACGGCCTGACCGATGGGGCCGGCGAAGACGATTACGTGGCCGCGCAACTGCAGCGCGCCGGTCTCGATCCGGCCCTGCGTCACCGCTATCCGCACCAGTTCAGCGGCGGGCAGCGCCAGCGCATCAACATCGCCCGCGCGTTGGCGGTGCAGCCGTCGATGCTGGTCAGCGACGAGGCGGTGGCCGCGCTCGACGTGTCGATCCAGGCGCAGATCCTCAACCTGTTCATGGCGCTGCGCGACGAGCTCGGCCTCGCCTATCTGTTCATCAGCCACGACCTCGGCGTGATCGAGCATGTGTGCGACCGGGTGGCGGTGATGTATCTGGGCCGGGTGGTCGAAAGTGCGCCGGTCGAGGCGCTGTTTGCGCAGCCCAATCACCCGTATACGCAGGCGCTGCTGGCGGAGATCCCGCGCATCGACCAGCGGCGCACGCGTTTCAATACCATCAAGGGCGAGATCCCGAGCCCGATTGCGCCGCCGTCGGGCTGCCACTTCCATCCGCGATGTCCGCACGCCATGCCGCGCTGCAGCGTCGAGGTGCCTGTGCTGAAGAACGTCGGCGGCCAGCATGCCAGCGCGTGTCACCTGAATGACTGAGACCCGCCGCTTGCAAAGATTGACCGGTTCAACGGCTGCCACCGGCAGTCGACGCGCACCGTCGACCGGGCGCAGACCCGTGGTGTCTCCTGTTTGCCATTTCTCACGTCGAAAGGACTTCGAATGAAATTCCACCCTTCACGCTCGCTGGTCGCCGCTGCGCTGCTGGCCTTCGGCGGCCTCGCATCTGCCGAGACGCTGACGATCGGCTTTGCCGATCCGGTGTCATCGGCTGATCCGCAACTCAACAACCACGCGGGTGATCGCTCGCTGGCGCTGCATTTCTGGGATTCGATCATCAACTCGCGTGATGGCGGCAAGCTGGAGCCGGCGCTGGCATCGAGCTGGAAGGCGCTCGACGACACGACCTGGGAGTTCAAGCTGCGCAACGACATCAAGTGGCAGGACGGCACGCCGTTCACCGCCGACGACATCGTCTTTTCTTTCCAGCGCGCGCGCAATGTGCCCGGCACCGTGGCGTCGTATACCGGCGGCTTGCGCACCATCGAGTCGACCACGGCGAAGGATCCGCACACCGTCATCATCAAGACCAACACGCCGAACCCGAAGCTGCCGCTGGACATCGCGTCGATCTACATCGTCAGCAAGCACATCGGCGAGAAGTCGAAGACCGAAGACTACAACGCCGGCCGCGCGATGATCGGCACCGGCCCGTACAAGTTCGAGTCGTATACGCCGGGCGACCGCACGGTGTTCGAGCGCAATCCGACCTACTACGGCCCGAAGCCGCTGTGGGACAAGGTGGTGTACCGCTTCATCAACAATGGCGCCGCGCGCACCGCGGCGCTGCTGGCCGGTGATGTCGACGTGATCGACAAGGTCGCCGTCACCGACGTCGAGAAGCTGAAGAAGACGCCGACCGTCAGCGTCTTCACCTATCCGGGCTTGCGCGTGCTGCTGCTGCAGCCGAGCTTGCGCGCCGGCCCGAACGAGTTCATCACCGACAACGCGGGCAAACCGCTCGACAAGAACCCGCTGACCGATGTGCGGGTGCGCCAGGCGCTGTCGATGGCGATCAACCGCAAGGCGATTGCCGACCGCGTGCTGCAGGGCACGGTGACGGTGGCCAACCAGTGGATGCCGGCCAAGACCTTCGGCTACAACGCCGACATCAAGGACATTCCGTTCAGCGCCGAGCAGGCCAAGAAGCTGCTTGCCGAGGCCGGCTACCCGCAAGGCTTCCAGGTCACCATCCACGTGCCGGGTGATCGCTACCCGCAGGCGCCCGAGACGGTGCAGGCGGTGGCGCAGTTCTGGACCCGCATCGGCGTCAAGACCAAGATCGAGGTCGTGCCGTGGGCCGTCTATTCCAGCCGCGCACCGAAGAACGACTATGCCGTCAGCGTGATCGCCTGGGGCAACGGCACCGGCGAGGCCGGCTACGGCCTGCTGCAGACGCTGGCCACCAACGACGCCAAGCGCGGCCGCGGCGCCAACAACTGGGGCCGCTACAGCAACGAGGCGGTCGACAAGGCGCTCGACGCCGCCACGGTCGAGTTCGACGAAAAGCGGCGCGAGGCGATGTTCCGCCACGCCGCGAAGCTGGTGACCGACGACGTCGGTCACATCCCGATCTTCCACTACCAGAATATCTGGGCCGCCAAGAAAGGCCTGAAGGTGGTGCCGCTGCTGAGCGACCGCACGACCGCGCTGCAGGTCACCAAGGTCGGCAAATAAAAGCGAGCGCGATGCTGCAGATCACGCCCGCCGACGCGTTGATCGATGTGCCGCGGCGCATCATCGTCAGCGGCTTGGCGGCGGGCGAGTTGGTGCAGATCGCGACACGAACGCTGCGCGGGCCAGGCATCGCCTGGTCGGCGTCGGCGCGATTCCGGGCCGATGCGCAGGGCGGCGTCGATCTGCAACGCGATGCGCCGCTGGATGGCAGTTATGCCGGTGTGTCGGCGATGGGGCTGGTGTGGTCGCAAGTGCCCGAACAAGGCGGCTCGCCGCGCGAGATCTTCGCCGCCGAACCGACTGCGGCGTTGACGACCCAGGTCAGCGTGACGCGCTCTGGTGCGCCGGCGCTGAAGGGGCATTTCGTGCAGCGCCTGATGGCAGAGGGCGTGACGCGTCGGGAGGTGCGCGACGACGGTCTCAGCGGCGCGCTGTTCGTACCGCCGCCGCGCCTCGACGGGCTTGCGCACCCGGCCGTGCTGGTGCTGAACGGCTCGGGTGGCGGCATCAACGAGCCGCGCGCGGCGCTGTATGCATCACACGGCTATGCCGCCTTGGCGCTCGGCTATTTCAAGGCGCCGGGACGCTCCGATTACATCTCGAACACCGCGCTGGAATATTTCGAGACTGCTCTCGCCTGGATGCACCGCACGCTGCAACCGCTGCGCGGCTTCGTCGCGCTGAGCGGCCAGTCGCGCGGCGGCGAACTGGTGTTGCTGCTCGCCTCGCTGATGCCCGAATCGGTGTCGGCGGTGATCGGCTATGTGCCCGGTGCGGTGGTGCACAGCGCGCAGAACGCCTGCGACCCGGCCACCGGCCGCGACGGCCCGGCCTGGTTGTGGCGCGGCCAGCCGCTGCCGCACCTGTGGCAGAACAACCGCAGCGCGAGCTGGGCGCCGTGGGACGAAGGCCCCGAGCCGCGCCGCCATGCGAACGCGCTGCTGACCGCGCTGAAGGATGCCGATGCGGTGGAGCGCGCGCGCATCCGCGTCGAAGCCATCCGCGGTCCGGTGTTGCTGCTGAGCGCCAGCGACGATGGCTCGTGGCCGTCGAGCCTGTACGGCCGCATGGTCGCGCAGCGGCTGGCGCAGTTCGACCATCCGTACGAAACGAGCCACCTCGATTTCGACGGCGCCGGTCATTCGATCCTGTTTCCCTACCTGCCGACCACGCAGGGCGTTTATGCGCACCCGGTATCGGGCCGCCTCAGCACCACCGGCGGGGCGCCACGCCCGAATGCCGATGCCGACGAGGCCTCGTGGGCCGCGGTGCTGCCTTTTCTCGACCGGGCGGTTCGGGCGCGGGCCTGAAGCCACGTTCATCCATTTCGATCACGGAGCTGTCAACATGTCTGCAAATCATTCCAACGCCACTGTCGACCTCGTCGATGCGCTGGTGCTGTTGGCACCCGACAGCAGCGTGTACGGCGTGCGTCATCAGCGCGACAAGGTGGTGGCTGCCACGCAAGGCAGCTACGACGCCATCTTCGACCCCGATCTGGCCGGGCCGAGCCTGGCCGAGCGGCTGCTGGCCGCGCATCTGATCGCGCAACTCACCCACAGCAAGCCGCTGCTGGCGCATTACCACGAGCGCCTGCTGGCGCTGCCGCAATTGAGCGGGGCCGAACGCAAGCTCGCCGATGGCGAAGCGCTCGAAAGCGTCGGTGCCGAGCACCGGCTGCAGGCCATCCTCGCCTTCACGCGCAAGCTGACCGACAACCCGGTGGAGGGCGATCAGGCGGCGCTGCTTGCGTTGCCGGCTGCCGGCCTGCAAACCCCCGAGGTCATCGCACTGGCGCAGCTGGTGGCGTTCGTTGCGTTTCAGCTGCGCGTGGTGGCCGGGCTGCAGGCGCTGGTCGAGCTTGGCGACGCGGTCGGGTCCGCGGTGGCGCCGGTGCCGTGCCCGATCCGACGCCGGCCGCCTTCATCCATCCCGCCAACCTGCCCAAACCGGGCGAGCCGGTGCGCATCAACGGCTATACCAGCGAGACGCTGGGCTGGAAGGCCTGGCTGCCGGTGGTCGAGCTCGATCAGGCCACGCCGGCGCAGATGGCCGTGCTCGACAGCAGCCACCCGAAGGCCAAGACCTCCGACTACTACCGCGTGCTGGTGCACCAGCCACGCATCCTCGACCAACGCTCGATCGTCTTCAACGCGATCATGTATGCGCCCGGCGGCTTGTCGCGCGCCGAGCGTGAGCTGGCCAGTGCCGTGGTGTCGCGCGCCAACGGCTGCGTGTACTGCGCGTCGGTTCACGCGCAGCGCTTCGAGCAGCTGGCCAAGCGCAACGACGTGATCGTCCAGGTCTTCACCGACCCCGACGGCGCCGGCACCAACGCCCGCGAACGCGCCATCGTGCAACTCGCGATCGACCTGACGCACGCGCCGGCCAGCTTCGGCGCGCGCCAGCTCGAGCATGCACGCGATGCGGGGCTGTCGACGCTCGAACTGCTGGACGCAATCCACGCGATCGCGATCTTCGCTTGGGCCAATCGGCTGATGCTGAACCTGGGGGAGCCGGTTTATCCGGATTGAGACGGACCTATGGCGCCTTGTCATGCGGCCCGGTGAATGCCACCACGGAGGTGAACTTCGATAGACTTGCAACTTCCCACCCGATCGACACGTCCATGCTCAAAACCAAAGAGCCCCAGCGGAAAAAGCCCAGTCGCAAATCCGTGTTGCGTTCCGTGGCCAGTTCCACTGCAGTGGAAACAGGCCAACCGGTCGAGCTTTTGGAGCGTCAATTGCGCCAGCCTTCCCGGCGGTTTGCGGCCATCAAGCTGGCTCGCTGAAGTTGCGGTTGCCCGCCGCCAAGGCTTCTGCGACACGCAGGCACATGGGATCGTAGTTGCTGGCCATTCCCGCGTGAATCGCGGCAATGTAGTCGGATTTTCCAGACTCCCAAGCGCTGTAGTCCAGCGGTTCTTGGCCTGCCTGAACTGCCATGACATCCGCCAACAGGCGAGACAGTCGCCCATTGCCCTCGCGGAATGGGTGGATCAGGATGAACTCGACGTGGGTCACGGCAATGGCTCTGACCAGATCCTCTGGGGAGAGACGGTGACACGGTGTCCACGGCGCCAGGCATCGGTTTTCAAAGTCATCCAGCAAACGGGAAATCTGCGCCGTTGAGGCAAACATGAACCCGCTCTTGCCCAGGTTTACCGACCGCGTTTGTCCAGCCCAGGGATAGACGTTGCCAAGCCAGAGTCGATGCCAGTGCTTCAGATCCGCGACCGACAGCTGGCGATCCGGAAAGCTGTTGAGCAGCACCTCTTCGTAAAGTTGCGCCAATAGCCCGAGTTCCAACTCGTTGATATCTTCAAGTGAGCGGATGCCAACCAGGTTGCGAAGCACCTGCTCATTCGAGCCGGGTTCAAACTCGCCTTCAGCCCCAGTGACTTGATAGCGATCGGTCATCGTGCGGTCCGTGGTCTTCCAGCTTGATGATTATTTGGCTGCTGTCGACCGAGTAACGAACGGAACCGGGCCTGCCAGCGCGTTTGCATCATGCCCTTCTCTTTGCAGTCCGGGCTGTGCTCCAGTGCTTCTGGTGTTTCAAAGCCATCCGGCACTGCGCCCGAGCTTTTCGAATCTCACTTCACATACCCCAACGGCAACGCCGTCGTCAGCTTCAGCTCCTCCATCGCGAAGCTCGAGCTGACGTCGTGCAGCTGGGTGCCGGCGGTCAGGCGTTTGTAGACGGCGTCGTAGGCGGCGATGTCGGGCACGACAACGCGCAGCAGGTAGTCGACGTCGCCGCTCATCCGGTAGAACTCGACCACTTCGGGGATGGCCTGCACGGTGGCGCGAAAACCCTCGAACCACTGCTGGGTGTGGGTGCTGGTGCGCACCGAGACGAAGACCGTCACGCCGACATTCACCATCCGGGCATCGACCAGCGCCACCTGGCGACTGATCACGCCGGCCTCTTTCATGCGCTGGATGCGGCGCCAGCAGGGCGTTGTCGACAGCCCGACCTGCTGCGCGATCTGCGCGATCTGCTGATCGGCATCACGTTGCAGGATGTCGAGGATCTTCAGATCAATGGAATCCAGTTTCACAAAAGAATCTCATGCTGGAATGAAGTACTCATCCAATCCGTTTCTGGCCACGATTTAAACACTGTTTCCAGCCAGCGGAGCGCACAATTTCGGCATGGAAATCTACCTCGACGCCAACGCCACCACGCCGGTATTGCCGGCAGCCCGCGAGGCCGCGCTGGCGGCGATGGCCGGGGATTTCGGCAACCCGAGCAGCAGCCACAGCACCGGCTTGCGGGCGCGCGCGCTGCTCGACGATGTGCGCGCCAGCGCGCGTCGCGTGCTGGGTGCCGGCAACGGGCAACTGCTGTTCACCAGCGGTGCCACCGAGGGGATCCAGACCGCTGTCTTGTCGGCATTGGCCAGCTTGCGCGCGCCGCGCGCCAACGGCGCCCCGATGCCCGGTTGGCTGCTGTATGGCGCCACCGAACACAAGGCGGTACCGGAGGCCTTGCGCCACTGGAATGCACTGCTCGGCCTGCAGATGGATGTGCGGTCGATTCCGGTCGGCCGCGACGGGCGGCACGATCTGGCGTGGTTGCGCCGGCATGCGCCCCGCGCCGGCCTTGTCTGCACGATGGCGGCCAACAACGAAACCGGGGTGATCAGCGATCTCGACGGCATCGCCGACGCACTGGCCGACAGCCCCGCGTTGTGGATGGTCGACAGCGTGCAGGCGCTGGGCAAGTTGCCGCTGAACCTGGCCGCGTCGCGAATCGACTACGCGCCGTTTTCCGGTCACAAGGCCTGCGCACCGAAAGGCATCGGCCTGCTGTACGTCCGCGCCGGCGCACCGCTGACGCCGCTGCTGGCCGGTGGCGGTCAGGAGGGCGCGCAGCGCTCGGGCACCGAAAACATGCCGGGCATTGCCGCGCTCGGCGCCGTGTTGGCGGCGATCGACGCCGGATACCTGTTTCAGGGTCATGACACGCTGGCGGCCTTTCGAGCGCAGTTGACCGCGGCGCTGCAAACCGCGTTCGCCGGGCTGCTATGGCATGCGCCAGCCGCGCTCAGCCTGCCGACCACACTCAACTTCTCGGTGCCGGGGCTGAGCTCGAAACTGCTGCTCGACCTGTTCGACGCCGCCGGCATCCGGGTCAGCGGCGGTTCGGCCTGCAGTGCGGCCAAGGCCGATCCCAGCCATGTGCTCGAGGCGATGGGCTTGCCGGCCTGGCAGGCTGCATCGGCCATCCGCCTGTCGTTCGCGCCGACCAGCGATGCCAACTTCATCGCGCAGGCCTGTCAGCGCATCCGCGCCTGCGGCGAATCGCTGCACCGAAGCGGATCGGGCACTGCGCCGCGGGTGCCGTCGCTGCCGACCGACGGCGTCACCCGCTGGGTCGACGATGGCGCCTGCTGCTACCTGCTGGCCGATGCAGCAAGCCGGCGCTGCGTGGTGATCGACCCGCTGCCCGCGCTGCTGCCGCAACTGCTGCAACGACTGCAGGTCCCGGGGCAGACACTGGCCGCGGTGCTGCATACCCGTCAGCAGCCGGACAACGCCTCGGCGGCGGCCGAGTTGCGCACCGCTTGCATGCAGCCAGCGCTTGCGCTGGATGGTGTCGATGGTGACGGTTGGCCGGTCGGGCAGGATCAGATCGGCCTGGGTGCGCAACGCCTGACCCGGCAGTCGCTCGCTGGCCGTGAGCCGCCAAACACGGCCTACCTGCTGCACGGTGCGCAAGGTGGCCCGCGGCTGGTATTTGTCGGTGATGCGCTGGAGCCGGTGCCGGCCTGCGAGGTCGGCCTTGCGGTGATGCCTTGGCTGCAAGCGCTCGACCGCGCAGGCGGACCCGATGTGCTGCTGCTGCCGGCCCACGACGAGCAAGACCGCTTCGCCAGCACGCCTGGCGCCGAATCCAAGCCGGCTGCCAACCCGCAGTCGATGGACGCGGAGCTGACCCGTGCGTCGCTCAAGGCGCTGCTGTCGACCCATCCCGATCTGTTGATGGTCGATGTGCGCGAACCTTATGAACAGGCGCTCGGCGACTCGACGCGGGCGAAGCGGATCGCGTCGTCATCAACGCGCTGCCAGTTGGCGCCGCTGTCCGATCTGATCAATGCGTTGCCGGGCTGGCTGGCCTTGCCAGCTGATCAACCGGTGCTGTTCTTCTGCCGCAGCGGCAACCGCAGTGCCAAGGCGGCCGGCGTATTGCGCCGGCTCGGCCATCGACAGGCGTTCAGCCTGACGGGTGGCCTGGCGCAGTGGCCCGCCGATGTCGATCAGGCTCAAGGGGCCGAGCGGTAGTTGGCCGGCAGCCAGTCGTAGCCCTTGCCGTCGGCGCGCAACTGGCCGATGCCGGGAAACGAGACATGCGCTATGGCCACGAAATAGCCCTTCTTCGCTGCATCGGCAAAGTTTTTCTGGCGGGCTGGCGCGGCGACCCTGGAGTCGGTGTCGAACGCCATGGTGGCTGCAGGCGTCGGAAACTGGACGGCCGCGACGTGCATCAGATCACCCCAGACAACCAGCTTCGCGCCATCGCTCTCGATGGCGTAAATCGTGTGGCCGGGCGTGTGGCCGGGCGCCGGCATCGCACGGATCCCGGGCAGCAACTGGGTTTGCCCGTCGAAGGGTTTGTAGCGGTCGGCCGCGACATAAGGCTTCAGTGACGCCATGGCGCCCTGGAAGAAGCCCTTGTCATCGGGCTTGGCGGCGTCGAGCCTGGCCTGGTCGAGCCAATAGCCGCCTTCACGCTGATCGGCACGAACGATGGCGTTCGGAAAGACCATCTTGCCATCGGCTGCCAGCCCGCCGACGTGATCGGGGTGCATGTGGGTGACATAGATTTCGTCGATCTGTTCGGGCTGGTAGCCTGCGGCCTTCAGGTTGGCTACCAGCTTGCCGAGGGTCGGCCCGAACAGACCGGCGGCGCCGGCATCGATCAGCACCAACTTGCTGCCGGTGTTGACGAGGTAGCCGTTGACGGAGGTCTCGACCGGCGCTTTCAGATAGCTGCGCGCCAGCAATTGCCTGACCTGCTCGGGCTTGATGTTCGACAGCAGCTTGTCGACGGGCAGCGCCACCGTGCCGTCCGACAGTGCCGTGATCTCGAACTGACCCAGCATCATCCGGTACCAGCCGGGCGCCTGGGCCTTGGTGATCGGCGCTTCGGCATGCGCCGGGGCATTGAATGCCAACAGCGTGGCCAGGCAGGTGCCAAATAAGTACGAGCGGAAAAACGGTCGCATGCGGGATCCTTCGGTCGGTGTCGAGCGCGGTGGTGCGCTCGGTGAGCATAACGAGAAGCGACCGCCGCGTCTGGGCGCGGTCAGAAGGGGCCGGCGCGGCCCGGGTCGCTCGCCAGTTCCTGCAACGTGAGGGGATCGCGCGCGCCGTTGCAGTAACGGTCGATGACGCCGCTGAAGGGTGTGCCAGTGCCGATCGCCTGCTCGAACAGCGTCATGCACGACCGCAGCTTGAGGTCGTCGGGCGAGCCGAATATCTGCTGCGCGCTGCGCCCGCGGACATCGAGCAGGGTGTGCGCGCAGGTCATCAAGCGCGATCCGAGCAGCGGGTGCGCGGCATAGGCGCGCGCCTCCGCCAGATCGGCGATGCCGAAGCGCCGTGCCGTGGCGCTGCGCCCGAGACTGCGCAGCTGCGGAAAGATGAACCACATCCAGTGCGTCTGCTTGCGCCCGGCCCGCAGTTCGGCCAGCGCCTGGTCGAACACGGGTTGCTGGGCGTCGACGAAGCGTTGCAGATCGTGCGGCATCGTGACATTTTGGCGCGACAGGTACCGGCTCGCAAGACATGGCGCGCCCGACACCCCGGGGTTTCCTCGCTGATGCCGGCCGGATTCCGCCGCAAGAATGCCTGATCGGATCGGCAAAGCTGGCGCTCGCAGGCCGCAGTGTGGGATCGACACGCCGAGCGGATTCAATGACAAGGTTTCAAGCAAGGGAGACGGCAGTTTCATGGACATCAAGAACAGGGTGGCAGTGGTCACCGGCGCCGCCAGCGGCATCGGCCGCGAAGTCACGTTGCAGCTGGCGCAGCGCGGGGCAAAGGCAGTGGCGATGGTCGACATGACCGAGGCGTGCGAGAAGCCGCCGACGAGGCCAACGCCAAGGCGGGTCGTCAGGTCGCCTTCGCCTTCCAGGGCAACGCCACCGACGAGGCGTTTCGTGCCTCGGTATTCGACCAGATGGAGCAGCAGTCGGCGCCTGGCCAGCATCTGCATTCCGGCTGCCGGCATCACCCGCGACGATCTGGCGCTGCGGCTCGACAAGAGCACCGGCAAGTTGCGCATCTATCCGGTCGAAACCTTCCGCCTGGTGGTCGAGGTGAACCTGATCGCGCCGGTCTACTGGGCGCTCGAGATGGTGGCGCGAATCGGCCAGGACCGCATCGCCAAGGGGCTGAAGCGCTGGGTGCCCGAGCGAGCACCTGCAAGGGCGCGATCATCTTCATCGGCTCGGTTTCGTCGCAGGGCAACAAGGGCCAGATCTCGTACGCCAGCACCAAGGCCGGCCTCGAGGGCGCCGCGGCGACGGTGATGAAGGAGGCGATCTACTACGGCGTGCGCTGCGGCGTGATCCACCCCGGCTTCACCGATACGCCGATGGTTCGCGCGCTGGGCGAAGACTACATCGCGAAGAACATCCTGCCGTACACCCAGCTCGGCCGGCTGATCCGCCCGCAGGAGATCGCCGATGCGATCTGCTTCATGGTCAGCAACTCGGCCGTCAGCGGCGAGCTGTGGGCCGACGCCGGCTGGCACGCACCGGCGTAGCGGTAGATCTGCCGCAGCGGGCCGGCTTCGCTGTCGGCCTTGTTCAATTTCATTGTCCGAGATCCCGCCATGACCACCTCACCCGCCGACAAGTCGCTTGCCAAGGATTTCGACCGCGAGTTTCGGGCGCAGGTTGCCCAGATGACGTCGGGCCTCGCGCCGTCGGCATTCACGTCGGCCTGGACCGACTGGGCGACGCAGATGGCCGTATCACCTGCGCGGCGAGCCGAGCTGCAGGCGCCATGCCGGCGAGCGGGCTGGCGACACCTGGGCATTCGCGCTGCGCGCGCTGACCGGCGCGCCGGTTTCACCGGGCGACGGTCTGCCCGAGGGCGAAGCCGACAAACGCTTTGCCGCGCAGGCCTGGTCGCAGTTTCCGTTCAACGTCTACGCCCGCGCCTATCAGAACAATGCCGCTCTGCTGAACGAGGCGGTGAGCGACGTCGGCGGCGTCAGTGAATACCATTCGCAACTGGTCGAGTTCACGCGTGCGCATGTTGCTCGATTCGAGCTCGCCGTCGAACTATCTGGCGGCCAATCCCGAACTGCTGGCGCTGACACAGGTCCGAACAGGGGCAGAACCTGGTTCGTGGCATGCAGCACATGGTCGAGGACATCGAAGCGCACGCTCGACGCACGCGGCGCCGGCCGGTACCGATGCAATTCGAGGTCGGCCGCAACCTCGCCGTCACGCCGGGCAAGGTGGTGTTCCGCAACGAGTCTGATCGAGCTGATCCAGTACGACGCCGACGACCGAGCAGGTCTTCGCCGAGCCGATCCTGATCGTTCCGGCGTGGATCATGAAGTACTACATCCTCGATCTGAGCCCGCGCAACTCGCTGGTGAAATACCTGGTCGACCAGGGCCACACGGTCTTCATGATCTCGTGGAAAAACCCCGACGAAGGCGACCGCGAATTCGGCATGGACGATTACGTGCTGAAAGGGTTTCGGCGCCGCGCTCGACGCGGTGACGGCGATCGTGCCCAAGCGCAGGTCCACGCGGTCGGTTATTGCATCGGCGGCACGCTGCTGGCGATCGGCGCGGCGGCGCTGGCGCGCGAGAAGGACGAGCGGCTGGCATCGGTGACGATGTTCGCCGCGCAGACCGATTTCTCCGAGCCCGGCGAGCTGGCCTTCTTCATCAATCCGAGCCAGCTGGCGATGCTCGAGGCGACGATGCACAAGAAGGGCGTGCTCGACAGCAAGCAGATGGGCGGCGCATTTGCGATGCTGCGCGCCAAGGACCTGCTGTGGCAGCCGATGATCGACAGCTACCTGAAGGGCCAGCGCGCGCCGATGATCGACCTGATGGCCTGGAATGCCGACGGCACCCGCATGCCCTGGCGCATGCACTCCGAGTACCTGTACCGGCTGTACCTCGACAACGAACTGGCGACCAACCGCTTCCCGATGGACGGCAAGCTGGTGCGGCTGTCGGACATCCGGGTGCCGATGTTCGTCGTCGGCACCGAGACCGACCACGTGGCGCCGTGGAAATCGGTCTACAAGGTCGACAACCTGGTGCGCTCGGACGACCTCACCTTCCTGCTGACCTCGGGCGGCCACAACGCCGGCATCGTCTGCGGCCCGGTGCATCCGAAGCGCCACTACCGCATCCATACCCGCCGGCTGGTCGACCCGCACCTGGCGCCGGACGAATGGATGGAAGCGGCCGAAAAACACCACGGGCTCGTGGTGGCCGGCGTGGCAGGACTGGCTGGCCGCGCATTCGAGCGGCCGGGTGAAGCATCCCAAGACAGGGTCCGCGGTGCTACCCGGTTGTCGGTGATGCGCCCGGGCAGTATGTGCGACAGCGTTAGTCGAGGCGGCCGCCCATGGAAGGACTACTTGAGATTAGGTAGACTTCCGACATCAATCGTCAACGAATCGCATTTCTAATCGGCCTGTGCAGATCAAGATGCGATAGCGTCTGCTGGAGTTGGCCGGCATCCATCACCGGCCTTCAGTTCGCTGGCTGAGTGTTTCTGAATCGCGAAGGGGTTCAGCGTGATGACCCAGCGAATCGTGCTGGCCCAGCGCGACCCTGTCGCGCGGGCCGCTTTGTCAGGCTTGCTCAGGGAGGGCGGATACGACGTCGAGGCAACAGACGCGTGGCAGGATGCGCGCGACCGATGCCGCCGGACACCACCCGATCTCCTCGTTCTGGCCAGCGACCTGCGCGACCCAGGCGTCGAGCAGGCGTTGTTGCAGGCGCGCGCGGAACCGTTGCTTTCAAAATCCTGGCTGGCCTTGCTGGGTGGTGCAAGTGACACCTCTGGCACGGCCGACCACCTGATCGACGGATTCCTGATCAGCGAATGGCCGTCGCATCGGCTGCGATCACAGATCGCCACGTTGCTGGCCCACAAGGCGCGCTGCGACGCTCCAACGATCGACCGCGGGCAGATGACGCGCATATTCCAGCGTGCGCCGTCTGCCATGCTGATCGTCAGCATGGCAGACAACACCATATTGCTCGCCAACCCGGCAGCCGCCGAGTTGTTCGGCACCGGCCCGCAGAGTCTGGTCGGCAAGCCGTTCGGTCATGTCGATGAGGTGGTGCGCGCCGCGCACGAGCCGGTCGAAGTCGAGCTTGAGCGCGGCCGGCGTGCGGCCGTTGTCGCTTCGATGCGCGCCTCGCCGATCGACCGTCCAGCCGGGCCGGCTTGGCTGATCACGCTGCACGACGTGACCGCTGCGCTCGAGGCCCGTAGTCGGCTTGCAGAGGGTGAGCAACGCTATCGCTCGCTGTTCGACCAGAATCCTGATGCGGTCTATTCGGTGCGCCCGGATGGCAGCTTCACCTCTGCCAACGCGGCCTTTCATCAACTGACGGGCTACACGGGCGACGAAGTCGCCTTGCTCGGTTGCGCGACCGTGGTGGCGCCGGAATGGGCCGATGCGGCCCTGCAGCAATTCCGCCGCGCGATGGCAGGGGAAGCGGTGCGTTACGAAACAGTCGGCGTGCGCAAGGACGGTGGGCGCTTCGACGCCGATGTGAAGAATCTGCCGATCTTCGTCGAGGGCAGTATCGTTGGCGTGTACGGCATCATCAAGGACATCACCGAACGCAAGTCGCTGATAAGGGCTCTGCAGGCGAGCGAGCGGCAGTTGTCGTTGATCTTCGCGCAGGCCGCTACCGGAGTCGCCATCGCCACGCTAGCCGGCCGGTTTGTCGAAGCCAACCCGGCGTTTTGTCACATGCTCGGCTATACGCTCGCCGAACTGCAAAGCCTCGACATGCAGAGCCTGACACACCACGACGATCGGGCTCGCAACGCCGGCGAACTGGCCCGGGCGATGACCGGCAACCCCGGCCACTTCGTCACCGAAAAGCGCTACATGCACCGCAACGGCCAAGTGGTGTGGGTGCGTGTCAGCGTCACGGTGGTGCATGAGGAGCGACGCCCGCGGCACCTGGTGGGAATCTTCGAAGACATCACTGCACGCCGCAACGCCGAGGACGCGCTGCGCGACAGTCAGGCGTTGGAATCGATGGCCGGGCGCGTGGCGCAGATTGGCGGCTGGTCGCTCGACTTGGCAACGTCGACGCTGCGGCAGTCGGGCGAGGTGAAGCGTATCCATGGCAATAAATCCGGCGCGACGCCCGACGTCGATCGGGCGCTGTCCTGCTATTCGCCCGAGCACCAGCCAGCAATCCGCGAGGCGGTGCAGCGCTGTATCGCGCAGGGCATGCCATTCGACATCGAGGCGCAGATCGTCCTTGCCGACGGTAGCCGGCGCTGGGTGCGCGCGATTGGCGAGGCCGAGCGTGATTCGGCCGGGCAGATCGCCCGCGTGCAGGGCGCGTTTCAGCAGATCGATGCGCGCAAGCAGGCCGAGCTTGCTTTGAGTGAGTCGAATCAGCGACTGAGGATGACACTCGAAAGCATCGGCGACGCGTTTTTCACGATCGACCGCGATTGGCGTTTCGGCTACGTCAACCATCGAGCGGAAGCGATGGTGGGACGCAGCCGCGAACGACTGATCGGTCGCAATCTGTGGGAGGAGTTTCCCGAGCTTGCCGGCAGCCCTTTTGCGGCCTTGTACGAGCGTGTGATGGCCGAGCGCGTGGCAGGCAGCCTGGAAGACTTCCACCCGGCGCCGATCAGCAGCTGGGTCGAAGTCAACGCCCATCCGTCTCCCGACGGCCTGTCGGTTTATGTCCGGGACGTCAGCGTTCGTCGCGCCGCCGGAGAACGCCTGCGCCTGCTCGAGAAAAGCATCGAGCGGCTCGAAGACATTGTGTTGATCACTGCTGCCGACCCGCTCGACGAGCCGGGCCCGCAGATCGTCTACGCAAATGCGGCTTTTGAGCGTCATACGGGCTATCGCTGCGAAGAGGTCATCGGTCGCTCGCCCCGATTCCTGCAGGGTCCGCTGACTGATCGCGCAGCACTCGATCGGATTCGTGATGCGCTGGCCCACCAGCGGCCGGTTCGGGAAGAGCTCATCAACTACACCAAGGCGGGCGAGTCGTTCTGGCTCGAACTCGATATCGCGCCGGTTGCCGACGAATCCGGCCGGGTGACGCACTACATCGCTGTGGAACGCGATATCACCGAGCGCAAAAACACCGACCTGAGACTGCGCCACAAACTGTTCCGGCTTGCGCTGTTGCAGAAGATAACTAGAGCCATCGGTGCTCACCAGGATCTGACCTCGATCTTCAGCGTGCTGTGCGATTCGATCGAACGCGACATGCCGGCAGCGCTTTGTGCGGTGGCGCTGTACGACGACGCGAGCGACGACCTGTCGATCGGCGCGGTCGGCCGCGGTAGTCGGCCGTCGGCAGCGGCTGCCGGACTGGACATCGGGGATAGGCTGGATGTCGAGCGCAACGGACTCCGACGGGCGCTCGACGGTGAACTGGTTCACGAACGCAAGCTGTCGGGCAACGACGCGCCACTGCCTCGCCAGCTTTTTTCTGTCGGTCTCGAAAGCGTGGTGATTGCGCCGCTGCGCTTCGAAAGCAGGATCTTCGGTGCGTTGATCACCGCACGCGTCGATCCGCTCGGCTTCGCCAGTGGCGATTGCGAGTTTCTGCAGCAACTCGGCGAGCATGTTGCGCTGGCTGCACATGAGGCGCACCTCTACGCTTCGCTTCAAACAGCGTACGACGATCTGAAGGTGTCGCAGGTGGCCGCCATCGAGCAGGAGCGATTGCGCGCGGTGGCGCAGATGGCGGGCGGCATCGCGCACGACATCAACAATGCAATTTCGCCGATCACGCTCTACACCGATTCATTGCTCGAGTCGGAGCGCGGCCTCGGCCCGCGGGCGCGCAACCAGCTGGAGACGATTCGCCTGGCGATTGGCGATGTCGCCGACTCGGTCACTCGGTTGCGCAGTTTTGCGCGCGCCGATGACCGGATCCGGCTGGTGCCGGTTTCGCTCAACGAGCTGGTCGAGCAGGTGGTTCAGCTGACGAGGGCTCGCTGGCGCGACCTGCCAACGAAAAACGGCTTTTCGATCGAACTGGTCAAGCAGCTCGATGGGTCGCTGCCGTTGGTTGCGGCTGCCGAGGGCGAATTGCGCGAGGCGCTGACCAATCTGGTCCTCAATGCGCTGGACGCAATGCCCGCCGGCGGTACGCTGACGTTGCGCACGCTGGTCACACGGGAACCCGGCCCGGCACCTGCCATGGTGTGCTGCGAAGTAGCTGACAGCGGCGTCGGCATGGACGAATCCACGCGGTTGCGCTGCATCGAGCCTTACTTCACCACCAAGGGCGAGCGTGGCACGGGCCTCGGCCTCGCCATGGTTTCGCTGACGATGCGCCGCCACGGGGGCGAGCTCCAGATCGACAGTACCCCGGGCGAGGGTACCCGGACGCGCCTCCTGTTCGCACCGCTGCCGCCGACCGAGACAGCTGCGGGCGAAGAGTCGGCCTTGGCAACCGAGCGCGCACCGCTGCGCCTGCTGCTGATCGACGACGACCCGGTGATGCTGCGTTCGCTTGCAGACATCCTCGACGAGGAGGGCCATCAGGTGCATGCAGAGCCCGGTGGCCGTTCCGGTGTCGAGGCGTTCGCGGCTGCACTGCAGCAGTTGCGGCCGTTTCATGCAGTCATCACCGATCTCGGGATGCCGCAAATGGACGGTCGGCAAGTCGCCGAGGCGGTCAAGGCCGCGAGCCCTTCGACACCGGTGCTGATGCTGACGGGGTGGGGACGTCGGATGCAGGATGCCGACGAAACCCCCGAGCATGTCGATGAACTATTGAGCAAGCCGCCGCGCCTGGCCGACATCCGGGCTGCGCTGGCGCGCTGCACGGCGACAGAACAGCGGCCGAAGGACCCGGACTGAGCAAACCGCCGCCGCCAGGCTAGGCATTTTCCTTAGGCCTGTCGGTCCGGTCGCATCGATCATCGCTTCCGAGGCCCCCGACGCAAGGCTGGCAACTGCCGCCGCGGAGCCAAGGCTGCAAACCAGGAAATTCGACATGTATGCAAGCAAGCTTGAGAGTGGTGGCGGTTCGCGACGGGCCATGGCGCCGGATTCACGGTTTCCGTCTGCAGTGGGAGTCGGTCCGGCTGTGGAGATCGGCCGCGAGCCCAAGCTTCCTGCGCTGCTGATCGTCGATGACGAGGTGCCGCAGTTGGAGGCACTGTGCGGCCTGCTCGGCGATCTCGGCTATGACGTGACCGGACGGTCCGATCCCGCCGAAGCACTCGACTTGCTGAACAAGCGCAGCTTCGACCTCCTGCTCAGCGATCTGCAGATGCCCGGCATCGACGGCATTTCGCTGATTCAGCGCGCCGCCGAGACCGACCCCGATCTGGTGGCTATCCTGATGACCGGCCACGGCACTGTGGACAGTGCAGTCTCTGCGATGAAGATCGGCGCGCTGGACTACGTTCTGAAGCCCTTTCGACTCAGCGCGATCACTCCGGTGATCAGCCGCGCGCTCGAAGTTCACCGGCTGCGAGTGCAGAACCGCCAGCTGCTGAAGACCGTGATGTCGAACTCGGACAAGCTGCAAAAGGCGAACCGTGAACTCGACGCGTTCGCGGCGCGCGTCGCCCATGACCTGCGTGCACCGGTGCAGATCATGCAAGGTTTTGCGCGCTTCGCGATGGACGCGGCCGACAAGCCGTTCGGCGAGCGTGAGCGCAACTACCTGCTTCGCATCGTCGAGGCGGGTGACCGTGCGGATCAGCTGATCCGCAAACTACTCTCGTTCGCGCGCCTCGGCGACAAGCCGATGCAGCGGGAGGAGGTGCAGCTCGACGTGCTTATAGATCGGGCGCGCGAGATCGTCTGCAGCGAGCCGGTGAACGAAGGTCGTCGGATCGAATGGGTGATTCGCCCGATGCCTGCCGTGCTTGGCGACGGTGAGCTGCTGCTTCAGGCCTTCGTCAACCTGCTGTCCAATGCAGTGAAGTACACCCGCGGCTGCTCGGTGGCCCGGATCGACATCGATGCGGGCCGCCTCGGCCAGCAATGTGAAGTGTGGGTGCGTGACAACGGTGCCGGTTTCGACCCGGCGCACAGCGGGAGCTTGTTCAATCCGTTCCACCGCCTGCATCGCACCGATGAATTCGAAGGGACGGGGATGGGGCTGGCCAACGTGAAGCGCATCGTCGAGCGGCACGGCGGCTTGGTCAGGGCCGAGTCGAGGCTTGGCGAAGGCGCCACCTTTGCCGTCTCGCTGCCTTTGGCGCCATCGGAAAACCGCTGAAACAGCCTTGTCACGCCTCGCCGCTTCCGCCGCGGCGGGCCACGCACCGTCCCGTCAACCTGCACCTGCAAGTCGTATGACCCGCCCTCTGAACCCCTTCGAAACCGTGGCGGACGACGCCGCGCCCTCTCCGCGCCTCCTGATCGTCGACGATGAACCCCACGTCCTCAGTTCGCTGAGGCGCTCGCTGCGCGGCCAGGGCTTCGTGATCCACACCGCCTGCGGTGGCGAGGAAGCACTCGAGCAATTGCGCAGCCAGCCTTTCGACGCCATCGTGTGCGACATGCGGATGCCCGGGATCAGCGGTGCCGACGTGCTTCGGATTTCGCGCGAGCTCGCACCGGATGCGATCCGCGTGCTGTTGACCGGCTACTCGGATATCGAATCGGCGGTGTCGGCCGTCAACGACGGCGAGATCTTTCGCTATCTGACCAAGCCGTGGGACGACGTTCAGCTCAACCAGGTTCTGAAGGACGGTCTGGCGCGTCGTGCGCTGGTGCGTGAACGGGATGCGCTGCGCGTGCTGACCGCGAAGCAGAATCAGGAACTGAGAGGATTGAATGTCAGTCTCGAGGCGCGTGTACGCGCCCGCACCGACGAACTCGAGTCTGCGCTGGCCGAACTGCGCGACGCACACGATCGGATGAAGACCGAATTCGTCAGCACGGTGCGCATGCTGTCCAGCCTGATCGGGGCGCGGGCCGGGCTCAGTGCGCGTTGTCCGCAGGCGATTGCCCGGCACCTGCGCGCGATCGGACCGGGGTTGGGCCTGGTCGGCGAAGCGTCGAGCGATGCAATGTTCGCGGCGCTCTTGCACGATATCGGCAAGCTCAGTTTGCCGGATTCGCTGGTCAAGACACCGCTCGAGGCGCTCGGGCCGGACCAGCGCCGGCGGGCCTCGAGCCATCCGCAGATCGGTGAGAGCGCATTGATGGAACTGCAGTCGCTGCGTGGCGCGGCCATGTTGCTCGGTCAGGTCAACGAGAACCACGACGGCAGCGGGATACCTGGCCGTGCGGCCGGCGACGCCATCGCGCTGGGCGCCAGGATCCTGCGCGTCGTGACGGATTTCGAGCATCTGCAGGCGGGCGTCATCACGCTTTTGCCCCTGACCGCCGAACAGGCCTTTCGCCGCTTGCGTCAAAACCGCGGCACGCTCTACGACCCCCGGGTTGTCGATGCGATGCTGGCGGCGCATGATCAGCCCGTGCTGGCGCCGACGCGCAAGCAGCTGCTGTCGAGTGACCGGCTGCGCCCGGGCATGTCGCTCGCGCTGGACCTGCTGTCTTCCAACGGCATGCTGCTGCTGTCGGCCGGGCAGGTCCTCGATCAGGCGCGGATCGCGCACCTGCGACGGATCGAGTCGATCACGGGCGACTTTTTTTGGGTCACGGTGAGCGCAGGTGAGTTGACCGAGCCGGCGGGCGCGGTACTTTGCGAAAGCGCGGCATGAACGTCACGGGTGCACAACCGGCCTACGGCGCGCCGACCGACCATCGCGATGAACAGGCGACATGCGAATTGCGGGCGCGTCTGCAGCAGGCACAGCGTCAGTTGTCGCAAGCGGAAAAGCTGGCGGCGATCGGGCAGCTGGCTGCTGGGGTGGCCCACGAAATCAACAATCCGATCGGCTACGTGATGTCCAACATCGGCACGCTGTCGGGCTACATCAACGACCTGCTGCGGCTGATCCGCGCGTACGAAAGCGGCTCGATGGGCCAGGCGGAACTGGCGCGGCTGCGCGAGCAGATCGACATCGACTTTCTGACCGAGGACATCGTCGCGCTGGTTGCCGAATCGCAGGACGGCATCGACCGGGTGCGGCAAATCGTCACCTCGCTGAAGGATTTTTCGCGGGCCGACGATGGCCAAGAGGCAATCCCGACCGATCTGCACCAATGCATCGACAGCGCGCTGACAATGTGCCGCAACGAGCTCAAGTACAAGGCAGTGGTCCGCACCGAGTTGGCGCCGCTGCCGCTGGTGCTGTGCAGCCCGCCGCGCATTGGACAGGTGCTGATCAACCTGCTGGTCAATGCGGCCCATGCGGTCGGGGAGAACGGCGATATCGTGGTGCGCGCGATGCCGGACGGCGATGGCGTTCGGATCGAAGTCGAGGACAACGGACACGGCATACCCGTGCAATACCTCGACCGTATCTTCGAGCCGTTTTTCACGACCAAGTCGGTCGGCCAGGGCACCGGGCTCGGCTTGTCTTTGTCGTACGGCATCGCCCATGACCACGGAGGCTTCATCAAGGTCGAAAGCGAAGTCGGACGCGGCACCTGCTTCCGGCTCTGGCTGCCGTTGCGTCCGCCCGTCGATGCGTCGCCGTGAAGGCCGACCGATCGACCGTTCAGGAGACTGCTCACACCGTGCCTGCGGCGGACGCAGGTCTGCGCGCCCTGGTGGAACATGGCCGTGGCGCGCTGCTCGTGCTCGACACAGACGCACGAGTCGTCTGTGTGAGTCCGACCGCGCGGCGGATGTTTACCGGACGTGTCGACGGCGAGTTGTCGGCGCGCACGAATGCCGCCATCGCCGCCATCGATCCGGCTGACCTCGAATGCCGTGATGGCACGGTCATTGCTGTCGACCAGCAACGCTTCGAACTGCGGGGTGTCGCATCGAGCTGGCATGGCCGCCCGGCACACCTCGTCTGGCTGCGCCAACAGGCCGGCGCCGCCGCTTCGCAAATCCCGGCATTTCTCCGCAGCGCACTCGATGCGAGCCTCGACGGGATCATCATCACCGATGTTCGCGCCACCGATCAGCCGATCGTCTATGTCAATCCGGCGTTCCTCGAGCTGACCGGGTATTCCGTCGACGAGGTCATGGGTAGAAACTGCCGCTTTCTGCAGGAGCATGACCGGGAGCAGGAAGGGCTGGTTGCATTGCGCGAGGCACTCAGCCGAGGCGAGGCGGCCAAGGTGGTGATCCGCAACTATCGCAGGGACGGGTCATTGTTCTGGAATGAGCTGGCGATCAGCCCGATTCGTGACGCTTCCGGCACCGTCACCCATTTCATCGGACTGCAGCACGATGTAAGCGGCAGCCTGCGTCATGAAGCCGAACTGCTCCGTCGTGCCACGCACGATCCGATGACGGGGCTGCCTGATCGCACCTTGCTGCTCGATCGCGTGCAGCAGGCGTTGACCCTGTCGCGGCGACGCTCGAGAACCGTGGCCATCCTGAGCATCGGTCTGGACGGCTTGCGCGAACTGAATGTGGTGCTCGGCCACGCCGTCGGGGGCCAAGTGCTCCGCCAGGCAGCGGATCGCATTGCCGGTTGCCTGCGCGACGGCGACACGCTGAGCCGCACTGGCAGCGACGAGTTCGTCGCCCTGTTACCCGATCTGCGGGCCGCTGACGACGCCGTCGAGCTGGCGCAACGCGTGCGCGCGGCGCTTGCCCGCCCGTACCGGATCGGCGGCGCAGACGTTGCCGGAGGCGGTCGGACAGGACTCGCGTTCGGCGACGCCAATTCGGACGAAGCCGAACTGCTGCTGCAACACGCCGGCTTTGCGTTGCAGCAGGCGGGTCCTGGTGCCGCGTGCATCTATAGCAGTGAACTCGGCGCCGAGGTCGGTCGCCGGCGTACGCTGCGCGAACAGCTCGACCACGCCATCGGGGCCGGCGAACTGCGATTGCGTTATCAGCCCCAGCTCAGCCTGCGATCCGGCCGGATTGCAGGTGTTGAAGCTCTGGTGCGCTGGCAGCATCCGACCCGTGGCGAGATCTTGCCGGGCGAGTTCATTCCATTGGCTGAAGAGTCGGGACAGATCGTCGCACTCGGTGATTGGGTGCTGCTCGAAGCGTGCCGACAGCATGCGGTATGGGTTCAGCGCGGTCTGCTCGACTGCGCTGTCGCCGTGAACGTGTCGATGTTGCAACTGCGCTGCGAAGGGTTTTCGCCGCATGTCGAGTCCATTCTCCGCCTGGCCGGACTGGCGCCGAATCGGCTGCAGCTCGAGCTGACCGAGTCGCTGCTGATGGACACCTCCGAGCAGACCACCAAGACGCTGCACGCGCTGCGCACATTGGGTGTGCGCTTGTCGATCGACGACTTCGGTACCGGTTACTCCAGCCTGGCGTATCTGCGTCGTTTGCCGGTGCACGAAATCAAGATCGACCGCAGCTTTGTGCGCAGCATCGATCGCGATGTCGACAACGCGGCCATCACACTGAGCATGATTTCGCTGGCCCATCACCTGCGTCTGCAGGTGGTCGCCGAAGGCGTTGAAACCGAGCACGAACTGGCCTATCTGAAACGCAATTTGTGCGATGTGGCACAGGGATTCCACATCGCCCGGCCCCTGATGCCAGAGGAATTCGAGACGTTTGTCTCGGGGTTCCGGCCGGCTGCCGACGCCCACGCCGATCAGCGGCCGACCCTGTTGCTGGTTGACGACGAACCAAATGTCCTGCGGTCGTTGACCCGGTGCCTGCGCCATGAGGGCTATCGCCTGCTTACCGCGTCGGGAGCCGAGGAAGCGCTGGCGCTGCTGGCCCGCGAGTCGGTCCAGGTGATTCTGTCGGACCAGCGGATGCCAAACGTTCCCGGTACCGAATTTCTGGCCCGGGTCAGGACGTTGTATCCGCAGATCGTGCGCATGGTGTTGTCGGGCTACACCGACCTCGCCACCGTGACAGACGCCATCAACCGCGGGGCGATCTATCGCTTCCTGACCAAGCCGTGGGACGATATCGAACTGCGGGGCCATCTGAAGGACGCGTTCCGCCATGGCGCCCGGACGCGGTCGGACGGGGAAGCCGGTTGACGGCCGCCGGCTGGCCGCCCGACGCAAGGCTGGCCGTCTGAGGCATGCAAATCGGCCGCTCTCGGCGGCCGCTGCTTGCAGCTCAGCGTTCCATCGGCAGCGTGTCGGCCAGATCAGCCCAGTCGGTCACCGGTGCATTGTCGGGCGGCATGGCGCCGGCCTGCTGCGCCGTCTGTTGCAGTTGCGCCAGTCGGGGAGCCGCGGCGCGCACGGGGATTCGCTCGTTGACATCAGCCGGCGTCGTGACGTTGCTGGCGACGCGCCAGAATACATAGCCGATCCGGACCCCGATCGCACGATGAACCGCGAGTCGCAGCTGGCGCTCGATCTGCGCACTGCGCAGCAGGATGTCCGGCCGCCAGGTGTTCAGGCGCACCAGCGCAATCATCGCCGGCGTCTCGTCGTCGCCACCTCCGTAACGCCGGACGCTGACGCTCGCCTCGCCGCTTGGCAACCGATGCTGATCGGCAAGCAAGGAGTTGATCAGTGCGAGCACCTGCTGGCGGCTGGTCTGGAAGGACATGTTGGCAGAGTCGATGCGAGTGGGACAGCGTGGCCGTCACTGTGCCACCGGCCCCGCTGCGTCCGCAGGTATATTGCTCCGGCCGCTGTAGGCAATTTTCTTATGCGCTCGGGAACCGCGCTCTTCAGAATCGGTCCATCGAAGCAATCGCTGCTGCGTGCGGTGAGGTACCGATGAAACAGGTTGTGATCGTCGATGACAGTGAAGATCTCCGCATGCTGGTCGTGCTGGCAATCGAGCGGATCGCGCCCGGGCTGCCGGTGCGTGTCTTCAGCAACGCCGAATCCTGCCTGGCGGCCATGGCGTCAGGTCAAGTCGACCCGCTCCTGCTGCTGATCGATCTGCACATGCCTGGAATGGATGGGGCTGCGTTGGCGGCCGGTATCCGTCGCCTGCCCGGTCCCGGCGCCATGGTGCGCATCGTGATGATGTCCTCCACTGAAGCCGGCGCCGATGTGCGGCGCGCCTGCGCTGCCGGTGTCAGCAGCTTCGTGCGCAAACCGGGTGGCACGCAGGACTGGGCGCAGTTGCTCGGCGTGGTCTTGCCATATTGGTTGCACGTCGATCAGGCGACGTCCGCATGGGCGACGTGACGTACCTGCGCATCGTCGTCGTCGACGATGACCCCGCTGATGTCGAACTGGTCGAGCTCACGCTCGAGCGGGCCGGGCTGGCGGCGAAGGTCGAGCGCGTTGACAACGCCGTCTCGCTGCGCGCAGCGCTGAAGACGGCGACCCCGCTGGTGCTGTGCGACTACACGATGCCGGGTTTTTCCGCTGAAGCGGCGCTGGCCATCGTCGGCGATCGGGTTGATCCGCCGGCGCTGGTGGTGGTGACGCGGGCTATCGGCGAATCTGCGGTGGTCGAGTTGTTTCGCGCTGGCGCCAAGGATTACGTTCCGAAGGACAAGCTGCGGCTGCTGCCGGCGGTGATCGAGCGGGTGCTGCGCGAACGTGCGCGCGAGCAGGCACGGCGCGAGGCCGAGCGTGCGCTGGCAAGCGCCAACGCACGGATGCGCTTGCTGTCGGCGCGCCTGGTCGATGCGCAGGAGCTCGAGCGCTGTGCAGTTGCCCGCGAGCTGCACGACAGCCTGGGTCAGCAACTGACCGGCATCGCCATCCACGTGCAGGCGGCGATGGATACCAATCCGGCCGCCATGCAGCAGGCGCTGGAACGCGTGCTGATGTTGTCGCGGCAGGCGATCGACGAGGTCAAGTCGATGTCGTTCATGTTGCGCCCCGCGCCGCTGGAGGTACTGGGCCTGAGCGCGGCGGCTCAGGCGATATTGCAGCAGCAGCTGGTCGGCAGCGGTCTGCAGGGCACCCTGCGCCGTCGGGGTACGCCGCCCGTCCGGCCGACACCGGCGCACGCGGTGGCGATGCGCGTGCTGCAGGAAGCACTGACCAACGCGGTGCGGCACTCGCGAGCGTCGTCGATCCTGGTGCGGCTGCACTACCTGGAGTCCGGCATGTTGTGCATGGCGGTGGCTGATGACGGCATCGGCTTCGACCCGCAGGCGACATTGGCCGGCGGCCTGAGCCCACGCAATCTCGGGCTGCACGGCATGATCGAGCGCGTCGAATTGTTCGGTGGCCGGTTGCGCTTTCGTTCACGCCCCAGCCGCGGAAGCGTGTTGCGGCTGGTGCTGGGTCCTTGAGCCGTGAGACCTCGATGATCCGCACGCTGCTCGCCGACGATCATGACCTGGTTCGCTCGGGGCTCAAATTGCTGCTCGAGCGGGTCCCCGATGTGACGGTCGTCGGCGAGGCGCGCAGTGGCGAGGAGTTGCTGGCGTTGGCATCCGACCACTTGCCCGACCTGATCGTCACCGACATCACGATGTGCGGCATGGACGGGTTGACGGCGCTGGGGCAGCTTGAAACGTCGGCGCCGGTCATTGTCGTGTCGATGCACGATTCGCCCGACTTCATCCGGCGAGCCTACAAGCTCGGTGCCGCCGCCTATCTGATGAAGGAAGGTTCCGCGATCGACCTGGCCCAGGCCGTACACGCGGTGATGGCTGGGCAGGTCTATTACGGTCCCCAGATAACCGAACGCCTGCTGCGCGCGACCGAACGCGCACCGGAGGAATTGCTAACCGAACGCCAGTTGCAGATCCTGGTGATGATCGGGCGCGGGCTGGCCAGCAAGGAAATCGCATTCGAGCTCGGTCTCAGTCCGAAGACGGTCGATGTGCATCGCGCGCGGATCATGGAACGCGTCGGCATCGACGATTCGGTCGGTCTGGCGCTCTACTGTGTTCGACATGGCTTGGTCGATCCCGGGCGTGGCTGACCAGTCTGACCCGCGCGTCGATTCGGTCAGCGCGGTCTGCTTCTTCCATTGTTCGGCATGCAACCTGCTCAGGCAACGATGAACAATCTGCTGATCGTCGATGTGGACGGTGCCGCGCGAGACCAGCTCGCGGGCGTACTCGAATCCGCCGGGCATCGTGTGCTGGCGACGGCCGATCCGGTCGATGCCTGCAACCTCGCGCAATCCGGGCAGCTGGAGGTGGCTCTGATCGGCCTGCAGTTGGCGAATGGGGATGGGATCGAATTGGCTCGCCGCCTGCAGGCCGACCCGGTGTCGGCGCAAATCGTCCTGGTGCACGTCGCGTACCGACGCGTCGACTCGGAGACCCAAGTCGCCAGTCTGGAGGCCGGAGCCGACGGCTGCCTGACGCTGCCGATGCCGCCGCGCGAACTGCTGGCCCGGATTGGAAGCCTGCTGCGACGGCGGCAGGCAGCCGACGCGCTGCGCCACAGAGCAACCCGTCAGCAGTCGCTGAATGACGTCAGCGAATCGTGCGAGTCAGCCCGCAAGTTGCTCGAGCGGCAGCCACGCTACCGCTCGCTGTTCGAGCATCACCCCGACTCGGTGTTCCTGCTCGATACCGACGGCCGCGTCATCGATGGAAACGCTGCATTTCTGGCCTTGACCGGCTGGTCTGGGGAGGAGGCGCTGCCCGGTCATTTCGCGCCGACAGTTGCCCCCGAGATGCTGGCCTCCACGCAAAGCTGGTTTGCTCGTGCGCTAGGCGGTGAGCCGGTGCGTTATGAAACGGTGGCGTTGAACCGTCAGGGGCAACGGATTCCGGTCGAGGTGACTAATCTGCCGATGATCGTCGACGGCAGCATTGCCGGTGTGTTCGGCATTGCCCGGGATCTGAGCCGCCGCCATGCCGCCGAGGCGGCATTGGAGCGCAGCCGCGCGTTGCTCGAGATTGCCGCACGCACGACCCGCGAACTCGCAGAGCGTCTCGAATCCGCGTTCGGGAGCATTGACGCAGCGTGCATCACCCTCGACGGCGAGTGGCGGTTCACCTACCTCAACGGACGTGCAGAGGACCTGCTGCAGCGCGAGCGGAGCAGCCTGTACGGCAAGATCGTGTGGGAGGAGATTCCGGCGTGGATCGGATCCGAAATCGGCCTCCGCTGTCGGCAGGCGGCGCAAGAGCGCTGTACGGTGTCATTCGAAGCCCGTTGGGCGTCGTCGCCCAGTTGGCTGGGCATTACCGCCTATCCTGCGGCGGGCGGGCTGGCCATCTTCATGCGCGATGTCACAACGCAGCGGCTCGATGCGCAGCGAATGCGCTTGCTCGAGGCCTGCGTTGCGCGCAGCAACGACATTGTCCTGATCTGCGAGGCCGATTCGCTCGACGAGCCCGGCCCGCGCACGGTCTACGTCAACCCGGCTTTCCAGCGAATCACGGGTTATTCACCAACCGAAATCATCGGCCGGTCACCTCGCCTGCTGCAGGGTCCTCGAACCGACCGCAGCGCGCTGCGGCGGATTCGCGACGCGCTGATCAGCGGCCAACCGGTCCGCGAAGAACTGATCAATTACACCAAGGAAGGTCATCCGATCTGGCTTGAGGTCGACGTGGCTCCCGTGGCGGACGACACCGGCCGGTTCACCCACTGGATCGCGATTCAGCGCGACATCGGCGGCCGCAAGGCGGCGGAGCATGCGGCCGAGGAAAGCCTGGTCCGCTTCAGGTTGCTGGCCGAGGCGTCGCTCGACGCGATCGGTGAGTGGAACCTGGTGACGGGCGAGTTGTGGTGGAGCGACGGCTACCAGCGCTTGTTCGGCCGTCCGCCCGAGAAGACCGATCCGCCGATCGACGGCTGGAGCCGTCATATTCATCCGGACGATGTCGCGCGGGTGATGACGACCATGCAGGCGTTCGGTGAGGGATCGGAAGACCAGTCGGCGATCGAGTACCGCTACGAACACGCTGACGGCCGTTGGCTCGACGTGCTGGTGCGGGTGCGGATGATTCGCGATGCCGGCGGGCGCCCGGTGCGCATGGTCGGTGGCATGTCCGATTTGAGCACGATTCGTGGTGCCCAGCGCCGGGTGGAGAGTCAGCTGGACCGGATGGAATTGCTGCAGCGCATCACCCATGCGATCGGCGAGCGAGACGATCTCGACCGCATTTACCGGATCGTCTGCGACCGCTTGGCCGAGCAGATGCCGGCCGCGCTGGTTGCTTTTGGTGAGCCGGCCACAATGGTCTGTTCGCTGCAAATCCGTCATCGGGCCACGGCTGCCGCGGCTGGAACGGCGCAGTCTGAGCGGCTGCAGGCCGTCGAACTCGGCGACCCGGCTGCCTGCGTGGAGCGTGCACTGCGCGGTGAGTTCGTCTATCAGACCGACACCCGCGAAGCAGAACAATCGCTGCTGGGGCGATTGGCCGATGCCGGGCTGTACAGCCTGGTGCTGGCGCCGCTCGAGTTCGAATCGAATGTCTTCGGCGTGCTGCTGCTCGCTCGCGAGTCTGCGGATGCATTCGGCAGTGCTGATTGCGAGTTTTTGCGCCAGTTGAGCGGCCACGTGTCGTTGGCGGCTCAGCAGGCACAGCTCCACCGCGCGCTTCAATCCGCCTACGACCGACTGCGCCACACCCAGCAGGCCGTGCTTCAGCAAGAGCGGTTGCGCGCGCTCGGCGAAATGGCGAGCGGAATTGCCCACGACATCAACAATGCCGTCTCGCCAGCGGCGCTGTACGTAGAGGCGATGCTGGAGGGCGAACCGGGGTTGAGCGCGCGGGGCCGTGAGCGGCTGGCCGTGATCTCGCGCGCCATCGAGGACGTCGCCCACACCGTTGCGCGCATGCGAGAGTTTTATCGCCCGCGCGACGAGACCGTATCGCGACAGCCGGTTGATATCGGCTTGCTGGTGGACCAGGTGATCGAGTTGACCCGCGCGCGTTGGCGTGACATGCCGCAGCGCAGGGGAATTGCCATCGAGGTGGTGCGCGACTTCGCGCCGTTGCTGCCCACGGTGCGCGCGGTCGATACCGAGCTGCGCGATGCCCTGACCAATCTGATCTTCAATGCCGTGGATGCCATGCCGACGGGAGGCCGGCTGACGATTCGAACGCTGCTGCAGCCTTCCGCGGTCGACGGCGGGCGGATTACCGTCGAAGTCGAGGACGACGGCGTCGGCATGGACGAGGCGACGCTGAAGCAATGCATGGAACCGTTTTTCACGACCAAGGGCGAGCGCGGCACCGGGCTCGGACTGGCCATGGTGTACGGCACGATGCAACGACACGGCGGCGAAGTCGAGGTTGTCAGCAGTCCGGGATCCGGCACCCGCGCGAGACTTCATTTTCCGGTCAAGGCGGATACGCTGGTGGCTGCGCCACCGCAGCCGGTTCTGGGCGCGGTCACTCGGACCCTGCATGTGCTGGTGGTCGACGATGATCCGCTGATCCTGCGCTCGCTGTCGGACATGTTGCGCGACGATGGGCATCAAGTCGAAACCGCCGACGGCGGTGCTGCAGCGGTCACTCGTTTGCGAGCGATCCCGCCTGCCCCCGCTTTCGACGTCATCCTGACCGATCTCGGCATGCCCCATGTCGACGGGATTCAGGTGGCGCGAATCGCCAAGACGATCAGTCCAGCACCAGTGGTCATGCTGACCGGCTGGGGGCAGCGCATGAACGACGATGGCGAGCACCCCTCGTGTGTCGACCGGGTCCTCGCAAAACCGCCGCGGTTGGCCGAACTGCGCCGGGTGCTGGCCGAACTGTGCGTGGTCGAGCCGCGGTCGTCCCGCGATCGGGGCTAGAAGATTTCGGCGGTCACCAAGCGGCGCGCCGGGCGCGCCGTTTGCCCGGCGTGCGATCGACATCGCAAAATACTGAATCTCCCACGATGAATCTGGTCGTCTGTATCTACTGCAGCGCTGCAACCCGCGAGTTCACGGTCGAAGACCTGACCGAACTGCTGGCAACCTGTCGCGAGAACAACACCGCAGTCGGGGTGACCGGCATGCTGTTATATAGCGACAGGACGTTCTTCCAGGCGCTCGAAGGTGAGCAGCCGGTTGTCGAAGCGCTGCTGCAGAAGCTGGAGACCGACCAGCGGCATGCGCGAATCACCAAGCTGATCATCGAGCCGATTGCTAGCCGGTCGTTCGATCGGTGGTCGATGGGTTTTGCCCGGGTCGGCAAACGCCAACTCGCCAGCATTCCCGGTCTGAACGATTTTTTCGGTCAGGGCCGCTCATTGATGGACCTCGATGACGGCCGGGCCAAGAAACTGCTCGCCGCGTTCCGCGACGGCGCCTGGCGACAGTCGCTGTCCTGATGCCGCTGACAGGCGCCGCGCCGCGCTTTTCTGCGCCCGTCAGCGCGCCAGTCCAATGCCGATTTCCGCGATCCGACCGTCTTCGATTCTGCGCACGACCAGTGTCGCCGTGCCAAGACCGACCGTGTCACCGGCAACCGGCGGGCGCCGCAACTCGGCTGTCATCCACGCGTCCAGGGCGAGCTGCGCTGACGCCGGCCGTGGCAAGCCGTAGAAGTCGCATACCGACTCGATCGACGCCGACGGATCGAGCGCGAAATCGCGGAAAACCGCCCGGACCTGCTGCTCGTCAGCGACATCGGGCAGGGCGACCTTCAGTTTGCGCGCCACGAAGCCGATCGTGCTGCCCTGGATCAACAGCGACGCCAGCACCACCATGAACGCGATGTTGAACAGCAGGTCGGCCTGCGGCGTGCCGGCCATCAGCGGAAACAGCGCCAGCACGATCGGCACGGCGCCGCGCAGACCGACCCATGAAATGAACCAGGTTTCGCGCGCACTGAAGCGGAACGGCCGCAGGCACAGCCACACGGCCACCGGTCTGGCCACGAAGATCAACGTTGCGGCCACTGCCAGGCCGGGACCGATCGATTGCAGCATCGTCGACGGTGTGACCAGCAGGCCGAGCAACAGGAACATGCCCGCCTGGGCCAACCAGGCATAACCGTCGATGGCTGCCAGCGTCGGCGCGACCGCCTGGGCGGCGCGGTTGGCCACGATCAGCCCGAACAGATACACCGCCAGAAAACCCGAACCGCCGCCGAGGCCGGCGGCAGCAAAGATCGCCAAGCCGCCGGCGCCGATCAACAACGCCAATACGCCGCTGTCGGCGTCGCGGGCGGCAACTTTGCGGAGCAGCCAGGCCATGGCAAAGCCGCTGAACGCACCCGCTGCCAGGCCCCAGCCGAATTGCTGGGTGAAGCTCCAGAACAAGCTGGATGCCACGGCGGATGGGGGCGCGCCGCCGCCGGCGATCAGCGAAATGCAGGCCAGGGTCAGAAATACGGCCATCGGGTCGTTGACGCCGGATTCGATCTCCAGCGTGGCAGCGACCCGCTCGTTCAGTGTCACCCCCGATCGAGTCAGCAACGCGAAGACCGCTGCGGCATCGGTCGAGCCGACGATCGCACCGAGCAGCATCGCGGTGCGGGCGTCCAGGCCGGCCACCCAGCTGCCGATCAGCGCCGTGATGCCCGCGCTGATCACCACGCCCACGCTGGCCAGCACCGAGGCCGGTTTCAGCCCGGTGCGGAAGGTGGCGATGGCGGTGCGCAAGCCGCCGTCGAGCAGGATGATGGCCAACGCGACGTTGCCGACCCAGAACGACAGGCGGAAGTCGTCGAAGCGATAACCGCCGATGCCGTCTTCACCCGCCACGATTCCGGCGAACAGGAAAACGAGCAGGAACGAAAAGCCGATCCGGGTCGAGAACAGACCCGTCAGCACGCTGGCAAAAACCAGCGCCGCCGCGGCGAACAAGGGAAGATTGACGGACTCCATCGAGTGGCGATCGGGATGTTTCGGTCCGATCGCTTCTGAACGTCGATGTTGACGCTCGATGCTGCAACGGTCCGATTTGAAGGCGGACCGTTATTCTGATGGCATCGCGTGCCCGACGATGTTGCCGGGCATCGATCGATCAGGCCGCGGTTCAGCCGCCGCGGCGTCTGATCAATCCGAGAGGGTGCGCCGGCTGACTGTCTATTCGCTGCGCACCATCACCCGGTCAACGCTCACACCGCCGGAGGATCCTGCTCGCGGTCCGGGTGGCGATGCTGGCCCATTGCTGCGATGAAGGCTTCTGTCGCAGCACTGAGGTCTGCCGGGCCGGCTGAGCTGATCAGACCCGGATCGGGATCGCCATTCGGCAATGCGCCGGGAATATCGAACATGCCCAATAAACCGATCGACGCGCCGACCGCCAAGATCGTCTTGCCATGGCGGTACTGGTTCTGAATGAATTCGCCAGTGTGCCCGATGGCAGCGAGCGTCTGTACAGCCTCTTCGCCATCGGGCAACACCAATGCGTCGAACAGGAAGCCGGGCTCGTTTTCGAGCGACGCATCGGCCTGCATCTCGTCGCCAGCGGTCGTCGTGAACCCGCCAATCCGTGGGCCGACCAGGCGCGGTACCGCTCCGGCGTCGAGCAGGGCAGCCTGGATGCTGGCAATCGAGACACCGTCCGACCCATCGGCGACGAGGATGGCAACCTTGCGGGTGCGAATGCCGCCGTCGCCGGGACGGGCCATCAGCGAGAGCATCTCCGACCGCGTCACCTCCGGTGTGGCCGCGACGTCGAGCGCTTTCGGCAGCGGCTGCGGCATCTGCCTGATGCCCAGCCCGGCTGCCACTTGAGCCGCCAATTCGTCGGACGCGTTGCGCAACAGGGCGACGACGCGTTCGCGGACCGCCGGCACCGTCACTTTCGACAACTCGAAGCGGAACGCTGCCGCAATATGAGCCTGCTCGACCGGCGTCTGGCTTTCGAAGAACAGTGTTGCCTGGGTGTAATGGTCGGCAAACTTTTCCGGCTTGGCGCGTACCTTGTCGCTTGATTCCTGCGCGTCGATGCGTCGCCCGACACTGACAAAACCTTGCGCACCGCCAGCCTGGAACGGGCAGCCGCCGGCCAGCGAGTTGGGTTCGTACGATACCCGGCCGCGATGGATCGCCTGCCGGTGCATGCCGTCGCGCTGGTTGTTGTGAACCTGCGCAACCGACGCATTGATCGGCAGCTCGTGGAAGTTCGGGCCACCAAGGCGCGAGATCTGGGTGTCGACGTACGAGTGGATGCGGCCGGCCAACAACGGGTCGTTGGTGAAATCGATTCCGGGAACGACGTGTGCCGTGCAGAAGGCGACCTGTTCGGTTTCGGCAAAGAAGTTGTCGGGGTTGCGGTTCAGCACCATCCGCCCGACGATCTTCACCGGCACCAGTTCTTCGGGTACCAGCTTGGTGGCATCCAGAATGTCGAAGCTGAACGACTCGGCCTGCTCCTCGGTAAAGACCTGCAACCCGAGTTCCCACTCGGGATATTCACCGGCTTCGATGGCCTCCCACAAGTCACGGCGGTGGAAGTCGGGATCGGCGCCGGAAATCTTCACCGCCTCGTCCCACACCAGCGAATGGGTACCGAGCTTGGGCTCCCAGTGAAATTTGACGAAGACGCTGTCGCCGGCGTCGTTGACCAATCGGAAGGTGTGTACGCCGAAGCCCTGCATCATCCGGTAGCTGCGCGGGATGGCGCGGTCCGACATCTGCCACATCAGCATGTGAGCCGATTCGGGCATCAGCGAAACAAAATCCCAGAACGTATCGTGCGCCGAGGCGGCCTGCGGCATTGCGTGATGGGGCTCGGGCTTGACCGCATGGACGAGGTCGGGAAACTTCATCGCATCCTGGATGAAAAAGACAGGAATGTTGTTGCCCACCAGATCCCAGTTGCCTTCGTCGGTATAAAACTTGACCGCGAAGCCGCGCACATCGCGCGCCGTATCTTTCGACCCGCGTTCACCCGCCACGGTCGAGAAGCGGACAAACACCGGCGTGATCTTGCCTGCCTCCTTGAACGGAGCGGCCTTGGTCAGGTCGGTCTGCGCCTCATAACATTCGAAAAACCCGTGTGCACCCGAACCCCGTGCGTGCACGATCCGCTCGGGAATGCGCTCGTGGTCAAAGTGGGTGATCTTCTCGCGCAGGATGAAATCTTCGAGCAGCACCGGCCCGCGCGCGCCCGCCTTCAGCGAATTCTGGTTGTCGGCAACTGCCACGCCCTGGTTGGTGGTGAGCGCCCGATTTGCAGAATCGACACGCACGCGGTCCAGCGGCCCGATGGTGACGTTGACACCTTCGGGCGCGACCGTGCCGAGTTTCTCGCTGCTGTTGGCTTCGCTGAGGGTGCTGCCGGTGGGCAAACGCGACGCCGGCTCGGCGGTCAAGCCGACTGGCGGCTGCTGCGCGTTCTCGTATCCGTGCTCGAGCGCCTTGTTGGTGTTTGCCGGCATGGCGGCGGCCAGATCCTGGGTCTGCGCCATCTTTTGTGCAGGCAGATCACCCGCTGGCGGTTTGCCGACCTTGGCCGGGCCGCTGTCGGTGTTGCGGGACGCCGCCTTGGCCGAACGGCCGGATGCGGAGGAAGATTTCGATGACGCCATGAGGAAGTCCTTTGGTGATTTTTGACCGATCGACCGCCGGCGATTCGTCAGAAGAACCACCTGGTCGCTATCTCTCGGCGACGGTCAGTTGTCGCCGGCCTGTGATTCGGGTGCCGCACTGCTGCGGGGCAGCCGTGGGCGCAGCATCGAATCGGGGATTGCTTGCTCGGTTCACCGGCCCCGGGCATGGGCCGCGGCGTCGGACGCCGCAGTCGGCATCCGGCGATGCCGCCGTTACTCGGTCATCTCGAGTTCGGCCATCAATTCGGCCTTTCGTTGTGCGATCTGCTCGCCGATGCCCGCCAGATCCATCTTTGCCTTGCGACATTGCGGGAACAGTTCGCCTTCTTCTTCCTTGACGTGGTGGTCGATGTATTCACCGAGCACCTTGACCTTGGCGTCATAGAGCTTGTCCGACGGGTCGGAGGCCTCGATCTGCGCAATCAGCTCCTTGGCGCTGGCATGCTCGACATTGGCCTCGTCGACCAGATCCGGTTCCTTGATGGCGGCTTCTGCGGCGGGATAGAACAACTCTTCCTCGACCGTTGCATGCACCGTCAGCATCATGCAGATCTGCTCGGCCAGCTCCTGCTTTTCATCGCCATCGGCTTCGTGGTCGACCAGCTTCTGATATTCCTGAAAAAGTGCCTTCACCTCGCGGTGGTCAGCGGTCAGGAGTTTCACCGCATCCGACGCCCCGCTCGTGGGCTTGGACTGTTTGGAAGCGGACTTCTTGGCGGGCGCTTTTTTGGCAGCGGATGTAGGCATTGAATGGCTCTCTTCTGAAATTCAGACGAAATCGTCAGGGGCACATCGGCAATCGACGTGCCACCGGTCAGCTCCCGGAAACCAGCGGGGCTTGACGACCCGATACAACCGTTTCGGTAAAACGAGCCGCAATCGGCGACGGTGCGGTCGCGCTGGCCGCTTGAGCGTAGGGTTTCCAGGATCCCGGGGCTTGACTCAAGCGGTCGGCGAGTGCGGCAAAGACCTTGGCGTTCCAACCCAAACCGCAGTGGCTGCCGGCCACTTCGATGTTTTCAGTCTGGCCGCGGCGACCCCGCTGAATACACGCCTGCCATGCCACCACGCCGTCGCTGCGGCTGTAAATGGAAGTTGTCGGAACCGGCGGGGCGGTGCGTAGCCTCCTGCTCAGGGAATCATCGACAGCGGGCGCACTGCCATTCAAGATCCGATACACCAAGCCGACGCGGGTGTGCTGGCTCGAACCTGCGAACGGGGTGCCGATGCTGATCACCTGCCTGACGCGCCACGGGATCCGTTTGGCCACCTCGCGGGCGTAGATTCCGCCGAGGCTCCAGCCCACCAGACTGACGGTTCCGCGGCTGGACTTGATTTTCGTCTGGATATGCCGGGTCAACTCATCGAGCCATTCCTCGGGATCGCCTTGCGGGCCGGTGTTGAAGCCTCGTCCCCAATCCTGGGCCGCATAGCCGAGCCCCTCGCAAAATTCTTTCAGCGGACCGATCGCGCGTTCATCGGACGCCAGCCCTGGAAACAGCACCACGGTGTGACCGTCGCCAGTTGGCAACCGGGATCGGTCCATCGTCCGCATGCCCGCATACTCGAATGCGGCGCGGACTGGCTCAAGACCCATCAGCGCCCAGGACGGTGCCGCGAACTGCGCGCTGCTCTCGATCGAAATGCTCATCTTCCACTCTCGGTTTGGATGCGGCAACTATCCGGGAGGAATGTCCCGCTGGCCGTGCGAAAAGTGGCTGACTTGGCGTCGGAGACGGCTTACCCGCAGATTCGGTTGCGGCGCTCAGGCCAAGCGTCCCGGCTGAACGCTCACACCGTGGGCGATGCCACCGGCTGGTGTGCTCCGCGCTGCAGCGCAGTCAGCACATCGACCACGTCGACCGGCTTGACCAGATGGTGATGGAAGCCGGCTTCGACGCTGCGGGCGCGATCAGCAGGCTGACCGTAGCCCGTGATGGCGATCAGCGTGGCATCGCGCGTCTGCGGGCGCGCGCGCAACATGTCGGCCAGCTCGTAGCCGTTCATGCCGGGCAGGCCGATGTCGAGCAAGAAGGCATCGACCGGCTCGCCCTCGAGCATCGCCAGTGCGCTGTTGCCATCGTGTGCGATCAGCGTGCTGTGACCGTGCATCTCGAGCATCGCGGCCAGGCTGTGAGCGGCGTCGGCGTTGTCGTCGACGATCACCACCCGAAGCGGGCCGGGCGGAAGTTCGGCTGCAGCGGGCATGGTCTGGCCGTCGCCAATCGCCAGTTGGCTGTCATGGCGTGGCAGTTCGATCCGAAAGATCGCCCCCGTGCCCGGCCCCTCGCTGTTCGCGGTGATGCTGCCGCCGTGCAGGCCGACCAGTTGCTTGACCAGCGCCAGGCCAAGCCCAAGACCGCCTTGCTTGCGATCGGCCGCTCGCGAGCCCTGTGAAAAAAGGTCGAAGATTGCCGGCATCAGTTCAGCTGCAATGCCGTCCCCGTTGTCTTGTACGGTGGTGATGACCCGCTCGGGCGTGGCTTGTACCTGCAGGCTGATGCGACCACCGGCCGGCGTATATTTGGCCGCGTTGGTCAGCAAGTTGCTGAGGATCTGGATCAGGCGTGCACGGTCACCCAGCACAACCAGCGCTTCGGGTCCGAGATCGCAATGCAAGACATGCTGGTGTTGTTCGATCAGCGGCCTGACCTGCTCGACCGCCATCGAGACAACGGACGCAAAATCCTGCGGGGCGACATCGAGCGAGACCTGGCCGCGGGTGACCCGCGACACGTCCAGCAAATCGTCCAGGATCTCACGCATGTGGTTGGCCTGACGGGCGATGATTTCGCTGGTCCGCAACACGCGCGGGTCGGCGTTCGGCGTGCGTTTGAGCAGTTCGGACCCGGTCATGATCGGCGCCAGCGGGTTGCGCAACTCATGCGCCAGCATCGCCAGGAAATCGTCCTTGCGGCGATCGGCCGCTTGTAATGCTTCGGTCAATCGGCTCAGTTTTTCGCGCTCTTGCAGC
Organism: uncultured beta proteobacterium; assembly: GCA_963843805.1. Lineage (GTDB taxonomy): Bacteria > Pseudomonadota > Gammaproteobacteria > Burkholderiales > Burkholderiaceae_C > Ideonella_A. The sequence continues at coordinate 360,939 of CAWJLY010000010.1, forward strand.
AATGTCGAATGTTGCTCATCAAGGCGGTCGAGCATGGTGTTGATCGACGAGGCAAGGCTGGCCACCTCCTGACTGCCCCCCTCGGGCGCCCGCGCGCGCCCCAGCCCACTGCCGACAAAACGACTCGCAAAATCCTGCAGCGAAGCGAGGTCTTGCGTCACCAGCTTGGCCAACTTGTCGCCGACCAGCACGACGAAGCCGAACAGCGCGGTCGCGATCAGGACGATGGCCAGATATTGCGGCGCCAGATCGGCGAGACGGGCCGTCGCGGGTTGCAGGCTCCTGACGTGCAGGCCCAGTGATGCAAACAAGGGCGGCACTGCGACGACTTCGGTGTCGGCAGCCATCGGCTTTGCAGCGGGTTGCCGGTTACCCCACTCCAATTGCATGAAGTGGCCCACTGACAAGTCGTCCAGCGTGATCTTGAAGAACAGTGCGCCTTCCGGCGAACTGGTACGCGAATAGCGCAGCGTTTCAAGTGCAACCAGCTCGGAGGTGCCCTTGGCACCTTCAAATATCAGCGCGTTGCTGCGGCCCGCATCGAGCTCGCTGCGCAACCACGCCAATTGCGCCTGATCAAAATGGGCCATGCCGTTGCTGGCAATCTCCTGGCCTTCGAAATCGGTAAACAGGACCTGCACCGGAATGCCGTTGATCTGCCTGATGCCAGCCAGAAAGGGTGCCAGATAGGTTTCTCGCCCGATGCTGTCGACCAGCCCGGTGGCGAGGATCGTACTGCCTGCCAGCTCGGTCATCCGCTCGGCCAGCGCCTGCAGCTCGTTGCCGATCGCCTCGGCCCTGAATTGCCGCTGTGTAGCGGCCAGTTGCTGGATCGAATCCTGTTGCGCCAGGTTGATCAGCCACCAGGATGCCAGGGAAACGAGCAGCACCGCAGCTGCGGCCAGGCCGGCTGCAGCCAGGGCGAAGCGGCGGGTCATGCTGGCGGCGCGCCAGCGCGGCATGGCGGGCGCCTTCACCGGCTGGTGGCGACCAGCGCGCCGTCGCTGCGATAGCGGGCCATCAGCAGTTCGCGGGTACCCAGCGCCTCATGGCGGTCGGCGGCGAAGGGTGGCGAATAGCTCTTGATCAGGCCGTCGTGGCGCGGCAGCTGCTCGAGTGCGTTGCGTACGGCCGCGCGATCGGTGCTTGCGGCCAGATCGATCGCCTTGGCGAGTATGTGGGTCATGTCGTAGGCATGGGCGGTGCCGACCGGACTCTCGATGTCCTCAAGGCGGCGGATGCCGAATGCGCCGGCCGTTGCCATGAAACGTGCGATCCGCTGCGGCTGGGCATCGAAGAAGCTGAAGGTCTGGATGACCGAGAAATCGACCTGCGCGAGCGCCGGCCCCGCCGCCGAGACAAACCGCCCGCCCGTGACGCCCCAGTGGCTGATGATGGGCACCCGCCGGGCCGCTGCCAGCGAACTCAACTCACGAACCAGCAAGGCGGCCTCGTCGTCGTTGGCAACCAGCACAATGACGTCGGCGCCGGCTTGCACCAGCTTGTTGTACTGGGCAATCAGCGATTTCTCCTGCCAGTTGTACCAGGCGGTCGAGACGACCCGCGGCGTCTGCCGGTTCCGCAGATGACGCTCGGCGGCGACGAAGTTGCTGCGCCCCCATGAGGTGTTGGTCAGCAGCAGGCCGATCCTGGGCAGACCGCGCCGGGCCGCGGTGTCGAGCATGAAGGGCATGGCCAGGCTGTCGCGCAACGAGAGCCGGAAGATGTAGTTCGGATCGCTGCCGTTGTCGACGATCGTATCGGCCGACGACCAGACGGCGAGGAATGGCAGACCGGCCTGCTTCAGCGCCGGCAGCTGCTCGATCACCACCGGGCTGAAGCGGCCACCGAAAACCGCGACCAGATCGGGCATGGCGGCAAATTCGCGGATGTTGCGAATGCCTCGTGCCGGGATCGAGCGGTGATCCCGGATGACGATCTGCAACGGTCGGCCGCCGAGAACGCCACCGGCGGCGTTGATCTCGGCGACGGCGACCTTCACCCCAAGCTCGACCGCCTGCGCCGAAGTGCTGTTGGCCAAGCCGAATTCACCATCGATGCCGATCAGCACCGGTGAGCCATCGGCGGCCCTGACGATACCGGGCAGCAGCGCTGCCGCGATCAGCCCGCCGCTGAATCGCCTGCGTCGCAGAAGTGAAGAAGCAAGCCGTTGAGTGACCATGGAGAAAAAACCGTGTGCAGCATTGTGCAAATCGTAACTCGATCACCTCGAGGCCGGCTGCGCCGCGCAGACGTTTGAAGGATGCCGACAACGCTGGGCAGACGCGGCGCCGGCCCGTTGCCGTAGGACACGTGCGGCGACGCGGGCGCGGTCCTGTCCGATAGGGACAAGCGGCCTGGCTGCCGATACTGCGAGTCGGTTGATTGACATCGCCAGTGTCGATTTCCGCCACGGGCGCCAGCCAACCGTCTGGAGCAATGACATGATCAAGTACACACTGATCGGCGGCGTGCTGATTTCGGCGCTTGCACTTACTGCGTGTGAACGGCGCCCGGCCAATCCCGGGCTGCCGAAGGCAGCCGAGGCCGCCACCACTCCGGCACCGCCGGTTGCCGACAAGTCGCTGCCGTCGGCAACCGCCGCGTTGAACGCTCCGGATGGCACATCGCAAAAGACCACGACGGGTACCCAGACCGTTGCGCCGATGTCGAAATCCACCGAATCGGCGGCCATGCCGCTGCCTGGGCAGGCGAACGACCATTCGGCGCCGAAAGCCGAAGAGGCGGCGTCCGCCGCTTCGCGCTGAGGTGTGACTGGGCGCTAAAGTCGCAGCCTCTAAAAACTGAGCGTAGCCGCCGACGCGCGCCGACCACCATGCCCGATACTCGTGATGTGCGAGCGCTGATCTTCGATGTATTTGGCACCCTCGTCGACTGGCGAACGTCGATTGCCCGTGAAGCCCGTGCCAGTCTCGAGCCCCTGGGCGTGGCCGTCGACTGGGATGAATTTGCCGATGCGTGGCGGGGCCAGTATCAACCGGCCATGGAGGCGGTGCGCAGCGGCGAGTTGCCGTTCAGCAAACTCGATGTTCTGCACCGTCGCAACCTCGATGTCGTATTGCAGCAGCTGGGCCTGGATCATGTCGACGAGCTGACGCGGGTCACGCTCAACCTGGCCTGGCACCGCCTCGATGCCTGGCCCGACGTGGCGCCGGGTCTGGCTCGGCTGCGCACCCGCTTTCGAATCGCGCCGTGCTCGAACGGCAACATCTCGTTGATGGTCGATCTGGCGCGGCGCAACGGGCTGGTCTGGGACGCTATCGTCGGTGCCGAGCTGGCGCGCGATTACAAACCCAAGCCGGCGGTCTATCTGCATGCCTGCGCAGCTTTCGATTGCGCACCGGAGCAGGTGATGATGGTGGCCGCACACTCGTCCGATCTGCAGGCGGCGGCAGCTTGTGGTCTTCGAACGGCGTTCGTCGCCAGGCCCGATGAACATGGCGCGGGGCGTGGCGAATCGGCTGCCGAAGGGCCGGTCGATCACAGCGCCGCCAGTCTGGTCGAGTTGGCAGCCTTGCTCGGCGACGCCTGATCGGGTCACCGACAGCGCTGATCACGTTCACGCTGCGCCTCTGCCACGTCGGGTCGTTGAACGCGGCGCCGAAGGTGATCGAGTCACCATTGTGCCCAGGTCGACGCTGTCAGCCTACGCCGTGAGAAACGGCCGGCGGATAAGGTCTTGAACGCACGGCCCAGGCCACGCCGGCAATCAGCAACGCGATGCCTGCCAGCGTCTGCGAGGAAGGCCAGTGGCCGCGCAACGCGAATGCATAGCCCAGCGCGGCCAAGGTTTCGAAGACGATCAACTGGCCCGCCAGCGAGGGCGGCAAACGCTGGCTGGCCTCGTTCCAGCACAGGGTGCCCAGCCAAGACGACAGCAGCCCGATCGTGAACATCAACCCGATGAACTGCGCAGCGCGCGGGCCGAACGGCATGGTAAAGACAGCGGCACCGAGCGGGCCGCTGGCGGCGGCCCAGACCCACACGCCCGCGTAACCGAGAAGCGCCAGCGGAAGTGTGGCCAGGCCTTGCGCAGTGGCCCAGCTGCGCGGGCTTCGATCGGCATGCGCGCGCAGCCATTCGGAATTGCGAAGTGGATACCAGGTCCAGCAGACGACAGCGCCAATCGCCAGCAGCGCGCCGAGCAGGTAACTCGAGGTGCTGATCGCGGGGTTGGTGCCGACATGCTGCAACTCGGCATGGTTGACCAGTGCAATGCCGATTCCGATCAGTACCAGCGAAGGCAGCAGTCGTGACCACGGCGACCGTGATTCAGCGCGCGTGCCGACCCGCTGGTCGCGCAGCCGGGCGGTAACGGCAATGACCACCGGCAGCGTGCCGATGATCATCGTCGGTAACGGGCCGCCTGCGCGCTGCAGCGCGCTGGACAGAAACAGGTAGTAGATGATGTTGCCAACGGCGCCCAGCTTGAGCGCCTCGACCCAGTCGGCACGGCGCAGTTCGCGCAGCCGGCGACGGTCCAGCCAGGCCAGCGGCAACGCAATCAGACCGAATGCCAGGTATCGGCCGAAAGTGTGCAGTGCCGCCGGATAGTCGGGCAACAGCAGGGGGCCGACGAAGACGAGGCCCCACATCAGGCCGGCAGCGAGCGCAAAGGCGGTGCCGGTGAGAAGTCCGCGATTCATCGGCCGTATTGTCCCGGTCCTGCAGTGGCGATTGGCGCTGGTTGCCGAGTGATCGACCAGGTCGCTTCAGCCCCCCTAGTTCGCCGCCACAAGCATCTGGCCCGACACCCCTTGTGGGGATAACGGGCGGATCCGGCCTCCATAGACTGGTCCGAATCCAAGGTTTTCAGCGAGGCCAGGTGAACCGGCGAGGCGCGAATTGCAGCCTGCGTCGGGACTCCCTGGGAATGGCGATGACAGCTGCTCACGCGTCGATCGAAATGCCCGGCCGGCCAGTCCGGCAACCTGCCCGGAAGGGCTTGCAGCAGGCGCCCGGGCGGCCCGTTCTGGGCTCCGGCTTCGAGGCCCTTTGTCTGTTGGCAAGGTTGCATCAGACAGCGGCCGATCCGTACAGCCTGCGGCATCGTCTGGGCATCTCTGCCGACGCCCCCGCGACGGTCGACGACTTGTTGTTGGCGGCGCAGCAGCTGTCGCTGAAGGCCCGCCATCACAGGGCCGGTGTCGACCGGCTTGCTCGAATGCCTTTGCCCGCGTTGGTCATCATGCGCGACGGCACGGTGGCCGTGCTGGCGCAATGCGACGGCAAACGGGTGTTGCTGCAGGAATTTTTGTCTGCCGAGCAGAGCCGTCCGAAGATCGAACCGCTGGCCACATTTGCCGAGCGATGGAGCGGCGAGTTGATCCTCGTCACCAGCCGCGCCTCGTTGGCGGGTGAGCTGGCCCGCTTCGATTTCAGCTGGTTCATTCCGGCCATCATCAAATATCGACGGCTGCTTGGCGAGGTGTTCGTCGTCTCGCTTGTTCCTGCAACTGTTTGCGCTGGTCTCGCCGCTGTTCTTCCAGGTCGTGATGGACAAGGTGCTGGTGCACCGCGGGCTGACGACGCTCGATGTGCTGGTGGTCGGTCTGGTGGTGGTGGTGGTATTCGAAAGCGTGTTGACTGCACTGCGTGGCTATCTGTTCAGCCACACCACCAGCCGCATCGATGTGGAACTCGGCTCACGCCTGTTCCGCCATCTGGTCAATCTGCCGCTGGCCTACTTCGAGGCAAGGCGGGTCGGCGATTCGGTTGCCGGGTGCGTGAGCTGGAGAACATCCGCAGTTTTCTCACCGGCAATGCCATCACGCTGGTGCTCGACGGGCTGTTCTCGGTCGTCTTCATCGCCGTGATGTTTGCCTACAGCGTGCCGCTGACACTGATCGTGCTGGCCAGCCTGCCGCTCTACGTCGGCCTGAGCTTGTGCATCGTGCCGATGCTGCGGGCACGGCTGAACGAGAAATTCGCGCACGGTGCCGAAAACCAGGCGATGCTCGTCGAGGCGATCAGCGGCATCCAGACGGTCAAGGCCAGCGCGCTCGAACCGGCGATGGCCAAACGCTGGGACGGTCAACTGGCGGCTTTTGTCTCGGCCAGCTTCAAGACGCAGACGCTGGCCACTTATGGCCACGAAGGCATCAACCTGATCGGCAAGCTGGCCAGCGCGGCGATGCTCTGGTATGGCGCGCGGCTGGTGATGGAGCAGCAACTCAGCGTCGGTCAGTTCGTTGCATTCAACATGTTTGCGCAGCGCGTGGCGCAGCCGATCATGCGGATGGCGCAACTGTGGACGGATTTCCAGCAGACCGGCATTTCGATGGCGCGGCTGGGCGACATTCTGAATACCCGCACCGAGGTCGCCGCCGGCCAATGCGGCTCAGTTGGCTTTGGTCAGCGGGCAAATCCGGTTCGATGCGGTGAACTTCCGCTATCGGCCCGAGGCGCAGCCCGTGTTGTCGGCGCTGACGCTCGATGTGCAGGCCGGTGAATGCATCGGAATTGTCGGCCGATCGGGATCTGGCAAAAGCACGCTGACCAAGCTGATCCAGCGCCTGTATATCCCGGAGCAGGGGCGGGTCCTGATCGACGGCACCGACATCGCGCTGATCGACGCGGCGCAGTTGCGTCGGCAGATCGGCGTGGTGCTGCAGGAGAACCTGCTGTTCAACCGCAGCGTGCGCGAAAACATCGCCATCGCCGACCCGGCCGCACCGATCGATCAAGTCATGCACGCCGCGCGACTGGCTGGTGCGCATGAGTTCATCTGCGAACTGCCCGAAGGCTACGACACGGTTGTCGGTGAACACGGAACCGGTCTGTCAGGCGGGCAGCGACAGCGCATCGCGATTGCGCGTGCCCTCTTCACCGACCCGCGCATCCTGATCCTCGACGAAGCAACCAGCGCGCTGGACTACGAAAGCGAGGTCGCCTTGCAGCAGAACATGGCAGCGATCTGCGCCGGCCGAACGGTGATCGTCATCGCGCACCGGCTGAGCTCGGTTCGGCGAGCCCATCGAATCGTCGTGATCGACAAGGGTCGAATCGTCGAGTCCGGGCCGCATGATGAATTGCTGCAGCGCAGCCAGGGCCTTTATGCCCATCTCTGGTCGCTGCAGGCAGGAGACGCTCGATGACCGCTGTCCGCCTGCCACCGCATCCGGCAATCGACCTGCTCGGTCGTTACCGCTCGATGTTTGCCGCTGCCTGGACAGCGCGCCATGAATTGTGCGGGCCGAAACGCCTGGCCGATGAAACGGCCTTCCTGCCCGCCGCACTTTGCCTGCAGGAGACACCGGTGCACCCTTCACCTCGAAGGGCTGCAACAGCGATCTGCCTGTTGCTGTTGTTGGCGCTGGCCTGGGCGGTGCTGGGGCAGATCGACATCGTCGCGGTTGCATCTGGCCGGATCGTCGTCGACGACAACAGCAAGACCTTGCAGCCGCTGGAGGCCGGCGTGGTTCGCCGGGTCTTGGTGAAGGATGGTGATCAGGTGCACGCTGGTCAGTTGCTGGTCGAGCTCGATGCCACTCATGCCACCGCCGATGGCGCCAGCGTCCAGGAGCAGACGACATCGGTGGTGTCCGAGCAGCGGCGAGCGAAGGCCTTGATCGACGCGCTCGACTCGGGTCGTTCACCGATGCTGCGGGGCCCGGGTGTCGACGCCACCGATCAAGATGCGGTGCGCATGAATGCCGAGTGGACCGAGATCAACGCCAAGCGGGCCCGCCAAAGCGCCGAGTTGTCGCGGCGCCAAGCCGAGGCGGTGACGCTGCGCGAATCGGTCAAGAAGCTGGAGGCGACTTTGCCGCTGGCCCGGCAACGCGAAGCCGATTTCAGGACGCTGGCCGCTCAGGGCTTCCTGTCTGGCCATGCCGGACAGGATCGAACCCGGGAGCGGATCGAGCAGGAAAGTGATCTGGCCACCCAACGCGCACGCATGCACGAAGCGCAGGCCGGTGTGAAGGAGGCAACGCAGTCGAATCTGGCCTTTCTGGCCGAAACCCGGCGCGCGCTGGGCGAACGCGTGGCCACTGCGGCGTCGAAACAGGTGCAGCTGAACCAGGAGCGCCAGAAGACCGAGCAGCGCTCGAAGCTGGCGCTGCTGACGGCGCCGGTCGACGGCACGGTACAGCAGGTTGCCGTCCACACCGAGGGCGGCGTGGTGACGCCGGCGCAGGCCTTGATGGTGATCGTTCCGCGCCAGGCGCAACTGCATGCGCGGGTGGTGATCGACAACAAGGATATCGGCTTCGTCAATGTCGGCCAGGATGTGCAGATCAAGCTCGAGACCTTTCCGTTCACGCGTTACGGAACCGTGCCGGCGATCGTCAAAAGCGTGGCCGCCGATTCGGTCGTCGACGACAAGGCAGGCGCGCTGTTTCCGGCCAGTCTGACGCTGCAGCAGAGCAGCATCATGGTCGATGGCCGACGCATTGCACTGGCGCCCGGCATGAACCTGACGGCTGAAATCCGGACCGGCAAGCGTCGGGTGATCGACTATCTGCTCAGCCCGCTGCAACGCGCCGTACACGAAAGTCTGGGAGAGCGCTGATGCGTTTGCTGGTCGTTCATCAGAATTTTCCGGGCCAGTTCGGCCACCTCGTGCGAGCGTGGGCAAACCGACCGGGTTGGGATGTTCGCGCGCTTGGCAACGAGCGCGCGCCCGGCCTGCCGGGTTTCGACGGCTTGTTGCGCTACCGCCTGGCACGTACCGTACGCGCCGACCAGCATCTGTATCTGCGGCAGACCGAGGCGTCGACCCTGCATGGCCAGGCCGCAGCGAGAGCGATGCTGGAGTTGAAGCGCGGCGGATTCAGCCCGGACGCGATCCTGGCGCATCCGGGCTGGGGCGAAACACTGTTTGCGAAGGACGTTTTTCCGGATGCCCGGCTGGTCCATCTGTGCGAGTGGTACTACAACGCAAACGGCGCCGACCTCGGATTCGATCCCGAGTTTCCGCTTCGATTCGACGACCGTGCGCGGATCAGGATGTGGAATGCGCAACATGCACTCGATCTGATCCATTGCGATGGCGCGGTCAGCCCGACCCATTGGCAACGAAGTCGCTATCCGTCGGTCCTGCAGGACAAGATCATCGTTCAGCACGAAGGAATCGACACCGAGGGGCTGGCGCCCGATCCGACCGCCGCAGTTCGTTTGCCGAGCGGGCTCCTCGTGAAAGCCGGTGACCCGGTCATCACCTATGTCGCACGCAACCTTGAACCGTACCGCGGTTTCCATGTCTTCATGCGAACCTTGCAACAGATTCAGCAACATGATCGCCGTTGCCAGGCGGTGATTGTCGGCGGCGATGACGTCAGCTATGGCAGCCGGCCGGAGGACGCGACCTGCTGGCGCGAAAAGATGCTGCGCGAGGTGAAGCTCGATCCGGCTCGAACTCACTTTCTGGGCCGGATCACGAGAGCGCAATACGTCAAGGTGTTGCAGATTTCGGCGGCGCATGTCTACCTGACCTATCCATTCGTGCTCAGCTGGTCACTGCTCGAAGCGATGGCCTGCGGCTGCGCCATCGTCGCGTCCGACACAGCGCCGGTGCGGGAGGTGATTCGCGACGGCGTGAATGGGCGCTTGGTCGAATTTGGGGATTGCAACTCGATCGCGAACGCGGTGCACTCTGCGATCGATACCGGTCGCGGCATGCAGGATCTGCGTCTGCAGGCCCGGCGAGCGGCGCAGATCTTCAGTCAGGCGGCGGCGCTGGGGCCTTATGAACAACTGCTGCGGGCGGCATCGACGGCCAGCGCCGATGTCCGAAGGGTGGCGTGAGTTGCCTTCGGTGCAAGAGGTGGGACGATTTCATTACTCGGAGGAAAACATCATGATCAGGATCGTTGCGAAATGGGCGGCTGAACATGCCGATGCGGTTGTCGGCCAACATCTTCCAGTGTCGACTGGCGGTCGCGGGCGTGCGGCGATGATGATCGGGGTGGCGTCGTCATCGCCGATTCGTCTGAACTCGGAGGGGCCGGTTTTGCCAAGGACATCCCCGCCGATTCGCGGGCGTGGGTGAAGACTCGCCAATCGCCTTCTACGAGTTGGAGAGCCGCAACGTCGCCCGCAGACAGGCAGACAGGCAGACAAGCTTGCAGCGCAGTCACCAAGAACGATCAGGCCGCGCGCAGCGATCGCTATGCGCGGCCTGGAAACGGACCGAATGCCGAGCTGTCGGTGAGTTGTCGATTACCGCACCTTGCCGTCCTTCCACGCCGTCAGCAGCGTGTCATAGGCGATCGTTTCACCTTTCGGCTTCTCGTTGGCCAGCTTCTTCCATGGTGCGCCCTTGTCGGACAGCCATTTGGCCGGCGAGCTTTTCTCGTTCAGCTTGGGCGGGCAGTTGGCCATGCCGGCGCGTTCCAGCCGGGCCATCACGTCGTCCATCTCGTCGGCCAGCGTATCCATGGCTTTTTGCGGCGTCTTCTCGCCCGTTACCGCCTGGGCCACGTTTTTCCACCACAGTTGCGCCAGCTTCGGATAGTCGGGCACATTGGTTCCGGTCGGCGTCCAGGCTACGCGGGCCGGGCTGCGATAGAACTCGACCAGGCCACCGAGCTTGGGTGCCATGTCGGTCATCGCCTGGCTCTTGATGTCGCTTTCGCGAATCGGCGTCAGGCCGACGATGGTCTTCTTCAGCGAGACCGTCTTGCTGGTGATGAACTGCGCGTACAGCCAGGCAGCAGCCACCTTGTCGGGATTGTGGTCCTTGAAGAAGGTCCACGAGCCGACGTCCTGGTAGCCGTTCTGCATGCCTTGTTTCCAGTACGGGCCATTGGGGCCGGGCGCCATTCTCCATTTCGGCGTGCCGTCGTCGTTGACCACCGGCAGGCCAGGCTTGACCATGTCGGCCGTGAAGGCGGTGTACCAGAAGATCTGCTGCGCGATCTGGCCTTGCGCGGGCACCGGGCCGGCCTCGCCGAAGGTCATGCCGGAGGCTTCCTTCGGGGCGTATTTCTTCATCCAGTCGACGTATTTCGTCAACGCATAAACAGCGGCCGGCGAGTTGGTGGCGCCGCCGCGTGAGGTCGAGGCACCCACCGGGGTGCATTTGTCGTCGGCCACGCGGATGCCCCATTCGTCGACCGGCATGCCGTTCGGGATGCCGATGTCGGCGGTGCCGGCCATGCTCAGCCAGGCATCGGTGAAACGCCAGCCCAGCGACGGGTCCTTCTTGCCGTAGTCCATGTGGCCGTAAATCGGCTTGCCGTCGATTTCCTTCACGTCGTTGGTGAAGAAGGCGGCGATGTCTTCGTAGGCGCTCCAGTTCAGCGGCACGCCCAGCTCGTAGCCGTATTTGGCCTTGAACTTCTGCTTCAGGTCGTCTTTTGCAAACAGATCGGCGCGAAACCAGTACAGGTTGGCAAACTGCTGGTCGGGCAGCTGGTACATCTTGCCATCGGGTGCGGTGGTGAAGCTGGTGCCGATGAAATCCTTGAGGTCCAGCCCGGGGTTGGTGAATTCCTTGCCTGCGCCGGTCATGTAGTCGGTCAGGTTGAGAATCTTGCCGTAGCGGTAGTGGGTGCCGATCAGGTCGGAGTCGCTGATCCAGCCGTCGTAGATGCTCTGGCCCGATTGCATCGAGGTCTGCAGCTTCTCGACCACGTCGCCTTCCTGGATCAGATCGTGTTTGACGGTGATGCCGGTGATTTCGCTGAAGGCCTTGGCCAAGCGTCTTGCTTTCGTATTCATGGGTGGTGATGGTCTCGGACACCACCGAAATTTCATTGACGCCTTTGGCCTTCAGTTTGGCTGCGGCCTCGACGAACCATTTCATCTCGGCGGCTTGCTCGTCCTTGCTCAGCGTGCTGGGCGTGAACTCGTCGGCAATCCATTTCGCCGCCGGGTCGGCGGCGGCGGGTGCGGCGGCAACCGAAGCGGGCGCCGATGGCCGGAGCCGGTGCCATCGGCGCCGGCGCGGCTTCCTCTTTTTTGCCGCATGCCATCAAGGCCAGTGCGGCGGCAGCCGCCAGCGCGGTGGTGCGAAGTTTCATTGTTGGTCTCCTCGGATTTTTTCCGTTTCCCCGCGTCTCGGTGATGTCGTCCGGGCTCCGGGGAAACGGCGAGCCAGGCAACCTGAACACAAGAATCAGCCTTTGCGCATCACGAACAGCGAGCAGCAACATCGACGACGATGAAGCTGATCCAGATCGACGGCTCATGGGCGAGATCGAACCAGTCGACCATCTGCTTGCTCAGCCCGACGAAGGCCAGGTTGACATAGGCCGCCGACAGCAGTCCGATGAACAACCGATCGCCACGCGTCGTCTCGATCGGCAAGAACCCCTTGCGAACCCGCGTCGGCGATTTCAACTCCCACACCGTCATGCCGATCAGCATCAGCACAATGCTGCAGAAGAATACCGCAACCGGCAGTGTCCACGCCATCCAGTTAAACATATGTTGGCCCCCCAGTCTCAGCGGATTCGACTACGCACCACTTTCGGCCAAGGCGAAGCCGACGGCCGCCATCAAGCAACGCCCGCGGATCCGGCTCTGCCGGTCCGCCAGGCGGCGCCCCTTGGGGGCAGGCGCGAAGCGACTGGGGGGCCGTCATACCCTTCCCATCGCGAAGCCTTTGGCGATGTAGTGGCGCACGAACCAGATCACGATCGCGCCGGGGACGATCGTCAGCACACCGGCCGCGGCGAGCGTGGCCCAGTCCATGCCCGAGGCGCTGACGGTGCGCGTCATCGTCGCAACGATCGGTTTGGCGTTGACGCTGGTCAACGTGCGAGCCATCAGCAGTTCGACCCAACTGAACATGAAGCAGAAGAATGCGGCGACGCCGACACCGGCCTTGATCAGCGGCAGGAAGATGGTCAGGAAAAAGCGCGGGAAGCTGTAGCCGTCGATGTAGGCGGTCTCGTCGATCTCGCGCGGGATGCCGCTCATGAAGCCTTCGAGAATCCATACCGCCAGCGGCACGTTGAACAGCAGGTGCGCCAGCGCGACCGCGATGTGTGTGTCCATCAGCCCGAGCGTCGTGTAGAGCTGGAAAAACGGCAGCAGGAAAACCGCTGGCGGGGTCATGCGGTTGGTCAGCAGCCAGAAGAACACATGTTTGTCGCCGAGAAACCGGTAGCGCGAAAACGCATAAGCCGCCGGCAGCGCGACGGTGATCGAGATCACCGTATTGATGGCCACATAGATCAGGCTGTTGATATAGCCCGAATACCACGACGGATCGGTGAAGATGGTGCGGTAGTTGGCCAGCGTGAAATGTTGCGGCAGCAACGTAAAGGTCGACAGGATTTCCTGGTTGGTCTTGAACGACATGTTGACCATCCAGTAGATCGGCAGGATGGCGAACACCAGGTAGACGATCAGGAAGATCGTGCGTTTCTGAAACCTGGGCTCATTCATGGCCGGCTTCCGCGGTCTTGTCGCCGGTACCCACGCGCTGCATCCAGTTGTAGAGAATGAAACACAGCAGCAGGATGATCAGGAAGTAGATCAGCGAAAACGCCGCGGCCGGCCCGAGATCGAACTGCCCGACCGCCTTCTGCGTCAGGTACTGGCTGAGGAAGGTCGTTGCATTGCCCGGCCCGCCGCCGGTCAGCACGAAGGGTTCGGTGTAGATCATGAAGCTGTCCATGAAACGCAGCAGCACCGCGATCATCAACACGCCGCGCAGCTTGGGCAGCTGGATATATCGAAAGACCGCCAGCTTGCTGGCACCGTCGATCCGGGCCGCCTGGTAGTAGGCATCGGGAATGCTGCGCAGGCCGGCGTAACACAGCAGCGCAACCAGTGGTGTCCAATGCCAGATGTCCATCACCAGCACGGTGAGCCAGGCATGGCGGGCGTTGCCGGTATAGCTGTAGTCGAAGCCAAGGTGCTGCAAGGTGGCGCCGAGCAGGCCGATATCGGCGCGGCCATAGATCTGCCAGATCGTGCCGACCACGTTCCAGGGAATCAGCAGCGAGATCGCCACCAGCACCAGCACCGCCGATGCCTTCCAGCCGGTGGCCGGCATCGCCAGCGCCAACATGATTCCCAGCGGAATCTCGAACGCCAGCACCGCAAACGAGAAGCCCAGCTGGCGCAGCAGCGCGGCATGCAGGTCGTCGTCGCGCATGACCGCCTTGAACCACTCGGTACCGACAAAAACCCGGCGTTCGGGCGAGATGATGTCCTGCACCGAATAATTCACCACGGTCATCAGTGGCAGGATGGCCGAGAAGGCGACGCAGATCACCACCGGCAGAATCAGCAGCCATGCTTTCTGATTGACCGGCTTCATGTGATCAGCTCCTCGCCGGCGTAATAACAGGTGTGCGGGCCGATCAGCTGCAACCAGATCATGTCGCCGACCGTCGGCGCCACGGTATCGGTTGGCAGCCGCGCCCGCACCAGCTGGCCGCCGACCTGTGCCGTCAGCAATTGATAGGTGCCGATATCCTGATGCTTGATCACTTGCGCCGGGGCGGCCCCGGGTGCATTGGGAGCGGCAAGTTCGACATATTCGGGGCGCACGCCCAGCTTGAAATCGCCCGCCGCACCGAGTGCTGCCGGCGCATGTGCAGCGCCGAGCTGGCAGCCATCGATGTCGACGCCGCCGCTCGTTGCATCCCAGCGCGCCGGCAGAAAATTCATGCCTGGCGATCCGATGAAGTGCCCGACAAACGTATGGCTCGGGCGCTCGAACAATTCGGAGGCACTGCCGACCTGCACGGCCCGGCCGCGCGTCATCACCACCACCTGATCGGCAAACGTCAGGGCTTCGATCTGGTCGTGCGTCACGTAGACGAGTGTCAGTTTCAGCTCGTGATGGATCTGCTTCAGCTTGCGTCGCAGCTGCCACTTCAGGTGCGGATCGATCACCGTCAGCGGCTCGTCGAACAAGACCGCGCTGACATCCTCGCGTACCAGCCCGCGCCCCAGCGAAATCTTCTGCTTGGCGTCGGCCGTCAGACCGGCGGCGCGGCTGTCGAGCTGGCCGCTCAATTCGAGCATCTCGGCGATCTTGCCGACACGCTCCATGATCCGGGCCGGCGCGACGCCCCGGTTTTTCAGTGGAAAGGCGAGGTTCTCGGCCACCGTCATGGTGTCGTAGATGACGGGAAACTGGAATACCTGCGCGATGTTGCGGTGTTGCGGCGACCGCGAGGTGACATCCACGCCGTCGTATTGCACCGTTCCCTGCGATGGTGTGACAAGGCCGGAGATGATGTTCAGCAGGGTCGTCTTGCCGCAGCCCGACGGCCCGAGCAACGCATACGCGCCGCCGTCGGCAAATTCCATCTTCAGCGGCAGCAGCGCGAAATCTTCCTCGGTCTGCGGATCGGGCCTGTAGGCATGTGCCAGATCGAGTGTGATGCGGGCCATCTCAAAACCCGCGACGCTGCGGTGCCAGCAGCAGCTTGCCATCGGCGCCGAACACATGGAGACGGGCCGGGTCGAGCGCCAGGCTGAGCGTTTCGCCAGGCGCGAAGTTGTGGACACCGCTCAACTGCGCCACCAGCTCACCGAAGGCGGTATCGATGTGCACATAGGTATCCGAACCGGAAATTTCAGCCAGCTCGACCCGACCCGTCAGTTCGACATCGGCCGCATGTCGTTGACGCCGCAAGGCATCGGCGCGGATGCCGACGGTCACCTTGCCGACATGTCCTGCGGGCAGCTGCGTGGCAAGCGTCAAGGTCTGGCCCGGCCCGGTCCATGTGATCTGTCCATTGGCGGCCAACCCTTCGACCAGGTTCATCGGCGGGTCGCTGAATGCGCGGGCCACCCGGATCGACGACGGGTGGTGAAAAACCTCGGGCGTGGGCCCGTATTGCAGCAGTTCGCCGGCATCGAGCACGGCGGTGTAGCCGCCCAGCAGCAAGGCCTCGGTCGGCTCGGTGGTGGCGTAAACCACGGTCGATTCGCCGCTTGCAAACAGTTGTGACAACTCGTCGCGCAACTCCTCGCGCAATTTGTAGTCGAGGTTGACCAGCGGCTCGTCGAGCAGCATCAACGGCGCCTGCTTGGCCAATGCACGCGCCAGGGCGACACGTTGCTGCTGGCCGCCCGACAGCTCGGCCGGCAGACGCTTCAGAAATGGCTGGATGTGCAGTTTGGCCGCCAACTCGTCGACCCGTGCAGCAATGCCGGCCTTGTCCCGGGGCGCACCGTGGGCGCCGCGTTTCAACTTCAACGGCGATGCGATGTTGTCGAATACCGTCATCGACGGATAGTTGATGAACTGCTGATACACCATCGCCACGTCGCGCTGGCGTACGGTCTTGGCCGTCACGTCGTCGCCATCGACGTACAGCTTGCCCTTGCTGGCACGGTCGAGTCCGGCCATCAGGCGCATCAGCGTGGTCTTGCCGGCCTGGGTGGCGCCGAGCAGCACGGTCACGGCGTTCGGGACGAGTTGCATGCTGATCGGAAACAGAAACACGTCGGCACCGACGCGTTGTTCGATCGCCTCGAGTTTCAGTTTCACGCCGGCTTTCCGCTCGCCGATGGGGTCACCGTCGACTGTGACGCTGCGGCCCAGTTCCGGTTGCACCACGCGTCGACCCTGGCCCGTTCGTCGTCGCTCATGTGCAACCCCAGCTTGCTGCGCCGCCACAACACGTCATCGGCAGTGCGCGCCCATTCGTGACGGTACAGATAGTTCAGCTCGGCTTCGTGCAGGCTGCCTGCCACTTTGCCGCCGAGCCCGGCGTCCAGCACCGTCTCGACACATGAACCATAGGCCCGAGCCAGCCGCCTGGCAAGGGTCGGTTCGAGTTCGGGATGGCGCTTGGCGAGTGCGCGCACGAACAGCTCGAAATCGGTATCGGGTTGGTGTGGCGCGCCGATCCAGCCGCGAAGGTCCCCGCCGGGCAGGAACGCACCCTTGGTCCAGGCCGGGCGGCGTGGCTGCAGGGGCTTGGCGAGCATGTCGGCGGCCTCTTCGGCCAGCTTGCGAAAGGTCGTGATCTTGCCGCCCCAGACCGACAGCAGCGGTGCGCCTTCGGCGGTCTCGAGCTCGAGAAAATAGTCGCGAGTGACCGCCGATGGGTCGCCCGATTCGTCGTCGAGCAAGGGGCGAACGCCGGAATAGGTCCAGACGACGTCGGCCGGTTTGACTGGCCGCGCGAAATATCGGCTGGCCTGCTGGCACAGGTAATCGATCTCCGACGCGTCGATCTGGGCCTTGCCGGCGGGGCCGTTGAATTCGAGATCGGTGGTGCCGATCAGCGTGAATTCGCCTTCATACGGGATGGCGAAAATGATGCGTTTGTCGGGGTTCTGGAAGATATAGGCATGGTCATGTGCGAACAGTTTGCGCACGACGATGTGACTGCCCTTGATCAGCCGCAGATTTTTTGCTCGCGGGGCATGGGCACGCTCGCTCAGAAACCGTGCTGCCCAAGGCCCGGCCGCATTGACCAGCGCACGGGCCTGCACCGTCAGCGGCGGGCCGTTGGGTGGCTGCAGGGTGGCAGCCCAGCCGTTGGCGCCGCGGCGGGCATCGGTGCAGGCGGTGCGAGTCAGAATGGTGGCGCCATGGGCGGCGGCGTCCATGGCATTGAGCACCACCAGCCGCGCGTCGTCGACCCAGCCATCGGAATAGACGAAGCCCTGCTTGAAAAACGGCTTGATCGCAGCACCAGCGGGATGCGAGCGCAGATTGACCGTCTTCGATCCCGGCAGCACTTCGCGCCTGGCCAGATGGTCGTACAGGAACAGCCCGGCGCGGATCATCCAGACCGGCCTCATGCCGGGGTCATGGGGCATCACGAAGCGCAGCGGCCACATGATGTGCGGCGCGCTCTTCAGCAGCACCTCGCGTTCGGCCAAGGCCTTGCGAACCAGCGAGAACTCGTAATACTCGAGATAACGCAGCCCGCCGTGGATCAGCTTGGTCGATGACGACGAGGTGTGCGAGGCCAGATCGTCCTGCTCGCACAACACGACCTTGAGGCCGCGGCCGGCCAGGTCGCGGGCGATGCCGGCGCCATTGATGCCGCCGCCGACCACCAACACGTCGCAGGCCTGCGCATTGGGCAAACCAGGCAGGCCGTCGTGGGGTCTGGACGGAATGGGGTATGGGAAGGTCGGGCATCGACAGGGTTGGCAGGGTGAATGGCGGCGACGCAGACTTGCGGCCCGCTCGGTTCGGACTCTTTGTTCGTATCGGCTTCGTTTTTGATCGATATTTTTTCGTTTTAAGCGAAAAACGAACATCGCACAAGAGCGAAAACCACCATGTCCGGCAGGATGCTCGCGCGCTACGCTTGGCTGGTGTCGCGACCTTTCACGATGAATCCGACCCCTCGTCAATTGCAATTGCTGGAGCTGGTTCGGGCCCTGCGGTTCGGTCACGGTCGAAGCGCTGGCCGAGCAGTTCGGCGTGACCTTGCAGACGGTTCGGCGCGACATTGCGGCGCTGGCCGAAGCCGGCATGGTGATGCGCTTTCACGGCGGCGCCGCGTGCCGGGGTCGACCACTGAAAACATCGCCTATCGGCAACGCCAGCAACTCAACGAGGCCGCCAAGCAGCGACATCGCTCGCTGCGGTCGCGAAAGCCGTTCCGGCGGGCAGTTCGTTGATCATCAACATCGGCACCACCACCGAAGCGATCGCGCGCGAACTGCTCAAGCACACGCGGCTTGCGCGTCATCACCAACAACCTGAATGTCGCGGCGATTCTCAGCGACAACGCCGATTGCGAGGTGATCGTTGCCGGCGGCGTGGTGCGTGGCCGCGATCGAGGCATCGTCGGCGAAGCCACGGTCGATTTCATCGGGCAGTTCAAGGTCGACATCGCGCTGATCGGCATCTCGGCGATCGAGGCCGACGGCAGTTTGCGTGATTTCGATTACCGCGAGGTGAAAGTGGCGCAGACCATTCTGGCGCAGTCGCGGCAGGTATGGCTGGCCGCCGATCACAGCAAGTTCAATCGGCCGGCAATGGTCGAGCTGGCACGCCTCGACCAGGTCGACCGCTTGTTCACCGACCTGCCGCCGCCGCAGCCGTTCCCGCAATTGCTTGCCGATGCCGGTGTCGTGCTGCACGACCTGCAATCACGTCGCCAACCAGGATCACGCCATGAGCCAAGCCCAGTACATTCTTGCCCTCGATCAGGGCACGTCCAGTTCACGCAGCATCGTCTTCGATCGCGAAGGTGGCGTCGTTGCGATGGCGCAGCGCGAATTCGAGCAGATCTACCCGAAAGCCGGCTGGGTCGAGCACGATCCGAAGGTCTTGTGGACGACCCAGCTCGACACCGCGCGCGAGGTGCTGGCCAAGGCGAAACTGAAGGCAGCCGACATGGCGTCGATCGGCATCACCAACCAGCGCGAGACGACGCATCGTCTGGGATCGGCGCAGCGGCGAGGCGATTCACAATGCGATCGTCTGGCAGGACCGGCGTTCCGAAGCCGGCTCTGCGCGAGCTTGCGCGAGCAGGGGCTGGAGCCGCTGTTCCGCAACAAGACCGGCTTGATCATCGACGCGTATTTTTCCGGCACCAAGCTGCAATGGATCCTCGATCATGTCGACGGTGCGCGAGGCGTTGGCCGAGGCCGGGCATCTGGCGTTCGGTACGGTCGACAGCTGGTTGCTGTGGCATCTGACCGGCGGTGCATCGAGCGCGACGCGCAGCCAGGCCGTGCATGCCACCGATGTCAGCAATGCCTCGCGCTCGTTGCTGCTCGATGTGCACCGCAACGAGTGGGACGACGAGCTGTTGAGTCTGCTGCGAATCCCGCGCGAGTTGCTGCCGCAGGTCTTTCCGTCGAGCCATCTATACGGACACAGCCAGGCCGATCTGTTGGGCGCGGCCTTGCCGATCGGCGGCATGGCCGGCGATCAACAAAGTGCGCTGTTCGGCCAGGCCTGTTTCACGCCGGGGCTGGCCAAGAATACCTATGGCACCGGTTGCTTCATGTTGATGCATGCCGGTGAGCGCTTCCAGATCAGCGAGAACGGCCTGATCACCACCAGCGCCGCGCAAATCGGCGCCACGCCTGAATTTGCGCTCGAAGGCGGCGTCTTCATCGGCGGCGCCGTTGTGCAATGGCTGCGCGATGGGCTGCGCGCGATCCCGAGCAGCTTGGCCGTCGAAGCCTTGGCCAGATCAGTCGCCGACAGTGCGGGCGTGATGTTCGTGCCGGCATTTACCGGGCTGGGTGCGCCGTACTGGAAACCCGATGCGCGCGGCGCCATCGTCGGCTTGACGCGCGGCAGCACAGTCGCCCACATTGCGCGGGCCGCGGTCGAGAGCATCGCCTTCCAGAGCGCGGCCTTGTTGCAGGCGATGAGCCGTGATGCACAAGCCGGCGGCGGCCGGCCGGTCAGCGAGCTGCGTGTCGATGGTGGCGCCTGTGTCAACGACCTGTTGATGCAGTTTCAGGCCGATCTGCTCGGCATTCCGGTCGTGCGGCCGAAGGTCATCGAAACGACCGCATTGGGCGCGGCGTATCTGGCCGGGCTGAGCTGCGGACTTTTCAAGGACCTCGCCCAGTTGTCGGCGCAGTGGCAGGTCGAGCGTCGCTTCGAGCCTGAAATGCCACGTGATCAGGCGAATGAGCTGATGGCGAACTGGGAGCGCGCGGTCAGGCAGACGGTGGTCGCCTAGGCGCGGGTTAGCGGCGCCAACGCGCGCACCGTCAAACGAATCGGTGCCTCACGTATCCGCCTCATTGCGCGCCTGCCACAGATCGACCAGCATCATCACGACGCCGATCGCAACGACGATCATCATGGCCGGTTCACGGACCTTGATCACGAAGCTGGCCAGGAAGGCGATCATCAACGCCGCGCCGAGCAGACCGAACAAGAGTTTCATCGTCGTTTCCTTGTCGTTGTCGTCACGCGCGAAGCGTGTTCGACCTGCTGCACCAGCCAGCGCGCGGTTCGCAGCAGACGGGCATCGTTGCCTTTGCGGCCGACCAATTGAACCCCGATCGGCAGGCCGTTCTCGCCGTGCAGCAGCGGCAGGCTGAGGCAGGGCATGCCGAGAAATGTCCACAGCGTACACATCAGCGGATCGCCGGTCGATTCGAGACCTTTCGGCGCGGTGCCCAGCGCGGCGGGCGTGACGATGGCGTCGTAGTGCTCGAAGACGGTATCGAAACTGTCGAGCAACGGCTGGATTCGCGCCAGCGCCCGGCGATGCGCCACGGCCGTGGTCAGCTGCCCGCGTTCGATCTGCTGCCGCAGCGATGCGGAAAGCTGATCGCGCCCGCGTTCGTATTCGGCCTCGAACGAGCCGGCGATTTCGGCTTCCATCACCAGCTTGTGCCAGTCGAATCGCCTCGGCGGCGCTGCCGGGCAGTTCGAACGGTGCAATGCGGCCGGTCAGCAACTCGATCAGTTCGCCGAACGCGGCCTGTGCATCGGCTGCGA
This sequence comes from uncultured beta proteobacterium, assembly GCA_963843805.1. GTDB lineage: Bacteria > Pseudomonadota > Gammaproteobacteria > Burkholderiales > Burkholderiaceae_C > Ideonella_A. Next base: position 382,270 of record CAWJLY010000010.1, read on the forward strand.
CACGATCCCAGAACGGGGTGGCCACCCAGGCCAGCGTGGGCGGCAGCAGCGAATCGCTGCTCGCCATGCGCAGCAGCGGCGGCGCGGTGCGCAGGCGGGTCGACGGATCGCCTGCGTCATGGCCGGCCAGCGCTTCGGCCAGCATGCGCGACATCGGCCAGCGTGCGGCCGAATACGCCGACCGCATCGAACGACGGCGATTGCGTCAGCACGCCGGTGCGCGGGATCAGCCCGGCGCTCGGCTTGAAGCCGTAGACGCCGCAGAACGACGCCGGCCGGATCACCGAGCCGTTGGTCTGCGTGCCGATGGCCAGCGGCACCATGCCGGCGGCCACCGCCGCGGCCGATCCGCTCGACGAGCCGCCGGGCGTGTGCGCGGGGTCGTGCGGGTTGCGGGTCTTGCCGGGTGCGTAGGTCGCCAGTTCGGTGGTCACCGTCTTGCCCATCACCAAGCCGCCGGCGGCGCGCAGGCGGCGCACCACGACGGCGTCGTCGTGCGGCATTCGGCCGGCATGCAGCACGCGTGCCGTCTTCGGTCGGCAGATCGGCGGTGTCGATGATGTCCTTGATGCCCACCGGCAGGCCGAACAGCGCGCCGTCGGGCTCGCCGAGCGGCATGCGAATCGTCGGCGTCGTCGGCCTGCGCCAGCAGATAGCGACGGTCGAGGTGCTGCCAGGCCTGGACCTGCGGCTCGACTTCGTCGACGCGGGCCAGCAGCGCCTGCACATAGTCGGTCACCGACAGCTCGCCGGCCACCATGCGCGAGCGCGCGTCGACGGCGCTCAGGCCGGTATGGTCGAGGGGTCGATGCTCATCGTTCAGCGGCTGTACAGGACACCCGGCAGCCAGTAGACGACTTCGGGAAAGATATACATCGCAGCCATCGCGACGAAGACCATCGAGACGAATGGCAGACAGCCCTTGAAGATCGTCGACAGCAGCACATGCGCTGGCGCAACACCTTTCAGGTAGTAGGCCGACATCGCCATCGGCGGCGTCAGGAACGAGGTCTGCAGGTTCATCGCGACCAGGATACCGAAGAACAGCGGGTCGACATCGAACAGCGGCAGCAGCGGCAGGAAGATCGGCACGAAGATGATGATGATCTCGCTCCACTCGAGCGGCCAGCCGAGCAGGAAGATGATCACCTGCGACATCAGCAGGAAGGTGACGGTGTTCAGGTTCATGCCGAGCACGAATTCCTTGATCACGCTTTCGCCGCCGAGGTAGCTGAAGATCGACGAGAACAGCCACGAGCCGACGAACAGGTAGCAGACCATCGCGGTGGTCCGCGCGGTCAGATACACCGCCTCGCGCAGTTTGGGCCACGACATCGCGCGGTAGGCCGCGGCCAGGACCACCGAGCCCAGCGCGCCGATCGCCGCGGCCTCGCTCGGCGTTGCCAGGCCGAACAGGATGGCGCCGAGCACCGACATGATCAGCACCGCCAGCGGCAGGAAGGCCTTGAGCAGCAGCAGCACGACCGCGCCGAAGCTCATGACGCGCCTGGTCCTTCGGCAGCGGCGGCATCAGCTTGGGCTTCAGGATCGCCACCGTGATCACACGTAGACCATGTACAGGCCGGCCAGCATGAAGCCCGGGATCAGCGCCGCCGCATACAGCTTGACCACCGAGACGCCGGCGGTGGCGCCGTAGACGATCAGCATGATCGACGGCGGGATCAGGATGCCCAGCGTGCCGCCGGCGCAGATCACGCCGGCCGAGATCTTCTGGTCGTAGTTGGCCTTCAGCATCGCCGGGAAGGCGAGCAGGCCCATCAAGGTGACGACCGCGCCGACGATGCCGGTGGCGGTGGCGAACAGCGCGCAGGTGACCAGCGCGGCGATCGCCATCGCGCCGGGCACGCGGCTGAACGCGACCTGCAGGCTGAGGAACAGCCGTCGAGGATGTTCGATCGCTCGATCATGTAGCCCATGAACAGGAACAGCGGTATCGCGACCAGGATGTCGCTGTTCATCACGCTGAAGGTGTTCTGCGTGAACAGGTAGAAGACGCGGTTGTCGAAGAACGACTGGTCAGGCGTGAAATAGGCGTAATAGCCGAACGCCACGCCCATCGCCATCAGCGTGAAGGCGATCGGAAAGCCGAGCATGATGATGAAGATGAACAGGCCCAGCATCAGCAGGGCGAGGCTGGGATTGCTCATGAGTGGATGCCTTTGGCCTGTTCGCTGGTGTGCAGCATGGACGAGTTGATCCTCGAGTTCGTCGACATCGTGCATTCGCGCCGGCCATTCGCCTTCATGCAGGCACAACACGCAGCGCAGCATTTCGGCGATGCCCTGCAGCGTCAGCAGAATGCCGGCGGCCGGGATCAGCATCTTCAGCGGCCAGATCGGCACGCCGACCGGGCTGTTGACGCTGACCTCCTTGATCGCCATCGATTCCATTCCGTAGCCCCAGCCGGCGATCACCAGCGCCAGCACGCCGGGGAAGAAGAACAGCAAGTAGAGCAGCATTTCGAGCATCGCCTGGCGGCGCGGCCGCCAGCGTCGGTAGAAGATGTCGGCGCGCACATGGCCGCCGCGCGACAAGGTATAGGCGCCGCACATCAGGAACAATGCGCCGTAGAGGATGTAGCTGAGGTCGAAAGCCCAGCTGGTCGGGTCGCGCAGCGCATAGCGCACGAACACCTCGTAGCTGATGCCCAGCGTCAGGATCACGATGCACCACGCGAATGCGTGGCCCACCGATTTGCTCAACATGTCGATGGTGTGGATGACGCGGCGGATCATGACCAGCTCTCCTCATGAGAAAGGGAGGCTGACGCCTCCCTTCGTGTTGCGGGCCGATTGCAGTCGGCCGGTGTTGCGGTCAGCCAGGCCGGCAATCTTGCCGTGGATATGTTCGTAGCCGACGAGGTAATCGGCTTCGTTGAGGAACATGTATTTGGCGACGCGCTTCGACCAGGCCTTCTGGCTTTCGACCACCTTCTTGAAGAACGGATCCTCGTCGGACAGCTTCTTGGTGACCACGTCCCAGGCCTTCATCTGGGCCTCGAAGATCGACTTCGGCGTGCGGATCACGTTGACCTTGTCCTTGGTGACCAGACTCGTCGAGGTCGCGCGAATAGTTGTCCATCGCGGTCCACCAGTTCGATGACGATGCGGCTTCGGCGGCGTAGCGCAGGATGGCCTGCAGATCTTTCGGCAGCGAATCGTGCTTCTTCTTGTTGAACGCGATCTCGAAGAATTCCATCGCCTGGTGAAACGAGCCCATCATGTAGTTCTTGGCCACGTCCTGGGCGCCGAATCGACGGTCGGACGTCGGGTTGTTGAACTCGAAGGCCTCGATCACGCCACGGTCCATCGCCGGGACGATCTCGCCGCCCGGCAGCTGCGTGACCTTGACGCCCATTTCCTGCATCAGGTCGGCGGCCAGGCCGACGGTGCGGTATTTGAGACCCTTCAGGTCCTCGGCGCCCTTCAGCGGCTTCTTGAACCAGCCCAGCGGCTGGGTCGGCATCGGCATCGCGAAATAACCGACCACATCGAGGTTGAGCTTCTTCAGCAGCTCGTTGTACATCTCGAGGCCGCCGCCCCGATAGATCCAGGCCAGCGTCTGCGGTGCATCGCAGCCGTTGATCGGGCCGGAGCCGAACAGCGATGCCACCTTGCTCTTGCCGTACCAGTAGACCGGCACGCCGTGGCAGGCATCAAGCACGCCCTTGCTGGTGGCGTCCATCACCTCGAAGGGTTTGACGACTGCGCCGCCGACCAGATAGTCGATGCGCAGACGGCCGCCCGACATTTCATTGACACGCTTGACATATTCTTCGGCCATCTCGTTGAAGATGTCCTTGGCGCCCCAGGCGCCCTGCATTTTCAGCACGATCGGCGACTGGGCCACCGAAATCATCGGTGCCGTCAGTGCGGCTGCACCAGCGGCGCCGGTGAGCGCAGCGCCGAGAAAGCGGCGGCGTTTCGGTTGAACCTGGTCCTGCACGTCGGCCGTTGTATGCGGGGCGTTTGTCATGCCTGTCTCCTGGAAGTTTTTCTGTGAGGCGCAGGCCGGCGCAGATGCACGCAGCGGTTGCCTTGCGGACCATCAACTATGTTGGCGTGACGCCGGCACGGCAATTGGGGATTAGCCGATTGGGGTCAACCACATCGGACCCCTCAGCTGTTGCAGACCAGTCCGTCGCGCAACTGAACCGCACCCGAGCGGCTCAGATCGGCCAGCAATTCGTCGCACCAGGCCGGCACGCTGTTGCCTGGTCTGAACAGCAACTGCCAGATCCGCTGCAGCATCGGTGTGTCCGCGGTCCAACGGTGCAGGTCGACGAGTGGTTGAGCCTGCTCCTCCATCAGATGGAACTTCAGGAGCACCTTGGCGGCATGTCGAGCATGGCGGCTCGGATCAGCGCGGAAGGCAGCCAGTCGCGAGCGTGCCCGCAGCAATGCGGAACCGACATCATCGAAGGGCGAGCCATGCCCGGGTATCACCCACTGAACCGGCAGTTCGGCGATCTGATCGAGCACCATCGCGACATCGTCGAAGCCTTGGTCGCCATCGATTTCGGGAAAAACCACGCCGAAACCATCCTGCCACAGGGCGTCGCCCGAGATCAGCACACCATCGCCTGGCTCGAACAGCATCAGCGCGTCGGGGTCGTGGCCGGGTGCGGCAATCACTTGCCAGCTGCGGTCGCCAAGCCGGATCGTCTGGCCCGTGCCAAGGCTCTGCTGGGCTTCGAAGCGCTCGATTCGTTGGGCGACATCGGCGTAGGTCAGTACCGTCTGATCCCAGTCTTGCACAGCCTGCCACGAACCTGCGGGAATCGCCAATGGCGCCTTGAAGGCGCGCTGCAAGGCGGCGTTGCCGCCGCAGTGATCCGAATGCAGATGGGTATTGACGATCAGGCCCAGCGGCGCGGCGCCAAGCGCTGCGTGCAGCAGCGCGATGGTCTGATCGGCGTGCAGGCAATGGCCGCTGTCGACCAGCGTGGCCATGCCCGCATCGCCATCGGTGAAGAGCACATTGTTCGACGACAGCCAGCCCCGCTCGAAGACGGTCATCCCTGGCAAGGATGGGTGGTTTGTCAAAGGTGTGGACATCGCAGCAGTGTGCAGCGGCGGGCGACGACCGAGTCGAGCCAAGCCAGAGGCCTGGCCAGGAGCAGGCTCCGCAGCTGCACGCCGCTCAAGCGGCCAGGCGGTCCTCGATTCGCGCCTTGGTGGCTGGCAACTCCTTCGGCAGATGGTTTTCGAGTTGCTTGAACAGCTCCGCATGCAGACCGAGTTCGGTTTTCCACTCGGCCGGGCTTGATTCCATCACGCTGGCAAACTGCGCCGCGCTGAAACTCATTCCCTGCCAATTCAGATCCTCGTAGCGCGGACTGATGCCGAACGGATGCTCATGACCCTGCGCCGTGCCTTCGACCCGTTCGATCATCCATTCGAGCACACGCATGTTCTCGCCATAACCTGGCCATACGAACTGACCGTCTGCGCCCTTGCGGAACCAGTTGACGCAGTAGATCTTCGGCAGCTTGGCGCCGCGGGCCTGCAGGCGCTGGCCGATATCGAGCCAGTGGCTGGAAATAGTCGCTCATGTTGTAGCCGGCAAACGGCAGCATCGCAAACGGGTCGCGGCGCACGACCCCTTGTTTGCCGCCGGCCGCGGCGGTCGTTTCCGAGCCCATGGTGGCCGCCATGTAGACGCCCTCGACCCAGTTGCGCGCCTCGGTGACCAGCGGCACGGTGGTCGAGCGGCGCCCGCCGAAAATGAAGGCATCGATCGCCACGCCTGCCGGGTTGTCCCATTCGGGATCGAGCGCCGGATTGTTGGTTGCCGGTACCGTGAATCGGGCATTCGGATGGGCGGCCTTGGCACCCGTTTGCTCGGCCAGCGCCGGGCGTCCAGTCCTTGCCCTGCCAGTCGATCAGGTGGGCAGGCGGCTTGTCGGTCATGCCTTCCCACCAGATATCGCCGTCGTCGGTCAGTGCCACGTTGGTGAAGATTGCGTCGCGCTGCAGGCTGGCCATGCAGTTGTGATTGGTCTTTTCGTTGGTGCCGGGCGCGACGCCGAAATAGCCGGCCTCGGGGTTGATCGCATACAGCCGGCCGTCAGCGGCCGGCTTGATCCAGGCGATATCGTCGCCGATCGTCGTGACTTTCCAGCCGTCGAATCCGGCGGGCGGGATCAGCATCGCGAAGTTGGTCTTGCCACAGGCGCTCGGGAAGGCCGCCGCGACATGGTGTTTCTTGCCCTGCGGCGAGGTCACGCCGAGGATCAGCATGTGCTCGGCGAGCCAGCCGGTGCTGTCGGCCGACTGCTGGGCTTCCTGCCGGCCCATTGTCGACGCGATGCGCAGCGCGAAACATTTCTTGCCGAGCAGCGCATTGCCGCCGTAGCCCGAACCGTAGCTCCAGATTTCCCGCGTCTGCGGATAGTGGACGATATATTTGGTCGTATTGCACGGCCAGCGCGACGTCGTTCTGGCCCGGCTCGAGCGGCGCGCCCACGGTATGCACGCAGGGCACGAACTGCACCGTCGTCGCCGAGCACGTCGAGCACCGCCTTGCCCATCCGCGTCATGATCTTCATGTTGACCGCGACATAGGCGCTGTCGGACAGCTCGACGCCGATATGGGCGATCGGCGAGCCGAGCGGCCCCATGCTGAACGGCACCACATACATCGTGCGGCCCGCGCATCGAGCCCTTGAACAGCCCCGGCGTGCCATCGGCCTTGCCGGTCTGCAGCAGCGCCCGCATCTCGGCCGGCGCCATCCAGTTGTTGGTCGGGCCGGCTTCCTCGCGGGTGTCGCTGCAGATGAAGGTGCGGTCTTCGACCCGGGCGACATCGCTCGGGCTGCTGCACGCCAGATAGCTGTTCGGGCGCAATTCGGGGTTCAGCTTCTTGAACGTTCCGGCGGCGACCAGTTGGCCGCACAGGCGGTCGTATTCGGCGTCGCTGCCGTCGCACCAGTAGACGTCGCGGGCTTCGGTCAGCGCGGCCATCTCGGCCACCCAGGCAATCAGCCGGGCATGCCGGACATGGCTCGGAGCATTGGCTGCCTGTGCCTGGTTCGTCGGTCGGTTCATCGTCGGTCCTTGGTCTGCGAAGTCGAAATAGATCGGGATCGGGCAAGCCGATGCGCGCGAAGGTCGATCGGACGTGGCAACCGGCATGCCTGGCGCCGTGCCGCAGCGGCAAGCCTTGCCCCATTCCGAGCCGGAACGGGCCGAGTGGCGCATGGCAACCCTTGCGGTGCAGCCGACGGGTGTCGCCAGGCGGCCGAAGCGACAAGCCGGCACAGTGTAATCGCCATGTAACCCGCGCCGGCGCCGGGCTTGCAAAGCCGGGCTGGCAGTGCGACGATGGCTCGCGCGGTGCGCTGGCGCCCAGCGAGGTCGACTCGGGCATGATGGCGGCGCATGCCAAGATTGCTCAGCGTCAATATCGGCCGCGCCCGCGGCCTGCAGCGTCGGCGGGCGGGTCGTCGCAGTCGGGATATCGTCAAGACCGCGCGCAGCCGGACGCGGTCGAGGTCGGGCCGCTCGGCCTGGCCGGCGACGAGCAGGCCGACCTGTCGGTGCACGGCGGCCTGTCGAAAGCGGTTTATGCCTATCCGGTCGAGCACTATCCGTTCTGGCAGACGGTGCGCTCGCAGGCCGGCGTGGCGCCGTGGGATCAGGCCGCTGCCGCCGGCGCGCTGGGCGAGAACCTGAGCATTTCGCGGGCTGCTCGAAAGCCAGGTCTGGATCGGCGACATGCTGCGCTTTGCCGACTGCGAGCTGGCGGTCAGCGAGCCGCGGCTAGCCCTGCTACAAGTTCAATGCGCGGATGGGCTTCGACCAGGCGGCAAAGATGATGACGCGCAGCGGCTGGTGCGGCTTCTACCTGGCGGTGCGCAGCCCGGGGCGGCTGACGCGCCGGCGAGGAATTCGAGCTCGTCGCGGGGCCGCGCGAAGTCGGCATCCGCGAGTTGTTCGAGGCGCGCACCGGCCGCAAAGGCTGAGTCGGCGCCGATCGATGCGCCGCGTCCGGCCGCGATGGCCGGACGGCGCGGTTAGGATGCCCAGTGCCGGCCGCGAGGTCTGTCGCCGCCGGCGGCGATTCGGTTTCAATCATCTTCAGGAGGATCCATGGGTATCGTCAGCTTTTTCAAGGATGCAGGTCAGAAACTGTTCGGACCGAAAGAGCCGCGACGCTGCGGCTGCTGCCGATCCGGCCGAAAAGCAGGCGCGCGTGGCGGCCGCCAACGACAAGGCGGCCAAGGCGATCGAGGCCTATATCGCCAGCCAGAAGCTCGACGCCGCCGGACTTGAAGGTCGAATTCGACGGCACGACCAGCACCGTGACGGTATCCGGCCAGGCCGAAGATCAGGCGACCAGGGAGCGGATCATCCTGTGCTGCGGCAACGTGCAGGGTGTGCATGCAGTCAACGACCATGATGACGGTGGCGCAGCGCGACCGACGAATCGCGCTTATTACACGGTGGTTTCGGGCGATACGCTTGTCGGGCATCGCCAAGGCGCAATACGGCAAGGCCAACGCCTACATGAAGATCTTCGAGGCCAACAAGCCGATGCTCAGCGATCCCGACAAGATCTATCCGGGCCAGGTGCTGCGCATTCCGGCCTGAGCGGTTGCGCGCTCGACGCGGTTCAGGCGCCCGGCCGATCCTGAACAGCGGCCCGGCCAGCAAGACCACCGCGACCATCCGGGTGACATGGAACGCGGTGACCACCGGCACGCCGAGTTGCAGCGCCTTGGCGGTCAGGCACATTTCGGCGATGCCGCCCGGTGAGGTGCCGATCATCACGGTAGCCGGATGCAGGTCGGCCAGCCGGGCAACAAGCCATGCGTAGCCGGCACTCAGCGACGATCATCGCCAGCGTGCCGCAGCGCGACGCGTGAACAGCCAGCGCGGCGCGGTATGGACGAAGGACGCGGGTGAAGCGGGTGCCGAGCGCGACGCCGATGAAGCAGCTGGCCGAGATTGGTGATCCAGCTTCGGCAACGCGGACAACTCGATGCCATTGGCGGTCAGCAGCAAGGCCACCGCGAGCGGACCGAGCACATAGGGGTTGGACAGCCGGAAGCGCTGCATCAACAGTGCGCCGGCCAGGCAGGCGGCCGCCAGCACCAACAGGCCCGATCGGCCGCACCACTTGCGGGCCCGGCGTACTCGGGTCGAGGCCATGCAAACCCACCCATTGGAATCCGAACGGAATCAGCAGCACGACCATCAGGATGCGCAGCGAGTGCGCGCTGACAACCAGATCGAGCCGCCCGCCATGGCGTTCGGCCAGCACCGCCATTTCGGACGGCGCCGCCGATCGCACTGGCAAAAAAAGTGGTGGGTCGGTCGAGGCCTGCGAGGCCGCGATTGCTCCACCTCAGCCACACGCCGAAACCGGCGCCGAGTCCTAGCGCCCAGACGATGCCGGCAATGATCACCGCCCAGTGGCTGGCAACCAGCGCCACCACCTGGGGTGTGAAATAAAGACCGAGCACGGTGCCGATCGCCCATTGACCGGCATTGCGAAACAGTCGGCGCAGCGACCATCGGCACCCCGGACATGCTGGCGATCGCCGTCGCCAGCAGCGGCCCGATCATCCAGGGTAGCGGCGTGTTCAGCAGCAGGCAGACAGCAGCCCCGGCGCTGCCGACGAGCAACGACAAGGCCTGGTGGGCAGCGAAGGTGGTCGTTGCCGGTTTCATGGCCTTTGGGAAGCTGATCTTCGTGGTTGGCTGATGATTGGATGCTGCAATGCAGCAACGAGGTAACGATTGTCCGTCTTTATGGGTGTTGTCGCTCGGTCTGGCCGCCCATCGGCATGGCGCTACAGTGCCGACTTGTCCCTGGGGTTCAACCATGCTCGCCTACCGCCACGCCTTTCATGCGGGCAACCATGCCGATGTGCTGAAACACATCACGCTGTGCTTGTTGCTGCGCTACATGAACCTGAAGGACAAGCCGTATCGATTGGTCGACACGCATGCCGGCGCCGGTGGCTATTCGCTCGAAGGCGACTATGCGCAAAAGAAGGGCGAGTTCATGCAGGGCATCGGCCGTCTTTGGGGCCGCGACGACCTGCCCGAGGCGGTCGAGGACTACATGGCGCAGGTGCGCAGCTTCAACCCCGAAGGCCGACTCGAGCAATATCCCGGCTCGCCGGCATTTGCACAGATGCTGTTGCGCCCGACCGACCAGCTGCGTGCCTTCGAGCTTCATCCGACCGATCATCGAATCCTCGCCGCCTTTCTCGGCGATGCCAGGCGTGCGGAAGTGGCGATGGCCGACGGCTTCGAAGGCCTCAAATCGCAACTGCCGCCGTCAGCGCGACGTGCGCTGGTGGTGATGGACCCGAGCTACGAAGGCAATGGAGATTACGGCCGCGTGGTCCGATCGCTGCGCGAAGCCTTGCTGCGCTTTGCCGAAGGCGTCTACATGGTCTGGTATCCGCAGGTGCAGAAAATCGAGGCCGCGCAACTGCCGAAGCGGCTCGAAAGCCTGGCGCCCAAAGGCTGGCTGCATGCGCGCCTGACGGTGCAGCGGCCCGACTCGCAAGGTTTCGGCCTGGCTGGCAGCGGGGTGTTCATCATCAATCCGCCCTATACGCTGCATGATCAGTTGCTGGCGATCCTGCCCTGGTTGACCGACGTGCTCGGCCAATACGATGGCGCCAATTTCCTGATCGAGCACCGCGCCGCATGAGCTTGCGGCACGCGCGTTTCTATTCGCCGGCACCCGGTCGGCGTCGGCGTGGCACTTGCGCAGCATCACCCGTCATTCGCTCCATGACTCCCTCACGAGGGCGATAGATAGCGGGCAGTGAAGTGGCCAAGATGAGACCTCGTCAACAACCTGGGGCCTCGATGCAGACCACTTCCTCTGTTCGTCAAGACAGCAAAGCCTGGAAATTCCAGGTGTGGTGTTCCTTCGCCATCTGCGATTGCACTGTCGGTGATCGGCCTGGCCTATCTCCCCGGCGAAGATATCGACCGTGCTTTCATGATGATGGGTTACGGGTTTTGCATCTCGGCCGCGTTTGCGCTGGCCAAATATGTCCGCGACTCGCAGCAAGGTCGCGCCGATACCCCGGGCTGGAGCATGGTCGTGTGGGGCGGCTTCGCGATTGCGATGGCCCTGACCGGCTGGGGTTTGTGGCGGATGCAGATCAACCCGTCGTACAAGGCCTTTCTCGGGGTCAGCTGGCTGTTTCTGATCTCCAGCGTGTTCACTCTTGCCAAGACGCTGCGCGATGCGCATGAAGCCTTGCTGTTCGAAGTGCGTGCACGCCGCCGTCTGAACGACGAAGAAACAACATGATCTGCCGTTGCCCCCGCCAACGACTGCCCGGGCGGGCAGGCCGTCTGATTTTCGCTGCAGCTGTACTCGGTGTCAGCCTGCCGTCCAACGCCCATCGACAATGGCGGCTCTGAAGCGAGCGCATTGTCGGCATTGCCGATCGCTGTGTCGGTTGCCGCGCCGGTGGTGATCCTGTCGGCCGGCGTGTTATTGACCACTGTAGTGATCGATGCGTCGGCGCGCAGCACGGTCTATCGTGCTCGAGCGGGCATCGGATGGTTCGCGCATGAGTTTTACGGTCGGCAGCGAAGCCGCGGCGGCGCTTGCCCTCCGCGTCGGCACGGTGGTCGCGGTCAGCGTGATCGGCACCGGCTGGGTCTTGTCGACTGCCGGGCAGGCGGTGGCATTCATCCCGAACGAAATCGGCAAGGCCCTGCTGCACAACGAGCGGGTCACGCGGTGAGCTGGTCGACGTGCCGTTGGCCGGTTGCCCCGCCGTTGGAACTCGGGTGGCAGATGCGTGCTCATCAGATGGCTGGCGATCACCGTGGTCGGGCTGCCGGCTGCTCAGGCCATCGCGGGCCGCTCGTGCGAGGCGCATCTCCCGCTGGCGGTCGATGTCGAGCGCTCGATGAATCTGGCAGCGGCCACCGGGCGTGCCCTGGATGCCAGCGGTGCCCAGGTGGTGGTGCTGGCGCGGGTCGGTCAGGATCTGCGGCAGTACGGCCTGCACTATTCGCATCTGGGGCTGGCTTATCGCGATGATGCGACCGGCGGTGCGCCCAGGGTCTGGCGAGTCGCGCACAAGCTCAATGAATGCGGCAGCGCGCGGGCGGCGGTTTTTCGCCAGGGCCTCGGCGAATTCGTGCTCGACGATCTGTTCGAGTACGAGGTCGGGTTCGTCGTACTCGATCCGGCGCTGCAGGCCCGGCTGCTGCCGATCCTGAGGGACAACGATCAGCTCGTCCGCATGCACACGCCGGCTTACAACATGCTCGCCTACCCGTGGTCGCAGCGTTATCAACAATCCAATCAATGGGCGATCGAGACACTGGCCATGGCGCGCGAGCCTGCAGCCAGGGACCGCGAGCGCGCTCAAGCCTGGCTGAAGTTGCAGGCCTACCGGCCCAGCACGCTGAACATCAATGCCATGAAGCGGCTTGGCGCGCGCGTCGGATCGGCCAACATCGCCTTCGACGATCATCCGAATTTCAAGCGCTTTGGCGACCGCATCGAAACCATGACCGTCGACTCGGTGTTCGACTGGCTGCAGGCCAGCCGGCTCGGATCGGCGCCGGTCGTCGTTCGTTGATCGGCCACCAGAATCGCGCCTTCGGCCGCACTTGCACACCGCGTCTTCACCATGACCCAATCATCCACTGGCAGCCGCAACCAGAGCGAACAAGCGGTTGTCGCCGACGTTGAAGAGCCCCATCCGAACCAGTTTGCATTGCTGTCGCAACGCCGCTTCGCGCCGTTTTTCTGGACCCAGTTTCTCGGCGCCGGCAACGACAACCTGTTCAAGTTCGCCTTTACCGTGCTGGTGACATATCAGTTGCAGGTCAATTGGATGCCGCCTGAGATGGCGGGCCTGGTGATCGGCGCGTTGTTCATCCTGCCCTATCTGCTGTTTTCGGCCACCAGCGGACAACTCGCCGACAAATACGACAAGGCCGCGCTGATCCGTTGGATCAAGGCAGCTCGAGGTCGTGATCATGGCGCTGGCGGCCTGGGGCTTCTACCGAGCCGACGCCGCGCTGCTGCTGGCCTGCATCTTCCTGATGGGGCTGCAGTCCACCTTGTTCGGTCCGGTCAAATATGCCTATCTGCCGCAGCATCTGAACGAGCGCGAACTGACCGGCGGCAACGGCATGGTCGAGATGGGGACGTTCGTCGCGATCCTGCTCGGCAGTGTCGCGGGCGGTCTGCTGATCGCGATGCCTCAGGTCGGCGCTGTCGCCACGGCCTGGGCCTGTGTTGCGCTGGCGATTGTCGGCAGGGTGGCTGCCCACTACGTGCCCGTCAGCCCGTCGACCGAACCCGGCGCTGCAGATCAACTGGAACCCGTTCAGCGAAACCTGGCGCAATCTGCTGCTCGCGCATCAGGACATCGTCGTCTTTCGCTCGTTGCTCGGCATTTCATGGATGTGGTTCTTCGGTGCCGTTTTTCTGTCGCAGTTTCCATCGTTTGCGCGCGAGGTGCTGCACGGCGACGAGCAGGTGGCGTCGCTGCTGCTGGTCGTCTTCTCGGTCGGCATCGGGACCGGCTCGTTGTTGTGCGAGGTGCTGAGCCGGCGCCATGTCGAGATCGGCCTGGTGCCGCTCGGTGCGATCGGCATGAGCGTCTTCGCGGTCGATCTGTATCTGGCTTCGCGCAGCCTGCCGCCCGCCGATGCGCTCGGCCTTGCCGCATTTGTCGCCGCGCCCGCCCATTGGCGGGTCATGCTCGACCTGGGCTTGCTGGCACTGTTTGCCGGGCTGTACAGCGTGCCCATGTACGCGCTGATCCAGCTGCGCTCGCAACCCAGTCACCGGGCACGGATCATCGCGGCCAACAATATCCTCAATGCGCTGTTCATGATCGCCAGTTCGGTTGCCGTCGGCTTGTTGCTACAGGCCGGGGTGAGCATTCCGCAGGTATTTCTGGCGACAGCGCTGCTCAATGCGGTTGTCGCGTTCTATATCTTCCTGCTCGTGCCCGAGTACCTGTTGCGATTCGTCGCCTTTCTGGCGACGCGACTGGTCTATCGGTTCAGGGTGGTCGGCGCCCGTCATATCCCGGTCAGCGGGCCGGCGATCCTGGTCTGCAACCACGTCAGCTTCGTCGATGCCGTGCTGCTGATGGCTGCCAGCCCGCGGCCGATCCGGTTCATCATGGATCACCACATCTTCCGCATTCCGGTTCTCGGCTGGATGTTCCGTTTGGCCAAGGCGATTCCGATCGCCTCGCGGCGTGAAAACCCGCAAACCTACGAGCGCGCCTTCGCTCAGGCTGCTGCCGTTTTGGCCGACGGCGAAATGGTCTGCATCTTTCCGGAAGGTGCCATCAGCGCCGACGGGACGCTTGGCGAGTTCAAGGGTGGCGTGATGAAGCTGCTCGAATTGCAGCCGGTTCCGGTGGTGCCGATGGCGCTGGACAATTTGTGGGGGTCGTTTTTTTCACGCTTCGGCGGCGCCGCGATGAGACGGCCATTCCGGCGCGGCATCTGGAGCCGGGTCGGGCTGACCGTTGCTGCGGCGATTGCGCCGGCTGATGTGACGCCGCCCCTGCTTCGGCAGCGGGTGCAGCGGCTGCTTCAGTCGGCGTCGGCGTCAGGCCGGGGCACGATCAAACGCCAAGTGCTCGATCCGCCTTGAATCGATCGACAAATTCGGCCAGGTCTTGCGCCTCGATCGCCAGGCGGATTTCGCTCATCAGGTTCAGGTAATAGTGCAGGTTGTGAATGCTCGCCAGCATCGGACCGAGCATTTCGCCGCAACGGTCGAGATGGTGCAGATAGGCGCGGCTGAAGCCGCCTGAGACGCTGCCATCGGCGGCGGTTTCGCCCTTGCAGGCGTAACAGCCGCAGCTCGGGTCGAGCGGGCGTTCGTCGGTTTTGTGGCGCGTGTTGCGCAGTTTCAGGTCACCGAAGCGGGTAAACAGATGGCCGTTGCGCGCATTTCGGGTCGGCATCACGCAGTCGAACATGTCGATGCCCGCCAACACGCCATCGACCAGATCTTCGGGGGTTCCGACACCCATCAGATAGCGTGGTTTGGCGGCCGGCAGCTGCGGTCCGATGTGGCGCAGTATCCGCAACATCTCGGGTTTGGGTTCGCCCACGCTCAGGCCGCCAATGGCATGGCCGGGCAGATCCAGCTCGCTCAGTGCCGCCAGCGATTCCTCGCGCAGGTTCTCGAACATGCCGCCCTGCACGATGCCGAACAATGCGTTCGGATTGGCGCCGCGCCCGAACTCTTCCTTGCAGCGCCCGGCCCAGCGCAGGCTCAGTTCCATCGATTGGCGTGCCTCGCCTTCGCTGGTGATCCGGCCGGCCACATCGTAGGGCGTGCATTCGTCGAACTGCATCACGATGTCGCTGTTCAGCAGTTGCTGGATCTGCATGCTCAGCTCGGGCGTCAGGAACAGCTTGTCGCCGTTGACCGGCGATGAAAATCGGACGCCCTCTTCACTGATCTTGCGCCCCTTGCCATCGGCGCCACCGAGGCTCCAGACCTGAAAACCGCCGCTATCGGTCAGGATCGGTCGCTGCCAGCCTTCGAAGCGGTGCAAGCCGCCGAACTGGCGCACGATGTCCAGACCCGGCCGCATCCACAGGTGAAAGGTGTTGCCGAGAATGATCTGCGCGCCCATCTGTTCGAGCGAACGCGGGGTGACACCCTTGACGGTGCCGTAGGTGCCGACCGGCATGAAGATCGGCGTCTCGACAACGCCGTGATTCAGCGTCATGCGACCGCGCCGGGCCTGGCCGTCGGTGGTGATCAGTTGAAAATCGAGCATGGATCGATTGTCGGGTGGTGGGTTTATGCGCGGTCGAGCAGCATGGCGTCGCCATAACTGAAGAAGCGATAGCGGCGCTCGATCGCCAGCTGATAGAGGTCCATCACCCGCTGATGCCCGGCAAATGCACTGACCAGCATCATCAGCGTGCTTCTGGGCAGGTGAAAATTGGTGATCAACCGGTCGACGACGCGAAACTCGAAGCCCGGTGTGATGAAGATGTCGGTTTCGCTTGCACCGGCGCGTAGAACGCCATGAAGCGCCGCCGATTCGAGCGCGCGCAGGGTGGTGGTGCCGACCGCCACGACACGCCCGCCGGCCGACCGGGTTGCGCAGGCGGCATCGACCGTTGCTTGCGGGATGTCGAACCGTTCGCTGTGCATGCGGTGCCTGGCCAAGGTCGCAACACGTACCGGCAGGAATGTGCCGGCGCCGACGTGCAGGGTGATTTCGGCCCGCCCGATGCCGCGTTGTTGCAATGCGTCGAGCAAGGGCTGATCGAAATGCAGCGCTGCGGTAGGTGCCGCTACCGCGCCGGGACGGCTGGCAAAAACCGTCTGGTAACGCCGTTCGTCGTCGGCATCGTCGGCGTGCTCGATATACGGTGGCAGCGGCACGTGGCCGAAACGCTCGAGCAGCGCCAGCGGCTCGGATGGAAAGCGCAGGTGGAACAGGCCGTCCGCCGGGCCCGGTGCGGCCCAGCACCTCGACCTCGACAACGCTTCCATCGGTGGCTTCGAAGCGCAGTCTGCTACCCGGCTTCGGTGACTTGCTGGCGCGCACATGGGCCCAGGCCTCATGCGAAGGCTCGGGCAACAGCCGCTCGATCAGCACCTCGACCGCACCGCCGCTGGCCTTGTGGCCGAGCAGCCGCGCCTTGATGACGCGGGTGTTGTTGAAGATCAGCAGATCGCCGGCGTCGAGCAGGTCGGGCAGCTCGCGAAAGACATGGTCACGTGTCGGCCGACGACTGCCGTCGAGCAGACGTGACGCGCTGCGCTGCGCGGTCGGATGCTGCGCAATCAACTGCGCTGGCAGATCGAAATCGAAATCGGCGAGTGTGTAGGGGATCTCGGGCTGCGGCATCGGGCCGCGATTGTTTCACGGCTGATCGGTGCGCCGAACGAAGCCAGTTCAGCGACTGTTTGCGGCCGTGCCGGTCGACGAGTACAAGTCGGCAAAGCTGCTGCTCGCAAAAGCCTCGTCATCGCCCCCCGGCAGGGCCGTCCAGCGGTGTGCCGTTTCGCTCAATCGGGCGGCCAAGACCGGCTTGGTCAGAAAGTCGTTCATGCCGGCATCCAGGCAGGCGGCGCGGTCTTCTGCAAAGGCATTGGCGGTCAGCGCGACGATCGGCACGATTCGGCCGTAGCGGCCGGCCTCGCCGGCCCGAATCCTGCGGGTCACTTCCAGGCCGTCCATGTCGGGCATCTGCCAATCCATCAGCACCAGGTCGAAGATCTGCCGCGACATCAGATCGAGCGCCTGTGTTCCGTCATCGGCCGCCGTTGTCAGGTAGCCGGCGTTGTGCAGCATGCTGCACACGATGGTCTGATTCAGGCGGTCGTCTTCGACGACCAGCACATGTTTGGCGCCGAGCGGAGCCGGGCCGGTGATCGGCCCGGAAGGGGCCGGCGGCAGCGGCCGCGGGCTGGGTGCAGTGCGGGGCACGGCGCCGAGACGACTGACCAGCGATGCCCGCAATACAGGCTTGACGACGCTGCGCGAGAGTTGGAAGCGCTCACGGGCCATTTCGCTTTCATACGACTCGAGCTGAGTCATGCCGATCACCCGCTCGGGATCGATCAGGCTCATCGACGCTTCGAGAAACTCCCAGGTCTGCTCGGCGTCGGCGGCGACCAGCAGCCAGGGCGACGGTGCACCGTCAGGCTGCCGGTTCATCCAGTCGCGCAGATCATCGGCCGAACGGCAGCGCCGGGTGCGGCAGCCAAGGCGGGTCAATTGCGCGTCGACCGCCCGAGCGCTGGCCTCGTGCGGCTCGAAAACCAGCACCACGCATTGCAGGGGAGGCGGCTCAGGCACCTGCACAACGGCCGGCGGGATCGCGATCTCGACTTCGAAATAGGTACCGACCCCGGGCTCGCTGCTCAGCTTGATGCTGCCTTGCATCGCCTCGACCAACTGCCGGGTGATCGTCAGCCCGAGGCCGCTGCCCCCGTAGCGCCGGTTGACGCCGTCGTCGGCCTGCCGGAACGGCTCGAATACATGCGGCAACGCGGCGGGTGCGATTCCCATGCCGGTGTCGCGCACCCCGAAGATCACCGAATCGGCTTGTATGGCCGCGATCGACCGTCAGCACGATGTCGCCGCGCTGCGTAAATTTGACCGCATTGCCAAGCAGATTGAGCAGGATCTGCCGCAGCCTTGGCGAGTCGCCATTGCGCCAGGCGGGCAGCACCGGGTCGACGATGCAGGCCATGCCCAGCCGCTTCAGCCGCGCGCCGACTGCGGTGCTGGCGATCGCGCTTTCGACACAGTCGACCAGGTTGAAATCGACATGGGTCAACTCCAGCGCGCCGGTCTCGATCCGCGACAGATCGAGAATGTTTTCGATCAGCCCGAGCAGGTTGGTGCCGCTGCCGCGTATCGCATCGATCAAATGCGCCTGCTCTTCGGCGCGCCTGCCCGCCGACCTGCAACAGCTGGGCGGCACCGATCACGCCGTTCAAGGGCGTGCGCAGCTCATGGCTCATGTTGGCAAGGAAACGCGTCTTGGCGAGCGACGCCGCCTCGGCCTGGTCGCGCTCGTCCTGCAGCGTGCGCGTATCTTCTGCCGTGCGCCGGTCGCTGTCGCGATGGGCGCTGATCACGGCCTGACCGAGCGCTTCGACATCGTCGAGCAACTGGTTGATCGGCGTGACCAGATCGATCTCGTCGGCAGCAACCGCCGGCAGGCGTTGGTGATGCTGTTTCTGCGTGGCCAATTCGCTTGCCTTGCGGGCCAGCGCATCGAGCGAGCGTGCCGTCTGCCGCGCACGCACGGCGCCAAAAGCTCCGATCGCCGCCGCTGCGAGCGCCGGTGCCGCCGCCTGTACGCCAAATCCGAACCATGCCAGCACGCCTGCAGCCAGCGCCAGGCCGCTGGCCAGCAATAACCATCGCCACGGCGGGCGGACGATGCCGAAGCCGGCTTGCGCAGTCGCTGTCGTCGGGAGACTCAAAAGGCAATTCCTTCGCGGATGGCTTGCAACATGCAGCATGCCTGAATTCGAGCCCGGCTTGCAAGCGAACGGGTTGATTGTGTGGTGCTGAGTGTGACGCTTGCATCGCGCCAGCCCTGCGGCGGGCAAAATCGCCGCATGCCGCCCCCGCCAGCCGCTGCAAACCGCTCGCCGACTCAGCCATCGGCCGGTGAAAAATCGGCGCCGCAGCGCGCACTTGACAAACTCGGGCTGAGCCGGGATATCGACCTCGCGCTGCATCTTCCACTGCGCTACGAGGACGAAACCCGGCTGACCCGGATCGCCGATCTTCGCGACGGCGATGCGGCCCAGGTCGAAGGCGTGGTGCATGACTGCCAGATCCAGGCGCACGGCCGGCGCCAACTGGTTGCCCGGCTGCGCGACGCCAGTGGCGAACTGGTGTTGCGTTTCATCCATTTCTATCCCGGCCATCGCAAGAGCCTGGCCGCCGGGCAACGACTGCGCGTTCGCGGCGACGTTCGCGGCGGATTTTTCGGCCTGGAAATGGTTCACCCGATCTTTCGATCGGTCACCGACGGTGCACCGCTGGCCCAGGCATTGACGCCGGTTTACCCCAGTGTGGCCTCGTTGCCGCAGGCCTATCTGCGCAAGGCCGTTGCCTCTGCGCTGCAACGCGCCGACTTGCCGGAGATCGTGCCGGCCGATTTGTTGCCAGCCGGCTTGCCAAGCCTGCGCGACAGCCTGCAGCATTTGCACCACCCGTCGCCCGAGGTGTCGCCGCAGGCGCTGGAGGATCGGAGCCAACCAGCCTGGCGGCGGCTCAAATTCGACGAGTTGCTGGCCCAGCAGATCTCACAGGCGCAGGCGCGGCGTGCGCGGGCGCTGCAACGCGCGCCGCGCTTCGAAGCCGAAGCGTGCGGCCTGCCAGCCGAGTTGCTGGCTGCGCTGCCGTTCGGACTGACCTCGGCGCAGCGCCGCGTCGTCGACGAAATAGCGGGCGACATGGCACGCGCCGCCGCCAGCGAAGCGTCTTGTGCAGTGCCGATGCACCGCCTGTTGCAAGGCGATGTCGGATCGGGCAAGACGGTGGTCGCTGCATTGGCCGCCGCCCTGGTGATGGCCCGGGGTTGGCAGTGCGCGCTGATGGCGCCAACCGAAATACTCGCCGAACAGCATTTCCGCAAACTGGTCGGCTGGCTCGAACCGCTGGGCATCCAGGTCGCGTGGCTGACCGGCAGCCGCAAAGGCAAGGCCAGACAACAGATGCTCGATGCGGTGGCCAGCGGCGCCGCGTTGCTGGTCGTCGGCACCCATGCGGTGATCCAGGACGATGTGCACTTTGCGCGCCTCGGACTCGCGATCATCGACGAACAGCACCGCTTCGGCGTCGCCCAACGGTTGAGCCTGCGCGCCAAGCTGGTCGACGCTGCAGCGACGCCGGGGCTCGAGCCGCATCTGCTCATGATGAGTGCGACGCCGATTCCACGCACGCTGGCGATGACCTTGTTTGCCGACCTGGATATCAGCACCATCGACGAGCTGCCACCCGGTCGCACGCCGGTGTTGACGAAGATCTTCGGCGAGGGTCGCCGCGACGAGGTGGTTCGTGCTATCCGCGCTGCGGTAGCTGACGGCCGACAGGTCTACTGGGTCTGCCCGCTGATCGAGGAAAGCGAACATGTCGATCTGCAGAACGCCACCGCCACCCACGATCAGCTGAAACAGGCGCTGCCGGGTGCCCAGGTCGGCCTGTTGCACGGCCGCATGCCGGCGGCTGAGAAGGCGGCGGTGATGGCCATGTTCGGCAGCGGACAGTTGGCGCTGCTGGTCAGCACCACGGTGGTCGAAGTGGGCGTCGATGTGCCCAATGCCAGCCTGATGGTGATTGAACATGCCGAGCGTTTCGGCCTCAGCCAGCTGCACCAATTGCGCGGGCGCGTCGGCCGCGGCGGTGTGGCGAGTGTCTGCGTACTGCTTTTTTCGGCACCACTTTCCGATCCTGGCAAGGCGCGGCTGAAGGCGATGGCCGAAACCGCCGACGGCTTCGAGATTGCGCGTCGCGATCTGGAGATCCGTGGCCCCGGTGAATTTCTCGGCGCCCGCCAGTCTGGTGTGCCGCTGCTTCGCTTTGCCGACCTGGCGGACGACCAGGATCTGGTCCAGCAAGCCCGTGCCGTCGCCCAGACCCTGCTCGATCACCATCCCGATCTGGCGCGCCGGCAAATGGCACGCTGGCAGAACGTCCGCGCCGACTATCTGAAAGCCTGAGCTTGCCGATGCAGCAGATCGCGCGGCGCCAGGTTGGCGCAGTCCGGCCTGACGGCGCCGCGCGATGGTTGCGCGGCGCGACGCGTCAGTCGGTGGCCGAGTAGGGCCCGACCAGCCCGAGCAGGTGTTGCTTCTGCGCCGGTTCGAGGTAGGGCAGCAACAGGCTCAACACGTGAAAGGCGCCGCGAACCAGTGCGGCGGCGGCGCTTTCAGGCTCGAGCGCACGGCGTGGGTCGCGCACGTATTCATAGCTCAGCCAATAAGTCAGCACGACAACCATCGAGGTTGCCACGGCCGAGCGATCGCTGCCTTCGATCTCGATGCCGTTGCTTTGCATCAGACCTTCGAGCAGGCGATTGACCGCTATCGACTTGTTTTTCAGCACGAACTGGAAATGGGTCTCGAGGCGCCGGTTGTTCGACAGCAGATCGTTGAGGTCGCGGTACAGAAAACGATAGGCCCAGATCAATTCGAACAAGGTGTGAAAAAAGAACCAGGCGTCTTCGACGTTGCTGACGTCGTCTGCGGCCTGCAGCAATTCGTTCAGCGATTTTTCATAACGATCGAACAGGCTGTTGATCAGCTCATCCTTGGCCGGGTAGTGGTAATACAGGTTGCCGGGGCTGATGTCGAGTTCGGCCGAAATCAGCGTCGTCGAGACATTGGGCTCGCCAAAGCGGTTGAACAGCTCGAGGGTCACCTCGAGAATTCGTTCGGCGGTGCGGCGCGGCTTTTTCGCTGGGTTGGCCATGTCGGCTGACGTCGCGGACGACGATGCGAGGTGGATGCGGACCGGAACCCTAGCATCAAGTACACGCCGAGCCATCGGCAACTGCCCGGGGGTGGCAGGCCGGGGCGCCACCCCGGCGATCAACGCGCTGGCGGCCCGATCCCTACAATCCAACGCCTCATGCCAATCTCAGCCAGCGCCGCGATCTCGTTCCGCAACGTCGACAAGACCTACCCCGGCGGCGGCGGGCGAGCCGTCGCAGCATTGCAGGATGTCAGCTTCGACATCGCGCCCGGCGAGTTCTTCGGTTTGCTCGGGCCGAACGGAGCGGGCAAGACCAGCCTGATCAGCATCCTGGCCGGGTTGTCGCGTGCCAGTGCGGGGCAGGTCGACGTGATGGGGCATGACGTGACCACCGATTTCGCCCAGGCACGACGCAGCCTGGGCATCGTCCCGCAGGAGCTGGTCTTCGACCCGTTTTTCAGCGTGCGCGAATCGCTGCGGATCCAGAGCGGTTATTTCGGCATCCAGCGCAACGACGATTGGATCGACGAGTTGCTGGCTGAACTGGGCCTGTCCGACAAGGCCAATTCCAACATGCGGCAGTTGTCAGGTGGCATGAAGCGCCGCGTGCTGGTAGCCCAGGCACTGGTGCACCGACCGCCGGTGATCGTGCTCGATGAGCCGACCGCCGGGGTCGATGTCGAATTGCGCCAGACGCTGTGGCAATTCATCGCGCGGCTGAACAAGGACGGCCACACGGTGCTGTTGACGACCCACTATCTGGAAGAAGCCGAAGCGCTGTGTGGCCGGATCGCCATGCTCAAGCAGGGGCGGGTGGTGGCCCTCGACCGGACGTCGGCGCTGCTGGCCGGGACCGCCAGCACGATGCTGCGCTTCAAGACCGATTCGCTGTTGCCCGAAAGCTTGCGCGAACACGCCCGAGTGACCGGGCGCATCGTGCAGTTGACCGCCCACGATGCAATCGAGGTCGAGAACATGCTGGCCACGCTGCGCCAGGCCGGCATCATGGCCGAGGATCTGGAAATCGGCCGCGCCGATCTCGAAGATGTCTTTCTCGAAATCATGCAGGGCGAACCACAGCCGAGGCTTGCCGCATGAACATTCCGGCCGACTCGGGCGAGCCGACGGGCAGGCAGAACTTCGGCGTCTTCGCCGGCACGCCGACGCTGCTCTACAAGGAGGTGCTGCGCTTCTGGAAGGTCGGTTTCCAGACCGTCGGCGCGCCGGTTCTGACGGCGATGTTGTACCTGCTGATCTTCGGCCATGTGCTCGAAGATCATGTCAAGGTCTTCGGCTCGATCGGTTATACGAGTTTTCTGGTGCCGGGCCTGGTGATGATGAGCGTGTTGCAGAACTCGTTCGCCAACAGCAGTTCGTCGCTGGTGCAAAGCAAGATCACCGGCAACCTGGTTTTTCTGCTGGTCGCGCCGTTGTCACATTGGGCCTGGTACGTCGCTTATGTCGGCGCCTCGATGGTGCGCGGCCTGGTCGTCGGCAGCGGCGTCTTGCTGGTCACCTTGTGGTTTGCGCCGCTGTCGGCGGCCGAGCCCTGGTGGATCGTGATCTTCGCCTTGCTCGGTGCCGGCATGCTCGGCTCGTTGGGTCTGATCGCCGGCCTGTGGGCCGACAAATTCGACCAGATGGCGGTATTCCAGAACTTTGTCATCATGCCGATGACGTTTTTGTCGGGCGTGTTCTATTCGGTGCAATCGCTGCCGCCGTTCTGGCAGCAGATCAGCCACCTCAATCCGTTTTTCTACATGATCGACGGCTTCCGACGCGGCTTTTTCGGCGTCAGCGACGTCTCGCCATGGATCAGTCTGGCCGTGGTCGGCAGCAGTTTTCTGATCGTTGCCGCAGTTGCCTTGAACCTGCTGCGCATCGGCTACAAGATCCGCAATTAGGCCCACCCCCGCAAGGGGGCGACACCAGCGCATCGGCGGAGCCGGATCCGCGGTGTTCGCTTGATCGGGACGGACTCCGCGCTTCGAATCGCTCGATGAAGGCAGGCGCGGGGTCAAGCACCCAGATCGGCTCGTTACCCGGCCTTTACCTTAGAATCGGCGCATCATGGCTGATCCGACACCCGACCAGGTCGAGCGCTTCATTGCGCAAGGGCTCGACTGTCAGCACCTCGCGGTCGAGGGCGACGGCCGGCACTTCTTTGCGACCATCGTGTCGTCCGAATTCGAAGGCGCGAGCCGGATTGCGCGGCACCAGCGGGTATACCAGGCGCTTGGTGAACGCATGCGCGAAGAAATCCACGCGCTGTCGATGAAGACCCTGACCCCGGCCGAGTGGGCATCAAGCGCCCCTGCGGTCGCCTCCCAACACCACTGATTGCAACGGCTGCAGGATGGTCTGCAGCCGATGGTGCCGTCTCGGACACCAACGGCTGCAACGATTCCCGGCTGTCCAAACTCCATGGACAAACTCCTGATACGCGGCGGCTACCAGCTGGCCGGTGAGGTCACCATTTCGGGCGCCAAAAATGCCGCGCTGCCCGAGCTGTGTGCCGCACTGCTCAGTGCCAGCCCGGTGACGCTGCACAACGTGCCGCGGCTGCAGGATGTCCGCACGACGCTGCGGCTGCTGAAAAACATGGGTGTTCAAGCCGATCAAAATGCCGCCGCCGACGATTCGGTGCAGCTCGACGCCAGCGACGTCACCTTGACCGAGGCACCGTACGAGTTGGTCAAGACGATGCGGGCCTCGATTCTCGTGCTGGGGCCGTTGCTCGCGCGCTTCGGGCGCGCCCGGGTGTCGCTGCCGGGCGGCTGCGCGATCGGGTCGCGGCCGGTTGATCAACATATCAAGGGCCTGCAGGCGATGGGCGCGGATATCCGCGTCGAGCACGGCTATATCGTCGCAACGGCCGATCGGCTGCGCGGCGCCAGCATCACCACCCACATGGTGACGGTCACCGGAACCGAAAACCTGTTGATGGCGGCGACCCTCGCATCCGGCGAAACGGTGCTCGAGAACGCCGCGCAGGAACCCGAGGTGCACGACCTGGCCGAACTGCTGATCAAGATGGGTGCGCAAATCGAAGGCCACGGCAGCCGTCGCATCGTCGTCCAGGGCGTCGCGAAATTGCAGGGTGCAATCCACCGGATCGTTCCCGATCGCATCGAGGCAGGTACGTTTCTTTGCGCGGTTGCGGCCACCGGCGGCGACGTGACGCTCAGGCGCGCCGAGGCGGGCCATTTGGACGCCGTGATCGACAAGCTGCGAGAGACCGGTGCACAGATCGAATCGGGTGGCGACTGGATTCGCATTCGCAGCAGCGGGCGGCCAAAGGCGGTGAGCTTCAGCACCAGTGAATATCCGGCCTTCCCGACCGACATGCAGGCTCAATTCATGGCACTGAACTGCATTGCCGAAGGCAGCTCGCGGGCCACGGAAACGATCTTCGAAAACCGTTTCATGCATGTCAACGAACTGATGCGGCTCGGCGCGCAGATCGAGATCGACGGAAGAACGGCCACGGTGCAGGGCGTCGATCGCTTGTCGGGCGCTGGCGTGATGGCCACCGACCTGCGCGCTTCGGCCAGCCTGGTGATTGCCGGGCTGGTGGCGATCGGCCAGACCACGGTCGACCGCATCTACCACCTCGACCGCGGCTATGACCGGATGGAAACCAAGCTGCGCGCCATCGGCGCACAGATCGAGCGCGTCGAGCGGGCACCGTCATGATCACGCTGGCATTGTCGAAGGGACGGATCTTCGACGAAACCCTGCCGCTGCTGGCGGCTGCCGGCATCGAGGTTGCCGAGGATCCTGAAAAGTCACGCAAGCTGATCATCGGAACCAACCGGCCCGATGTGCGCGTCGTGCTGGTTCGGGCCAGCGATGTGCCCACGTATGTGCAGCACGGCGGTGCCGACCTCGGCGTGACCGGCAAGGACACGCTGATCGAACACGGTGGCGACGGCCTGTACCAGCCGCTCGATCTGCAGATTGCCCGTTGCCGCATGAGTGTGGCGGTGCGTGCGGATTTCGACTACGCCAATGCGGTGAAGCAGGGCTCGCGGATCCGCGTGGCGACCAAATATCACGCAGATCGCCCGCGAGCATTTTTCCGACAAGGGTGTACACGTCGATCTGATCAAGTTTATGGCTCGATGGAGCTGGCGCCGCTGACCGGGCTGGCCGACGCCATCGTCGACCTGGTGTCGACCGGCAGCACGCTGAAAGCCAACCATCTGGTCGAGGTCGAGGAGATCATGCGGATTTCGGCGCGACTGGTTGTCAACCAGGCGGCGCTCAAGCTCAAGCGCGAACCGATCCGCGCGATCATCGACTGTTTTGCAGCCGCTATCGAGGCGCGTGCCGAATGAGCACTCAAGTTGCGCGGACTCGGCCACCAGCGACGCCGGGTTTCGAGGCGGCGTTCGAGGCGCTGCTGCATTGGTCGGAACAGACCGATCAGGCAAATCGAGCAACGGGTTGCCGAAATCATCGAAGATGTGCGCCTGCGCGGCGATGCGGCGGTGCTGGAATACACCGCCCGCTTTGATGGTGTGACAGCCGCATCGGTGGGCGAACTGGAAATCGCGCAGGCCGATCTGCAGGCTGCGCTGGCGGGCTTGCCGGCCGAGCAGCGCAGTGGCGCTGGAAGCGTGCGGCTGCCCGGGTGCGCAGCTATCACGAGCGCCAGCTCGAAGCCTGCGGCCGATCATGGAGTATCGCGACGACGACGGCAGCCTGCTCGGGCAGAAGGTGACGCCGCTCGATCGGGTGGGAATTTATGTGCCCGGTGGCAAGGCGGCGTATCCGTCGAGCGTGCTGATGAACGCGCTGCCGGCCAAGGTGGCTGGGGTCGGCGAAATCGTGATGGTGGTGCCGACGCCGCGCGGCGAGCGCAATCCGCTGGTGCTGGCCGCTGCGGCGGTGGCCGGCGTCGATCGTGTGTTCACCGTCGGCGGTGCACAGGCAGTGGCTGCGCTGGCCTACGGCACGGCGACGATTGCGGCGGTCGACAAGATCACCGGCCCGGGCAATGCGTATGTGGCCAGTGCCAAACGGCGCGTCTTCGGCAAGGTCGGCATCGACATGATTGCCGGGCCGAGCGAGATTCTGGTGCTGGCCGATGGTAGCACGCCGGCCGACTGGGTCGCGATGGACTTGTTCAGCCAGGCCGAGCACGATGAGCTGGCGCAGAGCATCCTGCTGTGCCCCGACGCCGCCTATATCGCCGAGGTGCGCGAGGCGATCGACCGCTTGCTGCCGCAGATGCCGCGTGCCGATGTGATCCGGGCGTCGCTCGAAGGCCGCGGCGCGCTGATCCTGACGCGCTCGATGGAAGAGGCCTGCGACATCAGCAACCGCATCGCGCCTGAGCATCTGGAAATATCGTCACGCGATCCGCATCGATGGGAGCCGCTGCTCAGGCATGCCGGCGCGATTTTCCTCGGCGCGTATACCAGCGAAAGTCTGGGCGACTACTGCGCCGGGCCGAACCATGTGCTGCCGACCTCCGGCACGGCACGCTTTTCGTCGCCACTGGGCGTCTACGATTTCCAGAAACGCAGCAGCCTGATCGAGGTCAGCCAGGCCGGTGCACAAACGCTGGGACGCATCGCCTCGGTTCTGGCGCACGGCGAAGGTCTGCAGGCGCATGCGCGTGCTGCCGAGATGCGGCTCGAAGACCGAGGCTGACATCGTTCGACACAACCCGCCGAGCACCGCGATGACGATCCCATTGTCCGACCGCATGTCCCGATACCTGCGCGCCGATGTGCAGGGCATGCACGCCTACGCCGTTCAGCCGAGTGCCGGCATGGTCAAGGTCGACACCATGGAAAACCCGTTTCTGCTGCCGGCGCCTTTGCGCAGGCAGCTCGGCGAGCGGCTGGCCGAGGTTGCGTTGAATCGGTATCCGGCCGAGCGAGGGGATGTCCTGCGGGCCGAACTGGCCAGACATGCCCGCATGCCCGACGGCAACGACATCATGCTCGGCAACGGCTCCGACGAGTTGATCAGCTTGTTGACGCTCGCCTGCGCCGGCCAGCTCGGCGGTGGCGCCGCGCACCCGGTTCTGGCGCCGCTGCCCGGCTTCGTGATGTACGAGCTGAGCGCGCGCCTGCAAGGGCTGCCATTTGTCGGGGTGCCGCTGACTGCCGATTTCGAGCTCGACGAGCCGGCGATGCTGGCCGCCATCGAGCAGCACCAACCGGCGCTTGTCTATCTGGCTTATCCGAACAACCCGACCGCCAACCTGTGGGACGATTCGGTGATCGACCGCATCATCGACGCGGCGCCAGGGCTGGTCGTCATCGACGAGGCTTATCAGCCGTTCGCCGCACGCGATTCGCTGCACCGGCTGGCGCGGCACGATCATGTGCTGCTGATGCGAACCATGAGCAAGTTCGGTCTGGCCGGCGTGCGAATCGGTTATCTGATGGGGCGAAAGGCCTTGATTGCCGAGTTGGACAAGCTGCGCCCGCCGTTCAATATCAGCGTGCTCAATTGCGAGGCTGCGTTGTTTGCGCTCGAACATGCCGATGAATACGAACGCCAGGCGCAGGTGATCCGGGCCGAGCGGGCGCGGCTGGCCAGCGCCTTTGACGGGCGCGCTGGCGTGACCGTATTTGCCAGCGAAGCGAACATGCTGCTGGTTCGTGTGCCCGATGCGGCGCAGATGTTTGCGGCGCTCAAGGCGCGCAGGATTCTGGTCAAGAACGTGTCGAGCATGCATCCCCTGCTGCTCAACTGCCTGCGCATCACGGTGGGCACCCCAGACGAAAACAGCTCGACCATCGCCGCCTTCGAGGCGGCATTGCAGGAAGCCAAACCATGAGCGAAGTCCGCCCGCGCACTGCCGATGTGCAACGCGACACCAAAGAAACGCAAATCCGCGTGCAGCTGAATCTGGACGGCAACGGCGCGGCCACGCTGGCTACCGGAATCGGCTTCTTTGATCACATGCTCGAGCAGATCGCGCGGCATGGCCTGATCGACCTCGATATCGTGGCCCAGGGCGATCTGCACATCGACGGTCACCACACGGTCGAGGATGTCGGCATCACGATCGGCCAGGCGATGGCGCGGGCGGTCGGCGACAAGAAGGGATTGCGCCGCTATGGCCATGCCTATGTGCCGCTCGACGAAGCCTTGTCGCGTGTGGTGGTCGATTTTTCGGGGCGTCCCGGGTTGCACATGCGGGTCGATTTCAAGAGCGGAATGATCGGCGGGCTCGATACGCAGCTTGTCTACGAGTTTTTCCAGGGCTTCGTCAATCATGCCGGAGTCAGCCTGCACATCGACAACCTGTTCGGCGACAACGCTCACCACCAGTGCGAGACGATTTTCAAGGCCTTCGCGCGCGCGCTGCGGATGGCGCTGGAGATCGACCCGCGCGCTGCCGACGTGATTCCTTCAACTAAAGGCAGCTTGTGAAATGAGCCGCACGGTCGCCGTTGTCGATTACGGCATGGGCAATCTGCGATCGGTTTCGCAGGCGGTGCGGCATGTCGCGCAGGGCAGCGGCTTCGAGGTGATTGTCACGTCGCGCCCCGACGAGGTGCGGGCTGCTGAACGCGTGGTGCTGCCAGGACAGGGCGCGATGCCTGACTGCATGCGTGAATTGCAAGAATCGGGGCTGCGCGAGGCGGTGCTCGAAGCCGCCGCCAACAAGCCGCTGATGGGGGTTTGCGTCGGCATGCAGATGCTGCTGTCGCGCAGCGAAGAGGGCCCGACCGATGGCCTCGGCCTGATCGACGGCGCGGTGCTGCGTTTTCGTCTGGACGGCCAAATCCAGCCCGATGGCAGCCGCTACAAGGTACCGCAGATGGGTTGGAACCAGGTGATGCAGATGCGGGCGCATCCGGTATGGGCCGGCGTGGCCGACGGCGCCTGGTTCTATTTTGTGCACAGCTTTTACGCCCGGCCGTCTGACCAGCGCCACAGTGCTGGTGAAACCGAGTATGGACAGCGCTTTACCTGCGCGCTGGCGCGGGATAACATTTTCGCGACCCAGTTTCATCCGGAGAAAAGCGCCGATCAAGGTCTGGCGCTGTACCGCAACTTCCTTCACTGGAAACCCTGAATCGAAATCGCAATCGAGCGTTCAGGCGATGACGCGGTCGACGCGCCGCGGCTCCCCAGGTCGATCCGATTCAACCTCTCATCCTCTTCCACCAGCCACTTCCGGCCATGCTGCTGATACCCGCGATCGACCTCAAAGACGGCAAATGTGTTCGCCTCAAGCAAGGCGACATGAATGATTCGACCGCTTTCGGCGACGACCCTGCTGCGATGGCGCGGCGCTGGCTCGATGCCGGCGCGCGGCGCCTGCATCTGGTCGACCTGAACGGCGCGTTTGCCGGCAAACCGGTCAACGAGCCGGCGATCAAGGCCATCCTGGCCGAGGTCGGCGACGAGATTCCGGTCCAGCTCGGCGGCGGAATCCGCGATCTCGACACCATCGAGCGTTATCTCGACGATGGTCTGAGCTTTGTCATCATCGGCACCGCCGCGGTCAAGAACCCGGGCTTTCTGCGCGATGCCTGCAGCGCATTCGGCGGCCACATCATCGTCGGCCTCGACGCAAAAGACGGCAAGGTGGCGACCGACGGCTGGAGCAAGCTGACCGGACACGAAGTGATCGATCTGGCGAAGAAGTTCGAGGACTATGGCGTCGAAGGCGTGATCTATACCGACATCGGCCGGGACGGCATGTTGAGCGGCATCAATATCGAAGCCACAGTCAAGCTGGCGCAGGCGCTGACGATTCCGGTGATTGCTTCGGGTGGGCTGCGTGGCATGCCGGATATCGAGCAGCTTTGCGCGGTCGAGGATCAAGGTGTCACCGGCGTGATCTGCGGGCGCGCCATCTATACCGGCGACCTCGACTTCGCTGCTGCACAGCAACGCGCCGACGAGTTCGACGCGGCCTGACCTCCGATGCTGGCCAAACGGATCATTCCCTGTCTCGATGTGACCGGCGGGCGCGTCGTCAAGGGTGTCAACTTCGTCGAGTTGCGCGATGCCGGTGATCCGGTCGAAATTGCCGCTCGCTACAACGAGCAAGGCGCCGACGAACTGACTTTCCTCGACATCACCGCAACCAGCGATGAACGCGATGTGATCCTGCACATCATCGAGGCCGTTGCGTCGCAGGTTTTCATCCCGCTGACGGTCGGCGGTGGTGTGCGCAGCGTTGCCGATGTGCGGCGACTTCTGAATGCCGGCGCCGACAAGGTCAGCTTCAACTCGGCGGCGGTGGCCAATCCGTCGGTGATCCGCGAAGCGTCTGGCAAATACGGCGCGCAGTGCATCGTCGTGGCGATCGATGCCAAACGGCGCCATGCCGATGATGTGGTCGCGCGCGGTGCCGGCTGGGACGTCTATACGCATGGCGGTCGCAAGAACACCGGCCTCGACGCGGTGGCCTGGGCGAGGCGAATGGTCGGCGAGGGAGCCGGCGAGATTTTGCTGACCAGCATGGACCGTGACGGCACCAAAAGTGGCTTCGATCTCGAATTGACGCGTGCGGTCAGCGACGCCGTGCCGGTTCCGGTGATTGCATCCGGCGGTGTCGGTGCGCTTGAACATTTGTCCGACGGCATCCGGATCGGAGGCGCTGACGCGGTGTTGGCAGCCAGCATCTTTCACTACGGCGAGTTCACCGTCGGGCAAGCCAAGGCGCTGCTGGCGCGCGACGGCATCACGGTTCGGCTGTGAAGACAAAGCCAGCGCCAGCAAGGGCGCAGCGTGGCCGTGAGCCTGAGCAAAGCGCGGTGCCCAAATCCGAAGTACGAATCATCGGCGGACAGTGGAAACGCAGCAAGCTGGCGGTGGTCGACCTCCCCGGGCTGCGGCCGACACCCGATCGGGTTCGCGTCACCTTGTTCAATTGGCTGGGCCAGGATCTGGCGGGTTGGCGTTGTCTGGATGCGTTTGCCGGTAGCGGGGCACTCGGCTTCGAAGCGGCATCACGTGGCGCAGCCGGCGTCGTACTGCTGGAACGCAATGCCGGCCAGGTCAAGCGTCTGCGCGAAGCGGCCCTCAGATTGAATGCCACAACGCTGAAGATCGAGCAGACCGATGCGTTGAGCTATATGTCACGTGCCCATAGCGCCTCGTTTGAACTGGTCTTTCTCGATCCGCCGTTTGAATCAGGGCTTGACGACGCCGCGTTGCAGGCGGCGGTCCGGTTGGTCGCGCCGGACGGTTTCATCTACCTGGAGTCTGATCGAGCGATCGATGCCGCGGGCGTCGAGCCGCTCGGCCTGAGCTTGTTCAGGCAGGCCCGTGCCGGCAGGGTATGTTTTCAGCTGCTGCAGCGGCGGGTACCCGCTACCGCCTCCGGCGCTGCCAGTTGATCGTTGCGCACGGCCTGTGCAGCGCTTGTTCAGACCGGGCCGGCTGCGCATTGCCCTAAACTGTCCGGCCCGGCCTTTTCAGCAATTCTTGCCAGCAGGAGCGCAGCATTGACCTCCGCCACCCGACTCACAGCTGTCTACCCAGGTACCTTCGACCCGATGACCCTGGGCCACGAAGATCTGATGCGCCGCGCCAGCTGCTTGTTCGAGCGCCTGATCGTCGCAGTGGCCGCCGGGCACCATAAACGAACCTTGTTCTCGCTCGACGAGCGGATGGAAATTGCCACCGAGCTGGCCAGCAACTATCCGAATGTCGAGGTGATGCTGTTTCGCGGACTGTTGCGGGATTTCGTCGTCGCCAACGATGGCAAGGTGGTCGTTCGCGGCTTGCGCGCAGTCAGCGATTTCGAATACGAGTTTCAGATGGCCGGCATGAACCGGCAACTGATGCCCGAAGTGGAAACGGTGTTCATGACGCCGAGCGACCAGTTCCAGTTTGTCTCGGGCACCTTCGTTCGCGAGATTGCCACCTTGAACGGTGATGTCTCCAAATTTGTGTCACCTTCGGTCCTGCAGCGGCTGCAGCAACGGGTGAAAGCCGAAAAGGACTGAATCGCTCACGATGGCACTGACAATCACCGACGAATGCATCAATTGTGATGTCTGCGAGCCCGAGTGCCCCAACCAGGCCATTTCGATGGGCGAGGAGATCTATGTGATCGATCCCCGGCGTTGCACCGAGTGTGTCGGTCATTTCGATGAGCCGCAGTGTGTGCAGGTCTGCCCGGTCGATTGCATTCCGGTTGATCCGCAGAATGTCGAGAACCAGGAAAGCCTGTGGGCCAAATACCGCCGGCTGCAGGCTGAGTCCTGACGCCTGACGCCTGAATCCTGAAAGCCGAAGTCTGGTCGGAACGGTCAGGCGGCGGGAACGGATTTCTTGGCGCTTTTTTTCTTGCCGCTACCGGGTTCGATCGCAACGAACTCGTTCTGTTTTGCGAGTGCAGATGGTTTGGCTGGTCGCGGCCGGCTGCTGCCTTTCGGGGCCTTTCTTGAAGCCACCGCTGCAGGCCCTGCTGGTGACTGAAGGAAATTGATGCCTGCGGCTTTTGCGGGCTTCACGGCGCTTTGCTGTTGACGGCGTTCCCGCGCCATCTGCAGCGCGAGTTTTTGTTGCTCGGAACGCGTCTTCATTGCCTGGGCGACCTGTTCGGCTGAGCGCACGTCGGCCACCTCGACCGCCTTGCCGGCCGCGCACGGCTGGTGTGAATATTCGTTGCTCTGCGCACCACACCGATAAACGGTTTGCGCAGCAGCGGCATCAGCATGCCAACAGCCTGCGACAAGCAGGCTTCCGAGCAGCGTGTTCGAGACGATCGTGGCAGTGCGCATGGCGTCAGTCCTCGTCAGGTGGGGGCGGTTTTGGCGTCGCGACAACGGCAGGCGCCGGCGGCTTAGGCTTTGCCGGTTTGACATGGATGCGTCTCATCGCCTGCTCCATCTCGCCAGCCAGCAACAGATCGAGCGCCTTCATGCCCAGCCCGATGGCCTCTTCGATCGCTTCACGTTCACCCGATGGCGGCTTG
The DNA here is from genome assembly GCA_963843805.1 of uncultured beta proteobacterium. GTDB lineage: Bacteria > Pseudomonadota > Gammaproteobacteria > Burkholderiales > Burkholderiaceae_C > Ideonella_A. The sequence goes on from CAWJLY010000010.1 coordinate 416,157, forward strand.
CGAAGTACATAGTCGACAACTTCGGCGCGTACGCCCGGATGGCCGATGCCAAGCCGCAGGCGCCAGAAGTCGGCGCTGCCGAGTTGGGCCTGGATATCCTTCAGACCGTTGTGCCCGGCATGGCTGCCGCCCTGCTTGAGCTTGACCTGCCCCGGCAGCAGGTCAAGCTCATCATGGACAACGAGTATTTCGTCGGGCGTCGATCTTGAAAAATCGGGCCAGCGATGCCACCGCTTTGCCGGACAGGTTCATGTAGGTCATCGGTTGCATCAGCCACAACGGCCCGTCGGCACGGCTTGACCCTTGCGACCAACGCAAAATAGCTGCGGTCGGCGGCGAGCGACACATTCAGTCGGCGAGCGGCCTGATTGACAAACCAGAACCCGGCGTTGTGCCGGGTCGACTCGTATTCGGGGCCCGGATTGCCGAGCCCGACGAGCAGGCGGATCATGGCCTTGGCCCTCGGCCGGGCCATGCCGAAGCGATGCAGGCCATGGCGTGACGTCGGTGATCCCGTTGATTTCATGGCTCGATTATCCGCAGTGGCCGGAGCATTAAAAAACCCCACCGAGGTGGGGTTCTGTTGGGGTTGTGAGCGACCCGCTCTTGCGGGCTGCCCGCAGCCAGGGGTTACTTCTTGTTCTGCTTTTCGGTCTTCTTGGCCTTGGTCTTTTCTGCTGGTGCAGCAACCACGACCGGCGCGACTTCTTCCTCTTCGGCAGGGTTGACCACCGAGACAATCACCGGATTCGGTTTGCCGTGGGTAACCACCTTGATGCCGGCCGGCAGCTTGATATCGCTGATATGCAACGACTGACCCTTGGTCATCTCGCTCAGATCGACCTCGATGAACTCGGGCAATGCCGACGCCAGGCAGGCGATCCGCAGTTCATTGACGATGTGATTGACCAGGCACTTGTCAACCTTGACCGCGTCGGAGTTTTCCTCACCGGTGAAGTGCAGCGGCACCTTCTTGATGATCTTCGTCGTCTTGTCGACACGCTGGAAATCGACATGCAGCACGATCGGCTTGTACGGGTGCATCTGCTGGTCACGCAGCAGCACCTGTTCGGTCTTGCCGTTCAGTTCCATGTCGAGGATCGACGAATGGAAGGCCTCTTTCTTCAGCGCGAAGAACAAGCGCGTTGTGATCGAGTTCGATCATTGCCGGCTCGCCGGCTCCGTAAACGATGCCGGGCACCTTGTTGGCGAGTCGCAGGCGGCGGCTCGCTCCGGTCCCCTGCAGACTGCGCTCGTAAGCTGTGAATTTCATGTTCGAACTCCAGTTTTGGAAAATGACACCCGCGACCAGGTGCCCGAACATGGGGCCTTGCGGCCCCGTGAAACACGCGGTCTCTGCGACCGGGTGCGAATGCGGGCAGATCAGAAGTTGCTGTTCTGCTCCGCAAACAACGAGGTCACCGATTCGCCGTCGGAGATCCGACGGATGGTTTCGGCAAACAGGAATGCCACCGAGAGTTGCCGCACCTTGCGGCAATTGCGGCCCAGCGCGTTTAATGGAATGGTATTGGTGATCACCACCTCATCGAGCATCGACGCCTCGATGCGATCGATCGCCGGGCCGGAGAAGACCGCATGGGTGCAATAGGCGTAGACACTTTTTCGCACCGCGCTCCTTCAGCACCTCGGCTGCCTTGACCAGCGTGCCGGCGGTATCGATCATGTCGTCCATGATCACGCAGTTGCGGCCTTCGATCTCGCCGATCACGTGCATCACTTCGGAAACATTGGCCTTCGGACGGCGCTTGTCGATGATCGCCAGGTCGCAATCGAGTTGTTTGGCCAACGCACGGGCGCGAACCACGCCGCCGACGTCGGGCGAGACGACAACCAGATCCTTGTAGCGTTTGGTGTGCAGATCCGACAGCAGCACCGGCGAAGCGTAGATATTGTCGACCGGGATGTTGAAGAAGCCCTGGATCTGGTCGGCATGCAGGTCCATCGTCAGCAGCCGCTCGACGCCGACCGCCTCGAGCATGTTGGCAACCACCTTGGCGCTGATCGGCACCCGGGTCGACCGCGGGCGGCGGTCCTGCCGGGCATAGCCGAAATACGGGATCACCGCGGTGACACGCCGGGCCGATGCGCGCTTCAGTGCATCGACCATGATGCACAGCTCCATCAGATTCTCGTTGGTCGGCGCACAGGTCGGCTGCAGCACGAAGATGTCGCGGGCGCGAACATTCTGCTGGATCTCGATGTCGACTTCGCCGTCGGAAAACCGTCCGACCTTGGCCTTGCCGAGTTCGATGCCGAGCTGGGAAGCAATCTCCTTGCCCAGTTCCGGATTGGCGTTTCCGGTGAACAGCAGGGTGTTGAAGAGCACGTTTCCTCCGTCGAGGCTCTGGGGAAGCACCAGCTTCCTTTCAGTCCGGCCCCGGCGTCGGCTCGCATGCTGGCGACATGGTTGCGACGCGCGTGGGTCGAACTCCGGGAATCAAAAGTCTTGGCAGGGGAGGAAGGACTCGAACCCTCGCATGCTGGAATCAAAATCCAGTGCCTTTACCAACTTGGCGACTCCCCTACACCGGAAAACGGCGACGCCGTCTTCCGAAACCGCTTGCACCGACTTGTGGCAATGCCACTTGCGCCGCCTCATGCCGCTGCCTACGACGCTACGTCGTGTGCCCAACCCGCCAGCGGGTGAAGCGCAAGACTGCGGCACATTCGGCCCGCCCAGCCCGCGGGAAGATCCTGCGGGCCAATACGCCTCGGGCGGGCGTTGCGCGCCGTTTCCGGACGCTGCGTCGTTGTATCTGAAACCTGCTCTTGCAAATACCGCGCTGCCTGAACCGGTCATGCGGCTGTTGCCGAACTGCGCCGTCAACCACCGACCCGCCTCTGCCACTTCAGCCACACTGCTGCCTCGGCCGCCGGCTGCAGATCATTGCGGCCATATCCCGAGGCAAGCTCATTCAAACCATCGCTCGCAAGAAAGCCTAAGATTGTAGCAGCTTCGGTATTCCTGGCCAGCAGCGGGCTGCTGAAAATCGCTGCAGTCGCAGATGGCTTGCTGCGGGTTTTACAACGGCCAGCCATTGTTTGGGCAAGTCGATCGGCGTCAGCTTGCTCGCCGATTCCCTCGACCCAGGCGTTGTGTCCGCCGATAAAAAACGGCACGTCGGCGCCCAGCGTCAAGCGCAATCTGCTGCAATCTTGCGCGTGACCAGACCGAGGCCCCAGAGCCGATTCAGAGCCAGCAGCGTGCTGGCCGCGTCCGAACTGCCGCCGCCCATGCCGGCACCGCTGGGCATTTGCTTGTCGATCGAGATGTCGACGCCGAGCCGGCAGCCGCTTGCCGCCTGCAACGCCGGCGCCGCACGCAGGCACAAATCATCGGCCGGCAAGCTCCGCCGACAGGTCATGGCGACGCAGCAGGCCGTCGTCGCGCCGCTCGAAATGCAGCGTGTCGCACCAGTCGATCAGGTTGAAAACCGACTGCAAGCAGGTGATAGCCATCGGCCCTGCGGCCGGTCACGTGCAGAAACAGATTCAGCTTGGCCGGCGCCGGAACGTCGAGATCTCGCGCAGCACGTTGCCGGGGCTCGCGTTCAGGGACGGTCGATCAGCGCTCGAACCGTCACCACCGGCGGCTGCGTCGCGCCGCGCGACCAGCAGCCGTGAATCGGCGATGCGTGACGAGGGTCGACCTGCCAGCCGAGCTGCTCGAAACCGGTTCGCGGTCGGCCGGCTGGGAGCGCCGGGCCAGGGCCGTCCGCGCAGCCAGTCGAACAGTGCCGCGACCGGAATCACTTCGCCAAGCGCTTCGCGGCTCATGCTGTCGAGATCGGCAAACTGGCGCTCGCCCTGCTCGGTGATCAGACTCGACCTTGGCCGGAGACCATCGCGCACGCGCGACAATACGCTGCCAAGCGAGGTGCTGAAATCGGCCTGCCCGGCTCTGCGGGTTGCCGCGCAGATCGTAGGTCAGCGTTGCCGAACGCTCCGCTGCGCTGCGGCTTGGCGCAACGTTGATCGCCAGCCGGCCGCTGATGTTGTCGGTGCGGTTGCCGGTGGCGGGCCGCTGGCGCAGGCCGCCGAGCAGGCCGACCCAGCAATGCGCCGGTCACTGCAAACGCGCCGCCAGCGGTTGCACGAACGACGAAGAGAACCGCCGCGCAGGCCTCACAAATCGGCGCGCAGGCGGGCCAGCGTCTCGCGCAGGACGTCGTTGCCGGCGTCGCGGCCACGCGCTTCCAGCCAGATCCGGCGCGCCTCGTCGGTATGCCCGCTGACCCACAGGACCTCGCCGAGATGGGCTCCGATCTCGGTATCGGGGCGCATCTGATAGGCCATTGCGCAGCAGCCGCACCGCCTCGGCGAAATTGCCCATGCGGTATTCGACCCAGCCCAGACTGTCGGTGATGAAGGGGTCGCCGGGCGCCAGTTCAAGCGCCTTTTCGATCAGCTGCTTGGCTTCGGGCAGGCGGATGTTGCGCTCGGCCAGCGAATAGCCCAAGCGCATTGTGCGCGTGCTGGTGCTTGGGCTTGAGTTCGATCACCCGGCGCAGCAGGCGCTCCATCTCGTCGAGTCGATTGAGCTTTTCGGACAACATCGACATCTCGTACAACATGTCGACATCGTCCTTGAAGCGTTCGCAGACCGTTGGTCAGCACCGTGCCGGCCTCTTTCCACATCTTCGCCTCGCGAAGCAACTGGACTTCGGCAAAGATTTTCGCCCGCGCACCCTCGGCATCCTTTTCGGGCAGTTGCTGGATAAGTGCCCTGGCCTCGGGCATCTTGCCCTGTTTGGCAAGCAGCGATGCGCGCCGCTGTTGTACTTCGAGCGCGCGCTGCGGGTTGTCGACTCGCGCCAGCCAGGCCTCGGCCGCCTTGAACTCGCCGCGTTGTTCGGCCGCCTGCGCAAGCATCAAAAAGGCCTGCATCCGCGCCTGATCGTTGTCGGCAACGGAATCGTCGCCCTCGCCGTCGTCATCGTTGTTATCGACTTCGAGTTTGGCTGACGTGCCGAGCGCCAGAAATTTTTCCAGTGAAGTGGTTGCTTCGCTGGCCTGGCGAATCTCCAGCTGAAGTGCGCCGAGTGTCAGCCAGGCCGAGGCGCGGTCGGGCTCGGTGCGCGTGACCAGCTCGAGCTGCGTGATCGCGTCGACGTAGCGTTGCATCGAACTGAGCACGCGTGCATACAAGACGCGCACATTGCCGTTTGCGGGCTGCGGTCTCCAGAAATTTGGTGACGATCGACTCGGCGGCCGGCAGCGTCGGCAGCATTTGCAGCGCAATCATCACCGGAATCTGCGCTTTCGGATCGAGCGCCTGCGCGCGCCTGGTCAGCTCCAGCGCGGTTTGCGGCTCCTGTGCGATCAACCAGGCGCTTGCCAGTGCCTGCAGCGCGGCAGCTTGCGTCGCTGCATCGGTATCGAAACCCTTCAGGGCCGCTTCGAGCAAGGCCGGCGGCGTCTTCTTGTCGGGGCTGTTGGCAAAAAATCGCGGCAGCGAGTTGATCAGCAGCGGCCGCTCGGCAAGCGGCGTCATCTCGATCAAGGAACGCAGCGGCTCGACAGTTTCGGCGCTTTTGCCGAGTGCGACCAGCAACTGGATCACATAGCGGTGGGCCTGGGCGGATTTGGGCAGGGCTTCGCGCCATGCGCGGGCGGCGGTCAGCGCCTGTTCACCAGCCCGTGCCTGCAGCGCGATATCGGTGGCGCGCTTGAAAAGCTGCTCGCTGCGCTGTTTGCGTGCTGCGTCGAGAACGATTTCGAACCCGGCGCCTGGGGAGCCACCGCGAAGTTCGATTTCGCCAACCAGCAACTGGTAGAACAGCTGCGCATCGAGCGCCGAATTGTCGACCTCGGTCGGCTGCCCGGTGGCCGCCATTGCCGTCGCCGGAGCCGCCGGCTGGCTGTGCGCGGTGGTCGCCGCGAGAGCCAGCAGCAGACCCGCACCGAAGCCCGCGGTTGCGGCACGCGCAGCCCTCGACCGGGGAAAAATAGCAGGCATTGACGGCTCCTGTTGCTCGGACTTGATTCTAGTCGGGCCGACTTTTCGTCATCACCTGTGTGGTGAAGGGCATCGCGGCATGGCTGCGCCGTACCATGTGGCGCGAAGCAGTGTTTGTACCGTCGATCCAGTCTGTTCGCTCGGCTTCTGGATAATTCCTCCATGCCCGAGTTGCCGGAAGTCGAAATTACCCGCCAGAGTTTTGCCGACCGCATCGTCGGCGCGCGCGTCACCGGCGTTCGCGTTGGCAAACCGCTGCGCTGGCCACTGGGTTGCGATAGCGATTCGCTGCTGGCGCAAACCATCGGCGATACGCTGCGCCGCGGCAAATATCTCTGGCTGCCGCTCGATCATGGTGGCCTGTTGTTGCATCTGGGGATGTCGGGATCGCTGGCTTTCAGCGAGTTGGCCATGCTGTCACCGGCAGGCGCTCATGACCATTTCGATCTGATCACGACCCGCGGCAGCCTGCGTCTGACGGATCCGCGGCGCTTTGGTGCGGTTGTCTGGTCGCCTGCGCTGGACAGCGGTGCTGCAGCGAAACTGCTGGGCAGCCTGGGCCTTGAGCCTTTCGATCCCGCTTTCAGCGGCGCCTTTCTGCACGCGTCGCTGCAGCGGCGGCGGGTGGCCGTGAAACAGGCGCTGCTGGGTGGCGATATCGTCGTCGGTGCCGGCAACATCTACGCCTGTGAAGCCTTGTACGCGGCCGGCATCGACCCGCGAACGCGCAGCGACCGCATCAGCCGTCCGCGCAGCGACCGCCTGGCGGCCGCAGTGCGCGACACGCTCGCGCGGGCACTGGCCGCCGGAGGTTCGACGCTGCGCGATTTTCGCGACGCCCACGGCATGGCCGGCCGATTCCAGCTGCAGGCCGCCGTTTATGGCCGCGCCGGCGAGCCCTGCGGACGTTGCGGAACACCGATCAGGCGCATCGTCCAGGCTCAGCGCTCGACCTTTTTCTGCCCGACATGCCAGCGCCGTTGATCGACGGGACTCTGATTCAGTCCGGCCCGCGGCTCGATGGCCTGCCCGCCGCCAACGACGGTTTTGCCGAGTGCGTCATCGCATGGCAACGGCGCGCCGGTCGCCACGGCTTGCCATGGCAGAACACCCGTGACCCTTACCGCGTCTGGTTGTCGGAGATCATGTTGCAGCAGACGCAAGTCAGCACGGTGCTGGGCTTTTACGAACCATTCCTGGCGCGATTCCCGGATATCGCCAGCTTGGCCCGCGCGCCGCTTGACGATGTGTTGGCGGCTTGGAGCGGCCTGGGTTATTACAGCCGGGCGCGCAATCTGCACCGCTGCGCAGGCGTCGTCGTCGACCAGCTGGGTGGGCAATTTCCGCGCAGCGCGGCCGCGCTTGCCGAGTTGCCAGGCATCGGCCGCTCGACCGCAGCCGCGATCGCCGCGTTCTGCTTCGGCGAACACGTTGCCATTCTCGACGGCAACGTGAAGCGGGTCCTGAGCCGTGTGCTCGGCTTCGATGGCGATCTGGCGCAGGCGTCGCAGCAGCGCCGCTTGTGGGACTTGGCAAACCGCTTGTTGCCCGCGCCTGAACTGCACGACGGCGCGGCCACCACTGCGATCGCCAGCTATACGCAGGGCCTGATGGATCTGGGCGCCGGCCTTTGCCGTATTCGCGCACCGATCTGTAACGAATGCCCGATCGCCGATCGGTGTGTGGCCGCTACCAACGGCGAGGTGACGCGGTTTCCGGTCAAGACACGCAAGATCAGACGCAGCATTCGCGTGAATGGCTGGCTCAGTCTGGTCTGGTGCAACAAGCTGTGGCTGGTGCGGCGGCCCGATCGTGGAATCTGGGCCGGGCTGTGGAGCTTGCATGAACTCGAGCCGGCTGTCGTTGTGCCGGCCGTCATCGCCAACTGGCCCGGCACAAGCCGTGAGTTGCCGCCTATCAAACACGTCCTGACGCACCTCGATTGGTTGCTGCGGCCTTGGCAACATCGGTTCCCGGCGCAACTGTCTGCGGCCGAAGTCGACGCGCTGATTGCCGAGCTGCCAGGTGCTGATGAAGGCCGCTGGTTCGAACGTCAGGAGATCGATTTGCTCGGCATCCCGGCGGCGCTGCGAGATCTGTTGCCCGCACTGTGAGCAGCGGCGTCAGCGCAGCGTGTCAGTCGATCACGCCCTTGCTGCGCAGATAGTCGTCGACCAGGCTGAGGCGGATCAGCGGATCGTCCAGCGCCATCAGTTTTTGCTTGGCCGCCAGCGTGATCGGCAATATCTCGCACCAGCGGTTGGCCACCCACGCGGCATCCTCCAGATGCAAGGGCTCGAGGAATGGCTGAGCCCCTTGTGCGGTCAAGCTGTCGATCGCATCGACCAGCGCGGCGACACAGGCAGCAAATTTTTCACCCGGCTCCGCGGTCTCGTCGGCAGCCAGAAATTCGACCTCAGCAATCCACAGGCCATCGGATTGCTGCTTGACCGAGTAAGGCTTGAACCGCATGCTGCCGCGGCAGCGCAAATCAAGAATCCCGCTCTGCGGACTGTCGACGTCGATGATTTCGGCCACCACACCGATCGGCTCGAGATCGATCGTTTTGTCACTGGTCTTGAGTTCGCCGCCCTGGCGCAATGCAATCACGCCGAAGCCCTTGCCGGTGCGCAAGCAACGGCTGGTCAGATCGAGGTAACGCGCCTCGAAAATCTTCAGCATCAGCAAACCGCCGGGAAACAGCACCGAGCGCAGCGGAAACAGTGGCAGTTCGGTGAGGTCGGTCTCGCCGTCCATTTGCCCAGGCTCAGCGCGCATCGAGTTCCCGGTGTCTGACCAGTGCGGCGCTGCGACCGGCAAAACGCCGCGCCAGTTCCTCGACCAGATAAACCGAGCGGTGCTGGCCGCCGGTGCAGCCGATCGCCACCGTGAGATAGCTGCGATTGTCGGCCTGGTAGTTCGGCAACCAGCGGCTGACAAACTGCTCGATCTGCGCCAGCATTTCTTCAGCGTCGGGGCTTTGGCGCAGAAAGTCGACGACCGGTGCGTCGCGGCCGTTCAGCGGGCGCAGTTCGGGCTCATAAAACGGGTTCGGCAACACGCGCACGTCAAACACCAGATCGGCATCGAGCGGAACGCCGAGCTTGTATGCGAACGACTCGAACACCAGCGTCAGATGATGGCCGCTGACCTTGACCAGATCGCGCAACCAGGCCCGCAGTTGAGCCGGCCGCAACAGGCTGGTGTCGATGACTGTCGAGACCGCACGCAAATCGGCCAGCAATTCGCGCTCGAGCTCGATCGCATCGGTCAAGGCACGCTGGCCGCCACCGGGTTGGCTGGACTTTCGCGCCCGCTGCGACAAAGGATGGGGTCGCCGGGTTTCGGAGAACCGCCGCACCAGCGCATCGGTGCTGGCGTCGAGAAAAACCGTGCGAACCCGCAGGTTGTCGTCGCGCAACCGGTCGATCAACGGCAGCAGCTTGGGCAGCGAGCCGATCGCGCGGACATCGACGGCAACCCCGATGCGTGGCTGCAGACGAGACTGTTCGAGCTCGAGAAACTGCGGCAGCAGATCAGGCGGCAGGTTATCGACACAGAAAAAGCCCGCATCTTCGAGCGCATGCAGTGCCACCGATTTGCCCGAGCCTGAAATGCCGGTGATAAAAACGATCTGGCGCGCCCGATCGTCGGCCGGGCGGGCCGAATCGGCGCTTGAATCAGCTGGCAGGCTCATGTCTGCCGCCGCCCACGGGCGGTTGACGTGACGAATTTGTCGGCGACCGCCGGTGCGGTGCTGCTGGAGCCGACGCTCAGCATCTCCTGCGCATGCGCAAGGCTGGTTCCCGACAGCCGCTCGCCGCCGAGCATGCGAGCAATTTCGGCCACCCGCTGCTCGCCTGCCACCGCGGCGACGTCGCTCTGAGCGTGGCCGTCGCGGGTCTGTTTGGTGACGACGAAATGATGATCCGCACACGCCGCCACTTGCGGCAGATGAGTGACAGCGAGCACTTGCCGGTCGCGTCCGAGCTGCTTCATCAAGCGGCCGACCGATTCGGCAACGGCACCGCCGACACCGGCGTCGATCTCATCGAAGATCAAGGTGCCGGCAGCCTGTTCGGCGCGCCCGCTGTGCAGCTCGCTGGTCGTCACCGCCACCGCCAGCGCGATTCGCGACAACTCGCCGCCGGACGCCACCTTGGCCAGCGGGCGCGGCGTGCTGCCTTCATGGCCGGCGACCAGAAATTCGGCTGATTCGGTGCCGAATGATTGCGGTTTGTCCTGCGCGACCAGCGCCACCTCGAAGCGTCCGCCGGCCATGCCGAGCTGCTGCATTGCCTGCGTGATTGCGGCGGACAGTTTCGGCGCGGCTTGCCGGCGCAAGGTGCTGGCGCGTTTTGCTTCGGCGTCGAACCTGCTGCGCGCTTGGCCGAGCGCTTGCTGAAGATGGTCGAGATCACTGGCCGCGTCGAGCGCCTGGCGCTCGACGTTCCACTGCGCGAGCAGCTGCGGCAATTCGTCTGGCGGCCGGTGATAACGCCGGGCCAGTGCAAGCCAGGCAGTCAGACGGTCGTCGATGGCGCGCAGCCGATCGGGCTCGGGCTCGGTGTGATGCAGATAACTCGACAAGCTGCGTGCAGCGTCCTGCAGCTGGGCCTGTGCACCGCGCAAAGCTTCGAGCACCTCGAACAGGCTCGGGTCGATGCCGGCGGCCGATTCGATCGAATCGATCGCACGCTGCGTCATGCGATCGGCTGCGGGTTCGGCCTCGCTGATCGCCACCAAGGCCGTGCGCGCAGAATCGATCAGACCTTGTGCGTTGGACAGCTTTCGATGCTCGGCATCGAGTTCGGCCCACTCGTCGGTGCGCGGTGCCAGCTTGTCGATTTCGCCGATCTGCCAACTCAGGCGATCACGTTCGCGTTGATGATCGGCTTGCCGCAACTGTGCATCGTCCAAGGCTTCGCTGGCTGCCCGCCAGTCGGCGAATGTGCTGGCAAGCGGTGATGGATCGAGCCCGGCAAAATTGTCGAGCAGCGAGCGCACCGCCGGCGCGCGGGTCAGGCTTTGCCAGGCATGTTGGCCATGGATGTCGACCAGATGATCGGCGGCTTCGCGCAACTGGCCGACCGTGGCGCTGGCGCCGTTGATCCAGGCGCGGCTTTTGCCCTGGTTGTCGATACTGCGGCGCAGCAGCAGCCGCTCATCATCGGACGAATCGAGCGCAAAGCCGGTGTCGTCGAGCCATGCTTTCATGCTGGCCGGGGTATCGAACTCGGCCGAGATATCGGCGCGGCTTGAACCCTCGCGCACCACGCCGGCGTCGCCGCGGCTGCCGAGTGCCAGTTGCAAGGCGTCGACCAGGATCGACTTGCCGGCGCCGGTCTCGCCGGTCAGCGCCGAAAAGCCGGCGTCGAACTCGATCTCGAGCGACCTCACGATGACGAAGTCACGCAGGGCAAGCCGTCGCAACATCTAGTGTCCCGTCCCCGAATTCCAGTGCAGCTTGCGCCGCAAGGTGGCGTAATAACTCCAGCCCAGCGGATGCAAAAAGCGCACCTGATGCGGCGAGCGGCGAACCAGCACGCGGTCGCCGCGCAACAGGCTGGCCAGGCTTTGCATGTCGAAATTGACGCTGATCTCGCGGCCGGCGACGATCTCGATGCTGGTCTCGACCGAATCGGGCAGCACGATCGGCCGGTTCGACAAATCGTGTGGCGCAATCGGCACCAGCACCCACCCGGCAATGTTCGGATGCAGGATCGGCCCGCCGGCCGACAAGGCGTATGCCGTCGAACCGGTCGGTGATGCCAGGATCAGACCATCAGCGCGGAAGTTGGCAACAAAATCGCCGCCGATGTCGATTTTCAGCTCGACCATGCTGGCAGTGCCGCCGCGGCTGACGACAACATCGTTGAATGCAAAACCCTCGAAGATCAGTTCGCCGTCGCGCCAGACCGAGCCTTCGAGCATCGAGCGACATTCCTCGACGTAGGCGCCGTCGATCATCGGTCCGAGTGCGCTGGCAAATTCATTGACCGAGACATCGGTGATGAAACCGAGCCGGCCCTGGTTGATGCCGATCAGTGGCACGCCGCTGATCGCAAACTGCCGTGCGGTGGCGAGCATCGTGCCATCGCCGCCGACCACGATGGCCAGATCGCAGTGCCGGCCCATCTGCTGCTGATCGAGCGACGGATATTCAGTGATGTCGGTGGCCAGTGCCGTGTCGTGATCGAGCGAGACTTCGAGGCCTTGCCGATCGAGAAATTGGGCGATCTCCAGCAGCACGCCGCGGATACCGTGGGCCTGGTATTTCCCGACCAATGCAACATGACGGAACCGGCTCACCATAGGGGCTCGATTACACCACAGCGATATCGTGCGACTCGCCAGGCGCCCCGCCCCTGCGGGTGCCCGGCCCTACAATGAACCAGCCATGGACGACCGTGCGAAGACACTGCTGACGACATTGGTCGAGCGATATATCGCCGACGGGCAGCCGGTCGGATCGAGAACGTTGTCGAAAGCTTCCGGTCTTGAGCTGTCGCCGGCGACGATCCGCAACGTGATGGCTGATCTGGAAGAGCTTGGCCTGATCACCAGCCCGCATACCAGCGCAGGACGCATACCGACCGCACGGGGCTACCGGCTGTTTGTCGACGCCATGCTGACCGCGCAGCCGCGCCAGTTGCATACGCTGGCCGCGGTCGAGCCGAAACTGCCACCCGATCAGCCGCAGCGGGTGATCGCAAACGCGGCGCAGATGCTGTCCAACTTGTCGAGTTTTGTCGGCGTGATCACCGCACCGCGCAAGGCGACCGTGTTTCACCACATCGAATTCATGCGGCTGTCCGAGCGGCGCGTGCTGGTCATTCTGGTGGCGCCTGACGGCGACGTGCAGAACCGGGTCATCTTCACCGCTCAGGACTACACCGCCAGCCAGTTGCAGGAAGCGAGCAACTACCTGAGCGCCCACTATGCCGGGCCTGACACTCGACGCGGTGCGCGAGCGCCTGAAAAATGAAGTCGATGCGCTGCGCAGCGAGATCTCGACGCTGATGCAGGCGGCCGTGCAGGTCAGCAGCGAAGCAGTGGCCGACAGCCAGGATCAGGTCGTGATTTCGGGCGAGCGCAACCTGCTGACGGTGCAGGACCTGTCAGGCGACATGCGCAGCCTGCGTCGCCTGTTCGACCTGTTCGAACAGAAAACCCAACTGATGCGTCTGCTCGAAGTCAGCAGCAAGGCTGAAGGCATCCGGATCTATATCGGCGGTGAGAGCATGGTCGTGCCGTTCGAGGAACTGTCGGTTGTGTCGGCTCCTTACGAGGTCGACGGCACCGTTGTCGGCACGCTGGGCGTCATCGGCCCGACCCGCATGGCTTACGACCGCATGATCCAGATCGTCGACATCACGTCGCGGCTGGTCAGCAATGCGTTGAGCACCAAGTAAGTCGGGTGGGAGCGCCTGCGGGCGCGAAGTTATTCGCCGCCGAAGGCCTGCGGTGAAGCGGCGTCAGCCGCCCCAATGGTGTTGCGCAGTTGCGCCACACATGGTGCAGCCCCTGATTGCATTGCTGCCGGACCGCGAGTGAAACTGCCAGGCCATTCGCCCAGGAGACCTTGATGCACTCAACCACCCGCCTCGCCATCGCCGCCCTGGCACTGACCGCCGGTGCCGCGCAGGCACAGGACAGCGGGCAGCTGAATGTGATCTGCTCGGTGCAGGCCGAGTGGTGCAACATGATCCAGACCGTTTTTGCGCGGACCACCGGCATCAAGGTCAACATGTCGCTGAAGGGATCGGGCGAGGCGCTGGCGCAGTTGATCGCAGAGAAGGCCAACCCGAAGACCGATGTGTGGTTTGGCGGTACCGGCGACCCGCACCTCCAAGCCGGCGAGCAGAACATCACCGTGCCCTACAAGAGCGCGTCGCTGCCGCAACTCCACAGCTGGGCACAACAGCAGGCAGCGCAGAGCAATTTCAAGACGGTGGGCATCTACAGCGGACCGCTCGGCTTCGGCTACAACACCGAGTTGATCGCCAAGAAGAAGCTGAAGGTGCCGCAGAGCTGGGCCGATCTGCTGAATCCGGCTTTGAAGGGCGAGATCCAGGTGGCCAACCCGGCCAGCAGCGGCACCGCCTACACGATGGTGGCCACGCTGGTGCAATTGATGGGTGAAGACAAGGCCTTCGACTACATGAAGGCGCTGCACCAGAACATCAGCCAGTACACCCGTTCGGGCACCGGGCCGATCAAGGCGGCGGCGCGTGGCGAGACAACGGTCTCGATCAGCTTCGTGCACGATGGCCCGGGCGAGAAGATGCAGGGTTTTCCGATCGAAACCATCACCCCGGCCGACGGCACCGGCGCCGAGATCGGCTCGATGAGCATCATCAGCGGCGCCCGCAACATCGATAACGCGAAGAAATTCTACGAGTGGGCGCTGACGCCGGCCGCGCAGGAGATGGGATCGGCGGCCAAGCAGTTTCAGCTGCCGTCGAACAAGAGCGCCAAGGTCGACCCGCGCGTGCCTGATTTCAAGAAGATCAAGTTCATCAACTACGACTACGCCAAATATGGCGCCAGCGCCGAACGGAAGCGGCTGATTTCGCGCTGGGAGAAGGAAGTCAACTCGCTGCCGCGTTGATGCGTCAGGCCATCACTGCGCCATTCAGGTGACCCGAGCCGCGCGTCGCAGCCGCGCTGCCGTGGGCGCCTGGGTTGCCCTGGGTTTGCTGGCTTACGGGGTGTTGCCGTGGTATTTCCTGGCCGACCGCTCGCTGCTGGGCGCGCTGCCCGGTGTTTTTGGCCCGGCTGAAACGGCCAGCGGTGCCGTGCAGGTGCTGCGCCATGGCAAGCCTTGGCTGATCGTCGCCGTTCTCGGTCTGCTGCTGGCGGGGGCCGGCTGGCTGTTCAGCACCGGTCGCCGGCAAGGACGCATCCTGCTGGCGGGTGCTTTGATCGGGCTGATCGGCCTGCTGCTCAGCGGGTTTGCGATCGGTCTCAAGGGCTGGAACTTCGAGTGGCTGAACGCAAACTTCGGGGCGCTGCCCGCTGGCCAGGCCGGCATCGGCGCCGGCGGCGCGCTGGTGCTGGTGTCGCTGCTGATGCTGCTCGGCGCGGCGGTCGCGCGGCTGGGCCATTTTCGCGGCGACGTATTCGTTGCTGCAGCGGTGGTGTTTTGCGGCGCCATGATGCTGCTGTTCGTTGCGCTGCCGGTGCTGAAGGCGCTGATCGGCGCGTTCTACGACGATGCGGGCGGTTTCTCGGTGGCGGCCTTGTACGAGCGAATCGGCAATCAACGCATCTGGGGGCTGGCCTGCCTGGCCGGAGGCAGCCGCTGCGGCGTGGCCTGGCATACGCTGCTGCTGGCACTGATGACAGCAGCCGGCACCACCCTGCTGGGCAGCGTGATCGCCTTGGTGGCCGAACGGGGTGGCCTTGGTCTGAAGAAACCGCTCAATATCCTGGCGCTGCTGCCCATCATCACGCCACCGTTCGTCGTCGGCCTGGGCCTGATCCTGTTGTTCGGCCGCGCCGGCATTGCCAATCAGGCGCTCGAGTGGGCTTTCGGCGTCACGCCGAGCCGCTGGTTCTACGGCCTGTTCGGGATCTGGCTGGCGCAGATGTTCGCGTTCACGCCGATTGCCTTCATGATCATGCGCGGTGTGGTGGCGGGCATCAGCCCGTCGCTCGAGGAGGCCGCTCAGACTCTGCGCGCCAGTCGCGGCAAGACCTTTTTCACCATCACCTTGCCCTTGTTGAAACCCGGCCTTGCCAATGCCTTTCTGGTCGGCTTCATCGAAAGCATGGCCGATTTCGGCAACCCGATCGTCGTCGGCGGCCAATACGCCGTGTTGTCGACCGACATCTTCTTCGCGATCGTCGGCGCCCAGTACGACCAGGGTCGAGCGGCGTCGCTGGCATTGATCCTGACGGCGTTCGCGCTGAGCGTCTTTTTCATCCAGCGCCGCCTGCTGGGCACAACGACCTACACCACCTTGTCGGGCAAGGGCGACGCCGGATTGCCGATGCCGTTGCCCTGCGGCCTGCGCCGTGCACTGTTGTTGATCGCGATGCCGTGGCTGGCCTTCACGCTGCTGGTCTACCTGTTCGCGCTGGTCGGCGGCTTCGTGCAGACCTGGGGCCGCGACTACACACCCACGCTGTCGCATCTGAAAACCGCATTCGACTTGCAGTGGAGCGAATACGGCCTGGTCTGGGCCGGCACGGCGTGGAACTCGCTGTTCACCACGTTGAAGCTGTCGGCGTTGGCCGCGCCGCTGTGCGCTTTGCTGGGGCTGCTGATCGCATGGCTGCTGGCGCGCACCCGCTTCAAGGGCCAGTCGGTATTCGAATTCGCGGCCCTGCTGGCATTTGCCATCCCGGGCACCGTGCTCGGCGTCAGCTACATCCTGGCGTTCAACGTGCCGCCGGTGGAGATCACCGGTACCGGCCTGATCATCGTGATGTGTTTCATCTTCCGCAACCTGCCGGTCGGTGTGCGCGCCGGGACAGCGGCGTTCAAGCAGATCGACCCGTCGCTCGACGAAGCCTCGATCATGTTGCGCGCCGGCACCGCCACCACGCTGCGGCGGGTCGTGTTGCCGCTGCTGAAGCCGGCGCTGGTGGCCGCGCTGGTCTACAGTTTTGTTCGCTCGATGACCACGGTCTCGGCGGTGATCTTTCTGGTGACGGCCGAAAACGAACTCGCCACCACCTACATCATCGGCCGCGTCGGCAATGGCGACTACGGCGTGGCGCTGGCCTATTGCACGGTCCTGATGCTGCTGATGGGCGCGGCGATCACGACGATCCAGATCGTGGTCGGCGAACGCAATCTGGGCCGGCGCGGTGCCGTCGCCACTTCACCTTGAACAGGCACGCACCTTCATGAGCGATTTCGCAACGCCGCCGCTCGGCATCGAATTCCGCAAGGTCGGCAAGCGTTACGGCGACGACGCCAGCGCGCCAATGGCCGTGCGCGACATCAGCTTCAGCGTCGCCGCGGGCACGCTCGCGACGATCCTCGGCCCCAGCGGCTGCGGCAAGACGACGACGCTGCGAATGATTGCCGGCCTGGAGCCGCCCACCTCGGGGCAGATATTCATCAACGGTCAGGACGTCACCCGCCTCGGCCCGGCCGACCGAAACGTCAGCATGGTGTTCCAGAGTTACGCGCTGTTTCCGCACCTGAACGTGCTGGCCAATGTGGCGTATGGCCTGGACGTCAGCGGCGTGGCGCGTGCCGATGCGCGCCGCCGCGCCGGCGCGGCACTCGACAGCGTGGGGCTCAGCGGCTTCGAACAACGGCAGACCAGCGAGTTGTCCGGCGGCCAGCAGCAGCGGGTGGCGCTGGCCCGGGCGCTGGTGCTGGAGCCCGCGGTCCTGCTTTTCGACGAGCCGCTGTCCAACCTGGATGCGCGATTGCGCCGAACCATGCGCGAAGAGATCCGCGCGCTGCAGCAGCGCCTCAAGCTGACTGTGGCCTACGTGACGCACGACCAGAGCGAGGCGTTGGCGGTCAGCGACCAGATCATCGTGATGGACCACGGCGTGATCGCCCAGGCCGGGACACCCGACGATTTGTATGAGCGCCCGCAGTCGACTTTTGTGGCCGGGTTCATGGGCGAAGCGATGTTGTTCGACGCCACGGCAGGCGATGGCGGCCAGGTCCGCCTCGGGCCGCTGACCCTCGATCGGCTGCACGAGAGGGCCGGGCCGGTCAAGGTCGCCGTGCGGCCCGAAGCCTGGCAGGTGCGGCCGCCCGGGCAGGCGCCGCTGCCGGCACGGCTCATCAAACGGGCCTACCTCGGCAACGCCTGGGAATACACCTTCGACACCGAGCTGGGTGAAATCTTCGTGCTGAGTGCGGAAGTCGGGCAGGCCCATCAACCCGGCGACAGCGTGAGCCTGGCGCTGGCACAGCACGGACTGTCGGTGTTGTCGGTGGAGCCAAGCAGCGGAGCGGGCCGAGCAACGAAGGCATCAGGCTGAGTCTGGCCGCTTGTCGGTCTGACAAGCGCTCGGGCTGAGGGGGATGGCCTTCTACAATCGACGTCAGTGGGCCGTTAGCTCAGTTGGTTAGAGCAGAGGACTCATAATCCTTTGGTCGTAGGTTCAAGTCCTACACGGCCTACCAAGATTGCCAGGCTCTTGCAGCGAGCGTACAGCGGCCTCGAGTCGTCGAAACCAGTCCTCGTGGCGGCAACTCTGCGTGCCGAGCAATACAAGGTCACCGGCAGTCACCGGCAGTTCGATTACGGGTCAACCGTCGGGCAAGCCGGCGATGCGCAGGCCGCGGACAAAATCTTCCAGGTAGGGACTGCTGCCGACCTGCAGTGCAACCTGTCCGCCGATGGTTGCAAGCGTGGCGTCGGGATAGCGGACGAGCAGCTGCGTGACACAGCTGCGGGATTCGTCGAGGTGACCGAGAAGTGCGCAGGTCGCGGCCCGCATTCGCAAGCCTTGGGTCGACTGTGGCCATACCCGCAGCGCTTCGCCGGCAGCGTCCATGGCTTCCTGGAATTCACCTGCGAAAAAATGGGCCACTGACAGTCCCGTGCAATGGGCATGTCCGGCCATGTCGAGCGGGTTGAGGCGCCGCGATCGTTCAAGATGCTCGATGGCGGTATCGCGCTGCCCGCGGTACGCGAAGGCAATGCCGCTGGCCCACCATGCGCGCGCCGAATTCGGATTGAGCCGAAGTGATTGCTCGATCATCGCCATGCCTTCGTCTTTCCGATCGGAGAGACCGGCGATCGTGCGGCCCGCCATCCACAGCGCATCCGGATCGCGATCGCCGAACTCGAATGCCAGCGAGGCGAGCCGCAGTGCCTCGTTGATCAGCGTTTGCGACAGAGGTGTCCAGAACAGTGTCTGGACGTGATAACACCACGCGGCCAATCCGTAGGCGGCGGCGAACGACGGGTCGAGTTCGAGCGCCTTGTAGAGCAGCGCCAGCGATTCCTGGTTTTGATGCAGGCTGTCTCGGTGTGGCGGCAGCGCGCGCAGAAACAGATCGTAGGCGGTCAGGTTGTCGGTCGGCTTGCGACGGGCGCGCTCGATTTCCCTGGAGCGCAGAGTCGGCGCAATCATTGCGCTGACCTGGGTTGCAACCCGGTCCTGCATCGAGAAGATCTCGTCAAGCTGGCCGTCGAATCGCTCGGTCCAGATTTGTCCGCCGTGCGCTGCGTCGGCAAGTTGGACCGCAATCCGGATCCGATGGCCGTCCCTGCGGATGCTGCCGCGCAGAACATAGCGCACGCCCAGTTCGGCTCCGATCGTGCGCGCATCGACGGCGCGTCCCTTGTAAGTGAACGCTGACGAACTGGCAATCACGAAGAGCCACGGAAGACGGCCCAACGCCATCGTGATGTCTTCCACCATGCCATCGGCAAAATAGTCGTGGGCCGGGTCTGCGCTCAGATTGGTGAACGGCAAGACCGTGATCGACGGTTTGTCTGGCAAGCTGAACGGGCGCCCAGGCGTGTGGCTTCCAACGGCCCCCGCACTGTCAAAAACCGAGGGATTTTGCCAGCCAGACGCGCCGACTCTGATAACCGCTTCAGTGCGTGAGGTGACGTTCAACGCCTTCAGGATCGCGCTGACGTGGTTTTTTACGGTCGGTTCCGCGAGCCCGAGCACGCGGCAAATCGCCTTGTTGCTCTGCCCCCGCATCACCAGCGCAAGAACCTCGAGTTGACGGCCGGTCAATCCGAGGTCGACCGGTGAGGTCGCCGAGGTGGCAATGGCAGATGGTTGTTGCAAGCGAGCCTCCGCGAACGCGCACCTTATCACGAACAGTACCAAAGTACTGGGTCGAAATCACTGATGAATGAGGATGATTTACGCGGGCCGCAAGCGCGTTCAGCATGGCGCTGCAGTCTCCAGTCGACTTCAGAGGATTCAAACCATGCTCATGCGCCGCCAATTCCTTCAACTCGCAGCGACAGCCACCGTTTTATCGGGGGCGTCGCGCTCTGCGTCTGCACAGGGTTATCCGACGCGACCTGTGCGATTGATCGTTCCGTACCCGCCGGGCGGGCCCACCGACGTGTTCGCCCGTCTGATCGCACAAAAACTGTCGGACCAGCTCGGCAAGCCGTTCGGCATCGAGAACATCCCGGGGGCCGGCGGCAACATCGGCACCGGCCATGCTGCGAAGGCGACGGCTGACGGCCACACGATTCTGGTCGCGGTGAACAGCCTCGTGATCAACCCCTCGCTTTACACCACGATTCCTTACGATCCCTACAAGGATTTCGATCCGATTACATTGGCGGTGGCTTTCGGCACGGCGCTTTCGGTCAATCCTTCGGTGCCGGCGAACACAGTCAAGGAGCTGGTGGCGATCATCCGCAGCGGCTCGGGCAAGTACAGCTACACCTCAGGCGGGGTTGGCACACCGTCTCATCTGCTCGGTGAACTGTTTCGCATGTCGTCCTCGCTCGACCTTCCTCATATCCCCTTCAGTGGCTCGGGTCCGGCCATCACATCCGTCGTGGGCGGTCATGTACCGATTGCTTTCACCGCGCTGACTCCGGCTTTGCCGCAAATCAACGGCGGCAAACTGCGTGCGCTCGCGATCCTGAGCAAGCGTCACTCGCAGGTTCTCCCCAACGTTCCGACCGCCGCCGAGGCCGGTTTCGACGAGTTGGACGGCGATGGCTGGATCGGCTTGCTCGCGCCGGCCGGTACGCCCAAGGAAATCGTCAGCCTGCTCAATGGCGAGGTCAAGAAGATCATCGGGCTGCCGGAGATCCAGGAACGGATGACGCCGCTTGGTTTCGACCCGATTGGCACCTCGCCCGAAGAATTCTCCGCCCAATTGAAGGTTGAGATGGAAAAATGGGGCAAGGTGATTCGCGCGGCGAACATCAAGCCCGCTTGAGTCGCCATCTGCCGCGCTGCGGCTTCTTCGGGAAGTCATGATGAGTTTCGAGTCGCTGATCGCCACCGTGCAACGATTGCAGGCGTCGGTCGATGCGCTGGCCGCCGTCGGCGCCGAGCTGCGCATCCGCCGCGAGGGACTTCCTGCCGATCGACAGGTCAGCCGTCGGCTGCAGGGCGTCGTTCACGCGATCGATCCGAACTTGCTGGACGACCTCACCGCCGCGCAGGAGGACGCGGCACTGGTCGTCATTCAGTCGGCGATTGGCCAAGCCGTCGACCTGATCGCTGATCCCAGCCGAGCACCGGGATGGTCCTACGAAGATCCGGCAATCTTGCAGGGCCAGGGACTGGGCTCTCGACGGTTCATCCGCGCCATCGATGCGCTCGCCGCGCAGCGGCCCGAACTGAAGCGGACGCTGCATCGACCGGGCGCTTTTCTCGATGTCGGAACGGGGGTGGGCTGGCTGGCGATCGAAGCGGCGCGCGCCTGGCCTGCGCTTCGGTGTGTCGGCATCGACGTGTGGGAGCCGGCACTGCGGCTCGCGCGCGCCAACCTGGCCGGCGTCGGCATGGAAGAACGGGTCGAGCTGCGGCGCCAAGGCGTCGAGACGTTGACCGAAGACGGCACGTTCACACTCGCCTGGCTGCCCCCATTCGTACCGGTCGACACCGTGCCTGTCGCACTCGGCCTTCTGCATCAGGCGCTCGCTCCTGGCGGGTGGCTGATCGTCTCGGTGCTCGGATCGATGCCTGATCCCTTGAGCAGAGCGCTCACCGCGCTGAAGCTGGCACGAATTGGCACCGATGGCTGGACGACAGCGCAGGCCGAAGCGCAGCTGCGTGCAGTCGGCTTCGAGCGGGTCGAGACGTTTGCGCACGACCCCTTGACGGTGATCATCGTTGGAAGAAAGGCGGGTCCTGAGGCGTAGGCTGGAAGCCATTCATCTGGCGGAGCTGCGCGCGAGGATTGCCGAGCCGACAGGTCGAGCGCCGTATCCAGAAAGCCGCCATCTGGGCCCCGATCGAGGCCCATAGCCTCTGCGCCCTCATCCGTCGGCGGGCACGCCGATTGCCATCGGAACAGCGTCGGGTCGAAGCGGCCGCGTGTCCGCCATTTTCCCGCAATCGCCAGAACGATCGAGGATACGCACCGGTGGCAGAAACGCGCGCGATAGACGAATCACAGGCCGAACAGCGCCGCCGCGCGGCGATCAAGGCCTACGGACTGACCCCGCAGCTTCGCGACGCGGTGCTCGACGACATCGCCGGACTGGCTGCTGCAGTCTGCGGCACGTCACTGGCTGCGATCAACATCATCGAAGCCGAACACCAGTGGGCGCTGGCGTCGAGCGGCGCCGCCCCGGCTCTTTTTGAAGTCGCGCGGGCAGGCAACTTCTGCACCCTGGCGATCGAAGCCGACGGTTTGTTCGAGGTGCCCGATGCTGCACAGGACGCGCGTGTCGGCGCCGACCATCCGATCCGGTTCTACGCCGGTATCCCGCTGCTCTCGCCGGCGGGCGAGAAATTCGGTACGTTGTGCGTCCTGGACTCGGTGCCTCGTGAACTGAGCGCGGCTCAACGGCGCATGCTGAACACGCTGGCCGATGTTGCGATGCGTGTGCTCGAGAGCTACCAGCCGGGCAACCGGCTCGGCGCACTGATCGAGCGCTCGCCGTTCGCGACCTTCTTCTTCGAGCCGGGCCAGTGGCGCTGGTTGCACGTCAACGACAGCGGCGTCGCCAGCCTGGGTCTCGGCAACAGCGATGTCACGTCGCTCGACCCGGCCGCCTTCAGCACGCTGTACGAGCCGGAGCAGCTCGATCGCTTGCTTGCGCCATTGCTGTCGGGGAAGGTCGACACGGTCAATGCCGAGGCGCTGCACCGCCCGTCGGGCGGAGCGCCGTTTCCGGTCGAAGTGGCGTTCAGTTCAGCGCGCGACGGCGAGTCCACGACCGTGATCGCATTTGCTCGCGATCTGTCCGAGCGTCGCGACCTCGAGCGTGAACGGCACCAGCGCCAGCAATTCTTCGATCTCGCATCGGAGATGTTCCTGATCATTCACAAGGACGGCCGCGTGCTGCAGGCCAACCGCCGTCTTGCGGATGTGCTCGGTTTCCGGCCGGAGGAAATGAGCGGGCATTCAGCCTGGCATTTCGTCGTCGAGTCCGATCGTGCGCAGGCGATGGCGATGCACCAGCGCTGCCTGGCCGGCGAGGATGTCGAGGTTCGACTCTGGTTCCGCAGTGCCGATGGCGGACAGCGCCTGCTGCGCTTCGATGCGCGCACGCCAGGCAACGGTCTGGTCTATGCAGTCGGCCACGACATCACCGAGTCGAACGCCGTCCAGCAGCGGCTGCGGCTGCTGGAAAAGGCGTTCCAGTCGAGCGCCAACCCGCTGATCGTGGCGAGCATCGAGACCAGTCCCAGCGGCATCATCGAATACGTCAACCCGGCATTCGAACGGGTTACCGGCTATGCGCCGCACGAGGCAATCGGGCGCAACTGCAGCTTTCTGCAGGGTAACGATCGCGCTCAGCCCGAGATCGAGCAGATGCGGCAGGCCCTGCGCGCGCGCAGCGTCTGCCAGGTCACGCTGCGCAACTACCGCAAGGATGGCAGCCTGTTCCACACCTCGGTGTTGTTGTCTCCGGTGCCCGACGATCACGGAACGGTAACCCACTATGTCGGCGTGCAGTACGACGTCAGCCAGATCAAGCAGCAGCAGGAGCGCATCGCCCGGCTCGACCGGATCCGGACGCTGAAGACAGCGCTTGCCGACGTGGTTGCGCGATCTCGCGCCGAACCGGACCTGTTGCAGGAGGTTTGCGATCTGACGGTCAGTCTCGGCGGGCTGCCGCTCGCGTGGGCCGGACGTGTCGATCCGGCCAGCGACCTGCTGAGCCCGACCGCGGTTTGTGGTGCGCGCGCGGAACAGATCCGCAGCCTCGTCATTTCGCGGCGCGCCGACGCGTTCAACGGCGCAGGCATCGGCGGTCGCGCACTTCGGTCGCGTGAGCCGACGTTGTGCAATGACATCGTCGCGGCCGACATGTTGCCCCAGTGGCGCGACTTGGCAATCGCCAGCGGCATCGGGTCGGTCGTCTACCTGCCGATCGTTTGCGAGGGCGAGATCATCGGTCTGTTTGCGTTCTATGCGCGAACCAAGCTGGCATTCGACGACGAAGAGGTACGGCTGCTGCAGAGCCTGGTTGCCGACGTGGCATTTGCGCTGGTGTCGATCGAGCGGGCACGCCGCATCGAATTTCTGGCATCTCACGATCAGCTGACCGGATTGCCCGATGCGCTGGACTCGGCCTGGTTGGCGCTGCCGTCCAAGCGCAGTGTCGTCGTGATGCTCGACGTGGAGCGGTTGAAGATGGTCAACGACGCATTCGGCAAGCTGGCAGGCGATCAGTTGCTGCGCGATCTCGCCGAACGCATGAAGACGCTGGAAGATGGCGTCGAGGTATCACGGCTGCGCTCCGGACCGTTCGTCGTTGCAAGCCAGGGCTTCGACTCGTTCGAGGCGGCGCGGGCCTGGGTCGAGCAGACCGTGCTCCGGCCTTTGATGCAGCCGTTTCGGGTCAATGGTGAAGCGCACTACGTGTCGGTGCGTTGCGGCGTTGCCGTTGCACCGGAGGACGGCAACGACCGTGCCACGCTGGTGATGCGAGCCGAATCGGCGCTGCTGCAGGCCAAACGACGGGGCGAGCGGATCGAGTTCTACTCGCCGGAAATGAACGCGAATACGCTGCAGACGCTGGCGATCGAGAACGAACTGCGGCGTGCGATCGAGAGCGGCCAGTTCGTGCTGCACTATCAGCCCAAGCTGTGCCTGTCATCGGGTCGAGTCCGCGGCTTCGAGGCCCTGCTGCGCTGGCAGCATCCGCAACGCGGCCTGGTCGCGCCGGGCCACTTTATCGGCGTGCTGGAGGATACCGGGTTGATCGTCGAACTCGCTCCCTGGCTGGTTTCGCAGGCGGTCACCGACGCTGCACGCCTCAACCACGACCGCAGCCGGCCGTTGCGCGTGGCCGTCAATGTCTCGCAATTGCAGATGCGGCGGCCCGACTTTGTTGCCAGCGTGGCGTCAAAGCTGATCGGCGTCGAGCCAGCCGACTGCGTTCTCGATATCGAGATCACCGAAAGCCTGCTGATCGATGATGCCGAAGCGGCGATCGAGAAACTGCACCGTTTGCGCGAGCTCGGCGTGCACATCGCGATCGACGATTTCGGCACCGGCTACTCATCGCTGGCGTACATCGCGCGCCTGCCGTTCGACGCCTTGAAGATCGACCAGTCATTTGTGCGTGAGATGGACCGCAGCGCGCAAAGCCGAGCGATCGTCTCGTCGATCACTTCGCTGGCGCAGTCGCTCGGCAAGACCTCGATTGCAGAGGGCGTCGAGACTGCCGCGCAGGCTGACCAGTTGCGCGCGTTCGCCTGCGATCAGGTGCAGGGCTATCTTTACGGCCGGCCGATGCCGCTGGACATGGCGCTCGACTGGCTGGCGAAGCAACCTGCAATCAGCTGAGCCGGGAAGACGGGCGGTCGCACCGCCAAGCCATTCACCTCCGGTGTCAGGCTGGCCCGATCATTTGAGTGGTGGCCAGCAGCAGATGGCGATTGTTCGCGCGCTGGCGATGGAGCCCAGTGTGATGTTGTGCGGTGAGGTCACGTCGTCAGGCCGTGGCTGCACTGTTGCGTGCGTCTGCTGCACCATGGCCCAGCCGCTCGACGATCTGGATGTGTACCTGGCGCCGCAGGCCGAATGCAAATGCAGCTTCGGCGACCAGAAACAACGGTCCGATGATCAGGCCCATCAAGTCGTCGACGAACGCCGGTTTGCGCCCTTCGAAGATGTGGCCGACAAACTGGATCGCCCAGCCGACAACGAACAGACCGACTCCCCAGCCGAACCAAACTGCTGTTGCCTGGGCAGCCGCCCATTGCCCGGCCCACAGCGACAGCGCCAGCCAGGCCGCCATGGCAAGGCCGAAACGCAAATCCAGCCGCAGGTAATAAAGGCTGGTGATCAGCACGACGGCCAGTGCCGGCGACAACATCACGCCAAGCGGCAAATCGGCGAGCACCGGCCGAGACAGCAGAACCGCCACCGCAACCACGATCATCGGGATGCCGACAAAATGAGTTGCAATGTTCCGCGCATCGCGGTGATAGGCGGCATATTGGCTGAGTTGGTCGACCAGATTGCGCATCGTTGTCTCGTGTTCGAGTCGCTCGAAGCGCGATGGTGAACGATTTTTGCGCAGTTGTCTGCGGTGCTTCGTTGTCTGGTCCCTCGCACCGGCCTTGATTGCGGACATCGCAGTTCGGTTGCCACCGATTCACGTCCTGGGCTACGCTTTCGGTCTGATCACTTTCCATGCACACTGCCGTGACCACTTCGTATCTGTTGAACAAGTTGCTTCGTGGCGGCAGTCTCGTCGCCTGTTTCGCGATGGCCAGCACGCCTGCGCTCGCCGCCAAGCCCACCACCCGGGTGCGCGCCGAAATCCCGGCCGAATTTCGCTGGGATTTTTCGGCCATCTACCCGAGCTGGGAAGCCTGGGAAGCGGGCCTGAAAACCATGGTCACGAAGATGGGCGACTTTGCCGCGTTGAAGGGCAGCTTGCAAAACGGGCCTGCTGCGGTACTGAAGGCCTATCGGGCGTTTGACGAGATCGGCCAGCTGCAATACCTGGTCTACAGCTATCCACAGTTGCAGCGCGACGTCGACACGCGCGACCAGTCGATTGCGGCGCGCTTTCAACGGGTCGCTGCCGTTTCAGCCGAGTTCGATACCGCCACCGCCTGGTTCGCGCCGGAGATCCTGACCATCCCCGAGGCGACGATGCGCGATTGGATCGCGAAGACGCCGGCGCTGCAGCCGTATGCCTTCACCATTCTCGACAACTACCGCAGGCAGGCGCATGTGCTCGACGAGAACGGCGAGCGTCTGCTGTCGCTGGCCGGGCGTTTCAACCAGACGCCGCGCGAGGGTTACCAGGAGTTGTCGACTTCGGACATCCAGTTTCCGACGATCACCTTGGCCGACGGCCGCACGGAGACATTGACACCGGGCGCCTACGGCGCATTGTTGGAGAACAATCCGCTGCAGGCCGATCGCGCCAAGGCTGCCGCCGCTTTCTTGGGCACTTATGGCGCAACGGCCAACACCTATGCCGCTTTCTACAACGCCGTCTTGCAGCGAGACTGGTTTCTGGCTCAGGCGCGCAAGTTTCCGAATACGCTCGATGCCGCCCTGTTCAGCGACGCGATCCCACGCGCGGTGGTCGAGAACCTGGTCGAGGCGACCCGAGCCGGTACCGCACCGCTGCAGCGGTATGCCAGGTTGCGCCAGCGTTTGCTGAAGCTGCCGAGCTACCACCTGTATGACAGCTTTGTGCCGATCCACCGCAGCGACCGAAGCTGGCCGTATGAGATGGCGCGTGAACTGGCGCTGGCTTCGGTGGCGCCGCTCGGCGAAGACTACGTCGCCAAATACCGCCAATTCGTATCGGGCGGTCGCATCGATGTGTACGAGAACGAAGGCAAACGCAGCGGTGCCTACAGCGCCGGCATCTATGGCGTCGGCCCGTTCCAGTTGCTGAACTACAACGACACGCTCGATTCGGTATTCACCTTCGCGCACGAGGGTGGGCATGCGATGCACACCGTGTTGTCGCACCAAAGCCAGCCATTTGCCACCGCCGACTACACCATCTTCGTTGCCGAGGTGGCCTCGACAACCAACGAGCGATTTCTGCTCGAGCATCTGTTGCAGCAGACCAGCGATCCGAAGCAGCGATTTCTGTTGCTTCAGCATGCGGTCGATGCAATCGTCGGCACGTTCTACACGCAGGTGATGTTTGCCGATTTCGAACTGCAGGCGCACAAACTTGCCGAACAAGGGCAGCCGGTCACCACCGAGGTGCTGAATACGATCTATGCCAATCTGTTGAAACGGTATTACGGTGATGCCCTGACGGTCGACGATTTCTACCAGTGGACCTGGTCGCGTATCCCGCACTTTTTCAATACACCGTATTACGTCTATCAGTACGCCACGTGTTTTGCGTCGTCGGCGCAATTGTTCAGTGCAATGACAACCGGCGATGTGGCCGCGCGGAAGGCTGCCACCGATCGGTATCTGACGTTATTGCGTTCGGGAGGTAATGATCACCCGATGGCCCAGCTCAAGAAGGCCGGCGTGGATCTGACCGAGCGTGCCACGGTGCAGGCGGTGATCGAGCAGATGGATAGGCTGGTGACGCGAATGGAAGCCGAGGCGGCGAAGATGCCTTGAGGCCGACCGGCCGAAGTGCGGTCGGTCGGAGAATCTTGTTCAGTTCGACTGGGCTGACGATGGCAACTGCGCTTGCGCGACCTTCGAATCCGAAGAGATCCGGCCGGTGATGACAACCCGTGGCAACACCGTGACGCTGCTGCTGCGCTCGGCGCCATGCCTCGGCGAATAAAAGTCCGCGCCGATGGCCAGCGTGCTTCCGACCAGGATGGCAAGGGTCAGGGTCAGGGTGAAAAGGCGGTCGATCATGTTGAGCTCCTGGGGTTTGTCCGGTCCGCTTTGTGTTGCGGCATGGGATGAACTTTAGGCAGCGCAGCGCCTGCCGGCCAGCCGTTTGCGACGGCATGCATCAACCGCGGCGCGAAATGCCGGCCTGGACGATGAACGGCAATCGCTCGGCTCGGTTGGCGGCACCAGCTCGAGTTCACGACACGCTGATTCCGCCTCTTTCAATGAGGTCGACGCTGATTGCGGGGCGTCCACTCGCCGGCGATGGAGCATCATTTGACTGCTCACCACGAATGACAAGCCATGACCGATCACGTTGCGTCGTTTGCCGAAACCTCGACCAGCTCGATGTCGCCGCTGCGCACTCGCATGACCGAGGCCTGTCGGCGCCCCGAACCCGACGCGCTGCCGCCCTTGTTGGAGGCGGCCCGCTTGCCGGCGCCATTGGCGAATGCAACCGACCAGTTGGCGCAACGCATCGCCCGCCAGTTGCGCGGGCGCAAGAGCGCTGGTGGGCGGGTCGGGCTGGTGCAGGGTCTGTTGCAGGAATATGCGCTGTCGTCGCAGGAGGGCGTGGCGTTGATGTGCCTGGCCGAGGCCTTGTTGAGGATCCCCGATCCGGCTACGCGTGATGCGCTGATCCGCGACAAGATTGCCGACGGCCACTGGCAATCCCACGCCGGGCGCAGCCCGTCGATCTTCGTCAATGCGGCGACCTGGGGGCTGCTGCTGACCGGCAAGCTGGTTGCCACTCACAGTGAAACCCGCTTGTCGACGATCCTTACCCGCTTGATCGGCAAGGGCGGCGAGCCGTTGATTCGCCGCGGCGTCGATATGGCGATGCGCCTGATGGGCGAGCAGTTCGTCACCGGAGAGACGATTCGTCAGGCGCTGGACAATGCCCGCGAGCTCGAGGCCGAAGGCTTTCGTTATTCGTACGACATGCTCGGCGAGGCTGCGCTGACCGACCACGACGCGCAGCGGTACCGCGCGTCGTACGAGCAGGCCATTCACGCCATCGGCAAGGCGTCAGCCGGACGTGGGGTCTACAACGGACCGGGCATTTCGATCAAACTGTCGGCGCTGCACCCGCGTTATGCACGGTCACAGCGTGCGCGGGTCCTCGACGAGTTGTATCCGGTGCTGCGCGACTTGACGCTGCTGGCGCGCCGCTACGACATCGGCTTGAATATCGACGCCGAGGAGGCCGACCGGCTCGAGTTGTCGCTCGATCTGCTCGAGCGCCTTTGCTTCGAGCCGGCGCTGGCTGGCTGGAACGGCATCGGCTTTGTTGTTCAGGCTTACCAGAAGCGCTGCCCGTTCGTGATCGATTTCATCGTCGATCTGGCGCAGCGCAGCAACCACCGGCTGATGGTCCGGCTGGTCAAGGGCGCCTATTGGGACAGCGAAATCAAGCGCGCGCAGATCGACGGTCTCGAGGGTTACCCGGTCTTCACGCGCAAGGCCTATACCGATGTCAGCTATCTGGCTTGTGCCCGCACGCTGCTGGCCGCGCCCGACGCTGTCTATCCACAGTTCGCGACCCACAATGCGCAGACCTTGGCGGCCATCTACCAGATGGCCGATCCGGCAAGCTACACCTCTGCGCAATACGAATTCCAGTGCCTGCACGGCATGGGCGAGCCGCTGTACGAGCAGGTTGTCGGGTCGACCGAAGCCGGCAAGCTGGGCCGGCCTTGCCGCATCTACGCGCCGGTCGGCAGCCACGAAACCCTGCTTGCCTACCTGGTGCGGCGTTTGCTCGAAAACGGCGCCAATACCTCGTTCGTCAATCGCATCGCCGATCGGACGATCGCCATCGAGGAACTGGTTCGCGATCCGGTCGCCGTTGTCGAGCAACTGGCCGCCTGCGAGGGCCGGGTCGGCCTGCCGCATCCGGCAATCGCCTTGCCTGTCGATCTGTATGGTCAAGAACGAGCCAATTCGATCGGGCTCGACCTGTCGAACGAAACCTGCCTGGTGGCGCTGGACGAAGCGCTGCAGTCGTTCGCGGCGCTGCAGTGGCAGGCTGCGCCGATGCTCGCCAAGCAGGATGGACAGCCCGAACGGGCCGATGCCACTTGGCAACCACTGTCGAATCCGGCTGATCGGCGCGATGTGGTCGGGCGAGTCTGTGAGGCTTTGCCTGCCGAGGTCGCGCAAGCCGTTTCGTCAGCGGCCGAGTTCGCTGCGGCTTGGGCGGCCAGCGCGCCGGCCGTGCGCGCTGGCGCACTCGAAGCAGCGGCCAACGAATTGGAAGTGTCCATGGCCAGGCTGATCAGCCTGCTGATGCGTGAGGCTGGCAAGACGGCTGCCAACGCGTGCGCCGAAGTGCGGGAGGCGGTCGACTTTTTGCGCTTCTACGGCCTGCAGGCGCGACGCGAATTGACGGTCGGCAACCACCAGCCGCTCGGCCCGGTGGTCTGCATCAGCCCGTGGAATTTTCCGCTGGCCATCTTCACCGGTCAGATTGCAGCTGCCCTGGCAGCCGGCAACACCGTGCTGGCCAAACCGGCCGAACAGACACCGCTGGTGGCTGCCGAGGCTGTGCGGGTGTTGTGGCAGGCAGGCGTGCCACGCGGTGCCTTGCAGTTGCTGCCCGGTCGTGGCGAGACCGTCGGCGCGAGCCTGGTTGACGACGAGCGGGTGATGGGCGTGCTGTTCACCGGCTCGACCGATGTGGCGCGCATCCTGCAGCGCAGCGTCGCTGGCCGGGTCGATGCCAACGGCCGCGCCATCACGTTGATCGCCGAGACCGGCGGCCAAAATGCGATGATCGTCGACTCGTCGGCGCTCGCCGAGCAGGTGGTGGCCGATGTTGTTGCGTCGGCGTTCGACAGCGCAGGCCAGCGCTGCTCGGCGTTGCGGGTGCTCTGTGTGCAAGACGAAGCGGCAGATCGGGTGCTGGAGATGCTGCACGGCGCGATGGCGCAGTTGCGAATTGGCAACCCGGGGCGGCTGGCCACCGATGTCGGCCCGGTGATCGACGCCGAAGCGAAGCGCAATATCGACCGTCACATCGATGCGATGCGCGCCAAGGGTCGCCGAGTTCATCAGCCGATCCATCCGGCAACCGAACTCGCCCGGTGCGGCAGCTTTGTGGCGCCGACCTTGATCGAGCTCGCAGGCCTTGGTGATCTGCAGCGCGAAATTTTCGGGCCGGTGCTGCATTTTGTCCGCTACAAGCGAAATGAACTGGACGCACTGCTCGAACAGATCAATGCGACCGGCTACGGCCTGACATTGGGCGTGCACACTCGAATCGATGAAACCATCACGCGCGTGACGACGATGGCGCGGGTCGGCAATGTCTATGTCAATCGCAACATGGTCGGTGCGGTGGTCGGTGTTCAGCCGTTCGGCGGCGAAGGCTTGTCCGGGACCGGTCCGAAAGCCGGTGGACCGCTCTATCTTTACCGGCTGTTGTCCAGTCGCGCCGATTCGCTGCCTGCGCGGGCGCTGGCTGATTCGGTCGAAGGCAGGGCGCCGGAACCCGTCAAGCCGAGCGGGGCCTTGCTCAGCCTGGCGCAGTGGGCGGCCCGCGACGGCCGTGGCGCTTTAGCCGCAACATGTGAGCGTTATGCGGCGCAATCGCGCAGCGGCATCACCCGGATATTGCGTGGACCGACCGGCGAGCGCAATCTGTATTCGCTGTTGCCGAGAAACGCCGTGTTGTGTCTGGCCGACGATGACGCCGACCGGTTGGTGCAGCTGGCGGCCGTGCTGGCCGTCGGCAGCCGCGCGGTCTGGCCGGTTGTTGGGCAGGCGTTGCGCGAACAACTTCCGCAACCGGTGCAGGATTCGATCGTCGTTGCCCAGGACTGGATGTCGGCAACCGTCGATTTCGATGCGGTGCTGCTGCACGGCAGCGAAGCCCGATTGCGCGAAACCTGTGTGGCACTGGCGGCGCGTCCAGGGCCGATCATTGGCGTGCAGAGGCTGCCGGCTGGTCAGTCCGACATCGCCCTGGAGCGCTTGCTGATCGAGCGATCACTCAGCATCAACACCGCGGCCGCGGGTGGCAATGCGAGCCTGATGACAGTCGGTTGAGCGCACGTTGGTGTGCCGGCAGCAACGCTCAGGAAGTGATTGGCCCGGTGCCGGACGAGTTGCCGCTGGTCAGCCCGAGGCGCCGAGCCAGCCAACCCATCGACGGGCCCTGCAGCAGCAGCGAACTCAAGACAATGACGAAGGCGACATCGAAGAACCGTTGCGAGCCACGCAGCCCGGCCACGACCGGATAAGCCGCCAGCACAATCGGCACCGCCCCGCGCAGGCCGACCCACGCGACGAACAACTGCTCGCGCCAGTTGAATCGCAGTGGCGTCAGGCAGACGGCAACGGCCACCGGTCTGGCAACAAGCATCAGCGCGGCAGCAATCGCAAGGGCCGGAAAACCCAGTCTAAGCAGCTCATGCGGAGTGACCAGCAACCCGAGCAGCAGGAACAGACCCGCCTGTGCCAGCCAGGTGTAGCCGTTCAGTGCTGTCAAGGCTGGCTGGACGACCCGGCGCGCTCGGTTGCCGACCATCAGGCCGAACACATACACGGCCAAAAAGCCGGATCCGTCGAGCAGACCGACCACCGCAAAAACGGTGAGGCCTGTGGTGGCGAGCAACAAGGCGCTGAGGCCGTCGTGGTCATGTTCGATCGGCAAGCGAAGCAGCCCGCGCGCCACCAAGGCCCCGAGCCCCAACCCGACCGCCAGGCCCCAGGCGATTTGCTTGACGAGCAACTCGACGATCAGCGAGGAGCCGCCGTCGGGGGCCTGGATCACGGTGATCATCGCCAGCGTCAGAAACATCGCGATCGGGTCGTTCAAGCCTGACTCGACCTCGATCGTCGCGGTCAGCCGGGGTTTCAGCTTGACGCCGCTTTGCGAAAGCTGCGCGAAGACCGCTGCCGCATCAGTCGATGCGATGACGGCACCCAGCAACAGACCATGTTGCCAATCCAGACGCAATACCAACGACGCCGCCAGGCCGGCCAGCGCTGCGGTCAGACAAACGCCCACGGTGGCCAGCAGCCCGGCTGGCAGCATGCCGATGCGGATGCTTTTTTGAGGGGTCCGAAGCCCGCCGTCGAGCAAGATGATGGCAAGTGCCACGTTGCCGACTGCCGCAGCCAATTGGTAATCCGCGAATGGCAGGCCGAGTGGCCCGTCGACACCGGCCAACATGCCGACGATCAGAAAAACCAGCAAGTGCGAGACCCCGATGCGCCGCGAATAAAGCCCTGCCACCAGCCCGAGCGAGACCAGGATGCCGCCAATCACCATCAGCAGATAAAGCGTTTTCATCGAGTGAAAGAGGAGACGGCGTCTGACATCGAACCGATTCTGCCTTCGATGCCAACCCCGGCGATACGGCTGGATGACATCCTACAAGCGGGCCGCCGCTGCGCTGACACGAGGCAACCGGCGCACTCGCTACGCTTTCGCATCACCAATTCGGGCTGTAGACAAGAAGTGTCGGCAGCCCTGGTGAGTTTGGATACCAGCCAACCCGGCGCACAAGGTGCGCCTTTCAGGAGATCGCCATGTTTGCACGTACCACCCTTGCGGCTGTCGTCACAGCCGTAGCCGCAATGACTGTTTTGCCCGGCTGCGCGGTGTCTCGCGGGCAGGAGACTGTCAAGGAGTACGTCAGCGACTCGAGCATCACGGCAGCCGTGAAAGCAAAATTCGTCGAGAACAAGACGGTAGCGGCCTCTTCCATCAGTGTGGAAACGCTCGACGGCACGGTCATGTTGTCGGGCTTCGCGAAGTCCAATGACGAAAAACGCGTCGCTGAAGAGATTGCCCGTTCGTCCAAGGGTGTGAAAAGCGTGAAAAACGGCATCGTGGTTCGTCCGGGCTGAATGAGTTCAGTCCTCTTGCGTCAAATGGCAAGGCCGTAGGAGACAACCCACGCTTCAGCGCGGGCATTACCGATGGGATTGGCCCGACCGCAGGGCCACCATTGAGTCATGATCCACACGACGGAGTAGTGATGTTTTCCAAGCTGTTCACGGCCGCGGGGGAGCGCCGCGAAAAACCCTACCGGCCAGCGGTCGAAGGGGTATCGCACGGCGATTCCGCGCGAGTGGGCAGCAACAGGACACCGACTGATCGATCCACCGAATGTTCCAGCCGTCTGCGCTGCTTCCTGGTTGAAGACAGCCCGGTGATCAGGCAAAACCTGATCTCGACGCTGGAAGAAATGCTGCCAATCGAAGTGGTCGCTACCGCCGAGGACGAGTCCGAGGCCTTGCACTGGATTCGACGATCGAATGTCGACTGCGATCTGATGATCATCGACATCGTCTTGCGTTCCGGCACCGGCCTCGAAGTATTGCGCCAGGCCAGGCAGTTGCGACCACAGGTCAGGCTTGTGGTGTTGTCGAACTATGCGACGCGTGATATTCGCCAGCGTTGCATGGGCTTGGGGGCAGACCGCATTTTCGACAAGTCGGCCGAAGTCGAAGAGTTGCTGGCTTACGGCGACGAGCTTGCAAAATCCCGATTGAACTGACGAAACTGACGAACCCGTGGGTTGTCCTGACGCTTTACTGGATCAGCCCGTTCTTCATTGCGTAATAGGTGAGGTCGCTGTTCGACGACAGGCGCATTTTTTCCATCACCCGCGTCCGGTAGGTGCTGACCGTCTTGACTGACAAGGCCATGCTGTCGGCCATCTGGCCGATGGCCTCACCTTTGGCAAGGCGCAGGAAGACCTGGAATTCACGTTCGGACAGCAACTCGTGCGGCAGTTTGTCGATATCGCCCGACAAGCCGTCGGCGAGCATCTCGGCGACAGCCGGGGTGATGTATTTGCGGCCGCGAAAAACCGTGCGGATGGCCTTGACGATCTCCTCGGGGTCACACTCCTTGTTCAGGTAGCCACTGGCACCTTGCTTCAACAGGGTTGTCGCGTAGTGTGCTTCCGGGTAGCCGCTGAGAATCAGCACCGGCAATCCGGGCTCACGCGCCTTGATGGCAGCCAGTGCATCGACGCCGCTCTGGTCGGGCATCGACAAGTCCATCACGATCACATCGACGTCACCGCGACGCACCAGGTCGAGCGCCTCGCGGCCGTTGGCGGCTTCGCCGGTCACTCGCAGATCGACCTGATCGGCGAAATATTGTTTGAGACCGGCTCGCACGACGGCGTGGTCATCGACTATCACTACTCTGATCATGATTGCAGCCTTCTGGCAAATCGAATTCGAACGAATGACCGGAACGAAGCCCAGTTTAGGAGATGCCGGCGCATTTGCGCAAAAACCACCTGCCGGGACTGTGCGCAGACGGATCCGGGCGTGAGCGCCTGCGTCGCTTCTAACCTTCGGTTCTGGGCAGTATCAGCTCGAACAATGTTCCCTGGCGATCACGCGAGCGCCCGACAAACGATCCGCCGTGCGCTCGTGCAACCCGTTCGGTGACGTGAAGTCCCGGGCCCACCTGCGACGGCGGCAGCCCAGGGACCGGGCGCCCACCACCAAACAGATGCTGGCAGGATGCATCGGGCAGCAGCAGATCCATCGTGACGCGCAACACCAGCGAGCGCAGCGACTGGCCATCGACCTGTACCTTCACCGGTACTCCCGAGCCATGGATGGCACACAACAGCAGCAGCTGGTCGAGCGCTTCGCCCATCAGCTGCGGGTCGAAACTGCCGCGCACATCGGTGCCATCGACCTGAAGCGTGACATCGATGCCGGACAACATGAACTCGGCGGCAGCATCGATGCGGCTGCGGGCCAGTTCGGCCAGATCGGTCCGGGCCAGTACAGGACGCAGGTCGTCGCCCGGCAGACTGGACAGATTGACCAGGTGGTCGACCTGACGGCCCAAGGTGCTGGTCGCCGTCTTCATGCGTTCGCCGGCTTGACGCAGCCCGGCCTGTTCGGCGCGCCTGATGACCAGTTCGGCGTTCAGTGCCAGTGCGGCCAGTGGCGTCCGGATATCGTGCGACAGAGCGCCGATCATCAGCGCATTGACCCTCGACAGGCGCTTGGTTTCCTCCAGCTTTTCAGCCAACTCCTTTTGCTGGCGATAAAGATCGTGAAAAACCTTGACCTTGGCCGCAATCGCCCGCGGATCTTCCGCGTGATACAGAAAGTCGACCGGCCCGCCTTCGAATGCCGGGAAATCGGTCATCGAATGTTGTTCGCCGCGTGACAACACCACGATCGGAACCTGTCGCAAGCGATCGATGGTGCGCAGCCGCCGCACCAGATCGTAGCCGTCCATCCCCGGCAGTTGTGCGGCCAGCAATAACAACGCGATATCGTGCTCGGCGGCGCACTCGAGTGCAGTCGCGGCCGAGTCGGCGAACACCATGGCGACGCCAGCCTGGGCCAAAGCGGCTTCGATCGCTGCGCGAGAATCGGGCGCGTTGTCGACGAGCAGAACCTGGTAGGGGCTTGAAGTCATGGGTTGGGTTTGCGGCGAGAGTCGCTGCTGGGCATCGCCTGGGTGAATTTTGCCTTTGTCAGTGCAGCGATTATGTAGGCGCAGGCCTACAAAACATTTCAATGTTGCTGTATCGACGAATGGTCTGCTTTTCAGAACGGGTGGCGCGGTCCATTTGTTGACCGCCACCTGCAACAGGCGCTGCGCCTTCGGTGGTGGTAGGCTTTGCCCCGTTTCAGTCATTGGAGTGCCTCATGAACGCGCCACTTCCCGCCCACCTGGTGCCGGCTCTGAATCCCCGGCCCGCTCCGCCGGACATGATCGAGCTGCTTCTTCAGCGCTTCGGCGACCGGTGCTCGACCTCGATGGCGGTGCGGGTGCAGCATGGCCGCGACGAATCGCCGATCGATGCGCCGCCGCCCGATGTGGTGATCTTTTGCGAAAGCACCGCCGATGTTGCCGATGCGATCAAGCTGGCAGACCGATTTTCAGTGCCGGTGATCCCGTTTGGTGTCGGCTCCTCGCTGGAAGGCCATCTGCTGGCGGTGCAGGGCGGCGTCAGCCTCGACCTGGGCCGCATGAACCGGATCCTGGCAGTGCAGGCCGAAGACCTGACGGTCACCGTGCAGGCGGGGGTCACCCGCAAGCAACTGAATGACGAGATCCGCCACACGGGCCTGTTTTTCCCGATCGACCCGGGAGCTGACGCCAGCCTGGGCGGCATGAGCGCAACCCGCGCCAGCGGAACCAATGCCGTTCGCTACGGCACGATGCGCGACAACGTGCTTGCGCTGCAGGTCGTCACCGCCCAGGGCGAAATCATCACAACGGGCACGCGGGCACGCAAATCATCAGCCGGCTACGACCTGACCCGACTGATGATCGGCAGCGAAGGCACGCTGGGCGTGATGACCGAGATCACCTTGCGCCTGTACCCGCAACCCGAGGCGATATCGGCAGCGACTTGCAGCTTTTCAACCATCGATGCGGCGGTGCGAACGACGATTCAGCTGATCCAGATGGGCGTGCCGATCGCGCGCTGCGAATTGCTCGACGCCCATTCGGTGCGGGCGGTCAACCGCTATGCCAAGCTCAGCTTGCGCGAGTCGCCGATGTTGCTGATGGAGTTTCACGGTACCGAGGCCAGTGTGGCCGAACAGGCGGCCACCGTGCAGGAGATCGCAGCCGAGCACGGCGGGCAAGGCTTCGATTGGGCAACCACACCCGAGCAGCGCAACAAGTTGTGGACGGCGCGCCACCATGCCTATTTTGCGGCGCTGCAGACAAAACCCGGCTGCCGCTGTGTCACCACCGACACCTGCGTGCCGATTTCCCGCCTGGCCGATTGCATCAACGAAAGTGTTGCCGAAGTCGAACCTACGGGCCTGCCGTATTTCATCGTCGGCCATGTCGGCGACGGCAATTTCCACCTGGGCTATCTGGTCGATCCGACGATCCCGCGACGAGCGTGAGATGGCCGAGCGGCTGAATCGCCAGCTGGTCGAGCGCGCGCTGCGAATGGACGGCACCTGCACCGGTGAACACGGCATCGGCCTGCACAAGATGGATTTCCTGATCAGTGAAGCGGGCACCAGCGCGGTCTCGATGATGCGCAAGCTGAAGCAGGCGCTCGATCCGAAAAACATCATGAATCCCGGCAAGATATTTGCAAATGTGAGCGGTCGGCGGACCGGCTGCGAATGCGTTGCCCGCCCATGCACGCGGTCGGGATGGGAAGTCGGCGCCTGAATTCGGCCCCTGGCTGAGCGATGGCTCGAATCGTCCTGGCGTGGGAGCTTGGTGGCGGTCTCGGTCATGTGGTGCCGCTGAGTCAGCTCGGGCGGATCTTGCTCGATCGCGGTCACGAGGTTCACCTGATCTGGAAAGACCTGGC
Source organism: uncultured beta proteobacterium (assembly GCA_963843805.1). Lineage (GTDB taxonomy): Bacteria > Pseudomonadota > Gammaproteobacteria > Burkholderiales > Burkholderiaceae_C > Ideonella_A. The sequence continues at coordinate 454,825 of CAWJLY010000010.1, forward strand.
GCATTGCCACAGCCTGTTCGGGAGCAGGTCCGATGGCGGGCGCCTCCACCTCTGGCAGGCGCCTGTCTGGCTGCGGCATCTGCAAGGGCTTCCGGAAGCCGCCAGCTATGCCGAACTGCTGCTGCAGGCGGGATATCTTGATGGCGACGCCATGCTCGGCTTGACGCAGGCTTGGCGCGAATTGATAGCCGCGATCGAACCCGATCTGCTGGTATGCGACCACGCACCGAGCGCCTTGCTGGCGGCTCGCGGCCTGACATTTTCGAAGGCGCTGTTCGGCAACGGCTTTTGCATCCCGCCCGCTTGTCGTCCGCTGGCTGCGCTGCGCGAGTGGGAATCCGTCCCCGCATCGCGGCTTGCCGATGCCGATGCACGCGCGCTGCTGACCTGCAACCAGGTACTGGCTGCGCTGCGAGAGCCGCCCCTGCCAGCGCTGCACCAGTTGCTGACGGTCGACGAGACTTTTCTGCTGGGCTGGCCCGAGCTCGACCATTATCGACCTCACCGGGCGGCGCACCCGACGCCGTCCTGGGGCTGGCCCGAGGTGCCGTCGACCGGCGAAGAGCCGCAGTGGCCGTCAGCTTCGGGGCCGCGCATCCTCGCCTATCTGGCGCGTCATCATCCCGCTTACGAAGACGTTGTGGCCTGTCTGAGCACAGGGCCGTGGTCGACCTTGCTGGTGGTGCCTGGTGAATCCGACGAGCAAGCCGGCCGTCGCAGCAATTCGCGTCTGCGTATCGTCAACCGCCCGATTCGGCTACTGCGTGGCTTCGAGATTGCCGACCTGCTGTTGTCGCATTCGGGCAGCGGAACCGTTTATCAGGCGCTGGCTGCCGGATTGCCGGCCGTGTTGCTGCCGACTCAAGCTGAACAGTTGTTGCTTGCTCGCCGGCTGGCCACCGCCGGTGCGGGCATCGTGTTGTGGCCGCACGAGGTCGGGACATCACTGGCCAAGGCAATCGAAGCGGTTGCAGGCTCGCCGGGTTTTGCGGCGGCAGCTCGTGCGCTGGCCAGCCGCAACTCGGCGGCTGTTCATGGCGACGTGCTTGAACGCATCGCGTCGCGCTGCGACGATCTCAGCGCGCAGGGCGCGCTGACCGACCAGCGTTTGCGCACCTCGCCCGCCGAGTCGACACTTTCGAGTTGCACGCCGAAACCCCACAATCTGGCCACATGCTTGAGCATTTCCTGCGCGCTGTCGTGCAGCGGTCTGGTCGTTGTGCTGGTTATGGCGCAGGGTCAGTGAGCGATCGCCACGCAGGTTGACATTCCAGACCTGGATATTGGGTTCGCGGGCGCCGAGATCGTATTGGTGCGACAACATGTGGCGCACGTCCCGATAACCGGCTTCGTCGTGAATGGCGGCGACTTCGAGCTCGCTGTCCTTCTCGTCGTCGCGGATCGCGAAGAGGCGGAAATCACGCATCAGCCGTGGTGACAGGTATTGGCCGATGAAACTTTCGTCCTTGAAATTGCGCATGGCGTGGTCTATCACCTCCAGCCAATCGCCGCCAGCGATGTTCGGGAACCACTGACGGTCTTCTTCGGTGGGCTGCTCGCAGATGCGCTTGATGTCGGTATACATCGCGAAGCCAAGCGCGTACGGATTGATTCCGCTGTAGCCGCGATCGGTGACGCGCGGCTGGTAGACGACATTGGTGTGCGATTTCAGCCACTCGATCATCGTGCCGTCGGTCAGATGCCCGTCGTCGTACATGGTGTTGAGCAGCTTGTGGTGCCAGAAGGTGGCCCAGCCTTCGTTCATCACCTGTGTCTGGCGCTGTGGATAGAAATATTGCGCCACCTTGCGAACAATTCGCACGACCTCGCGCTGCCAGGGCTCCAGGATGGGTGCGTTCTTCTCGATGAAATACAGCAGGTTTTCCTGCGGCTCGGCCGGGAAACGCTTGTCCTGCGTTTCTTCGGCAGATTTTTCAGCCCGGGGCGGCAAGGTGCGCCACATGTCGTTGATTTGCTGCTGGGCGTAGGCTTCGCGCTCGTTGCTGCGCAGGGTTTCCTGCGCAAGGCTGAGCTTGCCCGGGCGACGGTAGCGGTCGACGCCGTGGTTCATCAGCGCATGACAACTGTCGAGCAATTGTTCGACGGCATCGATGCCGTGGCGCTCCTCGCATTTGGTGACGTAGTCTTTCGCATACACCAGATAGTCGATGATCGAACCGGCATCGGTCCACATGCGAAACAGATAGTTGCCCTTGAAGAAACTGTTGTGCCCATAGGCCGCATGCGCAATCACCAGCGCCTGCATGGCCATCGTGTTTTCCTCCATCAGATAGCTGATGCAGGGGTTTGAATTGATGACGATTTCGTAGGCCAGGCCCATGTGGCCGCGCCGATAATTTTTCTCGGTTGCGATGAATTCCTTGCCGTAGCTCCAGTGCCGGTAGTTGACCGGCATGCCGACCGAGGCATAGGCGTCCATCATCTGCTCGGCAGTGATGATCTCGAGTTGATTCGGATAGGTATCGAGGCCGAAGCGTTCGGCCGTCTGCCGGATCACCTGGTGGTATTGCTCGATCAGATCGAACGACCAGTCACTGGGCGAGGGCAGCGGCTGGGCGGCTTTGGGCGGCGTGATCAGCAACGCCGCGCGCATCGGCGGTGGCGGTGCAACCACCGGCGCGATGTTGAGCGGTGTGGGTGACAGCACCGGCCCGATCGGGGTCACCGCGGGTTCGCGAGTTTCCTGGCTCATTGAGCGGCCCCTTCCTTCTTGAACAAGTCGCGGAACACCGGATAGATTTGCGCTGCCTCGGTGGCTTTGCGTACCGCAAAGCTGCGGCTCTCGGCGGCCAATGCCGCATATTCATCCCACAGGTTCTGTTCTTCCTCGGCCACCTGGACATAGGCAAAGTAGCGACACAACGGCAGGATCGAATGCGCCAGCAGTTCGCGGCAGCGTCCGCTGTCGTGATGCCAGTTGTCGCCATCGCTGGCTTGTGCGCCGTAGATATTCCATTCGTTGGTCGGATAGCGGGCGCGCGCGATCTCTTCCATCAGCACCAGGGCACTCGACACCACGGTGCCGCCGGTTTCGGTCGAGTGAAAAAAATTCTGCTCATCGACTTCCTGCGCCTGGGTGTGGTGACGGATGAAAACGATATCGATGCGCTCGTAGTGCCGGGTCAGAAAGAGGTACAGCAGGATGAAGAAACGCTTCGCCAGATCCTTGCGCGACTCGTCCATCGAGCCCGACACATCCATCAGGCAGAACATCACGGCTTTGGCGGTTGGTACCGGCACCCGCACCCGGCTGCGAAAGCGCAGGTCGATCGGATCGAGGTAAGGGATTCGATCGATCCGCTGGCGCAGGCCTTCGATCTCCTGTTCAAGCGCCGCAATCTCGACCGCGTGCGCCGCGACGTCGCTGGAAGCCTTCAATGACGCGAGCTTTTCCTCGAGTTCCTTGACGATCCGGCGCGAGTCGCTGCCCAGCGCCACCCTGCGGCCGATGGCGCCGCGCATCGAACGCACGACATGCAGATTGTTCGGTGTGCCGTCGCTTGAATAGCCGGCGCGGTGGGTCTTGTATTCGGGCGTCTCGGCCAGCGTGGTGCGCGCCAGATTCGGCAGCGCCAGGTCGTCGAAGAAGACCTGCATGAACTCTTCCTTGCTCAGGTGGAAAACGAAATCGTCATCCCCTTCGCCGGAATCGCTGGCCTGACCACCGCCCCCACCCCCACCGCCGCCTTTAGGGCGCTCGATGCGATCGCCGCGGACGTAGTCCTGATTGCCCGGATGCACCATCTCGCGCTTGCCGCCCTGGCCGTGGCCGAACACGGGCTCGCTGATGTCGCGCTTCGGGATGTGGATGTCTTCGCCCTGCGCCAGATCACGGATCCCGCGGCCATCGACCGCGCGTTTGACGGCCTCGCGGATCTGTTCCTTGTGGCGGCGCAGAAAACGCTCACGGTTGCCGATCGACTTGTTTTTGCCCGCGAGGCGCCTGTCGATGATCTGCTGCATTCAATGGTCTCACGCAGAAGTTTCGAGCAGCCACCGCGGATCCGGCTTCGCCGGTTCGCTGGAGGCGCCCCAAGGGTCACGCAGTGACCCCTTCGTGGTCCAAGGGGGAGCGCCGAAGGCGCTACGGGGGGGGCCATCAGCTGCTTTTCCGAACGCGCAGGTACCACTCGCAGACCAGGCGAACCTGCTTGGCGGTGTAGCCTTTGGCGATCATCCGGGTAACGAAGTCTTCGTGTTTCTTGGCTTCGTCGGCGCTCGCCTTGGCATTGAAGCTGATCACCGGCAACAACTCCTCGGTATTCGAGAACATCTTCTTCTCGATCACCGTACGCAGCTTCTCATAGCTGGTCCAGACCGGGTTGTTGCCGGCGTTGTTGGCCCGCGCACGCAGCACGAAATTGACGATCTCGTTGCGGAAATCCTTCGGGTTGGCAATGCCCGCCGGCTTCTCGATCTTCTCCAGTTCGGCATTCAAGCGATCCACGGTCGAAGACTTCCCCGGTGTCGGTATCGCGGTATTCGTGATCCTGGATCCAGTAGTCGGCGTAGGTCACGTAGCGATCGAAGATATTCTGGCCGTACTCGCTGTAGCTCTCGAGGTAGGCAGTCTGGATTTCCTTGCCGATGAACTCGGCATAACGCACCGACAGATGTTCCTTGATGAAGGCGAGGTATTTCTGTTCGGTTTCGGCCGGAAACTGTTCGCGTTCAATCTGCTGCTCAAGCACGTACATCAGGTGCACCGGATTGGCGGCAACTTCGGTGCTGTCGAAATTGAACACCTTCGACAGGATCTTGTAGGCAAAGCGCGTGCTGATGCCGCTCATGCCTTCGTCGACACCGGCGAAATCTCGGTACTCCTGGTAGCTCTTGGCGCGCGGATCGGTATCCTTCAGGTTCTGTCCGTCGTAGACCAGCATCTTCGAATACAGGCTGGAGTTCTCCGGCTCTTTCAGCCGCGTCAGGATCGCGAACTGGCTCATCATCTTCAAGCGTGCCCGGTGCACAAACCGCATTGGCAAGCGAGGATCCTTTCAGAAGCTTCTCGTAGATCTTGATCTCTTCAGAGACGCGCAGGCAATACGGGATCTTGACGATATAGATTCGATCGAGGAAAGCCTCGTTGTTCTTGTTGTTGCGGAACGCCTTCCATTCGCTTTCGTTGCTGTGCGCCAGCACGACGCCGTCGAACGGGATCGCGCCGAAGCCTTCGGTGCCCTTGAAGTTGCCTTCCTGCGTGGCCGTCAGCAACGGGTGCAGAACCTTGATCGGCGCCTTGAACATCTCGACGAATTCGAGCAGGCCCTGGTTGGCCAGGCACAGGCCGCCGGAGAAGCTGTAGGCATCTGGGTCGTCCTGGGAAAAGGTTTCGAGCTTGCGGATGTCGACCTTGCCGACCAGGCTGGAGATGTCCTGGTTGTTTTCGTCGCCCGGCTCGGTCTTTGCGATGGCAACCTGCTTCAGGATCGACGGATGCCGCTTGACGACGCGGAACTTGACGGATGTCGCCGCCGAATTCTTCCAGCCGCTTGACCGCCCAGGGCGACAACACCCGATTCAGATAGCGGCGCGGAATGCCGAATTCCTTTTCGAGGATCGCTCCGTCTTCGGTGGCGTCGAACAAGCCGAGCGGCGATTCGTTGACCGGCGAACCCTTGATGGCATAGAAGGGCACTTCCTGCATCAGGGATTTCAAGCGCTCGGCGATCGAGCTTTTGCCGCCGCCAACCGGGCCAAGCAGGTAGAGAATCTGCTTCTTTTCCTCCAGGCCTTGGGCGGCGTGGCGGAAGTAGGAGACGACCTGCTCGATCGCGTCCTCCAGGCCATAGAACTCGGCGAATGCGGGGTAGATCTTGATCAACTTGTTGGCGAACAGGCGCGACATCCGCGGATCGTTTCGCGTGTCGATCGTCTGGGGCTCGCCGATCGCCTGCAGCATGCGCTCGGCTGCAGAGGCATACGCAACCGGGTTGCGTTTGCATTCATCCAGATACTCTTCGAGAGAGAGTTCCTCTTCTCGCGTGCGCTCGTAGCGTGCGGCGAAGTGGCTGACGACATCCATGCTGAGCTCCTTGTTATGGAGGCGGCACCGGTCGCGGATAGCGAACCTGTGCCGGGGGAAGTTCTGATGAAGTCCTTGACTTCAGGGCTTCATCAGAGCTTTCCTTCACAACAACCTGCGGATCAAGCTTGGGTCATAAGCGAACAGTTCGGTCTCGGGAAAAGCCCGCAGACCAGGGTGCAGTTATCGACACGCTGTCGTACGCAAATTGCGTGCCTTCAGATGCGATGCAACCATCAGCTTGTTCAGCCCATGTTGTTCGATCGGCCTGTCGAGTGAAAAGTTTCAGCATCGCCAGCTTACAACGCCTGTGCCCGCAAATCGGACGACGTCGTTGAAGACATTGGAACAACTCATGACATTTCCAACAGCCCCGCCCGCAACCCGCGTCGGCTATCGTTGAGCATGAGCCAATTGCCACGACCTCACGCCGACAGCGCCTTGTTTTTCGATTTCGATGGCACGCTGGTCGAACTGGCGGCGCGGCCCGACCAGATTGTTGTCGCGCCCGATCTGTCGGCCAATCTTGCCCGGCTGGCGACGCGACAGGGCGGTGCGCTGGCCGTGTTGTCCGGCCGCCCGCTCGAACAGATCGATCACTGGCTGCAACCTGCCCGCTTGCCGGCGGCGGGGGTCCACGGCAGTGAGCGACGCGGCCAGGACGGACGGATTTTTCGCCTTCAGGTAGCGGGCCTGGATGAAGTCGCCAACCGGCTTCAAGTCTGGTGTGACGCTCACCCCAATCTGCTCCTCGAACGCAAACCGGCGGCCATCGCCTTGCATTACCGGGGCGCTGACGAACTCGAAGCATCTTGCGTGAAGGAGATGGAGGCAGCTGCGCTTGAACTGCCCGACATGACCTTGATGCTTGGCAAGAAAGTGCTCGAGCTCAAGCCCAAGGCCGCCAACAAAGGTTTGGCGCTGCGAGCCTTTCTGGGCGAAGCGCCGTTCGCAGGGCGCATGCCCTATTTTTTCGGCGACGACGTGACCGACGAGGCTGGCTTCGAGGCAGTCAATGCACTAGGCGGGGTGGCAGTCAAGGTTGGCGCCGGGCCGTCAGTGGCTTCCTGGCGCCTGCCCGATCCGGCCGCGGTGCGTCGCTGGATAGACGACTTGCTGACCGAATGAGTCTGGCCTGGCTGTGTGCAGCCAGTGGCTGTTGCAGGAGTATGCTTGGCCGGATAACACGAGGAAGTCAGAGAGTGAGCATCCACAAACATGGGATAGGGGGCGACTGATGGGTGCTCGTTTGGTAGTCGTTTCGAATCGGGTAGGCGATCCGCGCAAGACCGCTGCTGGCGGGCTGGCGGTGGCCCTCGGCGATGCGCTGGCCGCTTCTGGAGGGCTGTGGTTCGGCTGGAGCGGTCAGATCGTCGACCCTGCAGAGCCTGGGCGAGAGCAGAGCGACACGCGGGTTCATCGGCAGAAAGCCGGCAACGTGAGCCTTGCGACGATCGACCTGTCGCCACAGGATCATCAAGACTATTACCTCGGCTATTCCAACGGCGTGTTGTGGCCGGTTTTCCATTACCGGCTCGACCTGGCCGATTTCGAGGCCGGCTACATCGACGGTTATCGACGCGTCAACCGGCTGTTCGCCCACAAGCTGCTGCCCTTGTTGAAGCCCGACGATGTCATCTGGATCCACGACTACCATCTGATCCCGCTGGCCGCCGAGCTCCGCGCGTTGGGCTGCAAACAACGGATCGGTTTTTTCTTGCACATCCCGTTGCCGCCACCGCAGATTCTGCTGGCGATACCTGCGCATGATTGGTTGATTCGGGCGTTGTTCGCCTACGACCTGGTCGGTGTGCAGAGTCAGACCGACCTCAACCACCTGCACCGGTATCTGTCGAGCGAAGGGCCGGCCGAAGTGGCTGCAGATGGCCGCTTGGTTGCCTACGGCCGCAGCCTGCGCGCTGAGTCGTTCCCGATCGGCATCGATGTCGATGAATTTGCCAGCCTGGGCGCAGGTGCCGAGGCGACCGAAATGTTCAGCACGATGCGCGAGCAGGCGGCGGGTCGGCAGATGCTGGTCGGCGTCGATCGTCTCGATTACTCGAAAGGCTTGCCGCACCGCATCCGGGCCTTTCGCCATCTGCTTCAGAGCTACCCTGAGAACCGCGGCAACGCAACGCTGGTGCAGGTGGCTTCGCCGTCGCGGGAGGATGTCACGGCCTATCACGACATTCGGCGTGAACTGGAAGGCCTGTGTGGGGCGATCAACGGCGATTTCGGCGAGATCGACTGGATGCCGATTCGTTATATCCACCGAACCATCGCGCGCAAACGACTGCCGGGGCTGTTCAGGGCCGGCCGGGTCGGGCTGGTGACGCCGCTGCGCGACGGCATGAATCTGGTCGCCAAGGAGTTCATTGCCTCGCAAGATCCGGCCGATCCGGGCATATTGGTGTTGTCACGATTTGCCGGCGCTGCCGAACAGCTGCCGGACGCGCTGCCGGTCAATCCCTACGATACGCAGGCGACCGCCGAAGCGTTGCAGTCTGCGCTGCAGATGCCGCTGGGTGAACGCCAGATCCGCCACCAGCGCATGCTGAAGCAGATTCGCGAGTTCGACGTTCACTGGTGGAGAAAGGCATTTCTGGAGCGCCTGACCGAACAGTGACAGCCAATTGTTGACTCAACGCGCCGGCAATCCCAGGCGCTCGAGCAGACCATTGAGTTCGTCGAGCGAGCCGAAGCCGATTGTCAGTGCGCCTTCTTCGCCACGTTTGCCGCGCTTCTTGATGCGGATCTGAACGGGCGCAGTCAACACGTCCGCCAATTCCTGCTCGATCCGCTTGATATCGCGCGACGGCTCGTTGCGGGCGCGGATCAGCGGCTGTTGCCGGGCATTTCCCGTGACCCGGGCGACCAGCTTCTCGGCTTCGCGAACGCTCAGTTTGCGAGCGGCGATTTCAGTTGCGTGCTGGATCTGCTGCGCACCTTCGAGAGGCAACAGGGCGCGCGCATGGCCCATGTCGAGATCACCCGCCATCAGCATCTGCTGCACCGGATCGGCCAGGTTGAGCAGGCGAAGCAGGTTGCTGGCGGCGCTGCGTGAGCGGCCGACGGCCTGCGCCGCCTGCTCGTGGGTCAATCCGAACTCTTCGGTCAGCCGCTTCAGGCCCTGCGCTTCCTCCAGCGGATTGAGGTCTTCGCGCTGGATATTCTCGATCAGCGCCATCGCCGCAGCGGATTCGTCGGGCACATCCCTGACCAGCACCGGAACCTCATCGAGACCGGCCAGCGACGCGGCGCGAAACCGCCGCTCGCCGGCGATGATTTCATACCGTCCCGATTGCGCGCCGCCGACCGGGCGAACCAGGATCGGCTGCATGATGCCTTGCGCCTTGATGCTTTCGGCGAGTTCGTACAACGAGCCCTCGTCCATCCGGGTGCGAGGTTGGTATTTGCCGGTTTGCAACAGGTCGAGCTTCAGGCTGGAAGGTGTCGCTTCGCGGGCATCGGCCAGTTCTGCAGCATCCTTGACACGGGGGCCTAGCAAGGCTTCGAGGCCCATGCCGAGGCCTTTGGGTTTTTTGGTGACCATGGCGTGATTGTCGGTGATCGGCGATTCCTGCCGAGCCGGAGCAGCCGGCACCCGGGTTTGTCCGAGTGATCGATGGTCGCTTATGCTTGCGATATTGTCGGATCGGAGAAGTTGATGAGCTACCGTGTTTTTGTCGACGGACAGGAAGGCACGACCGGCCTGCGCATTCACGAATACCTCGCGCAGCGCAGCGATATCGAGGTGCTGCGAATCGAACCTGAGCAGCGAAAGAATCCGGCCGAGCGCGCGCGGCTGCTCAATGCCGCCGACGTGGCCTTCTTGTGCCTGCCCGATGCGGCGTCACGCGAAGCGGCAGCGATGGTCGACAACCCCGATACCTGCCTGATCGACGCGAGTACAGCGCACCGCATCACACCAGGCTGGGTATTCGGCTTGCCTGAATTGGCGCCGGATCAGCGTCAGTTGCTGCGCGGCAGCAAACGAATCGCCAATCCCGGCTGTCATGCCAGCGCATTTATTCTGGCGATGCGACCCCTGGTCGACGCCGGGCTGATTCCGGAGCGACTGACGGTGAGTGCGACATCGATCACCGGCTACTCGGGGGGTGGCAAGAAGATGATCGAAGACTATGAGACCGGACGCGACGATCGCCATCTCGCACCCCGCCCGTACGCACTGGGGCTGTCACACAAGCACCTGCCAGAGATGATGCGTCACGCGCGATTGCAGCAGCTACCGATCTTCATGCCGATCGTCGGGCCGTTCTACAAGGGGCTTGCTGCATCGTTGCCGTTGGCGCTTGCCGATCTGAAACCGGGGACGACCGGCAAGCGGCTGCATGAGGCGCTCGTCGAACGCTACTCGGCCGAACGCTTTGTCAAGGTCTTGCCCTTGAGTGATCCCGCTACGCTGGAGCAGGGATTTTTCGACGTCCAGGCCTGCAACGACACCAATCGGGTCGACTTGTGTGTCTTCGCAAACGAGCAGCAGGCCATCGTTATTGCGCGCCTCGACAACCTGGGCAAGGGCGCAAGCGGCGCTGCCGTGCAGTCAATGAATGTTCACCTCGGGATCGATGAAGGGCTGGGCCTCTGAGCGGCTGCAACCGCTGGTCTCAAGACGTCGTCGGCAGGGTCGGCAAATGAGCGGTGGCGGAAGCTGACACCGGCCGGAGCTTGTCGATCCGGCGCACCATTTCACCGGCGAAATTCAGAAAGGCTTGGGCACCTTTCGAGCCGGGGTCGAAAACGACGCCGGGCAGCCCATAACTGGGCGCTTCAGCGAGCCGCACGTTGCGCGGGATCACCGAGTCGAAGACCTTGTCGGCGAAATGTGTCTTCAATTGTTCGCTCACTTGCTGTTGCAAGGTGATCCTCGGGTCGAACATGACGCGTAGCAATCCGATGATCTGAAGATCCGGGTTCAGGTTGGCGTGAACCTGTTTGATCGTATTGACCAGATCCGATAGGCCCTCAAGTGCGAAATATTCGCACTGCATCGGCACGATCACTCCATGTGCGCTGCACAGCCCGTTGAGCGTCAGCAGGCTGAGCGACGGCGGGCAGTCGATCAGCACAAAGTCGTAGTCATTTTCGACCGCGACCAGTGCATGTTTCAGCCTCAGATGGCGACGCTCCAAGCCAACCAATTCGACCTCAGCTCCAGCCAGCTCACGATTGGCTCCGACGACGTCGTAGCCCACTTTAGGGTTGCTGTGCCGAGCTTCCACCATCGAACAACTTTCGAGCAGAACATCGTAGATGCTCGTCTCGATCGCCCGCTTGTCGATGCCCGACCCCATGGTGGCGTTGCCTTGCGGATCGAGGTCGATCACTAATACCCGCTGATCAAGCCGTGCCAGGCCGGCAGCCAGATTGACAGTTGTCGTGGTCTTGCCGACACCACCTTTCTGATTGGCGATGCAGAATATTCGGGCCATGGCGTGTGATTCAGCAAGCAAGGGCGCAATTATCGCCGGGGAGAATGGCCGTGCCATCCACACCCCTCGCGGGGCACGAACATTGTGGTCAGCGCTCGGCTCTTGGACGCAGCCAGACGAGACAACGCTCTGCTTCAACCCCAGGCACGTGCAGTTGTTCCACGTGAAACACCTCAACATCGGCGTCAAGCTCGTCGACTTCGGTGGTAGGTGTTCGACCCTTCATCGCCATCCAGACTCCGCTGGGAGACAGATGCTTTCGGCTTAGCTTGGTGAAATCGGCGAGTGAGGCAAATGCTCTGGAGGTGACCAAATCAGCCTCGATTGGCTGCAGCGATTCGATCCTTGAATGCGCGGCGACTGCATTGCCGATCCCTAATTCGGCAATTACCTGGCGGATAAAACCAACTTTTTTTCCGACACTGTCGACGCAGAGGACTTTTGATTCCGGGAGTGCGATGGCAAGCGTCAATCCAGGGAAACCGGCCCCGCTGCCAACATCGACGATGGTTTTATATGCAGGGTCCGCTCGAAGCAGGGCCGGTACGGAAGCAAGGCTGTCAAGCAGGTGCTGTCGCAGAATCGCGGTCGGTTCCCGGATCGCCGTCAGGTTGTAGGTTTGACTCCACTTGACAAGCAACTCGAGGTGCGAAATCAGTTGCTCGACTTGCCGTCCATCGAGTTCCAGCCCCATCGCTCCGGTGGTCCGCACCAGTTCATCGACAAGGCTGTTGTCACGCGACATGCGACTTTTGCCGATTGTCGCTGGTCGGGATGGTCTTCATTCGATTGGCGACTCGCTACAAATCCCTTGTATTTCCCGCGTTTGAGGAAAACAAGAAGCAGCGACACCGAAGCTGGCGTGACGCCAGAAATCCGTGAAGCCTGTCCCAGCGTCTGCGGCCGGTACCGCCCGAGGTTCTGTCGGGCCTCAAAACTCAGCGCGGTCACGCTGCCGTAATCGAGATCGTCGGGAAGCGGCAGATGTTCGAAATTGGCGGCGCGATCGACATCTTCCTTCTGCTTGTTGATGTAGCCCGAATACTTGACGCCGATTTCAACCTGCTCGATGACACTGGCTGCCATCGCTGATCCGAGTTCGTCGGCCATGGCGGAGCCTGTTTCCCTTCCAGGATGAGCGATGGATTCGATCTCCCGGACTTTTGCATAGTCGACGCCCGGCCGTCGAAGCAGATCAGCAAGGTTGTATTCGTGCTCCAGTGCAGCGCCGACCAACCGTTCGGCGTCAGCGGCAGGCAGCGTTTGCGGCCTGACATAAACTTCGGAAAGGCGCTGTGTTTCACGTGAAACAGCGTCGCGTTTTCGGCTGAACGCGTCCCAACGATTTTCATCGACCAGGCCGAACCGCCGGCCGATCTCCGTCAAGCGCAAATCTGCGTTGTCTTCACGCAGTTGCAAACGATACTCCGCCCGACTGGTAAACATTCGATACGGTTCGGTGACACCCTTGGTGATCAGATCGTCGACCAGCACGCCGAGATAAGCCTGATCGCGTGCGGGCGTCCAGGGCGTTTCGCCTTTGACCTGAAGCGCCGCATTGATGCCGGCAAACAAACCTTGGGCTGCGGCTTCTTCGTAGCCGGTTGTTCCATTGATCTGCCCGGCAAAGAACAAGCCATCGATCGACTTGGTCTCGAACGACGATTTGAGTGAGCGCGGATCGAAATAGTCGTACTCGATTGCATAGCCCGGCCGCAGGATATGGGCCTGTTCAAGCCCCTGCATGCTGCGGACCGCCGCGAGCTGGATATCGAATGGCAGGCTGGTCGAGATGCCATTGGGATAGAACTCGTGGGTTTCCAATCCCTCGGGTTCGAGAAAGATCTGGTGCGAAGTCTTGTCGGCAAAACGATTCACCTTGTCTTCGATGCTCGGGCAATAACGCGGCCCCACGCCACCGATGACGCCGGTAAACATCGGGCTGCGGTCAAAGCCGCTGCGGATGATGTCGTGGGTGCGTTCATTGGTATGGGTGATCCAGCATGGCAGTTGGCGTGGGTGATCTTCCGCCTTGCCCATGAAGCTGAAGACCGGCATTGGCGTCGACGCCGGGCTGCCGTCCGCAGCGGGCATGCCGTCGCCTGGCTGGCATTCCAGGCTGCTGAAATCAATGCTGCGGCCATCGATTCGCGGCGGCGTGCCGGTTTTCAGCCGGCCCTGTGGCAAGGCCAATTCTTTCAAGCGGGCTGAAAGTCGCTGTGCCGGAGGGTCACCGGCGCGGCCCGCAGCATGGTTTTGCAGCCCGACGTGGACCCGGCCATCCAGAAAAGTGCCGGCCGTCAGCACCACTGTCCGGGCAGCAAAGCGCACTCCCATCTGCGTCATGGCTCCGCTGACCCGCCCCGATTCGACGGTCAGATCGTCGCAGGCGCCTTGAAAGAGCCACAACGACGCCTGATTCTCGATGCGTCGACGGATCGCGGCGCGATACAACACGCGGTCGGCCTGGGCACGGGTGGCGCGCACCGCCGGCCCCTTCGAGCGGTTGAGGATGCGAAACTGGATTCCGGCCTCGTCGGTTGCCGCAGCCATGGCACCCCCGAGCGCGTCGATCTCCCTGACCAGGTGGCCCTTGCCGATGCCACCGATCGACGGGTTGCAACTCATCTGCCCCAGCGTCTCGATGTTGTGAGTCAGCAGCAGCGTCTTGCAGCCCATGCGCGCGGCGGCAAGAGCGGCCTCGGTTCCGGCATGGCCGCCACCAATCACGATAACGTCGAAGAGGGTCGGAAACTGCATCAGCTTGCCTGTTTTTTAAGCATGGTCGATTGTAGGCAGCCTGTTGGATCAGCGCCATCGCTTGCTGCAAGCCCTGAGCGAATCGTGGCGCTGGCCAGTCAACTTGATGATGACAACCACCAGCGCTGCAGCAAACGATTGACGAATGGCGTGCAACACGTTCCCAATGCCGGGGTATTGCGTACTCAGGAAGTTTCGCCGACAGTCGATAACTATTCAGGCTGCAGGCCGTCGTGCCTGCGCTGACCTGTCAGCAAGGCGCGAGTCGGGGTCTGATGACGCCACTACCGTCTCGGGTACCGCCGTTGTTTCGAAGGGGAGCCACTTTGAGCGATACAGAATTCGATCAGCTTTACGACCACGACGAATCCTTTTTCATGCCGGCCAACGGCCTGTTTGCGGACTGGGAGTCCGGGACGGGCTGCGTCCGGCTGAGTGACGATTTCTCGAATGCGTCAGCCCTCGCCCAGTTGAAGATCCTGGGCGACTGGAAACGCGAGATGACGATGCAACAGGCGGCCGCATTCGTCGCGCTGTTTGAACATGTCGCACCCGCCGTCGGCTCGCTTGCGTTGCCGGAACAGTTCGCCCATTTCAGGCGAATCTGCGAAGACGAAGGCGTCGACTGCTCCGACGAGATGATGGCGTTGCTGCGCGACCGTGTGCAAATGCCCCGATCATGAATCTTGACGTGTTGCTCGACTCAGAAAGGCGAAGGCTCCTGTACGGGTTCCTGCATGGAGATCGCCCGAGTCGACGGCTTGGCAAATTCAGCCACCTTGAACAATTCGATGTCGCGGTGGCTGGTTTCGAAGATGAACCCGTACAAGGGATTGTTCGAGGCCAGCCAGATGCGTTCGGCGGTCACGACGTCGAATGCGAGAATCCGATGGGGCACGGCGCCGGCATACGACAACTCAATCATCCGTTTATCGTGATACACATCACTGAATCCAAGCCGTTGATATTGTCTGACCAGCGCCTCGCTGCGCGCCCCGATGATCATCCAACGCGCCTGGGCTGCTTGACAATAGAGGTAAGATGCTTTCCATAGCGCCAGCTTTACCAGCGGATCGGCGCCACGAATCGCTGAGAAGCGTGATATTTCGGCGCGGTCCTGCCCGTGCATGGCCAGTGGAACCTGCGCGCATTGCTCGATCAGCAGATCGCCGGCTCGGCTGGTCTGTATCCGCGCTGTGCCCAGCGCTCGACCGCTCGCCTTGTCGCGACACAAGAAATATGACGGTGGCCGGGTCGATATCGATTGCGTCTGGCCGGCGCAATGCATCGTACAGACTCGGTAAGTGATGGCCGTAACTCTTCGATCGGACGACACAAGCGTCGTCGAGGTCTTGTTTGCTACTCGCCAATTCGAGGCGGAAACTGAGTGTCTGCTGGGTCATTGTCGATTTCCTTGATTTTGAATGCGTCCTGAACTCGATCTCTTTCCACGTTCCCAGAGCCGTTCGTTAACCGGCGCTAATCGGCTGAAAGCGTGGCCTATTGCTCGAAATCTGCGTTCACCGTCTCCTGAGACTGTGACAAGCATACCCACGCTTGGGGGATTGCAAACCCCAAGAATGGAGTGCGGCAGCGGGTTTCATTCGGATGCGTTTTGCCGGGACAACGCCAATTGACAAAGGTCAGCGTCAACGACGAACGGGACAAGGGTGTCGCGGCTCTGGTATCGGCAGAGCAGTTGCGCCTGTTGCTGTTGCATACCTCGATCGGCACCGTCGCCGCTACCGTATTTGCCGTCTTCCTGGCCTACCATTTGCGGCAAGGTGCGTTGGGTACGGAGATTCATCCCGAATACGTCGATTTCTGGATTCAGCTGAAGATCGGCGTTGCCGTCGTCCGCATCGTCCATTCGATTGCCTACCGGCACAGCCGCCTGCCCGACCATCGCAGATGGCTGCGGGATACCTCGTTGCTGCTGGCGATCGATGGCGCGGTGTGGGGCCTGGGGTGCACCGCTCTGATCAATGAATCGAGCGAGCTGGCAACATTCATCACGGCAGTTGCCTGTTGCGTGGCGTCGGTCGCCACCTTCGGATTGCAGATTCGTTTCTGGGCCACGGCGGCCTATGTCGTTCCGATCATTGCGCCGCTGTCGGTGGCCTTCTTTCTGCGTGGGGATCAGATCGGCCTGCTTGCCGGAGTCGGCGTTGCCATCTTCCTGTTGCTGCTGCTCGCCACCGCGCGGCGATCGGAAAAACGCATGAACGAGGTTTTTCGATTGCGCATCGAGACCGAGCGGATCGCGCAGGAGCGCGCCGAAGCGCTCGACCTGGCAAAGATCCACAGCTCGGCGAAAGACCAGTTCCTGGCCGTTGTCAGTCATGAGTTGCGCACGCCGCTGCACGGCATCCTCGGCTTGACCCGACTGACCCAGAATGATGTGTCGCCGGCCGACGTCACCCTGCATTTCCGGCTCGGTCTGATCGAGGAGGCGGGCGAGCATTTGCAGCGAATGGTCAACGACCTGCTCGATATCTCGATGATCAAGTCCGGCCGGCTCGATCTGGTGACGGCTCCGCTCGACCTGGTGCGCCAACTCGACCTGCTGCGGGCCACCTATCAGTCGAGGGCCAGCGAATCGGGGATCGATTTCTCGATTGCGACTGCGGGCGACGTCGTTACGCCGGTCGATGGCGATGCCGTACGCATTGCCCAAGTGCTGAACAACCTGCTCGGCAATGCGTTCAAATTCACCCCGCTCGGTGGCAAGGTGTCGTTGACGGTCAGCCGCCCGACCGGCTCGCAGCAGGTCGAATTCGAGATCGAAGATACCGGCCCCGGGATATCGGCAGAGGAAATTACCCGCGTTTTCGAAATCTTCACGCAGGGTAACCATCGCCCTGCGGCACGCCCTGAAGGAGTCGGCCTCGGCTTGGCGATTGCGCGGCAGATCGCCAATGCGATGGGCGGCGACGTCAACTGCCGCAGTCAGGTCGGCAAGGGGTCGGTGTTCTCCTTTGCCGTCCCGCTGCCATTCTCGAAATCGGCTGCGCCGGTGCACGAGCCCCCTATGGCGGGAGTCGCCAACCGCAGCCGCACCTTGTTCGGTACGGGGCATACCGTGGCAATCGCCGATGACGACGTCACCAGCAGCCTGGTTTGCGCTTCCGCGTTGCGGCGAATGGGCTGCAATGTCGAAGAATTTGCAAACGGGCGCTTGCTGCTCGATCGGATCCTTCGCCGCGGCGCCATGCCCGATCTGGTGGTGATGGACTGGGACATGCCACAGATTGACGGGCCAACCGCCACGCGCAGGATCCGGGCGCACGAAAGTGCGCAGGGCTTGGCGCGGGTACCGATCGTCGGCATCTCGGCGAATGCATCGTCGGGCTCCGCAAAACTCGCGATCGAGGTCGGCATGGACGCATTCATCGCCAAACCCTGCTCACCCGACCAGATCGCGCAAAAGGTCGGTTCCCTGTTGCCTCGGCCGGCTTCTCAAGCCGACAGAAGGCCGCCGCCAGCTGTTGATCCGGCAGCGGCCGGGTCCTCGTCATCTGATCGGCGGGACCTGATCTGAGCGAAGTCCGGCGGAGTCGGGTGGCGGCGGCTGGTCAACTGCTCGAATCATCGCGATGTGCGCGATGCCATCTTCCAGGTAGATATTGCCGATAGCGACGAATCCGACGCTGGCATAAAAAGCCTGCAGGTGGCTTTGCGCCGAAATCTTCAGCGCAACGGCAGGATGCAGGCTTGTCGCGTGCTCAATGGCACGAGCGAGCAGCTCCCGTCCGAGCCCGCTGCCACGAACCGCCTGCGCCGTCATGACTCGACCGATCGATGCTTCAGGATAGTTGATTCCCGGGTCGACGATCCTGGCATAGGCACACAGGATCCGGTCCGGCCTCCAGGCGACGAGATGCCATGAACTTTCGTCGGCACGGTCAGCGTCGAGGTAGGGGCAGTTCTGTTCTACCACGAACACCTGCTGGCGCGCCCGCATGATCCGCAACAGGTCGAGCGGTGGCAACTGGTGCAGGCGCGACAGTTGCCAGTCGAGCGCCCCAGTGGCTGCAGGCGGCTGTGTTTCGGTCATGAGATGTTCATTTGACGGCGGCATGGCGCAGCATTCTGCCAACCAGCAGCAGGCAGACAGCGGTCAGCAGAAGGTTGACGATCAGTGTCGCCAACAGTTGGCCGGGCTCAAGAGCCTCGCCTTTCAGGATTCGGGTCATCAGGCTGTGTTGCGCCAGTGCCGGAGTCCACAAATGCCACCAGGCTTCGCCGTCGGGATTGAAGATCGCAACCAGCGGCAACAAGGAAACGCCCAGCACCACCAGGCTGCTGCTGGCCTGGGCTTCCTTGAAACTGCGGCAGCGTATGGCCACCGCCATCAGCACTGCTGACAATGCCGCGGCAAATGGCAGCAGCACGACCAGAAACAGCATCGCTTCGCGCAGTCCATACTGGAACAACGCCTGCAGCGATTCACTTTGCAACAGCCACTGCGCAGGCACGAAGCCGACGCTGCTGAACAACGCGATCAGCATGGCCACGCCGGCCACAGCCGCCCATTTGCCGATCACGATGGCCATCCGGGGCGCCGGGTTGATCAGCAGCGGCTCCAGCGAGCCCCGTTCGCGTTCACCGGCGGTGGTGTCGAGCGCTGCATTCAGCGCGCCATACAGAACCGCCATGATGACAAAGAACGGCAACATGCCGGTGATCTGCAGCGCCCGGCTTTGAGTTGCCGCCAGATCGCGTTCGTCGATCTCGATCACGCTGAGCAGGCTTGGCGCCACGCCGCGCATCGACAGCGCGAGATTGGCGCGCTCTTGATTGAACGCGGCCAGCAGACGTCTGAGCTGCCCCTGGCTTGCACTGGCGCGGCGATTGGCGCTATCGCCGACGATTTCGACATGCGCTGTCTCACCGTGGTGAAGTGCAGCCTCGAATCCCGCGTCGATGCGAAGGACCGCCTCGCCAAGTGCCGCCGAGCGGAGCGTGCGCTCGTAGTCGGCGGGTGCCGGCCGCACGGTATAGGTCTGGCGTTGCAGAAAATTGACGAGGGTCGGCGCATGGGGGACCCCGTCGATCAACACTTCGCGACGCTCGGCCCGCTCTTCGTAGCCGGCGATCAGGCCCGACAAGGCGACCAGTACCAGGGGGCCCAGCAGCACGCCCGACAACAACACGACCAGCAAGGTGCGGCGGTCGCGCAAGGCGTCGATCACTTCTTTGCGAAAAACCAGCGCGGCGCTCGACAGCAGCCTCATGACATGCCGGTCTCGAATGCCAGCTCGACGAAGGCCTGTTCGAAATCGCTGCACGATGTGCGGGCCAGCAATTCATCCACCGTGCCGGCAGCCACCGAGCGGCCGCTTGCCACGACCACGACGGTATCGCACAGTTTTTCGACCTCCTGCATGATGTGGGTCGAGAGAATGATGCATTTGCGGCCACCCGCATCGCTGCGCAGATGGCGCAGGATGTCGCGCAAGGCGCGGGTTGCCAACACGTCCAGACCATTGGTCGGTTCGTCGAGAACGATGTGGCTGGGATCGTGCACCAGTGAGCGTGCCAGCGCTGTCTTCATTCGCTCGCCCTGGCTGAAGCCGGCCGTGCGGCGATCGAGGAGCGGTTTCATGTCCAGCAAGTCGGCCAGTGCAGTCGCCCTCGCGTGGGCGGCCGCAGCAGACAAACCGTGCAAGCGAGCGAAATACACGATGTTCTCGCGCGCGGTCAGCCGCGGATAAAGCCCGCGGGCGTCAGACAGCACACCCATTCTTGCCAGGCCGTCGGCGGGTCGCTCGACCAGGTCGATTCCGTCGAGCTCGATGCGCCCGGAGTCTGGCGCAATCAGCCCCGCGAGCATCCGCAAGGTGGTCGTCTTGCCAGCCCCGTTGGCACCGAGCAGTCCGGTGATCTGGCCATCTGCGGCGTGCAGATCGATGCAGCGAACCGCCTGCACCCGATCACGCGGCGCGCCCTTGAACCAGCTCGACCATCGGCGGCGCTCGCCGGGTGGGCTCGAACGCATCGCGAAGGATTTCGCCAGAGCTTCGATGCGGATCATCCCGGCGGCGCCTGAAGCTCGGGCGGCACGAACGCCGGCGGTCGGGGGATCGACTCGACGCAGCGGCTGTCGACCGCCAGCGCGGCATCATCGTCGGCTGCGTCGATGAAGCGGAAAATCAGGTCGCGCACACAGCCGGTCGCCAACAGGCCATGACCGGCATTGGGCACCACGCGCAGGCTCGATCTGGCGCCGAGCCGTGCAGCGACGGCGGCCGCGTGGCGGGGCGGGGTGGCCGGATCGAGGCCGCCGCTGAACATCAGCACGGCCGATTCGGTCGCGCCGATGCGGTAGAAGTCGGGGGCAATTGCCGCGCGCGGCCACTCGCTGCAGATCCGCTGGTACAGCTGACGCATGCTCTCGCCGAAGTCGCTGCCGGCAGCGTCGGAAAAGCCGTCAAGGCGGGGAACGTCTTCACTGCAGATGACCGAAAAATGCATGCCTTGCGCGATCGGCGGCTGCTTGTCACGGCCCGGTGGTGGTTGCAGCCAGGATGCCAACGCGGCCAGCGGTTCAAATCGCCCATCGGCCGCGGCGTTGATCGCGGCGGGCAGCGCCGATGCAGCGACTGGCAGATAAAGCGGCGTGCGCACCAGCCCAAGCAACATGTCGCGATTCATGTCCAATTTGTCGATTCGGCCGCTGCGCGGATCGCGCATGTCGACCGTTCGAGGCAGGCTGTCCAGGAGTTTTTGCCAGTCGGCGCGCAGGCGCGGGAACGCCGCCGCGCACTTCGATTCGCTGGCGCACGCAGCAAATACGGAGTCCAGCGCCTGTTGGCTGTCAATCGACATGCTGGCCGGCAGTGCCATGTCGGGCGGCGCAACGCCGTCGAGGACGCTGCGCCGCACCGACTTCGGAAACAGCCTCAGCATCTCGAGCGCCGCGCGGCTGCCGTAGCTGACGCCAATCAGATTGAGCTTGTCGATGCCGAGTTGCCTGCGCAGCGCATCGACATCGTTCATCGCAATCGTGGTTGTGAAAAAACGAAGATCCTGCTCTGATCTGAGATAGGGCAGCCGGCCAAGGCGGGCACGGCATTGGGCGAGCATGCGCCGCTGCAATTCAGGATCGAAGCGGTCGGCCAGGCCCTTGTTGTCATCGGTGGGCTCGCAGTTCAGCGGGGCCGATCGGCCGGTGCCGCGCTGGTCGATGAAGATCAGGTCGCGCCGATTGTTCAGCCGGCCGAGCAGCGGCAGAACCGCAGAAGCCAGGGAAATTGCACTTTGTCCCGGCCCGCCGGCCAACAGCACGACCGGGTCGGGCAACTTGTTTCTCGCCAGTGCCGGCACGATCAGATAGTGGATGTCGATTACGGCATGTGCCGGCTTCTCGGGATCGAGCGGGCGTTGCAGGCTGCCACAAATGACCTGAGTGGAAATCCCCGGCAAGCGGCAAGGTGCCGGTCTGGCCGCTGGAGCCGCTGTGGCCGCAGCAAAGCCCAGCCCCAATACAAGGGCGGTCACTAGGCGAAGGTGAAGAGGCATGGTCGAGCGAGGCCGACAATCGAAGGGCGAATATGTGGGTTTGGTCGAAGCTGGCTGCCATTGTCTGCGCCATTCGGACCTTCCCGCAGCTGATGTGGCTTGTCAGATCCGCCCGCTGCAATCGACAGACCGTCTGCGGTGTGGTGCGTTCCGCATCGGCCGTGATTCATCTCCGACAGGAGCACCCATGCGCCGCCTCGATCGACCGTTCGCGATTTCCTACCCCTGCTGCTTGCTGCTCACCGTGGCGGCAGTGCTGGCGCCGTCGCAGCTTCTGGCCGCTGCGAGTTGCGAGGCCCGCTCGGCCGGCACCCGGGTCAACGTGGTCGAGCTGTACACCTCCGAAGGTTGCAGTTCGTGCCCGCCGGCCGATCGTTGGCTGTCGACGCTGGCGAGTGATACCACCGGCGCCAATCCCGTGTTGCCGCTGGCATTTCATGTCACTTACTGGGATCGCCTGGGCTGGGCCGACCGTTTTGCGCGGCCGGCGTATACCGAACGCCAGTACAGCGTCGCCGCGGCGATCGGCGCGGCGGTTGTCTACACGCCGCAGGTGATCGTCAATGGGGCCGATTGGCGGAATTGGCCGCGGCTGCCGAAGGCCGACGCTGTGGCAGACGTGCAATTGCAACTCAGCCGCGAGGGCGAGACCGTCACGGCGCGTATCCGGCGTCGCGACGGCTCGGCGCTCAAGCAGCCGATTGCCGGTTATTGGGCCCTGCTCGAAGATGGACACAAGACCGAGGTGCGCGCCGGCGAGAATTCTGGCGCCAGCCTTGCGTCACGATCACGTGGTTGCAGCCTATCTGCCTGTCGAGGCCTGGCCCGCCGCCGATGAGAAGCAGCTGCAGTGGCGCTTGCCGAGCCGCAATCCTGGCGAAACGGCTGCGGCTTCGTCGATTCGACGGCGGGTAGCGTTTGTCGTGGTCGACGCCCGAACCCAGCGCCCGCTGCAGGCGCTTGCCCTGGCATGCTGATCGTGGTGCCGCCGGGGGCTACACGTCAAGTTCGCCAAGCAAACGGTTCAACTCGCCGCTGGCGATCAGTTTGCCCAGGTCATCCGAGCCGCCGATCAGCGAACCCTTCACGAAAACCATCGGGAACGTTGGCCAGCCAGTCCACATCTTCAGCGAGTTGCGCGCCCGCCACTGTCCCAGGTAGCTGCCGTAGCTCATGTATTGATAGGTCTGGCCGGCGGTTTCGAGCTGTTTGCGGGCCTTGCGGCAAACCGGGTTGCCGGCCATGCCGACCACCAACACCGGATGCGAAGCCGCCGCCGCCTGCACGTTGTGGACGATATCGGCATGTAGGTTGGCAACCTTGTCGCGAATCGCGGGGTGCAGACGGGTTTCGTCGAGGATCTGGCGCGGCATCGGTCTCTCCTGGATATGGGGCTTGAACAGTCGGCAGTCAGACTGCAAGGCTTCCGCTGCGGAAGTCGGCGACCGCCTGCATGAGCTCGGCCTGGCTGTTCATCACGAAGGGGCCATATTGGGCGATCGGCTCGTTCAGCGGCTTTCCGGCGACGAGCAGAATCCGCGCCGCTTCGGTCGCGCCGCTCACCGCGCCGATGACGACGCCGTCGGCCTGCGCGTCGCCATCGAGGATGGCCATCTGGCCAGGTTCGACCACGGCCGATCCGGCAGGACCAACCATCGCCGCCGCGCCGTGGACGTAGACGAACGCGTTGTGACCGACGGGAATGGCCTGCGCCAAGCGGCTGCCGGGTGGCAGGGTGATGTCGAGCACCAGCGGTTCGGTCATCGGCCGATGAACGGCGCCATCGACGCCGTGGCTACTGCCGGCGATGACCCTGATGTTGGCCCCATCGGCGAGCTTGACCACCGGCACCTGTCCGGGCGCGATGTCGCGGTAAGCCGGAGGTCCCATCTTGTCGTTGGACGCCAGGTTGACCCACAGCTGGAAACCTGCCATCCGGCCCTGCTGCTGTTCGGGCATCTCGCTGTGGATGATGCCGCGGCCGGCGGTCATCCATTGCACGCTGCCGGGCTCGAGCAGGCCGATGTTGCCGACGCTGTCCTGGTGGCGCATCCGGCCTTCGAGCATCAGCGTGACGGTCTCGAAGCCCCGATGCGGATGATTCGGAAAACCGCCGATATAGTCACTCGCCTCGTCGCTGCCGAAGGCATCGAGCATCAGAAACGGGTCGAGGCGTCGCTGCAGAGGCTGGGTCAGAATTCGTGTCAGCTTGACGCCGTCGCCATCCGAAGTGGGCTGGCCGCGGACCAGGCGCTCGACACCGCGCGATCGGTTGACGGGCAACAGTTTGCGGGGCAACGGGCAGGGGTTGGGTGCTTGACTGATTCATGGGAGCTTCCTGATTTGGTCAGTCGGTGTGCGCTGGCACGATCGATCGAGGACGAGACATGGCAATAATTGGGGCCGGATTGATCAAATACCAGATCCGCGCGATTGCGATCGTGGCGTTGCTGGGTGCCGCTGTACCGGGGTTCGCAGCGCTACCGGGTTCCGATCTCGTCGAGGGGCTGATGTGTGTACGGCCAATCGCCGATGGTGATCGGGCCGGTGATTGCGGGCCGGTACAGATTGCGGTGCTCAGCGGCAACCGGGCGGTGGTCCGCATCAGTGACATCGTCTATCGTCTGCAACTTCATGCCAGTCAGGTCGACATCGTGTTGATGCACGGCAGCATGCAGATCGATGGTTTTACCGCCCCATACGACTGGCAGGGCCAGACCTTGCACTTCGAGGACCCGGAAAAGGGCTTGCGCTACGAAATCGATTTCGATCCACAAAGGCCGCTCGAGTCAAGCGCTGAGCGAGCACCAATCGCCCGCTCAGCTGGCCTTGGCGACACTGCCGGCCGGCTTCAACAGAGCGTTGCAAACCTTTCGTGAGTCATCGGCTGATGGCAGTTTGGCGCAGATGCCGTCGATCTGTACCTGCAGCCGCGCGAGCACGCCTTGTGCCTGCTTGTCATTGGCGGCAGTGTCGGGCCAAGCGAGCAGTTTGCTGCTGATCCGCTGTAGTGAGCGACCACTGCGCTCATAAAAGGAATCAGACTGCTTGCCGGCTTCGTCGAAGATCTGACGGGCTGTGTTTTCGATCGCCTGCGAGTCGTCAGGTGTCAGATCGACCAATGCGGCCAAATGGCTCGCGCCCCATTGCAGCCGTGTGGCCGCACCTTCGCTGCGCGCATGGGCCTGCCCGTACCAGCGCAGCGCTTCGGCTTTGTCGCCGCGGCTTTTTGCATTGCTGGCCAGCGCGCTCATCAAGTAATAAGGCGAATGGCTCCGCGTCAGATTGGCCTTCAGCAGCTGATCGGATTCGGTCATCAGCCCGGCATGCGCGAGCAGATAGGCCGCGGTCGTGATCACGGCCTGGCGTTCGTAGCCGTCGGTGATTTCGCGGTCGTCGCGTGCCACCTGTTCACGGATCGATCGCAAGGTGCTCTGCGCCATCACCGGTTTGGCGTCCTTGTCGAGATCGAGGCGGGCCAGATCGACGCGTGCCAGCTGGGCGGTCAGCCGATCGGCGCGTGATAACGAAGCATCGGCAGCCAGCCGTTTCAACGCGGCGTCGAAGTGACCCAGCAACTGGGCGCGCTCGGCGCTGCCGGTGGCTGTCAAGGCCTTCGCCAGATCGGCTGACTGGTTGCCGAGCAGGTCCATCTGCGAACGCGAGCGCCTGGTGTCGTCGAGCAGCTTGGTGACGCGTTGGCGCACCGCCGCGCTGGCCGGCTTGGCGTCGGCATTGGCGGCCAGTGCTTGCAGCAGCAGGCGATCACTGGTATCGGCGAGGCGCGCCGGGCAATTGGCGGCGAGCTGGTTCAGCAAGCCGGGCACCTCTGAAGGACCCACAATCTGCCGCTCGTCGGTCGCCCAGGAATAGAACGCCAGCATCCGCCACTCGGCGGCGTCGAGCGAGGCGCTGCGCGTCTGGTCGCGGGCGTCGGCCACCACGTCCTTGATCGGCCGCCGCGCCGCCATGCTCAGGCTCAAGACCTCGGCGTACTGAGAGGCGGCGACTTCGCCGGGCAGGCGAGTCAGTTCGCTGCCATCGGCGCGGAACAACACCATCGTCGGATATCCGCGAACCTTGAACCGCGCGCCCAGCTTTTGCGAGCCCGGCTTGTCGCCATCGATGTAGACCGGCACAAAAGCACGCGAACGTTCGATGAAGTCCTGGCGATTGAACAGGGTCGCCTTGACCTGGTTGCACGGCGGGCACCAGCTGGCGCCCCAATAGAGAAAAACCGGTTTGCGCTCGGCCTTTGCCAACGCAAAAGCCGCATCGACTTCGGTATCGTCAGCGGCGAACTTCCAATCGATTCCGGCGCTGCCGTTGGCGCTGCTCGCCGGCGTGGCCGACGATGCGCCGAGCGGCAGCAGCGCGAGGGCCCCGGCAAACCAGGCGGCGCGAATCAGTTGCAGGGGCAAAAGCGGTGGCTTGGACATGGCGGTTCGCGGCGTCCGGACGGATCACCGACGGGTTGCGACGCACCGATTGTGCGACAGCAGCTTACTCGCACTCGCTGAGTGGATGCTGATCGTCGTCGAGTTGCCAGGCCGGCAACGGTGTCGCGCGGGCCAACGCCATCCAGGTTGCCAACGCCATCGTTGCGGCGCGTCGCGGCGCCGGGCGCGCCACATCGAGGCCATCTGCTTCGGCCGCAGTGGCCCGGCTTGCAATCAATACGCCGAATTCTGGCGGGATCTCGTCGGGCCGGGCAATCCCCTCAGCCAAGACGTACCAGCATTCACTGCTGAGCTGCAGGTAGGCATCGCGCTTGGCCGGTTTGCGCAGATCGCTGAGCAGATCGGCGCGGTGCACCTTGATCTCGTGCACGGTCGGTGCCAGATAGGCCTCGACGGTCGAGTTGCGAATCGAATAGACGTCGGGCATGGCCATCGCCCAAGGACCTTCCGCAGCCGACTTGGCACGCAGGCTCAATCCGCACCAGGTCAGCCGGCCGGCGCGGCGCATGGCGTCGGCAACTCTGCGCACCAGTGTTTCATGGGCATCGTGGACGCTGCGGTTGCGCTGCAGGGTCTGGGCCAGCCATTGCACACCCACATCGGTGACACGCAAGGTCTCGTGCCCCGACGCCGAACGTTGGCGCTGCACGCAACCGGCCGCCAGCAGTTCGACTTCGATCATGTCCTGGCACGGCCAGCCGGCCGATCGCCAGATCGCCCGCAGGCGGCGCATGTGAACCGCCGCCAATTTGACCGCCGGCGCGCACATCCCGGTGGCGGCGGTTATCGGGTCGGGATTGATGGGCGACATCGTCGGTCATCCTGCCACGCCACAGGCTCAAGGCGTGAGCCCATCAATCCAGATGAGGCGGCAATTCGCCGCAACGACCGGCACGTCGCGCTGCCAGGTCTCGTGCTGTCTGGCCGACTCCGACCCTGGCTCAGGCGGTGGCCTTTTTCTTCGGCGCTGCGCGCTTGCCGGCAACCTTCTTCGCTGCCGACTTGCTGGGGGCCTTTTTCGCCGAGGCCTTTTTGGCCGCGGTCTTGCTCTGGGTCGCTGATTTCTTCAGCGCCGACGTCTCCTGGTCGACTGCCTTTCTGCAGAGCCTTGGCCTTGCGTTGTGCATCGGCTTCCAGCGAGGCCAACTTCTTGCCGGTGCTGCGCTTGGTCGACTCGAGTTTTTTCTCGGCCTGCGCGATGGCCTTCTGCGCGCGTTCGCCCATTTTCTTGAATTCGGCTTCGGCCTTCTTGAACCGGGCTTCGGCCATCCGCACCAGGCCGCTGATCTGCCGTTTGCCTTCGTCGCGCTGAGCCATGACCTTTTTCTTCACCTTCGCCATGCTGGTCGAGACGGCATCACCCATTTCCTCGATTCGAAGGGTGACTGCGGCGCCGACTTCACCGGCTGCGGCGCTCAGGTGTTCACCGGCTTGCGCCAGTTCGGACTTTTTTGCAGATCGTCTGGTTGCCATGGTTTTCCCTTCAGTTGAGCGAACGGCAGCGTGCTGGCCTGCCGTCGCGAATCTACGCCGCAACTCGTCAGCCGTGTGCCGGTGTGCGGCGAGCAAACAACATTTCGTGAGCCCTGCGGCGCGACTTGCACCGGCTCGACCCGGAAGACAGCGGATTGCGCCGCTCAAGCGACTGTCACGCCTTTCCAGAAAGCCAGTCTGCCCTTGATCTGCGACGCCGCCTCGCTGGGCTCTGGGTAATACCAGACGGCGTTTTCGTTCAGGTCGCCGTTGACCATCAGGCTGTGATAGTAGGCCTGGCCCTTCCACGGGCAACCGCTGCGGTGGTTGCTGAAGGTCAGATAGCGCTTGTCGACGCTGGCTTCGGGAAAGTAATGGTTGCCCTCGACAACCACGGTGTCGTCGCTTTCGGCAATGGTCACGCCGTTCCAGCTGGCTTTCATCGGAAATTCCTCGCAAAGTGTTTTCAGTCGTATTGTGCGGCGGCGCAGGACGAACGTTGGGCGATCAGGCGTACCAGCGCCGCATCACCGACCACCTTCACGCTGTCGCCGTGACGCAAGATGTCCATCGTGATCTCGGTCGGCTCGCTGTACGGCACCTGCAGCTCGTAGCGACCATCGGCCAGCCAACGAGATTTCTGCTGCGGATGCCACTCCTCCTGCGCGACCCACTGAGCGGCGTCAGGCTGGAAGACCAGGTTGGCCCAGCGCACTCGTGCGCCGCCGCTGTAGATACCGTAGCCAGCATCGAGCCGGGCTTCCAGTTCTTTCAGGGCCACTGCCTTGGCCCGGCTGTCGAGCTGGCGGGCCTCGCGGATCGCGTCGAGCGCAAAACGCCGCAAACCCTCACTGGCATGGCACCAGGCATCGAGGTACCAGGTATTGCGGTAGTTCAGCAAGCGCTGCGGCGACACCTCCCGGATGCTTTCGCTGCGGTCGCTGCGCTTGTAATAACGCAGCCAGATCCGCCGGCGCTGCATCAGCGCGCTGCCGATCAACTCGAAGTGCCGGCTCGGTACCGGCCGCCTTGCGGTGCCGATCACCTTGACGCGGCGCATCAGCTCGCGGGCCTCGCTGGCATCGGCGCCGAGCATGCCTTCGAGCTTGTCCATCATCGGCGCCAGGTGCCTGGCCAACACGCCGTCATCGTCGAGCCCGGCCATCAACTGATGCATCGTCAACAGGGCATGGATCTCGGTCTCGCTGAACCACAGCCCGGGCAGTTGATGGCTGCTGCCGGCGCGACTGGCATCCTGGTGCGCAAAGTGGTAGGCGTTGTCGGCGCGGTCGTAGGCGATCGGTGCGTCCATGCGGTCGCGAAGGTATTGCAGGTCTCGTTTCAAGGTTGCCGGCGACACCTCGAGTTCATCGCGCAGGGCCTGAAAACTGACCTTGCCGCGGTTGCGCAGCAGCAGTTCGATCTTGTAGAAGCGTTCGGTGCGATCCATGGCGGCGTGGGTTGTGGACTGGCTCATGGTGTGAGCTCGGTGTTGCCGAAGCATATCGCAAAGCAAGCTTGCAATTGTTGTTTCGATAGCTCACGCCTTGAGCCTGTGGACGCGAAAAATGGCTTTACGACGTCGGCAGATTGCTGGCGCGATGGCAGCCCTCAACATCCCTCGAAGGAGTCGTTCATGACCAGCATCGGCAACAACATCGTCTCGCAACGTGGCGTCGCCCATCCCGCCGACTTCGCCAATCACGGCGGGACCGTGCTGACGACACACGAGCACCTCGGCTTCGAGCTGGGCTGGGACTATGCACACTACCGCGTCGAACCGCCGGCGCCTTACGCGCAGCAATCGTCAGCGCTGCGCCATGGGTTGCTTGCCGGCCAGGCCGCGTTCGGCGAGCGGGTTTTGACGGCGTCGCTCGAAGTTCGCAAGTGGTTGCATCTGCGGCTTCACGCTTGGCTGCGCGGGCGCAGCGTCGAGCTGTTTCAGATCACGCCGCATTATCTGCAGCAGATCGACTCCCGCCATTGCCCGATCACCCGCGGTGAGTTGTCGAGCGGCAGCGCGCGCGACAGCGATGCCTCGGTCGATCGGGTCCGCAACGATGCCGGTTATGCCGCTGGCAACCTGGTCGTGATGAGTGCGCGTGCCAACCAGGCAAAAGGTGCCCATGGCTTTGCCGACTCGATGGCCATCGTTCGTCAGCTCGACGATCGTCCGCTGCTCGAGATCGGTGGCCTGGGTGCAAAAGCGTGGCGGCGAATTGCCATCCTGTGCAGTTTCGTCGAACCGATGGCTCACGCCGATGCCTGCACGCTGCCGTTGCTGGTGCTGCCACCGCGGCGCCTGCATCTGTTCAATCCGGTGCAGGCCTTGCAGCTGGTGATCAGCAGTCAGCTGCTTTGCCCCGGTTGGGCCAAACGGAGCCGTGCCTTCGAAGTCTTGTTGTCAGGCACCGCACAACGCCGCGCGTACCAGGCTTTTTTCCATGCCTTGTTGCCGCGCGTGCTCGAGTCGGTTGCACCGGCAGTTCGGCAGGCGCGCAACGAGCAGGATGTGCAGACCCTGCGCTGGGCGATCGAGGATGCCTGGTGCAACCCGCCCGTGTTGCGTCGCTGGACTGCGTTTGCCCGGTTGCTCGATGCGGGCGTCTGCGAGCGCCTGCTCGGGCAGATCGCCGAGCGCCAATTGGCACCCATGCGCAGCGTGTGCTTCAGCGATTCGCAGGCAATCGAAGGATGGAACCTGCCGTCGCGCGGTTATGTGCCGCACGCAGTGTTGACGCAAAGTCCGCCTGCGCGGCAGCCTGCACGGCCGCTCGAACAGGCGTGCCTGCCGTTGTGATCCGGCGGGCGCGCGGGAGGCCGTCAGCCGACCATCAGCTCCTGCTCGACCAGCCATTTGACTTCGGCGCCAGCCGCAGCAGGCAACAAGCGCATTTGCGTCGCCTGGCGATCGGCCGCTGACAAACTGCGGAACAAGAAATCGCGGTCATTCGACGGATGGCCGGCAATGAACAGCTGCGACACCAGCTCACCCCAATCCGGATGCCGAAGCAACACATGGATATGCGGCGTTCGCCCGGTATACGGGGCCGGCTTGATGGTGCGGAAACGGTAGCGCCCCTGGCTGTCCGTGACGTTGCTGCCGAAGCCCTGAAAAGCCTCGTCGACCTGGTTGCCGGCGCCGCGCGGATGCCGGTAGCTGCCATATACATCGCATTGCCAGATTTCGACGGTGGCGCCATCGACCGGCCGGCTGCGCTGGTCGACAACCGTGCCTTGAAGGTCGAGCCACTCACCCTGGGCACGTGGTGCCGAAGCGCCGGCCGATCGACGCAACCCGGGTCAGATCGGCATCCCAGTCGAGCTGACGTTCACGCCAGGCGGGTGATGGGTAGAACGGGCCTTCGGTCATCGGAGGTAGCGCGGCGGCCCGCAACGACGCGGGCCAGCTGATTGCCGCAGCACAGGCGCCGATTGCCTTCACGATTTGGCGTCGATCATGGGTCATGGCTTGGCCTGTATTGGTGTACCGGTTACATGATGAAGCGCGCCGCCCTCACCGCCGCCGGGCCTTGACTGCCTCGCTCAGTCCATCGAGCAAGGCTGGCGTATCGTCCCAGCCAATGCAGGCATCGGTGATGCTCTGGCCGTAAACCAGTTTGCCCGGATCGTCCTTGCCCGGGCTGAATTTTTGTGCGCCGCCCAGGATATGGCTTTCCACCATCACCCCGAAGATGCGTCGGCTGCCCGCGCGGATCTGATCGGCGATATCGCGTGCCACGTCGATCTGCCGCATGTGCTCCTTGCTGCTGTTCGCATGTGAGCAATCAACCATCAGGGTTGGAGCCAGCTTGGCCGATTCGAGTTCCTTGCAGGCCTGCTCGACATCGGCAGCGCCGTAGTTGGGCGTCTTGCCGCCGCGCAAAATCAGGTGGCATTCCTTGTTGCCGCGGGTCTCGACGATCGCCACCTGGCCGTTCTTGTGCACGCTCAGAAAGTGATGCGGACGCGCGGCGGCCTGGATGGCATCGCTGGCGATCTTGATGTTGCCGTCGGTTCCATTCTTGAAACCGATCGGCGCGCTCAAGCCCGACGACAGTTCGCGGTGTACCTGGCTCTCCGTGGTGCGTGCGCCGATCGCACCCCACGAAATCAGATCGCCCAGATACTGCGGCGAAATCACATCGAGAAACTCGCTGCCCGCCGGCATGCCGAGCTGGTTGATCTCGAGCAGCAGCTGGCGGCCGATTCGCAGGCCTTCGTCGATTCGGAAGCTCTCGTCGAGGTAGGGGTCGTTGATCAGGCCTTTCCAGCCGACAGTGGTTCGTGGTTTTTCGAAATAGACGCGCATCACGATTTCCAACGTGTCGGCATAACGGTCGCGCTGCTGTTTCAGCCGCTTGGCATAGTCGATCGCCGCGGCCGGATCGTGGATCGAGCAAGGCCCCATGATGACCAGCAGGCGGTCGTCCTTGCCGGCGATGATCTGCCGGATGTGTTGGCGCGTACCCGAAACCAGCGTTTCCACCGCTGTGCCGCGGATCGGGAAAAAGCGGATCAGGTGTTCGGGCGGCGGCAGCGGCGTCACGTCGCGGATCCGTTCGTCATCGGTCTCGCTGGTTTTCTCCGAGCTGGCATAACGCGGCTCCGTGGTGCTGGTGCTTTTAAGAGGCATGGTCTTCTCCGGATACTGGAAATCGGGGCGAAAAAAAACCGCCGGGGAGACCCGGCGGTTTGGGGGATTCGGCGGCGCTGCAAATCGGCTTACGCGCTGGCCTCTCCTCCGCCGGGGCGGTGCGAGAACCAAAAGTAAGCAAAATAAAAGCTGTGCGCTGGCATCGGGCGGATGCTACCACGGCTCTTCATGAGGAGCCGCAGCGCATTTGCAGAGGAGGCTGGTGACGATTTCGCCACGCCGAATGCCGTGGCGCGCAACACCCGCCGTGCGCCCGATCAGGCGGTGCCGCCGACCGTCAATCGGTCGATTCGAAGGGTCGGCTGGCCGACGCCGACCGGCACGCTCTGGCCTTCCTTGCCACAGGTGCCGACACCGGTGTCGAGCTTCATGTCGTTGCCGATCGCGCTGACCCGGGTCAAGGCATCGGGGCCGTTGCCGATCAGCGTCGCTCCCTTGACGGGGTACTGGATCTTGCCGTTTTCGACCCAGAACGCCTCGCTGGCCGAGAAGACGAATTTGCCACTGGTGATATCGACCTGGCCGCCGCCGAAATTGGTGGCATAGATGCCGCGTTTGAGCCCGGCAACGATCTCTTCCGGCGTCTTGTTGCCGCCGAGCATGTAGGTATTGGTCATGCGCGGCATCGGCACCGCGGCATAACTTTCGCGACGCCCGTTGCCGGTCGGCTTGACCTTCATCAGCCGCGCATTCATCGAATCCTGGATATAGGTGCGCAGGATGCCGTCTTCGATCAACACGTTGCGCTGGCTCGGGTTGCCTTCGTCGTCGACGTTCAACGAGCCGCGCCGGTCGGGCAAGGTGCCGTCGTCGAGCACCGTCACGCCCTTGGCCGCCACACGCTGGCCGATGCGGCCGGCAAATGCACTTGAGCCCTTGCGATTGAAATCGCCCTCGAGACCATGACCGATCGCCTCGTGCAGCAGGATGCCAGGCCAGCCCGAGCCCAGCACCACACTCATCTCGCCCGCCGGCGCAGGCCGCGAGTCGAGATTGGTCAAGGCCGCCCGAACCGCATCGGCCACATAACCCTCGATCACGGCGTCCTGAAAATAGCCCAGCCCGAACCGACCGCCGCCCCCACCGCTGCCGCTCTCGCGCTTCACTTCGCCGGCGATCGTCTGTTCGGCAATCACCGTCACCGACAATCGGACCAGTGGCCGCACGTCGGCAGCAATGGTGCCGTCGGCGCGTGCCACCAGCACCACATCGTATTCGCCAGCCACGCTGGCCATCACCTGCTTGATCCGCGGATCCTTGGCACGCGCCAGCTTCTCGACCTTCTCGAGCAGCGCCACCTTCTGGCTGCTGTCGAGGGTTGCGATCGGATCCATCGGCGCATACAAGACATGGCTGCGCGCCAGCTTCTGTTTCGGGGCGGCGACCTTGACCCGACGGCTCTGGCCGGCGGCCGCGATGGTCCGCACCGTCTGCGCAGCATCCATCAGCGCCGCTTCCGAAATATCGTCGGAATAGGCAAACGCGGTTTTTTCGCCGGCCACCGCACGCACGCCGACGCCCTGATCGATGCCGAAGCTGCCGCTCTTGACGATGCCTTCCTCCAGGCTCCA
Organism: uncultured beta proteobacterium; assembly: GCA_963843805.1. Taxonomy (GTDB): domain Bacteria; phylum Pseudomonadota; class Gammaproteobacteria; order Burkholderiales; family Burkholderiaceae_C; genus Ideonella_A. The sequence goes on from CAWJLY010000010.1 coordinate 488,769, forward strand.
GCCTTCGCTGCGGGTATATTGAAAATACAGATCGGCGTCGTCGGTGCGGTGCTGCGCAATCGTCGCCAAGGCCCGCGCCAGGCTGGCTTCGGTCAGCCCGAACGGGTCGAGCAACAGCGAGCGGGCAATGGCGAGGCGTTCGATGGTGGGTTCGCGTGCGATCATTTGGTCATTGTAGAAGTCGTCCGATCGCCTTGCCGCGTTCCGGACAAGGGCCCGTCGGGGTCCTTGTCCAGACTATCCGGCCGCCGCCTGCTTCAGTGCCAATGCCTTCTCGTACAACGCATTGCGCGCCGATCCGCTGATTTCGGCTGTCAGCGCAACCGCCTGTTTGAGTGGCAAGTCACGCAGCAGCAGCGTGAGGATCCGCTCGGTCGAGCGCTCCTGCGGGTCGCGCTGTTCGGTCATGCCATGCAGCACGACAACAAACTCGCCGCGCTGCCGATTGGCATCGGCGGCCAGCCAGTCGGGCAGCACGACTGCCGCCATCGTCGCGATCGACTCGAACTGCTTGGTCAGCTCGCGGCATAAAGTGACCGACCGCGTCGGCATCAACTCGGCCAGTTGGGCGGCCAGCGATTCGATCCGGTGCGGTGCCTCGAACAACACCTGGGTCGGCGTTGCGTCGCCAAGCTCGCGCAGCACGTTCAGCCGCTCACTGGCGCGTACCGGCAGAAATCCGACAAAACAGAAGCCGCCCGCCTGGCGATCGCCCGCCACGCTGAGCGCCGCGGCCACGCTGCTGGCACCGGGAACGGGCACTGCGACAAACCCGGCCGCATGCGCCGCCGCTACCAGGATCGCACCCGGATCGCTGATCGCCGGCGTGCCGGCATCGCTGATGTAGGCGATGCGTTCGCCACGAGCCAGCCGCTGAATGACCGCTTGCGACGCCGCGGCCTCGTTGTGCTGATGCAGTGCCAGCAGCGGCTTGTCGAGCCCGAGTTGCTGCAGCAGCACGGCGCTGTGTCGGGTATCTTCACAGGCAATCGCATCGACCAGTGACAACACATGGATCGCGCGCAGCGACAGGTCGGCCAGGTTGCCGATCGGGGTGGCCACCAGATACAAGGTGCCGGACGGAAAATGCTGGTGCCCTGCCGCAGCGGCGGCGGCCTCACGCAGCAAAGGAGCGTTCGAGTTGGTCACAAGCAAGACGGTCGGCGACAAGGCGGAGGAACAAGCGCTGCGGCATCTGCTGCGGCACGGGCTCGCACTGGTTCAGCGCAATTATCGGGTCGCCGCCGGGCCGCATGCACGCGGCGGCGAAATCGATCTGATCATGCGTGAGCGCGATGGCACGCTGGTTTTTGTCGAGGTGCGCTCGCGCACCGGTTCAAGCCACGGTGGCGCCGCCGCCAGCATCGGTTTCGCCAAACGCCGGCGCCTGGTCTTTGCCGCTCAACGCTTCCTGCAGAACCAGCCGAGCCCGCCGCCCTGCCGTTTCGATGTGCTGGTTTTCGACGGCGACGAGGTGTTGTGGCTGAAGGCGGCATTCGACGCCGACCAAGTGCCTTGACGGCGCAGATCCTGCGGGTTGGATCCGACTGCCCTGCAGTCCGCCTGCACCCGCCGTTCGTGCACCGGCGACGTACCGGGTCGTGAGCGCCGGTTCGCGACCGGCAGGAAAAGTTGCTTCGCTGCCGAGCAGAGGGGTTCAGACCCCGTGGTCGGCGAAGGCCGCGCACCCGGAGACCGTCCGGGCGGCGGTGTTTCGATGGACGGTCGGACAGCAGGCAGACGAGTCGATCCGGCCGGTGGATTCAAGCCGGGCCACGCGCCAGCTCGCGGTGCAGCCACGCTCTTGCGAGGGTCCAGTCGCGCTTGACGGTGGCGCTGCTGAGGCCCATCACGTCAGCAATTTCTTCAATTTCCAGTCCGCCGAAGAATTTCAGCTCGACCACCTTGGCCGCGCGCGGATCGATCGTCTCGAAGGCGAGCAGCGCGTCGTGCACCTGGACCACCTCGGCGCCCTGACCACCTGCCACCTGCTGAGCTTCGGTCAAGGTGAGCGACACCAGTGCGCCGTTGCGTTTGGCGGCCTGCTTGGCCACGGCATGATTCACCAGGATGCGGCGCATCATGATCGACGCCATGCCCAGAAAATGGCCCCGGCTGGTCCACCGGGTACGCGTCTGCTCATTCAGCCGAAACCAGGCCTCGTGCGTGAGCGCCGTCGCGCTGAGTGTGTGACCTGCGTTCTCATTGCGCATTTGACTGACGGCGCCGCGTTTGAGCTCGTCGTAAAGCGCAGCGAACAGCTGATCGACCGCACCGGAATCGCCGCTGTCCAACTGCCGCAACCACTGGGTCACGTTATCCGACAACAACTCCGCAGGGGCCATGGGCGTCATTTTAGGTGTGCTCCGGCCGCGGCTGGCTGGCTGCGGCTGCCTATACCGGACCAGTCGGCCGTGACCGGCAGCCACGTTGATGATCTTTTTGTGGTCACGGGCTTGCGTTAGTCATCAAGGTCCGCTGTCGCGCAACGTCACATTCAACGGCAGGCTGGCTGCCAAGGGCCCATGAACTCGCAACGTCGCAGCATCACAAGGAACACCATGATTTCACGCATCACCCATCGATTGGCGGCTGCCGGATTGGCCGCCACGCTGCTCTTCAATCCTGCCATCGGCCAAGCCAAGACGGAGACCACCCCGCTGACGGTCGATGCCCGCTTCGACGCGGCAGCTGCCGCCCAGAGCGGCTTCACCATCGTGTCCGACAGCCAGGCCCTGAAAGGGATCCAGCGGGTGGCGATCGCCGTGTTTGCGATCGAGTTCATCACGGCAGACAACGTCAATGCGCATACCGTCGGTTTCGGCGCCGCGGGCCGGGCTTCATCGTCGCTCTACTACAAGTTGCTGGGTGTGGGCGAGCCCGACTTTCAGGCCATCACCAACACCCTCTACGGGCGTTTCGTCGACGAGCTGAAAACCAGTGGCGTCGAGGTGGTCGATGCCAGCCGGGTCGCGTCGTCCCCTACGTATCGCAAGCTGGTCAGCGGCGGCAGCGTGGCGCCCATCCGGGGTGACACCACGATGATGATGGCGCCCGAGGGGCTGGGCATCTATGGCTTTGCTGCCATGGGTGGCGGCAACAGCAGCAAGGGACGAGGCGTCTTCGGCGCGTTGTCGGACATCGGTGCCGGCTTCGCGGCCGTTGGCGCTGTCACCGATTCGATCGCGCTATCGAACGAGCTGGAGGCCAGCCTGATCGAGGTGCGAATGCGTGTCAACTTCGTCCAGCTGAGCGACGACAACAAGGGATTCTTCGGCCGCCTCGCGGGCAGCGCCCAGGCATCCGGCAGGGCTTTCCCCAGTGTCGACAACGTGATGGCCAGCGTGCAAACCGGTCCGCTGCGCAGCACGCTGACGCTCAAGCACAGCCTGTCGCTGGATACGTCGGCATTCGCCGAGGTGCGCGAGAAGGCCACCTCGGCGGGCGATGTCGCGGGGGCCGTGGCCGTGGGCTTGTTGCGGCTGGCCATCGGTAGCAAGGACAGCAGCAGCAGTACCGAACTGGAGGTGGTGGCACACCCGGTCCAATATCGGGAGGTGGTCGGTGCAGGGCTGGGATCAGCAGCCGGCATGCTGGTCAACCGGCTGAGATCAGAACGGTGATGCGCGCTCCGGCGACGCGCCGGCCGAGTGCTGCCGAAGCGCGCTGATAATGGAGACACCGCCCGAACGAAGCGTCGTCGACAGGCGCCTTCACCGAACCCGACATGACGACTGCCGACTCGTGGGCCGCCATCAAGGCCCTGTTCGAAGCCTGCGTGGAACTTCCGGCGGCCGCCCGCGAGCCTCTGATCGCCGCCTCGCTTCTGCCCCCCGCGGGCCTGGCCGAATTGCGCAGCCTGCTTGCCCATCACGAAGATGCCGGAGGCGCGGCCGAGTTCATGATCGGGAACGCTGCGCAACAGTTGGCTGAATCGGCTGTCGCGGCAGGCCAACGTCTGGGTGCCTGGGAAATCGTGCGGCCTATCGGCGCGGGTGGCATGGGCGACGTCTTCGAAGCGTGCCGTGCGGACGGCAGTTTCAAGGGGCGCGCTGCCGTCAAATTGCTCAAGCGCGGCATGGACAGCGCCGCAGTCCTGCAACGCTTCTCGCAAGAGCGCCATGCGCTGGCGCGCCTGAATCATCCGAACATCGCTCGCTTGCTCGACGCCGGCGCGAGCGAAGCCGGTCTGCCCTACTTTGTACTGGAATACGTGGACGGCCAAGGCATCGATCTGGCGGTGCGTCACTTGCCGCTGGACCAGCGCCTCAGGCTCTTTCTGCAACTGACTGATGCAGTGGGCTACGCGCACCGCAATCTGCTGGTTCACCGCGACTTGAAGCCTGGCAACGTGCTGGTGGACGCCGAGGGGCAGGTCAAGCTGCTGGATTTCGGCATTGCCAAGGCGCTCGACCCGTTGGAGGACCACCACAGCCAGACAACCTTCGGCGGCGTGCGGCCCTACACGCCCAACTATGCCAGCCCGGAGCAGGTGCGCGGCGAACCGGTGAGCACGTCAACGGATATCTACAGTCTTGGCGTGCTGCTTTACCAGATGCTGACCGGCACCCGCCCCACCGGCCGCCATGCCTCGACGCCGGCTGAAGCTGCACGCAGCGTGTTGGAAGACGAGCCTGCCCGGCCGAGCCACCTCACCGCCAGCGAGGCGCTGGATCCGCAATGGCTCACCACCCGCAAGCGGCTCGAAGGCGATCTGGACAACATCCTGCTCAAGGCGCTGGAAAAGACGCCTGAGCGCCGCTACATCAGCGTCGAAGCACTTGCTGCCGATGTCACTGCGTACCTGGAAGGCCGCCCGGTCAGCGCGCGGCCGGTCAGTGCCACCTATGTGCTGGGAAAGTTCGTCAAGCGCAACCGTTGGGCAGTGCTGGTGGGTCTGGTCGGCGGCACCGGCATGGTGGCCGGACTGGCCGCGACGCTGCTGCAAGGTCGCCTTGCAGCAGCCCTGGGCGTGGCCGGTCTGGCAGTCGGGCTCGGTCTGGCGATGGTGCAGGGTTGGCGGCTGGAGCGGGCCAGAAGCCGGGCTGAAAGCCACGTCGCGGAGTTGCGCAAACTGACGAACCGCGTGGTCTTCGACTACTTCGATGCGGTCGAACCCCTGCCGGGCTCCATCAAGGTCCGCGAACAGATGCTGGCTGATGCGGCGCAGTATGTGCGCAATGTCGAGCCCCAGGCCGCAGACGAACCCGAACTGGCCTGGGAACTGGCGCGCATTGCGCATCGTCTGGCGCGTTTGCAAGGCAGCACCTACGGCGAGGGACTGGAGCAGTTGCAGCAGGCGAACGACAGTTTCGAATCTGCCTTGCGGCTGGTGGATTTGATCGCCGCCGGCAAATCGACCGATGTCGAACGCTTGCTCGAGTGCGCGGTGATCGTGGTCAGCGCCAGTCTGTTCGACCAGCGCCAAGGCCGATTGGCTCCACCGCCTGGCAAGGCTGCTGAAACGCCGCCGCCTGCTGGTCAGCCCAGACGGCGCGATACCTTGAGCGGCCTCTGGCATGCACGGCAACTGATCGAGCGCGCGGCGGCCATCCAGCCGTCACACCCCATGATGGAGATCCATCTGGGCACCTTGCGAGGCCGCATGGGTCTGCTGCTCGGCCATGGGACGTCCGAGATCAACCTGGGCCGCTGGCGCGAAGCCGAGGAACACCTGAGGGCCTCGCTGGAGCACATGCGCCGCTATGCCCTGGGCGCGGCCGAGGATCCTGAAGGTGCCAGGCAACTGTCCTGGGCGCTGGTCAACATGGCGTCTTGGGAACGGCTGTCTGGCGATCCGGCCCGCGGGCTGGCGTTCGTGATCGAGGCCGTCGAGGCGATCGACCGCGCCGTCCGAATGGCGCCCGACAGTCGAACCTACAGTGCCATGGCGGGCCTGATGCGCACCCATCTGGCGGCCGCCAAGGCAGACGCCGGTGATGTGGATGCAGCGATCGCTGACTGCGACGAGGCCCTGGCGCGCCTGGCGGTTTCGACGGCCGCCGATCCGGACAACGCCATCACACGCCGCGACACCGCGCTGATCAGCGCGCTCAAGGGACGCATCCTGATCGAGCACGGCCAGTCGGCGGCTGCGGTGCCGCCACTGCGCCAGGCGGCGACCCTGCTGAGCTCGTTGCCAGATGCGGGCACGGATGCGTATGTCACCCGTTGGCGTGCCGAGGCCATGGCGGCGCGGGCTCGCGCTGAGCTGGATGGTGAGGGCGATGCGGCTCTCGCGATCCGGCTCGTTGACGATTCGCTGAAGCTGCTCGACAGCAACGAGGCGACCCGATCGGCGCCGCATGCAGCCGGCATTGTTCGCGCGCAAGCTCAGGCCACCGCCGGAGTGGCATGGTGGCGCTTGGGAGATCGTGCCGCCGCCACTCGTCGGCTTGACGCCGCGATGGCTCATTGGGACTCGTTCGAGCAGGGCGGCGAGCCCTTGCCTCGGGCGCTTGCCGCTCGACGAGCATCGACCCGCGCTGAACAAACCGCAGTTCTTGAGGGCTGATCATCGGAGCCGTCGATCGATATTGAACAGTGTGCTCGGCCCTGCTTGAATCCGCGGTTCATGCGTTTCGTTTCGAACCGAGGCGGTGAGGTGCCAAGAGGCGCTGCGCCGATACGATGCCATATCATTCGCACCATGCTAGAGCAACGTATCCAGAAGCAGTTCTTCGACAGTGCCGATCTCAAATATGCGGCGGCCGACGTGTTGGCCAAGCCGATTGCCGACGGCGTCAATGCGCTGGTCGGCTGCATTACTGCGGGCGGCAAGGTATTGGCGTGTGGCAATGGCGGATCGGCAGCCGATGCACAGCATTTCGCGGCTGAATTCATTGGCCGGTTCGAGCGTGAGCGGCCTGGTCTGGCAGCGATTGCGCTGACCACCGACAGCTCCATCCTCACCGCAATCGGCAATGACTACAACTTCGATGTCGTCTTCAGCAAACAGGTGCAGGCGCTCGGCCAGCCCGGCGACGTCTTGCTGGCGCTGAGCACCAGCGGCAATTCGGCCAATGTGCTGGCCGCGGTCGAGGCGGCGCAGGCCAAGGACATGACGGTGATTGCCTTGACCGGCCGCAAGGGTGGCAAGATGAGCACCTTGCTGACCGATACCGACGTCCACATCTGCGTTCCCCACGACCGTACTGCACGCATTCAAGAGGTTCATCTGCTGGCCCTGCACTGCTTGTGCGATGCGGTCGACCTGCAATTGCTCGGCGAACAGGACACTCCATGACATTTCAAACTGCAACGCTGCAGCGCCGTGCGCTGCTGGCGGCGGCGGGCACTGTGGCGTTGGCCAGCCTTTCCGGATGTGCACCCTTGCTGCTCGGCGGCGCGATGGTCGGCGGATCGCTGCTGTACACCGATCGGCGAACCTCCGGCGCGCAACTCGAGGATGAATCGATCGAGCTCAAGGGCGTCCGGCGCATGAGCGAGCTTTTGGGCGATCGGGGACACGTCAGCATCACCAGCTACAACCGGGTCGTGCTGCTGACCGGTGAGGTGCCCACCGAGGCGGACAAGGCGAGCGTCGAACAATCGATGCAACGGATCGACAACATCCGCACCATTGTCAATGAGCTGGGCGTGATGCCGGCCAGCTCGTTCGGCAGCCGCTCCAGCGACAGCCTGCTGTCGGGCAGGGTCAAGGCGTCGCTGGTCGAGGCCAAGGACCTGATGGCCACCTCTTTCAAGGTGGTCACAGAGCGGCGGGTCGTCTATTTGATGGGAATCGTCACTGAACGCGAGGCCGCCCGCGCCGCCGACGTGGCAAGTCGTGTCAGCGGCGTCTACAAGGTGGTGCGCGTACTCGATGTGGTCAGCGAAGCCGAACTCGCCAATATCGCCCCCAAAAAATAAGGCCCGCTGCCGAAGCGGCTTCGACGCAAGGCCACTTGCGGTGGCGATCGAGTCGACACCGCGGATCCGGCTTTGCCGGTCCGGTGGTGTCGCCCCCTTGAGGAGTTGCTGCGTCAGCCGCTCCGGGGGAGCGCCTGTCACCCCAGCCGGGTGATCAGGCTCGAGGTATCCCAACGGCGGCCGCCGCGGGCCTGGATATCGGCGTAGAACTGGTCGACCAGCGCCGTGACCGGCAGCTGGGCGCCGTTGGCCTTGGCTTCGTCGAGCACCAGGCCCAGGTCCTTGCGCATCAGGTCGACCGCGAAGCCGAAATCGAAGCGGTTTTCGATCATCGTCGGGCCGCGGTTGTCCATCTGCCAGCTTTGAGCCGCACCTTTGCCAATGACGTCGAGCACCGCGGCCATGTCGAGACCGGCTTTCTGGCCGAACGCAATCGCTTCGGACAAGGCCTGAACCAGGCCGGCTACCGCGATCTGGTTGACCATCTTGGCGAGTTGGCCGGCGCCGCTGTCGCCCAGCAAGGTCACTGCCTTGGCGAATGCCATGGCGGCCGGCTGCATCTGTGCAAATGCCGCAGCCTCACCGCCACACATCACCGTCAGTGCCCCGTTGATGGCGCCGAGGTTGCCGCCGGAAACCGGTGCGTCGATGAACGCGAAGCCGCGCGCAGCGGCCACTGCACTGAGCCCGCGCGCTGCCGCCGCCGAGGCGGTGGTGTGGTCGACAAACACCGAGCCCGCCGCCATCGTTGCAAAGGCACCGTGTTCACCGAGGGTCACCGAGCGCAGGTCGTCATCGTTGCCAACGCAGCAGAACACGAGTTCGGCGCCCTGACAGGCCAAGCGCGGCGTGGCGGCGCTGCGCCCGCTGTATTCGCTCAGCCAAGCCTGGGCACGGGCGGGATTGCGGTTGTAGACACAGACGTCGTGGCCGGCGCGCGCCAGATGGCCGGCCATCGGGAAGCCCATCACACCCAGGCCGATGAAGGCAACTCGCTGCGGAGTGATCGATTCGTAGGATCTGCTGCTGCTCATGCCGATCGGGCGCTCAGACAATCGCCATGTGTTCGGTGCCAGCCGACAGATCGGTGTTTTTCGCCCGCTTGCTGTTCAGCTTGATGTTGAGCCGCAAGTCGTTCAGCGAGTCGGCATTGCGCAAGGCATCATCCATCGACACCTGATTGGCTTCGTACAGATCGAACAGGCTCTGGTCGAATGTCTGCATTCCGAGCTCGCGCGAGCGCTTCATGATTTCCTTGATTTCGGTCACCTCGCCTTTGAAGATCAGGTCGGAAATCAGCGGTGAATTGAGCATCACCTCGACCGCAGCGACCCGGCCCTTGCTTTCCTGCAGTGGCAGCAGACGCTGAGAAATCAGGCCTTTCAGATTCAGCGACAAATCCATCAGCAACTGGGCGCGCCGTTCTTCCGGGAAGAAATTGATGATTCGGTCGAGCGCCTGGTTGGCGCTGTTGGCGTGCATCGTGGCCATGCACAGGTGGCCGGTCTCGGCAAAGGCGACCGCATGGTCCATCGACTCGCGATCACGGATCTCGCCCATCAGAATCACGTCAGGTGCCTGGCGCAGGGCGTTCTTCAGCCCCGCTTCCCAGTCTTCGGTATCGATACCGACTTCGCGCTGGGTAATGATGCAGTTCTTGTGCGGATGGACAAATTCGACCGGATCTTCCAGTGTGATGATGTGGCCGTGCGAATTCTCGTTGCGGTAGTTGACCATTGCCGCCAGCGAGGTGCTCTTGCCCGAGCCGGTGGCGCCGACGAAGATGACCAGCCCGCGCTTGGTCATTGCCACTTCTTTCAGGACTTCGGGCAACTTCAGCGTGTCGATCGTCGGCAGCGTCTGCGGAATGGTCCGCATCACGATGCCGACATGGCTTTGCTGAACGAAGGCATTGCACCGGAAACGGCCGATTCCTTGCGGCGAAATCGCGAAGTTGCACTCCTTGGTGCGCTCGAACTCGGCCGCCTGCTTGTCGTTCATCACCGCGCGCGCCAGCGCCAGCGTGTGCTGGCCGGTCAGCGGCTGCGGCGAGACTTTGGTGACCTTGCCGTCGACCTTGATCGCCGGCGGGAAGTCGGCGGTGAGAAACAGGTCCGAGCCGTTGCGGCTGACCATCAGGCGCAACAGGTCGTTGACGAATTTCGATGCCTGGTCACGTTCCATCTGCTTGTCCTTCCGATTCGGTTAGCGGCGTCGGCAAAAACTTCATCAGCGCCCGCCTGCCAGGAATGTTATGCGGCGCGGCAATGGCCAATTGCCCGATCAACCGGGGAAATTCTCCGGCAGCTTGGCCTTCGAGCGCGCTTCGGCAGGTGAAATCGCGCCTTTTCGCACCAGCTCGGTGAGGTTTTGATCGAGGGTCTGCATGCCCATGCTGATCCCGGTCTGGATCGACGAATACATCTGCGCGATCTTGGCCTCGCGAATCAGGTTGCGAATGGCCGGGGTGCCGAGCATGATTTCATGTGCTGCGACGCGTCCGGTGCCATCGCGCAACTTGCACAGCGTCTGCGAGATCACCGCCACCAGCGATTCAGACAACATCGCGCGGACCATCTCCTTCTCGGCGGCCGGAAACACGTCGACAACCCGGTCGATGGTTTTTGCCGCCGAGCTGGTGTGCAGCGTGCCGAACACCAGATGGCCGGTTTCGGCGGCGGTCAAGGCCAGCCGGATGGTTTCCAGATCGCGCAACTCGCCGACCAGGATCGCATCCGGGTCTTCGCGCAAGGCCGATCGCAGCGCGTTGTTGAAGCTCAGCGTGTGCGGCCCGACCTCGCGTTGATTGATCAGGCACTTCTTGCTTTCGTGAACGAATTCGATCGGGTCCTCGACGGTCAGGATGTGCCCGTATTCGGCCTCGTTGAGGTGGTTGACCATCGCTGCGAGCGTCGTCGATTTACCCGATCCGGTTGGCCCGGTCACCAGCACCAGGCCGCGCGGTTTCAGCGCCAGTTCGCCGAATACCTTGGGTGTGTTCAGCTGCTCGAGGGTCAGGATGGTGCTCGGGATGGTGCGGAAGACCGCGCCGGCGCCACGATTCTGGTTGAAGGCATTGACGCGAAACCGTGCCAGGCCCTGGATCTCGAACGAGAAGTCGCACTCCAGCGTCTCTTCGTAGACCTTGCGGTGCGTGTCGTTCATGATGTCGTAGACCATGTTGTGCACATCCTTGTGCTCCAACGGGTCGACATTGATTCGCCGCACGTCGCCATGCACCCGGATCATCGGCGGCAGGCCGGCTGAAAGGTGCAGGTCAGACGCCTTGTTCTTGACCGAAAACGCCAGCAGTTGGGTGATGTCCATGGGCGGATCTTGGGTAGGTAGACGCGGGGCGCGGCATGCGGCGCCGAAGGAGGATACGCTCGCTGCATTATGGCGACGATCCCGGACAACATACAACACGTGCGCGGCCGCATTGCCGCGGCCTGCGCCGCTGGCGGGCGCCCCGTCGGCGCCGTCAAACTGCTGTGTGTCGGCAAGACGCGCAGTGCCGATGAACTGCGTGAGGCGATTGCCGCCGGTGAGCGATGTTTCGGCGAAAACTATGTGCAGGAGGGGCTGGCGAAGATCGCCGAATTGGCCGATCTGCGTGGCCGGATCGAATGGCATCTGATCGGCCCGCTGCAGGGCAACAAGACACGGATGGTTGCCGAAGCATTCGATTGGGTCGATTCGGTCGATCGGCTGAAGATCGCCCAACGGCTGAGCGATCAGCGCCCACCCGGCATGGCACCGTTGCAACTGTGCCTGCAGGTCAATATCAGCGGCGAGACCACCAAGAGTGGCTTGTTGCCAGCCGAAGTGGCGGCGGTGGCCCAGGCCGTGGCGGCCTTGCCAAGGCTGCGCCTGCGCGGGCTGATGTCGATCCCGGCGCCAGCCGAGGGCCTGCTCGCGCAACGCGAGCCGCACCGCAGATTGCGCGAACTGATGGCCGCTGTGCGTGGAGCCTGCCCGGGCCGTTGGCGATGATTTCGATACCTTGTCGATGGGCATGAGCGACGATCTCGACGCAGCGATTGCCGAAGGTGCGACGACGCTGCGGATCGGCACGGCGCTGTTCGGTCAGCGCCCGTTGCCGCCGAATGCCATTTGACGCGACCATTCGAAGCGCGGACTAACGGCGCTTTTACACTTCGCGGATGAACCGAATCGTTTTTATCGGCGGCGGCAACATGGCGCGCGCCATCATCGGCGGCCTGATCGGCAGCGGTCGGCCGGCCGCCAGCATCGTGGTAGTCGACCCGGGTGATGACCAGCGCGCTGCATTGCAGAGCGACTTCGGCGTAATGGCACTGGCTGCCGCCGGGCCCGACCTGGCCACTGCCGAGCTGGTTGTCTGGGCGGTCAAGCCCCAGCTATTCATCGAAGCGGCGGCCCCTTGCCTGGCGTTTGTCGGGCAGGCCCTGCAGCTGAGCGTGATGGCCGGCATCCGCAGCGATACGATCGCGCGCGCGACGGTACCGAGCGGGTCGTCCGCGCGATGCCCAATACGCCGGCCCTGATCGGCCAGGGCATCGCCGGGCTGTTCGCCCGTGAGGCGGTCAGCGCTGCCGAACGAGCCCAGGTGGACAAGCTGCTGGCGCCGACCGGCCGCAGCCTGTGGGTTGACAACGAAGCCGACCTTGATGCGGTAACGGCGATTTCAGGCTCCGGACCGGCCTATATCTTCTACTTCATGGAAGCCATGATCGATGCCGCCGTGGCAATGGGCTTGAGCGCCGCACAAGGCCGCGAGCTGGCTTTGGCAACGTTCGCCGGCGCCACCGCGCTGGCCGCCGCTTCGAGCGATACGCCGGCGCTGCTGCGCGAGCGGGTCACTTCGCAGGGCGGCACTACCCACGCCGCCATCTGCGTGCTCGAAGAGGCCGCTGTCAAGGCGATTTTTGGTCGCGCGCTGGCAGCGGCACAGCGGCGTGCCAACGAAATGGGTGATCAGTTCGGCGCTTGATCAGGCGATCTGCGTGCCGCGACGACGCCGGCAAAAACTGCAAACCCCAACCAGTGGTTGAGCCTGAAGGCCTTGAAACAACCTTCGCGCGAACGGTCGCGAATCAATCGATAGTGCCAGGTTGCGATCAGCGCAGCGACCGTCAAGCCGGCAAAAAACGGCCAGGCCAGTTGCAGATGGCGGCCGATCAAGGCCCAGCTGAACAGGAAACAGGCGTAAAAGGCCATCACGGCCGCGACATCGAAGCGGCCAAGCGTGATCGCCGAGGTCTTGATGCCGATTTTCAGATCGTCGTCGCGGTCGACCATCGCATATTCGGTGTCGTATGCCAGCACCCAGAACAGGTTGCCGAGCAGCAGCCAGCCGGCAAGCAGCGGCACCGTGCCGGGAACCGATGCCCAGTTCCAGTCGCTGCCCCCCCGGACGGCGGCAAATGCCATCGGAATGCCGAAGCTGAACGCCACACCGAGCACAGCCTGCGGCATGGCGACCAGCCGCTTCGCGTAGGGATAGGCGATGCTGATCAGCAGCCCGGCGATGCTCCACACCACCGTGGCCAGGTTGGTCAGCAACACCAGGCCGAAAGCGATCAGCGCCAGCAACGCGCCGAGCAGCAGCGCCTCGCGTACGCTGACCCGGCCGCTGGTGACCGGGCGTTGCGCAGTGCGTTTGACGTGGCGGTCGAACTCCCGGTCGGCCACATCGTTGACCGCACAGCCGGCGCTGCGCATCAAAAAAGTCCCGGCGACGAAAATTGCCAGCAGCGTCCAGCCCGGAAACCCATCGGCGGCAAGCCACAGCGCCGACAGGCTGGGCCAGAGCAGCAGATAGCTGCCGGCCGGCCGGTCCCAGCGGATCAGGTTCAGGTACAGCGACCAACGCGATGGCGCGTGCAGGCTGGTGGTGGTCACGGCGCTTTCCAAGCCGTCAGCGGGTAAAAACGGTCAGCACGCCGGTATAGCCGTAAAGATGATGGCGGGCGATCTCGCCTGCGGCGAAAAAGCCGACCAGCGGCACATCGCCCAGCGCGTGCCTGATCAGAGCCAGTTCCGCCGACGGCGCGCCGAAATGAGGACCGCCTCTGCCGGAGCAACTGATATAGACCGCGCCTGCCATCTGCCGCGGTGCGCCGGCCTGCATCGATGGGCTGTCGGGGGCGAGCTCTTCACGGATCTCGCTGCAGATTCGCACCAGGTCACGGCGCGCGGCTTCGGTATCACGGCGACAAAAAGCCAGTTGCATGTCGATCTCGGCACGTCGGCGACCGCGATCGCCCGCCGGCCCGGATCGATGCCGATCAGGTGGCGTACACGGGTGTCGGTGCCGAACTGGCCGGGGCGCGACAACACGTCGTCACTTCGATCGCTGAGGCCGACCAATGTCTCGCGCAACCGAGGCAGGATTTCACGCGCCTCGTGCCGTGGCATCTGCAGATCGGCAAACAGGCAATCGAGTGCCGGCTCGCCATCCAGCGCCACCACCAGATTGTGCTCGCAGGCGGTGATGCGACGCACCGGGCCGACCGGCTGGCAGCCCTGGGTCACGCGCGACAACAAGGCCACCTCGTGATCGAAGGCGACACCCGAAATGCCGCCGTGCCAGACGCCGTCGGCGACGTGCAGGCTTTGCCCGCGCGAGCTGGCAAGTCCGCCGAACAGATAACCCGTCGAGGTGCGATCGGCCATTTCGCCGATCAGTTCGGTCAGGTCGGCGGTGTCCGGGTCGGCGTGGATCAACGCGGTCGCCGATTCGAAGTCGCCGTGAGTAGCCAACGGACGGGCGCCTGAAAAGACCCGGAACCGCTGTGCCGGCAGGTCGGTCAGCATCACGCACCAATGCCGGCTGATCGAAATACTCGACGCCACTGGCCGCAATGCCAACGCCGACCGCGCCAACCCATGCCACATCAGGCCAGCGCCGTTGCAATTCGGCCAGCAAGCGCATCCGCCGAATCGACGTAGTAATCACTGAAGTAGGCCCAGCCCAAGGTCGGCAGCGAGCCCGCCGGCACCTGATTGCGCGGCGATGCTCGATTGCGCCGTCTGAGCGCAATTCGCCAATCGGCGTGGCCGGCATGGGCGTGCACGAAGCGGGTCATCGACGGCCAGCTCGCCCGGCAGCTGTGGTCGCTGGAATCAGTCAGCCTTTGGCTTTTTCGACGTGTCCGCGGAATTGCGTTTGCCTTTTGTGCCGGATTTTCGGCTGGCCTTTCTTGTCGATGCAGAGTCGGCCTTTTTCGCATCGTCGACGCCGTCGACGCTTGAGTCGGCCCATCGGCCGAAGCCAGGCCGGTGCTAGCACCTTGCTGAATCGCGTTGGTGGCCAGTTCAGTGAATTGTTTGGTCAGCGCGCCCCACCATTGCATCGGGTCGACGGCCGGCGCGTGCCATGCCTGCTGACGGGCCCGCCGGCGCGCCCTCGGGTGGCATCGTCGGCACCGCTTGCCTTGGCGGGCGGGCGCGACTCGACTGGTCTGGCTTCGGCGGGCGCGCCGGGCCTTCTGTTCGGGCACCTTGATCTGCAACGAGTCGCGCAGGTCGGCCATTTGCACGTTCATCGTCTTCAGCGTCGACAGGGTCATCCGCTGGACCTCGAGTGCCTGGATCGTTGCGCTGAGCATCTTGGCGTTCTGTTCGAGCCAGAACTGGACCGTGCGCAATTCATCGATGCGTTTTTCGATTTCTGCCGGATCGATGCGTCGGCGCAACCCATTGGCCGACGCCGGGCAGCGCAGCGCCGGCGTTCTTGACCAGACCCTGCAGAAATTCGAATCCGGGAACGAGGTTGGTGAAATCCGCTTGTATCGGTCATCGATCGAGTCTCCGTCAGGTGGCCGCCGGTGCGATCTGGTCCCGGACCATTGTGCATCTGGCTGCCCGCCTTGTCCAGCGAACCCGTCGATGCGCGTGGCAGGCTGGATCGACGGATCTTCAATCGGTCGCATGCCGTCGCTTCGCGAATCGATCTTCAGCACCCCTTGCTCCTGTCGCCAGTTCAGGCGGCCGAGTACGTCCATGCCGAGCAGCGGTCGCTCGCCGAGCCTGGGCAGAGCGACCACGCGCAGACGCTGCACCCCGACGCCGCCTTGCAGCTGCACGATCGGCGGCGACGACGGTGCCGATGACCACGCCGCCGGCGGTATTCGAGCGCACGGTGCCGAGGCTGGCAGGACCCGAGCTCCGCGGCGAGTGCGGCCGAAATCGCGGTTCCGGTGGCGCCGGTATCGATCAGAAAATCGACCTGCCGGCCATTGATCGTTCCCGGCCAGTGGTAGTGGCCATCAGCGCCGCGCCGGATCTCGATGGCTGGCGCCGTCGGCCGGAAGCGGGTCCTGGCCTGCTGGTTCTGCCACCACTGCACGCCGAGAAACATGCGCAGTCCGAGCAGCAGCCAGACGGTGGCGATCTTGAAGCTGCGCGGCAGTTCGTTCACCGGTCGGTCTTCAGTCCAGGCATGCGACCGGAGTTTCGATTGCGCCGAACAGCTTGTCGCCGCCATCCCCTGCAGTGCCGCCGATGACAAGACGAAGCAAATCGCCGGCGCGGGCCGAGTACACACCGTCGGCACCACCATCACCACCACGCCACGCCAACACCATTGCCACCGGCAACGGATCGCCCGCCGCCCGCCGCGCCCACACCGATGATGCTGCCAGCGCGCAAGCCGCGCAGCGCCGCGCATTCGGCCAGGCGGGCACCGAACTGGCGTGGTCCAGGCCAGCGGACGTCCGGGTCGCTGGCGACCGGCAGCCGCTTGCCATTGACAACCCGTTGCAACGTCATCCCCAGCGGGCCGTCGCGCCAAGGCGCACCCAGCTCGTCGGCGGTCACGGCCACCGGCGAAAAGCTGGCGCCGATCGGTTGGCCCCAGGATATGGCCGATGGCATCGGCCGGTACCAGAACAAACTGGCCATCAGCAGCCTGATTGCCGCTGGCGCGTCGTCCGCCGCACAGCCTGCGGCCAGATCGGCGGTGATCACTGCCAGCTGTGGAGCAAACAACAAATGCTGGCCTGTTTCGGCGTCGGCGGACGACTCGGCCGCGGCTTGCGCTGCAAGTGATGCAGATGCTGGCGCCGGGGATGGGGCGAAACGCGCCGGATCGCAGGCGCCCCAGCAGATCGTCGCTGCGACCAATCTGCATCGTCGGCGACTCGGCGGTCGATCCGGCACCGCCGGCTTCGGTGGCTGCGAGATAGAACGACCGCGGCAGCGGCGCCAAGCAAAGCCGAGGGTCGAACGCAAACGCGTGGCGAGCCTTGCCGTGGTTCAGAGTCTGCGACAGATCTTCCAGTTGAGGCGACAAGGAAGTTCCAGTCGTCGAGGACTTGCTGGAGGCGGCTCGCGAGCGCCGGTCGCATAATGGGCCATCGTGAGATCGCGCGATACGACCACCAGTTGGCCGTCACGTGATCCGTCCTTGTAGCTTGCAATTTTCATGGGTGGCGCGGTCCGTTCGAAGCGCTTGCGCAGCCAAGCCGTCGATGGCCTGCGTCAGCATGCTGATCCTATTGTCGATGCACTCAGCCAAGCCACCGACTTCAGTGCCCTTGCCGCCGCCGGTTCGGGCCGGCCGGCAGCCGGCGTGGGGTCGCGTGTTGTCGGTTGCTGCCTTGCCTGCCTTGCTGCTGCATGGCGCATTGATCAGCGGACTGTCAGGCGATCGAAACGGCTGAGCCCAGGCCGGTTGCAGCGTCGCCCGTGCGGGTTCGCGCGCTCGAGCCGGCGGCCCGGGAATCGGTAGTGCTTGCCGCGGCGACCTCGTTGGCCGAGGCGGCTCCTGCGCAAGTGCCCCGGCCCGGCATCAAGCCTGCGAGTCGGCCCCTGCGGCAGCCCGCGGCCGTTGCTGTGGCCACGCCAATCGCCAACATGCCGCACGACAGCAGCGCGCCGGCCGGGCTGCCGACGATGACGGATCCGGCGCAGCCACTGTCGACAGCCGATGCGCCGGCGGAGCGAACTGCCGTTGTCGACGCGGTCCCGGCGAGCGCGCATCTTGTCGCGCCCGACGCGCTGATCGCTTCCGATGAAGGATCGCCCGCTGGCGCCGACACGTTGATGCTGGCCGCCAATCGGCAACCGGGTTCAGCCGACGCCGACGGCAGCGACATACCGGTGTATCCGACCGCACCTGCGCCCTCCCAGACGCTTCGCTTACCAGTTGCAGCGTGGCCTGCTCAGTGGCACCGCCGAATTGAACTGGAGACACGACCCACCGGCTCAGCCTGGCGCCATCTACGAACTGCAGTTGCGCGCGAAGATCGGCGGCTTGACGATCATGACGCAGGTCAGCAGCGGTGGCTTCGACAAGGCCGGGCTGGCGCCGGTGCGCTTTACCGATCAACGCCTGCGTGGCAGCGGTGCGCGCTGCCAACTTTCAGCGGCAGCGCGGCATGATCAGTTTTTCCGGGCCGTCGGTTGAATTTCCGCTGGTGCGCGGCGCGCAGGACCGGCTGAGCTGGATGATCCAGCTGCCGGCCATTCTGGCGGCGAACCCGCGTCTGGCGGCGCCGGGCCAGCAACTGACGCTGTATGTGGTCGGCTCGCGCGGCGACGCATCGGCCTGGGTATTTCGAAGCCGAGGCAATGGAGAGCGATCACGACCGATGGAGCCGTGTCAAGGCGGTCAAGTTCGTTCGCGAGCCGCGCAAGGAGCACGATACGCTGGCCGAGGTCTGGCTCGATCCGGCGCGCCAACTATCTGCCGGTGCGGGCGCGGATCGGCAATCCCGACGACGGGCCGATGCTCGAGCTGCTGCGTCAATCGGATTGATTCGACGCGCTGGAGCAGGGCGGTCCGCTGATCTGGCGTGCAAATGGCTTGAAATTTGCCGATTGCCCCCCATCTCGGGTTGAGGAGAGATTCGTCATGCATATGCTCTACAACTCGGACAATTACGTGGTGGTGCAGTTCGAACTGGGCGCAGCCCGAGCAGACTGCGACCGCAAGCGATGCGAGTGACGACGCCATGGCCGCTCGCGGCGGCTACGAGATCGTCGACAAATTTGCCCGCAAGGAAATCTACATCGATGGCGAAATGGCGCAATGCTTCAAGGCCGGTGTCGACGCGCTGATCAAGACCGGCCCGTCCGAGGACGACATGGACGATTACATCGCCCGGTATGCCTCGCTGATGCAGCAGCCGGTGGTGATGCACTGATCCAGCGCGCGGCGGGCGGGCGGCGGTGCATCCCGACGACCTCGGGGATTGATCCCTTTCGCGGTTGGGCTTGCCTCGTGCAGCGGCCTGCGACAAGATGCTTCCGCGGCCGGGCGTGCCCGAGCTTGCCCTCCGGTCTGCAGGAGGTGTTGCCGATGAGCAAGCTGATGGATGAGGCCCGCATCGTCTTGTCGCCCGGCCTGCGCGATGCCGCGGTGCTGGACCGCATGTGTTCGCGGTTCGTCCTGTCGTTGACGATGCGCCAGCCGGGACGGTTCAATCTGCGTCGCGACTGGAACAGCCTGCTGTCGCTGACCGGGCGCCATCTGGTCTGGCCGATCCCGGTGCTGCGCCGGCTGCGTGAATTTCTGGCCCTGCGCTGCCGCAACAACGACGCTTGGCGCGGCCACGAGGGCCTGGGCGACGAGGCCTTCATTGTTCGATATGGGGCCTGGCAGGGCCCGTACGAAGAAGGCACGCTGTTTTTTTATATCGACGAATTCATCAAGGATGCGCCGAAAGATCTGCTGGCCGTGCTGGGCGCCACCGCCAACTGGCTGAATCGCAGCCTGAAGAAGGAGTCGACCCGAGTCGAAAAAAATATCGATGCATTGGCCAGCCTGCTGCAACTCAACCCGGCCGAACGCGCGCTGCTGTTTATGGCACGCTGGCGCGCTACCAGCGTGATCTGCGCGGCCTGCTGGTCGAGTTCAAGGTGTCGAACGCGCAGGAGGCTTATGCGGCGATCGCTGCGGTGGCCGGCGTCAACGAGTCCGAGGTGGCCGAGGCCTTGCGCGCCGGCTCGCGGCTCGAGCGCATCGGCATGGTCGAGAACCTGATCTCCGAGCACAACATCACCGATCTGTCCGATCTGATGAAGGTCAGCGAACAGTTGCCGCCGGTGCTGATGCGCCATTACGAGGGTCCGTCCGATCTGATGGCGGTATTTACGCGGCCGGCAGCACGCAAGCGAGCTGACCCCTGCCGATTTCCACTATGTGGCCGACGATCTGCAGGTGCTGACGACGCTGCTGCGCCATGCCGTGCTGCGCAAGGAGGCCGGCGTCAACGTCTTGTTGTACGGACCGCCGGGAACTGGCAAGACCGAACTGGCGAAGGTGGCCGCGCAGGCCGCCGGGCTGTCGTTGTACGAGGTCGAATATGCCGATCGCGACGGCAACTCGCTGTCTGGGCGCGATCGTTACCGGTCGCTGCAGATCAGCCAGGTATTCCTGAAAGCCAGTGCGCAGGTGGCATTGCTGTTCGACGAGGTCGAGGATGTATTTCCGCCGATCTCGACCGATGCGGCGCAGATCATGGCGCGGATCGACAGTGGCGACGGCGCGCTCAGCGGCAGCGGCAGTGTCAGCGGCAAGGCCTGGGTCAACCAGATTCTCGAGACCAACCCGGTACCGGTGGTCTGGGCGACCAACCGGATCGAGCAGATCGATCCGGCGTTCCGACGCCGCTTCCAGTATCACCTGGAGCTCAAATGCCCGCCGCCCGGAGCCCGCGAAGCGCTGGTCAAGAATGCGCTCGGTGGCGTCAAGGTGAGCGACCGCTTCACTGCCAAGCTTGCTGAACGCAGAGGGCTGACGCCGGCGCAGGTGCGAACAGCGGTGCGATTTGCGATGCTTGGCGAGTACCGACGGATGCGGCCATCGAAGGCCTTGATCGAGCGCCAGCTGGGGCATGCCGATCTGGCACTCGGCAATACCGAGGCCGATCGCGCGAGCCGCACCGGTCGTGACCGGCTACGACCTCGACCTGCTGAACACCGAGTCGCGATTTGCGCTGCCCAAGGTGATCGAGGCGTTGCGCCGCAGCGGCCACGGCAGCATGTGTTTTCACGGCGCACCCGGCACCGGCAAGACAGCGTTGGCCGAACATATCGCGCGGGCCTTGCAGCGCCCGTTGATGGTTCGCCAGGCCAGCGACATTGCCAGCAAATATGTCGGCGAGACCGAGCAGAACATGGCGCGCATGTTCGCCGAGGCGCGAAGCCGAGCAGGCTGTGCTGCTGCTCGACGAGGCCGACAGTTTTCTGCGCAACCGGCGGCTGGCCGAGCGCAGCTACGAAATCAGCGAAGTCAACGAGATGCTGCAGGGCATGGAGCGCTTTGCCGGCCTGTTCATCTGCACGACCAATCTGTTCGACGAGCTCGACGACGCTGCGCTGCGCCGCTTCACCTTCAAGATCCGCTTCCACCCGCTGCAAGCCGGCGCAACGCGAGCGGATGTTCATTGCCGAGGCGCTGGCCGGCGACGCCGTGCAGCTCACCGCCGACCACCGCGAGCGCTTGCGCCATGCTCGACGTCTTGACTGCGGGCGATTTTGCCGCCGTCAAGCGGCAGGTCGAGATTCTCGACGAGGCCTTCATGCCGACGAATTCCTGTCGCAGCTCGAATCCGAGCATCGGGTCAAACCCGAGGTTCGCCATCGGCGCGGCATCGGCTTCGTCAACTGATGCCGGACCCTGTCGCGGCCGATCGGCGCGCGCCGGCACGAAGCACTCAAGCCCGCCGCAAATCTGGCCGATAAGCCGGCATGAACTTTCCTGCCGCATCCCGTTTCGACGGTGCAGCCCTGGCCTTGCCGGCGCCATGTTTGCGGCTGCTTGCACGGCGCTGAACAAGAACATCATGGCTTCAACTTTGCTGACCGTCGCCCCCTGGCTGTTGCTGACCTGCCTGATCGCGAGCTTGTCGGCCTATGCGGCGCTCGATCTGGGCAAGCGAATGCAGTCGACCGAAATTGCCGAAGGCCGGCAATGGCTGCTCGGCTCGGGGCTCGCCTGGGGAACCGGTGTCTGGTCGGTGCACGTGCTGAGCATGAATTTCCAGCCGCTCGAGCTACGGCGTCGGTTATCACCCGGTCGGTGTATTTGCGGCCTGGCTGGCCGCAGTCGGCGTCGGCATGGCCGGCTTCCGGATGATCGGCACCCGTGATGCGAGCCTGGGCGGCGTGCTGGGCGCCGCCTGCGGCATCGGGCTCGGGCTGGTCGCCACGCAACTGCTGGCCATGTTGTCGATGGGCCTGCAGCCCGGCTTCGTCTGGGACGGTCCCGGGCTGCTGATGGCGCTGCTGGCCGGCGTCGGCGGCTCGACGCATGGGGCTGGGCATCTGGTTCATCGGCCGCTCGCAGCAGCGACAGCAAGGTGCCATGGAATCTGATCGCCGCCGATCTCGATGGGCGCTCGGCGTCGTGCTCAGCCAGGTCGGCGTGATCGACGCGGCCGGGCTCGCCGGGCAGTTTGCGTCGAGCCTACCGCGACGTGCTGCCGTCGGCATCGATCACCGCGCTGGCGTCGGTCGGCACGCTTGATGTTCGTGCTGGCGATGCTGGTCTCGTCGCGGCTCGAGGAACATACCCGCGACATCGCTGTCGCGCGCCAAGACCGAACTGCGCCACCAGGCGACGCTCGACGCGCTGACCCAGCTGCCCAACCGCGAGATGTTCGAGCACCGGCTCGACGACGGCGGTCAGAGGCGACCGACGCCGCAGCACGGCCGGCTGGCGCTGCTGTATGTCGATCTCGATGGCTTCAAGCCGATCAACGAATCCTTCGGCCATCCGGTGGGCGACGGCATCCTGCGCAGTGTGGCGTCCCGCCTGTCGCAGCGTCGCCGGCGCCGAACGATGTCGTGGCCCGTCTCGGCGCCGACGAATTCCTGCTGCTGATCCAGGACAACCCGATCGCCAGCGAGGTTGCCGACCGCGCCGCCACCGTGCTCGATCTGCTGCAGCAGCCGTATCCGTTCGAAGGCCGCGATGCCCGCGAGGTCACGCTTGTCGTGTTCGATCGGCATCGCGATGTATCCGGAAAATGCCACCGAGGCCAAGCTGCTTGCCCATGCCGATGCGGCGATGTACGCGTCGAAGGCCGGCGGCGGCGCGACCTACAGCTTCTACGAGCCGCGCATGAGCACCGGCGCGCGCGAGCAGGTCGACCTGCTGCACGATCTGCGCCGTGCGCTGGCCAATGGCGAGCTCGAGCTGTACTACCAGCCGAAGGTGCATGCGCCGAGCGGCGAGATCACCGGCGCCGAGGCCTTGATGCGCTGGCACCATCCGAAGCGCGGAATGATCGGCCCGGCGGTCTTCATTCCGATCGCCGAACGTTTCGGCCTGATCAACAGCTTCGGCGACTGGCTGATCGACGAGGCCTGCCGGCAGATCAGGGCCTGGCGCGACCAGGGTCTGCGCATGCGGGTGGCAATCAATCTGTCGGTCTACCAGTTGCGCCAGGCCGACCTGGCCGACCGCATCAGCGCCGCGCTGGCCCGCCACCGCATCAACCCGAAGGTGCTGACCTGCGAGATCACCGAATCGGTCGCGATGGACGATGCGGCCGAAACGATGCAGCTGTTCTACAGCCTGGCGCAGGCCGGCGTGCACATCTCGATCGACGATTTCGGCACCGGCTATTCGAGCCTGTCGTATCTGCGCAAGCTGCCTGCCGAAGAGCTGAAGATCGACCGCAGCTTCGTCCAGGACCTGGGCGTCAGCGAAGATGCCGAACGGGTCGTCGACGCGGTGATCAAGCTGGCGCAGGCGCTGCAGTTGAAGGTGGTTGCCGAGGGCGTCGAGACCGAGCAGCAATACGCGATCCTGCGCTCGCTCGGCTGCGACGAACTGCAGGGCTTCCTGTTCGCCAAGCCGATGTCGGCGCAGCGCGCTGTCGCAGTGGGCGATGCACGATATCGGTCCGAAGGACATCGATTTCCGCGAGTCGCTCTATACCGATACGCGCGTCGCCGAACTGCACTGAGCAAGGCGCTGCGCATGGCCGTGCAGCGCAGCGGCGCCTGACTTCGTACAATCGGCCGATGAAAGCCCTTGCCTATACCCGTGGCGCCGCATCTGCCGGCCCTGCTCGAACAAGCGCATCGCGATCCTCGACGGCGCGATGGGCACGATGATCCAGCGCTACAAGCTCGGCGAAGCCGATTTCCGCGGCGAGCGCTTCGCCTCGCACAGCGAAGGATCTGAAGGGCAACAACGATCTGCTGCAGCTGACCCGGCCCGACGTGATCCGCGAGATCCACGACCAGTACCTGCAGGCTGGCGCCGACATCATCGAGACCAATACCTTCGGCGCGACCTCGATCGCGCAGGAAGACTACGGCCTGGCGCATCTGGCCCGCGAAATGAATGTCGAAGGTGCGCGCATCGCGCGTGCCGCCTGCGATGCGGCGGCGGATCGACGGCCGCCGCTGCTTCGTCGCCGGCGCGCTCGGCCCGACGCCGCGCACCGCCAGCATCAGCCCGGACGTCAACGATCCGGCGGCGCGCAATGTCGATTTCGACCAGTTGCGCAAGGCTTACCTGGAGCAGGCCGAAGGGCTGCTCGAAGGCGGCTGCGACCTGTTCCTGGTCGAGACGATCTTCGATACGCTGAACGCCAAGGCGGCCATCTTTGCGCTCGACGAACTGATGGAGCGCAGCGGCGAGCGGCTGCCGGTGATCATTTCGGGAACCGTGACCGATGCATCGGGCCGCATCCTGTCGGGCCAGACGGTCAGCGCCTTCTGGCACAGCGTGCGCCACGCCCGCCCGCTGGCGGTCGGGCTGAACTGCGCGCTCGGCGCGACGCTGATGCGGCCTTATATCGAGGAGCTGGCCAAGGTCGCCGGCGACACCTTCATCAGCTGCTATCCGAATGCCGGCCTGCCCAATCCGATGAGCGACACCGGCTTCGACGAAACGCCCGAGATCACCGGCCGCCTGGTCGAGGATTTTGCGAAGGCCGGGTTTCTGAATATCGCCGGCGGCTGCTGCGGCACGACGCCGGCGCACATCGCCGAGATCGCCAGGCGACTGGGCCGCTATCAGCCGCGTTGCAGACACGACGGCGCTGTTCAGCGACCTGCTCGCCGCCTAGGCGGCCGCTGCGCCGCCGCGCCGCGCGCATCTACAATCCGCGGCATCCCAAGGAGCGTTGCGACGGCCCCGATCCTGAACCGGTCGGCATGCTGCCAGGCTTGGGCTCGATGTTTCCAACAGCGCTCACCCGACCAGACCAGGCCGCGGTGAGTTGCGCGGCCGGTCTCCTGATTGCGCCGCCATGTCCGAAGCCATCCCTTTCCGCAGAACCCGTCGCTTCGCCCGACCTGACACGGCCGCGTGGCGCCGATGAAACTGTCCGGCCTCGAGCCGGTCACCATCGACGGCAACTCGCTGTTCGTCAACATCGGCGAGCGCACCAACGTCACCGGGTCGAAGGCGTTCGCGCGCCTGATCCTGAACGACAAGTTCGAGGAGGCGCTCGGCGTCGCCCGCCAGCAGGTCGAAAACGGCGCGCAGATCATCGACATCAACATGGACGAGGCGATGCTCGACAGCAAGGCGGCGATGGTCCGCTTTCTGCAACCTGATCGCCGGCGAGCCGGAGATCTCGCGCGTGCCGATCATGATCGACAGCTCGAAGTGGGAGGTCATCGAGGCCGGCCTGAAGTGCATCCAGGGCAAGGGCATCGTCAATTCGATCTCGCTGAAGGAAGGCGACGAGCAGTTCAGGCAACAGGCCAAGCTGATCCGCCGCTACGGCGCGGCGACCGTGGTGATGGCCTTCGACGAACAAGGCCAGGCCGATACCTACGAGCGCAAGATCGCGCATCTGCGAACGCGCCTACCGGATGCTGGTCGACGAACTCGACTTCCCGCCGGAGGACATCATCTTCGACCCGAACATCTTCGCGATCGCCACCGGCATCGAGGAGCACGACAACTACGCGGTCGACTTCATCAACGCGACGCGCTGGATCAAGCAGAACCTGCCCGGCGCCAAGGTCAGCGGCGGCGTCAGCAACGTCAGCTTCAGCTTCCGCGGCAACGATCCGGTGCGCGAGGCGATCCACACCGTCTTCCTGTACCACGCGATCAAGGCCGGCATGGACATGGGCATCGTCAACGCCGGCATGGTCGGCGTCTACGACGATCTCGAGCCGGTGCTGCGCGAGCGGGTCGAGGACGTGGTGCTGAACCGCCGTCCCCGAATGCCGGAAGGCGAGCCTACGTCTCCCCTGGTGAGCGGCTGATCGAAGTCGCCGAATCGGCCAAGGGCCTGGCCAAGGACGATTCGGCCAAGCTGGCCTGGCGCAGCAAGCCGGTTGCCGAGCGGCTGAGCCACGCGCTGGTGCACGGCATCAACGAATTCATCGTCGGCGATACCGAAGAGGTCTACCAGCAGATCGTCGCCGCTGGCGGGCGGCCGCTGAACGTGATCGAAGGCCCGCTGATGGACGGCATGAACATCGTCGGCGACCTGTTCGGCCAGGGCAAGATGTTCCTGCCGCAGGTGGTCAAGAGCGCGCGGGTGATGAAGCAGGCGGTGGCTCACCTGCTGCCGTATATCGAAGAGGAGAAGAAGGCGCTGATCGATGCCGGCGGTGAAGCCAAGGCCAGAGGCAAGATCGTCATCGCCACCGTCAAGGGCGATGTCCACGACATCGGCAAGAACATCGTCACCGTCGTCCTGCAGTGCAACAACTTCGAGGTTGTCAACATGGGCGTGATGGTGCCGTGCCGGGATATCCTGGCACGCGCCAAGGCCGAAGGCGCCGACATCATCGGCCTGTCAGGTCTGATCACGCCGAGCCTGGAGGAAATGCAACATGTCGCCGCGGAGATGCAGCGCGACGAGTTCTTCCGCAGCCGCAAGATGCCGCTGCTGATTGGCGGTGCCACCTGCAGCCGGGTACACACCGCAGTGAAAATTGCGCCGCACTACGACGGGCCGGTCGTCTACGTGCCTGACGCCAGCCGCAGCGTCAATACCTGCAGCGATCTGCTCAGCGACGAACGTGCGGCGAGTTATGTCGCCGAACTAGAAGCCGACTACGAGCGGGTGCGTCAGCAACACGCCAACAAGAAGCAGACGCCGCTGGTCAGCCTGGCGCAGGCGCGTGCCAACAAGACACCGATCGATTGGGCGGCCTACACGCCGCCGAAACCGAAATTCACCGGCCGACGCATCTTCAGAAACTACGATCTCGCCGAAATTGCCAATTGCATCGATTGGGCGCCGTTTTTCCAGACCTGGGATCTGGCGGGCTCTTATCCGGCCATCCTGACCGACGAAGTCGTCGGCGAATCGGCACGCCGCGTTCACAGCGACGGCAAGCGCATGCTCAAGCGGATCGTCGACGGTCGTTGGCTGACTGCCAACGCGGCGATCGGGCTGTTTCCGGCGCACCGCGTGGGCGATGACGATATCGAAATCTATGCTGACGAGTCGTGCCGCGAGGTGTTGTTCACCTGGCGCGGCTTGCGTTTGCAGAGCGAACGTCCGGTGATCGATGGTGTGGCGCGGCCGAACCGCTGTCTGGCCGATTTCATCGCGCCGAAAGGGGCGGTCGACGGCCCGGACTACATCGGCCTGTTTGCCGTCACGGCCGGAATCGGCACCGAGAAGAAAGAGAAGCAGTTTCTCGACGATCTCGACGACTACAGCGCGATCATGCTGAAGGCGCTGGCCGACCGGCTCGCCGAGGCGTTTGCCGAGCGGCTGCACCAGCGGGTGCGCACCGAGTTCTGGGCTTATGCACACGATGAATCGTTGAGCACCGATGACATGATCAAGGAAAAATACCGTGGCATCCGGCCCGCGCCGGGATATCCGGCCTGCCCCGACCATACGGTGAAGGGCGAGATGTTCCGCGTTCTCGGGTGTTCGGATATCGGCATGTCGCTGACCGAGAGCTGGGCGATGGCGCCGGCCGCATCGGTCAGCGGATTCTATTTTGCCCATCCCGATGCGACGTATTTCAATGTCGGGCGGCTCGGCGACGATCAGCTGCGCGACTGGGCCGAACGCAGCGGGCGAGATTTCGCTGACGTGCAGCGCGAACTGGTCAGCCTCGGCTGAAGATGGGCTGCACATCGCCATTGACGATGCGCGGACGCGGCCTGCTGACCGATCAACCTGCCAGCAGCGCGCGTCGGTACTGGATTGCTTCCGCCAGATGCGCAATCTCGATCGCCGGGCTGCCGGCCAGATCGGCAGCGCTGCGCGCGATGCGCAGCACTCGGTGAAAACTGCGCGCTGACCAGCCCAGCCGGCTTGCCGCGGTTTGCAGAAACGTCGCGGCTGCGTTGCCGAGTCGGCAGTGTGCGTCGAGCGCTGCACCGCCGAGCAGCGCATTCAGCCCTTCCTGCCGTTGCGCCTGCAGCGCGCGAGCCTGCGCCACGCGTCGGGCGACGACGTCGCTCGGTTCGCCATCGGGCAGACCGGCCAGCGTGGCCGGTGCCACCGCCGGCACCTCGACCTGCAGGTCGATCCGGTCGAGCAGCGGGACCACTGAGCCGGCCTTGGTAACGCAGTACGGCGTCGGGTGAGCAACGGCAGCTGCGCAAGCAGCTGCCGTGGTTGTCCGCAAGGGCATGGATTCATCGCTGCAACAAGCTGGAAGCGAGCCGGAAATTCGGTCTGGTACATCGCCCTGGAGATGGTGATGCGGCCCGATTCCAAGGGTTCGCGCAAGGCCTCCAAGGCTGCTCGCGGATATTCGGGCAGCTCGTCGAGAAACAGCACGCCGACATGGGCAAGCGAAATCTCGCCAGGACGCGGCGGCGCTCCGCCACCGACCAGTGCTGCTGACGAGGCACTGTGGTGGGGCGCACGAAAACTTCGCTGGCGCCAGCGGTCAGTGCTGAAGCGGCCGACCAGGCTCAGGATGGCCGCCGATTCGAGAGCGTCCTGCGGCGACAACGGCCCCATCAGCCCGGCCAGCCGTTGCGCCAGCATCGACTTGCCGGTGCCCGGTGGGCCGACCAGAAGCAGGCTGTGGCCGCCTGCAGCAGCCAGTTCGAGTGCGCGTTTGGCACCGGCCTGGCCGCGAACATCGCGCAGATCCGGCCAAGGCTTCGCTGTTTCGGTGAGGTTCGGGCGAGCTACCGTCAATTGATCGGAAACGATTGTTTCTCCGTGACGCATTGCTCGCACCACGTCAAGCAGATGGTTGGCTCGCAGGCAAACCAGGCCGTCGACCAGCGCTGCTTCTTCCGCACTGCCGGGTGGCAAGACCAGGGCATGCGAAGGCGCACTGCTCTGCAAAGACAAGGCCATCGCCAGTGCGCCGCGCACCGGACGCAACTCCCCGGCCAGTGACAACTCACCCGCAAACTCGTGGCCCTCCAGCCGACGGGGATCGATCTGACCGCTGGCGGCGAGGATGCCAAGCGCGATCGGCAGGTCGAAGCGCCCGGAATCCTTCGGCAGATCGGCTGGCGCCAGGCTGACGGTAATTCGCTTGTTGTGCGGAAACTCGAGGCCGCTGTTTTGCAGGGCGGCCCGGACACGTTCGCGCGCTTCCTTGACTTCGGTGTCCGCCAACCCGACCAACGTAAAGCTCGGCAGCCCGTTTGCGAGGTGCACCTCGACAGTGACCGCCGGTGCAGTGACGCCGAGCAACGCACGGCTGTGGAGAACGGCAAGGGACATGGCGCGGGATCTTGACAGGGGCACCTGGCAGCGCAACCCGTCAATCCGGGGGAGTCACAGCTGGCACCAAGATGGTGCGATCAGCGCGCCTTCAACGAATGGATGCATGTGCCTCCTACTGGTGCTGCGCCGCTCTGTGCGGCGCAACCATTTGTATCGTTGGCATGGAACCTGCAGTACTCACCGCGGCAATTTATCCAACAGCAGCTTCAACGAGGATCTCATGACAAAAAACCAATGGCTGGTCAGTGCTTTGCTGGCAATTTCGGCTTCTGCAAACGCGCAAACAGCCGCGCCGGCCCCGGCTCTCAGCGTGACGGGCAATCTCGGCCTGTTCAGTGACTACCGCTTCCGCGGCATTTCTCAAACTGATCGCAAGCCGGCCCTGCAAGGTGGCTTCGACCTCAGCCACTCTTCCGGTCTCTACCTCGGTAATTGGAACTCCAATATCGACAGCGCCTTGTACAACGGCAGCAATCTTGAAATGGATTTGTACGGCGGCTACAAGACTGAATTCGGTGGAGTGGGTATCGATCTGGGTGCCATCTATTACTACTACCCGGGTAGCGGCAAGGGCGGAACAACCAAGATCGACAATACCGAGTTGTATATCGGCGCAAGCTTCGGACCTGTCAGCGCCAAGTATTACCATGCCGTTTCGGACTTTTTCGGTGTGCCCAATACAAAAGGGTCGAAATATTTCGACGTATCGTTTGCGCACGATCTCGGGAACGGCTTGGGCGTCAACGCACACGTCGGCTACCAGCGTGTTCGCAATACCCCGGGAGATCCCGGCAAGATCACCGACTACAAGCTTGGCCTGACCTATGACCTGAATGGTTTCATCCTGGGTGCGTCCTATATCGGAACCAATCGCGATGGCATCTTCTTCGGTCCGCAATCGGGTAAGGACTTGGCGAAGGATAGTGTCGTATTGTCGGTAGGCAAAACCTTCTGAAGCGCACCACTTTGAATAGGAGAGAGCCATGAAAATGGTGACTGCAATCATCAAGCCATTCAAGCTCGATGAGGTGCGAGAAGCCCTCAGCACCATTGGCGTGCAGGGTGTTACGGTAACCGAGGTGAAGGGTTTCGGTCGGCAAAAGGGCCATACCGAGTTATACCGTGGTGCCGAATATGTCGTCGACTTTTTACCGAAGGTGAAAGTCGAGGCGGCGGTCGACGATGCAATTGTCGACCAGGTCATCGAGGCGATCGAATCGTCGGCGCGCACCGGCAAGATCGGCGACGGGAAGGTGTTTGTTTCCCCGCTCGAACAGGTGATCCGTATTCGCACTGGCGAAACCGGCAAGGACGCCCTTTAAGCACCCAACCCAAGAAACGGTCATGAAAAAATTGTTTGCTATTTTGCTTCTGGGCCTCGCCGGCCTCGGCATCTCGGGCCTGGCCCTTGCACAGGCTGCATCGGCTCCCGAGGCTGCCGCAGTGATCGCCGAAGCCGCATCAGCTGCGGCCCCAGCCGTCGCAGCGGCCAGTGCGCCGGCGGTCGTTGCCACGGTCAACAAGGGGGACGTCGCCTGGATGATGACGTCTACGCTGCTGGTCATCTTCATGGCTGTTCCGGGGCTGGCGCTGTTCTATGGTGGCCTGGTTCGCAGCAAGAACATGTTGTCGGTGCTGATGCAGGTATTGGTCGTCTTCTCGCTGATCAGCGTGTTGTGGGCGGTCTATGGCTACAGCGTGGCTTTCGGTGGCGAGGGCGCCATATTGGGGTCGCTGAGCAAGATCTTCCTCAAAGGCGTGACAACCGCTACGCTGTCCGATACCTTCAGCCCGGATGCCAAACTGCCTGAACTGGTATTCGTGGCATTCCAGGCCACCTTTGCCGGAATCACCTGCGCACTGATCGTCGGCTCGTTTGCCGAGCGGATCAAGTTTGCGGCCGTATTGGCCTTCTCGGTGCTGTGGTTCACGTTCTGCTACCTGCCGATTGCCCACATGGTCTGGGGCCCGGGCGGTTATCTGCTGGGCAAGGGCGCCCTGGATTTTGCGGGCGGCACGGTGGTTCACATCAACGCCGGTGTCGCGGGCCTGGTCGGCGCGTTTGTGCTCGGCAAGCGGATCGGCTATGGCAAGGAGTCGATGACACCCCATTCACTGACGCTGACCATGGTCGGTGCGTCGATGTTGTGGGTCGGCTGGTTCGGCTTCAATGCCGGATCCAACCTGGAAGCCAACAGTGGCGCAGCACTGGCATTCATCAATACCTTGCTGGCAACTGCTGCCGCGGTGCTGTCCTGGTGCATCGGCGAATCGCTGGCCAAAGGTAAGGCCTCGATGCTCGGTGCCGCCTCGGGTGCGGTTGCCGGGCTGGTTGCGATTACTCCGGCATGTGGCTCGGTCGGCCCGATGGGCTCGATCATTCTCGGATTGCTCGCGGGCTTCGTCTGCCTGTGGGGCGTCAACGGCCTGAAGAAGATGCTGGGTGCGGACGATTCGCTGGACGTATTCGGCGTCCACGGCATCGGCGGCATTCTCGGTGCCATCCTCACCGGTGTGTTCACTGCACCATCGTTGGGCGGTACCGGGAAGGACGATTTCTCGATCGCCAGTCAGGTGCTCATTCAGGCAGAGGGGGTGCTGATCACGATTGTCTGGTCGGCGGTGGTAGCCTTCGTTGCCTACAAGTTGGTCGACATGGTGATCGGGCTGCGGGTGCCTGAAGACGAAGAGCGTGAAGGTCTGGACATCACGTCGCACGGCGAGACCGCTTACCACAGCTGATTCGGCATTTGCAGACCCGGCGCTGTTGCAGGTGCCGGGCGGTACCAGAGGCCGCCTCCACGGGCGGCCTTTTTTTTGG
>CAWJLY010000011.1:0-247682 GCA_963843805.1 uncultured beta proteobacterium
AGCGATCGCCGTCGAGCGCCGGCGGGATCGTCTCGCGGATGCGCGTCGAGGGCGGCCTGCGTGCCGCGCCGATCGGATGGTCCCGGCGACGGTCGGCGACCAGCGACAGCGCCTGCGCGGCCATCAGCATCTCGCCGGCGACGATCTGCTCGACATTCTCGACGATCGTGCGGGCCTTGCGCGCCGCACCAGGTCGAGTTCGAGACGTGGTCCTCGGCATTGCACTTGCCCGGGATGCGAGTCGACCGAGCCCGGCGTCGACAGGGTCGCGGTTCTCCATCACCAGCGCCGACATCGAGCATTGCACGGTGGCGAAGCCGGTGTTGAGGCCGCGCTTGCCGGCGAGCAGGTTGCGCGGCAGGCCGTAGCTCATGGTCGGGTCGATGAGGCGGGCGAGCCGGCGCTCGCAGATCGAGCCGAGATCGGTCATCGCGATGGCGAGCAGATCCATCGCCTGCGCCACATACTGCGCCGTGGAAATGCCCGCCCGAGATGCGAGACGTAGCCGCCCTCGCCCGTCGTCGAAGATCAGCGGGATTGTCGGTCGCGGAGTTGATCTCGGTGCCGATGCACGCCGTCGATATAGGCCAGCGCCTCGCGCGACCGGCCCGTGCACCTGCGGGGCGCAGCGCAGCGAATAGACGTCCTGCACGCGCGGCGGCGGCGGCTTCGCCGGCTCGCGCGCCTCGTCCGGGAAGAGCGATGGCGCGGGCGCCTCGGAGCAGCGCTGCGAGTCGCCGAGCGAGCCGCAGGACGTTGCGGGCCGTCTGCGGCCTGGCCCGGGATGCGGGCGGGCCGCATGCACGCGCGGATCGAAGGCGGCCAGTTCGCCGCGCAGCGCCTCGAGCGTCAGGGCGAGGGCGATGTCGGCATGCTTGAGGATGCCGCTTGGCGTCCTCGGCGCGAGCACGCCCAGCGCCAGCGACACCGTCGAGCCGTTGATGAGCGCCGAGGCGTCCTTCGCCCCCATCGGATAGACCGGCTCGAAGCCCGCCCGCCGCGCCGCCTCGCGGGCCGGCATAGCGCTTGCCCTGGTAGATCGACCTCGGCCTCCGTCGAAGCCGCAGATCGCGCCGGCGAGATGGGCGAGGGGCGCGAGGTCGCCCGAGGCGCCGACCGAGCCCTTTTGCGGGATGACCGGGTGCAGGCCGGCGTTGAGGAAGGCGAGCAGGCGCTCGACGAGCGCCGACGTCGCGGCCCGGAATAGGCCGAGGCGAAGGCGTTGGCGCGCAGCAGCATGGTCGCGCGCACGATCTCCTGCGCGAAGGGCTCGCCGATGCCCGGTCGCATGGGCGCGGATGATCTGGTCCTGGTAGTGCGCCATGTCGGCGATCGGGATGCGCGGTCCTTGAACAGGCCGACGCCGGTGTTGAAGGCGTACATCAGCGGCGCGTCGTCGTTCAGCCAGTTGCGCTCGATATAGTCGCGCGCCTCGGCGATGCGCGCCGTCGCGGCCGGCGCGACCGACGCCTTCTCGAACCGCGCCTTGGCGGAGGGGCGCGCGACGCGCACGACCTTCTGCCCGTTCATGCGTCGGCCGTCGATCGCTACGCTCATGATCACCCTCGTGCAGATGGCGTCATACAATGAGGGGTCGGGGACGACAATGCGTCCGCCGGGAACAGCGCCAGGAGATGCAGGAGTAGAACGTCGGCCGGTCAGTGGATCGTCGTCTCGGCCAGCCAGCCGACGACGCTGGCCAGCGCCTGCGGCTGCGAGGCACCGCCGGCGAGGGCGTCGCGATAGACGCCGAGCTGCTCGTCGGCGCTGGTGCCGCGGGCGAGGATGCCGATCAGCGCGTCGATCTCCGCCGCGCAGCCCAGAGCCTCCGCATCGTCCTCGACAAGCGAGGCGACGTCGCTCAGCACGAGGGCAATCGGTTTCGCTTCGCCCGTTGCGAGGTCGATCAGCGATCCGTGAATGCCGTAACGCTGCGCGCGCCACTTGTTCTCCTCGATGATCGCGCGCGCCGCCGAGGTGAGCCCGCGGTTGAGATCGCCGTCGCGCATGAGGCGGCGCACCAGGCAGCGATAGAGCGCGGCGATGCGAGATCGCGTCCTCGACATGGGTGCAGCTGTCGGCGATTCTCAGCTCGAGCGTCGAATAGAGCGCCGAGGGCCGCACCGCCCACCAGATATAGCTCGCATCGGCGACGATGCGATTCTCGACAGCGCGCCGAGATAGGCCTCGTAATCGGCCTCGTCGCGGAAGAGATCGGGCAGGCCTGAGCGCGGCAGCTCGGCATAGAGCGCCTGGCGATAGCCCATCAGGCCGGTGCGATGCGAGTGCCAGAAGGGCGACGAGGTCGACAGCGCCAGGATGAGCGGAACGAAGGGCAGCATCCTCACCATCAGATCGACGCGGGACACGCCCTCCGGCACGTCGACATGGACATGCATGCCGCAGATCATCTTGCGGCGGGCGATCATCTGAAGGTCGTGAGCAAGTTTTCCGTAGCGGAGTTCGGTCGGTCGGCCGCTGGACCTCCCAATCGGCGGTCGGATGCGTGCCGGCGGCCAAAATACCCAGTTGATGGCCGCTGCCAATCTCATCGAGGGTCTTGCGGAAGCGGACGAGCTGTTCGCGGGCCTCGGCGCTCGACCCACATGGGGAGGTCGCCACCTCGATCTGGGATTGCAGCAGCTCACAGCTGACGTGATCGCCAAGTTGATCCCTAGCGGAATTATAGAATAAACTGGACATCGAGCCACGAACACGACCGTCCATTTTGCGGAAGATAAAGTATTCTTCCTCAATTCCAAACCGGAATTCATGCGTCATCATCAACTTCACGTCCCTTGCGGCAACGGCTCTTCTTCTCGCGCCTCACCTTACTGATTTGCCGACGCACCGGAGTGGCCGCAGGGTGACTTCGAAAGCGGCGAGATCGAGGCCAGTTCATTTTGCCTGCGTTTTCAGATTTTTGGTCCCGCCGCATTTCGAACGCCGGCGACGCCGACGGTTCGGGCCGAGCACGTCGCGCGCCGTAGGGTGTTGCATTCAGCACCTCCGATGGCACCTCAGACGTGCTTCAGCGAGGATGTCGCACGCCATAGGGCTTCGCATTCGCCGCCCACCGAGACGTGCCGTTCATCCGTCCTTAGCCACGATCCCTCAGCCTGACCTCGTTGGGCGGCGGGAGGTAGGAAGATGCTTATGACGTTGGGTGCGAGGCGGGACGTGGTGCTGGCGTCGGTTATCGTCGCCGCAGCGCTTGCCTTGCTCGCGGTGCTGGCGGTCCGGATGGTCAGCGAAAGCGGCCATACCAACTCCTATGCGCTGGTCGCCGGGAGCCTCCTGACCGCGAAGCCGGATGTGCCGACCTGCTTCGACGGCGATTGCGCCCGTGCCGACGGGCGGATCTATGTCGTGTTCCCGCCCTTGCCGGGCGTCGTCGCCATGCCGCTCGTCGCAGCCTTCGGCACCGGCACCGCCGGCTTCATCGCGCTCGGCGTCCTCGCCTCGGCGTTATCGCTTCTGGTCTGGTCGCGCATCCTGCGCCGCCTCGAGCTCGAGCCTCCGCTGCGTGCCTGCCTCCTGGTCGCTGTCGCCTTCGCCAGCCCGCTCTACTACGTCACGCTCCGAACCGAGGGCGTCTGGTTCTTCGCGCAGGCGATCGCCTTCCCCCTCGTTGCGCTGGCGATCGAACGCGCTCTGGCCAAAAAGGTCTTCGCCGCGGGCTGTGCGCTGGCCGCCGCGCTGCTTTGCCGCCAGATGTCGGCCTTCTATGCACCGCTGCTTCTCATGATCGCGCTGCCGCGCGACGAGCCGCTGCTGAAGATCGACCGGGAGCGGGTGAAGCTAGCCTTGCTCCTGGCTGCCCCGATCGCTGTCGCGGTTCTTTGTTACCTCTCGTACAACCTCTGGCGCTTCGGCAATCCTTTGGAGACCGGCTATCGCTATATCGTCTTCACCGACGCCGAGGGGATGTTGAAGCTGCGCTGGGACCAGTACGGACCCTGGAACGTCGCATACCTGCCTTACAACCTGTTCTACCTGCTGCTGCAGGGGTTCCATGCAGAGTTCGCCGCGCCGGAGCGGACACGCCTCGCCGGGCTCGACAATGGCGGTACGTCGATACTGGCGGCGAGCCCGTGGTTGCTGTTCCTGTTCTTCACCCCGCTCAATCGGGTGACAGTCGGATGCGGCGCACTGATACTCGGCCTGGCGACGGCGCTGCTCTTCTACCACTCGAACGGCTTCAGCCAGTTCAACACGCAGCGCTACGCGCTCGACTGGCTGCCCGCCGCGCTCCTAATGCTCAGCCTGGCGCTGCGCCGCGAGCACCTGGGTGTGCTCAAGCTGCTGGTCTGCTGGGGAATGGTGCTCAACGTCGCCACCGTCGCGATCCTCGCATTGACGCATGGCGCTGGCTGAGTGGGCGCAAACCTCCACCCGCTCGCCTGCACTCGTTCAGCCGATGACGCTGCCGCCGAACGAGGCTGCCGCGAAGGCGAGGCCGAGCACTGCTCCGAGCGCGAGGCTCTGAGCATCCTTGAGCGCGAAGGCGACCGGATCGTCGTCGAGCTCGCCGCGTTGCGACAGCAGCCAGACGCGACCCAGCCATAGCAACAACACGGCCGGCGCCACCCAGAGAAAGGCCGGGGCGCTGTAGAAGGCCGCGCGGAAGGCCTCGCCGGTGAGATAGAGCGTCAGGAGAATGATCGCGGAGGCGGCGGCGGCGATGCCGATCGCCAGCAGCAGGGGCTCGTCGCAAGCCTTGTAGCCGCGTCCGCCGATCTCGGTCCTGCCGCGCGCGATCATCCGGACGACTTCGGTGTGGCGCTTGGCGACCGACAGCGAGAGGAACAGCGCCATCGAGAACACGAACAGCCAGGGCGAGATGATCGCGCCGATCGCCAGCACGCCGAGGAACAGGCGCAGCGTGAACAGGCTCGCCAGCATCACGACGTCGAGTATCGGAATGCGCTTCAGGACCGGCCGAATAGGCGAGGGTGATGACGCTGTAGACAGCGAGGATGGCGACGACGTGTTGTCCGACGGCGAGACCGAGCCCGAAGCCCGCCAGAGCGAGGACGGGAACCGCTGCGAGCGCCATCCCGAGCGGCAGGGCGCCGCTGGCGATCGGCCGCTCCCGCTTGGACCAATGGCGGCGGTCGTCGGCGAGATCGAGCAGGTCGTTGACGAGATAGGTCGCCGAGGCGATGAGGCCGAGCGCAGACGAGCGCGCCGCCGGCGTCGAGCCAGGCTGCGCCGTCGAGGACGCGGCCGGTGAGCAGCACGGGCGCGAGGACCAGCGCGTTTTTCGCCCATTGCTTGATCCGCGCCGCGCGGGCGAGCAGGCGAGGGCCGGGTCGTGGCCTCGCGATCACCATGAGCGGCGCGCGGATCGACGCCGCCGCCCGCAGGGTGGCCTGCGACGCGCCGACGACGATACTGCCGCGGGCTGCCTGCCATACCGGCACGTCCGCGAGCGAATCGCCTGCATAGTCGAAGCCTCCGGGATAGAGCCGCAACAGCGCCGCCGCCTTGGCATGTCCCTTGAGATTGGTGGCGCCGTCCGACGCCAGCACGACGGACGCGAAGCCGAGGCGCTGGGCGACCCGGGCTGCGAGAATACTCGTCAGCCGCGGTCGCGATCACGATGGAGCGGCCCGCGGCGGCCTCCGACGCGGCGAAGGCGAGGAGCTCGTCGTCGAGCGGCAGGGTGTCGACGTCAGGCCAGGCGAACCTTGCCAGGCGCCGTTTGAGCGCGGCGCGTCCGTGAAAGAGCCAGGGCAGCACGAAGAACAGGACGAGCGGATTGCGCTTGATCGCGGCGACGAAGCACTCGAGCAGCAAATCGGTCTTCAACAAGGTCCCGTCGAGGTCGAGCACCAGCGGCGGCCGCGAAGCGGCCGGATCCGGGCCGGCCTCTCGACGAGGCGCCCTGCTGCGTTGATCATCCTATGCATCCTGTTTCGCCCGGCCGCTCTGAATGGCGGCTCGGAGAAGGGGAGCATGACCGGAAATGCTTGAAACTTTGTTGAAACAGCGACTTAGGCCTGCTGAGGCAAAACCTATGCGGTCCTCAAAAGCTATGCGGTCCTCAAAACCTATGCGGTCACTTGGTCGCGCAGCCTGGCCAGGCTCTCCTCGCGGCCGAGGACGGCAAGGACGTCGAAGACCGGCGGCGAGGTCGAGCGACCGGTAAGGGCAGCCCGCAGCGGTTGAGCTATCTGGCCGAGCTTGGCGCCGGTCGCCTCGGCCAAGGCGCGGACGACGCCCTCGGTTGCGGCTGCCGACCAGTCGTCGAGGCTAGCAAGCCGGTCAGCGACGGTTGCGACGACGTTGCGCGCCGTCGTCGGTGAGGAGCGCGCGAGCCTTGTCGTCGAGGGCCAGCGGCCGCTTGGCGAAGAGGTAGTTTGCGCTGTCCAGAAGCTCGACCAGCGTCTTGGCCCGCTCCTTCAGCCCCGGCATCGCGGCAAGCAGCTTTTGGCGCGTCGGCCCCTCCAGGCTCGTCCGCGATCGCCGTGCCGGTCGGGATATGGGGCAGCAACAGCTCGATCGCCGTCGATCAGCTCGGCATCGGACGAGGTCGCGCATGTAGTGGCCGTTGAGGTTCTCGAGCTTGGCGAAGTCGAACCGCGCCGGCCGACGCGCCCGATCGCCTGGAGGTCGAACGCCGCGATCATCTCCTGCGTCGAGAAGATCTCCTGGTCGCCATGGCTCCAGCCGAGCCGGACGAGATAGTTGCGCAGCGCCGCCGGCAGGTAGCCCATCGCGCGATAGGCGTCGACGCCGAGCGCGCCGTGGCGCTTCGACAGCTTGGCGCCGTCCGGCCCGTGGATCAGCGGGATGTGCGCCATCGCCGGCACGTCCCAGCCCAGCGCGTCGTAGATCTGCGTCTGGCGCGCCGCGTTGGTGAGGTGGTCGTCGCCGCGGATGATATGGGTGACGCCCATGTCGTGATCGTCGACGACGACGGCGAGCATGTAGGTCGGGTTGCCGTCGGAGCGCAGCAGGACGAGGTCGTCGAGATCCTTGTTCTGCCAGACGCACGCGGCCCTGCACCTCGATCCTCGATGACCGTCTCGCCCTCGGGCGGCGCCGCGCAGCCGGATCACCGGCTTGACGCCCGGCGGCGCCTCGGACGGGATCGCGGTCGCGCCAGCGGCCGTCATAGCGCGGCGGGCGGCCCTCGGCGCGCGCCTGCTCGCGCATCTCCTCCAGTTCCTGCGGCGTGGCGTAGCAGCGATAGGCCGTGCCGCGCGGCGAGCAGCTCCTCGGCCACCTCGCGGTGGCGCGCCGCGCGCGCGAACTGGGAGACGGCTCGCCGTCCCAATCGAGCCCGAGCCAGGCCAGGC
Source organism: uncultured beta proteobacterium (assembly GCA_963843805.1). Taxonomy (GTDB): domain Bacteria; phylum Pseudomonadota; class Gammaproteobacteria; order Burkholderiales; family Burkholderiaceae_C; genus Ideonella_A. The sequence goes on from CAWJLY010000011.1 coordinate 7,308, forward strand.
CGTCGAGGATCGCGCGCGATCGCCGCGCTCGGTCGAGCGCTCGCGGTCGGTGTCCTCGATGCGCAGCAGCATCTTGCCGCCGATGCGCCGCGCGCATAGAGCCAGTTGAACAGCGCGGTGCGCGCGCCGCCGATATGCAGGAAGCCGGTCGGCGAGGGGGCGAAGCGGGTGACGACGGGCGATGACATCATTTTTCGGGTGGAATTCGGTGGCGGGCACGAGCGTTGGTCGCAGCTGGCGGCGCGTGTAGCACAGGGCGGGCGAGAGTGTAGCGAGCGGAGGCGGCGACTGTGCGCCGGCGGGTCGGGGCGGCGGGAGCAGGTCGGCGTCGCGCGCGCGCGGCGCTCGCCGGCGCGGCCCGCGGTTGGCCGACGGCATCGCAGGGCTGCTGGCTGCGGATCGCCGAGGCCGTGCGCCGCGCCTTGTCGCAGCGCGAAGCCGCGGCGGTCGGCTGTTGCTGCTGGTCGTCCCGGTCGCGCTCGGCGTCGGCATCGCGCTCTACTTCGCCGCCGCCCGAGGAGCCGGCCTCGCGCGCGGCCGCTCGCCTTGGCCGCGCTGCTCTGCGGCCGCCGTCGCCTTCGCGCGCGCCGCCGGCGCGGCTTCGTCGTCTGGCGCTGCTCGGCCTGCCGCTCGCGCGGCTTCGCGCGCGCCAAGCTGCGGACCGCGCCGTCGCCGCGCCGCGTCCTGGCGCGGCCGCTCACAGGCGAGTCGAGGGCTTCGTCGAGACGCTCGAGCCGAGCGCGGGCGGCGCGCGCCTCGTGCTGCGCGTCACCGACGATCGAGGGGCTCGCGCGGCCGGCCGTGCCGGCGCGCGTCCGGCTCACCGTTGCAAGCATGGCACCGGCCTCAGCGCCGGCGACCACGTCGCCGCTGAAGGCGCGGCTGCTGCCGCCGCCGCAGCCGCCGCGGCCCGGCGGCTACGACTTCGCGCGCGACGCCTACTTCCACGGCATCGGCGCCGTCGGCTACGCGCTCGGGCGCGTCGCGTCGCCGGCAGCCCGGCCGCAGCGCGGCGATCTGGCGCTGAGTACGCCGGCGATCGATGCGAACGCTGCGCAACGCGCTGACCGACCGCATCCGCGCGGTCGATCGGCGGCGAGACCGGCGCCGTCGCCGCCGCCCTGGTGACCGGCAAGCGCGGCGCTCATCCCGGACGACGCCAACGAGGCGCTGCGCGCTTCCGGCCTCTACCACGTCGTCTCGATCTCCGGGCTGCACATGGCGCTGGTCGCCGGCGGTCGTCTTCTGGCTCGTGCGCGGCGTCCTGGCGCTGTCGCCGGCGCTGGCGCTGCCTGGCCGATCAAGAAGATCGGCGGCCGTCGTCGCGCTGCTGGCCGGCGGCGGCCTATACCGTCTTCTCCGGGCGCGGAGGTCGCGACGCAGCGCTCCTTCGTGATGACCGCCGTCGTGCTGGTCGCGGTCGCTCGTGGACCGCCGCGCCATCACGCTGCCGCAACCTCGCGATCGCCGCCGATGGCGGTGCTGCTGCTCGACGCCGGAAGCCTGGTCGGCCCGAGCTTCCAGATGTCGTTCGCCGCCGTCGCCGTGCTGGTCGCGCTGGGCACGATCGGCAGCGCGCGGCCGATCGCGCCGCCGGACCGATCCGCGACGCGCGCGCGGCGCTCTGCGGGCGGCGCGATCGTCGTCGGCGCTGCTGCTCGACGACCGCTGGTCGCCGGCGCTGGCGACGGCGCCCTTCGCCGCCTTTCATTTCCACCGCCTCACGCCCTACGGCGCTGCATCGCCAATCTGCTGGCGATGCCGATCGTCTCCGGCATGGTCATGCCGGCGCGCTGCTCGGTTTGCGTCGCGGAGCCGTTCGGCTACGACGCGCCCGTCTGGCGGTCATGGGGATCGGCGTCGGCTGGTTCATGGCCGTGGCGCGCCTGGGTCGCGGCGCTGGCCGGGCGCCGAACGCCGCTGCCGCAGGCGTTCGGCATCCTGGCCGCTGATCCTTCGGCTCGGCGCTCGTCATGCTCTCGTCTGCTGCGGACGCGCCTGCGCTGGTCGGTCGCGATCCTGCCGGCGTCGTCGCCGGCTGGGCGCTGCGCCGCGAGCGCCGGTCGTCCTGATCGCGGCCGGCGGGCATGCGGTCGCTGGTGCGCGGCACGGACGGCCAGCTTACGCTCATCGCCGACAAGCGGGACGCCTTCATCGTGCGCGCAATGGCTCGCGGCAGAGGCCGATCGGCGCGAGCCTGCCGATCCGTCGCTGGCGGCCGGCGACGCCTGCGACGGCGAGGGCTGCGTCGACGACATCGCGGGAGGGCAGGGTGCTCGCGCTCGGCGCGACGGCCGAAGCGCTTGCGGAGGATTGCGGCGCGTCGCCGTGCTGGTGACCAGCCTGCTATCCGGCGCCTGTGCCGATCGCGCAGCGACCCTGCGCGTCGGCTGAGCCGGACTTCGCTGCGAACGCACGGCGGCGCCATCGGCCTGCGACTTCTCGAGCGGAGCGGTGCGATCGCCGTCATCGGCGGCAACGCTCGACGGCCGACAGCGGCACTGCCGGCCGTCAGCGTGACGCTTCGCCCCTTACCAGACGCGATTGCCCGTTTCCTTGGCGGCGGTCTCGACGCGCGGAGCAGGCGAGGCGCGGCCCTGGCTGCCGGTCCTTGCACGTCGAAGCGCCACCCGCCACGCGTCGACGTCACCAGCGACCCCGACGATCCGACGCGAACGCAGCCGCCAGTAGCGCCGGCCGCCGACACTGCCTGATGCGAGCGCGCCGGCGAACTGCGCGACCGCCGATACGCCGAACTAGCCGACAGCTCCAGATGCGACGCGACGGCGAGCTCACCGCTCAGTAGCGGCGGAACAGCCCGACCAGCTTGCCCTGGATGCGCACGCGGTCCGGGGCCGAAGATGCGCGTCTCGTAGGCCGGGTTGGCGGCCTCCAGCGCGATCGAGGCGCCGCGCTTGCGCAGGCGCTTCAGCGTCGCTTCCTCGTCGTCGATCAGCGCCACGACGATGTCGCCGGTGTCGGCGGTGTCCTGCTGCGGATAACGACGGTGTCGCCGTCGAGGATGCCGGCCTCGATCATCGAATCGCCGCGCACCTCGAGCGCGAAATGCTCGCCGGAGCGCGAGCATGTCCGGCGGCACGCTGATCGTGTGGCTGCGGGACTGGATCGCCGAGATCGGCGTGCCGGCGGCGATGCGGCCCATGACCGGGATCGCCACCGGCGGTCGTCGCTCGTCATCGCTGCCGCCGAGCGGCGGCGCGGCGCGCTTGGCCGAGATTGCCCTCGATGACGCTCGGCGTGAAGCGGCCGCGCGGCGCGCCGGCCCGGGCATCGCCAGTTCGGGCATGCTTGACCACCTCGAGCGCGCGCGCCCGGTTGGGCAGGCGGCGGATGAAGCCGCGCTCCTCCAGCGCCATGATCAGCCGGTGGATGCCGGATTTCGAGCGCAGATCGAGCGCGTCCTTCATCTCGTCGAAGGAGGGCGGCACGCCGTCCTCCTTGCAGCCGCTCATGGATGAAGCGAAGAAGTTCGTGCTGTTTGCGCGTCAGCATGGCCGATCCCGCATTGCATGGCTCCGAATCGCACGATCGGAGCCAAACAAATCATGAACAAACCTACATGTTCGCACTGTGTTCCGCAATCGGTGAACTTGCGTCAATGCTGCCGATGTGATACGCGCGTCCGCTCAGAGCGATGATCTCGCAAGCGTCGCCGGCCTGCGCCGGCGGGCGCGATCGGCGCGCGCACGATCAGCAGGCAGTCGGCCGCCTGCAGCACGCTCAGCATCGAGGAATCCTGCAGCGCCACGGCGTCACGAGCGATCGGCCCGCCGTCGGCTCGCGCGTCAGCGCGCGCGCGCAGGTAATCCTCGCGGCAGTCGTTTGCCGGCCAGTCGACCGCCGAGACGCGCCGTGCTGTCGGCGCGCGTCGGACATCGGTGCGCCCGAGCAGCGCGCGGATCAGCGGCACGAGGAACAGGATGCCGCAGACGATCGACGACACCGGATTGCCCGGCAGTCCCGAGCACGCTGCATCGCGCCGAGCCGGCCGAAGCATCAGCGGCTTGCCGGGCCGCATCGCGATCCGCCAGAAGCCGAGCGTCCATGCCCTCGCCGCGCCAGCGCCGACTGGACGAGGTCGTGGTCGCCGACCGAGGCGCCGCCGAGCGTCACGAGAATGTCGGCGCCTCGCGCGCCGGCGCGGGCGATGGCGTCTTCGAGCGCCGCGAGCGTGTCGCCGGCGATGCCGAGGTCGATCGCGCTCGCCGCCTTCGGCCGCGACGATCGGCGGCGAGCGCGAAGGTGTTGGAGGCGACGATCTGGTCGGGCCGCGCGTCTCGCCGGGCAGCACGAGCTCGTCGCCCGTGGCGAGGATGGCGACCGCGGCCTGCGGCGCACCGGCAGGCTGCGGATGGTCCATGGCGGCCGCCAGCGCGAGATCGCCGCGGCGTCGAGGCGCGGCCGGCGCGGCAGCAGCGCGTCGCCGGCTGCGAAGTCGAGGCCCGGCCCGGCGGATGTGGCTGCCCGGGCGCGCGGCCGTCGCCGATCGTGACGGCGTCGCCCTCGCGCGTCGCGTTCTCCTGGATCACGAGGCGTCGGCCCCTCCGGCATCGGCGCGCCGGTGAAGATGCGAACCGCCTCGCCCGGGCCGACCACGCCCGCGAAGGCGCGGCCGGCCGCCGATTCGCCGATCACGCGTCAGCCCGGCACCGGGCTCGCCACGTCCGCGGCGCGGACGCGCGTAGCCGTCCATCGCCGAGGCATCGAAGGGCGGCTGCGTGCGCAGCGCCAGCGACGGCTCGGCCAGGACCCGGCCGGCGCGCCTCGGCAAGCGCGCACGCGTCTCCGTCCCGAGCGGCTCGACGCCGGCTCAGAACCTGCGCAGCGCATCGGCGACCGAAAGCAGGCTCATGTCGCGCCGTCCGCCGCGCCAGGCGCCGGAGCTTGCCGCCGCTCTTCTCGCAGCAGGCGGATGCCCTCGATCCGCATGCCGCGGTCGACGGCCTTGACCATGTCGTAGATGGTCAGGCAGGCGACCGAGACGGCGGTCAGCGCCTCCATCTCCACCCCGGTCTGGCCGGTGCACCTTCGCCATCGCGCTCGATCCGGACGCCCGGGAGGCTCGGGTCAGGCGTCGAGGTCGACGGTGACCTTGGTCAGCAGCAGCGGATGGCAGAGCGGGATCAGCTCGTGCGTCCGCTTGGCCGCCATGATGCCGGCGATGCGCGCGGTGCCGAGCACGTCGCCCTTCTTCGCGTTGCCGGCGATCAGACGCCAGCGTCGCGGGCATCCATCACGACGCGGCCTTCGGCGACCGCGACGCGCTCGGTCGTCGGTCTTGCCGGAGACGTCGACCATGCTGGCCTCGCCGCTCGCGTCGAGATGGGTGAGGGCCGGTCATGCGGCGCGCCGCCTCGCGGCGCGCAGTCGGCGCCAGCAGCGCGCGGGTCGCGGCCGCGACGTCCGGCCTGGCGCATCAGGCTCTCGCCGACAGGAACGGCGCCGACGCCGACCTCGCGAGCCGGGCGATGTCGGCGGGCGTCGAGATGCCGCTTTCGCCGACGATGAGGCGATCCTGGCGGCACAAGCGGCGCAAGCTCCTCCGTCACATCGAAGATCGACCTCGAAGGTCTTGAGGTTGCGGTTGTTGATGCCGATCATGCTGCGTCCAGCGCGCAGCGCCCGGTCGAGCTCTGCTCGGTCATGCACCTCGCACCAGCACGTCCATGCCGAGATCGCTTCGCGGCGGCGACGAGGCCGCGCGCCGCGTCGTCGTCGACGCTCGCCATGATGACCAGGATGCAGTCGGCGCCCCAGGCGCGCGCCTCGACGACCTGGTAGGGCTCGAACAGGAAGTCCTTGCGCAGCGCCGGCAGGCCGGTCGCGTCGCGGGCCGCGCCAGATATTCGGGCTGCCCTGGAACGACGGCTCGTCGGTCAGCACCGAGAGGCAGGCCGCGCCGCCTGCCTCATAGGCCCGGGCAAGCGCCGGCGGGTCGAAGTCGGCGCGGATCAGGCCCTTGGACGGGCTCGCCTTCTTGATCTCGGCGATCAGGGCCGATCTCGCCCCGCGCGAGATTCGTTCGTCGAGCGCAGCGCGAAAGCCGCGCGGACCGGGCTCGCCTGTTCGGCTCCTGCGCTCGATCTCGGCCAGCGGCACGCGCTTGCCTTCGCGGCGGCGATCTCGACGCGCTTGTAGGCTTCGATCCGGGCGAGGATGTCGGTCATGCTCGGCCTCGTTCGATACCGCGACGAGGCGCCGCAGTCGGCCGCGGCACGCGCCGGCGTCGAGGGATGCCGCGGCGCAGCGCGGCGCCGTCGCGCAGGGTGCGCGGCCTTGCCGGCCACCATCAGCGCGGCGGCGGCGTTCAGCACGGCGATGTCGCGGTAGGCGCGTGCGCTCGCCGTCGAGGACGGCGCGCAGGGCCTTGGCGTTGTGGTCGCCGTCGCCGCCCTTCAGATCCTCCGGACGCGCCGGCGCGCAGGCCGACTTCCTCGGGCTCGATGGTGAAGCGCGTGATCGCGGCCGTCCTCCAGCGCCGCGACCTCGGTCGGGTCCGGTGGTGGTGATCTCGTCGAGGCCGTCCGAGCCATGCACCGACCCAGACGCGCTCGGAGCCGAGGCGCCGAGCACCTCGCCAGCGGCTCGAGCCAGCGTCGCGAGAACACGCCCAGCAGCTGGCGCTTGACGCCGGCCGGGTTGCGAGAGCGGGCCGAGCAGGTTGAAGATCGTGCGGGTGCCGAGCTCGACCCGCGCCGGGCCGACATGCGCATCGCGCGCGTGATGCGCCGGCGCGAACATGAAGCCGAGGCCGGCCTCCGCGATGCAGCTGCCGATGGCCTCCGGCGTCGAGGCCGATCTTGACGCCGAGCGCGACGAGCACGTCCGCGGCGCCCGATCTTGACGAAGCGCCCGGTTGCCGTGCTTGGCGACCTTCACGCCGCACGCCGGCGACGATCGATGGCGGCGAGCCGTCGAGACATTGTAGGTGCCGGAATGGTCGCCGCCCGTGCCGACGATGTCGATGGCGTCGGCGGGCGCCGCGACGCGCAGCATCTTGCGCGCGCATCGCGGCGACCGCGCCCGCGATCTCGTCGAGCGTCTCGCCGCGGACCCGCAGCGCCATCAGGAAGCCGCCGATCTGCGCCAGCGTCGCCTCGCCGGACAAGAGGTGGTCGAACGCGTCGCCGGCCTCCTCGCGCGGCAGCGGGCGCCGGCCGCAACCTTGGCGACGAAGGGCTTGAAGCTGTCCATCAGCGACTCCGCCGCGCTCGGCCGTGCCGGTTCCAGGTCCTGCGGCGCAGGTCGAGGAAGTTCTGCAGGATGCGGTCGGCCGTGCTCGGACAGGATGCTCTCCGGATGGAACTGCACGCCATGGACCGGCAGCGTGCGGTGCGACAAGCCCATCACGAGACCGTCCTCGGTCTCGGCCGTGACCGCGAGCTCGGCGGGCAGGGTGCTCGCGCTCGACGATCAGCGAGTGGTAGCGGGTCGCCTGGAACGGTCCGTTGATGCCGCGGAACACGCCGCCGCCCTGGTGATGGATGTCGGAGACCTTGCCATGCATCGGCAGCGGCGCGCGCACGACGGCACCGCCCATGGCCTGTCCGATCGCCTGGTGGCCGAGGCAAACGCCGAAGATCGGCACGCGTCCCCGAGCCTGTTCGACGAGGTCGCAGGCAGATGCCCGCTTCGTTGGGCGTGCAGGGCCCGGGCGACAGGACGATCGCGTCGGGGCCGGCAGCCAGCACCTCCGCCGTCGCGACCTCGTCGTTGCGCATGAACGGTCACGTCGCAGCCGAGCTGGCCGAGGTAGTGCACAGAGGTTCCAGGTGAAGCTGTCGTAATTGTCGATCAGCGTCACGGTCGTCATGGTCCGCTCTCCCAATTCGAGCCCACGACTAGGGGGTCTCGGCGCCAAAGGTCAAGCGATCCGCGTCGGCCTGGCTCGTTCGCCCGAGCTTCGTCATTGCCCGCGACCGGGCTGGCCGGCGAAGCGCACGGCCTCCTCGGCGGCCCGGAACAGGGCCTTTGCCTTGTTGATGCATTCGCGTCTGCTCGGCCATTGGCACGCTGTCATAGACGATGCCGGCGCCGGCCTGGACATGCATGAGGCCATCCTTCACCACCGCGGTCCTCAGGACGATGCAGGTGTCCATCTCACCGTCGGCCCCGAAATAGCCGATCGCGCCGGCGTAGAGCCCGCGCTTGTCCTTCTCCAATTCGTCGATGATCTGCATCGCCCGAACCTTCGGGGCGCCGGAGACCGTCCCGGCCGGGAAGCCGGCGGCCAGCGCATCGAGCGCATCGTGACCGCCGCCGATCTCGCCCTCGACGTTCGAGACGATGTGCATCACATGGCTGTAGCGTTCGACGAAGAACTTGTCCGTCACGGCGACGGTGCCGACGGCGGCGACACGGCCGACATCGTTGCGGCCGAGGTCGAGCAGCATCAGGTGCTCGGCGAGTTCCTTCGGGTCGGCCAGGAGCGACGCCTCATGCGCAAGGTCCTCGGCCTTGTCAGCACCGCGCGGGCGGGTCCCGGCGATCGGCCGGATGGTCACTTTGCCGTCCCTCAGGCGCACCAGGATCTCCGGGCTGGAGCAGACGACGGAGAAGTCGGCAAATCTGAGATAGACGAGGAACGGCGCGGGGTTGACCCGCCGCAGCGCCCGATAGAGCGCGAAGGGCGGCAGCTGGAAGGGCGCCGTCGAAGCGCTGCGACAGCACCACCTGGAAGACGTCGCCGGCGCGCACATATTCCTTGGCGCGCTCCACCATCCCCAGATACTCGACCTCGCCGGTGTTGGAGGTCTGGGTCGCATGCAGCTGATCGAGGTCGACGAACTCGGCGAGCTTCGGCGTCGGGCGGTCGAGGCCGTCGACGATCGTGGCGAGGCGCTCGACGGCGCGGCGGTGGGCCTGCCGTGCGGTGACGTCGGCGCTCGGTCGCACCGGCGTCACCACCGTGATCTCGTCGCGGACGCTGTCGAAGATCACCATGATCGTCGGCCGCATCAACAGCGCATCGGGCAGTCCGACAGGGTCCGGCTTGTCGAGCGGCAGATGCTCGATCAGGCGCACCATGTCGTAGCCGAGATAGCCGAACAGGCCGGCGGCCATCGGCGGCGCGCCTTCCGGCAATTCGATCCGGCTCTCGGCGATGAGACTGCGCAGCGCCTCAAGCGGATGCCCCTCGACCGGCTCGAAGGCGCCGTCGGCGGGCCGGCGGTTGATCGAGGCGGCGCCGTCCTGGCAGCGCCAGATCAGATCAGGCTCGAGGCCGATCATCGAGTAGCGGCCCCGCGTCGCGCCGCCTTCGACCGATTCGAGCAGGAAGGCGCTGGGCCGGTCGCCGGCGAGCTTCATGAAGGCCGAGACCGGCGTCTCGAGGTCACCGACGAGGCTGCGTCGTGACGATCTGCGCCAACCCGGCGGCATAGCCTTCCGCGAAGGCGTCGAACGAAGGCTGTATCATCGTGCCAGGGCCTTCAGCCTTCGCCGCCGCCGCCGATCGCTCGGTTCATGTTGGCCTGGTTGATCGTTGTGCCGAGGTCGTTCTGCAGGCGCTGCACATATTGCGCCAGAAGGTCCTGCTCGACGAGCTGCGCGATCTGCTGGCCGATCTGCGCCACTTCCGGCGCCGCCGGGTCGAAGGGCGGCACGGTGCTCTCGGTCATCTGGAAGACGATGCGCTCGTCGCCGGTGCCGGACAAGGCCGTCGCAAAGCCCTTCGGCGGCGTGGCGAAAACCTGGTTGATCGCCGCCGCCGAAAGCCTTGCGCATCGGCGTTGCGCTTCAGGCCCCAGGCCTGCTTGGCTTCGACGCCGGCCGCCTTGGCGACGTCCTCGATCGATTGCCGGCATTGAGCTCCTTGAGGAGGTCGTCCGCCTTGGCCTGCAGACGCTTCGCCTTCTCGTCGTCGGTCCAGGCGGCCACGACGTCGCCCTTGGCCTCGTCGAGGGAGCGGTCGCGGGCGGCGGTGAGGCCGTCGACGCTGTACCAGATCAGGCCGGACTCGCGACCGTCGATGACATCGGTGTCGGCGCCGGGTTCGACTGAGAACACCGCCTGCGCCAGCTTCTGCTGCTGCGGCAGGTTGTAACTCTGGCCGGCGGCGTCGCGGCCCTGTGCGTCCATGGCGACGATCTCGGTCGCCTTGAGCCCGAACTTCGGCGCGATCTCCTTCAGCGTCGCGCCGCCGGCTCGCTCGTCCTCGATCTTCGCCTGGAGGTCGATGAGGTCCTTCTTGGCGCGTTCGACCGCGAGGTCCTTCTTGATCTGCTCCTTGCTGGCGTCGAAGGCGACGACAGTCTCGGGCACGACCTTCGTGACGCGCAGGATCACCGTCGAGAGCTTGCCCGAAACCGCGCCGGACACGCCGCCTTCCTTCAGTGCGAAGGCCTCGTTGGCGACGATCGGATCGAGCAGGCTGGCCTTGGTGACGGTGCCGAGCTCGAGGTCGGCGCCCTTGACGCCGCGTTCGGCCGCGACGGCGTCGAAGGTCGCCTGGCCCGAGGCGATGCGATCCGCCGCCGCCTTGGCTTCGGTCGGATTGGTGAAGGCGACCTGCTGGATCGTTCGCGTCTCGGGCGTCGTATAGAGGTCCTTGTGGCTGTCGTACTGCGCCCTGGCATCCTCGTCGCTGACGGTCTGCTTGGCGGCGAGATCGTCCGGCGTCACCGCCATATAGGTGAACTTGCGGTATTCCGGTGCGCGGAAGTCACCCTTGCGCTCGTCGAAGAAAGCCTGCAGCGCGGCGGGATCCGGTTGGCCGACGTCGCCGATCACCGTATCGGTCAGCGTCAGATAGGAGATGGCGCGGGTTTCCGAGCCGAACCGAGCGAAGGCCTCCTGCATCGCCCTGGGCGGCTTGAACTCGCCGGCGACCGCCTCGTTGATCTGGTCGCGCAGGTAGACCTTCTGCTGCTCGGCAAGGAAGCCGCGCCTCGGTCAGCCCGTTCTGGCGCAGGATCTCGCCGAAGCATCGCCGGCTCGAACTGGCCGTTGGCATTCTTGAAGTTCGGGATCGTCCTGCACGATCGCCGCGATCTTCTCCGTGCGACAGGCCGAGGCCATAATTGGCGGCCTGCTCGTCGAGCGCGGCTCCGTTGATGATCCGCGACAGAACCTGGCGGTCGACGCCGAAGGCGCGGGCCTCGGCCGGCGTCAGCGGCTTGCCGACGCGCTGCGACAATTGCCGGAGCTGCTGGTTGAAGGCCCGCTGATAGGCGTCGATCGAGATCTTGCTGCTGCCGACGGTCGCGACGTCGGTCGAGCCGAAGCCGCGGAACACGTCCTGGATTCCCCAGATGCCGAAGGAGACGATGAGGATCGACATCAGAAAGATCAGGATCCAACGGGCGAAGCCCTTGGAGAACGTGGTGCGGATGGAGGTGAGCATCGCCGAGGTGATCTCGCGAGGATCGGAGCGGACGGGCAGGACAACCTGCCCGAGCGAAAGGCCGCGCATCATAGGGATGAGGTCTTGGTGTCGCAATGGCGGGAGTTGGGCAATTTCGAGCGGCGGTCGGCGCGAAGGCCGGCCGGCTTGCCCACTCTTCGGGCGCATTGCTAAGCACCGTCGGAAAGCAAGGGAGCAGAACATGGCCGAGGCGCGTCCGCGTCCGCTGGTGGCGGGCAACTGGAAAATGAACGGCCTGTCGCGGCGTCGGCCGAGCTCGCCGCCATCGCGGCCGGGGCGGCCGACGGCGCGGCCGGTCGCGCGGAGCTGCTGATCTGCCCGCCCTCCACGCTGATCGCGCCCGCGGCCTGGCAAATGAAGGGCAAGCCGGTCGCCATCGGCGGGCAGGATTGCCATGCCGAGGCCGGCGGCGCCCACACCGGCGACATTGCGGCGGAGATGCTGGCGGATGCCGGCGCGACCTACGTCATCGTCGGCCATTCCGAGCGGCGCGACCGACCATGGCGAGACCGACGCCGATGGTCAAGGCGAAGGCCGAGGCGGCTTTGCGCGCCGGCCTCGTCGCTATCGTCTGCATCGGCGAGACGCGGGCCGAGCGCGAGGGCGGCAAAACGCTCGACGTCGTCGGCCGCCAGCTTGTCGGCTCGCTGCCCGAAGGAGCGACCGCCGGCGCACGTCGTCATCGCCTATGAACCGGTCTGGGCGATCGGCACCGGCCTGACGCCGACCGCCGGCCGACGTCGAAGGAGGTGCACGCCTTCATCCGCGCCGGCCTCGGCGACGGCGCTGGGAGCCGACGGGGCGGCGGTGCGCATCCTCTATGGCGGCTCGGTCAAGCCGTCCAATGCGGCCGAGCTGATGGGCGTCGACAATGTCGACGGCGCGCTGGTCGGCGGCGCCTCGCTGAAGGCGGCCGACTTTCTCGGTATCGCCGCGGCTTATCGCTGACAGGCGCCGCTACCGGGAGGCTTCGCGTCGGTCTCCGATCAGCGAAATGCTTCCCGTCAGCGAAAATGCTTGGAGAGCTTGAGCGCCTGGCCCTGATAGTTGGAGCCGAGCCCTGCGCCGTAGAGGATGTTCGGCCGCTCCGTCATCCGCTCGTAGACCAGGCGGCCGACGATCTGGCCGTCTTCGAGGATGAAGGGCACCTCGTGCGATCGCACCTCGAGCACGGCGCGGGCCGCTTCGAGGCCTCGCGGCGCATGGCCGAAGCCGGGGTCGAAGAAGCCGGCGTAATGGACGCGGAACTCGCCCACCAGCGGGTCGAACGGCACCATCTCGGCCGCATGGTCGGGCGGAACGTGCACGGCCTCCTTCGAGGCGAGGATGTAGAACTCGTCGGGGTCGAGGATGAGGTCGTCGCGGCCGCGCCGCGGATCGGCTCCCAGAAGTCGAGAAGGTCGTGGGCGGCGCGCTTGTCGACGTCGACCACGCCGGTGTGGCGCTTGGCGCGGTAGCCGACGATGCGGCGGCCGTCCTCGTCCGTCGAACCCGTCGAGGTCGACCGAGACGGCGACGCCGCCGGCGATGTCCGGGTCGGGCGTCGAGACCAGGCGCGACGCGGCGCTGCAGGTCGCGCAGCTCGAGGTCGGGGATCCGCGCCTCGCCGCGAGCGGAAGCGGATCTGCGACAGGCGCGAGCCGGCGCGCACCAGCACCGGGAAGGTGCGCGGGCCGATCTCGGCATAGAGCGGCCCGTCATAGCCCGCCTCGACTGGTCGAACGCCCGGCGCTGGTCGGTGATCACGCGGGTGAAGACGTCGAGCCGGCCGGTCGAGCTTTTGGGGTTGGTGGCGGCGGCGATGCTCGTCCGGCAGCGCCAGGCTTTCCATCAGCGGCGCGATGTAGACGCAGCCGGTCTCGAGCACGGCGCCGGCGGTCAGGTCGATCTCGTGCAGGGCGAGGTCGGCGATGCGCTCCTCGACCCGGGCCTTCGGGCCGGGCAGGAAGCTGGCGCGCACCCGCCAGGCACGCGCCGAGCCGCAGGTCGAGGCTCGCGGGCTGGATCTGGTCGCTGTCGAGCGGCCGCGCCGACCGCGATCGCGCCGCTGTCGACGAGCAGCTGCGATGGACTGCGAGGGCAGGATGCCCGAGCGACATGGAACCTTGACTTTAAAGCCGTCGGACCTGCGGCTCTGCGAGCTTGGCGCATCGACGGCTCGTGAGCTGCGGCGGGTTGCCGACCGCCTCCTAGCTGAAAGCGCCGTTGACGCCATGCACGCATGGCGCTACTCACAGGGGAACGTCGTGGTGGATTTGGGCCGGCCGGCTTGCAGCCACGTTAAACAACTCGCTAAAGGGCCGTGCGATGGGGATGATGTCACCCGTCCTGCGGCATATGGAGCCGCGATGACACGATCTGCCACCTCCGCAAGAAGCTCCGCAGCGCCACCCGCCTCGTCCATGCGCGGCACGCTGCGCTCCGCCTTCGGCGAGACCTCGGAGGCGATGTTCCTCACCCAGGGCTTCGTCTACGACACCGCGGAGGCGGCCGAGGCCCGCTTCAAGGGCGAGGAGCCCGGCTTCATCTACACCCGCTTCTCCAACCCCACCGTCGCGATGTTCGAGCAGCGCATGGCCGAGCTCGAAGGCGCCGAGGCGGCGCGCGCCACCGCGACCGGCATGGCCGCCGTCACCGCCTCGCTGCATGGGCCAGCTCAAGGCCGGCGACCACGTCGTTGCGGCAAAGGCGCTGTTCGGCTCCTGCCGCTATGTCATCGAGGAGCTGCTGCCGCGCTTCGGCGTCGCCTCGACGCTGGTCGACGGCACCGACCTCGACCAGTGGCGCGCCGCCGTGCGGCCCGAGACCAAGGTGTTCTTCCTCGAAAGCCCGACCAATCCGACGCTGGAGATCCTCGACATCGCGGCGATCGCCGACGATCGCCCAGCGAGGCCGGCGCCACCCTCGTCGTCGACAACGTCTTCGCGACGCCGATGCTGCAGAAGCCCGCTGGAGCTCGGCGCGACCTGCGTCGTCTATTCCGCGACCAAGCATATCGACGGGCAGGGCCGCTGCCTCGGCGGCGTCATCCTCGCCTCGGAAAAATTCATCACCGACCACATCCACACCTTCCTGCGCCAGACCGGCCCGTCGCTGTCGCCTTTCAACGCCTGGGTGCTGCTGAAGGGGCTCGAGACGCTGCCGCTGCGCGTCGAGCAGGCAGACGCGCCAATGCCGCGCGATCCTGGCCGATGCGCTCGCCGAACATCCGGCGGTCGCGCGGTGCTCTATCCCGTTCCGCGACGATCATCCGCAGGCCGAGCTCGCCAAGCGGCAGATGAAGGGCGGCGGCACGCTGGTCGACGTTCGAGGTCGAAGGCGGCAAGGCGGCGGCCTTCCGCGTCGCGCAACGCGCTGAAGATCGTCAAGATCTCCAACAATCTCGGCGACGCCAAGAGCCTCATCACCCATCCCGCGACGACGACGCATCAGCGCTTCAACGAGGAGCAGCGCGTCGGCATGGGCATCAGCCAGGGCATGCTGCGGCTGTCGGTCGGTCTCGAGGATGTCGAGGACCTGCTCGAGGACCTGCAACAGGCGCTGGCGACATCTCTAGCCGGGGAGAGCGCCCGCAAGGCCTCTTCCTGCACGCAAAAAACGAGCGACACTTGGCTGATCCAGGCCGGCATTCGCTTCGTCGTGACGCGCGTCCGGCGTGGAACTGCGCCGCGAAAGGCTTCACCGCGAAGCCTCCCGCCGCGCCGTCGAGCAAAGAGGCGCCATGGCCGGACGATTGACGACCCATGTCCTCGACACCAGCGCGGGCCGCCCGGCGGCTGGCCTGACGCTGATCCTCACAAGCGATGGCCGACGGCGCCGTGATCGGCAGGCACGTCACCAATGCGGACGGCCGCGTCGACGGCGCCATTGCTCGACGGCGACGCTTTCGAGCCGGGCAGCTACGAGATCGCCTTCCATGTCGGCGACTATTTCCGCCGCGCCGGCGTCGCGCTCGCCGAGCCGGCCTTCCTCGACGTCGTGCCGATCCGCTTCGGCCTCGCCGAGGACGCGCACTACCACGTGCCGCTGCTGGTCTCGCCCTACGGCTATTCGACCTATCGGGGGAGTTGATGCGCAAGAGGTGCGCTTTCTGCGCACGGCCGCGGTCGAGACGATCGGGACGCTCGACCCGACGGAGACGCTTGCTCGACTATCTGCGCCTGACCAAGGGCGCGGTCGGCACCAAGGAAGGCTGCGCCGAAGGCGATTGCGGCGCCTGCACGGTGGTGCTCGGCCGCTTGCGCGACGGCGCGCTGGTCTATGAGCCGGTCAATGCCTGCATCCTGCTGCTCGGGCAGGTCGACGGCGGCGAGGTCGTCACGGTCGAGGACCTCGCCGAGGGCGGCCGGCCTGCATCCCGGTGCAGGAGGCGATGGTCGAGCACCACGGCTCGCAATGCGGCTTCTGCACGCCGGGCATCGTCATGAGCCTGTTCGCGCTCTACCACGAGGGCGACGCGCCCGGTGACGCGCGCCAGGCCGTCAACGACGCGCTCGCCGGCAATCTCTGCCGCTGCACCGGCTACCGGCCGATCGTCGATGCGGCGCTCGACGCCTGCGCCGGCGGCCGCGAGGACCGCTTCGCCGAGCGCGCGCGAGGCGACCGCGGAGCGCTGCACGGCGCTCGCCGACGGCGAGGACGTGCTTCGTCGGCGACGACGACGCGCTTCTTCGCCGCGCCGGCGAGCGATCGACGCGCTGGCCGGCCTCTATGCGCGAGCATCCCGACGCGACGCTCGTCGCCGGCGCACCGATGTCGGCCTGTGGATCACCAAGCAGCTGCGCGACCTGCCGAAGATCATCTGGCTCGGCCGGGTCGCGCGGGCTCGACGCGATCGCGTCGAGACGGACAGACGCGCTGTCGCATCGGCGCGACGGTCACGCCACGCGCGCGCCGCGCGGCCGCTCGCCGCGCATCGACCCGGACCTCGGCGAGCTGCATGCGCCGCTTCGGCTCGGAGCAGGTGCGCGCCTCCGGCACCGTCGGCGGCAACATCGCCAACGGCTCGCCGATCGGCGACCTGCCGCCGGCGCTGATCGCGCTCGGCGCGACGCTCGAACTGCGCCGCGGCGACGACAGCGCGCTCGTTGCCGCTGGAGGATTTCTTCCTCGCCTACGGCAAGCAGGACCGCGCGCCCGGCGAGTTCGTCGGCCGCGTCGCCGTCGCCGAAGCTGCGAGCCGGACGAGGTCTTCCGCTGCTACAAGGTCTCGAAGCGCTTCGACCAGGACATCTCGGCCGTGATGGGCGCCTTCCGGCTCACCGTCGACGGACGGCGCATCGCCGCGGCGCGCGATCGCCTTCGGCGGCATGGCGGCGACGCCGAAGCGCGCGCGCCGGCGACGGAGGCGCGCTCGTCGGGCGCGCCGCTCGACGATGCCGCGGCCTGGGCAGCCGGCGCTCGACGCCGCTCGGCCAGGACTTTCAGCCCGCTCGACGACATGCGCGCCTCGGCCGCCTACCGGCTCGATGTCGCGCGCAGCGCTCGCTGCGCGAAGGCGCTGACCGAGGTCGCGCGGCGCGCCGCGATCGCACGACCGACGCGCGCTCGTCGGCCGCGCGAGGAGGCTCGCCGATGCGACATGAGCCGCCTGCCGCGGCCCGATCGCCGAAGGTCAGCCGGCTGCGCCACGTGCGCCGGCCGCTCGCCGCACGATTCGCGCCGTGCAAGCATGTGCAGGGCACGGCGCCGCTACATCGACGACATCCGCGAGCCCGACGGGCACGCTGCACGTCGCGCTCGGCGGCTCGCCGCGATGGCGCGCGGGCGCGGATCTCGCGCTCGACCTCGACGGCCGTGCGCGCCGCGCCCGGCGTCGTCGCGGTGCTCACCGCCGGCGACATTCCGGGCCGCAACGACTCTCGCCCGGTCGCTTCGACGACGACCGCTCTTCGCCGAGGACGCGATCGTGTTCCACGGCCAGGTGCTGTTCGCCGTCGTCGCCGACGACGCGCGACGCGGCGCGGCGCGCCGCGCGGCTCGCGCAAGGTCGAGATCGAGACGGAGACGCCGAGCGTCACCGTCGAGGACGCGCTGGCGAGCGGACCGAGACGGTGCTGCCCGACTACGCGTTCGGCCGCGGCGATGCCGCGAGCGGCGCATCGCAGGCGGCGCCGCACCGGCTCGACCGGCACGCTTCGCATCGGCGGCCAGGAGCATTTCTACCTCGAAGGCCAGGTCGCGCTGGCGATGCCCGGGCGAGGACGGCGACATGCACGTCCATTCCTCGACCCAGCATCCGACCGAGGTGCAGCACGTCGTCGCCCGCGTGCTCGGCATGCCCGACGACGCGGTGACCTGCGAGGTGCCGGCGCATGGGCGGCGGCTTCGGCGGCAAGGAGAGCCAGGCCAGCGCAATGGGCCGCGCATCGCGGCGCTCGCCGCGCGGCGTCACCGGGCGGCCGTGCAAGCTCCGGCTCGACCGCGACGACGACATGGCGATGACCGGCAAGCGCCACGATTTCCGCGTCGACTACGACGGTCGGCTTCGACGCGACGGGCCGGATCCGCGGCTACGACGTCGACTTACTCGGCGCGCTGCGGCTGCTCGGCCGACCTGTCGCCAGGGCGTCGTCGACCGCACGCATGTTCCACGCCGACAACGCCTATTTCCTGCCGGACGTGCGCGATCCGCTCGCCGGCGGCTGAAGACCAACACGGTCTCGAACACCGCCTTCCGCGGCTTCGGCGGCCCGCAGGGCATGCTCGGCGATCGAGCGCGTGATGGACGCGCATCGCCTGGGCGCTCGGCCTCGATCCGCTCGACGTGCGCAAGCGCAATCTCTACGGCCGCGGCCGCGACCTCACGCCCTACGGCATGGAGGTCGAGGACAACATCGCTGCCCGAGCTCGATCGAGACGCTCGAGCGACTCAGCGACTACCGCGCGCGGCGCGCGGCGATCGCGGCGTTCAACGCGACAGCGCCGATCCTGAAGCAAGGGCATCGCGCTGACGCCGGTGAAGTTCGGCATCTCCTTCACGCTCACGCACCTCAACCAGGCCGGCGCGCTGGTGCACGTCTACCAGGACGGCTCGGTCCACCTGAACCACGGCGGCACCGAGATGGGGCAGGGGCTCTACATCAAGGTCGCGCAGGTCGTGGCCGAGGAGTTCGGCATCGAGCTCGACCGGGTCAAGATCACCGCGACGACGACCGCCAAGGTGCCCAACACCTCGCCGACCGCGGCGTCGTCCGGCTCCGACCTCAACGGCATGGCGGCGCAGATCGCCGCGCGGCACGATCAAGCGACCGGCTGGCCGGCCTATGCGGCGAGACTGTCGAGGTCGCCGCCGGCCGAGGTCGCGTTCCGCGACGGCCAGCGTGTTCGTCGGCAACCAGAGTCGATCGCCTTCGCCGAGCTCGCCAAGCGCGCCTGCATGGCGCGCATCTCGCTGTCCGCGACCGGCTTCTACGCGACGCCGAAGATCACCTGGGACCGCGCCAAGGCGACCGGCCGGCCGTTCTTCTATTTCGCCTACGGCGCGGCCTGCTCCGAGGTGACGATCGACACGCTGACCGGCGAGATGCGGGTCGACTCGCGTCGACATCCTGCACGACGTCGGCCGCTCGCTCAATCCGGCGATCGACATCGGCCAGATCGAGGGCGGCTTCGTGCAGGGCATGGGCTGGCTCACCACCGAGGAGCTGGTCTACGACGCCGACGGCCGGCTGCGCACCCACGCGCCCTCGACCTACAAGATCCCGGTCGCCTCCGACGTGCCCGGCCGATTTCCGCGTCGCGCTTCTTCGACGGACGGCAATCGCGAGGACACGATCTACCGCTCCAAGGCGGTCGGCGAGCCGCCGCTGATGCTGGCGATCTCGGTGTTCGCGCGATCGCCGACGCGATCCACAGCCTCGATCCAGGCGGGGATGTCGCGCTCGACGCGCCGGCGACGCCGGAGGCGATCCTGCGCGGCCGTGAAGGCGACGCGGCGCAGACGCTGAAACCGGAGTAGGCTGGCGTCATGACGGCGCTTTTCGCCAGGCTTGCGAGCGATGATCGCGAAGGACGGCGGCCGCGCTGGTCACGGTGCGCAGGTGCGCGGCTCGGCGCCCGCGCGAGGCCGGCGCCGCCATGGCGATCGGCGCCGGACGGCGGCTTCACCGGCACGATCGGCGGCGGCGCGCTCGAATGGCAGGCGCTTGGCGCAGGCGCAGGCGCTGCTGGCGCGCGAAGCCGCGTCGACGCTCGACACGATGCGCCGTCGCTCGGCCCCGATCTCGGCCAATGCTGCGGCGGCCGGGTGGTGCTGATGCTCGAGCGGTTCGGGCGCGGCCGATCTCGGCTGGCTCGGCGCGCTCGCGCAGACGGAGGCGGTGATCGCCGTGGGCGAGCCGACGCCTGGCGGCCATTTCGGCGCCGCGCCGCCCTCGCCGCCGAGGCGGCCCTGCTCGGCGCTGGCGAGGATCGCCGCTTCATGCCCGACGGCCGCCTGCTCGAGCGCTTCGGCGAGCGACCGACCGCCGTCCTTCTGTTCGGCGCCGGCCATGTCGGCACGGGCGCTCGTCCTGGCACTGGCGCCGTTGCCCTTCCGCGTACCTGGATCGATCCGCGCGCCGACGCCTTCCCGCGCCATATCCCGGCACAATGTCGAGCCGATCGTCGACGCCGAACCCGGCGCGGCGCATCGCCGCCGCGCCGCGACGGCGCGTTCGTGCTCGTCATGACCCACAGCCACGCGCTCGATCTCGCGATCGCCATGGCGGCGCTCTCGGCCGGCCGCTTTCCCTTCGTCGGCCTGATCGGCTGCGCCACCAAGCGCGCGCGCTTCTGCTCCATGATGCGCCAGGCCGGGCATGCCGACGACAGCGATCGTCGCGCTCGTCTGCCCGATCGGCCTGCCGGGCATCGACGGCAAGGAGCCGGCGGCGATCGCGGCCTCGGTTGCGGCGCAGGCGCTGCTGGTGCGCGAGCGAATGCTGTCGAAGCAGCAGAAAATCGCCGCCGCGACAGTCTCGCCACTTCGCAAGCCTGACCGGATCGCCTATGAAACATGGCATGTCTATGAGTTCAGCAGGCGCGGGCGCGAACAGCCCGGCTACGCCGGGGTACCTCCCATGGAATGCCTCTCCTCGAGGCGCGCGGCATCGTCAAGATGTTCGCCGCGCTGCGGGCCAACGACGACATCGACCTGACGTCTGGCCGGGCGAGATCCACGCGCTGCTTGGCGAGAACGGCGCCGGCAAGTCGACGCTGGTCAAGATCATCTACGGCGCTGCTGCAGCCGAACGCGGGCGAAATCCGCTGGCAGGGCAAGCCGGTCACCTCGCCGGACCCGCAGCGGCGCGCGCGCTCGGCATCGGCATGGTGTTCCAGCATTTCTCGCTGTTCGAGGCGCTGACCGTCGCCGAGAACATCGCGCTCGCCTTGCCGCCCGGCACCGCCCTCGGCGAGCGTCGGCGGCGCAAGGTCGCCGACGGTCTCGGCGGCCTACGGCCTGCCGCTCGACCCCGAGCGCGCAGTGTCACCGCCTCTCGGTCGGCGAGCGCCAGCGGATCGAGATCGTGCGCTGCCTGCTGCAGGACCCGAAGCTCCTCATCCTGGACGAGCCGACCTCGGTGCTGACGCCGCAGGAGGCCGACCAGCTCTTCGTCACGCTGGAGCGGCTCGCAGGCGAAGGCTGCGCGGTCCTCTACATCTCGCACCGCCTCGAGGAGGTGAAGCGGCTCTGCCACACCGCGAC
The DNA here is from genome assembly GCA_963843805.1 of uncultured beta proteobacterium. Taxonomy (GTDB): domain Bacteria; phylum Pseudomonadota; class Gammaproteobacteria; order Burkholderiales; family Burkholderiaceae_C; genus Ideonella_A. Next base: position 28,382 of record CAWJLY010000011.1, read on the forward strand.
GATCCTGCGCCACGGCAAGGGCGTCGCGACCTGCGACCCGCGCAAGGAGACGGCGGCCAGCCTCGCCCGCATGATGGTCGGCGGCGATGTCGCCTCGGTCCACACCCGCGCGGCCGACAAGGACGGCGCGGTGCGCCTGACGCTCGATCGCCTGTCGCTCGATCCGGTCGCCTTCACGGCGTCGCGCTGCGCGAGATCTCGCTCGAGGTGCGCGCCGGCGAGATCGTCGCCATCGCCGGCGTCGCCGGCAACGGCCAGGCCGAGTTCTTCGAGGCGCTGTCGGGCGAGCGCACCGGCCGGCGCGGCCGATGCCATCCTGATCGACGGCACCGCGGTGCGGCAGCCGAGGGCATCAACGGGCGCCGGAAGCTGCGGCGCGGCCTTCGTGCCGGAGGAGCGGCTCGGCCATGCGACGGCGCCGCGCTTGACCTTGTCCGAGAATGTCGTTCTGACGCGGCCATGCGACCGCCGGACTGGTCAAGCGCGGCCTGGTCGATCTCGGCCGTGCCGCGCAGGCAGGCCGAGCGCGTCGCGAAGGCCTTCGACGTGCGCAAGGGCAAGCCCGACCCCGAGGCCGGCGCCCTGTCGGGCGGCAACCTCCAGAAATTCGTCATCGGCCGCGAGATGCTGCGCGAGCCGAAGGTGCTTGTCGTCAGCCAGCCGACCTGGGGCGTCGATGCCGGCGCCGCGGCCACGATCCGCCAGGCGCTGATCGATCTGGCGCGGCGCGGCGCCGCCGTGCTGGTGATCAGCCAGGACCTCGACGAGATCTTCGAGATCGCCGACCGCATCGCGGTGATCCGCGCGGCGGCTTTCGCCCGGCCTTGCCGGCCGCCGAGATGACGCTCGAGCGAGATCGGCCTCCTGATGGGCGGGCGCGGCGCCATGCGGCTTGAGCTTGAGCGCCGGGCCGAGCGCTCCAGGACGATGGCGCTCGTCTCGCCGCTCATCGCCGTCGCGCTGACCATCGCCAGCGCGGGGCTCATCTTCGCGGTGCTCGGCAAGCCGCCGCTCGGCGCGCTCTACGTCTATTTCATCGAGCCGCTGAGCCAGGCCTGGTCGCTCCAGGAGCTCGTCGTCAAGGCGACGCCGCTGGTGCTGATCGCGATCGGCCTGTCGCTCTGCTACCTCTCCAACAACTGGAACATCGGCGCCGAGGGCCAATATGTCATCGGCGGCACCTGCGGCGGCGCGGTCGCGCTGGCCTTCCAGGGCGATGCGTCCGGCCTCGCCATGCCGGCGATGATCGCTGGCCGGCATGGTCGGCGGCGCGCTCTAGGCGGCCGATCCCGGCGCTGCTGAAGATCCGCTTCGCGCCAACGAGATCCTGACCAGCCTGATGCTGGTCTACGTCGCCGAGCTGATCCTCGACTATCTGGTGCGCGGGCCGTGGCGCGACCCGCAGGGGTTCAATTTCCCGCAGACCGTCACCTTCGACGACACCATGCCGATCCTGGTCGAGGGCAGCCGCATCCATCTCGGCGCGGTCTTCGCGGCGATCGCGGTGGTCGCCGCGGCGGTGCTGCTCGGCCGCACGCTGTAGGGCTTCGAGATCAAGGTCCTGGGCCAGGCGCCGCGCGCCGGCCGGTTCGCCGGCTTCTCGCCCGGCCGCATGACGCTCTTCGTCTTCCTCGTTTCCGGCGGGCTGGCCGGCCTCGCCGGCATCTGCGAGGTCGCGGGCTCGATCGGCCAGCTCCAGCCGTCGATCTCGCCGGGCTACGGCTTCACGGCGATCATCGTCGCCTTCCTCGGCCGGCTCAACCCGGTCGGCATCCTGGTCGCCGGCGCTGGTCCTCGCGCTGTCCTATCTCGGCGGCGAGGGCGCCCAGATCGCGCTCAAGGTGCCGATCGACATCACCCGGGTGTTCCAGGGCATGCTGCTGTTCTTCGTGCTCGCCTGCGACGCGCTCATCCTCTACCGCCTGCGCCTCGTGCACCGCCAGCCGAGGGCGGCCTGATGGAGCTGTTCGCAGGCAATCCTCCTCACCATCGTCACCGCCTCGACGCCGCTGCTGCTCGCGGCGCTCGGCGAACTCGTCGTCGAGCGATCGGCGTCCTCAATCTCGGCGTCGAGGGAATGATGATCATCGGGGCGGCGGTCGGCTTCGCCGCCGGCGTTCGTCGACCGGCAACGCGGTGATCGGCGTCCTCGCCGCCATCCTCGCCGGGATGGCGCTGTCGGCTCTGTTCGGCCTGATGACGCTCGGGCTCGCCGCCAACCAGGTCGCGTCCGGGCTGGCGCTGACCATCCTGGGCGTCGGCCTGTCGGGGCTGATCGGCGCGCAGCTTCGTCGGCCAGCGCCGCGACGCCATACCGAAGCTGCATATCCCGGCCTCACCGACATTCCGCTCGTCGGGCCGGTGATCTTCGGCCAGGACGCGATCGTCTACGGCTCGCTTGCGCTGGTCGTCGCGGTCGCCTGGTTTCTGTACCGCACCCGCGCCGGGCTCGTGCTGCGCGCGGTCGGCGACAATCACGCCTCGGCTCATGCGCTCGGCTATCCGGTCCGCCTGCATCCGCTTCCGCGCGGTGCTGTTCGGCGGCGGCTGCGCCGGCCTGGCGGGCGCCTACCTGTCGCTCGCCTACACGCCGTTCTGGGTGACCGGCATGACGGCCGGGCGCGGCTGGATCGCGCTGGCGCTCGTCGTCTTCGCGTCCTGGCTGCCCTGGCGTCTCGTCATCGGCAGCTATCTCTTCGGCGGCGATCTCGATCGGGCAGCTCCACCTCCAGGCGATCCGCAGCGATCTGCCGGACTGGCTGGAACTTCCCGGCCAGTTCTGGACGGCGCTGCCTTATCTTGCGACGATCCTCGTTCTCGTCGTGATATCCGCCTCCAAGCAGCGCGGCGGTGCGGCGCCGGCCTCGCTCGGGACGCCGTTCGTCCCGATCGCTGAGCACACGGCCCGGCGGCACGGTCGCCCGCCTGGCCATTCGTCGAAATCCCGCGACCGCATGAAGAAGGGGACTGCGTATGAACAGGTTTCTTGCCCTCGCGGCGACCGCTGCGCTGGCGCTCGGCGTCGGCGCCGCGAACGCCGCCGACAAGCTCAAGATCGGCTTCGTCTATGTCGGCCCGGTCGGCGACTTCGGCTATTCCTACCAGCACGACCAGGGCCGCAAGGCCGTCGAGGAGGCGCTCGGCGACAAGGTCGAGACGACCTTCGTCGAGAACGTCGCCGAAGGCCCGGATGCCGAGCGCGTCATCGAGAGCCTTGCCCGCGGCGGCAACAAGCTGATCTTCACCACCTCCTTCGGCTTCATGGAGCCGACGCTGAAGGTGGCCAAGAAATTCCCGGACGTGAAGTTCGAGCATGCCACCGGCTACAAGCGCGCCGCCGAACCTCGCGACCTATTCCGGCCGCTTCTACGAGGGCCGCTACGTCATGGGGCAGATCGCGGCCAAGATGTCGAAGACCGGCACCATCGGCTATGTCGCCTCCTATCCCGATCCCCGAGGTCATCTCCGGGCATCAACTCCTTCATGCTCGGCGCCCAGTCGGTGAAGCCCGACATGAAGGTGAAGATCGTCTGGGTGAATTCCTGGTACGATCCGGGCAAGGAGGCGGACGCCGCCAAGGCGCTCGTCGGCGCAGGGCGCCGACATCCTGACCCAGCACACCGACAGCCCTGCCGCCATGCAGGTCGCCGAGGAGAAGGGCATCTTCGCCTTCGGCCAGGACTCCGACATGATCAAGTTCGGGCCCAAGGCGCAGCTCACGGCCAACGTCGAGGACTGGGGCAAGTATTATACGCAGCGTGCCCAAGCTTGCGCTCGACGGCAAGTGGACCTCGACCGACACCTGGGACGGCATGAAGGAAGGCATGGTCGCCATGGCGCCCTTCACCAACATGCCGGACGACGTCAAGAAGCTGGCTGAGGAGACCTCGACCGCGATCAAGGCCGGCACGCTGCACCCGTTCAAGTGCCCGGTCTTCGACCAGAGCGGCAAGGAGGTCGAGTGCAAGGGCGGCACGCATCTTGCCGACGAGCAGATCCTCGGCATGAATTGGTACATCAAGGGCATCGACGAGAAGGTGCCGCAATAAGCGGCTCGCGCCCCGGTCCATGACGCCGGCGCGTGCAAGGACGACGACACCAAGGGTGCGGAGCGGCGGTTGGCGCCGCTCCGCAGTCCTGGCCTCCAGTCGCAGTTGGCAACCGCCACACTCGTCGCCCAGCCGAACTTGAGGCTCGGTCCGCCGAATGCCGGGACCTCCCCTGAACCGATAGGCTTCTCGACCCCGCAATGACCGTTTTCCTCGCCGACTGGCTCAATCTCCTGCTGCGCTGGGCGCACATCGTCGTCGGCATCGCCTGGATCGGCGCGAGCTTCTATTTCATCTGCGCTCGATTTCTCCCTGCGCCGGCGCGAAAGGATGAACCAGGGCGTCTACGGCACAGCCTGGAGGTGCATGGCGGCGGCTTCTACCATGTCGAGAAATACACGGTCGCGCCGGCCACTCTGCCGGACGACCTGCATTGGTTCAAATGGGAGGCCTATCTCACCTGGGTCACCGGCGTTTGCTGCTGGCGTCCAGTACTACCTCAACGCCGAATGCCTATCCTGATCGACCCCTCGGTGATGGCGCTGACGCCGGGCGGCGCGATCGGCATCTCGCTGGTGACGCTGGCGGCCGGCTGGTTGATCTATGACGGCCTGTGCCGGTCGCCGATCGGTCGCCACACACGGCTTGCTTGGCGCCTGCGTGTTCGCGCTGATCGTCGGCGCCGCCTGGCTGTTCACCGAGGTCTTCTCCGGCCGCGGCGCGCTTCATCCATGTCGGCGCCTTCGTCGGCACGATCATGGCGGCCAACGTCTTCATGGTGATCATCCCGAACCAGCGGAAGATGACGGCGCAGCTCCTGGCCGGCGAGGAGCCCGATCCGGACTACGGGCGGATCGGCAAGCAGCGCTCGCTCCACAACAACTACCTGACGCTGCCGGTGCTGCTGATGATGGTCTCGAACCATTATCCGTTCCTCACCGGTCACCCGCATGTCTGGCTGGTGGTGGCGCTGATCCTGGTGATCGGCGCGATGGTCCGCCACCTGATCAATCGCGCCGATGCGGGCGACCGCTTCGAAAGCTTCGCCTGGTCCATGCCGGTCGCCGCCGTGGCGCTGCTCGTCGCGATCTTCGCGACGGCGCCGCGCGAGGCCGAGGCGGTCGCGACCGGCCCGGTCAGCGACGAACAGGTCCTGACCATCGCGGCGACCCATTGCATGGCCTGCCACGCGGAGAAGCCCTCGAATCCGAGCTTCGACAAGGCGCCGAAGGGCATTCACCTGGAGACGATCGACGCGCTGCGCCGCTACGCCCCGCAGATCAGGCAGCAGGCGGTCGACGGCCGCGCCATGCCGCTCGGCAACGTCACCCACATCACCGATAGGGAGCGCGCCGAGCTGGGCACATGGATCGCGTCCCAAAAATGACGCTCGCCGAGACCAACTCGATCACGGAGGCCGCGTTCATCGAGCGCTTCGGCGATATCGCCGAGCATTCCGCCTGGGTGGCGGAGCGCGCCGCCCTGTCGCGCCCCTTTGCCGCGCACGACGCGCTGGTCGACGCCTTCCAGCGCGCCGTGGCGACGGCGACAAGGCCCGAGCAGATTGAGCTGCTCCGCGCCCATCCCGATCTCGCCGGCCGCGCGGCGCTGGCCCCCGAATCGCAACGGGAGCAGAGGGGATCCGGCCTCGACAGCCTGTCGCCAGCCGAGCTCGATCGCTTCACCGCGCTCAATGACGCCTATCGCCGCCGTTTCGGATTTCCCTTCATCCTAGCGGTCAAGGGGGCTGGCAAGGACGCCATACTGGAGGCGTTCGAGGCGAGGATCGCCGGCGGCCGCGTCGAGGAGTTCTGGGTCGCGCTGTCGCAGGTCTTGCGCATCATCCGTTTCAGGCTCGAGGACCGCATCGATGAGTGACGTCGACGTCATGGCGCTCGGTCGGCGCGCCGAAGCAATGATCCGCGACCTCGCGGTGATCAGCGCGGAGGAGGGACGCATCACGCGCCTCTATCTGACGCGCGAGCATCGCCGCGCCGCCGATCGCGTCGCCGGTTGGATGAGCGCCGCAGGTCTCGACGTCCACGAGGATGAGCTCGGGACGGTGCGCGGGCGCCTGCCGTCGGCCGGCGAGCGTGCGGGCGCCAACGAGGCGCGCCGGCTCCTGATCGGATCGCACATCGACACAGTCATCGACGCCGGCGCCTATGACGGCACACTTGGGGTCGTCGCCGGCATTTTAGCCACCGAGCACATCGCCAAGAGCCGCGGCGCGATGCCGTTTGGCATCGACGTGCTGGCATTCGGTGACGAGGAAGGCTCACGCTTTCCGGCGGCCTTGCTCTGCTCGAATGCGATAGCCGGCTCGTTCGATCCGGCGGTGCTGGATGTCGAGGCTGTCGACGGCATCACGCTTCGCGATGCGCTCATCGCCTATGGCAAGGACGTGAGGACCGCGCCGACCGGCTCGTATCGGCCCGGCGAGGCCCTGGCTTATGTCGAGGCGCATATCGAGCAGGGGCCCGTGCTCGAGGCCAAGGGCGAGGCGCTCGGCATCGTCACGGCGATAGCCGCGCAAAGCCGGCTGTCGGTTACCGTTGTCGGCGAGGCGGGCCATGCCGGTACCGTCCCGATGCGCATGCGGCGCGACGCTCTCGCGGCCACGGCCGAGATGATGGCGGCGCTCGAGGCGATCGCTGCGGACAACGCGAGTGATTTCATGGTCGCCACCGTCGGTCGGCTGGCCGTCTCGCCCGGCGCCTCCAACGTCATCCCGGCGCGCGTCGTCTTCTCGGTCGATCTGCGCTCGCAAAGCGATGCCGTGAAGGACGGAGCCCTGGGCGCTTCCGCAAGGAGGTGCAGGACATCGCCGACCGGCGGCGCGTCGCCGCCTGGATCGAGCGCGTTCACGAGGCGCGGGCGACGGCTCAACGATTCGATCATGCTGGCGCCACATCAAGCGCATCCAATGGATCGCTTGAGACCGTGCGCGACCTGGCCTCGCTTCGGCACTCGCTGCGCATTGGGGACGTTTGCGTCGGCAGGAACACAGCCGGCATTGCTGAGGCTTGCGGTCGGTATCCTGCTCAGTTGGCGTCGGGCCGTTGTTTGATCAATGGGCTGCATCGGGATGCCTCTAAATCTGTGGGCCTGTCGTCGACCGTCGTCTGGCCGGGCCGCTTGCCGCTGTCGCGCTCCCACTGGCGCACCCAGCGTCTGTGCCGCCTGACAGTGCGAACGGCGTCAGCGTTGCCGACAGCATTCCGAATCTCGCAGGCCAGCGTGAGAGCTAACCTCGAAGGGCAATTGGGCGCGTGAAGTCGGGTACGCGTGTCGGCGTCGACAGGTGCGCGCAAGAACGCGGTAATGAACGTCATCGCGGGGCAGTTCGGCCTACGGGCCCAGGGCCTCGAACCATTCCCGATAAGGCGTGTTCCTGGCGAGCCTGCGATTGAAGTCAGGCGCGCCATCGGTCCACCACACGGCGCCTCGCTCGCCGAGTGCCCGCTTCACGCGATCGACCTCGTCTCGTGCCGCCCGGCGCTCCGCCTCGGGGCGCTTGCCGCGCAGAGCGCGTCGTGCATCCATCAGCTGCTTGACGAGCGCGTCGCGAACGTCGGCATCGAGGTGCGGATTCGCCTTGCGCCACAGGCGCCCTCTCACCACGAAGTAGCGCCCATCGGGTGTTGTCGGATGGCCGGCGGTGTCCGGCACCGGTCTACCCAGGCGGATCGGTCCACGCAGCGGTTCGTCGGGCGGCAGGATGCGACCGCGCTGGCTGATGCTCAGGAGTCCTTGTCCGGCCATCGTGATCGCGACGGCTCTCGCGCTGGGCATCAGCGACCGCCAATCGTCAGGCGCCAATAACCGGGCCGCTTCGGACGGGCAAAGGGTCGCAGGCGGCTGCCGCTTCTCCAGCAGGCTCAGGATGGCTTCGCGAATCTGGTCCTCGGTCGGGTGCATGGCCTCGATGGTGGACGGAGCACGGCAGCGACTGCGTCACGCGTTTCGCTGTGCGGACCTTTGAAACGACGTCGAATGACACGCATCCTACGATGCCCGTGATGGTGCCACCGCCCACCGGTGCGGCATCGCCTTTGCGCTCGCGAAGCTGCGCGACATTTTTCAGTCCGGCCGATACGTGATTTTCTATGTGCCGAAGAGGGATGTATGTACAAACTGATTGCTCTGCTACGCATGTATCCCGCATGCTTGCGGGAACCACTTTAGCTATCGATCATTGGTTTGAGGCCGGCCAAGACCGCCAAGCCACAGTCGCGACCACGGCTTTCGACAGCTTCAGACTGTTATGGAGAGATCTCCACATAACAGTCTTTATGACCAGACCCCAGTTATGAGAAGTTCGATGCTCTCCCGCGCATCGATCACCTCGTACAAGAGGCATTCGACGCGAACCGGGTCTTCTCATAATCACAGCGTCTTCAGGAACTTCAGAAGCGAGTCGGTGGCCTTGAAGCGCTTGGCTGGCGGTGTTGGGGTCCTGAAGCTTGGCCAGTGCCTTTTCCTTCGTAGCAAGGTCGGCCTGCGTGTATTGGTGAGTCGTAGTCGGGCTCTCATGACCCAGCCACAGGGCGACCTCATCGATCGCGCTCGCAGGACTGCAGCAGATGCATTGCAGTCGTGTGTCTCACCGTGTGCGGGGAAATGCGTCGGTCCCGCAGGCTTGGCATCGCCGGTGTTGCCGCCGCCACGGCCAGCGAGAGCCGCTGCGCGGCGTTGGAGCGCGTCATCGGTTGACCGTCCCGGTTGGGCAGCAGGGCCGATGCTGACACCAGTTCCGGGTTCACCCTCAGCCAAGCCCGTACTGCCTTTACCGTCGATCGCCACAGCGGAAGCGTCCGCTGCTTGCGCCCCTTGCCATGCAAGTGGACGCAGGCTGCGCCGTCGAGCACGACATCGGCCAAGCGTATGCCGATGACCTCCGACACCCGCGCGCCGGTGTTGTAGAGCATATGCAGCAGTAGGTGATCGCGCTGGCTGGTCCAGCTCGGCCCTGGCTTGCCGATGATCGCCAGCATCTCCTCGCGCGCCAGGAAGCCGAGCATCGGCCGCTCGAAGTGCTTCTTCGGCACGCCCAGTGCCTGCTCGACGATGTGCAGCGCGCCGACATCACGGTGGCCGGCGAACTTCATGAACGCCCGCAGCGCTGCCAGCCTGGCATTGCGAGTGCGAACGACGTTGCCGCGATCTCGTTCCAGATGATCGAGGAAGGCCAGGATCAGCTCCGGGGTGATGTCCTGCAGGCCCATCGTCGTGGGCTGCTTGTGCAGCCGCACCGTCGCGAAGTCCAGGAACAGCACGAACGCATCGCGGTAGGTCGCCACCGTTTGCGGGCTCATCGCGCGCTGCTGCGTCAGGTACTCGGTGAAGAACGACTGCACCAGCGCAGCGAAGCTCGGCGCGGCTCTCGGTGTCGATGGCTTACTCATCACTGCCCTCCCAGGGATGGGCAAAGCGTTCGAAGCGCTGACCGATCAGGCCCATCAACTCCGGCACGCCGGTGAGGTACCAGTAGGTGTTGGAGACCTTGACGTGGCCAAGGTAGGTCGACAACGCCAGCATTCGCTGGCTCATGTCCACGCCCTGCTCGTGCCACCGCACCAGCCGCCGCACGGCGAAGCTGTGACGCAGGTCGTGAATGCGTGGGGTGCCATGGCTGCCGCGATCGACCCAGCCCAGTTGCCGTCGCAGTTGCTCGAAGATGCGGTGGACTTGGCGGTCCCCGACCGGGTGACCCATCAGACGCCCCCGGCTGGAGACGAAGAACGGCGACTCTGGCGTGCTGCGCACATGCCGGGCGCGTTGCGCGCGGTAGCGCGCCAGAGCCTGCACGGAGCTCGGATGCAGCGGCAACCGCCGAGACTTGCCGAACTTGCTGTGGCGGATCGTCAGCTCGCCGGCCTGAAGATCGACATCGCCATCGAGCAGTCCCAGCCCCTCGGAAATGCGCAACCCGGTGCAGGCGATCAACCCGAACAGCGTCTCCATCACCAACGGGCGCAGTCCGCCACGGGGACCGATCTGCCTGGCTGCGGCCAGCAATTCGACGATCTCGCCCTCGCGGTAGACGTGCGGTGTCATGCGGCCGGGCAAGGCGCCGAAGACGGCTTCGTCGGGCACTTCGGTGGCAGGTTCGAACTGCCGTAGCCAACGGGTGAACGGCCGCAGCATCTTCAGCCGACGGGCCGAGGTGGCGCGATTACCATGCCCACTCTTGGCCTGGCGCGCCCATGCTGCCATCAGATCGGCGGTCAGCGGCTCGAAGTGCCCCGTGGCCTGGACATATCTGGCCAAGCTCGCAAGACCGCGCCCCATCGTGCTGAGTTCGAAGCCCGCCCGGCGTCGCTCAGCCAGGTACTGTTCGACCCTGGCCTGCAGGCTGAGCTCGGCGCTCATGCCGGACTCCCCGGCCAAGGCAGGGCGACGCCGGACAGCGCTCCATGGTCAACCTTGGCGTAGATCATCGCGGTGTCCAGCGATCGGTGGCGCAGTACATCGGCCACCTCCTTGATCGAGCCGCCGTGGTTGACGATCCGGCAGGCCAAGGTGTGTCGCAGGGCATGACCGCGGCCATGCGGTATGCCCGCTCGCCGAAACGCGTCGCGAAATACTCTGCGGATGGCGTCGACGCCGATTGGCTGGTCGTGGGGCGCAATGCGGCGCACGAACACCGCGGTATCGCTGGTCTTGGGTCGTTCGTGACGGAGGTAGGCCTCCAGGGCCTGGCCAGTGCATCGTCGGCAGGGGCAAGAGCTCCTGGCGGCGCGGCTTCGTGCCCTTGAGCGTGACGGTTCCTTCACGCCAGTTGATGTCGGCCAGTTGCAGTCGGCTGATCTCGATGCCGCGCAGTCCAAGATCCAGCGCCAGCCGCACGACGGCGTAGCCGCGGCAAGGCGAAGGCAGCGCCGGGGTGAACGAACTCAGCAGCCGCTCCACCTCCTCGGATGTGAGTCCGCGCGGCAGTCTCGCCATGCTCCAGTTCGCGGGCGACGTGATGACTGCCCGCAGGCGTTGCACCGCGTCGCCAAGGCTTGCGCGGTAGCGCAGGTACGCGCGCAGCGCCCAGGCGATCGAGATGGCGTTGCTGGTGGTGCCCAGGGCATCGAGCTGGTCGGCGATGAACTGCCGTATGTCGTCGGTCCGAAGTTCACTGACGACGACGGGCCCACCGGCGAACTTGGCCTCCAGCAGCCGTTCGAACGATGCGCAGCCGGCCGCGCCGCGTGCCGGCGGCCAGGCCGCACGCGTCACGCATGTGCGCGTCGTAGCGGCGCAGCTCATCGGCAACGGGCCCAGAGCGCGCGGAAGGCCGAGCGATGACGCCCTCGACACGCAGGATCTCAAGCATCGGGCACCAACGCCGCATGCACCTCACATAGGCGTGCGCAGCGCACAGCGCGGACAGTCGCAGCGAGGCAGATGGGAGCGAAGGAATTGCTCGACGCAGCCCTCATCGAGCATGCGCGCCGGCAAGGAGCAATCGACATCCAGTGCGCGAAGTGAGCTACGGCGCTCAGGCAGCGACCGGCGCGTCTGGGCGGCATACCGGCCGCGCTCCAGTCGGCTGACATAAGCCGGGACCTGGGCGGACAGCGGGCCTTCGAGCAGCCAGGCCCCGCAGTATCGGGTTGCAGTTCAGGGATCACGGTCATGACGGTCTCCAGTGGTGGAGCCGTCGGTACTGCGCCCGCATCCGAATTATGTCCAGTGCCGCGCGTGGCGCGACCCACGGATCGCGAGCGCCGGCGCGGCCTGCTGGCCTACGCCATCGCGAGAACTTGTCATAACTGGGGTCTTGTCATAAAGACTGTTATGGAAATCTCCACATAACAGTCTTAAGCTGTCGAAAGCCGTGTTCGCAACTGTGGCTTGGCGGGTTTGGCCAGCCTCAAACCAATGATCGATAACTTCATTGGTTCCCGCAAGCATGCGGGACACATGCGTAGCAAAGCAATCAGTTTGTACATACATCTCTCTTCGGCACGTAAAAAATAAAAAATCAGGTATTGACCGGACTGAAAGAATTCGCAGCTTCGCGAGCGCGGAGGCGATGCCGCACCGGTGGGCGGTGGCATCATCACGGGCATCGCAGGATGCGTGTCATTCGACGTTGCTTCAAAGTTCCGCACAGCGAAGCGGGTGACGCAGTCGCTGCCGTGCTCTGCATCACCATTGAGGCCATGCACCTGCACCCGACCGAGGACCAGATTCGCGAAGCCATCCTGAGCCTGCTGGAGAAGCGGCAGCCGCCTGCGACCCTTTGTCCGTCCGAAGCGGCCCGGTTATTGGCGCCGAACGATTGGCGGCCGCTGATGCCCAGCGCTAGAGCCGTCGCGATCACGATGGCCAGACAGGGACTCCTGAGCATCAGCCAGCGCGGTCGCATCCTATCGCCCGACGAACCGCTGCGTGGACCGATCCGCCTGGGTAGACCGAGGCCGGACACCGCCGGCCATCCGACAACACCCGATGGGCGTTACTTCGTGGTGAGGGGGCGCTTGTGGCGCAAGACAAATCCCCACCTCGGTGCCGACGTTCGCGACGCGCTCGTCAAGCAGCTGATGGAGGCACGACGCGCCCTGCGCGGCAAGCGCCCCGAGGTGGAGCGCCGGGCGGCACGAGACGAGGTCGATCGCGTGAAGCAGGCACTCGGCGAGCGAGGCGCCGTGTGGTGGGCCGATGGCGCGCCTGACTTCAATCGCAGGCTCGCCAGGAACACGCCTTATCGGGAATGGTTCGAGGCCCTGGGCCCGTAGGCCGAACTGCCCCGCGATGACGTTCATTACCGCGTTCTTGCGCGCACCTGTCGACGCCGACACGCGTACCCGACTTCACGCGCCCAATTGCCCTTCAAGGTAGCTCACACGCTGGCCTGCGAGATTCGGAATGCTGTCGGCAACGCTGACGCCGTTGGCGCCGGCAGGCGGCCCAGACGCTGGGTGCGCCAGGGCGAGCGCGACAGCGGCAAGCGGCCCGGCCAGACGACGGTCGACCGACAGGCCCACAGATTTAGGCATACCGATGCAGACCCATTGATCAAACAACGGCCCGACGCCAACTGAGCAGGATACCGACCGCTAGCCTCAGCAATGCCGGCTGTGTTCCCTGCCGACGCAAACGTCCCCAATGCGCAGCGAGTGCCGAAGCGAGGCCAGGTCGCGCACGGTCTCAAGCGATCCATTGGATGCGCTTGGCGTCGCGCCAGCATGATCGAATCGTTGAGAATCGGAGGGTTTCAGAGAATGAGTTTCTCAACGGGCTGCATCGCGAATTTCGGACCCAAGGCCAATGGAACTGCGGCAGTTGCGATATCTGGTGCGGGTGCTCGAGCTGGGCAGTCTCGGCCGTGCGGCGGCGGACCTCGGCGTGGTCACCTCGACACTCAGCCAGCAGATCAGTCGGCTGGAAAGCGAACTCAGTACCCGGTTGCTGCAGCGCGGTCCGCAGGGTGTGGTGCCAACCGATGCCGGTCTGGCATTCTGGCGCCAGGCGCAGTTGGCGCTGCGCCATGCCGACGAGGCGCGTGCGCGCGGCGCAACAGGGCCGCTTGTCGGGAACCGTCAGTGTCGGCCTTGCGCCGACCACCGCCGCCGTGCTGGCAGCGCCATTCATGGCGGCGATGCGCGCGCGTTATCCGCAGATTCATCTGCACCTCGTCGAGAGCTTGTCGGGGTATCTGGGCGACATGTTGAGATCGCGCCAGCTCGATCTCGCGGTGCTGTTCGTTGCCGAGGCTGCAACCGGTCTCAATGCCAAGCCCTTGCTCGACGAACACCTGTTCGTCATCGGCGCGACCGGCTTTCCCGGCATGCCCAAAGGCAGGCAGACCAGGCTGGCAAGGCTGGGCCAATTGCCCTTGCTCATGCCCAGTGCGCCACATGGCCTGCGCGTCATCGTCGATGCGGCGTTTGCCCGAGCGGATTGCCAACCGCGTGTGATCGCGGATATCGATGGGCTGGCGATCCTGATGGAGCAGGTGCGTGCGGGCGTGGCGGCAACCATACAGCCGGGCGCCGCCGTATCGCGCCGAGGTGACGCCGGCTTGCGGCTGATCCGGGTGGTCGATGCCGGAGCAAGGCGACGCAATGTGCTGGCCAGCTTGACTGACGACGAGCTGTCTCCGGCGGCTCTGGCAGCCCGCATCGTGCTGGTCCAGGTGGTCCGTCAACTGGTCATCGACAAGGAATGGATAGGCGCCACCCTTCACGAATCGTGAACAGGCCTTGCCTTGCCAGGCCTACCGGAGTTGATCCGGCCCGCCTACAGTGCGCGCCATGCAGCAGAACACGCGAACAAGGTCGACGGTCGATGTATTGGTCATCGGCGGTGGCAACGCCGCACTTTGCGCCGCATTGATGGCGCGCGAGGCGGGCGCTTCGGTGCTGCTGCTGGAGGCATCGCCGCGCGAATGGCGCGGTGGCAATTCGCAACATACGCGCAACCTGCGCTGCAAACACGATGCGCCGCAGGACGTGCTGGTCGACGCCTATCCTGAAGAGGAATACTGGCAGGATCTGCTGAAGGTGACCGGTGGCGCGACCAACGAAGCACTGGCCCGGCTGGTGATCCGCCAATCCGCCACCTGCAGGCCGTGGATGGTGCGCCACGGCGTGCGCTTCCAGCCTTCGCTGTCGGGTGCGCTGCACACCGCGCGGACCAACGCGTTTTTCATGGGTGGCGGCAAGGCGCTGGTCAATGCCTACTACCGCAGTGCCGAAAATCTCGGCGTATCGGTTCGCTACGACTCGCCGGTCGATCGGCTCGAACTTCGCGACGGCCGCTTCGTTGCCGCGTTCGTCGGTGCCGAGCGCATCGAGGCGCGCAGTTGCGTGCTGGCCGCCGGCGGCTTCGAATCGAACCGCGAATGGCTGCGCGAGGCCTGGGGCGTCAACGAGCGTGGCGAATACCCGGCCGACAACTTCCTGATCCGCGGCACGCGGTTCAACACCGGCACGCTGCTGCGCTTCATGCTCGATGCCGGCGCCGACCGCATCGGCGACGCGACGCAGGCGCACATGGTCGCAATCGATGCGCGCGCGCCCTTGTACGACGGCGGCATCTGCACCCGGATCGATTGCGTCTCGCTGGGTGTCGTGGTCAACCGTGATGCCGCGCGGTTCTACGACGAAGGCGAGGATTTCTGGCCCAAGCGGTATGCGATCTGGGGTCGACTGGTCGCCCAGCAACCCGGGCAGATCGCCTGGTCGATCATCGATTCGAAGGCGATCGGCCGCTTCATGCCGCCGGTGTTCGCCGGGACTCGAGCCGCCACGCTGCCGGCGTTGGCCGAACAGCTCGGCCTCGACCCGACAACCTTCATGGCAACGCTCGACCGCTACAACGCCGCCTGTCGTGGCGGCCCTTTCGATCACACCGCGCTCGACGATTGCCACACCGAAGGCCTGGCGCCGGCCAAGAGCCATTGGGCGCGGCCGATCGACAGGCCGCCGTTCTACGCCTATCCGCTGCGGCCGGGCGTGACCTTCACCTACCTCGGCCTGAAGGTCGACGAGCATGCTGCGGTGCACTTCGGCGGCGAGCCCAGTGACAACCTGTTCGTTGCCGGTGAAATGATGGCCGGCAACGTGCTCGGCAAGGGTTACACCGCCGGCGTCGGCATGTCGATCGGCACCGCCTTCGGCCGCATTGCCGGAACGCAAGCGGCTGCGGCTGCAATGAAGGAGGCCGCACATGCAGTCGCTTGAAGCCTTGACCCGGGAAGCCAGCGAACTCGGCGGCGGCACCGGCCGCGTGATTCCGATCCGCAGCCTGACCGGCGACGAGACCGAGGTCGGCCGGCAGATGCAGATCTGCAATGCCTGTCGCTATTGCGAAGGCTTCTGTGCCGTCTTTCCGGCGATGACCAGACGGCTCGAATTCGGCAAGGCCGACATCCATTACCTTGCCAACCTGTGCCACAACTGCGGTGCCTGCCTGCACGCCTGTCAGTACGCGCCGCCCCACGAATTTGCCGTCAACGTGCCGCAGGCGATGGCCAAGGTCAGGCTGCAGACCTATTCGGACTACGCCTGGCCGCCCGCGCTCGGTGCGCTGTATCAGCGCAATGGCCTGACGCTGTCGCTGGCGCTGGTCGGCGGGCTCGCGCTGTTCCTGATGCTGGCGGTCGCGATGCAGGGTTCATTGCTGACGGTGCCGCTCGACGGCAACTTCTATGCATTGTTTCCGCACAATCTGATGGTCAGCCTGTTCGCGCCGATCTTCCTGTTCGCGACCCTTGCGCTGGCGATCGGCGTGCGCCGCTTCTGGCGCGATGAAGATCCCGGCACCGCGTCGTCGCCCGCGATCGGTGAAGCCGCGCACGATGTGCTGCGCCTCAGATACTTGGGCGGCGGTCACGGCGACGGCTGCAACAACGAAGACGATGCGTTTACGCTGTCCCGCAGGCGGATGCACCACCTGACCTTCTACGGCTTCGCACTGTGCTTCGCGGCAACCAGTGTCGCCACGATCTACCACTACCTGTTCGGCTGGGAAGCGCCCTACGGCTTCACCACGCTGCCGAAACTGCTCGGCATCTCAGGCGGCATCTCGCTGGCGGTCGGCACGGCCGGCCTGTTCTGGCTCAACCTGCGGCGCCATCCCTTGCAGCAGGACCAGCGGCAGCGCCCGATGGACCGTGGCTTCATCGCCCTGCTGTTCCTGACCGCGACGACAGGTCTTCTTCTGATGTCGTTTCGACACACGCAAGCGCTGGCGCTGCTGCTGTGCATTCACCTCGGGGCGGTGATGGCGCTGTTCGCGACCATGCCCTACGGCAAGTTCGCCCACGGCATCTACCGTGGCGCCGCCCTGCTGAAATACGCCATCGAGCGTCGCCAGCCCGACAAGCTGGGAATCGGTGCGGAGTGAATCGAAGGCCGCCGGGAAGGGCGCGCTGCCGGCGGTGATTCCTGGGGGTTTCTTCAAGTCGGCGTCGGGCTCGTTACGGACATTGCGAACGAACGCTTGAGAGGTGTCGAATTCATCATTGCATTCGAGCGCTCGAGCAAGGCCGAGGCCGGCGGGTGGCCGGATGCCTTCATGTCCCCCGGGCCGGTTCACCACCGAGCGCTGCGGTCGCCTTGTTTCGGCCCTCCTCCTTTACTTACGGCATCCGGCCACCCACCGTCCTCGGCCCGAATGACTCGCTGACCTTCAAAAGGGCGGTCTTGGGCGCATGCGACGGTGGAGCTTGAGCGCCGGGGTGGGCTGCCCTGTTCTGCGGAGGTAAAGGAGGAGGAGGGCCGTCAGGCCCGACGGGGGACACGCAGCAGAACAGGGCAGCCCGCCCCGGTGCTCCCGCTCAGCCGGTTGGATGGCGGCGTTGAGGCCGTCTGCGCAATGTCCGCAACGAGCCCGATTCTGACCCTGCGCTCCAGAGCATCGATTGCCGTGCCATACCAGTATATGCATCACGCACATCAATCGATTCGAATCTTGCACTTCCACAACAAGCCCTGGTGTCCGACACTTCGTGGCATTCAAGTTGTCTCGATATCCGAGGCGGCGGCAAGCGAGAGGGCAACGATGACTCAAGATCTCGATCTGGCCGCGTGGATCGGCCGCAGCGAAACCGTCGCCGACCGAATCGGGCCCACACCGATCAAGGCGCTGAACGCCACCCTCGACCATCCCCAGGTCGATGTGCCTGAGGGCAGTGTGTTGCATCCGCTGTGGCATTGGCTGTACTTTCTGCCGCTGCATCAGCAAAGCGAAATCGGCCCCGACGGCCATGCCAAGCGGGGCGGCTTTCTGCCGCCTGTGCCACTGCCGCGCCGCATGTGGGCCGGCAGCCAGTTCGAGTTCCGCACGCCGATCCGCGTTGGTGATGCCGTCGAACGCCGATCGACGATCGACAACGTGACGACCAAGGAAGGTCGCACCGGCAAGCTGGTCTTCGTCAAGGTGCGGCACGAGTTGCGCTGCAACGGGGCGAGCGACCCGGCTCTGGTTGAATTTCACGACATCGTGTACCGCGAGGCGAAGCAGCCGACCGACGTCGAGCCGCCGCCGCAGAAGGCTGAGGCCGGCGCCGCCTGGCAGCGCACGATCGTGCCTGATGATGTGCTGCTGTTTCGTTATTCGGCGCTGACCTTCAACGGTCACCGCATCCACTACGACCGCAAATATGTCACCGAGGTCGAGGGCTATCCCGGTCTGATCGTTCACGGCCCGCTGATTGCAACGCTGCTGATGGATCTGCTGCGCCGCCAGGCACCTGGTGCGGAGGTCGCGAGCTTCAAGTTCAAGGCGGTGCGCCCGACGTTCGACCTGCATCCCTTCCAGGTCAACGGCCAGCCGTCCGAAGATGGCAAGAGCGTGCGACTGTGGGCACAGGACCATGATGGTTGGCTGACGATGGACGCGGTGGCCACGCTGCGCAGCTGAACGCGCTGCGACATCGAGCCCACCCATCATTACAAGACACCTCGACCATCCCGTCATGAAACGACTGATCACCACTGCCCTTTCCACCGCCGCCTTGCTGATTGCCTCTGGTGCCTCAGCAGCTTTTCCCGACAAGACGATCACCATCGTTGTGCCGACAGCTGCCGGCGGCGGCAACGATGCGATCGCCCGCACCATCGCCGAACGTCTCGGGCCCCTGCTCGGGAAGACCGTGATCGTCGACAACCGAGCCGGCGCCAATGGCGCGATCGCCAGCGAATATGTGATGCGTGCCAAGCCCGACGGGCACACGCTGATGCTCGGCTATATCGCGACCCATGCGATGAATCCGGCCTTGCAGAAGCTTCGATACGATCCGCAGGCCGACTTCGAACCGGTGGGCCTGGTCGGGTATTCGCCGACACTGATGGTGGCCAATCCCGCTGTCGCGGTGAAGGATGTGCGGGACCTGATCGCCCAGCTCAAGGCCAAGCCTGACAAGTTCACCTATGCGTCGGCCGGCAATGGCACGGCGCCCCATTTCGCGGCCGAGCTGTTCAAGCTCAACGTCGGCGTCACGATGCTCGGGATTCCTTACAAGGGGTCGGCGCCGGCAATCAGCGACACCATCGGAGGTCAGACCCAATTCATGTTTCCGAGCCTGTTCACCGCGGTGCCCCATGTCAAGTCCGGCAAGCTGAGGGCGATGGCGATTGCCGGCCCCAAACGCTCGCCGTTGCTGCCCGACGTGCCGACGCTGAAGGAGGCCGGCGTAGACGGTGTCGAGGTGCAGCAGTGGTATGCATTGTTCGCGCCGGCCAAGACACCGAAGCCGGTGGTGGCGCAACTCAACAAGGCATTGAACCAGGTGCTTGCCGATCCACAGATCATCAAGCGCATCGAGGACCATGGTGCCGACGTCGAGGGGGGCACGCCGGAACAGCTCGGTGAGCTGGTGAAGACCGAGCTCGCAAAGTGGAAGCAGGTGGTGCAGCGCGCCAGGCTGGTGGCCGACTGAACCGCTGAACATGACCGAATCATCAGAAGGCTGACCATGCAACCCCTCAAAGGCGTCACCGTCGTCACCCTCGAACACGCGATCGCCGCGCCGTTCGCGACCCGCCAACTGGCCGATCTCGGCGCACGCGTCATCAAGATCGAGCGTCCGGGTACAGGCGATTTCGCGCGCGGCTACGACTCCAGAGTGAAAGGCCTGGCGTCGCACTTTGTCTGGACCAACCGCTCCAAGGAAAGTGTCACGCTCGACGTCAAGCATCCGGAGGCGGCCAAGGTGCTCGAACGCCTGGTGATCGAGAAAGCCGACGTCGTGGTGCAGAACCTGGCGCCCGGAGCAGCGGCAAGACTGGGCCTCGGCTACGAGCGCCTGTCCGAGCTGAAGCCCGGCATCATCGTCTGCGACATCTCGGGCTACGGCGCTGACGGACCTTATCGCGACAAGAAGGCCTACGATCTGCTGATCCAGAGCGAGGCCGGTTTCGTTTCGGTCACGGGCACACCCGATGAACCGAGCAAGGCCGGTCCGTCGATCGCCGACATTGCCGCCGGCATGTATGCCTATACCAATATCCTGGCCGCGTTGATGCAACGTGCGCAGACCGGCCGTGGCCAGCATATCGATGTGTCGATGCTCGAGTCGCTGGCCGAGTGGACCAGCTATCCGCTTTATTACGCCTTCGACGGCGCACCGCCGCCGCCGCGCACCGGCGCCTCACACGCGACGATTTATCCCTACGGCCCGTTCCCCACCGGCGATGGCGGAACCGTGATGATGGGCCTGCAAAACGAGCGCGAATGGGCCAAGTTCTGCGAAGTCGTGCTGCAGCAACCGGCGCTGACCACCGATCCGCGATTTACCGGCAATGCCAAGCGCGTCGAGGCACGGGATGCGCTGCGCGCGCTGATCGTCGAGGCCTTCAGCACGCTGAGCGCACCGCAGGTCGTGGAGCGACTCGAAGCGGCGCAGATTGCCAACGCCCGGGTCAACACCATGCACGAGGTGTGGGCCCATCCGCAGCTGAAGGCGCGCGGCCGCTGGCGCGAAGTCGGCACGCCCGCCGGGCCGATCCCGGCGATGTTGCCGCCGGGCACTTGGGACGAAGGCCCGCGAATGGACCCGGTGCCCGCGCTGGGCGAGCATACCGATGCGGTATTGCGTGAACTGGGCATCGACGCCAAGGGCATCGAAGCACTTCGTGCCGCCGAAGCCGTATGAGCGCCCGAACCTATCTGTTCGTACCCGGCAACCGGCCGGAGCGCTTTGCCAAGGCGATCGACAGCGGTGCCGACCGGGTCGTGCTCGACCTCGAAGATGCGGTCGCCGCCGACGCCAAGGCCTATGCCCGCAACGCGATCGCCGACTGGGCTGCCACCGCGGCCGATCTTGAGCGAATCGTCGTGCGCATCAACGATGCCGAATCGGCAGCCTTTGCCGATGACTTGAGGCTGCTGCGTGACGCCGGCATCGGCTGCGCCATGTTGCCGAAGGCCGAATCGCCAGAACACATCGCGGCGGTTCGAGCGGTATTGCCCGACATGCAGGTGCTGGCTCTGATCGAAAGCGCTCGCGGCGTCGCCCATGCCGACGCCGTCGCTGCATGCAAAGGGGTCAGTCGCCTGGTCTTCGGAACGCTGGATTTCGCGCTGGATCTCGACCTCGACATCAGTGTTCACTCCGATGCGCTGATCCACGCCGCCAGCCGGTTGACGATTGCGTCGCGCCTGGCCGATTTGGCCTCGCCGGTTGCCGGCGTCACGCCGCAGATCGACGACGAGGAGCGGCTGCTCGCGGATCTGGCCTGGGCGCGCCGTTTCGGCTTCGGTGCCAAGTTGTGTATTCATCCCAGACAGGTTGCGGCGATCCACGCGGCGCTGGCGCCGAGCGCGCAGGAACTCGACTGGGCGCGCCGCGTGCTGGCCGCCGAGGCCGGCTCGCCGGGTGCCGCCAAGCTCGACGGCCGGATGATCGATCGACCCGTCGTCTTGCAGGCGCAGCGCACCCTGCAGCGCGCCGGCAGCTGACGTCACACGCCAACCCATTTCAACTCCAGCGAGAACATCCAATGGCTTCCACCATCATCGATTCGGCGATCTTCCAGGGCATCTTCAGCAGCGATGAAATGCGCCATGTCTGGTCGGACGAAAACCGCACGCAGAAATACCTCGATATCGAGTCGGCGCTGGCCAAGGTGCAAGCCAAGCTCGGCCTGATCCCGCAGGAGGCGGCCGACGAGATCATCAGCCACTGCAAGCTCGACCAGATCGACATGGTCAAGCTGCGTGCGCAGACCGAACGCATCGGCTACCCGATCCTCGGCGTGGTTTCGCAGGTCAATCTGCTGTGCCGCGACAAGCTCGGCGAATTCGTGCATTGGGGTGCGACGACGCAGGACATCACCGATACCGCGACCTCGATGCAGATCCGCGAAGGCCTGGACATCGTCGACCGCGAACTGGCCGCCATGTCCGCTGCGTTGGCCAAGCTGGCGAAGGATCATCGGCTGACGCCGATGATCGGCCGCAGCAACCTGCAGCAGGCGATTCCGATCACCTTCGGCTTCAAGATGGCCAGCCTGCTGGCTGCCGTCGAACGCCACCGCGAACGTCTGGCGCAATTGCGGCCGCGGGTCGAGGTCGGCGAATTCGCCGGCGCTGCCGGCACGCTGGCGTCGCTCGACAAGGGCGCCATGGAAACGCAGGCCGGCCTGTGCGCCGAACTGGGTCTCGGCCAGCCGCTGATCGCCTGGCACACCATCCGCGACAACATCGCCGAAGTCGGCGCGCTGCTCGGCCTGATCGGCGGCACGCTGGGCAAGCTCAGCATGGACGTCAAGCTGATGATGCAGACCGAGGTCGGCGAGGTGCAGGAGCCGTATTACCACGGCCGTGGCAGCAGCAGCACCATGCCGCAAAAGCGCAATCCGATCAGCAGCGCGCTATATCCACGGCGCGATCAGCGTGGTGCGCCAGCATTCGGCCGCGTTGATGGATGCGATGGTCGCCGACCATGAGCGTTCGACCGGACCGTGGCAGATCGAGTGGATCGTGCTGCCGGAGTCGTTCTGCCTGCTGGCCGGCGCACTGAAGCAGGCGCGGGTGATCGTCGAAGGGCTGGAGGTCGATGCCAAGGCGATGCGCCGCAACATCGACATGACCGGCGGGCTGGTGATGAGCGAGGCGGTGATGATGGGTCTGGGCCCGTACATCGGCCGCGAATATGCACACGACCTCGTCTACGACATCTGCCGCCAAGCGGTCAAGCAGCAGCGTCCGCTGATCGATCTGCTGGCCGAACATCCGGAGATCAACCAGCACCTCGACCGCGCTGCGCTGGCCGAGCTGTGCGATCCGGCCAACTATCTGGGGCAGTCGGGGGTGATGGTCGATCGGGTGCTGGCGAGTCTGCGCTGAATGTCGGTGCCCGCGAGGGCAACTCCCGAAAATCGCGTCTGAAGGCGCACCTACAAATTGCCTGCAGGAGCGCCTTCAGTCGCGATTGCTTTTTGACTGACGCCGAACCCGTTCATGCCTTCGGCGCCGGTTCTGCGCGAAAAAAAGGGTCCGCCTTGCGCCGGACCCTTCTCAAGCCCCGGCGAAAGCTTTTTCGCCGGGCTCCGCTGAGAAAATTCAAAACTTGTGGATCAGACCGGCTTCGTAGCCCGTCGACGAAGCGCCAGCCGCCAGCCCGGCAGCGCCGCCGGGAATCGTGAACCGGGCCGCGCCATCGTTGTTGATGCGCGCCACGGTGGTATAGATCGCGCTGCGTTTGGACAGGTTGTAGACGTAGCCCAAGCCGAGCTTGGTCGCATCGTTGGCGCTGACATCGACCGCTCCGACCTTGCCATCCAGGTTCACCTGCTGCACCGAAGCCTTCAGGACATGCGGTCCGAACGTCGCCTCGGCACCGAGCAGCAGGTTGGTCTGCTTGACCGAGGCATATTTCATCTGACGCCAGGCTGCCGACAGCTCGACCGGTCCGGCTGTGAAGTTGCCGCCAATTGCACTGTCCTTGAACTTGCCGAGGGTGGTCAGGCTGTTCTGCGATTGCACGGTCGCCGCCGAGATGCCGAAAGCCTTGGTTGCATAGCCGATGCGCACGCCGAACAGCTTGGCGCGGCCGGCGGTGGCATCGCCACCTTCACCGGGTGCGGCCATCACCTCGCCTTCCAGTCCGCCGATCTTCGGCAATAGATACTGGACGCCGTTGTCGGCACGAACCGTGGTGTTGTTGTTGGTTCCGAATGCGGAGCGGATCGGCCCGACAGGCGTGCTGGAAATCAGGTCAGCCGAGCGGGCGACACCGACATACGCGAACGGGTCGTAGCGGCTCCAGTTGCGGTAGGTCGGAACAAAATCACGGCCCAGGCGGATCTCGCCCAGGGTCTTGCTCGCGACGCTGACCGTTGAACGCCGATCCCAGAATTTGGTGGTGGTGGCAGGCGTGCCCTCGTCGATCAACAGGCCATGCTCCAGATGGAAGCCTGCGACCATGCCACCGCCCAGATCCTCGACGCCACGAAAACCGATCCGGCTGGTCGAATTCGAGCCGCTGACGAGACTGCTGACCGAGCCCAGGCCCTGATTATCGACATGACGCACGGCGGAGTCGGCGATGCCGAAGACGGTAACGCTGCTCTGCGCGATTGCCGCCGGAGTGATAAAAAGGCCGGCGATGCTGATGGCAAGCAGTTGTTTCTTCATTGCGGATGTCTCCTGCGTGGTTGGGGGGTCGTTCGCCGCCGGCCACCATCTCGGGTTTCATCCGGCAAATCACGAACCGGATGATTCCGCGCATCGACACCGATGTGAATTGCATAGTTCCGATCGATTGATCTTCACGGCACATCAATCGTTCACGGCAGCGCTGCCGCCGTCTGCAAACTCGTCAGGATTTTCCTGAAGGTCGCGAACGTTTTTTCGGCAACTTGCGCCCCTGCATCTCGACGCAAAGCTCATAAAGCTGCTGTGCCGCCGGCCCGAGTGAGCGGCCGCGCCGCTTGATCAGCCCGACCTTTCGCGTCACCTCCGGATCGATCAGCGGCACGCTGACCAGCAGCGGGTGGTCGGCGCCCGGCATCGCCATCAACGGCACGACGGCAACGCCAAGTCCGGCCTCGACCAGGCCGAGGATGGTCGTCACATGCTGGGTTTCGCAGATGCCGGTCGGCAGACTGGCAATGCCGGCGAGAGCCTGTTCGAGCAGCAGGCGGTTGCCCGACGCTCTGCCGATGGCGATGAAGTCGTACGTCGACAGCTCATCCCACCGCACCTGACGGCGGCTGGCCAGTGCATGGTCGCGCCTGCATGCCGCCACGAATCGCTCTTCGATCAAGGTCTTGAATTCGATGTCGCCTTCGAGTGCGCCGATGAAATTGATTCCGAAATCGGCGTCGCCACGGGCGACCGCCGACAAGACTTCGTTGGCGCTCGCATCGAGCACCTTGACCCGCACGTTGGCGTTGCTTTCGCGGTTGCGCGCAATCACATTCGACAGGAAATGGTTGACCGCAGACGGCACGCTGGCAATCGTCACCTCGCTGATTCGAGTCGAGCGTTCGCCGCGAATGCCCATCAACGTGAGGTCGAGGTCGTCGAGCAGCTGGCGCACGCGGCGTTCGAAGTCGCGGCCGATCGCCGTCAGCTCGACCCGTCGCGTGGTCCGGTTCAGCAGCCTCACGCCCAGCGCCTGCTCGAGTTTGTCGATGCGTCGACTGAATGCCGGCTGCGAGATGTGCACCGCCTCGGCCGCCTTGCGGAAATTGGCGAGTTCGGCCACGGCGCGAAAAGCCATCAAATCGTTCAAGTCGAAATCGATCGCCATCTTGATATCCCCCGTGGCGCAGCCTGATCGCAGTGATGTGCATTGTGGATCAATCGATCACTACTATGCAATTCACAACCGGCACGCCGCCATCGATCATTGGCGAATGAGCAGAACCGTACCCTGCGTGCTGATGCGAGCCGGAACCTCGCGAGGCCCCTTCTTCCTGCGCGAATGGCTGCCGCAGGACGGTGTGCAGCGCGACGAGGCCTTGATCGGCGCGATTGGCGCATCCGATCTGCTGCAGCTCGACGGCGTCGGCGGCGGCAGCAGCCTGAACAGCAAGGTGGCAATCGTTTCGCGGTCGGCCGAGCCGGGGTGCGATGTCGACTATCTGTTCGCCCAGGTCGGCGTCGGGCAGCGATCGGTCGATACCCGGCCCAACTGCGGCAACATGTTGTCGGGCGTTGCGCCGTTTGCCATCGAGCAGGGGCTGGTCGAAGCGGCCGATGGTGAAACGACGGTGCGCGTCTTCAATGTCAATACCCGCTCGCGAATCGACGTGACGGTGCTGACACCCGATCGTCAGGTCAGTTACGAGGGTGACACCCGCCTCGACGGCGTCGCGGGAACCGCCGCCCCGATCCGCTTGAATTTTCTCGATGCGGCCGGTGCAGTGACCGGGTCGCTGTTCCCGACCGGATGCCGCATCGACACGATCGACGGCATCGCCGTGACCTGCATCGATTCCGCCATGCCGATGATGATCGTTCGTGCAGCGGACCTCGGTGTCAGCGGCAGCGAATCGCCGGTCGAGCTCGACGCGAGACCGGCCTTGCTCGAGCGGCTGGAAGCCATGCGCCGACAGGCTGGCGAGATGATGGGACTCGGCGATGTCAGCCAAAGCGTGATTCCGAAGCCGGTGCTGGTCAGCGCCGGTGACGATGACCACAGCCTGACCTCGCGCTATTTCACGCCACGGCGTTGCCACGCCTCGCACGCGGTGACCGGTGCCGTCGGTGTCGCCACCGCCTTCGCGCTGCCGGGAACCGTGGCCAGCGGAACGGCCGTGATGAGTGGTCGTTGCCGGATTGCCGTGTTGCACCCGCAAGGTCGGATCGAAGTCGATGTCGACGTCTCGGGCGACGGCGAACATGCCAGGGTCGAGCAGGCCGCCCTGGTGCGCACCGCGCGCAAGATCCTGCAGGGCGAACTGCATCTTCCCGACTACGTCTTCTCCGGGTCGGCCGCCAGCCACTCGGCAATGCCGCGCGAAGACCGCACGATCACCATCGTCGTGCCGACCGCCGCCGGCGGCGGCAACGATGCGATGGCGCGCGCGATTGCCGCCGGACTGGCGCCGCGCCTCGGTCGGCCGGTGCGGGTCGACAACCGCCCCGGCGCCAACGGCTCGATTGCCAGCGAATTCGTCGCACGCTCGGCAGCCGACGGCTGCACCTTGATGCTCGGCTATATCGGCACCCACGCAATGAACCCGGCACTGCAGAAGCTGGACTACGACCCGCGTCGCGATTTCGAGCCGATCGGTCTGGTGGCGACATCGCCGACCTTGCTGGTCGCCAACCTGCAAACTCCAGTGAAGGACGTTGCCGATCTGCTGCAGCAGTTGCGCGATCAGCCCGACCGATATCGCTTTGCTTCGGCCGGCAGTGGAACGGCGCCGCAATTTGCTGCCGAGATGTTCATGCACGGCAGCCAGACATCGATGTTCGGCGTGCCGTACTTCGGCGCCGCGCCAGCGCTCGACGATACCGTCATCGGCCGCACCCAATTCATGTTCCCGAGCCTGTTCAGTGCCTGGCCGCATATCCGCGCGGGGCGGCTGCGTGCGCTCGCAGTGGCCGGGCCGCATCGGGTCGCCGGCTTGCCCGATGTACCGACGCTGGCCGAGGCTGGCGTCAACGGAGTCGACGTCACGCAGTGGTACGCATTGTTCGCGCCGGCCGGTACATCGAAAGATGTCGTCGTGCAACTGAACGCGGCATTGAATGACTTGTTGACCGACCCGCAGACCATGCAGCGCATCAAGGACCATGGCGCTGAGGTCAGCACCGGAAGTCCCGACGAACTGCGCCAACTGGTCGATGCCGAACTGCTGAAGTGGCAAGGCGTTGTTGCTGCATCCCGAACCCACGATTCGCAAGCCGACATCGAGACGGCTTACGAATATTCAATCGACCTCGATACCGGATCCAACCGGACTTGACCTTCAACAGGAGACAAAATCATGAAGACATTGCTCGCCATCACCGCGGCCATCGGAATCGCCTTTGCCGCATCGGCAAACGCCCAGGATCCGATCGTCATCAAGTTCTCGCACGTCGCCGCTGCCGATACGCCGAAAGGCCAGGCCGCCGAATTCTTCAAGAAGCGCGCCGAAGAGCGCACCAAGGGCAAGGTCAAGGTCGAGATCTACGCCAACAGCACCTTGTACAAGGACAAGGAAGAGCTGGAGGCGCTGCAGCTCGGCGCCGTACAGATGCTGGCACCGGTGGCCGGCAAATTCGGCCCGGCGGGTGTGAAGGAATTCGAGGTCTTCGACATGCCCTACATCTTCCCGGACACCGCAGGATTGCACCGCGTGACGCGTGGCCCGATCGGTGCTTCGCTGCTGAAGAAGCTCGAGCCCCGCAACATGGTCGGCCTGAGCTACTGGGACGCCGGCTTCCGTGTGCTGAGCTCGAACAAGCCGATCCGCACACCGGATGAAGCCAAAGGCCAGAAGATCCGCATCAATTCGTCGAAGGTCAACCAGGCGATCATGCGTTCGATCGGCGCCTTGCCGCAGACCATGGCCTTTTCCGAGGTCTATACCGCGCTGCAGACCGGCGTGGTCGATGGCGCAGACGGCAACCTGCCCAACCTCTATACGCAGAAGCAGTTCGAGGTTCAGAAATACGTGACGATGACCGATCACACCTACAGCGGCTATGTGGTGGTCGTCAACAAGCCGTTCTGGGACAAGCTGCCCGCCGATGTCCGCACCGAACTGACCACCGCCATGAAGGAAGCGACCGACTTCAACGACAAGGTCACGGAAGAAGACAACGCCAAGGCGATGGCTGCAATCAAGGCGTCGGGCAAGACCGCCATCCATGTTCCGACCCCGCCTGAAATGGCCCTGTGGGTCAAGGCCATGTCGCCGGTGCAGGAAGAACTGGCTTCGCGTGTCGGCAAGGATCTGGTTGCCGCGATCCGCAAGGAATCCGGCGCCAAGTAAGCGGCACTCCCAGCAGGCTCCCGCCGGGCATTCGTTGCCCGGCCGGCGGTGCCGCGCCCCAACACTCCCCGGAGGAGAACTGCATGAAAATTCTCGACGCGCTCGAGGAGTGGATCGTCACGCTGCTGATCGGCGCCGCCACGCTCGTCACCTTTGCCGCGGTGGTCCACCGCTACACATCGGGCTACGCCATTCCCGGTGTGCAGGACTGGCTGCTCTCCATCAACATGGCCTGGGCGCAGGAGCTGACCATCATCCTGTTCGTCTGGATGGCCAAGTTCGGCGCCGCCTACGGCGTTCGCACCGGTATCCACGTCGGTGTCGACGTGTTGATCAACAAGCTCAAGCCGGCGCTGCGATTCAAGTTCGTCGTCTTCGGCCTGCTCGCCGGCGCGCTGTTTACCGGAATCATCTCCGCACTGGGCGCTCATTTCGTGTGGGAGAACGGTGCCCACTACGGCATCTACAACCTGTTGGGAATCAGCACCGAAGGTGTGTTGTCGGGCCCGATGACGGTCGACCTGGAACTGCCGACCTGGATCGTCTATTCGGCGATTCCGCTGGGCAGTGCGCTGATGTGTTTCCGCTTCCTGCAGGTCTGCGTTTCGTTCATCCGTACCGGCGAACTGCCGCACCACGATGAAGGCCATGTCGACGGCATCGAAGAAGAGTCCGACGAATTTGTCGAATACCCGGACCCGAGCCCGGTTTATCCGAAGGACATGCAAGACAACGCCGATCGCAACAACCAAGGAGGCCGCAAATGAATCCGGCCATCATTTTCCTGCTGCTGGCGATCCTGATGATCACCGGCATGCCGATCTCGATCTCGCTCGGCCTGACGGTACTGACCTTCTTCTACGCCTTCACGTCGGTCCCGATCGAAAGCGTCGCACTGAAGCTGTTCACCGGCATCGAGAAATACGAGATCATGGCGATCCCGTTC
The DNA here is from genome assembly GCA_963843805.1 of uncultured beta proteobacterium. Lineage (GTDB taxonomy): Bacteria > Pseudomonadota > Gammaproteobacteria > Burkholderiales > Burkholderiaceae_C > Ideonella_A. The sequence continues at coordinate 57,763 of CAWJLY010000011.1, forward strand.
TTCATCCTGGCCGGCAACTTCCTGACCCACGGCGGCGTGGCGCGGCGAATGATTGCGTTTGCCACCTCGATGGTCGGTCATCTGCCGGGCGGTCTGGGCCTGAGCGCTGTGGTGGCATGCTCGTTGTTTGCCGCGGTGTCGGGCTCCAGCCCGGCGACCGTGGTGGCGATCGGCTCGATCCTGCTGCCAGCGATGGTCAAGGCCGGCTATCCGGTCAAATTCGGCGCTGGAATCGTCGCCTCGGCCGGTGGCCTGGGTATTCTGATCCCGCCGTCGATCGCGATGGTGATGTATGCGGTATCGACCAACAGCTCGATCGGTGCCTTGTTCATGGCCGGCGTGATGCCCGGTTTGGTGCTGGCATTGATGCTGATGTTGACCACCTGGTATATCGCCAAGAAAGGCAACTACCCGAAGGCCAAAAAGGCCACCTGGGTCGAGCGCTGGCAGGCCTTTCGCGATTCGATCTGGGGCCTGATGTTGATCGTCATCGTGATGGGTGGCATCTATACCGGCATCTTCACCGCCACCGAAGCGGCGGCGATGAGTGCGGTCTATGCCTTCGTCATCGCGATCTTCGTCTACAGAGACCTGAAGTTGTCGGATCTGAAGCGGGTATTGCTGTCGTCGGCCAACCTCAGCGCAATGCTGCTGTACATCATCACGAATGCGACGCTGTTCTCGTTCCTGTTGACCAGCGAACAAGTGCCGCAGGGCATGTCGGAATGGATGATCAACACGGGCATGGGCCAGGTCGGCTTTCTGCTGCTCGCCAACGTGATTCTGCTGATCGCCGGCAACTTCATGGAGCCGGCATCGATCATCCTGATCTTCGCGCCGATCCTGTTCCCGATCGCGATGAGCCTGGGCGTCGACCCGGTGCACTTCGGCATCATCATCACGGTCAACATGGAAATCGGCATGATCACGCCGCCGGTCGGACTGAACCTGTATGTCGCCAGCGGCATCAGCAAGCTGGGGTTGACCGACATGAGCAAGGCGGTCGGACCGTGGCTGTTGACGATGCTGGTATTCCTGATGATCATCACGTTCTGGTCGCCGCTGTCCTTGTGGCTGCCGAGGGCGCTGGGAATGATGTAGGCGCGTCTTGTCCCGACGGCAGTTCGCGGCTCGCTGGCCAAGGCGAGCGGCGACACCGCGATCCGCGATGCCGCGAAACCCTACGCCGACGCGCCGCCCGACCGCTCGTTATCATGAGTTTTTCAGAAGGAATCCGCATGAACACGAAGTCCTGGTTGGCAGTCGGCGCTTGCGCGCTGTTCTCGGTCGCAGCGGCAGCGCAGGAAGTCACGCTGACTCGGCTCGACTGCGGCAACGGGTCCAACGACCCGCGGCGCTTCACTGACAGCTATGCCTATTCCGAGACGACCAAGCCGTTCACCTTCAGTTGTTACGTGATCCGCCACGGGTCCGATGTCATGATCTGGGACACCGGCTACCTGCCGGGCTCGGTCCCGAGCGCGACCAACAAGCCGCTGGTCGACCTGCTGAAGCAGATCAACGTCAACCCCGACGACGTGAAGTTCGTCGGCATCAGCCACTTCCACGCTGACCATACCGGTCAGCTCGGCGCGTTGCGCAACGCCACCTTGCTGATCGGCAAGGGCGACTGGGACGGCATCAACGCCAGCCCGCCGGCGGGTGGCGCCAATGTGAAGGGCTTCGAGACGTGGATTGCCGAGAAGCGCAAGGTCGAGCCGCAGAGCGCTGACAAGGACGTCTTCGGCGACGGCACGGTCACCATGCTGCGCAGTCCCGGCCACACGTCCGGGCACAGCATGCTGCTGGTCCGCCTGAAGGACATGGGGCCGGTCATTCTCAGCGGTGACGCCGTGCACTTCCGCGAGAACTTCGAGCAGGAAGGCGTCCCGGGCTTCAACCATGACCGCGCGCAGACCATCGCCTCGATCCATCGCATCAAGGAAATCCAGAAAAATCTGAAGGCAACGCTGATCATCCAGCACGACCCGCGCGACATCGGCAAGCTGCCGGCTTTCCCGGAATCGGCGAAGTGAATTTTCTGCTGCGCGTGCCGATGGCCGGCGCCTGACGCGCCCGCACCACTACACCAGCGTCACGATCACCGCCGGGCGAGGCTTCGCGCGTACGACATGCACACGTGCGGCAAAGGATTCAGCGTCGCACGGATTTCGCAGGCCTCTTGACGCTGCAGGCTCGGCGAAACCTCACTGCGCGTGCGAGGCCACCGGTCTGGTTGCGCGTTGCAGTACGCTGCCGAGGATTGTCAGGCCGAGCGCAATCTCGTCCGCCGTGCTGTCGAGCCGCGGCATGATGCGCAGGCAGCCGGGTCGCGCGGCGTTGACGAGCAGGCCGTGTGTGCGGCATTCGCGAACCAGCGCCGGCGCGCTGTTGGTGCCCACCTCGATCGCCAGCAGCAGGCCTCGGCCACGCACCTCGCCCAGACCCAGTTGCGCCGACAGATCCTGCAGGCCGTTGCGAAGCAGCATCCCGATGGCGCGCACATGGGCCAGGAACTCGGGCTGGCTCAGCACATTCAGAACCTGCAGGCTGACGGCGCACATCAGCGGGTTGCCGGCGTAGGTGCCGCCCTGGTCGCCATGCTCGAAGACGCTGCAGTGGGCTTGCGCGAGCACCGCCGAGATGGGTACGCCACCGCCCAGGCCTTTGCCCAGCGTCATGATGTCGGGTGTGACGCCGGCCTGCTGAAATGCGAACAGTTGTCCGAGGCGGCCGCAGCCGGTCTGGATCTCGTCGAAGATCAACAGCAGGCCGCGCTCGTCGCACAGCTTGCGCAGCGACTTCAGGAATGCCGGCGTGGCCGGGATCACGCCCGCTTCGCCCTGCACCGGCTCCAGCATGATGGCCACGGTGCGCTCGTTGATCAGGTCGACGACAGACGCCAGGTCATTGAGGCGGGCCTTGTTGGCAAAACCGGACATCTGCGGCAGAAACATCCGGTCCCAGCCGGCCTTGCCGCTGGCCGCCATGGTGGCCAGGTTGCGGCCATGAAAGCTGTTTTCGAAGGTGATGATCTCGTGTGCGCCGGCGCGGTGGACCAGGCCCCACTTGCGCGCCAGCTTGATCGCGCCTTCATTGGCTTCGGCGCCGGTGCTGCCGAAAAACACCTGCGCAAAACCGCTCAATTCGCAAAGGCGTTGCGCGAGCTGCAGTGCCGGCAGGTTGTAGAACGCCGGGCTTGACAGTCAGCAGTTGCGTCGATTGTGCGTGCAGCGCCTGTGTGATCAGAGGCGGGCAGTGCCCCAACGCGTTGACGGCCCAGCCCTGCAACCAGTCTAGGTAACGCTTGCCCTCGGCGTCCCACAGCCAGGCCCCTGCACCACGAACAAACACCTCTGCCGGGCGCTCGGTGATCGGCATCAGGTGATGGAAGGGCAGGGGCGGATGTGGGGGTTTCATGGCAGGCCTTTCATTGAGTGGACAAAGAAAAAGGCCACGGTGGTGAGCCGTGGCCTTCGAGGGGAGAGTGTGTGTCAGGCGACTAGATCGTCAGCTTCTTCGGTTCTCTCTCGCGCGCGGCGCACGGCAGCATCGAGCAGCGGGCTCGTGCAGCTCGCGAGGCTCGGCGTGCCGCAGTGGCGACTGAAAACTTGAGAGCGGTGAGAGACATGGGGCGCATGATATCGAGGGTCGACACGCTCGGGAACGACATGTGTTCGCAGTGACGCGTCGAAGCGACATTGCATGGCGGGCAGCTCATTGCTGGCGGCTGGTGGGCGCCGCAAACCAGCGGATGCCCGCCATTCGAATCAAGCCTTGCCGAGATCCTGCAAGGCGCCCGACTCCAGCACCTGCACCCCGGGTTGTTGCTGCTGCACGGCGCGCACCAGCGCGCGTGCCACGGTGGCGGCAGCGATCGGTCGAACACCGTTCGGAAGAACCGCGCGCAACGGCAGCGCCAGCACCTGGGCCAGGCGCTCGATCGGGCGTGACGGCTGCCCCAAGGCTTGCCGATCGCCCTGCAGCAGAGAAGGCCGTGCGATCACCAGGCTGTGAAAGCCAATCGACCGCAACGCTGCTTCGACCTCGCCCTTGACCTGGTTGTAGAAGACGGTCGAATCGGCCGCCGCGCCGAGGGCCGATACCAGCCCGAATGCGGTTGCGCCGGCCGCATGCGCTGCGCGGGCGAACGCCAGCACTGCGTCGAAATCGACTGCACGAAATGCGGCCTGCGAGCCGGCGACCTTGATGGTGGTGCCCAGCGCGCAGTAGGCGTGTTGCGGTGCCGGCAACGCACTCAGATCGAGTGCCGCGTAATCCACCACATGGGCTGTGGCGCCCGACGGCAATGCCTGCGGGCGGCGCAGCAGCGCGTGTACCTGGTGAGCGGGTTGCAGGTCCAGCAATTCGCGGCCAACGAGACCACTGGCCCCGGCCACCCACGCAATTTCAGGAGCAGTCATGAAGCGGAGTCTAGGCCGATCGCGCCTGCTGATGGCTGTCGATCATGCCGACAGCCGCGTCTGCCGTCTGCCGACTGCCGTCTGCAGTTGACTGGGTGATGCATGTCTCGGTTCGCGCGCGCGTACTGCGGCGGCGCACCGTGTTGCGTTCATGTCCCCCGGGCCGGTTGGGCGTGAATGCTGTTTCGGCTCGAGTTGATCCGGCCCTCCTCCTTGACTTCACTCCACACGGCACGCCGCCGCAGCACGCCGGCACCAGCGTGGTGGTCGACGTATCAGCCAAAGCGCCAGTGCGGGCCCGACCTGGAGGCTACTCGTGGCAGGCATGCGTGGTTCGCCACGGCGGATAGCGGGCGACCGGCGTAGCGAAGTAAAGGAGGAGGGCCGAATAAACCGTCATCGAAGCATTCGAGCGGTAAACCGGCCCGGGGGACATGAGCGAAGCCGGTCGCCCGCTATCCGACGCACGCTCAGGATGATGCAAGCAGGTGCGGCCGAGAACAGCCGCCATCCCGATAAAGCAAAAGATGTCAAGCCGTTCGATAGACGAAGCAGTGACGAACTCGTCCACCCGCTCATCAGGCCAGATTCAAGATCCGGGCGTGATGCGCCAGATGGTCGTCGACGAAGCTCTGGATGAAGAAATAACCGTGGTCATAACCTTCATGGCTGCGCAGCGTCAGCGGCTGTCCGGCCTGCTTGCACGCCGCCTCGAATAAGTGCGGATGCAATTGTTCGGCCAGGAATTTATCAGCCAGGCCCTGGTCGATCAGCAAACCCTCTGGCCAGGGCGCGCCGACTCGGCTGGCCATCAGTTCGGTGGCGTCGTGGTCGGCCCATTTTGACTTGTCGCTGCCCAGGTAGCCGGTCAACGCTTTTTCGCCCCAGGGACATCGGCTTGGCGCACAGATCGGCGCCAGCGCCGAGACGGACTTGAAGCGCTCTGGATGGCGCAGTGCCAAGGTCAGGGCGCCATGCCCGCCCATCGAGTGGCCGAAGATGCCGATGCGGTCGGCTTCGATCGGCAGATGGTCGATCAGCAGTGGCAGCAATTCGTCGACCAGCCAGCTTTCCATCCGCCAGTGTCGATCCCACGGGGCTTGTGTCGCATCCAGATAAAAGCCGGCGCCGACACCGAAATCCCAGCTGTCGCTTTCACCGGGGATGCCGGCGCCGCGTGGGCTGGTGTCGGGTGCAATCAATGCGAGGCCCAGTTCGGCCGCCTTGCGTTGTGCGCCGGCCTTGACCGGGAAGGTCTCCTCGGTGCAGGTCAGGCCGGCGAGGTACACCAGGGCAGCTACCTTGCCCGTCTGTGCCTGCGGTGGCAGGAACACCGCAAACCGCATCGGCAGCCCGATCTGTGTCGAATCGTGCTGGTAGAAGCGCTGCATGCCGCCCGCACAGCGGTGTTCGGCGGTGACCTCGAATGCCTCGGCCATCAATAGATCACCACGCCACGGATCGACTCGCCGCGCTTCATCAGGTCGAAGCCCTTGTTGATGTCTTCGAGTGGCATGGTGTGGGTGATCAGGTCGTCGATGTTGATCTTGTTTTCCATATACCAGTCGACGATCTTCGGAACATCGGTTCGACCACGGGCGCCGCCGAAGGCTGAGCCTTCCCACTTGCGACCGGTAACCAATTGGAACGGCCGCGTGCTGATTTCGGCGCCCGCTTCGGCGACGCCGATGATGATGCTGCGCCCCCAGCCCTTGTGGGTGCATTCCAGCGCCTGCCGCATCACCGTGGTGTTGCCGATGCATTCGAAGCTGTAATCGGCGCCGCCGTCGGTGAGCTGGACGATCGCATCGACGATATTGCCGCCGCTGGCTTCGACGTCTTTCGGGTTGATGAAATGGGTCATGCCGAATTGGCGCGCCATCGCTTCGCGGGCCGGGTTCAGGTCGATACCGATGATCTTGTCGGCACCAACCATCTTCGCGCCCTGGATGACATTCAAGCCGATGCCGCCGAGCCCGAAAACAACCACGTTGGCGCCGGCCTCGACCTTGGCGGTGAAGATGACGGCGCCGATGCCGGTGGTGACGCCACAACCGATGTAGCAGACCTTGTCAAAGGGCGCGTCTTCGCGGATCTTGGCCAGCGAGATCTCCGGCACCACCGTGAAATTGCTGAAGGTGCTGGTGCCCATGTAATGCATGATCGGCTTGCCGTCGAGGCTGAAGCGGCTGGTGGCGTCGGGCATCAGACCCTTGCCTTGTGTGGCGCGGATCAACTGGCACAGATTGGTCTTGCGCGACAGGCAGAATTTGCATTGCCGGCATTCGGGCGTATACAGCGGAATGACGTGATCGCCCTTTTTCAGCGACGTCACACCAGGCCCGGTATCCACCACGATACCTGCACCTTCATGGCCGAGGATGGCGGGAAAGATGCCTTCGGGGTCGGCCCCGGACAGGGTGTAGTAATCGGTGTGGCAGATGCCGGTGGCCTTGATCTCCACCAGCACCTCGCCAATCTGCGGGCCCTGCAGATCGACGGTCTCGATCGTCAGCGGTTGGCCTGCCCTCCAGGCCACGGCGGCTTTTGTTTTCATGCGCTCCACGTCGGAATGGTTGGTGATGGAGCGACTGTATTCAATTTTGGCGGCCCATCAACTGCAGCGTGCCTGGTGCAGCCGCCAGGCATGCATTCCCGACGCCCAAGGGCGTGGAGATTCGCCTCAACGCAATTTGACTTCGCCGTGTTCACCCATGTCGGTAGGTGGCTGGCCGGTTACCGCGGCCTTGGCCATTTCATAGAGCTGAACGATCTTGCTTTCCTTGACGTCCCAGTAGCCGGCGTGAACGATGTCAACCCGAACCAGTGCCAGGTCGGGGTCGGTCGAGCCGCCGGGAAACCAGGCCTTCGCCATGGTCGAGAACAACTCGTCCTTCTTGCGCTGGTCATCGACAACCGACGCGTTGCCCGTCACCGATACGTAGCTGTCGTCAGACGGGTCGGCGAACGACACGTTGACCCCCGGGTTCGACGCCAGATCGCCAACCGCATCGTTGTTGCGTGACATGAAGAACCACAGGCAAGCCTCAGCACCGAGCTCCTTGTTCTGTACGGTCATCGGACGCGAATGCAGATGGCCGTTGCCGTGACGAGACGTGAACATGCCGAACTTGATGTCCTTGATCAAACCCCACAGTTTTTCGCGGCCGGCTTTCGGGTCGGTTGTCATGGTCGGTTCTGATGTCATGGGACTGATCCTTTTTCGATGGGGAGGACTGCGTTGGCAGGATCCATCGATTCAACCGCCCGATGATGAATTCAGGTATCAGCAGTCGTCGGCTCGCGGCGTCGGATATCCCGCACAAGATGGCGCGCAACGGCGGGTGCGCCTTGCCACTCGAGCCGGCAATTGCCGGCAATGTCAACTGGCCGCCGGGTCGTTGCCACGTGTCATTTTCGACAGCACCAGCGCTGCCCCCGCCAACACGGCTGCTGCCAGCAACAGCTGCAGATGGCTGACGCCCATGTCGGCTCCGCCCGGCAACGCCAGGGCCATGCCGCCGGCGAACAGCAGCACGCGTGACGCCCAGCCCGATGCGCCGTCGCCGAGCCGCCCGAAGCCGACCAGATAGCCCTCGAAGGCCGATGCAATCAGCTGGATGCCGACGAAGGCGGTGACGACCACCATCGCGATATCGAGCGGCTCGCCGCGCAGGATCAATGCCGGATTGAGGACGAAGAAAAACGGCACGAAATACATCGTGCTGCCCAGGCGCATCGACTGCAGCCCGACGCTGATGGGCGTGGCACCAGAGATGCCCGCAGCGACAAACGAAGCCAAGGCAACCGGCGGCGTGATGAATGACACCATTCCCCAGTACATCATGAACAAGTGGACCGCCACCGGATCGAAACCGGCGGCCACCAATGGCGGCGCCAACACGATCGCCAGAAAGATATAGCAGGCGGTGATCGTCATCCCCATGCCGAAGATGAAGCTGGTGATTGCGCCCATCACCAGCAGGACGTAGATGTTGTTGCCGGCCAGATAGACAAGGTCGTTGGCCAGCGTACCGGCCAGCCCGGTGACCGACAGCGAGCCAATGATCAGCCCGACCCCGGCCAGCAGCGCGGCCAGTTCGGCCAGCGATTTGGTGACGCCTTCAACCAGCTCGAACAGCTTCTTGCCATTCAGGCGGTGGCGCGGCCAGATCTGGTTGATGATCAGCAGCAAGCGCGGTGGCGTAGAACGGCGCAATGGCTTCTTGCTGCAGCACCAGCAGCATCCAGACCAACAGCACGAAGACGAATATATATTGCCAGCCGTCGGCGATCGTCGCCTTGATCGAGGGCAACTCGGCGCGCGGCAAGCCGCGCAGCCCGCGTCTGGCCGCATAGCCGTCGATCTGCACGAACAGTCCGAAATAGAACAACAGCGAGGGCACGATCGCTGCCAGCACGACCGTCGAATAGGGAATGCCGAGGAAGGCAGCCATCACGAAGGCGGTCGCGCCCATGATGGGTGGCATCAGGACGCCGCCGGTCGATGCGCAAGCCTCGACACCTCCGGCGTAGGCCGGCGAGAAGCCGGTGCGTTTCATCGCCGGGATCGTCACCACGCCAGTGGTCAGCACGTTGGAGACCACGCTGCCCGATACCGACCCCATCAGCCCGCTGGCGAAGATCGATACCTTGGCCGGGCCGCCGCGAACCTGGCCGAACAGCGCGAATGAGAGGTTGTTGAAAAACTGCGCCGCGCCGGTGTACTGCAGAACGGCGCCGAACATCACGAAGCCGATCACCAGCTCGCCGAAGGCGCGCATCGGTATTCCGAGCACGCTTTCGCTGCTGGTGAAGTGATAGGCCGCCGTGGTGTTGAACGGTTGCGGCAGGCCGGCGATCGGCCCTGGCATGTGGCCAGCGTAGATCGGGTACAGCGAGATGATCAGGACGACGACGAAGACCGCGGTGCCGCCGGCGCGCCGGGTGGCCTCGAGAAGCAGCAGCCAGCCCAGGCCGGCCACCCAGACGGCGGTGGTCGGTGCCAGGAACTCCCATGCTTCCGAGAGGATGCGGTGCGAGTTGGATGCGAAATAGCAGAAGACGCCGACTGTCAAGACATAGAACAGTGCGTCGTACCAGGGCACTGCATCCATCCGCGCGCCGGAATGTGCCGGCAGGAACAGGAAGACCGTGCCGACCAGCAGCGCGCCCAGCAGGTACAGGTAGGCGTTGTCGAGCAGCGTGTAGTCGACCAGAAAGCCCAGATTGAGGATCTTGTTGAGCGACAACAGCGAGCGCGGCCACGCCGGTGACGACGATCACCGCCGCGCCAGAATGTCGACAAGCTGCGGTGCCGCTGTTCGACGGGTTTGGCGGCTGCGGGTTCAGGGCTGGTCGACACGGCAGCTGGTCCTGCGGATCGTGATGCGTGGCGGAAGGGTCAACGCGCTGTTGGCCGATCAGGCGATCCGATCGACACCCGAGGTGCGGATCGAATCGACGCTGCGCTCAATCGCGCCGGCTCACCAGTCGGTGACGACCGGGTCGAGCCCGGCCTTCTTCAGCGCATCGGCGCGGCCCTTCATCCAGGCCTGCTCGAAAGCCTTGTCGTCGGCATGGCTGCCTGCAGAAACGCTCTTCCAGGCATCGGCCAGCACCTTCTGGCGAGCGATCAGCTTGTCGTTGTGCGCCTGGTGCTCGGGCTTCCACAGGCCTTTTTCCTTCCAGTAGCGAATCGCGCCTTCATGGTAGGGGATGACCCAGGCAAAGTTCTGCCGCTCGACGGCCCAGCCGGCGTTGCCCGGAGCCGCGTCCTTGTAGTCGGGGAAGGTCTCGACCATCGCCTTGGTCATCGCGTACACCGAGGTGGCATCCTGCTTGTCGTAGGTCATCAGGATCGGGTACGGGTACGACGCCGACTCGACCTTGTGGTCCTTGTCGAGGTCGGCGCCTTCGGAGCCCATGAACGGGAAGAAGAACGGCGCCGTCGCGTTCATCCGCGCCCAGCCGGCCTTGTCCTTGTGCGCGATCACCGGATAGACGATGCCGCGCGGCGATTTGGCCAGCTGGTAGGCCTTGCCCGAAATCGACGATGTGAATGCGGCGTCGGCCTGGCCGTTGATGACGCCGTCCATCGCCGCGCCGAAGCCGCCGAAGTCGACCCGCTTGACGTCGTCCCAGGTCAGGTTGGCGAAGGCCAGGATGGCGGTGATGTTCTGGTTCAGCGACGGCGCACCGATGACCCAGGCGACCCGCTTGCCTTTCAGGTCGGCGGCGGTCTTGATGCCCGAATCCTTGGCGGCGACGACGGTCAGCACCTGGTCGGAGTTGTTCAGCAGCAGGCCGCGGATCGGCTGCGGGCCCCAGCTCTTGGCGCCGAACTCGAATACGCCTTCCTGCGCCAGATAGCTGCCGCCGACGCCGTTGGCCGAAAACTGCACCTGGCCTTCGCGCGCCGGCAGCGTGCGCGAGACGTCGTTCTTGCCCGGCAGCACGCGCAGGTTGACGCCGTATTTCTGCTTCAGCGCATTGCCGATCGCCACCGCCTGGTTGTAGCCGCCGGAGCCGACGTCGTAGGCGCTCCAGGCCAGGGTTGCCGGCAGGCCCGGTGGTGGCGTCTGTGCTGACGCGATGGTGCCGATTGATCCGGCCAGCAAGGCAACTGCCAATCGAGCTGTTTGCAGTTTCAGTTTCATTTCAGGGGTCCTTGGAGTGCGGAGGTGTGTCACTGTGATGTCGATCAGTGAACAGTTCGTCGATCAGGGTTTACCTGACGATGCCCGTGTTGAACAGGGACCGATGCTCACATCAAAGTTGTCGCTTGTCTGCTAGGGCATCCGAGAGGGTCGGCTTCAATGCGCGGGCCGTCGACAGGTCGACCCGCAGGCACAATTCGATGCTTGATTGGCCTGCACGCCACTGCGGTGGTAAACCCTGGAGCGAATGCGATGACCGAACTCTTCTTCCAGACCGGTGGCCGTGGTAACCGGCGGCGCCCGCGGAATCGGGCTGGCGATCGGCCAATGGTTTCTCGCCAACGGGTATCGCGTTGCGCTGCTCGATATCGATCAGCAGACGCTGGCGGCAACCGCTCAGGCTCTGCTCGAACCCGACCGGGCGCTGGTGCTGCCTCTGCGATGTGCGCGATCCGCAACAGGTGCAGCAGTCGATCGACGCCGTGGCGGCCCGCTTCGGGCGCATCGATGCGCTGGTCAACAATGCCGGCATCGCGGTTTTCAAGCCGATCGCCGAGGCTCGCTATGCCGAGTTTCGCGATGTGATGGCAACCAACCTCGACGGCGCTTTCTTGTGCACCCAGGCCTGCGCGGCGGTGATGCGTCGCCAGGGTGGCGGCAGTGTTGTCAATATCGCGTCGATTTCAGGCCTGCGCGCCAGCACCTTGCGCGTTGCCTACGGCACCAGCAAGGCGGCGCTGATCCACCTGACAAAACAGCAGGCGGTCGAACTCGGCAACGTGGGGATTCGAGTCAACGCGATCGCGCCCGGTCCGGTCGAGACCGAGATGGCCAAGCTGGTGCACAGCGTGGCGATCCGTTCCGATTATTACGATGCAATTCCGTTGAATCGGTATGGAACGACCGAGGAGATGGCCGCGGTAACCGGCTTCTTGTGCAGCCCGGCGGCGGCTTTCGTTACCGGCCAGGTACTGGCCGTCGACGGTGGCTTCGATGCATGCGGCGTGGGTTTGCCGACCTTGCGGCGCCAGGCGAGCAGCTGAATCGCAACGAAGTCAGCGCGCCGCGCCAATGGCCGCGCGCAGACCGAGCAGATAACTGTCGGCGCCGAAGCCGCAAATCTGTCCCTTGACGATGTCGGAGAAGACCGATCGGTGGCGGAATTCTTCGCGAGCGTGCACGTTCGACATGTGCACCTCGACGATCGGCACGCGCAGGATCGCCAATGCGTCGCGGATGCCGATGCTGTAGTGGGTCCACGCGCCGGCATTGATGACAACGGCTGCCGTGCCATCGCCGTGGGCCTGATGGATCCGCGAACACATCTCGCCTTCGCAGTTGCTCTGGAAGGTCGTCAACTCGACGCCCAATTCGATGCACGAGCGCTTGCAACTGCGCATCGATTTCAGCCAGCGTGACGCTGCCGTACAGCGCGGGGTCACGCTTGCCGAACATGTCGAGATTGATGCCGTGGAGCACGAGAACTTGCATGAGGTCGGCCGCCGAATCCGTTGCAGGAGGCCATCCTAAACCAGCTTGGCCTGACACGCGGCAAGCCATCGCCCCGACCGCCGAACCATGTCCGCCGGCGATCGGGAGCAAAGTGCTCAGGCAGTCTGGACCGAGATCCGACGCGGCTGCGCGTGGGCCGCCTTCGGGATCGTCAACCGCAACACGCCGTCGCTGAAATCAGCTGCAACCTTTTCAGCGTCGAGTTCGCGGCTGAGCGTGAATGCGCGGCGGTAGGCCATGCGCTGCACCTCGGCGTGGCTGGCCTGCAGGTCCTGTGGCAAGGGCAGACCGAGGCCCGCCTCGATCGTGAGCGTTTCACCTTCGACGCTGATCGCCAGCTTGTCCTTCGGAACGCCAGGCAGATCGGCATACAAGGTGATGCCGTTCTGGTCCTCGATCACGTCGACCTGCGGCAGCAGGCTCGGCTCTTCGCGCTGGTTGGCCGCCTGGTCATCGTCGCGGCGGGTGATGGCTTGTGTGGTCATGTTTCTGCTCCTGTGTGATTCATTGCACCTGGATGCGGCGCGGCTGGGCGGATTCGCGGCGCTTCACGCTGATCTGCAACACGCCGTCGCGGTAGCGGGCGCTGACACCGTCGGGATCGACATCGTCGGGCAGGCTGACCACCCGGCGGAAGCGGCCTTCGAAACGCTCCTTGATATGGGCGGTCGATTTGCCTTCGCTCGGGCGGCTGACCGGCTGGCGCTCGCCTTCGATGGTCAGCACGCCACGATCGAGATTGACCTCGACCTTCGCCGGGTCGAGGCCCGGCGCAAAAGCAAAAATTTCCACCGAGGTGGGCGTATTGCCGACATTCAATGCCGGGAAGCTGCGACCGAAGCCGCGGATGCTCGGCGAGACGGTATCGAACGACTGCTGCATCGCGCGTTGCAGGCGTTCCATTTCGGCGAACAGGTCGCCTGAGTAAGGGCCTCTGTACATGGTGTTGACCTCCTTGAAGTTGAAAAGAGCGTCTTCGCTGCTGCGCGGCGCCCTGGCCATTCCGATTTAGGGTCGGTGTTTCGGCATTTCAAGAGTCCGCTATTGACGAAGTCGGCGCTTCTCATGCCGACCAACGCAGACCCTGGCGGGGCCATGCACAATGCGCGCTTTGTTGCAGCTGCCGAGCTGGCGCCACCTGCCGCTGGCAGTCGATCCGACGGAGGCTGTTCTTGTCAGTCCGATTCCCTGCCCAGGAGCCCATCAGTTGACTGCGCATGATGTCGACCTCGCCCGACGGCGGCTGGCCGTGCTGCTGGCCGGGACGCCGTTCGCCGGTCGTTTGCAGGCGGCCACGGCAGCAACGCCTGACGACAGTGGCGATCACTGGGTGCATGGGTTTGCGGCCTATGGAGCGCCCAAATACGCGGCCGATTTCAAGCACTTCGACTACGTCGACCCGGCAGCGCCGAAAGGCGGCACGCTGCGTCTGCGCAACCCCGACCGCCGCAGCAGCTTCGACAAGTTCAACCCCTGGACGACCCGAGGCAATGCGCCGGCGGGGGTGCTGATCTGGATGGTCGACAGCCTGTGTCACCTGGCGCAGGACGAGCCGATGACGATGTATGCGCTGATTGCCGAATCGTTGCAGGTTGCCGGCGATTTTTCGTCGGCAAGCTTCCGGATCGACACACGGGCACGCTTCAACAACGGCGATCCGGTGCTGCCCGAGGATGTCCAGCATAGCTGGTCGATGCTGGCAGGCAAGGGGGCGTCGCCGCAGTACCAGACGCTGGTCGCCGGGATCGAGCGGGTGGTGGTGGTCGACCGCCGCACGGTTCGATTCGATTTCAGAGACAAGTCGCGCGATCAGGTCTTCACTGCCGGCACGATGCCGATCTTCAGCCGCAAATGGGGCCAGGTGGCGGGCTGGGCGCCGGGCCAGAAACTGCGCCCGTTCGACGAGATCGTGACCGACTACCCGATCACCGCAGGCGCCTACCTGATCGACAAGGTCGACATGCCGCGGCGCATCGAATTCAGGCTGAACCCCGACTACTGGGCAAAAAACCTGCCGACACGGCGCGGCCACTTCAATTTCGACCGGGTGATCTACCGCAACTACCAGGATGTGGCGGTGGCGCGCGAGGCTTTCAAGGCCGGCGAGTTCGATCTGTTCAAGGAATATTCTGCGCGCTCGTGGATCCGCCTGCACAAGGGTGCGAAGTGGGACGATGGCCGCATCGTCAAGGCGTCGCTGCAGACCGGCTTCGGCCAGCAGATGCAGGCTTATCAACTCAATTTGCGCCGGCCCAAGCTGCAGGATTTGCGGGTCCGCGAAGCATTGGGCCTGACCTACGATTTCGAGACCATCAACCGGACCAAATCGTTCACGCGCGTCGAACATCTGTTCAACAATTCAGAGTTCGGCGCCGTCGGCCCGCCGAGTGCTGACGAGCTGAAATTGCTGGAGCCGTTTCGCGCCACATTGCCGCCGCGGGTCTTCGGTCCGGCATTCAAGGCGCCGCGTACGGACCTGGAGCCGAATGGCTTGCGCCGCAACTTGCTGAAGGCCCGTGCGCTGTTCATCGAGGCCGGCTGGAAGCCCGATGCCGACGGCAAGTTGCGCAACGACAAGGGTGAGCAGTTCGAGATCGAATACATGTCGCCACGCGACGGCGGGCTCGAGGACTGGACCAGCAACCTGGCGAAGATCGGCGTCAAGCTGACCACTCGGGTCGTCGACTTCGCGCTGTACCGTCGCCGTCTCGAGCAATACGATTTCGACATGGTGACAATCGTCGAAGGCCCCTTCACATTGCCGAGTGCGCAGGAACTGGCGTCGTTGTACGGCAGCAAGTCGGCCGATGAGCAGGGAAACCAGAACTTCCGCGGCGTCAAGAGCCAGGCCGTCGATGCCGTGATCGATGCGATCGGGCGCGCGCAGACCATGCCCGAGTTGCTGGCTGCCGCTCGCGCGCTCGACCGCATCGTGATGTGGAGCTTCTGGCAAGTGCCCGACCTTTTTTCGGCCAAGGAAAACTTTTCATACTGGAACAAGTTTGGCAAGCCCGCCGTGATGCCGCCGTATTTCCGCGCCGATACCGTCATCACCGGCTTTGTCGAATGGGCGCCGTGGCCGTTGTGGACCTGGTGGCGGAAATGATCTCCCCGGAGCGCCGGCGGCGCACTACCCAGGGGGCACACCAGCGGACCGGCGGAGCCGGGTCCGCGGTGTTGCTTGATCGGCCCGATCGATTGGCTTGAGTGGACTGAGATGCTTGCCTATCTGCTGAAACGAATTGCGCTGATGATCCCGACGCTGCTCGGCGCGTTGACGATCACCTTTGTCGTGATGCAGTTTGTCCCCGGCGGGCCGATCGAGCAGATCATGGCGGAGGCGCGAGCAGGGCAGGGCGGTGAAACGAGCGGCTACAAGGCCGGCCGTGACCTCGACAAGAAACAGCGCGAGGAGCTGATGAAGCTGTACGGCTTCGACAAGCCGGCGCATGTGCGTTACGTCGAGATGCTCGGCAACTTCGCGCGCTTCGATCTGGGCAAGAGCTTCTTGCAGAACAAGCCGGTCTGGGAGTTGATCAAGGACAAGTTGCCGGTCTCGATCTCGCTGGGCTTGTGGACCTTTCTGATCAGTTATCTGATCTCGGTGCCGCTGGGTATCGCCAAGGCGGTTCGCGAAGGCAGCCGCTTCGACACCCTGACGACCTTTGTCGTGTTGCTTGGCTACGCGGTGCCAGGCTTCGTCCTCGGCGTGCTGCTGATCGTGCTGTTTGCAGGCGGCACCTTCTTCGACTGGTTTCCACTGCGGGGCCTGACCAGCGACAACTGGGACGAGTTGTCGTGGCCGGCCCGAATCGCCGATTATTTCTGGCACCTGACGCTGCCGCTGATCTGCCTGGTGATCGGCAGCTTCGCGATCGTCACGATGCTGACCAAGAACACCTTCATCGAGGAGATCCGCAAGCAATATGTGCTGGTTGCGCGCGCCAAGGGCCTGAGCCAGAAGCAGGTGCTTTACAAACATATCTTCCGCAATGCGCTGATTCCGCTGGTCACCGGGTTTCCGGCAGCATTCGTGGGTGCGTTTTTCGCCGGCTCGGTGCTGATTGAGACGCTGTTTTCGCTCGACGGCCTCGGCCTGCTGGCGTTCGAGAGCGTGATCCGGCGTGACTATCCGGTGGTGCTCGGCTCGTTGTATCTGTTCACGCTGATTGCGCTGGTCGTCAAGCTGGTGTCCGACCTGCTGTACATGGTGGTCGATCCACGGGTTCAATTCGGCAGCGTCGCCAAATGAGGGGCCAACGGGCATGAGTGCAGTTCTCGATCCGCCGCTCGGTTTGGCGACGCTGCCGGCATCGGTGCCGATGTCGCCGAACCAGCGCGCCTGGGCACGCTTCAGACGCAACCGGCTGGGGCTGGTTTCGCTGTGGATCTTTGCCGTGATGCTGATCGTTGCCACCGGCGCCGAACTGCTCAGCAATGACCGACCGATTGTCGCTCGCATCAATGGCAACTGGTATGCGCCCATGTTCGTCAATCCTGCCGAAACCACGCTCGGCGGCGACTACACGACGCCGACCGATTGGAAGGATCCGTTCATCACCGAACTGCTGGCCAAGCCGGGCAACTGGGCCCTCACCACGCTGAACCCGCATTCGGCTGATTCGACCGACTATTTCGATACGGCGCTGCCACCATCGCGGCCCAGCGCGCAGAACTGGCTGGGCACCGATCCGAAATCGCGCGACATGCTGGCCCGGCTGCTCTACGGTTTTCGGGTCAGCATCTGGTTTGCACTGGCGTTGACGGTGACCGGCACGCTGATCGGCATTTTTGCCGGCGCGTTGCAGGGCTTCTTCGGCGGCAAGGTCGATCTGTTTCTGCAGCGTTTCATCGAGATCTGGGGTTCGGTTCCCGAGCTGTACCTGCTGATCATCTTCGCCTCGATCTTCGAGCCGTCGCTGCTGCTGTTGCTGGTGCTGCTCAGCCTGTGGGGCTGGATGGGACTATCCGATTACGTGCGGGCGGAGTTCCTGCGCAACCGCGGCCTCGAATACGTGAAGGCAGCACGCGCGCTCGGCCTGAGCAACGCACAGATCATCTGGCGCCACGTGTTGCCGAATTCGATGACCCCGGTGATCACGTTCTTGCCGTTTCGGATGAGCGGCGCCATCCTTGCGCTCACCTCGCTCGATTTTCTCGGCCTCGGCGTGCCGAGTACCGTGCCGTCGCTGGGCGAGTTGCTCAAGCTCGGCAAGGAGAACCTCGACGCCTGGTGGATCATCGTGCCGACCTTTTTGCTGCTGGTCACGACGATGCTGCTGCTCACCTTCATCGGCGATGCATTGCGTGATGCGTTCGATACCCGCAAATCATGACAACGATTGACGTTTTCGGTGCGTGGGTGATCCGGACGGCGAGGTACGCCACTGCGCTCATGTCCCCCGATGCCAGCCTGCGGCTGCCATCTCCTCCTTTACTTCGCTACGTGACGCACCTCACCGCCCGTATCGTCAACCACCGTGCCCGGCCGCAGAATTGGGGCGGTCTTCCGCTCTCCCGCGACCGTGCCGGGGCAAGGGCATTGGGTGGCATTCGCAGCGAAGTCAAGGGGGAGCGGCGGGCAAAGCCCGTCGCGGAGGACATGAGCGGAGAAGGCCGCCCGATGCTCTTGGCCTTGCTCCATATGAGACATGACGTTGTCGATCCGTGGGTGATCCAGACGGCGAGGTACGCCACTGCGCTCATGTCCCCCGATGCCAGCCTGCGGCTGCCATCTCCTCCTTTACTTCGCTACGTGACGCACCTCACCGCCCGGATCGGCCACCACCGTGCCCGGCCGCGCAAGTTGTTCCGGCGTTGCATCGCACGCGACCGTGCCGGGGCAAGGGCATTGGGTGGTCCTCGCAGCGAAGTCAAGGGGGAGCGGCGGGCAAAGCCCGTTGCGGAGGACATGAGCGGAGAGGGCCGCCCGATGCCTTTGCCCTCTCGCCGAAGGTCGCATGACGTGTCGGGTTGCTGGGCAAAGACCGCCACGAAGGACGGCCGCCGGATGCCTTTGCACTCGCGCAGAACCGGTTGCCCCGCATGACAACGCTACTTGAAATCGACCACCTCAGCGTTCGCTTCGGCCCCAGCACCGTCGTCAACGATGTCTCGTTCTCGATCGCTGCGGGTGAAAAGTTTGCGTTGGTCGGGGAGTCGGGTTCGGGCAAATCGATCACCGCGTTGTCGGTGTTGCGGCTGGTCGATGCGGCGCAAACCAGTGGTTCGATCAGATTTGCCGGCGAAGACCTGACGAAGAAGAGCGAGCGCGAGATGCGTGGCATTCGCGGGGCCAGCATTGCGATGATTTTCCAGGAGCCGATGACGGCGTTGAACCCGCTGTACACGATCGGCAACCAGATCGGTGAGGTGCTCGAGCTGCATGAAGCGCTGCGGCCGAATGCGGCGCGGGCGCGGGCGATCGAGTTGCTGGCGCGCACCGGCATCCCCGAGCCCGACCAGCGCATCGACGTCTATCCGCACCAGCTGTCGGGTGGTCAGCGGCAGCGCGCGATGATCGCGATGGCGCTGGCCTGCCAGCCGCGGCTGTTGATCTGTGACGAGCCGACCACGGCGCTGGATGTGACGATCCAGGCGCAGATTCTGGCGTTGCTCGATGAGCTGCAGGCCGAGATGGGAATGGCGTTGCTGTTCATCACCCATGACCTGAATCTGGTGCGCCGCTTTACCCATCGGGTCGGCGTGATGGAGCGTGGCCGGCTGGTCGAGATGGGGCCGACCGCCGATGTTTTCGCAGCGCCGCGACACGCCTATACCCAGCGACTGCTGGCCAGCCGGCCCGAGCGGGTTGTCGAGGCGGTGGCGCCCGATGCGCCGATGCTCGTGCAGGCTGATCGCGTCGATGTCGAATTCAGTTTCAGCGAAGGCTTGTTCCGCAAACGTCAGTTCCAGGCCGTCAAGCAGGCCACGCTGCATCTGCGGCGTGGCGAGACGCTGGGCATCGTCGGCGAATCGGGTTCCGGAAAGACGACGCTCGGGATGGCCTTGCTTGCGTTGCAGCCGATTGCCTCGGGTTCGGTGTCGCTCGATGGCCGACGCATCGACAACGCCGAGCGCGCCCAGCTGCGTGGCATGCGCCGGCGCATGCAGGTGGTGTTCCAGGATCCGTTCGCATCGCTGAGCCCGCGCCTGACGATTGGCCAGATCGTCGGCGAAGGGCTGGCACTGCATCGCAGCGAATTGAGCCGCAGCGAGCGCGACCGACTGGTGCTGCAGATGCTCGATGAGGTGGGGCTGGCGGAGCGCCACGGCGTGTCCAATGTGCTGCACCGCTATCCGCATGAATTCAGCGGCGGCCAGCGGCAACGCATCTCGATCGCCCGCGCCGTCGTCTTGCGCCCCGAGGTGCTGGTGCTCGACGAACCGACCTCGGCGCTCGACGTCTCGGTGCAGCAGCAGGTATTGAGACTGCTGGGCGATCTGCAGCGCCACTACGGCATGAGCTACATCTTCATCAGCCATGATCTGGCGGTGGTGCGCGCGATGTCGCACCGCGTGATGGTGATGAAAGCCGGCGACGTGATCGAGGAGGGCGAAGCCGAGGCGCTGTTTGCCGATCCGCAACAACCGTACACCAGGGAGTTGCTGGCGGCGGCACATCTGGATGGCGCGACGGGTTGAGACGGCGCGGCCCGATCGACTCTTGATCGGCGGGCTTCCCTGTTACGGTTTGCCGTGCGTCGATTGCCGCTGTTGGTCGGCGCTCAGGGCCAAGGCAGTTTGGATCGATCGGACGAGGTCAAGCGGCCCAGGCTCGACGAGTGCCACATCGCCGCGGCGACACCGCGCCAGCCGAAGGTGGCCGTCACTGCGTGGCTCGCGCGGTCGGCGTAGCTGCCGGCCAGACAGTCGCAGCCGTGGCGCCGGGCCAGCTGCAGGTTGACGACATTGCCGATCAGTCCCAGGTGGGTCAGCGCCTGCGGGTAGTTGCCGAGCATCGCGCCGCTGACCGGATCGACCTCTTCGGCATACAGCCCGACATCGTTGGCGCAAGCCACCAGTCGTTCGATTCGCGCCTCGGCGGAGTCGATCCGGCCGGCGGCCAGTTCGGCATCGATCAGCCACGAGGTGCAGACCAGAAAGGCGCCTTCAGCGCCTTGCAAACCGTCTTCGCCGTCATAACGGGCGACGAAATCGCCATCGGCGAGTTGCCGGGTCACCCTGGCCAGCGTGGCGTCGAGGGTGGCTGGCTGATGGACAAATCCGAGCATCGGCGCCAGCAGCACGGCTGCATCGGTGCCACCGTCGTAGGCCTGGGTGAGTGCGCCGGTCTGCCGGTCGATGCCGTGAGCCTCGATGTCGGCAGCGATCTGCTGCGCCACCTCGCGCCAGCGTTCGCCATCGTCGAGCAGGCGGGCGGCCCGGTCCATGCCGACCCAGCTCATCAGCTTGCCATGCACATGGTGGCGTGGCGGGCCGCGCATTTCCCAGATGCCTTGGTCGGGGTCGCGCCAATGAGCGGCGATGAATTCGGCCACTGCCGCCAGCAGGCGAAGGTATTGCTCGTCGAGATCGCCACCGAGTTGGCGATACAGCAACGACAGATCGAGCATCTGCCCATAGACATCGATCTGCCGCTGACGATAGGCGCCGTTGCCGACTCGCACCGGCGCACTCGACTGGTAACCCTCGAGGTGGTCGAGCGTCTGTTCCTGCAGGTTCAGCTCGCCATCGACGCCGTACATCGGCCTGACTTCGGGCAGCGAGCGGGCAATCGAACGGGCCAGAAAACCATGGAAGGCCTTGGCCTCGCCGCTGTAGCCGAGCACCGCCAGTGCATACAGCGCGAACGACGAATCGCGCACCCAGCAAAATCGATAGTCCCAGTTGCGTTCGCCGCCGATTTCTTCGGGCAGCGAGGTGGTCGGCGCGGCGACGATGGCACCGCTGGGCGCAAAGGTCATCAGCTTGAGCGTCAGCGCGCTGCGTCGAACAGCGCCTTCGAACGGGCCGCTGTAGCGGCAATAGGCGATCCATTCCTCCCAGAACGCGCGTGTCGCAGCGAAGAAGGCGTCGACACGCTGACCGGGTGCCTGGCCGGCCACGGTGTTGCCGGCCAGCACGAGGTCGAGATGATCACCGGCGGCGATGCTGAACAGCGCGCTGGCCTCATCGCCAGCGAGTGTGAAATCGATGCTGCCGTAGAGTCGGGGCATGTCGAGGCCGGCGTCGACACAGCCATCGACGCTGGTCAGATCGACCGGCTTGCGGGCAAATTCGCGCGACGGCCGGTAGAGCGATCGCATCGCCACGCTGCCGCGCAGGCCCTCGATTCGCCGGACGATCCAGGCGGGCGCGCTCAGGCTGACATAGTCATGGATGCCGGCATCGAGCGCACGGCCGACCGGCATGAAATCGGTGACGGCGACGCTGCCGTCGGGGCTGTCGAATACCGTGCGCAAGATGTTGGTTCCCGGCAGGTAGGCCCGCGTGCTGGTGAATCCGGTGGTCGGCTGCAGCGTCCAGAAGCCGCCCTTGTCGGCATCGAGCAGGCGGCAGAATACCGGCTCGGCGTCGACGCGGTGCAAGGTCGCCCAATCGATGCTGCCGTCGCTGCCGACCAGCGCGGAGCCGTGGCAATCGCCGATCAGTGCATAGTCCTCGATCGGGCGGTAACGTGGCGAGCGTGCTGACGTTGTTCCGCCTGCTGCGTCCGCCGCAATCTGCGTGCCCGTGCTGCTGGATTCCATTGATGATGCTTTCGACGACAGGCTATTGATGCCACACGCGACCATACGCTTTCGCACCACATGGGTCGGCCGATCGGGTGACTTTCTTTCACATGGGTCGTCATCGGTCCGCCATGTCTGACAGATCGGGTCTAGCGATCGGCATTGCAATCCTGGCCAAGGCACCGATTGCCGGTCTGGCGAAGACGCGCCTCATTCCAGCGCTGGGCGCGGCGGGCGCGGCGCGGCTGCAACGGCACTTGACACTGGCCACGCTGCGCACCGCATGTGAGTCCGAGGTGGGGCCGGTTACCCTGTGGTGCACTCCCGATCGCGACCACCGCTTTTTTCGCGCCCTGCGCCGCCGCTTCGCGATTGATTGCAGGGTGCAGCCTGCCGGCGATCTGGGCGCGCGCATGCATGCGGCCTTCGAGGCCCATTGCACACAGGGGCCACAGCTGCTGGTCGGCACCGACTGCCCGGTGTTGACGGCCGACCACCTGCGCCGCGCAGCCCGCTCGCTGCTCGATGGCGACGATGCCGTGTTCTACCCGGCCGAGGATGGCGGTTATGTGCTGGTCGGCCTGCGTCGGCCGCAGGCCGGGCTGT
Source organism: uncultured beta proteobacterium (assembly GCA_963843805.1). Taxonomy (GTDB): domain Bacteria; phylum Pseudomonadota; class Gammaproteobacteria; order Burkholderiales; family Burkholderiaceae_C; genus Ideonella_A. The sequence continues at coordinate 80,659 of CAWJLY010000011.1, forward strand.
TTGCCGACATGACATGGAGCACGGCCGCGGTGATGACGGACACCCGGGCGCGCGCGCACCAGCTCGATTTGAAACTGCGCGAGTTCGAGCCGCTGTGGGATATCGACGAACCCGCCGATCTGATGCGGTGGCGGGCGCAAAACCCCGATCGCGCAACGGAGCGGCCTTCGTTGTAAAAACCCGGTCCACCCCGCATCCCGAGATCATCGCCATGAACCCCAGCTCGCCGCCGCTCGCCGCCGACCGGATCGACCCCGACCTGTGGTGCTTGTTCGACCAGTATGTCCATGGCGATATCGACCGGCGCGGTTTTCTCGATCGCGCCGCCCGTTTTGCCGCCGCCAGCGGCATGACGGCAACGGCGTTGCTGGCGGCGCTGAGCCCCGATTTTGCGCGTGCCCAGAAGATTGCACCCACCGATTCACGGCTGAAAACCGAGTTAGTCGAGTTCAGCTCGCCGCGCGGTCACGGCAAGGTTCGCGCTTACGTGGCGCGGCCGGCCCAGGCCGCTGCGGCGTTGCCGGTGGTGCTGGTGATTCACGAAAACCGCGGCCTCAATCCGCATATCGAGGATGTCACGCGACGCCTGGCGCTTGCCAACTTCGTCGCCGTCGCACCCGACGCCTTGTTTCCGCTCGGCGGTTATCCGGGGGACGAAGACAAGGCGCGTGAGTTGTTTGCCAAACTCGACCAGACCAAGACGCGCGAAGATTTCGTCAGCGCAGCCGACTGGTCACGCGCGGTGGCCGGTGGCAACGGCAAGCTGGGCGCGGTGGGTTTTTGTTATGGCGGCGGGATGGTCAATTTTCTGGCTACGCGGGTGCCGGAGTTGCGGGCCGGCTCGCCTTATTACGGCGCGCCGGCGCCGGCCGATCAGGCCAGCCGGATCAAGGCCGAAATGTCAGTGGTGTTTGCCGAGAACGACGAGCGAATCAATGCCGCGTGGCCAGCCTATGAGGCGGCACTGAAAGCCGCCGGCGTCCAATACGAAGCGGCAACCTATCCCGGCACCCAGCACGGCTTCAACAACGACACCACGCCGCGATATGACGCGGCCGCCGCACAGCAGGCCTGGGAGCGCACGCTGGCGTTGTTCGAACGGACCTTGCGCTGACGTGAGTGTGGAGGCGGGTGGGGATCGCGCCGAAACCGGGCCGTCAGCGGCGCCTGCTATCGTCCGTGCCCGAAGAAGGTGACGCGCAAGGGCGCGTCTGCCGTTACCGCGCAGATTCCGGCGCGGCCCCCATGATGGATTTCAAAATGCGACAACTCTCACCCGCCGGCCAGCAGATCATCAGCGACATCGCGCAACGCCACGGTTTCAGCGTCGACGCGACGATGAGCATGCTCGACTCGGTGATCAATGGCAATGGCAGCATGGCCCAGTTCAATCACCACGAATTTGCGGGCTCCGGCCAGTGGATGCGTGGCGGCATGATCATGGTTTCCGACATGTTCAACAACCACCTGAAAGGCCGCGTCGACGGCTTGTGCAGCGAGCTGGCCAACCTGATCGCGAGCCAGCCCGATCTGATCCGCAGCGGCAGCTTCCAGTCGCAAAGCCAGGGCGGCAGGCAGCCACTACGGCAGCGGGCAGCAGCAATCGAACTTCGGCAGCGGCAGTCAGCAGCAGGGCGGCGGCGGCTTCGGCGCCGGCCAGCTTGTTCGTGCCCGGAACATCGAACGACTGGTGGCCTGCGGACTTGCGGCATCCGAACAGCACCGGCGCACAAAATGGCGTCCGCTATGCCTATTTTGCGCAGGCGCGTCGGCTGGTGATCGATGTCGGCGGCACCGTGACCGTCTACGACACGCTGGACCATCAGATCGGCGGGTTTTCGCAACAGCAGTCGGTCGGCGGCACGCTCAGCTTCAACAGCCAGCATGGCTTGATCGATGTGGCCAGCCTGCCGGTGATCTCGTCGAATGGCCAGCCGCCGCCGCGCGCCGCTTCATCGACGCACCACGCGGATCAGACTCAGGCCGCGGCCTGGGGCTCGTCGCCCGCACCGGCTGCTTCGGCATCGGGCTCGGTCAATGAGCAGGATGTGTTCGCCACCATCGAAAAACTGGCCGGCCTGAAGGCCAAGGGCATCCTCAGCGATGAGGAGTTTCAGGCCAAGAAGGCCGAACTGCTGGGCCGGCTCTGAGGCCGCGGCAGTCGGCCGTGGCTGCCGGGCTTTCAAGCATCGGCAGCGCCACTGCTCAGGTTTCGATCAACCCCGCCCGCGTCAGCGGCAGGCGCCGCACCCGTGCCGAACCCAGCTTGGCCAGTGCATTGGCCACCGCGGGTGCCAATGGCGGCACGCCCGGCTCGCCGACGCCGGTCGGGTCGGCGGCGCTGGGCATGATGTGGACTTCGATCGCCGGCATCTCGTGAATGCGAAGTGAGCGATAGGTGTCGAAATTGCTCTGCACCGCGCGGCCCTTCTTCAACTCGATTTCGCTGTAGTAGAGCGCACCCAGCGCGTAGCCGATGCCGCCCTCCATCTGCGCGCGGATCACATCGGGATTGACGGCCACGCCGCAATCGACCGCGCAGATCACCCGCTCGACCCTCAGCTTGCCGTTCCGGGCCGAAACCTCGGCCACCTGGGCGACAAACGAACCGAATGATTCGGCCATCGCGACGCCTTGCACCAGCCCGGCGCGACTGGGCTTGCCCCAGCCGGCCTTGTCGGCAACCAGCTTGAGAACGCCAGCCGCGCGTGGGCTCTTGCCGAGCAGGCCGAGCCGGTAGGCCACCGGATCCTGACCGGCGGCTGCTGCCAGCTCGTCCATCAGCGTTTCCATCACGAAGGCGGTGTGGGTGCTGCCAACCGAACGCCACCACAGCGGCTTGACGGCGAGTGACGGGGAATGCAGGCTGCCGCGCAGCATCGGCAGGTCGTAGGGTGTCGGGTAGACGCCTTCGATCGAAGTCGAGTCGATGCCGTCCTTGATCATCATGGCCATTGCCGTGCCGGCCATGATCGATTGCGTGACGATGCCGTGCTGCCAGCCGACCACCTGGCCTTTGGCGTCGGTCGAAACCTTCACCGAATGCACGGCCATCGGCCGGTAGAGGCCACCGGTCATGTCGTCTTCGCGGGTGTATTGCAGGCGCACCGGGGCTCGTCCGTTGATGGCCTTCGCGACATGGACGGCAGCCACCGTGAAATCGCTGTAGGCATTGGCACGACGGCCGAAACTGCCACCCGAGACCAGCGTGTGCAGCGTCACCTTGTCCATCGGCAGCCCGGCGGCTTCGGCGGCAAACTTGTGATCGAAGCTCGGAAACTGATGGCCTGACCAGGTTTCAAGCATCCCGTCGTGCAGCCATGCCACGCAGTTCATCGGCTCCATCGGCGCATGGGCCAGAAACGGAAACTCGTAGACGGCTTCGAGTGTCTTGGCAGCGGTGGCTGGCGGGGCCTCAGCCGTCTTGTTGCCGAACGGCGTGCCGGGTTGCACGGCCTGCGCCCGGTATTGCGCCAGCAAGGCTTCGGTATCGAGCTGCCCGCTGGCGCTCTCGTCCCATTGCACCTTCAGCGCCTGGCGCCCTTGCAAAGCCGCCCAGGTGCCGGTGGCGACCACCGCAACCCCTTCAGGTACCGCAACAACGTCGGTCACGCCTTTGATCTTTCTCGCTTCGCCGTCGTCGAAGGAGACGAATTTGGCGCCGAACGACGGCGGCCACGCAATCACCGCCGTCAGCAGCCCGGGCAGCTTGACGTCGGTGGTGTAGACCGCCGTGCCATTGCATTTGGATGGCGAATCGACCCGCGGCGTTGCCCGCTCCTTGCCCATCAGGGTGAACTGCGACGGCGTTTTCAGCAACGGCTTCTCGGGCACTGCCTGCCGGCTGGCGGCCGTGGCCATCTCGCCATAGGTGGCACGTTTGCCGGAGGCGTGGCGCAACACGCTCTTGTCGGCAGTGATCTCGCTGGCCGGTACTTTCCAGGCCTCGGCGGCGGCGGCAACCAGCATCGCCTTGGCGGTGGCGCCCGCCGTGCGCATCTGCAAGTAGGAGTTGGCAATCGCCGACGAACCGCCGGTGCCCTGCATGTCACCGAACGCCAGGTTGGCATACAGCTTCGGGTTGGACGGTGCGTATTCGGTGCGCACCAAGGCCCAGTCGGCGTCGAGTTCGTCGGCGGCCATCGAGGCCAGCCCGGTGGTATTGCCCTGGCCCATCTCGTGGTGCTTGCAGATGATGGTGACCAGGTTGTCGGTGCCGACTCGCACGAATGCATTCGGCGCCAGCGGACCGGTCGCTGCGCCTTCGGCGCCCGGCGCGGCGGCCGAAGCATCGCGCGAAGCGAAGCCGCCAACCGCCAGGACCAGTCCGGCGCCGGCCACTTGCAGCACCGAGCGGCGTGTCATCACCGCCTGTGCGGACGAGCCGGCTGGCGCGGCGGGCATCGCCAAGGCAGCAGCCAGTTCGGCGCGCTGCGCCGGCGTCATCGATTGGATCAGGGCAAACATGATGAGTGTCCTTCAGGCGGCCAGTTGCCTGGCGGCTGAGTGAATCGCGGCGCGGATGCGTTGGTAGGTGGCACAGCGGCAGATGTTGCCGGCCATCGCCAGATCGATATCCCGATCGGTCGGTCTGGGCTTGTTCTCGAGCAAAACGGTGGCCGACATGATCTGCCCGGATTGGCAATAGCCGCACTGCACCACATCGTGATCGACCCAGGCTTTCTGGATTGCCATGGCGGCGCGCGAACCCAGGCCTTCGATGGTCGTCACCTTGGCACTGCCAATGGCTGACACCGGCGTCGAACAGGAGCGACGGGTTTGTCCGTCGACGTGAACCGTGCAGGCGCCGCATTGGGCAACGCCGCAGCCGTATTTGGTGCCGGTCAGACCCAGATCTTCGCGGATCACCCAGAGCAGCGGGGTGGCCGGGTCGGCATCGACCTGGCGAGACTGGCCATTCACATTCAACACGATAGTCATGCATCACTCCTGTAGAACTTGACTGCCATGTTATCGTCGCGGCGACTTACCGCGGGAACAAAAAACATGGCATCCCTCCGCTCTGGCTCGAACTTTTTGATGGGCGCACTGCTGGCAGTGTCGACGCTTTCAGCAAATGCTGCTGAGCTGAGGGATTCGGACAGCTTTTCTTCGATCACCGACCGCGCAGAGCGCTCGCGGGCCTTGTTCACCGAGGCGGGCAAGGTGATCCAGCATCCACGTTGCCTCAACTGCCACCCGCGTGGTGAACGTCCGACCCAGGGCAATGACATGCACCCGCACAACCCGCTGGTGGTGCGCGGCAAAGACGACAAAGGTGCAGTCGGCATGCGCTGCACCACCTGCCACCAGGTCGCCAACTTCGAGCCCTCGGGTGTTCCGGGCCACCCCCTCTGGCATGTGGCGCCGATTTCGATGGCCTGGCAACAACGCTCGCTCGGCCAGATCTGCGAGCAGATCAAGGACCGCCGGCGCAACGGCAACAAATCGTTGGCGCAGATCCATGAACACATGGCCCACGATTCGCTGGTGGGCTGGGGCTGGATGCCCGGCGGCAACCGCGAGCCCGCACCAGGAACACAGGCCCGGTTCGGTGCCCTGATCAAGGCCTGGATCGACAGCGGCGCAGCCTGCCCGAAATCGTGATGCGAAGATCTTGAATCGTTGCCGTGCCGATGAAGGCTCGACGCTTCGTCGACTGCTACTTGCGTGTGCGGGCCACCTGCCGGCCATGCAGCTTCGTGCCGAGCGCTGACCAGCGATGGAAGCGTTGATCGTTTCAGTCGGCATCGTCGCCTTGGGCGAGATGGGCGACAAGACCCAGTTGCTTGCCATCCTGCTGGCGGCCCGATTCCGTCGGCCGCTGCCGATCATTCTCGGCATTCTGGTGGCGACCCTGGCCAACCACGCCCTCGCCGGCGCCGTCGGCAACTGGGTGGCCAGCGCGCTCGGTGCCGACATCCTGCGCTGGGTGATCGGGCTGTCGTTCATCGCGATGGCGATCTGGATGCTGATCCCCGACCAGATCGACGATACCGTCACCGAGCAGCGCGGCCGCTTCGGTGTGTTCGGCAGCACTGTGCTGGCCTTTTTTCTGGCCGAGATGGGCGACAAGACTCAAATTGCCACTGTGGCGCTGGCCGCGCGCTACAGCGATTGGTGGCTGGTCGTTGCCGGCACGACGATCGGCATGATGCTGGCCAACGTGCCGGCCGTCTTTCTCGGCGACGCCATTGCGAGACGCGTCTCGATGCGGCTGGTTCACGGTATTGCCGCAACGCTTTTCGGGATACTGGGTTTGTTGACCTTGTTCAATGTCGGTCGGCTGTTTTAGCCGACTCTCATGCAGCGCCGGGCGTTGTCATTGATCAGCGGTCTTGGTCGCGCACAAAGTCGAGCAGCGCCCGGGCCACACGGTCTGGCGCCTCGCGTTGCGGAAAATGCCCGACGTCATCGAGCACCAGTCGCTCATAGCGCCCCGTGAAGAAGTCTTCCTTGCCTGCCGACGTATCGGGATGGTTGACGGTGTCGGCGCCACCATGTATCACCAGTGTCGGCACATCGAGCAGCGGCGCCGGATGCAGCGCGGCCTCGGCTGCGGTGTAGCGCGGATCGCCCGCAGCATGGCCCCACCGGTGACGGTAGGAGTGCAGCGTCACGTCGGCCCAGTCCGGATTGTCGAAGGCCTGCGCGGTGGCTTCGAATTCGTCCGGCTGGTACCAGCCAGGCGGCGCCCAGGTATCCCACATGATGCGCGCAAACGCACGGCCATCCTCCCGCACGGTGCGTTCACCACGTGGTGTTGCCATGTACCAGTGGTACCAGTAGTTGCGCGCCTGCGCCAAACCGAGCGATTGATCCGGGCTGTTGGTGCCGTAGCCAACCGACAGCAGCGCCAGGTGACTGGCCACACCGGCGCGCAGCCCACAGGCATTGGCCGCAGCCCGCGCCCCCCAATCGTGGCCGACCAAGGCAGGCCGCTGCAGACCGAGCGCATCGACGAACTCGAGCAGGTCACAACCAAGCGCCGACAACTGCCCGCTGCGCGGCGTCGCATCATCGAGAAAACGCGTCGGCGAAAAACCGCGCAGCGCCGGCACCAGCACCCGCCAGCCGGCCTGCACCAGCGCAGGAACCACGCCTTTCCAGCAGCGCGGGCTGTCGGGCCAGCCGTGCAGCAGCACCACCGTGCGATCGGCATCAGGGTTCCAATCGTCGTAGGCAATGCGCAGCAGCGAGGTGTCGATGGTCTTCATGGCGGAATCCGGAAAAATCGATCACGCATCGATGATGCCGCAGGGCTTGCTGTGCAGTGGCCTAGCCGCCCGATCGTCCCAACGCCTGCACCACCTCATCGCGCAACCCGCGCAGCGCCAGCAGTTCGCCGCTCGGGCGCCGCAATCGCGCTCCACAGCATCGGCACGACACTGCGCGACAGCGCTTCGATGTCGATCTGCTGATTGCCGACGCGTTCTTGCGCGACCACTTCCCACAGGATATGTTCGATCGGCCCGAGCACCAGCGGGCGCAGCAGTCGCAGCGGCAGGTCGGTGCGCAGTTCGCCGCTGGCCTGGCCGCGTGCCAGCATCGCCATCAGCGGCGCGGTGTAGCGGCGCTGCAGCGGCACCAGGCTGTCACCGAGCGCCGGGGCCCTTGGTACGGCCTTCTGACAGCACCAGCGCACACAAACCGGTGCCCTGGATCAGGAACAGCCGCAAATGGGTGCGGATGAAAAATTCGAACTGCGCGCGGACCGGCTGATCGTGTGGCATGCCGGTTTCGACGACGTCGATGATTTCGTCGTACCAGTCGCCGATGACCCGCATGCACAACTCGCGCTTGCCGCGGAAATAGGTGAAGACAGTGGCCTCGGAGATGCTCAGGCGCTGCGCGATCTCGATCGTCGTGGCGCGTTCGTAGCCGTGCTCGGCGAGCACCTCACGGCCGACGCGAAGGATGTCGCGGATGCGTTGCTCGCTTTTTGCGCTGGCCGGTTTCCGGCGTGCGACGGGCTGCTTGGTCAGGCGGCTGGCAGACATGAATTGAAGTGTACTCAACAAATGGCTGACAAGGGTTTTCACTAGTTCGGATCAACTGGCAAGTTGCTTCACCAGCTTGCGGGTATCGGCCCTGATGCTGTACATTGTGAGTCTTCCTCAAACAAGCGCAGCGGAGGCCACTTGTTCGAATCCACTTTCACTTTCCCACTCGGCGAAGACGTCGAGGCGCTGCGCAACGCGGTGCGTGAGTTCGCGCAGGCCGAGATCGCGCCGCGGGCTGCCGAGATCGACCGTGCCAACGAGTTTCCGGCCGATTTGTGGAAGAAGCTCGGCGATCTCGGTGCGATGGGCCTGACGGTTGCCGAGGACGACGGTGGCACCGGCCTCGGTTATGTCGCGCACATGGTGGCGATGGAGGAGATCAGCCGTGCCAGTGCATCGGTCGGGACTGTCCTACGGTGCGCATTCCAACTTGTGCGTGAACCAGATCAACCGCAATGGGACGGCCGAGCAGAAGCGGAAATACTTGCCCAAGCTGATCAGCGGCGAACACGTCGGGGCGCTGGCGATGAGCGAGCCGGGTGCCGGCTCCGACGTGGTCAGCATGAAGCTGCGCGCCGAGAAGCAAGGCGATCGTTATCTGCTGAACGGCAGCAAGATGTGGATCACCAACGGCGGCGATGCCGATACGCTGGTCGTCTATGCGAAGACCGACCCGTCGATGGGTGCGCGCGGCATGACGGCGTTCCTGATCGAAAAAGGCTTCAAGGGCTTCAGCGCCGGCCCTCACCTCGACAAGCTCGGCATGCGCGGCTCCAATACCTTCCCGCTGTTCTTCGACAACTGCGAGGTGCCGGCCGAGAACGTGCTGGGCGGCGAGGGCAACGGCGCCAAGGTGCTGATGAGCGGGCTCGATTACGAACGGATCGTGTTGTCGGGCGGGCCGCTGGGCATCATGGCGGCGTGCCTGGATGTGGTGGTGCCGTTCGTCCACGAGCGCAAGCAGTTCAACCAGAGCATCGGCGAGTTCCAGCTGATGCAGGGCAAGCTGGCCGACATGTATTCGACCTTCCAGGCCTGCCGTGCCTATGGTTACGCGGTGGGCCAGGCCTGCGACCGCGGTGACCACGCCCGCACGCTGCGCAAGGATGCCGCCGGCGTCATCCTGTATACCGCCGAGAAGGCGACCTGGATGGCCGGCGAAGCGATCCAGGCCTTGGGGGGCGTCGGCTATACCAACGAATATCCGACCGGCCGCTTGTGGCGTGATGCCAAGTTGTACGAGATCGGGGCCGGCACGTCGGAGATCCGCCGCATGCTGATCGGCCGCGAACTGTTCGCCGAGACATGTTGACCACCCCCGTTGCGCCTTCGGCGCTCCCCCTCAAGGGGGCGAAACCGGCAGCCCGGCAAAGCCGGATCCGCGGTTGCCGCTCGATGAAACTCTTGCGCTTGAGCACCTGACATGGCATTGCTGAAATCGAAACTCAATCCGCGTTCCGAAGAGTCGAAGTCGAATGCCGCAGCAATGCGACTGTTGGTCGACGACCTGAATGCCAAGCTGGCGAAGATTGCCGAAGGTGGTGGCGAGGCGGCGCGTGCCAAGCACCTGAGCCGTGGCAAGCTGTTGCCGCGTGACCGGGTCGAGATGCTGCTCGATCCGGATACGCCGTTTCTCGAGATCGCGCCGCTGGCCGCTTTGGGCATGTACCCGGAAAAAGACGGCAGCGATGCCGCGCCGTGCGCCGGCATGGTCGCCGGGATCGGTCGGGTGGCGGGGGTCGAATGCCTGATCGTCTGCAACGATGCAACGGTCAAGGGCGGCACCTATTACCCATTGACCGTCAAGAAACACCTGCGTGCGCAGGAAATCGCGCAGCAGAACCACTTGCCGTGTATCTATCTGGTCGATTCGGGTGGCGCCAACCTGCCGAATCAGGACGATGTATTTCCCGACCGCGATCACTTCGGGCGCATCTTCTTCAACCAGGCCAACATGAGCGCGCAGGGCATTCCGCAACTCGCCGTCGTGATGGGCTCGTGCACGGCAGGTGGTGCCTACGTGCCGGCGATGAGTGACGAGACCATCATCGTGAAGAACCAGGGCACGATTTTTCTCGGCGGCCCGCCGCTCGTGAAGGCCGCGATCGGTGAAGTGGTCAGCGCCGAAGAGCTCGGCGGCGGCGATGTCTCGACGCGGCTCTCGGGGGTGGCCGACCACCTGGCCGAAAACGACATGCATGCGCTGGCACTGGCGCGCGAGGTGGTGGCCCATCTCAACTGGAAAAAGCAGCATGGCATGGCGCTGCGCGCACCCAGACCACCGCTGATGCCGGCAGAAGAATTGCTGTCGGTGATTCCCACCGATGCGCGCAAACCCTTCGATGTGCGCGAGATCATCGCGCGGCTTGTCGATGGCAGCGAACTGGACGAGTTCAAGTCGCGTTACGGCGCGACGCTGGTCTGTGGCTTTGCCCACATCGAGGGCATGCCGGTCGGCATCCTGGCCAACAACGGCATCCTGTTTTCAGAAAGCGCCAACAAGGGCGCACACTTCATCGAGCTGTGTTGCCAGCGCAAGATCCCGCTGATCTTCCTGCAGAACATCACCGGTTTCATGATCGGGCGCAAATACGAAAACGAGGGCATCGCCCGCGCCGGTGCCAAGATGGTGACGGCCGTGGCACTGCGCCAACGTGCCCAAGTTCACCGTCATCATCGGTGGCAGCTTCGGCGCCGGCAATTACGGCATGTGTGGCCGCGCCTATTCACCGCGCTTCCTGTGGATGTGGCCGAATGCGCGCATCAGCGTGATGGGTGGCGAGCAGGCCGCCGGTGTGCTGGCAACGGTGCGGCGCGATGGCATCGAGCTGAAGGGCGGGCAGTGGAGCGCCGACGAAGAAGCCGCGTTCAAGGCGCCGATCCTCAAGCAATACGAAGTGCAAGGCCATCCTTATTACGCCAGCGCCCGCCTGTGGGACGACGGGGTGATCGACCCGACCGATACCCGGCGCGTGCTGGCGCTGGGCTTGTCGGCGAGCCTGAATGCACCGATTCCGGATGCGAAATTCGGCATCTTCCGGATGTGATCGAGACGCTTCATTTGTTTGTAGGAGCGGCTTCAGCCGCGATCCGGCGGCCCGCGAAGCCCTTGCAGCCGAAGCGCCCACCCAATTCAAGAAGCGCGGCTGAAGCCGCTTCTACAGAACTTCCGCGCCATGAGCAGGAGCCTGACCATGTTTGACAAGATTCTGATTGCGAACCGCGGGGAGATCGCCTGCCGGGTCGCCAAGACCGCGCGCCGCCTCGGTGTACGCACCGTAGCCGTCTATTCCGACGCCGATGCCCATGCGCAGCATGTATTGGCCTGCGACGAAGCCGTGCATGTCGGCGGCAATGCCGCCAAGGACAGTTACCTGCAATGGCAACGCATCCTCGATGCCGCGAAGGCGACCGGCGCGCAGGCGGTTCATCCGGGCTATGGCTTCCTCAGCGAAAACGAGGATTTCGCACGCGCCTGCGCCGCAGCCGGCCTGGTTTTCATCGGCCCGCCGGTCGATGCAATCGCCGCGATGGGCAGCAAGTCGGCCGCCAAGTCCTTGATGGAGCAAGGCCGGTGTGCCGCTGGTTCCGGGTTATCACGGCGACGACAACGATCCGGCGCTGTTGCAGCGCGAAGCGAGCGAATCGGCTTTCCGGTGCTGATCAAGGCCAGCGCCGGTGGTGGCGGCCGGGGCATGCGCAAGGTCGAACGTGCCGAAGATTTCGCGGCCGCGTTGGCATCGTGCCAACGCGAGGCGCAGGCCAGCTTCGGCAATGACCATGTGCTGGTCGAGCGTTACGTCACGCGGCCGCGCCACATCGAGATCCAGGTCTTCGGCGATACGCAGGGCAACGTCGATCTACCTGTTCGAGCGTGATTGTTCGGTGCAGCGGCGCCATCAGAAGGTGCTCGAAGAGGCGCCGGCGCCCGGCCTGAGCGCCGAGCGCCGTGCCGAGATGGGCGAGGCCGCGGTGGCGGCTGCCAAGGCGGTCGGGTATGTCGGCGCCGGCACGGTCGAGTTCATCGCCGAGCCGCGTGCCGGGGATGGAGGCGAGAACGACATCCGTTTCTATTTCATGGAGATGAATACCCGGCTGCAGGTCGAACATCCGGTCACCGAAGCGATCACCGGCTACGACCTGGTCGAATGGCAGTTGCGCGTGGCAGCGGGCGAGCGCCTGCCGGCGCTGCAGGACGAACTGCAAATCCACGGCCACGCGATCGAGGCGCGCATCTGCGCCGAAAACCCCGACGCCGGATTTCTGCCGGCAACCGGCAGATTGAGCGTGTTGCGCTGGCCTGCACATGTCAGCTTTCAGCGCAATGCCGATGCCAACGATTTTCATGAGCCCGGGCCGGTGCGGGTCGATGCCGGGGTTCGCGAGGGCGACGAAATCAGCCCGTATTACGACTCGATGATTGCCAAGCTGATCGTCTGGGGTGAAGACCGGGCAGCAGGCATTGGCGCGGCTCGACGCGGCGCTGCAGCAGACCCACATCGTCGGCTTGTCGACCAACGTCGCCTTTTTGCGCCGGGTGGTCAACAGCCGGGCCTTCCGCACCGCCGACCTCGATACCGCGCTGATCGAGCGCGAACATGACGCCTTGTTCAATGCCACCGGGCCTGCCGCTCGAATTGGCTGCTGCCGGCGTGGCCGCGCATGCGCTGGCGAACGAAGCCGGGTTGGAAGGAGACGACCCGTGGTCGCGGCGCGACGGCTGGCGAGTCCACGGCGGTGCGCGCAGACGCTTCGATCTGCTGATCGACAAGACCCACCACCTGGTCACGCTCGAACGCCTGCACGATGGTGCGTTTGCGGCTGGGAATGGGGCTGGGCGCAGCGGGTTCGGATGCGCAGCGCTGGGTCTTCGGCGCACGGCACCTGGGCGATGGGCGCCACGACGTGATGCTGGGCGGCCACCGACACTCGGTGACGGTTCACGCGGTCGGCGAACGGCTGGCGGTGTTTGCCGGCAGCGGTTCGCTGGAGCTCGACGATTTCGATCCGATCGCCCATGCGGCCGACGGCGCCGGCGAGGGTGGTCGTCTGACCGCGCCGATGCCGGGCAAGGTGATCGCGCTGATGGTCAAGGTCGGCGATACGGTCGAGGCCGGACAGCCGCTGGCGGTGATGGAGGCGATGAAGATGGAACATACCTTGAACGCGCCTCGCGATGGCATCGTTGCCGAGCTGCTGTATGGCGTGGGCGACCAGGTGGCCGAAGGTGCGGAACTGCTGAAACTCGAGGCGGCCGCAGTCGCAGCCTGAAACTCGAGGCAGCCGCAGTCGCAGCCTGAAACTGGAATCGGCCGCGGTCACAGCATGAAGCTGCAATCGGCTGCGGTCACAGCCTGAAACTGGAATCGGCTGTGGTCACAGCATGAAACTGGAATCGGCTGTGGCCACAGCCTGAGACTGCAATCGGCTGTGGTTACAGCCGCGGGCGGCGAAGCAACCCGGATCTACCGCCATTGCGTTGCGGCGTTGCTTGTTGCACGATCGGATGATGTCACCTATCGGCTTGCGCTTGGCCGTGGATCGCAAGCGAATTGTCCGGCAATGTACAGATGCGCATCCTGCTGGCTGAGGACGAAAAGGAGCTCGCCAACTGGCTGGTGCGCGCATTGGGCCAGGTCGGCTTCCAGGTCGATTGGGTCGACGACGGCCGAATGGTCAGGCGCAGCATCAAGGCGACTCGATACGACGCGCTGATCCTCGATCTGGGCCTGCCGGGAATCGGTGGCCACGAAATCCTGTCCGACCTGCGCGATGCCGGTGAACGCCTGCCGGTGCTGATCCTGACCGCTCGCGATTCGCTGATCGAGCGGGTCAGCAGCCTGCATGAAGGCGCCGACGATTTTCTGGCCAAGCCGTTCGAACTGGCTGAGCTCGAAGCGCGGCTGGTCGCGCTTGATCCGCCGCGCCCGCGGCAGCGAGCACCCGCGTTTTGCCTGCGGCCCGCTGGCCTACGACTCGGCCAGCAAGCAGTTCACACTGGCGCACGAAGCCTTGTCGCTGACTCCACGCGAACACGCGGCATTGCGGGCGTTGATCCAGCACAGTGGCGAGCCGTTGTCGAAAGCCGAATTGCTGGAACGGGTCTTTTCCGACGAGCAGGAAGTGAGCCCCGAGGCGATCGAGGTGCTCGTGCACCGTCTGCGCAAGCGACTGGCCGACAGTCCGGTGCAGATCACCACCCTGCGGGGCCTCGGCTACGTGCTCGAATGCGCCGATTGACCCTCGACTTCTGGCACCAGTTCAGCCTGCGGCGGACCTTGCTCCTGATCTTGTTCCCGGGCCTGCTGTGTGTCGTCGGGGCCGAGCTGTGGCTGACCTGGCGAACCGCCGTCGGGGCCGCGAACGCCGCCTACGACCGCTCGCTGTACGGTGCAATCAAGGCGATGGACGCCAATATCTCGACCGCCAGCGGCGGTCTCGGCGTCGAGTTGCCTTATGTGATGCTCGAATTTTTCCAGCTGACCGCCAGCGGCCGCGTCTATTACCGCGTTGCCACCGAACATGGTCTGGTCGAGATCGGCAATGCCGACCTGCCGCCGCCGAAGTCGGATCTGGTGACCGGTTGGCCGCAGTTCAGCGATGCCGAGTATTACGGCGAGCCGGTGCGCATCGGCTCGTACGCACGCGTGCTCGACCCTCCGCTGGCGGGCCAGAAGGCGCCGCAACGGGTTGTCATCCAGATCGCCGAAACGCTGGAGTCGCGCAACGAGTTCACACGCACGCTGGTGCTTCAGGCGGTATCGCGTGATCTGCTGCTGGTTGTTGCGGCGTCCGGCCTGCTGGCGCTGGCGGTTGGCTGGGCGCTGCGGCCGCTGGCACGGCTGCGCGACGATGTCCGCTCGCGGCCGGCGCAGGATCTGACGCCGATTTCATCGCGCGGCATTCCGGCCGATGTGCGCCCGCTGGTCGACGCGATCAATCACCATGTCGAACGCAACCGGCAGCTGGCCGAAGCGCGGCGTCGCTTCGTCGACGATGCCTCGCACCAGTTGCGAACCCCGCTGGCAACGATGGCCACACAGGTTGCCTATGCGCTGCGCGCCGACCCCGCCGAGCAGCGCATCGCCTTGATGGCGATCAAGGCGCAACTCGACGAGACTGTGCGCCAGACCAATCAGATGCTGGCGCTGGCCCGCACCGACAGTGCCGATATCGTTCCCGAGCCGGTCGACGCCAGCCGATTGGCTGAAGAGCTGACCCGGCAATGGTGGAGCGAAGCACGAGAAGGCGGTGTCGATCTCGGACTTGAAGACTCCGGCCCCGCCGTCTGGGTGCTGGCGCATTCCGGCCTGCTCAAGGAGGCCGTTTCCAATCTGTTGCACAACGCCATCCGTTATACGCCGCGAGGCGGTCAGGTCACCGTCAAACTCGTCCGGGGCGATCGACTTGCAACGATCACGGTGGTCGACAACGGACCGGGTATTCCACTGGACGAATTGCAACATGCCGGCAAGCGATTTTTCCGAGGCAGCAACACCAGCCAGCCGGGCACCGGGCTCGGCCTGGCAATTGTTCGATCGGTCGCCGAGCGGCTGGGTGGCTCGCTGCGTCTCGCGTCCGGTCCGCACGGGCGGGGCCTGGCCGCCAGCCTCGATCTGCCGCTGTTCAGCAAACAGCCTGGCGCTCGGAATCAAGCATCCGAGTGAGGGTTAACACTGACGATTCGACCGTCTCCATGAAAGGCGATTGAAAGCGCCGATTGGCTACAGTCTGCACATCCCACCCATTCGCAGTGGGGTCGTTTTTTACCCATTGGAGACAAACTGATGAACCGCAAGTCCTCCCTGCTGTCACTGGTCCTCGCTGGCGCTGCTTTTGCAGCCGTCGCCGGCCCGCTCGACAAGACCGAATGCATCGCCCCGGCCAAGCCCGGTGGCGGTTTCGACCTGACCTGCAAATTGGCGCAATCGGCGCTGCTCGACGGCAAATACATTGCCGATCCGATGCGTGTCACCTACATGCCAGGCGGCATCGGTGCGGTGGCCTACAACGCCATCGTTGCCCAGCGCCCCGAAGAAAACAACACCATCGTTGCCTTCTCGGGTGGCTCGCTGCTCAACATTGCGCAAGGCAAGTTCGGCCGCTACAACGAGAACGACGTCCGCTGGCTGGCCGCAATCGGCGCCGACTATGGTGCGATCATCGTTTCCGACAGCTCGCCGTTCAAATCGTTGAAAGACGTGATTGCCGCCGTCAAGGCCGACCCGACCAAGGTGGTGTTCGGCGCCGGCGGCACGGTTGGCAGCCAGGACTGGATGAAGGCCGCGTTGGTCGCCAAGGCGGCCGGTCTCGATCCGAAGGGCATGCGGTTCGTTGCCTTCGAAGGTGGCGGTGAAGCCATCACGGCCTTGCAGGGTGGCCACGTCCAGGTCTATTCGGGTGACGCATCCGAAGCCTCGCAGCAGCAAAAAGCCGGCTCGAAGATCCGCGTCCTCGCAGTGATGGCCGACAAGCGGCTGACTGGCGATCTGGCGTCGATCCCGACCGCCAAGGAGCAGGGTGTCGATATCGAATGGCCGATCATCCGCGGCTTCTTCATGGGTCCGAAGGTCAGCGAGGCCGATTACAAGGTCTGGAGCGACACCTTCAAGAAGATGATGGCCACTCCGGCCTACGACAAGCTGCGCGCCGAACGCGGTCTGTTTCCGTTCGACCTGGTCGGTCATGATGCCGATGTGTACATGAAGAAGCGGGTTGGCGAATACCGCAAGCTGGTGCAGGACTTCGGTCTGCCGGTCGCCAAATAAGGCGGGCAAGGTGCGGGCCGCCGATCATGCGATCGCGCGGCCCTTGCCGAAACACTGAGCCGGCGGGTCCGCCTGCTCATCAGCCGCGGATCCCGCGGTTCTCAATTCGGAGACATCCATGAGTGATCGCATCCTCGGTGCGGTGTGCGTAGTCGTGGCCGTGGCCATGGCCTGGTTTGCACAGGCTTACGCGCCGGCCATATCGTATGAACCCGTCGGGCCGCGTGCCTTTCCGCGGCTGCTGGCCGCCCTGATGGCCATCGGCGGCGCCTGGTTGGTGATCAGGCCCACCATCGTCGAAAACCCCTTCCACGGTGGCACGATGAAGCTGATCGGCCTGAGCATGCTGGCGGTCTTTGTCTATGCCGCCTTGTTCCAGGTGCTGGGCTTTGTGTTGGCCACCACCCTGATGGCCGTGCCCGTGGGCATGGCCTTCGGCGGCAACTGGAAACAGTCGCTGCTCGGTGGCGTCGGCCTCGGCCTCGGTTTGTATCTGCTGTTCGACAAGGCACTCGACGTGGTGCTGCCGACCGGCATTCTCAGCTTCATTTTCGGAGGCCGCTGATGGAAACCCTCAGTCATTTGGCGGACGGCTTCGTCGTCGCGCTGTCGGGCATGAACCTGCTGGTCGCCGCCCTCGGCGCCTTTCTCGGCACCGTGGTCGGCATGTTGCCCGGCCTCGGGCCGATCAACGGCGTCGCGATCCTGATGCCGCTGGCATTTGCCCTGAAGCTGCCGCCGGAAACCGCGCTGATCCTGCTCGCAGCCGTGTATGTCGGTTGTGAATACGGCGGACGCATCTCGTCGATCCTGCTCAACGTGCCCGGCGATGCGGGGGCCATCATGACCACGCTGGACGGTTATCCGATGGCGCGCAAGGGCATGGGCGGCGTCGCCTTGTCGATATCGGCCTGGAGTTCGTTTGTCGGCTCGATGGTCGCAACGGTCGGTATCGTCGCCTTCGCACCGCTGCTGGCACGCTGGGCACTGGCCTTCGGCCCGGCCGAATATTTCGCGCTGATGTGTTTTGCCTTTGCCTGCATCGCCGGCCTGATGGGTGATGCACCGATGAAGGCTGCGCTGGCGGCAATCATCGGCTTGTCGCTGTCGACCATCGGCCTCGATTCGAACTCCGGTGTGTACCGGTTCACCGGCGACGATGTGCACCTGTCCGACGGCATCCAGTTCATCGTCGTGGTGATCGGTGTGTTCTCGATCAGCGAGATCCTGCTGATGCTCGAACACCAGTTCAGCAGCGCCGGCATGATCAAGGAGACCGGACGCAACCTGTTCAACTGGGCGGAGGTGAAATACACCTGGTGGTCGACGCTGCGTTCCAGCGTGGTCGGCTTCGTGGTCGGTGTGTTGCCAGGTGCCGGCGCAACGATTGCCAGCGCGATGACCTACTCGATGGAAAAACGCATCGCGGGCGAGAGCGGCACCTTCGGTGAAGGCGACATCCGCGGCCTGGCCGCGCCCGAGGCGGCAAACAACGCGTCGGCGGCCGGTTCGTTCGTGCCGATGCTGACACTGGGTGTACCGGGATCGGGCACCACCGCGGTGATGGTCGGCGCGCTGTCGCTGTACAACATCACGCCGGGACCGGCGCTGTTCACGCAGCAACCGGGGCTGGTGTGGGGCCTGATCGCCTCGCTGTTCGTTGCCAACATCATCCTGCTGTTCATCAACATTCCGCTGGTCGGCGTGTTCACCAAGGTGCTGCAGGTACCGAACTGGATGCTGGTTCCCGGCATCCTGGCGGTCAGCACGGTCGGTGTCTATGCGGTTCACGCAACGACCTTCGACCTGATGCTGATGGCCGGCTTCGGTCTGCTGGGTTATCTGCTGCGCAAGCAGGGCGTTCCGATGGCGCCGTTGATTCTCGGCTTCGTGCTCGGCGACATGATGGAGCAGAACCTGCGCCGCGCCTTGTCGATCACCAATGGTGAAGTCGGCATCCTGTTCGAAAGTCCGATCTCGATCGGACTGTGGGTCTGCGCTGCGGCGATGGTCATCGTGCCGCCGCTGGTTCGCAAGCTCGGCCGCAAGGGCCGGACTGAAGTCACCCCCGCCTAAATCCGGCTCCACCACTGTCTTTCGGCGCGCCCAACGGCGCGTCGGGGGACCACTCGTCCCTTCGAAAGAGAAAAATCATGCAAATCACCGGCATGTTGTATGGATCCAGGCTGCTGAAGCTGGTCGATTTTCCGATCGCCGAGGTGCTTGGCCCCGATGCGTCGGAAGACCAGATCCAGGATCTGATCAAGCGCCACGGACAGGTCTTCATCAAGCCCTTGTTCAAGGGCGGCGTCGGCAAAAAAGGCAAGTCGGGCCTGATCGGCCGGGCCTCGGATCTGCGCAGCGCGCTGGCCGAAAAAGAGCGGCTCTATTTCGCCGAGCACAAACACGGCAACGCCACGGCAAAAGCCAATGGCGTGACCTTCGAAGGCGGCGTGCCGGCCGAGCACGAGGTGTATTTCTCGATCACCGACGACACGCGGTTTCGCGCCCCGACGATCACCATCACCCACCGCGGCGGCGTCGATATCGAAGAGCTCGGCAAGGACGAAATCATTACCGTGCCGTTCGATGCACTGACCGGCCTGAAGGCCTTCGTGATTGCCAACGCGCTGGCCGATATCGGTGCGCCGCGCGAGATCGTCTCGCCGCTGGTGCAGCATCTGCCGAAATTGTGGGAGCTGATGCACCACTACGGCATGACGACGCTGGAGTTGAACCCGATCCGCATGCAATCGGATGGCAAGGGTCGTTTGACGCCGGTGGCCTGCGATTTCAAATGCGGCTTCGATCGTGACGATCCGCGCGTGGCTCGGCTGGGCCTGCCCGAGCACCTGTTCGCTGCCGATATCGGCGCCTTCGAACAGGAGGTCAACGAGTTGCGGACTCACCAGGGCCAGTCCGATGTGTTCGTGATCAACGAAAAAGGCACGATCCTCGCACCGACCTTCGGTGGCGGCGCCAACAGCCTGGTCACCGAGGTGCTTGGTGAAGCGGCCAGCATCAGCTCGGATTTCGGTGGCAACCCGCCGTACGAGAAGATGAAGGAAGTGGCGCGCATCTGTTATCGGCATTTCCTGAAGCAGTCGAACGTGTTGTTCATCATCGGTGGCAAATCGAACAACACCGATATCCACGAGACGCTGCGCGCCATGGGCGATGCACTGCGCGAGCATTTTTCGGCACAAGGCCCGACGCCGCTTTATGTGGTGGTCGGTCGCGGCGGGCCCAACCTGATCCGCGGTTTCGGCGCATTGGCCGATACCTGCGATTCGCTCGGGTGTTCCCTACCGCTTCTTCGGCTTCGACAGTGCGATCTCCGAGGTCGTCAACTACGCCAAGAAGGTCGATGAATGGATGAAGGCCGGCGGGCGCGAGGTGATCGCAAAACGCCTGGGACTGACGGCTGCGGCCGAAGGAGTGACAGCATGAACGCGCAAGGCATCACGGGCTTTCCGTATTACCTCGGGGTCAACTCGTTGACCGACCTGGCCAGCCGCGGCGACCGCGTCTGCGTGCTCAACATCCTGGGCGGCGAATCGCGCCAGGTGACACCGACCAGCCATGCCTTTTCCGGTGGCAACGTGGTGTTCGGTACCTCGCCGGGCCGCGGCGGGCAAAAGCTGAAGACCGCCGCCGGCGACATCCCGGTCTTCAACAATGTGCGCGAAGGGTTGAATGCCGGCCATGCGTTCAATACCGGCGTGGTCTACCTGCCGCCGTCGGGGGTGCGCGACGGCGTGGCCGAGTTGATCCGCGTCAACCCGGGCCTGAAGAAGATCGTCATCGTGACCGAGAAAATTTCGGTGCACGACGCACGCGAAATCCGTGCGATGGCGCAGGGTTCGGGCGTCGACATCATCGGCGGCAACTGCCTGGGTGTGGCCGATTCATGGAGCCGGGTGCGCATCGGCGGTGCGCTGGGCGGTGATCATCCGGATGAAACATTGATCCAGGGAACCGTCGCGATCTTCTCGAATTCGGGTGGTTTCACGACCACGATCGCACAGTATCTGAGCACTGAAGGCTGGGGCACCACCACGCTGGTGTCGTCGGGCAAGGACGTCTACATCCACTACGGCGCGCGCGACTTTGCGCATGCCTTCCGCAACGACGGCCGCTCGCGTGCCGCGGTGTTGTATGTGGAGCCGGGCGGCTACTACGAGCGCGAAGTCGATTTCGGCAAGCCGGTGGTGGCCTGCGTGGTCGGCCGCTGGAAAGCCAAGCTGACCCGCGCCGTCGGCCATGCCGGTGCGATGGCCGGCGCCGGCGACAGCGCGCAGGACAAGGAGCGCTGGTTCATGGAGGCGTTCGGCGTCGATGCCTTGTTCACGCCCGACAATCCGGTGGTCTCGCGCAAGGGTGCGGTGGTGACCAACATCGCGCACATCCCGGCTGCGCTGACGGCGGTGATGGCGCTCGGTGGTGCCAAGCCCGACTTCGCGCCGCGCGGCAGCCTGTCGCTCAAACCCTGGATGGCCAACGACCAGGGTATCGCGCTGCCCGCCGAACTGGCGCTGGCGCCGGTGATTGCACCCGAGCCTTACGCGGCGCAGATTGCCGTGCTCGGCCAGCAGGTCGGTGCAGTCATTGCCCGGCAGAACATGAAGGACAAGTCGGGCGCGTCGGTGATGGATGGCAAGACCCAGGTCACCTCGGTGCACGGGCATTCGGTGCTCGACCTCGCGCTGCAGCCGCTGCAGGCCAATTTCGCGCTGCCGCTGGTCCATGAGGCGGCCGGACCGAACGACCGCGCGATGCTCGACATCGCGGTGGCCGGTGAGGTCAATCTGGTCGGCGATCCGATCCTGGTGGCGATCGACGCAGCACGATCTGCCGGCAATTCGCCCAATACCGTGATGGCCGCCGCCGCCGCCATCGTCGGCCCGAAACGCGTCGAACGTGCATTGGCTTGCAGCCGCGCCTTGATCGATCTGTTTGCCGGCTCCGGGTTGCTGGAGGGCCACCACGTCGATTTCGATACGTCGACGATCCACCTCGACGACGCGACGCGGGCGCTGTTCACGGCGCGCGCGGACGAGGCGTCGGATACCCACCCGGCGGCGATGCTGAAGGCGGTGAAGGCACGCGGCGCGAAATCGGTATTTCTCGATTTCCTGCTGCGCCAGGATATCGCGCTGTCGCGCGACGCCATCCTGGCCGCGATCTCGACAACGATCGCCTGGGGGCCGTTGACACGCAAACGGATCAGCCGCCTGACCGCCGAGACGCTGCCGTGGTACCTGCGCCTGTACGGCGTGATGATCGGCGCGACGATTCCGGCCGACCGCCACCAGTGGGGCGTGCTGGCGGGTATCCCGCAGGCCGAGCGATATGGCTCGTGGACGATGGCCGACCTGTGTTACCTCGCAACGACCGGCAAGAAGCCGACCGCCGAGCAGGCGCAGCCGCTGCAGATCCTGATCGGGCTGCTGATCTCCAACGGCCCGGGCTCGATCTCCGCGCAGGGCGCCAAGGGAGCGGTCTCGGCCGACGGTCCGCAAACGCCGGGCCGGGTACAGATCAACAAGGCGATGGTCGGCTTTCTGACCCACACCGGCTACAGCCATGGTGGCAACGGCTTCGAAGGCATGGCGTTCCTGCTGGAGCAGTTCAAGGGCCAGAACCTGAAAGACCCGACCGACCCGGAGCACGGTATCGACCTGAAAGCGATGGCGAAAGCGTTCGCCAAGACCTACAAGGCCGAGAAAGGCGAGGCCAAGGAGGCCGGCAGCGAATTGCGCGCACTGCCCGGTGTGCACCACCCGGTTTTCAAGGGCAAGCCGGTCAACCACGATCCGCGCGAGCGCTTCATTGCCGAGTTCATGGCCGAGCGCGGCCAGTACAACGTATTCCACGCCTTCTATCGCGAGCTGGTGCAGGCCTTGTACGACCAGGGCGCTACGCCTTATGTGTTCTGCGTCAACATCGATGCGGTGATTGCCGCGTTGTTGCTGTCGCTGCTGTGGACCGACTACAGCGCCGGCACCTTGAGCGAACGTGATCTGGAAACGGCTGCCTTTACGGTGTTCCTGTACGGACGGATGATCGGCGCCGCAGCCGAGATCGACGACCACTTGAACCGGGGCAGAAACATGGACACACGCACGCCGGAGTCACAGGTCGCGTTTGTGGCCTGAACGGTGCGACGGGAGCGAAGCAACAACATGGATCGACGGCCTTGCCGGCGCGCTGGTTGGGCGTCGACTTCCAAACTCGCTGAAATGCAATCCGGCACCGAGGATCTCCGATGAACATGCCCGCCCACCAACTGACGATGACGGTGCTGATGACACCGGATACAGCCAATTTCGCCGGCAAGGTGCATGGCGGGACGATCCTGAAGCTGCTCGACCAGGTGGCGTTTGCCTGTGCCAGCCGATATTGCGGCCGTTATGTGGTGACCTTGTCGGTTGATCAGGTCATGTTCCGGCAACCGATCCATGTCGGCGAGCTGGTCACCTTCAGCGCCAGCGTCAATTACACCGGCACGTCGTCGATGGAGGTGGGCATCAAGGTGGTGGCGGAAGATATCCGCAGCCAGGCAACGCGCCATGTCAACAGTTGTTTTTTCACGATGGTGGCAATGGACGATGATCGGAGATCGGTGCCGGTGCCACCGCTGCGGCCGTTCAGCCCCGACGAGCGGCGACGCCACGCCGCTGCCATCGTGCGCAAGGACCTGCGTCGCAACATGGAGCGCCTGGCTGCCGAGGCGAGGGGCGCGCCCTCGATCCAACCCGCCGATCCCGGCTGAAACCGCCAATCGGCCTCAATAACCTGCAAGTTTGTCGGGCGGAAGGTGCGGCGCGCCCGCTCGATGGGCACCGATGCGCGGCGAGCGGGCAATGAACAAGATGTAACGGTGGATTGGGCCCGCGACCCTAGTTGTTTTTGCCCCATTGCCGCATTTCGATCGGCGGTTGTGTTTATGATGCTGCACTGCAACATGAAAACGACAGCAACCCTCCAACTGGCGCTCGACGATCTGATCGCCGATCTGCGCCACTCGCGCCGACTCGACGATCTGGGCCGACTCGCCTTGCTCGCCTACTGCGAAGTACGACGCTGGGCTCGCCACGCGGGCCAGCCCGAGTTGTCTGAGTTTTCGGCAGAAATGATGACAGGCAGTCCGCACACCAGTCGGGAAGCATTCCTCGACTTCATCGACCGTCTGCTGTTCGAACTGCTGCGCATCCAGCGTGAGTTCGAACCCGCTGGACCGGTGACGAGCGTGGGAACTTCAGCTTCCCGGGCCGACGTCGGGCCGCGTGCGACCGAATCGATGGCATCCTGACGCATCACCGGTACGCGTCGACATCCGAACAACGCGGCACCGCCCCCAGGCAGGGCGTCTTGCAGCCGATGCGCAAGCGCCTGTTTCGTCGGTCTCGGCTGAGCGGCAAAACTCGACGCGTGCCATCGTCAGGCCGTCTCGAGCCGCGCCGATCGGATTCCGGTGCGCCGATGCCACCACAGGATGGCCAGCACCGCCGGCACCGAAACCGCGGCCACCTTGGCATTGCCGAACACCAGCGACATCGAGAAGATGTTCAGCGCCACAAAGGCGACGCGGCCGATGCGGTGACCGGCGTGGCCGGTGTAGGCTGCACCCAAGCCCATCACCGCGACGATCGCCGAGACCGCGGCAACCAGGAAGGGGCCCCAGCTGAAGTCGATCAGCAGCAGTGCCGGCGTGTAGACGAAGGCGAACGGGACCAGCGCCTTGCCCATCGACAGGCGAAATGCCGTCATGCCGGTTCGCATCGGCTCGCTGCGCGCAATGCCGGCAGCAGCAAACGCGGCCAGCGCCACCGGCGGCGTGACGTCGGCCAGCACGCCGAAATAGAAGACGAAAAAATGGGTTGCCAGTTGCGGCACGCCAAGCTGCGCCAGCGCGGGTGCAACGATTGCGGCGAGGATGATGTAGGTGGGTGTGGTCGGCACCCCCGAGCCCATGATGATGCATGCGCAGGCGGTAAAAAACAGCCCGAACAGAATGGTCAGCTGATTCAATTGCAACCAGCCCGTGAAGTCGAATGCGATCAGCGCTTGCGCGGCGACACCCGACAGGTCGAGCACCCAGGCCGAAAATTTGAAGCCCATGCCGGTCAGCGTGGTGATGCCGAGAACAAAGCCGACGCAGGCGCACGCCGCGCCGATGCCGAGCGCCGATTTGGCACCCATCTCGAAGCCCTGGATCAGCGCACGCGGCCCGACCGTCATCCCCGACATGCCCTTGCCCAGCGGCCCGAGCAGCTTCGGAATCCATGAACACGCCACCGTCAGCGTGATGCCCCAGAAGGCGGCGAGAAACGGCGTGTACTGCATCAGCAGCAGCGTCACCATCACGATCAACGGGATGAACAAGTGCCACGAGCTTTTCAGCACCGCAAGCAGCGAGGGAATCTCGGACGGGTCCATGCCGGCCAACTTGAGGCGCCGCGATTCGAGGTGCACCATGTACAGAATTGCGAAATAGTGCAGTGCGGCCGGTACCACGGCAACCAGGATCAGCTGGTTGTAGGGGATGCCCAGGGTCTCGGCCATGATGAAGGCTGCAGCACCCATGATGGGTGGCGTGACCTGCCCGCCGCAAGAGGCCGATGCCTCGACGGCGCCGGCAAATCGTGGTGAAAATCCGACCTTCTTCATCAGCGGGATCGTCATCACGCCGGTCGTCACGGTATTGGCGATCGCCGACCCGGAGATCATGCCGAACAGTCCCGACGACACCACACTGACCTTGGCCGGGCCGCCGGAAAAGCGGCCGGCTGCAATGGTTGCCAGGTTGACGAACAACTGGCCCAGGCCGGTCAGCTGGGCCATGATGCCGAACAGCACGAAGTGGAAGACGAAGGTGGCGACGACCCCGACCGGAATGCCGTAGATGCCTTCGGTTCCCTTGTACAAATGGGCAACGACGCGCGGTACGCTATAGCCACGGTGCGCGAGCCCGCCGGGCAGGTAGGGGCCGAAGATGCCGTACAGCACGGTGGCAATTGCCAGCAGCGGCAGGAAGATGCCCATCGTCCGGCGCGTGGCCTCGATCACCATCGCGATGGCAATCACGCCCACCATCAGATCGATCGGTGTATGGGCGCCCGGCCGCTCAAGAAAAATGGTATCGAAGAAAATCAGCAGATAAAGCGAGAACCCGGCCGCCAGCGCAGCGAAGATCCAGTCGCGCAGCGGGATGTGGTGGTGGCTGCCGTCGTAGGCGCGAAACGGCAGTGACAGACCGGCAATCGACAGCATCACGATGCTGAACGCCGCCGTCGCGGCGGGCGGTATCGGGTCCGATATGGCGACGGTCAGCCGCCAGGCGAGGACCAGATAAAAAACCGCCAGCCCGATCGAGACGGCCCATTCCCAGGCGCCGCCGAGCCGCTTCGGCCGCGGAAAGACCAGAAAGCATAGGCCCAGCACCACGCTCAGGTGAATGGCCCGATGGGCGATCTCGTTTTCGAGGCCGAAGCCCGCGGTGTAGTAATGCCAGCTCGACAAGCCGACCGCCAGCACGGTGACGATGCCTGCCGCCAGGCCGGCCAGCCGGCGAAAACTCGACTCGGGGTCGAACTGCTCGATCAGGCGGTCGATCTCGGCTTGGTCGGCACTCATCGCGATCCTGTTTCTGGTCAGTCAGTGGCTTGCGCAGCCGCGAGCAGACAGGGCGATCGATTGGCCGCTGCCCAGTGATCGCAACAACAACGGTGCCTGGCCGGCCACCGTGATGCGCATGCCTTGCACCGCCTGCATCACCAACGGGTCGACCACCCGATCGAGGCGCAGACGCCAGCCATCGCCATCTCGGCTCAGGCTCTCACCTGCTGCGGCGGCATTGGGCAGGCCGTAGCCGTCGCCCTCGAATCGTTCTTCGACCAGATGGGCCTGCCTGCCGCGCCACTCGTAGTGGTCGGCGACCGGTGTGCCGAGCACCGAATGGGTGAACTCGACAGTGGCCGCCGGCCTTTGCAGATCGAGTGGCAGGCGAGCCAGTTCACGTTCGCTGCGGTGCTCGGTCAGCACCAGTTCACACGCCGCCGCTGCAGGACTGATCGATGCCAGCAACGCGCACGCTGCCGCGATGCTGGCAGCGTGGCGAGCGAGCGTCACTTCACGACGCCTTTTTCCTTGAAATATCTGATTGCGCCCGGGTGCATCGGCGCGGTGCCCACCGCCAAAGCGGTGGCCAGGTTGATATTTTTGCCCTGCACGTGGACCTGGCCCATGATGGCCACGTTTTCGTACAGCGCCTTGGTCACTTCGTAAGCCACGTTGTCGGCAACGCCGTCATGGGTGGCCCACACCGCCATCACCGCCAGGGTCGGCACGGCTTCGGCCTGTCCCTTGTAGCTGTTGGCCGGCAGCTGCACGCTGGCGTAGTAGGGCTGCTGTTTTTGCAAGGCGGCGATTTCGGCGCCCGCCAGCGGAATCACCTTCAGTGAATGGCTCTGGGCGAAGTCGGTCACTGCGGCGGTGGGTACACCGGCGGTGATCAGCGTGGCGTCGAGATTGCCGTCCTTGATCTTGTCGACGGCCTGGGTGAACGATGACAGGTCTTCCTTGATATCGGCGCGTGTCATGCCATAGGCCTGCAACAGATCGGTCAACAGCTGGTATTGGCCAGAACCCGGCGATCCCGACGAGATGCTTTTGCCTTTCAGATCCTTGACGCTCTTGATGCCGGAGTCGCCGCGGGCGATCAGCTGAACGGTTTCGGGATACAACGCGCCGAGCGCCCTCACATTCTTGATCGCGCCATCCTTGAACTGGCCCTTGCCGTTGTACGCCGCGTCGAGAATGTCGGCCGCCACGAAGGCCGATTCGATATCCTTGTTGCCGAGCAGTTTGACGTTGGCCACCGAGGCGCCGGCCGCTTCGGCGGTGGCGCTGATCTTCTTGCCATCGACGACCGCCTTGTTGGAAATCAACTGCGCCAGCATGCCGCCCAGCGGGTAATAGGTGCCCCCGGTGCCCCCGGTGGCGACGCCGAAGAACATTCGCTGCTGCGCCAGCGCAGTGCCCGACGCGACGCTTGCAGCAGCGACCAGTACCAAGGCCAATCTGCGGTTGAATTTCATTTGCATTCCTTCGGATGAATGGGACCGTCGAGCATAGCCAGTATGGGCCGCACGGCCCATCGAGAATTGCCCTGGAGGCGGTTGACCTTGTGACTGCAAGCAAACACGGGGCCAGCCCATGGTCGCAGAGCCGCGCGGCGGGCCAGAATAGGCGCCATGAACAGACAGCAGCAACGCCAGGCTTTCGTCGAAGGATTTCGTGATGTCCAGCCATGACGTGATCGTGATCGGTGCCGGGGTGATCGGCACCTCGGTGGCCTGGCATCTCGCCAGACTGGGCGCCGGCCGCGTGCTGGTGCTCGAGCGCACCCAGATCGGTTCCGGGACCACCGCGCAATCGAGTGGCATCTTGCGCACGCACTATTCGGTTGTCGAAAACGTCGAGCTGGCCAGGCGTTCGTGGCAGATCTTCGATCACTTTGCCGATTACCTCGGCGATGAGGATGCGAGCGCAGGTCTTGTCAAATGTGGCTACCTGATCGCTGCGCCCGACGGCCCGAAACTCGAGCCACTGCGCGCCGCCTTGTTGGCGCAACAGCAGATGGGCATCGGCGTCCAGCTGCTGAGTCAGGCTGAAGCGTCCACGCGTTTGCCGATCTGTCGCTTCGATGATGCGGCGCTGATCGGTTTCGAGCCCGAGGCGGGTTTTGCCGATGCCTATCTGGTGGCGACCAGTCTTGCCCGGGCGGCGCGGCGCCGTGGCGTCAGGATCGTCGAAGGCGTCGAGGTCGAACAGTTGCTGCTCGACGCTGGCAAGGTGGTCGGCGTGGCGACATCACAAGGCCGCTTCGATGCGCCGCTGGTGATCAGCGCCCAGAATATCTGGGCTACCGACATCGAACGCTGGACCGGCATCACCACACCCGTCAAGGCCGAGCGACACACCGTGTTGTCGCTGGAAGGTCCGCAGGCCTATGCTTATTCGATGCCGGTCTACAAGGATCTGGGTTCGCCCGGCATGCTGTATTGCCGCAGCTACGGCGGGCGGCAGATGCTGGTCAGCGAAGGCACGGTCGGCGAGACGTTGGCCACGCCCGACAACGAACAGGGCGACATATCGATGGATGTCGTGGCCAAGGTCGGCGAGCAGGTTGCCGATCGCTTTCCGTCGTTCGAGACCGCTGGTCTGGCATCCTCCTGGACCGGCGTCTACGACGTGACACCCGACTGGAACCCGGTGCTCGGCCGCCTGCCCGATGTGCCTGGGCTGATCGTGGCCTATGGATTTTCAGGGCATGGTTTCAAGCTGTCGCCGATGGTCGGGCGCATCCTCGCTCAGGAAGCGCTGGGGATGGCGACCGATGTGCCGCTGGCACCGTATGCATTGGAGCGGTTTCGCAGCGGACGACAGCTGATCGGGCGTTATGGGTCGGGGGCGGTATCGTGACGGGATTTCTTGCCGGATCGGGCCGAGTTGAGCGTGACGAGGGTGGCGGGTGGCCGGATGCTGCCACGGCACCTTGACTGACAAGCACACGTCGGTCTCTCCTCTGCGAGATCGCAGTGGCACGGGCTAGATTCCAGGAATCTCCACGATTTCAGTTGCCGCGTCGAATCCTGGGTACCTTCATCTCGCCGAGAGGTCGAGTAGAGCCGTCATGAATGCGATCATCGAGAACCGGCCGCGGGCGTTGCCTGCCGTCTGGCCGCGTCCTGTGGAAACCTCGTTCCAGGTCGTGTGGGCGCACAGTGCCGATGAGGTTGCGCAAGCGCAGCGCTTGCGCTTCCGGATTTTTCATGACGAGATGGGCGCACATCTGCCGCTCGATTCGGCTGCTGTGCCGGGCCACGATATCGACCGGTATGACGCACATTGCGAGCACCTGCTGATCAGGGCCCGCAGCGGCGCGCAGCATGGTCAGGTCGTTGCCACCTGTCGGCTGTTGACGCCGGCGGGCGCGGCGGCGGCGGGCGGGCGCTACACCGACGGCGAATTCGATCTTGATCCGATTCGAAACCGATTGTCGACAACCATCGAAATGGGCCGTGTCTGTATCCACCCCGACTGGCGCAACGGCATGCTGGTGATGGCGATGTGGAAGGCCGTCGGCGAGCAGATGGCACTGCAAAAATTCGATTCGATGATCGGTTGTACCAGCGTCAGTGCAGCCGATGGGGGCGAGTTGGCCCGACAGTTGTGGTGGCAGCTGAGTGCGACCCACCTGGTGCCGGCGCCGCTCCAGATCCGCCCACGCATGGCCCTCGCGCTGGGCAGCCGTGCGGGCCTGCCGCGGGTTGCGATACCGACGCTGATGAAGGGCTACCTGCGCTGCGGCGGCAGGTTGCTCGGACCTCCCGCGCTCGATCGGGATTTCAACACCGCCGACTTTCCGATGCTCGTGAACCTGGCCGATCTGCCGTCGCGTTATGTCAAGCGCGTGTTGGCAAGCAAGGCATGAGTGGGCTGCCAATCCCGGTTTCGCAGGCTCATCGGCGCCGCGTCGGCCTTGCAACAGGCATCGGCGCGTTGGAGCGTCTGCCGAAGTGGGTCAACCTGATCCCGATCGTCCTGCAATGGGCGTGGCTCTCGCTCCGGTACCGGTCGATCACCTTGCCTTCAGCCGCCAATCCCGCCATCACCACCGGCGGAATGGTCGGCGAGGGCAAGATGGAGTACCTCGCCATCATGGGCTCGCTGGCGCTCGGCGCCACCGCGAAAACGACCTCGATCACGGTCGATGGGGTGGCGGCGCTGCGTGCCGCCGAAGCCGCCATGGCACAGTGCAAACTGGTCTATCCGGTCGTGGTCAAACCCGACCTCGGCTGGTGCGGATTCGGCGTTCGAAAGATCGACTCAGCGTCGGAGCTGGGGGTCTACCTGGCCGCCTTTCCTGCCGGTGAGCAGCTTGTCATCCAGCAGTGGATCGACGAGCCCGGCGAGGCGGGAATTTTCTACATGCGGCGGCCCGACCAGAAGATGGGCTTGGTCATCGGCATGCTGCTGCGCCACTTTCCGCGCGTCACCGGAGATGGGTTGCGCAACGTGGGCGAACTGATCGCCGCCGATGCCCGCACGCGTCGCCTCGGCCGCGACGGCGCCAGCCAATCCTGCATTGATTTGAGCGCCATTCCGGCGCCGGGTCAGGTGGTTCGGGTCGCCACGGTGGGCTCGAGCCGGGTGGGTGGGCGCTACGAGGACGGCAGTGATGCCGTGACCGCTGAACTGGCGGCGACCATCGATTTGATCGCGCGTGACATGAGCGAATTTCATGTCGGTCGGTTCGATGTCAAGTTCACGAACCTGGACGCGCTTGCTGCGGGCCGATTCACCATCATCGAGGTCAACGGCGCAGGTTCGGAGGCGGTCCACGCCTGGGATCCGTCGCTCACGCTGGTGCAGGCGTATGCAATCATTTTCGAGAAGCAGCGGCGGCTGTTCGCCCTGAGCGACGCCATGCGCCGCCGAGGTCATCGTCCGGTCGGCTGCCTGGCCCTGCTGAGGCACCACCTCCGGCAGCAGCAACTCATTGCCCGCTACCCGCCGTCGAACTGACACGGCCCGCGCCGAGATAACCAAGCAGTCCGAGGATGGCCACCGACAGCACGAACGGCAGGATGTTGTAGACCGCTCGGTAGAGCAGCAATGCGCCAAGCAGATCGGCGCGCCCGGCGCCGGCCAGCAACGCGGTCACGCTGGCCTCGAAAACGCCGATGCCGCCAGGCACGTGCGCAACGATACCGAGCGCAACCGCCGCGATGCAGCCGACGGCAAACGTGCTGAAGGCAGGCGCCAGGTCGGGCGGCAACAGAACGTACAGTGCGCCGATGGCGGCCGCGCTTTCTATCGTGCCGATCGCCATCAGGATCAAGGCAGCGCGCGCCGAGGGCAGCGGCTGGGTCCACCCGAACAGCCTGAGCTGCCGATCCGCGCCACGCAGCCGGAAGACAACGATCGAGAGTCCCGCTGTCAGTGCAGCCGCGATCAAGAGTGAGCGGGCACCGCCTGCGGACGTGAGCCACTCCGCCAGCTCGGCCAGGGTGAGCATGGCGATGAACCCAAGCCCGAGTGCAAGCCATGACAGCGACACGATGCGGACGACTTCGGTGCGGGTCAATCCGTGCAGCAGGTAGATGCGCGTGCGGACCAGACTGCCGGTGATGGCGTGGAACCCCACCGTATTGGAAATGGCGTTGGCCGTGGCGCCGGCCAGCAGCCCCACGCTCAACCCAACGCGGCGGCGCGCCACGGTGTGGAGGCCGAACACGTCGTACAGCGCCAACGCGACGAAACTGAGTGCGGTCAGCGCGAGGGCGCCAGACAAGTGGCTGACCGGTTGCGCGGCTACTGCAAGCTGCAGCTGCTGCAGCGAGAGGCCGCCGAACTGTCGGTGCAAGACCCACGCGGTGAAGCCAACGGTGATCGGCAGCACCAGCCCGGCGACCAGATGCCGGCGTACTGCCTGAGCGCCGAATGGCGCCTTCAACTGAAGCGGCCCGCCGATCGACTCCGATGCAGCCGGCGCAGTCGGTGATCGCTCGGTGAAGAAGTTGCTGGCATGCGCGGCCGATTTTAGACACCGATGCCGCGACCGTCGGGCGGCAGATGCTGGTCACAAAGGGACTGCCGGCGAGACATTGGCGGCGCCCGATAACGATCAGGGTGGATCGGGCGTCAAGGGTCGGGGGCGGTGGTGTGATGGTGTTTCTTGCCGGATGGTGTCCGCGTCGAGCTTGACGATGGTGGCGGGTGGCCTGAAGCCTTCATTCCCCCGGACCGGGTCACAAACCGGGTGCTCTGGGTCGACTCGAGCCGGTCCTCTCCTCGCCTCAGGGCATCCGGCCACCCGCCACCATCGTCTGGACGAACTGGTTGCTGGGGGTCGTCGATCCACCGCTGCTTTCGCGCTTTCAGCGCGAGAGGGCCAGCTTGGCGGGCCCGGTAGCGCGGCGCAGGCGCCACAGGAGGAACAGCACGATCGAGAAGTTGATGGCATTCCAGATCACACCGTTGATGAAGGCGGCGTGGTAGCTGCCGGTCAGGTCGAAGACCTTGCCGCTCATCCAGCCGCCGAGTGCCATGCCGAACAGCGTGCACATGATCACCGTGCCGACACGGGCGCCAGCTTCGGCGGGCGGAAAATGCTCGCGAACGATGATGGCGTAGGCCGGCACCAGACCGCCCTGGAACAGGCCGAACAGCGCCGACACGACATACAGCGAGAGCAGGCTGTCGAAGGGCAGAAACAGCAGCAAGGCGGTGCCTTGCAGGAACGATCCGAGCAGCAAGGTCCGCACGCCGCCGATGCGGTCGCAGATTGCCCCTGAAATCAGTCGGCTGACGATGCCGCAGGCCAGCATCAGGCTCAACATCTCGGCGCCACGGGCGGCGCCGAAGCCGAGATCGCCGCAGTAGGCAACGATGTGTACCTGCGGCATCGCCATCGCGACGCAGCAGGCGGTGCCGGCGATACACAACAAGCCTTGGGCCTGGTTCAGGCTGAGGCCGAACGGGCGATCGGACGGCACCGGCCCGCCCGCCCGGGGTGGCGTGACGACCGCTGCCGGCGTCTTCGCCCGCATGAAGCCGGCGATCGCGGCGATCGCAAAAAAGCTGAAGATGCCAAGCCCGACGCAGGTGGTGCGCCAACCGACGCTGTCGATGAAATGCTGGACCACCGGTGGCCAGATGGCGCCGGCGAGGTAATTGCCGCTGGCGCACACGGCGACGGCGATGCCACGCCGCTTGACGAACCACATCGAGGTGTCGGCGATCAAGGGGACGAAGGTGGTGCTGCTGCCGAACAAACCGATGAACAAACCCTGGACCATCGCATAGGCCGTGATGCTGCCGACAAATCCGGCAGCGATGAAGCCGATGCCCAGGCTGCATGCACCCAGCAACAAGACCGGCACGATGCCGAAGCGATCGGCCAGTTTGCCCATCATCACGCAGCCCAGACCAAAGCCGACCATCAGCAGGGTATACGGCAGCGATGCCGCAGCACGCGTCACGCCGAACTCGGCCTGCACGGCGGGCAACATCACCGACACCACGTACATGCCGGCCGAGCCGATGGTCATCAACAGCAGGGTGGCAAGCAGGCGACGCCACGCTTGCGGCGAATCGGTCAGCGAGGGGGCGGCGGGGGGGCGGGGCGGCGGGCTCACAGGCCTATTCTCGCGGCAGAATTGTCTGAAGATCGTGGAACGGGTTGGTGTAGCTTCAACCCGACGGCAGGAGTCGGGCCGCGCGCGGTAAGAGACGCGGGAAGAGAGTCAGCCCGGACGCCGGGTTCATCACCGACGGTCCGGTTGATCAGCGGCGGAATCGATAGCCTACGACGTCGATGTCGGTGGCCGGTGCAGGTGCGGCCAGAGTGCAGCGACGACCTCGCGACCGGCGGAATAGGCATAACAGCTATCGACCTTCGCCAACCGCATCGCTTCGTTGCCAGGCTGGTTGATCTGGGCGATGCGTTGGGGCGCAAGGCCTTGCATGGCGGTGGTTGCCAATGGCCCCATCAACTCGAGAATGTGGCTGCATGAGGCGGCGCCGGCCAGGTGTTCGCGCACCAGCTTGTTCCAGCCTTTGCCGATGCGCAGGCCTTTCAACGGCGCCAGTGTGTCGACAGCGCCGCGACACACGCCGAATGGTGTCGCCACCATGAAGGCCAGTGCGTCGTGGACGAGCAGGGAATCGTCGACGACCAGGCGGACCACGATATCGTGGATCGGCTGGCCGGGTGGCGTATCTCCCGGCGCCAGTTGGCGCCTGAAGGGATGACTCTTGGTATCGACCAGCCGACCTTCCACCTCGTAGAGCCCGTCGCGACGCTTGTAGAACCTCAGATCGAGTTGCCGATGGTGAAGCTCTTCCCGCTCGATATTTTCAGACACGACAACGACCCTCCTTGGGAGTCAGACCATCTCCTTGCGCACGGCAGCCGCTACAAGGTCGCCTTGCAGGGGGATTGCGACTGCGCCCGATGCCAGCGGCGTTTCGCATTGTCGCGCGCCAAGTCCGGTTGACAGGAAATCAGCCGCTGCGCGTCAGTTCGGCGTTGATCCAGCGCAGCAGATCGGTTGCCGACATCGCGCCGGACTGGCGCGCGGCCTCCTTGCCGGCGCGGAACAGGATCAGCGACGGGATGCTTCGAATCTGGTAGACCGCGCTGGTTTGCGGGTTGGCTTCAGTATCGAGCTTGGCAAAACGGACCTCCGGCAGCCGGCTCGCTGCATCGGCAAAATGCGGCGCCATCATCTTGCAGGGACCACACCATTCGGCCCAGAAGTCGACCAGCACCGGCAGCTCGGTGCGCGACACGTATCTGGAAAAATTGGAATCGGTCAGCGTGATCGGGTGGGCTGGCAGCAACGCGGCATGGCAGCGGCCGCAGCTTGGCTGTTCTTTCAGCCGGGCGTCGGGCACGCGGTTGACAGCGGTGCATGCGGGGCAGGCAAGATGCATGGTGTTGACCTGGTTGGACCCCGCAGGACGTGCGGAGATGCTGAAACAGCCAGTCATCATGCACCACGCGCCGACCAGTCAAGTGCGGCGCATGGCGCCCGACAGTCACCGTCGAGTCGACAGCCAGATTCCGGGCAAGATCAACAGTCCACCCACCGCGTGGAACCAGTGGACCTGCTCACCGAGAACCGACCACCCGATGACCGCGCTGTACAACGGCCCCAGGTACAAGACCACCGAGACCCGCGCTGCGCCGAGCACCCGTTGCATCATCGAATAGGCGGCATAGGCGCCCGCACCGGGGATCAGGGCTGCGGCCAGCACCAGTCCGACAGCGGTCCAGGACAGCGTGCTTGGCAACCAGAGAACGGCCTCGGCAATCGTGAACGGAATCAACACGGCGATGCCGCCGCATGAAATCAGCGCCAGCCGTGCGACCGAGCCGAACGGCGAGGACCAACCGCGCAACAGCAGCGAATAAATGGTCCAGGCCAGCACCGCGGTGGCGATCCAGATGTCGCCAGGGGTGAACCGCAGCGCGGCGAGTGCGCCCCAGTCGCCGCGAACCAGGATGTGCAACATGCCGGCCAGCGCCAGCGCGACGCCGAACAGCGCCGGCACACCGAGCCGCTCGCGCAGCCACAGCGCCGAGGCCAATGCAATCAGCACCGGCGAAGTGGCGTACAACAAACCGATATTGACGGCGCTGGTGGTGCGCCCGCCGATATAGACGAATGCGCCGCAGATCCACATGCCGAGTGCGCCGAGAACGATGAATCGGTGCCATTCCCTGGCGATCAAGTGCCGCTTGGCGACCAACTCGCCGCGGCAGACAAATGCCAGCACCGCCGCTGCGACCATCCATCGGCCGAGCGCCAACGCATGCGGTGCGATCACGCCGGGCGCCCAGCGGGCGACCAGATAATTGACGCTCCACAGTGCCGGTGCGATGAAGATCAGCGCGTGGGCAAGGCGCAGTTCGCCCGCGCTGTGACTGCTAACTGCGCCGTCCGGTACGGTGGTCGTCACCAGAGCGCGCGCCGGTCAACCCGCCGACAACCCCGCGCCACACAAGGGCCAATTGAAAGCTGTATATTCATCCAGTATTGTTGCCCGGGTTGTCGATGTTGAACCTTCATCAAAAGCTGGCCATTCTGGCCGACGCCGCCAAATACGACGCCTCGTGCGCGTCGAGCGGCAGCAGCAAGCGCCATTCGCTGGGTGGCCGAGGCATCGGGTCGACCGAAGGATCGGGAATCTGCCACAGCTATACGCCTGACGGGCGCTGCATCTCGTTGTTGAAGATACTGCTGACCAACTACTGCGCCTACGATTGCCTGTACTGCGTCAACCGGGTCAGCAGCAATGTGCCACGGGCCCGGTTCAGCGTTGACGAGGTGGTGCAGCTGACGCTCGATTTTTATCGGCGCAATTGCATCGAAGGCCTGTTTCTCAGCTCGGGGATCATCCGCAACGCCGACTACACGATGGAGCAGGTCGTCGAGGTGGCGAGGCGGCTGCGCGAGGACCATGATTTTCGCGGCTACATTCATCTGAAGACGATCCCCGAGGCGAGTGCCGAATTGCTCGCCGCGGCGGGCCGCTTTGCCGACCGGCTGAGCATCAATGTCGAATTGCCGACGCAGGCGGCACTGAGCGAGCTGGCGCCCGAAAAAGACGGCGCGGCGATCCGCCGCTCGATGGCGACCATCCGCATTCACATCGACGATGCGAAGGATGCGGCACGGCCGTCCAAGGTGTCGTCGCAGGCCGGCGTGGCGCCGCGCAAGGCAGCTCCGGCGCGGTTTGCCCCGGCCGGGCAAAGCACACAGATGATCGTTGGCGCCGATGCAACCAGTGACCGCACCATCCTCGACGCGAGTGCTCACCTGTACGGCGCCTACCGCCTGAAGCGCGTCTATTACTCGGCGTTCAGCCCGATTCCCGACGCGCCGCGCGCGCTGCCATCCAGACCGGCACCGATGCAACGCGAGCACCGGCTGTATCAGGCCGATTGGCTGCTGCGTTTCTACGGTTTCGGCCACGACGAGATCGTTGCTGGCGCCGACGGCATGTTGTCGCTCGATTTCGACCCCAAGCTGGCCTGGGCACTGGCTCATCCCGAGCGGTTTCCGGTCGACTTGAATCGGGCGCCAAAAGAAATGCTGCTGCGGGTTCCGGGGGTCGGTGTCAAGGCGGTCGAACGCATGCTGAAAACGCGCCGGGTTCGCGCCTTGCGCAGCGATGACCTGGCACGGCTGCACCTGTCGCCGGCCAAGGTGTTGCCGTTCGTGGTGCTGACCGACCATCGCCCGCCAGCCGCTGTGGATGCGGCCGCCATGGCCCAAAAGCTGCGTCGGCCGCCGGTTCAGGCTGCGCTGTTCTGATGACCGCTGGCCTGCGGCTCGGCGTCGATGGCAACCACATTGTCGAGCTGGCTGAGCAGACCGATCTGCAGGGCTTTCGTCTGGCGGCGAGGGCGCTGATCGCGGCGGGTATTTCGCCCGAACGGGTTGACTGGCAGGTTGCCGGGTCGACGCCGGCAGGCTTGTTCGATGCCCAGGGCGCCACCGCTGCATCACCGGCCACCGAGATGACCGGGTCTGCTGCGGCTGCATCGCCGCCGCCGTTGACTGTTCCGCGCCGTTTCGCCAGGCTTGCCGACTCGTTGGTGTTGCACAACGACCCGTCGCGGTTTGCGCTGTTGTACCAACTGATGTGGCGTCTGCAGCACGAAGCTGCGTTGCGTGACGATGTCATCGACCCGCAGTGGCTGCAGGCCGACCGGATGGCGCATGCGGTGCGCCGCGACCAGCACAAGATGACGGCGTTTGTGCGCTTCCGGCAAATCGACCGCGGCGCCGCGCAGGCGCCGTTGTTCATGGCCTGGTACGAGCCCGACCACCACATCGTGGAGGCGACCGCGCCATTTTTTGCGCGCCGGTTTGCGCAGATGGCCTGGAGCATCCTGACCCCGTTGCGCAGTGTCTCGTGGGATGGCCAGGCTCTGCACCTTGCCGGCGGCGCGGCTCGCGAAGACGTGCCGCCTGCCGATGCCGGTGAAGCGCTCTGGCTCACCTACTATCAGCACATCTTCAACCCGTCACGACTGAAGTTGGCGATGATGCGCAAGGAGATGCCGCAACGCTACTGGAAAAACCTGCCCGAAGCCACGCTGATCGCGCCGCTGACCGCGGCGGCCCATCAACGCAGCGGCGCGATGATCGCGCAGGAGCCGACTCTGCCGCTGCGAACCATTCGTCGCTTGCCGATGTCGAATGCGGCGATGCCGCATGAACAACTCCCCGAACAGCCGCTGCCGTTTGCCGATCCCGATGCATTGGCCGCCGATCGGGCACGGCTGCTGGAGCAGACCCGCACGGCGGCCAGCGGGTGCACCGCGTGCCCGCTGTACCAGCACGCCACGCAGACGGTGTTCGGCGACGGTGCAGTCGATTCGCGGTTGATGCTGGTCGGCGAGCAGCCTGGTGACCACGAAGACCTGCGCGGCCAGGCCTTTGTCGGGCCGGCCGGTCAGCTGCTGGCCAAGGCGCTCGATGATCTCGGCATCGAGCGCCGGCAGGTCTATCTCACCAATGCGGTCAAGCATTTCAAGTTCGAATTGCGTGGCAAGCGGCGGATCCACAAGACCCCGGGGCAGCGCGAGGCGGCAGCCTGCCTCGACTGGCTCGAACGTGAAATCGCGCTGGTCCGCCCGCAGGCCATCATTGCATTGGGAGCAACGGCCGCCCGATCGGTGCTTGGCCGGCCGGTCGCGGTGCTGCGCGAGCGCGGGCAATGGCAAGCGCGCGCCGACGGCACGCCA
Organism: uncultured beta proteobacterium; assembly: GCA_963843805.1. Lineage (GTDB taxonomy): Bacteria > Pseudomonadota > Gammaproteobacteria > Burkholderiales > Burkholderiaceae_C > Ideonella_A. The sequence goes on from CAWJLY010000011.1 coordinate 119,766, forward strand.
GTTTTGGTCACGCTGCATCCTTCGGCCTTGCTGCGCGCGCTGCCTGAGCAGCGTGATCGGGGCTATGCCGATTGGCTGGCCGATCTGCGGATCGGCACACAGGCTGGTGGCGGCGCAGGCGCGCCATGAAACTTGCGCTCGCCGCCTGGTTTGTATCGCGTGGCTGGAAGCCGTTCAGGTTCCAGCGTGACGTTTGGCGGTCGATCGGCAAGGGTGAATCGGGCCTGCTGCATGCCACCACCGGTGCCGGCAAGACCTACGCTGTGTGGCTCGGCGCGTTGCAGGCCTATGCTGCCACCAAGCCGGCGCGATCAACTGCTGCACCGCCGTTGACGGTGTTGTGGTTGACGCCGATGCGGGCGTTGGCGGCCGATACCCTGCGGGCGTTGCGCGCCGCGGTCGATGACCTGATCGACGTGCAGCATTGGACCAGTGGCGCCCGCAGCGGTGACACGCCCGCGGCCGAGCGCAGCGCGCAGAACCGCCGCCTGCCGACGGTGCTGGTCACCACGCCCGAAAGCCTGTCGCTGCTGCTGGCGCGCGCCGATGCCGCCGAGGTGCTGGGCACGCTGCGCCTGGTCGTTGTCGATGAATGGCACGAGCTGCTCGGCAACAAGCGCGGCGTGCAGGTGCAACTCGCATTGGCCCGCTTGCGACGCTGGAATGCCGGTTTGTCCGTGTGGGGCATGTCGGCCACGCTCGGCAACCTGCAGCAGGCCATGCAGACGCTGCTGGGGCACGCCGATGGGGTGCTGGTGCAAGGGCAGGTGCCGCGCAAGCTGGTGGTCGATTCGCTGCTGCCGCCGCAGGCGCAGCGCTTTCCGTGGGCAGGTCATCTCGGCCTGACGATGCTGCCGCAGGTCATCGAGGAAGTGGCTGGCAGCAGCACCACGCTGGTCTTCACCAATACGCGTTCGCAGTCGGAGATCTGGTATCACGCGATGCTCGAGGCGCGGCCCGACTGGGCCGGTCGGATCGCCTTGCATCATGGCTCGCTCGATCGTGCCGTGCGCGAGTGGGTCGAACTCGGCTTGAAAAGCGGCGAGCTGAAGGCGGTCGTCTGCACCTCGAGCCTCGATCTGGGCGTCGATTTTCTGCCGGTCGAGCGGGTACTGCAGATCGGCTCGCCAAAAGGCGTGGCTCGATTGCTGCAACGCGCCGGCCGCTCCGGCCATGCACCGGGTCGCGCATCGAGAATCACGCTGGTGCCCACGCACAGCATCGAGATCATCGAGGGCGCGGCAGCACGTGATGCGATCGCCGCCGGCCATATCGAGTCGCGCATGTCACCCGAGCAGCCGCTCGATGTCCTGGTTCAGCATCTGGTGACGGTGGCGCTGGGTGGCGGCTTCACGCCCGAAGCGCTTTACGACGAGGTGCGTTCGACGGCGGCGTATTCGCAGCTGTCGCGCGAGAGCTGGCAGTGGTGTCTGGATTTTGTTTCGCAGGGCGGCCCGTCGCTGATCGCCTACCCGGACTATCGTCGCGCCGCTGCAGGTGACGACGGTGTTTGGCGGGTCCCCGATGCACGGCTGGCACGCCGCCATCGCGCCAATATCGGCACCATCGTCAGCGATGCCAGCATGACGGTGCAGTACCTTGCCGGCGCAAAAATCGGCAGCGTCGAGGAAAGTTTTGCCGCGCGCCTGAAACCCGGCGATTGCTTCATGTTCGGAGGCCGCCTGCTTGAACTGGTGCGTATCAACGACATGACGGCCTGGGTGCGGCGTACCACCGGCCGGCGCCCCGCCGTGCCGCGTTGGAACGGCGGGCGGATGCCGCTGTCGACCACCCTCGCCGATGCCGTCGTCGATCAACTCGGTCTGGCCGCGACAGGGCTGTTCAAGTCACCCGAGTTGCGATCGGTGCGGCCGCTGCTGAAAATCCAGCAGGAATGGTCGGCGTTGCCATCGCCCGGCATGCTGCTGGCCGAGGTGCTGAAGACGCGCGAGGGTTGGCATCTGTTCCTGTTTCCGTTTGCCGGCCGCCACGTGCACCTCGGCCTGGCCAACCTGCTCGGCTGGCGAATCGCGCAGCAGCAACCGCGTACCTTCTCGATTGCCGTCAACGATTACGGCTTCGAGCTGCTCAGTGCGCTCGAGGTCGATTGGCCGACCTGGCTGCCCACCGTGCTGGCGCCGACCGAACCGGACGAGTTGTTGCACCAGGTACTCGCGTCGCTGAACGCAAGCGAGCTGGCGCAACGACGCTTCCGTGAGATTGCCCGTGTCTCCGGCCTGATCTTCCAGAGCTACCCCGGCGAGAAGCGCAGCAACAAACAACTGCAGGCATCGTCGTCACTGTTCTACGAGGTGTTCCGCAAATACGATCCCGCCAATCGTCTGTTGGCGCAGGCCGAGCAGGAATTGCTGGCGCAGGAGCTTGAGATCGGCCGCCTCGGCGCCAGCCTGGCCCGCATGGCAACCCAGCGCCTGCTCATCGAGCAGCCGGCGCGGCCGACGCCGTTTGCCTTTCCGCTGATGGTCGAGCGTTTTCGTGAGCAGCTGTCGAACGAAAATGTCGCCGATCGAATCGCCCGAATGGTCGCGCAACTGGAGGCCGCAGCGGGTGGCGTTGCGGCGCCTGCCGATGTGGTTGGGGTGCGCGACACGCTGGTGTTCGGCCAGGCTGGTGATGCCGGGGCGCCGAGAGGCGGGCCTGCCGCAACCAGAAGAAAGCGCAAGGTCTCGCGGCCCTTGCCTCCGCTTTGAGTGCAACGCCGCACGCTGGCCAATCAACGCCGTTCTGGGACACTGGCGGCATGACATCGCTGGCCGGTTCCTGTCCGATCGAAATTGCCGGCGAGCGGCTGTTGCTGCTGCCCGGGCGGGCCGTCTATTGGCCTGCCGCGCGGACCCTGTTCGTCGCCGACCTGCATCTGGGCAAGGCGGCCACCTATCGCAGCCTGGGTCAACCGGTGCCAGGTGGCAGCACACTCGAGAATCTGTCACGACTGGACCGCCTGATCGCACCCTGCGAGCCGCTTCAGCTGGTCTTCCTGGGTGATTTTCTGCATGCTGCGCAGGCTCGAACGGCATCGCTGCTGCTTGCCGTGGCGCACTGGCGCTCGCGCTGGCCTCGGTTGCGATGCACACTGGTGCGCGGCAACCACGACCACCGGGCCGGCGATCCACCAGCCTCGCTGGGCATCGACGTGGTCGACGAGCCGCACCTCACCGGCCCGTTCGCCGCCTGCCACCATCCGCAGGTTGCGGCCGGCCATGTGGTGCTGGCTGGGCATCTGCATCCGACGATCAGGCTGCACGGCCGTGGCCGCGACAGCGTGCGAATGCCCTGCTTCGTGCGCACCGGTGATGAGCAACTGCTGCTGCCGGCGTTCGGCGAATTTACCGGCGGCTGGCTGGTCGATCGCGAACCGGGTCGACGCTTTTATGCGGTCGGCGCCGACAGGGTTTGGCCGGTGCCAGGTTGAGCAGTGCCGACCGTCGTGCCTTGGCACCAGATCAGCGGTTGGAGGCTGCGGCTGTGCGATCGAGCTTCACGGTCCAGTCGGGCGTGATGCCGTGTGCCTGATAAAAGCGGTTCAGCCGAATGCGGGTGGCGTCGCCTGGAAAAAGGCCAGCCCAACGCGCCGCGTTGAATCCGAAGAAGCGGCCCGCCAGATCGGTGATGCCCCGCGATCTGAACAGCGGTCGAGACTCCATCTGCGCGAACATCGCCTCGAAATCGCCCAGGTAGGCCGTGATGGTGCCTTCGACAAGGGTCATCTCCCAATCGGTTCCGTACATGAAGCGGTTGGCCAGTGCAGCATCGCCTTTGTCGATCGTTTCCTCGTACAACTGTTGCACCAGCGTCTGCAATTCCGGTTCTTTCGACATGATCTCGACGAAATAGCCGGCATCGGCATAGGCCAGCGAACCGGCCGCTGACGGGTTGCCATTCATCAGCTTGGCGAACGCTTGCGCACGAGCCAGGCCGTCTTTGACTGGAGCGGTTCCACCGAAGTGTCCGAAGCTCACCCGCAGCTGCGGAAATTCGTCGAGTACGAGCTGCCAGTATTCGGCAGCGGTCTGTTGCTCGAATGCGCTGGTTGGTCCGTTCGACGCGCTGGTGTGCGCCATCACCGGCACCTGCTCAGCGATGCACCAGGCGAAGACCTGCCGCATCGCAGCGTCGAGCCGGCTACCCAGATCGGCGCGACCTGTCCACGCCGGCAACCAGGTCTGCTTCCAGAAGTCTTGCCCATCCTTGCTGCTGTTGCCCAGCGGCGCGAACCCCATTGGCGGATAAAGCTTGACGCCGATGGCGCCGTCGTCGTTGATGGCCCGCTTGACCAGCGTCAGGGAATCTTCCGGCGCATGCCCCAGTTCGAAGGCGACCTGGCGCAGCGGATCGAAGGGCACAAAGGAATGGACCCGGCCGGCGGTGAGGATGGCGATCTGCCGCATCACCTGAACCTGCGACTTCAAAGGGGTCCACGTGGGATCGCCTTCGGTCAACCAGAAGTCGTAGTCGACCAAGCTGGGCAGCATCAGATCGACAACCCGTGAGCCAGGACGGTTGTAGGTTCGCAGATAGTCGTGCACGCTGACGTAGCGGTATTGGAAGTTCTGCAGCACAAAGGCGATCAGGCCTTGCACCGAACTGCTGCGCGCAGACTGGATTTGCAGCCCCTTCGCATGCAGCAGCGCTTCATACTCGTTGACGTCGTCGGGCAGCGATTCGATGATGGCCAAGGCCTCCAGTCTTGCTGCATCGTCCGAGTCGGGCGCAACATTCAATGTGCCGAGGACCGCTTGGCTGCGCAGGCTTTGCAACTGTCTGCTCTTTTGTGCGGCCATGCGCAGCTGCGCTTTGCCACGGGCGTGTCCGTCCTGCTTGAGCGTGCGGATGCGGGCTGCGAAGCCTTCGGACGTGCAGGTTTGCAGCGCAGCCGCCAGTTGGCCGAGTCTGGCGCGCTCCTCGTCACCGGACGGTGCATTCCGCCAGGCGAGGTTCTCCAGCAGATCGCCAAGTGCTTGTGCTGCAAAGCCGAGCAGCCCCGCCTGCCTGGTCGCGATCCGCGAAAAGAACGCCTTGATCTGCAGGTCGGTGCCATTGAAGACATGGCAATGTGCATCCACGGTGAGCGGCCCATCCAGATAGCTGACCGAGGCGGCGTTCGGACACACCGGCTGCAGACTGCGTCGTCGGAGCAGCCAACTGCAGCCGGTAACCGGTACCAGCGAGCCGGCCACTGCGGCCTTCAACGCCAGCCGGCGCGTCGCATATGCCCATGGTCGTTTCATCCGAGGCTCCGGTGACGGGTTGCACGGGCCGCTTGATCAACGGCAAGCCGCTACGCGACTGTGTGGCAAGGCAAGCGCCATGTCCACCTTCCGGCTTCGGACAGGTTCTCGAGAAAGCTTTGCGATACACTGTTCAGGCATCCAGTTGTATCGGCATGCCGGGAGGCTCGCCCGCACGGCTGCAGCAACTTGAAGACAGGCGTCGAGGGTCGAAAAATGGGTGGCTTGATGGACAGGACAGAGCGGCTGGAAGCAATTGGTTCGCGAGGCGAAGCCGTCATCATCGTGCGGACGTGGACATCGCTTGCCACCACGACTTCTGACGGCGAGCAAGCTGACGACGCGGAAACGCCGACCTATCGCCTGGCGACCGGCGAACGCCTGTTTGCCACTGACGATCCTGAAGCGTTCGTGACCCGCGATCAGGCGCGTCGATTCACGTTGCGGTGACAGCCACCGGCTTCAGCATGGGGGCGCAGCGGTAGCGGTCGGGGCGATCAGATCGCTCCCACGCTTCCGGTGATCGGAAGCACGACGCCTGTGATGTAGCCCGCACAAACCGGCGCCGCAAGAAAGACATAGGCGGGCGACAGTTCCTCGGGTTGGGCCGCACGCTTCATGTCGGTCTTGCTGCCGAACGCAGCAACTTCTTCAGCCGGCTTGTCGGCGGGGTTCAGCGGTGTCCACACCGGCCCTGGCGCGACGGCATTGACTCGGATGCCCCGCTCCAGCAAGTTGCTTGCCAGTGACTTGGTGAAGGCATGGATGGCGCCCTTGGTGGCCGAGTAGTCCAGCAGCTTGGCACTTCCCCGCAGCCCCGTGACAGATCCGGTATTGATGATGGAGCCGCCCTGTCGCAAATGTGGCACCGCCGCACGCGCCATCCGGAAGTAGCCTCCGACGTTGGTATTGATGGTTTCCATCAAGCGCTCATCGTCGATATCTTCGATCTGCTCGGCGTGTTCCTGGAAAGCCGCGTTGTTGACCAGCACATCGAGCTTGCCGAACGCGCTGACGGTTTTCTCGACCGCCTGGCGGCACCAGGCGTCGTCTTTCACGTCACCTTTCAGCAGGATGCAGCGTCGGCCCTCGGCCTGCACGCAGCGCTGCGTCTCCTCTGCATCTTCTGTGGAGGAAAGGTAGGCGACGGCAACGTCCGCACCTTCTCGCGCAAAAAGGACCGCCACCGCACGGCCGATGCCGGAATCAGCTCCAGTGACGAGCGTCGCAAAACCTTGCAGCTTGCCGCTGCCACGGTAGTCAGGTGCCATGAACCTCGGCGCCAGTTTCAATTCCGCTTCAAGCCCCGGCTTATCGATATGCTGGGCGGGAAGATGCTCAGGCTGCTCCCGGGCGCCAGCCTGCACAGCTTGTTTGTCCTCGTCCGCCTTGTCTGCAGTGTCGGCATCCGCGGCGTCCTGTGAATGTTGAATCGCCCGCTGTTTGCCCAGCGTCGCTGGTTCGCTGTTTTTCGGGTCCGTCGACGAAGGTGAGCGGCGAGTGGGCTTTTTCATATGGGGTGCTTTCACCCCCGTTGAACACGGGGGTCAAACGAATCGGCAAATGACGTGCCCGTCGAGTCGCTGTGTGCAGACGGTCCAGCCGAGCCAGAGAATGCCTGCACCCTGCAAAAAATACGGCAACGTTGCGGCCGGCCACGACAGTGATCGGGCACGGCGAAAACGTCAGTGCGTCGTTGAGCCCAAGGGGGTCGGTAATGAGGGCCATGACCGAGGCGAAGCTGCGAGACCTCACGGGGCGTCGAGCCGGGCCACGATCTCGGGCCGGACCGTTATCCGGGCAAACTCGAGCCAGGGTTCCAAACAGAACGAAACACCACACCAGCCAACCGGTCCGGCGAATAAAGAACTGGATCCGTGCGTCCGGGACGCCTGAACCAATGGGGCCGGTAACATGGTTGGTGTGATCGCTGGGGCCCTTCCCCTCAATCCAAGCCATGATCTCGACCGACCCCATCATCCCCGCCCATGTTGCTGCCACCCTTGCCCCCGCCCGGGTCTTGCGCGCGTCAATCAATCTGGGCAATCCGATCCTGGCCCATGTCGACGCGGCGACGGGCGAGCCGTGCGGCGTGTCGGTCGACCTCGCAACCGAATTCGCCCGGCGCCTGGACGTCCCGCTTGAACTCGTCGTCTTCAAGACGGCCGGCAATTCGGTCGAGGCGGTGACGGCTGAGCGCGCCGACATCGGATTCTTCGCGGTCGACCCGCTGCGCGGCGCTGGCATCGGCTTCACGGCGCCCTACGTGCTGATCGAAGGGTGCTATTTGGTGCGCGATGATTCGCAGATCCGCACCAACGAATCGGTCGATCAGCCCGGCCATCGCGTGACGGTGGGTGCGGCCAGCGCCTACGACCTGTACCTGACCCGCACGCTGAAGGACGCCGAGATCGTCCGGGCCGCGTCGTCGCCAGCGGTGGTCGACACCTTTGTCGAACAGCGCCTCGACGTGGCCGCAGGGGTGCGCCAGCAGTTGGAAGCCGACATGCAGCGCCACCCAGGCCATCGCCTGCTGCCGGGTCGATTCATGGTCATCGAGCAGGCCATGGGTTTGCCCAAGGGCCGCGGCGAAGCAGCCCGGCAGGTGCTGGCGGATTTCGTTGAAAAGATGAAGGCGACCGGATTCGTCGCTGCGTCATTGGCGCGTCATGGCATCGCCGGTGCGTCGGTCGCACCCGCTGGCGACGCATCCTAGGCGCGCACCTTCCGGGCGTGCCACGTCGCAGTCGGTACGGAGATACCCGCTAGTCGAACAGCCGCCGGCCGTGCACTTTCGCGCGGCGGGCACCGTCGAGATGGGCCCGCATCAGTCCGGCGGCCGTCACGAAGTCCTGCTGGGCGATGGCATCGAGGATCTTCAAGTGCTCTTGCGCCTGGGTCTGACGGGGGGAGCGACTCGAGGCCTGCCGATACTCGACCAGCCGACGAAGGTGGTTCACCCGCTTGACGGACTGGACAATGAATCGGTTGTTGGACCAGCTGGCAAGCGTTTCATGGAAGCGACTGTTGGCCTCGAACAGCTCGATCGGCGTCATGTGCTGGAATCCACCATCGACAATCAGTTTCTGCTCGTGCTGCAGTCGCCGCAGTTCGGCGGGATCGGCGTTGAAGGACGGGCTCAGGATGCCGGTCGGTTCGATGGCCTGGCGAAACAGGTAGCTTTCCTCGTAGGCTTCCGGCGTTTCGATCATGTTCTGGAACGACCAGCCGTGACCGACGTTGGGCTCCACCCAACCTTCCTCGCTGATGCGCGCCAGTACCTTGCGCAGGGTGCTGCGTGCCACATTGAAGCGGCGCATCAGTTCGGCTTCGTTGACCTCGGCGGGCAACTGGCCGGTCTGGCGCGCTTCGGCAATGGCCAGGTACAGCGGGTCGTCGGGTTGGCTGGAAAACTGTTCGGCAACCCCTCCCCAGTCCTTCGCATCCTTGGCAAGAAAGTAGCCGCGGTTCGGATCCTGCTGGAGCACGCCGTGAGCGACCAGGTGCCGCAGGGCGACCTGAACCGGTGTGCGCGAGGTGCCGACCTGTTCGGCCAGCAGGCTTTCTGCCAGGTGATCACCCGCGCGCCGATCTTCGCGCCGCACCAAGGCGACGATCTCCCGGGCAACACGAGACTGCAGCGCGCTGAGGCGCTGTTCGGCGGGCGGTGGCATCGCCCACATTGTGGTGCCTGGCGATCAACCTGCCGGCTCGTCCCGGGCCGGCAATTCGATCAACCGCTTGTCCTTGAACACCCGGCCCCAGACCAGCGGCGCAACAAATGCCACCGCGGCCAGCGCCAGCAGGCCCATCGCCAGTGGTGAGTCCCACAGGATGTCGAGGTTGCCGTCCGAGATGGTCAGCGCTCTGCGCAGGTTCTTCTCCATCTGCTCGCCCAGTACAAGGCCCATCACCACCGGCACCAGAGGTATGTCGGCCTTGCGGAAGATCCAGCCCGCGACACCGAAGCCCAGCATCACGTAGAGGTCGAAGATGGATCCGGAGATGCCGTAGACGCCGACAAACGAAATCAGCACCACACCCGGCATCAGGTACCGGACCGGAATGTTCAAGACGCGGGCGAACAGGCCCACCATCGGCAGGTTCATGACCAGCAGCATGATGTTGCCGATGAACAGCGCGGCGATCAGGCCCCAGACCACGTCCGGGTTCTTGGTGAACAGCAGCGGACCGGGCGTGATGTCCAGCGACATCAGGACCCCCAGCAGCACGGCCGTCGTGGCCGATCCCGGGACGCCGAGGGCCAGCATCGGCACCAGCGTTCCGCCCGCGGCGGCGTTGTTGCCGGCTTCCGGTGCGGCCACGCCTCGAGGGTCGCCCTTGCCGAAGTAGCCCTTGCTCCCCACCCACTTCTTCTCGGCCACGTAGGCGATGAAGGCGCCGAAGGAGGCGCCGGCGCCCGGCAGGATTCCGGCGATGAAGCCCAGGACGGTGGCGCGCATCATGGTCGGCGCGGTGAGTTTCAGCATGCTCAGCGGCAGCGTCGAGCCGCCTTTCTCGAAGTTCACGGGTTTGCTGGCTTGCGCATGCTCGGTGCCATGCGTCTCGATGAACACCAGCACCTCCGACAAGGCGAAGAAGCCCACGATGGCGATCAGGAAGTCGATGCCGTCGTTGAGGTGCATCAGGCCGAACGTGAAGCGGGGCACACCGGTCTGCGAGTCGACGCCGATGAGGGCGATCGCCAGACCGATGCCGGTGGCCAGGCCGGCCTTGGCCATGTTGGCGCTGGCCACGCCGCTGAGCGTGGCAAAGGCCAGCGTGAACATGGCAAAGTACTCGGCGGGGCCGAACAGCAGCGCCACCTTGATCAGTTGGGGGGCGAGAAACACCAGCCCCCAGAGGGCGCAGAAGGAACCGACGAACGACGCAACGCCCGACAGGGCCAGCGCTTCTGAAACCTGGCCGTTGCGCGCCATCGGATAGCCGTCGAGCGTCGTCATCAACGCCGGTTCGTCACCCGGGATGTTGAGCAGGATCGACGAGATGCGCCCGCCATACATGCAGCCGTAATACACGCTGACGAGCAGAATGAGCGCCTCGGTGGGTCGCAGGCCCAGCGCGAATACGATCGGGATCAGGATGGCGATGCCATTGGCGGGCCCCAGTCCTGGCAAGGCACCGATGATCGTACCCAGCACGCTGCCCACCAGGGCGAGCAACAGGTTGAACCAGGTGAGGGCCACGGCAAAGCCGCCGGCGAGGCTGTTCAAGGTGTCCATGAGGAGCTCGTGGTGGGTCGTTGGGATGGTGGGTCAAAAGCCCCAGGGGCCTTTGGCCAGTGAGAGACCCAGGCCGTAGGTGAACACGACAGTGATGCCGATCGCCATCACCAATGCGCCGCACGATCGACTGCACGGGCGTGCCGCCCAATCGCCAGATCATGAAGCCGGCCAGCGCCGTGGATGACAGCGCGAATCCCAGTTCCGGCAGAACGAGCGCGTAGGCCACCATCACACCGACGGTGACCGCCATTTCCAGCCACTTCCTCAGGGATGGCCAAGCCGGATTGCGGTCCGGCTTGATCAGCATCACCACACTGGACAGCGCAACGAGCGACGCGATCACCAGTGGAAAGGCTTTCGGACCGAGCGGGTCCTGGATGAAGCTCTCTTCGATGCGCCCCGTGGCCCAGACCGTGAGTCCTGCGAACAGCAGGCCGAAGATGCCGAAGATTCGATCGCTCATCAAACGCTCCCGTCGGGCGGCGGCTTACTTGATGATCCCGATCTCGCGCGAGATCGACTGGATCTGATCGATGTCGGCCTTCACGAAGTCCGAGAACTTGCCACCGGACAAATGGAGCGGCTCCATGCCGTTTCGCGCGGCCATCTCTTTCCACTCCCTGGATGCGGTCACCGTGGTGAGCTGCCGGGTCCAGAAGTTGTAGGCGTCGTCGCTCATCTTGGCGGGGACGTAGAAGCCGCGCCAGTTGGCACCGACCACGTCCAGACCCTGCTCCTTGGCGGTGGGAAACCTGGCGAAGTCACCACTCAGCCGCTCGGGCGCCAGCACCGCCAGCACCCGCATCTTGCCGGCGTCGACAAAGCCCTTGGCCTCGGACGCGTCGCCGGTGAAGGCGTTGACCTTGCCGGCCATCAACTGCGTGATGGCCTCGGCGCCGCCGTCGAACGCCACGTACTTCACGGTTCGCAGGCTGGTGATGCCCGCCTTCTTGGCCGCGATCAGGATCTTCAGGTGATCCCAGCCGCCCACGGCAGACCCGCCGGCGAAGGACACCGAAGTGGGGTCGGCCTTTACCTTGGCCATCAGCTCCGGCAAGGTCTTGATGGGCGAGTCCGGCGGCACGCCGATGACGCCATAGTCGGTGCCGATGCTCCCGAGCCAGCGCACCATCGAGTGGTCCGCGCCCGAGTAGGCGCCCTGTGCCAGACGGGTCGCGGTCGACGACGAAGCGGCCACCAGCAGGTTGTTGTCGGACCCTCGCTTGTTGACCACCTCGGCAAACGCCGCGCCGCCGCCCGCACCAGCCTTGTTGGTGACCTGCATCGCGCCGGGGATCAGCTTCTGGTCCTGCATGGCCTTGCCGACCAGCCGACAGGTCATGTCCCAGCCGCCGCCCGCGCCGGAAGGTGCGATGCACTCGGTGTTGCCTGGCTCGAAGGCCAGTGCGGCACCCGTGGCGAACAGGGCGATGGCGGCGCCGACGGCCGGGAAGAAGGTGCGAAGTCGTTGGTTCATGGGTTTCTCGATGGCGGGGTGGAGTGATGGATGGGGACAGCAGACGTTTCAGTCCAGCTTGATGCCGGTTTGACCGGCAAAAGACATCTGCGCCGCCACCAAGCGGCTGGCATGAAAGTCGGATTGAAACCGTTTGACAATGTGTTTTATGATCATATAATGCATTCAGCTCCAACGCAACCCTGTCCGATAAATTACATATCAGTCCCTATGTCGACGCCGTCACTGAAACGACTTTCTGATCACAATGTTCAATATGTGGCGGTTCAAGACGTGGTCGAGACACGCTTCCCCGGGGCGTTCCGGACGATGCCGTTCACGGCGCGCGTCTTTGCCGAGAACATCGCCCGCCGGTGCGAGGGCCAGACCCTGAGCGCCGCGCTGGAGCAGGTGGTCAACGGTCGCTCGGACGCCGACTTTCCCTTCCATCCCGCGCGCGTGGTGCTTCAGGACTTGCTCGGCACCCCGGCGCTGGTCGACCTGGCCGGTCTGCGTGACGCAGTGGCTGCGGCGGGCGGGGATCCGGCCACGGTGAATCCCGTGGTGCCCACGCAGCTGGTGGTGGACCACTCGCTGAATGTCGATGTGGGCGGCATGGTGGACGACGCGATGGCGCAGAACATGGCCATCGAGCAGCGCAAGAACGCCGAACGCTTCGAATTCCTGGCCTGGGCCAAGCGGGCCTTCCGCAACCTGGATATCGTGATGCCCGGCAACGGCATCCTTCACCAGATCAATCTGGAGCGGCTGTCGCCCGTCGTGCAGGTGAGCGACGGAATCGCATTCATCGACACGCTGGTCGGCACCGACAGCCACACCACCATGATCGATGCGCTGGGCGTCGTCGGCTGGGGAGTCGGCGGCATCGAAGCCGAGTCGGTGATGCTGGGTCGCCCGATCTGGATGCGCATGCCCGAGATCGTCGCGGTCGAGCTGAGCGGACAGCGCCAACCAGGTGTGCAAGCGACCGACCTGGTACTGGCCTTGACCGAGTATCTGCGCACGCAGCGCGTGGTCGGCACGATCCTGGAGTTCCGCGGCGAAGGGGCTGCCAATCTGCCGCTTCCAGACCGCGCGACCATCGCCAACATGGCGCCGGAGTTCGGTGCAACCGCGGCGATGTTCGCCATCGACGACCACACCCTGGACTTCCTGCGTCTGACCGGACGAATGCCGTCCCAGGTCGCGCTGGTCGAGGCCTACGCCAAGGCACAGGGCCTGTGGGCGTCGGATCTGCTCGACGCCCGTTATGGCCGCAGCCTGCGCTTCGACCTCAGCAGCGTGGGTCGGGCGATTGCCGGCCCGGCGAATCCGCACCAGCGCATTCCGCTGCACCAGTTGATCGCTCAGGGTGTGGCCTACCCCCGGGGCCAGCGCGATGAACCAAGGGCCGACGGCCCCTTGCCGGAAGGCGCGGTCGTGATTGCCGCCATCACCAGCTGCACCAACACCTCCAACCCCCGCAACGTCATCGCGGCGGGCCTCGCGGCACGCAAGGCCGTTGCGTTGGGTCTGTCGCGCAAGCCTTGGGTCAAGACCTCCTTCGCGCCGGGTTCGCGCGCGGTCGAAAGCTACCTGCGCTCGGCTGACCTGCTGGCACCGCTTGAACAGTTGGGGTTCGGCATCGTCGGCTTCGGCTGTACGTCGTGCAACGGCATGTCGGGCCCGTTGCCCGCGGCCATCGAACAGGAAATCCTGTCGCGCCAACTTCACACGACGGCGGTGCTGTCAGGCAACCGAAACTTCAACGGGCGAATCCATCCCCGCGTCACGCAGGCCTACCTCGCGTCGCCGGCGCTCGTCGTGGCCTATGCGATTGCCGGCAGTATCCGCATCGACATCGAGAACGAGGCGCTGGGCACGGACGCGGACGGCCGCGAGGTCTTCCTGCGCGATCTCTGGCCCAGCGACGCGGACATCGACGCCACCCTGGCCGCGCACGTTCGCGGCGACCAGTTCAGCGCGGTCTACGACGCCATGTTCGGCGCAGCCGGCAGCGCAGAGGGTGACGAGCCGGTACCGGCACGCTTTGCCTGGCGCGAGGACAGCACCTACATTCGCCAACCGCCCTACTGGCAGAAGTCGCTCAGGGAGCTGCCGTCGGGCCGCCAGATGCGCGCCATCGCGGTTCTGGGAGACAACGTCACCACCGATGACCTCTCGCCCTCGGGTGCCATCCTCGCTGACAGTGCATCGGGCCAGTACCTGATGGCGCACGGCGTCCAGCCGGCCGATTTCAACTCCTATGGCACGCGCCGTGGTGACCATGTGGTCGCAGTGCGAGCCACCTTTGCCAACAACCGCCTCCGAAACGAAATGACGCCGGGTGTCGAAGGCTCGTTCACACGGCTTGAGCCGGAGGGCCGTGTCATGCCCCTGTTCGATGCGGCACAAATCTATCTGGCGCGCGGCCAGGAACTGGTGGTGATTGCCGGCAAGAACTACGGCTCGGGTTCCTCGCGCGATTGGGCCGCGAAGGGAGTGCGGTTGCTCGGTGTGCGCGCGGTCATCTGCGAAGGCTTCGAGCGCATCCACCGCACCAACCTGGTCGGCATGGGGGTGCTGCCGCTGGAGTTCCAACCCGGTACCACACGCCAGACCCTGCAACTGGATGGCTCGGAGACGTACACGCTCGAGGGTCTGGACCACGCCCCTGCGCCGTGCAGCACGTTGCAGCTGACCGTCGAGCGACGGGACGGTGCCCGGTCGACCATCCCATTGAGCGTGCGCATCGACACGAATGAGGAGCGCCAAGTCTTCGAGGCGGGGGGACTGCTTCAGCGTATCGGTGCCGAACTGATGGACGCCCACTGAAAGGTAGGTCGTACCCGGCCAGCGCACCCCAAGTCCCTGCAGAATGACCACCCATGAAACAAGTTCCGATCCCGGCCGTGTACATGCGCGGCGGCACCAGCAAAGGCGTGTTCTTCCTTGCTGCCGACCTGCCCACCGATCCCGTCGCCCGCGATCGCGTCTTGCTGCGCGTGATCGGCAGCCCCGACCGCTACGGCAAGCACATCGACGGCATGGGGGGCGCCACTTCCAGCACCAGCAAGGTGGTCATCGTCTCGAAGTCGGCGCGCGCCGACAGCGACGTGGACTACTGGTTCGGCGCCGTTTCGGTGGACGCCCCGGTGATCGACTGGAGCGGCAACTGCGGCAACCTCAGCACGGCCGTCGGCCCGTTCGCCATCCACTCGGGGTTGGCCACCGCACCCCGTGACGGCACCGCCACCGTGCGCATCTGGCAAGCCAATATCGCCAAGCGAATCATCGCGCAGGTGCCCATGCGCGATGGTGAGGTCGAAGAATTGGGCGAATTCGAACTGGACGGCGTTTCGTTTCCGGCGGGTGAGGTGACGCTGACCTTCGTCGACCCCGCGGCCGATGACGACGGGGAGGACACCGGCGCGATGTTCCCGTCGGGACAAAGGATCGACACCCTGGATGTGCCCGGCGTGGGCCGCATCGACGCCACGCTCATCAATGCCGGCAACCCGACGATCTTCGTGGACGCGCATGCCCTCGGCCTCAAGGGCACGGAAATGCAAGGCGACGTGAATGGCGACTCGAAAATGCTGCGTCTCGCCGAGACCGTGCGCGCACATGGCGCGGTGGCGATGGGCCTGGTCAAGACCCCCGAGGAAGCCACCGCCAAACGTCCGCACACGCCCAAGCTCGCCTTCGTCGCCAAGCCGGCGCCCTACACGGCATCAGATGGCCGCGCCGTGGCGATCGCCGACATCGATGTACTGGCTCGCATCTTCTCGATGGGGCAGCTCCATCACGCCATGACGGGTACCGGCGCCGTGGCCATCGCCGCCGCCGCCGCCATCCCCGGCACCGTGGTCAGTCGGGTGGCGCCCATCGGGCCGGACAAACGCATCCGCTTCGGTCACCCGTCGGGCACGCTGAACGTCGGCGCCGAAGCGGAGGAGCGCGGCGGTGACTGGGCGGTCACCCAGGTGCTGATGAGCCGCAGCGCCCGGCGGCTGATGCAGGGGTCCGTCCTGGTGCCTGCGGACCTTGTCGGCTGAGCCCGGGCAGCGACTGTCGCCACACAAAGGCCTTTCTGAGGCTTCGAACGACATTGCGATCAAGGCGGCGGATGGAGGTCGCGCACGGGGCTGACGCTTTCCAGCAGCGACGCGCCAAGGTACTTGCGGCAACAGGTCGCGCTCGACGTATTCAACCGCCTCCGAGCGTTGTGACCTCATGGGTATTCCTGCTTCGCTGCGACCAGCCATGCTGCCGGACCGTGCCCGGCAGCGCTGATCAATCTTCTTCTTCCGGGCGGCTCTCGAACAGACGCTGAAACACACTCAAGACCGCCCAGGCCAGCAATACGCTGATGATTGCGGTCATTTCCCTGCCAAGCCCGCAGGCAATTCCGATTGCCGCTGTCATCCAGATTCCTGCCGCCGTGGTCAGACCGAACACCTCCTTGTCGGTCTGGCGTTTGATGATGGTGCCTGCGCCAAGAAATCCGATGCCGGCGATGACGCCTTGAATGACGCGGCTCATGTCGGCGATATTCATGCCGGCCAAATCGGGAACGAGGACAAACAGCGCACTGCCCATCGCAACCAGCATGTGGGTGCGCAGACCGGCTGCCTTGCCGCGCTTTTCACGGTTGTAGCCAAGCAGGCCTCCCAGCAAAGCTGCCAGCAACAAGCGCACGGCGACTCTCACCGCCTCGCCGAGATTCGGCAGATCGGAAAACTCGCTGCGGATGGCGAAGATGACAGGTTCAAGCTGGTCCATGTGCTTTCCGTTTCAGTCGCCGGCCGCTTTATCGCCGATTCCATCTGTGACAGCGCAACCGCGCCTTTGTCGCGCAACACTGCATACAACTCGCGCTCGGTTGTGCGCTCCTCGGCTCGCACACAGCAGGATCCGCGGGCTCGACTGCAGATAGTCGCGCACCGGCCGGAAGCGATTGGCCGCAACCTCCAGCGAGATCGTCAGCAACGAGACGCCGATCAAGACCATCACCGCAGTTGCCATCGATACTTCAGGATAAAGCATCACGTCGCCGGCTGCGCGATGATCATCATCTGCTGCCGTTGTGGAACAGGTTCATCCGCGCGATGGAGGAAGTGGCGAGGTTCTTCTCCAGCCCGTACAGCTTGCCCCACAGCCGCTTGACGTCGCCGTGCTGCTCTTTGACGTGGTGCACGGCGTACAGCAGCGGGAAGATGTAGGTCTTGAAGTCGGCCGCATCCACCGGGCTGCGCAGGATGTTGGCGGATTCACAGAGGTGCGCCTCGAGGACGGAAATGCTGATGGGGTTGTGGCTCATGGGTCTCGATTACCGTTGCTCAGCCGCTCGGCCAGAAGCGTGCGAAATCAAATGAAAGCTGCCGGTGGTGACGTATCGACAACAGATACACCGTCGAGTCGACCTTGATGTCCGCATGGAGCAACAGGTAGTCGCCATGCAGGTATTCGCGCAGTGCATCCGCTGCACCGGCCGGCAGCGCGGCAAGCTGTGCCAAAGCTTCCGCAGACTGCGGTGCTTTGTCAAGGTAGCGCCTGCCGATGCGCGGGAAGCGGCGCAGATTGGGGATCACTGTTGCGCGCAGCTCAGCGAGCAGATCATCGAAAGCTGAGCCCGCATCCGCTTCGATCAGGAACGCCTCGATGGCCTCCAGGCGTTCGAGGAAACTCGCGGTCAGTTCGACCCGGTCGAGCTTGTCAGCCACGCTTGTTGGCGGGCTTGGATCTTGAAGAAGCTTTCGCTGCTGCTTTGCGGCGTTGCTGAAGTTGATCGATGGACCTGTCTGCTTCGAAGGTTCGGCCGGCCTCGATGTCGGCAAGGCCGCGCCTGGCATCGTCGATCAGTAACAGGTGGATGCGCTCGCGCTCCAGGCGGTGGTAATAGTCGAGTCGAGCTGCATCGATGAGCGCGACATAGCTCTCGCCGTTCTTGGTGATGATCTTCTCGGCGCCAGCCTTGGCCTGGTCTGCCAGTTCCGACAGGTTGGCTCGCGCCTGGGTGAATGGCACCACGTCGCTGGCAGAAATGCCCATCGCTCGCTCCTTGGGGTAGGTGACAGAATTCTGTGCAGTCTACTTGAATCAGGAGCTTCGGTCGCCTGCTTGCAGCTCCTCCGCGTGTCATCACTGTGTGGGGAGGCCGACTATCCAGCTCATGCACGACGAAGGACAGGCGCGCTTCCGGTTGGCCCGGGTGCCGCGGCCGGCCGTCGCGCCGATCTCGAGGTACTGGCTGATGTGTTCGGGCGCCAGCTGGTCGGGCAGCATGTCGCCGAAGAACGCCCGCAGCGGGCCTGGTGCTTCGGCGCTGCCGATCGCGTCGTCGTAGTCGGCCAGCGTGCGGGCCGCCATGGTCTTGTGTGCGGCCGGCATCACCAGCGACGCACAGATGTTGGCCAGCTCGTCGTCGGTCAGATGGGGGAGGTGGACGGCGGCGGTGAGCATCAGAACAACTCCTGTCCTTCGGCCTGCTTCGCAGCGTGCCTCGCGCACAGATGCCGATCCGGCCCCACCTCAGTCGCGCACCCCGCGCAGATGTGTCGATCGCACGTCCCGCTGCGGCGCTTCGTCGGCGCATTGCATTGCAGCCTCGCTGTCTGGTCGCAGGCGCAGCGATAGCGCGGCGTGCGGGTGCAGATGAGGCCGCGTGCGTTGCCGAGGGTGAAGGGGGTGCAGGGCATCAGCGCGCCCTCCGAACCGAGCTCGCCTGCGCTGTGCGGTAGGCTGTGAGCTTGCCAACAGATCCGAGCGCACCATGGTCATGGAGACGATTTCCCTCGATGCCTCGCCGGAGGATGCAGATTGGATCAAGCACGCCAAACGCACCAAGTGGTCGGATCGCACGAAACACCAGATCGGTGCCTACACCGAGTACTTCGTCAAGATGGAGCTGACCCGGTACGGCTTCGAGGTCTACACGCCCGAAGTCGACGACCATGGCATCGACTTCATTGCGCGACATGGCCGCCGCGGGCCTTTCATCGAGATCCAAGTGAAGGGTGTACGCAAGCCAGGGTATGTTTTCATGCGAAAGGAGCACTTTCAGCCGCACGCCGGCCTGTTCCTCGCGCTGGGCACGTTCTTCAGCGACGATGTGCCACCGCTGGTGCACCTGATTCCATCGATCACCTGGCTGCAGCCCGACCAGGTCTTCGTGAGTCGTGACTACGGCAGTGAGTTGAAATCCGCGCCCGAGTGGGGCATCAACCTGTCGAAGAAGAATTTGCCGCTGCTTGAGCGCTTTCGCCTCGACGAGGCAGTGCTGGCGCTGCTCAGCCACGCGACCCCTCCGAGCGCTTGAACGCGACCACCCACACCCAAGGCTTCGCTTCGACAGACCCCGGCCCGTTGATCGCTTCCCACAAGCTGAAGTAGCTCTGCCGCGGATCAGCCACATGAAAGTGCGCGCCCTGATCGACGTGGAAGCCGCCGTAGCCGCGCTGCACGCCCTCGGCCAGCGCATCGGCCTCGCTGATGTTCTGCAGGCGCTCGACGCGGACCTCAGTCACCTCCAGGGTGATGCGGCTGGCCCAGCGGGGCATGAACATGCCGGGACGCAGTTTGCCCATCAAGCCAATCTCTGCGTAGCTGCGGGCCGTCGCGGCGTGCTCGATGTCTGACCCGATCGGGATCTCTCGCGGAGGGACTTGGTTGAAATCGCACGCAGCATGCCAAGCCTCGCGCACCCACAAGCGGTCGCCGGGCGCTCCGTAGGGGCAAGCCGTCTTTCCTGGCGCCGCCCACTCGCCGGCTGGTCGCTGCTTGATCGCTCGCCGCGTCTGTGACTTGGCGCCAGCAAGGATTGCTCGGACCATTGGGGCGGAGAACAGGATGCCTCGCTCTTTCATCTTCAATCCTATGCAAGGTATTGGACCTGCCCGGGCCTTCCTGAAGGCGTTCGACACGCTGCAGGATGTTTCCGAGCCGCTGGAGGAACTGCGAAATCTGGAGCCCACGGTGCCCTCGATCGGTTGCATCGCCTTTGCCGTTGAACTCGGATTGAAGGCGGTAGGAGCGAGGGCCTACCCATCCCGAAGGGAGCAGCAGGGCACCGCTTGGCCGCTTGGCCGCGCAGCTCCCACGCATATTCGAATCAGGCTCAGTGCAGAGAATGAGTGCGCCGGGCCTCCAGGAGTTGCGGCACGGCACACTGGCGCCGGATCGCCTGCAGGTTGCTCTCGACGCTCTGGTATCGGTCGACAGCGATGCAGACTTGCAAGCCGTCCCGCGTGAACCAGACGGCGACCCCGCCGCTGGCCGCCGCACGGCCAGCGTGACGTTGCTGCTGATCACCAGGCCGTCCAGCTTCTTGCCGCTGTCGGACGAGAACCGGCTGAGGCTGGTCTCGACGTTTTCAAGGCACCGGCCAACGTGGTCTTGAAGGCTCCGCGCTCCACCGTCGCTGGATTTTAGACAGCGTCCAATAAACGTCCAATATGCGAACTGGACCGGCAAGAAAAAAGCACCTGACGTTTCCGGCAAGTGCTTGATTCTTCTAGCGTTTCTTTGGCTCCCCGACCTGGGCTCGAACCAGGGACCTACGGATTAACAGTCCGGCGCTCTACCAACTGAGCTATCGAGGAACAGCCTCGCATTATATACAGGGAATTTTGCGCCAGCCGGCAGTGCATGCCGTGCAGCGGCCGATGTCCATCAGCTCGGCGGTGATGTCCGCCGATGCACTCACATCGATGCTTCGACCGACACCCTGAACGTCCTTGCAGCCAGCGGAAACAGGTAGGAATGGCCGAACTGGTACGGTGATTCGCGCCACGCGCGGCGGTCGAACAGGTTGTCGACGCCGGCGCGCCAGACGAGGCGGGTGGCTGCGGCGGTCTGAACGAAGCGCAGACCGGCGTCGACGCGGGCATAGCCGGGGATTCGCACGCTGTTGTCGGGCAGCACCATGCGGTTTGATTCGGCGATCAGGCCGGCATTGAGCGACAGGCCAGGGACCGCGGGCAGTTCGTAGCGTGTCTGCAGTTTCAGCGTCTGCGCCGGAACGTTGGTCGGGCGCTTGCCATTGACCGTCGGGTCGACGCTGCCGTTGCGCCGGGCGTGCAGCCACTGCGCGGCCGCTTGCAGGCTCAAGCGACCACTGCGTCCAGCCGGTCTCGACTTCGATGCCGCGGTGGACGGCGTCGCCGTCGGCACGTCGGGTGCAGGTGCCGCCGGTGGTGTCGCTGAAGCAGTCGCTGCCGATATCGTTGAAGGCGGGTCGGCTGATATCGAACAGCGCGACGCCCCAGCTCAGTTCCGGGTCGCCGCCGTTGCGGGTGGCCCCTTTCAGGCCGATTTCGGCCTGTCGGCTGCGCAGTGCAGGCAGTGCTTCGCCGCGGTTGGTATAGCGGGCGCGATTCGGAGCGGCTTCGCTTTCGATTCCCTGGCCCCAGCTTGCATAGGCAGTGGTGGTCGGTCCGATCGAATAGCTGGCGGCCAGCCAGGGGGTGGTGAATGATTGCTGGTAGCTGACCGGGCGTGAGCCGTTGGTGCGAACGCTGTCGCGCGCGATTCGGCTGTGGCGAACGCCAAGCCAGGCGGTCAGTGCGGGTGTCAGCGCCATCGCGTCGCGCGCGAAGACTTCGGTCGATTGCTCGTCGCGGTTGGTATTTTCATCGGTCAACGACGGGTCGGCGGGTGTCACCAGCGTGCCTTGCACATTGCCTTGGCCGACGTAGTTGTTGGCTTGGCGATCGAAGCGGTTGTGCACGCGGCTGCGCAACACACCAACCGACAATTGATGGCTGATCGACGCCGTTTTCAACTTGCCGTGCAACGCCAGTTCCAGCGCATCGGACCGGCGGCGCTCGTTGTCGCTGCGGAAGTCGTAGAGGTCGTAGCTGCCGTCGGGACAGTAGCGGTCGCCGTAATAGATGCCACTTCCTGCATCGAAACAGCCGTACGGGAATGCGATGCGGTCGTCTGAACGCAAATGCTGAGTGGCGATGTGCGCAGTCGCGCGCCAGTCGGCGGCGAGTTGCTGTGTGACTCGCAGCGACGCCGTATTGCCTTCAAGCACCACCGGCAGCGACCATGGCTGATTGTTCAGATTGATCCGCGGGTCGACGGGCGCCGGCACACGATTGCCGAGCAGGCTGAAACCGGGGACGCTGGGCTGGCTCTTGCGGCTGGTCTCGAACTCGGCTTCGAGCAGGGTGCTGCTGCCGATGCGCCAATCGCCGGCCATTGCCAACAGATGCCGGTTGCCACTTGCGCTGTTGATTGTCGGATCGAGCTTTTCTGCAGCGGCATTGACCCGCAGGCCGAACACCTGGTCGATGCCGAACCGTTGGCTGATATCGACTGCGCCGCTGACCGATCCCTTCTCGCGCCAGCCGAGCTCGACGCTGCGCAATGGCAACTCCAGTGGTCGCTTGACGATCAGATTGACCAGCCCGCCCGGTGCGCTGGTTCCGGCCTGCAAACCGCTGGTGCCTTTCAACACCTCGATGCGCTCCTTGTTGTCGAGCGGGATCGAGGTCTCGGCGTTGATCGGCAAGCCATCGCGGCGGTAGTTGAAGCGGTTGTCGATGACGAAACCGCGCACCGTCAGATAGTCCCAGTAGCCTTCGGTGTTGTAGGCATCGCTGACGGCCGGGTCGAGGCGCGTGATGTCGGACAGGCGCTGCACACCTGCATCACGCATGGCTTCGGTGCCGTAGATGCCAGCCTGGAAGGGCAGCTTGCTCAGCGGCAGATCCCAGCCGCCGATGGCCGGGACCGGTTCGTTGCGGCCGGTCACGGTCACCGTGCCGAGCACGGCAGCGCCGTCTTGCGCCTGCGCGGTGATGCAGAGCAGCGAACATGCGCAGGCGATCACCGGGCGGCGCGGGGAAAAGAGATGTTTGTAGCGGGCCATCGGACTTCCGAGTCAATCGCAGGTCGGCTGGCCCGAGCTTGACCGGAACAATCTCCCGGCATGGCGTCAGAACTGCTTCCCTGCGCGAGGATTACCTCAATCAGGTTCAAAGGGACTTTCTCAGTCGGGCCGTCTGGCTGACGGTCCAACACCCCTAGCGAGCACCACACGATCACGTCGTCTGGTGCGTTGATTGTGCCTCAATTCCAGCCGCAGGCGGGTCTGCACTGCGCGGCTGGAACCCGAGCCCGCCTTTCACGGCAGTGTGGTGGTCGTCGTCGCCTGCTTGTCGAAGCCGACTTCGATGGTCATGCCCGACTTGAAGATCTTCTGCCGGTACAAGCCTTCCAGATTCGCCCACAACGCACCGCGATAGATCAAGCCGGGGACGTGAGGCATGTTGGGGTCTGGCTCGGCGTATTCCAGGTTGTCACCGGGTGGTGGCTTGGGCAGCAGTTCGATCCGCCGCGGCTGGGTGGCTCCGGTGCTGTCGGTAACGGTGTAGCCGAGATGCCAGTTCGGCAATGGCGCCGAACGATCTTTCGGAGGGCCGGGTTCATCGAGCCTGAAGACGACCAGCAAGGTCGTCGCGCGGGTCGACGCCGGCACACGAGGATCCCCGGGCGCCTTCAGCACCCGGACGTTGATACCCTTGCGGCCGACCGGAACCTTCAGTTCCGGGAATGCCTCGTCGTCAAGTACATCGAATTGCAGATGATCGTTCACTCTGGCCTCCGGCAGTCGGTTTGTCAGCAAGCTGAGCGGCCCGCCCAGCGCAAGGTTCAGCAGGTGGCGACGTTGCATTGCCTCAAAAGCCGGAACTGAGATCGACCTTGCGCAGCGTGGTCTTGCATTCGGAACAGAACAGTCGCGTCGTTTTCAGTGCGCCCCACATGGTGCAGGTCGCGGCGTTGTGCGCATCATCGCTGTCCAGCTCCAAATCGGGTGGCACTCCGGTCGAACAGTGTGGGCCAGTGTGCTTTCGACGAGCCGTGTTGAAGGAAGGATAGTGGTGCTGGGGCTGGTCAGGCAGGTTACCGCTTTGATCCGATGTCAGATGCAGCTTGTGCCCCAGTTCGTGGATCGCGAGCGCCGCAGCTTTCTCTGCGGTGAGAATGGCATTGGTCCCCGGACTGCGCATGTTGAGGTAGATCACTGGCTGAGCGTGGTATGCCCAGCCAACCGCCCAACCCGTGATGGCCTTCAGCGTGACGCTGACGGTCAGCGTCGTGATCGAGGCCGGCAATGTCTGGAACCTCGACAGATTGATCGTGACGCTGCGCGAGAACGTATCCATACCGGTCACGTCTGCTGGCGCGAGTGGCACGGCGCTTCCCGTCCCTGGAGTCACGGATCCACCTTGCCACTGCCTGCCGCTGGTCAATGGAACGACGATATGGGTTCTGCCCGCCAGCGACAACGGCAACGGCGTCGACGCTGGAAAACGACCACCGGCATCCCGGTTGACCGTCACACCGAAAGTTTGCGGCGTGATCGGATCTCTCGACGATGGAATGAATTCGCCGATGATGATCGCCACTGCATGCGGTCTGAAAACGCTGACTGAATCGGGGCTGTCCAACGCCGCACTGCCGATGTCCGGCAAACTTTGACTCAACTCGCCGGCCTCGCAAACGCCCAGTTCGGTGCCGGTGATCATCGGCGGCTGGAACGCCTCGATGTCCATCAAGTCGAGATCGCTCTGGATCGAATTGATGGCAGCCGTGGCCACCGCCTGTCCAGCGGCGTGGCGAACAACCTTGCGGATGGCCAGCCGGCGCCGGATATTGACTGAATTGCTGCTGCGCATGAACGGCCCGCCGTCGATCGACCCCTCGACGTGGTATTTGAAACCGGCCAATGCCGATACTTGAATGCCATCGCTTTTGCCATCGCCATTGCCGTCGGTGGTGACGCTGCTGGTGGCGACGGGCCAGGTCAGGTGGGCGAGCCCGTTTTCGCGGGCTGAGAGGGTTGCGCTGCCGGCAGGAAAGCCGTGACTGCCCTCGGCCCGCACCAGCCGCAGGGTCACCGTCTTGGCCTGGGGCGGTGTCACCTTGACGACGATCGGTGGTGTCTGGCCGAGTTGATGTGCCGACGTAATGGCAGGATCGACGCCGACCAAAGCAGCCGACGACAGATTCACGTATTGATAGCGTGCCCCCATGAAAAAGCTGGTTCTGCTCGACGGCTTCTCGGCAAACTCGACCACCACCAGCCGCACCGGGCACGGTGGGCAGGGCTGCTGCGTCAGTGCGGGATCGGGCTGCGCACCGGTCTGGTTGCGTTCATCGGCCGCAAAATTGCGCTGGGCGTCGTCATCGAGGTTGTTCTGCCAAGGCATTCAGGGCCTCACGTAAATGGTTGTTCAGCTGCTCGACTTGCGGTTCAGCCGTGCCTGCGGAAGTCGTGCCTGGTCCAGCAGGTTGATCCCGGGCCGACTCGACCTGGGCAAGTCTGACGAAGCGGCCCAGCCCAAAAACCAGATCGGCCCCGATGCACAGCATTTCGATGCGTCGGTCGCCAAGGCTTCGATTGTCGAGCCCCGCGGCGGCGAGCAGGCTGCGCTCTTCGCGCAGAAATCGAGTCAGGCCTTCGATCTCGTCAGGTCTGAATACGGCGTCGGCGATGGTCCGCAGCGACTGAGTTGAAAATTCGTTGGCCATGGCATGCACCAGCGCGTACTGCGTCTGCACGCGCATGTCGCGATTTCGCCTGGATGCTTGTCGATAGTGGGCCGCCCAGCTTCGTTCTGCCCAAGCCTTCAGCTCCGCGGGCTCGAGGTGATCGGGCAATGCCTCGCACCGCACGTGGTCGGTGCCCTGCGCGCTGCTCCCGCGATCTGGCTCCGCCTCGTCGTCTGCTTCCAGCCCGCGCGTGTACAAGCGCTCGTCACTCAGCCAGCGCGCGCCCAGCGTCGCGGCCGAAGACATCAAGGCGGCGGCGGCGGGCTCGCGGAAGGTGGCGCCGGCCTTCAGTGCCAGGAGAAGCTGGCGTGCGCAACGGTCGAGGTCGGCCGCAACAAACGGGGCTGCGGCGCCCGCCTTGGCAGGCAATTCGCTGCGCAAGGCTGCGTGCAGGGCCTTCAGCCGAGGCGCTGCGGGGGGCAGGTCGCTCGGTACCGTGCCAGGCGCGGGCATATTGGCGTCCGCGCGCCGGCTCAGCGATTGGGTGTGCCGCCAAACCAGATCGGCCGACAGCGCACTGGTTTGCAGTTCTGAAATCTGCAGTGAGGGCATGCTCCACTCGCATGATGTGGGAGTCGGCAGATACTAACAACGCAAGCAGCCGGCTGGAAGCGGCAACGTTGTCTGGCGGCCATGGCGGCGGGGCGAAACGTGCATTGCTTCGCACGCGGGGCAAACTATTGGGTTTGCCGGCGCAGAACGGAGTATCTGGGATGGCTCAGCTGACTTCCGCGATACCAAGCAGCCGATGCAAGCGCGGACTGGTGGTCGTATATTGAAGGTGAGCCGGCCGCTCGGGGAATAACCGGGCCGCCGCCGCGAACGCCGCCAGCGTCGCCTCATGGAAGCCGCACAGGATCAGTTTTTTCTTGCCTGGGTAGGTGTTGACATCACCCACCGCATGGATGCCTGCAACGCTGGTCTCGAAGCGCTCGGCGTCAACGACCAGTTGCTTGCGCTCGATCTGCATCCCCCAATCGGCGATCGGGCCGAGATGCGGGCTCAGCCCCTGGCGGATGAGCAACTGGTCGACTGGCAGATCGATCCGGTCCGCGGTTGGCGTCAGCAGTTGCAGGCTGGTCAAGCGCTCGCCATCGTTGACAAACCCGGCCGGTTGTCCGGCGACGAATCGCAGACGGCCGGCGGCGATTCGCTTGGCGATCTCGGCGCGCTGTTCCGAGCCTGCCTTCAGCACGTCGCGGCGGTGCACCAGCGTGACGCTGGACGGTGCGTCACCGCCGATCCGGTCGGTCAACTGCAACGCCGCGTCGACCGCTGGCTCTTCACCACCGATGATCAATACGTCGCGCCCGGCAAGCTGCTGCAGCGGCGGCATGGCGTAGAACAGTTGGCGATCCTGCCAGGCGTCGATGCCTGCCAGTCGCAAGCGCTTCGGCTCGAATGCGCCGATGCCGCCGGCAATGAAGACGCAGCGGGCCTCGAACTCGAGGCCGGCAGACGTACCGACCTGAAACAGCCCGCCGCTGGTTTGCTGCAGTCGCTCGACGCGCTGGCCCAGATGAAGGCCGGGTTGCATCGGTTTCATCTGCCGTTGCAGTTGCGCGACCAGCTCGGCGCCACTGCAAACCGGCACGCCCGGGATGTCGTAGATCGGCTTGTCGGGGTACAACTCGGCGCACTGGCCACCGACGTGTGGCAGCGCATCGATCAACTCGGCGTGGATTTCCTGCAGGCCGAGCTGGAAAACCTGGAACATCCCGACCGGACCCGCGCCGATGACGACGGCGTCGGTCTGGCGTGCGGTCATGTTGCCGACTCGACTGGCAAGCCGCAGCGTCGCGCCGTCACCGGATCAGTTCGGACAATTTGCCGGTGCGGTCTTTCCACTCGTCGGCGTCAGGCGGCGCGGGCTTGCGTTTGGTGATGCTGGGCCAGCCGATCACCGACAGTTCGGCGTTCAGCTTGATCATGTGTTGCTGGTCGGCCGGCACGTCTTCTTCCGGCATGATGGCGTTGACCGGACACTCCGGAATGCAGACGGCGCAATCGATGCATTCGTCCGGGTCGATGGTCAGGAAATTCGGTCCCTCGCGGAAACAATCGACCGGGCAGACGTCGACGCAGTCGGTATATTTGCAGCGGATGCACGATTCGGTGACGACGTGGGTCATGTTCTGGCTCTGGATGTGGAGGCGTGCACGGAAGTGGTGCAATGCCGGCAATTTTAAGCGGTCAACCGCGATTGCCGAGCGCCAGTGCCTCGATACCGACAGGGGTTTGCGCGGCCGTGCTCGCAGCGTCTGGGCGCCAGCGGTCGGGCGCCGGCACCTACGGTGACGATTGTCGGCCGCCCGGCGTGCAGCATGCTGGCGCCGGCCAGCGACCCCACCTGATGATCGCTGTGCAGTTGATCGGGCCAGCCCGCGCGTGAGACCACGCTGACCGGTGAATCGGCTGCCCAGCCTGCTTCGAGCAGACGCCGCGACAGCGAAGCCAGTTGCCTGCCGGCCATGTAGATGACTTCGGTATCGGCCGTGCGGGTGGCACGCAGCAAACCGGCAGCCGATGCGGCGGGGGCGGCGGACGCATCGGTCGGCGGCGACGCCACGGCGGTCATCGCGGTGCTCAGGCTGACGCTTCGGCCGCTGCCGCGCCGCGTCAGCGGCCGCTTGGTCGCGGCTGCCGCAGCAATCGCCGCGCTGACCCCGGGAATCACCTCGCAGTCGATCGCCGCGGCAGCGAGCGCGTCGAGTTCTTCCTCGAGACGGCCGAATATGCTCGGATCGCCGCCTTTCAAACGCACCACGACCGCGGATTCGCCGGCGTGGCGGACCAGCAATGCATTGATGCTGGTCTGCCCGGTGCTGTCGCAAAAGCCGCGCTTGCCGACGTTGATCCAGCTCGCCTGCGGCGCGTAATCGCGCAAGGCGGGGTCGGTCAATGCGTCGTACAAGACTACATCGGCTCGGGCCAGCTGCCGCGCGCCCCGCACCGTGATCAGGTCGGCTGCGCCGGGGCCTGCACCGATGAAAAAGACCTTGCCCATGCCTGCCACTCCTTGTCTTCAGTGGGTGGATGTCACCAGCAAGGCTCCGCTGGTGCGGTTGCTGGCAGGATCCACGATGATCAATGCGCCGCCGACACGGTTGTCGGCATAGGCCTCGACCGGCAACGGCTGCTGCGTCTCGATGACCACCTGGCCAATTTCGTTGACCGCCAACTGGTGGGCATCGAGCGGGCTCAGGTTCTGGATATCGAGCCGGCTGTCGATCTGCACGATGCGTGCCTGAGTCCATTGATTGCCGTGACGCACCCAGTATTTGCGGCCGATCTGCGCCGGCTCGGTATCGAGCCAGGCCAGCGTGGCGCTGAAGCGGCGGGTCTGCTCGACCGAATCAGGTGTCGATATCCAGTCACCGCGCGACACATCGAGCTGGCGGTCGAACACCAGACCGGCCGATTGCCCGGCCTCGACGCGATCGACAATGGCGCCGGCCAGGCGCACCTCGACCACCACCGCGCGTTCGCCGCTCGGCTGTAGCTGGACCGGCATGCCGGCGCTGACCCGGCCATGGGCAACCCGGCCCCACACGGTGCGTGGCTGGTTGCCGGTACCGTCGCCCTGACGGGCCACATATTGCACGGGAATCAGCAACGGCGCCGTCGCGGCGCTCCTGCAGCGCCGGCAGACCTTCGAGCAGCTGCAGCAATGACGGCCCCTGGTACCAGGCTGCCCACGCATGAAGCTCGCCGTGAGCCTGCGACGGCGATTGCGTGACGTTGTCGCCGCGCAGGGCGGAAACCGGAATCACGCCGGCCACATTGATCCCGGCGTGCTCGGCGAAGGCCAGCAGGGCTGTGCGTGTGCGCTCGAAGGCAAAGCCGGGGTCGTCGACAGCGTCGAGCTTGTTGACCGCAAAGACAATATGGGGCACTCGCAGCAGATGCGCCAGCAACGCATGACGCCGCGTCTGCGGCAGCAGCGTGATGGCCTCGGCTTCGACGTCGAGCTTGGTGATATCGACCAGCACCACCGCCGCATCGCTGCCTGCAGCAGCGGTCACCATGTTGCGGGTGTATTGCTCATGGCCGGGCGCATCGGCCATGATGAACTTGCGGCTACGGGTGGCGAAATAGCGGTAGGCCACGTCGATCGTGATGCCTTGCTCGCGTTCGGCTTCCAGACCGTCGGTCAACAGCGACAAATCGATCGGCGCGCCGGCGGCGCGTTTTTCCAGCAGATCGAGCTGGTCGGCCAGGATGGCGCGGCTGTCGAACAACAGCCTGCCGATCAAGGTACTTTTACCGTCGTCGACGCTGCCGGCGGTCAGGAAGCGCAGCGCACGGTGGTCGGTGGGTTCATCGGCGGCCAGGGCAACCAGGTGTTTGATTTCGGTGTTTGCGTTCATGAGTGCTTCACAAATGTCCGCGCGCTCGCGCAACGAGCGCCGCGGCCTATCGAGCAGATGTCCGCGGATCCGGCTTGCCGCTCTGCTCGCATCGCCCCCGGAAGTGCCACAGGCGCTTCCGGGGGGTTAAAAATAGCCTTCCTTCTTGCGGCGCTCCATCGACGCGTCCGAGGTGCGATCGTCCATGCGCGTGGCGCCGCGTTCGCTGACCGTCGCCTTCAGCGTCTCGGCAACGATCTCGACCGCGTTGGCGGCCGGGCTTTCGACCGGGCAGGTGCAGGTCATGTCGCCGACGGTGCGAAAACGCACCTCGGCGGTCTCGACCGTTTCGCCGGCTTGCGCAGGCGTCACGTCGGTCAGCGGAACCAGCAGACCATTGCGCCGGATCACCTCGCGCCGGTGGCTGAAATACAGATTGGGCAACGGGATGTTCTCGCGCGCGATATACAGCCAGACATCGAGCTCGGTCCAGTTGCTGATCGGAAACGAACGCATGTGTTCAGCGGGACGGATCCGGGTGTTGAACAGGGTCCACAGTTCGGGCCGCTGCTCCTTCGGCTGCCATTGCCCGAAGCTGTCGCGGTGACTGAAGATGCGCTCCTTGGCGCGTGCTTTTTCTTCGTCGCGGCGGGCGCCGCCCATCAACACGTCGAAGCGGTGCTCCTCGATGGCCTCCAGCAGCGCGACGGTCTGGTGGCCGTTGCGCGATTCGAGCGGGTGAGACAGGCGAACCGTGCCGCGTCGGATCGACGCTTCCAGATCGCCGACGATCAGACGCTCGCCCAATTCGGCGACACGGCGGTCGCGAAAATCGATCACTTCGGGAAAGTTGTGGCCGGTATCGACATGCAGCAGCGGGAATGGCAGGCGTCCCTCGTAGCTGCCGTCGGCCTGCCGGGTCTTGAAAGCCTTTTCGGCGAGGCGCAGCACCACGCAGGAATCCTTGCCGCCGGAAAAGAGCAGCGCCGGACGCTCGAACGCGGCGACCGTTTCGCGCAGGATGAAGATGGCTTCTTCTTCGAGCCAGTCGAGATGGCTGTGGTCGAGTTCGGGCAACAGGTGCTCGACCGTCAATGGCGCATTCATCAGTTGGCTCCGAGGCTGGAAGAGGGGACAGCGGATGACTTGACGTGCAGGCCACACTCCTTGGTGCTTTCGTCTTCCCACCACCAGCGGCCGGCGCGGAAATCCTCGCCGACGGCGATTTCGCGGGTGCACGGCGCGCAGCCGATGCTCGGCATGAACTGGTCGTGCAGCGGGTTGTAGGGCACGTCGTTGCTGGCGATGTAGTGCCAGACATCGTTCCAGCTCCACTGCGCCAATGGATTGATCTTGCGTCGGCCGTTGCCGTCGTCCTCGCTGAAAGGCACCTCGCCGCGGCTGGCCGATTGCTCGCGGCGCAAACCGGTCACCCAGGCGCTGCGGCCAGCCAGCAGTCGCGCCAGCGGCTCGAGCTTGCGCATGGCGCAGCAGGCCTTGCGCAGCTCGATGCTGCTGAACATCGCACGCTCGC
Source organism: uncultured beta proteobacterium (assembly GCA_963843805.1). Taxonomy (GTDB): domain Bacteria; phylum Pseudomonadota; class Gammaproteobacteria; order Burkholderiales; family Burkholderiaceae_C; genus Ideonella_A. The sequence goes on from CAWJLY010000011.1 coordinate 151,166, forward strand.
CATGCTGGCTGATGAAGCGGATCGTCGATTCCTTCGGCGGCGCAAAAACCTCGACCGGCAGACCGTAGTGATCTTGCAGGCGCCTGATGAGGTCGAGGGTGGGTGCATGCAGCATGCCGGTATCGAGCGTCGCCAGGTCGATGCCCAGGCCATCTCGCGCGATCAGATCGGTGACCACCATGTCTTCGGCGCCGAGGCTGGTCGACTGGACGATGCCGCCCGGATGGTCGGCCGCAGCCTGGCGCAACACATCGAGGCTGTTCGCCAAGCGTTGCTCGAAGCCCGGCGTCTTGCGTGCATACAGGTCGTAGGCATTCATATCGAAGCGCCGGTCTCGATGAAGGTCTGGCCGGTGAGTTGCTTCAACTCGTCCTGGGGCCGGGCAAAGATCGGTTTGTGCTCACGCACATCGCCCTGGTAGTGCGCGGTGAAGCGATGCAGAGCCTGCTCGGCCGTAGCGCGCGATTGATCGCCGCGCAAGACGACGGCATCGAAGCCGCAACGTTGCAGCAGCGGCATCATGTCGACCACGACATCGCCGCAAGCGCGAATTTCGCCATCGAAGCGATGTCGGCTGCGCAGCACGCGGGCCTGACTGTAGGCGCGGCCATCGGTCCACTTCGGAAAATTCAGTACCAGCAGATCGATGCGATCCAGATCGGCGCTGACTTCGCCCAGTTCGACATCGTTGGGCAATTGCACGCCGACCGGCATGTCGACCGGCCAATGGGCGCGAACGCTGTGCCATTGCATCAGGCTGAGCAAGCTGTGCGCCGACGGAGTCAGTGTGACCATCGGGGCCGTCTTCGCCAGTCACGGTGAACCAGCGGTCGTGTCTTGGATTGATGAAGTTCATGGTCGTTCCCGGTTCAGTGCGACAGTGCGGTCGACCTGCGCACGCCATTGGCGGCGGCCTTGAACGAATCGAGTCCGATCCGCTGCACCGTATCGACGAAATGTTCACCGGCGTTGCGTTGCGCGAGGTAGTTGTCGATCACCGCTTCCAGCACGTCAGGCACTTCGTCGGCGGCAAACGACGGTCCGATCACCTTGCCCGGGATCGGCGTTCGCGCGAGCGCCGAGCCGTCCGATCCGCCGAGGGTGACCTGGTACCACTCGGCACCATCCTTGTCGACGCCGAGGATGCCGATATGGCCGCTGTGGTGGTGGCCGCACGAATTGATGCAGCCGCTGATGTGCAGGTCGATGTCGCCGATATCGGCCAGCAGGTCGATGTCGTCGAAACGCTCGGTGATATCGGCCGCGACCGGAATCGAACGCGCATTGGCCAGTGCACAGAAATCGCCGCCGGGGCAGGCGATCATGTCGGTCAGCAGGCCGATATTGGGCGTGGCAAAGCCGGCGTCACGCGCGGCATTCCACAGGCCGAACAGGTCGGTCTCGCGAACCCACGGCAGCACCAGATTCTGGTCGTGCGAGACCCGCAGTTCGCCCAGGCTGTAGGCGTCGGCCAGCGAGGCGGCGGCCTCCATCTGCGCAGCGTCGACATCGCCCGGCGCAGTTCCCGCGCGTTTGAGCGACAGTGTCACCGCGCGGTAACCGCGCAGCTTGTGGGCATGGCTGTTGCGCTCGAGCCAGCGTGTGAAGCCGGCCGGTGCATCGGCTGCCGGCTGCCACGGCACGGAGCCGTCGGCTGCGGCCTGGACCTCGGCAGGAATCACGAACGAGGCGGCGACGCGGTCGAATTCGGCCTGCGGGATCAGGTGCGAGGTGCCATCGAGATCGTCGTTCAGGATGTGCTCGAACTCGGCGGCCACATCGTCGATGAAACGCTGCCCTTCGGCCTTGACCAGGATCTTGATTCGCGCCTTGTACATGTTGTCGCGCCGGCCGTGGCGGTTGTAGACGCGAACGATGGCCTCGATGAACAACAGGATCTGCTGCCACGGCAGAAAGTCGCGGATCACGCTGGCGATCACCGGCGTGCGGCCCATGCCGCCGCCGACCAGCACCTTGAAGCCGATCTCGCCGGCCGGGTTTTTCAGCAACTGCAGACCGATGTCGTGCCAGGCGATGGCGGCGCGGTCTTCGGCCGCACCGGTCACCGCGATCTTGAACTTGCGCGGCAGGAAGGCAAATTCAGGATGGACCGTGCTCCACTGACGCAGGATTTCGCAGTAGGGCCGCGGGTCGATGGCCTCATCGGCCGCGACACCGGCAAAACAGTCGCTGGTGGTGTTGCGGATGCAGTTGCCGCTGGTCTGGATGCCATGCATGTCGACCTGCGCCAAGCGCATCCATCACATCGGCGCTGCGTTCGATCGGGATCCAGTTGAACTGCAGGTTCTGCCGTGTCGTGAAGTGGCCATAGCCGCCCTTGCCGGCATGCGGCCCGCTGAGCTGGTGGTCGAACTCGCGTGCAATGCGCGCCAGCGCACGCAGTTGCTTCGAATGGAGTTCACCGTAAGGCACCGCGATGCGCAGCATCGGTGCGTGACGCTGCACGTACCAGCCGTTTTGCAGGCGCAATGGGCGGAATTCTTCCTCGCCGAGTTCGCCGTCGAGGCGGCGGCGCAACTGGTCGCGATACTGGGCCGCTCGCTGGCGGACGAAACTGGCGGTCGAAATCGGTATAGGTGTACATGAGATCAAAGGTCGGTGATCAATGGATGACTTTCAGCCCGGCGGTGATCAGCGAGACGCACAGCAGCGCGCGCACCAGGGCTTCGGGCATGCGGCGGGTCAGCTTGGCGCCCAGCCAGATGCCGGGGATCGAGCCGATCAGCAAGGCGCCGAGCAAGCCCCACTCGACGTGGCCGAGGACGGCGTGGCCGATGCCGGCAACCAGCGTCAGCGGTACGGCATGGGCGATGTCGGTCCCGACGATGCGCTGCGCCTGCAGCCTCGGGTACAACAGCATGATCAGCGTCGCACCGATCGCACCGGCGCCGATCGAGGTCAGCGAAACCAGCACGCCGAGCAAGACACCGCAGGCGACCGTCAAGCTCGGCTTGCGTGAGTCGGTGATGTGGCGCTCAAGGCGCAGTCCGACCGCATGCCAGGCCTGGCGATAGGCCACGACAAGCGCAGTCAACAGCAGCGCGATGCCGAGCGAAATGCTCAGATCGCCGGCCCAGCCCTTGGTCAGGCCGGTGAAGTGCATCAGTGCAATGGTTGCCAGCGCGGCGGGCAGGCTGCCCGAGCAGCAGCAGGCGGGCCAAGCGCCAGTCGACATGGCCGGCCTGGTGATGGGCAACCGAGCCGGTGGCCTTGGTCAGCGCGGCGAACCACAGATCGGTGCCGATCGCGACGGCAGGGTGCAGCCTGAAAACCGACAGCAACAGCGGCGTCATCAGCGAGCCGCCACCGACGCCGGTCATGCCGACGATGGCGCCGACAGCGAAGCCGCTCAGAATTGCCGTGTAGTCCAAAGGGAAGCCCGTTTGCGAACCGCAGGCGCAAGCGCCGACTTGGTCCAAGAGGGCCGGACTCTAGGCAGCCTGTCTTATAAAAGAGAACTACAAAATTCTGGTTTGTATATTCCACTAGTCGTAACTAAAGAGCGGGATCGTCGAACCCGCAGCTTCGGCGAAGCGGACATAAAAAAGCCCGGTGCATCAGCACCGGGCTCAAAGTACCTTCGAATCGAGGATTCTCAGGGTACCGAGGAGACCAAGCAAAGGTCGGCTGCAGGCGTCAACCCGCAGACTCGGGTTAGTGACCGACCAACCGCGCCGGAAGTTCGCCTCGGCAACAAAGATTTACCGTCGCGCCCGAGCAGGCGCCGACGATCAGGCAGCGCGCTTGGCGGCCTTGGTGGTCGCCTGGCTGGCCTTGACGGCCGACGAGGTGATGGTCTGGAAATTGGCTTCGGCCACTTCGGCAGCTTGCTTGGATCGCCTTCTGCACACTTTCGTAGGCATTGTTCGCGGCAGCAACCGCCGACTTGACCAGCGCCACAGCGTTTTCGCTGCCGGCCGGTGCATTCTTCACGGCGCTGTCGACAGCGGCCATGAAATTCTTCTGCGACTCGGCAGCGGTTTCCTCGACGACCTTGGTCACTTCGGCGTTGGTAGCGGCAGCGATGTCATAGACGTGACGGCTGTAGGCAGCGGCTTTTTCGGCGGCCGGTTGCAGCAGGCTGGTCTGCAGTGCGATCAGCTCTTGCGCGTCCTTGACCGACATCGCGGCTTTGGTCGTTTCGGCGACTTCGCCCATCGCGGCCTTGGCCACTTGCAGGTTCAGCTCGACCAGCTTCTCGACGCCTTCAAAAGCCTTGTTGGTCAGGCCGAAGAGGGTTTCGACATTGGCCTTCTGGGCAGCCATCATTTGTTCCGGGGTCATCATGTTCATGTTCATTTCAGGTTCCGTTCAGGTGAGTTTCAGATCAACAACAGTGGTGGCACAGATTTGTTGCACTGCACCATGACCAGAAGTATAGCGGCCGCTCGGCGACATTTCAAGCATTTTTTGTTGCGATTGCAGCAAATTTGATCGCGAGGCTCTAAAAGTCGCTTTCGCTGCCGGTCTGTGCACAATCGGTACGGATGCGGGCTTATCACTCCAGCCAGTTCGTTTTGCCATTGCCGCCGGGCATACGTTTCCGATGGGCAAATACGGTGCGCTGCAGGTGCGGGTCGCTGCGCGAGCTGCCTGCCGTCGACCTGGTCGAGGCGCCGGCGGCGACCGATGGCGAACTGGCGCTGGCCCATACACCGCGGTATATCGATGCGGTGATCAACGGCACGCTCACGCTGCCGAGCAGCGTGAAATCGGCTTTCCGTGGACCGAGCGAATGGTTCAGCGTTCGCGTCGATCGGTGGGTGCGACGATTGCGGCAGGTCGCACCGCGCTGGCCGAAGGCGTTTCGGCCAATCTCGCTGGCGGCACCCATCATGCGTCAGCCGACAAGGGTGCCGGCTATTGCGTTTTCAACGATGTGGCGGTGGCGGCGCGACTGCTGCAGGCCGAGACGCATCGGCTGCATCGGCGGCTGCTGCGGGTGGCCGTGATCGATCTCGATGTCCATCAGGGCAACGGCACGGCGGCGATCTTTCGTGACGACCCGACAGTCTTTACCTTGTCGCTGCACGGCGACAAGAATTATCCGTTTCGCAAGGAGGTGAGTGACCTCGATGTCGGCTTGCCCGACGGCTGTCGCGACGAGGCCTACCTGGCCGCTCTCGATGCAGCCTTGCAGTCGCTGTGGCATCGCCATCGCGATTCGCCGCCTGGCTTGATCTTCTATCTGGCCGGCGCCGACCCGCACGAGGGCGACCGACTGGGCCGGCTGAAGATCAGCGCGCAAGGGCTCGCCGAACGGGACCGCCGCGTGCTTGAACGCGGCCCGCATTCGCGGCATTCCGGTGGCGTTGTCGATGGCAGGCGGTTATGGGCGGGTCATCGAGGATACCGTCGCCATCCAGTTCAACACGCTGGTGCTGGCATGCGAGGCTCATCGTCAATGGGCAAAAACCACGAGCAATGTGACCAGGCAGGGGGGCTCGGCGCGAACGCAGGACGATGGAACAATGGCGGCATGACCGCAGCGTTGCCCGCCACCCGCCCGCAATCCGAACAACGTCACGCCTATCGGCGCTTTCGGCGGCTCGATACGCGGTGGATGGACAACGATGCCTACGGGCATCTGAACAACGTCGTCTACTACAGTCTGTTCGATACGGCAGTCAATGCGATGCTGATCGAGGCCGGTGTTCTCGATATCCAGCGCGGCGCCGTGATCGGGCTGGTGGTCGAGACCCATTGCAATTTTTTCGGCTCGATCGCATTTCCGCAGGCGGTCGATGCCGGAATCCGGGTCGGCCAGATCGGCGAATCGAGCGTGCGCTACGAGATCGGCCTGTTTGCCGACGGTGCGTCAGAGACCGCGGCCCGTGGCCATTTCGTCCATGTCTATGTCGAACGGGAGTCGAGACGGCCCACACCGTTGCCGGCGCCATTGCGCCGACTGCTCGATCAAATGCAAAATCCACCACTGGAGCCCGCGTGAATCCGTGCCACCGCCATACCGACCATCGAGCAGACGGCACTGATCGACGCCGCCATCAGCTCACGCATGTCGGTGCGAGCCTTCCTGCCCACGCCGATCGATCGCCGCACCATCGAAGATATTCTGGCCGTGGCCGCCCGGGCGCCGTCCGGTACCAATACGCAGCCATGGAAGGTGCATGTGTTGACCGGCGATTCGCTGGACAGCTTGTCGGAGAAGATCCTCGCAGCATTCGATGATCCGGCGATTGCCGCCACCCATCAGGAAGAGTATGCGTATTACCCGACCGAATGGCGCTCGCCTTATATCGAGCGCCGGCGCAAGGTGGGCTGGGATCTGTACGGCCTGCTCGATATCGGCAAGACCGACAAGACCAGGATGCATGCGCAGCACGGCCGCAATTACGGCTTCTTCGACGCGCCGGTCGGCTTCATGTTCACCATCGACCGCGTGATGCGCCAGGGCAGCTGGCTCGACTACGGCATGTTTCTGCAGAACATCATGGTGGCAGCGCGCGCGCGCGGGCTGCATACCTGTCCGCAGGCGGCATTCACGCCGTTCCACAGGATCGTGCTCGAGCATCTCGATACACCGGCCGAGGAGATGCTGGTGTGTGGCATGTCGCTCGGTTATGCCGATCCCGACGCGATCGAAAATACGCTCGTGACCGAGCGTCAACCAGTGGCGGCATTTACCGTCTTTCACTCATGAGCCGCGCAATGGCCAGACCGCTTGTGGACACACTGCCCGAAAGGGCGGCGAAGGCTGCGTGCTTTGTTGCGCTGGTATCGATCATCGCGATGCTGCCGACCGCCGCACATGCGGCGGAGTTCGACGGCTCGAGCCTGAAAGCCTGGTGGGGAATTCCGTTCGCCGGGGTGTTGTTGTCGATCGCGGTGTTGCCGCTGGTCATGCCGCATGTCTGGCACCACCATTACGGCAAGATCGTCGCCGCCTGGGCGCTTGCATTCTTCATACCGTTTGCGGTGATCTTCGGCCCTGGCGTGGCGGTCGATGGTTTCCTGCATGCGCTGGTGGCGGAGTACATCCCGTTCATCCTGCTCGTCGGCAGTCTTTATGTGATCGCCGGCGGCATCTTCCTGCGCGGCAATCTGCACGGCAGCCCGGCGCTCAATACCGGGCATCCTGGCAATCGGTTCGGTGATGGCCAGCATCATGGGCACGACCGGCGCATCGATGCTGCTGATCCGGCCGTTGATCCGCGCCAACGACAACCGCAAAAGCGTCGCTCACGTCGTCGTCTTCTTCATCTTCACGGTATCGAACGTCGGCGGCTCGCTTGACGCCGCTGGGCGATCCGCCGCTGTTCCTCGGTTTCCTGAAAGGCGTCGATTTTTTCTGGACGGTGAGCCACATCTTTCCGGAGACGCTGTTCCTGGTCGGCAGCTTGCTGGTGATCTTCTTCTTCATCGACAGCTGGCACTACCGCAAGGAAGGCGTGACGCGGGCCGATCCGACGCCCGACTCGCCGAGTGTCGGCTTCGAAGGCCAGATCAACTTTCTGCTGCTCGCCGGGGTGGTCGGCTCTGGTGCTGCAAAGCGGTCTCTGGAAATCGGGCCTGGCGTTCACCATTGCCGGCGCCGAAGTGACCTGGGCCAGCCTGCTGCGAGATATCGGCCTGCTGGTACTGGCCATCGTCTCGATGCAGTTCGCGCCGATGGCGCCGCGCGAGCAGAACCAGTTCAACTGGGCACCGATTGCCGAAGTGGCCAAACTGTTCGCGGCGATCTTCCTGACCATCATTCCGGTGATCGCGATGCTGCGCGCCGGTGTCGACGGGCCGTTCGGTGCGATCGTCGGCGCGGTCACCGGAAGCGATGGCAAGCCGTTGCCGGCGATGTATTTCTGGGCCACCGGACTGTTGTCTTCGTTTCTCGACAATGCGCCGACCTACCTGGTTTTCTTCAACACCGCTGGTGGTGAGGCGCAAGCGCTGATGACGACTTATGCCAACACGCTGGCGGCGATTTCCGCCGGCGCCGTCTTCATGGGCGCCAACACCTACATCGGCAATGCGCCCAACCTGATGGTCAAGGCGATTGCCGAGGATCGGGGCGTGAAGATGCCGAGCTTCTTCGGCTACATGGGCTGGTCGATTCTGGTGCTGGTGCCGTTGTTCGGCATCATGACGCTGATCTGGTTCTGAGCGGTTCGGCGTGTCGACAAGCCAGCGCGCCTGGCCTGTGTTCGCGCTTGCGCCTGCGACAATCGCCGCATGCTTCCTGAATACTGGCTGTGGCTGATCTGTGGCCTTGCCGCCTTGCTGCTGCTGCTGGTCACCGGCCTGTACGGGCGCTTGCGCAATGACACCGCCGCCGATCGCCGTGCCGAGCTGCAGACCTCGGCGGTGCTCGGCGCCTTGCAGCGCAGCGGCGAACGCATCGAGCAGGAATTGCGCGGTGAGGTGCTGCGCAGTGCCTCGTCGACACGGGTCGAACTCGGCCAGACGCTGAGCAGCCTGCAGCAGACGCTGTTCAACCAGCAAGGCGAGGTGGCGCGGCTGCAGAACGAGCAGATCGACCAGCTGCGGATCCAGGTGGGTGCCATGCAGGCGTCGGTGGCTCAGGCGGTCCAGGCGGCGGCGCAGTTGCAGCATGCGCAGGCGCAGCAGGCTCGTGAAGCTCAGGATGTGGCGCTGCAACGTTTTGCCAGCAGCTTTGGCGAGCAGTTGCGTGCGCTGGCGGAGGCCAACGAGCGTCGACTCGGCGAAGTGCGTGCCACCGTCGAGCAGCGGCTGACCAGCCTTCAGCAGGGCAACGAGAACAAGCTCGAACAGATGCGGCTGACGGTCGACGAGAAGCTGCATGCCACGCTCGAGCAGCGTCTTGGCGAAAGTTTCAAGCAGGTCGCCGAGCGGCTCGAACAGGTGCACCGCGGGCTTGGCGAAATGCAGTCGCTGGCCCGTGATGTCGGCTCGTTGAACCGTGTGCTGACGAATGTCAAATCGCGTGGCATTTTCGGCGAGGTGCAGCTGGCCGGATTGCTCGAACAGGTGTTCACCGCCGAGCAATATGCGGCCAATGTCGAGACCGTTCCGGGCAGCGGCGCACGCGTCGAATTCGCACTGAAACTGCCCGGTCGTCGCGAAGATGGCGCGCCGCTGTGGCTGCCGATCGACGCCAAGTTTCCGCGCGAAGATCACGAGCGCCTGCTCGATGCGCAAGAGCGCGCCGATCTGCCGGCTGCCGATGCCGCCGCCAAGGCGATCGAGCAACGGCTGCGCCTGGAGGCGCGAAGCATCGCGGCCAAATACCTGGCGCCGCCGCACACCACCGATTTCGCGATCCTGTTCGTCCCGACCGAAGGCCTTTACGCTGAAGCGCTGCGCCGGCCCGGTCTGGTCGAGATGCTGCAGCGCGAACACAAGGTGATGCTGGCCGGGCCAACCACCTTGTTGGCCGTGCTGAACAGCCTGCAGATGGGCTTTCGCACCCTGGCCCTCGAAAAACGATCTGCCGAAGTCTGGGAGGTGCTGGGCGGCGTCAAGACCGAGTTTGCGAAGTTTGCCGACATACTGGCGCGGACCCGCAAGAAACTCGAAGAAGCGGCCAACACCATCGAGCATGCGCAGACTCGGACCCGAGTCATGACGCGCAAGTTGAAATCGGTCGAGGCGCTGGGCGATGGTCCGAGTCGCCAGTTGCTGCCCGGCTTGTTCGACGAGGCAATCGAAGCGGCCGATGACGAACTCGCCTGAGGGCGACGCGAGCGCCGGGCGCAATACCTCGCCGGGCGATGACCCCCGCCGGGGCAGACCAGGCCCGTTTTCCGCGCGTGTTGCTGGCGCTGATCCTCGGCCAGATCTGCCTGCATGCATGCATGACCGGCTTGCGGATGGCCGCGCCGTTGCAGGCCTTGCGACAAGGCCACAGCGAGTGGGCGGTTGGCGTCGTGCTGGCCTTGTTCGCACTGGCGCCGATCGCGCTGGCGATGCCGGCCGGACGAATGGCCGACCGCCATGGTTATCACCGTCCGATCCATTTCGCGATCGGCATGGCAACGATCGGCGGCGTGGTTGCCGACGGTCAGCAGCCACTATCTGGCCATGTGCGTGGCCGCGTTGCTGTCCGGAGCGGGAGCCAACATCGGACTGATCACGATCCAGCGTCGCGCCGGCTATCTGGCGCTGGACAACATCGAACGGATCCGCGTCTTCAGCTGGCTGGGCCTGGCGCCCGCCCTGTCGAACGTGATCGGCCCGTTGACGGCTGGCTTGCTGATCGATCTGGCCGGGTTCAGGGTGGCATTTGCGGTGTTGGCACTGATGCCGCTTGCCGCGCTGGCGTGGTCGCGGCTGGTTCCGCACGAGCGACCACGCAGTCTTCGGCAGGGACAGGCTGCACCTGGGTTGCCGGCGTCATTGCCCAGCCGCTCGCTGGGACCTGCTGCGAATTCCGGCGCTGCGCCGCCTGTTGCTGGTCAACTGGGTATTTTCGGCGTCGTGGGATGTCCACACCTTCGTGCTGCCGATTCTCGGCCATCAGCGCGGCTTGAGCGCGTCGCAGATCGGCATCGTGCTCGGGGCGTTTGCGCTGCGGTGGCTGGCGTGCGCCTGATCATTCCGATGCTGGCACACCGGCTCAGCGAGGCCCAGGTGCTGGCGGTGGCGATGTTCGGTGCAGCGCTTGTCTTTGCCGTCTATCCGTTTGCCGAACTCACGGTGCTGATGACGCTGTGTGCCATGCTGCTGCGGCTGGCGCTTGGCTCGGTGCAGCCGATGATCATGTCCAAGCTGCATCAGGTCACGCCCGACGAGCGTCATGGCGAGGCGATCGCATTGCGCTCGGTTGCAATCAACCTGTCGAGCAGCCTGATGCCCTTGTTGTTCGGCGTGCTGGGCGCCGCGCTTGGCGCTGCCAGCCTGTTCTGGCTGATGGCGCTGGCGCTGGCCGCTGGCGGCCGCAGCGCGAGCAAGCTGTGAACTGAAGGACGCTCTCAGAAGCGAATGCCGCCCGGTGCGGGTGGCGGTGCGACCGCAGGTGGTGGTGGCGTGGCGGGGGCTGGTGCTGGCGAAGCCGGCGGCAGGGTTGACGCCCAGCGGCGTTGGCGCCGGTGCGACATAGGATGCCGGCAGACGCGATTGTTTGGGGTAGCCGGCCGCGTCGAGGTAAGAAGCCCACTGATCGGCAGCATACCCACGCAGCACCTGGCTGCCGATCGTCAACGAAGGCATCTGACGCGACCCGGTAGCCCGTTCGAGCGCCTCGTCCATCGCCGTCGTTGACCTGCTTCTCGTTGAACGGAATGCCGCGTTGCCGCAGGTATTGGCGGCCGGCCTCACAGCCTTCGCAATCCTTGGCGGTTGTATACAGGATGACCGGGTAGCGACCGGCAACCTGGCGCAGTTCAAGCGGCAAGGCGGCGTTGGGCGTCACCTGGCTGACCGTGGTGGCCGGCACCTCGAGCTGCTCGACCGTTCCCGGTGTCCTGGCCGGCGGCCGGTCGGTATAGCTGACCGACCCCTTGGGGCCGACCACCTTGTACTGCCCGAGTGCAGAAACTGGCGTGCCGAACGCGACACTCAGCGCAAGCCAACCAACCGACCGCTGCCACCTGAGATCGCTGCCCTTGGACATCTTGAAATCCTCAGTTCATACCCTGATGACGCAGCAAGGCGTCGATGGTCGGCTCGCGGCCGCGAAACTGCTTGAAATTCTCCATCGCAGGCCGGCTGCCACCGACTTCGAGAACCGCCTGACGGTAGCGCCGCCCGGTCTCGACATCAAGCACGCCGCGTTCGCTGCCCGATCGCTCCTCGAAGGCACCCCAGACATCGGCACTGAGCACCTCGGCCCACTTGTAGCTGTAGTAGCCAGCCGAATAGCCGCCCGCGAAAATGTGCGAGAAGCCATGCTGGAAGCGGTTGAATGGCGGCGAAATCATCACGCTGACCTCGGCTCGAACCTCGTCGAGCAGCGCCTGGATATCCGTTTCGCGCCCCGGCTCGCCATGCAGACGCATGTCGAACAACGCCATCTCGACCTGCCGCAGTGTCTGCAGGCCGCTCTGATAGTTCTTGGCTGCCAGCATCTTGTCGAACAGTTCGCGTGGCAAAGGCTCGCCGGTATCGACATGCGAAGTCAGTCGCTTGACGACCTCCCATTCCCAGCAGAAATTCTCCATGAACTGGCTCGGCAACTCGACCGCATCCCACTCGACGCCAGAAATGCCGGCCACGCCGATGTCGTCGACCTGCGTCAACATGTGGTGCAGGCCATGGCCGAATTCATGGAACAGCGTGGTCACGTCATTGTGGGTCAGCAAGGCCGGCCGATGCTTGCCGTTGACCAGCGGAGGCGGGGTGAAATTGCACACCAGATAGGCCACTGGTGTCTGCAGCGACGGCGAGGCGCCGTCGGGGCGTGCCCAGCGGCCACGCGCGCCGTCCATCCAGGCGCCGGGCTGCTTGCCATTGCGCGCATAGGGGTCGAGGTAGAACTGGCCGATCAATTCGCCAGCGCGCTCGATTCGATAAAACTTGACGCTCGGATGCCAGACCGGCGCCGAGTCGGGCTTGATCTCGACCTCGAACAAGGTCTCGATGATGCGAAACAAGCCTTCAAGCACTTTGGTTTCGGTGAAATAGCGCTTCACCTCCTGATTGCTGAACGCGTAACGCGCCTGCTTCAGGCGTTCGCCCGCAAAGGCAAGGTCCCAGGCCTGCAGGTCAGGCAGATCGAGCTCGGACCGGGCGAAGTCGCGCAATTCGGCGAGATCGCGCTCGGCAAACGGACGGGCGCGCCGCGCCAGGTCGCGCAGAAACTCGAGCACCTGGCCCGTCGATTCAGCCATCTTGGGCACCAGCGAGACATCGGCATAGCTGGCATGCCCGAGCAGCGCGGCTTCCTCGTGGCGCTGGGCCAGCAGCTGGCTCATCAAGGCGCCGTTGTCGAGTTCAGGCGGGCCGAACTCGCTGGCACGGGTCACATAAGCGCGGTAGAGGGTTTCGCGCAGCTGGCGGTTTTCGCCATATTGCAGCACCGGGAAATAGACCGGGAAGTGCAGCGTCAGCTTGTGCCCATCCTTGCCTTCGGCCTGGGCGGCGGCCCGGCTGGCCTCGATGGCGTCGTCCGGCACACCGGTCAGCTCGTCGGCGCTCACGTAGAGCGAATAGCCGTCGGTTGCGTCGAGCACATGCTCGGAAAACTTCTGCGCCAATTCGGCCTGGCTTTCCTGCAGCTGCGCAAAACGTTGCTTGGCCTCGCCTTGCAGTTCGGCGCCCGACAAGACGAAATCGCGCAGCGCATTGGTCAAGGCCTGGCGTCGCGCCGGAGTCAGCGTCGCCGCCGCGGGGCTTTGCAGCACCGCCTTGTATTTGGCGTAGAGCCGTTCGTCCGCTCCGAGGCGGGTGTGAAACTCGGTGATGCGCGGCAGATTCTCGTTGTAGGCGGCGCGCAGTTCGGGCGTATCGGCAACGCCATTGAGGTGGCCGACGATGCCCCAGGCCCGTCCCAACCGTTCGGTGGCGACATCGAGCACCTTCGACAAGGCGTCGTAGTCGGCCGGAAAGTCGTCTGCGGTCACAGTGGCCAGCGCCTCGTCGGCGTTGCGCAGCAGCGACTGCATGGCCGGGCCGACGTGTTCCGGCCTGACCTGATCGAATGCCGGCAGGTCCGAGAAATCGAGAAGCGGGTTGGAATTCATGGCGGTGCGAAAAATCAAACGGATTGGAGTGAGCCGCGGCTGACACGTTCCGCCGCCTCAAGGGTATTCATCAGCAACATCGTGATCGTCATCGGCCCGACCCCACCCGGCACCGGCGTGATCGCCGAAGCGACCTCGCGAACCGCGTCGAAATCGACATCGCCGCACAGCTTGCCTGCCTCGTTGCGGTTCATGCCCACATCGATCACCACCGCGCCCGGCTTGACCATATCGGCAGTCAAGGTGTTGCGTCGACCGACCGCCACCACGACGATATCGGCCAGACGGGTCAAAGACGCCAGATCGACGGTTGCACTGTGACAGATGGTGACGGTTGCGCTGGCTTGCAAGAGCAGCATCGCCATCGGTTTGCCGACGATGTTGCTGCGCCCGATGACGACCGCATGTTTGCCACGTGGATCGCAGCCGGCCGATTCAAGCAGCTTCATGCAACCATAAGGCGTACAGGGTTTGAATCCGGCCGCTGCCTGGGCGGTGCCGGCCTTGCCGCCAACCATCAGTGCGCCGGCGTTGGCAATGTGAAAGCCATCGACATCCTTGGCCGGCGAAATCGCCTCGATCACCCGTTGCTCGTCGATGTGCGCCGGCAATGGCAATTGCACCAGGATGCCGTGGATGGCCGGATCGGCGTTCAGTGCGGCGATCCGCGCCAGCAGCGCGGCCTGGCTGAACCCGGCATCGTAGGCCTCGAGCACCGAAAACAAGCCGGCATCGGCGCAGGCCTTGATCTTGTTGCGTACATAGACCTTGCTGGCCGGGTTGTCGCCAACCACGACCACCGCCAAGCCGGGCGTCAAGCCGATGCGCGCTCAAGCGTGCCGCGCGGTCGGCGATTTCGGCGCGCAGCTTGCGCGACAGTTCATTGCCGTCAATCAGATGGGCGGGCATGTTGCGGATTTTTCAAGGATTCAGAATGCCGCGATGAGCGCGAGCGAGCAAGCCTCGCAGTTGACCCGCCTGCAGCGAGAAACGCACAGGCGCGACGCGGAAACAGCAAAGGCCGCATTGGCGGCCTTGGACAGGGAGAACGGACAGCGAAGCGATCGCCGCCATCAAGCCTTCGCTTGGGCGCCGAGCGCGATTTTCAGCAAGTCGGCCACCGTGTTGGCGTTCAGCTTTTCCATGATGTTGGCGCGGTGCGCCTCGACCGTCTTGATGCTGATCCCCAGGTCGTCGGCAATCTGCTTGTTCAGGCGGCCGGCGACGATGCGCTCGAGCACCTGCGATTCACGCGTGGTCAGTCGCGACAGCAGTGCGTCGCGGCTGGCGGCCTCCTGGTGCTGGCTGAATGCCGAACGGGCCTGCTCGAGCATGCTTTCGACGAGTGACAGCAGCTCTTCTTCCTTGAACGGCTTCTCGATGAAATCGAGCGCGCCTTTTTTCATCGTCGTGACCGCCATCGGCACATCGCCGTGGCCGGTGATGAAGACGATCGGCAGCGGGCTGCGCCGTTCCATCAGGCGGTCCTGCAGTTCGAGGCCACTCATGCCGTCCATGCGGATATCGGCAATCAGGCAGGCCACTTCGCGGGGGTCGAAACGAGACAGGAATGATTCGGAAGAATCGAAACACTTGACCCGGTAATCCTTGCCTTCGAGCAACCATTGCAGTGAATCGCGAACCGCCTCGTCGTCATCGACAACGTAGACGGTGCCTTTCTTCGGGATCAGGCTCATGTCGTGACTGCAGGTTTGGGGGAGATGGGTGCCTCGAGGCGGGACAATTCGACCGGCAACGTGAACGTGAAGCAGCAGCCAATCGGTACTTCGCCATTGTAGAGGTTCTGCGCGCGGATCCTGCCGCGGTGCGACTCGATGATTGTGCGGCACAGGCTGAGGCCGATTCCGAGGCCTTCGGACTTGGTCGAGAAAAAAGCCTCGTAAAGCCGGGGCAGGACCGCTTCCTTGATGCCGGGTCCCGAATCGGTGACGCTGAATTCGATCACGCCGCCTTCGTCGGGCGTGTGTTTGGGCACCACCCGCAGTTCGATGCTGCGCCTCGACGGCGGCAGATCGGCCGAATCGATCGCTTCGGCGGCGTTTTTCAGCAGGTTCAGCAGCACCTGCTCGATCAGGATCGGGTCGGCCATCAGCGGCGGCAGACGCTGCGCCACATAGGTTCGGATCGCCACATTGCGGCGCCGCAGTTCGATGCCGGCCAGCTCAACGGCGTCCTCGACGATCGTGCCGGCGCGCGTCGGTACGCGCTGCGGTTCGCTGCGTTTGACGAAGGCGCGGATGCGGTGAATGATCTGACCGGCGCGTTGGGCTTGCCGCGAGGTCTTGTCGAGCGCAGCGATCAGATCGTCTTTTTCGATCGCGTCTTTCTTGACGCGGCTGATCATGCCGTTGCAATAGTTGGCGATTGCCGTCAGCGGCTGATTCAATTCATGGGCCACTGACGACGCCATCTCGCCCATCGTCACCAGCCGGCTGGTGACCTGCGCCTTCTCGGCCTGGTTGGCCGCCAAGGCTGCGGCATTGCGCCGAGCGGTGATGTCGGTGGCGATCAGCATCTGCGCCAGCCGGCCGTCGGTCCATTGCAAATAACGCGCACGAACCTCGAACCACTTGCTCAGACTCTCGATGTGGACTTCACGCGAATCGGTGCCGGCGTCGGTGATCTCCTGTGTCGGCAGCCCGCCCAGGTCGTCGACCTCGTCGTCGAACTGGCCGCGCATCACATTGCCGATCTCGCCGCCAGCCATCTGCAGGTGGCCGTCGCCATCGGCGCCGAACCACAGGCGGTACGAACGATTGGCAAACAGCAGTTCACCCTGTTGAACCGACATCACCGACACGGCGGCATCGAGGCCTTCCAGCACCGTCGTGAATCGCTCGTGTGACGCCGACAACTGATCGCGAACCCGCTTGGCCTCGGTGATGTTGGTCATCGAGGTCATCCAGCCGGTCTGGACGCCTTTCGGATCGATCAGCGGCGAGACATACATTCGCGAGTCGAACAGCGAGCCGTCCTTGCGCATCACCTTCACCTCGATGCCGCCGGCCGGGCTGCGGCCTTTCAGTTCCTGCAGCACCAAACGGTTGTTCTCCTCGTAGCGATCGGGCGGCCAGTACGGAAACGGCGGCCGGCGATCGATCAGTTCGGCTTCGGAAAAACCCGTCATCACGCAGAACGCCGGATTGACATACGTGATGCAGCCATCCATGTCCATCGCGCGCATGCCGGTCAGCATCGAGTTTTCCATCGCGCGGCGAAAGTTCGCCTCGGACACCAGGGTCTCCTGCATCTGCAGACGACGTGCCATGTGGCGCCAGGTGCCGAGCAGCATCCAGACCGTCAACACGCTCAGCGCGGCCACCATCCAGAACAAGCGTATTGCTGATCAGCCCGATCGACGTGCGATAGCCCTGCGCCTGCAAGCGCAATGCCATTGTTGGCCGGTGCCAGCGGCGACTGGTAGACGATCGATGCTCGGCGCGATTTGTCGCCTGGGGATTTGAGCACCGTGCTGGCCAGGGTATTGCCACGGCTGTCGATCAGATTGATCGTGTGGCGTTGCGCCACTTCGGTCGGCACATAAAAGCGCAGCAGACTTTCGGTGGAATATTCGGCAATCAGGTCGCCGCTGAAATTGCCGCGATCGATCAGCGGGATGTGCAACTGCAATACCGTCACGCCGAGGTTGTTGGTGAAAGCGCTTGAATAGATCGGCTGGCGCAGCGTGTTGGTCGCCATGAACGAGGTCTCGGATGGCGTTATCTGATTGGCCAGCGGGATCGACTTGTCAAGGTCGCCCTGCGGATTGCCCGCATCGAGCGCGAACATCGGCGCCACATAGGCGCCTTGGCGGTCGCGATTGGCATCGACCCAGAACAGTCCGGTGACTTCAGGCCGTTCTTGCGTGAAGGCAGCCGCTTGCTGTGAAAAATTCTCGGCATCGACTGCGCTGATGACGATCTCGCGCGCAATGCGCAGCAGCTGCTCCTGGTTTTCGATCAGCCGCAGGCGGATCTGCTGCTGGGCAATTTCGGTATCCCGTTGAACCGATTCCTGCTCCCGCTCGAATTCCTCATTGCGCAAGTACCAGAACGCCGAGATGATGGCGGCCAGGAACAACATGACCGAGATCAACGGCCCGAGGGTTGCAAATCGATCCTGACTGGAGGGAGATTGCCTGCGCCACCAGCGGCCGAACAAGCGCCTGCGCCAGGGTCGGCCTTCCTTTTGGCGGGCCTTGGGTCAGGCGAGAAGACTTCATCAACCGATTATCGGCGGCGGCCACCCCGGCTGTCGCACCAGCCGCATTGACGATAGGCAGCAGTTTTCATTATATGAAATGTAATAGCACTATTTGAAATTTTCGAGTTTTGTGGGACACTTCGATGACCTCATCGAGCCCACTTCAAAACAGGAGACAAGCCAACATGTCAGCCATGCCTGAGCCGTCGACTTCCAATCAACGGCACCACCCCCGATTCCGATTCGCAGGAAACCCGCGAATGGATCGACGCCTTGTCTGCGGTCATTGCCAGCGAGGGGCCGGAGCGCGCCCACTTCCTGATCGAGGAATTGCTCGAGCATGCGCGACAGAACAACATCGACATGCCGTTCTCGGCGACGACGGCCTATGTCAATACGATCGAGGCCGACGATGAAGAGCGCAGCCCGGGCAACCTCGAGCTCGAAGGGCGCCTGCGCGCCTACATGCGCTGGAACGCGATGGCGATGGTGGTCAAGGCGAACCGCCAGCATGTCGAGGATGGCGGCGATCTGGGCGGGCATATCAGCTCGTTCGCTTCGGTCGCCCACATGTTTGCGGCTGGCTTCAACCATTTCTGGCATGCCGATACGGCCGAACGCGGTGGCGACCTGCTGTATATCCAGGGCCATTCGGCGCCCGGCATCTATGCCCGCGCATACCTCGAGGGCCGCCTGACCGAAGAACAGTTGCTCAACTTCCGCCAGGAAGTCGACGGCAAGGGCCTGTCGAGCTATCCGCATCCGAAACTGATGCCGCGAGTTCTGGCAGTTTCCGACCGTCTCGATGGGGCTTGGCCCGCACATGGGGATCTACCAGGCGCGCTTCCTCAAATACCTGCATGCACGCGGCATCGCCGACACCAGCCAGCGCAAGGTCTGGGTCTTCTGCGGCGACGGCGAGATGGACGAGCCGGAAAGCCTCGGCGCGATCGGCCTGGCGGCGCGTGAAAACCTCGACAACCTGATCTTCGTCATCAACTGCAATCTGCAGCGGCTCGACGGGCCGGTTCGCGGCAACAGCAAGATCGTCCAGGAACTCGAAGGCGAGTTCCGCGGCTCGGGCTGGAACGTCATCAAGCTGCTGTGGGGCAGCAACTGGGATCCGCTGCTGGCGCGCGACAAGGAAGGTGCGCTGCGCAAGATCATGCTCGACACGCTGGACGGCGATTTCCAGGCATTCAAGGCCAATGACGGCGCGTTCGTGCGCAAGCAGTTTTTCGGCCGCGATCCAAGGACGCTCGAGCTGGTCTCGAAGATGAGCGACCAGGATATCTGGAACCTGCGCCGCGGCGGCCATGATGCGCAGAAGGTCTATGCGGCCTTCCACCGTGCCAACAGCCACAAGGGCCAGCCAACCGTGTTGCTGATCAAGACGGTCAAGGGTTACGGCATGGGCAAGGCCGGCGAGGGCAAGAATACCGCGCACCAGACGAAGAAGCTGACCGACGACGACATCCGCTATTTCCGCGACCGCTTCAACATTCCGATTCCCGACAGCGAACTGTCGAAGATTCCGTTCTACAAGCCGGCCGACGACACGCCGGAGATGAAATACCTGCATGAACGACGCAAGGCGCTCGGCGGCTACCTGCCGCAGCGCCGCGTCAAGGCCGATGAACAATTCACCGTGCCGGCCCTCGAGACCTTCAAGGCGGTGCTCGATCCGACCGCCGAAGGCCGCGAGATCAGCACCACCCAGGCATTCGTGCGCTTTCTGACCCAGTTGCTGCGCGACAAGGCGCTCGGCCCGCGGGTGGTGCCGATCCTGGTCGACGAGGCGCGCACCTTCGGCATGGAAGGGCTGTTCCGCCAGATCGGCATCTACAACCCGCACGGGCAGCAATACACGCCGGTCGACAAGGACCAGGTGATGTACTACAAGGAGGACAAGGCCGGGCCAGGTGCTGCAGGAAGGCATCAACGAAGCCGGCGGCATGAGCAGCTGGATTGCCGCGGCAACCTCGTATTCGACCAACAACCGGATCATGGTGCCGTTCTATGTCTACTACTCGATGTTCGGCTTCCAGCGCATCGGCGACCTGGCGTGGGCGGCCGGCGACATGCAGGCGCGCGGCTTCCTGCTCGGCGGTACCTCCGGGCGAACGACGCTGAATGGCGAAGGCCTGCAGCACGAAGACGGCCACAGCCACATCCTGGCCGGCACGATCCCGAACTGCATCAGCTACGACCCGAGTTTTGCGCACGAGGTCGGCGTGATCCTGCACCATGGCCTGAAGCGCATGGTCGAGAAGCAGGAAAACGTCTATTACTACCTGACGCTGCTGAACGAAAACTATGCGATGCCCGGGCCTGCAGGCCGGCACCGAAGAGCAGATCATCAAGGGCATGTACCTGCTGCAGGAAGGCGGCGGCAAGAAGAAGGCGCCGCGCGTCAACCTGCTCGGCAGCGGCACCATCCTGCGCGAATCGATTGCCGCCAAGCAATTGCTCGAAGACGACTGGGGCGTCGCCGCCAATATCTGGAGCTGCCCGAGCTTCAACGAACTGGCGCGCGACGGCCAGGCCGTCGAGCGCTGGAATCTGCTGCACCCGACCGACGAGCCGAAGGTGGCCTATGTCACCGAGCAGCTGGCGCCACACGCCGGCCCGGTGATCGCGTCGACCGACTACATGAAGAACTATGCCGAGCAGATCCGGCTGTTCATCCCGAAAGGCACGAGCTACCGGGTACTGGGCACCGACGGCTTCGGCCGCAGCGATTTCCGCAGCAAGCTGCGCGAGCACTTCGAGATCAACCGCCACTACATCGTCGTCGCCGCGCTGAAGGCGCTGGCCGACGAAGGCGCCGTGCCGCGGCCAAGGTGGCCGAGGCGATCAAGAAATACGGCATCCAGGCCGACAAGACCAATCCGCTGTACGCATAACAACGAACGGAGACCCTCAACATGGCGCTGGTGCAAGTCAAAGTCCCGGACATCGGGGATTTCAAGGAAGTCGAGATCATCGAGCTGCTCGTCAAGCCGGGTGACAAGGTCAAGGTCGAACAGTCACTGATGACGGTGGAGAGTGACAAGGCATCGATGGAGATCCCGTCGTCGCATGCGGGTACGGTCAAGTCGCTGAAGCGTTGCGCTTGGCGACAAGGTCAGTGAAGGCAGCCTGATTCTCGAACTCGAGGCCGAAGGAGCGGGCGATTCGGCTGCCGCGTCGGCAGCCGCCGCGCCGGCCCCTGCTGCTGCGCGCCGCAGCACCGGCTGCAGCGCCTGCCGCCCAAGCCGGCAGCGGCGCCGGCAGGCGGGCTCGGCAACCGTCGAGGTTGCGGTGCCCGATATCGGAGATTTCGACGAAGTCGCGGTCATCGAGCTGCTGGTCAAGGTCGGCGACAAGGTGGCCGTCGAGCAAAGCCTGATCACCGTCGAGAGCGACAAGGCGTCGATGGAGATCCCGTCTTCGCAAGCCGGCGTCGTCAAGGAACTGCGCGTCAAGGTCGGCGACAAGGTCGCGAAGGGTTCGATCGTGGTGGTGCTCGAAGGCGCCGGTGGCGGCTGCTGCAGCGCCCGCGCCATCGGCTGCCGCCGCGCCGGCCAGCGCTGCGGCAGCCGCCTGCGGCACCGGCCCAGTCGGCTGCACCAGCGCCAGCCGCCGCCAAGGCTGCAAGCGAGGCGGCTCACGAGCCGGCGGCTGCAGCCAGTGGTGGCCCGTTGCCACATGCCTCGCCGTCGATCCGCAAGCTGGCGCGTGAGCTCGGCGTTCCGCTCGGTGAGGTCAAAGGCAGCGGCCCGAAAGGCCGCATCACCCACGACGACCTGTCCGGATTCGTCAAGTCGGTGATGGCTGGCAGCGACGCGCACCGCAGCGCAGGCGGCCAAGGGCGGTGCAGCGGCTGCAGTCGGGAGGCACCGGTCTGACCGGGTTGTTGCCGTGGCCACAGGTCGACTTCACCAAGTTCGGCGCGGTCGAGCGCAAGGATCTGAGCCGGATCAAGAAGATCAGCGGCGCCAACCTGCACCGCAACTGGGTGATGATTCCGCACGTCACCAACAACGACGAGGCCGACATCACCGAGCTCGAGGCGTTCCGCGTCAGGCTGAACAAGGAGAACGAGAAGAGCGGCGTCAAGGTCACGATGCTGGCCTTCGTGATCAAGGCGGTCGTCTGCGGCGCTGAAGAAGTTTCCCGACTTCAATACCAGCCTGGACGGCGATCAGCTCGTCTACAAGCAGTATTTCCACATCGGCTTTGCCGCCGATACGCCGAACGGCCTGGTCGTGCCGGTGCTGAAGGATGCCGACAAGAAAGGCGTGATGCAGATCAGCGAGGAGATGGGCGACGCTGGCCAAGAAGGCGCGCGACGGCAAGGTCGGCCCGGCCGACATGAGCGGTGGCTGCATGTCGATCAGCTCGCTCGGCGGCATCGGCGGCACCCATTTCACGCCGATCATCAATGCGCCCGAGGTGGCGATTCTCGGCCTGTCGAAGGGCCAGATGAAACCGGTCTGGGACGGCAAGGCCTTCGTGCCGCGGCTGATCCTGCCGCTGTCGCTGTCGTACGACCACCGGGTGATCGATGGCGCCTCGGCGGCGCGTTTCAACGCCTACCTCGGCCAGGTCCTCGCGGACTTCCGCCGCATCCTGCTCTGAAGGAACACACAACGATGGCACTGATCGATATCAAGGTACCCGACATCGGCGATTTCAAGGATGTGGCGGTGATCGAACTGCTGGTCAAGCCCGGCGACGAAATCAAGGAAGAACAAAGTCTGATCACCGTCGAAAGCGACAAGGCATCGATGGAAATTCCGTCGTCGCATGCCGGCGTCGTCAAGGAGGTCAAGGTCAAGGTCGGTGACACCGTCAACGAAGGGACGGTGCTGCTGCTCGCTCGATGCAAGCGCAGCAGCGGCACCGGCGTCAGCACCTGCAGCCGCATCTGCAGCCGCCCCTGCCCAAGCGCCTGCGCCCGCTGCAGCGCCTGCAAAGGCAGCCGCCGCAGGGGGGCCGGCTCCGCAGGCGGCGCAGTATCGCCGGCTCGGCCGACCTCGAATGTGATCTGCTGGTGCTCGGTGCCGGCCCAGGCGGCTATACGGCGGCATTTCGCGGCGCCGACCTGGGGTTGAAGACGGTGCTGGTCGAGCGTTACGCCACGCTCGGAGGCGTCTGCCTGAACGTCGGCTGCATCCCGTCGAAGGCGCTGCTGCATGTGGCGGCGGTGATCGACGAAGTCAGCCATTTCGATGCCTTGGGCGTCAGCTTTTGCCAAGCCCAGCGTCGATCTGGCCAAGCTCAAGACGCACAAGGAGAAGGTCGTCGGCAAATTGACCGGCGGGCTGGCTGCGATGGCCAAGATGCGCAAGGTCACGGTGCTGCAGGGCGATGGCGAATTCAGCGACCCGTTCCATCTGAGCGTCAAGATGGCCGATGGCAAGTCGCAGACGGTCCGCTTCAAGCAGGCCATCATTGCGGCCGGCTCCGAGGCGGTGAAACTGCCTTTTCTGCCGAAGGACGACCCCCGGGTGGTCACCTCGACCGGTGCACTCGAGTTGCGCCAGCAACCCAAACGCATGCTGGTGGTCGGCGGCGGCATCATCGGGCTCGAGATGGGCACGGTCTATTCGACGCTGGGCGCAAGGCTCGACGTGGTCGAGATGTTGCCGATCCTGATGCCCGGTGCCGACCGCGATCTGGTCAAGGTGTGGCAGAAGATGAATGCCAAGCGCTTCGACCACATCATGCTCAATACCAAGACGATCGGTGCCGAAGCGACCAAAGACGGCATTCGAGTCAGCTTCGAAGGCGAGGGCGCACCGAAAGAGCCGCAGGTCTATGACATGGTGTTGCAGGCGGTCGGGCGCAGCCCGAACGGCAACAAGATCGCTGCCGACAAGGCCGGCGTGATCGTTGGCGAGCGTGGCTTCATTCCGGTCGATATCCAGATGCGGACCAATGTGCCGCATATCTTTGCGATCGGCGACATCGTCGGCCAGCCGATGCTGGCGCACAAGGCGACCCATGAGGCGCATGTCGCTGCCGAAGTCGCGGCGGGCGTGCAGCTCGGTGATGACAAGCTGGCGAAGACCGCTTTCAATGCACGCGTCATTCCGAGCGTGGCCTATACCGATCCCGAACTGGCCTGGGTCGGCCTCACCGAAGACGATGCCAAGGCGCGCGGCATCAAGGTCAAGAAGGGGCTGTTTCCCTGGAACGCATCAGGCCGGGCCATCGCCAACGGGCGCGATGAGGGATTTACCAAGCTGCTGTTCAGCGAGGAAACACATGCCATCGTCGGCGGCGGCATCGTCGGCACCCATGCTGGTGACATGATCGGCGAGGTGGCGCTGGCGATCGAGATGGGTGCCGACGGTGTCGATATCGGCAAGACGATCCACCCGCACCCCACGCTCGGCGAGAGCATCGGGCTCGCTGCCGAAGCCTACGAAGGCGCCTGCACCGATCTGCCCCCGGTCAAGCGCTGAAACAACCCGCCCACAGCAACAGAAAGGCCCCGCATGCGGGGCCTTTTCTTGTCAATCCTGCACCGCCCGAATCGGGGTCGGGCGGGCGATCCTCGATCGCTCAGCGGCGGCGCTGGCGACGCGGCGGAACCGCTGGTGGCATCGGCGGCGCTGCCGGTGTCATGGCCGGCGTCATCGACGGAACCGTCGGTGATGCGATCGGAGCACCTGAAGGCGCTGCGTTGGACATCTGATCGGCACGGCGGTCGAGTTCGGTCCGATTGCTCGGCGGAACGTCGGGAACCAGCGTCGGGCAACGCGTGGGCGCGTCGTTGCCGGCTTCCCAGCCGGCTTCGTCGTTGGCGCCGGTATTCGGTTTGGCGATGCCGAGCGTGCTGGTCAGGCTGTTCAACGCAGCCTGGGTTCGCACATACGACAGGCCCTGATCGTATTGCGCATTGGCCAACGAGCGCTGCGCGGTGTAGACCTCGTTTTCAGCGTTCAACAGATCGAGCAACGAGCGTCCCGCGATGCCGTTGTCGAATTGCAGCCGGTAGGCATCCCGTGCACTGGTGATGGCGACCGTGTTGCGGTCGAGATAGACCAGCTGCTCGGTCAGCTTGCGGGTGTCGTTGAATGCGATGGCCGCCGTCTGGCGAACGTCGCGACAGGTCTTGTCGCGAAGATCGGCGGCCTGATTTACCAGATCGACCTGTTGGCGAACCCGGGCGCGGTCAGAGCCGCCCGCAAACAGGTTCCAGTTCATGACAATTTCGGCTTTGGCAGCACGGTCCTGATCGAGCACACCCTGGTAATTCTTGCCGCCGCCGCCGCTGAGGCGGGCTTCGACCCGTGGCTGGAATGCAGCCTCGCGCACCCGGACCGTCGCGCGGTTTGCTCGCAGGGTTTCGATCGTCGAACTGATGGCCGGGCTGCGGCGGATTGCCACGCTGGCGGCTTCGGTCGCGTTGTTGGGCAAAGTCTGCTGCATCAGACCCGGCAAGGGCAGACTTGCTGCCGGTGAATCGCCGACCAGCCGCTGATAACGAGCGGTCACGTCGTGCAGGTTGGACAGCTCGGTCGTCAGGTTCGACTCGGCCAGCGCCAGCCGCGCGTTGGCTTGTTCGAGATTGACCGAACGATCGACCCCGGCGCGGGTACGCTTGCCGATCTGGATCGACACATATTTGTGCTGGACGTAGTTGTCTTCGGCAAGCTGGACCAGCCGACGGTAGCGGATCACATCGTAATAGGCGCGTGACGCCTCGAGCGCAATCTGCTCGGCGGTATCGACCAGTTCGTAGTAGCGCGCCAGCTTTTCATGGCTCAGGCGGTTGACATCGTTGCTGGTTGCCAGGCCGTCCCACAGCAGCTGGCTCAGCGTCAGGCCGATGCCGGTCTGATTGAGGTTTTGCGTGGTCGGCACGCGTGAGGTGACCCGTGTGCGGTCGCGGGCAACGCTGGCGTCGAGGTCCAGTCGCGGCAGCAGGCCGCCGCGCACCACGTCGATCGCATCGCCCGATGCACGATAGGCATTGAAGCGCGCAGCAACTTCAGGATTGGTCTGCAAGGCCTTTTCGACCGTGTTGCGCAGTGGATCAGCCGATTGGGCCGCTGCCGTGGTCGCCGCACACGCCAGGGCCGCTGCCGATCGAAACCGCGCCAAGAACACGTCGGCTCGACGCCTGCGCGGGATACCTGATTTGCAATCTTTTCATTTCATCTTCCTGTGAGATTGAACTAGCAGATACTTGCTGTGGCAAACGGTGACCGTCTGCCCCTCCTCGCCCCGATCGAAACCTTGCGAAGTTCGATCGCTCATTGCACTCCTTTACCTTTCAGCCGGCAACCCTTTAGCCGTGCGTAGAAGTCCCCTGGGGTTTCCTGCCGTGCACCCTGGATCGCTGAGTCCCGACAGCTGAAATTGAATTTCATGCCGTTACGCAATCTTACAGACGTTTGGTCGACAGAACAGCATGAGTATTCGATGACATTTGCACGACTTGCAGGTTCACCGATAAACGAAGCTGCTGCAACGCCATGTTGTCGCTTAGCCACACTCAAGTCGAGCCCTGAACGGGCGAAAACAGGGCGTTCCCCCTGATCTGAAACCCGTGGTTTGTCCCGCCATGGCATTCGTTTCCATGGCGCATGCCAGTTGATCGCGACGCCTCAGCTGACTGCAACGACGCGCCACCAGGCGGCGCCGCTGGTTTGCCGCTGTTTGCAGGGCGTGACGCTGGCCTTGTTGCTGTTGGTGGTGGCCGGGCTGCAAGCCTTCGACAGCCAGCGATGGCTGCAGCGCCGCGCCGGAGTTACGGCCCCCGCGCAGTGGCGAGTGCGCCGGCGGTTCAGCAACTGATCGCCCAGGGCGCGCGCGCAACGGACGACAGCCGGGTGCGCGCAACCAATCAGTTCTACAACGATGCGATCGCGTTCGCCGACGATATCGACGTCTGGGGGGTGACCGACTACTGGGCTTCGCCGCTGGAAGCACTTGGCAAAGGCATGGGCGACTGCGAGGATTATGCGCTGGCCAAATATTTCAGCCTGGTTGCGATGGGCATGCCGGTCAGCAAGCTGCGCCTGGTCTATGTGCGCGCGCTGCTCGACGGGCCGGGCTCGCCGGGCCAGCCGCACATGGTGCTGGCCTTTTATGCGTCGCCCGGCGCCGAGCCGCTGATTCTCGACAACCTGGTGCAGGATGTGCGGCCGGCGTCGCAGCGGCCGGATCTTGTGCCTGTTTTCAGCTTCAATACCGAGGGAATGTGGCAAGGTGTCAACGGCCAGACGACGGGCGACGCCAGTTCGCGTCTGTCCAAGTGGCGAGATGTTCTTGCCAGGGCGCGCGCCCAAGGATTCTGATTGGAACGACGATGTCATTGATTCGACAAATCCGCCTGCTGCTGCTGGCAACCCTGCTTGCTGGCTTTCGTCGGCAGCGCGGGCCTGACGATCGAGTCGGCCCGCAGTACCCTGGCGACCCAGCTCCAGCTGAAGAACAGCGACAACGCCGTGTTGCTGGCGCAGGTACTTGGCCAGCAGAAGGGGCGATGCCGAACTGATGTCGCTGGTGATGGCGGCGCAATTCGATACCGGTTTCTATCGGTCGATCCGCATGGTCGGCGTCGATGGAACGATCGTTTTCGTCAACGCACGGCAGACCTGCGGCCCGCCACTGCCCCGCAATGGTTTGCCGACCTGCTGCCGATCAGCATCGGCGCCGGGCATCGCGCAGGTGTCCGACGGTTGGCGTGCGCTCGGTTCGGTCGAGGTGGTCAGCCAGACCGCCTATGCCCATGATGACCTGTGGCGTGCCAGCCTGGCATCGGCGGCGGCGCTGGGCGTTCTCGGAATCATCATGGCCATCGCGTCGCGGGCGGTGGTGCAGCGGATCCGGCGGCCGCTGGCGCGCACGGTAGAACAGGCGCAAGCGCTGGTCGACGGCCGATTCATCACCGTTCCCGAGCCGCGGGTGCCCGGAACTGCGGCGCTTGACGCAGGCGATGAATGCAATGGTCGGTCGGCTCAAGCTGATGTTCGAGGCGCAAGCGGCGCAAGTCGAAACGCTGCGCGAGCAAGCCTATGTCGATCCGGTCAGCGGCTTGGCCAACCGCAACCATTTCATCGGGCTGCTCAACGCGGCCCGGCAAAGCGACTATGCCGACCCCGATGCCGGGCTGGTCCTGCTCAGGCTGATCGATCTGGCGGAGTTGAACCGACAACTCGGCCGCGCCAGCACCGACAAGATGATCGTGTCGATCGCGCAGGCCTTGCAGTCCTATACCGACCGGGTCGCCGGCTGCCAGGTCGGCCGACTCAACGGCTCGGACTTTGCGCTGTATTTGCCGGTGGGTGGGCAGGCGGCCGAGACGGCGCATGCAGTTGCCGAGTCGATGCGCAGCATCCTGCCGATATACGGCAGCCAGATCGGTGTTGCCGTCGGTGCCGTCGAAATTCTGCCCGAACATGGCCTTGCGCGAGGTGCTGGCGCTGGCCGACGGTGCGCTGGCGCGTGCCGAAAGCCGCGGTGCCTTTGCGGTCGAGCTGGCGACGACCGCCAGAGGGCAGGGTGGCGCGGCGCTGTCGCAGGCGATGGGTGAAGGCGCATGGCGCGAGAACCTGCTGTCGGCGTTGGCGCATGGCCGGGCGCGTCTGGTGCGCTTTCCGGTCATCGATTCCCAACTGCAAGCCATTCATCTCGAGTGCCCGTTGCGCTTGCAGCTCGAAGCCGAAGGTGGCTTCGAGGCGGCCGCGCAGTGGCTACCGCTGGCGATGCGCAGCCGGCTGACCGCGGCCATCGATGAGCTCGCGGTGCGACTCGCACTCGACGAGATCGCGGCCCATGGACAAGACTTGTGCGTCAACCTGTCGCCGGCCTCCATGCTCGACAGCGGATTTTCGGCGCGCCTGCGCGGCCTGCTGGGGCAGCGGCCGACGCAGGCCCGCCGCTTGTCGCTCGAAGTTCATGAAAGCGCGGCGGTCGACCATTTCGAACTGGTGCAGGAGTTTTCGCATCAGCTGCGGCCGCTGGGAGTGCGTTTCGGCCTCGAGCATGCCGGCCAGCGGTTGGCGCGGATCGAGCGCCTGTTCGAGGCCGGGCTCGACTATGTCAAACTCGATGCGGCGGTCATTCACGGCATCGACAGCGACCCCGCCCGCGCCAAGCTTTGTGCGCAGCCTGGTGCTGATGCTGCATGGCCTGTCGCTGAAGGTCTATGCCGAAGGCGTCAGCACCAAGGCCGAAGCCGCCGCCGCCTGGCAGGCCGGCGTCGATGGGCAGACCGGCGCGTGGGCGAGTACGCTCAGGGCCGATCTGGTCGGTTGATTCCGTGCGCCGCTGGCGCGGCGGTTCATCGGCTGGTGGACGCCGCCCAGAACAGCCGATGACGCTATTCGCATCGCGGCATCGCGGCTCTGCGGATTTGCGGCCTCCCGGCATCGGGCATCGGGCATCGGGACCCCTTGGACGTCTTGAACCTGAACCATAGTCCGACTCAGAAAAAAGAAAGGGAGCGCCATGGCGCTCCCTTTGTCGATCTGTCCGGATCAACTCCGAACGATCGGTACCTCAAGATCAGTCGGTGATCAACTTGCCATCGCTGAGAAGCCTGTTGATGATCAGTGCATCGGACGAATTTGCCGCCAGACCCAAGGCCACATCCAGTTTGACGCCGACCAGCGTGATTGTCTGATCGACCTGCTGACCATTGACGCTGGTGGTGCCTGGTGTAAAGGTATCCGATGTCGAAGTGAAGAGGCCCTTGCTGCTGATCCGGATGACGGTGTCGGCGCCGCTGGTGTCAAAGTCAAGATAGCGTTCGAGGTGGCCCTCGGGCAGTGGATTTGCCGCAGTGCCGACAACGGTCTTGCTCTCACGGTACAACAAGTCCCGCAAGTCGAGAACGTCGCCGCCCTGTGCAACCGTTCTGACCGCGTCAAAATCGTTGATCCGATCGACTGCGAATCCGGTGCTGGACCCACTTGCTTCACGGGTCACGCCCTGATCGCCGAACCGCCACGCGAAGACATCCGACCCGGCACCGCCGATCAGGGTGTCGTTGCCAGAACCGCCGTAGAGGCGATCGTTGCCATTACCACCGTTGAGCGTGTCGTTGCCGCCGCCGCCGTAGATGTCGTCGTTGCCGTCACCACCGTTCAGCACGTTGATGGCTGCGTTCCCGACGATGATGTCGGCGTTGCCAGTGCCGTTCACGTTGGGCTGTGCATCGGTGGCCCGGAGGAACGGGTTCGGTGTGGTAATGGTCAGGTCGGAACCGGTGGTGTCACCATCCCGATCGGAAATCACATAGCTGAACACCTCTCGGATCCCGCCTGGTGGCAAGGTCGCAGTCGGATTGCCACTGTAGGTAAACACCCCGTCATCCATGTCGATCAACAGGCTGTTCTTCAGCGCCGTGGTGATCGTCAGGCTGTTGGTCGACGTGGCAAACGTTCCGGTTGCCCCGCCAGTGCCTGAAGTCACCAGCGATCCGGCACCGTTGTTGGCCAACGGGTCGTAGGTGAACGTCACGTTGTCCACAGTGATCGATTTGACAAAGCCTGGCAGATCGGCTCCGATGGCTCCTCCCAGCCCGCCCTGGATCAGGTTGCCAACAGCAGTAGGACGAATCGAGGCCGCCAGAGCGGTATCGAGATCGGCGAAGGATTGCACCACCAGCGCGTCGCGAGGCGCATCGTTGCGACCGTCGTAGGCGATCGGGTCAAGGAAGGACCGATCGGCTGCCGTCAGCCCGCTGCCGAAGCCCAGTGCGAACGCCGAAATCTTGTTGGCCGTCACGAAGTTGATCCAGGCCTGCTCCTCCGTGATCGCGTTGGCCGGAGCATTGGCCGGAAGGACAGTCTGGATGCCGACATCAGGCGAACTGGTACTGGTCTGGCCCGGCTGCCCAGTGCCGTTGACCGTCGGATCTGCACTGGCGACGCTGCCGGGAGGTACGAGTTGATAAGGGCGTTCCCGAGCCGAAGGTCGGCTGACCGTCGGACAGGAAATAGACCACGTTCTGGCCGCCGGTGATTTTTCCGGGGCTGTTGAACAGTTCATTCGCGTCGCCAAGCGCCTCGTCGTAGTTGGTGCCCTGATTGGTCTGTATGACGATTCCCGCCAGCAGAGCGCGCGCGTCGCCAACCGACAACCAGGCCGTTCCCAAACCGTTGGCATGGGTGCCGAAAGTCTCGATCCGTACCCTGACATCACCCAGTTCGTCGTAACGATCGAGCAGAGTGCCGATCGACTGGATTGCGGCCTGAAGCTTGGTCAATCCCGGGATGCCGCTCGCCTGATTCATCGACGTCGAAACGTCAAGGATGAGCATCACGTTCGAATTGACGTCGGTGACCGGTGCCTCACGCGGGATAGGCAGGGCAGTAGCTGGCGTGTCGTCCGCGATGGCGACCGACAAGGTGGCCGGTGTCGAAATCAGTCCGGTCGAATCCGTGACAGACAGCTGGAACGAGTATGTCAGGGAGCCAACCGGGTTGCCCGCTGGATCGTAGTCGTCCAGCGGCTTGAACAGCTCGAATTCATACTGGCTTTGCGTCGGCAAAAGCTTGAGCGTTGCGATCAGTACATTTCCAGCGGCGACCGAGGTGCGACCCTCCAGCGTGACCGTGCCATCAGCTGAGGTCACTGGTGACCCCCACATCACTGCATTGCCGCCGGATTTGAAGGCCTGCGGTGGCTGTTGAACCGTGAAGGTATAAGGCCCGCCCTCGGGATCGGTGACCGTGAGCGCGCCGGATACTTTTGACACCGGAGACGTTCCGGGTGTCACGATGCCCCCCTGCAAAGCCTCTTCCGAAACGCCCGTGTTGCCGGCAACGGCCAATTGCGGCCGCGTATTCACGTCCAGTATCGAACCGATACCTGTTACGCCGCCGATGGTCAGTGGCAGTGTCTCGGTGGGTTCGAGGATTCTGTCGGCGAGGGTCTGCACAATGACGGCAAAGCGGTCGACGTTGGCCGGCACGGTGATCAGGCCGGTCGCGGCGTTGTAGGTGACTCCACGAGTGAAGGTAACCTCACCGATGTCGGCAGGTGAAGCAGAGCCGCCGCCCAGCACATAGGTGAAGGTGGTTGCGGTAGTCGACGGCTGGCTCAGAGCGACGTTGTAGACCAGCGCCGTGCCTTCGGGCACAGCGTCGTCACCCACACCCGGGCCGCCTGGCTCCACCGTGGTGATGGTGGGCTTGGTGTCGGTGATGGTGCCGGTGCCGGTGACGCCGCCGATGTTCAGCGGCAGGGTCTCCGGGCCTTCGTAGATGCCGTCGACGCGGGTCGGGACGGTGACGGTGAAGCTGGCGACATTGGCTCGGCACGGTGATCAGGCCGGTGGCCGGATCGTAGGTGACGCCGTTGCTGAAGCTCACCGGCGCGGGCCCGAGATCCGCAGGCGAAGCCGAGCCGCCACCCAGCACATAGGTGAAGGTGGTCGGGGTGGTCGACGGCTGGCTGAGCGTGACGTTGTAGACCAGCGCCGTGCCTTCGGGCACAGCGTCGTCACCCACACCCGGGTTGCCTGGCTCCACCGTGGTGATGGTGGGCTTGGTGTCGGTGATGGTGCCGGTGCCGGTGACGCCGCCGATGTTCAGCGGCAGGGTCTCCGGGCCTTCGTAGATGCCGTCGACGCGGGTCGGGACGGTGACGGTGAAGCTGGAGACATTCTCCGGCACGGTGATCAGGCCGGTGGCCGGATCGTAGGTGACGCCGTTGCTGAAGCTCACCGGCGCAGGCCCGAGGTCCGCAGGCGAGGCCGAGCCACCGCCCAGTACATAGGTGAAGGTGGTCGGGGTGGTCGACGGCTGGCTGAGCGTGACGTTGTAGACCAGCGCCGTGCCTTCGGGCACAGCGTCGTCACCCACACCCGGGTTGCCTGGCTCCACCGTGGTGATGGTGGGCTTGGTGTCGGTAATGGTGCCGGTGCCGGTGACGCCGCCGATGTTCAGCGGCAGGGTCTCCGGGCCTTCGTAGATGCCGTCGACGCGGGTCGGGACGGTGACGGTGAAGCTGGCGACATTGGCTCGGGCACGGTGATCAGGCCGGTGGCCGGATCGTAGGTGACGCCGTTGCTGAAGCTCACCGGCGCGGGCCCGAGGTCCGCAGGCGAGGCCGAGCCGCCGCCCAGCACATAGGTGAAGGTGGTCGGGGTGGTCGACGGCTGGCTGAGCGTGACGTTGTAGACCAGCGCCGTGCCTTCGGGCACAGCGTCGTCGCCCACACCCGGGCTGCCTGGCTCCACCGTGGTGATGGTGGGCTTGGTGTCGGTAATGGTGCCGGTGCCGGTGACGCCGCCGATGTTCAGCGGCAGGGTCTCCGGGCCTTCGTAGATGCCGTCGACGCGGGTCGGGACGGTGACGGTGAAGTTGGAGACGTTCTCGGGCACGGTGATCAGGCCGGTGGCCGGATCGTAGGTGACGCCGTTGCTGAAGCTCACCGGCGCAGGCCCGAGGTCCGCAGGCGAGGCCGAGCCACCGCCCAGTACATAGGTGAAGGTGGTCGGGGTGGTCGACGGCTGGCTGAGCGTGACGTTGTAGACCAGCGCCGTGCCTTCGGGCACAGCGTCGTCGCCCACACCCGGGCCGCCTGGCTCCACCGTGGTGATGGTGGGCTTGGTGTCGGTGATGGTGCCGGTGCCGGTGGCACCGACGTTGCCGTCAACGACTGCCTGGACTCGAACTGGTGGCTGTCAACGCAAAGGTCTCGGGACCTTCATAGACATTGTCCAGGCGGGTCGGAATGTCGACTTTGAGACTGGTCACCCCTGCCGGAATGGTGAAGGCGATGTTGTCGGTGGTTGCAAACGAGAG
Organism: uncultured beta proteobacterium; assembly: GCA_963843805.1. Taxonomy (GTDB): domain Bacteria; phylum Pseudomonadota; class Gammaproteobacteria; order Burkholderiales; family Burkholderiaceae_C; genus Ideonella_A. The sequence goes on from CAWJLY010000011.1 coordinate 184,788, forward strand.
TTGAAGAGCGCCGACCGAATCGACATAACTTACCGTCAACGGACGCGCAGCAGTAATTTCCAGATCGTTCGCTTGTGCGGTATACGGGGGGATATCGGTATTCAGCGACAGGGTGATCTGCGTCGGGGTCGACGAAGGCGGAACGCCAACGACGAAGTTGGCAACGGCGCCTTCTGCAACGGCGGCGTTGGTCACCGTCAGACGACCACCATCATCGTCAAAGATCTTGCCCGTGCCGATTTCCGGCACGCCGCTGTTGGCGGCGGTCGAAGCGCCGAGGGTCAGTGCTTCAGTCGGCTCGAAGACGTTGTCTTCGCGTGTCGGGATGCGAACGATGAAATCGACGACACCGACCGGCACCAGCACGCGGGCCCCGTCGAACGGCGCAAAGTTGGCGCCGCGATCGAACGACACCAGATAGGGGGTCGTCGTATCCTGGCTCAGGATCGCCGTGCCGGATTGGGGTGTCAGTGTGACCAGCGTCAACGTGGTGCTGGGGTTGGACAGGGTGACGGTGAAATCGAGGTTGCCACCTTCTTCCGTTTCGGCGTTCGACACCGAATTGACCTTCGGTGTGTCGCCGTCGTCGAGGATGATGGTTTGTGCCGATGCCTGCGCAATGGTGGCGCCGACCGGATCGCTCAAACGCATGGCGAAGGTTTCCGGGCCTTCGAAGACGTTGTCGTTCTTGATCACGACATCGACGGTCTTGCTTGTTTCGCCGGCAGCGAAGACCAGCGTTCCGCTGGCCGGGGTGTAGTCATCACCGGCTGTTGTCGTCACATCGGCAGTCCCGTATTTGACGGTGACCGGGGTGCTGGACGGGTTGGACAGGGTGAACGTAAACCGCGCAACCCCTTCGGTCTCGCTGACCGCCAACTGGCCGGCCACAGACACCGTGGGCGTGCCATCGTTATCGAGGATGGTGCCGGTCCCGACCACCGGGACGCCTTTGTTGGCAAGCGTGGAAGCGCCCAGCGTCAGGTTTTCGGTGGGTTCGGTGATCGGGTCGTCCACGGTCGGAACGCGCACGATGAAGCTCAGGCTGTTGGCCGGGACCGACACGGTATTGCCGGTGATCGCGACGAAGCTGGCGCCATTGTCGAACGACACCAGTGGGGGGTTGGTGGTATCGGTGCCGAGCAGAGCGGTCCCGGATTTCGGATCCAGGTTCACGGTGGTTGGCGTGGTGCTGAGGTTGCTCAGGGTCACCACGAAATCGAGGTTGCCACCTTCGGTGATCTGCGGGCTGGACACCGTCCCGACCTTCGGCGTGTCGTCGTCTGGCGGCCGTGGTGGTTCCGGGGGCAACGGATCGCCGGTACCGTCGTCGACGATCGTCGAGTTGACGCTGCCGGACGAAATCGTGGCGCCGACTGGTGTGCTGAGCACGACCTGGAAGCTTTCGGGGCCTTCGAACAGCGTGTCGTTGATGATCGGAACGGTGATCGTTCCGGTGGTCTGGCCGGCGGCGAAATTGAGCGTGCCGCTGGTCGCCGTGAAGTCGAGCCCTGCCTTGGCGGTGCCGTCGACGGTGCTGTAGTTGACACTCACCGGGGTGCTCGACGGATTCGACAGCGATACCGTGTAGACGGCGGTGCCGTTGCCTTCGTCGATGATGGCCGGGCCGGTGATCAGCACCGTGGGTACGCCGTCGTTGTCGATGATCGTCCCGGTGCCGACTACCGGCGGGCCGACATTGGCCAGCGTGGAGGCGCCGAGCGTCAATGTCTCGTTCGGCTCGGTCACATCGTCATTGACTGTCGGGACTCGAACGATGAAGCTCGTTCCCAGCGCAGGTACCGATATCGAATTGCCGGTGAACGCCGTGAAGGTGGTGCCACCGTTGAATGAAACCTGCAACGGATAGCTGGTGTCGGTTCCCAGCAGCGCTGTCACTGACTTCGGATCCAGGGTCACCGTCGTCGGCGTCGTGCTGCGGTTGCTCAGCGTGATCACGAAGTCGAGGTTGTTTCCTTCCACCGTCGTGGGGCTGGAGACCGTACTCACCTTCGGCGTGTCGTTGTCCGGCGGGACCGGAGGATCGGCAGGCGGGGGCGTACCGGTGCCGTCGTCGACGATGGTCGAGTTGGCGATACCGGTGGCGATGGTGGCTCCGACCGGCGTACTCAGCACCACCGAGAACATCTCGGGGCCTTCGAACAGCGTGTCGTTGAAGATCGGCACGGCAACCGTCTTGCTCGTCTCGCCGGCGGCAAAGGTCAGGCTGCCACTGGTGGCAGAGAAATCCAGTCCCGCCTTGGCGGTGCCATCGACCGTCGAGAAATTGACACTGACAGCTGTGCTCGACGGGTTGGACATCGACACCGTATAGAGCACCGTGCCGGCGCCTTCGTCAATGACCGCCGGACCGGTGATGATCAGCGATGGAATGCCGTCGTTATCGAGAATGCTGCCGGTGCCGATGGCGGGGATGCCATCGTTGGCGGGTGTGGACGCGGCAAGCGTCAGCGTTTCAGTGGGTTCCGAGATCGTGTCGTTGACGGTCGGCACGCGCACGATGAAACTGATGCTGTTGGCCGGAACCGACACGGTGGGTCCCGTCACCGGCACGAAACTCGCGCCGTTGTCGAACGATACCTGCGGCGGATTGGTCGTGTCGGTGCCGAGCACAGCGGTGCCGGATTTCGGATCCAGCGTCACCAGTGTCGGCGTGGTGCTGGGGTTGCTCAGCGTCACGACAAAGTCGAGGTTGCCGCCTTCAGCGATCTGCGGGCTGGAGACCGAGTCGACCTGTGGCCTGTCGTCGTCGGGAACGAACGGTGTGGTGGGCGGAACGGGCGGAAGCGGGTCGGGCACGCCGGTGCCGTCGTCGACGATTGCCGAGTTGACGATACCCGACGACACGGTGGCACCGACGGGGTTCCGCAGCACGACGGTGAAGCTCTCCGGGCCTTCGAACAATTCGTCGTTGAGGATCGGGACGGTAATCGTCTTGGTCAGCTCGCCGGTGGCGAAGGTCAGCGTGCCGCTGGTGGCTGTGAAATCCAGGCCGGCTTTGGCGGTGCCGTCGAACGTGGAATATTCGACACTGACCGGCGTGCTCGACGGGTTGGACAGCGACACCGTGTAGCGCGCGGTGCCGGCGCCTTCGTCGATGATGGCAGGGCCGTTGATCAGCAGCGTGGGTACGCCGTCGTTGTCGATGATCGTGCCGGTTCCGATCGTCGGCAGGCCATTGGCCGGCGTCGACGCCTCGAGCGTGATGCGCTCGGTCGGCTCGGTCAGGTTGTCATCGACCGTCGGAATGCGCACGATGAGACTGGACATGCCAGGGGGCACCGATACAGTCGGCCCGGTCAGGGGGGCAAACGTCAGGCCGCCATCGACGGACACCAGTGGGGGGTTGATCGTGTCGGTACCCAGAATCGCGGTGCCCGACTTCGGGGTCAGCGTCACGATGGTGGGAGTGGTGCTGGCGGCGGACAGGCTGACGGTGAATTCGAGCGTCTGGCCTTCGACCTGGGTCGGGCTGCTGACGCCGGTGACTTTCGGCGTATTGCCATCATCGAAGATGGTGGTCACCACCTGGCCGGCGACAATGCCGGCGCCCACGGGCGAGCTCAGCACGACGGAAAAATCCTCCGGCCCCTCGAACAGTTTGTCGTCGACGATCGATACCGTGATCGTCTTGCTGGTCTCGCCGGGTGCAAACGTGAGCGTACCGGTGGCCGCTGCAAAATCGCTTGGCGCGACGGCCTTGCCGTCGACCGTTGCATAGTTGACGGTGACGACCGACGTCGACGCCTGCGACAGGGTCACGATGTAGCTGACCGATCCGGTTTCTTCTGCAATCGTGGCCGGGCCGCTGATGATCAGCGCCGGTCCCTCATCGAGAATGGTGCCCACGCCGGTAACCGAGCTGCCGAAACCGGCGTGCGGAGTGGCTCCGTCCAGCGCCGTCATGGTGGTGCCGACAGAGGACTGAATCTGCGTGGTCGCCATCGTCGAGACGGTGAGGCTGAAATTTTCGGGGCCTTCACTGATCGCGTCGACGGTCGCCGGAATGCGCACGACCAAGGCATCGGATGCGGCCGATGCCGGCATCTGGACGTTGAATGTGCCGTCTGCATTGAGCACGGCGGCGGTGTATGTCTGCCCACCGTCGATCGAGACGAGCGGCGCGCCGGTGTCGACACCGACGGTTGCGCTGCCGTTGGTCAGCTTGATGTTGGCGGTGAAGGGATCCGGCACCACGCGGCTGAAGGCTACCGCGAAGTCGAGATTCTGGCCTTCGAAGGCAGTCGGCGAACCGACGGTCTTGACTGCGGGGACATCGAGTTCGGGTGTGACGGTGATGAACACGGTCGACTTGTCGGTCCCGCCGTTGCCGTCGTCGACGGTTACCTCGAACTTGTCGGGGCCGTTGTAGTCCAGGTTCGGTTTGTAGGTCCAGGTGCCGTCCGGATTGACGGTGACCGTCCCGTTGGTCGGATCACCGGTCTTGGTGTAGGTCAGGATGTCGCCGTCGACATCGGTGGCCTTGATCTGCCCGCTGACCGGGGTGTCTTCCGGCGTCGTTGCCTGGTAGTTGCCGGTGAACGGGTCATTCGGGTCGGTGCTCGGAATGATGCCCGGATTGGGGTCGACCACGGCGACCCCGTCCGGGCCGTTCGGCACCGTGCCGGCAATCGGCAGGTCGTTGATTGGATTGACGAAAATCGTGACCGGCGCCGGCGGTGAGACATTGCCGGAATTGTCGGTAACAGTGAAGACGAGGTCGCCCGGATTGCCATTGAAATTCGGCGCCGGGGTGAAGAACAGGTTTTCCGCCTCGTCCGGAGTCAGAACGGTGTTGTTGGCGATCGGCGTGCCATTGGCCTTGGTCAGGACGCCGCCGGTCGGCACCTGGGTGACCGTGAAGCTGGTCAGGAAACCATCCGGATCGCGCCCGGCCAATGTGATGGGCAGCCGTCCGTCTTCATCGACGACCAGCGAATTGGGAAACGCCGATGGCAGCGCACTCGGACCACTGGCCACCGGCGGGGTGGATTCGAGTCGCGCCCGATCGAAGAATTGCGTCTGGTTGAAGTCGGCGTTGGTCGTTGCCTCCGTGATGCGGCCGACGCGCAGGCCTTCGAGCAGCGAACTGCCGCCACCGGCAGCGGGTTCGATATCGTCGTCGTCTTTTTTGGCGACCGGGGTGATCTGGTCCGGGTTCAACTGGACGATGCCGTCCTGCGAGGTCAGGATGACGTCACCCTTGACAACGAGATCGCCGATTTTCAATGGCCGCATCTTGCCGTCTGCGCCTCGAATCATCGCCTTGCCCCACAGGCCGGTGACGGTTCCAGAGACGGTTTGAATCATTGTGGGCATGAAAGACTCCTGATCGGATGAAGGGTGCGCCATCCAGTGGCGCTTGAACAAATTGTTTCAGATTTCCCGCAAGAAGTAACGCGCTTATCGCAAGATTGCTGGGTCTTTTTCGTGACCCAGTTCACTCATTTCAACCCATTCGCCTGAATAAGGACTTACCCGAATCAGGCGAAAAAAGCTGCTTTTCACGGCCATTTCTCGGCATCGCTGCATCGGCCTTATCGGCACCGATCAGCGAGGCTTGAGCGTTCTGATGAATAAACCGCCTCGGAACGTGAGAATGCTCACGTTCACGATGCAGTCGACACTTGGTGAAGCAGGCGCCGCCGTTTGGCGCAGCATGCTTGTCACGCGCTCAACGCTCCGTCAAGGCGTAGGCGTGGGCTTTCAGCACCGGCTTGAGCAGATACGACATGACCGTCTTGTTGCCGGTCAGGATGTCGACCTCGGCGGTCATGCCGGGAATGATCGGCATCTTGGCGCTGAAGCTGGGTTTGGCGGTTTTCACCCGCACCAGATAGAAGGCATTGCCGCGCTCATCGACCGTGGTGTCGGGGCTGATGTTTTCCACCGTTGCCTCGAGGCCGCCGTAGATCGAGAAATCGTAGGCGGTGAACTTGACGGTGGCTTGCTGGCCGGGGTGAATGAAGGCGATATCCTTGGGCATCACCTTGGCTTCCAGCACCAGCAGGTCGTCCAGCGGAACGATCTCGAGAATATCCTTGCCCGGCGTGACCACGCCACCAACGGTGTTGGCAAGCAGCCGTTGCACCCGGCCGCGCACCGGACTTTTCACCTGTGACTTGTCGACCCGGTCGAGCAGCGCCACCGCACCTTCGTTCAAGGCGTTGAGCTTGCCCATCACATCGGCCATGTCGCGGCGCGCTTCGTTGCGGAACGCCAGTTCGGTCTCCTGAACCTTGCGCTCGGCCTCGCGGATCGATGCGTAGACACGCGAGATCTGCGCGCCGGACTGCTCGATTTCACCGCGGCTGCGCGACACTTCGCGTTCGAGCCGCAGAATATCCATCTCGGACACAGCGCCGCTGGCCAGCAGCGGCTTGGTCTTGTTCAGCTCCTGGCGGTTCAGCGCCATGCTGCGTTCGGCCGAAGCCTTGCGCGACTGCATCTCGGCCAGTTCCTGCTGGCGCTGCTGCACCTGCTGGCGATTGATCGAGACCATCGTATTCAACTCGGACAGCTTGTTCTCGTACAGGCTGCGCTCTTCGTTGAGGATCTTCTGCTCCTGTACATCGTTGGCCTTGCTCATGGCCGGCGGCTTGAATGCCGTACCTTCGGCCAGCGCGCGCAAACGGGCCTGCCTGGCGCGCAACGCGAAGCCTTGGGCAGCGCTTTCACGCACGCCGGATGTGGCACGGGTCTCGTCGATCTTCAGCAGCAACTGGCCTTCCTCGACGACATCGCCTTCGCGCACCAGGATCTCCGACACCACACCGCCATCGAGCGACTGCACCACCTGCAACTGGCGTGACGGAATGACGCGTCCGTCACCCTTGGTCACCTCCTGCACATGAGCGAGCGACGCCCAGACGATCAGCATCACGACGATCAGGATGGCGGCGCGAACAATCCACTGCGCACGTTGCGTCTCGCGGCGCGACATCACGACATCGGCTTCGAGCTCGAACTTCGTGAACTGGGCCGCCATCGACGCGTCGTCTTCGGCGCCGCTGCCGAGCAGGCGTCGGGTCAGCGGCGACAACAACTTGCGAATCGGCTCCATCACGGCAATCATCACGCGGTTCAGGATCACCAACGGCCGGGGCCGCGGGTCGGCTCTGGGCGTGTTGCGAACCGCCTTGATGTCGATGTGCTGTTCCATCATGCAGCCCTCGCAATGCGGCCACTGGCCAACGCTTCCATGATTCGCTCGCGCGGCCCGTCCGCCACCACCTTGCCACCATCGATCACGATCACGCGGGTCACCATCGCCAGCATCGAGGTGCGATGCGTGACCAGGACAACCGTCTTGGTCTGCGCCAACGCGCCGATGCGAGTGGTGATCTGGCCCTCGGTCGAAAAGTCCATCGCACTGGTCGGCTCGTCGAGCAGCAGCACTGGCGAGTTGTGCAGCAAGGCGCGCGCGATGCCGACACTTTGACGCTGCCCGCCGGACAGCGATTCACCCCGCTCGCCGACCTGCATGTCGAAGCCTTCCGGGTGTCGATTCACGTGATCGGCCAGGCCGGCTGCCTCGGCCGCTGCCACCACGCTCGAATCGTCGGCATACGGCAGACCGAAGGTGATGTTTTCTCGCAGGCTGCCGAAAAACAGCGTCACGTCCTGCGACACGCTGGCCACATTGCGCCGCACGTCCGCCGGGTCCAGCTGCCGCAGGTCGATTCCGTCGACCAATACCGCGCCGTCGGTCGGCTGATACATGCCCATGATCAGGCGCTGGATCGTCGACTTGCCCGAGCCCACGCGGCCGATCAGCGCCACTCGTTCGCCGGCAGCGATCTTGAAGCTGATGCCGTCGAGCGCCGTATCCTTGCGCCCGGGGTAGCTGAAGCTGACATTGCGAAACTCGATGTCGCCTTTCAGCAGCGGGCGCTGGATGAAGGTTTTGCCTTCCGGGCGTTCCACTTCGTTGGCCATCAACTTGTTCAGCGACTCGAGCGCGGTGCGCGCGCCCTGGTACTGCATCAGCAAGCCGATGATCTGGCTGGCCGGCGCCAGTGAGCGTGACGACAACATGCTGGCGGCGATCAATGCGCCCATCGTCAGGGCGCGTTGGCTGATCAGGTAGACACCGATCACGATCATCACGATCCAGACCAGCTGGGTCACGGTGTTGGTGATGTACATCGCCCGCGTCGACAAGGCACGGGTCTTCACGTTGGTGGTCGCCAGAAACAGGTTGGTGCGTTCCCAGCGGGCCTGGATCACGCCTTCGGCCCCCTGCGCCTTGATGGTCTCGATACCGCCCAGACTTTCGATCAGCGTGCCGTTGCGCAGCGCTGCCGCCTTGTAGGTGGTCTCGGACAATTCATGGAGCCTGTGCTGCATCGAATAGCCCATCACCAGGATCAACACGAAGGCAACCACCGGCGGGATGGCCAGCCAGGGCGAAATCCAGGCCAGCACGCCGATGAAGAGCAGCGCAAACGGCAGATCGATCATCGCGGTGACCGTTCCCGAGGCGATGAAATCGCGCACCTGTTCAAAGCCACGCAGGTTCGACGCGAACGAGCCGATCGACTGCGGCCGGTTCTCCAGCTTCATGCCGAGCACTTTCTCCATCAGCGTGGCCGAGATCTTGACGTCGATTCGCGCGCTGGCCTCGTCGACGAAATGGCTGCGCAGGGTGCGTATGAACAAGTCGGCGCCGATGATCAGCAGCACCCCGATCGACAAGGCCCAGAGGGTTTCGACCGCATTGTTCGGCACCACCCGGTCGTAGACGTTCATCGAGAACAACGGCGTTGCCAGCGCAAAGACGTTGATCAGCAGCGCCGCCCACATGACGTCGCGGTAGACGCCGCGCTGCTCGATCACCGCGCTCCAGAACCAGTGTTGCGCCTTGACTTTGCGCACTTCGGGCGTTCGCTTGTCGAACCTGAAATGCGGCCGTACGAACAGGGTGACACCGATGTAGCGTTCGGCGAGTTGTTCACGCGTCAGGGTGATCGAACCCTGTCCGGTTTCCGGCAGCAGCAGCTTGGCAATCTGGCCGTCGTTTTCCCAGCCGAGCAGCACGCAGGCCTGGTTATTGGCGAGGATCAGGATCACCGGCAGCGTGGCCGCGTCGATCTGCGCCAGGCCGATTCGCTGCAGTTTGGCCGTCATCGATGCACGAGCCGCGGCGCGTTCGGCCAGCTCGAGCGTCATTCGCGCGGCGCGGCCGGTTCCCAGCGGCAGACCGGCCGACAACGACGCCCGTGTTGCTGCGCTGCCATGCAACCGGCATACCTCGACCAGGCAATCGAGCAGCGGGTCCGGGTTGATCAGGTCTTCCCGCAGCCGCGATACGAAGCTGACCGCCGGAGCGGCGTTGGTTGCCGCGGCATGAGCCGTGGTGCCGGTGATGGTCGCAGTGACGTGCTGCGGACCGGTCGCGGCAGCGGCCGGTGCGGGGACGAGCGGATTGCTGGCAGGTGCGTTCGGCATGATTTGGAGTTCGGTTTATTCAGGCTATATCGGCGCAATGCAGCCCAAATTGACCCTTTCTGCGATCGGCGAAAAAATGCTCCAGGGTGGCTCGTACGGTGCGGAACGCCAATTGCTCCCAGGGAATTTCATCCTCGCGAAACAGCCGCGCTTCGATGGTCTCGGGCCCGGGTGCAAAGTCGGTATCGAGCAGACGTGCCCGGTAATACAAATGGACCTGGCTTACCCGCGTGACGTTGAGCAGCGTGTACAGGCCTTGCATCTCGATGCGGGCGCCGGCCTCTTCGATGGTTTCGCGCAAGGCGCCTTCGGCGGTTGTTTCACCCAGTTCCATGAAGCCGGCCGGCAGCGTCCAGAACCCGAAACGGGGCTCGATATTGCGTTTGCACAGCAACACCTGATCGCCCCACACCGGCAAGGTGCCGACCACATTGAGCGGATTCTCGTAGTGCACGTTGTGGCAGGCACTGCACACCGCACGCTCGCGGTTGTCATCTGGCGGAATTTCGTAACGGACCGAGCTGCCGCAACGTTTGCAGTGCCGGATCGAGCGGGTGTCGAGCATGTCAGCGAGTGTAGCGGCGCCCTCCAAGGTCGGTTTGCCGTGGGTTCCAGTCGGCCGGTCGACGCGGCGTCATGGCATGATGACAACCAACTCCACCGCTGCAGCAGGTCTACCCATGAGTTTTGTCATCCCCGCGCCGCAACAGGCTGCCTTACCCGTCCGTGGCGGCCAGGCCGATGCGGCATTTCCGGTGCGCCGCATCTATTGCGTCGGGCGCAACTATGTCGAACACGCGATCGAGATGGGTTTTACCGGCCGCGAGCCGCCATTCTTCTTTCTCAAGCCGTCCGACGCAGTGCTGGTGGTTGCCGAAGGCACAACCGGCGAGATGCATTACCCGAGCCTGACCAAAAGCCTGCACCATGAGGTTGAACTGGTGATGGCGATCGGCAAGGGCGGGCGCGATATCCCCGCCGAGCGGGCGATGGAGCACGTCTGGGGCTACGGCGTCGGGCTCGACATGACGCGCCGCGATCTGCAAGGTCAGATGAAGAAGGAAGGCCGCCCCTGGTGCATCGGCAAGGCCTTCGATGAGTCGGCACCGATGGGCGCCCTGGTTCGGGCTGCCGATTGCAAGATCACCGACGAGACGCGAATCGAGTTGAAGGTCAATGGCGAGATCCGCCAGCAAAGCGTGATCGGCAAACTGATCTGGAGCATGCCGGAGATCATCGAGCATCTGTCGAAGGCCTGGACGCTGCAGCCCGGTGATCTGATCTTCAGCGGCACGCCTGAAGGTGTCGCGGCGGTGGTTGCGGGGGACGTGCTCGAGGCGAGCGTCGATGGGGTGGGCAGCCTGCGGGTCAAGATCGTCGACTGAGCGTCAGATCTCGAGCCGGCCGGCATAACCGGTCAGTTCCAGGTAGCCGTGGCCGATCAGCCGGCCGGCCGGGTCACGAACGGTGCTCAGGCCTTCCCAGTAAACCGAGCCGGTGCTGCGCCGGCTGTCGAGTTCCTGATCATCGAACATCGCGGCCACGCTGAACACGCCAGCCGGTGTCGCAACTTGCCACTCGACCGGATAGCTCGCCTGGGTATGGGGGCTCAGCCAGCGCCGCAGTGGCTTGAACGTCGACCTCGCCTGGCAGAAAATTGCGCGTCGCGCCGCCGCTGGCTCGCCAACTGCCACCGGCGTACAACGCACTGCCATCGGCCTGGCGCACGCGAAATGCCGTCAGCGCGCTGCCATCGGTCAGGTTGATGCCGATCCAGTCCCAGCCGACCGCTTCGGCAGCCAGCAGGCTGTTGCTCCATTCGTGATCGAGCCAGGCCTTGCCTGCCACCCGCAGCTGCTTGCCGTCCAGTGTCAGCTGGCCTTCTGCATCGAGATGCGGTTGGCTGTAGTAGCGGCTGACCTGCGCGGGGTCGGGGCCTTTCTGCGAAAGACCGTCAATCCCTTGCAGCAGCAGCGGTTGCCGAGCCAGCAGTTGAAGATCGAGTGCATAAGCCGCCGCTTCACTGACCACGCGGGCCCGGTATTCGGAGGCGTCCGCGTTGCCGGTCCGTTGCAATTGCCAGTTGCGAAGCCAGATGTCGGTATCGCCGGCACGGGCTTCGGCAATCTGGAAACCGGCGCGGGCCGAGCGTTGATCGTGACGCAACTGGCGGCTCGCCAACACACTCAGTGCCGCGTGCGCAAAGATGATCTGGGTGGCGGCAAAGCGACTCGGGTGATCGGCCGGCACAGCGGTTCGCAGGCGGAAGAAGGTCAACTGGAAACCGAATTCAGGCGCTGCTCCCCGGCCTTTGGTGGTCAAGGCGCCGGTGACATACCACCATTCGATTCGCGAATCGGGGTGGGCGCCGAAATCCGTGGGGAACATCAACGGTCGCGTATCCAGCGCCTGCCGAGCTGGCCCGCTCGCCAGCGGCGGATGGTTGGCACCGCCTGCCAGGTCGTGCAGGCCGGCAGCTGTCGGCAGGGCGATGAAGGCGCGGCGATCCATGCTTGCCAGCATCGCACAGGCGGGCAGTCGAGGCGCTGCAAGGGCAAAATAGCCTGCCCAGACCAGCCACAGGCTTCGCAGCGAGTGTTTGCCTGCCAATCGATGCAGATTTTCCACAACCCGGATCACCACCTGCATCAAGGACAGAACGAAATGTTTCGTGGCCGGCTGGTGCCGTGTCATGAGCGCAGCGAGCGGCTCGACCATGTGATGGCGGAGCTGGCCCGGCGACCGGTCGGCAGTCTCCGGAAACCGGCGTACAGCGGCCTCGACGACGCCTTGCTGCAGATCCATGCACCGGCTTATCTGCAGTTTCTGGCGACGGCCTGGGACCAATGGGTTGCCATCGATCCGGACCATGCGCAGACCGATGCCTTGCCGTCGGTCTGGCCTGCGCGTGGCATGCGGCGCGATGTCGTGCCGGACAATTTTTCAGCGCGCCTGGGACTGTATTCATTCGACGGCGGAACGCCGCTGACGGCCGGCAGCTGGGCGGCGGCTCGAAGCGGTGCGGCATGCGCTCTCGGCGCTGCAAATGCCGTCGCCGACCGCGCAGCCGCGGCGGCATTTGCGCTGACCCGACCGCCGGGTCATCACGCCGGTGCCGACTTCATGGGCGGTTATTGCTTTCTGAACAACTCGGCGTTGGCCGCGCAACAACTGCGCAACCGCGGTTTCGAGCGGGTGGCGGTGCTCGACATCGACTACCACCACGGCAACGGCACGCAGGCCATCTTCTACGACCGGCCTGACGTGCTGACCGTGTCGCTGCATGGCGACCCGCGGACCGAATACCCGTTCTACCTCGGCCACGCCGACGAACGCGGTGCAGCGGCGGGCACGGGCTTCAACTTCAACCTGCCGATGCCGCGTGGCACCGTTTTCGCCGACTGGCGGGTGTCCCTGGCGAGTGGTCTCGATGCGATTGTCGGCTTCGCGGCGCAGGCGGTGGTGGTTGCGATCGGGGTCGACACCTTCGAAGGTGACCCGATCTCGGGCTTCAGGCTTCGCTGCGCGGACTATCTCGATGTCGGCCGCGACATCGCCCGGTCGCTGGGCGAACTGCCGGTGGTCTGGGTGTTCGAAGGGGGTTATGCGGTCGACGAGATCGGGGTCAATCTGGTCAATGTGCTCGAGGGATTCGAGAATTCGCGGCGGGGTTTGTAGAAACAGCTTCAGCCGCACTTCGGCCTCCAGGCAGGCACAGCAAGCGCGGCTGCGGCTGCTCCTGCTCAATGCGCAGCAGAAGCTGGGTCGTCAAGCCGACGCCGCCAACTGCAGCAGCCGGCGAATCGTCAGGCCGATGCCGCCAGCCGCTCGACCTGCTGGGCAAGGCGCTCGCGGGTGGCGCTGAAATCAGCGACGCGCGCGCGCTCCTGCTCGACCACCGCAGCCGGCGCGCGGGCAACAAAACTCTGGTTGTCGAGCTTGGCATGGGCCTTGGCGATTTCGCCGGCCAGGCGGTCGATTTCCTTGCGCAGCCGCTCGAGTTCGGCGGCGATGTCGATCTCGATGAACAAGGCCATCCGCAAGCCACCAGCCACCGCCGCCGGCGCCGCTTCGGTGGCGCGGTCGAACTCCGCCTCGTCGGCAACTGAGCGCACCTCGGACAGCTTGGCAAGGGCTTGCAGCAGCGGCGCCGACTGCTCGATGAATGCGGTGTCGCCGTGAACCAGCAGCGGCACCCGCAGCGCCGGCGACAAGCTCATCTCGCTGCGCAGGTTGCGACACGCGCCGACCACCGCCTTCAAGCGATCGATCCAGACATCGGATGCTTCGTCGATGCGATCGAGCTGGGGCTGCGGATAATCGGCGGTGACGATGCTCGAATCCGCGCTTGCGGCTTTGCGGCCGGCGACCCGTGCCACCCGTTCCCACAATTCGGCGGTGATGAACGGCGTGATCGGGTGCAACAGCCGCAGCACGGCTTCGAGCACGCGGATCAGCGTTCGCCGGGTCGCGCGCTGCTCTGATTCGGCGCCGTTCTGGATCTGCACCTTGGCGATTTCGAGGTACCAGTCGCAATATTCATCCCAGACGAACTGGTAGATTGCATTGGCGACATTGTCGAGCCGCAACTCGGCAAAACCCTTTTCGACCGCCGCCTCGACCCGCTGCAACTGGTTGCTGATCCACTTGTCGGCCGGACTGAATGTCAGGTAGTTGTGAAACGGCTGGCCCGGGGCACATTCGGCCTTGGTGTGGGATTGCAGCCCGCAGTCCTGGCCCTCGCAATTCATCAGGACGAAGCGGGTCGCATTCCATAGCTTGTTGCAGAAATTGCGATAACCCTCGCAACGCTTGGTATCGAAATTGATATTGCGCCCGAGGCTGGCATAACTGGCCATCGTGAAGCGCAGCGCATCGGCGCCATACGCCGGCATGCCTTGCGGAAATTCCTTCCTCACCCGTGCGGCAACCTTCGGCGCGGTTTCAGGCTTGCGCAGGCCGACGGTGCTTTTGCGCACCAGCGTGTCGAGATCGACGCCTTCGATGAGATCGACCGGATCGAGCACGTTGCCCTCCGACTTGCTCATCTTCTTGCCTTCGCTGTCGCGCACCATGCCGTGGATATAGACCGTCCGAAACGGCACCCGGCCGGTGAAATGAGTCGTCATCATGATCATCCGGGCGACCCAGAAGAAGATGATTTCGTAGCCGGTGACGAGTACGCTGGATGGCAGGAACAGATCCATCTCCCTGGTCTGCGCGGGCCAGCCCAGCGTCGAGAACGGCACCAGCGCCGACGAGTACCAGGTGTCGAGCACGTCTTCGTCACGCGTCAACACCCCCGAGTAGCCGGCTGCTGTTGCCTTGGCACGAGCTTCGTCTTCGTTGCGACCGACAAACAGCTCGCCGTTGCTGCCGTACCAGGCCGGGATCTGATGGCCCCACCAGAGCTGGCGGCTGATGCACCAGTCCTGGATATTCTTCATCCACTGATCGTAGGTATTGACCCAGTTCTCGGGCACGAACCTGACCTCGCCCGAGGCCACCGCGTCGATCGCTTTTTGCGCGATGCTCTTGCCGTCCGGGCCCGGCTTGCTGACCGCCACGAACCATTGGTCGGTCAGCATCGGTTCGATGATCTGTCCGGTGCGGCCGCAGCGCGGCACCATCAGCTTGTGTTTTCTGGTTTCGACCAGCAGACCTTGGGCGTCGAGGTCGGCAACGATGCGCTTGCGGGCGACGAAGCGGTCGAGCCCCTGGTAAGCAGCGGGTGCGTTCTCGTTGATCTTCGCATCGAGTGTCAACACGCCGATCATCGGCAGGCCGTGGCGCTGGCCGACCGCATAGTCGTTGGCATCATGCGCGGGGGTCACCTTGACCACGCCGGTGCCGAATTCACGATCCACATACTCGTCGGCGATCACCGGAATCTCGCGGCCGACCAGCGGCAGCGTCACGGTCTTGCCGATCAGTGCGCCATAACGCTCATCGTCGGGGTGCACCATCACCGCGACATCGCCGAGCATGGTCTCCGGGCGGGTGGTTGCCACGACAACCGCGCCACTGCCATCGCTGAGCGGGTAGCTGATATGCCACAGAAAGCCGTCTTCCTCTTCGCTTTCGACTTCCAGATCGGACACCGCGGATTTCAGCACCGGATCCCAGCTGACCAGGCGTTTGCCGCGGTAGATCAAGCCTTGCTCATGGAGCTGGACGAAGGTGTCGGTGACGATCGCCGACAGCTTGTCGTCCATCGTGAAATATTCATGAGCCCAATCGACGCTGGCGCCGATGCGCCGCATCTGCTGGGTGATCGTCGAGCCGGACTGCTCTTTCCACTCCCACACCTTGGCGACGAAATTCTTGCGGCCGAGCTCGTGCCGGCTGATTTTTTGCTGCTCCAGCTGCCGCTCGACGACGATCTGCGTGGCGATGCCCGCGTGGTCGGTGCCCGGCACCCACAAGGTGTTGTGCCCGCGCATCCGGTGGTAGCGGGTCAGCGCATCCATGATCGTCTGATTGAACGCATGGCCCATGTGCAAGGTGCCGGTCACATTGGGCGGCGGCAACTGGATGCAGAAGGAGGCCTTGCCGTCGTCGAGCGCCGGCGCATAGACGCCGCTTTGCTCCCACTGCGGTGCCCAGCGGGCCTCGATGGCGGCGGGTTCGAAGGATTTGGCGAGTTCGTTCATCGGAAATCAGGCAGAAAAACGGGTGCGCGGCTGACAGCGCGCCAGACGTGCACTTGAAACAGCAATTGTAGGTGGCGGGGTGGCCGCAAAGGGGCCGCGCACGCCGTTCAGCGGCGCACTGCGCCTGTGCGATCGGACTCTGCCCGGCAGGCAAAAAAGAAGCCCACTCGGCACGCGCGGGCAGCGCGCAGGCGGTGGGCTTCGGGCGACGGCCGGCAACGGCCGTGGCGGACGATCAGCGTCTGGTGACGGTGATCGGTTCGATATCGACCCGGCGGTTTTGCTTGCCGCACTGGATCATTTCAGTACGCGTGGGCAGCTGGCAGTTGGTGACCAGCTGCGTCGAGCCCACGCCGCGCGCCGTCAGGCGATTGGCCGCAATGCCCTTGGCAACCAGATAAGACTTGACCGCCTCGGCGCGTTCCTTCGACAAACGGGTATTGATGCTGGTCGTGCCGAGTTGATCGGTGTGGCCGGTGATCACGACTTCGTTGATCTGCGGGTTGGCTTGCAGCGCAGTGGCAAAAGCGTCGAGTTCAGGCTGCGGCGGCACCACCCGGGCGCTGTTCAGCGCAAACAGGCTGCTCGCCTCGAGCGTCATCCGCTGCGGTGGCGGCGGCGGCGGCGGTGGCGGTGGCGGCGGCGTTGGCCGCGGTGGTGGCGGCGGCGGAGTCAACACCGGTGGTGGTGGCACGTTGGCGACGCGGACCGGCGTCTCGGGTGGTGCATCGAACGCCCACATCAGGCCCAGGCCGAAATAGTTGTTGCTGGCGCGCTTGAAGCCCCAGGTGTCCTTCTTGAGAAAACCTTCGGTGCGGCGATAGTCGAGTTGCAGCCCCAGGTTGGGGGTGAACATCCATTGCAGACCCAGACCGGCGCTGAGGTAAGGCGAGGTCTTGTTCGTCTCGGTACCGAGCAGACGTCGCTTGTCGTATTCGCCGCCCAGACCAATCGATACGAATGGCCGGATGTCGCTGCGGCTGAACATGTACAGGGCATCGACGCCGAACAGCGTCTGCTCGACCTTGTTGCCATTGGCCGAGCGCCGGGCCTGGCTGATGCCGAACTGCAGATCGAAATCTTCGCTGACCGGCATGCCGTACTTGAGGCCGATCGCCGGGCCCTTGCCAGCCACGCCGAAATCGTTGTCGGCATCGAAAACCGACACCTGCGGCAGCAGATAAGGCGACATGTTCAACCCGTTTTGGGCCTGGCTGGCGGCCGTTGCGGTGAGCAATCCCGCGGCGATCATCCAGGCGGAAAGGCCGCGCATCCTGCATTGCATCTTTGTTCTCCTAGAGTTGTCGTGCGAATCCGGCCCAAAACCTCAACGGTTTGCGGACTGGCCCGATGGTGCTTGGTCGGCTGCAGCCAGTCAAGTTGGTGTTGCAGCACAACATCGGCGAGCGCCCCCTACATCAGCAGGTGCTCGCCGGCATTGTCGCCGCCCAATATCACGTAATTGACCTTGCGTATGTCAGCCAGAGCCGTGCCGCCCGCATAACTGATCGAGCTCTGCACGTCTTCGCGCATTTCTCGCAGCGTATCGGCCAGGGCGCCCTTGATCGGCTCGAGGATGCGTTTGCCTTCGACGTGTTTGTATTCGCCCTTGTTGAAATCGCTGGCACTGCCGAAATATTCCTTGAATCGCTTGCCGTCGACTTCGACCGTGCGCCCGGGCGATTCTTCATGCCCTGCAAACAGGGCGCCGATCATCACCATCGCGGCGCCGAAGCGGATGCTTTTGGCGATGTCGCCGTGATCTCGGATGCCGCCGTCAGCGATGATCGGTTTGGTCGCGACACGCGCGCACCATTTCAGGGCGCTGAGCTGCCAGCCGCCTGTGCCGAAGCCGGTCTTCAGTTTGGTGATGCAGACCTTGCCGGGGCCGACGCCGACCTTGGTTGCATCTGCTCCCCAGTTCTCCAGATCGATGACGGCTTCGGGCGTCGCCACGTTGCCGGCGATCACGAAGGTATCGGGCAGCCGCGACTTGATGTGCGCAATCATCCGCTGCACCGTATCGGCATGCCCGTGGGCGATGTCGATGGTCACATAGTCGGCCCCCACACCCTCGGCTGCCAGCTGGTCGATCAACTGGTAGTCTGCCGGTTTGACGCCAGCGCTGATCGAGACGAACAGCCCCTTGTCGCGCATCTGCTTCGCATACGCCACGTTGTCCAGGTCGAAGCGGTGCATGACGTAGAAATAGCCATTGGCGGCCAGCCATTCGCTGATCGGCTGGTCGACCACCGTTTTCATGTTGGCCGGCACCACCGGAAGCTCGAAGCGGCGCGGGCCGAACATCGTCGATGCGTCGCATTCGCTGCGACTTGCGACGCGGCATTTGCGCGGCAGCAGCAACACGTTGTCGTAATCGAAAATCTCCATCGCGTTCGCTCCTTGCGAAAAAAGTCTCGCGAAGGACTTTATACCGTCGCCGTTGCCTGATCCGGGCCACCGATGGCACCGATTCGGCATGCCCGACAATGGGCGCATGAACAGCGAAGTGCCCGATTCCTTCGGCGAAATGGCCGGCAACCAGCCCGCACCGATCAACGATTCGCTGCTGCGCGGCCTCAATCCCGAACAGCTTGCCGCCGTCACGCTGCCACCGCGTTCGGCCCTGATCCTGGCCGGTGCCGGATCAGGCAAGACGCGTGTTCTGACAACGCGCATCGCCTGGCTGATCCAGACCGGGCAACTGTCACCCGGCGGTGTGCTGGCGGTCACCTTCACCAACAAGGCTGCCAAGGAGATGCTGACGCGCTTGTCGGCGATGTTGCCGGTTCCAGTGCGCGGCATGTGGATCGGAACCTTTCACGGTTTGTGCAACCGGTTCTTGCGCGCGCACTGGAAACTCGCCGCATTGCCGCAGGGCTTCCAGATCATCGACACCGCCGATCAGCTGTCGGCCGTCAAACGCATCATCAAGGCGTTGAACGTCGACGCCGAGCGTTTTGTTCCGAAGCAGGTGAGCTGGTTCATCGCGGGGGCAAAAGAAGATGCACTGCGACCGGGCGATGTCGAGATCCGCGACGAACAGTCGCGCACGCTGGTCGCCATCTATCAGGCCTACGAAGACCAGTGCCAGCGAGAAGGCGTGGTCGATTTTGCCGAACTGCTGCTGCGCACCTACGAGCTGATGCGCGACAACCAGGCCGTTCGCGAGCATTACCAGCGGCGCTTCCGCCATATCCTGGTCGACGAATTCCAGGATACCAACAAGCTGCAATACGCCTGGTTGAAGATGTTCGGCGGGCCGGGCAAGCCGCAGGGTGCGGCGGTGATGGCGGTTGGCGACGATGACCAGAGCATCTATGCCTTTCGCGGCGCGCAGGTCGGCAACATGGCGTCGTTCGAGCGTGAGTTCGGTGTCGATCAGTTGATCAAGCTCGAGCGCAATTACCGTTCGTTCGGCCACATCCTCGATTCGGCCAATGCACTGATCGCGCGCAATTCGAAGCGGCTCGGCAAGAACCTGCGCACCGAAGCCGGCCTCGGCGAGCCGGTGCGAATTTTCGAGTCGACCAGCGATTTCGCCGAGACCCAGTGGCTCATCGATGAGGCGCGGCAACTGCACCGCGACGGCATCGCGCGTTCCGACATCGCCGTGCTGTACCGCAGCAACGCGCAGAGCCGGGTCATTGAAAGCGGCTTGTTCAATGCGGGCATTCCGTACAAGGTGTATGGCGGCCTGCGTTTTTTCGAGCGCGCCGAGGTCAAGCATGCATTGTCTTATCTGCGCTTGATCGAAAACCCGAACGACGACACCAGTTTCCTGCGTGTCGTCAATTTTCCGGCGCGCGGCATCGGCGCGCGCACGCTCGAGCAGCTGCAGGACACCGCGCGTGCCAGCGGGCGCAGCCTGGCACAAAGCGTGGCTGCACTTGGCGGCAAGGGGGGCGCCAATCTGCAGGCCTTCATCACCTTGATCGATTCGATTCGCGACGCCACACACGGCAAGACCCTGCGCGAGATCATCGAGCAGATGTTGCAGGCATCCGGCCTGATCGATTTCTACCGCACCGACAAGGAAGGCCGCGACCGGTTGGAGAACCTGGACGAACTGGTCAATGCCGCCGAAGCCTTTGTCACCCAGGAGGGGTTCGGCAAGGATGCGGTGGCCTTGCCGGTCGACGAGTTTTCGGCCGCCTCGGATGCCGAACTGGCCAAGGTGGTCAGCGGCCTGTCACCGGGCTCGATTGCTGCCGGCGATCCGCCGGCGGTTGCCGTGGTCGATCTGACGCCCGACGCCGAGACCGGCGAAATCATGTCGCCGCTGGCGGCCTTCCTGACCCACGCCTCACTGGAAGCCGGCGACAACCAGGCGCAGGCCGGCCAAGACGCGCTGCAACTGATGTCGGTGCATTCGGCCAAAGGCCTGGAATTCGACGCCGTGTTCATCACCGGTCTGGAGGAAGGTTTGTTTCCGCATGAAAACAGCCAGAGTGATCTGGAAAGCCTGGAAGAAGAGCGGCGGCTGATGTATGTGGCGATCACCCGCGCCCGCAAGCGGCTGTACATCAGCCACAGCCAGACGCGCATGCTGCACGGCCAGACCCGCTACAACATGAAGAGCCGCTTCATCGACGAACTGCCGGAAGAATCGGTCAAATGGATCACGCCGCGCAACCAGGGCTTTGGCTCGGGTTTCCAGCGCGACTACCAGGCGGCATGGGCACGCGGCAGCGGCCCGGGGTCGATGGTCGGTGCGGGTCGCGTCACGCCGTCATCACCGCCACCGTTGGTGCCGAAAGTGCCGACCCACGGCCTTCGCTCGGGGCAGGGCGTATTCCACAACAAGTTCGGTGAGGGCGTCGTCGTGACGCTCGAAGGCAACGGTGTGGACGCCCGGGCGCAGATCAATTTCGGCCGTCACGGCATGAAATGGCTGGCGCTGTCGATCGCCAAGCTGACGCCGATCGACTGACACCCGTTGCCGGGCCTGTCCCGATGCGGGCTTGTGACAGTACTGTCACCGAGCGGTCACGAGCGCGTCATATCTGCCGGTCAGCATCTGCGGGTTGATTTCTCCCACACCCGCAAAAGGACCGAACATGAACAAGCCGCTGGATCTTTCGCCTGCATCACCAGTCGACGGCGACGATCTGAACACCTCGACCAATCCCAGCTTCAACCAGGTGCTCGATGCCCGGATCAGCCGGCGCTCGCTGCTGCGCGGTGGCGTCGGCAGCGCGGCCACGGCGGTTCTGGGCGGCTGGGGACTGAGCGCCTGCGGTGGCGACGATGGCAGCACGACGACGACACCCGCCGTCCCGGCGGCACCGGCGGCGCCAGCGGCACCCTCGCCGATCACGACGCTCGCCTTTGCCAGCGTCGCCAAGAACCGCGACGACAAGGTGACCGTGCCGGTCGGCTATACCGCCTCGGTGGTGATTGCGCTGGGCGATCCGCTGACCGCGGCGACAGCCGATTTCCGCAACGATGGCAGTGATACGGATTACGCCAATCGCAGCGGCGACCACCACGATGGCATGGAGTATTTCGGGCTCGACTCGGCCGGCACCGCACGCGATGCCAGCGGCAGTGAGCGTGGTCTGCTGGTGATGAACCACGAGGCGCTGACCGATCAGTTCTTGCACGTCAATGGCGCCAGCGCGCGACCGCGTCCGGCGGCTGAATCCGACAAGGAAATTCCGGCCCACGGCCTGGCCGTGGTCGAGGTGCGCAAGGCCGGCGGCAAATTCTCGTATGTGCGCGATTCCGCCTACAACCGGCGTATCACGCCGTTGACGCCGTTGCAGATCAACGGCCCGGCGCGTGGCAACCCATTGTTGAAGACGAAATATTCGCTCGACGGAACCACCACGCGTGGCACCATCAACAACTGCGGCACCGGTCATACGCCGTGGGGCACCTACCTCAGCGGGGAAGAAAACTGGGCCGGCTATTTCACCCGCAGCGCCACCGACAACGCCGCCCGCAGCAACGACAAGAGCGTCGTCTCGCTGGGCCGTTATGGCCTCTCGCAGGGCGCCGCCAGCCGCCATGGCTGGGAGACCTCCGGTGCTGCGGACCCATATGCGCGCTGGAACATCTCGCGCAGCGGCACCTCGGCCGATGGCAGCGACGACTACCGCAACGAGCTGAACGGCATGGGCTATATCGTCGAGCTCGACCCGTACGACAAGGCCGCAGCGGTTGTCAAACGCAGCGGACTGGGACGCTTTGCGCACGAAAGCGCGGCGTTTGGTGTGCCGAGCGCGGGCAAGCCGCTGGCGGTCTACATGGGCGACGATTCGCGTGGCGAATACATCTACAAGTTCGTTTCCACCGCGAACTGGTCAGAGGCCGATCGCAGCCCGGCCAACCGCATGGCCACCGGTGACAAATACCTCGACAGCGGCAAGCTCTTCGTCGCTCGTTTCGATGCCGACGGCAGCGGGCAATGGATCGAGCTGGCGATCGGCAACGCAGCGATCGCCGCCTACCGAACCTACCCATTCGCCGATCAGGCCGATGTGCTGATCAATGCACGGCTGGCTGCCGATGCGGTCGGTGCAACCCGGATGGACAGGCCGGAGTGGAATGCGGTCAATCCGGTCAGTGGCGAGATCTATTTCACGCTGACCAACAACAGCAACCGCAAACTGCAGCCGACTGGCAGCCAGTTCGGCCTCGACTCGGCCAACCCGCGCGCCTATGCCGACAGCTACGCCGGTGGCGCGGCGGGGTCGCCCGGCAACATCAACGGCCACATCATCCGGATGGCTGAAGCCGGCAACGAGAGCACGGCGACCCGCTTCAGCTGGGATGTCTATCTGTTCGGTGCCGAATCGGCTGCCGACGCCAACCTGATCAACTTGTCGGCGTTGACAGCCGACCAGGATTTTTCCAGCCCCGATGGCCTGTGGTTCAGCCCGAACACCAAGCTGTGCTGGATCCAGACCGATGACGGCTCGTATACCGACGTCACCAACTGCATGATGCTGGCGGGCGTGCCGGGCAAGGTCGGTGATGGCGTGCGAACGACGCTGAACTACACCCGCACCGATGGCAGCATGGCCACGGTGAGCACCTATGTCGGCAAGAAGCCGGCGGCCGATGCGCTGAAGCGCTTTCTGGTCGGACCGGTCGATTGCGAAATCACCGGTGCAACCGAAACGCCCGATGGCACGACGATGTTCATCAACATCCAGCACCCGGGCGAGACGATCAGTGCGGCCAATATCGCCGACCCCGGCAAATACCTGAGCCACTGGCCGGGCAATGCCGGTTACGGTGCTGGGGGTGCCAACGCACGCCCGCGATCGGCGACGATTGCAATCAGCAAGAACGATGGCGGGCGCATCGGCACCTGATCCGAGACACGCTGGCAAGGCGCCTGGCCGCCCCGATCGATTGCGCAAAACGGCCCGTCACCAGACGGGCCGCCCTCATTTGGCAAACAAGGATTCGATGTTGGCAAATGCCTTGAACTCGAGCGCGTTGCCGCAGGGATCGAGAAAAAACATCGTCGCCTGCTCGCCCACTTCTCCCTTGAAGCGGACATGCGGCTCGATGATGAAACGGGTGTCGACTTGTTGCAATCGATCGGCCAGCTGCTGCCATTCGTCCATCGACAGCACCACCCCGAAATGCCGCACCGGCACCTGGTCGCCGTCGACATCGCTGGTGCGGCGGTGGCCGGCTTCTGCCGGCGCCAGATGGGCAACGATCTGGTGGCCGTACAAGTTGAAATCGATCCATGCGTCGGAGCTGCGACCTTCCGGACAGCCGAGCAGACCGCCGTAGAAGCGCCGCGCTGCGGCGAGGTCGGTGACCGGGAAGGCGAGATGGAACGGGCGGATGGTGGTCGAGGTTGTCATGATGCGTTGTTCAGGATATTCGCGGCAATCGTATCAGCGAGCTGCGCGCGTCGGAGCCGCTTCGAGCGCCGAACAGGCCTGTGCCACCAACTCGGCCAAGGGCTGGGCGATATCGGCATGCCAGACATCGCGCTCGTCGGCGCCGGGCCGTTCCAGCGTCTGCAACTGGCTGGACAGCAGTGCGGGCGGCATATAGTGGCCCTGTCGCCCACCGAGGCGCATCGCAATCAGGCCCTCGTCGCCGTCGAGGAATACGAACTGCACACCCGGGCAGGCGGCACGCAGGCGATCTCGATACGCGCGGCGCAACGCCGAGCAGGCCACCACGGTGCCCCCGGGCGCCACCAGCCGATCCGCCAGGGCGGCACCCACGCGATCCAGCCATGGCCAGCGGTCGCTGTCAGTCAACGCGACGCCGGCCCGCATCTTGGCCACCGCTTCGGCGGCATGCAGATCGTCACCATCGATCGCGCGCATGCCGAGCCGTTGCGCCAGTGCATCGGCAACGGCGCTTTTGCCGCTGCCGCTGACGCCCATGATGACGACCGCCAGCACCATGTCACAAGCCGGCGGTGATGCCGCCGTCGACGTACAGGATATGGCCGTTGACAAAGCTCGACGCCTTGGACGCCAGAAAGATCGCGGCCCCGGCCAGCTCCTCGACATCGCCCCAGCGGCCGGCCGGTGTGCGTTTGGACAACCAGCCGGTAAAGGCTTCGTCGGCGACCAGCGCCGCCGTGAGTTCGGTCTTGAAATAGCCTGGCCCGAGGCCATTGACCTGGATGCCATGGGGGCCCAGATCGACCGCCATGCCCTTGGTCAGCATCTTCACGGCGCCTTTGGTCGCGGTGTAGGGCGCGATGCCGGGGCGGGCGAGTTCGCTTTGCACCGAGCAGACATTGATGATCTTGCCGGCACCGCGGGTGACCATTCGCTGCGCCACCGCGCGGCCGACGAAAAAGACGCTGTCGACATTGGTCGCCATCAGGTTTCGCCAGGCGTCGACCGGAAACTCGGCAAAACTGCTGCGATGCTGCATGCCGGCGTTGTTGACCAGGATATCGATCGGCCCGATCGATGATTCGATGCCCGCCACGCCGGCCTCGACCGCGTCGGCATCGGTCACGTCGAATGCCGAAGCGTCGACCTGGAAGCCGCGCGCTGCCAGCGCGGCGCGGGCCGCGTCCAGCCGGTCAGCGTCCCGCGCGTTCAGCACAATCCGCGCACCGGCCGATGCCAGAGCCGCGGCGATGGCCAGGCCGATCCCCTTGCTGGAGCCGGTAATCAGCGCGGTGCGGCCAGTCAGGTCGAAAATTGAGTCGTTCATGGGGTTTAATGGTCAGTCACGCAAAGGTGAATTCTGCCCTCGACCGCTGTGCATGTGCATACCCTGAAACCCGCTGAAGGAATTGCCGGAATGAATCCCGTCCTCGAACCAACCGATGGTGATGCTGATCGGCCGCTGCGTCTGCGCTGCTTCTGCCTGGTCATCAATGCACCTGACGACTTGCAGGTCGTCGAGCGTGACGCCGAAGACCTGCAACCCGGCCAGGTGCTGGTGCAGGTGGGTTTCGGCGGCATTTGCGGCTCTGACCTGCATTATTTTCATGACGGCGGATTCGGCACGGTGCGTATCAAGCGGCCAATGATTCTCGGACACGAGGTTGCCGGCACGGTCAGCGCGGTGGCGCCCGATGTGGTGCGGGTCAAGCCGGGCGACAAGGTTGCCGTCAATCCCAGCCGCCCGTGCGGCGACTGCAGATATTGCCTGGAAGGTTTGCCCAACCACTGCCTGGAAATGCGCTTCTACGGCAGCGCCATGCGCGACCCCCATGTCGAGGGCGCATTTCGCAACCTGCTGGTCTGTGATGCCGTGCAGTGCGAACCGGTGTCGGCCCATGTGCCGCTGCAGCAGGCCGCGCTGGCCGAGCCGTTTTCGGTGGCACTGCACGGTGTGCAACGGGCCGGGCCTTTGCTTGGCAAACGGGTGCTGGTGTCGGGTTGTGGTCCGATCGGCGCGCTGGCGGTGGCGGCTGCGCGGATCCACGGCGCTGCGGAGATCACCGGTGTCGACCTGACCGATGAAACATTGGCCATCGCGCGAGCGATGGGCGCCGATCACACCATCAATGTCGGCCAGGACACTACCTGGGTGCAGCGCTACAGCGCCGACAAGGGCAGCTTCGACGTGATGTTCGAATGCAGTGGCAACGAGCGCGCGCTGCGCGCCGGCCTGGAGACGATGCGCCCGCGCGGTGTGGTGGTGCAACTGGGCCTGGGCGGCGACGTCAGCCTGCCGCAGAACATGGTGGTCGGCAAGGAGTTGAGCATCTGCGGCAGCTTCCGCTTTCACGCCGAGTTTGCGCTGGCGGTGCGCCTGATCAACGAAGGCCGGGTCGACATGCGCCCGATGATTACCGGCGCGTATCCCGCTGAGCCGGGCCCGCGAGGCCTTCGAACTGGCAAGTGACCGCAAGCGTGCGATGAAGGTGCTGCTCGATTTTGCCGCCGAGACGGCTTGAACAGCAATCAGTGGTCGAGCTGCTGCACGCGACTGCAGCAACCAATGCCGCTCGCACCCGGCATCGCCGCAGCGTTCACATATCCATTGCCAGCGGGTCCGGGCAGGGGCTGCCGCCTTGCGCCGCTGCCAGGCATGGCGGACCGCAGCCAGTGCGGCATCGACACGGCGCTGGCCGGTGCCGGCAACGATTGCATAAGCTACACCGCTGCGTTGCAATGCGGCTCGCACCAGCAGGTCGATCGGTTCACGCACAAACTCGCCGTCACGCTGCAGGCCGTCGGCAACCCACGGCAAATCGAGCGAGGTCAGCAGGCTCAGATCACACCGACGCTGAGCAGCTTCGGCGTAGGGATATAGCGACCGATCGCCAAACACGAAATCGCTGTAGACCGCAATCATCAATGCCGTCGTATCGGCAATCACGATGTCGTGACCGGCCGCCGATGCCGCGCTGATGCGCTCGCTTTGCGCCTGGGCAATCGGCAGCTGCTCATGTGGCAGCGGCGTGCGCGCGTGCAGATCGCAGAAGCTGCGCAACGATTCGTCGACCCGCCCCACGTTCAGCCCGTCGGCCGACAGTGCCGATTCGAGTGCCAGCGCGAGTGTCGTCTTGCCGGTGCTTTCGGCGCCGACCAATCCGACGACCAGCGCGTCTGCCGATGCGCGATCAGAGCGCTCGTCGCTCATCTGCAGGCGTCGCCGGTTGCACGGGCCAGACGTTTCCAGGCCGCCCAGCCCACAACCGACAAGACAATGAAGATCGCGTACAGAAGGACGGTCAGCCACAGCCCCTTGTGCACGAACAAGGCGACGCTGACCAGGTTGACGATCAGCCAGGCCAGCCAGTTCTCGACATATTTGCGGCCGAGCAGCCATTGGCCGATCAGGCTGCCGGCGGTTGGAAACGCATCGAACCAGGGTACATCGGAGTCGGTACGGCTGGACAGCAGCCAGGCCAGCGCAGGCCAGGCCACTGCCATCGTGGCCAGCAGCATCCAACGCTGGCCACTACGCCAGGTAGCGCACGCGAAGCGGCGCGCCGTCTGTCGGAGGTTCCGCGCAGCCATTGCCACCAGCCCCAGAATGCGACCGTGATGAACAACAGCTGCAAGCCGGCTTCGCCATACAGGCGGCTGTCGGCAAACAAGGCGGCGTACAGCGCCGAGCTGACGATCGCAAGCGGCCAGGCCAGCGGGTTGACCCGCATGTTGCAGCCCACCATCACCAGGGCCAGAACAAAGGCGACGAGCTCGAGCCAGGTCACCGGCGAACCCCAGGCGACAAATGCTGCCGCGAACAGCGGCCTGATGGGCGCGAGCCAGCTATCCATGGCAGTGGATCATCAGAAGCGCTGGCGGCGTTGCGTGCAGGCGCAGTCGCACCACGGGTGCCCGGCCGACGTTGATCAAGGACGTCTGGCGGCCACCTGGACCAGGATCTCGTCGGGCTTGACCATGCCGAGTTCGAAGCGGGCCTTCTCCTCGACCATCTCCAGCCCCTCCTTCAAATCGCCTACCTCTGCAGCCAGCAGGTCGTTGCGCGATTTGGCGGCCAGGTTGTCGATGCGCTGGCGCTCCAGCTTGTTGCTCAGCTCGAGCGTGCGCGGCACGCCGCCGCGCCCCAGCCACAACTCGGACTGGACCAGCGCAATCAACACGACGAGAACAAGGGTGACGACGCGCATCGACGAGGACAGTGATCGGGCAGTGCAGCTTGCTCAACGCAGGTTGTAGAACGCTGCGCGGCCGGGGTAGGTGGCGACATCGCCGAGGTCCTCCTCGATGCGCAGCAACTGGTTGTACTTGGCCACGCGGTCGCTGCGGCTCATCGAGCCGGTCTTGATCTGGCCGGCATTGGTGCCGACCGCGATATCG
Source organism: uncultured beta proteobacterium (assembly GCA_963843805.1). Classification (GTDB taxonomy): domain Bacteria; phylum Pseudomonadota; class Gammaproteobacteria; order Burkholderiales; family Burkholderiaceae_C; genus Ideonella_A. Next base: position 213,142 of record CAWJLY010000011.1, read on the forward strand.
GCAATCGTCGAATCTTCGGTCTCGCCCGAGCGGTGGCTGATCACCGCGGTGTAGCCCGCACGCTTGGCCATCTCGATCGCGGCGAAGGTTTCGGTCATGCGTGCCGATCTGGTTGATCTTGATCAGGATCGAATTGGCGATGCCTTCGTCGATGCCGCGTTTGAGGATCTTCGTATTGGTCACGAACAGATCGTCGCCGACCAGTTGCACCTTCTTGGCCAGCCGTTCGGTCAGGTGCTTCCAGCCTTCCCAATCGCCTTCGTGCATGCCGTCTTCGATGCTGATGATCGGGTATTTGTCGACCCAGCTGGCCAGCATGTCGGTCCACTGAGGCGCGCTGAGCTGCAGACCTTCGCTCTCGAGGTGGTATTTGCCGTCCTTGTAGAACTCGCTGGCCGCGCAATCGAGCCCGATCGCGATCTGCTCGCCGGCCGTGTAGCCGGCCTTGTCGATGGCTTCGAGGATCAGCTGGATGGCCGCTTCGTGGTTGGCGACGTTCGGCGCAAAGCCGCCTTCGTCGCCGACCGAGGTCGGCATGCCTTTGTCGTTGATGATTTTCTTCAGCGCATGAAAAACCTCGGCGCCGTAGCGCACCGCTTCGCGAAAGCTCGGTGCACCGACCGGGATGATCATCAACTCCTGCAGATCGAGGTTGTTGTTGGCGTGCGCGCCGCCGTTGATGACGTTCATCATCGGTACCGGCATCTGCATCGCAGCCGAGCCGCCGAAATAACGATACAGCGGCAAGCCGCTTTCCTCGGCGGCGGCGCGCGCCACCGCCATGCTGACGGCCAGCGTGGCGTTGGCGCCGAGCCGGCTCTTGTTGTCGCTGCCGTCGAGGTCGATCAGTGTGCGGTCGAGAAAGGCCTGCTCGCTCGCGTCGAGCCCGAGCACCGCTTCACTGATTTCGGTATTGACGTGTTCGACGGCACGCAGCACGCCTTTGCCGAGATAGCGGTTCTTGTCGCCGTCGCGCAGCTCGATCGCCTCGCGCGAGCCGGTCGACGCACCACTGGGCACCGCGGCGCGGCCCATCGTGCCCGATTCGAGCAGGACGTCGCACTCGACGGTCGGGTTACCGCGGCTGTCGAGGATTTCGCGCCCGACGATGTCAACGATTGCGCTCATTCTTTTCCTTTGGATATCTCAGAATATGAATCGATCAAGCAGCCGCCGCGGAACCGGCTCTGCCGGGCCGCTGGCGGTGCCCCTGGAGGGGAGGCGCCGAAGGCGCTTCGGGGTGGTCCAATCCACGGCTTTGCCGGGCCGCTGGCGACGCCCCTTGAGGGGTGCGCCGTAGGCGCTAAGGGGTGGTTCCGCCGCGGAACCGGCTTTGCCGGGCCGCTGGCGACGCCCCTTGAGGGGTGCGCCGTAGGCGCTAAGGGGTGGTTCCGCCGCGGAACCGGCTTTGCCGGGCCGCTGGCGACGCCCCTTGAGGGGTGCGCCGTAGGCGCTAAGGGGTGGTTCCGCCGCGGAACCGGCTTTGCCGGGCCGCTGGCGACGCCCCTTGAGGGGTGCGCCGTAGGCGCTAAGGGGTGGTTCCGCCGCGGAACCGGCTTTGCCGGGCCGCTGGCGACGCCCCTTGAGGGGTGCGCCGTAGGCGCTAAGGGGTGGTCCATTTACACGCCCTCGACCAGAACCATGTTGAAAAATTCGGTGGCGCCATCGCGCTTGGCGCGGGCCTGGCGGTACAACTCGTCGCCGTAAAAGGCCTTGGCTTTTTCGAAGCTCGGAAATCGCAACATCGCAAGCCGTGCCGGCTGCCAGTGGCCTTCGAGCGTTTCGTGGCGGCCGCCACGCACCAGATACTCGCCTCCCGCCGCCTTCACGGCGGCCGGAGCCGCTGCCATGTAGGCCTTGTATTGCTCGGCATCGGTGATTTTCATGTCGACGATGATGTAGGCAACGGGCATGACAGCGTCCTTCGGTTCAGCAGCTGAAGTCGTTTTCAAGCAGCGGCTGCTGCTTGATCACGCGATCGAGCGCCAGCAGCTGCTCGAGCAGTGCGCGCATGTGCTTGAGCGGCACCGCATTCGGCCCGTCGCTCATGGCGTGGGCCGGGTCGGGGTGCGTTTCCATGAACAGGCCCGCCACACCCACTGCGACCGCCGCCCGCGCCAGTACCGGCACGAACTCGCGTTGTCCTCCGCTGCTGGTGCCCTGGCCGCCGGGCAGCTGCACTGAATGGGTGGCGTCGAAAACCACCGGGGCGCCGGTCTCACGCATGATCGCCAACGAGCGCATGTCGCTGACCAGATTGTTGTAGCCGAAGCTGGCACCGCGTTCGCACGCCATGAAATTGTCTTCTGGCAGGTTTTTTTCGCGCGCCGCGGCGCGCGCCTTGTCGATCACGTTGCGCATGTCGTGCGGCGCCAGAAACTGCCCCTTCTTGATATTCACCGGCTTGCCCGATTGCGCGACGGCGCGGATGAAATCGGTCTGGCGACACAGGAATGCCGGCGTCTGCAGCACGTCGACCACCGCCGCAACCGCGGCAATGTCGGCCTCGTTGTGGACGTCGGTCAGCAGCGGCACACCGAGCTCGCGCTTGACCTTGGCCAGGATTTCCAGGCCACGCTCCATCCCCGGGCCGCGGAAGGTGGTGCCGCTGGAGCGGTTGGCCTTGTCGTAACTGCTCTTGAAGATGAACGGGATCGCCAGTTCGGTGGTGATTTCCTTCAGGCGGCCGGCAACGTCGATCTGCAATTGCTCGGATTCGACCACGCAAGGCCCGGCGATCAGGAAGAACGGCCGATCAAGGCCGACTTCGAAGCCACACAGTTTCATGCTGCGAGTTGCTCGGTGGATGCACTCGCCTGATGGGTCAGCGCGGCGCGAATGAAGGAAATGAACAACGGGTGTCCATCCCAAGGTGTCGATTTGAACTCGGGGTGGAACTGCACCCCCATGAACCAGGGGTGAACCGAGCGCGGCAGCTCGATGATCTCGGTCAGCCGCTCACGCTGCGTCAAGGCCGAGATCACCAGCCCGGCTTCGGCCAGCTGATCGAGGTAGTTGACATTGGCCTCGTAGCGGTGGCGGTGGCGTTCGGACACCACATCGCCATAAACCTCGTGTGCCAGCGTGCCTGGCTTGACATCCGAACTCTGCGCACCCAGGCGCATCGTGCCGCCCAGGTCGGACTGTGCATCACGCTTCTGGATCGAGCCATCGGCGTCTTGCCATTCGTCGATCAGGGCGATCACCGGCTCGGGCGTCGCGGCATCGAATTCGGTGCTGTTGGCGTGCTGCAACCCCGCCTTGTGGCGCGCAAACTCGATCGTTGCAACCTGCATGCCCAGGCAGATACCGAGATACGGCGTGCGGTGTTCGCGCGCGAACTGCGCCGCCAGAATCTTGCCTTCGACACCGCGCACACCGAATCCGCCCGGCACCAGAATGGCGTCGAATTTTGCCAGTTGCTTGATGTTGTCGCGGCTCAGACCTTCCGAATCGACATAGTCGATGTGGATCTTCGCGCCGTTGTGGATGCCGGCATGCCGCAAGGCTTCGTTGAGCGATTTGTACGAGTCCGACAGGTCGGTATATTTGCCACACATCGCGATCTTCACCTCGCGTTCGGGGTGCTCGACCCGATTGACCAGATCGTCCCAACGTTTCAGGTTGGCGGGCGGGGTGTTGATTCGCAGCTTGTCGCAGATCAGGCCGTCAAGACCTTGTTCGTGCAGCATGCGCGGCACCTTGTAGATGGTGTCGACATCCCAGACCGAAATGACGCCCCATTCAGGCACGTTGGTGAACAGTGAAATTTTTTCGCGCTCTTCGGCCGGCACGGCGCGGTCGGCGCGGCAGAGCAGCGCGTCGGGCTGGATGCCGATCTCGCGCATCTTCTGCACCGTGTGCTGCGTCGGCTTGGTCTTCAGCTCACCAGCGGCGGCGATATAGGGGACGTAGGTCAGGTGCACGAAGGCCGAATTGTTCGGCCCCATCTTCAGGCTGAGTTGGCGCACCGCTTCCAGGAAGGGCAGGCTTTCGATGTCGCCGACCGTGCCGCCGATCTCGACAATCGCCACGTCGACCGCCTGCTCGGTAGCCATGCCGGCGCCGCGCTTGATGAAATCCTGGATCTCGTTGGTGACATGCGGGATCACCTGCACTGTCTTGCCGAGGTAGTCGCCGCGACGCTCCTTCTCGAGCACGCTCTTGTAGATCTGGCCGGTCGTGAAATTGTTGGTGCGCTTCATCCGCGTGGTGATGAAACGCTCGTAGTGGCCGAGGTCGAGGTCGGTTTCGGCACCGTCGTCGGTGACAAAAACCTCGCCGTGCTGGAACGGCGACATCGTGCCCGGATCGACATTCAGGTACGGATCGAGCTTGATCAGCGTGACCTTCAAACCACGCGATTCGAGGATGGCCGCGAGGGAGGCTGCAGCGATGCCCTTGCCCAGCGAGGACACCACACCGCCGGTGACAAAGACAAACTTGGTCATTGGATGCAGCCGTCGTGCGCAGGCTGAGGTGGTAAAGCGTGATTATAGGGGTGGGGTGGCAGCCGAACCGTGGCGCTCGTTGCCCATCTTGCCCAGGCATTCGAGCACGGCGGCAGCGGTTTCTGCCGGCCGCTCGAACGGAAACAGGTGGCTGCCGGCGATCCAGCTGATGCGGCTGCCGCAGAAGCTTCGAGTCGCGCGCAGCCCGACCTGTTTGACTTCGACCGATTCGGTTCCGCCGATGAACGCCAGCGGACATTGCAGTGCCTGGCGTCGCAACATCCGGGCGATGTGATGGGGCAGGGTGTCGTAGATGCGGGTCTCGATCTGGCGATCGAAGCCGAGTCGCACGCCGCTGGCGTCGGCGGTCATGGTCGAATCCACATAGTCCTGCAGCACGCCCGGCGCCCAACGGGCAAATGCGGGTTTGTCCGCGAAGTGTCGATACGCCGCTTCGGCATCCACCCATTGCTGGCGCCGCCGCCGCGAGACCGCGCCGGGCGAATAACGTTTGCCGAGTCCGGTCAGTTGCGCGAGCTGAACCGCGCGACCGAGCAGCGGTGGCAGGATCGGTGAATCGAGCAACACGACGCCCAGCGCCATTGGTGGCCGTTGCGCCGCCGCCAGGATGCTCAGGTAGCCGCCGAGCGAGTGACCGACCAGCCAGACCGGACCGCTGCGTTCGGTGTCGATCATGTCCAGCAGTTGATCGCGCAGATGGGGCCAGTTCAGGCTGACCGGAAACCGCTCGTCATGGCCGATCTTGTCGAGCGCCAGCACACGCCAGCCGGCGCTGCGCCAGATATCGAAGAGTTGCCGGTAGGTGCCGGCCGGAAAGCCGTTGGCGTGCGAAAAGACCAGCGTCGGCAGGCCTTCATCGCTGCGCTGTCCGGTGGGTGACTCGCTCAAACGATCTTCTGGCCCGAATGGGCAATCTTGCGCATCGGCTCGTAGCGGCTTGACGGTGCCTGCAACGGCACCTCGCAGGGACCTTGCCCCCAATGCGGATCTTCCAGCGAATCGAAAACCTGGCGCAGCCGCTGCCCCCAACTGCTGTGGACCATCTCGAAATACGGGTTGTTCTCGTCGATGCAGACGATCTGCTCGGTCTTCAACTGGTTGTTCTGATAAACCAGCAGATCCAGCGGCAAGCCGACCGACAGGTTGGAATTCATGGTCGAATCCATCGACACCAGCGCCGCCTTGGCAGCCACTTCGAGCGGCGTGCCGGGGGCCAGCAGGCGGTCGAGTACCGGTTTGCCATATTTCGATTCGCCAACCTGGAAGAAGCAGGTCTCGCGGGTCGCCTCGATGAAATTGCCGGCCGAGTAGACCAGGAACAGGCGCATTGCCTCACCCTTGATCTGGCCGCCGAAAATCAACGAGACATTGAAATCGACGCCACTGGCCTTCAGCGCCGGCCCGTCGTCGGCACGCACCCGGCGCACCGCCGAGCCGAGCACCCGCACCGCATCGAACATGCTGGTCGCGTTCCAGATGGTGATCGGTGCCGCGTCGGCATCGTCGGTGCTGGCCGGAATTTTCTCGACCTGCAAAATCTCACGGATCGACTGGCTGATCGACAGATTGCCGGCCGACAACATCACCATCAGGCGATCGTCGGGTTTCTCGTAGACGATCATCTTGCGGAAGGTGCTGATCTGATCGACCCCCGCGTTGGTTCGTGAATCGGACAGAAAAACCAGGCCGGCTTCGAGTTTGATTCCAATGCAATACGTCATGCGGTGCAGTTTATGGCAACGCTGAACAAGTCCCTCGCGGCGCGCGCATCCTCGCGACGGGCGGTCTGCGAGGCGCGCCTACTCGCGGGCACTTGTTCAGCGTCGCCTCAGGGGGTTTGCAGCAGTTTCAGTTTGTACAGCACGGCCAGCGCATCGCGTGGCGTCAAGGCATCGGGATCGATTTCGGCGAGTGCCGCGTCGACTGCCGAAGGTTCGACACTCGGCGCCTCGGGTGCGGCGGCGAACAGATCGATCTGCGCCTGATTGGCCTGCTGCTGCGCCTCCAGCGCCTCCAGTGTCGACCGCGCCTGACGTACCAGAGCGCCGGGCATACCGGCCAGCCGGGCCACTTGCACGCCATAACTGCGGCTCGCCGGGCCGGGTTGGATGTCGTGCAGAAAAACGATCCGGTTGCCACTTTCTGCAGCCGAGACATGCACGTTGCGCGCCCGCTCATGGCGTGCCGGAAATTCGGTCAGTTCGAAATAATGGGTCGCGAACAAGGTGAACGACCGGTTGCGGTCGTGCAGCCAGCCGGCAATGGCGCCGGCCAGCGCCAGACCGTCGAAGGTCGAGGTGCCACGGCCGATCTCGTCCATCAGCACCAGCGAGTGCTCGCCTGCCTGGTTGAGGATGGCCGCCGCCTCGGTCATCTCGAGCATGAAGGTCGATTGCGCATTGGCCAGATCGTCGGCCGCGCCGATGCGGGTGTGGATGGCGTCGATCGGCCCGAGCCGGCAGGCCTGCGCCGGAACGTACGAACCCATCGCGGCCAGCAAGACGATCAAGGCGACCTGGCGCATGAAGGTGCTTTTGCCGCCCATGTTCGGGCCGGTGATCACCAGCATCCGGTTCTGGCTGTCGAAGCGGCAATCGTTGGCCATGAAATTGCCGCCGCCGGTTTCGAGCAGGCGCGCTTCGACAACCGGATGGCGGCCGGCCGTGATCTCGATGCAGGCCTCGCGGACAAACTGCGGGCGGCACCAGCCGAGGCTCACGGCGCGCTCGCTGAGGGCGCACAAGGCGTCGAGCGAGGCCAGTGCTTTTGCCAGCGCACTCAATTCGGGCAGATGAAGCTGCAACTGATCGAGCAATTGCTCGAACAACCATTTTTCGCGGGCCAGCGCACGCTCCTGCGCCGACAAGGCCTTGTCCTCGAAGGCTTTCAATTCGGGCGTGATGTACCGCTCGGCGTTTTTCAGCGTCTGCCGGCGCTGATAGTCGGCCGGCACCTTGTCGACCTGACCCATCGTCACTTCGATGTAGAAGCCGTGGACCTTGTTGAATTGAACCCGCAGATTGCCGATGCCGCTGCGTGTTCGCTCGCGGGCTTCGAGGTCGAGCAGGAAGGCATCGCAGTTCTGGCTGATGCCGCGCAGTTCGTCGAGATCGGCATCGAAGCCGGCTGCGATCACGCCGCCGTCACGCAACCAGACGGCAGGAACTTCAGCGATGGCCGAATCGAGCAGCCGAATCACGTCGGTCGGTGGTCGAAGTGCCGCGGCGATGCCGGTCAACAATCGCGCCGTCAGTGCGGAGTCATCTGCGGGCAGAAAACTGCGCAGCGCCGGCAACGCGGCCATCGTGCTGCGCAAGCCGGCCAGTTCGCGCGGGCGAACCTGGCGAAGTGCCAGTCGCGAGGTGATGCGCTCGACATCGCTGATGTCGCGCAAGAGGGTGCGCAAGTCACCGACACCGTGTGCGATCAACGCGCCGATGGCGTCGTGCCGATCGATGGCACGCGCCCGCTCGCGCGGCGGATGGGTCAGCCACTGGCGCAGCGCGCGGCTGCCCATGCCGCTGCGGCAGGTGTCGAGCAGCGACAGCAAGGTGGGCGAATCCTCGCCACGCAGCGTCTGCGTCAACTCGAGATTGCGATGGGTTGTCGGTGGCAGATCGAGCAGCTCGCTCGACCGCTGAACGGTCAGGCTTCGCACATGCGCCAGCGCCTGGCCCTGGGTATGTTCGGCGTAACTCAGCAAGGCGGCGGCGGCCGCGTGTGCCGTGGTCAGCGCCTGTGCGTCGAAGCCGGCCAGGCTGGCCACCTGCAATTGCTCGCACAGTTTGCGCAGGCCCAGCGCCGAGTCGAACTGCCATGCCGGCCGGTGCGTGACGGCCATCCGGCTGCCGGACATGGCGGCGGGAATATCGTCGCGATCGACCAGCGCCTCGGCCGCATCGAGCCGCGCCAGCCAGCCAGGCAATTCATGCTCGGCGCATTCGGTGATGCCGAGTTCGCCGCTCGACAGGCCCAGCCACGCCAGGCCATGGACAACCTGGCCACGCTTGCGCAGCGTCGACAGTGCCAACAGCAGCGCATCACTGTTGTCGGCCAGCAGTTCGCTGTCGGTGACGGTGCCTGGCGTGACCACTCGCACCACCTTGCGCTCGACCGGCCCCTTGGCGGTGGCCACATCACCCACCTGCTCGCAGATCGCCACCGCCTCGCCGAGCTTGATCAGCCTGGCCAGATAGCCGTCGACCGAATGCACCGGCACGCCGGCCATCACCACCGGCTCGCCAGCGCTCTGGCCACGCGTCGTCAGCGTGATGTCGAGCAATCGGTTGGCGCGCCGCGCGTCGTCGAAGAACAGCTCGTAGAAATCGCCCATCCGGTAGAACACCAGCGTGTCAGGGAAGTCGGCCTTGATGCGCAGGTACTGGGCCATCATGGGCGTGTGGCCGGTCAGGTCGGTGTTCTTCGCGGTGGATGGTGGATTGTCTTTTTGCATCAATGACTTGGCTGCATGTCGCGGCGAACGAAAAGAATTCGCCCGTCTGGTACTGCGGAATTATCGTGGGGCGACTTCCGACGCCGTGTCGATTGAAAAATGCGTTTGATGACAGTCACTTTGGACTCCATGCGGCGTTTTGGTCACCTGATGGAGTTGCCAGATGGGGCCGACTTGGCTTTCGCGAGCGGACTGGATGGGGACCATCGGCGAAGGTCTTCCAGGGGGTTCTTGACCAGTCCCCCAGCGTTCAAACTGGCTGGCTCGGACCGCTGAGTGTCGTAGCAACCTAAACCGTTGCCGGCTCCCTGAGCACAGCACCCGGCGCATGTTGGCGAACTTGCCGACGACTTCATCTGTTGGCACAATTGCCAACATGAAGGCCGAACTGATCACCCGCTTCAAGAGCGTTGCCGAGGATGGTGGCGTGATGGAACTGGTGGTCTGGCGCGTGCCGCGACCGGTGCCACCGACAGACCATGGCTACAAGTACCGAGCGGTCTACGCCTTGGACGGCGTGCGTGTGGTCGGATTCGACAACGAACGGGGCAAGGGCGACCACTGCCATCTGCACGGGCGGGAGCTGCCCTACACCTTCACCACGGTTGACGCCTTGGTGGAAGATTTCATCGCCGCCGTGGATGCGGCAAGGAGAACGCCATGACGACACGACGCACGCTCACCATCACCATGTCGCCCGACTGGCGCGCAGCCCTGCGGCAAGCGGGAAAGGCGGCGCAGGCCGACAGCTACCAGGGCGAGACGCTGAACTTCGAAAGCCCGGGTGCGTTCTTCGGCAGGCTGACTGAGCGTCGCTGGGCGTTGGTAACCGCCTTGCAGGGGCAGGGAGCGATGGCGGTGCGCGAGCTGGCGCGGCGCGCCGGGCGCGACGTCAAGCGCGTGCACGAAGATGTGCAGGTGCTGACCAGCCTGGGTCTGGTCGAACGAGATGACGCTGGCGGCGTGTTGTGTCCATATGCCGACGTGCACATCGACATGCACGTCCATCATGAAGTCGTCGCGTCATGAATCGGCACCCGGGCAGGGCGCGTAAGGCGCCAAGCCGCTCTTCGCCCGTGCTGACACTCGGCAATCCAGGAACAGCCAGCGAGGCTCTGCGAAAGTCAGCAAGCTGTTGTAGACCCGTCGATGAACAATCAAAGAGGAGTACCCGGAAACGACCCTTATGGAGAGCTTTTCATAAGCAGCGTTATGCGCAGCACGCAGTTATGAACAGTTCCTGGGCTTGATCCGGCCGCAGGTCGCGATTTCTCTGGGCAGTCTGCCAGGAGGGGTGCCGTTGAACTGGACATAAGTTCCGGGCCGGCGCATGGATGGAGATCTCACAACTGGAGATCGCCATGGACTTGATCCGCTCATTGCACCCGTTGGCCAGGGCTTGGCTGCTCGACGGTCCGCTGTCTTCGTACGTCGGTGCATTCCAGGACTTGCTGGAGCGAGGCCGGTACGCCGAAGGCAGCTCGGAGACGGCCCTTCGTGCGCTGGTCGCACTTTGCCCACTGGATGACGAAGTGCCAGGTATCTGCCGAGCAGATCGACGAAGCCCTCGTCGAGCAGTTTCTGGATTCGCATCTGCCGCGCTGCGACTGCCATCCCGCGGCTCTGCGTACACGCAGCGGCTTGAGCGCCAGTCTCGGACACCTTCTCGCCTTGTTGCGGGAACAGCATGTCATCGTGGAACTGCCAAGCCCCAGCGGTCCCAATGCAGACGAACTGAACCGTTACAACATCCACATGCGCGACGCCCGCGGCCTGGCCATAGGCACGCGCGAGGATCGGCTGGTACTCGTAGGTCGTTTGCTGCAATGCAAGTTCGCGGGCAAGGCCATCGCCATCGGCGAGTTGCAGCCGGAAGACGTTCGCGGCTTCATCGCAACCGAGCTCACGCGGGTCAGCAGCGCATCGCATGCCAGCGCGGTCACTGCGGCGCTGCGGGCCTACTTCCGATACCGCGGGACCTGCGGTGACGCAGTGAACAGCCTGCTCGGCGCTATCTCGTCGCCGGTGCGATGGAGCCAGGCGTCGTTGCCGCGCGCGCTGACGACCGAGGAAGTCGAGCGCCTCGAAGCGCATTGCGCCAAGGCCAAGCGGGCGCCGCTGCGCCTGCTGGCCATGGTTCGCCTGGCCCTGGATCTCGGACTGCGCGTGGGCGAGATCGCCAAGCTGGAGATCAGCGACTTCGATTGGCGAGCCGGCACGGTGACCCTGAAGCGAACGAAGTCTCAGCGCCAGGATGTACTGCCGCTGCCGGCTATAACCGGGCAAGCGCTGGCAGAGTACATGAGGCGCGAACGACCAGCAACCACGTTGCCGTCGCTGTTCGTCCGTAAGTTGGCGCCACACGACAGACCCATCGGCGTCGACACAGTGAGCCAGGCAATCGGGCGAGCCCTGCGAGGTGCTGGCATCTCACGCGGTTGCCACTCATTGCGCCATACGCTGGCCTGTCGCTTGGTCAACAGCGGCAGTTCGATCAAGGAGGTTGCGGATGTGCTTCGGCATCGATCGCTGGACACCTCGCTGATCTACGCCAAGCTCGACTTGCAACTGCTTGCCGAGGTCGCTCTGCCTTGGCCTGGGAGCGCATCATGAGCGCCCCGTCATCGCCGAGCATCGACATCACCGCGAAGGTGGAGCAATACTTGGCTGAACGCCGGCGCCTCGGGTTCAAGCCGTGCTCTTCCGATCTCGCCGTGCGTCACTTCACCCGCTTCATGGCCGGAGAGGATCAGCGTAGCGCGTTGACGGTGGACGTGATGGTCCAGTGGGCGCGTCAGGTGCAATCTCGGTATCTCGTGGACGGTCAGCCCAATGTCGATACCGCAGCGCGCCGGCTGGCGACGCTGCGCCCCTTCATGCGCTGGCTGCAGCAGTTCGATCCGACCGTCGAAGTTCCAGACGACTCCAGCTTCGGTCCGATCCCGCGCCGCGTGGCGCCTCACATCTACAGCGAAGTCGAGATCGCAGCGCTGATCGTCGCGGCCCGTCGACTCGGGCCCTCGGATGGCGTTCGTGCCGCCACTTATGCGACGCTGTTCGGCCTGATCGCATCGGCCGGGCTTCGGGTCTCTGAAGCGATCAGCCTGGCCGACACAGATGCCGATCTGGACGGCGGCATCCTGACCATCCAGCAGACCAAGTTCGGCAAGTCGCGCATGGTGCCGCTGCACCCCAGCGTGATCGGCCCGCTGGCCGCCTACCGAGCTTCCTGCGCCGCCAGCACGTACAACCGAGGCCGCAGATGACCTTCTTCGTCAGCTCGCGCGGCGTGCGCCGCGGCGAGCCGCTGGGAGACCGGCAGGTGCATCGAGTGTTCTGTCAGTTGCGCGAACAGTTGGGCTGGATTGATCGCGGCGGCCATGGCCAACCCAGGGTGCATGACCTGCGCCACAGCTTTGCCGTGAGGCGGATGATCCTGTGGCATCAGCAGGGAGCGAACCTCGACCAACGAATGCTGGCCTTGTCCACGTACATGGGCCACATCAACATCTCCAGCACCTACTGGTACCTGAGCGGCGTGCCGGAGTTGATGGCGTTGGCCGGCGCTCGATTCGAACGCTTCGCCGACTTCGCGGAGAGCGACGATGAGTAGCCCTGACCACCGCAAGCCCGCTCCGCCGAGCTTCGCGACGCTGGTCCAGTCCTTCTTCGCCGAACACATGACGCAGCAGCGCGCGTTGAGCCCGCAGACCGTTGCGGCCTACAGGGACGCGTTCGTGCTGTTCCTGGACTTCGCCCAGGCGCGACTGCACAAGACGCCCACGACGCTGTCGCTCGCCGACCTGACGCCCGCGCTGATCCTGGACTTCCTCGACCATCTCGAACGCGATCGGCACAACACCGTCCGCAGCCGCAATGCGCGACTGGCCGCGCTGCGCTCGTTCCTGAAGTTCGCGGCTCGGCGAGATGTGACGGCACTTCAGGTCGTCGAGCACGCGCTCGGCGTGCCGATGAAGCGCTTCGAGCGGCCGATGTTCGAGTTCCTGACACGCGAGGAGATGCTGGCCGTGATCGGTGGTGCGCCGGGAGCGGATTGGGTGAGCCAGCGAGACAAGCTCCTGCTGGCCCTGCTGTACAACACCGGTGCCCGCGTGTCGGAGGTGATCGGCGTGAAGGTCGGGGACGTCGTGCTGGCCCCGGCCGCCTGCGTGCATCTGCATGGCAAGGGACGCAAGCAACGGTCGGTGCCGCTCTGGCGATCGACAGTCAAGGTGATCCGCGCCTGGCTGAGGCTCAACCCGGACCTGACTTCCACGTCGGCGCTGCTGCCCAACCGCGGCGGACAGGGGATGACGCGATCCAACGTAACGCAGCGCCTGGCGTTGGCCGTCAAGGCCGCGGCGCTCACGACGCCCAGCCTGGCCGGGAGAACGATCTCTCCGCACTGCCTCAGGCATTCGACGGCCATGCACCTTCTGCAGTCGGGCGTGGACATCACCGTGATCGCCCTGTGGCTCGGACACGAGAGTCCAGCGACGACGCACCAGTACGTTGAGGCCGATCTCGCCATGAAGGAGAAGGCACTGGCCAGGCTTCAGGATCCCAACGTGGTCCCACGGCGGTTCCGGGCAGATGACGACCTGTTGAAGTTCCTCAAGACCTTGTAATTACGTGCAGTTCAAAGACGCGACCGCAGCCCTCTTGCGAGGGCGGCGACGCCGCGCTGCCGGACCAACTATGCATAACTGCGTGCTGTGCATAACGCCCCGTTGCAGCCCGTCGCGACAGGCAGCTCTCGGGCGCGCCACCTCGTCATCCAGTCAGATTCGGTTTCTATGCAGCATCGCAACGCCCCCCTACGGCTTGGGCTTGCGTCGGAAGACGAGCCCGGGCAAAGTCCAGCAAAAAAGGGATGCCGGTTTTGCCGGAAGGCTAGGACTGGATGAAACCACCGTTATCTACCGACAAACCAAGCATCCATGCGGCTTGCGCTGGGTCAGCGCTCGCCGAGTTAGGGAGACAGCGCCGACGTTATGCAGCAAAACTGTCGCCATATACACAAGTTAGGCGCTTCACCACTGCGACGAAACCACTCCCTTCCACATGATTCAACAGCCCTCCTCCATACTAAAGGTTGCCTACTGCTTGGTGCTGCTCGCCGCGATCTTGCCGTTCGGCTTGGCCAAGTCTGGTTGGGTCGGGCTGGCTACCGGCGCAAGCATGGGGCTTGTTCCATTCCTCGGGCCTCTCGTCTTTCTGGGCCTGGGGCTCTATCGCGTATACCTCGTAGCACGCGTGCCGGGTGTTCTCAGCTCGCCGGAAGCCACGGGCCTCGCTGCTTTCCTACGCGCAGCCGGCACGTTTTGCCTCTATGTTGGGGTGCTAGCGTCAGTTCTCAGCTGGGTTGCTGGCCCATTGATGCGAGCGTTCATGAAGAGCCGAACCGATAGCGGTGCTGAATTCTTTGTTGTCGGGGTTTATCTTTCCCTGGCGGCCGGCATTGGCATGTTGGGGTTGTTGTCGTTCGAATTCAGCCGCCTTCTTGCGTTTGAGCGCGATGCTCAACGAGCAAGCGCCAAACCCCTCCGTCAAGGGGACGTTCACAAGCGGGCTTCGCCCACTTGCGGCCGCCCCTTACGTCGAAAGTTGGGCGTCATAGGAGGCTTCGCAGCTTTGCGGAGGAGCCCTGCTATCCTTCCCGCATGAAGGTCAGCGACGTCCTGAGATTGCTCCAAACCGATGGTTGGTACTTGGTCGCAATTCGTGGAAGCCATCGTCAATTCAAGCACGCGAACAAGCCTGGTCGCGTCACTGTTCCTGGCAAACCGAGCGACGATTTGGCGCCCGGCACATTGAACAGTATTCAGAAGCAGGCTGGTCTTAAGTTGTGAGGTCATATGCGCTACGCCATCGTCATTGAAAAGGCCGAAGGTAACTATTCGGCGTACGTCCCGGATCTTCCTGGCTGCGTAGCCACGGGAGCAACTGTTGCAGAAGTCGAAGCCGAAATCCGCGAAGCGATCGTTTTCCATGTTGAAGGTCTGCGCGAAGACGGATTGCCAATTCCGGATAGCGCAAGCCAAGTCGAATACGTTGAGGTCGCAGCGTAGAGCACAGCTGCCTCGTCAGTCATGGAACGCCTCGCGCTTCGGCCAGTGACGCCCAACCCATCGGTCAAGCGGACAGCTGACGGCGGGTTTGGTTCGATCGCTTCGGCCAAGTCGGCGGCGCTGTTGGCCGCCGCTTACCTCAAATGTTGAACGGCAGCTTCCAGGCGTCGAATCCTGTTTCGTAAAGGACCGCAACTGGCCGAGTGCGGGTCCACGATATCGTGCGTCCGATGTCGGCTGACCGTAAGATCGCCGACGTTCGATTGCGCCACCCGAACGCTTGCTGAGGGCCGATGGTTGCGCTCCGGCATTGCCCTATCGGGTTCCTGAATGGAGTTGCGCAGTTGGCAGTTCGGAACCCCTGCGCTCGACGGCCCAGAGTGCCCTCATTTGCCGTCATGTGCCGCCAGCAACAAGGGGGACCATAGGGGGACTTGCAGTGCGACTTCTACCTGGAACCTCAGGTTCTATGGGGCCTGCAAAGTCACGGGCAGGTACTGGGCCATGACGGGCGTGTGGGCCGGCTCGCCGGGGAGCGGTGCGTTGCCTGTCTTTGTCTTGTCGTTCATCAAGCGGACGGGTTCGTGGGATCGAAGCCGGACTGTTCGGCCCAGGCCTTGAATTTTCCGCCTGACTTGAGGGATTATCGGTCTGATAGGTGGAAGGCCGTCCAGAGCTTGCCGATAAGCGCCGTCATTACTGGTCGATTCGGCCGCCATCGGGTACCCCATTGCGCAATATCCCCGCTGCCGCTTTTCCACATCCGCATCAATCCGGGTGGCCGGCGTCGACGAAGTCGATGACGCGCTGGATGAGCCAAGCGCATAGAGATGCGCCCGACCTTTCCATTGAATAGGGGGAGCTGTGGATTCCGTTGCCCACTCTCGACAACCGGACGTGCTACCTTATGTCAATGACCAAAAACAGCCAGCCGTCGAGTGACCTCGCAAAAGCCACGGACGACTCCGGAGCGCCCAAGTTGGGCCCGAACGAGGAGACGCTGGTGGTCGGGGCTTTTCGACTGATCGAGCGCGCTCTGTTGATCACGGTCGCGGCGATGACCCTCGGCGCCGCCGCTGTGGAGGTCTGGGGCGTGATCGGGTCCCGCAAGATCGACCTCGCCGACATCCTGCTGATGTTTCTGTACACCGAAGTGATCGGCATGGTCGCTGTGTTCTACACCGGCAGCGGCTCGCCCTTCATCTACCCGATTTTCATTGCCATCACCGCGCTGGCACGTCTCATCGTGCTGCAAGGCAAAGACATGGCGCCGGAAAACATCTTGTTCGAGGCCGGTGCCATCGTGCTGCTGGCGATTTCGGCGGTTGTCATCGTCCGCGCCGGGAAGTCCTGATTCCGGATTTCGGACCCGCACGGTTGCCTGTCGCCAGCGGCTGCGAGCGGTCCCTGAACGCGGCGATGCCGCTCACCGCCCACTCAGTGAAGCCAGCGTTCCATGGCGTCCAGCAGCCCCTGCCGTACCTGCTGCTGACGCGCCGGGTCGGCGCCGCCGCAGGCCAATCTGCAGACCCAGTCGGTGGGCGACTCGAAGTCGCAGTGCGACGCGCCTTCGATCAGTTCGTCTCGCCACAACATCGGCAGCTCGGCTGCCCAAGGGGCTGCCGCGGCGCTGCCGTTGCAGCGCGACGGCGGTGCGCGCAGCAACAGCGTCTCGGTACGCAGCCGGCCGGCTGCGGCCAGGCCCAGGCGCTCGGTCTCGCCCGACACCGTGCGGTCAAACGGATCCAGACCGACAAAGCCCACCACGCCGGGCGTGTCCGCAGCCAGCAGGCTGGACAGCCCGCCCGCTGAAAAGCCGACAAGCACGACCCTTTCCACCGGGGCGCCGAAGGGTCCGCCCGCACGCAGCAGGCCGACCAGCGCGGCGAGCGCGCGGGCGTTGCAGCGGAAGTCGAAGGTGCAGGGCAGGTCCGGCGTCAGCGCCAGCACACCGGCCTCGGCCAGCGCCTGCGCATGGCCTGCCAAGGTGCGCCGGCTGCGGGTAAAGCCGTGCGAGAGGATCACAGCGCCGCGCGGCGGGCCGGCAGCCGGGTACACATCCAGCGTCACGCGGTGTCCGTCGGTTGCATCGACCTGCTTCTGCACTGGCGACGGCGCCAGCGGCGCGGCGGCTGCGGCCATCGAGACCATGGCCGCAGCCGCGCTCAGCAACGCGCGACGGACCGGACTTGCAGAGCGCATCAGGGTTGACATTCATGGATTGTCGGTGGCCGCGAGGGGCGGACGGGCGACCGCCAGGCGCCATTGATCAGCGAAGGCGATCGCACTGGAGTCCATCACAACGTACGATGGACGGCTTCGGCAGGCAGCAGGTTGCCGCTTTGAAGGAGACCGGAATGGACCAGAAGGTGGCCTTGATCGTGGGCGTGGGGCCGGGAATCAGCAGCGCATTCGCCGAATCGCTGGCGGCATCGGGTTACGCGGTTGCAGTTGCAGCACGCAACCTCGACCGTCTGCGTCCGCTGGCGACAACCCTCGGCGCGACACCGTTCGAAGCCGATGCATCGCAGCCCGCCAGCATCGTTCGACTGTTCGACGCCGTCGAGCGCACGCTGGGCGCGCCGCAGGTGGTGCTCTACAACCCGAGCGCGCGCATCCGCGGCGATTTGCTCAGCCTGGACATGGCGGCGGCCGCTGCGGCGATCCAGACCACGGCCGTCGGGGCGCTCGCCACCGCTCAGGAGGCCGCGCGCCGCATGCTGCCGCGAGGCAGCGGCAGCATTTTCTTCACCGGCGCAACCGCCGGCGTCAAGGGTTTTGCCAAGTCGTCGGTGTTTGCCATGGGCAAGTTTGCGCTGCGCGGGCTGGCGCAAAGCCTGGCCCGCGAGTTGGGCCCGGCAGGCATTCATGTCGTCCACTTCGTCATCGACGGCAGTGTGAATCAGGGCGGCAGAGACCCCGGCGACTTCACGCCGCAGGCGATTGCGCGCTCGTACATGGCTGCGCTGGCGCAACCGCCGGGCGCCTGGAGCTGGGAGATCGAGTTGCGCAGCCACACGGAGGCCTTCTGAACCGCGCCAAGCTGCGGCGACCGATCTGAACCCGCTGCGCGAGAATTGATGATCCCATGACTGCATCACCCGATCAGACTGCCGCGTCGACCCCCGGTGCTCGCCCACGCAGGAACCCGCTGAGCCCGAAGAAACTGCTGCTCAGCAAGTGGACAGCGGTATCGCCCGCCAACCGGGAGAAGCATTTTGTCGTGACGCGGGTGCTCGAGCCCGAGCCACCGACCGTCCGGATCGAATGGGTCGAGATCGAGGCCGTCCATTCCGGGCGGTCGTCGCTGCTGCAATGGCGCGAGCTGACCGACGGCAACCGCTGGCGGCAGGGTTGGGTATGAGCTCGACAACCAGGGAAAGTCAGGCGTGACGCCCCAGTTGCCGGCGGCGCTGAGCGGCGAACGCTTCGAGTTTGCAAGTCGGGCCGGGCGGCTGAGTGCCTACGTGGCCGGCCAGGGACCGCCGCTGCTGCTCATCCACAGCATCAACGCGGCGGCGTCGGCTGCCGAGGTTCGACCGCTGCACGAGCATTACCGCGCCACCCGGACGGTGTTTTCGATCGATCTGCCAGGCTACGGATTCTCGGACCGCAGTGATCGGCAGTACACACCGCGCCTGATGACCGATGCCGTCCACGCCGTCACCGAGCAAATTCGTGCCCGCTGCGGGCCGGCGCCGATCGATGCGCTGGCGGTGTCGCTGTCGTGCGAGTTTCTGGCGCGCGCCGCGTCCGAGGCGTCGCCCCACTACAGCCGCCTGGCACTTGTCAGCCCGACGGGTTTCAGGGGACTGGCGAGTTGGCGCGGCGCGCCCGGCAGTACCCGGGGCAAGCCCTGGCTGTACAAGACACTGCGAGGGCCCGGCGAACGCTGGGGAGGCGCCCTGTTTCGCACGCTGACACAACCTGGCGTGGTCCGCTACTTTCTGCGTCGCACCTGGGGGTCGAAGGAAATCGACGAGACGCTGTGGGCCTACTGCGTGCTGACCGCGCGGGCGCCCGGTGCCGAACATGCGCCACTGCACTTCCTCGCGGCCAACCTGTTCAGCGCGGACATCCACACCGTCTACGAGCAACTTCAGATGCCGGTCTGGATGTCGCACGGCGTGCGCGGTGACTTCACCGACTACCGCGGCCAAGTCATCGTGGAGGCCCGACCGAACTGGCAGTTCAGCGTTTTCCCAAGCGGCGCGTTGCCGTACTTCGAGTTGCCCGGCGACTTCTGCAACCGCTTCGACGGGTTCCTGGCCAGCGCGCCGGCAGTCGATTCGTCGCGGCCGGCCGATCGCCACGACAGCTGATGCAGGGCGGGTCGAGCGACTGGCTTCAGGGCCCGGCAGGTGCGCGCCGAAAACCGTAGAGCGCCAGCGGATTGTCGACCAGCACCTGCGCGCGCAATTCGGCATCCGGCAGCCAGCGCGCGATCAGATCGACCAGGTCGGCGTCGTTGGGCATGGCGCCGCGCAGCATCACATGCGGCCAGTCGCTGCCCCAGACCAGGCGCTGCGGTGCGGCCTCGCGCAAGGCGGCAGCCATCTCGTCGACCGCCGGGTAGGGCAGTGCGTCACGCGTCAGGCGGTATGGTCCGGTCAGCTTGACCCAGGCCCGCCCCGCATTCAGCAGGCTCAGCACGGCCGCGAAGCCGGGGTCGTCGACACCGCGCCCCACCGTCAGGTAGCCCAGGTGGCCGAATACCACCGGCACCGGCAGGTCGCCCAGCGCCTGCAGGCCGGCGCCGTGCTCATCCACATGCGCCAGCAGTTCCAGGTGCCAGCCCAGCGGCGCGATGCGCGTCGCCAGCGCATGCAGATCCGCCAGCGGCAGGCGGGTGTCACGGTCGGCGCGATCGACCAGGTTGACCCGTGCGCCGCGCACGCCGGCCTGATGCAGACGCGACAGCTCGGCGTCGTCCTCGTCGCCGGCCAGTACCGCCACGCCGCGCCAATTGCCGGTGCCGGCGGCCAGCAGGCTGTCGACCAGCAGCCGGTTGTCGCTGCCGTAGACGCTGGGTTGCACCAGCACCGCGCGTGTCAGCCCGACGGCGGTCAGCATCGCCTGGTAATCGGCGGCGACGCAATCGGGTGGCGTATAGATGCGCTGCGCGGCAAGCGCATACCGCGCCGCCGGGCCGATCACATGGGCGTGGCAGTCGCAGGCGCCTGCCGGCAGGAGCAGCTGCGGCCGGCGCGGCGCGAAATCAGGCGCTGCGCAGGCGGGGGCCGAAGCCGTCATTGCTGCGGAATGCCGGCGCTCTGCACCAGTCGCTTGTTGGCGTCGATCTCTTCGCGCACGAAGCGCGCGAATTCGGGCTGTGACAGCACGCGCACGTCGTTGCCGGTGCGGGCGTAGTGATCGTGCATGGCAGGCGACTGCAGCGCCTTGGCGACGTCGGCCGAGACCTTGGCAACTACCGCCGGCGGCATGCTGGCCGGGGCCCAGAGGCCGACCCACAGCAGTGCCGAGAAACCCGGGTAGCCGGATTCGGCCAGTGTCGGCACCGCCGGCAATGACGCCGCGCGGCTGGCCGAGGTGACGGCGATCGGCGTCAGCTTGCCGTCCTTGAGCATGCCGCCCACCGTGGGCAGCGGAGCCATGTAGAAGGTGGAGCGGGCGCCGGCGACATCCTGAATTGCATCGGGCGATCCCTTGAACGGGATGTGGATCATCTTCACGCCGGCGCGCTGCGCGAACAGCTCGGCGGTCAGGTGGGTCGAGGTGCCGACGCCTGCCGAGGCGAACGGCTCGCCGTCGGGTTTGGCCTTGGCGCCATCGACCAGCATCTTGACGTTCTTGTACGGGCCGTCCGAGGCGGTGACCATCACATAGGGCGTGGTGGCCAGCAGCGCCACGTCGATCAGGTCCTTGCTGACGTCATAGGGCAGCGACTTGTACAGGGCCGGATTGACCGAGTGCGACGAGCTCTGCACCATGAACGTGTGGCCGTCGGTGGCGGCAACCACTTCACGCGTGCCGATCTGTCCGCCGGCGCCCGGCTTGTTCTCGACCACCACCGTCTGGCCCCAGCTTTCCTGCAGCGACTTGGCCAGTGCGCGGGCCACGATGTCGGCGCCCGAGCCAGGTGTCAACGGCACCACGAACCGCACGGTCTTGCTGGGCCAGGTTTGCGCCTGCGCGGCCGAGATCCCGAGGGTTGCGGTGGCCAGGGCCAGCACCGCCAGGCGGACAAACGATGTTTTTCGATTCGACATGCGGAAACTCCATCGCGCCACCACGGCAGCGCGCAGGTTGAGGAACTTGAAGCGAACTGTGGGTCGGGCAACGCCCGATCAGGCGACGGGGCAACGAACAGCCTGCCACGCGGCCATCAGGATACTTTTCCGCTGCTTTGCCGGGCCAGGAAAGCCAGCAGCAAAGCGGTGAACTCGGCGGGCTTCTCGATATTGGCCAGATGGGCCGCATCATCGATGACATGCAGCGTCGATCCGGCAATGCCACGCTGCAACTGCTCGGCCTGCGCCAGCGTGCAGGCCGGGTCTTCGCGGCCGACGATCACCTGCGTCGGCGCCTGGATGCGTGACAGCAGATGGCTTTGCGACATGTCGCGTACGGCCGAAGCGCAGGCAATGTAGCCCTCGGCGCCGGTACCCAGGATCATCTCGCGCACAGTGGCAATGGTCTGCGGCTCGCGCTCGGCGAAGCCGGCAACGAACCAGCGCTTGATGGTGCCGTCGACCAGACCGGCAGTGCCCTGAGCGCGCGCGGCGGCGATGCGATCGTCCCACATCGAGCGGGGTGGCATCTCGCTGGCGGTGTCACACAGCGACAGCGACGCGACCTTGTCCGGATGACGCACTGCCAGCTGCTGGCCGATCATGCCGCCCATCGACAGGCCGACGAAGTGCACCGGTCCGAGTGCGGTGTGGTCGATCAGCGCCGCCGCGTCGTCAGCCAGCAACTCGATGCTGTACGGGCCCGGTGTGGTCTGTGATTCGCCATGGCCGCGGGTGTCGTAGCGCAGCACGCGGTAGCCGGTCAGCAGCGCGTCGATCTGCGGATCCCACATGCGGTAGCTGGACATCAGGCTGTTGGAGAGCATCAGCACCGGCGTACCGGTCGGGCCGTCGACGCGGTAGGCGATATGGGCACCATTGACGAGGGCGGTCTGCAAGGGGGAGTCTCCGGGGCAACGAGTCGCAATCGACCTTGTGATCCAGTGTAGGAGCCCCGGCTGAATCCGGTAAGTCCTAGAATTGATGTCAGCTGATCACGTTTTCTTATCACCCCCGCCGGATCCGAGCAATGGCCAAGAGCCGCGACGCGCCGTTGCCAGATGCGATCCTCGACCCGCTGCCTGCGTTGTCGTCGGCGATGTCGCGGCTGCGTCTGCGCCACCTGCAACTGCTCGATGCGCTGGACCGGCTGGGTTCGCTGCGCAGGGTGGCGCTGGAACTCGGCATCAAGCAGCCGGCCGCCTTGTCGCTGATCGACGATCTGGAGTTCGCGGTCGGCGTGCCACTGGTCAGGCGCGAGCGCAGCGGCAGCACGCTGACACCGGCGGCACAGCTGCTGGTAGCGCGCGCGCGGATCGCCATCCAGGAGGTGGCGCTGGCGCGCCAGATGGCCCTGGGCAGCACGGGCAGTGGCGGGCGGCTGCGCATCGGCGCCTCGCCCTACCTGATTCACGCCTTGCTCCCTGAGCTGGTGGCGAAGCTGTGCAAGGAGCGGCCAGGGCTGGAGATCGATATCCACGAAGGCACGCTCGATGCGCTGGTCAGCGAGCTGGTGAAGGGCGAGCTCGACGCCGTGCTGGGCAGCGTGGACCGCGCGGCCGTGCTGTCGAGCGAGGTCTCGCTGGAAGCCAGCCTGCTGGTTGCCGAGCCGATGTGTGTGGTGGTCGGCCGAGGCCATCCGCTGTTCGCGCGCGCCAAGACCACGCTGGCCGAAACGCTGGCCGGGCCGTGGGCGCTGCCGCATGTCACGTCACACCTGCGCGGGCTGGTCGACAGTGCCGTCTTCGACAGCGGCGCGGCGCCGATTGCGCCGCAGGTGGAATGCCGTGGCATCCACAACCTGCTGGCCATCGCCGCCGCGGCGGGCATGCTGTGCCCGGCGCCGCGCAGCGAGGTGGCCAAGCCACACTGGCGCGGCCGGGTCGCGGTGCTGAACTCGCCGCTGCGATTGCAAGCGCCGCCGTATGTCTTCGTCTGCCGCCGCTACGCTGTGCAGGCGCCCGATGTGCTGACGCTGCGCGCATTGGCCGTGGCTGCGGCGCAGCGGCTGTTTTCTTGAGTCGCGCTCAGCATCGAACATTGCACCAGCTGCATGGCGCGGTCGGTCTGCATGGCCGCCGAAATCTTCCCGCCGTCGAACCCGTCACCGGGCGACCTTCAGATCACGGGTAGACGCGGGTGTGTTGGCACAAGCGCAGGTCATCGCTGGTGTTCAGGGTAAACACCCGCTCGGAACAGATCGATTAAATTTCATATGCGCCGTTTTATCGTTTATTATCGATTGGCGGTGATGATAAACAACTTGAAGGGGCTCCAATGAGGCTGGTCAGCTACAAGGGATCGAAGGGTACGCAATGGGGGGTTTTGGTCGACGGCGGTGTCGTTGCGAGCGACAAACTCGGCAACGACGTGCCGTCTTCACTGAACGAATTGCTGGCCGATGAAATCGCCTGGTCGAGTCTGGTGGGCGATTTTCCCGCGCGTGCGGCCGGAGCCAAGTCGGTGCCGCTGGCCGACCACGAATTGCTGCCTTGCGTGCCGCGGCCGGGCAAGATGATCTGCCTTGGCGTCAACTACGTCGACCATGCCAAGGAAGGCGGTAACCAGATCGGCGACTATCCGGCGCTGTTCTTGCGCTGCGCGACGTCGTTGCTGGCGCATGGCGCGCCGCTGCAGGTGCCATCGGTGTCGAGCAAGCTCGACTTCGAAGCCGAACTCGCCGTGGTGATCGGCCGACAGGCCCGTTTTGTCAGCGAGGCCGACGCACTCGATGCCGTGTTCGGCTACGCCTGCTTCAACGACGCCACTTTGCGCGACTACCAGCGCAAGACGACGCAATGGAGCATCGGCAAGAATTTCGATTCGACCGGCGCCTTCGGTCCCTGCCTCGTCACCGCCGATGAGTTGCCGCCGGGTTGCGTCGGCCTGCGAATCCAGTCGCGCCTGAACGGCGAGGTGATGCAAAGCGCCAATACCAAGGACATGGCCTTCGGAGTGGCCCGAACGATTGCGCTGCTGTCCGAAGCCCTGACTCTCGAGCCCGGCGACGTGATCGTGATGGGCACTCCCGGCGGTGTCGGCTACGCACGCACGCCCCCGGTGTGGATGAAGGCCGGCGACATGATCGAGATCGAGATCGAGCAGATCGGCGTGCTCTCCAACCCGGTGACGGGCTGACACCCGACGATTGCAAACCGAGCCGGTGCCATTCCATCGGCTCGCACACGAAAGCCATCATGCAAAGACGCCACTTCCTCCATGCCGGCGGTGCGGCAACCCTGCTCGGTGCAATCCCGGCCTGGGCGCAGACGTACCCATCGCGTGTCATCCGCCTGATCGTTCCGTTCGCGCCGGGCGGCCCGACCGACAGTTTCTCTCGTCTCTACGCCGAGGCCTTGGGCAAGCAGCTGGGGCAGACCGTGGTCGTCGACAACAAGGCAGGCGCCTCCGGAGCAATCGGTTCGCTGGAGGCCAAAAACAGCGCGCCCGACGGCTACACGCTGTTGTTCGGAACCGCATCGACCCACGCGCTGTACAACCTGATCGAGAGCAAGCCGCGTTACGACGCTGGTGCCGACTTCGACTATGTGGCGTCGCTGGGCGGTGCGCCGGTGGCGTTCGCCGTATCGACTGCCATGCCGGGCACGCTGAAGGGTCTGATCGATGCGGCGAAGGCGAATCCGGGCAAATACAACTACGGATCGCCAGGTACCGGAACCTTGCTGCACGTCGCCACCGAGCGGCTGTTGCAGATCACGGGTGCCCGGATCACCCACGTGCCATACAAGGGCAGCGGCCCGGCAATGCAGGACCTGATGGGCGGCTCGATCGAGATGGCGGTTGGTACGGTCGGCGGCATGTTGCCGTTGCATCAGAGCGGCAAGATGCGGCTGGTCGGTGTCGCCACCGCCAAACGCGTCTCGATGGCGCCGGACATTCCGACGGTAGCCGAATCGGCCGGTCTTGCCTCGCCGTTCGAGGCGATGCTGTGGAATGTGGTCGCGGTGCCACGAAACACACCCGATGCAGTGAAGGCCAGGCTCGCCGAGGCATCACAACGCGCGATGAGTGATCCGGCCGTCGTTGCCAACCTGGGCACGCAGGGCATGTTCGCCGACCTGCATGTCGGCGACGCTGCGGCAAGCGCGTTTGTCAAGTCCGAAGCAGCCAAGTGGAAGCCGGTCATCGACAAGCTCGGAGACCAGATCAAATCCTGATCTGCTACATCGGTAGCGCTTGGCAACGTGATGGGGACGGGCATTGATGGCTGAACAACTGATTCCGATTCACAGCAGCTTGTCGCTCGACGTCGCGACGGCGATCACCGATGCTGCGCTGCGGCTGCGACACGATCATCGGTTGCTGCCGCTCGCCGTGATGGTGCTCGATGCCGGGGGCAACGTGGTGAGCTTCCGGCGTGAAGACGGCTGTGGTGTGCTGCGCCACGACATCGCGCTGGGCAAGGCCTGGGCGGCGCTGGGCATGGGCATGTCGACACGGCAGATCCGCGACCGACTGTCCAACCGGCCGAACTTCCAGGCCGCGCTGGCCGCCGCATCACAAGGCCGCTTCATCCCGACTCCAGGCGGTGTGCTGGTCGTCGATGCGACCGGCCATGCGATCGGCGCCGTCGGCATCAGCGGCGATGCGTCCGACAAGGACGAGTTCTGCGCCATCGAGGCCATTCGCACGGTCGGGCTGACGCCCGAGCCGCCTGCCCCGGCAGGCGACTGGGCCGACAACGCCCTGTGAATTCGACGTCGCGCGACCGTCCCAAGCTCGACGATCGTCGTCAGTTCGGCACGTCGGATCAACTGATCAGACAGATACTTGACAATGGATAAAAGGCACGATGGCTACATCGATGCTTGAACAACAGCGTCCGAACCTGCCATGTCTGTTCAACCACTCCTGAAGAAATAGCCGCCCCATGACCACCCGCCGCCATCTGCTCGCCATCGCCGCTTTGCCACTGCTGCCCTTCGCCGCGCGCGCCCAGGCCGCCTGGCCCAGCAAGCCGGTGCGCATCGTCGTGCCGTTCCCGGCCGGCGGCACCACCGACATCCTGGCGCGGGCGCTGGCGCCGGAACTGCAGCGCGTATTCGGGCAGCCGTTCGTGGTCGACAACAAGCCAGGTGCCGGCGGCAACACCGGCGCAACCGAAGTGGCAAAGTCGGCGCCCGACGGCTACACGTTGCTGATGGGCACGGTAGGCACTCATGCAATCAATGCATCGCTTTATCCGAAGATGCCGTTCGACCATGTGAAGGACTTCGCGCCGATCACGCTGGTTGCCGGCGTACCGAACGTGCTGGTGCTCAACCCGGCGATGGCGCAGAAGTACGGCATCAACAACGTGGCCGACCTGATCCGCACCGCCAAGGCCAATCCCGGCAAGCTGAACGTGGCAAGTTCGGGCAACGGCACCTCGATCCACTTGGCTGCCGAACTGTTCAAGAGCCAGACCGGCACCTTCATGCTGCACCTGCCGTATCGCGGGTCCGGGCCGGCGTTGATCGACCTCATCGGCGGCAACGTCGATCTGATGTTCGACAACCTGCCCAGCGCGATTCAGCACATCAAGAGCGGGCGGCTGAAGGCGCTGGCAGTCACCAGCGCGAAGCGCTCGATGGCATTGCCCGACCTGCCCACGGTGGCCGAGGCCGGTGGTGCGCCGCTGCGCGGCTACGAAGCCAGTTCGTGGTTCGGACTGTTGGCGCCGGCGGGCACCTCTGCCGATATCGTCAACCGCCTGCAGCAGGAGACGGCGCGCGCATTGGCCCTGCCGACGGTCAGCGAACGTCTGCAGGCGCAGGGTGCGGTCCCGGGCGGCGCGCCACCGGCCGACTTTGCAAAGTTCATCGCCGCCGAGACGCAGAAGTGGGCGATGGTGGTGAAGGCTTCAGGAGCGAAGGTCGACTGACTTCGACCGAGCAGCGCGCTCACTTGCTCGTGCAGCATTTGCGAGCGATGGCGCGAGCACTGAAACCACCCAGCTTGAGTTGAACGCGGCGGCTCGAATGACCAAACAGATCACCCTCGACAACATCACCGACGCGGCGGCCGCCAGTTTCGCCGGCCTGCCATCAGAGCGCCAGCAGCAGCTTGTGCAGGGACTGGTTACTGCCCTGCACCGCTACGCACGGGATGTGCAACTGACCCACGACGAGTGGCGTGGCGCACTCGGCTTCCTGCACCGCTGCGCAGCGATCACCGACGACAGTCGAAGCGAATTCTCCTTGTTGTCGGACGTGCTCGGTTTGTCGAGCCTGGTTGACCTGATGGCCAGCACGCCGGGGGCGACACCCGGCAGCGTGCTGGGCCCGTTCCATGCGCTCGGCTCACCATGGCTGAAAAACCCGGTCGATCTGCGCGGTGCCAACGCAGGACAAGCGGTCGTGCTGCGCGGGCGCGTCTGTTCGACCGAGGGCAAGCCCTTGCCCGACGCCACCATCGACTATTGGCAGAACGCGGCCAACGGCCTGTATTGGCAAGTCGACCCGCAGCAGCCGAAAGACAACCTGCGCTGCCAGTTGCATGTCGATGCCGACGGCGGCTTCGAGATCGTCACGATTCGCCCGGTTCCATACGAAATTCCGACCGACGGGCCGGTCTGGCATGACCTGGTGAAACCGGCCGGGCGCAGTTCATGGCGGGCGGCGCATGCACATGTCATCGTATCGGCGCCCGGCTATCGCAGCCTGGTCACCGAACTGTTCGATGCCGAAGATCCCTACCTGGAGACCGATGCCGTGTTCGGGGTGCGTGAAGCGCTGATCGGCCGCTACGAGACGGTCAATGATGCCGACATGTGCAAACGCTGCGGGCTGCCAGGCGACGAGTGCCTGCTGCTGCAGACCGAGATTCGACTGGCCGAATTGCCTGCGAAGCAATGACACCGCCGACCGACCCGTCCGGTACGCAGTCGGCAGGCTGACGATCGGGCCACTGCAGAAGACTTTCAGGCGGCGGCCGTCGGCTCGCGCGAAGATCTGGCCTGATCACCGACCACTTCGGCGGTGCGTGTGTAGTGGGCTTCGAGGGCGCGCAGCGCGTCGTCGGTACGCCCTTCGATCACCGCTTCGAAGATCGCCAGGTGCTCGGCGTGTTCGTCGCGCTGGTGGAAAACCTTGCCCGCCGCGACCTGCCGGTAGCGGTACGACTCGTCGGCCAGGTTGTCGCAGAAGCCGCGCAGCCAGCGCGACGGGCAGCGCGACAACAAGGTTCGATGGAAATCGCGGTGCAACGCCTCCCACGCCGGATTCGTCACATAGCTGTCGGGTGACAACGAGCGCGGCGTGCGTGACAGGCGATGCACAAGCAACACCAGCTGGTCTTCCATGCTGGAATCGCGCTGCTCGATCGACTCCCGCAGCGCGATACTTTCGACCTGGACCCGGTTGCGAGTCAGGATCGGCAATTCGTCCCAGTGCAGCGGAGCAACGCTGAAGCCGCGCAGATCGTTGCGCTCGACCAATCCCTCGGCAGACAGCCGGCTCAAGGCTTCGCGCAGGGGGCTTGCGCCAACGTCGTATCTCGCACAAACCGCCTCGACCCGCAATTTGCTGCCCGGTTCGAGGATCCCATGGGCAATATCCGACCGCAGCTGCTCGTAGACAGCACTCGAGCGCGTTGCCAATGCCACGCCGCTCGAAGAAATTTCGGTCAATGCGGTTTTTCTAGCCATGAACGGATATTAATCGATTATCCGGCGTCGATCAGGGTGCTCCGGATGGTGTTCCACCTACGCTGAATCACAGGTCTCACGGTTTGCCGGCGATCTGGATCACCTCGGTGGCTTCGAGGCGAAAAGCCATCAGGTCTTCGCCGATCAGCAACGGGCCGTCATAGGTTTTGCGCGTCATCTCGAAAACATGCTTTTCGGTCAGCGCGGGGATCGTCGGCGTGCCGAGCAGCACGAAGTGGTAGTAGACGGCAAGTCGGGGTTTGACCCGGCTGAACAGCTTGCCGGCCTCGTCGGGCTGTGTGTGATGCGCGAGGATGACCTTGAAGGTCGGGATTTTCAGCAACTCGTCGCTGGCCGCGGCGACCTGATGGATCAGCAGATCGGTGCCCTTGGCATGTTCGATCAGGTTTTCACTGAAGCGGGTATCACCCGAGATCGTCACCGAGCGGCCGCCATGGTCGATGCGAAAGCCGAACGCCGGTTTCAGTTTTTCGCCATGATCGACCTCGATCGCGGTGACCTTCAGGCCGCCCTGGTCGTAGATGACGCCGGGCTTGATTTCCGTCACCTCGGCGCGGATGGCTTCGGGCTTCAGGGCCTGATCGGCGATTCGCGCCTTGATGTCCCAGTCGTAGGCCTGTGCAAGGCCACTCATCAGTCCCTGCACCCCGGCCGGGCCGTAAATGACAAACGGCCCGTTACGCTGCGCATAGCTGGCCTGCAGCCAGCCGGTCAGCCAGAGGTCGGGAATGCCGACCACATGGTCGGAATGGAGGTGGGTGATGAAGACCGCATCGACCTTGCCGAGCGGCACGCCGGCCTGCAGCAGGCGCTGGGTGACGCCGCGCCCGCTGTCGATCAGCAGGTTCTTGCCGCCGGCCTGCACCAGCACGGCAGGCCCGAATCGTTTCATCGCCGGCTCCGGGCTGCCGGTGCCCAGCAGCGTGACGCGGAATTCGTCGGCTGCCAACGGCTGTGCATGCAGCGCTTGTTGTGAGAGTGCGGCCAGCGCGAGCAGCGCCGCCAAGAGCTTGAGAATCATCTTCATGACGACTCACCGGCTGCCAGCGGCAGCACATTCCAGATTTCGTTCAGCTCGGTTCCCGAGGCGCGAACCAGCTTGCGAGATCGGGCAATACATCGCCAGTTCCTTGCGCAGCAGATCGAGCTGATCGGCGCTGGCGTCGCTGCGCACGTCGACGGTCATCGTCATGGCAGGGAAGGGCACCGCCACCTCTTCGGCCAGCGTCACGCCGCGGCGGTCGAAATCGGCGGCGATGGCAATCTTCATGTCGCGCAATTCGATGCCGTGCCGATGCGCCACCTTGTGGCTGATCACGTTGGTGCAGGCGACCAGCGAAGCGACGAAAGTCTCGGTCGGACTCAGACCCATGTTGGTGCCGCCGCGCTCCAGCGGCTCGTCGATGATCGTCTGCAGACCGCGGATGCCGATATCGGTTCGCGAGTGGCTGGTGGCGACACCATCCATGCGCATCGTGATCGTCGTTTTCAGCCGGACATTGGCCATTGCTTGTCGCTCCTCGTCACAAGACGTCGCGGTGCTGCTCGGAATAGCGCACGGTCACGGTGTACGACCCCTCGTTGAGCAGCCACGGGCGGATGCGAAAGCTGCGCACGCCGCTGCGGTGCATCGGGTCGGCCTGCGCGATCGACGTCGCTTCGGCCAGCGATGCGGCGCGCACGATGATCATGCCTTCGCCGCTCCATGCGGTTTCGCTGTCGTCTGCGAACGGACCGGCGGCGAACGTGATGCCGCGTGCTTCCAGGTCCTTCTGCCAGTCCAGATGAGCAGCCAGATGTGATTTCAACGCATCCAGTCCCGCAGTGGGTGTCGTGAAGATCACATACAGCGGTTTGGCCAAGACGCCTTTGGCCCTGACATGGTTGATATGGTCTTGCCAGCTGTTGTCCATCGAGGTTCCTGCGTCGTTTGTCAGAGCAGCGCCAGGCTGATTTGCGGAAACATGATCAGCAGCACCAGCACGACCAGCATCACCGCGGCAAACGGCAGCGCGCCCATGAAGACGTCGTTCAGGCTCACCGACGGGTCGTCGATGGTCGCCTTGATGACAAAACACGAGATGCCGAACGGTGGGGTCAGCAGACCGATCTCGGCGCCGACCACGGTGACGATGCCGAACCAGATCAGGTTGATGTGCAGTGGCTCGAGCGCCGGCAGGAAAAGCGGCACGACGATCAGGATGATCGATGCGGTATCGAAGATCGTGCCCAGCGCCAGCAGCAGCAGCACGTACAAGACCATGAAGCCGGCGAACGACAGCTCGATGCCAGTCAGCCATTCGCCAAACAGCGTGGGCAGGCCGGCGATGCCGAGCAAGCGGCTGTAGATCGATGCGGCGATGATCAGGAACAGGATATTGGCGGTGATGTGGCCGGTGTCGACCAGCGCGCCCCAGATCGCGCGGGCGTCGAGGCGTCGTTTCATGGCACCGAGCAGCGCGGCGACGATGGTGCCTGCCGCGCCAGACTCGACCGGTGTCAGGATGCCGCCATAGATGCCACCGAGCACAACCAGCACCAGCACCAGAACCGGCCCGAGCTGGGTCATCGCGTCGCGCATCAGGCTGGCCATCGGCGGTCGCGCTTCGGTCGGCGTTTCACCACCGACGAAGCGCGGCCAGAACCTTGCAAACAGCACGATCGCAAGGCAAAAAGCGACCGCCAGCAAAATGCCCGGCAAGACACCGGCAAGAAACATCGCACCGACCGATTGTTCGGTGATCACTGCATAGATGATCAGCATCACGCTCGGTGGAATGATCATGCCCAGCACCGAACTGCCAGCGACGATGCCGACGGTGAACCGTTTGCCATAGTGGTAGCGGCGCATCTCGGGGACCGCGACCTTGGCGAAGACCGACGCCGATGCGATCGACGAGCCGGTGACCGCGGCAAACAGTGCGTTGGCCGCAACAGTCGCGACGCCGAGGCCGCCACGCAGGCCGTGAAAGACGTCGTTGGCGAATTCGTAGACATCGCGCCCGAGGCCGCAGCGGCTGACGACAAGGCCCATCATCACGAACAGCGGCACGGTGGCAAAGGCTTCGTCGGACACCGAATCGGCGATTGCCAGGCCGAGCAGATTCAACGGCAGGTCGAGGTTGCCCTTCAGCAGCAGCACGCCGACAAACGAGACCATGCCCAGTGCCACCGCGATGTGCACGCCGGCGTAGATCAAGCACGACGATCGCGATCAGCGAGGCGATGCCGACGCTGGTGCTGCTCAGATCCATGTCGAGCCGCCTCGGTTTGCACGCGAGGGCCGATGGCCGGCGAGGCGGCTGCGCATGCAACGCGGCGCGATCACTGGCGCACGCGCGGCGCAAGGCTGCACGACTGGCGCAGGAACTCGACCAGGCAGACCGACAGGCCGAGCACGGTGATCGCCTTGACCGGCCAGACGACCACCGTGAACACACCCTCGTTGCCGAGGTAGGACTTGCGCTCGATGGCCTCGATCAGCAGCGGGACCGAGCCCCACAGCGCCAGCCCCATGTAGACCGCGCCGAGCAGACAGAAAGGCCGCCTCCATCGCGTCGGCGGCGCGCGGGCGGCGCGCCATGACCAGGCCGAGCAGCGAGTCGGCGCGGGTCAGCTTGCCGTTGCGGATGCGCGTCGGCCAGCTGCGAGAAGACGATGCCGACGATCGAGATCTGGATCATCTCGGTGACGCCGGCGATCGGGTGGCGCGAAGAAGCTGCGGCCCATCGCGTCGGCGGTCACCAGCAGGACCAGCAGCAGGATCCACATCGAGCCGAGCGCGTTCATGCCGACGATCAGGCCGCCGAACACGCCGGGCGGCGGGTCGGCTTGGCGGCTGCCGGCGCTCGCCGGTCGGATCGGCGCGTGCTCATCGCGCTCGGCACTCACTCGCGGTCCCACTGGCGCTCGATCGGCTGCTTGGCCGCGCGCATCGCGTTCATGTAGTAGGCGAGCATCGTCGGTGCCCTGCGCGCCTTCCTTGTCGAGCCCGGCCGCCCATTCCTTGGCCAGGTTGGGCATGTCCTGCGCCCACTTGCTTGCGCTCGGCCTTGGGCAGATCGTGGACCGACGCCGCCGGCCTTCTTGTAGTGCGGCGACGCTGTGCCGCGCCTTCGTCGGCGGCGAGTTTGGCCAGCAGGTCGCGGTACTCGATGGCCACGTCCTGCAGCACCTTCTTCACCTCGGCGGGCAGCTTGGCCCAGGTGTCGGCGTTGACCGTGAGCACCTTGGTGTTGACCGCAGCCGATGTCGGCCTTCAGCATGTTCGGCGCCACTTCGGCGATCTTGAAGGTGGCGGCGGCCTCGGGCCACAGCAGGCAGGCCTCGATGACGCCGGTCTGGATCTGGTTGTAGTAGCCGGCCAGCGGGCCCGAGACGCCGACCGCACCCACCGGCGCCAGGTAGCGCAGGTTGAAGCCGGCGCCGGCGATCTTCAGCCCCTTCATGTCGGCCAGGCCCTTGACCGCCGGCTTGCTGAAGACCTGGTAGCTGTCCAGCACCACCGAGTTGGTCAGGTAGACCTGGTTGTAGGACGCGAAGGTCTTGCTTGATGGCCGGGAACTTGTCCGCCATCTCGTCGATGGTGCGCGACGACCAGCGCCGGGTCGTTGGTGACGAACGGCGTGGCGTAGGCGACGGCCAGGATGTTCATCTTGTCGCCGTAGATCGCGGTGGTGACGATGCCGATGTCGCCCAGGCCCTTCTGGATGCCTTCGAGCACGCCGTTGGGCTTGACGATCTGCCCGCCCCAGGCCTGGTTCCAGCGGATCTTGTACTTGTTGTCCTTGGCCAGCCGCTTGTCGACCTCGGGAATGTAGAAGTCGATGAATTCCTTGATCCACAGCGACTTCGGCGGATAGCCGTCGACCGCGGTCAGGTTGATCGTGGTCTGGGACAGCGCGGGAGCGACGCGCCACCGAGGGACGCTGCCAGCAGGGCGAACGCCAGCCGGTTGAGCTCGTGCGAAGTGATGCCATCGTCGTCTCCTTCGGGGTCTGTTGATCGGGTGCTTGAAGCAGTCGCGCGCGGTCGGCTTGCCGGTCGGTGGCGCGACGAAATCAGACGATCTTCACGCCGAGAGTTCGGGCAGGCCGTCGATGTGGCACGATCACGTCGCCCTTCACCACCGGGCCGACATTCTCAGGCGTGCCGGAGTAGATGATGTCGCCGGGCATCAGCTCGAAGGCCTCGCTCAGCTTGCTGATCTGCTCGGCGACGCTCCAGATCATCTGGTTCAGGTTGGCCTCTGCTTGATCTGCGCCGTTCACCTTCAGCCAGATCGCGCCTTCGGCGAAATGCTCCGGTCTGCGCAGCCAGATGAAGCGGGCCGATGCGGAGCGGACCGGTCGAAGCTCTTGCCGATCTCCCAGGGCTTCTTCTGATCGCCCATCGCCGCGCTGCAGGTCGCGCCGCGTCATGTCCAGGCCGATCGAATAGGCGTAGACATGATCGAGCGCACGTCGCCACCGGAATATTGCGTCCGCCCTTGTGCAGCGCCGCGACCAGTTCGACCTCGTAGTGGTAGTTCTTGGTCAGCGACGGATAGGGGTGATCGGCCACGGTGCCGAGCGCCACATTCTGGATCGCATCGGTCGGCTTCTGGAAGAAGAATGGCGGCTCGCG
>CAWJLY010000012.1:0-53022 GCA_963843805.1 uncultured beta proteobacterium
CTCGCCCTCGTCGGGTATGGTCGCGCCGGACAGGCATTTGATCAGCGACGACTTGCCGGCGCCGTTGTCGCCGATCACGGCGAGGATCTCACCGGCGCGCAGTTCGAAGTCGGCGCCGTCGAGCGCGGTGACCTGGCCATAACGCTTGACGAGGCCTGTGGCCTTGATCACGATCTGAGGTGCGGAACTCATCTGTTTCTCCTTTGCATGCGCGGCATCGTTGCAGCGCAGATCAGCGTGGATTTGATCAGCGTGCGGCTTTGCGCGACAGCTGGTCGACGGTGACGGCGAGGATCACCAGGATGCCGGTCACCAGCACCTGGTAGACCGACGACACGCCCATCAGCGTCAGGCCGTTGCGCAACACACCGACGACGACGGCGCCGACCAGCGAGCCGAGGATGATGCCGCGGCCTCCGAACAGGCTGGTGCCGCCGAGCACGACTGCGGTGATGGCGTCGAGGTTTTCGGTCTGGCCGGCGTTCGGGTCGCCGACGCCGGTACGCGCCACCGACAACAGCGAGGCGATGCCGTAGAACAGCCGGCCAGCACGTAGACGCCCAGCAGCACGCGCTCGGTCGGGATGCCGACCAGGCGTGTCGCCTCGGGGTTGTTGCCCACCGCGTAGACATGGCGCCCGGCGCCGGTCTCGCGCAGCCAGAACCACATGCCCAGGTAGAGCAGGATCATCAGCACGACGCCGAGGCGATACGCGCGCGTCACCGATGCCGAAGGTGTTGCCGAGCCAGATCATCGCCCTCGGGGATGTCGGTCACGGTCTGCGCCTGCGAATAAAGCTGGGTGATCGCGAAGGCGATATTGAACATGCCCAGCGTGACGATGAAGGGCGGCAACTTGACGCGCGTCACCAGCAAGCCGTTGAACAGCCCGAACAGCGCGGTGACGGCGATGCCGCACAACACGGCGAACGGCCAGGGCATGCCGAAGTCGGCCGCGAACTTGGTCATCACGATGCTGCCGAGTGCCATGATCATGCCGCAGCTGTGAGGTCGATGCCGGCGGTCAGGATGATCAAGGTCTGGCCGATCGCGATCACGCCGACCACCATCACCTGCGCGCAGGATCAGCGACATGTTCTGCGCGCTGAAGAAGCGATCGGTGGTGACGGCGAAGAACGCGCGGCGATCCGCCAGTGCGATGAAGGGGCCGAGCTGGCCGATCGGCGGCATCTTTTTCATCAGGGTGTCCATGGGGATGGGCTCCGGAACGTTGGGTCAGGCCGGCCAGTGCGCTTCGCACCGGCCGCGGAGGACCGGCTTATTTCTTGCCCCAGCACAGCGCGGTGCCGGTATTGACGTCCTTGCTGTCGACGCCGGCCACCGGTTTGGCGGCGATCAGCGTGACGCCGGTATCGGTATAGCCGCTGACCTTCTTGCCGGTCTTTGCATAGTCGATGCCGGCATCGACGGCCATCGACGCCATCTTCAACGGGTATTGCTGACTGGTGGCGGAGATCACGCCTTTGCCGACGTTCTTGACGCCCTCGCAGCCGCCGTCGACCGACACGATGACCACGCCGTCGGCCTTGCCGGCGCGCTTGAGCGCGTTGTAGGCGCCGGCGGCGGCCGGCTCGTTGATCGTGTAGACGACATTGACGCCGGGCGCCTTCTGCAGGCAGTTCTCCATCGCGGTCTGGCCCTTGGCGCGGTCGCCGAAGCTGTCGGCCATGCAGACCACTTCAGCCGGTGCAGCCAGTTCGTTGTTCTTGGCGTCGTAGCTTTGCAGTCCGAAGCCCTGCAGAAAGCCGTTGTGGCGCTGCGCACCGACCGGGTGTCCCGGAAACAGGTCGAGTGTCACGATCTTCGCCGGCTTGCCACCGAGCGCGGCCTTGGCATATTGGCCGATCAGCACGCCCGCCTTGTAGTTGTCGGTGGCGAACAGCGCATCGGTCGCGTCCTGCGGATCGGTCGGGCTGTCGAGCGCGATCACCATCACGCCTTTGGCGCGGGCCTTCTCGATCGACGGCACGATGGCCTTGGAATCGCTGGGGGTGATCAGGATCGTCTTGGCGCCGGCGGCAATCATGTTCTCCATCGCCGTGACCTGGCCGGCGTTGTCGCCGTCGGTCTTGCCGGCACCGCTGAGCAACTTGGCGCCGTGGGCCTTCGCAGCAGCCTCGGCGCCTTCCTTCATCTTCACGAAAAAGGGATTGGTTTCGGTCTTCGTGATCAGCCCGATCACGGGTTGATCGGCGGCGAAGGAAGTCGTGGCAATGCCCAGCAGGGCGGCGATCAGGGCGGTGTGCTTGAGTTGCATGGAGTCTCCTCTTCGGTGTGGGGCGCAAGTGCTTGCGACGGGGCCTCGGGCTCTGCGAGGGCTGACGCAAGTGTGCCCCGCCCGAATTGATAAATCAATCGGATGTATTAATGGATTTCCCTTATGGCCGGCGCGAAACGTCTCCAATCACGGCGGACGGGTGCTCGACGGCGCCGTCAGCACCGCGTGGGCGCGGCCGCGGATCGCCGATGGGTTGCACGGCGCGCTGCCGATGCGGGTCGACGGCGGGATCCGCCGCGGCACCGACATCGTCAAGACGCTGGTCCTCGGTGCCAGCGCGGTGCTGATCGGTCGCCCGTTCGCGATGGCGCTCGCGGCGGCACGGCCGCAAGGCGTGGCGCACACGATCCGGCTGCTGAGCGACGAATTCGAGACCGCGCTGGCCTTGTGTGGGTGCGCGAACCCGGATCGGGTGACCCACGAGTTGCTGAGCGGATCCGAAAGCAACGCAATCTCCGAAACCGGAAACTGATCGGGCAGCCGTCATCGGTCACCCTCGACCGATTGCGAACTGACAACCGCACGTCACGGCGTCGGCCACGCGGCAGTCGGCGGATACGGACGTCGGGTTACTTGACCAGCGCGGCGGTCGGCAAGTCGTGCAGTCGGCTCATCGAACAGGGCTCCACGACGATGCTCTACCGCGCAGGCATCGATCGATCGAAGCGATGGCTCTTCGGCACTGCGCACCATGCTCTCGATCCAGAAAAAGCTCGCCAGGCGCATGCCGCGCGTGACCCGCAGTACGCGGTGCACGCAGCTGGCCGGATAAAGCAGCAGATGGCCGGCAGGCAGCTTGAATGCGCGGCCGTCTGCCGATTCGTCGACCACCAGCTCGCCACCGTCGTGGCTCGCCGGATCGCTGAGAAACAGCGTGCACGAGATGTCGACGCTCAGCCCGGTCCGGCCATCGGGCAGACGACGGATGGCCTGATCGACATGGTCGGCGTCTTCACTTCCTCAGAAGGTCGCCGGCGTGTTGACCCAGAGAATCTTGGCCACTGTACGGCCGACATTGCGATAGCCATGGGGCTGCTGGCTCGAGAACGTGAAGGCATCGCCGGCCTGCAAGGTGTGCCGCTCATCACCGAGCGCCAGTTCGACCTTGCCGACCAGCACATAGCCCACCTCTTCGCCCACATGCACGATCTGGCCATCGGACGCGGCGCCCGGTTCGACGATGTGGATATTGGCCTGCAGCAGCCCGCCCCGTTCGGCCAGCACCAGCCGTTCCAGCGCGATACCACCGGTCTTGATCACCGGGCGTTCGCCCTGGCGCAGCACCGGACTGGCCGCAGCAGAATCCTCCGAGGTCAGCGCGGCGATGTTCGACTCCAGCGCCACCGCGATGCGGTGCAGCATGGCCAGGGACGGCGCGGCCTGGGCGTTTTCTATCTTTGAAATCAGGCTCTGCGAGCAGCCTGCCTTGGTCGCCACCTGGGTCAATGTCAGACCCGCCACCCGACGGGCATGGCGGATTCGCGCACCGAGCATCGAAGGCATCCTGGACGCGCTATCCTGCGCTGCGGCAGTGGTCGGCTCGGAAGGCTCACGAACGGTCGATCGGTGCGGGCGTCTTCTCGCGCAAGGTCAGGCGGCCAGACGGGTCACTGCACACGCCAGCGCTTTCACGCCTATCACCAAATCGTCGTGGTCGGTGTCTTCGGTGGCGTTGTGACTGATGCCGTTCTTGCTCGGTACGAAGATCATCGCAGTGGGGCAAAACCCTGCCAGGTACATCGCGTCGTGGAAGGCACCGGAGGTCAGGCGCAGCGGTGGCGCCTTGCCTGCACGCCTGCTGGTCCCGGCACAGGCATGCTCGATCGAGGTCCAGCATGGACGACGGAAAGTGCGTCGGATCGCGTGCGAAGAAGCACGCCACTTCGATCCGACTGTGCCACGGGTGATCGGCAACGATGCGCTTGAACGCAGCATCGAATTCGGCCAGCACGCGTTCATCCACACAACGCATGTCGACGGTGAACTCGACTTCGCCCGGGATCGTATTGATCGAGTTCGGTCCCACCGTCCAGCGGCCCATCGTCAGGCGCAACTGGCTGGCAGCGTGTCTGGCGGCTTCGGCATACAGCTCGTGGGCAATCTGCACCGCGGTGGCCATGGCATCCTGGCGCACATCCATCGGCGTGGTTCCCGCATGCGCGGCCATGCCGGTGACCTTGACGGTGTACCAGCGCACGCTCTGGATGCCGGTGACCACGCCCAGCGTGGCTCCTGCAATCTCGAGCACCGGACCCTGTTCGATGTGCAGTTCGAGATAGCTGTCGAGCGGCCGCTTCGGCGGCCGCATCGGCACATCCGCCATCTCCTTCAGCGCGCGATCCACCGCCTCGCCGAAACGCGTCCGTCGCCGTCGAGCGCGTGCCGATACTGCTGCAACGCGACGGGATCGACGTAGGAACTGGATCCCATGCAGCCCGGCCCGAAGCGGCTGCCTTCCTCGTTGGTCCAGGCAACCACCTCGACCGGCTTGCGGGTCCGGATGCCGGCATCGTTCAGCGCCTCGACGATCTCCAGGCCGGCCAGCACGCCATAGGCGCCATCGAGCTTGCCGCCCACCGGCTGGGTGTCGCCATGGCTGCCCGGTCAGCACCGGCGGCAGGTCGTCGCGCAGGCCGGGCCTGCGGAAGAACAGGTTGGCGCATTCGTCGACCTCGACGCTGCAGCCCAGGGCACGCGCACGGTCGATCAGGAAGCGCCGCGACGCCAGATCGATCTCGGTCAGGGTCTGGCGCGAGACGCCGCCGTCTTCGCGGCCGCCGAACTCGGCCAGCGTCGCGATCGCGCTTCGCAGGCGTTCGCTGTCGACGCAGTCCTGCACTGCCAGCGCCGCCTGCTGTTGCTCCGGGTTCTCGTTCATCTGTTAATCCTCAACCGAAATACGCAGAGCGAACCTCGTCGTTGTTCGACAGCTCCGCGGCCGAACCCTGGGCGATCACGCGGCCCTGGGTCAGCACATAACCATGATGGGCGATCGCCAGCGTCTGGCGCGCGTTCTGCTCGACCAGCAACACCGTCATGCCCTGCTGCGTTGATCTGCTGGATGACGCGGAAGTTCTCCTTGACGAACAGCGGCGACAGGCCCAGCGACGGTTCGTCGATCACCAGCAGCTTCGGCGCCGCCATCAGGCCGCGGCCGATCGACACCATCGCCTGCTCGCCGCCCGACATCGTGCCGGCCAGTTGCGCCGCCCGCTCCTTCAGGCGCGGGAAGATCTCGTAGACCTTGGCGAACTGGCTGCGGATCAGCGCCGCATCCGACTCGAGGTAGGCACCGAGCGCCAGGTTGTCCTGCACCGTCATGTTCGGAAAGACCTTGCGACCCTCGGGAATGCAGGCGATGCCGGCGGCGATGATCTTGTGGGTCTTGTCGGCGGCGATATTGCGCCCCTGCCACCAGATCTCGCCGCGCCGTGGCCGGCGTCAGGCCGACGATGGCGCGGATCAAGCGTGCTCTTGCCCGCGCCGTTGGCACCGAGGATGCAGGTGATCTTGCCCGGCTCGACCTCGATCGACACGTCGTGCAGCACGTCGACCTTGTCATAGCCGGTGGTCAGGTTCCTCACGCTGAGCGCGCTCACGCGTCTTCTCCCAGATAGGCGGTCTGCACGTTCGGATCGGCGGTGATCTGCGCGTAGGTGCCCTCGGCGATCTTCTTGCCGTAGTTGAGCACGACGCAGCGGTCGGTCACGCGTTCGATCACGTTCATCTCATGCTCGATCAGCACCACCGACAACTCCTTCATCTTGCCGCGGACCTGCAGGATGTCGCGCATCAGCTCGTCGGTCTCGTCGTGGGTCATTCCGGCCGAGGGTTCATCGAGCAGCAGCAATCGGGGCTGGCTCATCAGCGCGCGGCAGACCTCGATGCGGCGGCGGTCGATCATCGTGAAGGTGTCGACCGGATCGAACAGGTGATCGACCAGCGGCGGGCTGAAGATCTGCAGCAAGCCGCGAACCTTCTCCACATAGGCCTCGTATTCGGCCTTGAAAGCCTTGCGGCGCAAGCAGGTTGAAGACCAGGCCATGGTGCATGTGCTGGTAGTCGCCGATCACGACGTTGTCGAATACCGTCAGCGACAGCGACAGCCGCGAGCGCTGGAACGTCCTCGCCACGCCACTGCGGTAGATCGCCTGCGGCGTCTTGCCGATCACGTTCTCGCCGGCCAGAGCTGATGCGGCCGCTGCTGGCCTTGTAGAGGCCGGTCAGGACGTTGAAGAAGGTCGTCTTGCCCGAGCCGTTCGGTCCGAGCAGGCCGAGAATCTCGCCTTGCCGCACCGTCATGTCGAGTTCGTCGAGCGCGGTCAGGCCGCCGAAACGCATGGTCAGCTTGTCGACCGAGATCAGGTCGGCCGCGCTCACGATGCAGACCCCTTGCGGAAGAAGATGCGGGTCTTGCGCGGCAGCAGGCCGTCAGGGCGGAACAGCAGGATCACGATCACCAGGCTGGCAAACAGCAGGAAGCGGTATTCCTGGATGAATTGCAGCTTCTCCGGCAGCACCAGCACGATGATGGCGGCGGGAATCAGGCCGACGATATTGCCCAGGCCGCCGAGGATCACGATCGACAACAGCAGCAGCGAGTCGGCGAAGGTGAAGTTGTTCGGCGCGACGAAGCCGGACACCATGCCGTACATCGAGCCGGCCAGTCCGGCGAAGAAATTGCCCAGCGTGAATGCGACCACCTTCCAGCGCGCGATGTGCAGGCCGAAGGTGGACGCCGCCGTCTCGTCGGTACGGATGACGTCCATGGCGAGTCCGACCCAGGAACGCTCCAAGCGCACTGACCAGCGCGTAGGCCAGCGCGAACAGCAGCAGGCTGAGCAAGCGCGTAGGGAACGTAGAACGACAGGTCGACGCCCGGAATCTGCAGGCCGTCGTTGAGCTTGAAGCCGAACAGTTCCATGCCCGGAACCTGCAGGCCCTGCGGTCCGCCCAGCACGTCGTTGACCTCGATGAAGGTCTTGAACAGGATGCCGAAGGCAATCGTCACCAGCGCCGCATAGTGGCCCCGGGTGCGCAGCACCGGCGTGATCAGCACCGATCCGATCAGCGCCGCAATCAGCCCCGACAGCAGGATCACCAGCGGATGCGGGATCGAGGTATGGCTGGCCATCACCGCGGTGGCATAGCTGCCGATGCCGAAGAAGGCCGCGCCGGCGAAGTTGGCCACCCCGCTGTAGCCGAACTGGACCGTCAGGCCCAGGCAGGCGGTGGAAAACAGCAGCACCGAACAGATCATCAGCAGCGTGAAGTGCTCGCTGTGGAACGCCGCGATCAAGCGCCAGCAGCCGACAGCAGCGCCAGGCCGCGCGACAGTCCCGGGCGGTCGGCCGCCGCGAGCTCGACCCGACGGGTTGCACCGAGCTTGCGGCTGACGGCGACGGCGAGCCCGGCGAACACCAGCAGCACCGCGACGCCCAGTTGCGACTCGGCATGCAGGAACAGCCACAGGTAGACCGTCAGCGCGATGCTGGCCAGAACCAGCACCAGCGGCGCGCTGCTTCGTTGTTGGTTTGTAGCGGGAGATTCATGGCCATCAGACCCGTTGACTCGATTTTTCGGCGATCAGGCCGGTGGGTTTGAAGGCCATCAGGATGATGACCACGGCAAACGCGAACACATCCTTGTAGGCGCTGGGCACACCGGGAATCAGCGCCGGCAACATCGCACTGCCGAGCACCTGCAGCGCGGCGAACAGGAAACCGCCGATGATGGCGCCGTACATGTTGCCGAGCCCGCCGAGGATCGCCGCGGCAAAGCCGATCACGCCGAGCAGCAGGCCGACGCTGAAATTGACCTCGTTGTAATACAGCCCGTTCATCACGCCGGCAAGCGCCGCCAGGCCTGAGCCGAGCGCAAAGGTGAACAAGCACCACGGCGTCGAAGTTGATGCCCATCAGCGAGCCGTTTCACCGTCCTGCGCGACCGCACGGATCGCCATGCCCAGCTTGGTGCGGGTGATCAGGAAGTGCACGGCGGCGATCGAACCCAGCCCGCCGGCCAGCAGAAGCACATTGTCCAGACGCAGCGAGAAGCTGCCGAACTGGATCGCGTCGGTCGGCAGCAGCGACGGGAAACGGCTTCGGGTTGGAGCCATCCGGATAGAACAGCCGCACCGACTCGCGGATCACGGTGCCGAGCATCAAGGTGGCCAGCAGCGTGTTCAGCGGCGGTGCCTTGTGCAGGGGCAGGATCAGGAACGGGCGATCACGGCGCCGAGCAGGCCAGTCAGGCCCACCGCGAACAGCACCACCGCCAGCAACTGGAGGCCGGGTGCATCGACGCCGATGCTGGACCATCGCAATCGATGCGGTCAACCCGGCGAACGCGCCGACCATCAGGACGTCGCCGTGGGAAAACTTGATGACGTCGAGCACGCCGAAAAACAGCGTGAAACCGACTGCGACCATGGCGTAGATCATGCCCAGCATCAGGCCGTTGAAGACATACTGACCGATCACACTCATCGCGGCGCCCGAAAAGAC
This sequence comes from uncultured beta proteobacterium, assembly GCA_963843805.1. Lineage (GTDB taxonomy): Bacteria > Pseudomonadota > Gammaproteobacteria > Burkholderiales > Burkholderiaceae_C > Ideonella_A. The sequence goes on from CAWJLY010000012.1 coordinate 8,805, forward strand.
AAACGATCGAAGGCGCCGCCAGCAGCCATGTCGCTGCGGCGGCGCAGCTGCATTACAGGCCGTTCAGCTTTCGCTTGCCCTTGCCATAGCTGCTGTCTTCCCATGTCACCCACGCACCGTTCTCGACCACGTATTTGGTGATCAGCGGAACGATGTTCTGGCGATGGTCGTCGAACGTCACCTTGCCGATGATGGTGTCGGCATCCTTGGTCTTGTTCAGCATTGCCATCACCTTCTTGCGATCGGGGCCGACCTTCTCGACCGCATCCATGATCAGGTTGGCTGCGGCAAAGGCGAAGGGGCCGTAGGCTTCGGCGGGCTCGCCATATTTCTGCTGCTCGTATTTGCTGGTGAAGAACAGACCACCGGGCAACTTCTCCCAGGGCGCGCCTTCGATGAACGACAACGAGCCCTCGGCCAGTTCCTTGCCGGCCCCGGTGATATAGGCGTCGGACTTGATGCCCGAAGTGCCTTGCAACTGGGCCTTGATGCCCAGCTTTTCCATCTGCGTGCGAATGCGAACGCCCAGCGGGGTCAGGCCACCGAAATAGATCACTTCGGGATTGAGCTCGCGGATCTTGGTCAGCTCGGTGGTGAAGTCCTGCTGGTCGGCAGTGACGCCGAAGGTGCCCAGGATGGTGCCACCGGCCTTCTTCAGGTCTTCGCTGAAATATTTGTTGTGGCCCTTGCCGTAGTCGGTGGTGTCATGAATGATGGCCCACTTCTTGTAGCCCAGGCTGGTCATGAACTTGGCAGCAACCTCGTTCTGGTTGATCATCGTGCCGTTGACGCGATGCACCGCCTTGTAGTCGTTCGCATAGGTCACGTCCGGCAACACCGCACCCCAGACGATGGCAGGCATGCCGAAGCGGTTGTAGACACTGCCGGTGGCCATCGCAACTGCCGAGCAATAGTGGGTGACGCCGGCAATGATGCTGTTGTCGGCCGCGACCTTGGTGGCGACCTGTACGCCGACGTTGGGTTTGCACTCGTCGTCTTGCGGCACCAGCTCATAGGTGTATTTGGACTTGGGATCGGCATTGCGCAGACGCACTGCCAAGTCGGCCGAGTTCCGACCACCCAGCCCCACGTTCGATACACCACCGGTCAGCGGTGCTATGAAGGCGATCTTCACCACGTCCTTGGCCGCGACGGGCACAGCCCACAGCGACAGGGCAGAACAAGCCAGCGCGGCCGTGGCCGTCAGCGCGGTTTTTCCAGAGAACATGGGGTTTCCTTCCAGGGGTTGTTTTGGATCGCGAGATCGACTCGCTCGATCAGATTCCGGTAACTTGCACAGCATTCAAGTTACTTGAATTACATGAGCAACGTTTATGCCACAGCAATCAGCGTCTGAAACAAGGTAGAAACCCGCAGGCTCGATGGCGCGAAACCATCGGCGCAACGAGAATCGGGCAGCCCTGGCTCACCCGGGCTGCCCGCTTTGTATCTCGTCCCCTCGGGACAAGGCCGGCTTACATCATGCCGAGCGTCTTCGGCAGCCACAGCGACAGCGGCGACCAGAAGGTGACGATCATCAGGAACACCAGCATCGTCAACAGCCACGGCCCGACGGCCTTGCTCATGTCGGTCAGGCCCAGCTTGCTGATGCCGCTGGCGACATAGAGGTTCAGCCCCACCGGCGGCGTGATCATGCCGATTTCCATGTTCACCGTGATGATGATGCCGAAGTGCACCGGGTCGATTCCCAGGCTCATCGCGATCGGGAACAGGATCGGCGCGAAGATCAGGATGATCGATGCGGGCTCCATGAAGTTGCCGGCGATCAGCAGGATCACGTTGGCCAGCAGCAGGAAGCCGACCTGGCCCAGCCCGGTGTTGATCATCCATTCCGACATCCCCTGCGGCACCTGCTCGCTGGTCAGCAGGAACGAGAACAGCGTCGCGTTGGTGATGATGTACAGCAGCATCGCGCTGAGGTTGGCCGACGACAGCAGCACCCGCTTCAGGTCCGTCAGCTTCAGGTCCTTGTAGACGAAGATCGCGATGACGAAGGCGTAGACCGCGCTCATCGCCGCCGCTTCGGTCGCGGTGAAGATGCCGGTGTAGATGCCGCCCATCACGATGACGATCAGCAGCAGGCCCCAGATCGATTCGCGGAATGCGTGCCAGCGCTGGCCCCAGGTGGCCTTGACGGCCTTCGGGTAGTTGCCCTTCTTGGCGATGTACCAGGTGGTCAGCATCAGCATCGAGCGAGCACCAGGCCCGGCATCACGCCGGCCATGAACAGCGCGCCGATCGAGCTGTTGGTCGACACCGCATACATCACCATCGCGATCGACGGCGGGATCAGGATGCCCAGGCCGCCGGCCGAAGCGACGATGCCGGCGCCGTATTTGACCGGATAGCCGGCCTTGACCATCGCCGGCAGCAGGATCGAGCCGATCGCCACCACGGTGGCCGGGCTGGAGCCCGAAACCGCGGCGAACAGCGAACAGGCGACCACCGCGCTCAGGCCCAGGCCGCCGGGCAGGTGGCCGACCATCGAGGTGGCGAAGGCGATCATTCGCCGCGCCACGCCGCCATGGGTCAGGAAGTTGCCCGCCAGGATGAAGAACGGGATCGCCATGATCTCGTACTTCTCGATGCCGGTGAACAGCTTCAGCGCGACGCTTTCGATCGGCACCGACGTGAAGGCGTAGAAGAAGGTCAGCACCGTCAGGCCGAGCGAGATCGAGATCGGCATGCCGGTGATCATCAGGATCGCCAGCAGCAGGAAGATGATGGCCGGATTCATTTGCGGCCTCCTTGGTTGTTGCTGGCCGTTGTCCTGCATGTCCTTCGGATAGACCGGGCTCGGATCCGGGAATTCGACGAATCGTCGGACTCCTCTTCGATGCCGTCGACATGGCCTTCATCGTGGTGCGGCAGTTCGCCGGTGCGGATGAACGAAACGCAGACCTGCAGGAAGCGGAAACACATCAGCGCACTGCCCAGCGGAATCGCCGAATAGACGATCCAGGTCGGCAGTTCCAGGTCGACCGTCATCGGGCCGGACAGGACGCCTTCGGTGCTGATCCCGAGCAGGTTGAAGAGCCCGTAGTGGGCACCGTTCTCCCACACGAAATGGCCGCCCAACGTCGCGATGACGCCGGTGAACAATGCGCCGGCCAGCAGGCCGAAGACGATGAACTTGAAGCGCAGCGCCGGCTTCAGCTTGTTGATCAGCACGTCGACACCGACGTGGATGCCGGTGCGAACGCCGTAGGCGGCGCCGAACTTGGCCATCCAGACGAACAGGATGATGGTCAGCTCCTGCGCCCAGGCCATGTTGATGGACAGCAGCCAGTCCTGCACGCCCGGGATGCGAATATCCGGAGGCATAGCGGTGCACGACCGCTGCGAAGGTGACGAGGGTGGCGGCGCCGATCAACAGCGTGACGATCCACTCCTCGAGCGCATCGAGAATTTTCATGAATTACTCCTTCGAGGAGGGATGACGCGCAGCGAGGCTGGCCGGACCGAGGGGCCCGGCCGCAGCGCCGTCGATACTGGCTGCTTATTTGGCGCCGGCTTCCTTGCGGATCGCGGCGACCAGGTCCTTGCCGACGCGCGATGCCAGTTCGTCCTGCACCGGCGACATCGCCTTGACCCAGAGCGCCTTCTCGGCCGGCGGTCGGAACGTGGATCTCGGTCTTGCCGGACGCCTTGATCGCAGCCATCGCCTTCGCGTTGTCTTCTTCGGTGACCTTGTCGTTGAACTCGGTGGCTTCCTTCATCGCCGCTGTCAGCTCGGTGCGGATATCGGCCGGCAGCTTGTCCCAGAACGGCTTGTTGACGACGACCACATAGCCGCTGTAGGTGTGGTCGGTCATCGTCACGTATTTCTGCACCTCGTACTGCTTTTGCGTATACAGGTTGGGCAGGTTGCCGTCGGCACCGTCGACGACGCCGGTCTGCAGTGCGGTATAGACCTCGGAGAAGGCCATGGTCTGCGGCAGCGCGCCGATCGAGCGCATGATCGCCTGATTGACCTTCGACGAATTGATGCGGATCTTCTGGCCCTTGGCTTCGTCGGGCGTGCGGATCGGCTTGTTCGAGCTCAGCACGCGGAAGCCGGCGTCCCAGTAGGTCAGGCCGACCATGTTGCGCGGCTCGAGCTTCTTCAGCAGCGATGCGCCGATCGGGCCGCGCGTCACGCGGTGCAGGCCGTCGGTATCCGGGAACATGTAGGGCAGGTCGAAGACCTCGAATTCCTTCACGCCGGCCGGGCCGAACTTGCCGGCCACCGGCGCCAGCATCTGCACCGCGCCGAGTTGCAGCGCCTCGAGTTCTTCCTTGTCCTTGTACAGGGTGCTGTTGGCATAGATCTCGACCTTGACCTTGCCCTTGGTGCGCTCTTCGGCGCGCTTCTTGAAGAATTCGGCGGCCTGGCCCTTCGGCGTATCGGCGGCGGCGACGTGCGAGAACTTGATGACGATCGGTTCCTGGGCATTTGCCGAAGCGGCAAAGGCGATTCCGATGGCGGCGGTGATGGCAAGCAATGTCTTCATGGTTTGTCTCCTGGTGAAGGTCAAGTCCGGTTGGATCCGGTATCGAGGTCGAGTGAAAATTCGTATGCCGTCTCGATGCCGGCTTGCGAATCGGGGGTTCTGGATGCTGGCGACGACGCGCTGCCATTTCAGCAGTTCGGCATCGACCAGGCTGCGCAGTTCGTCCGGGCTTCCGGTGCTGACTTCGGCACCATGGTCCTCGATGCGCTGCATGGTCTGCGGATCGGTCAGCAAGTCGTTCAATGCCGCATTGAGTTGCGTGACGACATCCGTCCGGTGTGCCGGCCGGTGCGAACAATGCGTACCACTGCGTGACGTCGACACCGTCGACGCCGGCCTCGGACAGCGTCGGCACATCGGGCAAGGCGGCAACCCGCTGCGGCCCGGCCACTGCCAGCGCGCGCAGGCGGCCGGCGCGAATATGCGGCCAGGCGCTGAACAGGCTGGGGAACATGAACTGGGTGCGGCCGACGACGGTATCGTCGAGCGCCGGCGCAGCGCCGAAATAGGGCACGCCGAACATCGACGTCCCGCTGCTGTGCATGAACATCTCGGCGGCGAATTGCGGCGCCGTTGCGCTGCCGGCCGACGCAAAGCGATAACGATCGGGCTGCTCGCGCAATTGCCGCAGCAGGTCGGCAACGTCGTTCACCGGCGTCTGCAGGTTGGCGACCAGCAAGGTCGGCGAAGTCGCCACCAGACCGATGGGCTCGAAATCGCGGCGCGGGTCGTAGTCCAGCTTGTGCAGCGCCGGGTTCATCGCATGGGTGCCGATGTAGCCGAGCATCAAGGTGCAGCCGTCGGCTGCCGAACGTGCGACGAATTCGCTGGCAATCGAGCCATTGGCACCGGGCCGGTTGTCGACCCGCACCGGCCGACCCAGGCGCGGTGCCAGGCCGGCGGCAATCGCGCGTGCCATCGCGTCGTTGCCGCCGCCGGCGGCGGTCGGCACGACGATGGTGATCGTGCGTTCTTCGCGGGCCACCGCCGATTGGCTGGCGGTCGATCTGGAGAAGACATAGTCGGGCAGGTGCAATTCACCCTGCAGGATCTTGCGCGCGGTGCGTACCAGTGCGGCCTGCTCGACCTGCGCGTCGTCGCCCTCGCCTTGCACGTCGACATCGATTTCGATGCGACCTTGCGGGTGCAGTACGGCAATCCGGCAGCGACCACTCATCACGCGCACTGCCGCTGGCCACCGTTCCCGGCAGCGCGAATGCGGTCGCGACACCGACCGCGCCGGTCACCGCATGCGAGGCGTGGCAACGCCGCGGCGTGAAATAGCGCGAGGTCAGGCTGTGGTCGTCGTCGCCGGCGCTGACCAGCACCGGTTTCGGGATCACGCTCTGGCTGACATCGCCGAGTCCCATCATCTCGCCGGCCTGGCGGCGCATCGCCTCCAGCCGCTCGAGCAGCGCCGGAATCGCATCGAGCTCGACCGGCGATTCGTTGCCGCGCACGCCGAGATCGGCGGCGCGCACGATCATCATCGGCATCGCCGAGTCGATGCAGGTCACCTCGATGCCGTCGATGGTGTCGATGCGACGGCCGGTCGGGAACAGCGAACCGGTGACCGCGCCGGCAGCATCGAGAAAATTCAGGCGGATCGGCGCTGCGGTTCCAGCGACGCCGTCGAGGCGGGTATCACCTTCGTAGTGACCTGGCGACCGGGTGTCTGCACCGTCACGTCGATTCGCGAGCGGGTATTGACGTTGAAGACGCGCACCGTCGTTTCACCATCGGCGGCTTCGACCAGCCCTTGCTCGATGGCAAACGGCGCGACGCCCGACAACATGTTGCCGCAGTTGGGCCGGGTATCGACCGAGCGCTGGCCGACGCCGACCTGCGCGAACAGGTAGTCGACATCGCAGCCCGGTTCGGCCGAACGCGAGACGATCGCCACCTTGCTGTTCAGGCTGCTGCCGCCGCCGACACCGTCGAGCTGCAGCAGATCGGATGCGCCGATCGCGCCGATCAGGGCCTCGTCGCGCTGCACCTCGTCCTGCGGCAGCCATTCGCGCAGGAAGAAGGGGCCTCGCGAGGTTCCGGCTCGCATCAGCACACAGGGGACGGTTCGGTTCATGGCGCCAATGATCGGCCGCAGCACCGTGCCTGTGAATTGCATAGTAATGATCGATTGATCCACAATGCGCATCATTGCGGCCGGGCCGCATCACGACGGGCATCAAGATGGCGATCAACTTCGACTTGAACGACTTGCTGGCGTTTCGCGCGGTGGCCGAGCTGACCAATTTCCGCAAGGCCGCCGAGGCGGTGCACATTTCGCAGCCGGCATTCAGTCGGCGCATCGACAAACTCGAGCAGGCGCTGGGCGTGAAGCTGCTGAACCGGACCACGCGCCGGGTCGAGCTGACGGCGATCGGCCGCGACTTCGAACGCCGGGTGCGACAGATTCTCGACGACCTCGACCTGACGTTGATGGGGATTCGCGGCGAGCGCACGACTCGAATCAGCGAGGTGACGATTGCCTGCGTACCGTCAGCAGTCAACTATTTCCTGTCGCACGTGATCGCCCGCAATCGGGCAAGCAATGCGAACGTACGGGTCAAGGTATTCGATGCCAGTGCCAACGAAGTGTTGTCGGCAGTCGCCCGCGGCGACGCCGATTTCGGACTCGACTTCATGGGCGCGCTCGAAGGCGACATCGAATTCAAGACCTTGATCGAGGAACGATTCGTCGCCGCATGCAGGCGCGACCATGCGCTGGCCGGCCGGCGCCAGGTGCGCTGGGAGGAACTGGCCAAGCACGACTTCATCGCGGTCGGAAAATCGTCGGGCAACCGGCTTGCTGCTCGATCAGGCGCTGGCCGGAATCGCCAGCCAGCCGATCGGCATCTGCGAAACCCAGCATGTGACGACCATGCTCGGCCTGGTCGAGGCCGGACTGGGCGTCGCCGTGGTGCCTTCGATGGCGATGCCGGGCGCCGACCACCCGCTGCTGGTCAGCGTGCCGTTGATCGATCCCGAGGTGACACGCAAAGTCGGCCTGATCAAGCGGCGAGGCCGCTCACTGGGGCCGGCGGCACAACAGCTTTATGAGCTTTGCGTCGAGATGCAGGGGCGCAAGCCCGCGCCGAAAGCGTTCGCGAAATCACAGGCGAAAGTCCTGAAGAACTCGCAGACGGCCGGCAGCGCCGTCTGCGAACGATTGATGCGCCATGAAGATCAATCGATCGGAACTATGCAATTCACATAAGTGTCGATGCGCGGAATCATCCGGTTCGTGACTTGCCGGATGAAACCCGAACGTGGTGGCCGGCGGCGAACGACCCCGAAACCACGCAGGAGACATCCGCAATGAAGAAGCATTTCCTGGCCGTCAGCATCGCCGGCCTGTTCATCACCCCGATGGCGATTGCCCAGAGCAGCATCACGGTATTCGGCATCGCCGACGCCGCCGTCCGTCATGTCGACAACGAAGGCCGCGGCTCGATCAGCAGCCTGGTCAGCGGATCGAACTCGACCAGCCGGATCGGCTTTCGCGGCGTCGAGGACCTCGGCGGCGGCATGAGCGCCAGGCTTCCACCTCGAGCACGGCCTGACGCTCGACGACGGCACGGTCAACAGCGACACCAAATTCTGGGACCGGCGTTCGACGGTCAGCATCGCGAGCAAAAGCATGGGCGAGATCCGCCTTGGCCGCGACTTCATTCCGACCTATCGCAACTGGAGCCGCTACGACCCGTTCTCGTATGTCGGCGTCGCCCGATCGAGCGACTTGTTCTCCAGCTCGCCGACCGGTCCGATCCGCTCGGCGTTCGGCTCCAACAACAACACGACGGTGCGCGCCGACAACGCTGTCCAGTATCTGCTGCCGAAGATGGGTGGCCTGGAAGGCGAAGTGATGGTCGGCGCCGGCGAAGGTGGCGACGCGACCGCCGGCCGAGCCAAGCTGTTCGGCGTTCGCATCGGCTATGCAACCAAGGCCTTCGGCATCTCGGCGGCAACGACGCAGTCGGAGAACAGCCTGACCACGCTCGGCAAGTTCAAGGACAGCGCGATCGGCGGCAGCTACACCGGTCGGCCCGGTCGAGCTGTCGGCAGTCTGGCGCCAGATGAAATATGCCTCGGTCAAGCAGACCAACGTGCTGATCGGTGCCGAGGCGACATTCGGCCCGCACGTCGCCAAGGCGTCGGTGCAGAAGGTCGACATGCAGGGTACGGTCGGCGCGACCAACGTCAGCGCCAACGACGCGACCAAGTTCGGCCTCGGCTATGTCTACAACCTGTCCAAGCGCACCGCGGTGTATACCAGTCTGGCGCGCATCAACAACGATGGCGGCGCGCGGTATACGATCCCGGGCGGCGCAGCCGGTCTGGCGGCTGGCGGTTCGTCGACCGGCTACGAAGCCGGCGTGATCCACAAATTCTGATTCGTCTCAGCGGAGACCGGCGACGTCATTGCCGGTCTTGAGAAGGGCCCGACAGCTAGTCGGGCCCTTTTTTTGTGTCGAGAGGTCAGATCAAGCCGAAGGCACCCAGCGCCGCGCCGGCCAGCAAGACCAGGAGCAGATGCAGCCTCGTCTTCCACAGCGCCAGCAGTGCCAGCACCCCGAACAGCCAGTAGGCCCATGGAGTCCGGGCATTGATCTGCGGCGTGATCAGCAGCCAGGCGGTCGCTGCCAGCAGCGCCACCACCAGCGGTGTCATGCCCTGCTTGAACGCCCGCACGCCGATGTGATGCTGGTAGCGATGGGCCCAGCGGGTGGCAAACAGCGCCAGCAGGGAACTGGGAAGCACCATGCCCAGCAGACAAAGCAACGCGCCGAGCAAGGCCCAATGCGCACCGCCGGCATTGAGACCGACATTCCAGCCCATCAGCGAGACGAACAGGATGTTCGGACCGGGGGCGATCTGCCCGAGTGCGATCGATGACGAGAACTGGGCCTCGGTCAGCCAGGCGTGCTCGTCGACGAGGTAGCGATGCATGCCTGGCACCACGCTCATGCCACCACCGACCGACAGCAGCGACAAGGTCGAAAAGTGCAGCCACAGACCCAGCCAGTCCGGCAGCGACAGGTTCAATTCGATCATGCGTGGTCGCGCATCACCAGCCGCAGCCTGTGCCAGGTCCACAGGCAAGACAGCCCGCCGACACTGAGAAGCACCCACAGCAACGGCCACTTCAGCCAGACGACACAGACGATGGTGGCAGCGGCTGCAAGCAACGCGAACAGCCGCCCGCCGGGATGCTCGACCAGGCCGGCGCCAGCTTCAGCGCGGTGGCCAGGATCAGTGCTGCAACCACCAGCCCCATGCCACGCATCGCCCCCTGTACCTGCGGCAGGTGGCTGATGCTGCCGAAGCCGATCGCCAGCGTCACCACGAGGATGAACGGAATCACGAACAGCCCGGCCACTGCAGCCAAAGCGCCGGCGGCGCCCATGTGGCGGTCACCGAGCATCAGTGCCAGATTGGCCACGTTCGGCCCCGGCAGAATCTGGGCCACCGCCCAGTCTTCCAGAAACGCATCACGACTGAGCCAGCGCTTGCGCTCGACCAGTTCGCGCTGCGTGATCGCCATCACCCCGCCGAAACCCTGCAGGGCCAGCATGTTGAACGACCAGAACAGGTCGAAGATGGATTGTGGCCGGGCGAGCGGCGGCGGCTGATCGGGTGTGTCCGATGGCATCGGTTTCAGCAATATGGAAGACGAAACGCAATCGCGCCTGCAGGTGCTCCTACGGACATTTTGCAGGAGCGCCTCCAGGCGCGATTCGAACCGTGCCCTTTCGGGCACCGATATTCAGCGCAGACTCGCCAGCACGCGATCGACCATCACTCCCGACTGCCCCAGGTAGTTGGCTGGATCGCACAGTTCGGCCAGCGCTGTGCGGTCGAGGTGCTTGTTGATCTCCGGATGTTCGGCCAGCAGGTCGATCAGCGGACGCTGCTGCTTCACCGCCTCGCGGCAGATGTCATAGACGAGGTCGTGCGCATATTCGCGGCCGATGTAGGGCCCGAGACCCATCATCACCGCCTCGCTCATCACCAGGCCGCCGGTCATGTCGATATTGCGGCGCATCGCCTTGGGATCGACTTCGAGGCCTTCGACGATGACACGCGCCTGCTTCAGTGCGCCGGCCAGCAGGCAGAAGGACTCGGGCAGCACGATCCATTCGATCTGCCACGGTCCGGTCGAACGCTCGTGGTCGGCGACCATCGCGTCCATCAGCGCGGCCGAATGCTGGCGCACCACGCTGATCGCGCCGTGGATATAGGCGCTGCTGATCGGGTTGCGCTTCTGCGGCATCGTGCTGCTGCTGCCACGGCCGTGGTAGTACGGCTCCTGCACCTCGCCGACCTCGGTCTGCATCATCAGCTTGACGTCCATGCTGAGCTTGCCCAGCGTGCCACCGATCAGGCCGAGCAACGCGCCGACTTCGGCGATGTTGTCGCGGATGGTGTGCCAGGCGATCAGCGGCTGGCCGAGGCCCAGTTCGGCGCACAGGCCGGCCTGCGTTTCCATCGCGCCCTTGTCGAGCGACGCCAGCGTGCCGGCGGCGCCGGCGAATTCGCCGACCTGCACCCGCGGGCGCAGTTGCGCCAGCCGCTCGCGGTGGCGCTCGACGGCCGCCAGCAGGCTGGCCATCTTGAAGCCGAAGGTGATCGGAATCGCCTGCTGCAGGTTGCTGCGGCCGATCATCGGCGTCAGCCGATGTTCCTTGGCCAGCTTGGCCAGCGCGGCCGAGATCGCAGCCAGTTCGCGGTCGACGATGTCCAGGCCTTCGCGGATCTGCAGCGACGTGGCGGTATCGGTGATGTCCTGCGTCGTCGCGCCCCAGTGCACGAATTCGCCGAGCTTGTCGCGGCACAGCAGGTTGACCTGCGAGACCACGCCGAGGATCGGGTAGCCGATGCGTTCGGTCTGTGCGCGCAGCTTGACCATGTCGATCTGGTCGAGCTTGCAGTGGCTGATGATCTCGTCGGCCGCTTCCTGCGGGATCAGGCCGAGCTTGGCCCTGCACCTTGGCCAGCGCCGACTCGATGTCGAGGTATTTCTGGGTGCGGTTCTCGTCCGACCAGACATGGCGCATCTCGTCGCTGCTGAAGATGCCCTGGAAGATCGCCGAATCGATGATGGTTGAGGCCATGGAAGGTTCTCGCTGAAATTGGGGAGAGGGATGGTTGATTGGCGGTGTTCGATATCAGCCGCCGGCGCGCTGCAGGGTGCGCTGCGCCTGCAGCACGACCGGGCGATCGATCATCCGGCCGTCGAGCCTGGCGGCGCCGGGCGAGCGGCCTCGGCGGCCAGCACGCGGCGCGCCCAATCGAGCTCCTGCGCGCTCGGCGCCAGCGCCGCGTGGATGGCGGCGACCTGCTTCGGATGGATGCACAGCTTGGCGCCGAAGCCGAAGCGGCGCGACCAGGCCAGGTCGGCGAGCAGCCGCGCCTCGTCGTCGATCTGCGGCGTGACGCCGGCCACCGGCGACGGCAGATCGGCCAGGCGCGACGCGATCGCCAGGCGGCCGGCGGCGTGGATCAGCGCATCGGACTGCTCGCCGATATCGAGGTCGAGGTCGAGCGCGAAATCCAGCGTGCCGAAGACCAGGCGACTGACGCCGTCGCTGCGCCGCGACGGCGTGGGCATTGGCGACGCCGCGCGCGCTTTCGATCAGCGCCAGCACCTCGGTATGCCGGGCGATGCGCGCGCACCGCGGCGACCTGCTCGCGCCGTTCGGCCTTCGGCAGCATCGCGCAGCCGATGCCGGCGTCGCGCAGCAGCCGCAGGTCGTCGGCGAACGCCGGCGATTCGGCATCGTTGATGCGCACGACGACGCGGTCCAGATTCGGCGCGGTGGCCGCCCAGTCGGCGATGGCATTGCGCGCATCGGCCTTGGCGTCGGCGGCGACGGCGTCCTCGAGGTCGAGCACGACCGCGATCCGCCGCCGCTGGCCAGCGCCTTGGCGAAGCGTTCCGGGCGGTTGCCGGGCACGAACAGGTAGGTGCGCGCGCGTCATGTCAGATCGCTTCGGCGGCGCGCAGCGCGGCGATATGCCTCTGGCGTCGATGCCGAGTTCGCGCAGGATCGCGTCGGTATGCTCGCCCAGCGCCGGCACCGGGTCCATGCGCGGGCCTTCGTTCCAGGTGCCCGGCGGCAGCATCGCCGGCATCGGGCCGGCCGGCGTGCCGACTTCGCGCCAGCGGCCGCGCGCCTTCAGCTGCGGATGCGTCCCAGACCTCGTGCATCGTATTGACGCGGGCGTTGGCGATCTGCGCGGCCTCGAGCCGTTCGACGACCTGCGGCGCGGTCAGCGAGCTGAAGGCCTCGACGATCAGCGCGCGCAGCGCGTCGCGCTCGGCGACGCGCTTGGCATTGCCGGTAAATCGCGGGTCGGTCGTCAGCGCCGGCTGCAGCAGCACCGACTTCGCAGAACTTGGCCCACTCGCGTTCGTTCTGCAGGCCCATCATCACGGTGCCGCCATCGCCGGTCGGGAACGGGCCGTAGGGATAGATCGTCGCGTGCGCGGCGCCGGTGCGCGGCGGCGGCGGCGCGCCGTCGAAGGCGTAGTACAGCGGGTAGCTCGTCCACTCGGCGAGCGACTCGAGCATCGAGACGTCGATGTGCTGGCCGCGGCCGGTCTGCATGCGCTGCATCAGCGCGGCCAGGATGTTGGTATACGCATACATGCCGGCGGCGATGTCGGCGATCGACGGGCCGGCCTTGCACGGCTCGTCGGGCGTGCCGGTGACCGAGACGAAGCCGGCCTCGCTCTGGATCAGCAGGTCGTAGGCCTTCTTGTCGCGGTACGGGCCGTCGGCGCCGTAGCCCGAGATGTCGCAGACGATGATGCCGGGCTTCAGCTCGGCAAGTCGCTCGTAGCCGAGGCCCAGCCGCGCAGCGGCACCGGGCGCCAGGTTCTGCACCACGACGTCGGCCTTCTCGATCACCAGGCGTTCGAGCACCTTGGCCGCCTCGGGGTGCTTGACGTCGAGCGTGACGCTTTCCTTGGAGCGGTTGGTCCAGACGAAATGCGACGCCAGGCCTTGCACCCGCGAGTCGTAGCCGCGCGCGAAATCGCCGATGCCGGGGCGCTCGATCTTGATGATGCGCGCGCCGAGGTCGGCGAGCTGGCGGGTCGCGAACGGCGCGGCGATCGCGTGTTCGAGCGTGACGACGGTGATGCCTTTGAGGGGTTGCATGGCTGTCCTTGTTGGTCGATCGATCAGCGCAGCGTCGCGACGGCATCCATCGTCAGCCAGCCTTCGTGGTCCTGCGCCCACAGCCTGACGCTCTTGCCGTCGGCCGACGGCTGGCCGTTGACGCGGAACGGGTGCAGGTCGAAGGTCGGGCGCACCGCCTTGAAGCGGAAGCTCGCGACGTCGGCGTCGGGCGCCTGGCGGCGCAGCAGGTCCATCAGCAGCGTCGCGATCAGCGGGCCGTGCACGATCAGGCCCGGATAGCCCTCGACCTCGGTGACGTATTTGCGGTCGTAGTGGATGCGGTGGCCGTTGAAGGTCAGCGCCGAATAGCGGAACAGCAGCACGTCGTCGGGCACGATCTCGCGCTGCCAGGCGGCGCCGGTGTCGGCCTTCTGCGGCGGCGGCTCGACGTCGGTCGGCTGCTTCGCTTCGCGGTAGACGATGTCGTGGAACTCGATCAGCGCCGGATCGCCGCGCCGTTGCAGCGCAGTTCGTGCCGCACCTTGACGAACACCAGCTTGCCGGTGCGGCCTTCCTTGGTCGTCACGTCGTCGATCGTCGATTGTGCGCTCGACCGCATCGCCGACGCGGATCGGCGTGCGGAACTCGAACTGGCTGCCGGCCCACATGCGGCGCGGCAGCGGCACCGGCGGCAGGAAGCCGCCGCGCCTGGCGTGGCCGTCGGGGCCGATCTCGCTTTGCCGGTGCAGCGGCAGGAAGTACAGCCAATGCCACAGCGGCGTGCAGCACGCGTGCCATCAGGCACATCGACCTGCGGATGATCGAGCGTCGCGTTCAGCGCCTTGATCGGCGTGGGGCCGATGCGGTCGGCGACGGTTTCACTGCGGCCGATCCACGCGGCCAGATCGAGATCTTGGGTCATCGTTGCACTCTCGCTTGGCGCCGCCCCGGTTATCGAGGCAACTTGTATGCACGAAGTGTCGGCCGCCTTGCACTGTTAGCGGAATTGCAAGATTCGGATCGATTGATGTGTGTGCTGCATATACGAGGAATCTTTACGGCAATCGACGCTCTGCAGTGCGGGCTCAGGTTTGGGCTTGGAGCAGCCGTTCCGAGTGACGCCTTGTTGCATATCCAGCGCCTGGGCAAGGCCGAGGCCGGCGGGTGGCCGGATGCCTCCATGTCCCCCGGGCCGGTTCAACACCCGAGCGCTCCGAGTCGAATCGATCCGGCCCTCCTCCTTCACTTGCGGCATCCGGCCACCCGCCGACCTCGGCCCGGACGAATCGCTGTTCGCGGAGGAAACTGGTGCGCACGCGACGGTGGTGGCTGGGCGCCGGGGTGGGCTGCCCTGTCCTGCGCAGGTAAAGGAGGAGCCGGCGGCCGTCAGGCCGCCGGCGGGGGACACGGAGCAGAACAGGGCAGCAGCCCGCCCCGGCGCGCTCGCACAGTCGGTCGCATGGCCGCTATAGGGCCGTTTGCCAATGTCTGCTCCGAGCCCCATGCCGACTTGAGAAGCCCCAGGATTCGCCGCCGCCAGCGCGGCATTCCCGGTTGCCTTCGCTTCACTCCGCGCCTATCCCCAGCTTGTCGGGCTGGCGTCGCTCGATGGCGAATTTCAGCAAGGCCGCGCCGCGGTAGATGCCGTGGGCGAACTTGCCATAGGGCATGGTCGCGAACAGCGCCATCACCGCGCCGAGGTGAATGCACAGCAGCAGCGCAAGCGCCTGGGTGTGGCGAAACGACATCAGCAGCAGGCCGGTGGTCGCTGTCAGGAACAGCAAGGCGATGAAGCCACGGTCCATCGGCCGCTGCTGCTGATCCTGCTGCAAGGGATGGCGGCGCAGGTTGAGCCAGAACAGGCCGGCCGTGCCGATCGCCAGCGAGATGCCGCCGGAGATGCCGAGCAGTTTCGGCATCGTCGTGAAGCCGTACGGTGCTTCCCAGCCGAACAGGTAGTGGTAGATCGTGGCGACACTGGTTGCCGCGAAGCACAGTGCGAAGCCGTAGAAGGTCAGGTGGTGCATCCGCCTGCGGGCCAGCGAAAACGCATCGTCCTCGTTGTTGCAGCCGTCGCCGTGTCCGCCGCCCAGGTATTTGAGCCGCAGCACATCGTGCGCGGCTTCACCGATCGCAGGCGAAGATGCGGTGCCAGGATCCTCGTCGCGCCAGAAGCGGCGCACGCCGATCGTCAGCGCAAGAATCGCGAACAGGAAGATCGGCGCGAACAGGCCGACCATCAGGTTGTGCGGGAACAATGCATAGAAGTTGCCATCGAGCGGCACTGCCAGCAGCGAACCCTTCATCGCGACCGCCAGCATCAGAAACAGCGCCAGCCCGGCGACCAGCGCCAGCGACAGCGTCAGGCCGTTGCGCTTGTACAGCGCCCCGAGCGCAGGCGGCCAGGCGTAGTCGGAATAGGTCTGCAGCCTGACCTTGGCCATCGCCTGCGGCACGTTGACGGCAAATTCATGTGGTGGCGCGTACTGACAGGCGTGCAGGCAGGCACCGCAGTTGTGGCACAGGTTGGCGAGGTAATGGATGTCGGCCTTGCCGAATTCGAGCCTTCTGGTCATCGCCGGGAAGACGGCGCAGAAGCCTTCGCAATAGCGACAGGCATTGCAGATCTGCATCTGCCGGCCGACCTCGGTTTCGTCGGCCGTCAGGCTGCGGATCGGGATCACCGCGCTGTTGCCGCCGCCGAGTGCGCTGGCTTCGCGGGTCAACGCTTCAAGCGACTGCATGTGCGACCTCCTTCATTGCAGCCGCAGCCGCCTGCGTTCCGGCAATGCGTCCGAAGGCGGTACCGATCGACATGCCGACGCCCGCGGTATAGCCTTTGCCGAGCACGTTGCCGGCCATCATCTCGCCGGCGACGAACAGGTTGTCGCTGGGCTCGCCGCCAAAGTGCACCGCAGCATGCTCGTCGACCTTCAGGCCCAGGTAGGTGAAGGTCACTCCGGGGCGCAACGGATAGGCATAGAACGGTGGCCTGTCGATCGGCCTCGCCCAATGCGTCTTGGCGGGGGCCAGGCCTTCGGTGTGGCAGTCGTCGAGCGCGGTGTGGTCGAAGTGGCCGCCACGGCAGGCGGCGTTGTAGTTGTCCAGCGTTTTCATGAAGGTCGCCGGGTCGAGTTCGAGGCGCTTGGCCAGCTCCGGCAGCGTCGCCGCTTCAGTCCCCGCGAACACCGGCGGCATGAAGCGGCCGATCGCCTTCGAATCGATGATCGACCAGGCGATCTGCCCGGGCTGCTGGGCGACCAGCCTTCCCCAGATCGCATACCGCTTGGGCCAGAAATCCTCGCCTTCGTCGTAGAACCGCTCGGCATCACGGTTGACCACGACACCCAGCGATACGCAATCGATTCGGGTGCAGATGCCGCCGTCGTACAAGCGGCGCACGCGCATCGATCGCGACCATGTGGGCCTGCGTCGCATCGCCGATGCGGTCGGCGCCGGCATCGAGCATGAAGCGCAGCAGCGTGCCGGTATTGAACCGCGTGCCGCGGATCAGGAAATTGTCGGCCGGGTGTTCGCCACGTTCGTTGACGCCCCAGGCCTCGCGCAGCCATTCGCGGTTCGACTCGAAGCCGCCGGCGGCCAGCACGCAACTGCGCGCCTCGATCCGCTCGGCACCGACGAATGCGGCGACGAAGCGGCCATCGCGAAGTTCGAGCCGATCGACCGGCGAGTCGTAGCGAACCGATACGCCGAGATTCTCGGCACTGCGGTAGTAGGCATTGACCAGCGCCTTGCCGCCACCCATGAAAAACGCATTGGTTCGCGCGGTATGCAGCGCACCCGACAGCGAAGGCTGGAAGCGCACGCCGTGGCGCACCATCCAGGGCCGGCAGGTGGCGGATTCGCGGATCACCAGCCGGGCCAGCGCCTCGTTGGTCGCGCCACCGGTGACCTTCAGCAGATCCTGCCAGTATTCTTCTTCAGGGTAGGCGTCGACCAGCACGTCCTGCGGCGCATCGTGCTTGCAGCGCAGGTTGCGCGTATGTTGCGAATTGCCGCCGCGCCATTCGCGCGGCGATGCCTCCAGCAGCAGCACCGAGGCCCCCGCCTCGCGCGCCATCAGTGCGGCGCAAAGCGCGGCGTTGCCGCCGCCGATGACCAATACATCGACCTTCGACCTTGTTCGCGTGTTCTGCTGCATGGCGCGCACTGTAGGCGGGCCCGATCAACTCCGGTAGACCTCGTAAATGCAAGGCCTGTTCACGATTCGTGAAGGGTGGCGCCTATCCATTCCTTGTCGATGACCAGCTGACGGACCACCTCGACCAGCACGATGCGGGCCGCCAGCGCGGCCGGAGACAGCTCGTCGTCAGACAAGGAGGCCAGCACATTGCGGCGCCTTGCTCCGGCATCGACCACCCGGATCAGCCGCAAGCCGGCGTCACCTCGGCGCGACACGGCGGCGCCCGGCTGTATCGTTGCTGCCACGCCCGCCCGCACCTGCTCCATCAGGATCGCCAGGCCATCGATATCCGCGATCACATGCGGTCGGCAATTCGCTCGGGCAAACGCCGCATCGACGATGGCACGCAGGCCATGCGGCGCGCTGGGCATCAGCAAGGGCAACTGGCCGAGCCTTGCCAGCCTGATCTGCCCGCCCTTGGGCATGCCGGGAAGGCCGGTGGCGCCGATGACGAACAGGTGTTCGTCGAGCAAGGGTTTCGCGTTGAGTCCGGTCGCAGTCTCGGCAACGAACAGCATCGCGAGGTCGAGTTGGCGAGAGCTCAACATGTCGCGCAGATGCCCCGACAGGCTCTCGACCAGGTGCAGGTGGATCTGCGGATAACGCGCGCGCATCGCGGCCATGAATGGCGCTGCCAGCACGGCTGCGGTGGTGGGTGCAAGGCCGACACTGACCGTTCCAGACAAGCGGCCTTGTTGCGCAGCGCGCCGCGCCTCGTCGGCATGGCGAAGCGCCAACTGCGCCTGGCGCCAGAATGCGAGTCCGGCATCGGTCGGCACCACACCCTGCGGACCGCGCTGCAGCAAGCGGGTACTGAGTTCACTTTCCAGCCGGCTGATCTGCTGGCTGAGTGTCGACGTGACCACGCCGAGATCCGCCGCCGCACGGCCGAGACTCCCCAGTTCGACCACCCGAACAAAATATCGCAACTGCCGCAGTTCCATTGGCCTAGGGTCCGAAATTCGCGATGACGCCCGTGAGAGGGGCCTGCTCTGAAACGCTCCGATTCTCAGCGATCGTCGTCACGGAGCTCGATCTTCGGCGCTGTGTTGAATCGCCGGGGGATCAGTTCAATCCCGGGGCGATTCAGCTCGAAGTTCCGGCAGCTTTCAGCACGCACCGCACGCCGCGCGCCGCGCGCTGATCAACCTCCTCGGGCGGGGAAGATGCTCTTCTTCACCAGCGCATGCACGCCCCAGTTGCCATCGACGACCTGCGTGATGCCGAAGTCGACCGCGATCGACATCAGCGAGATCGCCTCGTCCTCGCCCAGCTTCTGCGTGGTCATCAGGAAATGCCGCATCTTGTGATACGCGTCGCGCAGCGCCAGGTCGACTGACGACTTGGTGTAGATCGCGCTCTGCGCTTCAGGGCCCGAGCTCGGCCAGGTAGTTGGGATAGCTGAAGCCGTGCAGCAGCCATTCGTCCTGCGTCTCCAGCAGCGGGTAGTTCAGGTCCGCAAGCGGCGTTCCAGGCAGGCTGGCCTTCTTGTGCAGGATCAGCTGGAACGTGCCGGTCAGCGAGCATTCGATGGCGGTGCCGCACAGTTCGGAATCGCCCTGCGACGCATGCGGGTCGCCGACCGAGAAGATCGCGCCGGGAACGGCGACCGGGTAGTACAGCGTCGCGCCCTTGCCGATGCGCCAGTTGTCGATGTTGCCGCCGGTATAGCTCGGCGGAATCGACGTGACCATGTCGGCTTCGGCTGGGCGCCACGCCCATGGTGCCGAAGTGCGGGCGCACCGGGACCCGGATGTTCTTCAGCACGTTCTCGTTCTTCGTGATCGTCGCCGGGTCGACCGGCACGCCCGGATAGTCGATGGTCGCGTGGACGATGCCGAACGGGTCGGTCTGCGGCGTCCAGCGGTAGTTGTAGACCGCGCGCGCCCAGTTGCGCTCGCCGGTCGCGTCCATCTCGTAGATCGTCACGACCTCGCGCTTCTTCGGCTCGGTCAGCGTGTCGCCGTAGTGGAAGCCCCAGTTGGCAGCCGCGTTGCTGCCGAAGTGACTTCCCTTGTAAGCCGGGATTGCCGCTCGGGCGCGGCACGCACGTCGATGATCCGGACCTCGAGGATGTCGCCCGGTTCCGCGCCCTTCACGCGCGACCGGACCGGTGCAGATGTGCACGCCCATGCCGCCGCCGGCGCCGTTCTTGGCATCCATCGGACCGGCGCCGCGACGGTTGACGCCCTTGCGCTTCTTGTCCCAATGGAACACGCTTTCGGCGCCGGGGTCGCCGCGCACCATCCGCTCGGCATCGTCGTTGGCATGGTGCGTCAGCGTTTCCATGGTCACGAAATCGCCAGATTCGATCTCGACCACCGGCTTCGCCGACTTGCTGAAGTAGCCCCACAAGACCGTCTCGGCGCTGGCGGGAATGTAGTAGTGGTTGGCGGTTCCGCGAGCCGGGCTTGGCGCTTTGCGCGAAAGCGGCGGGCGTCATTGAGACGCGTCAGCGCGCCGGCGGACACCGCGGTGCCGCCGACCCAGCATCGCGTCGCGCAGGAACGATCGCCGAGCGACCTTGAATTCTTCCTTGACGTCCTTCTCGTCTTCGGGTGATACGCCGTGGGAGCAAGTCGGACCGCAGATGTGGCTGAGCATAAGGAGTTCCTTGTTCGGTTGGAATGGCACGCCCTTCGTGCCGTAACAAGTGTTGAACCGAAGGGCGTGACGAGGCTTGTCGGAGGGCGCACAAAAACTTGTCGCGCTGGCTGCCGCTCGCGTTGCGTGGCACGCCTTTCGCGTAGCATTTGCCCATGCTGGACGATCTGCGGCGTTTCTCCACCGGCGCCTTCCCCGACGAGCTGCGCCAAGCCGCCTGGGCCGAGGTGCTGGCCAAGGCTTTGATCGGCTGTGGCGTGCCCGCGGCCCGCGCTCGACGGCTACTGTCTCGTCGCGTAACTCGTTGCTCGACTCGGTGTTCATGGACGTCAGTTCGTCGCCGCAGGTCTGGATGCCGCATCCGGGCAATGCTCGCCGGTACGGCAATGCGGTGCTGGTGCTGGCGCTGCTGGAAGGCAGCGGCCTGGTCACCGAGGGTGACGAGTCTGTCGCGCTGACGGCCGGCGAAATCATCCTGCTCGATCCCGACCCGGCGCTGGCGCGTCGAGCTCGACACGCGCTTTCGCGCCGTGGTGGTGAAGCTCGAATCGGCCAACTTCGTGCTGCGTTTGGTGCGCACCAGCGGGCAGGATCTGAACACCATCTCGTCCGCGACCGGCGTTGGTGCGGTA
The DNA here is from genome assembly GCA_963843805.1 of uncultured beta proteobacterium. GTDB lineage: Bacteria > Pseudomonadota > Gammaproteobacteria > Burkholderiales > Burkholderiaceae_C > Ideonella_A. Next base: position 29,887 of record CAWJLY010000012.1, read on the forward strand.
TGCCTGAACCTGGTGCGCTCGATCGCCGATCAGCTCGACCACCTGAGCGGCTCCGACATGCTGCCGATCGAGGCGACGCTGACCGAACTGTTGGTGACCTGTCTGTCGCACGCAAATGCCGACGCCTCGGACGAGTCGACTTCGGTGCAACTGGGCCATCTGCGCCGCGTCTGCCGCACGCTTGAGGCGCGGCTAGCCGATGCCGAATTGACGATCGAAGACATCGGGCGGATGGAAGGCCTTTCCACGCGCTATGTGCAGAGGCTGTTCAAGGCCAGCTCGACCACCTTCAGCGAGTATCTGAAGGAACGACGCCTGGAGCGCTGCCGCATCGATCTGGCCAACCGCGCACTCGCCCACTTTACCGTTGCCGAGTTGTGCTATCGCTGGGGCTTCGGCGATGCGGCCAACTTCAGCCGTGCCTTCACCGCCCGTTTCGGGGTGTCACCGAAGGCCTATCGTGCCGACCCGCCGAAGGACGTCGACGCCGTCGCGCCGTTGCATCGTGGCCGACCGGACGAAGGCACGACTTACAGGCGGACCGCCGACGGACGAGGCCGCGTCGCCGAAGCGAATCAGCGAGACCCTGGTGCGCAGCGAGTTCGAGAAAATGCTGGACGACCATGCGCGCTACGCCGGCGCGCTGGCGCTGGCGCCCAAGCGTGCGGCGTCGGCGCTGGTGGCCGAGGGCGCCGCAGCCTCATCACTATTACCTGCCGGTGTCTGACAAGACGGTGCACTGGGGCTACCTGAGCCGGACGCTGAAGCCGGTGATCTCGGTGCGCTCCGGCGACAGTCGTGACCATCGAGACGCTGACGCAGCATGCGTCCGACGACAGCGAGCGCATGATCGACGGCGACCCCGGCGCCGAGAGCGTGTTCCACTGGACGGCCGAGAAGAAGACCGTCGACCGGCGCGGCGCCGGGCCGATGGACGCAAGCGATCTTCGGGCGCGGCGCCGGCGAAGGATTCGGCGTGCACATCTGCACCGGCCCGGTGTACGTCAATGGCGCCGAGCCGGGCGACGTGCTCGAGGTCCGCATCCTCGACATCCGCGCGCGGCCCAGTTGCAGCCGACAGCATCGCGGCAAGACCTTCGGCAGCAACGCCGCGGCCTGGTGGGGCTTTCACTATCCAGGACCTGATGACCGAGCCGAAGAAGCGCGAAGTCGTGACGATCTACGAGATCGACGCCGCCGGCGAGCGGAGCTGCGGCCAAGGCGGTCTACAACTTTCGCTGGACGCCGCAGACCGATCCGTTCGGCGTCGTGCACGAGACCATCGACTATCCCGGCGTGCCGGTGGATCCGGGCACCGTCGACAAGCGACTTCGGCGTGCTCAAGGCGTCCGCATGCCGGTCCGCCCGCACTTCGGCGTGCTGGCTGTCGCGCCGCGCGAGAGCGGCTTCGATCGATTCGATCCCGCCGGGCTACTTCGGCGGCAACCTCGACAACTGGCGCGCCGGCAAGGGCGCCAACGACTATTCCTGCCGGTAGCGGTGGAGGGCGCGCTGTTCTCGGTCGGTGATCCGCATGCATCGCAAGGCGACTCCGAGGTCTGCGGCACGGCGATCGAGTGTTCGCTGACCGGCACGTTCCAATTGATATTGCACAAGGCAACGGATCTCGAGCGGCACGCCCTGGCGGACTCAACTACCCGCTGCTAGAGACGCAGACCGAGCCTGGGTGCATGCAGGGCTTCAGCTATCCGAACTACTTGAGCGAGCTGGGCTCCAAAGCGCAGAGCGAGATATACGCGAAGTCGTCGGTCGATCTCGCGATGCGCGACGCGTTCCGCAAGATGCGGCATTTCTTGATGACGACGCAGGGCTTGAGCGAGGACGAGGCGATGTCCCTGATGTCGGTCGGCGGTGGACTTCGGCGTCACGCAGGTGGTCGACGGCAACTGGGGCGTGCACGCGGTCGATCAAGAAGGCGGTTTTTCCGGACTTCGATCGGGAGGTGAAGCGGCCGACCGTATCCTGACCAACTGACGGGACCGCTGATTTCGGCCTTGTGACCGGTCACCAGCCCGGCACCGTAGCTCGGCATGTTTTGCCGACATACACTCATCGCTCGACGTGTCGCTCTGTCGTTCGGTTGCTCGGCAATGCAGAAATCTGCTTCAGTTCGGCCAGAAGGCATCATTGCAGGTACCTCGACCGGCAGAGGTGCAACGAATCTTCGAAGATGAATCTGTCGTTGTCGGACGTGGCCGTGATCAACCTGGAAAACGAATGACCCTTTGCCCGATTGCCGTAGCTGTGGGTTGCAGGAAATGTCCCGCGTTTTCGTTTTGTCCCGTGAAGGGCGTCATTGGCGACACCCCCTCGGCCGACAAGAAGGAGCCTGAATCGAAGCCTCGGCAGGCGAGCAAGAAGAAGTGAGCGGGGGCGGAGCCTGCAATCATTGGCGATGGCGAGTCGACCGGGAAGATGGTGCTTCAGGTCCGGTTGCCGGAGCTCCGAGTGGACTGTGGTTCATCAACCCTCGGCCAATCAGGACCGCCGGCATCGCGCCTTCGACCTTGAGGTTGAAGGCGTGCATCAGGAAGCCGGTCGCTTGCTGTTGCAGCTTCCTGGCGGAGGCTACGCCATTGGCAGCACCTGCGTCGGCATCACCCGCGGCGCGCAGATTGTCCATGTGCTGGGCAAATTCCTGGTCGGCCAGCTTGACCTTCTTCGGCGAAGAGGCCGCGCTCGGCGGTGAACTGCCGATGTTTGGATACGGCACCGGGATCGGCCCGCCCGGCGCCGGCGTCTTGCATACGTCCGGAAAAACGATCGACGTCATCTTTTGAACCTCCGGAAAGATTGGCAGGGTCACTCTTGGTCCACGCACCGTTGGCGTGGCTCATTCTGAGGTGGGAGCCAACACACCATGGCGCCATCGTGGTCGCGATCGCCGCTCGCGTTCCCACTACCCAGCCTTCAGCGCGGCGTCGAGGTTCAGGATCGCCGGCGTTGTCCTGCCGGGTGCGGGTTTGGCGCTCGACCTGAGGAGGCGGACCGCTTCGTCCGGATTGGCCAGCTGTCGCTCGGCCAGCACGCGGGCTGCGAGGCCGGCGGCCACTGCGGCAGCATATGTCGTACCGCTGCGGCGCAGCATGTCATCGCCGACCGTCACCGGAAGGTCGACCCCGGGAGCCCACACTGCCTTGGCATGGCTCGAGGTAAAGACGGCGGGCTCGCCGGTCATGGTGACCGCCGAGACGACGAGAAAGCGGTCGAGTAGCGGACTGTTGGCGAACGGCACCGGGTGCTTGGGATCGTTGCCGGCGGCGATGACAACCAGCGTACCGGCGGTGGCCGCTTCATTGAGGCGCTCGGCGTAGAAATGGGAATCGAGTGGGCCGAGCGTGATAAGCAGGATGTCGGGGCGCGCATCGATCAGTTCCGACACCGCGTCGCGAAGGTCGAGGTCGGAGAAGGCGCCGGCCGCGCCGCGGCTCGGGCGGAATACGAAATTCGCCTGCGGTGCGATCAGGCGAACCCACTGGACGACGGTGTCGAGATACTCCTGCATGAACTTGTCGGTTTGGACCGGTGCATCGGTGCCGAGCACAATCATGTGCTGTTCCGATACCGCACCCCTGCTGGCAGGCCGCCGAGCACGGCGATGCGCACGGGCCTGGGCATCTGCAACGACTTGATGCCGGCAAGTTCGAGCACCCGTGCTGTTGACGGGGCGGCGAGAAGAGATGCGAGCCTCGGACTCTGGGCTGGGCCGATCGCAGGACCCGGTGGCACCGCCGATGCTGTCGCGACGACAGCCTTGGCGGCTCGCGCCTGCTGCAGGCGAGCGCTGATCTGCGCCACCTTGTTCGCCAAGGTCTTGTTGTACGGCAGCGAGTCGTCGGTGTCGGCGAGCAGAGTCTCGTAGTAGGCGAGCGCCTTGGCATCGTCCCCCGCCTTTTCGGCAATCTCGGCTGTCACCTGACGCAACTCGATCCAACCCGGCATCTTCGACGAAAGCTCGTCGAGCTTGTCCAGCAGCGGCGCGAAGGCGCCGCCGGCGGCGAGGCCGAGAGCCACCCGGCTCTCGAGATCGGCCGCCGCCTGAAGCGAGGTGAGCAGGGCCTTGACGTCGGTCACCTGGAGCGCCGCCATCTGCGGGATGGTTCGGCTCAGCTGGTCCTGCACCAGCGAGTAGGCCACGGCCTCGACGATCTCGGTGTGCTTCGGCGCAAGATCCTCGATGAAGAATGGGGCGCCCCCGGGTACCTGGCCGGCGACATACGCCTTGTCGTCCGCGTACTGCACAGAAAAGATCAGCACGCGCTCCTTCATCATCGCGTTCTGCAGCCACGACAGCACGCCACCGACTTCGACGCCGCCGACCGAGAGATTCATGTCCAGCGGCTGGAAGATCTCGCTCGGAATCGTCAACGGCACGTCGGGCATGTCCACCAGCGGCCGGACAACGCCGGTCCTGGTCGCCTTCCTGGCGCTCTCGATCGCCAACGATGCGGCTTTCATCTCCTTGCCGATGCGGTGTACCTTGGCGACCAGCATGCGCGCCAGCGCGATGCCGAGCTTGCTGTTGGGATCATCCTTGCCGGATACGGAGAACGCACCAATGGCGCGCGGCTCGGTGCCGCCGACCACCTGGATCATGCTGCGAACAAACCATACATTCGCAGCCAGCAGCGCGAGACCTGCAGCCATGTAGACGAGCACACGCACGATCGTGTCCATTCCCGAGCCTCTCGACGGGCCAAGCTCAGGTTGCATTCTGAACCGTGCGAGATGACTTGGCTATCGGGCGCCTCCCGAGGTGCCGGCACCCGCGTCGAGAAGTGCCTGCAGGCAGCGTTGATGACGAACGCCAGCCTCGCCGAGCACGACGGCTCGCGCGCCGAGCTCGAGCAGCAAGCGCAGGCTCTTTCGGTCGTTGGCGACGGCGGCAATCGTCACCACTTCAGCTACACCACGTGCGACTTCCTGCAGCGGACATAGTAGATTGCCCCACCCAATGCTGCGCCAATGATCCACGCATAGCCGCTGAGTTGGCTGAGCACCGGCACCCATACCGTGGCGATCGAGAACACGGCCGCAATGCCGAACGCCAACAGCGCGTTGTCATTCCAGCCATTCCTGAAATGGTAGGTACCACCCTGCATGTCGTACAGATGATCACGATTGAGTTCCTGCTTCCGCAGGATGTAGTAATCGACGATCATGATCCCGTAGAGCGGAGCCAGCGTCGCGCCGAGCGTGTTGACGAAGCCGGCAATTCCGAATTGACTGATAAAGCTGGTCCAGAACCCACCGATGATCAGCGCCAGTATCGAGGTGATCATTCCGGCTTTGCGGAAGCTGATCCTGGACGGCGAAAGATTGGCGATACCGTTGACAGCCGGAATGAAGTTTGCAACCAGGTTGATCCCGACGGTCGCAGCAAAGAACGTGATGGCGGCAACGATACTCAATACCACGCTGTCGGCACGTTCGACGATTTCGGTCGGATTGATGATCTTTTCACCGTAGACAACCGCAGCACCTGCTGTCGTCAGCAACGCCAGCGCCGAGAACAGGATCATGTTGAACGGCAGACCGGCCAGGTTGCCGAGGATCATCGCCTTCTTGTTCCGGGCGAACCTCGAGAAGTCGCTGAAGTTGATCATCACCGCTGCAAAGTAGGCAACCATGGTTCCGATGATCGCAATGAAGCCGGTGATTTCGGTGCCCAGGGTGGCCTCGGGGTTCGCAAATATGGTTTGGGTCTGTGCCAGCAATTGACCTTCGGATTTGCTCCACAGCACGACCACCAGTGCGATCATCACGACGTAGACGAACGGACCGGCGATATTCAGGAACGTCTCCACCCAATCCATGCCGTGCCAGAAGATGACGATGTGAAATGCCCATACGATGAAGAAAGATACCCAGCTGACTGCATCGAGGCCAAGCAATTCCGCACCACCGGTGATGCCGGCAACCGACCGGATGAGCAACGAAAGCGCCGTCGATGCGAAGTACACCTGCACGCCATACCAGAACACCGCGACTGTCGCGCGCAGCATCGCTGGCAGCTTCGCCCCGGCAGTGCCCATGCTGGCCCGGGCCAGAACCGGATACGGAATGCCATAGCGTTCGCCGGCGGCACCGGAAACGTTGACCAGAAACATCACAAGCAGGCCGGCGGTGATCAGCGCTGCGAAGGCTGTCCAGCCACTGACGCCATACGAGATAAACAGCGATGCCACCAGCGAATACCCAAAAAGCGACTGGATATCGTTGGCCCAGATATTGAAGATTGCGAACCACCCCCAGGACTTCTGTTCCCTGGTGACGGGATTCAAAGTATCGCCTTCTCCGTGGGGGACATTCGTTGCGTCCATGTGCCTGCTCCTTCTTTCTGCGATTCGACGAGATTGCTCGGTTTGGTCAGTGCGCCCGGGTGGCGCATCACGCCCCCGGCCATTCGACATTGCAATGCGACGAGCGCTCAACTGCCCCGGTAGGTCGCACAACTCCAGGGCGTGCACAACATCGGGACGTGATAGTGCTGCTTGGTATCGAACAGCGAAAAGCGGACCGGCATCACGCGATCGACGAACAAGGCCTCCGGCGCCAGCTTCTGGGCAGCGTAGAAATCACCGACGTGAAACGCCAGTTCATATTGGCCGACTCTTGCCTCGGCGGCCGCCAGCACGGGTTGATCGGTCCGGCCATCGGCGTTTGTCGTCAGGGTCTTCAACAGCTTCCAGCGTCCATCCTCGAATACCGAGAAGTCGATGCGCATGCCAACACCGGGCCAGCCGGTGAGGTTGTCGAGCACGTGTGTGGAAATGCCTGCCATGTTCAGCTCCCGCGGTAGAAGGAATAGCCCCAGGGCGAAAACAGCACCGGCAGGTGCACACGCTGGGATGCGTCGTGAATGACGATGCGCAACGGCACCTTGGAAAGGAACGCCGGCTGCGGCAGCCTGGTGCCGAGCCGGGCGAAGTAGTCGCCGACATTCATCAGCACCTCATAGCGGCCTGGAATATAGGCTTCGCCGATCAGCAAGGGCTCGGCAGTGCGGCCGCCGGCAACGGCGTCGACGGACTTGATCAGTTTGAAGGCTCCGTCCTCGAAGCGCGACAGCTCGATCCCGAGTCCGGCGCCGGTCGGCCCGCTGAAGATGTCGACCGCATGGAAGGTCAGCCGCGGACTCGCGCCGGCCTGTGAGGTCGGCGCTGCCGTCAACGCGGCGGGGCTGCCTGCCTTCGGACTGTCGGCTGCCGTCGCAACCCTCGGTGCGATCGCCGCCCCTCCGAGGGCGATGCCGGCGGCGATGAAGCCGCGGCGCTGCGAAATGTGATCTTGCATCGAATGACTCCGGTGGTTCGGGGTTGCCCAGGCCCGAGAACATCGAGATCAGCAGGCGTTGGACCTGATCTCGATACCGATTCGATCAGCTCGTCGATCGCGATGTCTGCGGCTGTGGCGTCGCGGCGAAAAAGTCCATCGCCGCGTTGACGCCGCTGCCGGCCAGTGCCACGCCGGCCAGCTTCAGGCCCATCTCGACGCCGGCCAGCGCCGCCATCAAGGTCAGGTCGTTGCAGTCGCCGAGATGGCCGATGCGGAACATCCGGCCTTTCAGTTTTCCGAGGCCTGCGCCGAGCGACAGGTCGAAGCGTTCGTGGATCAGCCGGCGGACCGCATCGGCATCGACACCGCGCGGCGTGATGACGCCGGTCAGGACGGGCGAGAAGACCTTGTCATCGGCGCACTGGATCGGCAGACCCCAGGCATCGACGGCGGCGCGCACGCCTTGCGCCCAGCGCTGATGGCGCTCGAAGACCACCGGCAGGCCCTGCTCGAGCAACATGTCGAGCGCCTCGCTCAGCCCGTACAGCAGATTGGTATTCGGCGTATACGGCCAGTAGCCGGTGCTGGTTCATCTCGACGATCTCGTCCCAGGCCCAGAAGGCCTTGGGCAGCGTCGCCTTCTTGCCGGCCTCGATGGCCTTCGGCGACAGCGCATTGAAGCTGATGCCCGGCGGCAGCATCAGCCCCTTCTGCGAGCCGCTGATGCTGACGTCGATGCCCCATTCGTCATGGCGGAAATCGGCGCTGGCCAGGCCGGAGATCGTATCGACCATCAGCAGCGCGGGATGGCCGGCGGCGTCGATCGCGCGGCGCACCGAAGCGATGTCGGACGTGACGCCGGTCGAGGTTTCGTTGTGCACCACGCACACGGCCTTGATCGCGTGCCCGCTGTCCTGGCGCAGTCGCTGCTCGACCAGTTCGGCCTGCACGCCGTGGCGCCAGCTCTTCGGCAGGCCGGTCGCCTCGTCGGTGCCTGCCAGCGCCAGAAACTCGGGTTTCAGACCCAGCCGCAACGCCATCTTGTTCCACAGCGTCGCGAAATGCCCGGTCTCGTACATCAGCACGCGGTCGCCGGGGCTGCACACATTGGCCAGCGCGGCTTCCCAGGCGCCGGTGCCGGAAGCCGGATAGATCACGACCGGATGCCGGGTCTGGAAGATCTTCTGCATCCCGGCGAGCACCTTGTTGCCGAGATTGGCGAATTCGGGGCCGCGGTGGTCGATGGTCGGCAGGCTGATCGCGCGCAGGATGCGGTCGGGCACCGGACTGGGCCCGGGGATCTGCAGAAAGTGCCGGCCGCTGGGATGATTGTTCAACGCGATCATGTTTGTCCTTGAATGTTCGGGCTCGTCAGCCGGCCCGGTTCGATTGACCAGTTCTAGAGTTGCACCGACGCCGACGCCGATGCCGGGAAATTCGGCACTGACGAGATCGCCAGCCGCCGCAGGAAGAATGCCGACCCAGGTGCCGGTGGTGACGACCGTGCCGGCGGCCACGCTGTCGCCATCGCGGGTGAGCATGGCGCAGCCAGGCCGGCAGCAGACCAGCTCGGGTCCGCCAAGGCATGGCTGCCACGAAAGCGCAGCGCTGGCTGGTCACCGATCTGCACCCGGCATTCCTGCTCGCTCCAGTCGCAGCGCCCGGTACGGCACCCAGCCACCGAGCACCAGCGCGCCGTGCGACTGCAGATCGGCCAGCTTGGCAGTCGGCGATGCCTGCAGGCCTTCGACCCACCGCGAGTCGACGATCTCGATCGACACACACATCGCGTCGACCAGTTCCGCCGCGCGCTGATGATCGAGCGTTGCGGCCTGCGCCGGATCGACATCGCGGGCCAGCCGCAGCGCGATTTCGGCCTCGATGCCGCGCAGCCGGAACGGCCATTTGCGGGCATCGGCCGGGCTGGTCCAGACACCGTCCGGCGGCAGTGCAGCATGGGTCAGCACGGCGTCGCGCGACGGGCCGCCTGATTTCCAGTGGCGCGGCCGGGCCGTCACGAAACCAGCCGAGGCTGTCGGCCACCGCCTGCTGGACGGCATAGGCCGCCGCCGCATCGGGCAGCGCCGCTTCGGCTGCCGACGCGGGTTGTCGGTTGTTGCGGGCGTCGACGAGCACGCGGGTGGCTTGATCGATTGCAGACATGTTGCTGGCGGTCAGAGTCGGGGCCAACGATCTGCCCATGGGGCCTCGGCCTCGAAGGCCTCGCCCAGGCTCAGCAGCGCGTCGTCACTGCCGAATTCACCGATCAGCTGGAAGCCGATCGGCAAACCATTGCTGGCCGGCCGGGCCGGCAAGGCCAGCGAAGGCAGTCCGGCTGCGTTGACCCAGCCGGTATAGACCGCGTGGCCACGGGGCCCGACTTGCTGGCCATCGATTCGCGGCGGGTAGGCCTGCTGCGCCGGCCACGGCAAGGCCGCGGCAGACGGCATCACGATCAGGTCGACCTGTTCGAACATCGCCGCGCTGTCGCGCCGCAGCTGCGTCACCCGCTCGATGATCTGCAGCAGCCGGGTCGCCGGCAGGCGGCGGCCCGCCTCGGCCATCTCACGGTATTTCTCGCGAAGCCTGGGCGGCCCAGTCCGGGTGCTGATCGAACATGCTCGCCAGGCCGATCTGGCCGATCTGCGGCCACGCCTCGACGAAGAAGTCGAGATCGAGCGGAAGCGCGCCGGCGTCGACGTGATGACCGAGGGCTTCGAACGATTCGACGGCACGCGCCACGCTGCCGGCGATCTGCGGGTCCAGCGGGTTGGCGCCCAGACGCTCGACATACAGGATCCGCTGCGGCCCGCTTCGCCGCGCCACGCGTCGCCGCCTGCGCCGCCGCCAGCGACGATCGGTCGACCGTCGCCGGTCCGCGCAGCGCGTCGAACAGCAGGCGTGCATCGGCGACCGTTCGCGCCAGCGGGCCGATGACCTCGAAATCGAGCAGCAGGCTCGGCAGCACATGCTGGCGCGGCCACGCGCTGAGCGAAGGCTTCAGCCCGACCACGCCGGCATGCGACGCCGGCCGGCGGATCGACCCGCCGCCGTCCTGGCCGATCGCCAGTGGTGCGATGCCGGCGGCCACCGCGGCGACCGCGCCGCCACTCGAACCGCCCGGCGTCAGCTCCGGCGCCCACGGGTTGCCGGTGACGCCGAACAGCGGGTTGTCGGTATAGCCCTCGAGCGCGAATTCCGGCACATTGGTCTTGCCGATGATCAACGCGCCGCCGGCGCGCGCGCGGGCGACGGCGAACTCGTCATGCCCGGTGCAATGGTCGCGCAGCGCGGCAGTACCCCAGGTCGTCGGCAGGTCCGAGGTCAGCAGGCTGTCCTTGACCGTGATCGGTATGCCGTCGAGCGCCGACAGGGCTTGCCCTTGTTCATGGCGCCGTGTCGCCGCTGCGGCCTCCTCGAGAAAGCGCTCGTCGCGCCTGGCGACGACCGCATTCAATCGCGGATTGACCGCCTCCAGACGCTCGAGGCAGGCCTGTGCAACCGCCAGCGGGCTCAGGCTGCCGTCGCGATAGCGCCGCTGCAATTCGCAGGCCGGGATCTTCCAGAGGAGTTCTGTCATCGACGATCCCATCACATCTTGCCCGGCAACCAGGTCGCGATGCCCGGCACCACCATCAGCAGGATGGTGAACAGGATCATGATCACCACATAGGGCAGCGCACCGACGATGGCGTCGTTGATGCCGCCCTTGTCGGGCCGGATGCCGTGGACGACGAACAGGTTCATGCCCACTGGCGGCGTGATCATCCCGAGCTCGCACATCAGCACGATGAAGATGCCGTACCAGACCGGATCGATGCCCATCGCGGTGATGATCGGGAAGGTGATCGGGATCGTCGCGACCATCATCGACAACACGTCCATGAACATGCCGAGCAGCAGGTAGAAGACGATCAGCACCAGCAGCAGTTGCGTCGCGCTGAGGCCGAACGACGTGACCCAGGTCGTCATCGCCTCGGCGACACCGGTCAGGCTGATCGCCAGGTTCAGAATGAATGCCGCGGTGATGATCAGCAGGATCATGCCGCTGGTCTTCGCGGTCTGCACGAAGCAGTGCTGCAGCAGCAGCCAGCTCAGCTTGCGGCTCTTCGCTGCGAAGAACAGCGATGCGACGACACCCAGCGCAGCCGACTCGGTGGTCGTTGCGAGGCCGCTGTACAAGCCGCCCATCACGATGAAGAAGACGACACCCGGTGGAACCAGGTCCTTCAACAGGCGCAGCCGGATGCCCAGCGGCACCTTGTCCTCGCGGATCGAGGTGCCGGTCACCAGCGCATGCACCAGGATGAAGCCCATGAACGCGCCCGCCAGCAGCAGGCCGGGAATGATGCCGGCAACGAACAGCTTGCTGATCGAGGTGTCGGTCAACGAGCCGTAGATGATCATGTTGACCGACGGCGGGATCAGGATGCCCAGGGTGCCACCGGCTGCGATCGAGCCGAGCGACATGTTCATCGGATAACCGCGCTTGTACAGCGACGGCAACGCGACCGTGCCGATCGTCGCCGCGGTGGCCACCGACGAGCCCGAGGTCGCCGCGAACAGCGCGCTGCAGCCGACATTGGTATGCAGCAAGCCGCCCGGCAGCCGGCCGAGCCAGGCCGCCAGCGCTCCGAACATGCGGTCGGCAATGCCCGAGCGCAGCAGCAACTCACCCATCAGCACGAACAGCGGGATCGCCGTCAGCAGGTTGTCGTTGTGCACGCCCCAGACGACCGGCGCGATCGAATTGATGAATGGCATGCCGTAGGCAGCCAGGCCGCCGACGATGCCCACGGCGGCCATCGCAACGGCGATCGGCAAGCCGAGCAGCATCATGCCGAGCATGCCGCCGAAGGCGATCAGGATGTAGGAAACGTTCATGCTTGTACTCCGGCTGCTTCAGGCGTCGGCAACGCAGTGGTGTCGGCACTTGCGAGAGCGTGCCTTCAGGTCCTGCAGTTCCTCGTCGACCTCGTCCTTGGTGGTGCGCGGCCCGAATTCATGGTTCAGCGTCGCGGCATCGCCACGCACCAGCAGCCAGGTGGCTCTGAGTGCATAACCCGCCGCAACCAGCGCAAACATGATCAAGCCGGCCAGCCAGGCAGATTGCGGGTACTGCAGCGGTGTCGCCCAGGGCGTCTGCGAGACGCTCATGTAGGCGCGCGTATCCTGGATCACGAACCAGGCCAGCCAGGCCAGCAGCGCCGGCGAAGGCGGCCAGGCAAACCACCGACAACCAGTTCAGCGCCGTCTGCAGCACGGCCGGCAGGCGGTCGTGGAAGACATCGACCCGGATGTGCGAGCGACCCATCAGCGCCAGGCTGAAGGCGATCGTCGCGCCGAATGCGAGCGCGTAGCCGCCCAGTTCGTCGGCACCCTGCAACGAGAAGTTGAAGGCCTTGCGCACGAATGTCTCGACTGCCACCAGGCACGACAAGGCGACGAAGATCAGGCCGAACAAGGTGCCCAGCCAGCGTTCAATGGAGTCTTTCATTTCGCGTTTCTCTCGTGGTTTGCGACTGCGGGCTGGCGAGCAGGCTCGCCGCCCGGACCTGCGCAGCGGATTACTGGACGCCGATCGCCTTGCCGACCGTCTTCTTCCATTCGGCGGAACAGCCGGGATTGGACTTGTCGCAGATCTCGGCCCATGTCGGGAAGGAGATCGATCGCAACCGCCTTGCGCACGGTCTCCTTGTCGGCATCGGTCACCGGCACATTGACGAGCTTGAACTTCTTGCCCGTCGTGCACGGATCCTTGCCGGCATTGCAGTTGATGGCGTCCTGCGTCAGCTCCTGCGAATAGGTCCAGATGTCGTCGACCAAGGTGTCGAAAGCCGCCTGCAGCTTCGTCTTCTGCTCCGCGTTCAGCCGGTTCCACGATTTCATCGTCATCGCATAGCCGTTCATCGCCATCTGGAAGCCGAGCGCGTACTGGTGCGTCGTCACCTCGGGCCAGTTGGACGAATTGGCCGAACTCGGCCCGGTGATCGCGCAGTCGACCACGCCCAGCGACAGCGACTGGTGCACCTCGGTGAACGACAACGGCACCGGCGTGCCACCGACGGACTCGATGAATTTGGCCAGGTTCTGGTCGTAGACGCGCACTTTCAGGCCGGCCAGGTCGGCCAGCTTGGTGATCGGCTTGTTGCAGAACAGGATCTGCGGGCCGAACGGCCAGATGCCGAGCAGCTTGACATTGAACTGCTTCTGCAGGCGCTGGTCGAGCGTGCCGCGATAGGCCTCGTAGACCTTGCGAGCGGTCGCATAGTCGGGTGCCGCGCCGACCAGATCCATGCCGAGCAGCGTCGGCTCGTCGCGCGAATTCTGCGAGACGCGCAGCGAGACGATGTCGAACAGGCCCGCCTTCATGACGCGCAGCTGCTCGGTGTCCTTGATGCCCAGCGAATCGATCGACTTGTAGTCGGCATCGATCGGCAAGCCGGTGCGCTTGGCGAACTCGTCGAAGAACGGCTTTTCCTTGTTCTTCTGGATCAGGCCGGTGGCGGCGGGTTGCCCGACGGCCTTCAAGGTCATGCGGTCCTGGGCCTGCGCGGCGCCGATCAGGCCGGCGGCAATCGCGAGTGTGCTGAGGACGGTGGTGATTCGAGACATTGCGAAAATCCTTCTGGCTGTGGGTGGAGGAGAACAGGACTCAATAGCCGAGCGCACGCGGCAGCGTGGTCACGACGGAGGGGAACAGGATGCACAGGACGAGCACGGCGTACATCAGGACGATGAACGGCCAGGCGCTCTTGACGAGCTCACGCATCGGCACGTGGGTGACGCCGCTGACGACGAACAGCACGACGCCCACCGGCGGCGTCAACATGCCGATCACGAGGTTGAGCACGAAGACGAAGCCGAAATGCAGCGGGTCGATGCCGTACTGCAGTGCAATCGGATGCAGCAGCGGCACCAGCATGATGTAGGCGGCGTTCGATTCGAGAAACATGCCGACGACGAACAGCAGCACCGCGACCAAGGCCATGAAGACCAGCGGGTCGGCAGTGAGTGCGCGCAACAGGTCGGACAGTTGCTGCGGCAGCAGGTCGACCGTCATCAGGTAGGTGATGACCGAGGCGAATGCGATCAGCGCGCCGACCACGGCGGAGGTGATCGCCGCACGCAGGACGATGCCGGGCAGGTCGCGAATCGCCAGCTGTCTGGTGATGAAAAAGCCGATCACCAGCGAGTAGACGACCGCGATCGCCGCTCCTTCGGTCGCCGTGAACGCACCACCGACGATGCCGCCGATCACGATCACCGGCATCAGCAGCACGACGACCGAGCGGCGAAGCTCGTTCAGCACGTTCTTCAGCCGGAACGCCTCGCCGGTGACGGCCCAGCCGCGCCGGCCGGCGATCCACGAACACAGCAGGATGAAGCCGGCGCAGATGATGATGCCCGGCACGACGCCGGCCATGAACAGGCCGCCGACCGAGACCGACGAGCCGGCCATGAAGGCGTAGACGATCATCGCCCCCGATGGCGGCAGGATCGGGCCGAGGTTGGCGGCAGCGGCAACGATGGCCGCGGCGAACGGGCGGTCGTAGATCTTCGACAGCGACGGCACGAGGATGGCCGACAACGCGCTGGCATCCGAAACCGCCGCGCCCGACACCGTGGCCAGACCCGGCGCCCGACAGCATCGTCACATGCGCCATGCCGCCACGGACCCGGCCGACCACCGAATTGGCGAGCGCGATCAGCCGCTCGACGATGCCGGCCTTGATCATCAGCTCGCCGGCGAGCATGAAGAACGGTATCGACATCAACGGGAACGAATTGACCGCGTGCATCATGCGCTGCGGCACCATCGAGAAGTCGACGCCGATCGCCCACAACGCGGCCAACGCGGTGACACCCATCGCGAAGGCGATCGGCAGACCCAGGCAGGCCAGCAGCATGAAGCCGATGACGATCGCGGCACTCATTCCGCAGCTCCTGCGACGATCGCGGGTGGCCCTTCGATCGCGATCCGCACCAGGTGCAGCGTCGACAGCAGTGCGCCGACGCCGACCGGCACGATGAACCAGCCGACACTCCAGTCGAGCACCGACATGAATTCGTCCCACTGCTCTCGCGCGACACCCAGTGCGGCCCAGGCGATCGCTGCCATCATCGCGGCGCTGAGCCAGGCGGCGCCGCGGCGCAGCAATTTCTGCACTGGTTCAGACATCTTCGCGACGACGATGTCGATGCCGATATGTGCACCCTGACGCACGCCGAGCGGAATGGCCAGGAAGATGCTCCAGACGAAGGCCAGGCGAGCCACTTCGTCGGCCCAGTCGAACGACTGGTTGAAGCCGTAGCGCAGTGCCACCTGAGCCGATACCACGCCGACCATCGCGGTCACGGTCGATCAGCAAGGCGACCAGAACGACACGGTCGAGGAGATCCAGGACGCGGCCGGACCAGCTGCTGGTGTCGTAGACGACGGGCAAGACAGGCGTGCTCATGGCAGTCTTTCGAATCGTGCGCCGGCTCAGCGCAGCATCACTTCTTCGCCGCCTCGGCCAGCACCTGCTCGACCAGTTCGGCGCCTGCGCGCTTCTTCACCACCTCGTCGATCACCGGCGCCGTCGCCTTGCGCATCTCTTCGCGCACCGCAGGCGAAATCTCGGTGTAGGTCATCTTCGTCTTCAGCTCGGCCAGCGCCTTCGTTTCGCTCTCGATCGCCAGCTTGCGCTGGAATGTGATCGTTGACTTCATCGCCTCGCGCACCGCCTTCTGATACTCGGGCTTGAGCTGTTCGAGCGCCTTCTTGCTGCCGACGACGGCGATGAAGTCGAAAAAGTGGCCGGAGTTCGACAGGTGCTTCTGCACCTCGCCATAACGCGACGCCGAAATCACCGTATACGGGTTCTCCTGCCCGTCGACGACATGTTGCTCGAGCGCCGAGTACAACTCCTTGACGTCCATCGCCACCGGATTGGCGCCGAGCGCACGGAACGACGCCAGGTGCGTCTCGCTCGGCTGCAGGCGGATCTTCAAGCCCTTCAGATCGTCGATGCCACGGATCGGCCCGCGGCTGTTGGTGACGTGGCGCATGCCGAGTTCCATCCAGCCGAGCGAGGTGAAGCCCTTGCTCTGCAGCTTCTTCTCGATCGCGTCGCCGACCGGCCCGTCGATCACGCGCAGCGCGACCTCGCGGTTCGGGAATACGAACGGCAGCGCGACCGCCTCCAGCTCAGGAACGATGCGCGACAAGTAGGCGGCGCCGACCCAGGTCAAGGCCAGCGTGCCCGAGCGCACCGCGTCGACGTTCTCCTTCGCTCCGCCGAGTTGCATCGCCGAGAAGACATCGACCTGCAGCTCGTTGTTGGTCAGTCGCGCAATCTCCTTCTTGAACACCTGCTCGACGGCGACGCTGCTCGGATGCTCGGTGGCGAAGTTGCCGGCGATCTGCAGCTTCTGCTGCGCGATCGCAGGCGCCGCGGCGAACAATGCGGCAGCCAGCGAAAGCGGTGCCATCAATCGGGTGATGCGGGACGGGCGAAGGTTTTTCATCGGAGATCCTTGGTTGAAGCGAGACTCAGGTAGTGCGGCTGCGAGCGAGCAGCCGTTGAAGTGCGGGACTCAGCCCCTGGTTCGGTTTGACGGGTGGCGCGGCGAAGCTGCCGCGGCTTGCGCGGCCAGGTTGCAGCGCGACCAGCGACTCGGCATGGCGCACCGCGCTGGAGACACCATCGACCGCCGGCACCGGCAGGCGACCGCGCAACGACCGTGCCAGCCCGGCCAGCGGCGCACCGGCCAGCACGATGACGTCGGCACCGTCTTCGTCGACGCAGCGTTCGGCGAGCTGGATCAGCCGTTCGCCCTGGTTGCCCTGAACATTGCCGATATCGGACAGCGTTTCATCGAGGCCGCGGATGCTGGCCAGACGGCCGTCGAGTCCGATCTGCTGCACCGTCTCGCGATACCAGGCGCGGATGCGCTGCGAAATCGCGACGATCGAGAAACGCTGGCCGAGCAGACTGGCGCTGGCCAGTGCCGCCTCGGTCAGGCCGGTCACCGGACAAGGCAGCGCTTCGCGCAGCCCGGCCAGTCCGGGATCGCCGAAGGCTGCGACGATGACCGCATCGAAACGCTCGTGGTGTTCGGCAGCCAGTTCGGCTGCAGCGTAGGCGCCGATCAGCGCCTCGAATCGCGTCTCGATATAGGCGACACCGAACGGCGCGGTCAGCACCTCGATCTCGGTGCCCGGCGATGCAGTCCGCTCGGCCTCGGCGCGGATCAGCTCCGACACGCTGTCGGATGTATTGGGATTGATCAGCAGCAGTTTCATGCATTCGCCTCGCGCATCGGCCGCAAGCTCGGCTGGCCACAGTGCAGGAAGCGGCCCTGGCCGAGACGCGGGTGGAAATCCTTGCCGTCCCAGATCGACCTGGCCACCGACCAGCGTCGTCGCCGGCCAGGCGCGCAGCCGCATGCCCTCGTAGGGCGTGTAGTCGACGGCGTGGTGCAGCTTGTCGTTGGCGACGACGAAGTCGCCTTCATCCCAGATCACCAGATCGGCATCGGCGCCCGGCGCGATCGTTCCCTTGCGCGGATGCAGGCCGTAGGCCTTGGCCGGGTTGGTCGAGGTCAGTTCGACGAACTTCTCGAGCGTGATGCGCCCGCCGAGCACCCCTTCCGAATAGAGCAGCGCCAGCCGCGTCTCGAGGCCGGGGATGCCGTTCGGAATGTGGCGGAACGGCACTTCCTTGCCGCCGAGCTTCTTGCCTTCGGGCGCGTCGTAGCGGAACGGCGCATGGTCCGACGAGAAGATCGTGAACAAGCCATCGTTCAGGCCGTCCCAGATCACCTGCTGGTTCGCCTTGTCGCGCGGCGGCGGGCTGCAGACGCAGCGCGCGCCCTTGTAGCTGTCGTCGATGCCGAGATCCTCGGCGGTCAGGAACAGATACTGCGGGCAGGTTTCGGCATGGACCTGCAGGCCATGGGCACGCGCCCAGCGGATCTGCTCGACCGCTTCGCGGCCCGAGACATGGACGATCAGGATCGGCACGTCGACCAGTTCCGACAACGCGATCGCGCGGTGCGTCGCTTCGCGCTCGACCAGCATCGGCCGCGAATGCGCATGGAAGCGCGGCGCGGTGCGACCGGCGGCCTCGAGCCGCTTGGTCAGCCATTCGATGCAATCGGCGTTCTCGGCATGGATCATCGCCATCGCGCCGTGCTCGCGGGCGACCGACAACACGTCGAGGATCTGGCCGTCGTCGAGCTTCAGATCGTCGTAGGTCATGTAGACCTTGAACGAGGTCAGACCCTCGCGGATCAAGCGCCGGCAATTCCTCGCCGAGCACCGTCGGCGTCGGGTCGCTGACGATCAGGTGGAAGGAATAGTCGACATGCGCCTTGCCTTCGGCGCGCCGGTGATAGTCATCGACCGCAGCGCGCAGCGACTGGCCCTTGGCCTGCGCCGCAAACGGGATCACCGTCGTCGTGCCGCCGCAGGCTGCCGAACGCGTGCCGGTCTCGAAGTCGTCGGCCATCTTCATCGGCGCCGGCATCGGCTGGTCGAGGTGGCAGTGGGCATCGACACCGCCCGGGGTCACGACACGGCCTGCCGCATCGATCTCCTGCCGACCCGGCGCCAGATCGGCACCCAGGCTGACGATGCGGCCGCCCCGGATGCCGATGTCAGCCGAGAAGCTGTCGCTGGCCGTCGCCACCTGGGCGCGCCGCACGACCAGATCGAAGGCGAAATCACTCATCTGCGGCTCCCGGATGGCGCCAGGCCAGGCAGCGGCGTTTCCGACGACGTTTGGCAACATGTTTGTCAACATCATCGAGATGCTCCTGAAAAATTCCTGTGCTCGAGCGTTCTCGGTCTGACGAGGCCTGCCACAGGGTCGAGGTCATCGTCGACTTCAATGTCGACATCATGGTCGACAAAGCATCTGTTGGCTACAGTGTTTACACCTATGTCGACATTTTCTGGCGAAATCGCCGATAATCGGGCCTTGCCGACGCCCCCGGGCGTCGACCTTCCTCTCTTCAAGGAGCCATCAGAATGTCCCGACCCATCCGCATCGGCGTATTGACACCTTCTTCGAACACGGCGCTCGAGCCGCTGACCAGCGCATTGGCCGCGGCGGTGCCGAACTGCAGTGCGCACTTCTCGCGCTTCACGGTGACCGAGATCGCGCTGTCGGATCGCGCGCTCGGCCAATTCGACGACAGCAAGATCCTGGCCGCCGCCGAATTGCTGGCCGACGCCCGGGTCGACGTGATTGCCTGGAGCGGCACCGCGGCCGGCTGGCTCGGCTTCGACGCCGACCGCCGGCTGGTCGATCGCATCTCTGAACGCACCGGCATTCCGGCCACGACGGCGGTGCTGGCACTCAACGAGTTGATGGAACTGCGCGACATTCGCCGGCTGGCGCTGGTGACGCCGTATACCGCCGACGTGCAGCAGCGCATCATCGAAAACTACGCCGCGCGCGGCGTCGAGATCGTTGCCGAGCGCCATCTCGACATTCGCGTCAATCACGATTTCGCGCTGGTCGAGCCGAGCCGGCTGCTGGCAATTGATGGAACGAAGTGGCGCAGGCCGAACCCGCAGGCCATCACTACCTTCTGCACCAATCTGCGCGCCGCGCCGCTGGCCGAGGAACTGGAGGCAAGGCTCGATATCGCGCTGCTCGACACCGTCAGCACGACGGTGTGGGGGGCCTTGCGCGCGGTCGGCGCCGACCCGGCCGTGATCAAGGGCTGGGGCCGCCTGTTCGGCTGGCGCTGAAGATGGCCAGGAGATCCGGCCTCGGCGATACCCTGCTGGCGCTGTCTACAATCGATTCGACGGTGCCATCCAGGCGCCACCGCAAGACCGACGTTCTGCCCACCAAATCGAAACCGCCTGCCATGCCGACTGCCCGCGCGCGCCAAACCCCGGTCTCCGCCCGCCTCGAGCGCGAAAACGCGCAGGACGAGATCTACGAGAAGATCTACGCCGCGATCGTCGAGCATCGCCTGCACCCGGGAACCAAGCTGGTCGAGGAGCGGCTGGCCGAAATCTTCGGCGTCAGCCGGGCGCGCATCCGCGAAGTGCTGGCCCGCATGGCGCACGAACAGATCGTCGAACTGATCCCGCAGCGCGGCGCCTATGTGGCCAAGCCGTCGATCGAACAGGCGATGCATGTCTTCGAGGCGCGCCGCCTGATCGAGCCAGCGGTCGTGCGGCGCCTGATCGAAACATTGACGCCGGAGCGGATTGCCCGGCTTCGCCAGCATCAGGCACTCGAACAGGACGCGCAGACGGCGCGACGACAAGCGGGCGATCGTGCGCCTGTCGGGCGAGTTCCATACCCTGATCGCCGAGCAGGCCGGCAATACGGCACTGGCTCGGCAGATGCGCGAACTGGCCACGCTGACCTGCCTGATCATCGTGCTGTACGACGCACCGACGGCCAGCACCTGCCTGGCCGACGAACACTCGGAAATCATCGAGGCGATCGCCCATCGCGATGTCGCGCAAGGCCGAGTCGTTGATGCTGACCCATCTGGACCATATCGAACGCAGCCTGAAGCTCGATCCGGCAGCACCGGAGGTCGATCTCGAAGCGATCTTCAGCGAGTGACGAGCGCACCGCACCGGCATCGCCCATGCGGCTGCTGCTGATCAATCCGAATACCTCGGTGCACATCACCGAGCGCCTCGCAAGATCGGCCCGCGCAGCCATGGCGCCGGGCGACCAGCTGACTGCGGTCACCGCCCCGCAAGGGCCGGCCGTCGTGCGCAGCGTCGACGATCTGCGCGCCGCCGACAGCAGTGCGATCGAGCTCGCCGACAGGCATGCGGCGAACCACGACGCCATCGTGCTCGGCATCTCGCTCGACGGTGTCGCGGTTCGCCTGCGCGGCCGTCATCCCGGCCTGCCGGTCGTCGGCATGACCGAGGCTGCCTTGTTGACTGCCTGCATGCGAAGCGAACGAACCGGTCTGCTGACCCTTGGCGCTGATCTGCTACCGCTGTACCGGCAGCGCGTCGAGCAGATCGGCATCGCTTCGCGCGTCGTCGCGTATCAGGCCGCTGAAGCGACTCAGGCATTCGAACCCGGGCGAGCCGCCGTCGATCCGGCCGTTCTGGCAGCGCTCGTCGAAGCCGTGCGAAGCGCCTGCGCGAAGAGGGCGCCGGGTCGATCGTGCTGGCTGGCGCCGTGTTGTGCGGCTACTCCGAAGCGATTGCGACGCGCTGCCACATGCCCGTTTTCGACGGCGTCAGCCTGTGCCGTGGGACAGATCCGCAACTTGTTGGCCACATGGCAGCATGTCGAGCCAGGTGCCGGTTGAAATCGGTCGCACGGCGTGCGTGCAGCTTGCTCGGCGGCGAATAAGGCATGACGACCTGCGCCAAAAGCAATCAACCTGGTCGCGACCGCTGGAAAACGGCGCCCGAAAAGAGGCGCCCGAATCGCAATCAGCCCAACAGATCGGCCAGTGCCCGCGCGACCACCTTGGTCGCGCGCCGCAGGTCTTCGAGATCGATATGCTCGTCGGCGCGCTTGGCATTGCTTTCGAGCACCGTGCGCGGGCCGCATCCGAACAGCACGGCCGGGATGCCTTGCTCGCAGAACAGTCGGGCGTCGGTGTACAGCGGCGTTCCCGAGGCCTCGATGGGCTCGCCGAAAACCTTGCTGGCATGGCCGCACAAGGCATCGACCAGCGGCTTGTTGCCGTCCAGCGGCTTGAGCGCATTGGCCATCAGCATGCGCTTGATGTCGACCGTGATGCCGGTGAATCGGCCACCGCGTCGCGCATCACCCGGCGCAACGCCGCTTCGACTTCGGCCGGGTTCTCTTCCGGGATCATGCGGCGGTCGAGCTTGAGCACCACCTTGCCGGGCACACGTTGGTATTGGTGCCGCCCTCGATCAGGCCGACGTTCAGGTAGGGGTGGGTGATGCCCTTGACCTGGCTCGTGACCTGCTTGTACAGCGTGTTCTGGTCGTACAGCGCGTTCAGGATCCGGTTGGCGGCCTGCAGCGCGTCGACGCCGGTATCGGGCACCGCCGCGTGGCCCATCTTGCCGTGCACCGTCACTTCCATCTGCAGGCAGCCGTTGTGGCCGGTGACCACCTGGTAGCTGAAGCCGGCGGCGATCAGCAGGTCGGGCTTGACGATGCTTGTTCTCCAGCAGCCAGCCGGGGCCGAGTTCGCCGCCGAACTCCTCGTCGTAGGTGAAGTAGCAGCTCGACGCCGCCCTTCAGCGGCGCCTCAGCGACTCGAGCGCGCGGATCGCGAAGGTGAAGGTCGCGAAGTCGCACTTGCTGACCGCGGCGGCGCGGCCGTAGAGCTTGCCGTCGACCACTTCGCCGCCGTAGGGGTCGTGCGTCCAGCCTTCGCCGGGCGGCACGACATCGCCGTGGGCGTTCAGGCCGACGTCCGGCCGCGCGCCGTACTTGCGGCGCACGACCAGGTTGGTGATCGATTCCAGGCCGGCGGCCGTGCACGTCGGCCTCGGCACCGCATGGCTCTCGGCCTCGAAGCCGAAGCCTTCAGCAGCTCGGCGGTGCGCTCGGCATGCGGCGCATTGTTGCCGGGCGGCGTGTCGGTCGGCACGCGCACCAGCTCCTGCAGGAAGCGCACTTCTTCGTCGAAATGGGCGTCGATCCAGGCGTCGAGGGCGTCGTAGCGGTTGAGGGGTCATGACAGTTCCGTGGCAGGTTGGTCGAGCAGGTTCTGGAAAGCGCGAACACACAGTTCGGCATCGTCGTTGGTGATCGCTTCGAGCGGGTTGTGGCTGATGCCGGCATTCAGGCCGCGCATGAACAGCATGGCCTGCGGCATCACCTCGTGCAGCTTCATCGCATCGTGGCCGGCGCCGCTGGGC
>CAWJLY010000013.1:0-115703 GCA_963843805.1 uncultured beta proteobacterium
CCAGAGCACTCGCTCGGTGTCGACGGACGAGCGTTCACTTTGCAGCCGTTGCGGTCGGTGGGCAATGGCGGCCGCACTCACGCTGACTTGCAACAAGCAGTCGTTTCGACCCGGCAGTAACGGGCAATTCATGGGGCGCTTTTCCGATGTACTGCGGCCGAACGGCGTTCATGGGTCGATCCGGGCCGTGCCAGCGAGCGTTTCTCTCCCGTTCGAATTCGTAGTACCGACCCGTTGCTGCCATTCAGCCCAGCAAAACCGGCCACTAGTGTCAGTCCTCTCCGGCCATGACGGAACCGCCATCGACCCCGGACGAATGATTCCCTGGCCCTGCACGACGTGCAGCGATCACGACACCGCACGCTGATCAGCCCTGATCTCAGCCGCGCAAGGTTCGAGAGTCGCCAGAGGCGAGTCCTGCACCTTCGGCAGGCGATGTCGCGACCGCCTTTTGCCATGGACCGCCGTTGCGCAACCGATCCAAGACTCGCGACGCCAAGCTTCGTTGAACGCCGCATAGAAAAGCGACTCGACGCAACGCCAAGTTGCGGATGTGATTCTGTCCTACAGAGGGGATGGATTTCGGCTGGTTTTGGCATGCAGACGCGAGCGTCACGCTGAACGCTGGTCCACAGAAGGCGATCACATCATGAGACCCTACAGCAATGTGTTGACAACCCCATCGTCTGCGAAGCACACCGCGCTCGCCGGGTCCCATCGATGCACGCAGCGTGCGCGTCGTGAAGTGCCAATGCTTCGCGTGCCGTTGGGCGGCATGCTCCTAGCGGCGACCCTGGCCGCTGTTGCGCAGACGCAGCCGCCATCGAAAGCACAACCGCCAGGCGAGGAAAAAACGGCCAAGACCCGCGTACTCGAGCTCGGTGCGAAGGCGCTGCAGGGCAACGCGCCGGTTGCGAAGATGGACATCTACCTCAACGGCTTCCATCCAATGAAGGAAAACCCGGGGCACCAGATGGAGGCCCATCATTTCTGCCAGCAGATGAATCAGGACTTCGCCCAATGTGCGCTGTTCGACGGCAACCGGGCTGAGGCCAACCTGACGGGCATCGAATACATCATTTCGGAAAAACTGTTCGCCACCTTGCCCGAAGCCGAGCGCAGATATTGGCACCCGCATAACGGCGAGATTCTCTCCGGCCAGCTGATCGCGCCCGGCATTCCACAGGTGGCCGAGCATGCGCTGATGAAGGACAAGATGAACAGCTATGGAAAGACCTGGCACGTCTGGAATACAGGCATGTCAGGCGCCGCCGGCGACAAGCTGCCGTTCGGCGAGCCGATGCTGGCCTGGTCCTTCAATCGCGACGGTGAAGCTGCACCCGGCCTTGTCGAGCAACGAGACAACGCGTCTGAACGTCGACAGCCAGGCCACAAGGCGTGCGCGCGCCGATCTCCAACCGTTGGCACGTCCGCAGTCAGGCGTCGATGACCTGAAGGGACGTTTCTCCCGCGCGACGCGGGATCTGCCCGGCGTCACGGATATCAAGCCGGCCGCGGGCGCGGCCAGCAGTCCGGGAACGCAGCGATGACCAGGATCGGCAGGGGGTTGTGGCCGCTGGCGTTCGCCGTCGCGGCGCTGGCCGCTTGTACGAGCGGGCCCGGTGCAGGCCCGGTTGCCGGGTCTCGCACGCTGACGATCGCCCACATCAACGATACCCACGGCCGCTATCTGCCGTTCGACGGTCGAGCCGGGCAATGCAACCGCGCAGACAGGCGACCCCGGCCGCAGCGAAATCTCGTTCACGCGTCGCGGCATGGTCGGCGGCTATGCGGCGCTGGCCACCGCCGTCAAGGCACTGCGCACCCGCCATGGCGCGGACAACGTGCTGCTGCTGCACGGTGGCGACACGTTCAGTGACGACCTGCTGGGCAATCTGACCCAGGGCGAAGCGACGATCCGGCTGATGAACGCGCTGGGCTTCCAGTTCATGGCGCTGGGCAATCACGACTTCGACTACGGCGCCGACCGCACGCGCGAACTGCAGCGCATCGCAGACTTCCCGATGCGCGCGGCCAACGTCACCGACGCCGAGTGGCAAGCCGTTTCTCGGCGAGCCGGCGCAGGTCTTCCAGGTGGCGGGAGCGCGTGTCGCGGTGCTGGCACTGGGCTATCACAACACCGACCAGACCGGCAGCCGCGCCAACGTTCGCGGCTTGAACTTCGGCAGCGGCATCGACGCTGCGCGCGAATGGGTGCCGCGGCTGCGCAAGCCGTGCCGATGTGGTGGTGGTGCTGTCGCACCAGGGATCGACGGTCGACCGCGAACTGGCCCGCACGGTGCCGGGGATCGACCTGATCGTCGGCGCGCATTCGCACGACGCCATCATCGCCGCCAGAGCGCGTCGGCGATACCTGGATGGTTCAGGCGTTGTCGGACGCGGCGGCGCTGGGCGAGGTGACGCTGACGCTGGGGGCCGACCATCGCGTCATCCAGGTGAACGGGCGGCTGCACACGCTGTGGAGCGACGAGTTTGCGGCCGATGCCGCGGTCGCGCAGACTGATCGAAGACCTGCGTGCCCCGTACCGCGCGGAACTCGAGGCACCGATCGCCACCGCGGCCGAACGCATCGGCCGCCAGTACAAGTCGGAAAGCCCGTTCGATGCGTTGAGCGGCGAGATCCTGCGCGAACACACCGGTGCGGCGGTGGCCTTGCTGCCCGGCGTCGGCTATGGTGTTTCGCTCGAGCCGGGGCCGATCACGCGCGAGGCCTTGGCTACGCTGCTGCCGCACCCGACGAAGGTCGCGACCGTCAAGCTCAGCGGCCGAACAGCTGCATCAGGTGCTGGAGCAGAGCGCGACGAACCAGAAGCCCGCGCAACCGATGGATGGCGTCGGCGGCCTCGTCCAGACCTCTGGGATGCAGTGGACCGTCGACCTGACGCGCCCGATCGGCCAGCGCATCCGCAACGTCCGCGTCGGCGATGCACCGCTCGATCCATCGCGCGAATACCGCATCGTCACCAACGAAAGCATGCTCAAGGGCCTGCACCGCTATCACAGCCTGGCTGCGGGACGCGATCCGCAGGTGCTCGAGCAGAGCGTGACCGAGGTGGTCGAAGCGTCCCTGCGGCGGCGCGGGCTGGTACGGGCGCCGCGACTCGGCAACGTCACGCTGGTCCGCTCGCAGCCCTCGTGACGCGGGTTATTGCGCGACGACTTCGATCGACATCACCCATTCCTGGATCGCCGGACATGACCGAACGCCGACTGACCATCCTGCAGGTCAATGACCTGCACGGCTACCTCGAGCCGCATCCCGAGGTCTTCCGCGGCAGCGGGCAGTTCGACTACCGCACCTGCGGCGGGCTCGCGCGCATCGCCGGCATCTTCACGCGCGTGCGCGCCGAACGCCCCGGCGAGGTGCTGGCGCTGGACAACGGCGACACCTTCCACGGCACCTATGTCGCGGTGCAATCGCGCGGCGAGGCGATGCTGCCGCTGATGAATGCGCTCGCATTCGACGCGATGACGCTGCACTGGGAGTTCGCCTACGGGCCCGCTCATGTGCGCAAGCTCGCCGCGGGCCTCGACTATCCGACGCTGGCGATCAACGTCTACGACAAGGCGACCGACCAGCTGGCCTTCGAGCCGAGTCGTGTCGTCGAACGCGGCGGGCTGCGCATCGGCATCATCGGCATCGCGTCGAACATCGTCGACAAGAGCATGCCGCCGAGTTTTTCCGAAGGCGTGCGCTTCACGCTCGGCAACACCGAGTTGCCGGCCCACATCGAGCGCCTGCGCAGCGACGACAAGGTCGACCTGGTGGTGGTGCTGTCGCACCTGGGTTTTGCGCAGGATGCCAAGCTCGCTGCCGAGGTTGCAGGCATCGATGCGCTGATCAGCGGCCACACCCACAACCGGCTCTATCAGCCGGTGTGGATCGGCCGCACGCCGATCATCCAGTCGGGCTGCCACGGCTCGTTCGTCGGCCGGCTCGACCTGACGGTGGCCGACGGCAAGGTCGTCGACGTCCGGCACGAGCTGATCTGTGTCGACGAAGGCATCGAAGCCGACGCCGAGATGGCCGCACGGGTCGCCGAGGCGGTCGCACCGCACCGCGAGTTTCTCGACCAGGTGGTCGGCCGGGTACGAAGTCCGCTCGATCGTGCGACGTCGCTCGAGGCGTCGATGGACAACGTGCTGCTCGACGCGATCGCCGCCGCAGCAGGAACGCGGCTGGCGTTTTCCAACGGCTGGCGCTATGGCGCGCCGATCCTGCCCGGCGAGGTGACGATGGAGCAGTTGTGGAACATCGTGCCCACCCATCCGCCGATCTCGACCGTCGAGCTGACCGGTGATGAACTGCGCGCAATGCTCGAGGCCAACCTGGAGCGCACCTATTCGGCCGACCCGTATTGCCAGATGGGCGGCTTCGTCAAACGCTGCCGGGGCTTGAACATGTACTTCAAGATGGAAAACCCGAAAGGGCATCGCATCGAGGACCTGCTCGTCGACGGCGCGCCGGTGCAGCCCGGGCGCACCTACCGTGCCGCGATGCTCGGCGAACAGGGAGTCCCGGCGAAATACGGCAGTCAGCGAACCAAGCTGCAAGTCGACGCGATCGAGTCGCTGCAGCAGTGGTTTGCGCAGGCCGGTGCGGTGAGCGGCGCACGGCGCGGCACGGTGGTTGCCATATGAAGGTGATGAGCAGCCGTCTCGATGGTGCGACCCCCCGAAGCCGAGTTCGCGGTGACGAACCTGGGGCCGGCGAAGGTCGCCAACCGCTCGACCCATTTGATATGGGTCTTCTCCACTACCTCGAAAGGAACCATCCATCATGTCCAGCTACGGTTTCAGTACCAGTCTGTCTGCGCCCTTCGATGCGGCACTGCAACGAACAATGGCCGCCCTCAAGGCCGAAGGCTTCGGCGTGCTGAGCGAAATCGACATCGCCGCCGCGATGAAGGAAAAACTTGGCGTCGAGATGCCGCCTTATCGCATCCTCGGTGCCTGCAATCCACCGCTGGCCCACCAGGCCTTGCAGGCCGAGCCGGACATCGGCCTGCTGCTGCCGTGCAATGTCATCGTTCGCGAAGACTCGAAGAATCGGGTGACGGTCGGCTTCCTCGATCCGCAGATCATGGTCGGGCTGACCGGCAACCCGCAGGTGCGAGAGGTTGCCGACGACGCTTCGACAAGGTTGCGTCGCGTCTGCGATTCGCTTTCGGCAGATGCCTCCGGGTGAGCCAAGGCAGGGCCCGCGTCGGTCGACGGGCGGGCTTCTGCACCGGTTGACTTCATTTACTGAAAGGACACTTTCATGCCCAAAACTGCCCGATTCAGACTCGCCGCAGCGTCGTTCGCTTTGATGCTGATGTCGGCCGCGGCAATGGCCGCGGCGCCACAACCGCCGTCTTCCGCGCAACCGGCAGTCGCCGGCTACGGTGCCACGCACACGGCGCCAGCGGCGGTGGAGCATCCGACGCCGTCGTTGCGTTACAAGGTGCTGTTCAACATCACTCAGGGCAACGACGACACGACGAAACCAAACGAGGGTCTCGACAAGGTCGCACGCTTCATGAACCTGCTGGCAGCAGATGGGGTACGGCCCCGGCAGGGCGACGTGGTGGCGGTGCTGCACGGCAAGGCGACGCCTGTCGTCATGTCCGCCGCTGCCTACAAGGCACGCGGCGATGGCGGCGAGAATCCCAACCTCGAGCTGATCGACAAACTCCGGCAGGCCGGCGTATCGGTACGCGTGTGCAGCCAGGCGCTGGCGGCTGCTTCGATTGCGCCGGACGCGGTCGACAAGCGCGTGCAGGTCGACGTCGCCGCGCTGACCACCATGGCCAATCTGCAGCTGCGAGGCTACGCCTTGATACCGGACTGAGCGAGGGGCTGGTGTCGAGTGCTGCCTGTGCCTTGCCAAAGCACTGGCGGGCGACGCCGCCGAGGCCGCTACCTTAGGCCGCATGACGACGGCGATGTGATCAGCATGAAGTGGTGTCCAGCGTGCAACTCGGCGTCAGCCTAAGCGCCTGAAGAACGCCCAGATCGCGTTCGAGCGAGTTGACCTGCTGCTCATCGCGGCTGAACATCGCCAACGTCTGCGCGGCCACCAGAGAACGAACGGTCCGGAGTGCAGCGCGCCTTCATTCCCTGCTGCGGCGATCAACCGGGCTCGGTTAGATGGACCATTCAGCCGTTAAGAGTCGAAAAGTAAGCGGCCGCTCCCCGGTCTGAAGGGAGCTCTCGTTCATCGTCGATGACGGTTCCTTCCTGGCCGATTGCGGTCATATTGGCTCGTGCTCGCGATATCTTCAACCGCTGCAGAGCAGTCATCACGTCCTCGCGAATTTCTGATGAAATTCGACACCGGGCCACCGGGCCTTTCGCTTTTCGCCTACAGCAGACCGAGGCCGTTGCCACCATGGCGCCAAGCAGCCGGGCGCTCACCGCCCCGCCCCCGCAATCGCCCCCGAATCAAACAACCCCTCGATCTCTGCCGGCCCGAAGCCGTGCTCGCGCAACACCTCTTCGGTATGCTGCCCGTAGGTCGGCGCAGGCCGCCGGATGTTGCCAGGCGTCGCACTCAGCTTGATCGGCACGCCCAATGCCTTGGTCGGTCCGGCTACCGGATGATCAAGATCGACCACCATCTCGCGCGCCAGCGTCTGCGGATCGGCCGCCATCTCGCCGATCGAGAGGATCGGGCCGGCGGGCACGCCGGCGGCGTCCAGGTCGGTCAGCCAGTCACTCGTTTTTCGCTTGCGCAGGTGGTCGCCAAGAAGCGTCGTCAGCTGATCGCGGTTGGCCATGCGAGCGCTGTTGTCGACAAAGCGCGGGTCGGTGATCAATTCGGGCGCGCCCACCAGCCTGGCGATGCGTTCCCAGTTGGCCTGGTTCGCACCGCCGATGTTGATCCAGCCGTCGCTGGTCGGGAAGGCCTGATACGGCGCGGCCAGCACGTGCGCCGAGCCACCCGGTCCCGGCGACATGCCGGTGGCAAAAAAGATCGCGGCCTGCCAGGCGGTCTGGTGGATGCCGGCCTCCATCAGCGAGGTGTCGACGAACTGGCCGTGGCCGGTTTTCAGGCGGTGCACGTAGGCCGACACGATGCCCAGCGCAGCCAGGATGCCGGCATTCATGTCGGTGACCGGGCTGCCGACCTTGACCGGCGCCCCGCCCGGCTCGCCGGTGATGCTCATCAGGCCGCTGATGCCCTGCGCGATCAGATCGAACCCCCCCTTGTCGGCTGCCGGGCCGCTGCGGCCGTAGCCGGAGATCGAGCAGTAGATCAACGCCGGGTTGATCGCGTGCAGTGCGTCGAAGCCAAGTCCGAGCCGGTCGAGCGCGCCGCGGCGGTAGTTTTCAGTCAAAACGTCGGCGCGACTCGCCAGGCGCCGCAACACGGCGCGGCCGCCCTCGGTCTTCAGATCGATGGCGATCGATCGCTTGTTGCGATTCATCATCATGAACGCCGCTGATTCGCCATTCACCTGCGGCTCGGCGTAACGCCGCGTGTCGTCGCCGCCGGGATGTTTCTCGACCTTGATCACGTCGGCGCCAAGGTCGGCGAGCAGCGAGCCGCAGGTCGGGCCGGCCATGATCTGGGCCAGCTCCAGTACCTTCAGCCCGGCGAGCGGTCCGGTGGCGGCGGGCGCCTTCGAAGCAGAGCGCGGCATCGTCAGCGACCGACGAATTCGGGTGTCTGCTTGGCCAGAAAAGCGCGGTAGCCGATGCCGAAATCCTCACTGTCGTAACAGGCGAACCCTTGGTCGCGCTGCGCCTGCGAAAGCGGCACGTCGGCCTCGAGCTCACGCAGGAACTGCTTGTGCCAACGCGCCACCAGCGGTGCGCCAGCGGCAATTCGCGCCGCCGTCGCATAGGCTTCGCGTTCGACCTGCGGAATCGGCCACAACGCGGTTTACCAAGCGCTTTTCGAAGTGCTTCGGCAGCACCGAAGACACGGCCCTTCGAGCAGAATCTCGAGCGCCACGGCACGCCCCGCCAGCTGCACCAGTGCGGCCAGTTCAGCATGCGCCATCACCAGGCCGAGCTTGTTGATCGGCACACCGAAGCGGCTCGATTCGCCGCAGATGCGCAGGTCGCACAGTGCGGCGATCTCCAGCCCGCCACCGACACAGATGCCTTCGATCAGCGCAACGGTCGGGTGCCGGCAATCGGCGATCGCGCCGAGTGCGCTGTGCAGGATCTCGCCATAGGCCTTGCCCTGATCGGCATTCGAGCGCTCGGTTTCGAATTCGGCAATGTCGTTGCCCGGCGCAAAGGCCTTGCCGCCGGCGCCACGCAACACGACACAACGCACCGAGTCGTCGGCCGACAGCTCGCGCATCGCGCTGCCCAGTTGCTGCCACATCGGCTTGGTCAGCGCGTTGAGTTTGTGCGGGCGGTTCAACACGACCGTGGCGATCTGGCCGTCGCGTCGGATCAGGATCTCGTCGCTCATCGAATCGCTCATCGGTAGAAGACATCGACCAGAAACAGCGGAATCGCCGGGATGTAGGTCACCATCAACAGGGTCACGACCAGCACCCCGATGAACGGCAGGTTGACGCGGGTCACCTTCCACATGTCGGCCTTGGCAATCGAGCATGCCGCCATCAGCACGCTGGCCACCGGTGGCGTCTGCTGGCCGATGCCCAGATTCAAGGTGACGATCAGCCCGAAGTGCACCGGGTCGATGCCGGCCAGCTTGACCAGCGGCAAGACGATCGGCACCACCAGAATGATCGCAGCGGCCGAATGCAGGAACAGGCCGATGACCAGGAAAAACACATTCAGGATACCGAGCACCGCATAGCGGTTGGAGGTGATCGACGACAGCCAGGTGGCCAGATGTTGCGGAATCTGCTGCTCGGTCAGGTAGATGCCGAGCAGCGCCGACGACGCCACCAGCAGCATCACGATCGCCGTCTGCAGCGAGCCTTCGAGCATCGCGTCGTACAGGTGGCGCAGATTCAGCTCGCGGTAGATCACCCCGCCGATGAACAGCGCCGCCAGCACCGCCAGCGCCGCGCCCTCGGTGGCGGTGACGATGCCGCCGAAGATGCCGCCGAGAATGATGACCGGCAGCAGAAATGCCCAGGCCGCTTCCTTGAAGGTCTTGCGGACCTTGCTCCACTGGAACACTTCTTCGATCGGATAGTTGTAGCGCCGCGCCATCCAGTACGACATGCCCATCAGGCCGACGCCGGCCAGGATACCGGGGATGATGCCGGCGACAAACAGCTGCACCACCGAGGTGTCGGCCATCACCGCATAAAGGATCATCGGGATCGATGGCGGGATGATCACTGCCAGCGTCGCCGACGACGACATCACTGCCGCGGCAAACTCCTTCGGGTAGCCCTTCTTCTTCATCGCCGGGA
This sequence comes from uncultured beta proteobacterium, assembly GCA_963843805.1. GTDB lineage: Bacteria > Pseudomonadota > Gammaproteobacteria > Burkholderiales > Burkholderiaceae_C > Ideonella_A. Next base: position 9,357 of record CAWJLY010000013.1, read on the forward strand.
TCAGGATCGAGCCCATCGCGGCGACATCGGCCACCGCCGAGCCGGAGATCTCGGCGAAGAACATCGAGGTGCCGATGGTGATCATCGACAAGCCGCCGCGAACAAAACCGAACAGCGCCGAGGCAAAGGCAATCAGCCGCCGCGACAGGCTGGAGGTATTCATGATCGCGCCGGCCAGCACGAACAGCGGAATCGCCAGCAGCGGGAAACTGGTGGCGCCGGTGAACATCGTGATCGCCGCGTTGAGCAGCGCATCGAGGCCACTCGACCAGACCATCGCACCCATCGCGACGATGCCCAGCGAGATCGCAATCGGCACGTTGATCAGGATCAACGCCACCAGGCCGACAAACATCGCAGCAACAATCATGGCAAGGCCTCGCCGCGCTGGGCGGCTTGCAAGGCCGGCGCCTGTTCGTGATCTTCGATGCCGCTGCCGCTGCGCGCCTGTTTCAGCACCTCGGGCAGGCTCAGCAACTGGGCGATGATGAACAGCACCGCACCGATCGGAATCACCGACTGGGTGAACCGCGTCGGCACCCAATCCAGGCTGACCATGGTGTCACCCTGCAGGATCATCAGCACCTTGAAGCCGAACCAGGCCAACAGGACGAAGAAGCCGATCACGCAGATTTCGCCGAACCAGACCACCGGCACCCGCAAGCCCGGCGGCATGGCATTGACGAGGCCGGGAAAGCCGATATGGGCGCGCTTCAGCGCCGCCAGCGCCGCGCCGTAATAGGTCAGCCAGGCGAGCATGATCGATGCGCCCTCGTCGTACCAGACCATCGCGATGCCGAGCTTGCGGCAGGCCACGCCAACCAGGATCAGCACCGCCAACGCACCGAGCTGGAAAATCACGAACGCGGCCAGCGCGCGCTCAAAACCGCGATGTAGCGAACCCATCGTGATCACATGCCCTTGCCGAGTTCGATCGCCTTGTCGACCAGCTTGCCGCCTTCAGGCACTTCCTTGGCGAACTCGGCGTAGACATCCTTGCTGGCGGCGATGAAGGCGTCCTTGTTGGCCTCGTTGACCTTGACGCCAGCGGCCTTGATCTTGGCCTAGCAGGTCATCGTCGAGCTTGGCCGCCTGCTCGTAGACATAGGCCTGCGTATCCTTGGCCGCCTGCGCCAGGATCGCCTGCACATCGGCGCGGCAGCGAGGCGAACTTGGTCTTGCCGCTGACCAGATAGGCCGGCGTATAGACGTGGCCGGTCATCGACAGGTACTTCTGCACTTCCTGGAATTTGCTCGAATAGATCTGCGTCAGCGGATTTTCCTGGCCGTCCATCACGCCGGTCTGCAACGCGACGAACACTTCCGACAACGCCATCGGCGACGGGTTGGCGCCGTAGGTCTGGAACATCTTGACCCGCCACTTGCCTTGCGGCACGCGCAGCTTCATGCCGGCCAGATCGGCCGGCGTGACGATCGGCTTGGTATTGGTGGTGATGTTGCGAAAGCCGTTTTCCCATACCGCCAGCACCTTGTAGCCCTTGGCATCGGCCAGCGGCGCCAGCGACGGCCAGACCACGGCCGCCTCGATCTTCTTCATGTGCTCGCGGTTCTTCACCAGATACGGCATCTCGAACATGCCGAAGGCTTCGACCGCCGACGACATCACCGACGACGGGATCGCCAATCTCGATGGTGCCCAGGCGCAGCTTCTGCATCAGGTCGGAATCGCCACCGAGCTGGCTCGAGCCGAACACGACCACCTTGGCCTTGCTGCCGAGCTTTTCGTTGGCGCGGCGCGCAAATTCGTTGGCCGACAACTCGAACAGCGAGCCCGGGCCGCCGACATGGCCAAGCTTCAGTTCGATCTGGGCCAGCGCCGGGGTTGCGAGGGTCGCCGCCAACGCGGCGGCGAGCAGGGTGCGTCGATGGATCGTCATGTCGTGTCTCCTGTGGGTTGGTTATCGAGGACGGCCGCTCAGGCGGCGGCGGTGTCCGGTCGGGGCGCCGGATTGGCAGAAAAATGGTCCATTGCGGCGTCGCACGCCGCTGTCGTTCGATCGCGATGCCGGCCAGCTTCAGTCCCATCTCGACGCCGGCCAGCGTGGCCAGCAGCGTCAGGTCGTTGCTGTCGCCGAGATGGCCGATGCGGAACATGCGGCCCTTGACGCGGCCCAGCCCGGTGCCGAGCGACAGATCGAAGCGCTGGTGGATCAGCTGACGCACCGCATCGGCGTCGACCCCGACCGGCGTGATCACGCCCGTCAGCACCGGCGAATAGACGATCCGGATCGGCGCACTGGATCGGCAGCCCCCAGGCCTCGACCGCACCACGCACCGCCTCGGCCCAACGCCGATGGCGCGCAAAGACGTTCGGCAGACCTTCGCCCAGCAGCATCTCCAGCGACTCATGCAGGCCGTACAACAAATTGGTGCTGGGCGTGTAGGGCCAGTAGCCGCCCTGGTTCATCTCGACGATTTCGTCCCAGGCCCAGAAGGCCTTCGGCAGCTTCGCGCCGCGCGGCCACCTCGATTGCTTTCGGCGACAAGGCATTGAAGCTGATCCCGGGCGGCAGCATCAGGCCTTTCTGCGAGCCGCTGACGGCGACGTCGACGCCCCACTCGTCGTGTCTGTATTCGGCGCTGGCCAGGCCGGAAATCGTATCGACCATCAGCAGCGCGGGATGCCGGGCCTCGTCGATGGCACGGCGAACCGCGGCGATATCGCTGGTGACGCCGGTCGAGGTTTCGTTGTGGACCACACACACCGCCTTGATGCGGTGCTGCGGATCCTCGCGCAGGCGCTGGCCGATCAGCGCCGCACTGACACCGCGCCGCCAGGCCCATGGCAGGCCGGTCTTTTCGCAGGTGCCGGGAATGCTCAGAAACTCCGGCGTCAGACCGAGACGCAGTGCCATCTTCTGCCACAGCGTGGCGAAGTGGCCGGTCTCGACCATCAACACCGCATCGCCCGGGCTCAGCACGTTGACCAGCGCGGCCTCCCAGGCGCCGGTTCCCGAAGCCGGGTAGACCACCACCGGATGCTCGGTCTGGAAAATCTTCTGCAGACCCGCCTGCACGGTTTTGCCGAGCACGCCGAATTCGGGGCCGCGGTGGTCGATGGTCGGCAGGCTGATGGCGCGCAGGATGCGGTCGGGGACCGGGCTCGGCCCGGGTATCTGCAGGAAATGGCGACCGCTGGGATGCGTATCCAGGCTCAGCATGAAATCTCCTTGAAGCCAGCAGTTTTGCATACAAAATGCATTTGTCAACCAATTTAACTTAGAATCATGCGGCGTCCCGGCGGTAGTTTTTGCATACAACTCAGGAATTACCCTTATGGCAGAGGTTCTCTCGATCCCTCGGCAGGCGCTGCACCAGGAGGTGGCGATGCGGCTGCGCCAGCGCATCGTCGAAGGCGAGATCGCGCCGGGCAGCAAGCTCAACGAGCGTGAACTGAGCGAGCTGCTGCAGGTCTCGCGCACACCGCTGCGCGAGGCGATCAAGATGCTGGCGTCCGAAGGGCTGGTCGAACTGCTGCCCAACCGCGGCGCGGTTGCCGCGCTGTTGTCGCTGCAGGATGTGGCCGATACCTTCGAGGTGATTGCCGGGCTCGAAGGGCAGTCCGGCGAGTTGGCGGCACAGCGCATCACTGGATACCGAACTGGCCGAGATCCGCGCCCTGCATTACGAAATGCTGGCCGCCTTCACGCGGCGCGACCTGTCGGCGTATTACCGGCTGAACGCCGGCATCCACGAAAAAATCAACCTGGCAGCGCGCAATCCGGTGCTGACGCAGACCTACCGCACCGTCAATGCCCGCCTGCAGGCGCTGCGCTTTCGCTCCAACTTCGACGAACGCAAATGGCGCCAGGCGGTGCAGGAACATGAACAGATGGTCGAGGCGCTGGCTGCACGCGACGGCCCGGCCATGCGCGCCCTGCTGATCCGCCACCTCGAACAGAAACGCGACGTGGTGCTCGATCTGATGCAGCGCGGCGAGTTGCAGATGGCCGGAGCTTCGCGATGAACGCGGCTGCCGATCCCGCGGTGCAGCAACACGGCGCGCTGGCCGATGCCGACGAACTGGCGCGCCGGCTGCGTGCGCAGACGCAAGGCGAGGTGATGGTCGACGCTGCCTCGCGCGGCCGGTATGCGACCGACGCATCGATCTACCAGATCATGCCGACCGGCGTCTTCGTGCCGCGAAACCACCGCGGATGTCGCCACTGCGATCGCGATCAGCCGGCGAGATGGGAATCCCGCTGCTGTCGCGCGGCGGCGGCACCTCGCAGTGCGGGCAGACCACCGGCGCGGCGCTGGTCATCGACCACAGCAAATACCTGCGCCGCGATCGTGGCAGTCGACGCGAACGCGATGACCGCCGAGGTCGAGCCCGGGCTGGTGCTCGATCACCTGAATGCCGAGCTGAAGCCGCTCGGCCTGTGGTATCCGGTCGATGTATCGACCAGCGCGCAGGCCACGCTCGGCGGCATGGCCGGCAACAACTCGTGCGGCTCGCGCAGCATCGCCTACGGCAACATGGTGCACAACGTGCTGGGCATCGACGGCTGGCTGGCCGACGGCTCGCAAGTGGCGTTCGGGCCGGTCGAGCCAGCTCGGCGTGCGCGAGCGCGAGCATCGCCGATTTCGTCCGCGCGCTGGCCGATCGGCACCGCGCCGAGATCGATGCCCGCTGGCCGAAGGTGCTGCGCCGGGTCGGCGGCTACAACCTCGACATCTTCCATCCGCAAAGCGTCAGGCCGTATACCGACGATGGCAGCGTCAACCTGGCGCACCTGCTGGTCGGCAGCGAAGGCACGCTGGCGATCACCGAGCGGCTGCGCCTCAAACTGAGCCGGCTGCCGCGCGCCAAGGTGCTCGGCGTCGTCAACTTTGCCGAGTTTCCGCGCAGCGATGGATTCGGCGCAGCACATCGTCAAGCTGGGCCCCAGCGCGGTCGAACTGGTCGACCGCACGATGATCGAGCTGGCGCGTGCCAACCCGGCCTTCCGACCGGTGATCGAGCAGGCGCTGATCGGCGCGCCGGCGGCCATCCTGCTGGTCGAGTTCAGCGGCGACGACCGCGCGCCGCTGCTGCGCCAGCTGCAAGGCCTGGTCGAACTGATGGGCGATCTGGGCCTGCCCGGCAGCGTCGTCGAGATGCCCGACGAGACGCCGCAAAAGGCGCTGTGGGAAGTGCGCAAGGCCGGCCTGAACATCATGATGAGCCTGAAGGGCGACGGCAAACCGGTCAGCTTCATCGAAGACTGCGCGGTGCCGCTCGAACACCTGGCCGACTACACCGACGGCCTGACCGAGGTCTTCGCCCGCCACGGCACCCGCGGCACCTGGTATGCCCACGCGTCGGTCGGCACGCTGCATGTGCGGCCGATCCTCGACATGCGGCGCAGTGGCCCCGACGGTGGTGCATCCCGAATGCGCGCGATCGCCGAAGAAGCGTCGGCGCTGGTGCGCCGCTACAAGGGCGCCTACAGCGGCGAACATGGCGACGGCCTGTGTCGCGGCGAGTGGGTGCGAGTGGCAGTTCGGCCCGGCACTCAACGATGCGCTGCGAGCGATCAAGCAGCACCTCGACCCGGGCAATCTGCTGAATCCGGGCAAGATCGTCGATACGCCGAAGATGGACGACGCCTCGTTGTTCCGCTTCGCGCCGGGCTACCGGACGATTGCGCTGACACCCGTGTTCGACTGGTCGGCGTGGAACGTGCAGAACGATGCCGTCACCGAACAGACCACGCGCACCCGGCAGCGGCGGCGACAACACCGGCGGCCTCGCCAAGGCGGTCGAGATGTGCAACAACAACGGGCATTGCCGCAAATTCGACGCCGGCACCATGTGCCCGAGCTACCGCGTCACCCGCGACGAGCAGCACCTGACGCGTGGCCGCGCCAATACGATCCGGCTGGCGCTGTCGGGCCAGCTCGGCGCCAACCAGGATTTTGCCGGCGATGCGGTCGGCGAGGCGCTCGATCTGTGTGTCGGCTGCAAGGGCTGCAAACGCGACTGCCCGACCGGCGTCGACATGGCGAAGATGAAGCTCGAGTACACCGCCCAGCGCGCCGCCCGCAACGGTATCTCGCTGAAAGACAGGCTGATCGCCCGGTTGCCCGACTACGCACCGCTGGCCGGCCGGCTGCCCTGGCTGTTCAACCTGCGCGATCGGATCCCCGGAGCGGCGGCCCTCAGCGAACGTTGGCTCGGCCTGTCGGCCCGGCGCAGGTTGCCACGCTGGCGCAGCGACCACTTTCGCGCCACCGCGCCGACCTTGGGCCTGGTCTCGCGCGACGAAGCCATCGCATCGACCAAGGCGGTGGTGCTGTTCGTCGACACTTTCAATGGCGCATTCGAGACCGAAAACGCCCGCGATGCAGTCCGCGTGCTGCAGGCCGGCGGTTATGCGGTGCATGTGGCAACCCGCCCCGATGGTGCTGCCTTGTGCTGCGGGCGCACCCTGCTCGCAGCCGGCCTGGCCGACGCCGCCCGGGCGCGTGCCGGCGAATTGCTGGACAGCCTGCTGCCGCTGGTCGACGCCGGCCTCAGCGTGGTCGGGCTCGAGCCGTCGTGTCTGTTGACGATGCGCGACGAGATGCTGGTGATGGGCCTCGGCGAGCGCGCACAGCGGCTGGCCGCCAACGCGTTCCTGTTCGAAGAGTTTCTGGCTGACGAGGCCGCTGCCGGGCGTTTTGCGCCGGCTTTCGTCGCCGCACGCCAGCCGATGCGGGTGCACGGTCACTGTCACCAGAAGGCGTTCGGGCTGATGCCAGGCGTCGTCAAGGTGCTCGGCCTGATTCCGCAGGCCGATATCCGGCTGATCGAGAGTTCGTGTTGTGGCATGGCCGGCAGTTTCGGCTATGAGGCGCGGCACCACGACGTATCGATGCAAATGGCCGAATTGAGCCTGCTGCCGGCGGTGCGCGCCGCGGCGGATGCCATCATCGTTGCCGACGGTACCAGCTGCCGTCACCAGATCGCCGACGGCGCCGGGCGCGAGGCCTGGCATGTGGCCCGGGTGTTGGCGATGCATTTGCCAGCCTGACCGGCTGGCTGATCGGGTCGAGCCCGAAGCGTCGCGGCCGCCCGGTGCCGCCGCGGCCTGCCCGGCCTGCCCGGCCTGCCAGGGGCTGGGTCAAACCCGAACTGTCCCGGTTTCTCCGGCCTTATCGGCGCCTTTGCGCGCCGCACGCCCCCTAAGCTATCAAGGACGAGGCCAGGTCTGCCGATAACCCGGCGACAACTTTTTTTTGAGAGCGAGCGGGTGCGGCGTTGCGCCAGTCGATGGCGTCCGCACGACAGGCGTTTCGGTGAAGCAAAAGAGAACCGGGCAGAACAACTTGACAGGATCGATCGAATCAATCCAGCGTCCAACGCTGGCTGCAGGACCATTGCGAAAGCTCTGGTCTGGTTGCCGGCGGACTGGTCATTGCCGCCGGAATCGATGATCAAGCGCCAACCATGGTGGCCGAATGGCCCAGCGGCGGCGCGATGACCGTGCCGCTGACCGCAGCCGCCCAGGCGGCGGTGTTGCGCGCACGTCCGGTCGTCGTGACGCCGGCACAGGATCCGGCCAGCGCGGCGGCGCCGGGGCGTCGCAACCGCCTGCTGTCGATGCCGCTGGTTTGCGGCGACCGCACCCTCGGCGCGGTGGCGCTGGCGGTCGACGCCAGCGACGGCTACGCGGTCAACCACCTGTTCGAGAAGCCTGAGCAAGGCCAGCGCCGGCATCGGCGATCGCCTGGGCTCCCCGGCTGCAGCAAGCGCAGTCACCGCAGGCACACGACGCCGGCCTGCTGCTGCAGTTGCAGGACAATTTCCTGCGCCACCGACAACCTGGCCGACGGCGCCATGCGCTGGTCAACGAACTGGCCGCGGCGCTTGGCTGCGATCGGGTCACGCTGGGGCTGGTCGATGGCGGCGAGATCGAGGTGATCGCGGTATCGAACAGCGCCGAATTCAAACCGCAACAGGAACTGCTGCGGCAGATCGCCGCGGCCATGCAGGAGGCCGTCGACCAGGGCAACCGCGGTCGTCTTATCCGGTCATCGAGCGGCGACCCGATCCGCATCGTGCTGGCCCATGCCGATCTGCACGAGCGCAGCGGCCATGCACTGGCCAGCGTCGCGCTGGTCAGCGGCGGCAAGGCTGTCGGCGCCTTGCTGGCCGAGTGGCGCAGCGCCGCGCCACCGGCGCCGGCCAGCTTGAATCTGCTGGACAGCCTGGCCTGCGTACTCGGGCCGCTGATTGCGCTGCGCCATCGATGCCGAGCGGCCGTGGTCGTCGCGAATCAGCTGAGCGGCTGAGTGCGGGCTGGCAGCGCCTGCTGCGCCGCCGCGATCCGTTGCCGAAGGCACTGGCGCTTGACCGCTGCTGGCGGCCGTCTGGCGCGCGCTTGTTCATCCCGGTTTCCTACCGGATCGGCGCGCCGGCGCGCATCGAAGGCGCGGTGCAGCGCATCGTCGCCGCGCCGCTCGACGGCTATCTGGCGAAGGCCCATGTGCGGCCCGGCGATTCGGTTCGCGCCGGCGATCTGCTGGTCGAACTGGCCGACCAGGACCTGCTGCTCGAACAGCGTCGCTGGGAAGGCGCACTGGCGCAGCACGAAAACGGTTATGCCGCCGCCCTCGCCCGCTCCGACCGGGCGCAATTCGTCATCACCCAGGGCAAGGCCGGCGAGGCCCGCGCCCAGCTCGAACTGGTGCGCCAGCAACTGTCGCGGACCCGGCTGCTCGCACCGATCGACGGCATCGTCATCAAGGGCGATCTGAGCCAGGGGCTGGGTGCACCGGTGCAACGCGGCGACTCGCTGGTCACGATCGCGCCGGCCGAACGCTACCGCCTGATCGTCAATGTCGACGAACGCGATATCGCCAGCGTCGCTGCCGGGCAACGTGGTCAGATGGCTCTGGCATCGTCGCCGGCCGACCCGCTGGCCTTCGTCGTCGAACGGGTCACGCCGGTGGCCGACGGTGCAGGACGGCCGCAATGCCTTCGAGGTCGAGGCCCGCCTGCTCGCCGCCGCGCCGCTGCTGCGCCCGGGCCTGCAGGGCGTCGCGAAGATCGAAGCCGGCGAACGCTCGATGGCGTGGATCTGGACCCACCGTGGCATCGACTGGTTGCGCCTGACCCTCTGGTCGCTGACGCCCTGACGCGATGACGGCATCGCTGTTCAGCGTCCAGTGGTACCGGGTGGCCACGCTGCGGCCCCGCTTGCGGGCGCAGGTGCGTGTGCAGCGGCAGCAGCTGGCGCGACCAGCGCTGGTATCTGTTGTCGGACTCGGCCACCGGGCGGCAGCATCGGATCAACGAAGCCTCGTACCAGTTCATCGGCCGCTGCGACGGCCGGCATACCGCGCACGAGGTCTGGAACGCGCTGCTCGAAGCCGAACCCGATGCCGCACCGTCGCAGGACGAGGTGCTCGCCCTGCTCGGCCAACTGGGTGAACTCGAATTGCTGCAATCCGACCAGACGGCCAGCACCGAGACCCTGCTGCAGCGGCGCGACACGCGCCGCAAGCGCCGCCGCGGCGAGATGCTCAACCCGTTTTCGTTCCGCCTGCCGCTGGGTGATCCGAGTGCGCTGCTGAATCACCTCGAGCCAGTCGGCCGCCTGTTGTTCACACCGGCGGCTTTCGGCGTCTGGCTGATCGCGATGATCGCCTGCATCCTGACCGCCGCGATGGAGTGGCCGGCGCTGCGCCTTCATGCAGCGCAACAGTCGTTCAACGCCGGCAGTCTGGCGGTTGCCTTTGTCATCTACCCGTTGATGAAGCTGCTGCATGAAACCGCGCACGCAATGGCCGTGCGGCGCTGGGGCGGCGAGGTTCACGAAGTCGGCATCGGTCTGCTGTTTCTGGTTCCGGCACCGTATGTCGATGCCTCGGCTGCCACCGCGTTCAAGCGCCGCTCGCAGCGCGCCGCGGTGGGTGCGGCCGGCGTGATCGTCGAATCGAGCCTGGCCGCGCTCGGCTTCGCCTTGTGGCTGCTGACCCAGCCGGGACTGGTCCACGACATCGCGTTCAGCGTGATGCTGATCGGCAGCGCATCGACCCTGCTGTTCAACGGCAACCCGCTGTTGCGCTTCGATGCCTACCACGTGATGTGCGATCTGTTCGACGTGCCCAACCTGGCGGCGCGCAGCGGCGCCTGGTGGAGCCACCATCTGGGTCGCTGGCTGCTCGGCAGCCGCTCCGAGCGGCCGGCCCACGCCGGCAGCGAGCGCCGCTGGTTGTGGCTCTACGCGCCGCTGTCGCTGCTCTACCGCGTCGTCCTGTCGGTCAGCCTGGTGTTGTGGCTGGGCGCCCAATGGCTGTTGCTGGGTTTGTTCGCACTGGTCTATGTCTGCCTGACGGTGGTTGCGCAACCGTTGCTCAGGTGGTCTCGCCATGCCATGTCGGCAGCTCAACCGGGTGCCGAGCTGGCTCGCCTGCGGCTGCGACTGGCGCTGGTTGCCGGCGCGGCAGCGCTGCTGCTGTTCGCCGTTCCGCTGCCGTTTTCGACGGTCGCGCCGGCGGTTGTCTGGTTGCCTGAGCAGGCGCAGATCAGGCCGGAGGTCGACGGCTTCATCGCCGAGCTGCCCGTACTCGATGGGGCGCAGGTCAAACCCGGTGATTTGTTGGTCAGGCTCGACAACCCCGAACTGCTGGCCTCGCGCGCGCAGCTGGCGAGTCGGCTCGATGGTCTGCGGGTCGAACAGTTCCTGCAGATGCTCCGTGACCCGAACGCAGCGCAAAACCAGCTGCTCGAAATCGACCGCCTGCAAGCCGAGATCGATCGACTCGATCAACGCATCGGTCAACTTCAGATCCGCGCCGCCGTTTCAGGCCAACTGGCCATGCCACGGCAAGCCGACCTGATCGGCAGCTACCTGCAGCATGGCAAGACGATCGGACATGTGCTGTCGGCGAGCGACCTGCGGGTACGCGCCGCGGTTGCCGAAGGCGATGCCTTCCTGGTGCGGCATCGTTTGCGCGACGCCGAGGTTCGTCTGGCCGATTCGCCGGGCCGCGTATTGACCGCCCGGCGCAGCGGCGACTTGCCTGCCGCCACCCATCAGCTGCCAAGCGCCGCACTGAGCGATCATGGCGGCGGTCCCTATGCCATCGACCCCGCAGCCAAGGACGAACTGCACAGCATCGAGCCGGTTTTTCTGGTCGACCTGACGCTCGACGGCAACCCGCTGAGTCGGGTCGGCGGGCGCGCCTGGGTGCGCTTCGACCACGGCAGCTCGCCGTTGGCGATGCAGGCCTGGCGACATGCGTCACAGCTGTTCCTGCGCCACTTCGCGCCCGAGGCCTGAACGTGTCGATGCGTCGCCTCGATATTCCGATGCCGGGCCTGTTGTGGGGTGACTATCCCGAACGTCGGGTCGCGCCACCGCAGATCGCTCAACGTTGCTCGGCGCAGTTGCGTGCGACCGGCGATCGAATCGGCGACATCGGCCGGCGGTTGATCGGCCAGTCCGACGCCGCCTGGCTGGGCCACGTCGCCGCGGCGCAGGGCGAGTTTGCCAAGTCGACCCTGGATGCCGGCAGATCGTCGGTACAGGCGGCGCTGTTGCGCGACGGCTTGCGCGGCCAGGCGCTGCAGCGCAGCTTCGGCCTCGTCGCGCTGGCTGCCCGGCAACATCTCGGCCACGAACCGTTTGCCACCCAGCTGATCGCGGCGCGCACTGTGCTCGACGGCCAATTGGCGGAAATGGCCACCGGTGAAGGCAAGACGCTGGCGGTCGGGCTGGCCGCAGCCGTCGCGGCATTGGCCGGCATACCGGTTCATGTGATCACGGCAAACGACTATCTGGTCGAGCGCGACGCCGCCAGGCTGCAGCCGCTGTACCGCGCGCTGGGCCTGCGCGTCGGCCGCATCGTGCAGCCTGACCAGACGGCCGAGCGCAGTGCCGCCTATGCCTGCGATATCACCTACGTGACCGCCCGCGAACTGGTGTTCGATTATTTGCGCGACGCCTTGACAGGCCCGCCCAAGCGACGCCGCCGCGATGCACTGGCCCGCCCGCTGGCGCGGCTGCAGCCGAAACCGACCACGCCGCCGATGCTGCGTGGCCTGTGCATGGCAATCGTCGACGAGGCCGATGCCATCCTGATCGACGAGGCCCGCGTGCCGCTGATCCTGTCGCAACGCGCCGACAGCGCCGACGAACACCGCCACGCTCGCCAGGCACTCGCCTTTGCAGGCGGCTTGAGCGAGGGCGCCGATTTCGAGTTGAATCCTGGCGTGCTGAGCGCCGAGCTGACCGATGCCGGGCGCCAGCGGCTCAATGAAATCGTCTTCGGCCAGACCGACCCCGCCATCGCCAATGCCTGGCGCAACCGCCTGCACCGTGAACATGCGGTGAGCACCGCGCTCGCGGCGCTCCATTTGTACCGCAACGACACGCACTACCTGGTGCGCGACGGCAAGATTGCCATCATCGACCAGACCACCGGCCGCGTCGCCGAAGGCCGCGTCTGGTCGAAAGGCCTGCAGCAGGCGATCGAAATCAAGGAGGCCTGCGAACCCAGCCCCGCGATGGTGACGCTGGCCCAGCTGACCTATCAGCGCTTCTTCCCGCGTTATGTCCGGCTCGGCGGGCTCAGCGGCACGCTGGTCGAGGCACGCAGCGAGCTGATGTCGACCTATGGCACGTCCGTGCGAAGAATCGCCTTGCGCCGGCCCGACCGCCGCGCCACCGGTGCGGCGCGCCTGTTTGTCGACCATGACACGTTGTGGGACGCCGTGGCCGACCGTGTGGCCACCGTCCACGCGAGCCAGCGACCGGTGCTGGTGGCCACCGATTCGGTCGCCGAAGCACAAGCCGTGGCCGACCGCCTGGCTGCGCGCCAACTGCCGCACAGCGTGCTGCACGCACGCAACGACAGCGAGGAAGCGGCCGTCGTCGCTCGCGCCGGCCAGCGCGGCGCCATCACCGTGACCACCAACATGTCGGGGCGCGGAACCGACATCGAACTGGGTCCGGGTGTCGGCGAAATCGGTGGCCTGCATGTGATCTGCTGCCAACTCAACAACGCTCGCCGCATCGATCGGCAGCTGGCCGGACGGGCGGCGCGGCAAGGCGATGCCGGGTCGGTCGAAACCATGTTGTCGCTCGAAACAACGCTGATCGCCGACTCGTTCCGGACTCCGCTGCTGGCCCTGCTGCGTCGGCTTGCCGGCCGGCTGCCGTCGTTCGCGGTGCGCCGCATCGCACGCTGGCCGCAGCGCGCCGAAGAGGCCCGCCAGCGTGTCGAGCGCAAACGCCTGATCGCTCACGACGAACGCAGCGAGCGCCAGCTCGGCTTCGGCGGCTCAGCCGAATGACTGTCCACGCAGCCCCCTATCCATTGAAGAACCGAAGCCATGTGCATTGACCTCCCCTCCATTCGACCGAGCTGGCCGCAATGGCCGAATCGGCTCTTCGGCGCACTGCTGATGCTGGTGGCGGCTGGCCTCAGCCACGCCGCGCAGCCGCTCGGTTGCCTGATCGAGGCCGAACGCATCACCGATGTCGGCAGCCCGGTGGTCGGCATCATCGACAAGGTGATGGTCGAACGCGGCGAGGCGGTCAAGAAAGGCCAGATCCTGGCGATCCTGCGGGCGCCGGTCGAACGCGCCACGCTGAGCGTGGCCAGCTCGCGTGCGCAATCGAACGCCGAACTGCAGGCGGCCACAGCGGCGGCCCGTTTCAACCAGGAGCGCCTGACTCGCGCCGATGATCTGTTCCGGCAAAAATTCATCTCGCAACAGGCGCTCGACCAGGCGCGCAGCGAAGCCGATCTGTCGGCGCAGAAACTGGTCCAGGCCCGCGAGCAGCGCGAAGTGTCGCGCCAGGAACGGGATGTGGCGTCTGCCCAGTTGAATCAACGAACCATCCGCAGCCCGATCAACGGCGTGGTTGCCGAGCGGTTCGTATCCGCCGGCGAACGGGTCGATGACAAACCGCTGCTGCGAATTGCCAAGGTCGACCCGTTGCGGGTTCAGCTGGTGGTGCCGGTGGTGCTGTACAAACAAGTGCAACCGGGCGGCAGCGCCAACGTGATACCCGAGTTGCCGGGCGCCAGCGCGGTCACTGCCCAGGTCACGATGGTCGACAAGGTGATCGACGCAGCGAGCAATACCTTCCGGGTTCATCTCGAGCTGCCCAATCCCGACGGCGCCTTGCCGGCAGGCCTGCGCTGCAAGGCCGAGTTCAATCTGCCGTCGGCGCTGGCCAAGGCCAGCACGAACTGATCCGACCTGCGCAGCTGAGTGATGGCGAAGCCGGCACCGTTTCGACCCGAACGGCCTCGACTGCTTGTCGAGGAGCTCGAGCCGCGCATTCTCTATTCGGCCGACGCCGCAGCGCTGCTCGGACTGCCCGCGATGCCTGGCGGAGCCCAGGTTCGAGAGTTCGAATCCGCCAAGCTGCTCGATGCGACAGCCGCTTCAGCGACTGCGACATCCGGCCAGAACCAGTTCGCCCGCGAGATCGTATTCGTCGACAGCCGGGTTCCGGACGCCTACAAACTGGCCGATGAACTGGCGCAACAGCGCGGTGGCGCGCACCCGCTCGATATCGTTGTCATGAACGCCAACGAAGACGGCCTCACGCAGATCAACCGCGTGCTGGCCAACGAAACGGGTTTGGCGGCGATCCACATCGTCTCGCACGGCAGCGACGGCGCGATCGAGATCGGCAACTCACGCGTCGATGCCGAGCGACTGGCGGTCGACGCAGCGGCAGTCGCCCGCTGGCAGCTCGCGCTCGCGCCCGGCGGCCGACCTGCTGCTGTACGGCTGCAGCGTCGCGCAGGACGCGACCGGACAGGCCTTCGTGCAGGAACTGGCGCGGCTGACCGGCGCCGATGTCGCCGCCAGCAACGATGCGACCGGCAGCGCCGCGCTCGGCGGTGACTGGACGCTGGAATATGCGAGCGGGCGGATCGAGACGGCGGCGCTCGACGGCGCGACAGCGGCACCGGGCTGGAACGGACTGCTCGCCATCAACGTCGGCAACACGTCGTCGTCGATGACGACCGGCGCGTCATCGATCAGCTTTACCCACACGGTGGCCGCCGGCGCCAACGGGATGCTCTTTGTCAGCGTCGGTTTCCAGGCCAATGGCGGCGCGGTGACGGGCATCACCTACAACGGTACCGCCCTTGCACTTCGGGGCTTTGCGCAGGATTCGGGTGGCGGAACGCCGCGGACCGAGCTGTGGTACCTGAAGAGCCCGCCGGTCGGAACCGCGAACGTTGTCGTCAGCATGTCGGCGACGATGGAAATGACGGCCGGTGCGACCAATTTCTTCGGCGTCGACCAGACCACCCCGATGGGCCTGCTCGCATCGGCCAGCGGCGGCGGCCACACGCCGAGCGTCACCGTTGCGTCCGCGCCCGGCGAACTGGTGATCGACGCGATCGAAGATCGAGCCGGCACATCCGGCAGCACCAATGGTGCAGGCCAGATGGAACGCTACCGGCAGTTCACTGGATCGACCGGGGGAGACAGCTTCGGCGCAAGCAGCATCGCGCCCGGCGCGGCCTCGGTGACGATGTCCTGGGCACTGGCAGGCACTGGAGCCGGTGGCTGGGCAGCCGTCGGCGTGTCGCTGAAACCAGCGCCGAACACCGCGCCGACACTGACCGGCGGCTCGGTGGTCACCCTGGGCGGCACGGACGAGGACACCGTCTCCGCTTCGACGACGGTGGCTGCGCTGCTGTCCGGCGCGGGTGCAGGCGATGCCGACTACGCGGCGTTGTCCGGCATTGCGGTGACGTCAACCACCAGCAGCGGCAATTGGCAGTACTCGACCGACGGCCTGAGCTGGACCGGATTCGGGGCGGTCAATGCCGGCAATGCGTTGTTGCTCGACAGCGCAACCAACGTGCGCTATCAGCCGGACCTGCGCAACGGCGAGACGGCGACCTTCGCATTCAGGGCCTGGGATCAGACCACTGGAAGCGCGTCGGTCAACGCCACGCCGGCGTATGCGGCACCGGGCGCTGGCGGCGGCAACAGCGCCTATTCGACACAGTCGGCGACGGCATCGCTGCTCGTCTCGTCGGTCGACGATGCGCCGGTGGTGACCGCTGGCGGGACGCTGGCCTACACCGAAAACCAGGCCGCGTCCGCGATCGATGGCTTCGGTCACCGTGTCGGATATCGACAACCTGAGCCTGGCGAGCGCGACCGTCACGATCTCGGCCAACTACGCGAACGGCCAGGACAGCCTCGCCTTCACGAACCAGAACGGCATCAGCGGCAGCTGGAATGCCGCGACCGGCGTGCTGAACCTGAGCGGCGTCTCGTCGGTGGCCAACTACCAGGCCGCGCTGCGCTCGGTCGCCTATGTCAACTGCAGCGAGAACCCGAGCACGCTGGCGCGTACGATTTCGTTCGTCGTCAACGACGGCACGCTGAACAGCACGGCCGCGACGTCGACCGTGACGGTCGCCGCGGTCAACGATGCGCCGGCTGGCGAGCAACCTGAGCGCCGCGCAGACCTATACCGAAGACACGCCGCTGGGGCTGACGCCGATCGTCGTCACCGATCCCGACAGCGCCAACGTCGACCGCGACGCTGACGCTTGTCGAACCCAGCGGCCGGCAGCATCGCAACCGGCAGCTCCGGCGCCGTGACCTCGACCTACAACGCCGTCAGCGGTGTCTGGACGGCGAGCGGCGCACTCGCCGACGTCAACGCGCTGCTCGGCGCGCTGGTCTTCACGCCGGCACGCCAATTTCAATGCCGGCGCTGACGATCGCGACCAGCGTCAGCGACGGCGTGGCGCCGCCGGTCACCGGCAGCAAGGCGCATGACCGGCATCGCCGGTCAACGACGCGCCGGTGGTGACCACCTCGACCAACAGCAAGGCCTATCCGATCGGCTCGGCGGCGACTGCCGATCGATGCGGCGCTCGGCGTGCTCGACGTCGACAGCGCGAACCTCGCCAGCGCGTCGGTCGGCGATCGTCGGCGGCTATGTCGAGCGGCAAGGACCAGCTGGCCTTCGTCGACCAGTCCGGCATCACCGGCAGCTGGATCGCGGCGACCGGCGTGCTGAACCTGAGCGGCACCGCGACGGTCGCGCAGTACCAGGCGGCGCTGCGCAGCGTCACCTTCCAGACCAGCAGCACGACCTCCGGGCGCGCGGCTGGTCTCGTTCGTCGCCAACGACGGCAGCGCGAACAGCGACGCGGCGACGCGCACCGTGACGGTCGGCCAGGAAGTGCCGGCGCTGTGGCTGTCGTCGGTCGGCGATTCGACCACGTCGCCGGGCACGCGGTGGGCTGAGCTACAACGACGGGCAGATCGCCCGCCTGGCCAATCCCGAACCTCGCACTCGGGCGCCGGCACCAGCAACGGCAGCTTCACCAGCGTCTTCGACATCGACACTTTCGCTGCCGGCAATGCCAACGTGAACGGCCTGCACGATGTGCACGTCGACGGTGACGGTCGGCACCACCAACCCGGTGACCCTGCAGCGCGGCGACATCCTGCTGTCGACCAAGGCCAACGAGACGCTCGGCGGCGTTGCGGTGAGCAGCCGCGACATCGTGCTGTTCCGGCCGACGACGGCGGGCGACTACAGCAGCGGCAGCTTCTCGGTCCTGCTGCGCAATCCGGTCGGCGGCGTCGACATGCGCGATTTCGCGCTGGTCGAGACGCCGATGACGATCGGCGGCACCGCGCTGCAGGCGGGCGACTTCCTGATCGTCGTGCAGCGGCGGGGCCTACGACAAGGATGTCAGCCTGTTCCGGCCGACGAACCATGGCGACCAACCCGACCGGCGGCAGCGCTGTCGCTGCTGGTCGACGGCGACAGCTCGGCGGCGATCGGCTTCAGCAAGCAGATCTACGGCCTCGAACTGGTGCAGTACGACACCACCCTCGGCGGGGTCGCGCTGACGCCAGGGCCAGCTGCTGGTCACGCGTCAACGGCACCACCATCGGTCGGCAGCAACAACCTGGCGGTCGACGGCGCGCGATGTCTTCGTGCTGCAACGTCACGGCCACCGGCAACGGCACGTCGTCGGCGACCGCACGATGCTGATGCGCGGCGCCGATGTCGGGTTGACCGGCGGCAGCGAGGAGATCGATGCGCTGGCGCTGGTCGGCGTCTACAACACCGCGCCGGTGCTGGACGCGGCCCGCACGCCGGTGCATGACCGCGCAGTAGCGAGGACAGCCGGCGCGCCGGTGGGCGCGGTCGGCACGCTGGTGTCGTCGCTGGTCGATTTCAAGCTGCCCGCAGGCCAGATCGACAACGTGACCGATCCCGGATACCGACGCGCAACTCGGCATCGCGGTGATCGTCAGCCGATACGACCAACGGCAGCTGGTGGTATTCGACCGACAACGGCGCCACCTGGAATCGCGCTCGGCGCGGTCAGCAACACCAGTGCGCGCCTGCTCGCCGCCGATGCGGCGACGCGGCTGTATTTCCAGCCGAATGCCAACTACGCCGGCACGCTGGGCTCGGCGATCACGTTCCGCGCCTGGGACCGGACCAGCGGCAGCAACGGCGCGACGGTCAACACCACCGCCAACGGCGGCGCGACCGCGTTCAGCGCCGCGTTCGACGGCGCGCAGCCTGACGGTCAGCGCGATCAACGATGCGCCGGTGCGCACAGCCGGCTCGCCGGCAGCGATCGTCGCGAACGAAGACAGCGCGCCAGCGACCGCCGTCACGCTCGGCCTCGGCGGCCTGGCCTACGGCCCCGGCGGCGGCGCCGACGAGGCGGGGCAGACGCTGACGGCGCAGATCACCGCGATCCCGCCGACCATCACGCTGTGGCTGGCCGACGGCACGACACCGGTGGCGGCCAACGCGACGTTGACGATCGCGCAGCTGCAGGGGCTGCAAATACAAGACGGTCGCCAACGCCAACGGCAGCGGCAGCCTGACCTGGACGGTGCGCGACAGCGGCGGCACCGCCAACGGCGGCGTCGACAACCTGGCCGAGAGCCTCGCGATCACGATCAATCCGGTCAACGATGCGCCGGTGCTCGACCGGCAGCGAGAACTGGCCGGCATCAACCAGAATGCGCTCGCCAATGCGCGGCACGCTGGTATCGGACCTGATCGCCGGTCACCTGAGCGACATCGACGCCGGCGCGTCGGCGGGGATCGCCGTGACCGGCGTCGACAACGCCAACGGCACCTGGCAGTACTCGCGCAACGGCGGCGCGGCGTGGACCGACTTCGGCGCGCCGACCGCTGCCGCGGCCCGGCTGCTCGCGGCGGATGCGTCGACCTCCGTGCGCTTCGTGCCGAACCTGAATTTCGTCGGCACCGTCAGCCCGGGCATCACGTTCCGCGGCTGGGACCAGACCAGCGGCAGCGCCGGCGGCTGATCGATACCGGCAGCAACGGCGGCAGCACCGCGATCAGTTCGGCCAGCGCGAGCGCGAGCGTGACCGTGCACACCTATCCGCTGCTGTTCAGCGGCAGCTACCTCGAGGATTTCGCCTCACTCGGTGCGATGCGGTACGGGGATGGCGGCCGGCTATCTGGCGATGAATCTGCCGGGCAATGCGCTGACCTACGACGCCGCCGCGCCGATCGACGCCACCGGCATCGCGACCGCGACCACCGGCAACCAGACGCTGCTGCTGTGGAACCCGGGCGACGCCAACATCGACGCGACCGCGCAACTCGCGAATGCCGGCTCGCTCGGCCAATGCGGCCGATCGCACGCTCGCCAGCGGCGCGACCAACAGCGGTGGCAACGTGATACGAGCTCGCGCTGACCAACGCGACCGGCAACCCGCTGTCGACGGTGTCGTTCGCCTACGACATGAAGGTGCTGAACAACGGCACGGCCAACTTCGGCGGTGGCCCGCAGTCCGAAGCCGGCGAACTGCCGGGCTTTTCATTCTTCTACAGCCTGACCGGCGGCAGCAGCGCTGCCGAATGGATCGCCGTGCCGGCGCTGGCGACCAGCAGCACCGTGGTCGGCAGCGTGACCTCGGTGGCAACGACGCTGAATTTCGCGAGCCCGCTGGCCAATGGCTCGACGATGTATTTCCGCTGGGCCGACGACAACTCGGTGGCGACCGGTCCCGACCAGAATTTCGCGATCGACAACGTCGCGGTGCAGCGCATCGACAACGCGCCGACGCTGGCGGCGATCGAGGCCGCACCGCTCGCGTACGTGGAGAATGCCGCCGCCACGGCGATCAGCGGCACGCTGACGCGTCGCCGATGTCGACAACCTGAACCTGGCCAGCGCCACGGTCGCGATCTCGGCGAACTACGTCAGCGGCGAGGACAGCCTGCGTCTTCTCGAACCAGAACGGCATCACCGGCAGCTGGAATGCCGCGACCGGCGTGCTGACGCTGACCGGCAGCAGCTCGGTCGCGAACTACCAGGCCGCGCTGCGCTCGGTGGCCTACCTGAATAGCAGCGATGCACCGAGCACGCTGAATCGCACGATCGCGTTCAGCGTCAGCGACGGCACGCTCGCCAGCAACCTCGCCAGCCGCACGATCACGGTCGCCGCGGTCAACGATGCGCCGGTGCTGGCCGGCAGCAACGACCTCGCGCCGATCAACCGCAACCCGACCTCCAACGGCGGCACGCTGGTGGCCGACCTGATCGCCGGCCATGTCGTCGATGCCGACGGCGGCGGCGCAGCCCGTGGCATCGCGGTGACCGCGGTCGACAACAGCAACGGCAGCTGGCAGTACTCGACCGACGGCGGCGGCAGCTGGACGGCCTTCGCCGCAGCGGGCGCGCCGAGCGTGACCAGCGCCCGACTGCTCGCCGCCGACGTCGCCAACCGCGTGCGCTTCGTGCCGAATGCCGAACTGGAGCGGCAGCGTCGCCAACGGCCTGACTTACAAGGCCTGGGACCAGACCACCGGCATGGCCGGCGCGACCGCCGATGCCAGCGTCGGCGGCGGCAGCACCGCTTCAGCAGCGCGAGCGCGGCCGCGTCGATCACCGTGGTCGACGGCCAACACCGCGCCGACGCTGACCGGCGCCAACAACCTCACCGCGATCGACGAAGATGCCACCGGCAACGGCGGCACGCTCGTCTCGGCGCTGATCGCCGGACAAGTTTGCCGACGTCGACCCGGGCGCGCAGAGCGGCATCGCGGTCACCGCCGTCGACAACAGCAACGGCAGCTGGCAGTACTCGCTCGACGGCGGCGGCAGCTGGACCGCCTTCGGCACGCCGAGCGCGCCTCGGCGCGGCTGCTCGCCGCCGATGCGAGCGACTTTCGTGCGCTTCGTTCCCGGCTGCGGACTTCAACGGCACGGTCGGCAGCGGGCATCACGTTCAAGGCCTGGGACCGCAGCAGCGGCATCGCCGGCAGCACCGCCGACACTGACCGTCGAGCAGCAACGTGCGCGACAACTTCGAGCAACGTCGCGTACGGCAACAACGACGGCTCGGCGACGTGGAACGGCAATTGGGTCGAAAGCGACTCGATGGGCAGCAGCCCGGCCGGCGGGAACATCAGGATCACCGGCGGCGCACTCGAAATCAGGCCGAACAATGTCCAGTACATCTCGCGACGGGTCGACCTGAGCGGCGCTTCGTCGGCCACGCTGTCGTTCACGTTCGACAACATGCTTGGCGCGGGCGACGTGGTCCAGATCCAAGCATCGAGAGATGGCGGCGCCAGCTGGACCACGCTGCCGGGCGGCAGCTTCGACATCGGCACCAATACCGGATCGGGGAGCAAGTCGTACGACATCAGCAGTTTCATATCGCCGGACGCGGCGATCCGGATCTATCAACCGGGAGCTGGCGCCAAGATCAGGCTGACCCTCGACAACATCGACATCACGTACACCGCTAGCGGCGGCGGCTCGACGTCATTCAGCAGCGCGAGCGCCAGTTCGGGCATCGTCGTGAAACCGATCAACGATGCACCGGTCCGCAGCGCCGGCAGCCCGGCCGCGATCGTCGTCGCCGAGGACAGCTCGAATGCCACGGCGACGCCGCTCGGCCTGTCCGCCCTCGCCTACGGCCCTGGCGGCGGCGCCGACGAAGCCGGCCAGACACTTGTCTACAAGGTCACCGCGATCCCGGCGGCGATCACGCTGTGGCTGGCCGACGGCACGACACCGGTGGCAAACAACAGCGTGCTGACGCTGGCGCAACTGCGCGGACTGACCTACAAGACGCTGGCCGACGCCAATGGCAGCGGCAGCGTCGCATGGACGGTGCAGGACAACGGCGGCACCGCCAGCGGCGGCGTCGATACGCTGAGCGAAAGCCTGAGCGTCACGATCACGCCGGTCAACGACGCGCCGTCGATCAGCAACGGCGCCATGGTTGCGCTGCCGACAACCGATGAAGACAACACCTCGTCGGCGACCCAGGTCGCCACCATCCTGATCGGAGCAGGCTCGGCCGACGCCGACCTCGGGGCCGCCCGTGGCATCGCGATCACCGCGCGCAGCGGCGCCGGCAGCTGGCAATATTCCACCGATGGCAGCAGCTGGACGGTTTTCTCCGCCGTGACGGCGAGCAACGCGTTGCTGCTCGACTCGACCAGCCTGGTGCGCTACGTCCCGGACGGCATGAACGCGGAAATCGCGACGTTCAGTTTCCGTGCCTGGGATCAGACCAGCGCCGCCGCATCGGCCAACGGCGCGCCGCAGACCGCCAACCCCGGCGCAGGCGGCGGCAGCAGCGCCTATTCCAGTCAGGTGGCCGGTGCGTCGTTGGCGGTCAGCGCGATCAACGATGCACCAACGCTCGGCACCACCGGCGGCAGCGCCAGCTATGTCGAAAACGCCGCCCCGGTCGTCATCGATGCAGGCATCGCGGCAGCCGATGTCGACGATGTCACTTTCAACCGAGCAACGGTGTCGATCAGTGGCAACTTCGCCAGTGGCCAGGACATGCTGGGCTTCGTCGATCAGAACGGCATCACCGGCATGTACGACTCGGCGAGCGGCGTGCTGACCCTCACCGGCATTGCCAGCAAGGCCAACTACCAGACCGCGCTGGCCAGCGTCAGCTACATCAACACCAGCGACGCGCCGGGCACGTCGATTCGCACGATCAGCTTCGTCGTTCGCGACATCGGCAACCTCGACAGCGCGGTGGCCACTCGCACCCTCAACGTCAGCGCCGTCAACGATGCCCCGACACTCGGCAACGGCACGCTGCCGGCGGTCGCCGAAGACAGCGTCAACCCGGCCGGCCAGACGGTCGCCGCGATGTTTGCCGGCCAGTTTGCCGACCCCGACAGTGGCTCGAGCTTGAGTGGCATCGCGATCGTCGGCAACAGCGCCAACGCCGTCACGCAGGGCCGCTGGCAATATTCCAGCAACGGTGGCGGCAACTGGTTCGCGATCGGAGCGGTGGCCGACGGCACCACGGCGCTGGCCCTCGGCAACTCGACGCTGATCCGCTTCCTGCCCGTGGCCGACTACAACGGCACACCGCCGGCGTTGCTGCTGCGCGGGCTTGACGATACGTATGTGGGGGGCTTCTCGACCACGGCGGCCAGCGAGACACGCGTCACCACCAACTCCACGTCGAACGGCGGCACGACCGCCATCGCCGCGGCAACGGCCAGTCTGTCGACCTCGGTCAGCGCGGTCAACGATGCACCGACACTCGGCAATGGCACGCTCGCAGCGGTCAACGAAGATACTGCCAATCCGACTGGCCAGAGCGTGGCCACCATCTTCAGCGGCCAGTTTGCCGATATCGATGCCGGCGCCAGTTTCAGCGGCGTCGCCGTGGTGGGCAACGGCGCCAACGCACTGACCCAGGGCGCCTGGCAATACTCGACCAACGGCGGCGCCAACTGGTTCGCGGTGGCGTCGGTCGGCGATGGCGCCGGCGCCTTGGCACTCGACAGTGCGACTCGGCTGCGTTTTGTTGCAGTCACCAACTACCACGGCACGCCATCCGCACTGGTCGTTCGAGGCCTCGACAACAGCTACACAGGCGGCTGGTCGACCACGGCCGGCGGTGAATCGCGGGTCAGCATCGATACGACGATTCGTGGCGGCAGCAGCGCCATTGCCGCAGCCACCGCCAGTCTGGCGACCGCGATCAATCCGGTTGCCGATACCCCGTCGGTCACCAATGCGACCAGTGCAGCGGACACGCAAACGAGCAGCGGCTTGGTGATCTCGCGCAACCTGGCCGATGGCGCCGAGGTCAGCCACTTCAAGATCACCGCGATCAGCAACGGCACGCTGTACAAGAACGACGGTGTGACGCTGATCGCCGATGGCAGCTTCATCACCTTTGCCGAAGGCAACGCCGGGCTGAAATTCACGCCGACGACCGGGTTTTCGGGCAGCGGCGGCTTCACGGTGCGCGCATCGGTTTCCAACCTGGACGCAGGGCTGGGTGGCGCCGCCGTCAACGCGACGATTGCCGTCAATACAGCGCCGACAATCATTGACGGTGCCATCGTCGCATTGCCGGCCACTGACGAAAATACGCTGTCGCCGGCAACCACCGTCGACACGCTTCTTGCCGGTGCAGGCTGGGCCGACGCCGACAGCGGCGCCTTGAAGGGCATCGCGATCACGGCAGTCGGTGGTGCCGGCAGCTGGCAATACTCGACCAATGGCAGCACCTGGGCCGCAGTGGGCATCGTCAGCCCCAGCAGCGCGCTGCTGCTCGACGCGACCAGCCGCCTGCGCTTCCAGCCCGATACACTGAACGGCGGGCCGGCCAGCCTGAACTTCAGGGCCTGGGACCGCACGACCGGAACGGCGTCGACCCCTACCGTGCGCAGCCTGGCAAATCCCGGCTCTGGCGCTGGCCCGTCATCGTATTCAAGCCAGTCGGCCAGTGCGGCCATGACGGTCGCGCCGATCAACGATGCACCGACCCTGACCGACCGCGCGCTGCAATTCGACGGCACCGATCTCGTTGTCGTCGCCAACCATCCTTCGTTGGTGATGACAAACACCATGACGATCGAGGCGACGATCCAGCGCAACGGCGTGCTCGGCGCCAACCAGATCATCGTCAACAAGGAAGGCGAATACGAGGTCGGCATTTCGGCGACCGGGCAGTTGCAGTGGGCATTTGCCAACAGCACGCCGGGCTGGACCTTTGTCAACACCTCGTTCACGGTGCCGGTAGACACCTGGGTCCGGCTGGCCGTCAGCTACAACGCGGGTACGGTCAAGGTCTATGTCGACGGCGTGCAGGTCGACAGCAACGAATGGCAGCGGCCCGATCGGCGATGTGCACCTGGCGCTCAACGATCTGACGATCGGCGGCCGACAGAATTCCGCCGTGCAGCGTTTCGTGGGCTTGATCGACGAAGTGCGGGTCTGGAATGTCGAGCGCAGTGGCGCCGAAATCGCCGCCGCCTACGACACGGCAAGCTGGCGGGCAACGAAGCCGGGCTGGTCGGCTACTGGCGATTCAGCGAAACCGCCGGCACAACGGCATTCGACAGTTCCCCTCAGGGCAACCATGGATTGCTGGGCAACGGCGTGGCAGCCAATCTGCCAGCGCGCACCGCCAACCTCGACTACAACTTGAACGAGGACGGCAGCCTGACGGTTGCCGCACCTGGACTGCTGGCCAAAGCCACCGATCCCGAAGGCTCGGCGCTGACGGCCGTGCTGGTCAGCGGCCCGGCCAATGCCAGTTCATTCGTCTTCAATCCGGACGGCTCGTTCAGCTATGCACCAACCGCCGATTTCAACGGCGTCGACAGTTTTGTCTTCAGCGTCAGCGATGGCTCGCTGGCTTCACAGGCGGCAACGGTCTACCTGAATGTTGCATCAGTCAATGACGCGCCGACACTGGCCAGTGGCAGCCTGGCCGCGATCGCCGAAGATGTCGTCGACCCGGCAGGCACGGCACTGAGCACGATCTTCAGCGGACTGTTTGCCGATGTCGACGCCGGCGCCGGTCTCGGTGGCGTGGCCGTGGTCGGCAACGGCGCCGACCCGGCGACGCAGGGCAGCTGGCAATATTCGACCAATGGCGGCGGCAACTGGTTTGCCATCGGCGCTGTGGCGGACGGCGTATCGGCACTCGCACTCGACAGCGCAACGCTGGTCCGCTTCGTGCCGGTGACCGATTTCAATGGCTCACCTGCCGCGTTGCTGGTTCGTGGCCTGGACAATGCCTATGCCGGCGTATGGTCGAGTACGGCCGGTGGCGAAACCCGCGCCGCTATCGATACCAGCAGCAACGGCGGCAGCACGGCGATTGCCGCGACCACCGCGACGCTGTCCACGAGGGTCTCCGCCATCGCCGATACACCGACGGTCAGCAATGCAACGACCAACGAGGATACGCAGTCGACCAGCGGCCTGGTGATCTCGCGCCATGCCGCCGACGGTGCCGAGGTGTCGCACTTCAAGATCACCGGGATCAGCAACGGCACGCTGTACAAGAATGACGGCACTACCGTCATCGCCAGCGGCAGCTTCATCAGTTTCGCCGAAGGCAACGCCGGCCTGAAATTCACGCCGACAGCCGACTTCAACGGCATCGGCAGCTTCGCGGTGCAGGCGTCGACGTCGAACGCCGACGCTGGCCTGGGTGGTGCGGCGGTGCTGGCCACGATCACCGTCGACGCGGTCAATGACGCACCGCTGCTGACGACCCGTGGCGGCGCGCTGGCCTATACAGAAAACCAGAGCGCGCTGGCGATCGACCCCGCTTTGACGATCACCGACATCGACAACGCCGACCTGACCAGCGCGTCGGTTCGCATCGTCGGTGGTTTGCAGTCCGCGCAGGATGTTCTGGGCTTCGTCGACCAGGCTGGCATCAGCGGCAGCTACAACGCTGCGACCGGCATCCTCAGCTTGTCGGGCCCGGCCTCGCTTGCCGCCTGGCAGGCCGCGCTGCAAAGCGTGACCTACTACAACAGCAGCGACGATCCATCGACCATCGATCGCCTGATCGACTTCCAGGTCTCGGACGGCATGTCCAGTGCAAGTGCGACCCGCACCATCACCGTTGCAGCGGTCAACGATGCGCCGACCTTGTCGAGTTCCTACTCGCTGGGATCGATCGCCGAGGACAATTTCAACAGTGGCGGAACGCTGGTCTCGGCGATGGTGGCCAGTGGCGTCAGCGACGCCGATTCCGCAGCGCTGCGCGGCATCGCCGTGGTGGCCGTCGACAACAGCAATGGCAGCTGGCAATACACGCTGGATGGCAGCAACTGGCTGGCGATCGGCAATGTGTCCGCGAGTACCGCTCGCCTGTTGCCGGCCGATGCGACGACCAGGCTGCGGTTCGTGCCCGACCCTGATTTCAACGGGCCCGTCACCCCGTTCTCGTACAAGGCCTGGGACCTGACCAGTGGCATCGCGGGCGGAATCAGCGATGCGAGCGTCACCGGTGGCTCGACGGCCTTCAGCAACGGCACGTCGTCCACCCGCCTGATCGTCGACCCGGTCAACGACGCCCCGACGACCGCTCCGGTCACCTTGATGCCGATCGTCGAAGACAGCGGCGCTCGGCTGATCACGCAGGCTGAATTGCTTTCGAACGCGAGCGACATCGATGGCCCGAGCCTGGCTGCCAGCGGATTGACGATCAGCAGCGGTGGCGGCTCATTGATCGACAACGGCGACGGCAGCTGGACCTATCAGCCTGCGCTGAACGACGACAGTGCGGTGAGCTTCAGCTACATCGTCACCGACGGCAGCTTGAGCGCAGCCGGTAGCGCAACGCTGGATATCAAACCGGTCAACGATGCACCAACGCACCAATGCCGTCACGCTGGCCCCGATCGCCGAGGACAGCGGTCCGCGGCTGATCACACAAGCCGAGTTGCTGGGCAATGCGGTCGATGTCGACGGACCCGGCCTGATCGCAACCAATCTGGTCATCAGCAGCGGCGCGGGCTCGCTCGTCGACAACGGCGATGGAAGCTGGACTTACGCGCCGGCGCTCGATGACGACAGCGGCGTCAGCTTCGGCTACGCGGTCAGCGACGGCAGCCTGAGCACGCTTGGCAGCGCAACGTTGGACATCACGCCGGTCAATGATGCGCCGACGACCAGTGCCGTCACGCTTGCACCGATCGCCGAAGACAGTGGTCCGCGCCTGATCACCCAGGCCGAGTTGCTCGCCAACGCCGCCGATATCGATGGACCCAGCCTGACCGCAATCGATCTGGTCATCAGCAGCGGCGCCGGTTCGCTGGTGAACAACGGTGATGGAAGTTGGACGTATACGCCTTCGATGAACGACGACACCGGAGTCACTTTCGGCTACACGGTCTTCGACGGCAGCTTGAGCGCAGGAGGTAGCGCAACGCTGGATATCAAACCGGTCAACGATGCACCAACCACCCGTGCCGTCACGCTGGCCCCGATCGCCGAGGACAGCGGTCCGCGGCTGATCACACAAGCCGAGTTGCTGGGCAATGCGGTCGATGTCGACGGACCCGGCCTGATCGCAACCAATCTGGTCATCAGCAGCGGCGCGGGCTCGCTCGTCGACAACGGCGATGGAAGCTGGACTTACGCGCCGGCGCTCGATGACGACAGCGGCGTCAGCTTCGGCTACGCGGTCAGCGACGGCAGCCTGAGCACGCTTGGCAGCGCAACGTTGGACATCACGCCGGTCAATGATGCGCCGACGACCAGTGCCGTCACGCTTGCACCGATCGCCGAAGACAGTGGTCCGCGCCTGATCACCCAGGCCGAGTTGCTCGCCAACGCCGCCGATATCGATGGACCCAGCCTGACCGCAATCGATCTGGTCATCAGCAGCGGCGCCGGTTCGCTGGTGAACAACGGTGATGGAACCTGGAATTACATGCCCGCTCTCAACGACGACAGCGGGGTCACCTTCGGCTACTCGGTTACCGACGGCAGCTTGAACGTCGCCGGCAGCGCAACGCTGGATTTGACACCGGTCAACGATGCACCGACTACCAGCATCGTCACCCTGGTGCCAATCGCTGAAGACAGTGGCACACGATTGATCACGCAGGCCGAACTGCTTGCCGAGGCGGCGGATGTCGACGGACCTGGCCTGGCGGCGATCAATCTGGCCATCGGCAGCGGCGCCGGCGCGCTGGTCGACAACGGTGACGGCAGCTGGACCTACACAGCGGCAGCTGACGACGACCGTGCAGTGAGCTTCAGCTACATCGTGACCGATGGCAGCCTGAGTGTCGATGGCATCGCAACGCTGGACATCACGCCGGTCAACGATGCACCGACCACCCGCATCGTCAGCCTGGCGCCAGTCGCCGAAGACAGTGGCCCGCGGCTGATCACGCAGGCCGAGTTGCTTGCGAACGCCGCCGATGTCGATGGCCCGAGCCTGACCGCGATCAACTTGGTCATCAGCAGTGGAGCCGGCTCTCTGACGGACAACGGCAATGGGACCTGGACGTACATGCCGGCGCTTGACGACGACAGCGCAGTGGGCTTCAGCTACGTCGTGACCGATGGCAGCCTGAGCGTCGATGGCATCGCAACGTTGGACATCGCGCCGATCAACGATGCACCGACCACCAGCATCGTCACCCTCGCACCGATCGCCGAAGACAGCGGCCCGCGCCTGATCACACAGGCCGAGTTGCTCGCCAATGCGGCCGATGTCGACGGGCCCGGCCTGACCGCGATCAATCTGCTCATCAGCAACGGCTCCGGATCACTGGTCGACCACGGCAACGGCAGCTGGACCTTCACGCCGGCGCTCGATGACGATGGCGCCGTTGCCTTCACCTATGCGATCACCGATGGGCATCTGAGCGTGGCGGGATCAGCCATGCTGGACATCACCCCGGTCGATGACGCGCCGCTGGTTTCACTGGCCCCGCTGGAATTGGTCGGCGGCGCGAGCATTCGCATCGATTCGACCCTGCTGAATGCGCGCGATGTCGACACCCAGTCGGCTCAGCTGCGTTTCATCGTCAATGCGGCCAGCAATGGCCGGTTCGAAACCCTGGCGGCACCCGGCACAGCGATCACGCAGTTCAGCCTGACCGACGTCAGCGCAGGACAAATCGTCTTCGTCTCGACCAGCGCACTCGAAAGCCCGTCGTTCAGCCTGGTGCCATACGATGGCAACACCTACGGCAGTACGGTCATTGCAAGCATCGACTTCCGCCGGACCGTGCTCGCCGTCAGATCGACGCTAGCGGACCCGCTGTTGTCCGACAGCTCGGATCAACGTTCGTTGATCGATGCGCCCGCAGCCTTCGCTGACGGGCGGGTCAGTGCCCGGTTCGGCAACGACCGTGAGGGTTCGGCAACCCTGGCCGCCAACCTCACGGCAATCGCCGGGCGGGATCTGAAGATTCAGCCAGCGCCGCTTGGCATCGCGTTGCTGGAACCGGCGCAGATCGGCATCGAACGCGCCGCTTCGTCATCCGGGGCTGCCTCGGCGGCGACCGCCGCCGGGCCGCGGCGCGCCACCACAGATTATCTCGACGTCAGCGCCCGCGTCGCCGCCGATGACTATGTGGCATCGCTGGACGGATTCATGATGGTCGACATGCTGCAACTGGCTGGCCCCGGCTCGCGCGGCAATGGCGAAGCAGTCTTTGGCCCCGGACCACAGTCGGCCGACGATGACGGCGGTGGCGGCCTCACCCTCAGCGACGCCGCGCGAGCCAGTGCCATTGCGCTGACCGCCGGCACGGTGTGGTGGGCACTGCGCGCAGGCAGCCTGCTGACCGGCTTGCTGGTCTCGTTACCGGCATGGCGACAAGCCGACCTGCTGGCGGTCTTGCCTGACGAAGAGGACGACGATGTCTGGGATCAACCGGAAGATCATGAATCGGCGCGTGACGAGCGGGCCGTCGCACTGGTCTTCGAATCGCCCGGCAATCAAGGAGTGCGGCAATGACATTCAAGGGCGGCAGCATGTTGCGAATCGGTCCGATCACCCGGCTCAGCCTGGGCCTGATCGCCTTGCTGGTGACGCTGGTGCTGGTTGCGGACATGTTGCTGGGCGTCGCCCCGGCGCGCGGCCAGATCACACGCGACATCCGCCACCGAGTCGCCGAGAACCTGGTCATCCAGTTCAGTGCGCTGCTCGAGTCCGGCAACACGACCGAGTTGAGCAAGACGATCCAGCAAGTGCTGGCTCGCGACCCTGAGATCCGTTCGATCACCGTACGGCGCACCGACGGGCTGTTGGTGCTGCACCGCGGACAGGCACTGGCACCCGCTGCGCCGTCCGCAACGCCGTTGGCCGTTGGGTCCGAGACACCGGCCGATCACCTGCGCATCCCGATCTATGCCGGCCGCGACGTCTGGGGTCAGATCGACTTTCGCTTCGTTGCGGCAGAGTCGCCCGGCCTGTGGGCCTGGCTCGCCCAGCCCGCCATCTTGATGATTCTGGTGCTCGCCATTGGCGGCTTCGCACTGATCTATGCCTACCTGCGCCGCGCCATGCACTATCTCGATCCTTCAGCGAGCGTGCCCGACCGCGTTCGCAAGGCGTTCGACTCGCTGGCCGAAGGCCTGGTGATCGTCGACCAGCAGGCTCGCATCGTCCTGGCCAACCAGATGTTCCGCCAGCTCCACCCGGGCGCGGCAGCCGAACTGAACGGCCAGGCGATCGACGGACTCGACTGGCTGGCCCGGTCAGGCGCGGGAAAGGCCGATGAGGTGGCCCCGTGGTCCAAGACCTTGAAGTCTGGCCAGCCGGTCATGGGCGTGGCCATGACATTGCCGCAGCCGGCAGGTGATGCGACGCAACTGCTGGTCAGCAGCGCGCCGATCACCGACAACTCCGGCCGCGCGCGCGGCTGCCTGATCACGTTCGACAACGTCACCGCCGTCCACCAGGCGAACGCCGAGTTGCGTGCGGCGCTCGATGCGCTGGAGGCCTCGCGCGCACGGATCGAAGAGCAGAATGAGGAATTGCGCAGTCTCGCCTCGCGGGATTCGCTGACTGGCAGCTTCAACCGACGCGCACTCTACGAGTTTGCGAGCGACATCTTTGCCTACTCGCAGGCCGCCCGGCAGCAACTTTGTTGCTTGATGGTCGACATCGACCACTTCAAGCAATTCAACGATCTCTACGGCCATGCAGTGGGTGACCAGGTGATTCAGGTCGTCTCGCGAACCCTGACCGCTGCGCTTCGCGAGACGGATGTGCTGGGCCGTTACGGTGGCGAAGAATTCTGCATCGTGATGCCGGCCACCACCACCCATCAGGCGCTGGCGCTCGCCGAACGCATGCGCTCCGACATCGAGGCTCATGCAAGCGCCGAGGTGCGCGGAGTGGACGTGATGGCGATCACCGCCAGCTTTGGCGTTGCATCGCTGTCGCTGGCAGCCCAATCGATCGAAGGTCTGATCGACCAGGCAGACCAGGCGCTGTACGAAGCCAAACAGGCGGGCCGCAATCGAGTCATGCTCTGGCGCTCACCGGTACCCTCCTACACTCGGCCGGCCGAGCTCAGCGAAAACTGAATTTCGACTGCCCCTGATCCGAGGACGTTCCACGGCGACAAAAACGCTGCGGTCGAACGGCTTTGCAAGTCGTTGCTCGGTCGACCAGGCAGGCCCCGCTTCTCCAGATGGATTCCTACGTGCATCTCAGGCTGTGACTGACGCGTGGAGCCAGCCGCATCGCCGAGTATGGCTGTGTCGGGCCAGCCAGGAAGGCTGGGACAACCCAACCTCATCCAACGACGCAGGAGATCGAAATGAACAAGTGGATCAAAACAGCAGCAGCGCTCGCTATCCTGGCCAGCTTCGGCGCAGCGAATGCGCAAAGCGGCCCGAAAGTCGACGAAACAGTCAAACAAACCCAAAAGCCCAGTTCAGGTACCCAACCTGAAATGAGCGCGATGACCAAGGCCAGCGGACCCAAGGTCGACGATGCGGTCAAGCAGACCCAGAAACCCAGCAGCGGTCGCGAGCCGACGACTGGAATGGCCAGTGGTGCCAAGGTGGACGACACGGTCAAGCAGACGCAGCGACCTGGCGACATTCCTGAAGTTGCCAATACCGGCCGCAAGACTGGCACCATGAACAAGAGCGACGAAAAGAAGATGAAGAAGGACAAGATGAAGAAAGACAAGATGAATCATGACGGAACGATGAAAAGCGAGATGGCGCCCAAATAGGCCAGTCGCACTTCACACGAATCCATACAAGTCTTCCACCCTCTCACCGAAGCAGGAGTTTCAATGAACAGTTTTCAGAAAACAGCCGCGGCTGTCGCCATCATCGCCAGCTTTGGCGTCGCCCATGCCCAGCAAGGCACCAAAGTCGACGAAACCGTCAAGCAGACCCAACAACCCAGCTCAGGTATGCAGCCCGCGCCGAAAACGCCGACCACAGGTCCGAAGGTCGACGAAACCGTTTCGCAGACCCAGAAGCCCAGTTCGGGAATGCAGCCGGCGCCCAAGACGGCCAATTCCGGCCCGAAGGTCGATGAGACGGTGTCGCAAACCCAGCGCCCTGGCGCGGTTCCACCGAATGGTCAGACCACTACGCGCAGCGCGACCACCACGCCGCCGATGAATGCCCCGATGAACGCCCAAGCCGGGTCGAGCATGAACAATCAGGGCGCGTCCATGAACAGCGGTAGCTCGATGAGCGCACAAGGCGGCCAGTCGGCGATGTCTTCTGACCAATCGAGCATGAACGCGCCCATGCGCCGGGAGCGCAGAGCGCGTTCAGACCGCAATTGAACGACGGGAATTGAACGTCGGAATGAGCAGCAGCGCCGCCTCCGCGATGAAGTCGGGGGAATTGTCCGGGGAGCACCCGGACAGGCGCGCTCGTTCACGAACGCGTCATGTGGCACTGGCGCTTTTCTTGGCCCCTTGTTGTTTGTTTGCCCATCGCGTTCACTCAAGCGGCCTCGATGAGCCGGCCAAAGAGTCGGCCCTCTCGGCCCAAAATCCTGGACGTTCCGGTGAAACCGGCCGCATCCTGGCCGACTGGGTCGTCGCCACCGGCGACAACGGCGGCGCCTCGTTCATCATCATCGACAAGAAGTCGACTGCGCTGCAGGTTTATGACGCGCGTGGCGTTCTGCTCGCCACGACACCGGTTCTGCTCGGCTCGGCCGTCGGTGACGACACGGTGCCAGGAATCGGCGACAGGCCGCTCTCACAGGTATTGCCGCACGAGCGGACGACGCCGGCAGGTCGATTTGTTGCCGAACGCGGACGAAATGCCAAAGGTGTCGACGTGGTGTGGATCGACTACGACGCCGCGGTATCGATGCACCGGGTGATCAACAACGTGCCTGCAGAAAAGCGACTGCAGCGACTGGCAAGCCCGACCAGCGCTGACAATCGCATTTCATATGGCTGCGTCAATATTCCGGTCGCCTTCTACGAGTCGACCATCCGGCCAATGTTTGCCACCCATCGGGCCATGGTTTACGTGATGCCTGAGCAGCGAACGTTGCAGCAGGTTTTCGGGATCGACGCCAGCCGCCAGGCGATCCGCGGCACAGCGCCTCGCTGAACGGACGCCCTTTCGGGTCGATTTACGCGCCGTCGGTCGCTTTCAATGCACTGCGCAGCAGTTCCTCGATCAACGAGTTCAGTCCCGCAGGATGGTCGAGCGAGGACACGCGCAGGCGATCGACCAGATCAGCCGGCAGCTTGCATGCAAAAGGTACGAGTCCGGCCGCGGCGTCGAGGCGACGTTGTTCGCGCCGATCGGGCAACTTGGCCGAGGCATCGCCGAAGCGTCCAGGATTCGCTTCGCCTTTGCGCTGGCCTTCGAGCCGTTTACCCAGGGTTTTGGCAAGATCGAATTTCTTCTGAGCCATTGATCGTCGGAGGAGGCGAGAATTGCGGGATCCCGATTGTCGTCGCTTTGCTCGTTCTGAAACCAGGCGGCTCTCGGCGCGGAACCGGAATTCGAGGATCCACGATTCGTCTTGACACTCCGATCCATTGACCGCGCGCGGCCAGGCGCCTGTCCACTGAAAGTTTGCCAATGGCGCTCAAGGCCACCATCCACAAGGCCACTCTGCAGATTGCCGACATGGACCGCAGCCTGTATGCCGATCACAGCGTGACCATCGCCCGCCACCCGTCGGAAACCGATGAACGAATGATGGTGCGCTTGCTGGCTTTGGCGATGTTTGTACCGGCAGATGATCAACTCGGCAAGCTGGAGTTGGCCAAAAGCCTGTGGGATAACGATGAACCCGACCTGTGGCAGAAAGACCTGACGGGTCAGATCATTCACTGGATCGACATCGGTCAACCCGACGACAAACGAATCATGAAGGCCTGCGGTCGGGCTGCCCAGGTCAGCGTGATCGCATACAGCCAGGGCGCTGCCATCTGGTGGAGTGGTGTGGCGGGCAAACTGTCTCGCGCGCGCAATCTGTCGGTCTGGCGTTTGCCGACGGAGCAGAGCGCAGCGCTGGCCAGACTGGCGCAGCGCAGCATGCAGCTGCAGGTCACGGTGCAGGACGGTGCGGTCTGGATTGGTGACGGCAAGCAGTCCGTCGATATTCAACTGCAGGCCCTGAACCGACCCTGAAGCTGATGGGCCGCCCGACCCCGATTTTGTCAACTGGATTTCCCGACATGAAAAGCAAAAAAATCGAGCCCGATCAGATTCGCCATGAAGTCGACCGGCATCGCTTCGTCATCGAGATCGACGGGCATCTGTGTGTCGCCGACTACCGATTGCGCGATGGCGTGATGCAGATGACCCACACCGGCGTCGACCGCAGCCTGGAAGGCCGCGGCATTGCAGCCGCACTGGTCGGCGCGGCGCTGAAACACGCCCGACTGTCAGGCCTGCGGGTCGAGCCGACCTGCAGCTATGTTCGCGCCTACATGAACCGCCACCCCGAGACGCTCGATCTGCTGGCCTAGCGTTCGACGCCAGCTAAGGCAACGCTAAACACTCCAGTGAGCGTGGTCAGATTGCCGTGCGCCTGGTTCTCGGTCCGCCGGCAGCGCGGAACTCGTCAATCGCTGCCAGCAACGATTCACGTGACACCGGTTTGGTCAGATGAGCATCGCAGCCGGCGTCCAGGCTGCGCTGAATATCGCGTTCGAAGGCGTGCGCCGTCAGCGCAATCACCACCACCGGATGACGCCCTTCGATGGCTTCGATGCGGCGGATCTCGCGTGTCGCCTGGTGGCCGTCGATGCCCGGCATCTGCACATCCATCAGGATCAGGTCGTATTGGCCGGCAGAAAATTTGCTGAGTGCGCTTTCACCGTTTGCCGCGACGTCCAACGAGCATCCGGTGTCGCGAAGCATGGCCTCGACAAGCAGCACGTTGACTTCATTGTCCTCGGTGAGCAAGATGCGAAGCGGCGCGCGGCCTGCCGCTGACCACTCGACATTCGGTTGCGCTCGCCTGGGCAAGAACGCCTGCGCGCCCGTCCGCAGGGCGATCGCTTCAGCGGCGCTCGCCGCTGGCAGCGTGATGCGGAAACTGAAGCTCGAGCCGGCACCAGGGGCGCTGCGAACCTGGATCTCCCCGCCCATCTGCCGAACCAGCCCGTTCGCGATCGACAGGCCGAGCCCGGTGCCGCCATATTGGCGCGTCATGCTGCCATCGGCCTGGATGAAGGGCTCGAAAATGCGTTGTTGCTGATCGGCGCCGATGCCGATTCCGGTGTCGGTGATCTCGAATCTCGTTCCGGCAGCACTGTGCGTCACTTCGACGACCACACCTCCGGTAGCAGTGAACTTGATGGCATTGCCGACCAGGTTGGTCAACACCTGGGCCAATCGTCGGCGATCTCCCACCACCGCATCAGGCAGCCGGCCGACGACTCTCCAATCGAAGGCAAGTCCCTTCGCGGCCGCCCTGGTTCGCAACAACTCATGCTGGTCGGCCAGCAGACTGTCGAGCGAAAACGGCCGCGGCTCGAGATCGAGGCGACCGGCCTCGATCTTCGACAGGTCGAGCAAGTCGTTGATCAGCTCGAACAAGGTCTGTCCTGCGTGCTGAAAAACGCCCACATAACGCTGCTGCTCGGCATTCAACGGTGTGCGCTGGAGCAATTCGGCAACGCCCATCAGCGCATTCATCGGGGTGCGGATCTCGTGGCTGACGTTGGCCAGGAATTCGGTCTTGGCCTGATTCGCTGCTTCGGCAACCGCTCGTTCGATCCGCAGCTGGCGGTTGACAAGACCGACCCAGCGCAGCTGCAGCAGCGCGGCAATCACAAAGCCGGCAATGACGATGATCAGCGGCATCAACAATTCGAGTTCGATGCGCGCATAGATCAGCAGCGTCAGCCCGCCCGCGATCAGCAGCACCAGGGCAACCAATGATGCAAAACCGTCGTCGCGCAAGCTCGGCCGTCGACGCAGCCACAACAAGATGCTGGGCGCCATCGCGATGACCACGAAGCCTGCGGCCAGTCGTCGATCAGGTGGCGCCAGAATCAGTCCGCGCTGCAGTGCGGCGTGTGCACAGGCCAGCAAACCGGTGCCCGACACCCGACCGAACGATGTCAATACATCGTCGGCCAGAAATGCGCTGCTGCCGATGAAAACCGTGCGCCCGTCGAGCAGCTTCTGCAGCGCGACGCGATCTCGCAGGCCGAGCGCAGCCTCCATCACGGCGCTGAACGACAGCCGCTCGACAGCGTCCCGATTGCTCGGCAGGATCATCGCTACCTGGCCTGCCGCATTGATCGGCCAGCGAAGCGGCCCGAGCGAAAGGGCATTCGGCTCACGGATCAGGCGGTCGGCGCTACCAGCGACTGAAAGCAGCCTCGGTGCCAAGGCCATCGATGGATAGACGAGCCCTTCGGCTTCGTGCAAAAGCGACAACCGACGCAACACGCCGTCATCGTCCAGATGGGTCGAAACCACGCCGACGGCGCCGACGCCGCCCACTCGGGCCAGCGTCGCCAACAACACATCGGCCGGCAGCACGATATCGGCCCAGCGCGCCGCCGGCAGGTTCGAATTCGAGGGCATCGCAACGCGGCGTCGAAACGGATCGGCACGCGGATCGGGATCGCCGCCACGCAGTTGTCCGACCGCCGCCAGCACCACATCCGCGCGCTCGGCAAGGGCTTTGGAGAGTGCGCCATCACCATCACGCGGCTCCGACAACACGAGGTTGAGCGCGATTCCGGTTGCGCCGCTTTCGCGCAGAAAACTCACCAGCAGCGCGAAGGTATCGCGCGAAAAAGGCCAGCCACCGAGACGCGGCCGCAAGTCGCGCAGCGAAGCATCGTCGATGTCGATGACGATGACGTCGTCGAAATGGGCCGGCTCGGAGATCGCTCGCACGTTGATGTCGTACAGCGCGCTGGACAGGCCGGTGCCGATCGGGCTCAGCGTCACGGCAAGCGCAATCCCCAATGCAGCCAGCGGCACCCACACCAGCCCCATCGACGAACTGGTCGGGCTGACCACGGTCATCCCTTCGGGCGCCCGCCAGCGCCGTCGCAAGGGAGCCAGCCAGGTGCGCAGTCGATCGAGGATCGTCATGGGAGAACTGGATGCTCCGCAGCCGGCTCAGTGAGCCTGATCCCAATTGTCGCCAATGCCGACTTCGGCCGACAACGGCACCTTCAGGCTCGCCACCGACGCCATCAGACGCGGAATCGCCTCGCTGCGCCCAGTCGAGCTCGGCCAGCGGCACCTCACAGACCAGTTCGTCGTGGACCTGCATCACGATACGCGTGGCGCGCCGCTCGGACTCGATCGTCCGCTGCAGCGCAATCATCGCCAGCTTGATCAGATCGGCAGCCGAACCTTGCATCGGCGCGTTGATCGCCTGACGTTCAGCGCCGCTTTTGCGCGGACCGCTGCCACCGGTGATTTCGGGCAGGTAGATTCGGCGCCCGAACATGGTTTCGACATAACCCTTGGCGCGCGCCGAGGTGCGGGTTTCGTCCATGTAGCGCTTGACCCCGGCAAAGCGCTGGAAATAGCGATCGATGTAGGTCGCTGCGGCGCTGCGCTCGATGCCCAGGCTTTGGGCGAGGCCGAAAGCGCCCATGCCGTAGATCAGGCCGAAATTGATCGTCTTGGCATAACGCCGCTGCTCGGCGGTGACCGCCTGCGGCGACACCGAAAAAACCTCGCTGGCGGTGGCGCGATGAACATCCATGCCCTCTTCGAACGCACGCAGCAGGCCGGGATCCTCGCTGATGTGCGCCATGATGCGCAACTCGACCTGCGAATAATCGGCACTGACGATGCGGTGCCCGGGCGGCGCGATGAAGGCCTCGCGAACGCGGCGCCCTTCGACGGTACGGATCGGGATGTTCTGCAGATTGGGGTCGTTGCTGGACAGCCGTCCGGTCACCGCAACCGCCTGGGCATAGGTCGTGTGGACCCGGCCGGTTGCCGGGTTCACCATCAACGGCAATTTATCGGTGTAAGTGCCCTTCAACTTGGCCAGCGAACGGTGCTCGAGCAGCCTGGCCGGCAACGGATAGTCGGCGGCCAGTTCGGCCAGCACCTCCTCGTCGGTCGACGGCGCGCCGGAGGCGGTTTTCTTCTTCACGGGCAGGCCGAGCTGCTTGAACAACACATCGCCGATCTGCTTGGGCGAGCCCATGTTGAAGGGCTGGCCGGCCAGCGCATAGGCCTCCTGCTCGAGCTTGACCATGCGTTCGCCGAGCTGCTGGCTTTGCGTGGCCAGCGCCTGCGGATCGATCAGCACGCCCTGGCGCTCGATTCGCTGCAGGATCATGCGCCACTGGCATCTCGATATCGACGGTACAGATCGCGCAGCGCAGGCGTTGCCTCAGCTGCGGCCACAGTGCCTGGTGCACATGCAGGCACATCTCGCTGTCTTCGCACGAATATTCGGCTGGCGCGTTCGATATCGACCTGCCCGAACGGAATCTGCTGCGCACCCTTGCCGCACAAGTCTTCGTAGCTCAGACCGCGCCGGCCGAGGTGGCGTTCGGCCAGGCTATCCAGGCCGTGCGGCTTGTGGGCTTCCAGTACATAACTCTGCAACATCGTGTCGTGAACATGACCTTGCACGTCGATGCCTACATTGGCAAATACGTGCAGGGCATATTTGACGTTCTGCCCCAGCTTCGCGGCGAGCGGATCTTCCAGCCACGGCTTCAGCGCCTGCAACACCACCGTCCTGCGCCAACTGCTCGGGTGCACCGGCATAGTCGTGCGCGATCGGGATATAGGCCGCCTCACCGGTCGCAATACTGAGCGAGATGCCGACCAGCCGGGCCTGCATCGCATCGAGCGAATCGGTTTCGGTATCGATGGCGGTCAGCGACGCAGCGGCGATTTTCTCGACCCAGGCGGTCAGGCGGTCGATGCCGGTCACGGTCTCGAAATGGCGGTCGACCGGCAGGACGACTCACCGCCGCTGGCGCGACGACGGCAGCGACGCGGCCGTCGCTTCGGCCAGCTGCCGGCATGCGTTTTTCGAGATCGCGCCCGAAGGTCCGGAAGCCATGGCGGTCGTAGAAGTCGAGCAGTGCGGCCTCGTCGTCCGGCCGCCAGGCCAGCGAATCGACCATCGGCCAGCCGGCGATCTGCGCCGACAGATCGCAATCGGTCTTGACGGTGACCAGCTTGCGGCCGGTCGGCAGCCAGTCGAGCACCTGGCGCAGGTTGTCGCCGACCGCCCCCTTGATGCCGGCCGCGGCGGCGATCACGCCATCCAGCGAGCCATGTTCGGCGATCCATTTCGCCGCGGTTTTCGGACCGACCTTGGCCACACCGGGGATATTGTCGACCGAGTCGCCCATCAGACTCAGGTAATCGACGATGCGCGACGGCGGCACGCCGAACTTGTCCTGCACGCCCGCGACGTCGAGCCGCTCATTGCTCATCGTATTGATCAGGGTGACCTGCGGCGTGACCAGTTGCGCCAGATCCTTGTCGCCGGTGGAGACCACGACCGAATGGCCCTGTTCGGCAGCCACCCGGCACAAGGTGCCGATC
Organism: uncultured beta proteobacterium; assembly: GCA_963843805.1. Classification (GTDB taxonomy): domain Bacteria; phylum Pseudomonadota; class Gammaproteobacteria; order Burkholderiales; family Burkholderiaceae_C; genus Ideonella_A. Next base: position 50,103 of record CAWJLY010000013.1, read on the forward strand.
ACGTCGTCGGCCTCGACACCGGGAACCTCGAGCACCGGCCAGCCGAGCAGCGCAACCACCTCATGGATCGGCGCGATCTGCGCCACCAGATCGTCAGGCATCGGCGCGCGGTGCGCCTTGTATTGCGGATACCAGTCGTCGCGGAAGGTTTTGCCCTTGGCATCGAAGACACACGCCGCATGGTCGGACGGATACTGTTCGCGCAACCGTTGCATCATCGCCACCATGCCGTGCAAGGCACCGGTGGGCGCTCCGCCGGGACCGCGAAGGTTCGGCAGTGCATGGTAGGCACGGTAGAGATAGCTCGAGCCGTCGACCAGCAGCAGCGTGCTGGACGGCCGGGGAACGGTGGGATCACTCATGCCGGCATTGTGCGGGCTTTGCCGATTTTGACCGCCACCCCCGCTGACAAGGGGCAAAATAGCCGACAAGCGATCGGCGCGCAGTGTTGCACGCCCGCCCCACCGGCATCGATAAAATGCATCCCATGACGCGCCTGACCCCCCTCCTGTTGGCCATGCTTGCCGGGCCGGTGCTGGCGCAGATCCGCCCGCACCGCCCGAAAACGCGCCTCCAACCGCCGCCGAAACGCGAGCCGAACCCAATATCCAGCGCAAGGTGATCGAAGACGAAGGCTCGAAGATCGAGGAGCTGAAAGTGCGTGGCAATACCACCCGGATTTCCGTCACGCCGAAGGTCGGTCACCAGCCGACCGTATGAAATCATCACCGAGGATGGCTCGCGCGATGTGTCCGACGGGCTGACCGGGTCGCGCGGGGCCGCCGGCAAGCGGGTCTGGCGCGTGATCTCGTTTTGAGCGCAGCAATGCACTGATGGCTGTTTTTACCGAGGTGCCGTTCGACACCGCGCGTGCCTTTGTCGACCGCCTGGATATCGGCGAGCTGATCGCGCTGAAGGGCTGCCCGGGCGGTATCGAAAATACCAACTATTTTGCCGACACGACGCGCGGGCGTTATGTGCTGACCGTGTTCGAGCGCCTCGGCTTCGATCAACTGCCGTTCTATCTGCACTTGATGAAGCACCTCGCAGGCCATGGCATCCCGGTACCTGACCCACATGCCGATTCGCAGGGACGCATCCTGCATGAATTGCTGGGCAAACCAGCGGCGCTGGTCAATCGGCTGCCCGGCGGCCATCATCTGGCGCCGGATGTGCGGCATACCGCAACCGTTGGCCGCATGCTGGCCCGCATGCACCTGGCCGGACTCGATTTCAAGATGGATCAGCCGAACCTGCGCGGCCTGCCCTGGTGGATCGAAACCGTTCCGATCGTCGCACCGTTCATGATGGCGCAGCCGCGCGCGCTGATCGAGACCGAATTGCGGTTCCAGCAGCAGCTGGCCGCGTCGGCCGCTTATGCGGCGGCGCCGTCGGGGCCGATCCATGCCGACCTTTTCCGCGACAACGTGATGTTCGACGACAGCGACGGCCGCGACGAACTGGGCGGTTTCTTCGACTTTTATTTTGCCGGCATCGACCGCTTCATCTTCGACATCGCTGTCAGTCTGAACGACTGGTGCATCGACCTGGCAACCGGTGTGCTGGTCGAGCCGCGGGCACAAGCATTTGTCGCTGCATACGACGAGGTGCGGCCACTGTCGGCCAACGAGATCCGCCTGCTGCCGGCGATGATGCGTGCAGCCGCACTGCGGTTCTGGATCTCGCGCCTGTGGGATTTCCACCTGCCGCGTGACGCCAGCATGCTGCAGGCCCACGACCCCGACCATTTCGAACGCGTGCTGCGCTGCCGCATCGACGCCCCCTGGCATTTCGAGCGCCACTGAATCCATGCAATTGCATCAAGTCCCTGCCCGCCAGGGTTTCGTCTGGGTCCGCCGCGGTTTTCAGGTCTACCTGAGTCAGCCGCTGGCCACCACCTTTCTGTTTGCAACCTTCCTGTTCGGCGCCTTGCTGCTGATGTTGATTCCCGGCATTGGCGTGTTGTTGCTGCTGATGGCGCTGCCGCTGGTGTCGCTCGGTTTCATGATCGCCTCGCGCAACAGCCTCGACGGCCGACGCGCCGGGCCGCGGGTATTTGCCGAAGGCCTGCAAGGCCCGCCCGATCGCCGCCGCGCGATGCTGAAGCTGCTGGCCAGCTATGCCGCAGCCAATATCGTCGTGATGCTGCTCAGCGACGCGATCGACGACGGCCGTCTGGAGGCCCTGCAGGCCGCGGTGGTCGGCGACAAGGCGATCACCCAGCAAGCGCTTGGCGAGATGCTCGGCGATTCGCGCCTGTTCTGGGCGATGGCACTGCGGTTGCTGCTGACGTCGTTGATCGCACTGCCGTTCTGGCACGCACCGGCGCTGATCTACTGGCAGGGCCAGGGTGTCGCACAGTCGCTGTTCATCAGCGCCCTGGCATGCTGGCGCAACCGGGCGGCATTGACCATCTACGGCCTCGGCTGGGTGCTGCTGATCGTGTTGTTCTCGGTGCTTGCCAATACGCTGGTCGCGCTGATCGGTGAGCCGCGCCTGCTCGCGCTGGCTGCGATGCCGGCCGGCTTGATGTTTTCGACGGCGTTTTATACCTCGCTGTATTTCACCTACGCCGACGCATTCAGGCCCGAACCCGGCGCGGAATCAGGCACACCGCAACTGGCGCCGCCTGCCGATTGAGCGACGCACGACCGCGCACACCACTTTGAACAGGAGCAGCGATGGCACGAATCCATCTGATCGGCGGAGAAAAGGGCGGGGTCGGCAAATCCCTCGTCGCCAGATTGCTGGCGCAATACATGATCGATCGCTCGATCCCGTTTCTCGGCTTCGACACCGATCGCTCGCACGGCGCGCTGATGCGGTTCTACGCCGGCTATCGCCTCGCCCGTGCACGTCGATCGTTACGAGATGCTCGACCACATCATCGAGGCGGCCACCGAACAGGACGATCGCCGCATCCTGGTTGATCTGGCGGCACAGACCCATGAGCCGCTGCTGCGCTGGATCGACGAATCCGGGGTGCTCGAGGTGGCCGCCGACAACCACGTGGGCATCACCTATTGGCACGTGATGGACAGCGGTCGCGATTCGGTCGATCTGCTTGGCAAACTGCTCGATGCCTACGGCGACCGGGTCGCCCACGTACTGGTACGCAACCAGCTGCGCGGCGATGACTTCCGGTTGCTCGACGAATCAGCGGCATTCAAGCAGGCGCAGTCGCTGGGCGCGGGCATGTTGACGATCCGCCATCTGAACGATTCGGTGATGCAGAAGATCGACGCGACCAGCAGCAGCTTCTGGGCCGCCAGCCAATCGGCCGATCGACACAGCACCGGCCTGGGCATGATGGATCGCCAGCGGGTCAAGGTCTGGTTGCGCGACGTCTACGCCGGGTTCGACTCGATCGGGATCTGAACCGAGCACACCACCTGACAAGCCTGCTCTGCAGCGGCAAGATGGGTGACCGAAGCGGATTCCCGGCGCTCGAGACCCGGCGCCTGTGGTTGCGAGAGATCGTCGACGCCGATGCGCCGGCGCTGTTCGCGATCCACGGCGATCCACAGGTCATGCGCTGGTTCGGCAGCGATCCGCTGGTCGACCAGACTGCCGCGCTGCTGTTGGTTCGCAGCTTCGCCAACTGGCGCACCCTGGTCAACCCCGGCACACGCTGGGGTCTGCAACTGAAAGACCGCGACGGCCTGATCGGCAGTTGCGGGTTGTTCAGCTGGAACCGGCAATGGCGCAAATGCAGCGTCGGCTACGAACTGGCTGCCGATGCCGGCGGCCAAGGGCTGATGACGGAAGCGCTGCAAGCCATCCTGGCCTGGGGTTTCGGGCAGATGCACGTCAACCGCATCGACGCGCAGATTCATCCGGACAATGCCCGCTCGATCAGGCTTGCGCTCAAGCTGGGCTTCGTCGAAGAAGGCCGCCTTCGCGAAATCGCCTGGTGGGGCGGGCAGCATCACGACATGTTGCAGTTTTCGTTGCTGCACGGGGACTGGCAGGCGAGCGGCTGGAATGCAGGATCGACCTCATCCGAAGGCTTGAGCGAGGACGAGGGCGGCAGGTAGCCGGATGGCTGCGTGTCCCCCGACGCCCCTCTGAACGTCGGCGTCTTCGCCTTTATCTCCGCCATCCGGCCACCCGCCGCCCTCGTCCTGCACCGTTGGGGAGGATTGCGGCGCGTTGCGCGTGGGTCGCTCGAAACCCTTGCTTTTTTCCGAAGCATCGTGCGGCGCGACCGCACACCCTGACGGTGCAAGCTCGGGTCGGGCTGACGTGTTCCGCGGAAGTAAAGGCGGAGCTGGCAACCGCCAGGTTGCCAGCGGGGGACATGCAGCGGAACACGTCAGCCCGACCCGAGCCCACTCGGTGTTCGACTGCCGAGACGCGTGCCGCTCCCAGGCTCCCCTGAAATACCTGACCGAACGGACAGGCAATCAATGCTCAAGCCAACTGCTGACGAAAATCAGCATGCCAGAATGACATCGAGTTCACTTTTGCAATCACAAGCCATGCGAGTCAACAAAGCAATCTTCCCCGTCGCCGGTCTCGGCACCCGGTTTCTGCCGGCGACCAAGGCGCAGCCGAAGGAAATGTTGCCGGTGGTCGACAAGCCGTTGATCCAGTACGCAGTGGAAGAAGCCTACGCGGCCGGCATCCGGCAGATGATCTTCGTCAACGGCCGCAACAAACGGGCGATTCCCGATCACTTCGATACCGGCTACGAACTCGAAGCCGAACTGCTGGCCGCAGAGAAACACGAATTGCTGGCGATGGTTCAGTCGATCAAGCCCGACGACATGGATTGCATCTATATCCGGCAACCGAAGGCCCTTGGCCTGGGTCATGCGGTATTGTGTGGCCAGTGTGTGGTCGTCAACGAGCCGTTTGCGGTGCTGCTGGCCGATGACCTGATGGTTGGCAAGCCGCCCATCCTGGCGCAGATGGTGGCGCAGTTCGAGGAGCTTCAATCGTCGATCGTTGCCGTCCAGGAAGTGCCCCCTGAACATACCCGCCGTTACGGCATGGTCGCCGGCCAGATGGTCAATGACCGGCTGATGGAAATGAGCCAGTTTGTCGAGAAACCCGCGCCGCAGGATGCGCCGTCGAACCTGGGGGTGGCGGGTCGCTACATCCTGACACCGGGCGTCTTCAGGGAAATTGCCGAGGTGCCGCGTGGGGTGGGCGGCGAGATCCAGCTGACCGATGGCATCGCCGCGTTGATGAAAAACGAAAAGGTCTACGCCTACCGCTACGAAGGGCGTCGCTTCGACTGCGGCAGCAAGGAAGGTTTTCTCGAAGCCAACGTCGAACTGGCGCTGGCGCACCCCGAACTGGGCGAATCGTTCCGGGCCTATCTGAAGCAGTTGAAATTCTGAGGGCGGCAGCGATCGCCGCCGGCTCGATCAGCGGCGGCGCAGATAGTGGATGAACTCGTCGCTCTGGCTGGTCTGCTCGACCAGTTCGTTGCCGGTCTGCCGGGCGAAGGCCTGGAAATCGCGCATCGATCCCGGGTCGGTGGCAACCACCTTCAGCACGTCGCCGCTGTGCATGTCGGCGAGTGCCTTCTTGGCCTTCAGGATCGGCAGCGGACAGTTCAGTCCTCGGGTGTCGATTTCTTTCTGCGCTTCCATCATTCGGTCCTTTGCAAACGAATCGGCCTGGTCAATCGGCGGCGGGCTGCGGCGGCCGCAGCATCGGCTCGCGCCATTGTGGCGTGTAGCCCCGCGCGGTCAGCCAGTCGGCCAGGGCATAGCCGGTGCCAGCCGGCCAACAACGCACTTCTTCGGGCGCAAACAGCTTGTACTCGAGCAATTCGGGTGACAGCCTGACCTCGCCGCGCGCGGTGACATGGTAGGCAATGATCAACTGGTTCATCCGCTGAAAATCGTAGACGCCGATCAGCTTGACGTCTTCTGCGCGCAGCGATGTTTCCTCGAACACCTCGCGGGCGATGCCGTCTGGCGCGGTTTCGCCGGCCTCCATGAAACCGGTGATCAGCGCAAAGACGCGTCCGGGCCACGCCGCATTGTGTGCCAGCAGAATCTGCCCGCCTTCATCGATTTTTTCGATCACGGCGGCGAGCACCGGCGTCGGATTGTTCCAGTGGGTCCATTCGCAGCCTGCGCAGCGCAGGCGAAGCTTGGCACCACCATCCTCCTCGCGCTCGAGCATGGCCAGCGGACCAGCACATTGCGGGCAGAACCTGAAACCGTTCATGCCGGGAAAACGCCGGTCGACAGGTAGCGGTCGCCCCGGTCGCAGACGATGAACACGATGGTCGCGTTTTCAACCGTGGCGGCAATCTGCAGTGCGACCCAGCATGCGCCGGCCGCCGAGATGCCGGCAAAGATGCCTTCTTCACCGGCCATTCGTCGCGCCATCTCTTCGGCATCGGACTGGCTCACCAGCACCAACTCGTCGACATGAGTCGGGTCGTAGATTTTCGGCAGATAAGCCGGCGGCCATTTGCGGATGCCGGGAATCCGCGAGCCTTCGGCCGGCTGGGCGCCGATGACCCGCACGGCCGGGTTCTGCCCTTTCAGATAACGGCTGACGCCGGTGATGGTGCCGGTTGTGCCCATCGCGCTGACGAAATGGGTCACCTGCCCGGCCGTGTCGTTCCAGATCTCGGGACCGGTGGTTTCGAAATGGACCCGCGGGTTGTCGACATTGGCAAACTGGTCGAGCACCCGGCCCTTGCCGTCGCGGGCCATCTGTTCGGCCAGATCGCGGGCGTATTCGATACCGCCCGAGCGCGGCGTCAGCAGCAGTTCGGCACCGAAGGCCTTCATGGTCTGCGCGCGCTCGATCGACAGATCCTCCGGCATGATCAGCAACATGCGGTAGCCGCGGATCGCCGCCGCCATCGCCAATGCGATGCCGGTATTGCCGGAGGTGGCCTCGATCAGGGTGTCGCCGGGCTTGATCTCGCCGCGCTCTTCGGCGCGCTTGATCATGCTGATTGCCGGGCGGTCCTTGACCGAGCCGGCCGGGTTGTTGCCTTCGAGCTTGCCCAGAATGACATTGCCGCGCGGCGCGCCCGCCGCGCCCGGAAGACGCACCAACCTGACCAGCGGCGTGTGGCCGATGACATCTTCGATGGTCGCGTAGTCAGGCTGGGTTGGCAGGCGCTTGGCCATGGCTGTCGGATCAGGGGTGCGCTTGCTATCCGGCCAAGCCGGATCGAGGGGTTGGTGCCTCCGGTCGGAATCGAACCGACACTCCTCGCGGAACGGGATTTTGAGTCCCGCGCGTCTACCAATTTCGCCACAGAGGCCCACCGAGCCGTCAAGTATGCCATGGCTCGAAGCCGAGGCGCGCAACGCCGACGCAGGATTTGCGGGTACGCTTCGCGCCCAGGTTTGCACTTCATTGTCACCACACCGGATTCGTGAATGCCTCAGTTGCCCCCGATCACCCAGGCCTTGCTGCTCGCCAACGTGGCCATGTTCTGTCTCGACTACTTTGTCGGCAACTGGCTGGTCCGGCTGCTCGCGTTGTGGCCGCTCGGGGCGGGTTTCCTGCCATGGCAAGTGGTGACTTATTCGTTTCTGCATGGCAGCCTCGGCCATCTGTTCTTCAACATGCTCGGTTTGTGGATGTTCGGCTCGGAGCTCGAGCGGGTCTGGGGCCAGCGCCGCTACCTCCAGTTCTATACCGCCAGCGTGCTGGCGGCGGCCGCCTCGCAACTGGCAATGGCTGCGTTCACCGGATCGGTCTACCCGACAGTGGGTGCCTCGGGCGGGCTGTTCGGTCTGCTGCTGGCGTTCGGCATGATGTTTCCGAACCGGATGATCGTGCCGCTGATCCCGCCGATTCCGATGAAAGCCAAGGTGTTTGTCGCGATCTACGGCGGTCTGGAGCTGTTTTTCGGCGTCACCGGGACCCAGTCGGGTGTGGCCCACTTTGCCCATCTGGGCGGCATGCTCGGCGGCTTTCTGATGATCCGCTACTGGCGCGGGCAGTCGCCTTTCGGTCGGCGCTGAATCGGCCCGCCGGGATACCCCTTCGCACCTGTCATCGTTCGGCCTGCGGCATGCTCCGCTTGGCTACATTCAGCCGATTCGGAGGCCTGCGATGAGCACAAACAGCAGCTTGCGGGGTTTCATCGTCAATGCGCTGGTGGCGCTGTTGCTGCCGATCGGTGTATTTGCCCAACCTGCCACGACCGAGACGCCGCCGTCTGCCGATGGCGTGCCGGCGGCCGGGTTCGATGCCGCCATCCAGCAGCAGACACGCGCCTTGGCGCGAGCATCTTCGACCGTTGTCGGCGTGCGCAGCATGGCGGTCGATGATGCGGTGTCGAACCGCACGCTGGGCCGCAAGCGGGAGGGCTCCGGCGTACTGATCGACGACGATGGCAGCCTGGTGCTGACCATCGGTTATCTGATCATCGAGGCCGAGCAGGTCGAAATCGAGATCGACGACGGCCGTGTCTTTCCAGCCCGAGTCGTTGCCTACGACACGGCTTCGGGTTTCGGCCTCGTGCGTTCGCTGACGCCACTGCCGCGCCCGGCGACGGTCTTCGGCAGCGCGGCCGGATTGGCCCCGAACCAGCCGATGCTGTTCGTCAGTGGAGGCGCCGAGGGCGAACTCAAACTCACCTACCTGGCTTCGCAACGGCCATTTACCGGCTATTGGGAATACCACATCGAAGACGCCTTGTTCACGGTGCCGGCACTGGCCAATCATTCCGGTGCCGGCCTGTTCAATTCGGCTGGCGAGCTGCTCGGCATCGGCTCGCTGCTGGTGCGGGACGCACTCGGGCCTGATCAACCACCGCAGACGGGCAACATGTTCGTACCGGTCGATCTGTTGCGGCCGATTCTGGCTGAATTGCGCGAAAGCGGCCGCTCGATGGCCAGCCAGCGCGCCTGGCTGGGTGTGAACTGCGCAGAGGTCGACGGCAAGATTCGCATCACCCGCATCACCACCGATGGCCCGGCCGATGCGGCCGGCCTGCTGGCGGGCGATCAGATCCTGGCCATCGATTCGGTCCCGGTCAGTACCCTGCCCACTTTTTATCAGCGGCTTTGGGCTGGCCCGACGCCGAACCGGGAGGTCTCGGTCGACATCAGCCGCAACGGCGCGCTGCAGACCATCAAGGTGCAGGCAACCGACCGCCTGAACAGCCTGCGCCACGCCAGCGGAATCTGATCGCCGTCAAAGCCCGGTGTGGACGGTCGGATAGCGCAGGCGCAACCCCAGCTCACGCTTCATCCGCGAATTGTCGAGCCGCCTGGATTCGCTCATGAAGCTGAGCGCCATCGGCGACACCTGGGTCGCCAGCTCGGCGCGGCTCGAGCGCGGCGGCCGAGGCAGTCCGCACAGATCGGCCGCGAGGTCGAAATAGTCGCCCATCAGCAGCTCGGTGTCGTCGCAGACGTTGATCGCGCGCATCGGCATCGCATGGCGCAACGCGGCAACTACCGCACGCGCCAGATCATCGGCGTGGATGTGGTTGGTGAACACATCCTCTTCGCTGCACAGAACCGGCGTGGCCCGCAGCAGCCGTTCGCGTGGGTGACCACCAGCCCGATCGCGGGCATAGATGCCGGGAATCCGCAGCAGCGAAATGTCGACGCCGAAGTGGCGGCCGAAAGCACGCAGCTGATGCTCCGCATCGACACGGCGGCGCGCCCGATCGCTGGCCGGCGCAACGGCTCGGGTTTCATCCAGAAAGGCACCATCGGCATCGCCGTAGACGCCGCTGGTGCTGCCGTAGACGATGCGGCGGACTGTCGACCGACGCGCCAGCGCTTGCAACAGATGGCGGGTTCGCGAATCGTCACTGCCGTGCGGCAGTGGCGGCGCGAGGTGCAGCACCTGCTCTGCGATGCCGGCCAGACGCGCCAACGTGGTCGGTTGATCAAGATTTCCCGCTACCGGAACGGCCCCGGCCTGCCGCAGCCAAGGCAGCCGCTGCGGGCTCGACGTCAATACCAGAATCCGGTAGCGGTCCCTCAGCAGGGCCAGCACCCGCAGGCCGATGTCACCGCAACCCACAATCAGCAGCCGTGGACGCCGAAGTCGCAAGCGGGAAGAAACTGGCATTGGCAGCAAGGTCGGATGCAGCGGGCAAAATTCAGCACGAGTGTATGCATGGAGCCGGTTCGACATCACAAGCCCGGCACTTCGGGAAAGAAATCGAATGAGTTTTTCGGTGACAGTTCAACCCAGCGGTCGCGTTTTCGAGGTCGACCGCGACGAGGCAGTGCTGCTGGCGGCGATTCGTCAGGGCATCGGTCTGCCATACGGCTGCAAGGACGGCGCCTGCGGCTCATGCAAATGCCGCCTGCTCGAAGGCCGCGTGATTCACGGCACCCACCAGAGCAAGGCCCTCAGTGCCGCCGAGGAAGACGCGGGCCTGATGCTGACCTGCCGCGCCGCTGCGCAGACCGACCTGGTGATCGAGGCGCGTACAGTGCCCGGGCTCGGCGAATTTCCGGTGCGCAAGCTGCCGACGCGGGTCAGCCGCATCGATCGACCGGCCCCCGATGTGGCTGTGCTGACCATGCAACTGCCGGCCAATGACGCGTTCATGTACAAGGCCGGCCAGTATGTCGAGTTCATCCTGCGTGATGGCGATCGGCGCAGTTATTCGATCGCCAATGCACCGTACCGCCAACGCGAATTGATTGGCAACGAGCAGCCGGCAATCGAACTGCATCTGCGCCACATGCCCGGCGGCAAATTTACCGACCATGTATTCAGCCAGCTCAAGGCTCGCGATATCCTGCGCATCGAAGGCCCGTTCGGCAGCTTTTTTCTGCGCGACGATCACACCCAGCCGGTGGTGCTGCTGGCATCGGGAACCGGTTTTGCGCCGATCAAGGCGCTGATCGAGCAGATGGCGCACACGGCGATGCCGCAGCCGATCTGGCTTTATTGGGGTTGCCGCAGCCGCATCGACCTGTACCAGCACGAGTGGGCGCTGGCCGCAGAGCAGCGCATGCCAGCAGTTGCGCTATGTCCCGGTGTTGTCTGATGCCAGGCCCGAGGACGACTGGCAGGGCCGAACCGGCCTGGTCCACCAGGCGGTGATGGCCGATCTGCCGGATCTGTCCGGATTCGAGGTCTATGCCTGCGGTGCGCCGGTGATGGTCGAAGCCGCGCAGCGCGATTTCAGCGCCCGCTGCGGCCTGCCCGAAACGGCGTTCTACGCCGACGCCTTCACTTCCGAGGCCGACAAACACTGAGCGACGTCGGAACATCGTGAAAGGTTTCGCGCTCCAACATCGACGGATGTGCAGCAGGACCGGTCAATTCGCCGGCCCAGAGACAGGAGTTCACATGATGACACGACGCAAATGGATGGGAATGCTGTCGGCGATCGGGCCTTGCGCCCGCCGTCGCAACCATTGCCGCCAAGGACAACGAATCGCCGTTGCCGGCTGCCGAGCAACTCAAGCGCAGCGAAGCCGAGTGGAAGAAGCTGCTGACGCCGGCTCAGTTCAACGTGTTGCGCGAAGAAGGCACCGAACGCCCGTTCAGCAGCGCGCTGAACAACGAGAAACGGCCCGGACGCTTCGTCTGCGCCGGCTGCCAGCACCCGCTGTTCACGACCGAGATGAAGTTCGACAGCGGCACCGGCTGGCCGAGCTTTTTCACCACCCTGCCGAATGCATTCGGAGCCAGCACCGACTACAAGCTGCTGTTTCCGCGCACCGAATACCACTGCGCACGCTGCGGCGGGCACCATGGCCACATCTTCAGCGACGGCCCGGCCCCGACCGGCAAACGCTATTGCAACAACGGAGTGGCACTGTCTTTCGTGCCGGCCGCGGCATGATGCGCCGCTCGATCGCTCGTGGCAGCGCTGGCTGCAGGTCTGGTCGCAACAGTCGGTCTGGCCAACGCCCAGCCCGGCCCGTCAAGCAAACCAGGCGCGCCGTCGGCTGCTGGCGGTCCCACCGAGAAGGCCATCTTCGCCGGCGGCTGCTTCTGGTGCGTCGAATCCGACTTCGATGCAATCGACGGTGTCTTGTCGACCACGTCGGGCTATATCGGACGGCAACAGCGCCAATCCGACCTATGAGCAGGTCTCATCCAAGCGCACCGGTCACGTCGAGGCGGTCGAGGTCGTCTACGACCCGGCCAAGGTCAGCTACCAGACGCTGGTCGACCATTTCTGGCGAACCATCGACCCGACCACCAAGGATCGGCAGTTCTGTGATGTCGGCTCACCGTACCGAACGGCAATTCTTGCCGTCGGCCCGCGAACAATTGGCACAGGCGCAGGCATCGAAAGCTCGCGTTGAAAAAAGCAAGCCGTTCAAGGAGCCGATCGTGACCGAGATCAAGCTCGCCAGCGCCTTCTACCCGGCCGAGGCCTATCACCAGGACTATTACCTGAAAAACCCGATCCGCTACAACTACTACCGCACCAGCTGCGGGCGTGATCAGCGGCTCAAACAACTCTGGGGTGATCAGGCGGCCAAGCACTGAGCGTGTCCGCGAGCCCCGGCCCGGCCTCGACAATTTCGGCCGGGCTCAACTCGATCAGTTGCTGCGCCAGTCTCCCGATACGGCCCGTCGAATGATTGGGCCGGGATCACCGATCGGGGGTCGATATCGGTTGCACATGACACCACTGTACGGCGTGCCGTCCCGCCGACGGGGGATGCTGCAGGTGCGTCGATCATCTATGGTCTGACGACGCCGAATGTCGCGCCGAGGTGGACCCATGTTTTCAGCCTTCGTCAAGTGGAATGTCGCCGCCGATGCAAACCGCTCGGCGCACGCGGCTTGGCGCTGGCGTTATCGCGATCCTCGAACTGGCGAATGGGTGAATCATTCCGACCTGCTGACGACCGAGCAGATCAGCGCCCTCGATCCGCGCGCCGAAGTGATTCCCGGCTCGCGGGTGCTGCGGCAAACGCCTCTGTTCCCGACACGCACGTCTCGCTGACAGACAGGCAGGCGGCCGTGTGACGTGCGCCTTACCTTCGCAGGCAAGGGCAACGGCACAACCGTCGATCGGTCGGAAGGTTCGGCTGCGCTGCCGCACGGCGCTTGAGTTCGTGGTGCTGTAGCGGCCGCACAAGGCGCGGGTCACGCATGTTTCCCGCAAATCGGGCATTTGCCCTAAAAGAGGGTTCACGCTCACTGTGACTTGGATCAAGGCTGGCATGATGGCACTCCGGCAGGGTGCACCGATGCATCGCCGCCCATCCATTCACCGAAGAGACAGCAACCATGCTTGATTTCATTCCCGAATCGACACGTGCTTCCGGACTTGGCGTGCTGATGAAAGGCGCCGGCATGGTGACGCGGTTTCTACCGATTCCGCAGCCGACGCTGCTGGTCGGTGCCGGCTCGAGTGGTCGGCTCGGCCAATCGGTGGCCGCCTTCGGCCACACCAAACTGCTGATCGTGACCGACAAGATCATCGCCAAGCTCGGCCTGCTGAAGGACCTGACCGACGCGCTGACCGCCGGTGGCGCCGACTATGTCGTATTCGACGAGATCACCCCCGATGCGCCGATTCCGCTGATCGAGCGCGGCATCGAGTTCTACCGTGAGCACAACTGCGACGCGATCATTGCGTTCGGTGGCGGATCATCGATGGACGCTTCGAAGGCGATTGCCGTCTCGATCGCCAACCCGGGCCGCTCGCTGCGCTCACTGGCCGGCTATTTCAAGGGCCTGCGCAGCCCGGCGCCGATTTATGCGGTGCCGACAACTGCCGGTACGGGCTCCGAGGTGACGGTGGCAGCGGTGATCGCCGATCCCGATCGGCAAAGCAAGATCGTCATCGTCGATACCCGAATCGTGCCGAAGATGGCGGCGCTCGATCCCAAGCTGATGACCGGTCTGCCACCGCAGGTCACCGCAGCGACCGGCATCGATGCCCTCACCCATGCTGTCGAAGCGTTCCTCGGCAACTGGAGCACGCCGGCCACCGACGCGATGGCACTGTCGGCAGTCGGCCTGATCTTCGAGAATCTTCGCACCGCATTCAACGAAGGCGGCGACCTGCGCGCGCGTGAAAACATGTCGCTCGCCTCGACCTATGCCGGTATCGCGTTCACCCGTGCCAACGTCGGTTATGTACATGCCATCGCCCACCAGTTCGGCGGCAAATACCACACGCCGCACGGCCTGGCCAATGCCATCGTGTTGCCGCACGTGTTGAGATATTCGGCGCCGGCGGTCACCGGCCGGCTGGCACAGCTGGCGGTGCGCGCCAGGCTCGGCGACGAAAACGAAGACAAGCAGGCATTGGCGCAGAAGTTTCTCGACGGCATTGATCAGTTGAACGACGATCTGCAGATTCCGACCTACCTGCAAGCGCTGAAGAAAGCCGACATTCCGGCGCTCGCCAAAGCGGCGATCCACGAGGCGCATTCGGGTTACCCGGTACCACGCTACATGACGCAGGCGACATGTGAGGAGCTGATCGGCCGCTTGCTGCCGCCTGAGTCGACCGGTGACGTCGAATCGGTGAGCCGGGCACGCAAGACCGGCGGCGCTGCGAAAAAAAGCAGCGGGGCCACCAGGGCGAGGTCGCCTGCAAAGTCCGCCGGCAAGACAGCGGCCAAATCCTGAACCGCACTCACGGAGACAACACCATGAAAAAAGTCGTAACCATCTCGCTCGGTTCGTCGAAGCAGGATTTCACCTTCGAAACCGACTTTCTCGGCCATCGCTTCCAGGTCAAGCGGCTGGGCGCCGACGACGACACCACCAAGGCCTGGGAGCTGATGCGGCGCCACCAGGTGACAGCCGATGCGATCGGGCTGGGCGAAATCGGCGATCACTGGCATGTCGGCCAGACCACGGTTGTCAACACGGAGACCAAGCGGCTGCTCAATGTGGTGACCCGTGTACCCGTGACCACCGGCGCGACGCTGCGCAGGCTGCTGCAGGTGCGCGCGGTGCGGCAGGTGCAAAAGCAGCTCGGCAAATATTTCGACAACAACATCGTGCTGTTCATGAACGGCATGCGCAACTACGACATGGCCGTGGCCTTGTCGGACTACACACCGAACCTCAATTTTGCCGATGCGCTTGCCCAGACGGGAGCACCGACGCTGCTCACGTCGCTGGCTCAGCTCGAGCTGTACGCGACCGGACGCGAATGGGCGTTGGGCGGCAAGCGGGGCGAATGGCTGGAAAGCGCGTTGTCGGGTTTCAAGAACAGCCGCATCGCTGCTGCCGTGGGCAAGTCGCACCTGATCGTCGGCACCTTCCACGAAATCAAGGAAGTCGGCAGCCCGGCCAACCTGGCCGGCAAGACGGTCATCACCTCGGCGGTCGACGACGAACGGCTGGCATTTTTCACCCACTGCAAGGTCAATCTGGTGATCGACGTGTCACCCAAGCTGTTCGAGCGGGTGGTCGGCGTCAATGTGATCGAGGCGATGATCCTGGCCTCGATCGGCAAGGCAGCCGAAGAATTGTCCGACGACGACTTTGTCGAGATCCTCGACGAGCTCGACCTGCAACCCCGCCTGCTGCACCCGACCGGCCACTTCCGCAATATCCGCCGCTTCGCATTTGTCATTCATCCGCTGAGCCAGGAGTACATCAAGAAGGGGTTCCCGATCCCGAAGGCGACCCCCGGCTTCGTGATGGACAAGGTCGAGACGCTGGCGGCGCACATGCCGCCGATGGTCTATTGCAAGATGGAAAATATCATCTCGCCAAGTGGCGCCGAGGCCGAGGGCTGGTTGATCAGCGTCGGCGGCACGCCCAAGGAGATGCTTGCGCGCAGCCCCGAGTTCACCTACCGCCGCCTGCTCGCCGCATCGAAGATGGCCGAGAAGATGGGCGCGCAGATCATGGGTCTGGGCGCGTTCACCAAGGTCGTCGGCGACGCCGGTGTCACCGTGGCTCAGCGTTCGCGCTTGCCGATCACCACCGGCAACAGCTATTCGGCATCGGGTGCGTTGTGGGCGGCTGCCGATGCGATGAAACGCATGGGACTGGTCAAACCCGCCGCAGTGGGCAGCCGAATTGCCGCGAAGACAATGGTCATCGGCGCGTCGGGCTCGATCGGTTCTGTCAGTGCACGGTTGTTGGCGATGGCATTCGATCAGGTGGTGATTGCCGGGCGCGACCTGGCCAAGCTCGAACAGCTGAAGGCGTCGATACTCGAAGACACACCGGATGCCGATGTGATCTGCTCGACCGACTATGAATCGCTGCTCGGCGAGATGGACATGATCGTCACCTCGACTTCGGGTGCGGGCAAGAAAATTCTCGACATCACCAAGGTCAAGCCCGGCTGCGTGATCACCGATGTGGCGCGTCCGCTCGATCTGCCGCCGCAAGAGGTGGCCAAACGACCCGATGTGCTGGTGATCGAATCCGGAGAGATCGATCTGCCGACCAAGGTCAAGGGCCTGAAAAGCATCGGTCTGCCGCCGAACGTCGTCTACGCCTGTCTGGCCGAGACGATCGTGCTGGCGCTCGAAGGCCGCTTCGAGGTCTTCACGGTCGGCCGTGATACCGAATGGGAAAAGGTCAAGGAGATCTACAAGCTCGGCCTTCGACATGGCATGAAGCTGGCAGCCATCTCGGGTGTCAAAGGCGTCTACAGCGACGACGACATCGCCAAGGTCGTGGCGCTCGCCAAAGAAGCGCGGCGCACCTGGAATGGCAGCGACGCCAAGAAGCCGCTGCGCAAGGCGGTCGCGAAAAAAGCCACAGCCCCGGCCAAGACGGCCACTGTCAAGGCACCCGCCAGGCGTGCACCGACCCGCAAGCCGGCAGTGGCTGCCGAGAAGGTCGCTGGCAAGAAGGCCGCGGCCAAAAAGGTCGGTGCAACGAGGGTGGTGGCCGACAAGGCCGCAAGCAAATCGCTTGTCACCGAGCTTGTGCCACCGGCAGCGACCCGCAAACCGCGCGCCCGTGTCTCGGCGGCGTGAGTGGGGCAGACGCCATGAGTGACCCGGTACGACTCAACCTGCTCGACACTGCCTGGCTCTTCACCGAGTCGCGCGCCACCCCGAATCACGTCGGTGGCTTGTTGCAATTCCGCCTGCCGGCAGATGCGTCGAAACACTTTCTTCGCGACCTGATGCTGGATTTCCGCAACAGCCGTGAATTTGCACCACCTTGGAACCGGCGCCTCAAGGTGGCATTCCACCTGAACCCGATGCCGGTGTGGATCGAGGACACGCAGATCGACCTGGAGTACCACGTCCGGCACGCCGCGTTGCCCTGGCCGGGGGGCGAACGTGAGCTCGGCGAGCTGGTCGGCAGGCTGCAAAGTTCGCCACTCGATCTGACGCGCCCGCCGTGGGAATGCACGATCATCGAAGGGCTGTCCGACAACCGCTTTGCCTTGTTCGTCAAGATGCACCATTCGTTGATCGACGGCATCAGCGGCATGAAACTGATGGAGCGCGCGCTGGCTTCGGACGCCGAGAAAAGCAAGTCGTTGCCGCCGTTCTGGACAGGTTCGTCGCGGCCTTCGGTCCGACCCGAGCGTCATCGAAGCGCACCCACCATGGCCAATGCAACGGCCGCCGCCATCGAGGGTTTGAGCGCGCAGGCCCGATCACTGCCGCAACTGGCCAGCGCTTTCGGCAAGATGATCAAGCGCGTCGGCGACCCGGGCGAGGGCCTTGCCGTACCGTTCGATTCACCCCGTTCGATGCTGAACGGGCGGGTTCGTGAGAAACGCAGATTTGCAACTCAGCAGTTCCCGCTGGCGCGCTTGCGGACGGTCGCCGATGCCGCAGGCTGCACCATCAACGACGTCGTCCTGGCACTGTGCGGGGCCGCATTGCGGCGCTTCATGCTCGAACTCGGCGCCCTTCCCGAGCAGACCCTGACCGCCGGCATACCGGTATCGGTGCGGCCGAAAGACGACGAGGGTACGGGCAACGCGATCACCTTCATCGTCGCCTCGCTGGGCACCGACATCGACGATGCAGTCGAGCGGCTGCAGACCATCAGGCGCTCGGTGCAGCACGCCAAGGCCCATGTCCAGCGCCTGCCACGCCAGGCCATGTTGCAGTACACGGTGGTGCTGATGGCGCCGACGCTGATCACCTTGCTGACCGGCATCGGCGGGCGCACGCCGCCGATGTTCAACATCACGATCTCCAACGTTCCGGGGCCGGAGAAGCCGCTGTATTTCCGCGGCGCTGAACTGCTTTCCATCTATCCGGCCTCGATCATCACCCATGGCCAAGCACTGAACATCACCTGCGAAAGCTACGCCGGCCAGATGAATTTCGGCTTCACGGCGTGCCACAGCTCGGTGCCGAGCATGCAAAGGTTGGCGGTGTATACCGCAGACGCACTGCGCGATCTCGAGCAGGCACTGCTGCCGGCTGCGGTGACCGCGAAGGCACAGACCGCTGGGCAGGCATCGCCCCAACCCCGCAAGCTGGCTGACAAGAATTCCGCTGCTGGAACAACCGCGAAGGCGGTTCAGAAGGCGACAGTCAAGAAGCCGAGATCCCAGTCGCCCGCTGCCGCGTCAACTGGCAGACGAGTCAAGGCCAAGTCGGCAACCGCTTGAGCCGTCAGTTCGCGGTTTCGCAGCGCAGCCGCTCATCCTGATTGATGATCGCCGCACAACGCGCCGCTCGCTGATCAACCGTCCCGCTGGGCTGTCCGGAAGGTGGCGCAGGATCGGCTTTGCGTGCGGCTGCCGGTCGAAGCGGCAGCGTGACCTGTGGCACCACCGCGCTTTCAGGCCGAACCTTGCCCGGCTGGACCGCCTTGTCTGCTGCGCGTACTGCAGGGCTTTGTGCGGGAGCACTGGCCGCGCCTGCCGGCTTGGGCGCAATGGTCGGCGCACTCGCCGCATCAGCGTTGACCGCATCCGGCATGGTCCCCGCCGCCCAGGCTGACGAGAAGCAGGCCGCAAGAAGAAATGGTGCAATTCGTTTCATGGTCGATCTCCAGACAGCCAGCTTAGCCCGCGCCGTCGCACGGCAACGGTAGGACAGCTCGCCGAGCGCGCGTGGGAGCGTGACGACAGGCCACCTGCCTCGACAGGGTGGCGGCATCGCACGCCAATGCACCGACGCTCGGGCTGATATCCTCGCCAATCAACACACGGCAACCAGCGTCTTGCGCCCACCATGTCCACGTCTGACCAGCAGTTGCAGCAGTATTACGCCGCCCGTGCGCCCGAATACGATCGCATCTACCAGAAGCCCGAACGGCAGGCTGATCTGCGGCAGATCGAGGCTTGGCTTCCGGATCGGTGTCATGGCGCATCGGTGCTGGAGATAGCCTGTGGCACGGGTTATTGGACCCGGTTTGTCGCAGCCACTGCGGCACGCGTTCTGGCCATCGATGCGGCCGGCGAGACCCTGCAGATCGCCCGCGCACGGGTCAAGCAGGGGTCGGTCGAATTCCGGCTCGGCGATGCCTACGCGCCACCGCGAATCGAACCCGGCTTCGATGTCGCATTCGCAGGCTTCTGGATTTCACATGTGCCGGCAGCGCGTGTCCGGCCCTTCCTGCTCTCTCTGCATCAGGCTTTGAAGCCGGGCGCGACCGTGCTGATGCTCGACAACCTGTTTGTGGCCGGCAGCAGCTCGCCGATCAGTCGGCATGACAGCGATGGCAATGCCTATCAGCAACGTCTGCTGGCCGATGGCAGCAGCCACGAGGTGCTGAAAAACTTTCCGAACGAAGCGGCGCTGCGCGAGGTGACAACTGGCCTGTGCAGCGACTTCCACTACCAGCGTTGGGACCACTACTGGGCGATCGAGTACACCGTTGCCGCGGCCGACCGGTAAAAGAAACGAAACGCCGTTCGGTTGAGATGGTTTTCGACACGTTGCAAACTCGCGTGATGAGACAGCGACCCCTCTCCTTTCGATGAGGCACTTTTCACTGCGTCTGCGCGTCGCCGTGGTCGCCGCACTTTTTCTCAGCCTGTCGTTCGGCCTCAGTCTGGCCCAGGTGCTGGAGGGACACCTGCAGGGCGACCCGCCGCGCAGCTGGCGCTACGCCGCGCGGCATTCATCCGGCCTGGCACCCGATCCACAGCAACAGGTCGACATCGCCATCGTGCAGGTGTTCGCTGCGCCCACCTACGGCTGGCGCGGCGCCTTTGCGATTCATCCCTGGATCATCTACAAACGCGCAGGCGAGACAAGTTATACGCGCCACGACGTGGTTGGCTGGTACGGCACGCAGGCAGTGCACCAGAATTTCGCGTTGCCCGATGGGTTCTGGTTCGGCGGTGCGCCGCGCCTGCTGGTCGACCATCGCGGTGTGGCCGCCGGGGCAATGATCGACGATATCGAGGCCGCCATTCGCAGTTATCCATTCGCCGAGCAATACCGCAGCTGGCCGGGCCCGAACAGCAACACCTTTCTGGCCCACATCGGGCGCGAGGTTCCGGCCTTGAAGCTCGATTTGCCCGCCAATGCGATCGGCAAGGACTACCGCGACCTGTTCCACGCGGTGGGCGTGTCACCGTCGGGTTCAGGGGTTGCAGTGACGCTGCTCGGCTTGTTGGGTGTCAGTGTCGGCTTGCAAGAAGGTATCGAATTCAACCTGCTCGGCCTGAATTTCGGCATCGACCTGAATCGCCCGGCGTTTCGCCTGCCGTTCATCGGCCGGCTCGGCATGGACGACCGTGCCGATTGAGGCTGTGGCGCAGCTGCGCTGCCTTGCTGCACGCCTCACGCTTCAAACTTGCTGACCTTGCTCGCCCGTCCACCGCGTTGGCAAAACGGGTGCTGCCGAAAGAGGGGTTCGGGCGTCGTGCATCCGACAACGCCGTTGTCGACGTAGACAAGCCGTAGGCCTGGCGGCCTTTCCGCCCGACCTCATTCTGGAGCAGCCATGCAACCGCGTCGAAACCACTGCATCACCACCCTACGCACCGGCGCCACCGCGCTGGCCGCCGCACTGGCACTCGGCTTGACTGCTTGCGGCACGCTGCAGGATTGGCGCGATTCCAACCCCGGCATTCAGCTTGCAGCCTTGAAAGCGGCCCCCGGATTCAAGGCAGAGGTGCTGGCAACCAACCTGCCGAAGGCGCGTCACATGGCGATCGGCGCCGACAACACGCTGTTCGTCGGCAGCAGCGGCGGCAACATCTACGCCATCAAACTGAATGCGGCGCACACCGCGGCGCTCGAGCAACGGGTGATCCTGTCGGGATTGACCAACTCGAGTGGCGTCGCGTTTCTCGACGGCTCGCTGTTTGTCGCCAACGGCACGCAGATCTTGCGCTTCGACAACATCGAACAGCGGTTGGCCGATCCCGGGCGCGGCACGCCGGTGCTGCAAGGCATGCCCGACAAGGAACGCCACTCGGCCCACGCAATGGGCATCGGCCCCGATCGCAAACTGTATGTGGCGATCGGTTCACCTTGCGATGTTTGCGCGCCCGATGCCGATGAATACGGGGTCATCGTCAGCCTGAACAAGGACGGCAGCGGCAAGGCGGTGGCGGCCCGCGGGATTCGCAACTCGGTCGGCTTCGACTGGAACCCGGGCAACGGCGAACTCTGGTTCACCGACAACGGACAGGACAACCTGGGCCCGCTGCGGCCCGATGACGAGCTCAACCGGGTCACTCGGACCGGCCAGCATTTCGGGTTTCCTTATTGCCATGATGCGAATATTCCGGACGCCCAGTTTGGTTCACAGCGCGATTGCAGCACGATGACCCCACCCGCGCTGGCGCTGGGCCCGCATGTGGCCGCGCTCGGCATGGCGTTCCATCGCGCGGCAGGCACCGACGGCGCCACCAGCATCATCGTGGCTCGCCACGGCTCGCATCCGCCAACCCGGGTCGGCTACGACGTGGTGCGGGTTCGTGTTGCAGACAACGCGCCGCTGCGTACCGAACCCTTTCTGAGCGGCTTCCTGCAAGGCACACGATATTGGGGGCGACCGGTCGACGTGCTGGCAGTCAAAGACGGGGCGGTATTCATATCGGATGACCTGAACGGCGCGATCTATCGCGTGGCGCCGGTTGCGCGCTGATTTTTCGACGCCATCGACGCCAGCCGGCCATCTGCTGTACAAACGGCAGATCCAGCAACCCGGA
This sequence comes from uncultured beta proteobacterium, assembly GCA_963843805.1. GTDB lineage: Bacteria > Pseudomonadota > Gammaproteobacteria > Burkholderiales > Burkholderiaceae_C > Ideonella_A. The sequence goes on from CAWJLY010000013.1 coordinate 72,064, forward strand.
CATTCCATGAATCTTTTCGATCTACTGCATGAAAGCCATGACCTGCAGCGCGCCTTGTGCCGCCAACTTGTCGCAGCGCGCGCCTCGGCAGCGACCCGCGAGGCAACATTCCTGCAATTGAAGATCGAGCTCGAGGCCCATGCGGCGGCCGAGGAGCGCTACCTGTATGTTCCGTTGCTGATGACCGACGGCGGCCTGTCGGCATCACGACATGCCTTGTCCGAACATCACCAGATCCAGGAATACTGTGAAGATCTGAGCGTGTCTGACAAGAGCGGCGCCGCCTGGCTCGAGACCGCAAAAGCGTTGGCGCACAAGGTGCGTCATCATCTGAAAGAGGAGGAGCGCAAATTCTTCAAGGTGGCCGGCCGATTGATGGTCGACTCGCAGAAGGATTTGATGGCGCGACGCTACCAGAAGGATCTGCTGCGAATGCGCAAGAAGGGCGCTGCCGAGTTTGCGACGGTGACGATCGACAAGGCTGGTCGGCTCAGCGTCTGAACCCGACAGAACGATGCCGAGCTGAAGCGGGGCTGGTCTAGGGACAGAGGTAGCCGCTGCCGCTCGGGTTCTTGAAGCAGCCCACCGATTCCGGCATCAGGTGCTTGGGCAGCCACAACACCACCTCGGGCAGGAAGATGCAGAAGGCGATGGCGGCAAAAAAGATGATGTAGATCGGCAGCGATGCAAACATCGCCTTGCTGAACCGCACGCCGATGAATTTCGACGCCATCAGCAGCGCCAGGCCGTACGGCGGCGTGATCAGCCCGAAGGCCAGTGTGACGATGATGACCACGCCCATGTGCACCGGATTGATGTCGGCGGTCTTGGTGAGGTCGGTGATGATCGGCATGAAGATGATGATGGCCGGAATGGCATCGATGAAATCACCGACGATCACGAACAGCAGCACCAGCAGCAGCATGATCAGGTAAGGATCGTTGCCGGCAGTGGTGGAGATCCAGCCCGATACCACGGCGGGCCCGCGCAGATAGGCCAGCATCCAGCCGAACACCGACGCGGCGCCGATGGTGATCAAGGGAATCGAATAAAGCAGTCCGGTCATCGCCATGTCGCGAGGCAGCTTGACGATGTGCCTGAAATTGAGCAGCGGGATGGCGACAAAAAGAATGTAGGCAACGGCGATCACGCCGGCCTCGGTCGGCGTGAAAAAGCCGCTGAGGATGCCGCCCATGATGATGATCGGAATCACCAGCGGAACCGCTGCGTCCTTCGCAGCGGTGCCAACCTGTCCGAAGGTCGCGCGCTTGCGCTTCAGACCGATCGGGCCGAAAAAATGGCTGTAGAGCATCAGCCCGATGCCGACCAGCACGCCCGGAACGACGCCAGCCAGAAACAATCCGCCGATCGAGACATTGCCGGTCGCGCCATAGACCACCGCCATGATGCTGGGTGGAATCAGGTTGGCCATCGTCGATGCCGACGCGATCAGCGCAGCGGTGAAGGCGGGGCTGTAGCCCTCGCGATTCATCTCCGGCCCGAGTGTGCGTGAGAGCACGGCAACATCGGCCGCGGACGAGCCCGAAATCCCGGCGAAAAACATGCTGAAGATCGTCACCACCTGCGCCAACCCGCCTCGCAGATGGCCGACCAGGGTCTGCGACAAGGTGATCATGCGGCCGGTCACATTGGCCGAACTCATCAGGTCGCCGACCAGCAGAAAAAATGGCACGGCCAGCAAGGCCTCGACATCCATGCCGTTGAACAGCTGGGCCATCATCGAGGCCAGGCTGACCGGGGTGAAGGCGGTCACCGTCAAGACCGAGGCGATCAGGGCGAAGGCGACCGGCACACCCATGTAGCCGAGGAACAGGAACAGGAAGCCCATCAGGAAGATGAGCGCGCCGTTGGTCGTCACAATGACTTTCTCTTCAAACCGGTTTCGGCGGCGACAAAGCCGTTGCGCCAGCCGTTCACCATCTGTTCGATGGTGAACAGGGCAACCAGCACACCACACAGCGGAATCGCCGCATAAAAGCTCGCCATCGGCGTCATCGATGGCATGCGCAGGCTGGTGAAGCCGTCGCGCACATTCAGCGATCCGAAATAGATCATGCACAGGGCGACACCCAGCACCACGCCACGATTGAACAGTTCGAAGAACAATCGGCGATTGCCGGTCATGGATTCGGCCAGCACCGCCAGGTAGAGGTGATCGTTGCGGCGAATCGCCGCGCCGACGCCGATGAAGATGCCGTAGATGAACAAGGTCATCGTCGCCTCCTGCAGCCACAGCCAGGGGTGGCCGATGGTGCGGGTGACGATGTCGCACATGACCAGCGCACAAAAGCCGGTGATGGCCACGCCGCACAGGATCATCAAACCCTGTTCAAGCGGATCGAGGGCACGCCACTTCAAGTGGCGTTGCTCCTGCAGGACGAGACTGTCGAAGGCCACGCTCGATCTTGCTCGGCAGCAGCCGTTATTTCACGTTGCGGACCAGCGCGAGCACCTTCACCGCGTTCGGGCCGAGATCGTTTGCCAGCTTGTCCTGGATCGGTTTGCTGACCTGCGCAAAACCGGCCTTGTCCACGGTTTTCACCACCTTGACGCCGATTTTTTCGAGCTTTGCCAAGGCCTCATGCTCCAGCTTGAATGCGGCGGCCGGCTCCTTCTGGCTGACCTCGTCGGCTGCGGCCTGCACCCACTTCTTCTGCTCGGCATTCAGGCTGCTCCAGACCTTGTCGCTGACGAACAGCGCCGCATTGTTGGCCTCGTGTTCGGTCAGCGAAATGACCGGCGCGGGCTCGTAATGCTTGTTGACGAGATAGTTGTTGATGCCGTTCTCGGCCATGTCGACCACCCCGGTCTGCAGCGATGTGTAGACCTCGCCGAACGGCATGTGCACCACTTGTGCGCCATAGGCCGGGAAGGTCGTATCTTCTGTCACCGTCGCCTGCACGCGGACCTTCACGCCTTTCAGATCGGCGACCGTCTGCACCGCCTTTTTGCCATACATGTGCCGCAGGCCCTGCGAACCCAGTCCGAGCAGATGGGCACCTTTCATCTTGGCGGCATAGAGCTCCTTCATCGCCGCGAGCACCTGCGGATCGCCGAGCACCCTGATCGCATGAGCCTCATCGCGAAAGATGTAGTGGATCGAGAACACGCCCGACTCCGGCTGGGCGGTCGAGGCATTGGCCGTCGACAGCATCACGAAATCGATGTCCCCGCTTTGCACCTTCTGCAGCGTCTGCGCCTCGGTACCGAGTTGCGCGCCGGGGTATTGGTTGATCGACAGCGTGCCCTTGCTCAGCTCCTGCAGCTTCTTGTTGAACATCTCCGCGCCAAGGCCATAACCGCTGGTCTTGGGCTGGTCATAGGCGAACGAGAACTCGCGGTTCTGCGCCGATGCCGCCATGCCGCACGCCGCCAGGACGACGCCGAGCAAGATGCCACGGACAAGGGGAAGTCTTTTGAATTGGTGCATGGAAGTTTCCTCGGGGAAGGTCGGCGGCAAGCTGCCGTCTGCTGCGTGGCGACAAGGGCCGTCCGGAATCATTATCGAATGCCCTTCGCTCGCTTCGCTTCGGGTCGAACCCTGCACTTTGGACAGCGCGCGGGTCGTCCAGGGTCAACACAGTCAACTTCCGACCCGAGCGTTCTCGTTCAGGCATCGACCCCTGTACTGGCCGGCACCGGCGCACGTTTGCGGGCGAAGATGCGGAAGAACGGCGTCGCCTGCAGGATCGACAACAGGGCGATGAACAGCAACACCGCCGCCACCGGGCTTTTCAGGAAAACGCTCCAGTTGCCAAAACCGATCAGCAGCGATTGCGCCAGGCTGGTATCGAGCAGCGAGCCGAGCACCAGTCCGATGACCAGTGGCGCAGTGGGAATTTTCGCGCGGTCGAACACATATCCCAGCGCGCCGAAACCCAGCATCATCCAGACGTCGAACAGGTTGTTGTTGATGGCCAGCGAACCGACGATGCTCAACACCACGATGACCACGGCGACAACCATCTTCGGCACCTTGGTGACATAGATGCAAAGCCGCGTCATCATCAGCCCGATCAGAAACAGCGGCACGTTGGCCAGGATCACGGCCCAGATCAGGGTGTAGGTGATGGCGCCGTGTTCGGTCAACAGTGTCGGGCCAGGCAGGATGCCGTGCACCATCAAGGCACCCAGCAGCACGGCGGTCGACGAGCTGCCGGGAATGCCCAGCGCAATGGTCGGAATCAATGCGCCACCAACCACCGCGTTGTTGGCCGCCTCCGGAGCAGCGACGCCGGCCGGGTCGCCTTTGCCGAAGCGGGATTTGTCCTTCGCGAACCGCTTGGCTTCGTTGTAGGCGAACCAGCTGGCGGTATCGCCACCGGTACCGGGGATCACGCCGGTGATGATTCCGATCACCGACGAACGAAGGATGTTCGGCAGCATGCTGACAAACTCGTTCAGGCGCGGCAGGATGCGGTCACTGATCTGATTGGCAAGCTGCTGGCCGCTGCTCGACTGTTCAGCCAGCGCAATCGCCTGCGGAATCGAGAACAGGCCGATCAGGGCAACCGTGAACGGGATACCCGAAAACAGATTGATGTTGTCGGCGGTGAAGCGCGCGGTGCCGGTGGTCGAATCCATGCCGACCATCGCCAGCAACAAGCCGAGGGCGCCTGACAACAAACCCTTGATCGGCGAACCCTTGGTCAGCGTGCCGATCATCGTGATGCCGAGCACGGCGATGGCGAACAGTTCGACCGGGCCGAACAGCAGCACCAGCTTGCCGAGAAACGGTGCGGCGGTCAGCAGCGCAATCCCGCTGAGCAAGCCGCCGACCAGCGAGGCCGACAACGAGATGCCCAGCGCGCGCCCGGCTTCGCCGCGCTGGCCCATCGGGAATCCGTCCATCACCGTCGCCGCGGCGGCCGGAGTGCCGGGAGTACGCAAGATGATGGCCGAGATCGATCCGCCATACATGGCGGCCAGATACAGCGCCGCCATCATGCACAGCCCGGTGGCAGGTGGCATCGAGAATGTCAGCGGCAGCAGCAAGGCAAGCGCCATCGTGGCCGACAACCCGGGCAATGCGCCGACCACGATACCGATCGCGGTGCCGCCGACAATCGCCAGCATGTTGAGCGGGCTCAGGGCATTCAGCAGCCCGGTCGTGATGAACGATGTTTCCATGGTCTCGGCTCGGGGTCACTTCAAGAACGGCAGGATCGGCACTGGCAGATTGAGTGCGTAGATAAAGACGACCCAGACACTGGCCGTTGCCAGGATGCCGATCAGCACGGCCTTGACCGGCGGCATGATGCGGCTCACCAGCAACGAGCCCGCGATGAAGGCCGTTGTCGTGACCAAGTAGCCGACAAGCGGAATCAGCGCCACGTAGGCGACGATGGCGACCGCAAAACCAGCCAGCACCGGCCAGTTGACCGGTGGCGCCGCGTCGTCTTCGACGACCGGCAACACCGCGGCGCGACTTGCCTTGCGGCGCTGCATCAGATCTTCGGCGATCATCGACACGGCCAGACCGATGATGAGCCAGATCAGCAGCACCGGCAGTCGCTGTGCGGTCTCCGGATAGTCACTGGTCTGGGTTCGAAAGGCGGCAGCCAAGGCGATCGACGCCAGTCCAAGAACGATGGTGCTGTTCACGCAATACTTTCTTCATGCGCCCGCTGCAACTGGCCTGCAAGCAACTCGAGCGCGGCGGCTCCGACGATTCGCGTCGAGGCCGCCCCGTCCATCGGAGCGTGCCGCTCTACTTCTTTGCGACCTGGTCTTTGACTTCAAGCCAGATCTGGTTGAAGACCACCTCTTGATCCTTCAGGAACCGGGTGTACTCGGCACCGGCCTTGTAGTCGATCACCATCGCCCGTGCGGCAGCGTCGCGCTTGAAATCCGGGTTGGCAATGACACGGCCCATCGCAGCAATGAATTCCTTCTGCGCGGCATCCGGGATGCCCTTGGGCGCGCTGTAGCCGCGCGACGATCCGGCCACCACGGGAATTCCGAGTTCCTTCATCGTCGGCACGTCGGGCAGCTCGGGCACCCGGGCTTCGGTGAACACGGCCAACACGCGCAAGCTGCCTGCCTTGACCTGCGGGTAGGTGATGCCGAGGTTGTTGGCGCTGGCGTCGATCTTGCCGGCCAGCGCAGCGGCCCATGACGGGCCGTCACCGGAAAACGGTACCTGCTGAAATTTCAGCTTTGCCGCCTTCTCGATCATGATGACCGAGAAAAAGTCGTCACCACCGACACCCGAGTTGCCGATCGTGATCTGGCCCGGCGCGGCGCGAACGGCGTCGAGAAAGTCCTTGATCGTCTTGTATTTGCTGTCATTCGCAACCACGATCACGCCGGGATCGGTGACGACATTGGCCAGCGGCGTCAGGTCGTCGATCGAATACTGCATCTTCGGGTTCATGATGTAGTTCGTCATCAACATCGGGGTGTTGGTGATCGATACCGTCTTGCCGTCCGCCGCGGTCTGCTTGGCGAGGCCGGTCCAGGCGATCGCGCCAGTTGCACCGGGCTGGTAGCGATTGATGAAGTTGACACCCAGCTCCTTGGCCAGATAGGGCTGCACCAGTTGCGCCAAGGCATCGCTGCCGCCGCCCGCCTGGAAACCCTGCACAACGGTCACGTCGGCGCCGGCGCTGTATTTCTGTGCCTGTGCAGCGAGTGGCAACGCCAAGCTTGTGCTCAGCAGAATGGCGAGGGTGGATTTGTTGAACAGGCTGGTCATTGTCTGAGGTTCCTTTGGTTGCATTCGGGGGTTGGCCATCCTAGGGCGGCAAACGACAAGATTCGATCGGTCTGAAGATAAAATTATCGAGATCGACAAGCCATCGCGGCTCAATTTTCAGCCGCTTCAGCAGGTTCTCGCCAGACCGCTTCCGCCAGATCGAGCAGCGTGCGCGCCAGTGCGGCCCGCGGCCCTTGAGCCGACCAGACGATGCCCATGCGCCGGATCGGCACCGGCGGCGGCAGTGCGATGCGAGCCAGCTGCAGGCCTTCAGGCCAGGGCGGCGTCCAGTCGGGTACCAGCGAGATGCCCAGGCCCTGATGGACGAATACGGCGATCGCATTCAGCGCGTCGATTTCGATCCGCTCGCGCGGGCGGATCTGCAGTTTGCGCAGATAGGTATCGGCCAGCCGACCACCCCACATCGCGCGGTCGTAACGGATGAACGGTTCACTGGTCAGCAACTCGATCGGATCGCGACCCGCCATCGATGCCGGCGCCAGCAGGCACAGCGGCTCCTCGACCAGCACCCGCCATTCGCAGGGCTTGGGCAGCAGAAACTGTGGCTGCACGATGACGGCCGCATCGAGCACCCCGGTGGTCACCTGGTGGTAGAGGTGGCTCGACGCGCCGGGCTCGATGAACACGGCCAGCCGGGGATGAAGCTCATACAGCCGACGCAGGATCGGTGGCAACAGGCCGGTCAACGACGAGGTCGACACCCCCAGCCGCAGTTCTCCCAACGGGCCATCGTCGTGGGCAATCGCATGCAGATCACGCACATCGCGCAACACGCCGCGCGAGTGGTGCAGAACCTTGAGCCCGGCTTCGGTCGCTTTCACGGTGCGACCGGCCCGACGGACCAGCGAGATGCCGAGTTCCTCCTCGAGCGACTTGACCCGGGCGGCAACTGCCGCGGGGGTCAGATCGAGGCGGCGCGCGGCCTCGGCCATCGAACCGCAATCGACAACCATGACGAAGCTTTGGAGAAAATGGGTATCCATCAGCAGCCGGAGACACCAGCCATCGTCATCAGCCTCGACCGACGAACGGCATCTTGGTGGCCATCACGGTGACGAACTGGATGTTCGTCTCGAGCGGCAGACTGGCCATGTAGGCCACGGTGCTGGCCACTTGGGCGACGTCCATCATCGGCTCGGCCTCGATGTTGCCGTTGGCCTGACGCACGCCTTTGGCCATGCGTTGCGACAACTCGGACATCGCATTGCCGACATCCACCTGGCCACAGGCGATGTCGTATTTGCGACCATCCAGCGAGATGCACTTGGTCAACCCGGTGACCGCGTGTTTGGTGCAGGTATAGGGCGCCGAATCAGGCCGCGGTGCGTGCGCCGAAATCGAGCCGTTGTTGATGATCCGTCCGCCGCGCGGGTCTTGATCCTTCATGACGCGAAAGGCCGCCTGTGCGCACAAGAACATGCCGGTCAGGTTGATGTCCACCACTGCCTGCCACTTCTCGAGGCTGAGGTCTTCGAAGGCGATACCCGGCGCGTTGATACCGGCGTTGTTGAACAACACGTCGACACGTCCGAACTGCTCGCGTGTTCTGGCAAACAGCGCATCGACCTGGGTGGCATTCGAGACATCGGTGGGCACCACCAGCGCCCGATCTCCGGCCGCCGATTCGGCAGCAACGCCTTCCAGCGCGTCCTTGCGGCGGCCCGCCAGCACGACCTGATAGCCCGCAGCCAGCAAGGCCAGTGCCGAGGCCTTGCCAATGCCAGATCCGGCGCCGGTGATGACGGCCACTTTGTGGGTGTTGCTCATGCTGTTGCTCCGGGATAAGTCGATTGAAGACTCAGGGCTTCGACGATGGAACGCTGCCTTGCATGCTTGCTGCGCGCAGGAAGTCGAAATCGACACCCTCGCCAGCCTGCAGCACGGACTGAAGAAAGAGCTTGCGGTAGCCCCGGGCAGCCGTTGGTTCGACCACCGGTGAATCGACACGTCGCTGCTGCAGTTCCTCGTCGCTGATCAGCAGCTGCAGCGAGCGCGCGGCGACCGACAGCCGGATGCGGTCGCCATTGTGAACATGAGCCAGCGGGCCGCCGATCGCCGCCTCGGGGCTGACGTGCAGCACGATGGTGCCGGATGCAGTGCCGCTCATGCGGCCATCGGAAATGCGGACGATGTCCTTCACGCCAGCCCGGGCCAGCTTCATCGGGATCGGGATATACCCGGCCTCCGGCATGCCCGGCGCGCCCTTCGGGCCGATGTTCTTCAGCACGATGATGTCGTCGGCGTTGACGTCGAGGTCATCGCGATCGATGCGCTCGGCCATGTCCTGCACGCTTTCGAACACCACCGCTCGACCTTCGTGTTCCATCAGGCCCGGATCGGCAGCCGACTGCTTGATGATCGCGCCGTCGGGTGCCAGGTTGCCACGCAGCACGGCAATGCCACCTTGCGGGTAGATCGGGTTCGACGCCGGGCGAACCACGTTTTGTGCAAAGGCGGCCGGGTGCCGCTCCATTTCTTCGCCGAGCGTGCGCCCGGTCACAGTCAGGGCATCCAGGTGCAGCAGCGGCTTCAGTTCGCGCAGCAGCGTGGCCATGCCGCCAGCGTCGTGGAAATCCTCCATGTAGTGCAGGCCGGACGGTTTCAGATCGAGCAGCACCGGCGTTTCGCGGCCCATGCGGTCGAGCGCGTCGAGGTCGACTTCGAAACCCATCCGACCGGCGATCGCCGTCAGGTGGATGATGCCGTTGGTCGACCCACCGATCGCCAGCAGCACGCGCATCGCGTTCTCAAATGCCTTGGCGGTCAGCACCTTGTCGATCGTCAACCGCTCGCGAGCCATCCGCACGACCTCGGTACCGGTCATTTCAGCCACCCGGATGCGGTCTGCCGTGACCGCAGGCGGCGAGGCACCACCGGGAACCGTCATGCCAAGGGCTTCGGCAATGCACGCCATCGTGCTGGCCGTGCCCATCACCGAGCAGGTGCCGACGCTGGCCACCAACTGGTTGTTGACTGCGCTGATTTCTTCAGCGTCGATCTCGCCCGCGCGAAAATGCGCCCAGTAGCGCCGGCAATCGGTACAAGCGCCGACCCTCACCCCGCGGTGCGAGCCGGTCAACATCGAGCCGGTGACCAACTGGATCGCCGGAATGCCCGCCGACGCCGCGCCCATCAGCTGTGCCGGCACGGTCTTGTCGCAGCCACCGATCAAGACCACTGCATCCATCGGCTGCGCGGCAATCATCTCCTCGGTGTCCATCGACATCAGGTTGCGCGTCAGCATGCTGGTCGGCTGCGCGAAACTTTCGTGGATCGAGATGGTCGGGAAATCCATCGGCAAACCACCGGCCAGCATGATGCCGCGCTTGACCGCTTCGATCAGCTGCGGCATGTTGCCGTGGCAGGGGTTGTAGGCGCTGCCGGTATTGGTGATGCCGATCACCGGCTTGTCGAGTACCGCATCGGTGTAGCCGGCGCCCTTGATGAAGGCCTTGCGCAGGAACAGCGAAAAGCCGCGGTCGCCATAGTTGGTCAGTCCCTTGGCCATGCCCGTGGCATCGGCATCCGGATGCATCGGCGGGCTATCGGGTTTGCTGCGTTCGGTGGGCATGGATGATCTCGCTGGTATGGGCGACGTGGCGGCGCTGCGTTGGTCCGGATCAGTCGATTCGTTCGACGTCGCCATCGAACTCGAGCGGGCAGAAGAAGCCGCCATGAAAACGTGCCGCGATCGGGTCTTCGACGATGCCTTTGGCCAGAATGCGCTCGGCAAAAACCTCGGAATCGTCCTCGGGTCGGTAGCCCAGAAAATCGACGCCCGCATTGCTCCAGCGGCTGCGGGTGTTGTTCGACACGCCGTAGGCGACCAGGTAGTGATAGTCGGGGTGATCGATGCATCGACGGACCAGCTGGGTCATGTCGCGATGGCTGATCCAGGTCAGCAGCTGCCGGGATTCGGCCGGCTCATCGGGCTCGCGAAAAGTTCCGATTCGCAGGTTGGCAACCGACATCCCGTGCTTGTCGGCATAAAGCCGGCCAAGCGCCTCGCCAAAAACCTTGGAGACGCCATAACGCGTATCCGGCCGCGGCACCACCTGGTCATCGAGGATCTCCGAACGACGGTGGTAGCCGACCGCATGGTTGGAGCTGGCAAACACGACCCGCTTGACGCGTTGCCGGTACGCTGCCTCGAAGGCGTTGTAGCAGCCGTCGATGTTCAGATCGCGAACGCTCTGCCACGTGTTCTCGACCGGCATGCCGGCGAGGTGCACCACGCAATCGATACCGTCCATTGCGCGCTCCATCGCGGCCAGATCGCGAATGTCGGTCGTCAAGACGGTTTCACCCGGCCCGGCGGGCTCCTGCGCGGCGATATCGGCCAGCCGCAGTTCGTCGTAGGCGCCTTTCAGCCCGGCGCGCAGACAACGGCCGATGGCACCACCGGCGCCCGTAATCAATACTCGTTTCATGTGTTGTTGCTCAGCTAAAAATGAAGCATCGGGCGGGCCGGGCCGTCGGGCACCAGCCACAGCGTAAAAGGATCACGCGGTCGCCGGTGCGAGCAGCGCTGCTGGATCGAGCGCGTCAGGTGTGGCGAGCCCGTTGCAAGCCTGGTGCGGCTCAAGCCGACACGGCCAACGCCGCCGCATCCGGCATCTTGAAACCGCAGGCCCGCAATCCGTCCTGCAACTGTGCGGTCTGCGCCGCGTCCAGCTCGATCAATGGTGGTCGCAGAACCGACCAGCTGCTGTCGCCCGAATGCTGCGCGATGGCGGCCTTCATCGCCGCGATCATCGGCAGCTTCTGGAAGACGTTGCGGGTGGCGTTGAGTGACAGTTGGCGTTGATCGGCGTCGTCGTCCTGCCAATGCTTGTAGAGCTCGACGATCGGGCCCGGATTGACATTGCCGGTGGCGGTGATGCAACCCGCGCCACCAGCGCGCAAGGTTGCCAGCAAAAAGGCCTCCGAGCCGGCAAAGACATCGAAGCCGGCCGGCTGAAACTCGCGCAGCATGGCCTCGGTATTGGTCCAGTCGCCCGAACTGTCCTTGATGCCTGCGATGTTGCCGGGATAAGCCTTCAGCAGCCGCTCGATCAACTTCAGGCTGATGCCGACCTGCGCCACCGGCGGAATGTGATACAGGTAGATCTTCAGCCGCGGGCTGTCGACGGCGTCGATCACATTCGCGTAGCTGCGAAACAGGCCTTCGTCGCTGACACCCTTGTAATAGAACGGTGGCAGCATCAGCACACCGGCGCAACCCGCCGACACGGCATGGCGGGTCAGCTCGATGGTGTCACTGAGTGCGCAGGTGCCGGTGCCGGGCATCAGGCGATCGCCTGGAATGCCGGCTGCCAGCAGCGCATCCAGCAAGCCACGCTTCTCGGCCACGCTCAGCGAGTTGGCCTCCGAGTTGGTGCCGAAAATCGACAGGCCGACACCTTGGCGGATCAGCCACGAACAGTGCTTGATGAAATGCTGCGTCGACGGCGACAGATCGCGTTTGAACGGCGTCAGCACCGGTGAAAAAACACCACGCAGCGTGGTGGCAGAAGAGCGGTCTGTGGACATGCGGATTCCCGAAGAGTTGTCGAACAATCAGCTCACGCTGGACCAGCGGCTGTATTTCTGGACCGCCTTTTCGTCGAAGCCGAAGCCCAGCCCCGGCGTCTGGTGCAGGATCACCCGGCCGTTCTTGTGTTCGAGTTGCCGATCGACGAGCCGACGGAAGTTGAGCACCTGATCGTCCCAGAAAAACTCGACATAACGCGCATTCGGCGTGGCGGCGACCAGCGGCGCATGAACATCGTGAAACCAGTGCGGGCACATCACCACGCCGTAGCTGGCCGCAGTGGCAGCAATGCGTCGCCATTCGGAGATGCCGCCGCACACCAGGGCGTCACTTTGCAGAATGGCTGCACCGCCCTTGTCGAGCAACTCCTTGTGGTACCAGCGCCCGTAACCGATTTCGCCGGTGGCAACCGGGATTCGCGTCAGCTTGGCGAGCTTGGCATGGCTGTCGATATCGTCGGGACCGAACGGCTCTTCGATGAAATACGGGTCGTAGGCCTCGAAGCGCCTGATGTAGCTCATTGCCTGCGTCGTATCGGACCAGCCGTTGTTGCAATCCATCATCAGTTCGACATCGGAGCCGACGGCATCGCGCGCCGCCTTCAGCCGTTGCTCCTCTTCGGGTGGCGAAAGCCGGCCCGTCTTCATCTTGACGGCCTTGAAACCCTTGTCGACATAAGCGGCCATCTCTTCGCCGAGCATCTGCGGCGATTTGCCATCGAGGTAATAGCCACCACTCGCATAGGCCGGCACCGATTCGAGTTCGACCGCTCCGAGGTATTTGTGCAGCGGCAAGTTGACCGATCGGGCATTCAGATCCCACAGCGCCGTATCGAGCGCGCTCAAGGCGCGCATCACCGTGCCGCTGCGGCCTTGCAGCAGCGACTCCTGGTACATCTTGCGCCAAAGCGCTTCGACCGCAATCGAGTCCTCTCCGATCAGCAGCGGGCCCAGCAGTTCGGCAACCGCCGCGGTGAAGATGCCACCCCCGGCGCTGCCGATGTAGCAGAAGCCGATGCCCTCGGCGCCGTCGGTCGAACGGACCCTGACCAGCCCGTAATGGCGGGCGGTGACGGTGCGGTTCGAGAACGACGTGACGGTATCCAGCGGCAGGCAGACGGCGCAGAACTCGACGGTTTGAATCTTGGGCAAGGTGGGGCCTCGGTGTGGTTGGACGTTGTGCAGCGTGCCGACCGGATCGATTCTGGCGTGGCAAGCTCAATCGAAGAACCGTCATCCAGCCGGTTCTGAATATATAAAACCTATCTTCCCGAACCGTTTCGAGCGCATTCTGGCGGATCTTTCGGTCAGCGCCGAGCCCGCGACCGCAAAATTTTCTGTCGACTGAAACTTCCTGCCGACACTTTATCCGGACGGTCGGAGAAACCACAATCGCTGTCGACGGCTGAGCATGAGCCCGCCCCCGCCCCCACCTCCACGCGATCGCCATGCCGTCGACCCGAACCGAGAAAGCCCACGCCATGCCCAATCAAGCGATGATCGACCCGTCCGCCAAACGCATCAACGGTCCGGTGATCCGGCTGCACCCGGCCGACAACGTGGTGGTGGCGCGCATCGATGTCGGCATCGGCATGGAAGTCCCGAGCGAGGGTTTTGTCAGCCGCAGCCAGGTCCCCGCCGGGCACAAGCTGGCGACGCGTGCGATCGCGCGCGGTGAAGCGATCCTCAAATACAACGTCTGCATCGGCTTCGCGGCGGTTGATATCGCTGCCGGCAGCTATGTCCATTCGCACAACACCGAGTTTCGCGAATTCGACCGCGATTACGCGTATGCCCGCGATTACCAGCCGACGCCGACCTTGCCGATCGACGAACAGGCCACCTTTCAGGGTTATGTGCGCGCCGGCGGCGAGGTGGGTACGCGCAACTACATCGGCATCCTGTCGACCGTCAATTGCTCGGCCACCGTGGTGCACAAGGTGGCCGAGGCCTTCACGGCCGAGCGGCTGGCCGACTATCCGAATATCGACGGCGTCGTCGCCCTCAGCCACGGTCTGGGCTGCGGCATGGAGATGAGCGGCGAGCCGATGCAACTGCTGCGCCGGACCTTGGGTGGCTATGCGCGCCACCCGAACTTTGCCGCGGTGCTGATCATCGGTTTGGGTTGTGAGCGCAATCAGTTGGGCGGCCTGCTCGACCAGGAGAACCTGCAGGCCGGTGCGCGCCTGCACACCTTCGTGATGCAGGAAAGCGGCGGTACGCGCAAGACCATCGAAGCCGCGGTGCAGGCCGTGCAGACGTTGCTGCCCGCCGCCAACGACGTGGCACGCCAGACGGTGCCCGCCAGCCGGCTCAAGGTCGGGCTGCAATGTGGCGGCTCGGACGGCTTTTCATCGATCACCGCCAACCCCGCACTGGGCGCAGCGATGGATATTCTGGTTCGCCATGGCGGCACGCCGATCCTCTCGGAAACACCCGAGATCTACGGCGTCGAACACACCTTGACCCGCCGCGCCTGCAGCGTCGAAGTCGGCCAGCAGCTGATCGAGCGGATCCGCTGGTGGAAAGAGGAATATTCGCCCGGCCGCGATGTGCAGATCAATGGCGCGGTCAGCCCCGGCAACCACAGCGGCGGCCTGGCCAACATCTTCGAGAAATCGCTCGGCTCGTCAATGAAAGGCGGCACCACCGGACTGATGGCGGTCTATCGTTATGCCGAGCCGGTGCGGCAGGCCGGCTTCGTCTTCATGGACACGCCCGGCTTCGACCCCTGCTCGGCCACCGGTCAGATCGCCGGCGGCGCCAACATGATCATGTTCACCACCGGCCGCGGATCGATGTTCGGCGCCAAGCCCGTGCCGTCGGTGAAGCTGGCGACCAACACGCCGATGTTCGATCGCCTGAGCGACGACATGGATTTCAATTGTGGCGAGATCCTCGACGGCACGGCGACGATGGCGCAGACCGCACAAGGCATCTTCGACCTGATGCTGCGCATCGCCTCGGGAGAGCGCAGCAAGAGCGAACTGCTCGGCCTGGGCGACCATGAATTCGTGCCGTGGAATATCGGCGTGGTCAGCTGATCGACGCGGCACGTTCACCGCCGTCGCTTGCCTCCCTTCACACGGCAGCCCGCCGCATCGCTCCGGGGCGTTGCGTTTGTCGGCCAGTGGAGTCTGCACCGCTCCTCTGGGCCGAGGTACCGGCGGAACCCGTCGAAGCTGGCGCTGCCAGTCGGTCTAGCGCGCTTGCCAGTCAACTTAAACAGTTCTGACGCGCAAGCCTTGGAGCAGCGTGTCGATGGGCTCAGGACGGTGGATCAGGTAGCCCTGGGCGTTGTCGACGCCGATCACCCGCAACCGCTCTAGAACAGCAGGCTCTTCGACGAACTCGGCCACGGTCTTCACGCCGATGACTTTTGCCACATCCGCGAAAAATCGGACTGCGGCATCATCCAGGGGCTCGTCGATCAGGTCACGGATGAACTGCCCGTCGATCTTCAGATAGTCGACCGGGATTGTCTTCAAGTAGGCGAAAGACGAGGCTCCTGCGCCGAAGTCGTCGAGCGCAACTCTCACACCCGCTGTCCGGACAGCCTCGAAGAAGATGGCGGCGTCGGCCAGGTTTGTGACGGTGGCGGTCTCGGTGATCTCCAGACAAAGCCTGCTGCAGACGTCGCTTCCCGCCTGGGCCAGCATGTCCTTGGCCCAGGTATGGAATGCACGATCACCCACGGACTGCCCGGATAGATTGACGCTCAGCATGTCGACAATGTCAATTGCCGGCAGGGCCTGCAGCCAAGCCACCGCTTGCCGCAGAACCCAGCGATCCACGCGGGAGGCCAGGTGAAAACGCTCTGCGGCCGGCAGGAACGCACCTGGCTGCGCAAACGTGCCATCGTCATTCTTCATCCGCAGCAAGACCTCCGCATGGACCCCCCGCTGCGCATCCTTCAAACCTTGGATGCGCTGCGCGAACAGCACGAATCCATCATCGTCGAGCGCCCGTTCGATGCGAGAAACTCCACTGCATCTCGAAGTGGCGCGCACGCATGGCCACGTCGGTGTCGAACCAGGCATGCACGCGGTTGCGGCCGGCCTCCTTGGCGGCATAACACGAGGTGTCGGCCGCCTGCTGGATTGCCGCGATACCGGCCCAGCGCTTGTCGACAGGAACAAGGCCGATGCTGGCGCCGACGCGGAAGCGCCGGTCGTCATGCGAGAACTGAAAGTCGCCCATGCGGTCGCAGATCTTCTGTGCGACCCCATTGGCCTGCTCTACGGTGCAGTGTTCCAGGATGATCGCAAACTCGTCACCGCCGAGCCGCGCCAACGTGTCGCGAGCACGCACGGCTTCACCCAGCAGTTTGCTGACTTGCTGCAGCAGCTGGTCGCCGACGGCGTGTCCGCAAGCGTCATTGACGAGCTTGAATTGATCCAGGTCGATGTACAGCAGCGCGTGAGCACTTTGCTCGTCATGCGCCTTACGCAGCACCCGCAACAGCCGGGCCTCGAGTTCGGCACGGTTGACCAGACCGGTGAGAGCGTCATGGGTCGCGCGGTAGGTCATCTCACCGGACATCCGCCGCTGTTCCGACACATCGTGGAACACGAGCACGACGCCCAGTGCCTCACCGCCCGCATTGCGGATCGGTGCCGCCGAGTCTTCAATTCCAAACTCAGCGCCGTCGCGTGATATCAGGAGGGTGTTATCGGCCAATCCGACAATTTTGCCCTGCGCCAGACAGGCAGCCACCGGGTTTGCCGCGACGATCCGAGTCTCCTCATTGACGATGTTGAAAACTTGCCCGAGCGGGCGACCCTGGGCCTCCGAGGCCATCCAGCCGGTCATGCGCTCGGCGACGGGGTTCAACCAGGTGACCGCACCATCTGCGTCGGTTGTGATGACCGCGTCGCCAATTGACTGCAGCGTGACGCGCAAAAGCTCGTGTTGCTGCGCCAACTCCGCGCTGAGGCGCAACAAGGCTTCGTCTCGTTGCCTGCGCTCCGTGATGTCGATGTGGATGCCGAAAACCCATTCCGGGTGACCATCGGCCGTGCGCGTGATGAGACGGCCGCGATCCTCGGCCCAGATCCAGTGGCCGCCGCGATGGCGCAAGCGCACTTCGGATACGTAGGCCTCGCTGCGTCCCGCAAAGTGCTCGCGCAGCAGCCTACGGGTCTCGTCCAACTCGTCGGGGTGGGCGATGTCGGAGCGGAACTGATTGGTCACTTCGCCCAGAGCGTCGAGCGTCCATCCGATGATCTCGGCCCAGCGCGGGTTGACAATCACCTCACCGGTTTGGACATTCCATTCCCAGGTGCCGGCGTTGGTGCCGTCGATCAGGTTGCGCAGGCGCTCGTGTTCCCTGGCCAGCTCCCGTTCTGCACGAAGGCGCGCCGTCACGTCGGTCATGATCGACAGGCTACGAGTGGGCTGGCCCTGCTGGTCGCGCTCCAACACCGACGAAAGCAGGACGTCCACGATCTCGCCATGGCTCGTCACCAACTGGTAGGGTACGTTGTCGATGCGACCCGCGGCGAACAAGGCAGGCAGGACTTGCTCGCGGGCTCGCTGGCGCGACTCTTCGGTCAGGAATTCGATCGACACACGACCAATGACCTCTTCGCGCTGGTAGCCCAGGCAGGCCAACCAGGCATCGCTGACGTGCAGCAGCAGCCCCTGGGGGTCGATCGAATGCAGCAGGGCCGGGGTAGTCTCGTACATCGCTCGCAACCGGCCCTGCGCCAACTCCAGCGCCTGCTGTTGCTCCCGCCGTTGTGTGATTTCTTGGACCGTGCCCCTCAGACCAATGATGCGGCCCGAGGCGGCGCTGACGGTTTCACCCCGAGCTTCGACCCACCCCTCGTGACCATCCGGGCGCCGGTATTGCAGGTCTAGCGTGTAGGGCTCGCCAGTATCCAGCGCCTTGCCTACAGCCTGCTGAAGGCGAGCAAAGCTGTCGTCCGTATACAAACGGGCCTGCTCCGCGAAGGATGGCGTGCCCAGCGTCGGGTTGCAGCCCAACATGCGGAACAGCTCGGCCGACCAGGCGACCCGGTCGCCATCGACCTGCCAAGACCAGCTTCCGATGGCGCCCAATTGCTGGGCTTGGTCAAGCTCTGCGGCACTGGACAGCAGAAGCTCATGAACGCGCGCGCGCTCGGCCATCTCCTGACGCAACGCTTCTTCGGTGTCCTTCAGGGGCGTGACGTCTGCGACGTGGACCAGCAAACCCCGAACCTGGCCATCGGCCACATCGGGAACATACTGCGCCAGGCTGTAACGGACGGTGCCGGCAGGCCCCGGAATGATTCGCTCGAAAGTCTGGGCATGCCCCTGCAGGGCGGCGTCGAGATAGGGTTTGTTCAACGCATACAGCTCGCGGCCCAGAAGCTCACTGATGTGCTTACCGACCAGTTGTGCCGGGTCCACACCGAACCACTCGCGGTAGGCCGGGTTGGCAAACCGACAGATGAGATCGGCATTCCAGTACGCGATCATGGCCGGCACGTTGTCGACCACCAGGCCCAGCAGTTTTTCGCTTGTGGCCGCCGACTCAATGGATGCCACGTACTCCCGCATGGCCAAGCGACCTTCGAGCAACTTGGCAGCAAGCAACAGAAAGCTGATGTAGCACGAGCCTCTGCTGCTTCGTCAACTTGCCAGGCTTGCGATCGATGACGCAAAGGGTGCCGACGCGCTCGCCGCCACTGAGCGTCAAGGGCGCGCCTGCGTAAAAGCGAATGTCCGGTTGCCCGGCAACAAGCGGGTTGTCGGCGAAACGAGCGTCCCGGGTCGCGTCCTCCACCTCGAACAAATTATCGCCGAGCACGGCATGGGCGCAGAAGGCATGCTCGCGTGGTGTTCTGATCAACGCCAGGTAACCCGACGTTGGCCTTGAACCACTGTCGGTCGGTGTCGATGAAGCTGATGAGCGAGATCGGAGTTCCGCAGACGGACGAGGCAATCTGGACCAGAGCGTCGAATTCCGCTTCAGGCGCTGAGTCGAGGATGCACAACCGCTTTAGCGCTGCAACACTGTCTTCCTCGCCAACTCGGTCGGGTGCGGACACGGTCATCCTTCGGAAATGGTTTGTCGACGCACGGCAAAGTCGTCGATCATCGCTCGGATACTCAAAACTCGAACCACTCGTGTGGCGCCAATCTACGGGTCTTATTAGCCGTTGAGCAGAGAGAATGGGTAGGCTTCTCAGCCATTTGCAGCGCTTGGGGTTGCATTCTGAACCGGACCCCAGCAGCCGGTCGCGTAATACAGCTGATGGCCGATAGCCCCAGTTCGCGGACCTCGCCGACACCTGACTCTGGCCAGCCCTGGCTGGTGCATCGGAAATCAGATTGCTGGCGCGGCCTTGAACCCACACTGACGGCCAATCGCGGTCGCCCAGGATCGGCCCCGTAAAGCCGCCGCTGGAATCCGCTGATTGGCCCGGCGCCGTCTCACACGGTCTGTGCTGTCGATACCCAAGCCCTGCTCAGATGCTGTGCTTCCACATCTCAACCGAGCTCAGGACATGCTCGGTCAGCCGTTCCGCCCATTTTCAACAGCTTCCGATCAAGCTCTTGCGCAAGAGGCCGTGCACGCCTTTGTGGCCGTTCACGGTCTGCGTGATGCGGAAATCCACCGCCAGGCTGCAAAGGGTATAGGCGTCTTCGCGGCTGAGCCCGGCCTTCTCGCCCAACAACACGATCATGTCGCGCAGCGCCATCTCCACGCAGCGATCCAGGTCGGGGTCCATGCCCATGGTGATCCAGTGCGTGGGCGTTTCGCCGCGCGGGTAGGCCAACGCAGGGCCGGCGCCTTGCGGGTGAAGCACCAGCTCGAAGGTGCCGAGCAAGGCGGTCTCGATGGCTGTCACGCAGACCTCGCCGTCGCCTTGCGCGCCATGGCCGTCGCCGCAGGAGAACAAGGCGCCGGGCGCGTGCACCGGGAGATACAGGCTGCTGCCGGGCCCGAGTTCCTTGTTGTCGATGTTGCCGCCGTGCGCACGGGGCTGGATGGTGCTGATGCGCCCCCAATTCAGTGGCGGCGCCACGCCCATCACGCCGAAGAAGGGGTGAAGCGGCAGCTCCAGGCCCCAGGGCAGCCGCGCCACGCTGCGCTCGCGGTCAAGCGGGATGTTCAGGTGGCGGTAGGTGTGGAAGTCGTCAGGCAGGGTGCCGGCCAGCGGGCGGATGACGTTGTAGCCCCAGTCCTGGCGCAACTGCACGTCGATGATGCGCACCTCCAGCGTGTCGCCTGGCATCGCGCCGGCCACGGCCACCGGGCCGGTCAGGATGTGCCCGGGCATCGCCATGGGCAGGCGGGCGTGAATGTCCAGCAGCTCGGGCGGGACGTGAAAGCCGGCAGGCGGCAGCACCGCAGCACCGCCGCTGACCGTGGCCACGGTGAAACGCTGGCCGCTTTCCACCGTCATGACGGGCTGCAGGGTGGCATCGAAAAACCCCCAGTGGCAGGTTTCGACACTGGCGGGTAGATGGAACAGGTGGCTCATGGTGGCGAAGATGGGAATGCCTGGGCCAAGGCCGTGGCGGGGTCCGAAGGCAGGCCTGGCGCTGCGGCCGCCACGCGCCGCGCCACGAGGTCGATCTCGATCAGCGCGCCGCGCGCCAGGCCGCTCCAGCCGTCCTGTTCGATGGCATGGCTGAACGGCGCCACCGGGTCGAGCGCGCCGGCGATCAGGTGGAACAGCGGTCCCGTCGGCATCGGCTGGGGTTTTCGTCTCATATCTGGCGATCTTGACATGCCCGGCTACCGCGGCGCCGCGCAACCCCGGGCCGCCCTGCGAGGGTACCGTGACGCAGAACACCACTCGCGAGTGGCCATGTGTCCGGGATGCGCTCAACGCGTCGAGCCATCGGCCGCTGATGATCGCGAACCCATCACCGGCCGGACAAACGAGTCTGCGTTGAAGACGTCCGGTAACAGAAGCAATCTTCTGTTACGTTGGCCCGGCGGGCAGTCCATTGGTCATCCACCCCAGCAAACCCCTCGGCGATCGCGCTTCTTTTGCACTTTTCAGGGTCTGGACCTTTGCCGACCATCGCCGTAGAGTCGCCGCCTGCACCAGGAAAGAAGGCACGGCATGGCTGTCACTTCGGACAAGGTTTTCTTGCGGGCATTTGCCTGGTTCCAGGCGGCGGTGAATCACCTGCAGGCGCAGGCTGCGCCGCCAGCGCTTGCCGCACCCCTTGGCGACGCCTTGCGCACGCGGCTCGGCCTGGAGCTCGACAAGACGGTCGCCACCATCAATCCGAGTGCCTTTGCAGCCACCCGGGCGGCCGCCCAGTCGCTTGCCATGGCGACCCTGGTCACCGGCGAAACCGTCGCCGCGCTGAAAACGCTCGGCGAAGTGCTGGCCCACCTCGATCAAGGCCATGTCGATCTCGGCGACCTGGTCAAGGTCGTGCAGCAGATCGACCGCATCGTTGGCGCCCAACCGGGCAAACCGCCATCGGCCTATTCGATTGCCAAGCTGTTGCTGATTCTGTCCGGCGACGCCGACGCGCCCGCAGCGGATCCGCCGGCGCGGCGCCTGGTGCACATCATCAAGGGGCTCGACCCGGCCGGTGGCGCCTTGAACAACGCCCAGGTGGTCGAAGGCCAGGCGATCCTCGGGCTGGCGATCATGGCGCTGGGCACCTTGATCGATCGATCGTTCAATACCGATGGTTTGGCAGCAGCCGTCCCGGTGCCGGCTTTGGCGCTGCCGCCGGGCCAAGCCACCCAAAGCTTCAATCTGGCCGGATCGGCGGGCAAATCGCTGACGCTGGCGTTCGGTTATATCGGCCCGGCTGGCGCCACGCCGGCGCAGTTGTTCGCCAAGTTGAACAGCAACCTTGAAGCGCAGCAAGGTGTCGGCGAGCAGTTCGCGCTGTCGCTCACCGCCAGCAGCGAAGTGGTGCTCGGCATCGATCTGCCAAACCTGTTGCCGCTGCCGGCATCGATGCCGGTGCCCAAGCTGAGCGGCGATGTCGAGTTCGGCATCCGCTTCGGCCGCAAGAGCACCGCGTCACCGCTGATTCTCGGCAAGGCCGACGGCACCCATTTCTCGATCGGCGAGCTGAGCGGCGCCATCCTGCTGAAAAACACCGATCCACGGGTCGAGTTCGATCTGAAGGACAGCAAGCTGCTGCTGAAGGTCGGCGACGATCCCTTCCTCGGTGCGGTGATCGGCGACCAGATCGAGGTGGCGCTGACGTTCGGCCTGATCGCCGACAAGGCCGGCGGCTTGCGGCTGAAAGACGGCACCGGGCTGAAGGCGACGATCCCGCTGGAGGCGATACCGAACAGTCCGGTGCAGATTCCGTTTCTCACCTTCGAGCTGAGCAAGGCCGATGGGCTGAACCGGGTGCAGGTCGAACTGTCCGGCTCGTTCCAGGTGCAGATCGGCCCGTTTTCCGGGTCGATCGACCGTCTGGGAACCAGGCTCGACCTGAAGAACCTGCTGGCCGGCGTCGCCGAAGCCGGCTGGGGTTTGAAGCCGCCGTCCGGTGCCGGGCTGGCCATCGATGCAGGCATCGTCAAGGGCGGCGGCTTTCTGCTGTTCGACCCCGATCGCGGCGAATACGGCGGCATCATCGATATCAAGCTGATGCAGATCGGCGTCAAGGCGATCGGCCTGCTCGGCACCAAGAACCCCGGCGGCTGGTCGTTCCTGCTGATCATCGTGGCGCAACTGCCGCCGATCCAGCTCGGCTTCGGCTTCACGCTGACCGGCCTCGGCGGGCTGCTCGGCGTGCAACACACGGTCAATCGCGACGCGCTGTCCAACGGCCTGGCCACCGGCTCGCTCGACAGCTTCCTGTTCCCGCAGAACCCGATCGCCAACGCGCCGCAGATCTTCAATCAGTTGCGCGTGATCTTCCCGTTCAAGGCGGGCGGTTTCATCATCGGGCCGATGCTCGAACTCGGCTGGGGCACGCCCAGCCTGGTCACCGCACGCATCGGCTTGTTGATCGAGCCCAGCCAGTTCGTCTTCGTCGGCCAGGTCATCGTGCAGTTGCCGCCGCTGATCGACAAGTCGCTGGCGTTGCTGTACCTGCAGGTCGACTTCGCCGGCGGCGTGGTCTTCGATCCCCTGCAGATCTGGTTCGACGGCGTGTTGCGCGATTCACGCGTGTTGTTCATCTCGTTGAGCGGCCAGTTCGCGTTTCGCGCGCTGTTCGGCGACAAGCCGAGTTTCCTGATCAGCGCGGGCGGTTTTCACCCGCGTTTCACCGATCTGCCGCCGGGCTTGCCGAGCCCGTTCCAGCGCGTCGGCGCCGATTTTTCGATCGGCATCGTCGGCATGCAGTTCCGCGGCTATTTCGCGGTGACCTCGGCCACCGTGCAAGGCGGCTCGTCGATGCGCGTGTGGGGCGATGTCGGCGTCGCCTCGTTCGAAGGCGGCTTCGAATTCAACGCCATCATCTACCTGGTTCCGAAATTCCGCTTCGAAACCGACATCCACATCTTCGCCGGCGTCGCCGTGTTCGACATCGATTTCGCCAGCGTCGACATCTACGGAATGCTGGCCGGCCCGGGACGTTGGCAACTGGTCGGCCGGGCCACGATTCATACACCGTGGCCGCTTCCCGACTTCCATTTCAAGGTCGACGAAAGCTGGGGCGAAGACCGTGCCACCACGGTGCGCAAGCTGACGCTGGCCGGCGAACTGAAGCGCGAACTCGAATCGCCGACCAACTGGTCGGCCCAGTTGGCACAAGGCGGCGATGCCTTCGCCACCTTTGCCAAGCTGCCACCGCCCGTCGACGCCAACGCGTCGCAGCCGCTGCTTGCGCACCCGAACGCGGTGCTGCAGTTCGTTCAGAAACGCCTGCCGCTGGCCAAGCAGCTCGACAAGCTCGGCTCGGACGGCATCGAGGGCGAACGCAGCATCGCGATCGCCTCGCTCAATTTCGGTGCCGTAGTCAAGACGCCCGACAAGCTTCTGACCGACAACTTCCCGACCGCCCAGTTCATCGACATGAGCGATGACGACCGGCTTGGCAAGCCATCGTTCGACCGCTTCACATCGGGCTTCGAATCCGGCCAGCGCGACTACGGTTTCGAAGCAGCCGTGTCCGAGACCTTCGACTATGAAGAGGTCAACCTGTCGATCGAAAAAAGCGGTGTCGGCGTGTTGGCAATGCCTGGGCTGACACTGTCGGCGCACCGGAACTGGACGCTCGAACACGGTGCCGCGGCTCGTTCGCCGTTGCGTCGCAAGGCACTGCTGAAGCCCGAAGAAGCCAAAGTCGTTGTCAACCCGCCGCCACTGGCCACACTCGACATCGCCAGCGGCACGATGAGCGCAACGGCATTGGCCGGTGCCGCCGGCACCTCGTTCTGGCAGGCACAGGACGTGGCGCTTGCCAAGGGCGCTGCGGTCCAGGTTGTCGAAGCCTTCGAGACGATGTTCTAGACGCCGTTGACGTCCCACTGGAAGCCCGATATGGCCATCTCCTACCAATTTCTTCCCTGGGTGCGCCGCGGGTTGACGGTTGCGCTGGACACGGTCGACAACCTCGGCAACCTGCCCGCTCATGCCGAGGCGCATGTCGGCGTCACGCTGGCCGCGCCGCTGGCCGGCGAGGCCATCGCGCCGCTGCCGCTGCGCCTGCACGGGCCGGGCGATGTGATTGCCATCGATACCTCGCTGGTGGTGCGTACCGACCCGCGTGCGCACACCACCAACTTCGAGCCGAACTACTGCGCGATCATCGATTTCGATCCGCCCGACTTTCCGTGGATGCTGACACCGGCGCGCGCCAACGCCGACCAGCGGCTGCGGCCCTGGCTGGTGCTGGTGGTCCTCGACGTGGCCAAGACCGGCATGCCGAAGATGCAAGGCCCGGGGCCGTTGCCGTCGGTGCGCATCGCCACTGCCGACGTCAACAGCGAGCTGCCGCCGCTCGACGAATCATGGTCGTGGGCCCATGCCCAGGTTGTCAGCGAATCCGCGGCGCAAGACCTGGCCGGCATCCAGCACGATCTGCAAGGCGATCCGCGCAGCAACATCTCGCGGCTGATCTGCCCGCGCCGGCTGCAGCCGGGCCGCAATTACGTCGCCTGCGTGGTGCCGGCTTTCGAACCCGGGCGTCTGCGCGGGCTGGGGCTGGCCGGCGACGGCAGCAGCGCCGCCATGCAGACACTGACACCGGCCTGGAGCAGGCCGTCGGCAGCTGATGTCGTGCTGCCGGTCTATTACCACTGGGAGTTCTCGACCGGCCCGGCCGGTGATTTCGAGTACCTGGCGCGCCGCCTGCGCAGCCCGAAGAAGTGGAAAAACGAC
Organism: uncultured beta proteobacterium; assembly: GCA_963843805.1. Lineage (GTDB taxonomy): Bacteria > Pseudomonadota > Gammaproteobacteria > Burkholderiales > Burkholderiaceae_C > Ideonella_A. The sequence continues at coordinate 97,594 of CAWJLY010000013.1, forward strand.
CCGGTCGTCGCCACCCAGCTGGCCAACATCGGCACCTCGCCGATGGCGGTCGACACGCTGATCGGCGGCGGCCAGTCAACCATGGAAGGTGCGCTGGTCCCGATCAGTTATCAGCCCGGCGCACTGGCGTCGCCGACCCATGCCGGCAGCCTGGCGGCGATCGTCAACACGCCGGCGTCTCAAGTCGACAACCCGGTGGTCGACGAGGCCGACGGCAGCGTCAGGCGAATCGAGGTCAAGCCACCGCTGTACGGCCGCTGGCACGCCAAACAGCACAGCGTGATGCAGGCGCAGCAGGCCAGCTACTGGCTGGCCGGATTGAATCTGAACCCGCGCTACCGCGGCGCGGCCGGCTACGGCGCCGAAGTCGTTCGCAAGAACCAGGAAGACTACGTCGACGCCTGCTGGGACCAGATCGGCGAGGTCCGCAGCGCTGAAATGAAGTTCAACTTGACCCGGCTCGCCATCGAGGCGATGCGCGCGTTGAAGGTCAAACATTTCGACCCGCTGCCCAACGAGCGGCTGCTGCAGTTGATGGGCCCGGCGTTGTCGCGGATCGAGGCGCTGACCGCGCAAGGTGCCACGGCATTCAAGGTCAATGGTGCTCTGGCGTCGCTTGGCGGGCAGATCGACCGCTCCAGCCTGCCCGCCGCGCTGGTCGACCCTGCACTGCGGCGCGGCTTGAGTCCGCTGCGCCGCAACTTGCGCACTGCGGCACGGCGCAACCCGATGGCCGCACAGCTGCCGGCGCTCGGCGGCCAATATCTGAAACAGATGGCTGCCGCCAGCACCAAGCCGGCCGCGTTTGCCGTCAATGAATTCGTTCCCGACGGCATTCTCGGTACCAGGCTGTTTGATGGTCTGGCACTCAACGGCGACGCCGGCCGCCTGGTCAGTCTGGCCGACCGCGGCTTGTCGAATCAGGCCACGCTGGGCCAGATCAAGGGCCTGCTCGCGGCCACTGCGGTCGCGCAGCGCAGCTTCGCCAGCAAAGGCCTGCCGCCGCCGATGATCCGCGTCGGTCAGAGCAAGGGCGTGTTCACCGACTCCCACATGCAGCGGTTCGGCGCCTTGCTGTCGGCATCCGCCGGCACCAGCAGCGCCGATCTGGGTGTGATGACCGAGCAGGTCGAAGCGCTGGGCAGGCGCGGTGTCGAAGGTTTTCTGGTCGAGGCCGAACGCGACGGCGCCCAGTTGCAGTTCAGCGCCATGCAGCTCGACAAGCGCAACGGCGTGCTGCGGCTCGACCGGCCATTGCTGCGTTTCAATGCCCAACGCCGTGCCACACCCGCCAGCCGTGCCGACGTGTCGCGCGCGGCCGGCGTCTCGCTCGGCAGCGTGCAGCTGACGACCGTCCGCAGCTTCGGCAACGTGGCGCTGTTTTCCAATCTGCCGCCCAACGCCATCGATCTGCAGGCCGGGGCGGTTCCGGGCAGCTTCGTGTTGAGTCCGGGGCTCGAGTTCAGCCAGATCGGCGATGCCGCACCGCCGCGCGACGTCGCCAGCATCACGCTGCCACCGGCACTGCGCGAACGGGCCGTGTTGAACCGCTTCTCGACCGCGACCCGCGGCATCCAGGCGCAATGGCGCGAACCCTTCGAGACGATGCGGGTGGCGGTGCAAACAATCGATTTCGGTGTCGCGCAGGCAGCGCAGATCGTTCGCGCCCGCACCCAGCCCGAGCTGACCTTGTCGGCGCGCCTGGCGTCGCAGGTCTCGATCGCACACACCGCACTGGGCCAGCAGAATGCCTATGTTGCACCTTTCCTGACGGCCAGCGCGGCCGCCAAGTTGCGTTTCATGGTGCCAGCGCTGGCCGATCGGGTGATGGCCTGGCCGCATCTGCGTGAACCGTTGTACAGCGCACTGGCCGACTACAACCAGGAAGCCTTCATGCCCGGCGTCGGCAACCTGCCGCAGGACTTGATCATGCTGGTGCAGGTCAACCAGTATTTCATCGACAGTTTCATGGTCGGCGCCAATGTCGAGATGAATGGCGAGCTGCTGTGGCGGGGCTTTCCGACCGACCTGCGCGGCACGCCATTCCAGCGCTTCTGGGGCCGCGTCAAGGCGCGCCCCGATGGCAGCCTCGAGTCGCTCGACGACATGGAGCCGATCCACGAGTGGCTGAAACAACCGCTGGGCAAGCGCAGCGACCCGAACATCACCGATCCCGACCGCGTCGCGCTGCTGATCAAGGGGCAATTGCTGCGCCGGTATCCGAACAGCGCCGTCTACGCCTGGAAGCGCAAGAAAAACGTGCCGGCCGACCAAAGCAAACTGGTAAAAAACCCGCAAGGCCTGCCGCCCAACCCGAAGCTCGACATCCAGACGCCTGTCTTTGCCGGCTTCCTGAAGCCTGACGTCACCTTTTTCGGCTTCGACATCGACAGGGCCGAGATCGGCGACTGGTGCTTCGTGATCGAGGAGCACATGGGCGAGCCCCGTTTCGGCTTCGACGTGAACGACCCGGCGCCCGGCGCCGCACCGCCGATCGGCGCCACACGCCGCGCCAGCCTGAGCGCAGCATTGACCGACTACGCCCGCGGAGCGGCCGCATCACCGCAGTTCCTCGCGGTGAAGAACGCCGGCTTCAACCCGTACAAGGCGCTGACCTGGGCGCACCTGGGCGTGGCCGAAGGCGCCTTTGCAACGGTCGCCGCGATTGCGCAGGTGCCGAACAAGCCTTTTGCATCGTTCCCGACCCTGACCGCTACACCGACCGCTGCCGAGATCGCCGGCGCATTGCTGCAGTTGCCATTCCGCGCCTACTGGGAAGGCCCGGACCTCGCGACCTGACCCATCCGAAAGCCCGCCATGCCTTTGCTCGACCTGAACCGCGCGGCCATCGAAGGCGCGCGTGCCGAATTCGACCAGCAGCGTGTTGCGCAACGCAGCCAGCGCGCGGCACTGGCGCAGGCGCACAGCGAGCTGACAGCGCTGCAGCTGCAAGGCGCGACAGCCGAGGCGCTGCGCCGCAAACAGACGCAGATCGACCAGCTCGATACGGCCGCGCGCCGCAACGTAGCAGCCGGCAAGGCGCAACTGGCCGCCATCCGCAACTTCTCCGAAGGCCTGCTCGCCCAGCGTGATCCGGCGCTGCTGGTCGAGGCACTCGACACCCGACATCCGGTGCTGCTGATGCCGGTATCGGTGCAAACGCGCTACGACGACGCGCCGAGCAAACTGATGGTTCGCATCTACCCCGATGCACTGCACAGCTTTCAGCACCAGCCGGGGCTGACAAGCAGCGAACTCGCCGAGGGCAAGCGCTACTGGAATTTGCGTTTCGCGACGCCGAGCGACAGCGAATCGCCGTGGAAACAGATTGCGCTGATCTTCGGCCCGATGCGCGCGGCCTACATCGTCCGAACCACGACGCCGGGCAATGTCGCCGCGCTGGCGCAAGGTGGCGCGCCGCAATTCGACGATGCGGCCATACCGGTGGCCGCCGACGACGCACGCGAAGTGGTGGCAACCGCCCTGCCCGACCGCTTCGTCGTCGTCGGCACCCTGAACGGCCAGGAAGTGCTGCGCAAATGGGGCAGCGCGGTGGCCGATCTGCTGCCGCTGTCGCCGTTGTTCGATCCGCTGCTGGTCGACGACCCGCAAACCTGGGATCCGTTTGCCGACGATCGTTCGTGGCTGGTCGACTACGACGCGGCCGTTGTCGCCGGGATGGCGATCACGGTGACCCAGGCCGACCTGAAAGGCGGCGCCCGGCTCAGCGACGGCTTCGACCGGCTGGTGGTGCTCGGCGTCGACTGGACCCAGTCGGCCGACTCGGCCGCCGCACTGCTGGCCGACTTGTTCGACAACCATCAGCACGCACAAGGCCTGAAGTTTGTCGCCCAGGGCACGCCGACCAACAACACCGGCGACAAACGCTCCGGCTTCAGGGCGAGCAGCACCGATGTCGCCGCCTCGCTGCAGCCCGATGCCGCCGACGCACAGGCCGCATCGATCGCCGCCTCGCTGGCTGCTGCGGCCGCTGGGGTCGGTTCAGGGCCGGTGGTCGCCGACGAACTGGCCGGCGCCGGCGCCCGGCTGCAGTTGCTGCTCGGCCTGCCGCCTGGCGGTTTCGATGCGGGCCTGATCCCCGGCGCCGAACTGCAGGAAGGTGCGACCAGCGGGCACATGTTGAACGCCTTGTGGAAGGCCACATTGGGCTACACGCTGCGTTATTTCTGGAACCCGCTCGACCCGGCGCAGACCCTGCTCAACGACACATCGGTCGAATTGCTGCGCGCACATGCGGTGCGTTATCTGCGCGCCAGCGGGCCGCTCAGCGCACTGCGAGTCGGCAACCAGCCTTACGGCATCCTGCCGATCAGCGCGCGCGCGTTCGTGCCTGCTGCCAACTCGGCGGTCGAGCGTCATGTCTTCGAGACCCTGGGCTGGTTTCGCAACATCTGGCAGGCGGCCGTGCCGCGGGTACCGACGATGCGCCAGCCATCGGCCGACCGCCTGCATCAGCTGCTGGCCATGCAGCCATGGAGCGTCGCCAAACGTTTCTGGCAAGTGGCGGGGCCGGCCAATATCGCCAACTACCCCGACATCAAGGACACCGCTTTCGCACAGCGCCTGCTGATCCAGTTCATGGTGGCCGATCTGCTCGGCAAGCAGCCGTTCAGCGTTCGTTCGCCTTTTCTTGCCGCCTGCGCGGTGCGGCCGAAACCGCATTCGCTCGACGCCGTTGCGTGGGTCCAGCGCGACCCCGAAGATGCCCGGCGCGAAGTGGCGCCCGAGCTGCCGCTGGCGCGCGACTTCATCGGCACGCTGCTCGGCCTGCTCAGCACCGCCAGCGGCGACCCGCGCAGCGCGCTCGGCCAGATGGAAAACGCCGATTCGCTGCTCGAGGCCCTGCTGGCCTTTGCTGCCGACGAAGAGGTGTTGCACAGCGGCCGCGAACTGTTCTACGGCCACATCGACCGATCGCCGCTGCTCAGCGCGGCCGTCAAGCTCGGCGCGCGCAACATGCGCTACGCCGAATACAACGGCGTCGACACCGCCACACTGGTCGGCGACCAGTTCGAGATGGGCCACGCCAGCGCGGTGCTCGGGCTGAAGCTGGTCGGCAGCACGGGCGAGCAGTCGGTGGCGCAGTTCATCGGCAGCCAGCTCGGTCTGGCGGTCGCCAACTGGCCGGAGGCGCTGAAGAATGTGGCCACCTTCAACCAGAGCCTGGCGTTCTTGCAGCAACGCACGGTCGGCGAGCTCGATCAGGCGCTGCGCACCTCGCTCGATGTGTGCGCGTTTCGGCTCGATGCCTGGATCACCTCGCTGGCCACCAAGCGGCTCGACCAGATGCGCGAACGCGCCCCGCAAGGCATCCACATCGGCGCTTTCGGCGTGGTCGAAGATTTGCGGCCCGATTCGCAGTTGCGCGACCAGCGAATCGCCGACAGCCAAGGCTATGTGCACGCACCATCGTTGCAGCAGGCGACCACCGCCGCGGTGCTGCGCAGCGGTCATCTGGCGAATCGCGACGCGGCCGCCGGTGCCTTCGATATCGACCTGCGCTCGCAACGCGTTCAGCGTGCCAAGCGCTTGCTGGAGGGAGTGGCCAACGGCCAGTCGATGGCGGCGCTGCTCGGCTACCGCTTCGAGCGATCGCTGCGCGACCACGATCTGTCACAGCACATCCTCGACTATCGCCGGGTCTTTCCGTTGCGGCCGACCGGCGCCGCGCCCGAGGACGGCGCCGAGAACAGCGGCGTGCGCGATGTGATCGACGGCGTGCGGCTGATGGCCGAATACCGCGACAAAGGCATCCATGCGATTTCGCCGGCCAGCGTGCCGGCGGCCGATCGCCCGCAGGTGGCGGTGTTCATCGACGATCTGCTCGACTTGATGGATTCGGTGTCCGACCTGCTGGTCAGCGAAAGCGTGCATCAGATCATCGGCGGCAACCTGGATGCTGCCGGTGCGGCGATGCTCGCGCTGGACAAGCAGTCGCGGCCACCCGAGCCACGCGTCATCGAGACGCCGCACAGCACGCGCGGCTACACCCAGCGCGTGGTGGTGGTGATGCAGACCATCAACCCCGGCCCATGGGCGCCGATGAACGATCTGGCCGCGCTGGTCGAGCCACGCCTGAACGCCTGGCTGGCCCGGCTGCTCGGCGACCCCGCGCGCTTCCGTTTCGAGGCCCGCGTGCTGCAACAGGTCGACACCGGCGAGATCTTCGATGGCCGGCCCGTGCGCCGTTGGGACGAAACCGCCAACCGCTTGCAGGCCGGCCTGGAGGAACTCGGCATGTCGCCGTTGTCGCTGGTGCTGGCCAGCGAAGCGCAGACATCGGGCGGGCAAAGCGGAGTGCAGGAACGGCTGGGCGCGCTGCTCAGTGCGCAGGCCCAGGCGTCATTCGGCGCCGCCGCTGCCGAGATGGCCATCGTCCTGCAGCCCGGTCCGCCGGTCGACGCAGCCCCGGGCAGCATCGGTCTGGTCGAATTCGAATCGCTATGCTGGCTGTTGCACCGTCTGCTCGACAAGACCCGCGCGCTGCGCCGCATGGACATGGTGCAGGCGCGCGACGGCGTCGAAAGTGAAGCGACCTTGAACGACGGCGAATTTGCCGGCGTCGATCGCGTCGATTTGCAAGGCCGTCTGCTGCTGGTCGACAGCCGCGCCGACAGCGCGGTGGCCGCGCTCGACGCCGCGGTCGCCGCGGTACCGGCCGATCCCGAACAACTCGACCCCGCCGCCCCGGCCAGCCGCGCGCTGCTGAACGCCTTGCTGGCCGCATTGGGCCAGGCCGAGCTGCTCGGCTGGCGCAGCGCGCTGGCCAGCCAGCCCGTCGCCGCGGACTCTGCGCAGGGTGAGCAGGTGGCCTCCGGTGACACGTTGGTGGCGGCCCGGGCTCGCGCGGCCGCCCTGCTGGCCGAAGTCACCGCCCGGCGCGCGGCGGCGCCACCGGCGCAAGCCGGTGATGCCCCCGGTGAACAGGTGCGCAAGACATTGGCCCGCATGCGCGCCGTGCTCGGCAAATCGTTTCCGATCCTGCCCTTGTTCACGCTCGGCGGGCTGGCAGCCGAATCGGCGGCGTCGCTGACGCGACGTGATCAGCTGCTGAACGGCGACGACCTGGCCATCGCCGGTTGGCTGCCGAAACTGGGCGCCGTGCGCGAAAACACCGGGCTGCTCAACGACGTGATCAGCGCAACCGAGGCGATGGGCGTGCTCACCCAGGCCAGCGACTTCAAGCTGCTGCAGACCTCGGCGCAGATCGACAAGCCGGTCAAACGCTGGGGCGCCCTGCCGTGCCATCCCGACGACGACCTGCGCGGCGTGGTCGCGGTGGTGGCCCATGCACCCGCTGCACTGGCAACACTGGACGCCGACGACGCGATGGCTGGCCTCTTCGTCGACGAGTGGAGCGAAACCATTCCGGCCCGACAGGAAACCACCGGCCTCGGTTTTCACTTCGATGCACCCGGCGCGCGGGCCCCACAAAGCATGCTGCTGGCGGTGCCGCACGACTTGAGCGTACCCAACTGGACACTCGACGCGCTGCTCGGCGTGGTCGACGAGGCGATGGCGCTGGCCCGCCTGCGCGCGGTTCGTCCGCAGGATCTGCAGGGTCTGGGGCTGCTGCTGCCGGGGATTTTCCTGTCGAACAACTTCAAGCGTGACGTGCCGTCGCTCGACTTTGCCCGCCTGGTCGAAAAGAACCTCGGCATGCTGCGCGCAGCCTACGGCCAGAACACGGCCAACAGCTTCATGCACATGGCCGCCGGTACCAGCATCGTCAGCGAATGAACCAAGCGAGAACATCATGAGCTACAAAGTTTCGGCCGCCGCCGCACGAGTCGAGGCGCTCGACCTGAAGGCGTTCAAGCCCGATCCTTCGGCCACCACCTGGTCGCGGCTCGACCCGATGCCGACCTCCGACGACATCTCGCTGGGCCTGCAGGCACCGATCGCCGATCCCTTGTGGATGCTGGCCAGGCAATGGCAGTTCAACGAGTTCCAGGGCGAAGACGCCGGCTCACCGATCGGCGCCGATCTGCGCCTGCTCGGCGTTCCGATGGCCAGGCTGGTGCACCCGGACGCTGCCGTCGCCGCGCGGGATCTGGCCGGTGCACCACCGGTCGAGGCGATGGTCGAGGCCGAGGCGGTACTGGCAGTGCATGCCAAGCTGAACGCGCAGGCCGGGCAGCACTTGATGCGCATGCTGCGCGCGGCTGGCTTGATCGACGCCGTCGATGGCCTGCTCGGCGCCTATGCTGCGCCGCTGCCAGACCCGACCGACCCGGTGGCCGACAACGCCGGTTTCGTCTGGCACCGCCTGCTCGACGGCAAGGCCATCGATGCGAGACGCCTGGCAACCGACCTGCGTGCGCTGGCCGGCGGCGATGCGGCCATCGACACCTTCATCACCGGCATCGGCCTGGCCGGACCGCAGCCGGTGCGCGAGTTGCTCGAACGCTGGCTGACGTGGCTCGACGATCTGGTGCTCGAATCCGATACCGCGGGTGCCAGCGCCTACTGGAACCCGCAGCGCCTCGAATACCGCTTCGGGCTGCGCAGCGAAGGCGTGCAACCCGAACTGCAACTGGACGCCGACGAATATGCCGACGGCAAGCTCGATTGGCACAGCTTCACGGTGTCGTCGGCGGTCGTAGCCGGTCAACCCGTGGCCGGTGCAGCGGCCATCGACTGGTCGCCCGAAGCGCGCGCCGATGCCAGGTTTGGCTCGATACCCCGGAATGCCGGCCGACCGCTACTGGGAGTTCGAGGATGGCCAGGTCAATTTCGGCCGCATGGGCGCGGCCAAGAGCGATCTGGCCCGGCTGGCGGTGATGGAATATGCGCTGGTCTTCGGCAACGACTGGTACGTGCTGCCGGTCACGCTGGACGTCAATGCGCTGTACAAGGTCGACCGCTTCACGGTGCGCGACAACTTCGGCATCGTGGTGCCGATCCCGCCGGCACGAAACCTCGATGGCTCGCAGTGGACGATGTTCGAGCTGACGGTGGCGCGCAACGCCAACGCGCCGCGCGCGCGGCTGAACGATTGTCTGTACCTGTGCCCGAGCGTCGAAACCCTGGAAAGCCAGCCGCTCGAACACGTGCTGATGATGCGCGACGAGATCGGCCAACATGGTCTGGGGGATCGAGAAACGAGTCCAGGGCAGCTCGGGCGAACCGCTCGACCGACGCTATGAAAGCCAACGCCTGTCGACCACCCAGGTGCTGCGGGCCAGCGACGGCGCCTTGGCTGTTCCGCAAGGCGCGCCGCTGGCGTACAAGCTGCAGACCCCGGTGGCGGCCAACTGGATTCCGTTCCTTCCCGTCAAGCGCGAAGGCGCAACACCGCTGAACTGGTCGATTCAGCTGCAGCGCGGCGTGGTGGTGCAGTTTTATCAGGTTGGCGACGAGCGCTTGAACCTGCTTCGCAATGCCGACTACAAGGCCTTCATCGACAACTTGCGCAAGCTGCCCTTCGTCGAAGCCAAGCCCGAGGACGGCCCGCCCGACAACCGGCTGCAAGGTTTCATGTTCCACCCGCGCGGCGAGATTCTGCGGCTGCAGCCGCACGATCCGGCAGCGCTGCTGACCACCGATTTTCTGCGCCTCGAAGAAGAAGAAGTGCCGCGCGACGGCATCGAGATCAAACGCGCCTTCAACTACGCACGCGATGCGTCGGGCCGTGCGCTGCTGTGGATCGGACGCAGCAAGACAACCGGACGCGGCGAAGGCCACAGCGGCCTGAAATTCGATCGGGTGAAGTGAGCTGAAGCGGCTGTCCGGACAAGCCCTGAGTGAACAGCTGGGGGCTGGGTCGAAACCGACGTTTGTCGAACGACAATCAATCGTGCATGCCCGCGACACCAAGCGGTGGGCACCGCCCGATCAACCGCTTTGAAAGCCTGCCCATGACTCCAGCCAAGATGCCAGACAACGCCTGTGACTGTCACATTCACATCTACGACAGCCACGCGGCCCTGGCGCCGTCGGCGACCTTCAAGCCGCCACCGGCGTCGTTGGTCGAGTACCGTCAGGTCCAGCATGAACTCGGCCTGCAACGCGTCGTGCTGGTCCAGCCCACCGGTTATGGCTTCGACAACCACGTCATGCTCGATGCGCTGGCGCAACTCGGCAGCGCCGCTCGTGCGATTGCATCCGTTCCGGCCGATACCAGCGACGATGAACTGGCGCGGCTGCATGGCCTGGGTGTGCGCGGCATCCGATTCATGATGATCCCGGGCGCCGGCGGTCTGCTGCCTTGGGACAGCCTGGCGCAGGTTGCCGAACGAATCGCCGCGCTGGGCTGGATCATCGATTTGCAGCTGGACGGGCGTGAACTGCCCGAGCGCCAGGATCTGATCGACAGCCTGCCCGGCAAGCTCGTCATCGATCACACGGGCAAGTTTCTCGAACCTGTGCCGGTGCAGCACGCCGCCTTCAGGGCCCTGCTGGCCGTGCTGGACAAACCCGACCGCTGGGTCAAGTTGTCCGCCCCTTACGAGACTTCGCGAATCGGCCCGCCGCACTACGACGACGTGGCGGTTTTGGCCAAGGCCTTGGTCAGCGCCCACCCCGACCGCTGCCTGTGGGCCAGCAACTGGCCCCACCCCAATCGATCACCGGCACCGTCCAACGCGGCGATGCTCGATATCCTCAGTGAATGGGCGCCCGACCAGGCCGTGCGACAGCAAATCCTGGTGGATAACCCGGCCCGGGCCTTCGACTTTTGATTGTCCGGACGAGCTGACCACGGTTGCGCTGCGTCAGAAGACAGCGACGCGTGGTTCTCACATCGCGGCGGTGAATGCGCCGTCGACGGTCATCACCAGCCCGCTGACATAAGAGGCCTCGTCGGACGCCAGGAAAACGGCCGCCGGGCCGATCTCCGAGAGCCGTCCCCAGCGGCCGGCCGGCGTGCGCTGGCAGACCCAGTCGTTGAAGGCGGCGTTGTCGATCAGCGGCGGTATTCATCTCGGTGGCGAAAAAGCCGGGGGCGATGCAGTTGACGGTGATGCCGCGCGGGCGCCAGTTCGACCGCGAGCTGTTTGGTCAACGAGTGGACCGCCCCTTTGCTGCGACATAGGCCGAGATGGTCGGCCGCGCATTGATCGCGCTGATCGAGCCGGTCAGGATCAGCCGGCCCTGCTGGCGCGGCATCATCTGCTGCGCGGCCGCCTTGCAAAGTACCCAGACGGCGACCAGATTGGTGTCCGAGCACGCGCTGGAAATCGGCGAGCTCGAAGTCGACTGATCGGCTGGCGGTGATTGATGCCGGCATTGGCGACCAGGATGTCGAAGCGGCCGTGGCGAGCCGCCAGGTCGGCAACGCAGCGCGCAGCGAGTTCACTGTCGGTCACATCGAAGGCACAAGCCTCGCCGGAAAGCCCCTGGGCTGCGAGTTCGGCACGCGCGCGTCGAGCGCCTTCGCGTCACGTGCGTTCAGCACCACATGGGCGCCCGCCTTGCGCGAGCGATTCGCGCCATCGCCCAGCCGAGGCCACGCGATGCGCCGGTCACGAGGGCGATTTTTCCGCTCAGATCAAACACGGTTGGTCACCCCTTGATTACCGATTTCGGCGTGCGGCCGTTCGCAAAGTCGACGATGCAGGCCAGCCCCTCGCGCGCGATCGCATCGAAGCACTCGTCGGTCCAGCACAAGGCATGCGGCGTCACCAGCACATTGTCCATCGCCAGCAGCGGGTTGTCGGGCGCGACGGGCTCCTGCTCGAACACATCGAGAGCGGCGCCTGCAATGGTGCCGTTGCGCAGCGCCGCGATCAGCGCCGGCTCATCGACGAGCGGCCCGCGCGCCAGGTTGATCAGGTAGGCGTCGGGCTTCATCAGGGCCAGCCGATGCGCATTCAACAGGTGCCGCGTCTCGTCGTTGAGCAGCGCCGTCACGACGACGAAATCGGATTCGGCCAGCAAGCGCTCGAGCGGCACCCGCTCGGCGCCCAGCGCAGCGACCGCCGCCGCGTCGGCGTACGGATCGGCCGCGAGCATCCGCCAGCCGAACGGTCGGGCCAGCGCGAGCAACTCGCGGCCGATGCCGCCCGCGCCGATCACGCCCAGCGTGCGGGTCGTCAAGCCCAGACCCATGTGATTGGTGCGCTCGTTCCAGCGGCCGGAACGCGTCAAGCGATCCTTCTCGAAGAGCCGGCCGGCCAGCGCAAAGATGAACGTCAGTGCGGCGACCGCCACCGGGCGTCGGACGGCAACCGGCGTGTTGGTCGCGAGCACGCCCTTTGCGGCGAGCGCTTGCACGTCGACCGCGTCATGACCGACGCCGTGCCGGCTGACGATCCGCACCCGACAATCCGCACGCGCCACCGAAGCCGCGGTGACCCGCGGCGAGTTGACGTAGAGCCCGTCGTACCGCGCCATGATGTCGGGCGTGATCTCGTCGACCGACTCCGGCAGAAACTCCCATTCGATGCGCGGGTCGCCGTCGAGCAGCGCCAGCGGCCCCTGGCCGAACGACGCTTGCCCGCTGCGCGTCAACAGGTCGCGGGTCAGGCCGACCCGGAAGCGCTCCTGCCCACTGCCACCATCCCGGCTCATTGGCCTGCCGCCTCGATCTGGCCGACCATCTTCTTCAACGCCAGTTCGAGCAGCCCGCTGTCGGTGCCGCCGGCGATCATCGTGTAGCCCATCTCGCGGGCCCGCGAGATCCAGGCCGCGTCGGTCGCCATGAAGCCGGCCGCCTTGCCGTGGCGCCGCGCCACCTCAGCGACCCTGCGCATCGCCGCATCGAAGCGCGGATCGTCGAACTGGCCTGGGATGCCCATGAAATTGGAGAGATCGAAATGGCCGACCCAAAGCACGTCGATGCCGTCGACGGCGGCAATCGCCTCGACCTGCTCGAGGCCACGCTCGGTCTCGATCTGCGCGATCACCAGCGTGCGCTCGTTGTAGCGGCGGATCTTCTCGCCGACGTCGCCGCCCAGGTAGTCGCACTGCGCAAAGCCGAACGCCGCGCCGCGGCGGCCGATCGGCGGATAGCGGCAGGCCTCGACGACGGCCTCGGCCTGCTGCCTGCGATTCCACCATCGGGATCATCACGCCACGCGCGCCCAGATCGAGCGCACGGGCGAGCCAGGTGTATTCGCCGCGCGGCACGCGCACCATCGGCTCGATCGGCAGCCCCCGACAGCTCGAGAACAACCACTTCAGGGTCTCGTATCCGAGGCCCGTGTGCTCCATGTCGTAAAGCACAAAACGGCAACCGGCGTTGGCGAGGATGGCCGACATGCCCGGCGAAAAGAACTCGAAGACCATGGCGCCTGCCACCGTCTTGCCGGCAAGAATGTCGGGCTTGATCGCGTTCGGTTTCATCGAGGGTCTCCGTGGTGTCAACACCGGTTCCGGTGCGGGTGGTAACGGTGGCTGTTCGCGTATTTGCCGCCAAGCACCGGCGCCATCCTTGATGATGCCGCCGAACTTGACGCCGGTCACCTCGTGGTTTACCGGACTGCGCTGTTCGGCATCGGCGCTTCCACCTGCTGCCAGCCGGCCGTCCCGCGTTCAAACGCCTCACAAGACGCGATGACAAAACGACGATCCGCAGGCTGCCACTGCATGCGATCGACTCCTGCTCTTCGCTTGTCCAGCCGCAACACGTTGAACGAGTTGGCCTCGCCGCGTCCGCGGGTCGACGTGGCGGTACCCGCCGATACCACCAGCGCCTGATAGCCGCCCAGTGGATACCGCGCGCCCGTGCCGACGCTGTGGCTGATGTGCAGATGCCCGGCCAACAAGACGTCCACCGACTGCTCGGCGAATATTTTCATCGCCAGATCCGCACGGCCCACTCGGTTGCCTTCATGCATGTTCGGCGCCACGTCGAACGGGTGATGCGTGACCACCACCTTGACCAGTTCGGCCGGCAGCGACTCGAAAGCCTGGCGCAACGCGGCAAGCTGCTGCTGATTGACGCGGCCGTTCTTCACCACCATCGAACGCGCGGTATTGATGCCAAGTACCGCCAGCTCGTCATCGATGTGGCGGGGGCTCAGGTCATCGGTGATGAAGCGGCGAAACTTGTGCAGCGGCCGCAGCAGGCGGTCGACCGGGTTGTGAAGCGGAACATCATGGTTGCCCGGAACCACCACCTGCGGCCCTGGCAGGCGCGCCAGAAAATCCCGCGCCTGCTTGAATTCGTCGCTCCGCGCGCGCTGCGTGAGATCGCCCGAGACCACCACCACGTCGGGGGCCAAGCCGATGATGTGCTCGACCAGCGGCTCGACTATCGCTTGATCCACCCGACCAAAGTGCAGGTCGGACAGGTGAACCAGCGTTTTCATCGGTCGTCCGAGCCTGCAACGGGCTCCCGCTCAGGGACAATGACGCGCAGGGCACCCGGGTGGGTCTTGTAATGCAAAGGCGTGTCGAGCCGCCGCGTTTCACCATCGGTGGCCACATGCATCGACCGCCGCGAGGTCTTGACCTCCAGATCAGTGGCAGCGAATTCGCGAAAATCCCGCGCTTGTCGCAGCTGCCCGGCCAGGGCACGCAGGCCAAGCAGAAACAGGCGCGCCCGACCGGCACGCTCGGCAACGTAGATGCTCAACTTGCCATCGGTGATGCAGTCGCGCTGGCCGATCTGCAGGCCTTCGGTGCAGTAGGCGTTGTTGCCGACGAATACAAAGGGGGTGCGGTGCAAATGAGACCTGCCATCCACGCGTCAGTTGCACGGTCATGAATGGAAAACGGCGCAGCGCGCCCAGCAAGGCCCAGACGAAAGCAGCCCACTTGCCGCGCCCCAGGCGCAGCTGTTGCTGTTCGCGGTCGCGCACCAGGTCGACATACAGGCCGATGCTGGAGTTGTTGAGGAAATAGTGGCCGTTGACCTCCCCGACATCGACTTCGAGCGTGTGGCCGGCGGCAATACATTCGAGCGCCTGCAGCGGCTCCAGCGGCAGACCGAGGTCCTTGGCGAAGTGGTTGAGCGTGCCCATCGGCAGAGCGCCGAACGTGATGTCCTTGCCGATCAGGCACGAGGCCACGGCGTTGAGCGTGCCGTCGCCGCCCGCGGCCACGACTGCCTCGCAGCCCTGCGCCAGCGCGGTCTCCACCGCACCGCGGATCTGCTCGCCGTCTTTGACGACGGTGATCGGGCCACCTGCCGCGACGGCTTCGATGTCGGCCCGGTGCTCCGCCAGCCAATCATTTCCAAGGCCCTGGCCTGCGTGGCCGTTGAAGATAAAGGCGGTACGCCGCGTCATGGGGTTCTGACTTTCATCACAGAAGAAAAAAGAGGGGGCGTACCAGCCAGGCAAATCGCCAACCAGACCAGCCCGAGCAGAATGCCACCCACGCAATCGCTGAAATAGTGGACGCCGAGGATGATCCGGCTGGCGGCCACGAGCAGCGCCATGCCGGCCGCAACGATCAACAGCGCCGCGCGCCCGGCAGGCCGCTGCACGCGCGGCCATGACGCATGGAAAAGCAGGCCCCATAACAGCGTGGCGCCCGCCGCATGGCCACTCGGAAAGCTGAAGCTGTCGATCAACTGATAGGTGTAGTCCCAATGAGGCCGCGCCCGCTGGACCACCGTCTTGATTGCGAAGTTCAGCAACATCCCGCCCGGCAGCGTGACCAATAACAGCAGCGCCGAATCGCGCATCCGCGCACGCCACAAGAAGACTGCGCCCAATGCAGCGAATCCAAGCAACGCCGTGGTGCCATGCACCAGGCTGAGCGCCTGCATGAGCGCCACCACGGTATTGCCGCTCCAGCCACGCAGCGCCTGGGCGACCGTGGTGTCCGCAAAAGACACCCCGATCGACAGCAGCTGAGTGCGCAGCCACGGCGCCACCAACCAGGCCGCGAGCAACAGCAACGCCGCGCCCAACACGGCGCGACCTGGAGGCTGTCGCCAGCTCACGAAGTGTCGTGCGACCGCGTCGGGCGTCGTTGCGGTACGTTGCATGGTGCGCCCGATGCTAATGGGCGCCGGTTCGTTGGCCTGTAGGAGTGGGGCGCGTCGTGCGGCTTCCGACAGCGGCGGCCGTGCCCGCAGAAGCAAGGCGATGTTCCGGCGAACGCTCGCCTCGTATTGAACGGCAGCAGCGCGGTTCGAAAACATAACCCTTGCGGTGAATACTGACGTCAATCGACGCACATTGCGCGGGAATAAACCATAGAGCCCCGCAGTCGGAAGTCTAGATTCGTTTACATCGGTGGACTGAACCGGATATCAGAATCCGGACTCAAGTCGAACTTGGGCCGGCCATCTGGGTCATCGGTGGACTGAGGTCTGCATCGCCTTGACGAACTTCTGCACCGCCTCTACGTCCACGGACTCGAGCTTCTTGACATCGGAGGGCCTGTCCCGCAGGTCGCTTTTTTTCGCCTCATCCAGCAAAGCGTCGATTCGAGGTGCGTTTTGCGCGCCCTCGACCGACGATTTGAACCCTGCAAATTTTTTCGGGTCGCCTTCATCAGGACCAGCAGGCGTACCCGCGTTGTCTTTCCAGCTCCGCGTGGCGCCGACCCCAACACCTGCATAGCGCTCGACCAGCAGTCGGCCAGCAACTGTCCCGTACTCGCTCGCCATCCGCAGAATCTTGCTGCGCCCCATGGCAATGTTGAGTTCGCCTTCGCCCTTAAGTAAGCAGACCTGTGCAATCCGGTGTGGTTGTGCGGCACCCGCATCGCGAGCATGTCGTTCCAGTCCTTTGCGGCAAGCCCGCCTCCCAAAAGAAATCCGCCCAGACGCCCCCAAGCGCCAGAACCGTCGTCCACCTTGAGCAATCTGAGCAGACGACTCAGCGCATCAACCACCGGGGGTGTGGGCTGTTGAAACCGATGCCAAATATCGCTCTTGCGGTGATTCCATACGATCCGGAAGCCAGACAGGCTGGTCTTCGTGGTGGATACTGCGCTGCCCGCAACCAGATGCCGAAAGTGGGCCAGCGCGGCAGCGCCGCATTGAAGAAGTGAATTGGGAAGTTGAGACACAGACCGCCATCGGTGAACCAGCAACGGTCAGTCGCCCGCGTTGCTTTAGCAACCGAAATCCACCGTATGCAAGGGCACGGCAGAGAACAACAAGGGAAAACTGAGGCTCATGCGAGCAGCGACAAGGATGGGCATTTCGCCGGTCGGCAATGGAAGCATCATCGTGCTCGGACTTCGGCATCTTATTTGCCGCTTGCAGTTCCGAGCGCCGGCGCTCAGCGGCGCGGCAAAGCGCCTACAAGCGCGTTTCGGAGGAAACAGGCCGTCGAACTCACAGCGCCGAAAAATGCCGGCGCCCACCCATTTGATCGCCAAAAGGCAGCCGGTCAGGTTGCGGGTTACATGTGATTGACATTGGTTGTCATCATCTGCAAGGTGATGGCGCGCCGCTTTTTCGTCGCCCCGCGTTGAAGCGCCGGCTTCGATAGGAGCGCACCACAAATCCTTCAACGTCAAGGGTGCGTAGGCATAGAGGTCCAACCCCGCGCTTCGTTGAATGCCTTCGTGACCCGGTTCCCGTCAGCCCCGGGGCGTTGCAGGCTCCAGCCGGGTCTGTACACGCCCCCCGGGCACAACCCGTAACCGTTTTGGATCAGACCAATCCTGATCTCCTTCATCAGATGCTCGAGCCAACCAGACCACAGCCCCACCCAAAGCCCCGAGCGATACACAAATCACGAACAGAATCACCAACAGCCAGTGAGTGCTGCAGGCGCTCTCTGCAATCTTCCAACCAAACAGCACGACCACCATCGCCGAGACGAACAAAACCAGGACCACCAAGCAGGCGCCTACCATTGCGCCGAGCCGGCGCCTGTTCCGATAGGCACTCCACAGCGCAGTGATCCAACTTTTCTGAACATTCGCGGCCTCCCCATGAGCATCTTCGGAGTCGTCGGGATGTCTGAACATTGCTGCAAAGATTCCAAGCAGCCGGCGCCCTTCCGGCCGGGCCTGAACAACGACAGCAATCGCCGCTGGCCGTCTGGGAGCATCTCGGCCAATTGCTCGGGAGTGCGCCACAAGGCTTTCACCTGGGCAGCAGCAGCAGCAGCAGAGAGAGAGAGAGAGAGAGAGAGAGAGAGAGAGAGAGAGAGAGAGAGAGAGAGAGAGAGAGAGAGAGAGAGAGAGAGAGAGAGAGAGAGAGAGAGAGAGAGAGAGAGAGAGAGAGAGAA